>NZ_JBICSZ010000001.1:0-2213490 GCF_043197365.1 Kribbella sp. NPDC049174 | reverse complement strand
TGGGCACGAAGGTCGGGCGGCTGGTCGCGGCCGAGTTCACTGACCCGGCCCGGCTCGCAGCGCTGGGCGTGACCCGGTTCATCCGGTTCGCTGCCGGTCGCGGCCTGCAGGTCCGTCGGCCACTGGCCGACCGGCTGGTGGCGGCTGCCCGCGATGCGCTGGCGACCGTCGATGCCGCGGTGGCCCGGCAGGTGCTGGCCGCGGACCTGGCGCTGCTGGCCGATCTCGACGCGCAGGTCGCGGCGGCGGAGGCCGAGCTGGCCCGGCTGTTGCCGCTGAGCCCGTTCCAGCCGCTGACCACGGTGCCGGGCTGGGGCGTGGTGCGAGCCAGCGGGTATGGCGCCGGGGTCGGAGATCCGGCCCGCTGGCCCGGTCCTCGCCAGATCTGCCGGGCGGCCGGCCTGTCGCCGACGCAGTACGAGTCGGCCGGGAAACGCCGCGACGGCTCGATCAGCCGCGAGGGCAGCGTCGAGCTCCGCCGCGCCCTGATCGACCTCGGCATCGGGCTGTGGCAATGCGACCCGGCCGCCAAGGCCTACGCCGCCGGGCTCAAGGCCCGCGGGAAACGCGGCGGGATCATCGCCTGCGCACTGGCACACCGCGCGAACCGGATCGCGTTCGCTCTGGTCCGCGACCAGGCCGCCTACGACCCGAGTCGCTGGACCCGACCAGCCGGCGCCTGACCACAACCCGGCTGTTTCCTCGATAGCTGCCCCCCGCCGGTGCCGAGGAAGCGGTCAAGGTGGAGCGCCCGCAGCGCAGCGAGGACGAACGACCTTGACAGCCACGAGCACCGGCACACACTCCAGCAGCGAGGAACAGCCCCCTTACCTACAACGGGAAAGAGGCCCCGCTCACACCTTCACAACTCCGGCCGGTGGGTGCGACGCTGGTCGTGACGAAGGACCGGAACAGACGCCGCAACCGCTATGGCGAACGCACCAAGCGTCACGCCGCTACTAGCTTGGCGCCCGGTCCTTCGCCCATCACAGCAGCCCGCACGACGCCAGATGACCAACACCCAAACGTCAGGTCGCATACGTCAGCATGGGCGCTCGGACACCGACCCCACGAACCCCACCCGCGGCACGACACACCCCACAACATCCACCCACACCGCGGCGGAACAATACCCCGCAGCCATCACCAGAACTTGACTCGACCTATAGCCAGCTAGTCGCCGTACAGGAGTCACCTGCGGCCGGTCCTGATCGGCGGATTGTCCCCGGCCACAGGTAACCTCAGGGCATGATCATCGCTGTGGACGGGCCGAGCGGCTCGGGTAAGTCGAGCACGGCCCGAGGCGTCGCCACCAGGCTGGGGCTCCGCTATCTCGACACCGGTGCGACGTACCGCGCGGTGACGTGGTCGGCGCTCGACCACGGCCTCGACCTGGACGACACGGCAGCAGTGGCTCAGCGGTCCCGCGAGCTGCGGCTGGAGGTCAGCACGGACCCCGGGAAGCAGTTCGTGATCGCCGACGGCGTCGACGTGACGACGGCGATCCGGGAGCCGCGGATCAGCGAGAGCGTCAGCAAGATCGCCACCAACCTGGACGTCCGCAAGGAGCTGATCCGGCGGCAGCGCGAGATCATCGACGACGCCCAGCCGACCGGCGGGATCGTGGTCGAGGGCCGCGACATCGCCACCGTGGTCGCGACCGACGCGGAGCTGAAGGTGCACCTGACCGCCGACCAGGACGCCCGGCTGGCCCGGCGCGGCGCCGAGCTCACGGCGGGGGCGGTGACGGCCGAGCAGTTGCGCGACCAGATCGTCCGCCGGGACGCCGACGACGCCACCGTCTCGCAGTTCCTGGTGGCCTCGGACGGCGCGGTCACCGTCGACTCGACGCATCTGTCCTTGGAGGAGGTCATCGACGTGATCAGCAGACTCGCGAAGGAGGCCGAGGCCGCCCCCAGAGTCACCGGCGACCGGGAGTCATGACTGTACTTTTGGCCGGGCCTTCGGCGCCGGCGCGGTCATGGGGCTTTGACTCCCGGCCTTCCCTCGTCACTCCAGTCGCTGCGCTCCTTCCGCTCCTCAGTCCAGGCCGGGAGGCCCCATGACCGCGGAGCTGACCGGGCACCTGGAGTTGCCCCGCACCGACGACCTGGCCTCGTTGCCCTACCGGCTCGCGCTGCCGGCCCGCACGGTTGCCAGGCCGTACTTCCGTCGCAAGTACAGACTGACCATCCACCATGAGGACCGGTTCCCGCGGACCGGTCCGGTGCTGATGAGCCCGAATCACCTGAGTCTGCTCGACGGGCCGCTGCTGGGTGCGATCGCGCCCCGGATGCTGCATCAGCTCGGCAAGATCGAGGCTTTCGGCGGTCTGCAGGGCCGGCTGCTGCGGATGTTCGGCCAGATCCCGGTCGATCGGTCGACGTACGACGTCCTCGCGGTCCGGCAGTCCATCAAGGTGCTGCGGGACGGCCGGGTGCTGAACATCTACCCGGAGGGGACCCGCGGCGCGGGCGATTTCCGCCGGATCCGGACCGGGGTGGCGTACCTGGCCATGGTGACAGGGGCGCCGATTTTGCCGGTCGCGCTGCTCGGGACCAGGCTGCCGCACGGTGACGTGGAGGGTTTTCCACCGGCCGGGAGCCGGGTGGACGTGGTCTATGGCGAGCCCTTCACGATCGACCGCGTACCCTTTCCCAGGAGGCATTCCGACGTACGGGCGGTTGCCGACCAGATCGGCGACGTGCTGCGCGCCCATGTCAGGGCGGCCGTCGAAGCGACCGGCCACCCGCTCCCGGGTGTGCCAGACAAGAAGGATCCTGATGAGTGACCTGCCCACCGGCTACGACTTCGCCGAGCCCACGCACGACCGTGAAGACAGCGGTCCGCTGCCGGTGCTCGCGATCGTCGGCCGTCCGAATGTGGGCAAATCCACGCTCGTGAACCGCATCATCGGCCGCCGCGAGGCCGTCGTCGAGGACACCCCGGGCGTCACCCGGGACCGGGTCTCGTACGACGCCAACTGGGCCGGCCGGGGCTTCACGGTCGTCGACACCGGCGGGTGGGACCCGGACGCGGTCGGGATGGCCGCGCTGGTCGCCGCCCAGGCCGAGGTCGCGATCAACGCCGCCGACGCGGTGCTGTTCGTGGTCGACGCCACGGTCGGCATCACCGACGCGGACGAGGCCGTGGTCCGGGTGCTGCGGAAGTCCGGCAAGCCCGTCGTCCTGGCCGCGAACAAGGTCGACGACCAGCGGGTCGAGTCCGAGGCGATGAACCTGTGGAGCCTCGGCATCGGCGAGCCGTTCCCGGTCTCGGCGATGCACGGCCGCGGTACCGGCGACATGCTGGACGCCGTCCTGGCCGCGCTGCCCGAGGCGCCGCCGGAGCGCGACGCCGAGACCGGCGGACCGCGCCGGGTCGCGATCGTCGGCAAACCGAACGTGGGCAAGTCCTCACTGCTGAACAAGGTGGCCAAGGAGGACCGCGTCGTCGTCAGCGACGTCGCCGGTACGACGGTCGACCCGGTGGACGAGCTGATCACGCTCGGCGGCAAGGAGTGGCGGTTCATCGACACGGCCGGTATCCGCCGGAAGGTGAAGAACGCCCAGGGCCACGAGTACTACGCCTCGCTGCGGACCAACGCGGCGATCGAGCGGGCCGAGGTCGTCGTGGTCGTGATCGACTCCTCCGAGACGATGTCGGAGCAGGACCTGCGGATCATGAACGCGGTCGAGGAGGCCGGCAAGGCGCTGGTGATCGCGTACAACAAATGGGACCTGGTCGACGAGGACCGGCGTTACTACCTGGAGCGCGAGATCGACCGCGACCTGGTCCAGTTCCGCTGGGCACCGCGGGTGAACATCAGCGCCCTGACCGGCCGCCACATGGAGAAGCTGGTGCCGGCCATCGAGGCGGCGCTGGAGGGCTGGCAGACCCGCGTCCCGACCGGCCAGCTGAACGCGTTCCTCGGCCGGCTGGTGGCGGCGCACCCGCACCCGGTCCGGTCCGGCAAGCAGCCGAAGATCCTGTTCGGCACCCAGGCGACCACGATGCCGCCGACGTTCGCGATCTTCACCTCCGGCCAGATCGAGCCGTCGTACCAGCGCTTCATCGAACGCCGCCTCCGCGAGGACTTCGGCTTCGTCGGCAGCCCCGTCCACGTCCAGATCCGCCCCCGCCAAAAGAACAAGAAACGCTAACCGGACCCTGGTCAGAGCACTGATTCGGATGAGGTAAGGTTTACCCCGTTCGGCTCTTCGGAGACGAGCAGCGGGCTGTGGCCTAGCCGGGTAAGGCGCCGGTCTGGGGGACCGGAGATCCCGAGTTCAAATCTCGGCAGCCCGACCTCATGAGGGGCACCGATTCTGTCGGTGCCCCTCTCTACGTTTGTCCCTATGACGACCACGGGGGATCGACGAACTTGGAACGACGACCAATTGCGCCAGGCCGTGCAGCGCTGCCCGTCTTGGCGTGCTGTTGCCCGCGCGCTGGGACTGAAAGGGACGTCCGCGGGCGTCATCCGGACGGTGAAGCGGCATGCAGCCCGTCTCGAACTGGACACCTCGCACTTCACCGGGCAGCGTCGCTGGTCTGATCAGCTGCTGCGTGAAGCCGTGCCCGCGTCGAGCTGTTGGGCGGACGTGCTTGCTGGCCTCGGTGTCATCGACAACGGTGAGAACCGGGTGCGGGTCAAGGGACATGCGATCCGGCTCGGCCTGGATTGCACACATCTCAAGCAGCTGAATGGTTCGGCGACAGCGGAAGACGTCTTCAGCGAGCATTCCGGCTGGAGACGCTGCGAACGGCGGCGTCGGCGCTGGCGATGGCCTGGTTCACCTTGCACGGATGTGCGGTTGCCTTGCCGATTGAGCCTCAGGAATACGACCTGCTGGTGACAACGTCCAAGGGCGTTCAACGTGTACAGGTGAAGTCCTGTGCATCCCGCAACGCAAAGGGGTATTGGCATGTCGGTGTCGGACGCCGCCCCTACGTGCTCGACAAGTCCGCCGGCAAGATGCCCTACGACCCCGAGTTGATCGACCTGTTCTTCATCGTTCTCGGCGACGGCAGCATCTATGTCATCCCCAGCTCTGTCCTCGCTGGCCGGGTTGCGATCTCGGCGGCGAGCTACGCGCTCTACCGGGTGGGCGATGCGTCTAGTCTGCTGCGGTGACGGGCATCGGCGCACAGCCGGTGCCCCTCTTGCTGTCTTAGTCGACGGTGATGAGTTCTTTGCGGTCGGGGGCGGTGGGGACTCGGAGGGTTTCGCCTTCGATGTCTACCTTGGGGGTGATGCGGTCGAGCCACTTCGGGAACCACCAGGCGCGGTCGCCGAGGAGGCTGAGGACGGCGGGGACGAGCGTCATCCGGACGACGAAGGCGTCGATCAGGACGCCGATGGTCAGGCCGAAGCCGATGGCCTTGATGATCGGGTCGTGCACCATGATGAAGCCGGCGAACACCGAGGCCATGATGAGGGCCGCCGCGGTCACCACCCGGGCACCGTGGCCGATACCCTCGACGGTCGCCTCGGTCGCGTGCTTGCCGTGCACGAACTCCTCCCGGACCCGGGACACGATGAACACCTCGTAGTCCATCGCCAGCCCGAACAGCACGCCCATCATGATGATCGGCAGGAAGCTGACCAGCGGCCCGGGTGAGTCCACCCCGAGCAGTTCCGCACCCCAGCCCTGCTGGAACACCGCGACCGTGATCCCGAACGTCGCTCCGATGGTCAGCACGAACCCGAGTGTCGCCTTCAGCGGTACGAGCAACGACCGGAACGCCAGCAGCAACAACAGGAACGAAAGCCCGATGACGACGAACAGGTACGTCGGCAACGCGTCGGACAGCTTGTTGGACACATCGACCCCGACGGCAGTGTTACCAGTCACCGAGATCGTCGCGTCACCAGTCGCGAGCGGTTGTACGGCGGCACGCAGGTTCTTCACCAGGTCCGCGGTCTCCTCCGTGGCCGGACCACTGGCCGGGATCACCTGCAGCAGCCGCGTCGCGCCGTCCGCACTCGCCGGGCCGGGCTGCGCAGCCACGACATCCTTCAGCCCTTGGGTCTTGGCCAGCACCTGCTCGACCAGTGCACCGGAAGTCGCCGGGTCGTTGCTCTTCACAACGACGACCAGCGGGCCGTTGGCACCCGGACCGAAAGCGGCCGCGGTCAGGTCATAAGCCACTCGCTGATTGGTCCCGGCCGCCGCCGACGCGCCATCCGGCAACGCGAGCTGCATGTCCTTGACCGGAATCGACAGCAGGCCGAGCCCGATAATGCCGAGGGCAACGATCGGGACGCGGAACCGGGTGGTGAACCGGCCCCAGCGGAACCCGAACCCTTCAGCCGGCGCGGCCGCCGGAGCCTTCCGGACCTTGCGCGGGAGGATCCGCTGGCCGACGAACCCGAGCAACGCCGGCAGCAGCGTCAGTGCGACAAGTACGGCGGTGAGCACGGTCGCCGCGGCCGCCAAGCCCATCGCGGTCAGGAACGGAACCCCGACCACACTGAGCCCCGCCAGCGCGATCACGACAGTCGCACCCGCGAACAACACCGCCGAGCCCGCCGTCGCGGTGGCCCGGCCGACCGACTCCGCCTCATCCATGCCCTCAGCGAGCTGGGTCCGGTGCCGCGAACTGATGAACAACGAGTAGTCGATCCCGACGGCCAACCCCAGCATCAAGGCCAGGATCGGCGCGGTCGACGACACATCGGCGAACGCGGTAACCAGGAAGAGCCCGGCCATTCCCGCGAGTACGCCGAGCAACGCGGTGAGCAACGTCATCCCGGCCGCGACCAGGGAACCGAAGGTGACGATCAGTACGACGGCCGCGACCGCGACACCGATCACCTCGGTCGCCCCGACCTCCGGTACGCCGCCGACGATCTGGCCGCCCGGGACCACCTGAAGGTCCCCGGAGCTGAGTCCGCTGAGACCGTCGTACGCCTCGGTGCTGTCCTTCGTGAGCTCGTCGGCGGGCTTGTCGAACTGGACGCTGATCAGGCCGGTGCTGCCGTCCGGGCTGATCGCCTTGCTGGTGAAGGGGTCGATCGCCGCGATCACCGCAGGGACCGTCGCCACCTTCGCGACCGTCGTACCGACGGCGGCCTTGACGGCCGGGTCGGCGAGGGTCTTGCCTTCGGGTGCCTTCACCACCACGGTCGCGGAGGCGCCGCTCGCCGCGGGCAGCTCGGTCTTCAAGGCGTCGAGCGCGCGCTGCGACTCGGTGCCCGGGATCGAGAAGGTGTTCGTCGTCTTGCCGCCGAGGGTCAGCGCGCCGACGCCCAGCAGGACGAGGAAGACCGCCCAGACGGCGGCGACGAGGCGCCGGCGCTGGTAGGAGAACCGGCCGAGCCGGTACAGCAGATTGGCCATCGGGAGATGCGTCCGTTCGTGTGCAGGGGAGGCCGGGCGCCCGCGGGCACCAGGCAGCTGGATCAGGTAGCTGGATCAGACAGCTGGATCAGGCGGTGGTGATCAGGCAGTGGTGATCAGACGGTTGTCATGAGGGCGGATGTCATGAGGGCGGTTGAGGTCAGGGGCGTCTGAGCAATCGCCGGAGGGCGATGTCGCAGAGTCGTCGGAGCTCGTCGTCGGTGCGTCCGCCCGGATGCCGGCACTCGCCGAGCAGGCCGTTGACGGCGAACCGGGCCAGGTCGTGCTCGAGTGGGTCGTCGGAGCCGGCCATGTACCGCGTCAGCTGCATGCCGTCGGCGACCAGCCCGGCAATCTCCGGCATGTCCTCGATCACCGGGATGACGTCCTGGATGACGTCGATGACGCCGCGGTGCACGACGGCGAGGTCGGTGAACTGCTGGATCGCGATCTCCTGCGCGACGGCCCGGGGCAGTCCGTCGACAGTCCTCATCAGGGCGGCGAGGTCGGCTGCGGCCGGCTCGAGGACGGCGGCCAGCACCGCAGGTTTGCCGTTGAAGTGGTAGAGCACCGTCGCCTTCGAGCAGCCGGCCGCGGTGGCGATGTCCTGCAGTGACGTCGCGTTGTAGCCCTTGGCCTGGAACAGGCTCATCGCCTGCCGCACGATCTCGTGCCTGGTCCGCTCCCGGACGGGGGTGGTGACTGCCATGTCAGCCATGGTCCTGACCGATCGGCCAGTTTTCAACCGATCGGTCAGTTTTGTGGTCCGCCTCACCTGCTGACGGCGACTTGCTTGCGGTGTAATGCTGTAATCGGGAGGCGGAGATGGCTGAAGAGACTGCTGGCGACGACGTACTCGACGCCTACTCCCGAGTGGTCTCGGGTGTGGCGGAGCATTTGATCCCGCGGGTGGCCAGCCTGCGGATCGCGAGCCGGCGCGGTGACTCGTCCGGGTCGGCGGTGGTGCTGACCGCGGACGGCCACCTGCTGACGAACGCGCACGTGGTCGGCGGCGGCGAGCAGGCGACGGCGGAGTTCGCGGACGGTACGGCGGCCCAGGCACGCGTCGTCGGCGTCGACCGGCTGTCCGATCTCGCCGTACTGCGCTCCGACCGGGACATCCCGGATCCGCCGGAGTACGGGGATGCGGACCAGTTGAAGGTCGGGAACCTGGTGGTTGCGGTCGGCAACCCGCTGGGACTGGCCGGGAGCGTGACCGCCGGCGTGATCAGCGCGCTCGGCCGGTCGCTGCCGGTGCGGACGCCGAACGTGACCCGGATGATCGAGGATGTGATCCAGACCGACGCGGCGCTGAACCCGGGCAACTCCGGCGGAGCGCTTGCCGATGGCAACGGCCGGGTGATCGGCATCAACACCGCAGTGGCCGGGATCGGCCTCGGCCTGGCGGTCCCGATGAACCAGACCACCCGCCGGATCATCGACTCGCTGCTCCACGACGGCCGGGTACGACGTGCCTACCTCGGGCTGGTCACCACGCCGGCACCGCTGCGGCCACAACTCGCCGAACGCTTCGAGCAGCGCACCGCGCTGCGCGTCGTCGAGGTGATCGCCGGGAGTCCCGCCGCCCAGGCCGGCCTCCGCCAAGGTGATCTCGTCCTCGCCGTCGACGGCGCACCTCTCCGCGATGCGCAGTCGCTGCAGCGGCTGCTGTTCGAAGACGCGATCAGCCGCCGGACCGAGATCACCGCCATCCGCAACGGCGCCCTGGTGGACGTGGTGGCTCTCCCTGCCGAGCTCACCGACCGGTAGTCAGGCCCGCTCGGAGCAGTACGCCGGTGCCGGGTTGCAGCGGGTCGCCGGGAAAGGTGAAGTCGCGGGTGACCTCGGTGAAGCCAAGGCTCTGGTGGAGGTCGAGGGTTGCGCCGTTGGCGAGGTTGGCGAAGTAGTAGACGGCATCGGCCCGCTCGGCCGTCCAGCGCATCCGGTCGACCGTGAGTAGCTCGCCGATCCCGTGTCGGCGCCAGTCCGGTGCGACGATCAGACCGACGAGGTAGTACCCGGTCGGCGCCACCTCCGGTGGATCGTCGGGGGAGACCTCGTGGTGGATCACGCCGCCGTACCCGATCACCTCGTCGTCCGCGCAGGCGACCGCGGCGTACCGGTCCGGCTCACGGAGGTCGGCCATCAACCGGTGCGTGCGGGCTTCGATCGACCCACCGGTCCGCGGCGCGATCAGCCGCGCGCAGGCTTCGAGATCCGCGAGTTGTGCCGGCCGGACCGTGATCGCGGCGTCGGCCGGCTGCCGCTCGACGTCCGGCTGATAGTCCGCGAATCCGCTCACCCGGATCAGCTTAGGATCGGCCGGGTGGACGAACGAGTGCGGTGGGCGGGGGAGTTGTACGAGCGCGCGATCTTCAACGGGGACGCCGCTGGCCTTGCCACGGCCGATCGGGAGCTGGACGCGGCCGAAGCCGACCTGGTGCTCGCTCGGGGGAAGGTGCTGCACGGGCGGTTCCTGGAGAACCGGGTGGAGGATCCGCGTGAGCTGGAGCTGTTCGAGCGGGCGCTGGCGCTGTACAACTCCGTCGACGACGAGCGTGGTCAGGCGTTGGCGTTCTTCTGGATCGGCTGCTTCCACCAGGTCGTCCGCGATGACACCGAGCCCGCGGTCTCGGCGCTGACTCTATCGCGTGAGCTCGCCACCAAGACCGGCGACGATCTCACCCTGTCCTATGCCCTCCGTCACCTGGGCGTGGCCGCTCATTCCGCGGGCAACCTGGACCAGGCCCGGGCGCTCCTGGAGGAGTCGACGGCGATTCGCCGTACCCTCGGCTTCACCGCGGGAGTCGCCGCCAACCTGGTCGGCCTGATCTATCTGGCCGACGGCGACGACGTGGGCGCCTTGGCCGACGAGGCGGCGGAGCTTGCGGCCTCTGTCGGCGCCGCGACCATCAGCGCACAGATCGAAGCGGCGCGGCGGTCACGTCTCTAGCGGGCCGCCGCGGAGGGGCTGCCCGTCGATCGCGCGGCGTTCGTTGTCGCGGACGCGGGGCTCGTAGTGGGCGAAGAAGATCTTGGCGACCAGGTCGCGCCGGCTGCGGACGCCAGTCTTGTCGAAGACGCTCTTCAGGTGTTGCTGCACGGTGTGCGTGGAGACGACGAGTTGCTCGGCGATGTCGGTCGTGGAGTTCCCCTGCAGGACCAGTCGGGTGATTTCCTGCTCGCGTTCGGTCAGCCCGTACGCCGACATGAGCAGCGGCGCGATGCGGCCGGGATGAGCCGGCTCGACGATGACCGCGACCCGGCGGGAACTCGACGAGACCAGTGAGGTGCCGTGCAGCACTACCCAGCGACCCGACCGCGACATCACCCGGGATACGGCCACTTCGCCGGCGTCCGGGTAGGTCGCCGTACGCAGAGCCTGGCCGGCGACGGCGAGGACGGCCGACGGCAGCCGGCCCGTTTCCCAGGCACCATCGGGCAGGTCGCGCAGCCATTGCTCGACGCCGGGTGTCGCCGACTCGATCTCCCAGTTGCCGGTGACAACGATCAGGCCCGGGGCGTCGGAACCCTCCGGATCGGTGGCCGCACCGAGGAGCAGCGAGTTGCGCGCGCCGGCCGCGAGGACGGGCGCGATGGTCCGCAGGAACGCCTGGTCCTCGTCGCCGAAGAGAGGTTGCCCTGATTCCCGGTAGAGGCCGAGTGCTCCCCAGACCTCACCTGACCTGGTGCGCAGGCACGCGATCAACTCCTGGTCGCCACCCATCGTCATGTTCTCGTGCCAGCGCGGACTGCTCGCCGGGTTGCCGCCGGTGGCCTCGTGCAGGGTCGAGATGCCTCGCGTCGAGCGCGCGACATCGGCGAGATTGTTGACGTCGTCCCCGTAGTACTCCTGGGCGAGCCATTCCTGCGGCAGCTCCGGCATGCCCTCGTTGAAGTGACTGGTCACCAGCAGAGAAGCGGGATCCAGCGTGTACCAGCACGGCGCCTGGTAGTAGGGGACCGCATCGCGGAGGATCTCCGACGACTCCCGCCAGAGCGTGACGAGGTCGAGCCCCTGTCGCGTCAGAGTCGCGATCCGGTCGCTCGCACGCTCCTTCGCGTACCCGCTCACACCACTCAAGGTACGGCGGGGTGGCCGGTTTGCAGATACCACATTTCTGGAATGGCCGGCCGGAGATCTCGCTCGTAGCGTCGAGCCATGACACAAATACAGGTGGTAGGGCCGTCCGACGGCCAGACGACGAAGGACATGACAGGGATCCGGGCCGACCGGTACCTGATCGACAGCGCGGCCTCGGGTGGCGGGTTCTCACTCGTGGAACAGGTCATCGACGCCCGTGTGCTGGCCGCGCCCGTGCACCGGCACAGCCGGGAGGACGAGTACAACTTCGTGCTCGAAGGACGGATGGGGGTGCTGCTGGGCGACGAGGAGGTTTTCGCTGACGCCGGCACGCTCGTCTACATGCCACGACACCAGTGGCACACGTACTGGAACGCTGGTGACACGCAGCTCCGTGTGCTCGCGATCATCGCACCCGGCGGCCTCGAGGAGCTGTTCCGCAAGCTCGCCGAGCCGGGCGGGGAGTACGACGAGGAGACGCTGCCTGCGCTGGCCGCGCAGTACGGGTGCGAGCTCGACTTCGCGGCGACCATGCCGATCGCCGAGCGTCACCAGCTGATCTTCTAGGCGTCGTGATGGCGCCGGAGGAGCTCGAGTCGATGCTCGAGGACGCGTTCGTCCTGCACGATCACGAGGCGCTCGCGCAGCTCTTCGAACCGGAGGCGATGCTGCACCCGGCCGGGTGGCCCGGCCCCGCCCGCGGCCGGGCCGAGATCGAGCGCCTGATGGACGAACTCTGGGATCACCAGCTCAGGTACGTCGCCGATCCGAGGACGGTCCTCCAGTTGCGGGGGACCGCCCTGATCATCAGTCGCTCGGCCGTCAACGTCGTACGGCGCACCCCGGACGGCACCTGGCGCTACGCCATCGTCCACCTGACCCGCTGACGCCCATCTCTGACCGGACCGCGTTCTACCAGCCGCGGGCTCGCCACTCCGGGACGTTCGGGCGCTCCTTGCCGAGGGTGGTGTCCGAGCCGTGGCCGGGGTAGACCCAGGTCTCGTCCGGGAGCTCGTTGAACAGCTTGGCCTCGACGTCGTTGATCAGTGACGTGAACCGCTCCGCGTCGCCCTGGGTGTTGCCGACGCCACCCGGGAACAGCGAGTCGCCGGTGAACAGGTGGGGTGCGCCGGCCGGGTCGTCGTACAGCAGCGCGATCGAGCCCGGGGTGTGGCCGACCAGGTGGATGACCCTGAGTGTGCACTGGCCCACCGGGATGCCGGCGCCCTCGTCGACGAGCTCGTCGGTGGGTACGCCGATGCCCTCGGCGTCGTACCGGCCGGCGACCGTGGTCGCGCTGGTCCGGGCCACCACCTCGGCGAGCGCCTCCCAGTGGTCCTGGTGCCGGTGGGTCGTGACGACCCGCTCGAGCCCGCCGTCGCCGATCAGCCTGAGCAGCGTCTGCGCGTCGTTGGCCGCGTCGATCAGCACCTGCTCGTCGGTTCGGCGGCAGCGGAGCAGATAGGCGTTGTTGTCCATCGGCCCGACCGCGACCTTGGTGATCATCAGCTCGGCCAGCTCGTGGGTCTGCACGGGACCGCCGACCTTGACGTTTCCGTGGTACTCCGGCATGCGCCCTCCCGGGGAAGTCGGTAACACCGCCGATCCTTGCATCAATCCGGTCGCGCGGTCACGGGCCCCCGGTCTGGACTGAGGAGCAGAGGGAGCGTAGCGACTGGAGCGACGAGGGAAGGCCGGGAGTCAGGGCCCGTGACCCGCCGCGCCGGAGGCGTGGCATCAGTACGGTCTTGTCGGGCCGAGTTTGCCAGAACCACTCTCCTCGATCGAATATACTTTCGAAGCCTGCTCGATCGGGGTCCCCGATCCGGCGGCGGAAGTTTTTGTCGGTGGGCCTCGTTAGCATGACCGGGCATGCCATGGAACCCCTCGAGAACGGCTGAGAGTGAGCTTGTGTCTGACCGTCTGATCGTGCGCGGAGCGCGTGAGCACAACCTGAAGGACGTCTCGGTCGACCTGCCGCGGGACGCCATGATCGTCTTCACCGGCCTGTCCGGGTCCGGCAAGTCCAGTCTGGCGTTCGACACGATCTTCGCCGAGGGCCAACGCCGGTACGTCGAGTCCCTGTCGGCGTACGCGCGTCAGTTCCTCGGCCAGATGGACAAACCGGACGTCGACTTCATCGAGGGTCTGTCACCGGCTGTCTCGATCGACCAGAAGTCCACCTCCCGCAACCCGCGCTCGACCGTCGGCACGATCACCGAGGTCTACGACTACCTCCGCCTGCTGTTCGCCCGGGCCGGCCGCCCGCATTGCCCGGAGTGCGGTGAGCCGATCGCGCGGCAGACCCCGCAGCAGATCGTCGACCGGGTGCTCGAGCTGGAGGAGGGCACCCGGTTCCAGGTGCTCGCTCCGGTCGTCCGCGGCCGCAAGGGGGAGTACGTCGACCTGTTCCGCCAGCTGA
Organism: Kribbella sp. NPDC049174; assembly: GCF_043197365.1. Classification (NCBI taxonomy): domain Bacteria; kingdom Bacillati; phylum Actinomycetota; class Actinomycetes; order Propionibacteriales; family Kribbellaceae; genus Kribbella; species Kribbella sp. NPDC049174. The sequence goes on along the minus strand of NZ_JBICSZ010000001.1, from coordinate 2,199,638 downwards.
GCGGTCAGGGTCTGTCCCGGGCCCGGGTGGACGGCGAGACTGTCCAGCTGCTCGAGCCGCCGAAGCTGGACAAGCAGAAGAAGCACACCATCGAGGTCGTGGTCGACCGGCTCGCGGTGAAGCGCTCCGCGAAGCAGCGGCTGACCGACTCGATCGAGACCGCGCTCGGCCTGGCCAGTGGACTCGTCGTGCTGGACTTCGTCGACCTGCCCGAGGACGACCCGCACCGCGAGCGCCGGTTCTCCGAGAAGCTCGCCTGCCCGAACGACCACCCGCTCGCCATCGACGAGCTGGAGCCGCGGTCGTTCTCGTTCAACTCGCCGTACGGCGCCTGCCCGGTGTGCACCGGTCTCGGCACGCGGATGGAGGTCGACCCGGAGCTTCTGGTCCCGGACCCGTCCAAGTCGCTGGAGGAGGGTGCGATCCAGCCGTGGTCGGGCGCGAACGTCACGCAGTACTTCGAGCGGCTGCTGGCGGCGCTGGCCAACGACCTGAAGATCAAGACCACCACGCCGTTCGGCGAGCTGCCGGCGAAGGCGAAGAAGTCGCTGCTCACCGGGCACGACCGGCAGGTCCACGTCTCGTACAAGAACCGCTACGGCCGCGAGCGGTCGTACTACACCACCTTCGAGGGGGTGATCCCGTACGTCGAGCGGCGGCACGCGGAGGCGTCGAGCGACACCAGCCGGGAGCGCTTCGAGGAGTACATGCGCGAGGTGCCGTGCCTGGCCTGCAACGGCGCGCGGCTGAAGCCGATCTCGCTCGCGGTCACGCTGGGCGGGAAGAACATCGCCGAGATCAGCGCGATGTCGATCGACGAGGTGCACGAGTTCCTGGTCCAGATGGACCTGTCGCCGCGGGAGAAGCAGATCGCGGAGCGAGTGGTCAAGGAGATCGGCGAGCGGCTGCGGTTCCTGCTCGACGTCGGCCTGGACTACCTGGCGCTGAGCCGGCCGGCGGGTTCGCTGTCCGGTGGCGAGGCGCAGCGGATCCGGCTCGCGACCCAGATCGGCTCGGGGCTGGTCGGCGTCCTGTACGTGCTCGACGAGCCGTCGATCGGGCTGCACCAGCGGGACAACCGGCGGCTGATCGAGACGCTGGTCCGGCTGAAGGACCTCGGCAACACGCTGATCGTGGTCGAGCACGACGAGGACACCATCGACCACGCCGACTGGGTCGTCGACATCGGCCCGGGCGCGGGTGAGCACGGCGGCCAGGTGGTCGTCTCCGGCACCGTCGAGGACCTGAAGAACCACCCGGACTCGATCACCGGCGCGTACGTGTCCGGCCGCCGGGAGATCCCGATCCCGGCGATCCGGCGGCCGCTCACCGAGGGCCGCGAGCTGACCGTCTACGGCGCCCGGCAGAACAACCTCAAGGACATCGACGTGACCATCCCGCTCGGGGTGTTCGTCGCCGTCACCGGGGTGTCCGGCTCGGGCAAGTCGACGCTGGTCAACGACATCCTCTACACCTCGCTCGCCCGGCAGATCTACGGCGCTCGGACGGTGCCCGGCCGGCACACGAAGATCTCCGGGATGGAGCTGGTCGACAAGGTCATCCACGTCGACCAGTCGCCGATCGGCCGGACCCCCCGGTCGAACCCGGCCACCTACACCGGGGTGTGGGACCACGTCCGCAAGCTGTTCGCGGAGACCCCGGAGGCGAAGGTCCGCGGGTACCAGCAGGGCCGGTTCTCGTTCAACGTCAAGGGCGGCCGGTGCGAGGCCTGCTCGGGTGACGGCACGCTGAAGATCGAGATGAACTTCCTGCCGGATGTCTACGTCCCGTGCGAGGTGTGCCACGGCGCCCGGTACAACCGGGAGACGCTCGAGGTCCACTACAAGGGCAAGACGGTCGCGGACATCCTGGACATGCCGATCGAGGAGGCCTCGGAGTTCTTCGCCGCCATCCCGGCGATCTCGCGGCACCTGACGACGCTGACCGAGGTGGGCCTGGGCTACGTCCGGCTGGGCCAGCCCGCGCCGACACTGTCCGGTGGTGAGGCCCAGCGCGTGAAGCTGGCGTCGGAGCTGCAGAAGCGGTCGACCGGCCGGACGGTGTACGTGCTGGACGAGCCGACCACCGGTCTGCACTTCGAGGACATCCGCAAGCTGCTCGGCGTGCTGGGCGGCCTGGTGGACAAGGGCAACTCGGTGCTGGTGATCGAGCACAACCTCGACGTGATCAAGACCGCCGACTGGATCATCGACCTCGGTCCGGACGGCGGCCGTCGCGGTGGCACGCTGGTCGCCGAGGGTACGCCGGAGGAGGTCGCGACCAACCCGGCGTCGTACACCGGTGAGTTCCTGGCCGAGATCCTGGCCGGCCGCGCCGCCAAGCCGAGCGCGAAGCAGCAGGCCGCTGCCGCGAAGGCAGCCGTCAAGAAGGCCCCGGCGAAGAAGGCTCCGGCCCGGAAGACCGCGGCCGCGAAGACGGCTGTCGCGAAGTCGGCTGTCACGAAGACAGCTGTGACGAAGACCGCAGCGAAGAAGGCGCCGGCCAAGAAAGCGCCGGCGGCCCGCAAACGCGCGGCCAGCTGATCCGCTCCTGTCCTCAGCGACCAGCACCTGAGCGCTCCCGGTCCGGCATCCGCCCGGTCCGGCAGCGCGTTGTCGTTGCCTGCGCACGCATCGATAGTTGACTCAGGCAACAACCTCGCGGGTGGGTTCCGCCGGTCCGTCACCGGCGCCTTTCGATCCTGGTCGAAACGTCCGGGCAGGCGTCGGGGCCACCGTGGTTGACCCGGTGCGGCGACTATCGTGGCGCTGCGGCGTGACCATACCTCGAAGGAGAGACAGTGACCGGACGTTGGGACATGGGCCAGGACACCCTGAGCCAACTGGCCAAGAAGACCGGGACGGGGACGCAGGACCTCGGCGGTCTGGTGAAGCAACTGGTCGCCGCGGCGCAACCGCTGGAAGGCAAGATGAGCGGCGCCGGCAAGGCGATGTTCGACGGGTTCAAGGCCAACGTGGACGGTATCGCCGCCGACCTGAACGCCGGGCTCGCAGCGATCAACGAGGGCCAGTCCGGCATGGACACGGCCTTCCGCGGTGGTGACACCGAGATGGCCGACACGGCGAAGAAGAACCAGGGTGCGGCCGACTTCAACGCCGCCAAATTCGGCAAGCGCTGAGAGAGGAACCGACGATGGCAAACCGCAACAGCTACGACACCGCCGCCTCGGGCGAGGTCCAGTCGACGATCAACAGCCTCGCCGGCCAGATCTCGAGCCTGATCGCCACCCACAAGCAGAACGTGACGGCGGCCCTGTCGGATGCCTCGGCCAGCGGCGTGACCGAGAACTACCGTGGCGTCGAGGACCGCTTCAACAAGGCGGCCGACCAGACCCTGGCGATCATCCAGTCGCTGAAGGAGACGCTGGCGCAGAACGACGCGACCGCCGCCGCGACGTTGAAGAAGGCCTCGGCCGCCGTGGACGGCATCGGCGGCTGACCGGCCGCACAGACAGCCGCACGGTCCTGGACGCCACCCGCTGACGGGTACGTCCAGGCCGTTTCGTGGTCCGTGGTGGACAGGGCCGGATCGACCTGAGGGGTGACAGTGGACTGGGACATCGACATCGAGGGCGTCAACAAGGTCCTCACCGACACGGTGACCGAGGTGGAGCCGTTCGACGGTTTGGTGACGACGTACGGCGACAACCTGAAGGCCATCATGACGGGCCTGGACTACGACATCTTCACGATCGTCGCGGTGGCCGTCGGTGAGTACTCCGAGCATTGGGCGCCGATTCTGGAGGCTGCCGCGACTCAGGTCGGCGCCTCGTTGACCGGTGCCCACGACGCCGTCACGGCCTATATGGACGGGCAGGAGGAGATGGCCCTGAACGCGCAGCAGAACGCGTCGGACGGGGTGATCCCGGACCCGCCGGGTACGCCGGACGAGTCCAAGCCGACAGGGGAGAACATCGCGGTATGACCGATCAGGATCCGGTGCAGGTACCGGCGGAGATTGCCGACGCGGGGCGGGTGCGGTTGGCCGAGTGGCTGACCGCCGAGGCGCCGACGCCCGAGCTGGGCGCGACGCCCGAGGAGCTGGCGGACTGGTCGGCGCACCAGGTGGAGGAGTTCCTCCTGTTCGTTCCGCCTGGGTACGCCAACCTGATGTTCCTCGTGGCCGAGCACGGCATCAGCTCGTTCGCGCCGAGTGAGCAGACGCTCGAGGAAGCGATGGTGGCGGCCCGGTCGCAGCCGTGACGGCGGCCACCTGCCACCCAACTCGTTGTACGACGCGTGCCGTGACCACACGCGCCGTACTGCTTCGCCGTACCAGATGTAATCGTCGACCCAGCGTGTGACCGAGGACTGAACTGATGATCAAACCCGAAGGCATCCCGATCACGGAAGTGAAGAAGGTCGTCACCGCGCTCGACGACAACGTGTCGTCGCTGAGCGGCCTCGGGGAGAAGTTCAGCGATGTGGGCGACGGCGTCCACAACACGTTCCAGGGCCTGAACGCGGTCTACCACGCGCCCGAGCGGGAGCTGCTGGTGGGCTCGACGAAGAAGATCCAGGACAACCTCACCGAGTTCGGTCCGAGTCTGCCGAAGATGTCGGGGCACCTGGAGACGCTCGCCGACGAGGTGCGCAGCCGGCTGGGCACCCTGGAAGACATCCGGGAGGAGGCCTACGAGTGGCATCGCCGCAAGGACGGCAACCCGGAGTGGCAAAACGATCAGGACATGATCGACGACAACAACCGCATGGTCAAAGACGTCAGCCGGATCATGACCGAGGAGATCCCGGAGCTCTGCTTCACCGCCGCCAACGAGATCGTCAAGCTGCACGGCGGGAAGACCTGGGACCCGGAGACCGGCGTCCGCGAGGGCGAGGAGCCGCCGCCACCGCCGGACGAGGACGCGGAGCCGGAGGCACCGGCGTGGGGGACCGAGGAGGAGCGGGACAAGCCTTGGTGGCAGGACACCCTCGAGTTCGTGCCGAACATGCTGCTCGGCGTGGTCACGGTCATCGGCGAGACAGTCGAGAGCATCCTGACGCTGGTGCCGGTACTGCCGCTGCTGGACATGATCCCCGGCTTCTCCGACACCATGAAGGACTGGTTCAACTGGGATGTCCCGACCTGGGAGGACGCCGGTAACGCCTGGGTGGGCCTGGGCGTCTTCGTGGGACAGATCGCGACCCTTCCGAGCCAACTCGTTGCCTGGGGCGCCGAAGAACTCTTCGGCGTGGAGCGGCCCCAATGGCTCAAGGACTGGTCCCAGATGGGCCTCGACATGGGCGAGGGCATGCTGAAGGGCTTCGTCGCCTGGGACGAATGGTCGGAGAACCCGGGCAAGGCCTTCGGGATGGCGCTCACCAACATCGTCGCCACGGTCGCGTCGGGTGGCTCGGCCGGTGCGGTCAAGACCGCGGCGCTGGCCGGCAAGTTCGGCGCCGCGAGTACGGCGGTGGCGAGAGTCGCCGGCGTGGCCGCGAAGTTGCAGGGGGCGCGGGTCGGCCTGCACGACATCGCCCTCGGTGCCGTGAGCAAGATCCCGAAGGTCAGCGACGTGGTCAACGGTCTGTCGAAGATCCCGATCGTCGGCGACACCTTCAAGATGCAGGGCGTCACGCCGGCCGACGTGACGGTGGACCTGCCGGACGTCGACACCCCCGGACACACCTCGGTCGACACCCCGTCGGGCAGCACGTCCGTCGACACCTCGTCAGTGGACACGCCAACGATCGACACCTCGTCGGTGGACACGCCGACAGTCGACACCTCGTCGGTGGACACACCCTCGGTCGACACGACCCGCACCCCGGGCGCCGACTCCCCGTCCACGCCCGCGGTCTCTCATGCGGACCCGAGCACGACGACGCCGGTGACGACAACACCGGGCACGACGACACCGGGGACGGCGACACCGGGCACCACGACACCGGGCACCACGACACCGGGCACGTCGACCCCAGGTACGACGACGCCAACCAACCGGGCCCCCGACACCACGACGGCGCCTGGAACGCGCACGCCGGACTCGAGCACATCGCCTGGTACGCGTACACCGGACTCGAGCACATCGCCTGGTACGCGCACCCCCGACTCGACCACGCCGAACACCTCCCGGACCCCGGACTCGTCGCGGACGCCGGAGACATCGCGGACCCCGGACTCGACGACGCACACGCCGGAGTCCTCGCGGACGCCCGAGTCCACGCGGACGCCGGAGACCTCGCACACGCCCGAGACAACTCGCACACCGGAAACGTCGACCCCGGAGACCTCGCGGTCGCCTGAGTCCACGCACACGCCCGAGACAACTCGCACACCGGAAACGTCGACCCCAGGCAGCACCCGGACGCCGGAGACCAACACGCCCGGGACGCACACGCCGGGCTCCACGCGGACGCCGGAGACGAACACCCCCGGGACGAACACCCCAGGGTCCACGCGGACGCCGGAGACGAACACCCCCGGGACGCACACGCCGGGTTCCACGCGGACGCCGGAGACGAACACCCCCGGGACGCACACGCCGGGCTCGACACGGACGCCGGAGACGAACGCGCCTGGCACTCCGCACACCCCGGACCCGGTGGCGGCTCGGAACGTGGACCCGGCCGTCACCCCGGTCATGCCGATGCACCCCGGCGTACCCGGGCATGCCAGCACCCCGAACACGCCCAACACCCCGAACACGCCCAACACCCCGAACACCCCGAACACCCCGAACACCCCGAACACCCCGAACACGCCCAACACCCCGAACGCCCCGCGGCAGCCCAGGCCGTATCAGGAGCCGGCGCGGCCGTTCGGTCCGGCGCCGCAGTCCCCGTTCGGTCCGGCACACCGGCCGCCGGCACAGCCGCCGCACAACCCGAGCAGGCCGTTCGACGGTGGCAACGATCCGAGGTACGACAGCCCGCTCGCGCGTCAGATCGAGATCGACCGGATGAGGCCGGACTACCTGCGTCCGGAACCGGGCAAGCCTCGGTCGCAGATCGACCCGAACCAGTACATCGAGCCGCACCCGGCGGACCCCCGCCGGGGCGACCTGCGCGACTCGGTCGGTCGCCCGCCGCACGAGAACCCGGAGCGCTGGGTCGGCAACATCAACCCGGACCACGGCGTGAGCCGGCAGTTCCAGATGAACTGTGCGGACGTCTCGCGCAGGGCCGCGGACATCCTGAACGGCGGCACGCCGGATCTGGCCGCCGGGCGGAGGTTCGGCAACGGCGAGAACCCGGAAGCCACCCTCGAGTGGATGGACCTGGAGGACTTCCCGCCGAACAACAGGATGGCGGTGCAGGACTGGAACGCCAATCCGGCCGACTTCACCAACGCCGCCTACCGGAGGGTGTTCGACGCGCTGTCCGGCCGTCCGCCGGGCACGCACGCGAACATCTTCGTCACCTGGCGGTCCCCGATGCCCGGGATCCCGGGCGGTGGGCACGTCCTGAACGCATTCGTCGACGCGTCGGGGCGGGTCAAGTTCCTGGACGCGCAGCCGCCCGGCGGCCGGATCTCCGATGCGTTCCCGCCCGGCCATCAGGGCCCGCACCCGAGGAACCCGTACCCGGGCGACATCACGTCGATCCAGTTCGCCGTACGCCAGCCCGGCGGCAGGTGGGAGGGCCCTCCGCGCACCCCCAACACCCCACCGGCCTCGCAACTCCAGTACCTCCGCCCGCAAACCCCGCTCGGCACCCACACCCCGGACGTCAACACCCCCGGAACCCACACCCCGACCCCGAACACCCCGGACGCAGCCACTCCATCCATCGCCGACCGCCTGAACCCGCCAGACACTCCCACCCGCACCCCGGAGACTGGCGGCCCGGAGTCGCGCACGCCTGACTCGCGTACGCCGGAGACGGGCGGCCCGGAGTCGCGCACGCCTGATTCGCGTACGCCAGAGACGGGTGCCCCGGAGTCCCGCACGCCCGAGACCGGCGGGCCGGAGTCGCGTGCGCCGGAGACGAACGCGCCGGACTCGCGGACGCCGGAGACGAACGCGCCGGACTCGCGGACGCCGGAGACGAACGCGCCGGAGTCTCGTGCGCCGGAGACGAACGCCCCGGATTCGCGTACGCCGGAGACAGGTGCGCCTGATTCGCGTACGCCGGAGTCACCTGGTCCGGAGTCGCGCACGCCCGAGAAGAACGCCCCCGATTCCCGTACGCCGGAGACGCAGGTGCCGGACGGGCATGCTCCGGATGGGTATGGTTCGGCGCCTTCGCGCGGGGAGCCGGATGGGCCGTTTGCTCGGTCTGAGTTGGCCGATCGTGGGTTCCGGGCGTCGCCGGCGGACGAGGCGGCGTACCGGTCGAGCCTGCGATCGATCGACGCGGGCAAGATGGCAGAGCACCGCAGGCGCGGTCAGGAGCAGCTCCCTGATCGCATCGACGACCTGTCGGACCTCGAGCTGAACGCCATGGAAGAGATGCTCGGGATGCCCCACCAGGACATCAACCGGGCCTTCCGCGCGGGCGACACGAGGGTCGAGCAACTGCCGCTGGTCCGGATGGCGACCTCGGCGATGAACAAGCTGCCCGACTTCGTCGGCGATATCCACCGCGGCATCACCTTCGACACGGTGGAGGACCTCCAGGCGTTCCTGAACAAGTACCAGCCGGGCGGCTCCACCCGGGAGCCGGCGTTCACGCACTCGGACAAGGATCCGGACGGCGCGAAGATCTTCAGTGGTGGGGACTACGCCCCCGCCAGAGTCGTGATGCACATCGACGCGCGGCACGGCAAGGACATGTCGTTCCTGCGTGACAAGAGCCTCGGTGTCGACGAAGTCATCCACCCGCCGCACACCACCTTCTACCCGACGAGGCTGGAGTTCGATCGGGAGACGAAGACGTGGCACGTTCACGTCCGCGACCACGGCGGACCCGAGCCTGAGCCGCCGGGCGGCTGGCCTGCCATGGACGAAGTGGCGCCGGCTCCGGACCCCGCGAGGGACCACTGGAGGCAGCAGGCGCAGGCGCGCACGCAGCAGCCGGCGTGGAGTCCGCACAACCCGGCGTCGAACCAGATGCCTCCCACCCCGGGCCGTCGGCCGGAGCCGGTGTCGTACGATCCGCCTCCGGGCTATCTCCAGTCCAACCAGCCGCCACAGCAGCCGTTCGGGCCCGGGCAGCCGCATCAGCAGTACGGCCCCGGTCAGCCTGACGCCCCGTCGTACGAGCCGCCTCCCGGCTACCTCCAGCCGGGCCGGCCGCCGCACACCCCCCAGCAGCCGTACCACCCCGGCCAGCAGCCTCCGGGCCAGTTCGGCCCCACGGGCCAGCAGCCCGGATACCACCCGGGGCAGCAGCCGCAGCAGCCTGGCTACCAGCCTGGGCACCAACCAGGCCAGCAGCCGGAGGGGCAGTTCGGCCCGACCGGAGAGCAGCCTGGGCACCACCCCGGGCAGCAGCCGGAAGGTCAGTTCGGTCCGGCGGGGCATCAGGCGCCGGGGCAGGGTGGTCCGGCCGGTCATCAGCCAGAAGGGCAGTTCGGCCCGCCTGGCCAGCAGCCCGGTTATCACCCCGGTCAGCAGCCGGGTCACCACCCGGGCCAGCAGCCGCATCCTGGGCAGGACCCGTTTGGGCCGGGACAGCCGAACCAGCCGGGCTACCCGCACCAGCCAGGGCAGCCGTACCCGCATCAGCCGGGTCAGCCTGGGCACCACCCGGGACAGCAGCCGCACCCGTACCAGCCGGGTCAGCAGCCGCATCCTGGGCAGCAGCCACATCAGCCCGGTCAGCCGCACCAACCTGGGCGATACCCGGAGCAGCCGAACCAGCCTGCCCGCTATCCGGAGCAGCCGGGTCAGCCTGGGCGGTATCCGGACCAGCCGGGTCAGCCTGGGCGGTATCCGGACCAGCCGGGGCAGCCGCACCAGCCGGGGCGGTATCCCGAGCAGCCGGGGCAGCCGCACCAGCCGGGGCGCTATCCGGAGCAGCCGAACCAGCCGGGGTACCCGAACCAGCCGGGGTACCCGAACCAGCAGCCTGGGCACCACCCGTACCCGAACCAGCCCGGGCAGCCGCATCAGCCTGGGCAGCCGGGGCGGTATCCGGAGCAGTCGCCGTATGGGCCGGGGCAGCCGGATCCGTATGCGCCGCCGCGTCAGCCGGATCCGTACGGGCCGCCGCATCAGCCTGGTCAGCCGTATCCGAACCAGCCTGGGCAGCCGCATCAGCCCGGGCAGCCGGGGCGGTATCCGGAGCAGTCGCCGTATGGGCCGGGGCAGCCGGATCCGTACGCGCCGCCGCGTCAGCCCGATCCCTACGGACCGCCGCAGCAGCCGGGGAACTTCCCGGGGCAGCAGCCGTTCGGGCAGCCGAACCGTCCGGCGTACAACCCGCAGGAGTACGGCCCGAACGCGCGGCACACGCCGGGGGAGCAGCCTGACCAGTACGGCGGGCAGCCTCCGGCTCAACCGCACGGCGAGCAACCGTCGTACGGCCAATCGGATCCGTACGGATCAGCGGACCCGTACGGATCAGCGGACCCGCCTGGCACGGCGGATGCACACGGTCCGGGTGAGCCCTCGGGCACGCCGGGGCCGGGTGAGGTGATCCGGATGGGGACCGGGGCGAACTCGAAGTACCCCGTTCGGATGCCGGACCTGGACGAGTTCGTCGAGAACGATCCGGACCTGGACCAGGGGTACCGCGACATCCGGAACACGCCCGACGACGTGCCGAAGATCGCCGACTCACTCGACCTGCACGACGACGACCCGGCGACACTGGCCGAGTTGGAGGAGGTGGTCGACGTGGCGAAGCGGAACATGTTCGTGAACAAGCACGACGTGGCGATCGGCCCCGGTGACATCCGGCACGGCAACTTCCAGTCGCTGCCGGAGATGGCCAAGCTGTGGCGGAAGGCGACGGCAGGGCGCCTGAACGGCATGGAGATGAACCAGATGCGATCCCTGGTCGCGCACGAGTACGTGGAAGCCAAGTTGCTCGAGCTGGGCGTTCCGTACAAGCTGGCCGACCCGGACATGTGGGACTCGCAGGGGACGTACCGGCGCCGGAAGAATCCGGGCCCGCACGAGCTGGCGCCGTTGTCGACGCGAGGCGGGGAGGAAGTCGACCTCCTGGATCTCTGGGAGAGCTACGGGCTGACCCGGCCGTTCCCGGAGCCGTTCCGGCCGAAGGATTTGTCGAAGGCGACCCTGGATGCGATCGTTCAGGCAATCAAGGAGCAAAAGGGATGGTGACCGACATGACCGCCGCCGAGCGGATGGTCGAGCGCCTGCTCGCGGTGAAGTGGGACAAGGGCGCCGCGCTCGCGCATGAGGAGTCGCGCGCCCGGCTGGCCCTGGAGTTCCTTCGGCGTACGGCGCAGTGGGCGCTGGCCGTCGGAGCGGAGCGGGGCTGGCCGTCCAGCGACCTGGCGGGCGGCGTGGATCCGGACGTCGCCGTCGACCCGGCGCTGCTGGCCAGGCTCGAGCTGGACGAGTCGTCGACGGACCTGTTCCCGGTTCCGACGGACCTCGCCGTGGCGATCGTGCGCTGGGCGGCACTCGGCGACCTGCCTCGGCAACGGTTCCCGCAGCTGGACGATCCCTACGAGCCGATCCTCGAGCTGTTCGACCGCGGTGGCGGTTATGCGCGCGGCCCAGGGGAGCTCGACCTCGGCTTCATTTCGGTCCAGCTCCGGTCGGTGACCGACCGGGCCGCGCTGGAGCCGTTGCCGATCGATGCCGCGACCCTGGACGCGCTGGATCGGGAGGCCTGAGTGTCCGGGAACTACGGGACGCAGGTCATCGAGTCGGTGGCGGTTCGGCGGCGGCGGTTGCGGGAGGCCTGGTTGTTCGGGGCCGAGCGGGCCAAGAACACGTTGAACGAGCAGACGGGGAAGGTGCTCGCCAGCGTGATGATCGGTGCGGTGGCATGTGCGGGCTGTGCCGGGGTCTCCTACTTCAAGTCGGCGCAGGCGAAGGAGGAGAAGGAGCAGCCGACGCCGACCCAGACCACCTCCGGCCCGGTCAGTCCGTCACCCTCCAAGTAGCCGGCTAGCGGCCGAAGAGGTGGCGTAGCCAGGTGCGGCGGGGTTGGGGTTTGAGGGCGGCTGGGAGTACGGCGGTCGGCGGGGTCGCCAGCGTGACCGGGACCTGGACCATCTGGTCGCCCTGGAGCCAGTAGAGGTCGGGCGAGCACTGGTCCGGTGCGCTGCGGTAGCTGTCGGCGACCCAGCGGGCGAGTGCGTCGGCGCGGGCCTGGCCGGCGTCGGCGGGGCAGTAGGCGACGGTGCTCAACCGGGGTACGCCGATCAGCACGCCCGCGCCTATGGATGCCTGCGGCAACAAATTCTCCCGGTCGACGATCGCCATCGACACCAACGGGTTGCCATCGCGGGTGAGGACCGAGAACGCACCGTGGTCCTGTGGCACCAGGTCCGCGATCTCCTCCAGGCTGAGCCGCACCGGTGACGGTACGCCGGGGTCGCCGAGTCCGAGCATCGAACGCCGTACGACGGTCAGCCGCCGGAACTCGTCGCCGGTGCGGATGAACACGACCACCTCGAAGTGGTCACCGAACGGCAGCAGGGCGTCGGCGACCGGGCCGGCGGTTCGCGCCGACCAGCCGCGCTGCACGAGCAACGCGCGCTGGCGCTCGGCGACGTCGCCGTACCGGTGTTCCTCGGTGGCGAGCTCACCCTCGGCGACGACGGCCCGAAGCCACGCCTCGATCTGCTCCGGCCAGCGCTGCTGTGGTAGCTGAAGGCAACGATCGACGATCTCGCCGACTCCCACCACCGCGGACATCTGCAGTGCGCCGCGTCCCCAGCCGACCTCGACCGTCCGCTCCGCGGCGTCCACGACGCAGCCCGGCAACCAGATCGGCGCCAGGTCCGCAATCATTTCAACCACAGTGGAATCGTCTGTCTGTGTCATCCGATGACCTCACCCACCACTACAGTGTCTCGCACGTCCGTCGGTAAGAAGTACGAAGTCCCCCGCGCAACCGCGGGCTGGTCCAGCGGAGGAAAACCTTAGTGGCAAGCCGGATCGTGCACCGCCCGGCGCGGCGCACACCTGCCCCCGGGGTGCAGCAGCAGCGAGTGATCGAGCCTGCCCCGTCTCTCGGCGGCGCTGGTGGGGGCGGAGGCGGCGGCGCGCTGCAGATGCTGTTGCCGATGGTCGGCAGCATCGGCTCGGTGGCGATGATGACGATGGGCCGGTCGGGCCCGATGGTGATGGTCGGTATCGGGCTGCTGGGGCTCACCATGGTCGGCTCTGTCGGCGGCATGCTCGCGTCCCGCGGCAAGGGCGGCAAGGACCGCAAGAACCAGCGCCGCCGCTACCTCGACTACCTCGAGCGGATGCGGGACGAGTTCTCGGTCCAGGAGCGCAAGGCCCGGACGCAGGCGCTGGAGCTGAACCCTCCGCCCGACGCGCTGCTGGACTGCGTCGCGGACGTGTCCCGGCTGTGGGAGCGCCGTCGTACCGATAGTGACTTTCTGCAACCGCGGTGCGGCAGCGGCCGGGTCCCGGCGGTTCCGGCCATGGTCGGTCAGGGCGGTTCCGCGATGGAGCCGCCGGACCAGTTCATGATGGCCGAGGCGAACGCTCTGGTACGGCGCTTCACGCTGAACCCGGACATGCCGCTGACCGTGCCGCTGGACCACGTCGGCAACGTCAGCATCATCGGCGACCGCGAGGGCGTCGTCCGGGTGGCCCGCTCGCTGCTCGTGCAGACGGCGGTCTTCCACGCACCGGAGGACGTCAAGCTGGCCGCGTCCTTCCCGCGCCGCGCGATGCCCGACTGGCAGTGGCTGAACTGGTTGCCGCACGTCCAGGACCCGGAGCTCAAGCAGGGCCCGGTCCCGTTCCGGCGGATCGCCGAGACCCCGGACGCGCTGGCACGGTTGCTGTCGGACGATCTGGGTGCGCGGGTCCAGTGGGCGACGGAGTCACGCCGCGGGTCGGTGAACTTCGAGGACCGCCGCCGGCTGACCCAGCGCCTGCTTGTGCTGCACGACACGTACGGCGACGTGGCGGCAGAGGTCCGCCCGCAGGCCGACGACTCGCTCCTGCCCGGGGAGCTCGGCGTCACCGTGTTGCACCTGGTCGCCGACCGCGTTCAGGAGCCGAGTTCGGTGACGATGCGGATCACCGTGTACGGCGACGAGGTCCGGGTGGAGGACCTGCGGGGGCAGTACCCGATGGTCGCCAGCGGCCAGGTGGACCGGATGGAGGCCGCGGTCGCCGAAGGGATCGCCCGCGAGCTCGCTCCGTTGCGGCTGTCCGCGGAGTCGCTGGACGAGGACGCGCAGCGCGACAACGTCGACTTCATGGGCCTGATCGGCATCAGCGACGTGGGTCGGCTGGACTTCGGGCAGCTCTGGCAGCCGCGTCCGGATCGCGCGTTCCTGCGGGTCCCGCTGGGGGTCGACGACCGCGGCGACGTCGTACTCGTCGACCTGAAGGAATCGGCCCAGCTCGGTATGGGTCCGCACGGACTCTGCATCGGCGCGACCGGTTCGGGGAAGTCCGAGGTACTGCGGACCATGGTGATGGCCCTGCTCGCCACGCACAGCCCGGACGATCTCGCGCTGGTCCTGGTCGACTTCAAGGGCGGCGCCTCGTTCGCGCCGTTCGCGGGGGTGCCGCACGTGGCCGGCATCATCACCAACCTGCGCGACGACGCGAGCCTGATCGAGCGCGCGTACAAGAGCCTGGAAGGCGAGGTGCAGCGCCGTCAGCAGGTGCTGAAGGACGCCGGCAACAAGGCCAACATCACCGACTACCGGCTGGCCCGGGAACAGAACCCGGACCTGCCGCCGTTGCCGCACCTGTTCGTCATCATCGACGAGTTCGGCGAGCTGCTGAACGAACGGCCGGACTTCATCGACCTGTTCCTGTCGATCGGCCGGATCGGACGGTCGATCGGTGTGCACCTGCTGCTGTCCAGCCAGCGGGTCGAGTCGGGCAAGCTGCGGGGCCTGGAGACCTACCTGTCCTATCGGCTGGGTCTGCGGACGTTCTCCGAGGAGGAGAGCCGGACGGTGCTGGACACCACCGACGCGTTCCACCTGCCGCCGCTGCCCGGGTTCGGGTTCCTCAAGGTCGACACGAGCGTCTACCAGCGCTTCCGGGCGGCGTACATCTCCGGCCCGTACGTTCCGCCGGCGAACGAGGTCGTCGAGGACGAGGGGGCGGACGTCCGCCCGCAGGCGCTGACGCCGTACCAGCAGTCCGTCGAGGAGCTGGAGGCGCAGAAGCCGGTCGAGGCCAAGGCGACCGAGCGTACGACGGGGCCGACGGTGCTGACCGTGTTCGTCGACCAGGTGTCCCGCGCCGCCGAGTCGGTGCTGAAGATCTGGCTGCCGCCGCTACCGGCTGCCTGCACGCTGGACGGTCTGGCCGGCCGCGCCGACTTCGTCGACGGCCGTGGTCTGCAGCTGGCGGTGAGGTCGCCGCAGATGAAGCCGCCGGTCGGTGTGATCGACGACCCGGGCAACCAGCGCCAGGAGGTCTACCGGCTGGACCTGACCCGTGCCGGTGGTCATGTCGCGCTCGTCGGCGGTCCGCAGTCCGGCAAGACGACCGCGTTGCGCACGCTGGTCACCTCGCTGGCCCACACCCACACCCCGCAGGAAGTCGCGATCTACGCGCTCGACCTGGCCGGCGGCGGCATGCAAGCGCTCGAGCAGCTGCCGCATGTCGGCGGCGTCGCGCTGCGCACCGACCGGGAGAAGGTGCGGCGCACGGTCGAGGAGATCCGCGGGATGATCGACCACCGCGAGCGGGTGTTCCGCAACCACGCGATCGACACCATGGAAGCGCTCCGCAAGGACCACGCGGCCGGCGCGATCCCGGAGCTGCCGACCGCGGACGTCGTCTTGGTGATCGACAACTACGGCGCGATCCGGACCACGTTCGACGAGTTGGACGAGCCGATCACCGACCTGCTGTCGCGCGGCAGCAACTACGGCATTCACGTGGTCGCGTCGATGATGCGCTGGAACGACGTCCGGATGCAGAACCAGGCGATGTTCGGCACGATGCTGGAGCTGCGGCTGAACGACCCGTCGGACTCCAGCATCGACCGGCGCCTCCAGGAAGTCCTGCGCAAGGCCGGCCCGGGCCGGATGCTGGTGCCAGGGTCCACGAAGTTGTTCGCCCATTTCGCGCTGCCGCGGGTGGACGGCGTCACCTCGGACGAGAACCTGGCCGAGGTGCTCGAGGCGCAGGCGGTGTCCGCGCGGTCGACCTGGCAGGGGCCGCGGGCGCCGCAGATCCGGATCCTGCCGCTCAAGCTGCCGCGGGCCGAGCTGGGCGACGAGATCCGCGAGCCGGCCGTGGTGCCGATCGGGGTGGACGAGCGTGCGCTGGCGCCGGTGTACCTGGACCTGTCCGGCCGGGACAGCAACCTGGTGGTGTTCGGCGACAGCGGCTCCGGCAAGACCAATCTCGTCCGGCTGATCGTGCAGCAGCTGATCGAGCGGCACCCGTCCGATCAGCTCGTGTTCGCGGTGATGGATCCGCGGCGCGGCCTGCGCGAGTACGTGCCGGAGGCGTACGTCGGTGGCTACGCGCCAACCGGCCGGGTCGCCGCCGGGCTGGCCGCCGGGGTGTCGCAGGAGCTGGCGAAGCGGATGCCGGACGACACCGGCGCTGTTCCGGAGGCCGGCCAGGGCGGACCGCGGATCGTGGTGCTGGCAGACGACTACGACCTGCTCACCGCGGGCGGGCAGTCGCCGATGGACCCGTTCCTCCCGTACGTCGCCTCCGGCCGGGACATCAAGCTGCACTTCATCCTGACCCGGCGCGCCTCGGGCGCCTCGCGGCAGATGTACGAGCCGTTCCTGTCCGCGGTGCTCGAGTCCGGGGCCGCCGGTCTGGTGCTGTCCGGCGATCGCAGCGAGGGCCAGCTCTTCACCGGCGCCCGCCCGGGCGACTACCCGCCCGGCCGCGGTTTGTTCGTGCGACGGGGTGACGGGCCGCAGCTCGTCCAGACGGCGCTGGCCGACGCGGTGCAGGCCGTCAGCGAGAACAGCGGAGGAACGACATGACAGTGCACATGGCCGGGCCTCCGGCACCGGCAGGGTCATGGGGCTTTGACTCCCGGCCTTCCCTCGTCATTCCAGTCGCTGCGTTCAATGCCACGCCTCCGGCGCGGCGGGTCCTGGGGCTGAAACTCCCGGTCTTCCCTCGTCGCTCCAGTCGCTTCGCTCCCTTCACTCCTCAGTCCAGACCGGGAGGCCCGAGGACCGGGCTCCCTCCACTCCTCAGTCCAGGCCGGGAGGCCCCATGACCTACGACCTGGTGGCGCTCGTGGACGGACGTCCGTCGAGTGACGACGTCCTGGCGGGACTGGCCGCGGCGGGGGAGGAGATGGGCGTTCGCGCGGTGAGCGGCGGCGCCGTCATCCAGCTGTGCGGCGAGGACCATCTACCCCTGGTGTCGATCGAGTTGCCGCTGCTGATCCAGGTCCCGGGCGAGGTGGAGCGGATGCTCGGTACGTCGGTCGGCACGGTGCGGACGCCGGCCTGGTGGGTGGAGATCCGGGCGACGGCTCGCGACGGCGCCCGCGAGGTCGCGGAGCAGTACGCGAACACGCTGATCAACCGGCTGGGCGGCAAGGTCTGGACGTCGGCAGGAGTCCAGACGCCCCGGAACGAAACACCGCACAGCGCGAGCGAGGGAACCGACTGAGATGCCGAACGACCTTATCTTCAGCCCGGGCGTCGACCTGATCACCGAGAAGGTCGCCGTCGTCATGCAGGACCGGCCGGTGATCGGCATGTCGGCCTGGCTCAGTGACGCGCTGACGTCGGCCAAGATGGCCGCCCGCGACGTGCAACTGGTCACGCCGAAGGCCTCCAAGCTGACCTGGCCGGTCCGGTCGATGCTGTTCAAGGGCACCTACTCCAAGTGGGTCGTCACCGGCGACGACGGTGAGTACTTCGACGGCTTGAACGGCGTCCGGCTGAACTGGAACGGTGACCTGTTCGTCGCCCGGGCCACCGTGAGGCCGGGGGAGCAGAACTCCGACATCCACCCGGACTTCGTGGTGGAGGAGAAGCCGTTCGCCCAGCTGCAGCTGACCGTGCGGGTCCGGCACAAGGCGGTCGAGAGCCTGGTGCTCGGCCGGGTCGCCGAGCGGCTGTTCACCGCGACCACCGGCAGTGGGCCGGCCGGCTGGGCGACGTCCGAGCCGGTGACGCAGCCGTGGAGCCCGGAGGCACTGACCGAGTACTGCCGGGACCGGGCGCCGTCTCCGACCTGGCTGGTGCTGTCCGGACAGCCGGGCGCGGAGTTCAGGCCCGCGGTCGGGACGCTCGAGTCACGCCGGGTGCAGTCGGGGCTGGACGAGACCGTGACGCTGGCCGTCGCACAGTCCGGGCTGGAGTTCCCGGACGTGAACAAGGTCGGTGTGTGGATCGACGAGATCGCCGACAACTTCGAGCTGGTCTCCGCGATGGTGGTGGGCTCGTACGGCGCCGCCGACGGGACGTACCAGCCGCGGTTCGCCGGAATGACCAGCCCGATCGGGGTCGCCGCCGGGAACGAGGCGGTCCGGGCGTCCAGTGTCGCGGAGATGCTCAAGGTCAAGGGGATCAGCCGGGCGATGGCGATCGGCCCGGCGCACGCACCCGCGATCTGGTATCCGATCGGGGACGGCCGCAACCCGCGGGACTGGCAGAAGTACGCGACGCTGATGAAGAAGCTCGTCCCGGCCGAGGCGGCGGCGGGCACGGCGTGACGAACCACCAGAACAGGAGCATCGACGGATGAGTACGTACAGCCGGGTCACGGTGATCGGGCAGCGCAAGCGGATGGATGCCGTGCTGCCCGCCGACGAGCCGCTCGGTGTACTGCTCCCGGACCTGCTCCGGCTGCTGGACGAGCCGCTGCAGCAGAGCCCGCAGCGGCGCTTCCTGACCACCGCGGCCGGCACGCTGGTGCCGCCGGAGGGGACGCTCGCGTCGGCGCAGATCATCGATGGCACAGTCCTGCGGCTGGCGGCCGAGGGTGAGTTGCCGCCGCCCCCGACCGTGTACGACGTGACCGAGGAAGCGGTCGAGGACCTCAAGCGCCGCGGGACCACGTTCAAGCCCGCGCACCGGCGGATCCTGGCCGGCGCCGGGCTGGTGTTCTCGGTCATCGCCGGCGCGATCTCGCTGCTGGTCGCCGCGCCGAACGTGCTGACCGGTGTGATCCTGCTGGTGGTCGCGGCGATCTGTGCCTTCATCGGCATCGCGCTCGGCCGGTCCGGCAACAACGTGGTCGCGATCCCGCTGGTCACCGTGGCGACCGTCGTACTGGCGCTCACGGCTGCGTTCTGGGCACTGGACGCGGGCTGGGAGCTCGGGCTGGTGATCACCGTCGGTGCGCTGTGTCTGGCCTTCGGCCCGATGTTCTTCGCCGCCGCGGGGGTGGCCGGTGGCGGCGTCGTCGCGGGTGCGACGGCGATCCTGTTCGTGGCGGTGTGGATGGTCGGTGCCGGCACGGGGCTCGCCGCGGATCGCACCGGTGCGCTCGCTGCTCTGCTGGCTGTGCTGCTGCTCGGACTGCTGCCGCGGCTGGCGCTGGGGTTGTCCGGTCTGTCCGGTCTGGATGACCGGCGTGCTGCCGGTCAGGAGATCATGCGTGGCGACGTGCAGAGTGCCTTGAATGCGGCGCACCTCGGTCTGGCCCTGGCGGTCATGCCGATTGCCCTGTCGTCCGCGGTGGCCGGGATCATGCTGCTGCGCCAGGGCGGGGCCTGGTCGATCGCGCTGGCCCTGGTGCTCGCGTTCCTGCTCGCGTCGCGGTCGCGGCTGTACCCGTTGGTGAGCGAGGTCGCCGTACTGTTCGCGGCCGCGTTCACGATCGTGTCGGGGTGTGTGCTGATCGCGGCGGTCAACGGTCAGGGCGGTGCGTTCATCGCACTCGGGCTGCTGGTGCTGGTGGCGATGTTCTGCGCGTTCGGTCTCAGTTTCGCACCGGCGGAGCATGTCCGTGCTCGGCTCACCCAGCTGCTCGACTATCTTGAGGTCGGGGCGATCATCGTGACGGTCCCCTTGGCGCTGGGAGTCTTCGGCGTCTACTCCGACCTGCTGAACGCGTTCTGACGACCGGATGGAATGACTGAATCGAACTGGCAGGGTGACATGCTGCGCCAGATGGCGGAGCAGTCACCGGCCGAGGACCCGGCCCGCCCGGACAACCCGCCCGCACCGGCCCCCGCCGCACCACCTGTGGCCCCCGCCGGGCAGGGCGGTCCTGCTGTGCCTCCCGCACCTCAGCAGGGTCCGTATCAGCAGCAGTACGGGCAGCAGCCGCCACCGCCTGGTCCGCCGACCCAGTACCAGCAGCAGCCTTACCCGCAGGAGCAGTACCCACTACAGCCGTACCCGCAGCAGCCGCCGTACCCGGCTGAGCAGTACCCACCGCAGCAGCCTCCCTATCCACCGGAGCAGTACCCGCCTCAGCCGCAGTACCCGCAGCAGCCGCCCTATCCGCCGGACCAGGGGTACCAACAGCCGCCGCCGTACCAGCCGGGTCCGTACGAGCAGCAGCAATACGTGCCACCGCCGCCGTACCAGCCTGCGCCGTACGAGCAGTACCCGCCGCAGCAGCCGTACCAGCAGTACCCGCCCTACGAGCAGCCGCAGTACGAAGAGCAGTACCCGCCCCAGGGACAGCACCATCCCGGGCAGGTGCCGCATCAGGACTACTACGAGCAGCCCCCGCACCAGGGACCGCCGGCGCAGGATGACGGCTGGGGCGCACCGGCGCCGCCGACTCCGCAGTCGGACCAGATCGGTACGCCGATGCAAGGGCCGGGAGGCGACTCGGTGTTCGACCGATTCCGCCGGATCGCCTCCGAAGCGGCGTACCTGGTCGGCGCCTCGGGCCGGATGCAGCGCGACGTGGACAACATCGCGATGATCCGCCGCCCGATCGCGATCATGCGTCGCGTCGGTGTCCTGAGCCCGGTCACCAACGGCGGTACGTCGACAGTCACCGCACTGCTGGCCACCATGCTCGCGGCGCAACGATCCGACCGGGTGGTCGCGGTCGACGCGGATCCGGGCGGTGCCGAGCTGTCCCGGCGGTTGGAGTTCTCCGTCGGTGCCGGCCCGATCGAGCGTGTCACCCTGCTCCGCAGTGAGGGCACCGCAGAGGCCGTCCGTACGACGCTCGCCGAAGCGCAGGGCCAGGGCGCGCGTGACGTCGGGCTGGCCGTGGTCGACTGCCCGGGCGGCCTGTTCGACGAGATCCCCGCCGAGCTGGCGGGCTCCGGGCATTGCGCTGTCGTGGTGGTGCCATCGGTGCAGCACGTGGCGAACTACTGCCTAGCGCAGCTCGACCAGCTGACACCGGGCGGCCAGGACGTGCTGCTCACCCGCGGCATCGTCGTCATCACCATGGTCGAGAACGTCGACCCGGCCTCGGTCACCTGGCTGGTCGAGGCCTTCCGCCAGCGCGGTATGGAGCCGGTCGTGCTGCCGTTCGACCTGCACATCGCCCAGTCGTGGCCGCTGCGCACCGAGCAGCTGCAGTCGGACACTCGCCGCGCGGTTCTCGATCTGGCCGCCCGCGTGGTGGAGACGGTCACCCGCATTGCCGGCTGACGCACAGCGGGTTCACAGCAAAGCCTCAAACGACAGTTGAATCCGACAAACTTCCTCAAACGCTGAACCGTTCTGCTGATCTGGTCGTTTGACCCGGTATCCGCCCCTGTACTTGAACGGGTCGGGTAGACATCAAAGAAGCGAAGCGTTCAACTACTTTGACCGAAGCTCCTGGAGGTCCAGATTCATGAGCGATGACACCATGGCCCCGCCCACCGCAGCTCCCGCACCGGAGGCGGCCGGCGAGCTGCGCGACCGGAGGTCGGTGCTCCGCTGTGCCGCGATGGTCGCACTGGCCGGCGCGGGCGCGCCGATCCTCGCCGCCTGTGGCGGGGGAGACGACGCGGGCTCGGCCGGCACCACCGGGACCAGCTCGGCCCCGACCACCAGCGCGCCGTCCTCGGCCCCCAGCTCGGCGCCGTCGTCGAGCGCTCCGGCCACCACGGCGAGCGGGACGGTGCTCGGCCCGGCGGCTGACGTGCCGGTGGGCGGCGGGAAGGTGTTCACCGACGCGAAGGTCGTGGTGACCCAGCCGGCCGCGGGTCAGTACAAGGGCTTCTCGGCCGTCTGCACCCACCAGGGCAACCCGGTGGGCTCCGTGGAAGGCGGTCAGATCGTCTGCCCGTTCCACAACAGCCATTTCAGCATCACCGACGGCAGTCCGGTCAGCGGCCCGGCCCAGACCCCGCTCCCGGCCGTCAACGTCGCCGTCCAGGGCACGAACATCGTCCAGACGGCCTGACACAGGGGGAGCGAGAAAGAGCCCGACCTTCGGGGGCCGGGCTCTTTCTCGTTCAGGTGATCAGCGCCGCCTCGTTCAGGTGATCAGCGCTGCGCCGGGTCGACCTTCCCGACGTACAGCAGCTTGTTCGGCGAGCCGGTGCCCGGGTCGCCCACCTTGTCCGGCGTGGACGCGCCGACCAGGGCGGTCGTCACATCGGCCGGCGTGGCGTCCGGGTGGTCGGCCAGGTAGAGCGCGATCCCGCCGGCCACATGGGGCGTGGCCATCGACGTGCCGCTCATCGTGTCCGTCGAGTCGGGGTCGGTGATGCCGACCGACAGGGTGTCGACACCGGGCGCGAACAGGTCGACGCAGGTGCCCCAGTTCGAGAACGACGCCTTCTGGTCCTGGTCGTCGGTCGCGCCGACCGTGATCGCCGACGGCTCCCGGGCCGGCGACGCGCCGCAGGCGTCCGAGCTCTCGTTGCCAGCGGCAACTGCGTAGGTGATGCCGGAGTCGACCGACGCCTTCACCGCCGCGTCCAGTGCGTCGTCGGCGCCGCCGCCGAGGCTCATGTTGGCGACCGCGGGCTTCGTCGCGTTCTTGGTCACCCAGTCGATCCCGGCGATGACGGACTCGGTCGAGCCGGAGCCCTTGCAGTCGAGCACCCGGACCCCGAACACCTTGGCGCCCTTGGCCAGGCCGTACGTCGTCCCGGCGATGGTGCCGGCCACGTGGCTGCCGTGCCCCATGCAGTCGACACCGTTCTGGCCGTCGCCGACGGTGTCGGTGCCGACCGAGGCGCGGCCGCCGAAGTCCTTGTGCGCGGCGTAGATCCCGGTGTCGATCACGTAGACGTTGACGTTCTCGGCGGTGGTGGAGGCCTCGTACTTCTTGTCCAACGGCAGATCACGCTGGTCGCTGCGGTCCAGGCCCCACGGCGGGTCGTCCTGGCTGACGGTGATCTTCTGGTTCTGCTGGACGAACGCGACCCGCGAGTCGCCGGCCAGCTTCTTGGCCTGGTCCTCACTCATGGTCGCCGAGAAGCCCTTGACCGAGGCGTCGTACTGGTCGCGCACCTTGACGTCGTAGCTGCTCGCCAGGCTCGCGTTGGTGGCCCGGGTCTCGGTCTGCGAGCGCTGCCCGGCCAGGACGACGATGTAGCTGCCGGGGATCGCGGTCGAGGTGCCGGCACCGCGGATGGTGACATCGGCCTCCGGTGCAGCCGTGCTGCCGGCCGCGGTGGCGACGATGCCGGTGACGGCCAGCGCGGACGCTGCGACCGCTCCCAGCACGGCCCGCGGCCTGCGGACGCTGTGCAGCTTTCCCGGCAGCTTTCGAACATTAGGGGACATGGGCGGATCTCCCTCGAGTCAGCGCAAGGCCCAGTTGCCTCACGCAAAGGTCCTGCCGACCTACCCTGCGTGAAAGGCTAGGGTCCGCGCTCATCCCAACCAGGGGTCAAACCAGCCTTATGTGCCAAGCCGCAACATGACTGCAAGGTTCAGCTGGTTTGGCGGGCGCGGTGGTTGGCGTACTTGCGGACGGCGAACTCGTAGGCCTCGGTGAGGAGGTCCTGGAGCGGGGCGAGGTCGGTGGGGGAGATGATGCAGACCCAGTGCTGGGAGGCGTAGAACGGGTGCGGCATCAGCTTGTCCCGCTCGGCGTAGTCGTGGCCGGAGTCGAGCACCCAGTCCGCGTCCCGCTCGGTCGGCACCGGGCCGAACAGCGACGTGTACGTCGCCTTGGTCAGGCCGATGTTCAGTCGCCAGGCACCCGGCTCGTCGAGTCGTGAGACATTCTCGTAGTGGTCCCCGGTCACGATCGTGGCGAACGGCTGCTGCCGCTCCGGCGGCAGGTCCGCCTCCGGGTCGTACAGGTAGAACAGGTCGCCCTGTGCCTCGAGCAGCCGGATCCCGTCGTACCCCCGGATCAGGAGGTCCATCTCGTCAACAGTCATGCCTTCAAGTGTGTCATTGAAGTAGCGATTGATACTTTGGCCGAATTCCGACTTTGTCCGTGCGGCGAACTAGGGTGGATGAGTGGCTGATCCGTCCTCCTACCGTCCCGCTCCCGGGTCGATTCCCGACTCGCCGGGTGTGTACCGCTTCAGCGATGCCGCCGGGCGGGTGATCTACGTCGGCAAGGCGAAGAACCTGCGGGCCCGGTTGTCCTCGTACTTCCAGGATCTGGTCAACCTGCACCCGCGCACCCAGGCGATGGTGACGACCGCGGCGAAGGTCGAGTGGACCGTGGTCGGCAGCGAGGTCGAGTCGCTGCAGCTGGAGTACTCCTGGATCAAGGAGTACGACCCGCGTTTCAACGTGAAGTACCGCGACGACAAGTCGTACCCGTGGCTCGCGATCACCCTCAACGAGGACTATCCGCGGGTGATGGTCGGCAGAGGCCAGAAGAAGAAGGGCATCCGGTACTTCGGCCCGTACAGCCACGCCTGGGCGATCCGCGAGACCGTCGACCTGCTGCTGCGCGTCTTCCCGATGCGCTCGTGCAGCAAGGGCGTGTTCAACCGGCACCGCCAGATCGGCCGGCCCTGCCTGCTGGGGTACATCGGCAAGTGCGCCGCCCCCTGCACCGGCCAGGTCAGCCAGGAGGAGCACCGCAAGATCGTCGACGACTTCGCCGCGTTCCTGTCCGGCCAGACCGCGACGTACGTGCGCCGGCTGGAGAAGGAGATGCGAGCGGCGGCGGCCGAGCTCGAGTACGAGCGGGCCGCGAAGATCCGGGACGACCTGGCCGCGCTGGAGAAGGCGCTGGCCAAGAACGCGGTCGTCCTCGGCGACGGCACCGACACCGACGTGATCGCGCTGAGCGAGGACCCGCTCGAGGTCGCCGTGCAGATCTTCTACGTCCGCGGCGGCCGGATCCGCGGTGAGCGCGGCTGGATCGCCGACAAGGCCGACGGGACCGCGACCACCGGCGACCTGGTCTCGCGCTTCATCCAGCAGACGTACGCCGGTGACTCGGGTGACGCGATTCCGCGCGAGATCCTGGTGCCGACCGAGCCCGAGGACATCGACGCGCTGACCGAGTGGCTGTCCGAGCTGCGCGGCTCGAAGGTGTTCATCCGGGTCCCGCAGCGCGGCGACAAGAAGTCGCTGATGGAGACGGTCGAGCGGAACGCGCTGCAGACGCTCACCATGCACAAGACCAAGCGGGCCAGCGATCTGACCACCCGCAACCAGGCGCTGGAGGAGATCCAGGCCGGGCTCGACCTGCCCGAGGCGCCGCTGCGGCTGGAGTGCTACGACGTCTCCAACCTGCAGGGCACCGAGGTGGTGGCCTCGATGGTCGTGTTCGAGGACGGCCTGCCGCGCAAGAGCGAGTACCGGCGGTTCGTGATCAAGGGTGTCGACGGTCAGAACGACGTCGCCTCGATCGCGGAGGTGCTGACCCGGCGGTTCAAGCGTCTCCTCGACGAGCGGGCAACGTTGCAGGACGACGAGGACCCGGCGGCGAGCCTGATCGACCCGGAGACCGGCCGGGCCCGCAAGTTCTCCTACGCGCCCGGACTGGTCGTGGTCGACGGCGGCCCGCCGCAGGTCGCGGCCGCGCGGCAGGCGCTGGACGAGCTCGGCCTCGGCGACATCCCGGTCTGCGGGCTGGCCAAGCGGCTCGAGGAGGTGTGGCTGCCCGACGAGGAGGACCCGGTGATCTTCTCCCGGACGTCGGAGGGCCTCTACCTGCTCCAGCGGCTGCGCGACGAGGCCCACCGGTTCGCCATCACCCACCACCGCAACCGGCGCTCGAAGTCGATGGTGGAGTCCGTCCTCGACGAGGTCCCGGGCCTGGGCGAGGTACGGCGCAAGACGCTGCTGAAGCATTTCGGGTCGCTGAAGAAGCTGCGCCAAGCAACGATCGACGAGGTCGCCGAGCTGCCCGGATTCGGCCGTCGTACGGCGGAATCGGTCGTACTCGCGGTGAACCTTGCCGCAACGAAGGCCGACACCGGCCGGGCGCCGGCGGTGAACATGGCCACGGGCGAGATACTGGATGACGACGTCCCGGCGCCGGCCGGGGCGCCCGACGGGGATCCAGGGAGAACTGAGAACTGATGGACGACGACCAGGGCGGCAATCTCATCATCGTGTCCGGTATGTCCGGCGCGGGACGGAGCTCGGTCGCGGACGTGCTGGAGGACCTCGGCTGGTTCGTGGTGGACAACCTGCCGCCGATGTTCCTCACCACCATCGTCGAGCAGGTCGTCGGCACCGGCGCGTCACCGCGGCTCGCGGTCGTCGTCGACGTCCGGACCGGCCTGTTCTTCGACGAGCTGAGCTCCGCCATCCACGATCTGCGGCTGAAGGGGTACCGCCCGCTGACGCTGTTCCTGGAGGCCTCCGACGACGTGATCGTGCGGCGACAGGAGAGTGTCCGCCGGCCGCACCCGCTGCAGGGCGAGGGCCGGCTGCTGACCGGGATCCAGCGCGAGCGCGAGCTGCTCGGCGACATCCGGGCCGGCGCCGACCTGGTCATCGACACCTCGAACATGAACATCCACCAGCTCGCCGCGAAGATCGTGAACGCCTTCGGCGACGAGGAGAACGCCGAGCTGCGGGCCACCGTGGTGTCGTTCGGGTTCAAGTACGGCATCCCGGTCGACGCCGACGTGGTCGCCGACATGCGGTTCATCCCGAACCCGTACTGGCAGCCCGACCTGCGCCCGATGACCGGGCAGGACCGCCCTGTGTCAGACTTCGTCCTCGGCCATCCGCTGGCCCAGCAGTTCCTGCAGAACTACGTGGACGTGCTGGACACCTTGCGGACCGGCTACCTGAACGAGGGCAAGCGCTTCGTCACCGTCGCGATCGGCTGCACCGGGGGTAAGCACCGCAGCGTCGCGATGGCCGAGGAGATCGCCCGGAGGCTGCGCGAGAAAGGGTCACCGACCTTGGTCGTACACCGGGATCTGGGGCGGGAGTGAGCCAGAGTCCCTGGGACGCCCCTGCCCGCGGAGAGCACGAGCCGGGGGCCTCTGGTGTGTCATCTGGGGGGCGACCCCCAGACCCCCGCCAGAGTCCCTGGGACACCCCTGCCCGCGGAGAGCACGAGCCGGGGGCCTCTGGTGTGTCATCTGGGGGGCGACCCCCAGACCCCCGCCAGAGCTCCTGGGACACCCCTGCCCGCGGAGAGCACGAGCCGGGGGCCTCTGGTGTGTCGGCTGGGGTGCGACCCCCAGATGCCCGCTCAGCGCCCAGGGTCGTCGCACTGGGCGGGGGGCATGGACTGGCGGCCTCTCTGTCCGCGCTTCGCCATGTCACCGATCAGCTGACCGCGGTCGTCACGGTCGCCGACAACGGCGGTTCGTCCGGCCGTTTGCGCAGTGAGCTCGGCGTCCTGCCGCCTGGTGATCTGCGGATGGCCTTGGCCGCGCTGTGCCGCGACGACGAGTGGGGCCGGACGTGGGCCGACGTGCTGCAGCATCGATTCCGCAGTGATGGCGCGCTCCACGACCATGCCGTCGGCAACCTGCTGATCGTCGCGTTGTGGGAGTTGCTCGGCGAGGCCGTGGACGGGCTCGACTGGGTCGCGCGCCTGCTCGGAGCACAAGGCCGGGTGCTGCCGATGTCCTCCGTACCGCTGGACATCACTGCGCGGGTGCTCGGTCTGGATCCGGACCATCCGGAGGCGATCACCGAGATTCGTGGTCAGGCCGAGGTGGCCACCACCGAAGGGCATGTGGTCGACGTCGCGCTCGACCCGGCCGACCCGCCGGCTTGTCCCGAGGCGCTGGTGGCCATCGCGGAAGCCGACTGGGTCGTGGTCGGTCCGGGGTCGTGGTTCACGTCGGTGATTCCGAACCTGCTGGTCCCGGCGTTGTGCCGTGGTCTCGAGCAGACCAGCGCCCGCCGGGTGCTGACGCTGAACCTGGGGGAGCAGAAGGGCGAAACCGACGGCTTCTCGCCGGAGACCCACCTCGAGGTGCTCGCCGCGCACGCGCCCGACCTGCGGATCGACGTGGTCCTCGCCGACGAGGGCCACGTCCCCGATCCGAAGTCCTTGCACCGTACGGCGGAGTCCCTCGGCGCGGACCTGGTCATCGCCGACATCGCCGACGACGACCGCCACCTCCACCACGCCCCGGACAAACTCGCCAAGGTCTTCCGCGAGATCTTCAGCTAGCGTCGACCTGCTTCCTCTGGTCGTACACCAGCTTGCCCTGGGCGTCGTACCCGCGGACCCGGGCCTGCTGGATGTCCGAGTTCCCGCCGGTGAGGCCCCAGATGTAGTAGCCGCCTGAGATCAGGGCGCGGGTCGGTCCCGTCTTCGGCAGGTCGACGACGATCTGCGCGACGCCGTCGGGGACCATCGCGAACTCGAAGCTGTCCGGGAACTTGCCGTCCGCGTTCACCGCGCGCCGGGTGTAATCGGACTCACCGCCGTTGGTGGTGGGCTTCGTCATGTGGCACCACACGGCGACCCTCCGGTCCGGCGAGACGAGCACTGCGGTGAACTTGTCGCCGGTGCCGGTCTTCAGCGCTACGAACCAGGAGCTGGTGATCAGCCCGGCGTCCTTCTCGCGCTGGTCCTGCTGCTGTTTCCCCTGCCCTCCGTAAGCGGGGTTGGTGGCGATCTCGTCCTCCCACAAGCGGCAGCGATCGCGGATCTGGCCGTCGGTCAGCGGACTGACCGGCGGTGCGGGAGCCAGCACCTTCCCGGTCTGCGGATCCTTCGTCAGCACGACCCGCGGTGTGATCGGTTCGGCCGTCTTGACCGTGACGTTGGAGGGGACCGTCGGCTGGGTGTTCTGCGTCGGAGTGGCGGGCTTGTAGACCAGCTCCCAGATCTTCTTGCCGTCGGCGTCGTACGCCCGGATTCGCTTGAGGTCGAGCCGGGTGTTGTGGGTGCCGTCGTAGCCCAGGGTGTAGAACCCGTCGGCGCCGACGAGCGCCTGGCGCGGGCTGGGGTCGCTGTTCGTCTCCACGAGAACGCGCGCGGCACCGGGGACCGGCACCCACAGCGCACTCTCAACGGCTTGCGGCACGTTGTTCGGGCTCGAGCGCATCACCTCGGTGGTGCTGATGCGGCCGTTGGTGAACGGCTTCTTCGGTGCGTCCATCGTGCAGGTCGAGACGATCGACCGGTCCGGTGACAGGAACGCGGCGAAGAGCAGTGACTGGTCGCCGCTCTTCACCACGACCTTCCAGCGTGCGTCGATCGGGCCGGCCTTGTCCCAGACGTTGGCCTTGTGCTCCTGGAGGAACTGCACCTGCTCGCGGTCGTACTGCACGCAGCGGCCGAGCACCTCCGCATCGGACAACGGGCTGACCGGAGGTGGCGGGGCGATCGTCTGGCCGGTCTCGTTGTCGACGATCCGGCCGGTCTTCACGTCGATCGTGACGGTCTGGCCCTTGTCCGTTCCGGCCGGGCCCACGCTCTCGGTCCGGGTCGACGACCAGGCGGCGATACCGCCGACGATGGCGGCGGTGGTCAGCGCCGCGGTGCAGACCGTCGCGATCCGGTTTCTGCGGACCGACCGCCGGGCGCGGACGAGGATGTCCTCGACGTCGGTGTGCAGCGGCTGGTCCGCGTCGTCGGCCGCGGCGGCCAGCAGTCGTTCGATGTCGTTGCTCACGAGGCGCTCCTTTCGGTCTGGTCGAGTAGTTCACGCAGGCGGGCAAGACCGCGGGAGGTCTGGCTCTTCACACCGCCGGTGCCGATGCCGAGGATGTCGGCGGTCTGTTCCAGGCTGAGGTCGGCGTAGTGGCGCAGGACGACGCAGGCCCGCTGACTCGGCGGCAGGGCGCCGAGGGCCTGGACGACGAGGAGGCGGTCGTCGACCGTGCCCACTCCGTCGGGCCAGGGCGCGACCTGCTCGTCGGTCTCGACGAGTCGCTCGCGGCGCCACGGCTTCCTGGACTGGTCGAGGACGGCGGTGACGACGCAGCGGTGCGCGTAGCCGTTCAGCCCGTCGCTGCGGTCGATCCGGTTCCAGCGGCGGTAGACCTTCACCAGGGCGTCCTGGGCGGCGTCCTCGGCGCGATGCCAGTCGCCACACATCAGGTACGCCGTACGTCGCAGCCGACGGATCGTGATCGCCGCGAACTCGGCGAACTCGGCTTCGTCCCGTGCTCTCATACCCCTCCCATCAGAGTCTCGCCGGAGGAACGCAATCGAGCGGCCGGAAGGTTGCAGTGCCCCGTAACAGGGCACTCATCATTCCGTTGGACTGATGTGACCCTTCCGTCCCTGCTGAGGCGGCGGACCTGCCAGAGGGTCTTTGACAGCGGTGGGAGGATGCCTTCATGGCGATGACAGCACAGGTGAAGTCCGAGTTGACCAGCATTCAGGTCACGAAACCCTGTTGCCGCAAGGCCGAGGTGTCGTCCGTGCTGCGGTTCGCGGGCGGTCTGCACCTGGTCTCCGGGCGGATCGTCGTCGAGGCCGAACTGGACAGCGGGGCCGCGGCCCGGCGGTTGCGCAAGGACATCGCCGAGATCTTCGGTCACCCGTCGGACGTGGTGGTCATCTCCCCGTCCGGTATCCGTAAGCAGACCAAGTACGTCGTCCGCGTCGTCCGCGACGGCGACGCGCTGGCCCGGCAGACCGGCCTGGTGGACAACCGGGGACGTCCGGTCCGGGGCCTGCCGCCGGCGGTCGTGTCGGGTGCTTCGTGCGATGCGGTGGCGGCGTGGCGTGGTGCGTTCCTGGCGCACGGCTCGCTGACCGAGCCGGGCCGGTCGTCCTCGCTCGAGGTGACCTGCCCCGGTCCGGAGGCGGCGCTGGCGCTGGTCGGCGCGGCGCGGCGGCTCGGGATCGGGTCGAAGGCGCGCGAGGTGCGCAACGTTGACCGCGTGGTCATCCGCGACGGCGACGCGATCGGTGCATTGCTGACCCGGTTGGGCGCACACGAGTCCGTGCTCGCCTGGGAGGAGCGGCGGATGCGTCGCGAGGTGCGCGCGACCGCGAACCGGCTGGCCAACTTCGACGACGCGAACCTGCGTCGTTCGGCCCGGGCCGCGGTGGCCGCGGGCGCACGGGTCGAGCGGGCGCTGGAGATCCTCGGCGACGACGTACCGGACCACCTGCAGGTGGCGGGCAAGCTGCGGCTGGAGCACAAGCAGGCCAGCCTCGAGGAGCTCGGTCAGTTGCACGAGCCGGCGCTGACCAAGGACGCGGTCGCCGGCCGGATCCGCCGTCTGCTCGCGATGGCCGACAAGCGCGCCGCCGACCTCGGCATCCCCAACACCGAGGCCAACCTCACCCCGGAGATGCTCGACCCGGCCTGACGGATCCTGACCAACTGCCACCCGCGCTGTCTCACCGTACGGCGGTCTCCGGGGAGTGTTCGGAGGCCGCCGTACGCAGGCCTGGGGGGTCCGGAACGCGGACGGGCGGGGGAGTTCACGCGGAAGATGCGTGTACCAGCAGGTGGTCTGGTCTGGAACACTCCGTGAGACACCGGTGGTCTGATGTGGACGGTACCAGTTGGCCGAGTGGGCTGTTGGGCTAGTGTTCGGGCTGTAGCGGCAGTGCTCGAAAGCTAGTAAGAGGAGACGCAGTCCCGTGACCGTACGCGTAGGTATCAACGGCTTCGGCCGGATCGGCCGTAACTTCTTCCGCGCCGTGCAGGCGTCCGGTGCCGACATCGAGGTCGTCGCCGTCAACGACTTGACCGACAACCAGACCCTCGCTCACCTGCTGAAGTACGACTCGATCCTGGGCCGCTTCCCCGGTGAGGTCTCCGCGACCGACGACGACATCACCGTCGCCGGCCACAGCTTCAAGGCGTTCGCCGAGCGCGACCCCGCGAACCTGAAGTGGTCCGACGTCGGCGCCGACGTGGTGATCGAGTCGACCGGTTTCTTCACCGACGCCACCAAGGCCAAGACGCACGCCGACAACGGCGCCAAGAAGGTCATCATCTCCGCCCCGGCGAAGAACGAGGACCTGACCGTGGTGATGGGTGTTAACCACGACCTGTACGACGCCGAGAAGCACACCGTGATCTCGAACGCGTCCTGCACCACCAACTGCATCGCCCCGCTGGCCAAGGTCCTGCACGACGCGTTCACGATCGAGCGGGGTCTGATGACCACGATCCACGCGTACACCCAGGACCAGAACCTGCAGGACGCCCCGCACAAGGACCTGCGCCGCGCCCGAGCCGCCGCGCTGAACATCGTGCCGACCTCGACCGGCGCCGCGAAGGCGATCGGCCTGGTGCTGCCGGAGCTCAAGGGCAAGCTGGACGGCTACGCGCTGCGGGTCCCGGTCCCGACCGGTTCGGCCACCGACCTGACCGTCACTGTCGGCCGCGAGGTCACCGTCGACGAGGTCAAGGACGCCTACAAGGCGGCCGCCGCCGAGGGCGCGCTGAAGGGCTACCTGACCTACACCGAGGACGAGATCGTCTCCACCGACATCGTCACCGACCCGGCCTCCTGCATCTTCGACGCGGGCCTGACCAAGGTGATCGGCAACCAGGTCAAGGTCGTCGGCTGGTACGACAACGAGTGGGGCTACTCGAACCGCCTCGTCGACCTGGTCAACCACGTCGGCGCGTCCCTCTGACGTCTCCCGTTCACCCGTTGCGTCCGAAGAACTGGGGCCTGTCGCGCCCGGTTCTTCGGACGCTCATGGTTTCGCTGAAGGAAGTCGAACTGTGAAGACCATCGAAGACCTCGGGGACGTGGCCGGCCTGCGGGTGCTGGTGCGCTCCGACCTGAACGTGCCGATCAAGGACGAGACGATCGGCGACGACGGCCGGATCCGGGCCAGCCTGCCGACGCTGGTGAAGCTGGCCAAGGCCGGCGCGAAGGTGATCGTCACCGCACACCTCGGCCGCCCCAAGGGCAGGCCGAACCCGGAGTTCACCCTGGCCCCGGTGGCCAAGCGGCTCGGCGAGCTGCTGCAGCCCGACGGCATCAAGGTGCACTTCGCCGGCGATGTCACCGGTGACAGTGCGCAGTCCGCCGTCCAGGAGCTGGACGAGGGCGAGGTCCTGCTGCTCGAGAACGTGCGGTACGACGCGCGCGAGGAGAGCAAGGACGAGACCGAGCGGGGTGCGCTGGCCGAGGAGCTCGCCGCACTGGCCGACGTGTTCGTCAGCGACGGCTTCGGCGTCGTGCACCGCAAGCAGGCCAGTGTGTACGACGTCGCGAAGAAGCTCCCGCACGCCGCGGGCTGCCTGGTTCTCGCTGAGGTCGACGTACTGAAGAAGCTGACCGAGGAGCCGGTCCGTCCGTACGCCGTCGTGCTCGGCGGCGCCAAGGTGTCGGACAAGCTGGCGGTGATCGACAACCTGCTGGCCAAGGCCGACAAGCTGCTGATCGGCGGCGGCATGGTCTTCACCTTCCTCAAGGCCCAGGGCCACGAGGTCGGCAAGAGCCTGCTCGAGGAGGACCAGCTGGACACGGTCAAGGGCTACCTGGAGACCGCGAAGGCCAAGGGTGTCGAGATCGTGCTGCCGACCGACATCGTGGTCGCGCCCGAGTTCAAGGCCGACGCGCCCGCCACGGTCGTCGCCGCGGACGCGATCCCGGCCGACCAGCTCGGCCTGGACATCGGCCCGGACTCCGGCAAGGCGTTCGCCGCCGAGATCGCCGGTGCGAAGACGGTGTTCTGGAACGGTCCGATGGGCGTCTTCGAGATGGCCGCGTTCGCGGGCGGAACCAAGGCGGTCGCGCAGGCGTTGACCGAGGTTGACGGCCTCAGCGTGGTCGGTGGCGGTGACTCGGCCGCGGCGGTCCGCCAGCTAGGCTTCGCCGACGACCAGTTCGGGCACATTTCCACCGGCGGTGGGGCCTCGCTGGAATACCTGGAGGGCAAGGAGCTCCCCGGTCTGGCTGTACTGGAAGAGGACTGAAACCGATGGCCGACACTGCAGCTGCCCGTACGCCGTTGATGGCGGGCAACTGGAAGATGAACATCAACCACGTCGAAGCCGTGCACCTGGTGCAGAAGCTGTCGTGGACGCTGCAGGACAAGAAGCACGACTTCGAGCGGGTCGAGGTGGCGGTGCTGCCGCCGTTCACCGACCTGCGCAGCGTGCAGACGCTGGTCGACGGTGACCGGATGAAGATCAAGTAC
This sequence comes from Kribbella sp. NPDC049174, assembly GCF_043197365.1. Lineage (NCBI taxonomy): Bacteria > Bacillati > Actinomycetota > Actinomycetes > Propionibacteriales > Kribbellaceae > Kribbella > Kribbella sp. NPDC049174. The sequence goes on along the minus strand of NZ_JBICSZ010000001.1, from coordinate 2,165,317 downwards.
GGCGCCCAGGACGTGTCGAAGTACGACGCGGGCGCGTACACCGGTGAGATCTCGGCGGCGATGCTGGCCAAGCTCGGCTGCACCTACGTGCTGGCCGGTCACTCCGAGCGCCGGCAGTACCACCACGAGGACGATGCACTGGTCAACGCGAAGGCGACCAAGGCGCTCGAGGCCGGGCTGGTCCCGATCGTCTGTGTGGGCGAGGGTCTCGACATCCGCAAGGCCGGCGAGCACGTGGAGTACACGCTGGCCCAGGTCGACGGTGCGCTGGCCGGGCTGAAGCAGGACGACGTCCGCAAGCTCGTCATCGCCTACGAGCCGGTCTGGGCGATCGGCACCGGCGAGGTGGCCACTCCGGAGGACGCGCAGGAGGTCTGCGCCGCTATCCGGGGCCGGCTGGAGGAGACGATCTCACCCTCGGTGGCCGACTCGGTACGGATTCTTTACGGGGGGTCGGTGAAGATGAACAGCGCAAGTGGCATCATGGCCCAACCGGATGTCGACGGCTGCCTGGTCGGAGGTGCAAGCCTCCAGGTGGACGAGTTCGCCGGTATCTGCCGTTACCTGGACCTTCAGTTAGGCTACTCCTCGTGATTCTCGCTTTCTCGATCGTCGTGATCGTCTGCAGCCTCATCCTCACGCTGCTCGTGCTGTTGCACAAAGGCCGTGGTGGCGGTCTGTCGGACCTCTTCGGTGGCGGTGTGTCGTCCAGCCTGGGCGGTTCCTCGGTCGCCGAGCGGAACCTGGACCGGATCACGATCGGTGTCGGTCTGATCTGGTTCGCTGCCATCGTCGCGCTCGGCCTGCTCTACAAGCTCGGCTGAAGGGGAGTAGGTTCCCGTGGCTGGTGGTGGCAGTGCGATTCGTGGCAGCCGGGTCGGCGCAGGCCCGATGGGCGAGGCGGAGCGCGGCGACACCGCGCCCCGGCAGCGCATCGTGTTCTTCTGTGCGAACGGTCACGAGACCGCGACGGTGTTCGCGGTCGAGGCGTCCATCCCGGAGGCGTGGGACTGTCCGCGGTGCGGTCTGCCGACCAGCACCGATGTGAACAACCCGCCCCCGCCCCCGAAGATCGAGCCCTACAAGACCCACCTGGCCTACGTGAAGGAGCGGCGCAGCGAGCAGGAGGCGGCCGAGATCCTCGAGGAGGCCCTGGAGAAGCTCCGCGCCCGGCGCGCCCGCGGCGAGGTCATCTTCTAGGTACGTCGCAACAGCCCGGACCGATCGTGATCGGTCCGGGCTGTTGGCGTTTCACGGCCGTTGGGTGCTGCCGGGGACGACCAGCCCGGACTCGTAGGCCGCGATCACGGCCTGGGTCCGGTCACGCAGGGCGAGCTTGCCGAGCAGGCGGCTGACGTGGGTCTTGACGGTCTCCTCACTGACCACCAGCCGGGTCGCGATCTCCGGGTTGGACAGCCCCTCGGCGATCAGGCCGAGCACCTCGATCTCGCGCGGGGTGAGGTGGTCGAGGACCACGGTCCTGGCGGGATCCCGCGCGGGCCGGAGTCTGGCGAACTCCGAGATCAGCCGGCGGGTCACCGACGGCGCGAGCAGGCCGCCGCCGGACGCGATCACCCGGACCGCGTCGAAGAGGTGCTCGGCGGTCACGTCTTTCAGCAGGAACCCGCTCGCGCCGGCGGCCAGTGCGTCGTACACATGCTCGTCCAGGTCGAACGTGGTCAGCATCAGGATCCGCGGGCCCGGTGCGCGGCCCGCGTCGGCGACGATCAGCCGGGTCGCCTCGATACCGTCCAGGATCGGCATCCGCACATCCATCAGGACGACGTCCAGCGGCTGCTCGCGACACAGCCGGACCGCCTCGGAACCGTCGGCCGCCGTACCGGCGACGACGAAGTCCGGCTGGGTGCCGAGGAGGGCGCCGAACCCGGCCCGGACGACCTCCTGGTCGTCGACGACGGCGATCCGGATCGGCGCGGTCATGGCATCTCCACCGGGATCGGCAAGACCGCCTCGACCACCAGACCGCCGCTCGTCGACCGGCCGACGGTCAGTGTCCCGCTCACCATCGCGGCCCGCTCGCGCATGCCGATCAGCCCGTGCCCACCAGCGCCGTCGAGCTCGAAGGCATGGTCGACGTCATGGCCCGGGCCGTTGTCGCGGATCCGCACGCGCAATGCCTCGGCGGTGTAGTCCAGCTCGACGTCCGCGGCCGCACCGGGTGCGTGCCGGCGCACGTTGGTCAGCGCCTCCTGAACGATCCGGTACGCCGTCAGCTGGACGCCCGGGTCCAGCGGTACGACGCAGCCGCGGACGATCAGCCGAGTGCTGGCACCCGACGACGCACGGGCCTCGTCGACGAGGGCGTTCAGCTGTTCCAGACCGGGTTGCGGTGCCCGCACCGGGCGGGTGTCGGTGTCGACGTCCTCGTGTAGTACGCCGAGCAGCCGGCGCATCTCGGTGAGCGCGGACCGCGCGGTGTCGCCGATCGCGACCAGCCGTTGCGCGCCCTCCGGCGGCAGACCGGGCGTTGTCAGCCGTGCGGTCTCGGCCTGCACGGCGATGATCGAGATGTGATGCGCGACCACGTCGTGCAGCTCGCGGGCGATCCGGGCCCGCTCACCGCGGGCGGCGTACTCGAGCAGGGTGTCCGCGGTCGCCTGGCCGGCCGCGGCGGAGGCGGCCTCGGCGCCGCGTTCGCGGACGGCGGTGCCGACCAGGACCGCGACGGTCATCAGCACCAGCGCCACGCTCGAGGCCGGCCCCGGCTGCCCGAGTGCGAACAGCACGAACGGCAACAGGATCGGGAACACGACCCGGCGGGATCGGCGTCGCGCCAGCCAGTACAGAGCGATGAGTCCGGCCAGTAACCCGGCGGCGTACGGCGGTTCGGGACTGGCGAGCATCACGGCGTTCGCGAGGGTGACGGCCAGTGTCGCCGGCACCGGATGGGTCGGCAGGAACACCAGTGGCACCGTGGACAGCAATCCGAGCAGGAACGCCGTACCCAGATCCATCCCTGTCCCGTCTCCCCGCCCACCGGCCTCCACGATGGCAAGCAGACCGAGGACGGCCGCGACGACGACGAACGCGGCGCGGGTGCCGGCGATCCTGCGGACGGCAGCAAGCGCCCGGTCACCCAGCTCACGGACCTGGCTCACGTCGTCATTGTCCGCCCGCCGGGTCACCGCGGCGTCCCCCACGCGAGGGACGGCAGATCCGCTCGGCAGCGTGACGACACCCGCCGACCTGGTCCGTAGCGTCAGCTGGCATGGAGGCCAACACCGTCGAGGTCCGCGAACTGCACAAGACGTACGGCGCCACCGTCGCGGTGGACGACCTGTCCTTCACCGTCGGGCCGGGTCAGGTGACCGGTTTCGTCGGTCCGAACGGCGCCGGCAAGTCGACGACGATGCGGGTGATCCTCGGGCTGGACGCGCCGGATGGCGGCAGCGCGCTGGTCGGCGGCCGCCGCTACCGGGACCTCGGTACTCCGTTGCGCGAGGTCGGCGCCCTGCTCGACGCGGGGGCGATCCATCCGGGCCGGAAGGCACGTGACCACCTGCTGTGGATGGCGCAGTACAACGGTTTGCCGGCCCGGCGGGTGGACGAGGTGCTCGAGCAGGTGGGCCTCACCCAGGTGGCGCGGCGCCGGGCCGGCGGATTCTCGCTGGGCATGCGGCAGCGGCTCGGGATCGCCGGTGCGTTGCTCGGGGATCCGCCGGTGCTGCTGTTCGACGAACCGGTGAACGGGCTGGACCCGGAAGGCATCGTCTGGATCCGCGGCCTGCTGCGGTCGCTGGCCGCCGAGGGCCGGGCGGTGCTGGTGTCGAGCCACCTGATGGGTGAGCTCGAAGACACCGCGGACCATCTGATCGTGATCGGCCGCGGCCGGCTGGTCGCCGATACCACCGTGCGCGAGCTGGTCGCCGCCGCGTCGGCCGACCGGGTCGTCGTGCGCACCGCGGACCGGACCCAGGCGATGACGGTGCTGGCGAACGCCGGCGCCACGGTCGCCGCGACCGACCACGATCGGGTGACCGTGACCGGGCTGACGTCGGAGTACGTCATCAAGGTGCTGAACCAGCACGCGCTCACCTTCACGGAGGTCGCCGCGCATCGCGCGTCGCTGGAGGAGGCCTACATGGAACTGACGCGCGACACGGTCGAGTTCGCCGCTCATACCCGGCCACTGGAGGCGTGAGCAATGAAGGGCTTCCTCCACGTGCTGCACGGGGAGTGGACGAAGTTCCGCTCCGTGCGGAGCACCACGTTGTGCCTGCTGGCCGCGGTCGGTGTCAGCGTCCTGCTGGAACTACTGGGCTCGCAGGCCGGCTCGACAGATGCCAACGAGCAACCGCGATACTCCGACCAGGCCTACTTCGTGCACAAGCCGCTGGCCGGCGACGGCTCGATGGTCGCCCGGGTCGTCAGCCAGCCGAACAGCCACGAGTGGGCGAAGGCCGGCCTGTTGGTGAAGGCCGGGGTCGCACCGGGAACCCCGTACGCCGCTGTGCTGGTCACGCCCGAGCACGGTGTGCGGATGGAGGCGATGTTCGACACCGAGCTGGCCGGATCGGCGAACGCCGCGCCGCGCTGGCTCAAGCTGACACGGTCCGGCAGTTCGATCACCGGATACGAATCCGCCGACGGTGCCGACTGGCGCGAGGTCGGCACGGTGACCGTGGCGCTGCCGCGGGACGTCGAGGTCGGCCTGTTCGTCGCGTCGCCGCCGTTGTACGTCGCGACCCGGACGGGCAGCGGCACGTCGGTCGGCATCAGGAACACCGTGGGGTCGGCGACCTTCGACAACGTGACGGTGACCGGGTCACAGCCGGCGCAGGACTGGACCGGTGCGAACATCTCGACGCTGCCGTCGAAGCAGACCGGCGGGATCCCCACCGGGGACCTGAGCCGGTCCGATGACAGCTTTACGGTGACCGGATCAGGTGACATCTCCGGGTACGGCATCGCCAGTTGCCGCTCGCCCGGCGAGGACGACGTGGTGCTGCTCAGCCTGTTCGGCGTCCGGGTCGGGATGATCGCGGTGATCGCGCTCGGCGTGCTGTCGATGACCGCCGAGTACCGGACCGGGCTGATCCGGACCACGCTCGCCGCCGGACCGCGGCGCGGTCAGGTGCTCGCGGCGAAGGCTGTTGTGCTCGGCACTGCGGTGTTCGTGACCGGGCTGGTCGCCTCCATGGCCTCGTTCCTGCTCGCCCAACCAGGGTTGCGCTCGGGCGGGTACAACCCGCCGGCGTACCCGCATGTGTCGTTGCTGGACCGCGCGAGTCTGCGCGCGGTCGTCGGCACCGCTGCGTTCCTCGCTCTGGTCGCGCTGTTCAGTCTCGGCATCGCGGTGCTTCGCCGTCGTACGGTCGGAGCGATCGTGTTCGTGATCGCGCTCGTCGTGGTGCCGCAGATCGTCGCGCCGGTCATCTCGCCCGAGGCCGACGTGTGGATCAGCCGGGCCACGCCGATCGCCGGGCTGGCCGTCCAGCAGACGGTCGACCGCGCCGCGCAGGTCATCGGTCCCTGGGCCGGGCTGGGGGTGCTCTGCGCGTATGCCGCCGTCGCACTCGGCCTGGCACGCTGGCAGTTCGGCCGCCGGGACGCCTGATGCCGGCCGGGCGGGCACTGCGGGCCGAGTGGACGAAGCTGCGCACGGTACCAAGCACTGGCTGGACGCTGGTGGCGATCGTCCTGGCGACGACAGCCATCGGCGCCCTCGTGACCTGGGATCTCACGCCACCGGACTGCGAGCGCTCGGACCCGTCGTGCGACTTCGACCTGACCAAGCTCAGCCTGTCGGGCGTCTATCTCGGACAGGCGGCGGTGATCGTGGTCGCTACGCTCGCCGTCACTGCCGAGTACGAGACCGCGATGATCCGGACCACGTTGGCGGCCTGCCCGCGCCGGCTCGTCGTCCTGGCCGCGAAGGCGGTCGTCATCACCACGGCGGTTATCGGGGCCGCCACCCTCAGCATGCTTGCGTCGCTGCTGGCCGGTCGTGAGTTCCTGGCGAGCAACGGATTCACCGCGGTCGCGGGCTACCGGGCCCTCTCGCTCGGAGACGGGCCGACCCTGCGGGCCTACGGCGGAACGGTGCTGTACTTCGGCCTAATCGCGTTGCTCAGCCTCGGAGTCGCCTTCGTCGTCCGCCACACCGGCGGCACGGTGACGATCCTGCTCGTCCTGCTGTACGTCGCGCCGATCGTGTCGATCGCCGTCTCCGATCCACGCCGGAAGGAGTGGATCGAGAAGGTGTCGCCGATGACTGCTGGCCTGTCCATTCAGGCCACCCTCCGCCTGGACACGCTGCCGATCGCCCCGTGGCCGGGCCTGGGCATCCTCGCGCTGTACGCGGCCACCGCACTCGCAGCAGGCTTGGTGCTGTTCCGGATCCGCGACGCCTAGGAGCTACCGCTGTCGGGCGAAGAGTTCGTTGAGTTCGGCCTGCGGGATCTGGTCTGCGGCGAAGTCGATCGTGCCCGTGGTGAGGAGTTCTTGCGCGGCACGGCGTACCAGGCCGAGCGCGGCTCGGGCGATGCTGCCGCCGAGGCTGATGCGGGTGACGCCGGCTTCCTCGAGATCGCCAACGGTGAGGCCGGAGGTGCCGAGTCCAAGGACCACGTTGAGCGGACCGTTGATTTCCTGCACCAGCGTGCGGATCGCGGTGAGATCGTTGACGCCGGGGACGTAGAGGCAGTCGGCGCCGGCTTCGCGGAAGCGGTTCGCGCGGTCGATGGAGTCCGCGAGGGACGTCGGCGACGGAGGAGTTGGCCGTCGGTGCGCGCGGTGAGGACGAAGTCAGGTCCGGCCGCCTCCCGGGCCGCGACGATCCGCTCGACCGATAGGTCGACGTCGTACAGCTTCCGGCCGTCGTAGTCCTCGATGTTCCCACCGGCCAGGCCCGCCGCCCGCGCCAGCGTGATCGTCTCCGCGACCTGCTCGGGCGCCGACCCGTAACCGTCCTCGAGGTCGCCGTTCACCGGTACGGCGCTCGCCGCGGTGATCTCCTGGACCCGCGCGAACATGTCCTCCCGCGACACCGCCGGCGCACCGTCCGGCAGCGTGTGGTCACCCTTGCCGAGCGAGAACGCGATCCCGGCGCTGGTGGTCGCGATCGCAGCGAACCCGGCATCCGCCAGCACCACCGCACTCCCGGCGTCCCAGGCGTTCGGCATCACGAAGAATCCGTTGTGCAACTCGCGAAACGTCATACCGCTCATCCTCGCAGCCGGACAGTTCGTCCCCAGCCGAAGCATCAGCCGCCACTGGGGTGTGCCGGGTCAGGTGCGTGGGGCGCGGATGTTGGTCGGGATCTCCGCGGCGGCGGACTCGTCGAGGAGCCAGAGGGTGCGGTTCAGGCCTTTGACGCCGCTGGCCGGGATCTGCAGACGGCCGGGGTTGGACAGCGCCAGCCGGACGGCCTTCGCCTTGTCCGCGCCGGAGACGACGAACCAGACCTCGTGTGACCGGTTCAGCGCCGGGAAGGTCAGCGAGATCCGGGTGGGCGGCGGCTTGGGGGAGCCGTGCACCGCGATGGTCGAGACGTCCTCGGAGTGCAGCCCCGGGTGCTCCGGGAAGAGCGACGCGACGTGCCCGTCGGGACCAACGCCGAGCAGCAGTACGTCGAACGTCGGTACGCCGTCCCGATCGCCGGCACTCACTGCCTTGGCCAACTCAGCCGCGTACGCCGTTGCGGCGGCCTCGGCGCCTTGTCCGGTGTCGGCGGCCATGGGGTGGACCCGGGCCGGGTCCACATCCACGTGGTCGAGCAGCGCTTCGCGGGCCTGGGTCTCGTTCCGTTCGGGGTCGCCGTCCGGAAGGAACCGCTCGTCACCCCACCAGAACTCGACCCGCCGCCAGTCGATCGCGCTCCGGGCCGGCGACTCGGCGACGGCCCGGTACACGGCCGAGGCGACCCGGCCGCCGGTCAGGACGACCTGAGCGACCTTGCCGTCGCTCTGGACGTCGACCAGCCGGGTGATGAGCCGGGCCGCGACGGCGTGGGCCAGGCCCTCGGCGTCGCGGTTGACCAGGATCGACGGGGAACTCATGACCGCCCCGCCACCCTCTTACCCGTGCTCTTCTTCGCCGCCGTCTTCTTGGTCGCGGTCTTCTTCGCAACCGCCTTCTTCGCAACGGATTTCTTGACCGCGGACTTCTTGGCGGTGGTCTGCTTCGGGGCCGGCGCGTCCGCGGCCGCCGTTCGTGAGGCCGCCTTCGACGCCGCGGTCTGGGCCGTCCGGCGGTCGACCGCGCTCACCTTCTTCGCATCGGCCGGCATCGCCTCCCGCTCGACCATGCACGCCAGCGTCCGCGCGTACACGTCGTCCGGATCGAGCCGCCGCAACTCCTCGCTCAGCAGCTCGGACGTCGTCCGGCGCTTCAACGCCACCGGCCGATCGGGCTGCCCCGGAATGCTGAACGTCGCCACCGCACCATCCGGACGCGTCAGCGAGATCGGCCCGGTCGGCGTGAACAGCCGTACGGCGGTGACGCCAGGGCCACGCGACGTCTTCTGCTCGACCGCGACCCCGAGCCGCTGCTGCAACCAGGCCGCCATCAGGTCGGCGCTCGGGTTGCCCTTGGCCGACACCACCTCGGCACCGGTCACCTTCGTCGGGTACTGGTCGAGCGCCGCGGCCATCAGTGCCCGCCACGGGGTCAGCCGGGTCCAGGCGAAGTCCGTGTCGCCGGGCTGATAGCCCTCGGCCCGCGCCGAGAAGTCGACCGATGCGCGCCGGGTCGCGGCCGCGTCGGTGACCTTGCGACGACCCAGGCGGCCCAGCGGGTCGTCCGCGGGAACCTTCGGTCCGCCACCCGGCCACCAGACGATGACGGGGGAGTCGGGCAGCAGCAGGGGAGTGATCACGGACTCCGGCACCTTGGCCAGCTCACCGTGCAGCCGCAGCAGCACCGCCTCGCCCGGAATGCCTTCGCCAACCCGCACTTCGGCATCCAGACCCGATGCACCGCGACCGGGCCGCAGGATCGCGACCAGGACGCGGGACGGGTGTTCGCGACCGGCTTCGTTCGCGGCCTTCATCGCGTCGTGGTGGGACGCCTCGTCGACGACCACCACGATGGTGCCGACCATGCCCATGGCCGGTGAGCCCGCGTTCCGGCGGGCCCGCAGCAGCGCCGAGGCGATCTCGCTCGACGTCGTACCGGTCAGGTCGATGATCATGGCCGCCTCCAGGCGCGTCCGTCGCGGGCGAGCATCTCGTGCGCGGAGTCCGGGCCCCAGCCGCCGGACTCGTACTGCTCCGGCTTGCCGTGCTTGGCCCAGTAGTTGATCACCGGGTCGAGGATCTTCCAGCCCAGTTCGACCTCGGTGTGCTGCGGGAACAGCGGCGGGTCGCCCAGCAGTACGTCGAGGATCAGCCGCTCGTACGCCTCCGGTGAGGACTCGGTGAAGGAACCGCCGTACGCGAAGTCCATGTTCACGTCGCGGATCTCCATCGCCGTCCCCGGCACCTTGGCGCCGAAGCGCATGGTGATGCCCTCGTCCGGCTGGATCCGCAGTACCAGCGCGTTCTGGCCGAGCTCTTCGGTCTCGGTCTTGGTGAACGGCAGGTGCGGTGCGCGCTTGAACATCACCGCGACCTCGGTGACGCGGCGGCCGAGGCGCTTACCGGTGCGCAGGTAGAACGGGACTCCGGCCCAGCGGCGCGTGTCCACGTCCACCCGCAGTGCGGCGAAGGTCTCCGTTGCGGAGTCCTGCGGGATGGCATCCTCCTGCAGGTAGCCCTTCACCTTCACGCCGCCGGCCCAGCCTGGGGCGTACTGACCGCGTGCGGTGTGCAGGTCGAGGCGCTCCGGCAGCTTCACCGCGGCCAGCACCTTCTTCTTCTCCTGCCGCAGCGACCACGCGTCGAAGCTGACCGGCTCCTCCATTGCGACCAGCGCGAGCAGTTGGAGCAGGTGGTTCTGGATCACGTCCCGGGCCGCGCCGATGCCGTCGTAGTACCCGGCCCGGCCGCCGATGCCGATGTCCTCGGCCATGGTGATCTGGACGTGGTCGACGTAGTGGCTGTTCCACACCGGCTCGAACATCGCGTTGGCGAACCGCAGCGCCAGCATGTTCTGCACGGTTTCCTTGCCCAGGTAGTGGTCGATCCGGAACACCGCCTCCGGCGGGAACACCGACTCGACCACATGGTTCAGCTCACGGGCGCTCTTCAGGTTGTGGCCGAACGGCTTCTCGATCACGACCCGCCGCCACGAGCCGGGGACCTCGTCGGTCAGCCCGTGCTCGGACAGCTGCTGCACGACCTGCGGGAACAGGCCGGGCGGGATGGACAGGTAGAACGCGTGGTTGCCACCGGTCCCGCGGGTGAGGTCGAGCTCGTCCACGGTCTCGCGCAGCCGCTTGAACGCCTCGTCGTCGGTCAGGTCACCCGGCACGAACCGGAAGCCCTCGGCCAGCTGCTGCCAGACCTCCTCGCGGAAGGGGGTCCGGGCGTGCTCCTTCACCGAGTCGTGTACGACCTGGGCGAAGTCCTGGTTGGTGTAGTCGCGCCGGGCGAACCCGACCAGGGCGAAACCGGGTGGCAGCAGCCCCCGGTTGGCCAGGTCGTAGACCGCCGGCATCAGCTTCTTGCGGGCCAGGTCACCGGTGACACCGAAGATCACCAGGCTGGAAGGCCCGGCGATCCGCGGCAGCCGCCGGTCCTGCGGATCCCGCAGCGGGTTGACCGGGCCGGTCAGCTCTTCGTCGAGCTCAGCGGTCATCAGCCGCTTCCCTCCGAGGTTGTCTAGTTGCCGAACAGAGACAGGAGTTGCTGTACGCCGGTTGCCGGGTCGGTCAGGTGGAGGCGCAGGACCGGACGGCCGCGCTCGGCGAGCACGTTCGCGTCACCGGCCGCCTGGGCCGAGATCAGTGTGCCGAACGTGAACGGGCGATCGGGGATCTCCACGTCCGTCGGGTGCGCCGCGGTGATCTGCAGGAACACGCCCTGCGGGTGGCCACCCTTGTGGTACTGACCGGTGGAGTGCAGGAACCGGGGACCCCAGCCGAAGGTCACCGGCCGGCCGGTCCGGGCCGCCAGCGCCGGACGAACGCCTGCGAGTGAAGCGTCCCGCTCGGAGTCCAAGTAGGCCATGACGGCCAGGTAGCCATCGGAGTCGAGCTTGCCGAGCAGTACGTCGACAGCGCCCTCCAGCGAGTCCACCCCGTCCAGCAACCCTTCCGAGCCACGAACCTCGACCACACCGTCGGTGAACGCCGCCGCCTCCGGCTCGGGTTGTGCGTCGAGGAGACCGCGAGCGGCCTTCTTCGCACTCTCGACGTCCGGCTGGTTGAACGGGTCGATCCCCAGCAGGTACCCGGCGACCGCGGTCGCGACCTCCCAGAGCAGGAACTGCCCACCGAGCGAACCAGCGGTCAGCGCAGTCGGTACGCCGCTCGTCGCCTTCTCGGCCAGCAGCGCGTTCGTGAGGTCCGACGCCTCGCTCCGCAGCTCCGGTGCGTTGGGCTCGACTGCGACCGGCAGCACACCGGTCCCGTTCTTGCCCGTGCTCTCCGCGATCAGCTGCTCGGCCCAGTCGGGGAAGCCGACGATGTCCGAGCCGTCTGCCGCGACGATCGCCTTGTCCCGCCCGGCACTGGCGGCGAGTACGGCGCCCAGCCACAGCGCGGGGTTGTCGGTGGAGTCGGCCTGCACCGCCGGAGCGGCCTCAGCCGCCTGGTCCAGCAGTTCAGCGATGTCTGCGCCGGCCAGTCCGGAAGGCACCAGTCCGAATGCCGTCAGCGCGCTGTAGCGGCCGCCGACATTCGGGTCGGCCAGGAACGTCTTGCGGTAGCCCTCGTCCGCCGAGAGCTTCTCGAACGGCGAACCCGGGTCGGTCACCACGATGACGCGCGACGCGGCGTCGATCCCGGCGTCCGTGAACGCCTTGACGAACGCCCGCCGGTGGCTGTCGGTCTCGACTGTGCCGCCGGACTTGCTCGACACCACGATGACCGTCTTCTGCAGGTCGCCGCCGAGCGCCCGCGCGACCACGCTCGGGTCGGTCGAGTCCAGGACAACGAGCTCGACGCCGGCCGTCCGGGTGATCACCTCGGGAGCCAGTGACGAGCCACCCATACCGGACAGCACGATCCGGTCGAGACCCTCGGACCGGAGGTCGGCCTGCAATGCCTCGATCTCGGCCAGCAACGGCCGCGAGGTCTCGTGCAGGTCGACCCAGCCGAGCCGGATCGACGCCTCGGGCTCGGCCTCCGGACCCCAGATGGTGGCGTCCTTGGCGGCGATCCGGGACGCGATCTTCTCGGCGACCAGGCGGTCGACGACCTCGGCCCAGTCGCCGTTCTGCGTGCTGACGTTCGGAGTGCTCACTTGGCCGCCGCCTTGAGGGACGCGGTGACGGTGTCCTGCAGCTCCGACCAGGACGCGTCGAACTTGGCCACGCCCTCGTCCTCGAGCACCTGCACGACCTCGTCGTACGAGATGCCCAGCTTCTCCAGGTCGTCGATCACCTTGCGGTCGGCGGCGTAGTCGCCGCGGACCGTGTCGCCGGTGACCTCGCTGTGCTCGGCGGCCGCCTTGATGGTTGCCTCGGGCATCGTGTTGACCACACCGCGGGTGACCAGGTTGTCGACGTACAGGGTCGGCGGGTACGCCGGGTCCTTCACGCCGGTCGAGGCCCACAACGGCCGCTGCGGCTTGGCGCCGGCGGTCTCGATCTCGCGCCAGCGGTCGGAGGAGAAGATCTCCTCGTACGCCTGGAACGCGAGCCGCGCGTTGGCGATCGCGGCCTTGCCCTTCAGAGCCTTCGCCTCATCGGTGCCGATGGCATCGAGTCGCTTGTCCACCTCGGTGTCCACCCGGCTGACGAAGAACGACGCGACGCTCGCGAGCTTGGTCACGTCGTGCCCGTTCTCGATCGCCTTCTCCAGACCGGTCAGGAACGCGTCGGCGACGGCCTTGTACCGGTCCAGGGAGAAGATCAGCGTCACGTTCACGCTGATCCCCGCCGCGAGCGTCTCGGTGATCGCCGGCAGACCCTCCTTGGTGGCCGGGATCTTCACGAACACGTTGTCCCGGCCGACGGTCTCCCACAGCTCCTTGGCCTGGGCGATCGTCTTCTCGGTCTCCCGGGCCAGGCCCGGCTCGACCTCGATCGAGACCCGGCCGTCGACCGTGTCGGTGTCGTCGTACACCGGCTTGAACAGGTCCGCGGCGTCGCGGACGTCATCGGTGGTGATGACCCGGATGGCCTCGTCGGTGGAAACCCCCTCGGCGGCCAGCCGGGACACCTGCTCGGCATACGCGCCGGCGTCGGAGATCGCCTTGGCGAAGATCGTCGGGTTGGTGGTCACCCCGCTGATGTGGGAGTCGTGGATCAGCGTCTCCAGGCCGCCGCTGGTCAGCCGCTGCCGGGAGAGGTCGTCGAGCCAGATGGAGACACCCGCGTCAGCGAGTGCTTTCAAGCGATCGTTCATGTCCGAAGCCTCCGGATGTTCTGTTGTGGTGTTGTTCAGTTGCGCTCGTTGGTGGCGTCGGCGTTCGGGTCCGCGCTCACCGCCGGGTCGTCGCCGGGGCCGATTCCGCCGGCCGGGCGACGCCCTGCCGGTACCCCGGAGCCGCCGAGTTCCGCGGCGGCGGCGATGCTGTCCTTGGCGGCCTGGACGACGGCGGCGGCGGTGATGCCGAACTCGTCGTACAGGACCTTGTAGTCGGCGGAGGCGCCGAAGTGCTCGAGGCTCACGCTGCGGCCGGCGTCACCGACGATCTCGCGCCAGCCCAGGGCGATCCCGGCCTCGACCGAGACCCGGGCCCGGACCTGCGGTGGGATGACCGCGTCGCGGTAGGCGTCGTCCTGCTCGTCGAACCACTCCCGCGACACCATCGACACGACCCGGGCCTTGATGCCCTCGGCCGCCAGGGTGTTGCGGGCCTCGACGGCCAGCTGCACCTCGGAGCCGGTGCCGATCAGTACGACGTCCGGCGTGCCGTCGGTGTCGAGCAGCGTGTAGCCGCCCTTCTTCACGTTCTCCGTGGTGGCGAAGCCGTCGGTGCCGCGCGGGAAGACCGGCACGTTCTGCCGGGTCAGCGCCAGACCGGCCGGGCGGTCGGTGTGCTCGAGGATCGCGGCCCACGCGGCCGCGGTCTCGTTCGCGTCACCGGGCCGGACGACGTCCAGGCCGGGGATGGCCCGCAGCGCCGCCAGGTGCTCGATCGGCTGGTGGGTCGGACCGTCCTCGCCGAGGCCGATCGAGTCGTGCGTCCACACGTACGTGACCGGCAGCTTCATCAGCGCGGCCAGCCGGACCGACGGGCGCATGTAGTCACTGAAGACCAGGAACGTGCCGCCGTACGGGCGGGTGCCGCCGTGCAGGGCGATGCCGTTCAGGATCGAGCCCATGGCGTGTTCGCGGATGCCGAAGTGCAGGACCCGGCCGTACTCGTCGCCCTGGAACTCCTTGGTGGAGAACTCGGCGGGGATGAAGGACGGCTGGCCCTTCGGGGTGGTGTTGTTCGAGCCGGCGAGGTCGGCCGAGCCGCCCCAGAGCTCGGGCAGCTCGGGCGCCAGCTTGGTCAGCACCTCACCGGAGGCGGCCCGGGTCGCGACACCCTTGGCGTCCGCGTCCCAGCTCGGCAGCGCATCCGCCCAGCCGGCCGGCAGGTCACGGTTCTCCAGCCGCGCGAACAGGGCGGCCCGCTCGGGCGATGCGGCCTTCCAGGCCTCGAACCCGGTGTTCCACTCGGCCTCGAGCGCCGTACCGCGCTCGATCGCCCGGCGGGTGTGCGCGATCACGTCGTCGGCCACCTGGAACGACTGCTCCGGGTCCCAGCCGAGCACCTTCTTGGTCGCGGCCACCTCCTCGGCGCCGAGGGCGGAGCCGTGGATCTTGCCGGTGTTCTGCTTGTTCGGGGCCGGCCAGCCGATGATCGTGTGCAGCCGGATGAAGCTCGGCTTGTCCGTGACCGCCTTGGCCGCCTCGAGCGCGTCGTACAAAGCCTGGACGTTCTCCTCGTAGCCGGTGCCGCCGTTGGTCCAGTCGACGGTCTGGACATGCCAGCCGTAGGCCTCGTAGCGGGCCGCCACGTCCTCGGAGAACGCGATGTCGGTGTCGTCCTCGATCGAGATCTTGTTCGCGTCGTAGAGCACCGTGAGGTTGCCGAGCTTCTGGTGACCGGCCAGCGAGGACGCCTCGGCCGAGACGCCTTCCTCCAGGTCGCCGTCGGAGGCGATCACGTAGATCTGGTGGTCGAACAGGCTCTCGCCCTTGGCCGTCTCCGGGTCGAACAGGCCGCGCTCGCGGCGGGCCGCCATCGCCATGCCGACCGCGTTGCCGACACCCTGGCCGAGCGGGCCGGTGGTGGTCTCGACACCCTTGGTGTGGCCGTGCTCCGGGTGGCCCGGGGTCAGGCTGCCCCAGGTGCGCAGCGCCTTCAGGTCGTCCAGCTCCAGGCCGAAGCCGGCCAGGTACAGCTGGATGTACAGGGTGAGGCTGGAGTGACCGGCCGAGAGCACGAACCGGTCGCGTCCGGCCCAGGTCGGGTCGGCCGGGTTGTGCCGCATCACCTTCTGGAACAGCAGGTACGCCGCCGGCGCCAGGCTCATCGCCGTACCGGGGTGACCGTTGCCGACCTTCTCCACCGCGTCCATCGCGAGCACCCGTACGGTGTCGACCGCGCGCTGGTCGAGGTCGGTCCATTCAAGCTTGGGGCTGGTCTTCTCCGTCACGCCGGCGGCGCTCCTCTCGATGGCTGCGAAAACTGCGTCTGGTCAGCGTCGAGGGGATCGCTCCGCGACCTACCGGCCGGTCACGATCGCGCCCCCGCGCATCACCGTGAGCGAGCCTACTCGCCCGGGCGTTCGGCGCCTTCCATAGAGTCGGAACCCGGACGGTGTGGCGCTTGTTCCCGACGTCTGCCACGTCACACCGATGACTCGCCCAGGGGGGTGGGCGGACCCTCCTACGGGGCGTCGTAGACTGTCGAACCGTCAGCGCCGGGCCTCCGGCGTCAACACAGGAGAGTTCGAGGTGTTCGTGACGGCCGTCGACCCGCGTCCAGCCGCGACGACGTCGTACCCGACGCCGCTGCCGGACGGCACAGCTGTTCTGAGTCCGTCGGTGCGCGACGTGGTGAAGGCGTACGTCGGTCTGACCAAGCCACGCATCATCGAGCTGCTGCTGATCACCACGGTGCCGGTGATGTTCCTGGCCGCCGGGGGAGTGCCCGGGCTCGGCGTCGTCGCCGCCACCTTGGTCGGCGGGATCCTCGCGGCCGGCAGCGCGAACACGATCAACTGCGTGCTCGACCGCGACATCGACGAGCAGATGCGCCGGACCCGCCGCCGCCCGTTGCCGCGGCACGCGGTCAGCCCGAAGTCGGCGACCGTCTTCGGCGTCGTCCTCGGCATCCTGGCCACGCTCGAGCTCGGGTTCTTCGTGAACTGGCTGTCCTCGGGCCTGGCGCTCGCGGCGAACGCCTTCTACGTGTTCGGCTACACGATGGTGCTGAAGCGCCGGACCGTGCAGAACATTGTCTGGGGCGGGATCGCGGGCTGTTTCCCGACGCTGATCGGCTGGACCGCGGTGACCAACGAGCTGGCCTGGACGCCGTTCGTGCTGTTCCTGGTCGTGTTCTTCTGGACGCCGCCGCACACCTGGGCGCTGGCGATGCGCTACCGCGAGGACTACGCGTCGGTCGACGTACCGATGCTGCCCGTGGTCGCCACCCCGGTCGCGACCGCCCGCCAGATCATGGCGTACTCCGTGGTCATGGTGGCCACCTCGATCGCGCTCTGGCCGGTCGCCGACACCGGTTTCGTCTACCCGCTGGCCGCGATCGCCCTGGGCATCGTCTTCCTGCGCGAGGCCCGCGCGTTGTTGCTGCGGGCCCACACCGGCGCCGAAGGTGCCGCGCTGCGGCCGATGCGGCTGTTCCACTTCTCCAACATCTACCTGGCGCTGCTGTTCATCGCCGCGGCGATCGACCCGCTGCTGCGCTGATCATCCGCGCACAGCGGTTGACGCTGCGCGCACAGGTGGGTACGACGCCTTATCCGGCGTCGCTCGAGCTGCCTGACTTGCGGCCATGACGAGATTCGATCGAGAGTACGTGCTCGGGCAGGGACTCAGGGCGACCATCCTGGCAACGGCCGAAGAGACCGGCGGACGGCACGATCTGAGCGACACCCGCCAACCGCCGGGCGAGATGACGCCGCTGCACCTGCACACCCGCTACGAGGAGAGGTTCTGGGTCGCGTCAGGCGGCCTCACGGTCTGGGCCGGTGACGACCAGATCGAGCTGCGCTCCGGCGACTACTACCGGATCGGCCTGAACGTCCCGCACGCGGTCCGCAGCGGTCCGGACGGCTGCCACGCCCTACACATCTCCACCCCGGCCGGGTTCGCCGAACTCATCGCCCGCACCGGTACGCCGGCCCAGTTGGCGACCCCGGAGACGGAGCTCGACCTGGCGCTCTTCATGGCGGTGACGACCGAACTGGGCGACGTCGTCCTCGGTCCGCCCGGAACGCTCCCTGCCGACTACGACGAAGCACCGTAGACAGAGCGGAACTCGGCCGGAGGTAGACCATAGGTGCGTTTGAAGGCTCGGTTGAAGTGGGCCGGGTTGGTCAGGCCCCAGCGGGCGGCGATGGCCGCGACCGGGCGGCCGGCGAGGGTGGGGTCGAGGAGGTCCCGGCGGCAGCGGTCCAAGCGGCGCAGGCGGATGAGAGTGGCGACGCCTTCTCCGGTGGGCTCGAAGAGCCGGTGGAGGTAGCGAAGTGAGACGTGGTGGGCCGCCGCGACCGTGCTTGGCGAGAGGTCCGGGTCGCCGAGGTGTTCTTCGATGAAGCCTCGGCACTGGTGCACCAAGGCCTGGGACCGGGTCTCGGTGGGCAGGAGGCGCTCCTGGTCCAGGCGAGCGGCCAGACCGACGTTGACCAGGTCCATTACCGCGGAGCCGATCCGCGCGCCGTTTGCGCCATCATCCGCGTCCAGGTGGTGCGGCAGTTGCCGGACGAGGCTGGACACGAGCGCCCCGGTGCCCTGCGAACCACTGAGGCGTACTCCGGTGAGCTTGCCGACCTGCTCCTCGCGCAACGGGCTCAGCGCCTTCGGATACGAGACGAGGATCGCCCGGCGCTCGGTGTAGGCGCAGCGCAACGGGCGGGACAGGTCGGCGACGCCGAGGTCGCCGGGCGCGAACTCCGCGCAGCGTCCGTCCTGCTCGCCGAGCGCGGTGCCCTCCGCCTGGACGAAGAGCATGTAGCGCTGCGGATCCTGTCTGCGCACGTGTTCGGCGGTACGGCGCGCCTCACCCGGACCCGACCGGGACACGATCACCTGCAGTGGCCCGACGGTCCCGACAGTGAGCTCGTCGCGGCCGTCCGGCGGCTCGTCGAGCCGAATCTCCAGTCCGGACACGGCGTCCGCCACGACGTTGTTCCAGTAGGCCGTCCGCGTGCGTACCGGTTCCGCGGCGGCCCTCAGCACGGTCCGCATTGCGCCAGTCTGTTCAGGTCCTGACGATCGGGCAACCGGGTTTGCCGTCCGTGGTGGGGTCGTGGCAGTAAGTTTTCCCGTTGACCTGATCGTGATCTGATGTTGCGATGGCTGGGTCTGTGGAGGGGGTTCCACACCTGGGGAGGCACAGATACAGGGGGTTCGCAGTGGGGGTACGAACACGTGTAGCCGCGGTCGCAGCGCTGGCACTCGCCGGGTCGATGCTGGTGGCCGCACCGGCCGACGCAGGCAGTAAGAAGTCCGGCACCACGGTCAAACCAGTGATTTCCGGCCTGGTCAATCCACGCGGTGTCGCCACGTTCGGCGGGAAGATCATCTACAGCGTCGGCGACGGCTCGGTCTACGAGGCGTGGGCGCACAACGGCAAGGTCATCCGCAAGCTCGGCCAGGTGCCGGGTGGATTCGCACCGGCGATCGACACCAACAAGTGGGGCGTCACGTACGCCTTGACCGGCGCCGGCGGAGAGCCGGGCCAGCCGCTGCCGCCGGGCAGCGCGACTCTGTACAAGCTGCGTCCGGGCAAGGCGCCGCTGGCGATCGCCGACATCGGCAAGTACCAGTTGACGGATCCGGATCCGGACAACCAGCAGGACGGCCCGCCGACGGAGTCCAACCCGTTCGGTGTCGCCGCGCTGAAGGACGGTACGGTCCTGGTGGCCGACGCGGCCGGCAACGACCTGCTCCGGGTCTGGCCGAACGGTCACATCAAGACGGTCGCCCGGCTGAAGCCGCGCACGGTCAAGGTTCCCCCGGGTCTGGGCACGTCGGCACCACCGGCCGGGACCCCGATGGTGGCCGAGGCAGTCGCCACATCGGTGACGGTCGGCTCGGACGGCTACTGGTACGTCGGTGAGCTCCGTGGCTTCCCGGCGACGCCGAAGACGTCGCAGATCTGGCGGATCAAGCCCGGCTCGGTCGGCGCGGTCTGCGACCCGGCCAAGCCGTACAAGGGCAAGTGCACCCGCTACGCCGACGGCTACACGTCGATCGTCGACCTGGCCGGCGGTCCGAAGGGCACCCTCGCGGTCGTCGAGCTGGCGAAGGTCAGCTGGTTCCAGTGGGAGCTGGGCGGCTCGGCCGTCGGCTCGCTGTACCTCCAGTTCCCGGGCAAGTGGCACAAGGCCGGGTACAAGAAGGAGCTTGCCCCAGGCAAGCTCATCCTTCCGGGCGGTACGGCGATCAGCAGCCGGGGCAAGGTGTACGTCTCCTCGCCGCTCTTCGGACCGGGAGCCGTGTACCAGGTAGTGGCGAAACGCTGAGGCCACCCGGGGCGTCAGGTCTACTCACCGGGCCTGGCGCTCCGGGTCTACCTAGGTGGCCGGCGTACCGCGTTCGCCGTACACAGCGGTCACCAGTGCGATCAGCACCGCGGCGAAGAACATGTGGATGAGCACCAGGACCCAGGGGAGTCCGGTGAAGTACTGCGTGAAGCCCACGACTCCCTGCAGCAGCTCCATCGCGAGCAGCCAGGCAGCCAGTTTCCGCAGCGTCCGCGAGGTCGCCGTCACCCGGGTCGCGATCACCAGGGCGATCGAGATCCCGAGCAGCCCGAACACGACGTCGGCGTGCAGCTGACTGATCAGCTCCTCGTTGAACCCGTTCCGTCCGGTCTCCGGATCACCCGAGTGCGGGCCGGCCCCGGTGACCAAGGTGCCGAGAGCAACGGCCAGCCAGACCGCCACCACACAACCGGTCGCGAGGGCGCGAACCACCGGCGGAGTGTGCGGGTAGGGACTCGTCCGGGACCGCCGCATCAGCGAGACGGTCAAGGTGATGATCACCAGTGAGACCAGGAAGTGGGCCGACACGATCCATGGGTTCAGCCCGGTCAGCACGCTGACACCGCCGATCACCGCCTGGAGCGGCACGCCGAGCGCGGCGGCCGTCGCCAGCCGGCGCAGGTCCTTGCGCACCGGGCGGTACCGCATCACCGCGAGCCAGGTGCCGATCGCGATCACCGCGACCACGAAGCCGAGCATCCGGTTGCCGAACTCGATCGCGCCGTGGATGCCGAGCGCACTGTGCGGCACGTACGACTCGTCGGTGCACCGCGGCCAGGTCGGGCAGCCGAGGCCGGAGCCGGTCAGCCGGACCAGTCCGCCGGTCACCACGATGCCGATGTTCGCCACCACCGACGCCCAGCCCCAGCGCCGGACGACGTCCAGGCTCGGCTCGGGCACCAGTCGCCAGAAGCCAGTGACTGGTGCGGTCTGTTGGGGTGGGGTCTCCGTGCTCATCACCGGCACACTCTAAAGAAGCGCACGCTCAGTCCCACCGGAAGGTCCGGGAGACCAGGTATCCGAGGACCCCCGCCCACAGCGCCAGCGACAGCGCCGCGGCCCAGGGGATGACACCTTCGATGGTCGAGTTCGCCAGGCCGTTGGCCAGCGCGGCGCTCGGCAACAGGCGTACGACGCCCTGCATGCCCTCGGGGTATTCGTCGACCGGTGTGAGCACCGCACCACCGACCAACAGCAGCAGATACAGCAGGTTCGCCGCGGCCAGCGTCGCCTCGGCCCGCAGTACGCCGGCCATCAGCAGACCGAGCGACGCGAAGGCAGCCGTCCCACAAAGCACCATCAGCACCACACCGAAGACGGCATCGATCCCGCCGGTCGGGTTCCAGCCAAGTGCGAAGCCAGTCCCGATCAGTACGGCGAGCTGGATCAGCTGCACCACCAGGACCGCGCCGATCTTCCCGGCCAGCAGTCCGGTGCGAGACAGGGGAGAGGCGCCGAGCCGCTTGATCACGCCGTACCGCCGCTCGAAGCCGGTCGCGATCGCCAGCGAGGTGAACGACGACGACAGCACCGCCAGCGCGAGCACGCGCGGCACCGCGTCGTCGATCGCCGCGCCATCGCCCAGCGGCAGCCGGTTGCCGAGGCCCGTGCCGCCCAGCAAGAGGAGGAGGCCCAGCGGGATCACCAGTGCCAGCAACAGCTGCTCGCCGTTGCGGATCAGCAGCCGGAACTCCATCCGCGCATGGGCCAACACCTTACGTGGCCAGGGCGCACTGCCTGGTCGCGGGGCGTACGTCGTACTGCTCATCGGGGCTCCCGCTTCGGCGGTGCGGTCAGTGCGAGGTAGACGTCCTCGAGCGATTTCGTGCCGTGCTCGGTCAGCGAGTCCGGGGAGCCGGAGGCGATCACCTTGCCGGCCGACACCACGTGGACCTGATCCGACAACTGCTCGGCCTCGTCCATCGCATGGGTCGTGAGGACGACGGTCACCCCGTCGGCGCGTAGATCGCGGATCAGCTGCCAGATCTCCCGCCGGCCGTGCGGGTCCAGCCCGGTCGTCGGCTCGTCCAGGAACGCGATCTCGGGCCGGCCCACGATCGCCAGCGCGAACGAGAGCCGCTGCTTCTGGCCGCCGGACAGGCGCCGGTACGGCGTCCGGCCGCAGGTACCGAGGTCGAGGCGCTCGACCAGGGCCGGGATGTCCAAGGGGTGGGTGTGCAGCGTGGCGACGTACCGGAGCATCTCGAGCGCCCGGACGCCGGACCAGGCGCCGCCTTCCTGCAGCATCACGCCGATCCGCGGCATCAGTTCGTCGTGGTCGGCGATCGGATCCAGCCCGAGCACCCGGACCTGTCCGGATTCCGGCCGGCGGAAGCCCTCACAGCTCTCCACGGTGGTGGTCTTGCCCGCCCCGTTGGGGCCGAGCACGGACGTCACCGTGCCGCCGGTTACGGTGAGACTGAGACCGTCCACCGCGGCCTTCTCGCCGTACCGCACGACGAGGTTGTCGATCTCTACCGCGACTGGCACAACGGCAGCATAGAGAACGGGTGAACGTGACGTCGCTCACGCCCGGTCCTGATACCCCGCGTGAGCGCGCGAACCGGTTAGGGCAGCCTTATTTGAAGGCCCCCGGGAATTACGCGACACTGATGTTGTGAAAACTCCTGTGACGAACGGACCGGTGCCCGCGGGCGCCTCCGCTGTTGCTGGAATCACGCGGGACGAGTCCACCCGGGACCGGGTGGCCCGGTCGATCCTGACCAACGGTCCGTCCAGCGCCGCGGTGCTCGCGGAGCGCCTGGAGCTGACCCCGGCGGCGGTTCGCCGGCATCTGGACCACCTGCTCGAGGAAGGGCTGGTCGAGTCCCGCGAGGAGCGGGTCTACGGCCCGCGTGGTCGCGGCCGCCCCGCGAAGGTCTTCGTGCTGACCGACACCGGCCGGCACGCGTTCCACCAGGCGTACGACGACCTGGCGGCGACCGCACTGCGGTTCATCGCCGAGGCCGGCGGTGACGAGGCGGTCTCGGAGTTCGCCCGACGGCGGGTCGCCGAGGTGGAGCAGCGGTACCGGGAGTTGCTGGACAAGGCTCCCGAGCATGAGAAGGCGGAGGTGCTCGCCCAGGCGCTCACCGCGGACGGCTATGCCGCCTCCACGGCGAAGGCCGCGCACGGAGAGCAGCTCTGCCAGCACCACTGCCCGGTCGCCCACGTGGCCGAGCAGTTCCCCCAGTTGTGCGAGGCCGAGACCGAGGCGTTCGCCCGGTTGCTCGGCAAGCACGTCCAGAGATTGGCCACCATCGCGCACGGCGACGGTGTCTGCACTACACATATTCCTGGGCATATCCCCGGCCCCCAGGCTGCGCCCAGTTCCCCCGTAACCGACGGCGAATCTGCGAGGACTGCACGATGACGCAAACCGCTCACCCCGAACTGGAAGGCCTCGGCAACTACCAGTACGGCTGGGCCGACTCCGACGCCGCTGGCGCGGTCGCCCAGCGCGGCCTCAGCGCCGATGTGGTGCGGGGCATCTCCGCCCTCAAGAACGAGCCCGAGTGGATGCTCGACCTGCGCCTGAAGGGTCTGAAGCTCTTCGACCGCAAGCCGATGCCGTCGTGGGGTGCCGACCTGTCCGGGATCGACTTCGACAACATCAAGTACTTCGTCCGGTCGACCGAGAAGCAGGCCACCAGCTGGGAAGAGCTGCCCGAGGACATCAAGAACACCTATGACAAGCTCGGCATCCCGGAGGCGGAGAAGCAGCGCCTGGTCGCCGGTGTCGCGGCGCAGTACGAGTCGGAGGTCGTCTACCACCAGATCCGTGAGGACCTGGAGGCGCAGGGCGTCATCTTCCTGGACACCGACACCGGTCTGCGCGAGCACCCGGAGCTCTTCAAGGAGTACTTCGGCTCCGTCATCCCGGTCGGCGACAACAAGTTCGCCTCGCTGAACACGGCGGTCTGGTCCGGCGGCTCGTTCATCTACGTGCCCAAGGGCGTCAAGGTGGACATCCCGCTGCAGGCCTACTTCCGGATCAACACCGAGAACATGGGCCAGTTCGAGCGGACCCTGATCATCGTCGACGAGGACGCCTACGTGCACTACGTCGAGGGCTGTACGGCGCCGATCTACAAGTCGGACTCGCTGCACTCCGCGGTGGTCGAGATCATCGTGAAGAAGGGCGCCCGCTGCCGCTACACGACGATCCAGAACTGGTCGAACAACGTCTACAACCTGGTCACCAAGCGCGCCACCTGCGAGGCCGGCGCGACGATGGAGTGGATCGACGGCAACATCGGTTCCAAGGTGACGATGAAGTACCCGGCCGTCTACCTGATGGGTGAGCACGCCAAGGGCGAGACCCTGTCGGTCGCGTTCGCCGGCGAGGGCCAGCACCAGGACGCCGGTTCGAAGATGGTGCACAACGCGCCGTACACCTCCAGTTCGATCGTGTCGAAGTCCGTGGCCCGCGGTGGCGGACGGACGTCGTACCGAGGTCTGGTCGAGGTGGCGCCGGGTTCGCACCACAGCAAGTCCACGGTGCGCTGTGACGCGCTGCTGGTCGACACCATCAGCCGTTCGGACACCTACCCGTACGTCGACGTCCGCGAGGACGACGTGGCGATGGGACACGAGGCGACCGTGTCCAAGGTCAGCGACGACCAGCTCTTCTACCTGATGAGCCGGGGCATGGCCGAGGACGAGGCGATGGCGATGATCGTCCGCGGCTTCATCGAGCCGATCGCCCGCGAGCTCCCGATGGAGTACGCGCTGGAACTGAACCGACTGATCGAGCTGCAGATGGAAGGGGCCGTCGGCTGATGTCCGCCACCGAAACCCTTGTTGCCACCGGTAACAAGGCGCACTCCCACGGACCGGGTTCGCCGGTCCCGCTCCAGGCCCGGAGCGAGCGGCCCACGTCGTACGACGTGGCCGACTTCCCGGTGCCGCACGGGCGCGAGGAGGAGTGGCGCTTCACCCCGGTCAAGGCGCTCAAGGCTCTGTTCGCCGACGAGGCCGGCACCGAGACCCCGAAGATCGACGCGTCCGGCCCGGACGGTGTCGTGTTCGAGACCGTCGCGGCCGACTCGCTGAAGGTCGGCACGCCGCAGGACCGCGCCGCGGCCGTCGCCTGGACCCACGCGGCCGAGGCGCTCGCGGTGCGGATCCCGGTCGAGGCCGAGCTGGCCGAGCCGATCCACGTGAACGTCGCCAGCCTCGGCGCCCGCGGCTTCACCCACCTGATCGTGGACGCCGCCCGGCACAGCCGCTCCATCGTGATCATCGATCACACCGGCGCCGGTGAGCTGGGCAGCAACGTCGAGATCGTCGTCGGCGACGGCGCCGACCTGCGGGTCATCTCGATCCAGCAAGGCGACCACGACTCGATCCACCTGGCCCAGCACGACGCGCTGGTCGGCCGCGACGGGCGGCTGCACCACGTCGTGGTGACCCTCGGCGGCAAGATCGTCCGCGTCTCGACCAACGTCCGGTACGCCGGTCCCGGCGGCGACGCCGAGCTGGTCGGGGTGTACTTCGCCGAGTCCGGTCAGCACCACGAGAACCGGTTGTTCGTCGACCACGAGGCGCCGCAGTGCAAGAGCAACGTGCTCTACAAGGGCGCGCTCGCCGGTGACCACGCCCGCTCGGTCTGGATCGGCGACGTACTGATCCGGGCCGCGGCCGAGGGCACCGACACGTTCGAGCTGAACCGGAACCTGGTGCTCACCGACGGCGCCCGCGCCGACTCGGTGCCGAACCTGGAGATCGAGACCGGCGAGATCGAGGGCGCCGGGCACGCGTCGGCGACCGGCCGCTTCGACGACGAGCAGTTGTTCTACCTGCAGGCCCGCGGGATCCCCGAGGACGCGGCCCGGCGGCTGGTCGTGTCCGGCTTCTTCAACGACATCATCGGCAGGCTCGGCGTCCCCGAGGTGGCCGAGCACCTGCACGACGTGATCGAGGAGAAGCTGGCCCGGACGGCAGAGTTGAGTGCTGCGGCGGCGAAGGCCACCGGGCAGATCACGGCGGTCGCGGGGCAGTGAGCGACAGCTTCGAGCGCGCCTGCGCCGTCACCGACGTACCGGACGAAGGAGTCGTCCCGGTGGAGGTCGGTGGTGTCGAGGTCGCGGTCGTGAAGAGCGAGGGGCAGTTCTTCGCGGTGCGGGACGAGTGCTCGCACGCGCAGATCCAGCTGTCCGAGGGTGACGTCGGCGAGTGCGAGATCGAGTGCTGGCTGCACGGATCCCGGTTCGACCTGCGCACCGGCGAGCCGACCAGCCTGCCCGCGTACGACCCGGTGCCGGTGTATCCGGTCCGGCTGGACGGCGACGATGTGATGGTCGACGTCAAGAACCCCCTGAACAGTGCTAGTTGATGGCATCCCTGTAAAGCGACGGAGATAGAAAACCTCATGGCGACACTCGAGATCCGCGACCTGCACGTGTCGGTCGACACCGAGAACGGCCCGAAGGAGATCCTGCGCGGCGTCGACCTGACCATCGCGGCCGGTCAGACGCACGCGATCATGGGCCCGAACGGTTCCGGCAAGTCCACGCTGGCGTACTCGATCGCCGGCCACCCGAAGTACAACATCACCAGCGGCACCGTCACCCTCGACGGCGAGGACGTGCTCGACATGAAGGTCGACGAGCGCGCCCGGGCCGGCCTGTTCCTGGCGATGCAGTACCCGGTCGAGGTGCCCGGCGTGTCGGTGGCGAACTTCCTCCGGACCGCGAAGACCGCGATCGACGGCGAGGCGCCGAAGCTGCGCACCTGGGTCAAGGACGTCAACAAGGCGCTCGGCGACCTGGAGATGGACCCCGATTTCGGCACCCGGAACGTGAACGAGGGCTTCTCCGGTGGTGAGAAGAAGCGGCACGAGATCGTCCAGCTGGAGCTGCTGAACCCGAAGATCGCGATCCTCGACGAGACCGACTCCGGCCTCGACATCGACGCGCTGAGGATCGTCTCGACCGGCGTCAACCGGTTCGCGGAGCAGGGTGACAAGGGTGTCCTGCTGATCACCCACTACACGCGGATCCTGCGCTACATCAAGCCGGACTTCGTGCACGTGTTCGTCGACGGCCGGATCGCCGAAGAGGGCGGGCCGGAGCTGGCCGAAGAGCTCGAGGCCAACGGCTACGAGCGTTTCCTCAAGGCAGGCGCGAAGGCATGAATGCCTCCCGGACGTTCAGCAGTCCCCTGACTGATTCTTTTCAGAGTCCGTTGGACTGGCAGTCGGTCCGGGCGGACTTCCCGATCCTTTCCCGCGAGCTCGCGAACGGGTTCCCGCTGGTCTACCTGGACTCGGCCAACTCGTCGCAGAAGCCGCGTCAGGTGGTCCAGGCGATCGAGGACCACTACCTGAAGCACAACGCCAACGTCGCCCGGGCCATGCACCAGCTCGGCGCCGAGGCGACCGCGGCGTACGAGGGCGGCCGGGACAAGGTCGCGGCCTTCCTCGGCGCTCCGTCGCGGGACGAGATCGTCTTCACCAAGAACGCCTCCGAGGCGCTCAATCTGGCCGCGCACACCCTCGGCGCCTCGCTCAAGCCGGGCGATGTCGTGGTGATCTCCGAGATGGAGCACCACAGCAACATCGTCCCGTGGCAGCTCGCGTGTGAGCGGACCGGCGCGACGCTGAAGTGGTTCGGCGTCACCGACGAGGGCCGGCTCGACCTGAGCAACGTCGACGAGCTGATCACCGAGAACACCAAGGTCGTCTCGCTGACCTGGGTCTCGAACGCGCTCGGCACGATCAACCCGATCACCGACATCGCCGCCAAGGCGCACGCGGTCGGTGCGACCGTCGTCGTGGACGCGTCCCAGGCGGTGCCGCAGTTCCCGGTCGACGTCTCCACGCTCGGCGCGGACCTGCTGGTTTTCACCGGCCACAAGGTGGTCGGCCCGACCGGCATCGGCGTGCTCTGGGGCCGCTACGACCTGCTCGCCTCGTTGCCGCCGTTCCTGGGTGGCGGCGAGATGATCGAGGTCGTCCGGATGACCGGTTCGACGTACGCCGCGCCGCCGGCCCGGTTCGAGGCCGGAACGCCGCCGATCGCCCAGGCGGTCGGTCTCGGTGCGGCCATCGACTACCTGTCCGGAATCGGGATGGACAAGATCGCCGCCCACGAGCACGCGATCGTCGAGTACGCGCTCGAGGGGCTGAAGACCGTCCCGGGGCTGACCATTCTCGGTCCGAGCGACGCGACCGATCACGGTGGCGCGATCAGCTTCGAGCTGGACGGCGTCCACCCGCATGACGTGGCGACCGTGCTGGACACGCGCGGGATCGCGGTACGGGCCGGGCACCACTGTGCGCGGCCGGTGCACGAGCGGTTCGGCGTACAGTCCTCGACACGGGCGTCCTTCTACCTCTACACGACCCCGGAAGAGGTCGAGGCGCTGGTGGAGGGCCTCGGTTTCGTCCGTTCTTTCTTCAAGGTGGCTTGATGCAGCTGGACTCGCTGTACCAGGAGATCATCCTGGACCACTACCGCACCCCGCACCACGCGGGTCTGGCGGAGCCGTACGACGTGGAGGTGCACCACGTGAACCCGTCCTGCGGGGACGAGGTGACGCTGCGGGTCGAGCTCGACGGCGACACGGTGACCGGCGTGACCCACGAGAGCGTCGGCTGCTCGATCAGCCAGGCCGCGACGTCGGTGATGACGGACCTGGTGATCGGCAAACCGGTCGCCGAGGGCATGGCGACGTACGAGAAGTTTCTCGAGCTGATGCAGGGCCGGGGGAATGTCGAACCGGACGAAGAGGTTCTTGAGGACGGCGTCGCGTTTGCCGGCGTCGCGCAGTTCCCGGCCCGGGTGAAGTGCGCACTGCTGGGCTGGTCGGCCTGGCGGGACGCGACCGCCCAGGCACTCGCGCGGAAAGAAGGAGTGAGCAATGCCTGATCAGACCGACGAGAAGATCGAGCTGCCCGAGGTCGACCTGACGGCTGCGGCTCAGCCTGGTACAGAGCCGGCCAAGGTCGAGGACGTGAACGAGGCGCTCAAGGATGTCGTCGACCCCGAGCTCGGCATCAACGTGGTCGACCTGGGCCTGATCTACGGCATCACCGTGGACGACACCAGCACCGCGATCATCGACATGACGCTGACGTCGGCGGCCTGCCCGCTGACCGACGTGATCGAGGACCAGACCCGGATGGCGCTCGACGGCCTGGTCAACGACTTCCGGATCAACTGGGTCTGGATGCCGCCGTGGGGCCCGGAGAAGATCACCGACGACGGCCGCGAGCAGCTGCGCGCCCTCGGCTTCAACGTCTGAGCGTTCCGGCAAGTGAGAGCCCGGGTCAGGTGGCCCGGGCTTTCGCCTGCTCAGAACGGCGGTGGGCCGACGATCTGGATCGCGCCGGTCTGCTCGGCGGCGACCCGGATCCGGTCGAAGTCGACCGGGATCGGCGGGCTTCCGTCGAGTGCCGGTTCGCTGGCGAGCCGGTAGAACGCCTCGTCCGTGCCCGGCGTCTGGAGCGTCAGGAACCGGGTCGTCGGCGAGACCACCATGAAGGCGTGCGGCACACCGCGGGGGATCACCACGACTCCGCCGGTGGACAGGTTGCGCCGCTTGCCGTCGAGATCGAGCTGGATCTCGCCGTCGAGCAGGTAGAACGTCT
This sequence comes from Kribbella sp. NPDC049174, assembly GCF_043197365.1. Classification (NCBI taxonomy): domain Bacteria; kingdom Bacillati; phylum Actinomycetota; class Actinomycetes; order Propionibacteriales; family Kribbellaceae; genus Kribbella; species Kribbella sp. NPDC049174. The sequence continues at coordinate 2,135,985 of NZ_JBICSZ010000001.1, read as the reverse complement.
CGTCCGACGCGGGGTGGATGTGAACCGGCGTCACCTTGCCCTGCTGGGCGGTGAACTCGAAGAGGAGGAAGGCGCCCCCTGTCTCCTCCGCGGTGGCCAGCCAGGTGTGCAGTCCGCCACCGCTGAACCAGCGTCGTTCGCCTTCGCCGCGGTCCCGGACCGTCGCAGCCAGTGTCGCCATGTCGAACACCCCTCCCGTTTATGGGACTGGAGTCCCATTACGAAAGTACGGTACCGTGTATGCCATGTCAACGGCGTACGAGCAGTCCGGCCGGACCCGGCAGAAGCAGCGCACGCGGAACGATCTGATCGCCGCCGCGCGTGAGCTGATCAGGCAGGGCGGCTCGGCTCCGACCGTCGAGGCGGCCGCGGCGGCCGCATCGATCTCGCGGACGACGGCGTACCGGTACTTCCGCAGTCAAGCGGAGCTGCTCGCGGCCGCCCACCCGGAGGTCGAGCTGACCTCGCTGCTGCCGGCCGACAGCGGTGACGATCCCGAGACGCGGCTCCTCATGGTCGTCCGGGCGTTCATCGAGAGCCTGCTGGAATTCGAACCGCAGCAACGCACGATGCTTCGGCTCTCCCTCGAGCCGTCCACGCAGCCGGATCAGCTGCCGCTGCGGCAAGGACGTGCGATCGGCTGGTTCGAGGACGCGCTCGCGCCGGCCCGGGACAGGTTGTCCGAGGCAGCCGTTCACCGGCTCGCGATCGCCGTCCGCAGCGCGGTCGGCATCGAGGCGCTGGTCTGGCTCGTCGACGTCGCGGGACTCACCCGGGCGGACGCCGCAGAAGTGATGGAATCCTCGGCCCGGGCCATCGTCCGCGCGGCCCTGGCCGAGGGAGCCGACGCGTGACGCGCATCGTCTCCGTGGCGCCCGAACGGCTCGACCGCTGGCTGACCGGCTTTGCCGAACGGCACGGCTCGGTGTCGTACGACGTGACGCCGGCCAGCGTGAGGCTGACAGCAGAAGACGGCTCGCTGGCCGTCGTCGACGTACCGTACGCGCCGCTGCCGGACCTCAGCCGGGAAGGGCTGATCGCGCACGTGCTCGCTGACCACCGTCTCGGTGTCCTGCTGGTACGGCGGGGTGGCTACGGGGCCGGGGTGTTTGCCGGGGGCAAGCTTGTCGACTCGAAGGTCGGGTCGCGTCACGTGCAGGGGACGACGAAGGCCGGAGGGTGGTCGCAGCAGCGGTATGCGCGGCGGCGCGACAACCAGGCCCGCGAGGCGTTCGCGGCTGCGACGGAGGTCGCCGTACGGATCCTGGCTCCGGCGCGGTTGGACGCGCTGGTGTGCGGGGGAGACCGACGAGCGGTCGACACCGTGCTCGAGGACCCGCGGTTGAAGGAGCTGGTGGGACTGGTCCGGCCGCCGTTCCTCGGCGTACCGGATCCCAAGCAGAAGGTGCTCGAGCAGGCCGGTGTGGACGCCCGCGCGATCCGGATCGAGCTGACTGATCCTCAGGAGCCGTAGAGCGCGCGGAAGTCCGCCAGCGTGCCCCGGTAGTACTCCAGGTCGTCGGTCAGCTTCGCGCGCGTCACCAGCTCCGGGTTCTGCGCGCGCGACTGGCGGCCGAACTCGGACCACACGCCCTCGTCCGGCACCGCGTCGGCGCCGTCCGGCAGGAACTTGATCGCCTCGCCGACCGCATCCGCGGCGAACTCCCAGTTGAGCTCGACACTGTCCCGGTCCTGATCCGGACCGCCCGTGTAGGCCATGTCCGCCTCGAGCGCCCGGCGTCCGTACGTCGCCGCCACCACGGCCCACTGGGCGGCGTCGATGAGCTGTGACACCCCCAGCCCGAACCGCGCACCGATCGTGCGGGCCGCCTCCTCCGACGCGTACGCGATCGCGATGTCACCGGCTGGCGACGCGAGGGTCCAGGCGTCGGCACCCTCGGTCAGGTTCGCACCGGGGGTGATCGGCGCGGGCTCGACGGCCGGCGCGGCCTGGTCGGCGGCCGTCGTCAGGCTCACGTAGACCTGTGCCTCGGCCAGCGTCCTTGCGGTCAGCATCGGTTATCTCGCTCCTGTCTGTGCAGCCAGCTCGCGGTAGGTGTCGCGGACCACCAGTAGCCGGTCCAGCCGGAACCGGCCGGGATCGGCGTCCCGGACCGACCGGCCCTCCGGCGTCCAGAACTCCTCCTCCGGTACGGCGTCCTGCCCGGCCGGCACGAACTTGACCACCTCGTCCACAGCGGCCACGGCGACGGCCAGCACCTTACCGGCCGCGACGGGATCGGCGGGGACCTCGGCGGCGGCCCGGTCGGCCACGTCCATCCACTGGCCCGGATCCAGCAGCTCCGACGGCTCCGGACCGCCGAACGTCGGCCAGCCGACCGCCCTGGTCTCGCGGGCCGGCAGGCCGAACAGGTACTGCCGTTCCACGTCGCAGCCGGGACAGATCCCGTCGTAGCTGATCGCGAGCTCGCCTTCCACGTCGGCCAGCCCGTGCTCCCACGGAGTGTCGATCGAACCGCAGTTGGGGCAGGGATGGAGCTCCAGGTAGAGGTGCGCCTCGTCCCTGGTCCGCGCCACCGCGAACGCCATAGGAGTCCCTCTCGTCGTGTCGCGCCGTCACGGACCCGTCAGGGACGGGCCGCTCGCGGTCGGTGTGATGGTCCGGCCGGCCGCCACACCGCCTCTGGGCTGCTTGGCGGCGTGGGCGGGTGCCGGGGTGGTCTGGCGCTGCGCCGTCGAGTGGGTGAGGCCCTTCAGCATGGCGGTCGGTACGCCGCTCTCCTCGAGCGCGGCCGCGACCTTGGTGCTGAAGTTGCCGCCCGGCTCGGAGGTGTTGAACAGCTCCCGCAGATCCACCCGGCCCTCGGCCATCAGCACCAGGTTCCGGTCCAGGGTGGCGAACGCGGTGGCGAAGCCGCCGTCGTTGACGCCCTGCAGGCGTCCGTCCTCGAATGCCTGGTAGAGCTGCTGGATCTTGCCGTCGCGGTCCTGAACAGCCAGGATCACCGTGGTCCGGTCGATCTTGGCCTTCTCGAGCGCGGCCAGCAGCGGCCGGTACGGCTGGTGCGCCCCGTCGGGGCCGTACTCCGTCATCCGCAGGCCCGGCTTGCCGAGCTTCTCCGGCTCCGCCTGCAGCCGGGCGCCGGCCAGCGAGACGTCGCCGCCGGTCTCCATCTGCAGCAGACCCTCGAGGTACTCGTGGTACTGCATCTTCACGTAGAACTCGGCGGCCGCGGCGTCCTTGAGCAACGTCGTGTCCTTCGTCTGCGGGGTGCCACGACCCTTGTCCGTCACCTCGTCGATGGTGACGTCATAGCTCACCGGGACCCGGACGACGACGATGTCGCTGTTGCGGAACGCGCTGGTCTCGAGCCGGGTGCCCCGGGCGGCGTTGGACTGCACCTTGACCTGATCGCCGACCGAGCCGCTCACCGAGACGATGCCGCCGCTGGCGCCACCGGTCGCGGTGACCGGCATGAGCTCGTTCCCGGCCGTCGAGACCTTGACCTGGTCCTGGTCGCGCTGGACCAGGCCGGTCTGGCCGGGAACCGGCTTGCCGATGAGCTGCCAGCCGAGCCGCCTGGCCTTGACCTGGACGTCGAACGTCGACCGGCCGTTGCCGGTGCCCGCCATCGGCTCCAGCTTGAGACCGCGCTCGCTGATCAGCTCGCTGAACTTGGCCTCCAGCGCGGTCGGCTGCAGCTGGGTCCCGATCGATGCCTCGTACTGCGCCAGGCCGCGCGGCCCGAACTCGCGGAGCTGAGCCAGTTGGCCGGTGAGCCGGTTGTACAGCTCGTCGGTGCGCTCCGCGCCCTTGCGGTACGGGCGCATGGACTCGACCGGGGCGCTCACGGGCATGTCGGCGACGCGATGCTCGGGGTGGAACTCCTCGGCGGCCTGCTGGGCCGCGGCGACCGGCGGATCGCTCACCACTCCACGGGGAACGAACGCGGTCAGCTCGGCACGCAGCTCCACCGGCGCGGCAGCCGTGGTCTGCGCGGCCGGGATCGTCCGGTTGAGCCGCCACTGCACGCCCGCCATCGCGGCCGCGCCCGCGTTGTGGATGCGTTTGACCTCGGTGGTGAAGACGATCGTCCGGTGCACCGGAGTCAGGTCGAAGTCGCCGGTCCGGTCGAGCCTGGTGTTCTGCTCGCCGCTGCCGGCCGTGACGGCACGGATCCGGTCGGTGCCGGCACCACCGGACAGGGCACCGCCCGCGCCGTCCTCGTGCTTGAGCTCCGCGCTGCCGGAGTACGTCGTGGTGTGGCCGACCGAGCGGTCCCGCCCCACGTAGTTGTACTTCTGGACGAGGCCGATCGCGGCCGCTTTGCTGAGGCCGGGGCCGCCGTCGACGGTGACGTCGCCCTCGAAGCGGGCCTTGACCGTGACGAGCAGTAGGTCAGGGTTTGCCTGGCCCTCGACCGGGACCTCGATCGGGGTGGTGTAGCCGCGCGGGCCGAGCATGTTCACCAGCTGACCCTGATAGCTGTCCGCGGCGAGGTCGACGTCCAGGATCGGCGCGAGCAGTGGGTCGGCGGCCAGCAGTCCGGGTGCCACCTCGTCGAGTTGCTGCTTGAGCTGGGGGATCAGATCGACGTCCTGGTCCTGTCCCTCCACCTTGATCGTGTAGAGCTGGCTCGAGGCCAGAGCGTCGTCGTACTGCTCCGGCAGGCCAACGACGCGCCGGGTGTCGACGAGTTGCTGGGTCCGGACCAGGGTGTCCGCGAGGCGCTCTTCGGGGGTCGGCGCGGTGGACGCCGGGAGGCCGGTCCTGTCCAGCACCTTGGCGTTCAGACGCTCGTCGGTGTGCTCGGCGGCGAGACCGGTGGTCACGCCGGCCTTCTCCTGCTTGTAACGGCGGACGAAGCCGGCCGCCGTCCGGGGACTGAGGTCGACCTTGCCGGTCAGGTATCGCTCGGCCACGTCGGCCGCGATCGGCAGCGGCAGATCGAACTGATCACGTCCGTACAGCTCGAGAGCCGAGAACTCGGGCATCGCCTTCTGGACCAGCGCGTCCTGCAGCGGCACGGTCTGGACGACCTTGTCACCCTGCATGATGTCGGCCACGAGCTCGTGCCGCTCGATCAGCTCGTAGTGGACGCCGTCGTTGACCCGCAGCCGTTCCTCGCCGGTCGTCTGGTAGGTGCTGGTCGACTGCGACGTACCGCCGGTTCGGCCGGCCCCCAGCTTGGCGCTGAGCGCGGACTTGTCCGCGTCGACCAGTCCGCCGCCGGCTTCGGCCCCGATCCCGCCGGAGGCCGAGGTGCCGGAGGAGAAGCCGGCGTCGTTCATGGTGAAGTTGATGTTGGCGGTGTTCTGGTCGTTGATCGCGGCGAACGTCTGGCTGACGACCTTGCTGCGCAGCACGACCTTGAACTCCTGCGGCAGCAGTGTCCGGTCCGCCAGCGCCTGGGCCGGGTTCGCCGGTGCCGGCGTGATGACCAGGGGCAGCTCGTACCTGCCGTTCAGCCACTCCGTGTTGGAGACCAGGCTCTCCGGTGACAGCGCGGTGTGCAGCTGCAGGAAGCCGGTGGTGTCCGCGCGGATGGCGTCCACGGCCTTGAACAGCCGGTCGGCCGGGTTGCCCGCGTCCACCGCGACCGGGATCGACCGGCTGACCGCATCCTGGTGGGGCGGCTTCGGATCGGCGGCGAACACCGGCGCCTCGGCCCTGGTCAGCGAGCTGTCGTACGGCAGTACGACGCTGCCGCGGACGTCGGCCAGCGGTTCGGAGTCGCCCTGGTCGGTCATCTCGGCGAAGGTGATCCGGATGCCCTGGCGGAGGTTGTCGACCTCGCCGGTGCTCTCGTTCAGCGTGACCCGGTTGATCCGGCGGCCGAGGCTCCAGTTGAAGCTTCGCCCGATCGCGTTCCGGCTCAGCTTGAGACCCAGCTTCCCGGCCAGGCCGGACTGCCCCTCGGCGGGGCCGTTGCCCAGGCCGACGCCGCCGGAGATCGGCACCGCCTTCGACCGGCCGGAGGTCTGCTGGCTGGCCCGGGAGCTGATGCCAAGCCGGGCGATGAACCTCCACGGGGTGGTGCCGGCGGGCGTGACGTCGTCGAAGTCCTGCGTGGTGGACAACCGGAACAAGCGGGTGCGCGGCGCGTGGCCGGTGCGGTGGTCGACCAGCGGGACCACCAGGCCGGACTGACACGCCGTGTTCATCCCGGCCACGATCCGGTAGTCGGTGACGTCCTCCATCACCCGGTCGTAGTTCGCCAGCTGTCCGGCCCGGCGCCGTCGATCCGACGGCAGCTTGTCCCAGCGGGGCTGGAAGTTCGCGTCGAGCGGCGGCACCAGACCCATCTTGCTCAGGCTGGTCAGCGCCTGCTGCCGGGCGTCGTCGACTCCCTCGAGCTCCTCGGGCAGTGACTTGCCCGGCCCACGCAACTGGTTCTCACCGGTGCCGTGCCAGGGCGGCATGGTCTGCGGCCCGGTCGGCGGCTCGGCGTCACCGAGCAGCAGTGCACGCCCGCGCTGGTCGGTCCGGACCTCGTTGTCGGCATCACGCAGTACGACGTCCTTGCCGGCCGGTGCGCCCGCGCGCAACAGCCGGTTCGCTGTCAGCCGCAGCTTCGCCTCACAGGTCTTCGTGACGACGATCGGATCCGCCTTGGGATCGCGGATCTTGCGCAGCGTCGCGGTCACCTTGAGGTCGACCAGGACGCCCTGAGTCGGGGCCATGTCGCGGTCGACCACCGGCGTGATCGCCGTCGTACTCAGGTTCTGCCCGCCTTGGCGCGAGACGTTCCGCCCGGCCGAGACGTTGGGCGACAGATCCGCGGTGGACGAACGGAGGTCGCTCAGCGCGGTCGGGCTGGGCAGGTAGCCGGGCACCGGCTGCGCGGGGTCGAGCGGCCGGCCCGGGTAGGCCACCGTCGCCGAACCGGACAGCGACGTGCCGGAGACCCTGCTCGCGTTGAAGCCGGCGAAGTCGACCTGGACCTTCTCCTGTCCCATCTCCGCACTGCACGCACCGGTGAGCTTGGCGGTGCTCCAGACCGGCTCGACCTCCAGGGTCAGCTCGTACTCCGACTCGCCGCCGACCGGGATGGTCCGGCTGAGGCCGCCCGGCTTGGCCGCCTCGCCCAGCAACCGGTAGGGATCCTCGGTGACGAGCTCGCTGATGTGGTCGTACCCGACCCGGTCGAGCCGACCGAACTTCTCCTGAACCTTGGCGACAAGGTCGTCGTTGATGCCGTGCAGACCGCTGATCCGGGTGACCGTGTGGCGGGGAAACTCGTCGGTGCGCTCGTCGCCCCGGCCGAGCTGCTCCAGCGTGACCGTCTCGGTCGGCGCCTTGACTGTGTACGGGCTCGGCACCCAGGTCAGCTGCTCGCCGGCCGGGACGGTTCGGGCCGGTGACCACGGCTCGGTGGGGGAGTTCCGGACCTCGATCTCGAACTCGCCGGTCCAGCTGTACGGCACCGACTCGCCCTTGAACACATCGACCCAGCCGAGCTGACCGTGCGCGGTCGCGCCGGCGGTCACACTCTCGGTCCGGCCGGTGGTCATGTCGACGCGGGGTGAGAACACCTGCGACGCGGCGCGGACCGCGCTGCCCTCCGGAGCCAGCACCATGAACGGCTGCAGGTCGACGCCGTAGCTGACACTCGACGAGTGGTTGCTGGTGATGGAGTTGCTCTGGCCGCCCTCACCGAGGGTGCCGGACATCTGCTCGGTGACGGTGTAGTCGAGGCCGGTCACCTCGGTCAGGTCGCGGACCTTCATCCGGAGGCGGACCTGGGTGACCTTGGTGACGTCGTCGTCGGGGTTGCCTCCGACGGTGAAGACCATGCCGTCGGAGAACAGCCGGCGGTACTGCGCACCCGGCACCGGGACCGGGCCCCGGTTGGCGATCTGTTGGCCGCTCTGGTTGTCGGCCAGCATGGCGTTGATCTCGTCGACCGGTAGGTTCAGCTGCTGGTCGGTCGGCACACCCGTCTCCAGGTGGTCGACCGGCAGGGCCTGGCGAAGGCTCGCCTGGTAGGCGCCGGTCTGCTCGGCCGCCTCTCGGGCCAGCTCGGCGATCTGCGCCGGCTGGTGGTTCGGGTCGTCGAGCCGGCCGAGCAGCGCCTGGTAGCCGGCCAGTGCCTTGCCGGCCTCGTTCGCCGCCTGCCGGTAGGCATCCGCCATCTCGGTATGGCGGCGTGCCTTGGCGAGGGCGCCAACCGCCTCCACCCGCAGCCGGCGGGCTCGCTCCGGCGCGCCACGGTCCTGCAGCAGGTCCTCGGCCGCGGCCAGGTCCTCTTTGCTGGTGGCCAGGTCGACCGCGGCCGCGGCGCTGTCCGACTTTCCGTCGGCTTTGCCCTTGAGATCGGTGACGGTGGACTCGAGTGACGCGATCTGCTCGACGACCTGCCGGCGAAGGTGACCTGGGCTGCTCGGCTCGGGGCTGGCCGCGGCGATCGCCCGCTCGGCGGCCAGGCCTTCGACGGCGGCAGCGGGGGAGTAGGTCGAATCGTTCGCCCAGGGCCGTTCCGGGTTGGTGCCGCTGCGGTGCTCGATCGCGACGGCCAGGCCCTCGATGTCGCGTTCCAGCTCCGCGACGCTGAGCGGCCCGTTCGGCCGGCCCTCGCGGGCTGACTGCCAGTCCGTCGACAGTTTCCGGTAGACCGCCAGGTCGGCGTTCGTCCGCCGGTTGAGCCGCTCCTGGCTGACCGCCGATCGCAGCCTGCGGAGGATCCCTGTCGACTGGCCGGCCTGGGCGGCTTGCTGCTCCTGGGCCATCAGGCTGAGCTGATGGATCCACACCTGGCCGTACTGGTGCGGGGGCAGTCCCGGCCTGATCCGCAGTACATGCGGGTCGTTCGCCGTCCCCGAGCGGAGCCGGCCCTGCGCGGCCAGACCACGGACTGTCGGCGAGACCTCGACCCGGAAGTACTGCGGTGTGTCGCCGGAGGAGAGCGTGATGGCGGCGAGGCCGGACTGACTGTCGACGGCCGGTCGACTGGTGACAGACGACCCCAGATCATCCTCGCCGAGGCGGGTCAGCGCCGCGAGCGCGGCCAGCTCGCTCTGGCGGGCGTCGAGACCGGACTGGCCGGCGGACAGACTGGTCCCGGGGACCTCTCGGGTCAGTGTCTGTCGGCGGTGCCTCACGCCGACCTGGGCCCGGTGGCGCCCGGTGCGGCTCGTCGCCGGGCCGGACTGGTTGGTGTTGGTGAGCAGACCGGCGTCCTGGCTGATCCGCTGGGAGGCCGCGACGATCTCGGTGGCGACGGGCACCCTCGTCTCGCCCGGCAAGGACCGGAGCCGCGCTGCCGCATCCTCGGACTCCTGCGCCGCCAGCCGCAGCGCGAGGCGGAGCATCGCCTCGCCCTCGGTCCGACGCGATTGGTCCAGTCCGGGCGTGTGCAGCAGTCGGTCGAGCGCGTCGGTCGCGCCTGTCTCGGGCGACTCGCCGTGGACACGGGCAATCTCCGCACCCAGCACGGCGACGGCTTCGGCGAGCATGCGATCGTCACTGGCCAGGTCCACGGCCCGGCGACTGAGCTGCGTCTCCATCGCCCGGACGACGTGGGCGGGCAGAATGTCCTGCCGGCCGGTCAACCAGACTCTGCCGTCACGCAGAGGGACGGCCGACGGCGAGACGATCCCCAAGGCGGTCCCGATCGCCGCGCGGGCGCGCGACACCGAGTCCGGGGCGGTGACAAAAGGGGTCGTCAGCCGACCCACCCCCTCCCGATCGTGCCTCGGTGATCACCAGTTGTCACCGAGACCTCAAGGTCTGGACGTTAGCAAACTTTGGGTTACCAGCCAGCCACTCAGATCACCCAGCCTGTTAACGATTTACGCCTGCTCCGGCTCCTACGATCGTCACATGACCGACCGGCTGGGCTCGTCCGCGTGGAGTGTCCCCGAGGCGCGGAGCATGGTGGCCCAGCTGCGGCACGTGGTCACGACCGGCCCGGAGTACGACGCTGTCGAGTTGTTTCTCGCTCTGTGTGACTACCTCGACCAGCTCCACGGTTCCCTCGGATTCGACCGGATCCCGGCCGAGGCGGAGCGGTCCGCGCTGGCCCAGGTCGTACGGCGGGTTCGCGGCCGGTCCGCCGTACCGGATGAGGACGGTGAGCGCCTCGTGCAGCCGGTCAACGCGGCCGTCACGCTCGCCGAGGGACGGGTCCTCGCGGCACAGCTGGAGAGCACCGACGGATGGCAGCGGGAACTCGGTCTCGCGCTGCGGGGACTCTTTAGCTATCTAGACCAGTTGTACGGCGGCCCGGGCGCTTTCACCGAACTGTTGACCTCGGAGGAGCGGGAGCGGGTCGCGAGCCGGTAACGGCGCTGGCCTCCCGTCCCGGATGGCACCTACCTGCCATTACGGTAGGGCGCGTGAGTCTCTCGTCCTCCACGCGTACTTCCTCCCAAGGCACCCGCGGAGCGGGCAGATCGGCAGGCAGTGGTACAAACCGCCTGCCGAGTGGCCGGGAACGCCGCCCCGCCTTGGCCGCCCTCGCTGTGATCCTGATCCTGCTCGGCGCGGCCGGCTCCGCGCTGATCGCGGTGAACAGCGGCAACCGGTCGGACTATGTCGCGATCGCCAACGACATCGGGCCCGGCCACAAACTGGACCGCAAGGACCTGTCCCGCGGTGACCTCGCCGGCGCGACCGGCAGCCTGATCCCCTGGTCGGAGGCCGAGAAGTACCTCGGCCAGTACACGACGACCAAGCTCTTCAAGGACCAGTTCGTCACGCCGGACAACTTCACCGCCGACAAGCCCATTCCGCCCGGTGGTGCGCTGGTCGGTCTGAGCCTCGAAGGCGGCCGTGCGCCGTCGGACGGGATCGGTGTCGGCGACATCGTCTCGGTGATCCGCGTTCCCACCGCGAACCAGGACTCCTCGCCGGCCACGCCGCTGGTCACGGCGGCCGAGGTCACCGCCAGCTCGGGGGCCGTCGCGGACGTCCGGACCAACGCGAACACCACTCTGAACGTGACCGTCCTGGTCCCGACCGAGAAGGCGACCGCCGTCGCGGCGGCCGCTGCGGGGAAGACTCTGGTCCTGGTGAAGCTGAACCCGGCCACCAAGCCCGAGGTCTCCCGCACCGACGGAGCCGGTTGATGGCACTGGTGGCACTGGCGAGCGCAAAGGGCTCGCCCGGGGTGACGACCGCCAGTCTCGTCTTCGGCGCGCTCTGGCCGCGGCAGGTGCTGCTGGCCGAGTGCGACCCGGCCGGCAGTGACGTGGCGATCCGGATGACCGCACCGGGTGGCGCGCCGCTGAACTCGGACCGCGGCCTGGTCAGCCTGGCCGCCGCCAGCCGTAAGGGCCTGAGCGACGACGTGATCCTCGCGCACAGCCAGCAGCTCGACGGTGGACTCGACGTCATGCTCGGAGTCCGCTCACCCGAGCAGGTCGGCGGTATGGGCGGTCTGTGGCATCCACTCGGCATCTCGTTCAACCAGATGCAGCACGGCGACGTACTGGCCGACTGCGGACGCATCGGCGCCACGTCCCCGCAGTTGCCCGTCATCCAGTCCGCCCGTCTCATCGTTCTCGTCTGTACGGCGACCGGCTCGTCGGTGGCGCACTTGCGCGAGCGACTGGCGTCACTGGTCCACCACGTCGACGCCCAGCTCGGTGTGGTCGTGGTCGCGGACCCGAAGCGGCGTGACGGGGTCAAGCAGGTGTGGACCGTGCTGGACGCGATGTCCGTGCCGGTGCGGCACCGGTGGCACCTTGCCTACGACCCGGTCGGTGCGGCGTTCTTCGACGGGCGCGGTCACGGCCGGCTGGACAAGACGCAGCTGATCCGGTCCGCCACCGACATCACCGCGGAGATGGCCGCGCTGGTCGCGGCGCCGCCGCAGCACGAGTTCGACATGGCGCAGGCGGCGTTCCCACCAGGGGAGTGGGATCGATGAGCGCTGACCAGGAACTGGTCCGCAAGCTGCGCGTCCAGGTCGCCGAGCGACTGAACGAACAGCGTCGCCGGGACCAGGTGAACGGCGTACCTCCGATGAGCGCGGAGGACGAGCGCGAGTACGCCCGCTCCCTGATCGTCCAGGTACTCGAGGACCACGCCCGCTACGAGCTGGCCGAGGGCCGGACACCGCCGACCCCGGACGACGACGCGCAGATCGCCGGCGCGATCCACTCGGCGCTGTTCGGCGTCGGCCGGCTGCAGCCGCTGATCGACGACCCCGACGTCGAGAACATCGACATCAACGGCTACGACCAGGTCTTCGTCCAGTACGGCGACGGCCGCGAGGAGAACCCGGGCCCGGTCGCCGAGAGCGACGAGGAACTGGTCGAGCTGATCCAGGTGCTCGCCGCCCACGCGGGTCTGACCAGCCGTCCGTTCGACTCGGCCAACCCGCAGCTCGACCTGCGACTGCCCGACGGCTCCCGGTTGTCCGCGGTCATGGGTGTCACCGCGCGCCCGGCGGTGTCGATCCGGCGGGCCCGCCTGGGCCGGGTGTTCCTCAGCGATCTGGTTGCCAACGGCACCATGTCCGACGACGTCGGGTCGTTTCTGCGGTCGGCGGTGGCGGCCCGGAAGAACATCATGATCGCGGGCGCGACGAACTCCGGGAAGACGACGCTGCTGCGGGCGCTGGCCAACGAGATCCCGCGGCACGAGCGCCTGATCACGGTGGAGCGCTCGCTCGAGCTCGGCCTGGGCGAGTTCAAGGACCTGCACCCGAACGTGGTCGCGTTCGAGGAACGGCTGCCGAACTCCGAGGGCGTCGGCGAGGTCAGCATGGCCGACCTGGTCCGCCGCTCGCTGCGGATGAACCCCAGCCGGGTGATCGTCGGTGAGGTCCTCGGCGACGAGATCGTCACCATGCTGAACGCGATGAGCCAGGGCAACGACGGCTCGCTGTCGACGATCCACTCGAACAGCTCGATGGAGGTGTTCAACCGGATCAGCACCTACGCGATCCAGGCGATGGAGCGGCTGCCGATGGACGCCACCCAGATGCTGATCGCCGGTGCGCTCGACTTCGTCGTGTTCGTCCGCAAGCAGAACGACTACCAGCGCGGCGGCGGGCTGAGCCGGTACGTCGAGAGCATCCGCGAGGTGACCGGCTGGGACGGCCGGGTGCTGTCCGGCGAGGTGTTCGCACCGGGTGCCGACGGCCGGGCCGCCGCGCACGCGCCGATCGCCTGTATGGACGAGCTCGAGCACTTCGGGTACCAGCCGCTCGTGCACGGAACGTGGGCGTGAGGTGAGGCTGCGATGAACGACCGGACCCTGCTCGCACTGCTCTGCGGAGCGGTGGTCGGCGGCGCGCTCCTGCTGCTGGTCGTCGCCATCCGCGGCACCACGCCCCGGCAGGAGTCGCCGTCGCTGTTCCGCCGGAGCAACGCCGAGGGACGCAAGAACCTGGTCCGGCTCGGCACCGGTATCGGCGTCGGCCTCCTCGTCCTGGTCGTGACCCGCTGGCTCGTCCTCGCCGCCGCGCTCGGCCTGCTGGCCGCGCTGGCCGACCGGTTCTTCGGCGGCACCGGTGAGGAACGCCGCGCGATCGAACGCCTGGAGGCCCTGGCCACCTGGACCGAGGCGCTGCGCGACACCATCGCCGGCGCGGTCGGTCTGGAGCAGGCGATCCCGGCCACCGCGGTGAACGCGGCGCCGGCGATCAAGCCCGGCCTGAACCTGCTGGTCGACCGGCTGCGCATCCGCGAACCGTTGCCCTCGGCACTGATGCGGTTCGCCGACGACCTGAACGACCCGTCCGCCGACCTGATCATCGCCGCCCTGGTGCTGAACGCCCGGCTCCGCGGCCCGGGTCTGCGCGAGGTGCTCAGCGCGCTCGCCGACTCCGCCCGCGAAGAACTCGACGTACGCCGGAAGGTCGCGGCCGAACGGCGGTCGACCCGGCGATCGGTCCAGGTGGTCGTCGCGATCACGCTGCTGGTGGCGGCGGCCCTGGTGCTGTTCAACCCGACGTACGTCGCGCCGTACACCAGTTTCATCGGGCAGTTCGTGCTGTTCATCGTGATCGCGCTGTACGCGCTCGGGCTGGTCTGGCTGCGGAAGCTGGCCAAGATCGAGGTCCCGGAGCGGTTCCTGATCCGCGGTAACGACCGGCGGGCCAAGCGGGCCGGCGACGATCGGATGGAGGTGGTGGGCGGATGACGTGGGCTTTCATCACCGGCGGCCTGGTCGGCCTCGGCGCGTACCTGCTGATGCGGATGTTCATCAAGCCGTCCGCGAACGTGTTGTCCACCATCGCCCGGATCGACGCCGGGCGGACCGGGTACGCCCACGCCGCGACCGCGAGTGCGGCCGGCGAGCGGGTGCTCGGCGGACTGGACAAGGCCCGGGCCTCGCTCGGGCGGCGGCTCGAGTTCGAGGCGAACGCGCGTGGCTGGGCGTTCGGCAAACTGCGCCGCGACCTCGCGGTGATGAACCAGCAGTTCGCCGCGATGCTCGCGACCAAGGTGTTCTTCGCACTCGGCGCGATGATCTTCATCCCGATCGTGCTGTTCCTGTTCTCGATGCTCGGGCTCGGCGCCCCCGGCGCGACCCCGCTGATCGTGACGCTGGCCGCGATGGCGTTCGCGTTCTTCCTGCCCGACCTGGCGTTGCGGCAGGAGGCGGAGGCACGGCGGCGCGACTTCCGGCACGTGGTCGGCAGCTTCCTCGACCTGGTCGCGATGAACCTGGCCGGCGGCCGCGGTCTGCCGGAGGCGCTGATGACGGCGTCCACCATCGGCGACCACTGGGCGATGGCCAGGATCCGGCAGGCGCTGGCGAACGCCCGGCTGATCGGTATCACGCCGTGGGACGCGATGGCCCGGCTGGGCGAGGACCTCGGCGTCGAGGAACTGCGCGACCTGGCCTCGGCGCTGGCACTGGCCGGTGACGAGGGCGCGAAGATCCGGGCCTCGCTGCTGGCCCGGGCGGCGTCGCTGCGGCGCAAGGAACTCGCGGACGTGGAAGGCAAGGCCGGCGAGCGGTCCCAGTCGATGCTGGTCGCTCAGCTGGTCATGTGTGCCGCGTTCATGTTGTTCCTCGGCTTCCCCGCCGGAATCGCGATCCTGGGGAACTGAAGTGGGTAAGGGATCCGGCGGACGAATCTGTCCGTCGTACAGGGCATACTGAGGCCCGCCATGGGCCTCATGACTGGGAAGGCATTCGGATGAACTCGGAACTGCAGTTCTGGCGCGCGATGGCCGGCTACGCGGTGGCGCGGGCCCACACCCAACGGGCCCGGGCTCGGCAGGGACGGACCCAGCTCGGCGCCTCCGCGCTGGAATGGGCCATCATCTCGGCCATCCTGGTCGCCGCCGCACTGGCGATCGGCCTGGTGGTCCGCCGCGTCATCGACAAGCGCACCAGCGAGATCGAGAACGGCTGATCCCTGGTGCACCGGCCGCGGACGGAGCGGGGTGCCACCTCACTCGAGCTGGCGATCCTGGCACCACTGATCCTGGCGCTGATCTTCATGTCGATCCAGACCGCCCTGTGGCTGTACGGGCGATCGGTCGCGCTGAACGCAGCCCAGGAAGGTGTTTCGCGGCTGCGGCTGGTCCAGCCGCCGGTCTACACGACCGGGGTGGGCGAGCAGGTCCGGGCCGACATCCAGGCGTACGCGCAGCAGCTCGGCGGTACGACGCTGCAGAACGCCGATGTGAAGGCGCCGTCGTACAACAATCCCGAGGGCATGGTCTCGTTCACCGTGACCGGTGACACCGTCTCGCTCGTCCCCGGTCTGACCCTGCACGTGGAGCGGACCGCGACCGGGCCGATCGAGCAGTTCGAGGCCGACGACAAGTGAGTGAGGACATGGAGCGGACGCTGGGGATCCGTCGCGCACCCCGGCATGCCCGGCCGGTCGTGCGCTACATCCGCACGGCCGGGCGGCATCGGAAGCCGACCGAGCAGGGCACGATGGCCTTGGAGCTGGCGGTGCTGGCGCCGATCCTGCTGATCCTGTTCATGTTCCTACTGGCCTGTGGACGGTACTTCCAGACCTCGTCGCTGCTGGAGAGCGCGGCCCGCGACGGCGCCCGGTCGGCCAGCCAGGCGCGTTCCCTCGGCGAGGCCCAGGGCCGCGTCGACGACGCGGTGAACCGGACGATGAGCCAGGCGTTCAAGTCCTGCAAGGAGACCGCGAGCGGCACCATCACCACCGCCTTCGCCGCCGGTACGCCGCTGTCGGTCGAGGTCACCTGCACGATCGACTACCGCGACCTCGGCCTGCTCGGGATCGGCGGCGACACCAAGATCACCAAGCGCTTCAGTTCGTCGGTCGACCCGTACCGAGGTGTTCGCGATGGCTCGTGACCGCCGTTCCCGGGTCGTCGAGTTCCTCCGGATCGATGCCCCCGGCAACCACCGGCTGACGATCGGCCGCGGTGCGCTCAGCCCCGCGGTGGCGATCCTGGCGGTGATGATCTTCACCCTGGCCGGCCTGGTGATCGACGGCGGCCGGCAGCTCGGCGCCCGCTCCCGCGCGGTCGGCTACGCCCAGGAGGCGGCCCGGGTGGGCGCGGCCAGCATCCAGCTGAACACCGCCGAGGCGAAGATCGACACCGCCAAGGCCGCGACCGCGATCGCCGCCTTCTGCGCCCAGGTCTCCTCCAACGACCCGGCCGTCACCTCGTGCGCCCCCACCAAACTCACCGTCGACCAGGTCGACATCCGGGTCGCCATCGACAACAAGACGACGTTCCTCGGCCTGATCGGCAAGACCAGCCTCAAAGCCTCCGGCATCGGCACCGCCCACGCCGAACAAGGCGTCAAGAAGTCCGACGACAGCCCCACCATCCCGCCGATCGTGGTGGAGACGTCGCCCGATGATCCCGGCGCGCCGATCAGCACCGCGGTACCGCCGACGCTGGACCTTCCCTGCCCGGAATGGACCATCGGCTCGCCGACGCCGACGTGGACGCTCGAGCCGTTGCCCTTCCCGGCGAGCTGCACGCCGAGTATCACGCCGTCGCCCGATCCGTCCAACCCGTCCACCTCGACGGAACCGCCGGGGCCGCCGAACTCGAGCACCGCGCCACCCGGCGGGGGAGCGCCGGCCGGCGTCCAGCCCCCGCAGAACTCCCTCCCGCCGAGCCGCTAGAGCCCTGAAGGAATGTCAACCGTGCGAAGCCTCGCCCTCCCCGCGGCCGTACTGGCCGGCGTGCTCGTCCTGACCGGCTGCGGCGGCAGCAACCCCAACGACGGCGGCCGCCCGGTCCCGGTCGACGACCCCGGCGGCTCCGGCACCACCACCTCGAGCACGCCCACCGCCGGCGCCACCACGCCGACCGCGGCACCTTCCCAACCCTCGTCGACCACCACGACCGCTCAGCCCAAAGCGCAGGTCGTCGTCGTTGCGGGGAACTACAGCTCGAATCCCGCCGTCCAAGGCCTCGTGCAGAGCTACCCGCTGTACTTCCAGGCCTTGGTTGCCCGTGACGACAGCATCCTGAAGAAGTCGTTCCCGTCCTTCTTCTACGCCGACACGTCCCAGGCGATCGTCGATGCCCAGCGCAACGGCTGGGTGATGCGCCCGCCGGGCAGCGTGGTCGTCATCGGGGCCCAGCGCCAGTCGGACGGCACGGTCCGGGTGAAGACCTGCCGCTCGCAGACCACGGAGTACTGGAATCCGAAGGCGAAGCAGTGGACGGTGGTCGCGCCGAAGGGCTCGCCGTGGGTCATCGACATGATCAGGACCGGCCTCGGGTGGTTGCCATACCGGGTGGCGCCGTCCAAGGGCGTCAGCTGCGCACGGGTGAACTATCCGGCCTAGAGCAGAACTGGATCTTACACATTCCGAAAAGGTGACGAGGCACAGAGCAACGGGCATGATGCCCCTGGTCGAAGATAATCTGCGGACAGTCGAGTCTGGGGAGTGAGGATGCGCAACCGAGTGGGCCGTGGACTGGTGGTCCTGAGCGCCGTACTCGCACTGGTGATGACCGTCCCCGCCACGACGGCCGCCGCGGACACGATCCACAGCGGCAACCGGGTCTGCAGCATGTATGTGAACTCGATCGGTTTCGGCGCGTACTGCAGCTCCGGAAAGTACTACATCCCGGGCGACGGACCGCCTCCGCAGACCTGGCGGCAGAAGCTCAACGGCCGGCCCTTCATCCCGTGCCGCGACTTCGACATCCCGAAGGGGATCCACCTGCCGCAGGCACCCGAGGGCAAGACCTGGGTCATGCGGATCACGATCACCGACTACAACCTGAACACCTACAACGGTGGCGACCGCGCACATCTGGAGCGCGCGTACATCCCGGTGAACGACGCCGAGCGCGCCCAGTGCCCGTTCCCGGACTACATGGAACAGTTCTGGTGGCGCTTCGAGAGCCAGTACCCGCCGCCGGCGCTGCAGGTCAAGCCGACGTTCACGCCCCGGGTCAACGTGCCGGCCTACTTCTCGCTCACGGCCGACAGCTCGCTGGTTCTGCACAACGACCCGAACGACCCGGCGACAGGCAACGACCTGGACAGCGGGTTCTACGACCCTACGCACAACCTGACGATGCGCGGGATGGTCGTGGCGATGAAGGTCGATCCAGGCGACGGGTCGGAGCCGTTCACCTGCATGATGGGCGCGACGCCGATCGACGACGCCGACGGGTACGACGAGACCAAAGACCCGTACAACCAGATGAGCACGTGCAAGCACATCTACCAGCGGTCCAGCGCCAACCAGCCGGACGGTATGTACACCGTGAAGCTGACGATCACCTGGGAGGTTTCGTACTGGGTCGGCGGCGGCTGGGTGGCGATCGGCCGGGCCAACGTGAACGCGGTGCAGCGGTTGCCGGTGCAGGAAGTGCAGGCGATCGGTGGGTAACGGTGGGGACCTGGAGGGACCACGATGGTGAAGACGAATGAGCCGGTGCAGGCGGCGCGGTTGCCGCAGCGGCGGTCGGGGAGTCCGGGCGCGGACCGGCTGAAGGGCTTTGTCGCGCTGCTCGCGATCCTGGCGATCGTCGGCGGTGTCCCGTACGTGCTGCTGCGGTTCTTCGGTACGCCGTGGCCGGAGCGGATGCCGAGTCGCGACGTCCTGTTCAGCGAGCTGAGCATCGAGACCGTTCTCGGCATCATCGCGGTCGTCATCTGGATCGCCTGGCTGCACTTCGTCGTCTGCCTGATCGCGGAGGCGGTGGCCGAGATCCGCGGCCATGGTCTGTCGCCACGCATCCCACTCGGCGGTGGCTCGCAGGGCCTGGCCCGCCGGCTGATCTCCACCGTCGTCCTGATCGGCGCCGCCGCGAGTGTGAGCCTGCCGGTCGCGAACGCCGTGACCACCACCCACACGGGCGCTCCGACGGTCGCGACCGCGACCCAGGACGGGGACCAGGGGTCGCGTGACACCTTCCGTCAGACGGAGGCGCGTAGCTCGGTTCTCAGCGGCAACCAGACCAGCACCACGCACACCGGCGTACGGACGAACAGCGACGACAAGGGCCAGGTGATCAAGTACACCGAGGTCCGCCCGCCGCAGGGCCGGAACTACGACTGCCTGTGGGACATCGCCGAGCGGTATCTGGGTGAGGGTCGCCGCTACAAGGAGATCTACGAGCTCAACAAGAACAAGCTGCAGCCAGACGGCCGCCGGCTGACGAACCCGGACCTGATCCTGCCGGGCTGGCAGGTCCGCCTGCCCGCCGACGCCAAGGGCGCGGGCGTGCACACCGTCCGGGTGAAGATCGACCACACCACCAGCACGGGTACGACGACCGGCACCAAGACGACGACGTCGACCGGCACCAAGACCTCCACCTCGACGGGCACCAAGACCACCACCGGCACGGGTACGACGACCGGCACCAAGACCCAGCCGGGTCCGGGTAGTCGCTGGTCCGAGCAAGGCACCGAAGCGGGTTCGTCGATCAGCATCGGCAGCGCGACCAAGGACCCTGGTGCGAAGAACGTGAAGCCGGGCGAGCCGGGCATCTCGGTCGAGCCGCACGGTCCAGGGACGACGCAGTCCGAGCCGGGCGACCCGGCAGCCGGCGGCACCAAGGTGCCCGAGCCGGTTCCGGTCGCGGTCGACGACGGCTTCGATGCGACGCAGGCCGGGATCTACGGCTTCGGCGCCACTCTGCTCGCGGCCGGTCTCGCGCTGGCGCTGAAGCGGCGGCGCGGCTGGGCGCTGGGTCCCGGCCCGAAGTCGGCCGGGCACCGGCAGACCGAGGTCGGCCTGCGACTCGCGTCGGACATTCCGACCGCTCAGTTCGTCGACAACACGCTGCGGCAGCTCGGTGCCGAGATGACCCAGGCGAACCGGCCGATGCCGAAGGTCGTCGCCGCGCTGGTGACGGACCGCGCGCTGACGCTCGTGCTCGACCCGTACGAGGCCCAGACCCCGCCGCCGGCGCCGTGGCAGATCATTGCCGACGGCACCCGCTGGACGCTCCGCCGGGCCTACGCACCGAGTGGTGAGGTCACCGCGCCGGCGCCGTACCCGACGCTGGTCACCATCGGGCGGAACGCCGACGGCGCGACCGTGCTGGTCGACCTGGACACCGCGAACGGGATCGTCAGCTTCGGCGGGGTGAACAACCCGTCCCGCGATGTGGTGGGTTCGCTCGCGGTCGAGCTGGCGACCAACCTGTGGTCGGAGGGTGCGCACGTCAGCATGGTCGGGTTCGGCGACGACCTGTCCTCGCTGTCGCCGAGCCGGCTGAGCTACTGGGTCCGGCTCGACGACGCGATCGCCGAGGTCACCCGTCGGACCGAGGCACAGGTGCAGGCCTGTGGGCGGCGCAACCTGAGCTCGGTGGCCGAGGCCCGGATGGCCTATCCGGACGCGGCGTTGTGGGGCGCGGAGATCATCTTCGTGTCCGCGCCACCGTCGCCGGAGGAGCAGGACCAGCTGAACCGGCTGGCCGCGGACCACCGGCGCACCATCGCCGTGGTCGTGGTCGGCGACGTGATCAGCTCGCCGTGGCGGTTCGTGGTGGACGAGAAGAACCAGGCCGTGTGCCGGCTGCTCGGGCTCGAGGTCGATGCCCACAGCATCGATCCGACCCAGTTCGCCGATCTGGTCGGGCTGTTCGAGGCGGCCGAGTCCGACTCGCTGGACAAGCGCCGGGCCGAGCAGGACATGCCGGCGTACGAGTTCTCCACCACCGATCTCAGCCTGCCCGCACCGGTCGAGGTGGACCTGCTCGGGCCGGTCGAGGTGGACGCCCGGGGCGGGATCGAGGACGGCCGGGTGCAGCTGTCGACCGAGATCATCGCGTTCCTGGCCAGCCAGGACTACGGCGTACACCCGAACGTGCTGGCCGGTGCGATCTGGCCGCGCGGCATCAGCGAGGAGCTGCGGGACGCGGCCCTCGAGCACACCCGCCGCTGGGTCGGTGTCGACGCGATGTACGCCGACGAGTCCGGTCGCTGGATGTTGAACCGCAGCGTCGTCCGGGTCGACTGGGACGTGTTCCGCACGCTGGCCAAGCAGGCGACGATGATGGACGACCCGCGGGGTCCGCTGTCGACGGCGCTGAGCCTGGTGCACGGCCCGGCCTGGTCGAGCCTGCCGGCCGGCCGCTACTCGTGGCTCGCCGCGTCGGGTATCGAGCGCCGGATGGTGGAGGCGGTGGTCGACGCCGCACTCAAACTGGCCGAGGCTTCGCTCAGCCACAACGACGGCAACCTGGCCCGCACGGCGCTCCAGACCGGTCTCAGCTTCTCGCCGGCCTCGGAGGAACTCTGGCGAGCCACCCTGCGCCTGGCCGCTCACTTCGGTACGTCGGCCGACGTCACCAACGTGGCCAGCCAAATGTACGCCGCCCTGACCCGCCACGGCGGCCCCCGCGGCCCCGAGGCCGAGACGGACGCCCTGGTCGACGAGCTCCTCCCGGGCTACCACCGCCCGGCCGCGGTCGCCTGACAGCAAAGCAAACCGCCCGTACTCACCACGAGTACGGGCGGTTTGTGCGTTCTGAACGTCAGAGCGAGCTGGCCGCCCAGGTGTCGCAGGCGGTCATGTCGCCGGAGTCCATGCCGGTCTTGAACCACTTCATGCGTTGTTCGGCGGTGCCGTGGCTGAAGCTTTCCGGGTTGACCTGGCCCTGGGTCTTCTCCTGGATGCGGTCGTCGCCGACCGACGCGGCGGCGTCGAGGCCGCGGGCGATGTCGTCCTCGGTGAGGCCGCTGATGAAGGTGTCGCCGTCCTTGTCCGGGACGGTGGTGGCGTGGTTGGTCCAGATGCCGGCCAGGCAGTCGGCTTGGAGCTCGGAGCGGACCGCGTCCGAGGTGGGGCCGTTGCGGGTCTTGATCCGGCCGAGGATGCCGTAGAGGTTCTGGATGTGGTGGCCGTACTCGTGTGCCACGACGTACGCCTCGGCGAAGTTGCCGCCCTTGGCGCCCAGCTCGGTCTGCAGCGTCTGGAAGAACCCGAGGTCCAGGTACACGCGCTTGTCGCCCGGGCAGTAGAACGGCCCGACCGCGCTGGTCGCCGGTCCGCAGGCGGTGCTGACGGAGCCGTCGAACACCCGCATGGGTGCCCGGGTGTACTTCTTGCCCCGGCGCGGCAGCTCGGCCGCCCAGAAGCCCTCGATCGAGTTCTGGTAGAAGACGAACCGGCAGTCCGGGTTGTTCTGCAGGTCCGTGCCTTTCTTGCACGAATCCAGGTTGCCGGCCGCGGTGTTGCGCACCGTCGGCTCCTCGCTGCTCCCGCTACCGCCCGGCAGACCGCCGTTCAGCAGCAGGATCACCACGAGCAGGATGATGCCGCCGATCCCGCCACCGATCGGGATCGTCCCGCCGGGCAGCAATCCGCCGCCGCCACCGCCACTACCGCGGGTGTCCTCGACCCCACTGGTGTCGAGATCCGCATCCGGATTGAATTTCACCTGAGTTGTCGCAGGAGAGTTCTGCCCTTCAGAGCGAGAAGGTCCCGCGACTCCCTCCCTTCGGGGATCTGGGACTGTCGGTCCCGGCTGACTGAGTGGGCGACATGTCCCGCTTCCGTCTGTACCCAACCCTCACGCAGCGACAAGGGACCGTCAGTGCACGCCGAGCGACGCCGGTACGGGTCTCGCCGAAGCGTGAACCTCGACACGCTGCCTCCGCGGAGCAGTTGGAATCCCCATCCTTCGCGGAGGGGAGGACGTCAGTGCACTTACACTAGACCTCGGTGCGGGGATTCCTGCCGTGTCGTGACGCAGTGCTGCCGACCCGCCACAGACCGACCCCGACCGCCCCTCGAGCCTTAGGACGCCTGCCCCGCGATGATCACTGTCTCCAACCTCGAGGTCCGTGTGGGCGCCCGTCAGTTGCTGGCACCTGCCTCGTTCCGGGTCGGGCCGGGCGACAAGGTGGGTCTGGTCGGCCGGAACGGCGCCGGCAAGACCACGCTGACCAAGATCCTGGCCGGCGAGGGGCTGCCGGCGAGCGGCTCGGTGAACTCCTCCGGTGAGATCGGCTATCTGCCGCAGGACCCGCGCACGGGTGATCTCGAAGTACTGGCGCGGGATCGGATCCTGTCCGCCCGCGGCCTGGACGAGGTTGTCCGGCGGATGCGCAGTGCGGAGAAGTCGATGGCCAGCGCGGACGAGAAGACCCGCGCGAAAGGCATGCGGCGGTACGAGCGGGCCGAGGCGGATCTGCATGCCGCCGGGGGTTACGCGGCCGAGGCGGAGGCGGCCCGGATCGCGGCGAACCTCGGACTGCCGGATCGGGTGCTGGGGCAACCACTGAACACGCTGTCCGGTGGTCAGCGCCGCCGGGTCGAGCTGGCCCGGATCCTGTTCTCGCAGGCGGAGACGCTGCTGCTGGACGAGCCGACCAACCACTTGGACGCCGACTCGATCGTCTGGCTGCGCGACTTCCTCAAGTCGTACGGCGGTGGCGTGATCATGATCAGCCACGACGTGAACCTGCTCGAGGAGACCGTCACCCGGGTCTTCCACCTGGACGCGAACCGGGCCGAGATCGACGTCTACAACGTCGGCTGGAAGGCGTATCTGACCCAGCGGGAGACCGACGAACGGCGCCGCAAGCGGGAGCGGGCGAACGCGGAGAAGAAGGCCGGCCAGCTGGTCGACCAGGCGAACAAGATGCGCGCCAAGGCGACCAAGGCGGCCGCGGCCCAGCAGATGCTGCGGCGGGCCGAGCGGCTGATGTCCGAGCTCGAGGGCGAGCGGAGGACTGACCGCGTCGCGAAGATCGCGTTCCCGACGCCGGCACCGTGTGGCAAGACGCCGTTGATGGCTCGCGAGCTGTCCAAGTCGTACGGCTCGCTGGAGATCTTCACCGACGTCGACCTGGCCATCGACCGGGGCTCGCGGGTCGTCGTACTGGGACTGAACGGTGCCGGGAAGACCACGCTGCTGCGGGTGCTGTCCGGGATCGAGACGTCCGACACCGGCGAGGTGATCGACGGGCACGGGCTCAAGCTCGGGTACTACGCGCAGGAGCACGAGACCCTCGACGTGAACCGGACCGTGCTGGAGAACATGAAGACCGCGGCGCCGGATCTCAACGAGACGCAGGCGCGCAGCGTGCTCGGTTCGTTCCTGTTCACCGGGGACGACGCGGACAAGCCGGCCCGGGTGCTGTCCGGTGGCGAGAAGACGCGACTCGCGCTGGCGACGCTGGTCGTGTCGGCGGCCAACGTGCTGCTGCTGGACGAGCCGACCAACAACCTGGACCCGGCCTCGCGGGCCGAGGTGCTGAACGCGATCCGCTCGTACACCGGTGCGATCGTGCTGGTCACCCACGACGAGGGCGCGGTCGAGGCGCTCGAACCGGAGCGGGTTCTGCTCTTGCCTGACGGTGTCGAGGACCTCTGGTCGAACGACTACGCCGACCTGGTGTCGCTAGCTTAGTTACTCCGGAGTATGTTCCTGCCATGACGGAACTGGGACTGCGGTTGACGGTGGACGGGCCGGTGGCGCGGGTCGTGCTGGACCGGCCGGAGGTGCGCAACGCACAGACTCCGGCGATGTGGCGGGCCCTGGCGGACTTCGGTACGACGGTGCCACCCGAGGTCCGCGTGGTCGTCGTGTCGGGCGAGGGGCCGTCGTTCTCGGCCGGACTCGACCGGCGGCTCATCATGGGTGAGAACGCCGACGGCGAGGAGCCGCTGCTCACGCTCGGCGCCAAGCCGACGGCGGAGGTCCACGAGCTGATCGCCGCGTTCCAGGCCGGCTTCTCCTGGCTGCGGCGCCCGGAGATCGTCAGCATCGCCGCGGTGCAAGGGCACGCGGTGGGTGCCGGATTCCAGTTGGCGTTGGCCTGTGACCTGCGGGTGGTGACGCCGGACGCCCGCTTCAGCATGCGCGAGCCCGCGCTCGGTCTGGTCCCCGATCTGGGCGGGACCCAGCCGCTCGTCCAACTGGTCGGCTACTCCCGCGCACTCGAGATCTGCGCGACGTCACGCTGGGTCGAGGCGGCCGAGGCTAAGGAGCTTGGTCTGGCGAACATCGTCGTACCGCCGGAAGAGCTGGCCGGCACGGTGAAGGACCTGTCCGACGCACTGCTGACGCCGCTCGCCGGGGCGGTCCGCGAGACGAAGGCGCTGCTGCTGGGTGCGGCGGATCGAACCTACGAGGAGCAACTGAAGGCGGAGCGCGAGGCCCAGGAGCGCCGTCTGAAGGAGCTCCTGGCAAGCCTCGGCTGACCGTCGGGCCTTCCGGCCCGGTGGGCTAGGGCACGTCTCTCAATTCCCTGCGTGCTGCGCGGCGCTCGGCGGGCACATCGCCGCGTTGGAGGGCGAGGCACGGAGAACCCCACTCCGAGCCTCGCCC
Source organism: Kribbella sp. NPDC049174 (assembly GCF_043197365.1). Taxonomy (NCBI): domain Bacteria; kingdom Bacillati; phylum Actinomycetota; class Actinomycetes; order Propionibacteriales; family Kribbellaceae; genus Kribbella; species Kribbella sp. NPDC049174. The sequence continues at coordinate 2,110,350 of NZ_JBICSZ010000001.1, read as the reverse complement.
TCCGCCTTGCGCTGCACTCCGCCGAGCACCTGCTCGCTACTGCAGGGAATTGAGAGACGCACCCTAGGGCCAGTTGCTGATCTCCACGTCGTTCGGCGACGGGTCGCCCTTGCCGGTTTCGACGTACTTCTTCAGGCTCAGCAGGAAGCTGGCCCACTTGGTGCTGCAGTGGTGCATGAACTCGACCGGTTCCTTCCAGCCCTCGTGCTTGAACAAGACGATCGCCCAGTCGTCGACCTGGGAGAGCTCGAAAGCGACGTGGGTGCCGATCCACTCGCCTGGTCCGTCGACGACCTCCCACCGGACGAGCTCGTCCGGCTTCGACTCCAGGACCAACATGTCGAACCCTTCACCGCCCGCGCCGGCGAAGCGGAACTGGATCACGCCGTCGACCTCTGGGTCGCCGTGTGTGTCTTCGGTCCACCAGCCGGCCAGTCCGTCGATGGTGGTCAAGGCCGCGTAGACGTCCTTGGGTGATGCCGTGACGCCGATCCTGTGCAGGATGTCGACCATTTCGGTACCTCTTTCTCGTTCCAGCGCCCGCATGCGGGCAGGGGTGATCGCGTCGCCACGGTCGTGGCGACGGTGATGTCGTGATGGGGTCAGCTCGGCCGGCGCTCCTGGATCGCTTCGGCCATCCGCTTGATGCGCTCGAGCCGGCCGTCCCAGGCGTCCCGGACCGTCGACAGTTGGGCGACCGCCCGGGCGAGTTGGGCCTCGTCAACCGTGTAGAGGCGTTCCCGTCCGGACGGAGTGACCTGGACCAGACCGACCCGGTCGAGTACGCCGAGGTGCTTTGCGACTGCCTGCCGGGTGACCGGCAACTGGTCGCTCAGGCTGGTCGCCGTACCTCCGTTGCCGGCCAGCAGCAGGTCCAGCATCCGCCGCCGGGTTGGATCTCCCACCGCCGACCAGAGTTCGTCGTCGATGGAGACGTTCATGGTGTCGACACCAGCCGGTCGACGTACGGCGCCAGGCGGGGGAGGAAGTAGTCCCAGCCGGTGATGTGGTCGCGGAACACCTCGTCGGACGCGCCCGACTCGTCGAATCCGGTCTCGGAGAACCGCAACACCGTGCCCGCACCCTTCGGCAGCAGGTCGAACGTCACCAGCAACGCGTTGGCCGGCGTCGCGACCTCGTCCAACGGGTACGTCCACAGGAAGGAGAACCGTCGCGGCGGATCCGCCTCCACCACGGTCAGCGGCACGACCTTCCCGTCCGGCCGGTTGGTGAACGCGAGGGTGCCGGCGGCACCGGGTGCCGCGTCGAACTCGGCCTCGTCCGGCCACCACTCGCGCAGATGCTCCGGTGTGCTGACGACCTCGTAGACCACCTCTGGCGCGGCGTCGATGTGGATCTCCCGATCGATGCTTCGCTGTCCCATCCCACGTCTCCTGTCATCCGCAACCTTTGGTTGCATATGACAGTACGGCGTTCCGCGCCGATATGCAACCATGGGTTGCGCGACACCGCGGGCGGGAAGTTCGGGACGAGCGAACGTGTTGTCAACGTTGAACGAGAAGAGCAGGGAGGGACCGGATGTCAGGCATGAGGCCCATGGGCGGCGGTATGGGCATGGGTGCCTACGGCTGGCGCCGGCAGGACGCGTCCGTCGCCGGGCAGAAGCTGGCGAAGGGGACGTTGCGGCGCATCGTCCGGTTCGCCAGGCCGTTCCGGTGGCACATCACCTGGTTCCTGCTGCTGGTGATCGTCTCGGCCTTCCTGGTGATCGCCTCGCCGCTGCTGTTCAAGAAGATCGTCGACGACGGCATCATCAAGGGCAACGGCGGTCTGGTCACCGCGCTGGCCCTGGTGGTCGCCCTGCTCGCGGTGGTCGAGGCCGCCCTCGGCCTGATGCAGCGCTGGTTCTCGGCCCGGATCGGGGAAGGGCTGATCTTCGACCTGCGGACCAAGGTGTTCGGGCACGTCCAGCAGATGCCGGTCGCGTTCTTCACCCGGACCCAGACCGGCGCCCTGGTGTCCCGGCTCAACAACGATGTGATCGGTGCGCAGCAGGCGTTCACCTCGACGCTGTCCGGCGTGGTGTCGAACATCATCAGCCTGATCCTCGTGGTCGGCGCGATGCTGGTGCTGAGCTGGCAGCTGACCGTGGTGGCGATTCTGATGCTGCCGATCTTCCTCATCCCGGCCCGCGTCCTGGGCCGTCGGCTGGCCGCGCTGACGCGGGAGCAGATGCAGCTCAACGCCGACATGTCCACCGCGATGACCGAGCGGTTCAGCGTCGGGGGAGCGTTGCTGGTGACGCTGTTCGGCAAGCCCGAGCTGGAGAACGAGGGCTTCGGCGAGCGGGCCGGCCGGGTCCGCGACCTCGGCATCCGGATCGCGATGCTCGGCCGGGTGTTCTTCACCGCACTGACTCTGGTCGCCGCACTGGCGACGGCCCTCGTGTACGGCGTGGGCGGCAACCTGGCCGTCCAGGAGGCGCTGACCGTCGGGACGCTGCTCGCCTTGGTCGCGCTGCTCGGCCGGCTCTACGGTCCACTGACCGCGCTGTCGAATGTTCGGGTCGATGTGATGACCGCGCTGGTGTCGTTCGAGCGGGTCTTCGAAGTGCTCGACCTGGAACCGATGATCAAGGACGCGCCCGAGGCCCGCCCGCTGCCGGAGGATGCCGCGAGTGTCGAGTTCGACCACGTCGCGTTCTCCTACCCGACCGCCGAGCAGGTCTCGCTGGCGAGCCTGGAGTCCGTGGCGGTGCTGGACAAGCGGGTGTCCGCACAGGTTCTCGAGGACATCAGTTTCGTCGTCCGCCCTGGTCAGATGGTCGCCCTGGTCGGGCCGTCCGGCGCGGGCAAGACCACCATCACCAACCTGGTCGCCAGGCTGTACGACGTCGCCGGTGGCGCGGTCCGGATCGGCGGGAGCGACGTCCGCGACGTGACGCTGCGGTCGTTGCATGACGCGATCGGGTACGTGACCCAGGACGCGCACATGTTCCACGAGTCCATCCGGGCGAACCTCGCCTATGCGAAGCCGGAGGCGACCGACGACGAGATGATCGAGGCGCTCAAGTCCGCACAGATCTGGGAGCTGGTGTCGTCCCTGCCCGACGGTCTCGACACGGTCGTCGGCGATCGCGGTCACCGCTTGTCCGGCGGCGAACGCCAGCGGCTCGCGATCGCCCGGTTGCTGCTGAAGGCACCGCGCATCGTCGTGCTGGACGAAGCCACCGCGCATCTCGACTCGGAGTCGGAGGTCGCCGTACAGCGGGCCCTGGACACCGCGCTGGAGGGGCGTACGTCGCTGGTGATCGCGCACCGGCTGTCCACGGTGCGCAACGCCGACCTGATCCTGGTCGTTGACCACGGCAACATCGTCGAACGCGGCACGCACGAGCAACTGCTGGCCCAGGGCGGCGAGTACGCCGACCTCTACCGCACCCAGTTCACCGAGACCGGTACTGCCGCAGGTGTCTAGGGGTACCGTGATGCTGACGCATCAGGGGAGGGAACCATGATCAAGCTGGCCTTGGTCCTCGCCGCCGGCTTCGCAGGCTACAAACTCGCCTACCACTCCGAGGACGGCCGCCACTACGGCAAGGTGGGCGACAACACCCTGCGAACCAGCCTGTCGCTGCTGATCGCCACCCTGGTCGCGGGTGTCACTTACGCGGCCCTCCTGCCGCACTAGCGCTCCGACGCGGAGGCCTTCTGGGGGTCGTGCTCCAGCAGGTGCAGGACCGGTACGCCGAGGTGGCGGCGGGCGGAGTTGGTCCAGTCGAGGTGGAAGAACTCGGCCACCACGTGCGGCCGGGTCAGGATGATGACCTCCTGGCCGTCGACCTTGTCGACAGTGGCGATCAGGGCGTCGATCGGGCGGTCGTGGGAGATCCCGCCGTCCGCGTTCTGGCCCAGGTCGCGCAGCCGTTGCACGCTGCGCCCGGTGCAGCCCTTCGCCTCGGTGTCGATCGCCTTCTGCGCCTCGGCGAGGTCCTGGCGCTGGGTGGCCAGCCCCGGTCCGTAGAGGTCGGCGGTACCGAGCGCGCTGATGGAGGCCTCCACCCCGGCCTCGGCGTTGTGACATGGCACGAGCACGTGGTACTTGACCGGCTCGGGCATGTCCTGGTGCAGTTGGACGACGCGTTTCGCGTCGGGCTCGGACAGTTCCTGTTCAACGAGCAGTACGACGTCGTACATCTCGCAACCTCCGGTTCGTACCAGTCGGTATATCCCAATGATGCCCCCACCGGCCCCGGTTGGCGCCCTCCTGAGAACGCGGTTCGGTGAACTCTTTGCGTCAATAGTTGACGTATCCACACAAGGTGAGAATCAAACGATCTGTTGGTTACTGACTGCGGTCGAGCCGGCGACGACCGTAGGTGCGCAGCGCCCGGAGCAGGTCGATCTCGCGGAACGCCGGCCAGTAGAGATCACAGAACGCGATCTCCGAGCGCGTCGTCTGCCAGAGCAGGAAGTCCGACATCCGCAGCTCACCACTCGTCCTGATGACCAGCTCCGGATCGGGCAGATCCGGCACGTACAGGTGCCGCCGGATGTCGTCCTCGCTCAGCCCCGCCGCGACGTCCGTCAGCGACTGACCCGACGTCGCCGCCTCGTCCAGCATGCCGCGAACGGCGTCCAGGACCTCACCGCGGCCGCTGTACCCGATCGCGATCGTCAGATCGCCCGCGTCCGCTCGATCCCGGGTCGCCTCGACCGCGTCCTTCAGCGCGTTGGCGGTTGAGGAGGGCAACAGATCCAGCTGCCCCGCGACATGCAGCCGCCATCGGTGATCCCGACGTACCTGGTCCGCCAGCACCGTCTCGGTGAGCTGCATCAGGTAGTCGACCTCGGCCGAGTCACGCCGCCGCATGTTGTCCGCCGACGCCACCCACGCGGTGACACATCGGATCCCGACCTCACCGCACCAGCCGAGGAACTGATCCAGGTGCTCGGCCCCGAACCGATGCCCCACCCGTACGTCGTCGTACCCGGCCTGCCGGGCCCACCGCCGGTTGCCGTCCATCACGATCGCGACGTGCTGCGGCATCGGCAGTCCGGCCAACTGCTGTCGCAGTACCCGGGTGTAGAGCCGGTAGAGCGGCCTCATCAGCTCGTGGCGCTGGTGAGTACGTCGGCCAGGTCGAACTTCACCGGCTCCTCGAGTTGCTCGTAGGTGCACGACTCCGGCGTGCGGTCCGGACGCCAGCGGACGAACTGCGCGGTGTGCCGGAACCGGATGCCCTCCATGTGGTCGTAGCGGACCTCCACCACCAACTCCGGCCGCAGCGGCGTGAACGACAGGTCCTTGCCTGCCTGCCACCGGCTGCCTTCCGCGTTGCGCGGCGTACGCACGCCTTCCTCCTGCTTCGCCCACGCCCACGGGTGCTCGTCGAAGGTGGTGACGAGCGGCTGCATCTCCTGGAAGAGCTCCTTGCGCCGTTCGAGCGGGAACGCACCGATCACGCCGACGCTGGCCAGCGTGCCGTCCTCGTTGTAGAGGCCGAGCAGCAGTGAGCCGATCCGGTCCGGCCCGCTCTTGTGCACGCGGTACCCGGCGACCACACAGTCCGCGGTGCGCTCCGGCTTCACCTTGAACATGACCCGCTTGTCCGGCTGGTAGATGCCGTCGAGCGGTTTCGCGATCAGCCCGTCGAGGCCGGCGCCCTCGAACTGCTCGAACCACTGCCCGGCGGTCGCGTGATCGGTCGTCGCCGGGGTGACGTGAATCGGCGCCTGCACGTCGGCGAGGGCTTCGAGGAGGGCGGTACGGCGCTCGCTGAACGGGCGCTCGGTGTAGTCCTCGTCACCGAGGGCCAGCAGGTCGAAGGCGACGAACCGGGCCGGTGTCTTCTCCGACAGCATGTTCACCCGGCTCGCGGCGGGGTGGATCCGCTGCTGCAGCACCTCGAAGTCGAGCCGGTCGCCGGACTCGCCGATCACGATGATCTCGCCGTCGATCGCGCAGCGCTCCGGCAGGTTCGCCCTCACCGCCTCGACCAGCTCCGGGAAGTACCGGGTCATCGGCTTCTCGTTCCGGCTGCCGATCTCCACCTCGTCCCCGTCCCGGAAGATGATGGAGCGGAACCCGTCCCACTTCGGTTCGTAGCTCAGCTCGCCGCGCGGGATCTCCTTGACGGGCTTGGCCAGCATGGGCTTCACCGGCGGCATGATCGGCAGTCGCATCCCGTCATTCTCACCCACCGACCGGCCGGCTACCAGGACGGCACTCCGCCACCCGGAGCCCAGTGGACAGTGGCCCGGCGCGGCGCCGACAATGCGGAGATGACATCGGTGCCGGTGCAGGGGGCGCGTCCGTCGGACGCGGAGCGCGACCGGGCGCTGGCGATCCTGCGCGACGGCGCCGGCTCGGGGCGGTTGTCACACGACACTTTCATCCGGCGGATGACGTTTGTCCTGCGCGCGCAGAGCCGCAGCGAGCTCGCCGCCGCGACCCGCGATCTGCCCCGGCCCGAACCCCGGGTGGTCGGGTGGTTCCGTGAGCTCCTGGCCCGGGTTCCGCGGATCGCCGTCGTACCGCCACCGGTGCAGCTGCCCGGTCTGGCGCTCCCGCCGGAGGGCTCACCGACGGTCCGGATCGGCCGCGGCCCGGGCGCGACGCTGCGGATGGCGGACATCTCCGTGTCCCGGTTTCACGCCGAGCTGCGGCATGTCGGCGACGGCTGGATGCTGCGCGACCTGGGCTCGATGAACGGCACCTACCTGAACGGGCTGCGCATCACCACCCCGGTCCGCGTCCGCGCCGGCGACCACGTCGCCTTCGGCGCCGTCGCCTACCTCCTCACCTGGGCGGACCAGTAGTTGCATCCTGTACCTAGGTACGGGTTTACCGTCGAAGCATGATGACGAACTGGGCCCCGGCGGCCTGCACCCTGCCGACCGCGGAGCGGCCGTTCCGCGTGGCGGAGTTCGACGCGCTGTTCGCGACGCACGTCACGAGCGTCACCCGCGTCGACCCGACCACACTCGACCTGACCCTCGCAGCCGAGGCAGAGGCAACCACTCTCGACCTGACAGCTCGCGAAACCGAGTGCTGCTCCTTCTTCCGCTTCGAGCTCACACCAACCGAAGACGATCAGCTGCGTCTACGCATCGGCGTCCCGCCTGCGCACACCGCAGTACTGGATGCGCTCAGCGCCCGAGTGGACCATGACTGACGGACTCCGCTCCGGTCAGGTCGCAGCCGCCGCGGGCGTCAACCTCCAGACCCTCCGGTACTACGAGCGCCGCGGGCTGCTCGAGGAGCCGCACCGGAGCCTCGGCGGACACCGGCTGTATCCGGCCGAGGCGGTCACCACCCTGCGCGTGATCAAGGCAGCTCAGCGCCTCGGGTTCACCCTGACCGAGGTGTCGGAGCTGCTGGACGCGGCCAGGCATCGGCACCGTCTCGGCGAGGGAGCCGGACTGCAGGCGCGCTCGCGGGAGAAGCTGGCCGACGTGGAAGCCAAGATCGCCGACCTGACCGTGATCGCCGAGAGTCTGCGCGCCGGGATCGCCGCCGGGTGCGACGACCTCGAGACCTGCGCCGGGAACCCGGACTGCCCGCTGCCCTTCACCGACCTGGCCGCGCGTTCGTGACGGTCCTGCGTTCGGTGCTGCTGTTCGTCCTGGCGGCCCTCGCGGAGATCGGCGGCGCCTGGCTGGTGTGGCAGGGATGGCGGGAGCATCGGGGGATCTGGTGGATCGCGGGCGGCGTGATCGCGCTCGGGGCGTACGGCTTCGTCGCGACGTTCCAGCCCGATCCGAACTTCGGCCGGATCCTGGCCGCGTACGGCGGTGTCTTCGTGGCCGGATCACTCGCGTGGGGCATGCTCGTCGACAAGTTCCGTCCGGACCGTTGGGACATCCTTGGTGCCGCCATCTGCCTGGTCGGCGTTGCCGTGATCATGTACGCGCCGAGGGATTAGCCAGGCTCGAGCACTGTCGGGTGCGCCTCCGGGTGCGCGTCCCACCACGGCCGGACCGACGCGTTGTCGACGAGGGTCTGCCGATACACATCCACGAAGGCCTGATGGATGACGTCGACCATCTCATGCCCGACGTTGTCGACCCGCCACCGCAGCGCCCGCCGCCAGACCAGCGGTTGCCCGGCGAGCGGTTTCACCACGGTCCGCGGGATCTCCCGGACCGTCGGCAGACAGAGACTGACACCGCGGCCTTCGCCGATCAGCTGCTCGATCTCGGTCGTGTCCAGGTTGGCGTACCGGAAGTTCGGCGTGAACCCGCCGATGATCTCGCACACCTCGCGGACATACGCCAGATCGCCGTCCGCCTTCCCGGCCGGCGGGCAGATCCACACGTCCTCGGCCAGATCCGCGAGCTTCACCTCGTCCGCATCGACCAGCCGGTGACCGGCCGGGAGCGCGATCGCGAACGGTTCCGGCGAGACCATCGTCTGCTCCCGCACCCCCGGCGGACACGGCGGCGCATGCGCGTCGTCACACCGCCCGAGCATCGCCACGTCGACGATGTCGGCGGCCAGCATCTCGGTGATCACGGCAGTTGACGTATCGACCTGGGTGGTGAGCTCGCGACCCCGCAGTACCTCCTCCAAGCGGGACAGCCACGCGCCGAACATCACCGAACGGACAGACCCGAGCCGCAGCGGACCGGCACCGCTCGTGTAGCGCCGGGTCGAGCCGACGAGGTCGTCCATGTCCGCGAGCATCGCGCGGGCCCGGCCGAGCACGTGTCGGCCGAGGGGAGTGGCCGCGACGCCGTACGGGCCGCGCTCGAACAGCGGTCCGCCGATTGCTTCCTCGATCCGCTGGAGCTGCGCCGTCAATGACGGCTGGGAGACGCCGAGGGCGGCCGCGGCCTTCGAGACGCTGCCGTTGTCCGCGACCCGGCAGACCACCCGCAGATGGCGTAGTTCGAGCTGCATAGCGCGGAGGCTATGCCCTGCTGGGATGTCACAGCCATCACATGGAGGTGTCAATCTCGTCGGACAGAGGACACCGGACGTTCATCCGCCTGCCTGTGAACCCGGCCTCCTCGCCCCCGCCATCCACTGCCCGGACTGCAGCCCTCTCAGTCGATGGCGGGGGCCCCGCCCCACCGCCCTAGTGAGGAAGTGTCCCCAGTGAAAAGCACAGCCCTGCGTGCGGTCGCGATCGGTTGCGTGCTGAGTCTCGCCGCCGCCGCGACGGCCGTGGTCGCGACCAGACCGCGATCCGCCGTTGCCCAGTCCACCGTCAGCCACGCCGATCCACCGCCGGCCACGCCGCGGGCGGCCGCGATCCGAACCGCCGACCGTCTGGTCGAGGGCCGCGTGGCCGAACTCAAGGCAAGTGCCGGAGACCAGTTCATCCGCCAGCAGGAGATCAGTACGCCGTGGGGCCTGCAGTACGTGGCGTATCAGCGCACGTACAACGACCTGCCGGTGATCGGCGGCGACTTCGTCGTCACCACCGATGCCGAAGGCAACGCCAAGAGCCTGACCGTGGCTCAGCAGCAGCCGATCGCGGTGGACCGCACTCCGACCGTCTCGAAGGCGGCCGCGAAGAAGGCCGCGCTGCGCGCGATCGACCAGGGCAAGCCGTCGCCCGGTGACCCCACCCTGGTCGTCTACGCCGGCGGTGCCAAGCCGGTGCTGGCCTGGGAGGCCCGGGTCGAGGGCCGTGACCACGGTGAACTCAGCCGGCAGAAGGTGTACGTCGACGCCCGCACCGGCAAGGTCGTGCACAGCATCGAGGAGGCCGCCTCCGGCACCGGGACGGGCATCTGGAACGGCGCCAACCTGACGTTCGGCACCACGCAGTCCGGCGCGACGTACACGATGAGCGACCCGGCGCGTCCCGCGTTGCGCTGTGCCGACTACTCGACCGGCCAGACGTTCTCCGGGCCGGACGACACCTGGGGGAGTACGTCGAAGACCGACAAGGAAGCCGGCTGCACCGACGTCATGTACGTCGCGGCCGGCCAGTGGGACATGCTGAAGGACTGGTACGGGCGCAACGGTCTCGACGGTCAGGGCCGCTGGGCCGACGCCATCGTCGGGCTCAACGACGTGAACGCCTACTGGGGTTCGCAGTACAACTCCGACGGCGTCATCTTCGGCTACAACAACGCGCGCAACTGGATCACCCCCTCGGACGTGGTCGCGCACGAGTACGGTCACGGCCTGGACGCCAAGACGCCGGGCGGTATCTCCGGCCACCCGTCGCAGGAGGCGGTCGCGGACATCTGGGGTGCGCTGACCGAGTACTACCTGAACAACCCGAACGACGCGCCGGACTACGAGGTCGGCGAGGAGATCAACCTGACCGGCAGCGGCCCGATCCGGTACATGTACCAGCCGTCGAAGGTCTCCGGTCACCCCGACTGCAACTCCAGCAGCCTGCCGAGCTCGGTGCACGCCGCGGCCGGGCCGATGAACCACTGGTTCTACCTGCTTGCCGAGGGCACCAACCCGGGCAACGGCAAGCCGGCCAGCCCGACCTGCAACAACACCACGCTGACCGGTATCGGGATCAAGGACGCCGGCAAGCTCTTCTACAACGCGATGCTGAGCAAGACAACGAACATGTCCTACGGCAAGTGGCGGAGCACGACGCTGACCGCCGCGAAGAACCTGGACGGCAGCTGCGCGTTGCACGCCAAGGTCAAGGCAGCCTGGGACGCAGTGTCCGTCGGTGCGCAGTCCGGCGAGACGACCTGTACGGCGACCAGCAACGACTTCACCATGTCCGTCTCCCCGGCGAGCGGCTCGGTGAAGCCCGGCGAGAGCGCGTCCGCCACCGTGAACACCGTTATCGGCAGCGGCTCGGCCCAGACCGTCCGCTTCAGCGTCACCGGGTTGCCGTCAGGTACGACCGCGACATTCGAGCCGACCTCGGTCCAGTCCGGCAACCCCACCACTCTCACGATCAGTACGTCGACCAGCACGCCAGAGGGCTCGTACGACGTACGCGTCACCGGTGACGGCACCGACATCGACCGCACGGCGTCGTACCGGCTCACCGTCGGCGGGGCCGCCCCGCCCGCCGGCGTGCCGGACATCGACGTCGAGAAGGTGAAGGCACACCTGACGGCCCTGCAGACGGCCGCCGTCAACAACGGGGGACACCGTAGGGCCGGGAGCGCGGGCTACACGGCGTCGGTGAGCTACATCGAGCAGAAGTTGCGCGATGCCGGCTACACCGTGGTCAAGCAGCGTTGCACGAACTGCGTGTACCCGTCGGACAACCTGATCGCCGACTACCCGGGCGGTGACACCAACCAGGTGATCATGCTCGGCGCGCACCTGGACGGTGTCGCGGCCGGACCGGGCAGCAACGACAACGCGTCCGGCTCGGCGGCGATCCTCGAGGTGGCGCTGGCGCTCGCGCAGCAGAAGCCCGAGCTGGTCAAGCACGTCCGCTTCGGCTGGTGGACCGACGAGGAGCAGGGGCTGAACGGGTCCGAGTTCTACGTCGGTCAGCTGTCCTCGACCGGCCGCTCGAAGATCAAGGCGTATCTGAACTTCGACATGGTGTCGTCGACCAACGCCGGGTACTTCGTCAACAACATCACCACCGAGACCGGCAAGGTGCTGAAGGCGTTCTACGACGGCCTGAACCTGCAGCCGGAGGAGAACACCGAGGGCGCCGGCCGCTCCGACGACGCCTCGTTCAAGAACGCCGGCATCCCGACCAGCGGCGTCGCCGCCGGTGCGAGTGCCCGCAAGACCACGGCGCAGGCCCAGAAGTGGGGCGGTACGGCGGGATCGGCGTACGACCCCTGCTACCACGCGGCCTGTGACAAGTACCCGTCGAACGTGGCGGCGACCGTGCTCGACCGCAGTGCCGACGCGGCGGCGTACGGGTTGTGGCAGCTGGCAGTCGGCGATCCGCCGGCCGGGAGCGACTTCAGCCTGGCTGTCGACCCGGCTTCCGGCTCCGTCGCGGCCGGCTCCTCGGTCCAGGCCACCATTCGTACGACCACCCGAGGCGACGCGCAGTCGGTCCAACTGTCCGCGACCGGCCTGCCGACCGGTGCGACCGCGACCTTCTCGCCGTCGACGGTGGACTCCGGGTCCACGTCGACGCTGACCATCGCCACGTCCGCGTCGACACCGGCCGGGACCTACCAGGTGAGCGTTAAGGGCACCGGCGCGGTCAGCCACGAGGCGTCGTACAGCCTGACTGTCACCGGCTCGTCCACCGGGACGGTCACGGTCCAGAACCCGGGCAGCCAGTACGGATTCGTCGGCTGGCAGGGCTTCCCGGTCCAGGTGCGGGCGACCTCCAGCACCGGACAGCCGATCACCTTCCGGGCCACCGGACTACCGCCCGGGCTGGCGATCAGCACGGCGGGCGTCATCTCGGGAACCCCGAGCAGCCGCGGCAACTACCAGGTGACGGTGACGGCGACTGACAGCGGCGGCGCCTCAGGAAGCACCACCTTCGCCTACACCATCTGGTAGGCGCCCCGGCCGGGCCCCGGATCGACCCACCAGGCGATCCGGGGCCCACTTCTGTCAGCGATCGGCGACGATCCGGCCGCCGTCGAGGAAGGGGTCGAACGAGCCGTGCGCGGTCGTCCCGTCCTTGGAAGGGATGACCTCCTTGGAGTACTGCGCGATGTACACGCGCCGGTTCCGGTCGGTCAGGTTGGGTCCGCTGCGGTGGATGACGATGCTGGAGAAGACCACGATCGAGCCCGCCGGCGCGGTCATCGGGATGCCGGGATCGGAGCCGAAGTAGCAGACCATGTCGTTGAGCTCGGGGTCCCGGATGTGCTTGATGTACGACTTGATGCCGGACCGCGAGTACGGCAGCAGGTAGACCGAGCCGTTCGCCTCGGTGACGTCGTCGAGGGCGATCCAGCAGGTGAGGTAGGGCTCGTGGTCCTCGTGGACGTAGCCGGAGTCCTGGTGCCAGGCGAACGCCGTGTTCGGGTCGCCGGCCTTGATCACGTACTGCTCCCAGAACAGGTAGGCGTCGTCGCCCAGTGTCGCCCGGCAGATGTCGGCCATCGTGTCACTGAACAGGAACTGCCGTAGTTCGGGCCGGTCCTGGTAGATCATGCTGCTGAAGTACCGCTTGCCCCGGTGGTTGATGCCGAGCGTGTCGGTGCCGGCCGCGTCCATGGCGGCGTCGACCTTGTCGATCGAGTACTGCGCTCCGCCGCGCAGCAGCTCGAGCTGCTCGTCGGTGAGCACACGCTCGAGTACGAAATAGCCCTCGTCGCGGAACTGTGCCAGGTGCTCGCGCGTGACCAGGTTGGTCGTTGTCATCGTGCAGTCCTCCGGTCGATCGGCTGGTCCCTTCCCCCGAAACGCTAGGGCGGCGGCGACGGACAAAGAATGTCTCCGTGCGGCCCGGACATGAACGTTCTGGCGCCCGACTGGGTACTGTCGCGGGCATGGGTGAGCGGACGATCGTGGCGATCGCCGACGGGCCGGTGACCAGGCTCGGTCAGCTGGTGCTCGCGGGCGAAGTGATCGACGACGAGCCGATCATGTCGTCGACGCTGCGGGTGATGGACGCGTACGTGCTGTCGGTGCTGATCGATGGCGAGGGCAACTATCGCGACGCGGACGGACGTGACGAGCGGATCACCCCGGGCGCGCACACGATCGTGCCGCCCGGGTTCCCGCACACGTACGGCACCGATCCGGGGGAGCCGTGGACGGAGCTGTTCGTCGTCTTCACGGGACCGCTGTTCGACTCGCTCGCCCACCTGGCCGGCGCCGGTCCGCGCTACCCGGTGCCGCTGCCGTCGATCGAGGCATTGCGCGCCGTACTGCGCTCGCCGCCGCGGACGCGCCGGGTCGCGGAGCATCAGTTGCTGGCGCTGGCCGACTGGCTGATCGACACCGACGACACCGTGGACAGTCCCGACCTGAGCATGGAGATCGTGGACGCGATGGGCCGGCTGGCCGACGACCTCACCGCGAGCACGGACCTGACTGCCGTGGCGGCCGAGTCGGGGCTGAGCTACGACACGTTCCGGCGCCGGTTCGCGGCACAGGTCGGCCAGACGCCGGCCGCGTTCCGGAGCGTGCACCGGCTGCAGACGGCGGCCACGCTGCTGCGGCTGACAGACCTGACCCATCGGGAGATCGCGCGGACGCTCGGGTTCGCCGACGAGTTCCACTTGTCACGCCGGTTCCGCGCCCACTTCGGCGTTTCTCCGCGCGACTACCGGCGCTCCTGAGCCCCCGCCAGGGCGGGGGATGGCCGCCAGCAGCTTGCGGGTGTAGGGGTCCTTGGCCTCGCCGATCACGTCGAGCGTCGGGCCCCGCTCCACCATCACGCCCTGGTTCAGCACCATCACCTCTGCGGCGAGCAGCCGAGCGCTGAGCAGGTCGTGGGTGATGTACAGCATGGCGATACCGCGGTCGCGGACCAGACTGTCGAGCAGCGCGATGATCTCGGCGCGGATGGACACATCCAGCATCGAGATCGGCTCGTCGGCGATAAGCACCTCGGGCTCGGGTGCCAGTGCCCGCGCGATGACCACACGCTGACGTTGTCCGCCGGACAGCTGGTGTGGCAGCTTGTCCAGATACTGCTCGGGTGGGCTCATCCCGACCGTCTCGAGCAGTTCGGCAGCCCGCGCCCGGGCCTGGGCGCGGTCCAGACCAAGGTGGTTGCGCAGCGGCCGGCTCAGTGCGTACGCCACGGTCCGGGTCGGGTTGAGAGCGGAGAACGGGTCCTGGAGGACGAGTTGGACGTGCCGCCGATACTTCCGCAGCGCCCGGCGTCGCAGGTGGTCGACCGGCGCGTCCTTGAACCGGATCGATCCCGAGGTCGGATGCTCCACGCCGGTCAGGATGCGAGCGATGGTGGTCTTGCCGGAACCGCTCTGGCCGACCAGCGCGGTGACCTGGCCCGGCCGCAGCGCGAACGACACGTCGTCCACCGCCTTGGTCACCGTCGTGGTCAGTCCGCGCCGGGTCTTGTAGATCTTGCTGAGGCCGTCCACCACGAGCACCGGCTCCACATCGATCCCCGCCGATGAACCGGCGGCGAACACCTGATCGCGGTGGCGCAGCGCCGCCGCCTTCTCCAGTACGGCGCGAGCGTCGCCGGCCTGCTCGACGAGCAGGCACCGGACCTGGCCGCGATGCGCGGGCAGCAGCTCAGGATGCACGGTCCGGCACGCGTCCACCGCCACCGGGCAGCGCGGCTCGAACAGACAGCCGGAGTGCGACTGCGACAGGTCCGGCGGCCGGCCCGGGATGAACTCGACCTGGACGACCTCATCGCGCGGGTCGGCGTACGAACCGAGCAGGCCGGCACTGTACGGATGCAGGTGGCGTGCCACCATCTCCGCGGCCGGCTGGTCCTCGACGATCTCCCCGGCGTACATCACCATCACCCGGTCGGCCAGCTCCATCACCGTGCCGAGGTCGTGGCTGATGAACAGCACGGCGAACCCGAGCCGGGCCTGCAACTCGCGCAGCCGGTCGAGGATGTCGCGTTGCACCACGACGTCCAGCCCGGTGGTCGGTTCGTCGAGCAGGACGAACCGCGGCTCGAGTGCCAGCGCCAGCGCCAGCGCGACCCGCTGCTTCATGCCGCCGGACAGCTCGTGCGGGAACCGGCGCAGCACCGAGCCGTCGAGCGACACCATCTCGAGCAGCTCCACGGCGCGGGCGTCGAGGTCCAGGTCGTTGCCCAGGGCATCGGGATGGGCCTCGAAGGTGTCGGCGAACTGGCGCCGGACGGTGATCACCGGGTTGAGCGAGTTCATACTCGACTGGAACACGGTGGACAGGTCGACCCAGCGCAGCGACCGCAGCTCGTCCTCGGTCGTCGTGGTCACGTCCCGACCGTCGAACCGGATCGTCCCGCCGGTGATCGCGGCCGGCTTGTCCAGCAGCCGCAGTACGGCGGTGCCGAGCGTCGACTTGCCGCAGCCGGACTCGCCGAGCAGGCCGACGAACTCGCCCTCGTCGACGTCGAAGCTGACCCGGTCCACCGCCCGGACGGCGGCGGAGTCGCGCGGGCTGTACGTGACGCTCAGGTCGCGGACCTCCAGCAGCGCCATCTCAGTCCTCCCTCAGGTGCGGGTTGCTCAGTGCGTCGATGCCGAAGTTGATCAGCGTGAACGAGGTGATCAGCAGTGCCAGCACGAGCCCGGGCGCCACCAGCCAGGCCCACTGACCGGTGGTCAGCGCGCCACCGAGACTGGCCTGGTTGAGCATGGTGCCCCAACTGGTCGTCTGCGGGTCGCCCAGGCCGAGGAAGGCCAGGCCCGACTCCGCGCCGATCGCGCCGAGTGCGGAGCCCATGAAGCCGACGACGATCAGCGAGATCATGTTCGGCACGATCTCGAAGGCGATGATCCGGGCCGTGCTGTCACCGGCGAACTTCGCCGCCGTGATGTAGTCCCTGGTCCGCAACGTGATGATCTGCGCGCGTTTGATCCGGGCGCCGAACGCCCATCCGGTCACGGTGATCACGATGATGATCAGTCCGAGGCCTTTCACGGGCGCGTACCCGGCCAGCACGATCATCAGCGGCAGCACCGGGATCACCAGGCCGAGGTTGATGAAGAACGACAGCACCTCGTCGACCACGCCCTGCAGATATCCCGCCGTGAGGCCGACGGCCACCGCGATCACCGTGGTGAGCAGGCCGGCCACCAGCCCGACCACGAGTGACGTGCGAGCGCCGTACACGAGCTGGGAGAAGACGTCCTCACCACGTGCGGTGGTGCCCATCCAGTGCGCGGCTGACGGCCCCGCGGACGCCGCGAATTCGTCGACCCGCGGTCCGTACGGCGCGATCACCGGAGCGAAAGCGGCGACCAGGATGAACGCCGCCAGCATCAGCATGCCGATCCGGCACTTGTTGTTGCGCCACAGGATGATGAACCACCCGGGGAGCTTGCTGGACCTGCCGGCGGCCAGCGCGGTGACCCGCACACCCTCGGTGTCGAGATTCGCCGATGTGGTGGTCATGGGGCCTCCCGGCCTGGACTGAGGAGTGGAGGGAGCGAAGCGACTGGAGTGACGAGGGAAGGCCGGGAGCCAAGGCCCCATGACCCCGCCGGTGCCGGAGGCCCGGCCAAAAGCGCCGTCATGGGGCCTCCGCTCGTCGTACTCGCGGATCCAGGAATCCGTAGGTCACGTCGGCGAGGAAGTTCGCGATCAGGACGCCGATCGTGGTGAACAGGAACAAGGCCTGCATCAGCGGGTAGTCCTTGTTCGACACCGCCTCCAGGAGCAGCCGGCCGAGGCCGGGGTAGTTGAAGATGGTCTCGACCAGGACGGTGCCGCCGAGCAGCCCGCCGAGCGCGATCGCGAAGCCGGTGACGTTCGGCAGGATCGCGATCCGCGCGCCATACGTCAGCGCGATCCGGCGCCGTGGCAGGCCCCTCGCCCGGGCCAGCCGGGCGTAGTCCTCGCCGAGGGTCTGGACCATGTTGTTGCGCATGCCGATGATCCAGCCGATCGGTCCGGTGATGAGCAGCGCCACGGCCGGCAGCACGCTGTGCTGGAACGCGTCGGAGAAGAACAGCCACGACCAGCCCGGACTGCTGCCACCGCCGTACCCGCCACCCTCGGGGAACCAGTTCAAGGTGATGGCGAACACGAAGATCAGCAGCAGCGCGATCCAGAAGAACGGCAGCGTTCCGACGAACGTCGACCCGAGCGTGATGACCGAGTCGACCCGCGAGTTCCGCCGGTACGCCGCCCAGGCACCCAGCAGCGTCCCGGCCACGAAGGACACCAGCTGGGTCACGCCGACGAGCACCAACGTCCACGGCAGCGCGCTGCCGATCATGTCGGTCACCGTGTACGGGTAGTACGAGTACGAGATCCCGAACTCCCCGCGGCAGATCGCGCCGAGGTAATCCCAGTACTGCGACAGCAGATTCCCGTCCTGCGTGCCGAGCATCTTCCGGATGGCCTCCAGTTGCACCGGGTTGACCGCCTGGGTGTTGCCCTGCAGCCGCGTCAGCAGGGCCTCGGCGGGATCACCCGGCTGCATCCGCGGGATCAGGAAGTTCAGCGTCACCGCCGCCCACAAGGTGGCCAGGAAGAAGCCGGCCCGCCGGACGAAGTACAGCACCGGTCAGCTCCCGGCCGGCACGAGATGCGTCAGTACGACGAGCCCGTTGCCGCCGTCGGCGTACGGATCCTTCTCGTTCGGCCAGCCCTGGGCCTTGGTGGTGTCGTACTGGAACCACTTGGCGCCGTACCAGATCGGGATCATCGGCACCTGGTTCATCATGATGTCGGTGAGCCCGGCGACGGCCTCCTTCTGGGACTTCTCGTCCGGCGACACCTGCAGCTTGCCGAGCAGCTCGTCGGTCTTCGGGTCCTGCCAGCGGATCTCGTTGCTGGCCGCCTTCTTGCCGATCGGCGCGGTCCGGGCGCTGTTCAGCGGATCGGCGAAGTTGGCGTACATGTTGCACCCGCCGCCGTGGACGCCGAAGATCATGTCGTAGTTGCCGGTGGCCCGGTCCTGGTTGTGCGCGTCCGGGGTCGGCGTCTCCTTCTCGACCTCGATCCCCAGCGCGGTCAGGTTCTTGATCAGGATGTCGGCGGCCGCCACCCAGTCGACGTACGAGCCGGGGACCTTGAAGGTGAACGAGACCGGCTTGCCGTCCTTGCCGAGCCGGCGCCCCTTGCCGTCCTTGGTGTAGCCGGCGTCGGTGAGCGCCTTGTCGGCCGCGGCGGCGTCGTACCCGATCCGGCCCTCGTCGGCGATGCCCTGCGGCAGCCAGTCCTTCTGACCCGGTACGACGAGTCCGCTCTGGCTGGCCTGGGTCACGTACCCGAGCTGGGCCCGGTCGATCACCTGCTTGTCGTCGAACGCAGTGGTCAGCGCCTTGCGGAACGCGACGTCGTCGAACGGAGCCTTGGTCAGGTTCATGTAGACGCTGATAACGCCACCAGGCGCGTACCAGTAGTGGTGGTGCTCGGGGTCGCGGTCGACGTACGCCTTCTTGATGTCCTGCACGAACATGCCGTTGGTGTCGTACTCGCCGCGGCTCATCTTCAGCTGCTCGACCTGCCCGCCGGCATCGGCCTTGTTGAACCGGATCTCGTTGACCTTGATCTTGTCGGCCTGCCAGTAGTCCGGGTTGCGCTCGACGACCAGCTGGCGCGGGTTGAACGCCTTCAGCTTCATCGGGCCGGTGCCCACCGGCGCGGTCGCGTTCACGAACGTGGTCGGGTCGGCCACCTTCGACCAGATGTGGGCCGGCACGATCTTGACGCCGCTCACCTGGGTGAACACCGAGGCGCCGGGCTGCTTGAAGGTGAAGGTGACCTTGTTGTCACCGGTCGCCTTGACCGACGAGAGGAACGTCCACACGCCCTGCGTGTCCAGGACGTCGAACTTCTTCAGCATGCTGAAGGTGAACTCGACGTCGGCCGCGGTGAACGGCTTGCCGTCGTTCCACTTGACTCCGCCGCGGAGCTCGTACACCAGCGTCTTGGGATCGGACCACTGGAACGACGTCGCCAGCCACGGCAATGCCTTGCAGCTGTAGGTCTCGACGTACATCAGGCTCTCGTAGATGTAGTCGGTCGCGCTGAGCTTGGTGGCGTCGAGGTACGGGTTGTAATTCGGCTTCGGCGTGGTGCCGCCACCGAAGTCGCCGTAGTTGAGGAAGTCGATCATCCCGTCACCGGCGGATGACGTCTGGGCCCCTTCGGTGCCGGTGCATCCGGTGAGTAGTAGCGCCACACTCGCTAATGCGGCTGTCAGTATCCTGGGCCGTGGTCGTCTCGTCATCCGGGAGTCCTCCTCAGGGTGTGTCCGGCCGTGGCCGGACGGTTGGCGGTGCCCCCCGTCGATCCCCCCTCAGCTCGGCTGGATCAGGTCGTGCCCCCGCAACCGCAGGAGCCGCGCAGAACCAGCTCGGTGGGTAGAACGATGTCGCCGGCCGGCTGGCCGAGCGGGTCGGCCAGCAGCCGGGCCGTGGTCGCGGCCAGTTCGCGGATCGGCTGCCGGATCGTCGTCAGCGCCGGCCGCACCAAGGCGGCCATCGGCATGTCGTCGAAGCCGGTGATCGCAATGTCCTGTGGCACCCGCAGGCCTCGCCCGAGCGCGCTCAGCAGCAGGCCGAGCGCCGTCTCGTCGTTCGCGCAGACCACGGCGTCGGGCCGGTTGTCGCCGTCGAGCAACTGCTCCGCGGCGATGGCGCCGTCGGACTGCTGCAGTCCGACTCGGACCGGCTCGGCCGGCGGCTTGCGGCGGGCCGACTTGTGCGCGGCGAGGAACGCCTTCCAGCGAGCCGTCACGTCGGGGGAGCCGTCCGGTGTGCCGACGAAGGCCAGCCGGCGATAGCCGTGGTCGACCAGCAGGTGCCGCGTGAGCTTCTTCATCGAGTCGTTGGCGACGCTGACCGAGGCGTGCGCGGGCCCGGCCTCGCTGGCCATCACCACCACGCGGATCTGATCAGCCACCCTGGCGATCGCCTCGGTCGACACCGTCCCGCCGTGGATCGCCATCCCGTCCACCCGGTCGGCCAGGTCGATCACGGTGGCGTCGGTGTCGGCGCGTGAGTGCGAAGCCAGCACCAGCACGCTGTCGCCGGTCTCGAGTGCCTCGGCCTCGAAGCCCTGGATCAGTTCGGAGAAGTACGGCCCGGACAGGCCCGGGAACACCAGCCCGAGGGCGCCGTGCCGGCGCTCGGCCAGCGCGCGGCCGAAGTGGCTGGGCTTGTAGCCGTGCTCCTCGATCACCCGCAGCACGCGGTCGCGGACCTCGGGGGAGACCGGGACGGTGCCGCGCCACACCCGCGACACGGTCGCAGGAGAGACGCCGGCGATCTCGGCGACCCGGCGTACCGTCACACGGCTGTTGCCCATCGGTTCAACTCCCGATATGTTTGAAACCGGTTTCATGAGACCGGTTTCACGACCATAACCACGACCGCGCCGGGAGGGCAACACCCCTCGGCGCGGCGGCCCGGAACTTGATCGACACCCGGCGAGGACGTGACTGTGACGACACCTGCGAACCCCCGATCGATACGGCTGGAACGGCGTCGGCTCCTGGTCGACGGCGTACCGCGGATCCTGATGGCCGGCGAGGTGCACTACTTCCGGCTGCACCGCGAGGACTGGGCGGACCGGCTCGACAAACTCGCGGCCGCCGGCTGCGACGCGGTGGCCAGCTACATGCCGTGGATCGTGCACGAGACCGCCTCCGGCGAAGTCGACCTCAGCGGCGCCAGCAGTGAGTACCGCGATCTGATCGGGTTCCTCGACCTGGCTGCCGAGCGGGATCTGCTGGTCATCGCCCGGCCGGGCCCGTTCGTGATGGCCGAGCTGAAGAACGAGGGAGTGCCGTTCCGGATCTACCGCGACCACCCGGACGCCGTGCCACTGGGCTGGGACGGGAAGCCGGCGAGCACCGCCACCCTGGACTACCTCGAGCCCGGATACTTGGCCGAGGCCGAGCGGTGGTACGCCGAGATCATGCCGGTGCTGGCCGAACGCCTGATCACCAAGGGCGGACCGGTCGCCGCGGTCCAGTTGGACAACGAGGTCGGCATGCTCTCGTGGGTCACGAACACTCCGGAGCTGACCGACCGTACTCTGGCCGACCTCGCGACGTGGGCCGAACAGACCTGGGGCCGCACGGGCAGCATCGAGCGGTACGGCGCCGACCCGTCCGACACCGAGCGTTGGGCGGAGCAGTGGCGCGCCGGCGGCACCGCCGGCGGCACGGAGGCACAACAACTCGCGCTGCACCACGACCTCGGCGCCCACCACCGCGACCGTTATGCGCGGTACCTGCTGCGGCTGCGTGACGTCGCCCTGCAGCACGGCGTCGACGGCGTGCCGTTCATGGTCAATCTCCACGGCACGTACGCCGGTCGCGGCCGCACGTTCCCGATCGGCATCAGCCAGCTCTCGAAGGCGTACGCCGGGGTGCCGCAGATGACGTCCGGCTCCGACCACTACATGCGCGACCTGACCGTCGAGAACGTGCCGGACCTGTACGTGATGAACGCGTTCATGGCTGCCGTCCACGATGCCGATCAGCCGATCACATCGCTGGAGTTCGAGGCCGGGACCGGTGACTACGGTGAGGACCTGAGCTGGCTGACCAGCCCGGAGACCACCGAGCTGAAGACCCGGCTGTGTGTTGCCCAGGGCAACCGGTTGATCAACTACTACCTGTTCGCCGGCGGGCACAACCCGCCGCTGGACGAACCGGTCGGCGACGGCAACGACCGGATCGCGTTCACCGGCGAGCGGCACGGCTTCGCGGCGCCGGTCGATCCCGAGGGACGGCTGAGCCAGACCTACCCGGGGACAGCGAGTGCGGTGCGGGCGGTCCGTGGTGCCGAGCATCTGCTGGCCGGCATGGACGAGGAGTACGACGACGTCCTCCTCGGCTACGTGCCGGACCACTACCTGACCGAGTACCACCACCCGGACTCAGTCGTACGCCGTGACCAGGTCGGCGACCTGGAGAGGTATCGGGGGATGGGGCCGCGCGACATCCTCGTCCGGGCCCTGTTGCTGGGTGGCTACTCCTTCGGCGCAGTCGACCTGTCGTCGGCCCAGTTGGATCCGGCCGGTCCCGCGATCGCGCTGGCAACGCCGTCGGTGCTCGGCCGATCGGTACAGGATCGGTTGGCGGCGTTCGTCCGTGCCGGCGGGCGCCTGCTGCTGCACGGCCGGCTGCCCGTCGTCGACGACGATGGGTCGTCTTGCACCGTGCTCGCCGACGCGCTCGGCGTTAGTAGTGGCGGTGTCGTCGAGGGTAGCCCAGCTTTGTTCCCGTCGGTGCGCGCAACGTCGTGGGCAGGGGAGCAGCCGGAGGTGCGCGTCGGCATGCTCGAGCACCTGACGGGCCAAGGTGAGTCGCTCGCCGTCGACATCGCCGACGGCTCGCCGGTTGCCATGGACGTGACGGTGGCCGGCGACGGACAAGCCGTGGTGCTGGCCTGCGACTACCCGTGCCACCTCGGCTTCTGGCGTTCGGTGCTGGAGCGTCTCGGCATCCGCCGCCGGATGATTGCCGAGGGCAACTCTTCGGGGCTGATCACGACGAGCACTGCCGACGCCGCCGGTCAGCGACTGGTGCACCTGATCAACGTCGCGCCGCTGCCGCAGACGTTCACGCTGACCATGGACGAGGTAGCGCTCGAGCTCCACCTCGATGCTCGCGAGGGGTTGATCCTGCCGGTGGGTGTACGGCTCGACGACGGGGTGCTGCGCTGGTCCACCGCCGAGCTGGATGGGCCCGGCGACGGTTCGACCGTCCTACTGCGGCGGGCTGCCGGCGAGGGCCGCGCGCTGATCGAGACCGCTCGGACTGTGTCTGTCGACGGCGATGCCGCCGTGAGCCGGACCGAGCAGGGCTGGCTCGTCACCTGGCCCGCCGGCCTGGCCGGCGACCGGCTGACCGTGCGCCTCTCCTGACCCTGCACCTCTCCTGACCCTGCACCTCCTGGCGCAGCGCCTCTCCTAGGAAGGAACTCGCGACGATGACTCTGTCGATCGGTGTGCTCGGACTCGGAAGTGTGTTCAGCGGCCCGTATGCCGCCCTGATCAGCAAGCTCGAGCAGGAAGGGCGGGTGCGGCTGACCGCGGGCTACGACCCCGATCCGGACAAGCGATCCGCGGCCGCGGAACGGTTCGGGATCGATACGTCGGCCGGCCGGCCCGAGGACCTGATCGGCCGCAACGACCTCGACATCGTGCTGGTTCTCACCAGCATGAACCAGCACGGCGCCTTGGCCCGTGCGGCCCTCGCGGCAGGCAAACACGTGCTCGTCGAGAAGCCGATGTCGACCTCGCTGGAGGATGCTCGCGCGTTACTCGAAGCCGCCGCGGCCGCGCCGGGACAGCTGGTGTGCGCTCCGCACATCGTGCTGTCGCCGACGTACCGGGAGATGCATCGGCGGGTCCGCGACGGCGAGATCGGCGACCTCCATCTGGCCCGGGCCCGGTACGGCTGGTCGGGCCCCTGGTGGGGTCGCTGGTTCTACGAGTCCGGCGGTGGGGCGCTGTTCGACCTCGGCGTGTACAACCTGACCAGCCTGTGCGGGTTCTTCGGCTCGGTCCGGCGGGTCACCGCGATGGTCGGCACCGCCGTACCGAAGCGCGAGGTCAACGGCGAGCTCGTGACGGTCCGCGCCGACGACAACGCACACATCGTGCTCGACTTCGGCAACGCCCGCTTCGCCTCGATCGCGACTGGGTTCACCATGCAGAAGTACCGGTCGCCGGCGATCGAGCTGTACGGCGCCACCGGCGTACTGCAGTTGCTCGGCGACGACTGGGCACCGGACGGGTTCGAGCAGTGGACGAACGAGCGTGGGTCCTGGGAGTTGTTCGGCGAACGCGACCCGCACTGGCCGTGGACCGACGGCCTGCGCCATCTGGTCGAGTGCGTCGAGAACGGTACGTCGACCGTCACCCGGCCCGAGCACGCCTTCCACGCCCTCGAGGTGATGCTCGCCGCCAAGCGCTCGGCCACCGAGGGGCGGGTCATCGAGGTGACGAGCACCTTCCCCGACCTCGACTACAGCACTCCCACCCGAGCCGCCGGAGACACCCACGCGGTCCACGACCCCCGCACCTCCTGAGGTGCGGGCCCTGCTCAGGGGATGAGAACGACCTTGCCGGTGGTGGCGCGGTCTTCGAGGGCCTGGTGCGCTGCGGCAGCCTCCGAGAGCGGGAAGGTCGTCACGAGAGCGTTCCAGCGACCCGAGAACGTCTCTTCCAGCGCCGTCCGCTCGAGCTCGCGCAGCCTCGGCATCATCTTCGGCCCGATCGACCAGTTGGCGGTCAGACCGCGGGCCATCAGGTCCTCGGTGGTCAGCTGGATCGGACCGCCGCCGGACCAGCCGAACATCAGCACCCGCCCGCCGATCCCGAGGAGCTCGAAGGCCTGCTGACCGTTCTCACCACCGACGCCGTCCAGCACGACCGTGACGGCCTGGTCGCCCAGGTCAGCCTTGAGTGACGTGACCCAGTCAGGGTCCCTGTAATCGACCGCGTAGTGCGCACCGAGATCGCGGACCAGTTGCACCTTCTCCGGACCTCCGGCCAGGCCGACCACGGTCGCGCCGACGTTGCGCGCAGCCTGGACCAGGTAGCTGCCGATCCCGCCGGCCGCAGCAGTGATCAGTACGACGTCCTCCGCCGTCAACTGAGCCTGTGACAGGATGCCGGCCGTCGTCCGCCCGGTCCCGATCGCGGCGACCGCCTGGGCCGCATCGACATGGTTCGGAAGCTCGTACAGCGACTCCACCTTCGCCACGGCCAGTTCGGCGTACCCACCGGGCACCGGGCCGAGGTGGACCACGACCCGCTGGCCGACCCAGGCCGCGTCGACCTCAGGCCCGACCGCCTCGACCCGGCCGGCGACCTCGCGGCCGGGAATGGTGGGAAGGTCGGGCACCGGGATTGGTCCACCGCCCGCGGCGCCGGAGCGCAGCATGGTGTCGACCAGGTGGACCCCGGCCGCCTCGACCCGGATCAGCACCTGCCCCTCGCCGGGGACCGGATCCGGTGCCTCCTCGTAGCGCAGGTTCTCCGGCGGACCGAACGCGTGCAATCTGATCGTCTTCACAGCCGGAACGCTAGAACCTCAAGATTGCTTGAGGTCAAGGTATCCCACTTTCTTACCTTCTGTATTAAAGTGCGACCAGGGCCGAGACCTGGGGCCGAGGGAGGGACGGTGCCGTGGGGAAGATTCTCAAGGGTGCGACCGCACAGGAGACGCACAGCGCGATCCTGGATCTGATCCGGTCCAGCGGCACGGTCACCCGGGTGGACCTGGCCGATCGATCCGGCCTGACCGGCGCGTCCATCTCGCGGGTGGTGAAGCAGTTGCTCGCCGACGGCTTGATCATCGAGACCGGTCTCGGCGACCCGACCGGCGGCAAGCGCGCCACCCTGCTGCAGTTCAACCCGCGGGCCCGGCACGCCGTCGGCATCTCGATCGACACCCCCAGTACGTCGTACGTCGTCACCGACATGAGCGGCCGGGTGATCGAGCAGCTGTCGTCGCGCGGGATCGGCCGGGACGCGCCGGCCACTGCGGTCAAGTGGATCACCGCCGAGCTCGAGGACCTGATCGTGAAGGCGAACATCGAGCCGGCCACCCTGGTCGGCGTCGGGGTCGCGCTGGCCGGCCGGCAGGGCGGGGGAGGGATGCGGCTGCTGCGGACCGACTCGTCGAAGTACGCGTGGGAGCCGTTCGCGGTCCGGGACACGCTGAGCGCCGCGATCGACCACCCGATCGTGGTCGAGAACGACTCGACCTGTGCCGCGATCGGCGAGTTCTGGGCCGGCCGGATCCCGTCGGCGAACGACTTCGCCACCGTCTACATGGCGGCCGGTTTCGGCCTCGGCCTGGTGACGAACGGCGACGTGTACCGCGGCTCGTCCTCGAACGTCGGCGAGATCGGCCACATGATCCTGGACGTCAACGGCCCGCAGTGCTGGTGCGGTGGTCAGGGCTGCCTCGAGAGCCTGGCCGCCCCGGCCGCGGTGGTCAAGCGCGCCGAGAAGGACACTTCGCTGGTCAACGAGCTGGCCCTGCGCGGTCGCCGTACCGCGGTTCGGTCGGACTTCGCGAAGATCGCCCGGCTGGCGGCCGCCGGTGATCCCCGGTGCGTGCGGCTGATCGAGGAGTCGGCGACGTATCTGGCCAAGGCGTTGCTGTCGATCACCAACCTGCTCGACCTGGACCAGATCATCCTGGCCGGCCCGGGTTTCAGCGAGGCCGGCGACATCTACGTCCGCGTCGCGGGGACCGAGATCAACCGGTTGTCGTTCGTCCGCGCGATGCATCCGACCCGGGTCGAGCAGTCGAAGCTGGGCCCGGGCGCCGCCGCACTGGGTGCGGCGTCGCTCGTCCTGCACAGCCAGCTCACCCCGCACCAGAAGTCGACCCGGGCCCTGACCAGCTAGCTGGTGAGGAAGTCCTGCAACCAGCGGCCGCTCTTCTTCACGATCCGCGCCTGCGTCGTGTAGTCGACGTACACGATGCCGAAGCGGCGGCTGAAGCCGAACGCCCACTCGAAGTTGTCCATCAGCGACCAGGCGAAGTACCCCTTCAGCGGCAGGCCTTCGGACACGAGTTCCCGGCAGACCGCGATGTGCTGCTCGAAGTACGTCTGCCGCTCGTGGTCCTCGACGGTCCCGGCCGCGGTCAGTTCGTCCGGGTACGCCGCGCCGTTCTCGGTCACGTACAACGGCAGGTCCGGGGCGAGCTTGTTGATCGTGACCAGGATGTCGCGCAACCCGCTCGCCTGGATCGGCCAGCCCATCTGCGTCTTCGGCAGACCGGTGTCGACGGCAACCACATTCTCGCTGCCCGGCTGCGTGGTCGGACCGCCCGGTGACGAGACCGGCCCGTCCGGTGCGGCGACGGTCGTGGGGCAGTAGTAGTTCACGCCCAGGAAGTCCAGCGGCGCACCGATCACCGGGAGGTCCGCCTCGTACTGCGCGAACCAGTCGGTCATCCCGGTGTCCTCGAGGACGTCGGCCGGGTACTTGCTCGCGAGCAACGGCTCCAGGAACAGCCGGTTCCGCAACCCGTCGACCCGTCGCGCGGCGTCGCGATCCGCGGCCGAGTCCGACGCCGCATGGATCGGCGCCGGGTTGAGCGCGATGCCGTAGAACCCCTCCGGGCAGCGGATGGCTTCGAGTGCCAGCCCGTGCCCGAGCAGCAGGTGATGCACCGCCTTCAACGCGTCGGTGCCCTCCGTCCGTCCCGGCGCGTGCTCGCCGTTTCCGTAGCCGAGGAAGGCCGAGCACCACGGCTCGTTCAGCGTCATCCAGTGCTTGATCACGTCCGACAGCGCCGCGTGGGTGACGGCCGCGTAGTCGCGGTACCGCTCGGCCGTGTCGCGCACCAGCCAGCCGCCGGCGTCCTCGAGCGGCTGTGGCAGGTCCCAGTGGTAGAGCGTCGCGTACGGCGTGACGCCGTTCTCGAGGCAGGTCTCGGCGAGCCGGCGGTAGAACGCGATCCCGGCCGGGTTGGTGACGCCGGAGCCCGCCGGGATGATCCGCGGCCAGGCGATCGAGAACCTGTACGCCTTCAGGCCGAGGTCCGCGAGCAGCCGGATGTCCTCGGCGAAGCGGTGGTAGTGGTCGTCGGCGACGTCACCCGTGGTGCCGTCGGCGATCCGGCCGGGCGTGTGCGCGAAGGTGTCCCAGATGCTCGGACCGCGCCCGTCCGTGGAGACCGCTCCCTCCACCTGGTACGACGCGGTCGCCGCGCCCCAGGTGAATCCGGGTGGGAAGCCGTTCGTCACGATGTCTCCTTAGTGCCCTCGACCCAGTACTGCTGCTCCGGGAGGAGGCTACCTAACCGGTTAAGGAGGTCGGTAGGGAGGTCGGCTTCCAGGGCAGCCAGCAGGGTGTCGACGCGGGCCGGCTTGCTGATGCCGACGACGGTCCCGGCGATGTCGGGGTTGTCCGTGGAGTGCCGGAGCGCGGCGGTGGCGAGGTCCGTGCCGTGCTCGTGACAGGCCTTGTCCATCTCGGCGACAGCCTCCAGGACCGCGGCCGGAGCCTCCCGGTACGCGTACTTCGTGGCGCCCTGCGGGTTCGCGAGGATCCCGCCGCCGTAGACCGCCGCGTTGATCACGCCGAGCCCGTCGGCGACCGCGCGCCGGAACAGGTCGCCGGCGGAGTGGTCGACCAGGCTCCAGCGGTTGTGCACCAGCAGCACCTCGAAGCCGCCGAGGTCGAGGTAGCGGGCGAGTTCGCGGGTGTTGCCGCCGGCCAGGCCGACATGACCGATCTCGCCGTCCGCGCGCAGTTGCATCAGGGTGTCGACCGCGTCACGCATGGTGTCGAAATCGTGGAACTCGGGGTCGTGCAGGTGGACCAGCGGCAGCTCGTCCAGCCCGAGCCGCTCCTTGCTCTCCGCCACGCTGGCCCGGACCCGCGCACCCGAGTAGTCGCCGTCGCGCGCGTCCACCTTCGTCGCGACCAGGAAGCCGTCGGGCAGGCCGCCGTACTCCTTGATGGCCTGGCCGATGCGCAGTTCGCTCTCGCCGTCGCCGTACCCGTTGGAGGTGTCGATCCAGGTCAGCGGGCTGTCGAACACGCGCAGTACCAGGTCGACCGCTTCCTGCCGCGTCACGTCGTACCCGAAGACCGCAGGCATGCCGGCGATCCCGCTGCCGCCGGCGCAGACGGCGGAGACGGTGAGGCCGGTGGATCCGAGGGGGCGTAGCCAGTCCTTGTTCATGCCTCAGACCCTACGGCGAACGCGAAGCCGTCCGGGTCGACGTAGACGGTCGTGCCATCCGGTGAGACGAGTTGGCCGAGGCCGGTCGGTGGCTTGCCTTCGAGCTCGGCGTATGCGAAGCCGGCGACGTCGAGTTGCGGTTCGCGGGACGTCTTGTCGACGTCGTAGGTGAACACCTCGAGCACGGTGTCGCCGCCTTTGAGGTAGCCGATGCTGAAACCGCGGTGGTCGTGCGGCTGCTCGATCGTGCCGATGAACGAGAAGCCGTAGTGCTCGTCGTAGTACGCGCTGGTCTGCTCGCGATCGTCGATCGTGATGGCGATGTGGTCGAACCGCGGCCGCTGCGGCACGCCGAGCGCCCGCTCCCGCGCGACCCCGGCCTGGTCCAGTACGGCGGCGTACTGCAGATCGCCCTGGATCATCTCGAGCAGGGTGCCGTCCGGGTCGTAGAAGAAGCAGATCCGGACCGCGCCCTCGGCATCGAGTGGATCGAGTGTGAACTCGACCCCGGCGGCCTTCAGTACGGCGGCCCGCTCGTCGAGCCGGTCGACCTTGAACCCGATGTGCCGGAAGCCCTTCTGCAGATCGTCGCCGACCCAGGTGCTGAGCTCCCGGCCGTTGCCGACGGCCCGTAACTCGATCGTCGCGGTGACCGCGTCCAGTACGGCGCGCTCCGGGGTCGGTTCGCCGACGACCTGGAGCTCGAGGAACTTGCTGTAGTACTCGATCGAGCGCTGCACGTCGGTGCAGTTGACCACGACGTTCTTGATCGGCATAGGACCTCTTTCAGTCGAGTGCTAGTTCTTGACCGCGCCGAGCATCATCCCGGCGACGAACTGCCGTTGCATCCGGACGTAGACGATCACGACCGGTACGACGGACAGGGTGAGACCGGCGGTGAGGGCCGGCCAGTTGGTGGAGTACTGGCCCATCAGGGTGAACAGCACCGGCTGCAACGGCAGCGAGTCGGTGTTGCGCAGGACCGTGTTCGCGATCAGGAACTCGTTCCAGGTGGAGAGGAACTGGAAGATCACCACGGTCGCGATCCCGGGCCGGGTCAGCGGCAGGATCACGCGCCGGAAGATGGTGAACTCGCTGCCGCCGTCGACCCGGGCGGCCTCGATCAGCTCGTCCGGCAGGGTCTGGAAGAACGCCCGCATCAGGAACATCGCGAACGGCGCCGACCCGGAGATGTAGAGCACCAGCAACCCGGTCTGGCTGTCGAGCAGGCCGAGCGACTTCAGCTCCAGATAGAGCGGGATGATGAGCGCCGTGGACGGCATCATCAGCGTTGTCAACAAAAGGACGAAGAGCGTGTTACGGAACGGGAAGTCGAGTTTGGCGAAGGCGTAACCGCTCAGCGTCGCGAAGACGAGCACGCCGATGACCGTGACCGAGGTGATCCAGACGCTGTTCCAGAAGTGCAGCGGGAACTCGATCGACGTCCATGCCTCCTTGTAGGCGGCGCCGGTGAAACTGCGCGGCAGGAACGGCCCGTTGAAGATCGTGTTCTGCTCCCGCAGCGAGGTGAGCAGCATCCAGACGAACGGGAACGCCATCAGCACACAGAACGGCACGAGGACGAAGGTCGCGAACGACTTGCCGAGCCAAGGCCTGCGCGTGTTCATCGATCCGCCCTCCTGGTCAACCAGAGTTGGGCGATCACGGCCAGCGTGCACAGGACCATCGTCACGACGCTGAACGCAGTCGCGTAGCCGAGCTGCGGGATCGACCCGGACGTCGAGCCGAACGCGAGCGAGTACAGGTACGTGCCGAGGACCTCGCTGGCGTGGTTCGGCCCGCCGCCGGTCATCACGAAGATGACGTCGAACGCCTTGAACCCGTTCAGCAGCCCGAGGCTGACGACGAGACCGGTGACGACGCGCAGGCTCGGGACGGTGATGTGGCGGAACTGCTGGATGGTGTTCGCGCCGTCCACCGCCGCCGCCTCGTACAGACTCGGGTCGATGCCCTGCAGGCCGGCGTAGAAGATCAGCATGGTGAATCCGATCCCGCCCCAGACCGTCACCACGACGATGGCCGGCAGCACCGTCTTCTGGTCGGCCAGCCACGGATGTTGCAGGCTGTCCAGACCGATTGCCCCGAGCAACCGGTTGAGCGTGCCGATGTTCGGGTCGTAGATCAGTTTCCACAGCACCGCGGACACCACGAACGAGACGATGCCCGGGATGAACAGGATGGTCCGGACCAGGACGCCGACCCTCGGCCAGACCGCGTTCACGAGGACGGCGGTGACGAGGCCGAGGAAGGTGAGCAGTGCCGTGGTGACACCGGTCAGCACCAGCGTGATGATCAGCGCCCGGCGGGCGACCGGATCGGACAGCATCCGGCTGTAGTTGTCGAAGTTGACGAACCTCGGCGTACCGAAGCCTCCCCACGAGGTGAGGCTCAGGTACGCCGTGTAGAGGATCGGCCAGAGCACGAACGCCAGGAACAACGCGAACGTCGGCAGCACGAATAGATAGCCGGCGACCCGCTGCGACTTCCGCAACGGCGAGCCGAACCGGTACGACGTACGGCGGGGGAGTGCACCTGCTCTGGTTTCCGACCGGGACAGGGCTGTCGCCATCCGATCAGCCGCCCTTGGCGTTCAGCACGGCCTGCTGCATCTCCTTCGCGACCGCCGCCGGCTCGCCCTTGCCGTCGAAGATCTTGGCCAGGGGATCGCCGGCCGCGACCGAGCCGGGACCGAACGGGATGTGCGGGCAGCCGTCGCCGTCGAGCAGCCAGGACGTCATCTGCTTCATGATCGGCAACTCGATCCGCTGCGCCGCGCTCTTGGTGGCCGGCATCGAGTTGGAGTCGTTCATGGTAGGGGAGTACTCGTCCGCGGAGTACAGGAACTTGAGGAACTCCAGCGCGGCGTCCTTGTTCTTGCTGGTCTCCGAGACGGCCCAGCCGGCGCCGGCCTGGTTGGCCGTCCAGTGCCGCTTGCCGGCCGCGATGGCCGGGGTCTTCATCACCTTGTACTTCTTCACGAAGGCCGGCGGCGCGTCCTGGGTCAGACCCTGCGGGGTCCACGATCCGTTGAACAGCATCGCGGACTTCTCGGTGTAGAACAGCTGCGGCGCCTGGTCGCCGCTGGTCCCGGTCGTCCCGGGCTGGAAGACCCCGCCCTTGACGATCTTCAGCTGGAGCTCGATCGCGTCGACGACCTTCGGGTCCTCGTACGTCGCGCCGTCCTTCAGCTGATCGAGTTTGAGGTAGAAGGTCGGATCGTCGGCGACCTGGGTGATGAGCGGCAGGAAGAAGTCCAGCGAGCTCGTCGTCGGGTTGCAGCTGAGCGCCACCGGGTGCTTGCCGGTGGCGCGGATCTTCGCCGCGGCCGCGATCAGGTCGTCCCAGGTCTCGATCTCGTCCTCGCCGACACCGGCCTTCTTCAGCAGGTCCGGGTTGTAGAACAGGCCGAAGGTCTGCGCCATCCAGCCGACGGCGTACTGCTTGCCGTCCAGCGTGTACTCCTGGTTGGCGGAGTCGAAGAAGTCCTTCAGGAAATCGTCGCCGAGATCCTTCTTCAGGTCGGCGGAGATGCCCCCGGTGCCGTAGGTGAGCGCCCGGGTGTGCGGCGCGAAGATCTCCGGTACGTCGCCGCCGGCCACCGCCGCCTGCAGCGCGGGCAGGTACTGGTCCGGGGTACCGAAGATCCTGTTCTCGATCTTGATGTTGCTGTGTGCCGCCTCGAACTTCTCGATCAGCTTCGGGAACTGGGCCTCCTGGTCGTTGTACCAGGACCACATCCGCACCACGGCCTTCCCGCCGCTCGTGGTGCCGCCACCGCTGTCACTTCCGCCGCACGCGGTCAGCGCCGACCCCAGTCCGAGCGTCGCCGCCCCACCCAGTGCGCCCTTGAGAACCGTCCGCCGCCCGACCGTCCCGGCATTCCGCCGTTCGCCCATACCGACTCCTCAGTCAGTCACCTCACGAACCCACACTCAACTTCCTAACTGAAAGTAAGAAAGTGGTCAAGGTCACGTCAAGGTCCCTGCGAAGTTTCCCGAGGTTTCCCGCCGCGTCCCGGGGTGCGGGCTGGGCGACGCGGGCCGAGTGGGGCGCCCTTAGGGTTGGGCGCATGGTGATTCGGTTGAGTGAGCGGTGGCCGGAGGTGAGCTCGGATCGGCTGCTGTCCGAGTGCGTACCTCCGCCGCGCTTCGCCGACGTACGTTTCTCAACCTACCGCCCGGCCGCGGACGAACCGTCCCAGGCCGATGCGCTGGCCGTGCTGACGTCGCGAGCCGTGGGCCTGGCGAAGCCGCGGCAGGCACCGAGTCTGTGGTCGCGTCTCCGCGGGCGCACCGAGGTCTCGGGCCAGCCCGGCGTCTATCTCGACGGTGGCTTCGGCGTCGGCAAGACCCACCTGCTCGCGTCGCTGTGGCACGAGGCGGCCGGACCGAAGATGTACTGCACCTTCGTCGAGCTCACCAACCTCGTCGGTGCCTTGGGCCTCCGGACAGCTGTCGAGGCACTGTCGTCGTACCGGCTGATCTGCATCGACGAGTTCGAGCTGGACGATCCCGGCGACACGATGCTGATCTCCCGCCTGCTCGGACAGTTGGTCGCGGCCGGCGTCGAGTTGGCGGCGACCTCGAACACCTTGCCGGACAAGCTCGGCGAAGGCCGGTTCCAGGCGATCGACTTCCTGCGCGAGATCCAGGCCCTGTCCGCGCACTTCGACGTACGCCGCATCGACGGACCGGACTACCGCCACCGCGGCCTTCCCGTCGCGCCCGAACCGTGGCTCGACGATCAGGTCGAGACGGTCGCCGTCGATCGAGACAACGCGTCCTGCGACCACTTCGTCGACCTGCACCGCCATCTTGCCGAGTTGCACCCGAGCAAGTACGGCGCCCTCCTCGACGGCGTGGACACCGTCGCCATCACCGACATCCGCCCACTGACCGACGAGAACGTTGCCCTCCGCGTGGTCGTGCTGGCCGACCGCATGTACGACCGGAATCTGCCGCTCCTGGCCGGCGGTGTCCCGCTGGACCAGCTGTTCTCCGCCGACATGCTCAAGGGTGGCTACCGGAAGAAGTACCTGCGAGCCCTCTCGCGCCTGATCGCTCTCGCGAACACCGGCATGGTCCCCGAGGCCAGCACAGTCGTCCCATAGTTGTTGCGAGTCCGTTGCACCGTGGGCGGGTAGGCCTGCGACGTGCTTCGCTGGGGTGATGACGGGGAAGCGGCATACAGCGGTGTTGTCCGTCGTGCTGCTCGCGGCTGGACCCCAAAGCCCGTCTGTGGCTGGGGATCGCGCTGGGGGCGCTGGCCGGGTTTGTTGTCTGGCAGAGCGTCGCGAACAGTAGGTTCCGGTTCGTCTGGAGCCGGGACGAGGGCGAGCTTGCTCAGCTGACGATCGTGCTCGGACTGATTGCGGCACTTCTCGTCGCCACCGGCGTCCAACGGAGCTGGCTGGTGCGGGCTGCGGTCTACCTGTGCGGCTGTGCGCTCTTGGTGCTCGTCGCGGTCGTGGCCGGTACGGCGTACTACAACGCGACCGACTGTGAAAGCGGCGACTCCGACTGCCTGTCGCTGCTGGGTGGAATGGTCTGGGGCGTCTTCTCGCTCCCGGTCGCCGCGGTGGCGATTGTTGTGATCGAAGTGGTCCTGCAGCGTCGTCGGAAGCGCGTACGGCAGGGTTGAGGCAGGATGGGCGGATGGCGAAGCAGAAGAAGAGCCAGGCGGATCAGGATGGGCTGCTCGAGCAGTTGCGGGTGCCGCCGGGGCCGGTGGATCTGAGCAAGTACGACACACGCGCGACGCCCGGGTTCACCGGGACCAAGGACGAGGGCAAGGTCGCGCTGGAGAGCCTCGGTGCCGAGGTGTCCGACTGGCAGGAGCGGCTGTTCGCCGAAGGCCGCAAGGGCGGGCAGCGCAGCGTGCTGCTGGTCCTGCAGGGGATGGACACGTCCGGCAAGGGCGGGGTGATCCGGCACGGCGCCGGGCTGATGGATCCACAGGGTCTGAAGATCACGTCGTTCAAGGCGCCGACGCCGGCGGAGAAGCGGCGG
Source organism: Kribbella sp. NPDC049174 (assembly GCF_043197365.1). NCBI lineage: Bacteria > Bacillati > Actinomycetota > Actinomycetes > Propionibacteriales > Kribbellaceae > Kribbella > Kribbella sp. NPDC049174. Next base: position 2,075,208 of record NZ_JBICSZ010000001.1, on the reverse strand, counting down.
GGGTTCCTGTGGCGGATCAAGCAGGCGCTGCCCGACCCCGGGATCATCGGGATCTTCGACCGGTCGCACTACGAGGACGTGCTGATCGCGCGGGTCCGCAACCTGGTCGCACCGCCGGTGTGGAACCGGCGCTACGGGCAGATCAACGACTTCGAGGCCGAGCTCGCCGCGAGCGGTGTGACGGTGCTGAAGTGCTTCCTGCACATCTCGGCCGAGGAGCAGAGGGTGCGGCTGGAGGCGCGCCTGGACGACCCGACGAAGCACTGGAAGTACAACCCGCGCGACGTCGACGAGCGCAAGTTCTGGCCGGCGTACAAGGAGGCGTACGAGGCGGCGCTCGAGCGCTGCAACAGCCCGGAGGCGCCGTGGCTGGTGATCCCGAGCGACCGCAAGTGGTACCGCAACTGGGCCGTCACCACCCTCATCCTCGAGACCCTGCAGACCCTCAACCCCGAGTGGCCCGCCGCCGACTTCGACGTGGACACCGAGAAGAAGCGCCTCGCTGCCACCTGATCACGCTGGATGACGAGACGACAGGTGGGTACGGGCAGAGCGAGCGGGAGGTGACGGGGCCGAGAGGAGCGGAGTGATGGGTACGGTTTCGGTGCGGTACATCGTGAACGATGTCGATGCGGCGGTCGACTTCTACACCAAGCACCTCGGGTTCGACGTGCAGATGCGGCCGGGTCCGGGGTTCGCCGGGATCACGCGGGGCGACCTGCGATTGCTGCTGTCCGAGCCGACCGGGCCAGGCGGTGCGGCCCAGGCCATGCCCGACGGCCGCGTGCCGGAGCCGGGTGGCTGGAACCGCATCCAACTGGAGGTCGACGACCTCGAGTCCGTGGTCGGCGCGCTGCGCTCGGACGGCGCGACTTTCCGGAACGACATCGTCACCGGCCGCGGCGGCCTCCAGATCCTCTTGGACGACCCGTCCGGCAACCCGATCGAGCTCTTCCAGCCGACTACCTGAGCCTGGGCATCCTCACGCGTCGGGGTCGATGTCGTGGCGGCGCAGGAGGGCGCGGAGCTCGGCGACCTGTTCGTGCAGGCGTTCGTTCTCCTCGAGTACGGCGCTGAGCTCGGCGAGCAGGTGGTGACGGCGGCCGAAGGTGGTCCAGGCGGTGCCGGAGTCGTCGGCGAGGAAGCCGGCCACGGCTGACTCGACCCGGTGTTTGTGGCCACGCCAGTCGTTCACCTTGGCTCGGATCTCGTCGAGATCCGCGCCGAGCTTCATCAGGATCTGCGCCGCCACGCCTTCTCCGTCGCGCAGCAGGCCGAGGAGGAGATGCTCGGTGTCCAGGACGTCGTCGCCCAGGGTGCGGGCCTCCTGGTAGGCGTGTTCGAGCGTGCTCTTCGCGCGGGGGGTGAACGGGACCGTGCCCGAGGTCTGATGCGCACCGCGGCCGATCATCTCCACCACGAGGTCACGGACCGCGGGTGCGGTGACGCCCATACCGCCCGGTCGCCAGCCTTCGGCGGGCATCCCGGAGAGCACCTTCGCGGCCACGCCCTGGCCTTCCTCGATGAGCCCGAGCAGCAGGTGCTCGGTCCCGATGAAGTTGTGCTGCAACTGGTGGGCCTCGACCTGCGCCAGTACGACGACCCGCCGGGCCCGGTCGCTGAACTTCTCGAACATCTCCTCACCCCTCCACAACTCTTCGCCCCCGAGCGCGTGGCTCGCGCGGAGATTCGCCACCTCGCCCTCGAGCAGCAGCTCGATCCTGAGGTGTTCCTGCAGGTCCTCTGCGGTGACCCGCTGCGGCGTCAGCCGGGCGCGGATGAAGTCGGCGACCTCAACCGGCGTGACCACGGCTGCCGTCAGCCGGTCCAGCAGTTCGTCCCAGTCCTCGACCGGCTCGAGCCGCAGATCCGCCTGATTCACCGCGACGAACTGCAGCACGACCGCGACCGTCACCACCCGGTTCGCACCCTGGAAAGCCCGCGCCCGGATCAGCCCGGACAACAACACCGCCGCCGCCTCGGCCAGTCCGTTCGTACGCCGCACGTCGGCCAGCACCTGATCGACCGCGTCCAGGTCGGTACGACGGACCGCGTCCCCGGACTCGCAACGCAACACCCGGGCAGCGACCGCGAGTACGTCGTACTGGTCGAGGAACTGCATCAGTCGTCTCCACGGAGGCGTTGCAGCGACTCCTCGTGGCGGGCCAGGTTCTCGTCGAGCAGGCGGCCGAAGCGGCGGTCCTGCCGGCGCTGATCCACCAGCGCCGCGATCGCCTCCCGGGCCACGTCCGACACCGAACGCCCCTCGACCGACGCAACCGTCTGCAGCCGCTCCGCCAACTCCGGATCCAGCCGCAACAAGATGTTCTTGGTCGATTCCTTCGCCATGGATAGCAAGATATCACGCTAGCTAGCCCCGAAGCAGGTGGAAGATAGGGCGCATGTTCAGAGCTCCGCAGATCACGTTCTACTCCGAGGACCTCGCGAGCCTCCGCGACTTCTACCTGGGGCTCGGGTTCGAGCAGCGGTTCCAGCACCCGCCGGAGGGACCGCCGATCCATGTCGAGCTCACCCTCGACGGGTTCAACCTGGGCATCGCCGACGTCGGGTCGGCCCGGAAGGACCACGGGCTCTCGCCGGACCTCACCGGCCGGGCCGCCGAGCTGGTGCTGTGGTGCGACGACACGGACGGGGAGTACGCCCGCCTGACCGCCGCCGGTTCCAAGGCGCTGTCCGGGCCGCACGACTGGCTCGGCAACCTGCGCATCGCCTGGATCGCCGACCCCGACGGCAACCCGATCCAACTGGTGGAGAACCGCACGGGTGGGTGAGGGTTGGGGGATGGAGAGCGTGCGGACGGATGTCGTCGTGGTCGGCCTGGGTGCGTTCGGGTCGGCGGCGTTGTGGCGGTTGGCTCAGCGCGGGGTGAAGGTCGTCGGAATCGAGCGGCAGGCGATCGGCCATCCGTTCGGGTCGTCGCACGGGAGCACTCGGCTGTTCCGGGTGGCCTGTATGGAGCATCCAGGGCTGACACCGATCGCTCAGGAGTCACTCAGGCTCTGGACGGAGCTGGGGGAGCGGACCGGCGAGGTCTACGTCCGCCAGACGGGTTCGCTCAACGTCGGTGGGCCGGACAGCCACCCGGTAGCCGGTGCCCGCAAGGCCGCGGCGGAGGCGGGCGCGCAGACGACAGATTTGAGCCACGACGAGCTTGCCCGGCGGTTCCCGCAGTACCACCTGTCCGCCCACGACGTCGCAGTGTGGGATCCCGGCGCCGGGATCTGCTACGCCGAGCCGACTGTGCGAGCGCAGGTTGCCGAGGCCGAGCGACTGGGCGCCACGGTCTTCCCGCACACGATGGTGACCGCGATCGACCTGCAGCCGAATGGGGTGACGGTCCGAACTCCGACGATCGACATCCAAGCCGATCAGGTCGTCGTGTGTGCAGGTGCGTGGCTGGGCAAGCTCGTCCCCGGTCTGCCGCTGTCACCGCGCCGTACGCCGCTCTTCTGGTTCCGGCCGAAGGACCCGGCGTCCGACGCGTTCCGGCTGACGAACTTCCCGTCGTTCATCTGGGAGTTCCCGGACGGCCGCGGCCTGTGGGGGCATGGATCCGACGAGGACTTCCTGGTCAAGGTCGGTCTCGACGGCGCAGAGCGCGCCAGGGACTTCGATCCCGACGAGCTCGACCGCTACATCCACCCGCGCGAGGACATCGGCGAGCTGGCGGCAGCCGTCGCCGCTTCGTTCCCGGACCTCGACCCGGAGCCGGTGAAGGTGATCCCGTGCATGGTGACTGACTCACCCGACGGCCAGTTCCTGGTCGGGCGACGCGACGAGCGGCTCGTGATCGCCGGCGGCGACAGCGGTCACGGCTTCAAGCACTGCGCGGGTGTCGGCGAGTTGCTGGCCGAGCTCACGACGAAGGAGACGCCGTACACCGACGTCTCCTTCATCGATCCGTTGCGCTACTAGGCCGTGCGGACGAGCTCCGGGCGTACGACGGTCGGCCGCGGGGCCGGCGCCAGAGTGAGCAGGTCGAGCCCGGCAACGCCGTACCGCAGCAGCACGAGCCGTGCCACCTCAGCGCTCACACCCAACGGCCGCGACACGGCCACTGCACCGGCCCGGCGGGCAGTCGACTCGGCGCGGTCCGGCAGCACACCCGGCGCGAGGAACAGCGAGCCGACAGCCACGTGCCGCCGACCCTCCAGCCGCCACTTCAGCACAGCCTCGGCCGGCGACGGCGTCGCAGCGCAGGTGAAGGCCGCGGTGACCGGCAGCTTGTGCCGCTGACCCCACAGCCGCGCGAGCCGGGTCACGCTCGCGTTCGCCTGCGAGTCGCTCGAACCGGCGCAGGCCAGCACCAGCGCGTCCAGCTCCCGCACCCGGCCGTCCTTCAGCTCGGCCCGCATCCGGCGATCGAGGACGTCGAGCAGCGACTCGTCGTACCCGAGCACGTCCGAGGCGATGATCCGCAGCGCCGGGAAGCGGCTGCGGGCCTCGTCGACGACCGCCGGTACGTCGATCCGGGCGTGGTACGCCGACGACAGCAGCAGCGGCAGGACGACGACTTCCTCCACACCCTCGGCGGCGAGCTTGCCGATCACCTGGTACGGCGTGGGCGGGCAGTGGTCGAGGAAGGAGGCTTCGATCCGCAGGTCGTCACGCATGTCGCGCAGGCACTTGACGAGGGCGTGGACCGTGGCGGCCGAACGCGGGTCGCGGCTGCCGTGGGCGAGGATCACGAGCGCTGGAGCAGTCACAGCAGTTCCCCTTCTTCGTCGTCGATCATGCCGGCCGCGAGCGTCCACCCGTCGTGGGCGTCGATGAGCAGGAACGATCCGGTGATGGCGTTGCTGGAGTACGGGTCGGCGGCCAGCGGTGCGGCGACCTTGAGCTGCACCTTGCCGATGTCGTTCAGGTCGAGCCCGGCGGCGTCGATGACTCCGAGCGTGTCCAGGTCCAGCGCACCGTTGATCTTCGTCACGATGGCCTGGGCGGTTGTGGTGGTGTGCTTGATCAGCAGCCGGGCGCCCACGGTCAGCGGGCGGTCCGACAGCCAGCACACGGTGGCGGCCAGCTCCCGGCGGGTGCCGGGGGAGGACTCGGCGGCGACGATCACCGAGCCGCGGGCGACGTCGAGGTCGTCGGCCAGCCGGACGGTGACGGCCTCGCCGGCGACCGCGGACGGCCGCTCCGCGACCGCGGTCGAGGTGGCGGTGACGACCGCCTTGTCGATCCCGGCGACCGAGGTACGGCGACCGGCCGGCAGCACGACCACCTGGTCACCGACGGAGACGGTGCCGGAGGCAACGGTGCCGGTGTAGCCGCGGTAGTCGCGGTACTCGTCGTCGGTCTGCGGCCGGATCACGTACTGCACCGGGAAGCGCAGGGCCTCGCGAGAGGTGTCGGTCCGCCCGTTGGCGTTCTCCAGGTACTGCAGCAGTGTCGGGCCGTCGTACCAGGGCGTCTCGGCGGACCGCTCGACCACGTTGTCCCCGACCAGCGCGGACACCGGGATGGCGTGCACGTCGGCGATCCCGAGCTGGTCGGCGAGCTGGGTGACGTCCTTCGCGATCCCGGTGAAGACGGCCTCGTCGTACCCGACCAGGTCGATCTTGTTCACCGCGAGTACGACGTGCGGGACCCGGAGCAGACCGGCGACGGCCAGGTGCCGGCGGGTCTGCTCAAGGACTCCATGCCGTGCGTCGACCAGGATGATCACGACGTCCGCGGTGGACGCGCCGGTCACGGTGTTGCGGGTGTACTGCACGTGCCCGGGGCAGTCGGCCAGGATGAACGAACGCTTGTCGGTCGCGAAGTACCGGTAGGCGACGTCGATCGTGATGCCCTGCTCGCGCTCGGCCCGCAGACCGTCGGTGAGCAGCGCGAAGTCGAAGTCACCGCCACGAGCCTCGGAGACCGTCTGCACGTGGGCGATCTGGTCGGCCAGGATCGCCTTGCAGTCGTGCAGCAGCCGCCCGACCAGGGTGGACTTCCCGTCGTCAACAGAGCCCGCGGTGGCAAGGCGCAAGAGGGTGTGCTCAGCGGCGCCCATCAGAAGTACCCCTCTCGCTTGCGGTCTTCCATGGCCGCCTCGCTGACCCGGTCGTCGGCGCGAGTCGCGCCACGCTCGGTCAGTTCGCTGGCCGCGACCTCGACGACTACCTCGGCCGGGGATGTCGCGGTCGAGGCGACCGCTCCGGTGCAGGACATGTCGCCGACGGTCCGGTACCGCACCACGCGCTTGGAGACGGTCTCGCCGTCGCGCGGCTGCGAGTAGGGGCCAACGGCAAGCAACATGCCGTCGCGCTCGAACACGTCCCGCTCGTGCGCGTAGTAGATGCTCGGCAGTGGGATCTGCTCGCGCTCGATGTAGTTCCACACGTCGAGCTCGGTCCAGTTGGACAGCGGGAACACCCGCACGTGCTCACCGGGCCGGTGCTTGCCGTTGTACAGCGACCAGAGCTCGGGGCGCTGGTTGCGCGGGTCCCACTGACCGAACTCGTCGCGCAGGCTGAAGATCCGCTCCTTCGCCCGGGCCCGCTCCTCGTCCCGGCGCCCGCCGCCGAACACCGCGTCGAAGCGGTGTCCGTTGATTGCGTCGAGCAACGGAACGGTCTGCAGCGGGTTCCGGGTCCCGTCGGAGCGCTCCCGCAGCCGGCCGTCTGCGATGTAGTCCTCGACGCTGGCGACCTCGAGCCGCAGGCCGAGCGCGTTCACGGTCGCGTCGCGGTAGTCCAGGACCTCCTGGAAGTTGTGCCCGGTGTCGACGTGCAGCAGCGAGAACGGGACACCGGCCGGCGCGAACGCCTTCCGGGCCAGGTGCAGCATGACGATCGAGTCCTTGCCACCGGAGAACAGGATCACCGGCCGCTCGAACTCCGCCGCCACCTCACGGAACACGAAGATGGATTCGCTTTCCAGGGCATCGAGTTCAGTGACGGTGGTGCTCAGGATCGCCTCCGGGGCATCAATGATGGCGGTCATGTGTGGAGCCCGCATTCGACCTTGCCGGTGCCGGACCAGCGGCCGCTGCGCGGGTCCTCACCGGGGGCGACGCGCTGGGTGCACGGCTCGCAGCCGATGGACGGGTAGCCGTCGTACTGGAGCAGGTTGACCAGTACGCCGTTGTCCGCGATGTAGCTGTCCAGGTCTTCCTGGGTCCAGGGGGCGATCGGGTTCAGCTTCACCATGTCGCGCTTCTCGTCGTACTCCACGACCGGGGTGTTGGCCCGGGTCGGAGCCTCCTCGCGCCGTACGCCGGTCACCCAGGCCTTGTAGCCGGCCAGGTAGCGGTTGAGGGGCTCGACCTTGCGGAGCGCGCAGCACTTGTTCGGGTCGCGGTCGTGGAGCTTCTCGCCGTACTCGGCGTCCTGCTCCGCGACGGTCTGCTTGGGGGTCGCGTTGATCAGGTGGATCGGCAGCGTCGCCGCCACCGCGTCGCGGGTGCCGATCGTCTCGGCGAAGTGGTAGCCCGTGTCGAGGAACAGGACGTCGACACCAGGGGCCGCCTCGGCCGCGAGGTGGGGGAGAGCCCCGTCTGCCATCGAGGCGGTCACCACCAGTTCGTCACCGAAGGTCTCCCGCGCCCACGCCAGCACTTCCTGCGCCGAGGCGTCGGCTAGTCGTTCGTTGGCCTCCTCGGCCAGCGTCTTCAGATCCGTACTCATTCCACCGTCACCCGCAGTCCGATCATCTTCAGCTGGAACACCCGTGCACACGGCCGGCACTCCCACGCGCCATGGCCTTCTTCGGAGGGACGAAGGTCCTCGTCCCCGCAATAGGGGCAGTACAACGGTGCCGCGCGTTCGCTCACTGCAGTGCCTCCTCATCTGCTCGGGTGACCCACTGGGCGAAGCGCTCGCCCTCGTTGCGCTCCTTCAGGTAGTTCTGGGTGACGCGCTCCACGTAGTCGGTGAGGCCGTCCGCGGTGACCTTGTGGCCGCGCAGCTTCCGGCCGAAGCCGGCGTCCAGCCCGAGGCCGCCGCCGAGGTGGACCTGGTAGCCCGGCACCTGCTTGCCCTCGGCATCGAGCACCAGCTGACCCTTCAGGCCGATGTCGGCGACCTGGATCCGGGCGCAGGAGTTCGGGCAGCCGTTCACGTTCACCGTGATCGGTACGTCGAGGTCGGGGATCCGCTCCTCGAGCTCGTCGATCAGCTGCGCCGCCTTCGCCTTGGTCTCGACGATCGCCAGCTTGCAGAACTCGATACCGGTGCAGGCCATCGTGTTCCGCCGCCAGGCGCTCGGCTTGGCCCGGAATCCGAGTGCGTCCAGCTCCGCGACCAGCGAGTCGACCTGCGACTCCTCGACGTCGAGCACGATCAGCTTCTGCTGGGCCGTCGTCCGGATCCGGTCCGACCCGTGCGCCGCGACCACGTCGGCGACCTTCGCGAGCGTCGTACCGGACACGCGACCGACGACCGGCGCGACGCCGACGTAGTACCGGCCGTCCTTCTGCTTGTGGACGCCGACGTGGTCACCCTGGACGGCGGGGACCTCGGGTGCCGGGCCGTCGATCAGCTTGCGCTTGAGGTACTTCTCCTCGAGCACCTCGCGGAACTTCTCGACACCCCAGTCCGCGACCAGGAACTTCAGCCGGGCGCGGGTCCGCAGCCGCCGGTACCCGTAGTCGCGGAAGATGCTGGTGACACCCCACCACGCCTCGTGCACCTCCTCGATCGGGATCCAGGTGCCGAGTCGCTGCGCGAGCATCGGGTTGGTCGACAGGCCACCGCCGACCCAGAGGTCGAAGCCCGGGCCGTGCTCGGGGTGGACGACGCCGACGAAGGCGATGTCGTTCACCTCGGGTACGACGTCGTGCGACGGGTGCCCGGTCAGTGCGGTCTTGAACTTGCGGGGGAGGTTGGAGAACTCGGTGGAGCCGATGTACTTCTCGACGATCTCGTCGATGGCCGGCGTCGGGTCGATGATCTCGTCCGCGGCGATGCCGGCGACCGGGCTGGCGATGACGACGCGGGGCACGTCACCGCAGGCCTCGGTGGTGTAGAGCCCGACCGCCTCGAGCTTCTGCCAGATGGCCGGCACGTCCTCGACCCGGATCCAGTGCAGCTGGATGTTCTGCCGGTCGGTGATGTCGGCGGTGTCGCGCGCGTAGGTGCTGGACACCTCGGCGATCACCCGCAACTGCTCGGTGCTGAGCTGGCCGCCCTCGATCCGGACCCGGAGCATGAAGTACTTGTCGTCCAGCTCCTCCGGCTCCAGCGTCGCGGTCTTACCGCCGTCGATCCCGGGCTTGCGCTGGGTGTACAGACCCCACCAGCGGAAGCGGCCGCGCAGGTCGGCCGGGTCGATCGAGTCGAAGCCGCGGTGCGCGTAGACGTTCTCGATCCGGGCCCGGACGTTCAGGCCGTCGTCGTTCTTCTTGTTCTCCTCGTTCTTGTTCAGCGGCTCGCGATAGCCGAGCGCCCACTGGCCTTCGCCCTTGCCCTTGCGAGGGCGGGCCGGCTTGCGGGGAACAGAGGTGACGCCAGTCATCGGGAACGTGTCCTTGTCCTCGTGACAGGTGCGTCCGCAGGCGGAGGGCTCGAAGCGTCGTCGGTTCGATACGTTCCGCGCGGTGCGCACCCAGCGGTGATCGGGGGTGATCAGGGGCCGTCATTGGCCCGGCGGGGTCGCTGTCAGAACATCGAAGGACAACAGATGGCGCTGCGCATCCGCCCGAGGTCGACATGAATCCGACCTACGAGATGAGTGGAGCGGGCAGCGAGCATGCTGATAAGCGTCAGCGCCAACGCCTGACAAATCAACTCCCAATCCTGCATCGTGAGACCCAGTCTCACGATACGGCTATCTCTACCAGTCTGGTGGAGATTGCTCCGGGCGCTGCAAATGGTTCACAAGAACTCTTGTGCAAGAACTCTTGTGGGTCCTATCGTGTGGCCATGACACCCGCCAACCGCCGTCGCGCCGAGCCCTCCGTTCTGGCCGCGATCCACCATCCGCTCCGCCGCCGGCTGCTCGATCTGCTCTACATCGACGGCCCCGCGACCGCGTCCCGGCTGGCCGGCGCCACCGGTGAACTGGTCGGCAACATCAGCCATCACCTCAAGGTTCTGAGCGCGGCCGGGGTGATCGAGGAGGCTCCCGAGCTGGCCAAGAACCGGCGGGAACGGTGGTGGAGGGTCGCCGACACCTCGTCGTACACGTGGTCGATCGCCGACGCCAAGGGCGATCCCGCGGCCGAGCTGGTCGCGGCCACCGCCGAGGACGCGAACCTGGCCCATCACGTCGGCAAAGTCCGGCAATGGTTCGACATGCGGTACGAGTTCGAGGAGCCCTGGGTGCGGGCGGCGTACGCGACCGAGAGATGGCTCACATTGACGCCGTCCCGGCTCGACGAACTGAGTGAGCGGATCGAGGAACTGGTCCGTGAGTACGCCGACGAGCCGTCGGAGAGCGACGACGCGCACAAAGTCTTCTTCTTCGCGCACGCGGTGCCTGCTCGGCCATGACCACGGAGGCGGAGGTCGTCTTCCCGCCACTGCGTCGCGACCACCGGGTGCACGGCTGGATCCTGTCGACGGCGATCTCGCAGTCGGGCGACATGGCCTGGTACGTCGGCCTGGCCTGGAGTGCGGCCCAGGTGACCACGCCGGCGGGCGCCGGCCTGGTGATGGGCATCGGCGCTCTGCCGAAGGCACTGGTCTTGTTGTACGGCGGTGCGCTCGCGGATCGGTTCGACGGCCGGCGCACGATGATCCTGGCGAATCTCGGGCGGATCGTCGTACTGGTCGTGGCAGCTGTTGTGCTGCTCGCGTGGGGTCTGTCGCTTGGGTTGTTGCTCATCGTCGCGGTGGTCTTCGGAGCGGCGGACGCGCTCTACACGCCGGCGGCCGGGACGCTGCCGCGGCGGATGGTGCGGTCCGACGATCTGGTGAAACTGACCGCCGGATCGCAGCTGGCCCATCGGCTGGCGGTGTTCGCCGGAGCACCGCTGGGTGGTCTGCTGGTGGCATCAGGTGGTCTGGCCACGGTGATGATCGTCGACGCGATCTCGTACGTCGTGATCGCGCTGGCGCTGGCCTTCGTGGTGAAGCCCCGGCTGCCGCAGCCGGTCTCGACGGGCGGATCGATCCGGGCTGACCTCCGCGCCGGCTTCGCCTACCTGCGGCGGGACACGCGGGCGCGCACGCTGGTGATCGCGTTCTCCGGTCTGAACCTGTGCGTGGGTCCGGTGCTCGCGGTCGGGCTGGTGCAGCGCACCCACGCAGCAGGTTGGGGTCCGAGCGCGCTGGGGTGGTTCGAGGCGTGCTCGGGAATCTCCGCTGCGGTGGGCGCACTGGTCGCAATGCGCTGGAAGCCGGCCAACCTGGCCCGCAGTGGCCTGATCGCTCTGGTGGTTCAGGCGGCCGGCTGCGTGCTGATCGGCGTGGTGCCGCACCTCGGGATGTTCGTCGCGATGGCGATGATCGGTGCGACCGCCGGGATCGCGTCGGCCCAGTTGTCCGCCGCCTTCCAGCAAACCGTCGACCCGTCGTACCTCGGCCGCAGCTTCAGCATCGTCAACCTCTCCGACGAGGCCCTGATGCCAGTAGCCATGACCACCTTCGGCGCCTTCATCACCCTCACCAGCATCCCCCTCGCCTGCGCCGTCATCGGCACGGCATTCGCGGCCCTGATGATCTGGTCCGTGGGAAGGGTGAGTCGCTGAGCGATACTGCTGGTCGGGGGTGGGGTGGATGAGTGGTGTGCCCGTGGGGACGGTCACGATGTTGTTCTCGGACATCGAGGGGTCGACCGCGCTGCTGACCCGGTTGGGGAACCGGTACGTCGAGGTGCTGGACGACCACCGTCGGATCCTGCGCAGCGTGTGGGCGGCTACCGGCGGTACGGAGATGTCGACCGAGGGCGACAGCTTCTTCGTCGTCTTCCGTACGGCGGCCGAGGCGATCGAGGCGGCCGTCCTCGCTCAGCGCGGACTTGCGGACCATGACTGGCCCGAAGGCGAGCAGTTGCGGGTGCGGATGGGCATCCACACGGGGACACCTGGCGTGCTCGACGGCGACTACTGGGGTATGGACGTGCACCTGGCGGCCCGGATCGCCTCGTCCGCGCACGGAGGCCAGGTGGTGATCTCGGCGGTGACCGGTGACCTCGTCAGCGGCCGGTTGCCCGACGGCGTGTCGTCGCGCGATCTCGGCGTACATCACCTGAAGGACATCCCGGAGGCCGAGCAGTTGTTCCAGTTGACGGTCGCGGGTCTTCGGGAGGACTTCCCGCCGCTGCGCACGGTCGGTACGGCGACCAGCCTCCCTGCGTCGGCGACACGACTGATCGGCCGGGAGGACGACCAGTCACAACTGCTGGAGATCTTCGGTGCACCGGACGTGCGCCTGGTGACACTCACCGGGCCCGGTGGCGCCGGCAAGACCCGATTGGCCGTCGCGGCGGCCGAGCGGCTCGCCACGGGATTCGGGAACGGTGTGTACTTCGTGCCCCTCGCAGCCGTGGCCAACGAGCCGGTGATGTGGACGTCGATCGCCGAGGTGCTCGACCTGCCACCGAAACAACACCGGCCCGAGCATCTGCTCGCCCACCTGGCCCGCCGTTCGCTGCTGTTGGTCCTGGACAATCTCGAGCAGGTCGACGGGGCCGACAAGGTCGTTGCCCGCATCCTCGAAACGGCAACCGGCGTCGGCATCATCGCGACGTCGCGGCGGCCGACCGGGTTGAGCGCCGAACGGCTGTATCCGGTGCAGCCGCTCGCACTGCCGGACGACCTGAGCTTGTCCGCGGCCGGCAGTTCCGCGGCGGTGCAGCTCTTCGTCGAACGTGCGCGGGCTGTGCGTCCCGGCTTCGATCTCACCGAGGACAACGTCGCCGACGTGGTGGCGATCTGTCGCCGGCTGGACGGACTGCCGCTGGCCATCGAGCTGTGTGCGACCCGGGTGAAGCTGCTGACCACCAAGGCGTTGCTCGGCCGAATCGGTCAGGCTCTCGACCTCGAGTCCCGGAGCAGCGTGGCGCCCGAGCGGCAGCGGACGCTCCGCGAGACCATCGCGTGGTCCTACCGCCTGCTCGGTCCGGCGCAGCGCGGCGTGTTCCGTCGGCTGGGGGTCTTCGCTGCCGGTGCCGACCTCGACGCGATCGCAGCCGTTGCCCTCGGCACCTCACCGCGGGCCGACCCGCTCGACGTGATCGCGGAGCTCGACGACGCCAGCCTGGTGAAGGTCACCGAGGGTCCGGACGGGGGACCGAGAGTCTCGCTGCTGCGGACGATCGGCCAGTACGCCGAGGACGAGCTGGTGGCTGCGGGCGAGGCGGACGCCGCTGGTCGCGCGCACGCCCTGTACTACGCGGATCTCGCCGAGCACCTGCAAGCCATGCGGGAGTCGACCACGTGGTCGAGTCTCGAGCTGGCCAAGACCGAGCTGGACAACTTCCGTGCGGCGCTGGGCTGGGCGGTCCCGAACTCCGATGCCGACGGTGATGTCGCCGTCGGTGTCCGGTTGTGCGCCGCCCTCAGCTGGATGTGGGTGCTGGGCGGGTACGTCGCCGAAGGCCGCCGCTGGCACGAACGGGTTGTCGAGCGGGCCGGCGGGATGTCGTCGCGGGAACTCGCCGCCTGCTTGCGGGGATTGGGGAATCTGCTTCTGCTGCAGGGCGAGATCGACCGTGCCCACGAGATGGCCGGCCGAAGCCTCGCGATGGCGAGGACGCTCGACGAGCGCTCCGAAATGGCTCTGGCGCTGAGCCTGCTGGGAACCGCGCAGGGTGCGGCCGGAGACGTCGAGGCCGCCCGTGACACGCTGGCGGAAGCTCTCGACCTGCATCGCACCGTCGACGACAAGGGTGGTCTCGCCCGGGTGCTGGGGAACCTCGGCGGTCTGGAGGAGCGACTGGGCCGGCTCGATCGCGCCGAGGCGTTGATGCGGGAGTCGCTCGCGATCCTCGACGACCTCGGCGACGTCAACGAGACCGCCGTACAAGGCCAGAACCTCGCTTACCTGCTCGCCGTCACGGACCGGCTCGACGAGGCGAGCGAGCTGGCCGGCGGCCTGGTCGGCACGGTGGTGGCGCTCGGCAACTCCAGCCTGACGATGGCGTTCGCGAACACCGTGATGAACATCCTTCTCCGGCAGGGTGATGCGGCCGGCGCCGCGCACCTGTTCGGCGCGGAGGAGGCGATGGGGGAACGCCTCGAGATGCCCAATCCGTACCGGGACGAAGAGCTCGCGGAGGCGCTCGAGCTGATCAGCGGCGTGATGTCGGTCGAGGACTGGGAGACCCACCGGCGCCAGGGCCGATCGGAACGCGTCGAAGACCTGCTCACCCGCTTCTTATGAAGGTGTGGTTCCCGCCTGCCGCACCCGTCGCCTCATGACCACACCAGGGATGCCGACCGCAAGCACGACCGGGATCGCGGCGACGATCCCGAACCAGAGAAACATGGCGAGGTAACCGTAGGCCGCGTTGTCCACGTCCGAGTCCGCCTTGACCAGGAGCACAACGCTCACCACGAACGCAACCACCATCAGGACCGCGATGACGATCGCGACCCAGACGAGAATGCCCGCCCACCGCCGGTAACCGGCGCTGACTCCGGGCGCTCGCAATGGCACGTACGCCGTCGGCCCACCCGGCTGACCCCCTGGCCACTGTTCAGACATAGGCCAGTTGTACTGCGCCCGGGGGCCACTACGCCTCACCCGGGTGCTTCGATGAGCTGGTTAGACTCGCGCCGGTGATGGGGACAACCGCGGCGGCGATCGCGGAGCAGGTGCGGAGTGGCCGCCGGTCCGCGAGCGAGGTGGTCGAGGAGACGCTCGACGCGGTCGCGCGGCTTGATCCGATCCTGCACTTCGTCGAGGACCTCGATCCGGTCGGTGCCCGCCAGGCCGCGCGGACCCTGGAGGTGGCCGGTCCGCTGGCCGGGGTTCCGTTCCTGCTGAAGGCACGACAGCCGAAGGACTCGCCGATCATCAGCCGGCTGGTCGCGGCGGGCGCGATTCCGATCGGTACGGCGACGCGCGCCCGGTCGGGTGCGGTGTCGCAGACATTCGGGTGGAACGGGCGCGACTACACCCGGAATCCGTGGGATCTGTCCCGGTCGCCGGGTGGGTCGACGGCCGGCGGAGCCGCGGCGGTTGCGGCCGGCGTCGTACCGCTGGCAACGGGTGGCGACTCGGGTGGTTCACTGCGGATCCCGGCGGCGTTCTGTGGGGTGGTCGGGTTCAAGGGCACCTACGGCCGCATCCCGCGACCGGTCGGCCGGTCCCTGGGTGGATTGACGACGGCCGGTCTGATCGGTGCCGATCTCGACGACGTCGTACTCGCGACGAGTATCGCGAGCGGCCCGCATCGGCTCGACCCGACGGCGCTGCCGCACTGGCCGGTGCCATCCGTTGTCGACCGGCCGTGGCGGGTGGCGTATCGGTCGACGCTCGGCGAGCCCATGGCCGACCCTGCGGTCGACCTACTGATGCGCAAGCTCCTGGACGACTGTGACGTCACCGTCGTCGACGCGCCGCTCGAACTCCTCCCGCCCGATGACGCGTGGCAGGCGTTGTGGGACCTGGATTCGGGTCGCGGCGTCGAGGCTGCCGCGGCGAATCGTGCTCGGGAGGTCCGGGATCACAACAACACCGCGCTGGCTGATCTGTTCGAGTTGGTGGACGCGCTGGTCACGCCGACGACGCTGACTGTTGCCCATGGCTACGACCAGCACGAGCCGAACATCGTCACCGGGGATCCGTGCTGGGGGTTGAACGTGACCGGTCATCCCGCGGTGAGCGTCCCGGCGGGGTTGCTGGACGGACTGCCGGTCGGCGCGCAGGTCGTTGCCGCGCACGGATTCGACGACGTCGCGGTTGCGGTGGCGAGACGGCTCCAGGTCGAGTTGCCGCAGCCGGCGGTTTATCGGGGGTGATCGGCTCGCCAGGATTTGATCAGTTGTTCGAGGTCCTTGTGGATGAAGGCGAAGAAGTCGGCTGCTTCTGTCAGGCGTTGGCCGACCGTGCTGTCCGGGCCGAACAGGTCGGCGCCGGAGCGGCTGGTGGATTCCCACTCGGCGAGGGAGTTGTTGCGGCGCTCGAGGATCGCGGAGAACACGTCGTCGCGGATCCGGTAGTGATCCTTGCGCGAACCGGGGATCCGCTCCCGGGAGATGAAGCCGACCTGCAGCAGTTGCCGGACGGCGCCCGACACCGCCGGCTGGCTGATTCGCAAGGACTCAGCCAGCTCGGCGGACGTCAGCATGCCGGTCGGGCTGACCAGCATCCGCCCGATCACCCGGGCGGACATCGTCGGTACGCCGCTGTTCCCCAGCACTCCGGCGAATCGCTCGACGAACTGACTGATCTCTTCCGGGGTCGGGTCAGGCGGCATGCACGCACCCTACCGCAACTATTACAACTTTCTGATAGTTCGAGGCGTCAGCTGAGCTCGAGACCCGGGTACAGCGGGTGCTTGTCGAGCAGCTCGGCCGAGGCGGCCTTGGTCTTGTCCGCGACCCCGTCGGCCAGCACGTACTTCGCCTTCGACGGCGCACCGGCCGACGTCGTGGTCGGCGTGGTCGAGGACAGCACGTCCACGATCAGCTCGGCGACCCGGTCGAACTCGTCGGCCCCGAAGCCGCGCGTGGTCAGCGCAGGCGTACCGATCCGGACACCCGAGGTGTACCAGGCACCGTTCGGGTCCCGCGGTACGGCGTTCCGGTTCGTCACGATGCCCGAGTCGAGCAGCGCCGACTCGGCCTGCCGCCCGGTGATCCCGTACGACGACACGTCCAGCAGCACGAGGTGGTTCTCGGTGCCGTCGGTGACGAGCTTGACGCCACGCTTCATCAGGCCGTCGGCCAGCGCGACCGCGTTGTCCGCGATCGCCTGCGCGTACTCCTGGAACGAAGGCTGCCGGGCCTCGGCCAGCGCGACCGCCTTCGCCGCCATGGTCTGGCTGAGCGGGCCGCCGAGCACCATCGGGCAACCGCGGTCGACCGAGTCGGCGTACTCGGGCTGGCACAGCACCATGCCGCCGCGCGGACCGCGGAGCGACTTGTGCGTGGTCGTCGTGGTGACGTGCGCGTGCGGCACCGGGTCGAAGTCGCCGGTGAAGACCTTGCCCGCGACCAGGCCGGCGAAGTGCGCCATGTCGACCATCAGGGTGGCGCCGACCTCGTCCGCGATCTCGCGCATCTTCGCGAAGTCGATCTTCCGCGGGTACGCCGAGTAGCCCGCGATCAGGATCAGCGGCTTGAACTCACGCGCCGCCGCGGCGACCTTGGCGTAGTCGAGCAGCCCGGTCTCCGGGTCGGTGCCGTAGGACTGCTGGTTGAACATCTTGCCGGAGATGTTCGGCCGGAAACCGTGGGTCAGGTGACCGCCGGCGTCGAGCGACATGCCGAGCATCTTCTGGTCGCCGAGCGCCTTCCGGAGCTTGCTCCAGTCCTCGTCGGACAGGTCGTTGACGTGCTTCGCGCCGGCCTCGGCCAGCGCCGGCGACTCGATCCGCTGGGCCAGGATCGCCCAGAAGGCGACCAGGTTCGCGTCGATGCCGGAGTGCGGCTGGACGTAGGCGTGCGGGGCGTCGAACAGGGCCCGGGCGTGGTCGGCCGCGGTCTGCTCGACCGTGTCGACGTTCTGGCAGCCGGCGTAGAAGCGGTGCCCGATCGTACCCTCGGCGTACTTGTCGGACAGCCAGTTGCCCATCGTCAGCAAGGTGGCGGGGGAGGCGTAGTTCTCACTCGCGATCAGCTTCAGCGACGAGCGCTGGTCGGCCAGCTCGGCCTTGATCGCGCCGGCGATCGTGGGTTCCACCGCGCCGATCACCTCGAGCGCGTTGCGGTACGCGGCCGATGCGGCGGCGGCATCGAAGGGTTGAGTCATCGTTGTCTCTCCTGCGGTTGCAGTGGGTCGAAGGCACCCAGGCGCACGGTGCCGACGGTTTTCGCTCCCCGGTGGTTCTCCACCTCAGCGCGCCAGTCGCGACGCGCTCACCCTATCGTGCGATCGAGGATCGCCCGGAACGGTGTCGTCCTCGGCAACGTGCCGAACACGCCACCCCAGTCATTGGCCAGCCTGGACGCCACGAACGCGTCCGCGACCTCGGGGGTCGAGTGCCGAATCAGCAGCGAGGCCTGCAGGCACAGGGCCATCCGCGCTGCCAGACGCCGTGCTCCGGCCTCGGCGCCTTCGATGTCAGCAAGCGCTTGCAGTACGTCGTTCACGGCGGCGTCGAGCCGATGGTCGGCGCCCTGGACCGTGGCCAGCTCGGTCAGCCACGCCTCCAGCGACTCCGGCCGGCGCAGCGCCCGCAGTACGTCGAGTGCGTTGACATTGCCCGACCCTTCCCAGATCGAGTTGAGCGGCGACTCCCGGAACAGCAACGGCATCCCGGACTCCTCGACGAACCCGTTCCCGCCGAGACACTCGAGCGCCTCGGCCACCATGAACGAGGTCCGCTTCGACACCCAGAACTTCGCCAGCGGCAACGCAATCCGCCTGAAGGCAACCTCCTGCTCCGCGCGACCGGGGGTTGTAGGAGCGGTGGGGACGGGCTGGGACGCATCCACGGCTGCGGCGAGGCGCATGGCGAGGGCCGTGCCGGCCTCGCTCTCCAGCGCCAGATCGGCGAGCACGTTCTGCATCGCCGGCTTGTCCGCGAGCAACCCACCGAAGGCGGAGCGGTGGCTCGTGTGCCACACCGCCTCCACCAGCGCGCGCCGCTGGAGAGCAGCGGATCCGAGGACGCAGTCGAGCCGGGTCGCGGCGACCATCTCGATGATGGTGCGGACGCCGGCGCCCTCGTCGCCGAGCCGGTATCCGACGGTGCCGCGGAACTCGACCTCGCTGGACGCGTTCGACCGGTTGCCGAGCTTGTCCTTCAGCCGCTGCAGGGCAAACGCGTTCCGGTTGCCATCGGCAAGGACCCGCGGTACGACGAAACAGCTCAGTCCCTCCGGTGCCTGGGCGAGCACCAGGAAGACGTCGACCTGCGGCGCCGAGCAGAACCACTTGTGCCCGTTGAGCTGGTACTCGCCGTCGCTCCCGGTCGGCGTCGCGGTGGTGAGATTCGCCCGGACGTCGGACCCGCCCTGCTTCTCGGTCATCCCCATCCCGGCGAGCACGCCGGTCTTCTCGGCCGCGGGCAGCCGGCGGACGTCGTACCGGGTGGACGCGAGTTGCGGGATCCACTCCTTCGCGAGCCGCTCGTCGGCCTTCAGCGCGGGCACGGCGGCGTACGTCATCGAGATCGGGCAGCCGTGACCCGGCTCGACCTGGGACCAGAGGTAAAAGCCGGCGGCGCGGGTCAGGTGCGGCGACGGCTGGTCGCTGGTCCAGGGCGCGGCCTGGAGGCCGAAGCCGACGGCCTGCTCCATCAGCCAGTGCCACGACGGGTGGAAGTCGACCTCGTCGATGCGGTGCCCGTAGCGGTCGTGGGTGCGCAGCACGGGTGGATTCTGGTTCGCCGGGAGCGCCTGGGAGAGGGCCTCCTCGGACCCGGCCAGCTCGCCGATCCGGTGCAGACCGGGATCGTCCGCGACGCCGCCGTACGGACGCAGAGCGTCACCGAGCGCCGTGTCCCGGGTGAAGAAGTTCACCCCCCGCAGTGGGGGAGCCTGATTCGTTACCGCGAAAGGGTCCGCCATGTCAGTACGGTAAGCGGTATGGCACGTTCTGGGGCAGGACCCACTGGTGGGAGCTCCCTCTCATTGGCATGGGTCCGCAGAATCCCGGCGACGACCTGGAAGCTTGTGACCCAGACCGTCGGCGTCTGCCTGCGCTACCGGGTCACCGGGCTCGCGGCCGAGGGGGCGTTCTTCGCCATCCTCTCGCTGCCGCCGCTGATCTTCGGACTGGCCGGAAGCCTCGGGTACATCGCGAGCCGGTACTTCGAGGTCGAGACGATCGACGAGATCAAGCAGCAGATCGCCGTGCTGGCGGCCCGGGCGCTGACCGACGACTCGGTCCAGGGCGTGATCGTGCCGACCCTGAACCAGGTCCTGAACGGCGGCCGGCCGGATGTCATCTCGATCGGTTTCGTGCTCGCGCTGTGGTCCGGCAGCCGGGCGCTGAACGTGTTCGTCGACACCATCACGATCATGTACGGGATGGGCGGCAAGCGCGGCATCGTCCGGACCCGCGCGCTGTCCTTCTCGCTGTACTGCGCCGCCCTCGTGATCGGCGTGATCGTGCTCCCGCTGGTGCTGGCCGGTCCGGACGCGGTGGCCGCGGTGCTTCCGCACCGGCTGGACTTCCTGAACCAGCTGTACTGGCCGGTCGTCACGATCCTGTCGGCGGGCTTCCTGAACACCCTCTACCACTTGTCGGTGCCGGTGCGGACGCCGTGGGTGTCCGACCTGCCGGGGTCGTTCCTGGCGTTGTCGATCTGGATCCTGGGCAGCTTCGTGCTGCGGTGGATCCTGCAGAGCACAGTCGGCGGTACGTCGATCTACGGCCCGCTGGCGGCGCCGATCGCCGTACTGATGTGGCTCTACATGACGGCGATCGCGGTGCTGATCGGTGCTGCGCTGAACGCGGTCGTGGACCGGTTGTGGCCGCACAAGTCGCGGGCGGCCGAATCGGCGTCCGAGGTCCAGGCCGGCAAGGACGCCGAGGACGAGGTGGAGCCGGTGATGAAGGCCGAGCCGGAGCCGCACCACGGCCACCCGCTGACCCCGCTCGAGCCGCCGGAGCCCGTCGTACCGGCCGACGGCGTGAAGCCTGAATCGCCGCCGGACGACGCACCCCGGCCGACGGAGAAGCCGCCTCGGCCGGCGGACGGTGCGCCGCGGGCGGAACGCAAGCCGGAGCCGGTCGGAAAATCCGGTGCGCAAAGTGAATCCGACGACCTACGCTGACGACATCAGCCGGTCCTCGATCAGGACCGCAGGACGTCGAAGGGAGGCACCCGCCATGAGTTTGGGCCAGGCCCACCGGGCCGACGCTTCCCGCACTGTCCGTCCGCTGAGCTGATCTCGCGGCCGGACCCTCCGAAAGGTTCGCCGCATGTCAGCCACACTCCAGGCCCTGGGACTCGACAGCTCCACGGCCGAATTCCTTGCCGCCGTCCCGGACGAGCTCTTGCCGGGGCGTGTCGCCCGGGTCGACAAGGGCCTGGCGACGGTTCTCACCGAGGACGGTCCGGTCCGCGCGACGTGGTCCGGTGCGCTCCTCGCCGCGATGGCCAGTGATCCGCATGCCGGCCCATGTACAGGGGACTGGGCCGTCCTGCGCTACTGGCCGGACGACCGGATCACCCTCGAGTCCCTGGCCCCACGCCGTACGGCGATCGTGCGGGCAGAAGTCAGCGGTACGTCGAAGGGCCAGGTGCTGGCCGCCAACGTCGACGTGATCGCGATCGTGGTCGGGCTGCACCCGGAGCCGAACATCGGCCGGATCGAACGCTTCCTCGCGTTGGCGTGGGAGAGCGGAGCGCGGCCCGTCGTCGTACTGACCAAGTCAGACCTCGTCGGTGACGCGGAGGCCGTCGCGGACGACGTAGCGCGTGCTGCGCCGGGTGCCGACGTGCTGGTGTGCAGTGCGACGACCGGTGAAGGGCTGTCGTCGGTGCAGGCGTTGCTGGCTGGTGACGCGACTGTGGCGCTGCTGGGGTCGAGTGGCGCGGGCAAGTCGTCGCTGGTGAACGCACTGGCGGGTGTGGAACTGCTGGACGTGCAGGACATCCGTGACGACGGCAAGGGCCGGCACACGTCGGTGCGGCGTGAGCTGATCGTGCTGCCGGGTGGTGGGGTCGTCATCGACACCCCAGGGCTGCGGGGGATCGGGCTGCAGGAGTCTGGTGAAGGGCTGGCGGCTGCGTTCCCGGACATCACGGCGCTGGCCGAGCAGTGCAAGTTCAAGGACTGCGCTCACCTGACCGAGCCCGACTGCGCGGTGCGGGCCGCGCTGGAGGATGGCACGCTGCCGCACCGCCGCTACGAGAGCTGGACGAAGCTCCAGCGCGAAGCAGCCTATATGGCTCGCCGCAACGACCTCCGCCTCCGCGCCGAAGCCAAGAAGCAGTGGGTCCGCGCCTCGAAGTCCTACCGCCGGGACATCAACCCGCGCCAGTAGCACCCCGTTTCTTCCGGAGTGAAAGGATCGGGGTATGGATCGAGCGGTGCTGGTGACGGGGGCTTCTCGGGGGATCGGTGCGGCGACCGCGCGGGCGTTCGCGGCGGCGGGGGACCGGGTGGCTGTGCATTACAGCTCGTCCGCCGAGGCCGCGGCGATGGTGCTGAAGGAACTGCCCGGGCCGGGGCACGTGCTCGCCCAGGCCGATCTTGCCGATCCGGCGGCGATTGAGACGATGGTCGACGACGCCGCGGCGGCTCTGGGTGGTATCGACGTACTGGTGAACAACGCCGGTGTGTATCACCCGCATCGGATCCGCGAGGCGACGTACGCCGAATGGCAGCAAGCCTGGGCCGACACGCTCGCGGTGAACCTGGTCGGCCCGGCGAACGCGGCGTGGTGCGCGGTGCGGCACATGGGCCGCGGCGGCCGGATCGTGAACGTCTCGTCGCGCGGCGCGTTCCGGGGTGAGCCGAACCAGCCCGCGTACGGCGCCTCGAAGGCCGGGATCGTGTCGTTCACACAGTCACTTGCGCGCGCCCTCGGTCCGGAAGGGGTCGCGGTGACCGCGATCGCACCCGGCTGGACCACCACCGACATGGCCTCGGTCCACCTGGTCGGCGAAGGCTACGACCGTCGCCGGCTGGAGAGCCCGCTCGAACGCGTTGCCGACCCGTCCGAAGTCGCCGCGGCCATCGTCTACCTCGCCTCACCCGAGGCCGAGTTCGCCACCGGCACCGTCCTCGACTTCAACGGCGGCTCCCACCTCCGGATGTAGGCCTACTCAGCCGTCGCCGCCTCCGCCACCGTCCATCCCGCCACCGTCGAACCCGCCGTCCCAGCCGGCACCGTGGGTGCCGGCATCGCCCCAGACTCCGGCCGCGCCACCCTGGGTCTGGAAGCTGGCCAAGGCGATGTAGCTCGCTCCCGCCCCCGCCCCGAAGTAGCCGAGGCCGTACGGCGTGACCGCGGTGCCGGCCTCCCAGTACGGCACCCGGCGGCTGTGGAACTGGACGAACCTGACCTCGGGTTCGTCGCCGGTCTGGATCCGCGCGGCATCCTGTGCACACGCCGGAACCGTCCGTGTGCCGACCCTCGGCTGCGTCCAGACCACGTCCTTCGTCGACGGACCGTGCTGCGGATTGAAGAAGCACGGCACCCTGCGCTCGGGCACTGCCTCGCCCCGCGCCCGCGCCTGGACGCAGACGATCGCGTACCGGCCGGTCGCCAGCGTGTCGGTCACCGCACTGATGTCCTCGGACTTCCGGATGCCCTTGACCGTTCGCTGCGCTGCCTCGTACGCGTCGAGAGCGACCTGATAGTCCGCCTGCCCGTCGGCGTCGAGCGGGTGCCCGGCCACCTGAGCATCCAGCCGCCGGAGTTCCTCCCCGAGCAGCGTCACGTCCTCGTCGGCCAGCCTGCGGATCTGCTCCAGCTCCTCCGCATCACCCTGCCGTGCGGCTCGGCGGTCCCACAGATACCGGCCCCCGAGCACTATTCCCCCGCCCCCTAGGGCGGCTAGTAACCACCACATCCATTGACGGTACCGCCGCAACCCTGCCCGGTCAGCACCTGGCATGGACCGGTCCGCTGTTTGGCGCCGAAAACGGGTCGGCGGCGGGGCAGTCGGCTTGCTAGGGTCGCGGCCGTGCATCGAATCATCACTCCGCCGGCCGCCGCTTAGCGGACGGCCGACCTCATCACGCTCGGGTTCTGACCTGGGCTCCTTCGGGCTGTTCGCAGACGCCCCAACCTCTTCGTGCGAACACCCTGGAGTGTCTGATGCACTACCGTCTTGCGCCCTCGTCGGCGCGCGGTCTCCTGTACGTCGCCCTGGCCGGAGTCGCCTGGGGCACGGGCGGCCCGACCGGCGCCCTGCTGTTCCAGCACAGCGGCCTGGACTCGACAGCGATCTCGTTCTGGCGGCTCCTCGGCGCCGCCCTCTGGCTGGCCGTCGCCTGCCGGGTCCTCGCCCGCGGTCCGATCATCCAGCAGTTCGCCGCGGCGCCGCTGCGCTATCTCCTGAGCGGTCTCGGCCTGGCCGTCTGCCAACTCGGCTACTTCGCCGCGATCCCGCGAGTCGGCGTCGCCGTCGCCACAGTCGTCTCCCTCGGCGCCGGCCCGGTCATCATCGCGTTGGGTGCTCGTGAGCGGATCACCAGCACCCTGCTCATCGCCGTACTGGGGCTGGCTCTCCTGATCTCCGGCGGCGCAGGCACCGGCCACGGATCCCTGCTGGGGATCGCGTTCTCGCTCCTGTCAGCCGCCGGCTACGCCCTGACCACCTTGCTCAACCGGGATCAGCAGGACCCCATCACCAGCGCTTTCCTTGGCTTCGCCGTCGGCGCCGTCATCCTGTTGCCCTTGGCAATGACTGGCGGCCTCATCCCGGCACCGGTCAGCTGGCCACTCCTCGCGTACTTCGGTTTGGTCCCGACCGCACTCGCCTACGCCCTGTTCTACACCGGCCTCCGAGCGATCCGAGCCTCCACCGCAGCCGTCATCGCCCTCATCGAACCACTGCTGGCCGCGGCGATCGGCGTACTCGCCTTCCACGAGCGCCTGACCACCCTCAGCCTCATCGGCGCCGCCGTACTGCTGGCTGCCGTCGTGCTCCAGGCGATGCGCGAGTAGTGGAACGCTCAGCCGGCGGTGGGCGGGCTCGCGGGTTGGGGTGTCGTCCAGCTGGTGAGGAGTCGGAGTGCCTCGGCGGTGGGGGAGCCGGGCTCGACGTTGTAGACGCAGAGAGTCTGGTCGGCGTCGCCGGGCACCTGGAAGGACTCGTAGGCGAACTCGAGGTCACCGGCGACGGGGTGGTGGTAGACCTTCGCGCCATGCGTCCGGCGCAGGACGCGGTGGTCGTTCCACCAGCCGGTGAACTCGGGGCACCGCAGGGTGAGTTCGCCGACCAGGTCGGCGAGCTGGCGGTCGTGTGGCGAGCGGCCGGCTTCGAGTCGCAGCATCGCAACTGTCTCGGCGGCGATGCGCTCCCAGTCGCCGACGCGCTCGCGGGCGGCGGGATCGAGCAGGTAGTACAGCGCAAGATTGCGGCGCGGAGCCGGCAGGGCGTCGAAGTCCGTCAGCACCTCACGGGCAAGCCGATTCGTCGCGAGTACGTCGGTACGCCGCCCGAGGATGAAAGCCGGCACCTGATCGAGGGTCTGCAACATCAGGTAGAGACCCGGACGGACCCGCTGCGGACTGATCGGAGTACGACGAGCAGGGGTTGGCCTGGCCAGGAGATCAGTGAGGTGTTCGCGTTCGGCGGTATCGAGCTGGAGGGCGCGAGCGAGAGCGTCGACGACTTCGGGCGACGGGTTGCCGGCCCGGCCCTGCTCCAGACGCGTGTAGTACTCGGTGCTGACTCCCGCCAACCGCGCAACCTCGTCACGCCGTAGGCCAGGCACGCGTCGAGGGCGCCCGTCCTCCGGCAGGCCGGCCCGGTCGGGCGAGATGGCTGCTCGGCGAGTGCGCAGGAAGTCGGCGATCTCGGTACTGCGTTCCATATGCCCAGTGTGATCGAGGCTCGGGCGGGAGACACGCAGCTACGTGGCCCTGTCAGTACCAGCCTTCCCGATGCCAGCCCGAGCAGGGTCTGTTCCAGGCCGCCACGGGCGTTCGCGGACTGATGTGCTGAAGAGGTGGCCGGTGCTCACCGGCCGGCATCCCCTTCAGGAAGGTACGCATCACATGTCCACACAAGCTGTTGCCAGGCCCCTCGCCGGCCGCGTCGCTGTTGTCACCGGCGCCTCAAGCGGCATCGGCGAAGCCTCGGCCGAGCACCTGGCGGCGCTGGGCGCGACCGTCGTCGTACTGGCGCGGCGCGCCGATCGACTCGGCGACCTGGTGACCCGGATCGAGAAGGACGGCGGTACTGCGCTCGCGCTGTCGGTCGACGTGACCGATGCCGCGGCGGTGCAGGCCGCGGCGGATCGGGTCGCCACCGAGTTGGGTGGCGCCGACCTGCTGTTCAACAACGCCGGCGTCATGCTTCCGGCACCGATCGAGGAGCGTGGCACCGATCAGTGGCAGCGCCAGATCGACCTCAACATCACCGGCCTGATGAACGCGATCGCCGCGTTCACGCCGCAACTCGTGGCCGCGGCCGCCGAGCGCGGTGTCGCCGACCTGATCAACACCTCGTCGATCGCCGCCCAGAACATCTACCCGAACTTCGCCGTCTACGCAGGCACCAAGGCTTACGTGACGCACCTGTCCCGCCACCTGCGCGCCGAGCTGGGCGCGAAGAACGTCCGGGTGTCCGCGGTGGAGCCGGGCATCGTCGGCACCGAGCTCCAGAGTCACGTGACCGACGAGGGCGCACTCCAGTGGCTGGCCGGTGCCAAGGAGTCGATGGAGTGGCTGACCCCGCAGGACGTCGCGGAGACCATCGGCTTCATCGCCACCCTGCCGCCGCGCGTGAATCTGCAGCAGGTCACCATCATGCCCACGGGCCAAGCGAGCTGACGCGGTTGCCTCACTCCGTCGAAGCGCGTTGCAACCACTCGCGGATCAAGGCGGCGAACAGCTCGGGTTGCTCGATCTGAAGGTTGTGCCCGGCAACATCCAGTACGGCGTACGTCGCCCGCGGATAGTGGGGGAGTAGCGCGTACTGGTCCGCGAAGCCCGTCACCGCGTCCTGCCTGCCGCAGACGATCAGCGTCGGCCGCTGGTAGGCAGGACCGCTCTCCGGCGCGGTCGACAGCGCCCAGTTCTTCTGGATCCGGTCGAGCGCCTCGAGGTCGGCCACCTCGAGCCCGGGCGCGACGTCGGAGCGGTACGCCTCGAGTGCGGCAGCGGTCTGGACGACGGCGAGGTCGGTGAAGTCCTCGCCCTCGGTCAGCGATTCGAGCACGCCCGGCTCGGTCCGCAGGATGACGTGGTCGGGGACGGTCCGGTCGGCGTGCATCAATGCGGCGCCGATCGGGCAGATCAACGCGAGTCCGAGGATCTGCTCGGGGCGCTCCGCGATCAGGCCGCGGCTGAGATATCCGCCGTACGACTCTCCGATCAGCAGGAACGGCTCGTCCCCGATCTGTTCGTCGATGTACGCGCGCACCTCGGCCATGATCCCGTCGGAACTGTCGATCGCACCGGCCGACGTCTGCCCCATCCCGGGCAGGTCGGGATAGAGCCGTCGGTACCCGGGCACCTCGGCGAACACCGGCTCCAGACAGCCCGACATCAGCCGGTGATCCGGAGTCCAGCCGTGCAGCGAGAGCACCGGAACACCCTCGCCGAAGGACACATGGTGCAGTGCCATCGCAGTCGCCTTTCGCTTGTGCCGATCGGGTCTCGATCGAACCGCGACCAGTTGTAGCAAGCCTCGCCGACAGTTTCCGGCTGGGCACAGAAACAGTGTCACCGCTTGGTAAGCGGTCGGGCGCGAGCGGATCCGATCGATCGGTGCTACATCTGTCAGAGGGAGCTGTCCGATGCGCGGTTCGTGATCGGGTGGTAACGGGGGAAGGGGAACGGCCATGACTACAGCTGCGATGGTTGCCGAGTTCGGAGACTTCGCCGACTGGACCGCCGAGGCGGTCGAGGAACTCGGCACGGGGCACGCCATACCTGCGGCCTGCCGGGGCAGTTCGAGTCCGGGCGGGCTCGCCTGGTTGGCCGAGGCCTGTGAGCTGGCGCCGGGGGACAGGTTGCTGGATGTCGGGGCCGGAGTGGGTGGCCCGGCGGCCTGGGCGGCGGAGCGGTTCGGGGTGCGCCCGATCCTGGTGGAGCCGATGCTTCCGGCCTGCCGGGCTGCCGCGCGACTCTTCGGGCTGCCGGTCGTCACCGCGGATGGCGGGCGTCTTCCGTTGCGGTCGGGCTCGGCCGATGTCGGCTGGTGCCTGGGGGTGCTGTGCACCGTCGAGGACAAGGCGGCGCTGCTGGACGAGATGCACCGCGTGCTGAAGCCCGGAGCCTCGCTGGGTCTGCTGGTAGTCGTCTCCCGGGCGCAGCAGCGTCTGCCGGCCCCGGAGGGCAACCACTTCCCCACCCAGCGCGAGCTCGCCGCGTTGCTGGCGAATGCCGGCTTCGAACTGCTCGAACAGGTCACGCGTCCCAACACTGCTCCACTGTCCTGGTCTCGCCGTGTCGAACAGGTCGCAGCGGCCGTCGCGGCGAAGCACCACAAAGATCAGGCCTACGAACTTGCCGCACGCCAGACCGAGTGCCTCGGCCGGCTGCTGGCCGCCCGGCAGGTCTCAATCCAGCTGATCCACACGGTCGCCGCGGGCTAAAGTCGGGCCCATGTCGAGTCGAACTCCCAAAGGCCCCGTCCCCGCTTCCGACGTACTGCGTGCCAGGTTGGAACGCGCCCGCGAAGCCGCCGCCGGGACCGGTCTGCTGATCGCGCCCGGTTCGGATCTGCGGTATCTGCTCGGGCAGGCAGGTGGTTCGCTCGAACGGCTGACCACGCTGGTCATTCCGGCCGACGGTCCGCCGGCGCTCGTCGTACCGAAGCTCGAAGCGCCTGGGTTCGCCGACCTTCCGTTGGCAGAGCTCGGCGTCGAGGTCGTCACCTGGGTCGACGGCGACGATCCGTACGGCGTTGCCGCCGATCGCCTGCGTGGATCGGAGCGGGTGGCGGTCAGCGACTTCACGCCGGCGCTGCATGTGCTGGCCCTGCGCGAGGCGTTGCCGAAGGCCGAACAGGTCCTGGCCGGGCCGATCGTGCGCGAGCTCCGAATGCGCAAGGACGCGGCCGAGATCGAGGCGCTGCGGAAGGCCGGTGCGGCGATCGACCGGGTGCACGCGCGGGTCGGCGAGTGGTTGCGGCCGGGCCGGACCGAGGCGGAGGTCGGCGCCGACATCGCCGCCGCGATCGTCGAGGAAGGTCATGTCCTGGCCGAGTTCGTCATCGTCGGCAGCGGGCCGAACGGCGCGAGTCCGCACCACGGTGTGTCCGACCGGGTGATCGAAGCCGGTGACGTGGTGGTCGTCGACATCGGCGGACCGGTTGCCGAGGGCTACAACTCTGACTCCACCCGGACGTACGCCGTGGGTGAGCCGCGGGATGCGGATGTCGCCGCGACCTACGCCGTGCTGCGGGACGGGCAGCAGGCGGCTGTGGATGCGGTGCGGCCGGGGGTGTCGGCGGAGTCGATCGATGCGGCAGCACGGGACGTGATCGCGGCGGCCGGGTTCGGCGAGTTCTTCATCCACAGGACCGGACATGGGATCGGGCTCGACGTGCACGAAGAGCCGTACATTGTCAGCGGGAACGAGCTGATTCTCGAACCAGGGATGGCGTTCAGCGTCGAGCCGGGCATCTACCAGCCAGGGCGGTGGGGTGCGCGGATCGAGGACATCGTCGTGGTCACCGAGGACGGCGTCGAGCCGATGAACCGTCGCCCGCACGACCTGGTGGTGCTGTGACTCAGCCGGCCCGGAAGGTCTTGCGGTAGGCGAGGGGAGAGACACCGAGTTCGGAGCGGAGGTGATGACGCAGCGACGCGGCAGTGCCCAGGCCGGCCGACTCGGCCACGCGGTCGACGGACAGGTCCGTGGTCTCCAGCAAGTGGCATGCGTGTCGCACGCGTTGCTGCAGCAGCCAGGTGCCCGGAGATTGACCCGTCTCGGCCTTGAACCGCCGGCTGAACGTTCGCACGCTCATCTGCGCATGGGTGGCCATCGTGGTGAGACTCAGCTCCTCATCGAGGCGCTCCAACGCCCAGGCGCGGGTCGGCGCCGTACCTTCGCTGCCCTCGTCCGGTACGACGCGCTCAATGAACTGTGACTGCCCACCGTCCCGCCACGGCGGTACGACGCAGTGCCGAGCAGCCCGGTTGGCGATCTCGCTGCCGAAGTCGCGACGGATCAGATGCAGGCAGAGATCCACACCCGCGGCGAGACCCGCCGACGTGACGATGTCGCCGTCATCGATGAACAGCAGTTCCTCGTCGAGCTTCACCTGCGGGTAGAGGGCACGGAACATCTCGGCCCGGAGCCAGTGTGTGGTCGCCGGCCGTCCGTCGAGGAGCCCGGCCGCGCCGAGCACGAACGCGCCGGTGCAGATCGACGCGATCCGGGTGCCCGGCCGGATGGTGCCGAGCGCCTTCGCGAGGTCGTCCGGCAGCGTGCCTTCGTAGCGCGGCTGGGCGATGTACGTGCCCGGGATGATCACTGTGTCCGCCTCGGCCAGCACCTCCGGCCCGTAGTCGGGGATCAGGCTGAACCCGGCACCGGCCCGGATCGGCGCGATCTCGAGTCCGCAGATGCGGACGTCGTACAACGCCGTCCCGTCGGCCTTCGTCGCCGCGCCGAACACCGTCGGCGGAATGGTCAGGTCGAACCCGACCACCGGCTCCAGGGCCAGGACGGCGACCACGTGTGGCCCGACCGCTCGCAGTTTCGGCCGGCCGGTGCTGGAGGTGCCCATGGCCATATCTTGACACATGCTGGCGTTCTGGCCACTGGTTTGGCGTGGGGACAGACGGCAATCTGTCCGGGTGACGCAGATTGTGGAGAAGAAGACTGCCCGGGTGCACCTCGCCTGGGCAGTCGCCGGAGTGGGGTTCGTAACGCTGATCGGTGCGGCCGGGTTCCGCTCGGTGCCGGGGGTGTTGCTCGACCCGTTGCACGACGAATTCGGGTGGTCGCACGCCACGATCTCGGCGTCGGTGTCGATCAACCTGCTGCTCTACGGCCTGATCTCGCCGTTCGCCGCGGCCCTGATGGATCGGCTGGGTCTGCGTCGCGTCGTCAGTGGTGCCCTGGTGCTCATCGCGCTCGGCAGCGGGCTGACCGTCTTCATGACCTCGTCCTGGCAGCTCCTGCTGTGCTGGGGTCTGCTGGTCGGTGTCGGCACCGGTTCGATGTCGATGACGTTCGTCGCGACGATCACCGGCCGCTGGTTCGTGCATCGCCGTGGATTGGTCACCGGCATCCTGACTGCGGCCGGCGCGACCGGCCAGCTCATCTTCCTCCCGCTGATCGCGAATCTGGCCAGTGCGTACGGGTGGCGTGTCCCGGCGCTCGTCGCGGCCGGCACGGCGTTGGCCGTCGTACCGCTGGTGCTGCTGTTCCTGCGGGACTACCCGAGTGATGTCGGCTTGCGGGCGTATGGCGCTCCAAAGGGAAGCACTGCGGGGCAGCGGGTCGAGACGACCGGCAGCAGTGCGCTGCGGGCTCTGACTGCGTTGCGGTCAGCGATGCGCCGGCCGGCGTTCTGGATGCTCGCGGGTGGCTTCGCCATCTGCGGTGCGTCGACGAACGGGTTGATCGGCACACACTTCGTGACGGCGGCACACGACCACGGCATGCCGGTGACGACGGCTGCGTCGTTGCTGGCGTTGGTGGGAGTGTTCGACGTCGCCGGCACGATCGTGTCGGGTTGGCTGACCGACCGGTGGGATCCGCGGTACCTGCTGATCGGGTACTACTCGCTGCGTGGCCTGTCGCTGCTCGTGCTGCCGTCTCTGCTCGGTCCGTCGGCGCAGCCGAGCATCTGGGTGTTCATCATCTTCTACGGCCTCGACTGGGTCGCGACTGTGCCGCCGACCGTCGCGTTGTGCCGGGAGTGGTTCGGGGTGGACGGGCCGATCGTGTTCGGCTGGGTGTTCGCGTCGCACCAGATCGGTGCCGCATTGGCCGCTACCGGAGCTGGCGCGATCCGGGACGTACAGGGCAGCTACAACCTCGCCTGGTACCTGGCCGGAGGGCTCTGCGCGGCGGCCGCGCTGATGTCCGCGAGCATCGGACGTCGCCTCGTGACCGCCTGATCCCGTCGGCTAGCCTCGATCCAGGGCGAGGTCGGAGGGATGAACGGGTGGACATCGAGCCGGGTGAGTTGACGGTCGGGCAGTTGGCGCAGCGCAGCGGCGTGGCGATCTCGGCTCTGCATTTCTACGAGCGGCAGAACCTGATCGTCAGCCGTCGTACGTCGGGCAATCAGCGACGGTACAAGCGCGACACGCTCCGCCGGGTCGCGCTGATCCGGATCGCCCAACGGGTCGGCATCCCGCTCGCGGAGGTGGCCGCGATCCTGGCGCTGCTGCCGGAGAACCGCACACCCACCCGCCAGGACTGGGAACGCATCTCCGAGTGCTGGCAGGCCGAGCTCGACAAGCGCATCCTGCACCTGGAACAACTCCGCGACGACTTCAAGGACTGCGTCGGCTGCGGCTGCCTCTCCCTCGACCGCTGCGCCCTGGCAAATCCGTACGACGCGCTGGCCGCCAAGGGAGCGGGTCCGCAACGACTGGTCACCGCCGGTGGCGAACCCTGCCACCCCGGAAAGTGCGCCTGATCTGCCGTCAGGCCCGGCAGGCATCTGCCGATGCTCGCCGGGCCTGACGGCAAAGGTCAGCCCCACTGGCCGGGCTGGTAGTCACCGGCCGGCCGCTGGGTGATGACGTTCAGACGGTTCCAGGTGTTGATGAGGGCGATGAGGGACACGAGCGCGGCGAGCTGGTCCTCGTCGTAGTGCTTCACCGCGTTCGCCCAGACCTCGTCGGAGACACCGCCGGCCGCGTCGGCGATGCGGGTGCCCTCCTCGGTCAACTCGAGTGCCGCGCGCTCGGCGTCGGTGAAAACCGTCGCCTCCCGCCAGGCCGCGACCAGGTTGAGCCGCACCGAGGACTCGCCGGCGTGGACGGCGTCCTTGGTGTGCATGTCGATGCAGTAACCGCAGCCGTTGATCTGGCTGGCGCGGATCTCCACCAGGTGTCGCGTCGCTTCGGGCAGAGTCGAGTCCCACACGACCTTGTTGGCCGAGGTGATGTACTTCAAGGCCTTGGCCCCGACCGGGTTGGTGACGTGGTCGAAACGGATGTTCATGCTCATCTCCTGTTCAAAGTCGGCACTACACCCAACCGACGAGACGACGCGGCGTGGTGTGAGCCACCCGGAGAGTGAGCTACGTCTCCCGCACCCGGTTATCCACAGCGCGGTGGTCGCTCGGAGCGAACTGGGGGCGCGGGCGTCTAGTGTCGTGGCATGGCTGACACCAGTTCGACCACCAGCACTCTGACCGAGGCGCGCGCGGGGATCGCCGGCGGCGTGATCCGGGCGATCGCGGGGGAGAGCGCGCGATTGCGGGCGGATCAGGAGACCGCGGTCGCCGCCCTGTGCGAGGCGAGCGCGCGGGTGCTGGTCGTCCAGGCGACGGGCTGGGGAAAGTCGGCGGTGTACTGGGCGGCCACCGCGATCCGCCGGGCCGAGGGCGCGGGGCCGACGCTGGTGGTGTCGCCGCTGCTGTCGTTGATGCGTGATCAGGTCGCCGCCGCGAGCCGAGCAGGTCTGCGGGCAGCCACGCTGAACTCGAACAACATCGACGAGTGGTCCAGCATCGAGCACGACCTGCGCTCCGGTGCGATCGACGTACTGCTGGTGTCGCCGGAGCGGTTGGCGAATCCTGGCTTCGGTCGGCGGGTGCTCGACGGGCTGGCCGGGCAGGTCGGGCTGCTGGTGATCGACGAGGCGCACGCGGTGTCGGACTGGGGGCACGACTTCCGGCCGGATTATCGCCGCGTGTCCGACGTACTGCAGCAGCTCAACCCCAAGACGCCTGTGCTCGCGACGACTGCGACGGCCAACGCGCGGGTGACCGACGACGTCGCGCATCAACTGGGGGAGTCCACGCTTGTACTGCGTGGTCCGCTGGCCCGGTCGAGTTTGCAGTTGGCTGTTGTCGATGCGTTGTCGCCGTTGGATCGGTTCGCCTGGGTGGTCGACCATCTGCCGAAGTTGCCTGGGTCGGGGATCGTCTACACGTTGACCGTGTCCGATGCGCAACGCCTGGCGGCCGCGATCCAGGAGGTGCACGGCCGGGACGTGCCGGTCGCGGCGTACACGGGCGGCTTGGATGCGGGCGAGCGGGAGAGGCTCGAGGACGCCCTGCGGGGGAACGAGTTGAAGGCCCTCGTCGCGACCTCGGCGCTCGGGATGGGCTACGACAAGCCGGACCTCGGGTTCGTCGTGCATGTCGGTTCGCCGCCGTCGCCGGTGTCGTACTACCAGCAGGTCGGTCGTGCCGGCCGCGGGATCGACCACGCCGTGGTGGCGTTGCTGCCGTCCGATGCGGACGCGGGTGTGTGGGACTACTTCGCGACCGCGACGATCCCGGTGCCGGAGAACGTGAACCGCTTGCTCAGCGGGTTGGACGGGTACGGGCCGGATCAGCCGGCCACCGTTCCCGCGTTGGAGGCGGAGACCGGGCTGCGTCGGACGCGGGTCGAACTGATGCTGAAACAACTCGCGGTCGACGGCGTCGTCGACCGGGTCGAGCGCGGCTGGGTGCGGACTGGCAAGGAGTGGACGTTCGACGCGGCCCACTACGACGGGATCGTCGGGGTCCGGCGGCGTGAGGCGGACATCATGCGGGCGTACACCCGGGGTGACCGTTGCTTGATGCAACTTCTCCAAGAGTCGCTGGACGACCCGTCGGCCGAGCCGTGCGGGCGCTGCTCGGTCTGCCTCGGTGAGCTGCCCGACCCGCTCCGGGCGAAGCCTGAGACCGAGACCGTGCAGGCGATCATCCGGCTGCTGCGCGGCGAGGTGCACATCCTGGAGCCGCGGAAGATGTGGCCGGGCGGCGCGTTCGGCGCGAAGGGCCGGATCCCGGCGGAGCTTGGGGCTGAGCCGGGGCGGACCATCATCTATGCAGACGCCCCCGAGTGGCGGGAGGTGCTGCGTGGGACCTTCACCGACGCGTCACCGGATCCTGACTCGCTCGAGGCGCTGAAGGCGGGCGCGGTGGCGGCTCTTTCGCGGTGGCGCGGTTCCTGGTCCAGTCGGCCGGAGGTCGTCGTACCGCTGGCGGCTGCGGGCTACGGTCGCCTGACCGGCGAGATCGCGGACCACGTCGCAACCGTCGGCCGGCTCGACCGCGCCGAGCTCACCATCGACCGGACGGGCTTCACCGACGACCTCTCCTCAGCCGAGGAGGCCAGAGTCTGGCGAGACGGCATCCAGGTCGACGGGGCAGCTGTCAGCGGTCGTGCGGTCCTCCTGCTGACCGACGCGTCGTCGTCACAGTGGCCGATCACCGTAGCCGCCGCCAAACTCCGCGAATCCGGCGCCGCAGCCGTCCTCCCCCTACTCATCCACAAACGCCCCTAACCACACCCCTCACTCGCCCCCAGCCCACCCATCCACCCCGAGCGACCCCACTGTCCCAGCTCCTACCGGCTACCTCGGGTGGTGCTCGCCGTCGCGGCTCTTGCCGGTTACCTCGGGTGCCTCAGGCGGCGTCTACTTCGTGGCGGCGAGTTCGGGGGTGGACTCGACGAAGGACTTGAGGTCGGCGATCAGTTGGACCCAGCCCTCGCTGACCATTTCGCGGATCGCGCTGCCCGGTTCGAAGCCGGAGTGGACGACGGTGAGCTTGACCTGGTCGCCGACCGGCTCGAGGTCGAAGCTCGCCTTCGACAGCGGTTCGCGACTGGTCTTCTCGAAGAGCTCGTCGGACATCTCGACGGCCCGCGCGAACTCCGGGGTGATGTGGTGCCAGGCGTAGGCCAGCCGGCGGTACGGGTCGTGCTCGAGGACGACCTGACCCGGCCCGGCCATCGCGACGTCACCGTGGTGCCAGACCATCTCGGAGTCGACCTTCCAGTCGGTCTCGAATCGCTCACCCCAGTACTGCTCGGTGAACTTCGGGTCGGTCAGAGCCTGCCAGAGCCGCTCCGGCGTGGTCTTGATGTACGTGGTGTAGACGAAGTCGTTGTCACTCATGGTCTCGGCCTCCAGAACCGTCTTGAGATCGGCGAACAGTTCCACCCGCCGACGGTCGTACTGGTTGATCCAGCGGTCGGCGATGGCATTGATCGGCTCGGCGTTGAGGTAGTGCAGCTTCTCCCGGCCGCGCCAGACGGTGGTGACGAGATTGGCGCTCTCCAGGACGGCGAGATGCTTGCTCACCGACTGCCGCGCCATGTCCAGGCCGGCGCACAACTCGCGCAGGGTCTGGCCGTTGTCCGCGTTCAGCCTGTCGAGCAGCTGCCGCCGGCTCGGGTCGGCCAGCGCACGGAACACCTCGTCGTCCATCGCTCTCCGATCGCCTATATGCAGCCGCTTGGCTGCCTGATCACAATAGGCAGCCGCGCGGCTGCATGTCAAGGAGGACGGCGGGGGAATCCGGTTGACGCGGATTGGAGGATGGGCGAGTGGAGATCGAGAGCCTCGGATTCCGGACCGACCTGCTGTTGCTGAAGCTCAGCGGGAGCGAGCTCACCGACCGCGGCGAGTACGTCGTGGTGCGCACGCCGGCCAACCCGGGCTTCTGGTGGGGGAACTTCCTGCTGTTCCGGACGCCGTTCGCGCCGGGCGAGCTACCGGCCCGGCTGGCCGCGTTCCACGCGGAGTTTCCGGCTGCCGGCCATGTCGCCCTGGGTATCGACAGTGTGGACGGCGAGGTCGGCGCGGAGGACGAGCTGGTCGCGGCCGGGATCGAGGTGGCTCGGGACGTGGTGATGACGACGAGTGAAGTCGTCCCGCCGAGCCGTCCGAACGATGAGTCGACGTACCGGTACCTGAGCAGTGACGACGACTGGGAGCAGTTGATGCAGCTCAGTCTGGCGACTGCCCCGATGGAGGTCGACGAGGGCTACATCCTGTTCACCCGGCGCAAGCTCGCGTCGCGGCGAGCGCTGGTGGACGCGGGGCACGGGAAGTGGTTCGGCGCGTTCGAGGGGGAGCGGCTGCAGAGTTCGCTCGGGTTGATGTTCGACGGCAAGGGGCTGGCCCGGTTCCAGAACGTGCAGACGCATCCGGACGACCGCAACAAGGGGATCGCGAGCACGCTGGTCCACCGCGCGTCGACGTACGGGCTCACTGAAGGTGGTGCGAAGACGCTGGTGATGGTGGCGGATCCTGAGTACCTCGCGATCCGGCTCTACCGGGCGCTCGGATTCCACGACACGGAGACCCAGTTGCAGCTCTCCCTGCCGCCGTCCTGATCGGTCCTGACGGCGTGGCAGGGTAGGGACATGACTTTGACTGACGTACGGCGTGGGGTCGCACTGATCACCGGTGGGAGTCGTGGGATCGGGGCCGCCGCAGCGGTCGCACTGGCCGCCGACGGGTGGGATGTCGGCGTGAACTACCGGACGCGCGCGGACGAGGCGGCCCGCGTCGTGAAGTCGTGCGAGGAGCTGGGCCGGCGGGCGATCGCGGTCCAGGCCGACGTGACCGAGGCGGACCAGATCGAGCGGCTCTTCGACACGGTCGCCGCCGAACTCGGACCGCTCGGTGCCGTGATCAACAATGCCGGCGTGGTCTCGCCGTCCGGCCGGGTCGCCGAGTACGACGCCGAGCGGCTGGAGCGGGTGTTCCGGATCAACTCGATCAGCGCGATCCTGGTCGCCGGCGCCGCGGTACGGCGGATGTCCACGGCGTACGGCGGATCCGGTGGAGTGCTCGTCAACGTGTCGTCACGGGCGGCTGTGCTCGGGTCGGCCGGTGAGTACGTCGACTACGCGGCGAGCAAGGCCGCTGTGGATGCGCTCACCGTTGGTCTGGCGAACGAGGTGTCGAAAGAGGGCGTCCGGGTTCTCGGTGTGCGTCCGGGGCTGATCGAGACCGATATCCATGAGGAAGGCCGGCTGGAGCGGATCGGGACCACACCTCCACTCGGTCGTCCGGGTAAGGCCGAGGAGGTCGCCGAGGTCATCGCGTTCCTCGCCTCCGACCGCTCGTCGTACATGACCGGCTCCACGGTCGACGTCGCCGGCGGTCGGTAGGGGCAGCCTGCCGGCGCTGGTGGTTGGTGGAGCGAGTCGCTGGCGCGGGTGGGGGCGGCGCGCGGTGGTCGGTGAGGCCGGGTCGCCGGCGGTTGGACCTCGGGCCGGTGCGGTTGTGTGCCTGGGGGGTGCCGGGCTGTGGGGTGCCCGGATCGGCTGGGAGGCCGGGCTGTGGGGGCCCGGGAGGTGGGGTGCTTGGGGTGCCGGGTGGGGCGGCCCGGCGTGAGGTTCAGGCGGCGGGTGGGGCGAAGAACTCGAGGGCGATGCCGTCGGGGTCCTTGAAGGACAGTCCGGAGCCGTAGTGGGCGTCGACGATGCCGCCGTGTTTGACGCCCAGCTCGTCGAGCCGGTCCTGCCAGCGGGTGAGTTCGGCGCGGTCCGCACAGGTGAACGCGACGTGGTCGAGCCCTGGGCGGCGCGGGCTGAACTCGCTCGCCCACTCACCGTCGGGGAACGCGTGCAGCCCGAACAGCTGACCACCTTCGATCGCGTACACCACATGTCTGAACGGCCCGGTGTCCTCATCGAGGACGGGTTCGCTGGCGAACAGGTGTGAGTACCACGGGACGCTGAGCTCGAGGTCCGCCACGGTCACGGCCACGTGGGTGATCCCTGGGAATGCCTTCACGGCACAACTCCTGTCTCTCGATCGTTCCTCGATGCGGTCGCACCGAGGTCAGGACCGGATCCGGCGCCGACAGGCACCTGGTACACGTGCGCATCACCGTCGAGCACGACGACGGCGTCGCCGTTGGTGATCGTCGTACGGATCCGGAAAACCGGTTTGGTGGTGTGGACTTCGAGCACCTCGACCTCGGCGGTGATCTCGTCACCGGGCCGGACCGGGGCCAGGAACTCCCAGGCCACCCGGAGGAAGACACTGCCGGGGCCGGGCAGGTCCTCGGCGACGACGGCGTTGAGCAGGCCGGATGTCACCCCGCCCTGCACGATCAGCCCGCCGAAGCGGGTGCCGGCCGCGAGTTCCTCGTCGTAGTGCAGGGGATTGCGATCCCCGGTGAGCTCCGTGAAGAGCTCGATGTCGCGCCGGGACACGGTCCGCGTCCGCCGGGCGGTGCTCCCGACCGCCGGCGTCATCCGGCACCGCCGGTGGCCTCCGGCTCCGACTCCGCCACTGTCAGCTCTGTTGCGTCGGGCAACGAATCGGCGGCGACGAAGGCCTCGGCGGACCACCAGCGGCGGAACGTCTCCGCCCCGACCGCGGTCATCAGGCCGGTGGTCTGCGAGACATGCGCCAGGACGGCGCCGATCTTGCGATCGAGGTCGGCCCCGGTGAGTACGACGTACAGCGCCAACTGCTCGTCGGGTGTCACCGGAGGGCTGCCGTACATCCACAACCCGAGGCGGTCGTTGAGAGCACCCCACTCCTCATGGAATCCCGGCGTGAGCGTGGCGTACAACAGCCGCGCCCGAGCACCGGACTGCTGCCACGCCGCGGTCGTCCACGCCGACACGGCGCGATGATCGGCATGGCCGGTCATCCCGTCCGGCCCGAAGGTCAGGATCGTGTCCGGCTGGATGTCCGCGATCAACTGCGCGACCGACGCAACCCCTCCGTTTGCGTCGGCACACGCCCCGTCGCGGTACCCGAGCCAGCGATGCTCCACCACGCCGACCATCGCGAGGCTGGTCCGCATCTCGTCCTCCCGCACCGCGGCGAGCTCGTCGGGCGGCAGTGATACCTCAGCCGTGCCCTGTTCGCCGTACGTCGCTGTCGCCACGACGACCCGGTGTCCGGCGTCGCGCAGGGCGCCCATCAGGCCGGCGGACAGGTAGGCCTCGTCGTCGGGATGGGCCCAGACACCGAGGACGGTCCCCAGGTCCTCGACGACCGGACGCGTTCTCTCCTCTGGCACGGTCATTCGGTATCGACCTCGATCGTGACCGGCACCTGATTGGTGATGATGTCGAAGACGGCCGACCGGGCCTGGGACTGGGCGACCAGTTCGCGCAGTTTCTCCGCCGGGGCGTCGCCCTTGACGGTGAACCGGACGGCGATGTGCTCGTAGCCGTTGCGGACGCCCGGGTCGAGGCCGAGGATGCCGTTGAGGTCGATGTCGCCGGCAACGGTCGAGTGCACCTCGGTGAGCCGGATGCCGCGGGCGGCGGCGATGTTGGCGAGTCCGGCGGTCAGGCAGGCGGCCAAGGCGTGCAGTACGTACTCGACCGGGGTCGGGCCGTTGTCGCGTCCCACGAGTACGGCGGGGTGGTCGGCGTCGAAGTGGAACGTCCGCTCGTGCGCGCGTTCCTCGCCGACCCCGAAGTACCCGTGGATCGTGCTGCGGTTGTGGGTGCCGCTCAGCCACTGGTTGCCGGCCCGGAACTGGAACCGGGCCGCCTCGGGCGCGGCCTTGACCGCGTCGAGGGTGGCGAACAGGGTCGCGGTGTCGACGCCGTTGCGGGTCGACTCGTCGGTGGTGGTCATGATGACTCTCCTTCTGGTGTGCTCAGACAGCCGCGAGATAGCTGCTGGACAGTGGTGGCCAGGCGGCCAGCTCGGAAGCCTCTGCGTCGAGTGTGCGCCCGAGTTCCTTCTGCAGGGCGACGAACTCGGCGACCGGCGGATAACCGGCCAGGGCGACGGTCAGTTCGAAGACCGGCCGCAGGGCGCGATCCCGCTGCTCCTGGTAGCCGGACAGCGCGTCGACATCGCCGCGGAGCGCGACGTGGAGCGCAGAGGCCAGCAGTTCGGCATCGCGGTACGCGTCGGACATCCCGTGCCCGGTGACCGGATCCCGGTGGTACCCGGCATCCCCGACCAAGGCCCAACCCGGTCCGTGAGCCCGCCGGATGAAGTTCGGAGCACGCAGCATGCCGGTGACCGGCGACGTACGACGTCCTGCCTGCAGGCGCTCGGCCAGCTCCGGGGCGACGAGCCCCAGGTACGACGTGAAGGCGTCCTCCCGTGATGCCGCCCGACGGCGTGCCCGGTGGGCATCCGCGATCGGGCTGCAGATCCAGATGCACGCCGCCCCGTCATGGGTCGGGAACACTCCGGTGAGCGCCCGGTCGGTGGCGATCAGTTCGATGCCGTCCCACGGCAGCCGGTCGTAGTACGCGTACTGCGCCGCGCCCCAGGCGCCACGGTCTTCGATGATCTCCGCACCCACCGCGCGGGCGATGCGGGAGCCGAGTCCATCCGCTCCCACGACGAACCGGGCCTTCAGCTCCACGGGCGCGCCGGCCCGATTGTGCCCGTGGACACCGGTCGCGCGCCCGGCTTGATCGATCTGGACACCGTCGATCGTGACTCCGAACCGCAGCTCGACCCCAGCGTCCGCTGCGGCCTCGGCCACGAGCGTGTCGAGGATGTGCCGGCGCGGCGCGAGCAGCAGGTCGACCCCGGCGCTGTCCCTCACCGGCCGGGTGATCGACTGACCCTCGGCAGTGAAGGTGACCTGCCGGATGGCCGGCGCTCCGCTGTCCAGGACGGCGTCCAGCAAGCCCCAGCGCTGCAACTGCACGACCCCGGGCCGGGCGAGTTGATGCGTCGACAGAGTGTCTGACGGGAACTCGTCCCGGTCGACCAGGACGACATCGTGTCCGTGCCTGGCGAGCAGGAGCGCGGTGGCTGCTCCGGCGGCTCGGGCGCCGACGACGACCACGTCGTGGCGGCGGTTCAAAGACTGCATGCGTCCTTTGTAGGACCGCGCCCTACCTCGCCGGATCCGTCGCGACTACCTAGATCGGGGCATTGCGCTACCGAGGTCGGGTGCACAATCGGGTGGGGGTGGATTGCATGCTCGAACGTGAGCGGGAGCTGGCGGAGCTCGCGGCGGCCGTTGCGGAGGCCAAGGTGGGCGACGGCTCCGTCGTACTGATCGCGGGGGAGGCCGGGATCGGCAAGACAAGTCTGATCGGTGCGCTGCCCTCGGTACTGCCGGACGGGACCCGCCTGCTGGTCGGCTACTGCGACGACCTCGCGACACCGCGCGTACTCGGGCCGCTCCGGGATCTGGTGGGCAGCGTGGGCGGCACGCTCACCAAGGCACTCGAGTCCGGCGACCGGACCGAGGTGAGCGACGCCCTCAGGGCCGAGCTGGACCGGCCCGAGGACCCGACCGTCCTCGTGGTCGAGGACATCCATTGGGCCGATGAAGCGACTCTCGACGTACTGCGCTTCCTGGTACGGCGGATCGCGAGCCTGCCCGCCGTACTCGTGCTGTCGTATCGGGACGTGGAGCTGACCAGGGACCACCCACTCCAGCAGTTGCTCGGGCTCGCAGCGGGCACGCCACGACTGCGACGGCTGCGGCCGGCGCGGCTGTCGGCTCGCGCCGTGGACCGGCTCGGCGCACACACCGGGATGGACACCGAGCGGATCTACGCGGTGACGGCCGGCAATCCGTTCTTCGTCACCGAGATCTTCGCCTCCGGTGATCTGGACGGAGTGCCGGACACTGTCGCGGAGGCGGTCGGCGCCCGGTTGGCCGGCCTCGACGGCCCAACCCGGGATGCGCTGGAGTTGCTGTCCGTCATCCCGTCCGGGGCGGAACGCTGGTTGGTCGAGGCGGTGGTTCCAGGCGGACTCGCATCGCTTGCGGCGGCCGAGCGGCGCGGCGTGCTGATCGTTTCTCCGGAGGGTGCCGGGTTCACGCACGAGTTGGCCCGCCGCGCGGTCGCGGACTCGATGCCAACCGCTCGCCGGGTGTTCTGCAACCAGGCGGTGCTGGCGGCTCTCCTCGATCATCTCGACGAGTGCGACCTGTCGCGCATCGTCCACCATGCGGCCGAGGCCGGCGCCACCGACGTGATCGTCGCCCATGGCCCGGCGGCCGCGCGGGAGGCTGCCGCGGCCGGGTCGCATCGGGAGGCGGTGGCGCACTACCAGTTGGTGCTCGACCGCCGGGAGGCGTTCTCGTTGGCCGAACAGGCGGAGCTCCTGGACGGGCATGCCGTCGAGTGCTACACGGTCGGTTCCGCCGTTCTCGCCGTACAGGCCGAGGAGGAGGCCGTCGGGCTGCGTCGCGCGCTCGGCGATCCGCGGACCCTGGGGCTGAGCCTGCGGTGGCTGTCCCGGATGCAGTGGTGGTCAGGCGACCGGGCGAGCGCCGAGCTCAGCGGTACGGAGGCGATGGACGTTCTCGAGCACGCGGGGGACCGGCGGGCGCTGGCGCTTGCCCTGAGCAACCAGTCGCAGTTGTACATGCTGGCCGGGCGGCGGACCGAAAGCGTCAACATCGGGCTGCGAGCCGTCGCGATGGCGCGGGACGTCGGCGACGCGGGCCTGTTGTCCCATGCCTTGAACAACGTCGGTACGTCGCTGTGGGACGACGGCCAGCCGGAGGGACAGAGGATCCTGGAGGAGAGCCTCACCGTTGCCCTTGCCGCCCATGAGTTCGAACATGCCTGCCGTGCGTACGTGAACATCGTCTGGCACCTGCTGGACGTGGTGGCGTTCGCTGAGGCCGAGCACCTGCTCGAAGACGCGATCTGCCTGGCCGGCGATGCCGAGTTCCACGGGTTCCTGCGTTATCTCCAAGTCACGCGCAGCATGGTGTACTTGGCGCAGGGGCGATGGGACGAGGCTGAGCGGGAGGCCGCGTGCGCGGGCGACACCGAAGTGATCACGCGCTGCCCTGCGCTCGTTGTTGCGGGTACTGCGCGGGCCAGGCGAGGACTCGACGACGACGGGATGCTGGACGAGGCCTGGGAGCTCGCACAACGTCTCGGTGAGGCCCAACGCGTCGGCCCGGCGGCGGTCGCGCTGCTCGAGGCAGCCTGGTTGCGCGAGGACGTCTCTAGCGTCGTACCTCTCGTCGAACCGGTGTACGACGAGGTACACCGGTTCGGCCGGGACTCCGCGACGTCCGCACTGGGGTACTGGATGCGGGTCGCCGGCCAGGACGTGCCTCTGAAGGAGTCCGACAACCCGTACAGCCTGCTGGCGGCAGGAGAGTGGAAGCAGGCGGCCGAGGTCTGGCGGAAAGCCGGCTGCCCGTACGAGTACGCGCTTGCGCTCGCCCAGAGCAGCGACGCGGAAGACTTGCTGTCGGCACTCAACACCCTCGACGGCCTGGGCGCCGAGCCGCTCGCGCGCCGCGTACGACTCCGACTGAGAGAGCTCGGGGTCCACCGCATTCCCCGCGGTCGGGTCCAGTCGACGCGAGACAATCCTGCCGGACTCACCGAGCGGCAGACCGACGTCGTCCGGTTGCTGGGCGAGGGACTGACGAACGCCGAGATCGCCGCCCGCCTGGTGCTGTCCGTGCGCACGGTGGACACCCACGTCGCCGCGATCCTGGACAAACTCGACGCCAAGACCCGCCGCGACGCCGCGACCCGCGCCAAAGCTCTCGGTCTCCTGCCCGTTTGAATGGGAGGCTTACCGGAGTCAGAGTCTCGAGATGGAGGTACGGCGTGGGATTGCGGCCGGTGGATCTGGCCCGGCGGGCCGGGATCTCGACGCAACTGGTGCGCAACTACGAGGCGGCGGGGATCCTGCCGCCGGCGCCGCGGTCCGAGAGCGGGTATCGGCAGTACGGCGACGAACACCTGTCAGCTCTGCTGACCTACCGAGCTCTCGCACCGGGCTTCGGGGCTGAAGTCGCCACGGAGATCATGCAGGCGGTGCACGCCGGCAATGAGGCGCTGGCCTACCGACTGGTGGACGC
This sequence comes from Kribbella sp. NPDC049174, assembly GCF_043197365.1. Lineage (NCBI taxonomy): Bacteria > Bacillati > Actinomycetota > Actinomycetes > Propionibacteriales > Kribbellaceae > Kribbella > Kribbella sp. NPDC049174. Next base: position 2,030,892 of record NZ_JBICSZ010000001.1, on the reverse strand, counting down.
GTCGCATGCGGGGCTGCATCAACAGCGGTTGGCGACGGATGCGGCCAGTGAGGCGCTGGGGGCAGCGGCTGCCGAGTTCCTCGACGAGCCGCCGGTGTCGGGTCCGTCGTTGCTGGTCGGGGAGTTGGCGCACCAGTTGGGGATCCGTACGTCGGCCCTGCGTGTCTGGGAGGCGGCCGGATTGCTGTCGCCGGCGCGGGAGCCGGGGACGAAGTACCGGCGGTACGGGCCGGAGCAGGTGCGGGACGCGCGGATCATCCACATGCTGCGGCAGGGGCGGTACTACTTCGAGCAGATCAAGCCGGTGATCGAGGGATTACGCCGTACCGGAAGCACTGAGGCGTTGCGGGCCGCGATCGCCGAACGCCGGGCCGCCCACGACCAGCGCACCAAGTCGATGCTGTACGGCGCCGCCCTGCTGCACCAGTTGATCGAGGAGAAACGGTCACTGCGGGACGGCTAGGTGGGTCGGCTCCGAGCGGCCTCGGACGGTGACCTCGTCGCCGGGGTGCCAGTGCGCGGCCTCGGCGGGCGCGGCCTCGTCCACCGCGGTCATGGACGCGATCAGGCGCCCTGGGGTCGACTTGGCGAGCTCGGTCAGGCGGGCGGCCTCGTTGACCGGGTCTCCGATCACGGTGTACTCGTGGCGCCGCACGTCGCCCACCGTGCCGGCGACCACGATGCCTGCCGTCACCCCGATACCGGCGGTTGCCTCGGGCAACTCCTCGGCCAGCCGGCGGGCCAGTGTGCGTCCGGCTCGCAGCGCGCTCCCGGCCGCGTCGGGCAACTCGGCCGGTGCGCCGAACACCGCCAGCGCGGCATCGCCGGCGAACTTGTTCACGAACCCGCCCTGGCGGACCACCTCGTCGACCACGATCGTGAAGAACCGGTTGAGCAGCTGGACGACCTCGGTCGGGGGCCGGTCCGCGGCGAGCTCGGTGGATCCGACCAGGTCGACGAACAGTACGGCGGCGAACCGTTCCTCCCCGCCGAGCCGGTCACTGGTCAAAGCCTCCTGCACCACCTCAGGACCGACGTACCGTCCGAAGACGTCCCGGATCCGCTCGCGCTCGCGCAACCCCTCGGCCATCTTGTTGAACCCGGCCTGCAACGACCCGAGCTCCGTCCCGTCGAACACCGGGATGCGAATGTCCAGCTGCCCCTCTCCGATCAGCGTCAGCGCGTTCCGCACCGACCGGACCGGTGCGACCACCGACTTGGCCGCCAGCAGGGTGAGCAGCAAGCCGTTCAGCAGCACGACCATGCCCAAGGCAAGGATCATCACCGAGAGCCGGGTGGGGGAGACGTCCCCCTCGATCAGCGCGAGGACGGCGGCCAGCATCAACCCGGCAACCGGGACACCCGATCCGACGGCCCAGAAGAACACGGTGCGCGCCTTCAGCCCGGCCGAGAGGAGTCGCCGGGGCGGCGGTGAATCGGCCAGCGCCCGCGCGGCGACCGGTCGGAGCGCGAACTCGGTCAGCAGGTACGACACCGCACACGTGACGATCGCGCCGTCGAAGATGGTGACCGCGATCCGCAGCGCGTTCTCTGGCTGCAGCACCACCGTCATCACCGTGAAGATCACGCACGCCAGCAGCCACAGGAAGACCTCGATCAGCGTGAGCCGGAGCGGCAGCCGCAGCGTGGCGATCTGGTCCTTCCGGGTGGCCGGCCGATCCTCGTCCACCCACCGGGTCACCCGGCGGGTCAGTCGCGTGCTCCAGACGCAGCCGATCACCACCGCGAGCAGGAAGTACGCCGGGATGGTGATCGCCTCGAGCGTCTGCAACTGATCGACCAGCGGCGGACCCGGCAGCACGAACACCGCCAGCACGAACACGACCGCCGCGCCGATCAGATTGCTCCCGATCGAGAATGTCATCATCAGGACCCGGAGCCGGAACCGCAGCACCCGCGGGCTCTGGTCGACCGGACCGAGCAGCCAGGATCCGAACGGACGCCGCTTCAGCACCAGCTCCGGACTTCCCTGGGACATCATCAACTAGGCCGCGGGGGATTGCCGTCCGTCAGGGCGGGGGGCAACCGCGGCTCCCTCCCTTCAAAGTGGTCGCCAGACTGTCGGCGGTGGCTGGTTGTATCGGAGGCATGTCCCGCTTCCGCCTCGTCCCGACTTCGGCGCAGGAAAGTGCGTTGCTGGAACATTGCGGGCACGCCCGATATGTGTGGAACCTGGCGGTCGAACAGTGGGGTATGTGGAGGCGTGACAATGGTCCCACGCCGGGGTTCGTTGAGCAGTGCCGCCAGTTGACCAAGGCGCGTGCCGTGTTCGACTGGCTGCGTATTGGGTCCCAAACCGTTCAGCAGCAGGCGTTGCGGGATTTCGACCAGGCACGCCGCAACTTCCTCGCCGGTAGCCACGGCCGCCCGTCGTGGCGCAAGGCCGGTAAGCACGACGGGTTTCGGATCGTCGGCCCGCAGGCTGGCCGGGTCGAGCAGGTGAGCGGTAAGTGGGCACGGGTGCTGGTGCCGAAGGTCGGCTGGGTGCGGTTCCGGGTAAGCCGCGCGCTGCCCGCGGCCAGGTCGTACCGGATTACCCGTGACCGCGTGGGGCGCTGGCATATCGCGTTCGCCGCCGTATCGGACCCGATCCCGGCGCCCGGCAACGGCGCGGTCGTCGGTGTTGACCGTGGCGTGGCGGTGTCCGCCGCGCTGTCCACCGGCGAACTGCTCAACTGCCCAGGACTGTCCGAGTCCGAGCGGCGGCGACTGGTGCAACTTCAGCGGCGGCTGGCCAGAGCGGAGCGCGGCTCGAATCGCAGGCAGCGCATCAAAGCCGCGATCGCGAAACTCCACGCCCGCGCAGCGGCCCGGCGTAAGGACTGGGTCGAGAAGACCTCCACCGATCTCGCGCGCCGATTCGACCTGATCCGTGTCGAAGACCTCCGGGTCACGAACATGACGCGACGGCCGAAACCAAAGCCCGATCCCGCCAAGCCGGGCAGCTACCTCCCGAACCGGCGACGCGCCAAGGGCGGGCTGAACCGCGGCATCCTCAGCAACGGCTGGGGTCTGCTGGTGCAGCGGCTCGAACACAAGGCCGCCGGCCGGGTCCAGCGGATCAACCCCGCCTACACAAGTCAGACGTGTTCGCGCTGCGGGCACTGTGCACCTGGGAACCGCGAGAACCAAGCGTTCCGGTGCCAGTCCTGCGGCCACAGCGACCACGCCGACCTGAATGCAGCTATCAACATCGCCGCCGGACGGGCGGTCAGCGCGCGCCGAGACATGCCTGCACCGATGTCTGTGAAGCGTGAACCTCAACTCACTACCTCCGCGTAGCTGGGCTGAAATCCTCGTTGACGGCGGGGAGGACGTCAAAGTCTGCTAGTAAGCACCCCCCAATTCCGCAACCGCCTTACCGGGCAGCAGAATTGGAATAGCCGGTTACCGTGGCGATATGGCCGTGCGGTGGCGGGTCCCGCTGGCTGCTCTCGCGGCGGCCGTCCTGGTCGCCTGCTCCGACAACGCCGCGCCCTCACCCGGTACGACGTCCCGCTCCGCCGACACCCCATCCGCCGGCACCCCTTCAGCCAGCACACCTTCGGCCGGCACTCCTTCAGCCAGCACTCCTTCAGCCGGCACGGCGAAGCCGTCGCCGAGCGCAACGACCCCGGCCACGACCCAGCCGCTGGTCCTGGCGATCCATCCCACCAGAGCCGCCCAGAACATCGACGTGACCACCGCTCGCTCGATCGTCCGCGGAACCCTCAGATCCTGGCGAGGCTTCCAAGTCGGTTCACTTCGCCAGGCCCAGCGTTCGACCAACACCCTGGCCCTGGTCCCCGCCTCCGCAGCCGGACCCTCCATTCGCCCGCTCACCGTCGCCGGAATCGACCCGTTCAAGGACCCAGCGCGCTACCCGTTGCGAACGCCCGGACCACAACCCACCGCTCCCGTGATCGACCTGACCGTCGGCGGCGACGTGATGCTCGGCCGCCGGGTAGCGACCGCCGCCGCGAGGAGCGGTGACGTCTCCAGACCGCTGCGCGCGATCGGTCCCCGCCTGGCAGCCGCGGACCTGACCGTGCTGAACCTCGAGAGCACGCTGTCCCGAGCCGGTGCGCCCCAACAAGGCGGCGACTCCTTTGCCGCACCACCCGGTGTCGTGGCCGGACTACGTGACGCCGGCGTCGACGTACTCTCGCTGGCGAACAACCACACCGGCGACTTCCAGCAGCGTGCCCTGCTCGACACGGTCCGCCTGGTGCGAGCAGGCGGGATTCAACCGGTAGGGGCCGGTGGCAACCTCACCGAGGCCGCCCGACCCGCAATCGTCGAGCGCGACGGTGTGCGCTTCGGCTTTCTGGCGTTCAACGCGATCGGCGAGACTCCGCGGGCGACGGCGACCACTCCCGGCGCGTTCAGCCTGGGTATGCCGCCACGGACTGGACCGCTCAACACCACAGACCTCGCCACGGTGACCCGCGCCATCCAGACGCTGAAGTCAGCGGTCGACGTGGTCGTCGTACTGCCGCACTGGGGGCAGCAGTACACGCACACACCCGTGCCGGCGCAGCACACCGTCGCAGCCGCGCTCACCAGGGCTGGGGCCGACCTGGTGATCGGTGGGCATCCGCACTGGGTGCAGAGCGTGCTGTTCCCGCCGGGCAAGGTGGTGGCGCACTCACTGGGGAATCTGGTGTTCGACATGGACTTCTCCCAGCAGACACAGGAGGGGGTCCTGCTGGAGCTCACCTACTGGGGCAAGACCCTCAAGGCTGCCCGGCTCACGCCGTACGTCATCGGGACCGACTTCAGCCCGCGCGTGGTGACGGGCACGAGGGCCGAGCAGATCCTGGCCGACATCCGCTAACTGGCCGACATCCGCTAGCTGGCGAGCCAAGCGCCGACCACGCGACCCATCCGGCCGAGCTGAGCCGGTGACACGACTCGCGGCAGGTCGCGCGCACTGTGGTACTCGGCGTACGGCGTGCTGCCGAGACGGACGCCTGGTAGGCCGGAGCGGACGAAGGACCAGTGGTCACTCGACCGGTTCACGCAGGTCCTGCTCTGTACGCCTGCGCGAGCCGCAACCGCCCGGAGCTCGTTGCGCAGTGCCAGGTCGTTCGCCTGGGCAGAGCAGATCGGTACGACGGTTCCGACGCCCACACGGTCGAGCGAGACCATGCCGCGTAGCGCATCGCGTTGTGCCGTCGGCTGCGAGGCGACGTACGCGCGGGAGCCGTAGTGGTGCCGGTTGTCGCCGGCGCCGCGCGGCTCTTCGGCGCCGAAGGCAACGAACACGCTGGGGAGGCGCTGGGGGAGCTGGGCGGTGCCGAGTAGGACCGAGACGCCAGAGGCGTTGTCCTCGGCGCCGGGAGCTTGCGGGACGGTGTCGAGATGGGCTCCCACAATCCGGTGCGGTGCCGCGGGGTTGAAGCCGGGTTTGGTGGCTATCAGGTTCCAGGTCGTGCCCGCACGCACCGGGACGCCCCAGGAGACGCCTGCGGGGACGCGGAGCGCCTGACGGCGGGTCTGGTAGCCGGCGGCACGGAACTGCTGCTCGAGCCAGGTCAGCGCCTGCGCGTACGTCGTACTGGTCGCCTCACGAGGCCCGAGGCCGGCCAGGTGGCGCACCGTGGCCATGGCGGCAGCGCTGTCGAAGGCCGTCGGTCGAGGCGTGGTCGGGGCAGGCGTGGACCGAGCCGGGGTGGACTTCGCGGGAGACGGGGCTGAGCTGGTGACCGGCGGCGGGGCAGTGGAGGGAGGCGGGGCGGCGGAAGGAGTCGGGGCGCGAGTAGAGCCGGTGCTGGTGCACGCGGCGGCGGCCAGCAGGGTGAGGACGGCGGCCAGCGGTCGGGTGGCGGCCCACATGTGTCCATGGTGCCGGGTCTGATCAACCGGGCGCGGAATCCGGGCCTTTTGGCACGGTGGTGCGGATGGCTCAGATTGGCCGCCTCATCAGGCTTCGCCGTGGGTACTGTTCCTCGGACACCTGACTCGGGGAGCATTCCGTGACGCTCGATCGCCACTCGTACGCCGAACCTGCCCTGGTTCGGACCACCCACCTGGAGCTTGACCTCGAGCTGGACTTCAGCGAGAAGGTGCTGGCCGGTAGTGCCACGCACAGTCTCGCCTGGACCGGTGCCGGTGACCGGCTGGTCCTCGACACCCGTGACCTGACCGTGCTCGCGGTGGAAGGTGCGACGGCGGACGGCTGGGAGCCCCTCGAGTACAGCCTCGCCGTACCCGACCCGGAGCTCGGCTCCGCCCTGAAGATCGAGACCGCGCGCCACGAGCGGGTCCGGGTCAGCTATCGCACCGCTCCGACCGCGACCGGTCTGCAGTGGCTCGAGCCGTCCATGACCGCGGGCGGCGTGATGCCCTTCATGTTCAGCCAGTCGCAGGCGATCCACGCCCGCAGCTGGGTGCCGGTGCAGGACACTCCGGGCGTCCGGTTCAGCTACGCCGCGCACGTCACCGCTCCGCCGGAGCTGATGGTGCTGATGAGTGCCGACAACGGGACGACGTCGCGCCGCACCGGCTCGTACGACGTGGTGATGCCCGAGCCGATCCCGTCGTACCTGCTGGCGATCGCGGCCGGGGACCTGGTCTTCGAGCCGATCGGTGACCGGGTCGGGGTGTGGGCCGAACCGGAGATGGCCCGGCGGGCGGCGACCGAGTTCGCCGACACCGAGGAGATGATGCGGGTCACCGAGGCGCTGTTCGGCCCGTACCGCTGGGGTCGCTACGACCTGCTCGTACTGCCGCCGTCGTTCCCGTACGGCGGGATGGAGAACCCGCGGATGACGTTCGCGACGCCGACCGTGGTGATCGGGGACAAGTCGCTGGTCAGCGTGGTCGCGCACGAGCTGGCGCACAGCTGGTCGGGCAACCTGGTGACCCAGGACAGCTGGGACGACATCTGGCTGAACGAGGGCTTCACGTCGTACGTCGAGAACCGGATCGTGGAAGCGGTCTACGGCACCGAGTTCGCGGTGATGGAGACGGCGATCAAGCAGCACGCGACGGTGGTCAAGCTGGACCCGCTGACCCCGGCCGAGCTGGCGGTGGAACTGCCCGGGCTGAACCATCGGTCGGAGTACCACGGGACGACCTCGACGGGGCCGCTGAAGGGGTCGTGGTTTCTGTCCTGGCTCGAGGAGCGGTTCTCGCGGGAGGTGTTCGACCCGTTCCTGCGCGGGTACTTCGACCGGTTCGCGTTCCGCAGCATCAACTCCGAGGACTTCGTCGCGCACCTCGAGGAGCACTTGCTGGCCCAGCACCCGGGGGTCGTGACGGACGCCGAGCTGGCGGCGTGGCTGGACGAGCCGGGGATCCCGGCGTTCGCGCGCCGGGCGGTGTCCGAGCGCTTCCAGGTTGTCGACCAGGCGCGGGACACCTGGCTGGCGACCGGCGAGCTGCCGGCCGGTGCGATTCGGTGGACGACGCAGGAGTGGCTGCGCTTCCTCGACGCGGCTCCGGACGTGCTGAGCGCCGAGCAGTTACACCAGCTCGACCGCGAGTTCGATCTGACCGGTACGGCGAACGGCGAGATCGCCCGGCGGTGGTACCAGATCGTTGCCGCCAGCAGCTACGAGCCGTCGTACGCCGAGCTCGCCTCGTTCCTCACCCGGGTCGGGCGGATGAAGCTCGTGCTGCCGGTCTACCGGGCGCTGGCGGGGACGGACCGTGCGTTCGCCGCGGAGGTGTTCGCCAAGGCGCGGCCCGGCTACCACCCGATCACGACGGCCGCGGTGCAGAAGATCCTCGGCCAGTAGTCGCGCACCTTGGTCACCCGAGAACCCCGACGATCGGCACCGGCGCCAGCCTCAACGTCGCCGTCGCCGGCTCGCTGGTGCTCTACAGATTGTCCGGACCGCTTGAGAGGTACATGCCGACATACTAGTAGGTACAGATCTCGAGGGTTCGGCGATTTTCGGTGTGGGTGGGCCGGTAGCCGAGCTGCTCGTTGACGCGCTGCATCGGAGCATTGGTACTCACCGTGTCGGTCAGGAGCGCGTCGAGGTCAGGGAAGCCGGCGCGGACCTGACGGATCTGCTCGGCCTTCATCCACCGCGCCAGACCGTGACCGCGGTGGGCCGGAAGGACGGCGGTGCCGTAGTGCAGGGCCTCGCCCTTGCCGTCGCCCGGTACGACGAGTTCGGTGAAGCCGACGATCGCGCCGGTGGACTCGTCAACGGCCGCGACCGTGCCCAAGTGCTCACCACGCTGCTCGATCACCTGGGCGGCGTACCGGGTCCGCTCGACGTCCCACGCGTCCTCGCCGTACGCGATCCCGCCCGTCGGCGCGTCGTCCATCCCGGCCCGCGCGTCCGTGAACGACTGCGCCCACTCATCCGGTACGACGCCCGCCCACGACACCAGCCGATAGCCAGGGGACTCACGGACGAGCGGGTCAGCTCCGGCGAGTTGCAAACGTGCGTAGATCAGGGTGAGCCCGACGGTGAAGCCGTGGTGTTCAAGGAAGAGGTCGGCAGGGGAGTCGACCCGCGCGTCGGCCAGCACCGTGCGTACGTCGTGGTCGCGAGCGGCCGTGACGACCGCGTCGAGGAGTTGCGACCCGATACCACGCCGGCGCTCGGCGGGATGGACGTTCAGCTCGAGCTCGGCCAGGTGCGAATGGGAGTCGCGGCTGTTCAGCCGGAGGAACGCCGACCCGACCGGGTTGCCGTCGCCGTCCGCGGCCAGCCAGGCGATCCGGCGGCTGAACGGCCGGAAGTCGGGATCCGTCAGGGGAGTCAGTCTGATGCTCAAGCCGCCAAGATAGCGCCGCCCCGGGATCACGTGCCGCCACGACGGTGGATCGGCTAGCGTGCTGCGAACAATGCGCACGGGGGAGAGGAGACGGTCGGGTGGACCACACGGGTGAGGTGCGGACGATCGGTGCCGACCATGTCGCGCTGCGCGAGCAGGTTCTCGCGGAGCTCCGCCGGCGGATCGTGGACGGCGACTACGCCCAGGGCGAGCGGCTGACCGAGACCCGGCTCGCCGACGACTTCGGTGTCTCCCGCAACCCGGTCCGCGAGGCGCTGCGCGTCGTCGAGGCGGAGGGCTTCGTGCACATCCTGCCGCGCCGTGGTGCGGTGGTGGCGACCCTCGACGAGACCGCGGTCCGCGACCTGTTCGCCGTACGCGGCCAACTCGAGACGCTGGCCGCCGGACTGGCGGCTGAACGGGCCACCAAGAAGGACGTCGACCGGTTGCGCAGGCTGCTCGCGGACGCCAGCGCGGCGACCGAGGCCAAGGACTTCGACCAGGTCGCCGAGTTGAACAGCGCCTTCCACCGCGCGGTGATCGACGTCAGCGGCAACCGCTGGCTGCTGTCGATGTCGGCCGCGATGTACCACCACGTCCACTGGGTCTTCCGCGTCGGCGCCGCCCAGCGCGCACCGCACTCGTGGGAGGAACACATCCGCCTGGTCGACGCCATCGCAGCCGGCGACCGCGAGGCCGCGACGACGGCTGCCCGCCTGCACGTTGAGGCCGCCGCGGAGGCGGCCCTCAACGGCAAGACTCAGCGACCGACGGCGTAGCCCTGCATCCCACGCGGGTTCGCGGCTGCCGCCAGCACACCGTCAGCCTCCTTGCGTACGGCGCACAGGCGGCCGAGGCTCCACGCATCGCTGTCGGTGACGATGTGTCCGCGTCGTACCAACTCATCCCGGACGGCGGTGCCCACGCGGCTCTCCATCACCAGTCCACCCGGCTCGGTTGCGCGCGGGTAGAACGACGACGGGAAGCCGGTCGTGTGCCAGGCCGGCGCGTCGATGGCCTCCTGCAGATCCATCCCGCTGCCCAGGTGGCGCAGCAGGAAGAGCAGCTGCCACTGGTCCTGCTGGTCGCCACCCGGCGAACCGCAGGCCAGCACCGGCTCACCATCACGTAGCACGAGCGTCGGAGTGAGCGTGGTCCGCGGCCGCAGACCTGGGGCGAGGGAGGACGCAAGGCCCTCCTCGAGCCAGAACATCTGCGCCCGGCTCCCCAGGCAGAATCCGAGCTCAGGGATCGTCGGCGACGACTGTAGCCAGCCACCGCTCGGAGTGGCCGAGATGACGTTGCCCCACTTGTCGATCACGTCGACGTGGCAGGTGTCGCCACGGGTCACACCCTCGGAGGACACGGTCGGCTCGCCGGTCGTGGCATCGCCGAGATCCTTGCTCACGGCAACCGAAGGCAGGACCGGCCGGCGGCCGTCCGGCTGACCTGGGCGGAGCTCGAGCGACGCGTCCGGCCCGACCAGCTTGGCGCGCTCGGCGGCGTACGCGGGGGAGAGCAGCGCCTTCAGGGGTACGTCGGCGCCGTCGCCGTACCAGGCCTCACGGTCGGCGTACGACAGCTTCATCACCTCGACCGTGGTGTGCACGCCCTCGGCGCTGTCGAGGTCGACGTCACCCAGCTCGGCCAGCACAGCCAGTGACTGCAAGAGCGCCGGTCCCTGGCCCCACGGCCCGGTCTTGGCGACGGTGTACCCGTTCCAGTCGAGCGTGGCCGGCTCCTCCCAGCTGGCCTGGAAGCGCGCCATGTCGTCGCCGGTGATCAGCCCAGCGTGGTCCTCGCCGCTGGAATCCCGGTGTGGCAGTCGCGAGAACTTGTCGACCGCCTCGGCGACGAACCCTTCCCGCCACGCCGTCCGAGCCCGTTCCACCTGCTGCAGCCGATCCGCACCGGCCGCCTCTGCCTCCGAGACCAGTCGCTCGAGCGTGGCGGCGTACGCCTCGTTGCGGAACATCCCGCTCGGCGCCCGCCCGCCCTTCAGCCACAGCGCCGCCGACGTCGGCCAGTGCTCCTCGAACAGCTCCTGCACCGTGCCGACCGTCTCACCGACCCTGGGCACCAGCGGGTGCCCGTTACGGGCGTAGTCGATAGCAGGCTCCAGTACGACGCGCAGCGGCATGCTGCCGTGGTCACGCAGCAGGAGCAGCCAGGCGTCGACGGCACCCGGCACGGTCGCCGCAAGCGGACCAGAGCCGGGGATGAGGGACAGGCCGAGCGAGCGGAAGTGCTCGATCGTCGCACCGGCCGGCGCGACGCCCTGACCGCACAGCACGCGCGGCGTGGGGTCGTCGGCGGTGGCGATGATCGCCGGCACCTCACCACCCGGGCCATTGAGGTGCGGCTCCACCACGTGCAGCACAAACCCTGCCGCGGCTCCAGCGTCGAAGGCGTTGCCGCCGAGCTCCAGGATCCTCATGGCCGACTGTGAGGCCAGCCAGTGCGTGGACGAGACCATCCCGAACGTACCGCGCAGCGTGGGCCGGGTGGTGAAGGTCATGGGGCCTCCCGGCCTGGACTGAGGAGTGGAGGGAGCGTAGCGACTGGAGCGACGAGGGAAGGTCGGGAGCTAAAGCCCCATGACCCGCCGCGCCGGAGGCGTGGCATCAATACTGTCATCGGGTTACTCCTTCGACTGTGCGTACATCGGGTCCGGTGCCGTCGGTGTTGACCAAATGACAAGCGACCTGGTATCCACCTTCGCCGATCACTCGCTGCTCCGGTATGACTGTCCGGCATGTGTCGATCGCCACCGGGCACCTGGTGTGGAACCGGCAGCCGGATGGCGGGTCGATGGCCGACGGCAGATCATCACCGAGTAGCACCGGCGTCCGTGATCGCTGCTCGGTCGGGTCGGGTACGGGCGCCGCCGAGAGCAGCGCCTGCGTGTAGGGGTGAGCGGGTGCACCGAAGATGCGCGCACGCGGGCCTTGCTCGACCAGCTGGCCCAGGTACATCACCGCCACCTCGTCGGCCAGGTACTCGACGGCTGACAGGTCGTGCGTGATGAACAGGCAGGCGAAGCCCAGGTCCCGCTGCAGGTCCGCGAGCAAGTTGAGCACTGCCGCCTGCACAGACACGTCCAGTGCACTCGTCGGCTCGTCTGCAACGAGTAGACGCGGCTCGGAGATCAGCGCACGGGCAATGCTCACCCGCTGCCGCTGACCGCCGGAAAGTTCGTGCGGTGAGCGCTGCGCGACCTCTGGACGCAGTCCGACTCGGCGCAACGACTCGGAGACCTTTGTTGGGATGTCCTTGCGGCGCATGAGGCGCAGCGGCTCGCCGACGATGTCTCCGACCGACAGCCGCGGGTCGAGTGAGCCTGCGGGGTCCTGGAAGACGATGGACACGTCCCGACGGTGTGGACGCAGTTGCCGACGGTTGAGGTGAGTGATGTCGGCGTCGGCCAGCCGAATGGTCCCTCCGGTCGGCTCCAACAGCCGCACAATGCACCGACCGACCGTTGACTTGCCCGAGCCACTCTCACCAACCAGTGCGACCACAGACCCTTGCCGGATCCGCAGGGTCACACCATCAACAGCCCGAACCGGTCCGAAGTGCATGACGAGGTCTTCGACCTCCAGAGCCAGGCCGGTCATGGGGCCTCCCGGCCTGGACTGAGGAGTGGAGGGAGCGAAGTGACTGGAGCGACGAGGGAAGGGCGGGAGTCAAAGCCCCATGACCCCCGCGCCGGAGGCGCGGCATTCAACACAGTCATTACACCTCCACTGGTTCTCGGACTGGGTTCCAGCACGCGACTCGGTGCTGGCCAGGTGTTAGCTGCGGTTGGGACGTCGTACAGGTGTCGACTGCTCTTGGGCAGCGGTCGGCGAAGGTGCAGGCGTCCGGCTGTTCGGACAGGACTGGCACGAGACCTGGGATCTCGTTGAGGCGGTGTGTCTCGGCGTGGCGGCCGGCCGCCGGTGACGCACCCAGGAGGCCTGCTGTGTACGGGTGCTGCGGGTGGGCGAACAGGTCGTGGACCTCAGCAGTCTCGACAACGCGTCCGGCGTACATCACCGCGACCCGGTCAGCCAGGTCGGCGACGACGCCGAGGTCGTGGGTGATGAGCACGATGCTGGTGCCGAGTCGTTCACGCAGTTCACGCAGCACATTGAGGATGCCTGCCTGGATCGTGACGTCGAGCGCTGTGGTCGGCTCGTCGGCGATCAGGACCTTGGGGTCGCAGGCAACGGCCATCGCGATCATCACCCGCTGCCGCATCCCGCCGGACAGTTGGTGCGGATAGTCGCCGACACGACGCTCGGCGGACGGGATGCCGACGAGCTTGAGCAGCTCGATCGACCGGTTCCGGGCCGCCTGCCGGCTGAGACCGATATGAGTCCGCAGCACCTCGCCGATCTGGTGGCCGACGGTGAAGACCGGGTTCAGCGACGTCATCGGCTCCTGGAAGATGTACGCCACCTCCCGGCCACGGATCGACCGCAGGGTCCGCTTGTCGGCACCGATCAGCTCGACGCCGTCGAGCTTCACCGATCCCTCGACCGTGGCGGTGCGGGGGAGCAGACCGGCCAGACTCATCGCGGTGACGCTTTTGCCGCAGCCGGATTCGCCGACCACCGCGAGCACCTCGCTCTCGCCGACCCCGAGGCTCACCTGGTCGACCGCGGACAACAACCCGTCCTCGGTCCGGAAGGTGACGGAGAGGTCGTTCACCTCGAGCACAGTTCTCATCGGCGGCTCGCTTTCGGGTCGAGCGCGTCGCGCAGGCTGTCGCCGACGATGTTGAACGCCAGCGTGAGCAGCATGATCGCCACGCCGGGCATCACCGCGGCCCACGGTGCGCGGGCGGCGAACTGTTGCGCGTCGGACAGCATCGTGCCCAGGCTGGGCGCCGGCGGCTGGATGCCGAGGCCGAGGAAGGACAGCACCGCCTCACCGAGGATCGCGGCCGGGATCGCGACCGTCGCCTGGACGATGATCACCGACGCGGCGTTCGGCATGATGTGCCGGCCCAGCACCCAGACGTCGCTGGCGCCCTCGACGATCGCGGCCGCGACGAAGTCGAGCGACTTCAGCCGCAGTGTCTCGGACCGGACGATCCGGATCACGCCGGGGATCTGCGCGATCCCGATCGCGATCGCCGCGTTCCCCAGGCTGGCACCGCGGATCGCGGCCAGCCCGACCGCGAGGATCAGGAACGGGAACGCCAGCACCAGATCGGTGAACCGCGAGATCAGCGCGTCGATGGCACGGAAGTACCCGGCCATCAGCCCGAGCGGTACGCCGATCACGAGTGACGTGGCCACCGCCAGCACACCGACGTGCAGCGATGCCCGCAACCCGTACATGATCCGCGCGAGCACATCACGACCGAGGTCGTCGGTGCCGAGCAGATAACCGGCTGTCCCGGGTGGTGCGAAGGCGCGATCGAGATTCGTCTGGGTCGGATCGTGGGGTGCGAGCCAGGGCGCGAACACCGCGAGGATCACGGCGATACCGAGTACGACGAGGCCGCTGATCGCGAGCGGGTTGCGGAGCATCCGCCGCACCACCTTGCGGCGGTTGCTGCGCAGCGGCGTACCCGCGGTGACGGTGACGTCAGTGATCGCCATCAGGCATCACCTCGCACCCGGATGCGCGGATCGATGACCGAGTACAGCAGGTCGACGAGCAGGTTGATCAGGATGTACGCCGCCGCGGTGACCAGGACGACGGCCTGGATCACCGGGTAGTCGCGCTGGAAGACGGCGTCGACGGTCAGCTTGCCGAAGCCGGGCAGCGCGAAGATCCGCTCGGTGACCACGGCGCCGGAGATGAGCGCGCCGAGTTGCAGGCCGACGATCGTGATCACCACGATCAGGCTGTTGCGGAGTGCGTGCCGACCGATCACCGCGCGCGGCGAGAGGCCTTTGGCCTCCGCCGTACGGATGTAGTCGGCACTCAGCGCGTCCAGCATCGACGAACGGGTCTGGCGCATGATGACCGCGGCGAGACCGGTGCCGAGGATCAGCGCGGGCAGGATCAGGTGGTGCAGGTTGTCGATCGGGTTGGTGAAGAACGGGACGAACCCGGACGCGGGGAACAGGCCGAGGGCGACGGACAGATACAGGATCGCCATCAGGCCGAGCCAGAAGTTCGGCACCGACAGGCCGAGCAGGGCGAGCGCGTTGGCGGCCCACTCGGCCGGGCGTCCCCGTCGGACCGCGGCGACGACGCCCGCGCCGACCCCGATCACACTGGCGATCAGGATGGCCAGGATCGACAGCTCGATGGTGACCGGCAAGGCGTTCGCGATCATCGTGGTGACCGACTCGCCGGTCCGGATCGACTGACCGAGGTCACCGCGGGCCGCATGACTCACGAACTGCCAGAACTGCACCAGCAACGAGTCGTCCAGCCCGTACTGCTCCCGGATCGCCCGCAGCGACTCCGGATCCCGGTCCTCGCCGGCCAGCGCGAGGGCCGGATCACCCGGCAACGCGCGCACACCGACGAAGACGACGATCGTTGCCAGGATCAACGTGACGATCGACTGCCACAACCGGCCGAAGAGATACCGCCTCACTTCGCGAACCCGGCGAAGGCCGCTCGGAGGACGCCGTCGGGGTAGACCTGGATCCCGAGGATCTTCTTGGAGACGCCGGTCAGGTTGCGCTGGCGGTACAGGTAGATGAGCGGGTCGTCCTGCTGCAGTTTGGTGACCACGTCGCCGTACAGCTTGATCCGCTCGGCCTTGTCGGTCGACTGCCGCGCGTCCGTGAGCAGCTTGTCCACCTCGGGGCTGCTGTAGCCGGCCACGTTCTGGCTGCCCTCCGAACCGACGAAGTTGTAGATGTTCGCGTCGGGGTCGACCCGGCCGGACCAGCCGAGCTGGAGCAGCTCGAAGTCACCGCGGTCCTGCTGGTCCAGCAGCGAGGCGTACTCGACCGGCTTGATCACCAGGTCGAATCCACCGTCCTTGACCATCGCCTGCAGCGCCTGCGCGAGCCGGAGGCTGTCGGGGTTGTTCGAGGTGATCATCGTGACCTTGTACGGCGTCGTGGCGCCGGCCTCCGACAACAGCTGCTTCGCCTTCGCCGGGTCGTGCGGCGGACACACCTGAGCGGCGTCCGAGGTGAACTCGCTCTTCGGTGAGACCGGTGAACACGCGACCGTGTTCAGGCCGTTGAAGATCGACTTCACCAGCGCCTCACGGTCGATCGACAGCGCGAGCGCCTGCCGGACCTTCGGGTCCTTGGCGATCGGGGTGTCCAGCGGCTTGAGCGGGTTACCGATGCCGTTGGCATTCGCGATGTTGACCGTCAGGCCCTGGTACCCGAGCGACTGCGACTGCAGCACCGTCATGGTGCTGTCCTTCTGCAGCGACGGCGCGTCCTGGGTCGACAGCGAGTCGGCGACCTGGGCGTCACCGGACTTGAGGTTGGCCGAGCGGATACTCGAGTCGGTGATGATCCGGTACTCGATCGCGTCCAGGTGCACCTTCGCGGCGTCGTAGTACAGCGGATCCTTGACCACCTTGATCGAGTTCTGCGCGACCCGGTTGGCGAACTTGAACGGGCCGACACAGACCGGCGCGGTGGAGAAGTTCGCGCCGAGCTTGGTCACCGCGGCCGGGCTGAGCACCATCCCGGCCCGGTCGGCCAGGGCGGCGGTCAGCGGCGCGAACGGCTTCGACAGCTTGATCACCACGGTGTTCGGGTCCGGAGTCTCGACCGCGCTGACCGGGCCGAGCTCGCTCTTGCGGCCGGAGCCGGCCAGGGTCAGACCGCGCTCGATCGAGACCTTCACCGCGTTCGAGTCGAGGGTGCCGCCGTCGGCGAACTTCACGCCCTGCTTCAGCGGGATGGTGAGGCTGAGGCCGTCGGGGGAGATGGTCGGCAGCGCGGTCGCGAGCTGCGGCACGATCTTGGCGTCCGGGCCGAGGTCGTACAGCTTCTCGCACATGGTGTGGAAGACGTACCGCGAGTACAGGCTGCGCGAGAGCGTCGGGTCCAGCTTGTCCGGATCGGCGGACAGGGCGACGGTCAGCGTGCCGCCGGTCTTCACCTGTGCCGGGTCCGCCGGGTCGCCGAACACGTCCTGCCCGGTCGCCGGCTGCGCACTGCCGCCCGAGTCGCTGCCGGCCGGCTCGACAGGGGAGCAGGCGGTCCCGATCAGGGCCAGCGCGATCACCCCGACAGCAGCTCCGACGTACGTCGAGCTGGAGCGGTTCAGTAGGGACGGAAGTCGGCGAGTGGTCATCACGTGCTCCTGGGTAGGCGGTCTCGTCGACTGTTTCATGTATACAAGGGACGTGCGCAAGTGAAACGGCGAGTTTGTGTGAACCTTTTACGACTCCACGCCGTACTTCGTTGTGAACGTTCAAGAGCCGACCGCCAGCGGGCCGCCGGAGACTGTCGTACGCCTCCGGCGGCCCGGGTCTCAGACGTTCACCGGATACCGGAGAGTGCCCGCGGGCAACGGATCACCCGTGAGGGAGAGGGCCATCAGGCTCGGTCCGTCGAAGTCCGGATGACGGATGCCGAACTCGGTGGCCGGCCGGAATCCGAACCGCGGGTAGTACTCGGCATGGCCGAGCACGACCACGGATTGCTCACCACGATCACGCGCTGTGTCGAGTGCCGCGATGACGGCCGCGCTTCCCGCACCCTGCCGCTGGTACGACGGCAGGACAGCGACCGGCCCGAGTGACAGCACCGGGGTGTCGCCGACCTGGCAACGGGTGAGCAGCGCATGCGCAACGGGCTGATCGTCCACGGTCGCGACGAACGACAG
Source organism: Kribbella sp. NPDC049174 (assembly GCF_043197365.1). NCBI lineage: Bacteria > Bacillati > Actinomycetota > Actinomycetes > Propionibacteriales > Kribbellaceae > Kribbella > Kribbella sp. NPDC049174. The sequence continues at coordinate 2,013,393 of NZ_JBICSZ010000001.1, read as the reverse complement.
GCCGTCGATCCAGGCGACCGGGTCGGCGCGCAACAGGTCGAGGTAATCGACCTCGAACTGCCGGCCGAACGCCTGCCGGGTGAGGTCACGGATGGTTTCGAGGTCCGCGCTCGTCTCGGCGCGGGTCTTCCAGGGGTTGGACAACGGAGAATCCCTTTCGGGCAAGAGGGTTCGCGTCAGGCGGAACCCGAGGTGAGTTGGATGACCGGAATCGCTGCCGCCCAGGCGACAGCGCCCGCTGACGCGGTCATCAACCCACCTCCTTCCTCCATCGAAGTCGGCGTCACCTTATCCGGCTCGGCGAACTCCGCGCACCGGAATTACCAATCTGTGGCCAGTGCGGTGAGCGGATCGGTGGTCGCCGGGGCGGTCGGAGTCCAGGTGTCGCCGACGAGCCGGTAGGGATGCCAGTGACCCCGGCGGTCCAGGCGGAGCTGGGTGTCCGCTCCGACGGTGAGCTGGTTGTCGAGGATCTCGACCGTGAACTCGGCGGCGACGAGTTCGGTCCGCGCGCGGGCCAGCTCCGCGGCTGCCGGGGTCCAGGTGTGTTCGAGGACGTCGAGTCCGGGCGCGCCGCCGTACCGCCAGGCTTGGATGCCGAGGGCAAGGTCTCCGGGTGAGCCTTCCGCCAGCGACTCGGTCAGCTCGGGGAAGTCCGCGGCCAGGCGTACGGCGTCCTGCCACTCGTCGAGTGGTTGCGGCTCCGGCGTGCCGTGGAGCAACGCATTCAGGAGAGCGCGGGCCCGGCGGGAGGCGTCGAGTACGAGCAGCGGGAGCGTGGCCGGCGCGAAGCCTGGTGGCGGCTCGATACCGCTGACCGCCAACTCGTCGAGCGACACCTTGGCCGGCAACTCGGGTACGTCGGGCAACGCACCAACCGGCTCGCTCGGAACGTCGGCCGGCGACACTCCGGCTGGTCCGGTCGGAGCGTCGGTCGCCGGCGTCCCGTCGCGCCCGCCCGGCTGACTCCGGCTCTGCAACTGGTCGAGCAGATCCTCTCTGGAACGACCGCGCAGAAGCAGCAGGACGAACGGGTCGGAGTCGAGCAGCCACGCGACCTGATAACAGAGACCGGCGGCGTGCTGGCAGGGGAGCTCCCAGCCGTCACACGTGCAGCTGGGATCGAGATCGCCGATACCCGGCAGCAGCGGAACACCCGCATCGGACGCGGCCTCGACCAGGTCATGCGGCATCTCGCCGTCGAGCAATGCCGCGATGTGGCCGGCTCGCGCCCCGACCTGATCGAGGAAGCGGCTCCACTCGTCCTCGCTCAGCTCGTCGACCCGGACGACGGCCTCGTACGTGTCCTCGGGGGAGTAGACAGTCGCCGCGATCCGCCCGGGACTGATCGTGATCGTCCCGACCTGCCCGGAGTTCGCGTACCGGCGTCCCTTCCGCAGCTGGTCGGAGTCCAGCGAGGTGTCCTCCAACGCCTGCACCCAGGCACGCGCCCACCACGACCGCCCGCGCGTACTCCGCCGCTGAGCCTCGAAGGCCGGGAATCCCTGCGCCTCAGTCATCGCAGACCACCTCGCAGCTCGACCAGGTCGGCCAGTTCGGCGTCGGACAACTCGGTGAGGGCTGCTTCGCCGCCGGTGAGGACGGCATCGGCCAGTTCGCGTTTGCTGCTGAGCATGGCCGCGATGCGGTCCTCGATGGTGCCCTCGGCAATCAATCTGTGCACCTGGACCGGCTTGGTCTGGCCGATCCGGTACGCCCGGTCGGTCGCCTGATCCTCGACCGCCGGATTCCACCATCGGTCGTAGTGCACGACATGGTCGGCCCGGGTCAGGTTGAGCCCGGTCCCGGCTGCCTTCAGCGACAGCAGGAACACCGGCACGTCGCCGGCCTGGAACCGCTCGACCATCTCCTCCCGCTTGGGCACCGGAGTACCGCCGTGCAGCAACTGCGTGCCGATACCACGCTCGGCCAGGTGGCGTTCGAGCAGCCGTGCCATCGCGACGTACTGCGTGAAGACGAGGACGGCACCGTCTTCCGCGACGATCGTCTCCAGCAGTTCGTCGAGCAGCTCGAGTTTGCCGGACCGGCCCGTCAGCCGTGCGGCCTCGCCTTCCTTCAAGTACTGCGCCGGGTGGTTGCAGATCTGTTTGAGCCCGGTCAGCAGCTTCACGATCAGTCCACGCCTGGCCATCCGGTCGCTGGCCTTCACCTCGGTCATCAGCTCGCGGACCGTCGCCTCGTAGAGCACGGCCTGCTCGCGAGTGAGCGAGACCGGCTGATCCGTCTCGGTCTTCGGCGGCAGCTCCGGCGCGATCCCGGGATCCGACTTGCGTCGCCGGAGCAGGAACGGCCGGACGAGGGTGGCCAACCGTTGCGCGACCTCTTCGTCCTTGTCGGCCTCGATCGGCGCGGCCCACTGGTTCCGGAAGTTCCCGAGCCGGCCGAGCAGCCCCGGCGTGGTCCAGTCGAGGATCGCCCACAGCTCGGACAGGTTGTTCTCCACCGGCGTACCGGTCAACGCCACCCGCGCCTGCGACGGCACGGTCCGCAACGCCTTCGCCGTACTGGACGACGGGTTCTTCACGTGCTGCGCCTCATCCGCGACGAGCAGCGCCCACCGATGCCCAGCCAGCCGTACGGCGTCCCGCCGCAACGTGCCGTACGTCGTCAGGACGAACCCCTCCTCGGCTCCGTCGAGCGATCGTGCCGATCCGTGGAAGCGGCGAACCGGCGTCCCTGGTGCGAAGCGCTGGACCTCGCGCTCCCAGTTGCCGAGCAGCGACGCCGGACAGACGACGAGAGTCGGGCCTGCGGTGTCGGGCGAGATCTGGCGGTGCAGGTGGAGCGAGATCAGCGTGATCGTCTTGCCGAGACCCATGTCGTCGGCCAGGCAGCCGCCGAGTCCGAGCGAGGTCATCCGGGCCAGCCAGCGGAGGCCGCGGAGTTGGTAATCGCGCAGGGTCGCCTGCAGGCCGGCGGGCGCGTCGATCGGTTCGTCGGCGCGATCGGGGTCGGCGATCCGGGCGCGAAGGTCTTCGAGCCACTGGGTCGGCTTCACCGCGATCTGGCGGCCGTCGATCTCGGTGGTGCCGGTGAGGGCCGCGCTGAGGGCGTCGATCGCCGTCACCGGCTTGAGGATCCGCTCGCGAGCCTTGCGAGCCAGATCGGGGTCGATCAGCATCCACTGGTCGCGCAGCCGGACCACCGGACGGGTCGCCTCGGCCAGCTGGTCCATCTCCGCCTCGGTCAGTGGCTCGCTGTCAGGGTCGTTGCCCAGCGCAACCTGCCAGCTGAAGTCGAGCGTCGCGTTCCCGCCGAAGAAGCTGGGCAGGTCGCTCGGCGGGCCGTCCGATGACGTGATCGCCGCCCGCGCCGTGAGCGCCCGCCCGAGACTGCGCGGCCAATGCAGATCCACCCCGGCCGCCGCCAGCCGTTGCGCCCCACCCGCCAGCAACTCCGCGAGCTCCTCGTCGGACAGCTCGATCCGATCCGGTACGGCGGAATCCAGCAACCGGCTCAACGGCGCCCAGACCCGCCCGGCCCGCCGAATCGCCAACGTCGCGTCGATCCGAGCCCGCGGCCCGAATCCCGCGATGTCCTCGGCCCACACGTCATCCGCGTCCCGGACCAGCGTCGGATCCTGCAGGCTGTGCAACTGAACCACCGCGCGGAAGGCCATCGTTTCCGGCAGTTCGATCCGCAACGAGATCCGCACTCCGCTGTCGAGCCCGACGGACACCTCATCGGCCCACGACCGCAACCGCTCGGCCCGTTGAGGTTTGGCGGCGGCGAACAGCGGCGTCTTGTGCGCCTTGGCGGCCGCGGGAGACCGGGGCATCCCATCCGCCACCGCGTCGACGAACGCACGCACGAGATCCTCCGCCACCGGCAGCCGCACACCCGCCCCGGCTCCGGTCGGAGGATCGTCCCCTGGAGTCGGCTCCGTGGACGGCGAGACGGCTCGGGAGGTCGGCTGCTCCGCCGAGGGGAGCGCCCGCGAGGTTGGCTGCCCGGCGGAGGGGAGTGCTCGGGTCGGCTGCTCGGCCAAGGGGAGTGCCCGGGCGGTGGGTGGCATGGACTCGGCCAGGGCGAGGAGGCGGTTCACATCCGTGGCGTCGAGCGGGCCGACCCGCCAGGCGTCATGGCCGTCGGGGGAGACGCCGGGCAGCAGCTTGCCCCGGGCAACCAGCTGGAGGGCGGCCAGCGAGGCGGCTCCCCAGAAGGCGGCCGAGGAATGCGCACCGGGTGTCTGGCGAGCACGGCCGAGCAACGGGACTGCTTCGGCGACCGGAAGCTCGACCGCGCGGACGGTCACCAGTTCCGAGTCGACGACCAGCTCCAGCCGGGACTGTTCGCCCGCGCCGAGCGGCAGGTCACCACCGTCCGGCTCCCAGAAGCACACCCGCCCTTCGCGTGGCGGATCAGCCGGCCTGAAGACCACCGCACAACCAGCCAGCCCTTGTTGCCCCGTACCCGCCAAACCGACGCCCTCCTAGTCACCAACCACCACACCGACGATCCCGCACACCCTCAGACCACAGACGCTCAGACCGTGAGAACCTCCGCGTCGGTCGGACCGGCGCCGGGCTGCTCGAACTGGGTCCGGTAGAGCTCTTCGTAACGACCGCCCGCGGCCAGCAGTTCCGTGTGCGTGCCCTGCTCGACGATCCGGCCGTCCTCGATCACGAGAATCTGGTCGGCGGCCCGGATGGTCGACAACCGGTGCGCGATGACGACCGCGGTACGGCCCTCCAGCGCCTCGGTGAGAGCCGCCTGGACGGCCGCCTCATTGGTCGAGTCCAGCGCTGCCGTCGCCTCGTCGAGGATGACGACCCGCGGCTGAGCCAGCAGCAACCGGGCGATCGTCAACCGCTGGCGCTCTCCGCCCGACAGCCGATACCCGCGCTCACCGACGACAGTGTCCAGCTCATCCGGCAGCGACCTGATCAGATCAACCAGCCGCGCCCGGGTCAGCGCGTCCCACAGGTCGCTTTCGGTCGCTTCCGGCCGGGCCAGCAGCAGGTTCTCCCGGATGCTGTCGTGGAAGAGGTGTCCGTCCTGGGTGACCATGCCCAGCGCGTCCCGCAACGACTCCGCGCTCACGTCCCGGACGTCGACACCGGCCAACTTCACCGACCCCGAGTCGACGTCGTACAGGCGGGGAATGAGCTGGGCGATCGTCGACTTGCCGGCGCCCGACGATCCGACCAGGGCGACCATCTGTCCCGGCTCGGCGCGGAACGACACGTCGTGCAGCACCTCGACGCCACCGCGGGTGTCGAGTTTCGCGACCTCCTCCAGAGACGCCAGCGAGACCTTGTCCGCCGACGGGTACGCGAAGCGCACGTGCGAGAACTCGACCGACACCGGTCCGTCCGGCACTGTGCCCGCGTCCGGCTTGTCCTTGATCAGCGGCTCGAGATCGAGCACCTCGAAGACGCGCTCGAAGCTGACCAGCGCCGTCATCACCTCGAGCCGCGCACTCGCCAGCGCGGTCAGCGGCGAGTACAGCCGGGTGAGCAGCAATGCCATCGACACGACCGCACCCGCGTCGAGCTGGTCCCGCAGCGCGTAGAACCCGCCCAGGCCGTAGACCACGGCCAGCGCCAGGGCCGACACCAGCGTCAGCGAGGTGACGAACACCCACTGCACCATCGCCGTCCGGACGCCGATGTCGCGGACCCGCCGGGCCCGGATTGCGAACTCCGCCGACTCCCGCGTCGGCCGGCCGAACAGCTTCACCAGCGTCGCGCCGGGTGCGGAGAAGCGCTCGGTCATCTGCGTGCTCATCGTCGCGTTGTAGTTCGCTGCCTCCCGCTCGAGCGCGGCCAGCCGGTTCCCGATCCGGCGCGCCGGGATGACGAAGATCGGCAGGATCACCAGCGCGAGCAGAGTGATCTGCCACGAGACCCGCAGCATCACGACGAGCGTCAGCACCAGCATCACCAGGTTGCTGACCACGCCCGAGAGCGTGTCGCTGAAGGCTCGCTGCGCGCCGATCACGTCGTTGTTCAGCCGGGAGACCAGCGCGCCGGTCCTGGTCCGGGTGAAGAAGGCGATCGGCATCCGTTGGATGTGGTCGAAGACCGCGGTCCGCAGATCGAGGATCAGTCCCTCGCCGATCCCCGCCGACAGCCAGCGGGTGAGCAGCCCGATCCCGGCTTCCGCGACAGCGATGATCGCGATCAGTACGGCGAGCTGCAGGACCGTGCTGAACGGCTTGGACCCGACGATCGCGTCGACCACCTGCCCGGCCAGCACCGGTGTCGCCACCGCGAGGACCGCGGCTGCGACGCTGAGCGCCAGGAACGCGATCAGCGCCCGCCGGTGCGGTCGCGCGAAGGCCAGGATCCGCTTGAGTGTCGCCTTCGAGAACGGCCGCTTCTCATCTTGTCTGTGCATCGCGTGGTACATCGACGTCCACGCGGTCATTTCCATACTCACGGCGAGACTCCGGCAGCTCGGTTGTCCAGGAAGTACCGATGATCCAACGGATCACCGACAGTTTCCGACCGTAGAACCTCAACAATCCTTGAGGTCAACTTCCCACCCTAACTGAGTACACTGTACGAAGTAACCGGACGAGTGTAGCCACTCGGAGAGAATCGCGCACATGAATCAGGAGTACAGCGGCAGCGGCGACCCGGCGAAGAGCCTGGAACTGCTCTGGCGCCGACGGCCGCAGCCGACCCGGGGACCCAAACCGGCGCTCACCATCGAGCGGATCGTCGAGGCCGCGATCGGGATCGCCGACGCGGAGGGGATCGCCGGCATGTCGATGCGCCGGGTGGCCGACGAGCTCGGCGCCGGAGCGATGACGCTGTACCGCTATTTTCCCGGCAAGGCCGAGCTCCTCGACGTCATGCTCGACACCGTGTACGGCGAACTGCCGCGGCGCGAGGTGGACGGGGACTGGCGGGCGAAGCTCGACGAGGTCGCGCGAGAGAACCGTGAGCTCTACCTGCGCCACCCGTGGCTGCTCCAGGTCGCGACCAGCCGGCCGCCGCTCGGGCCGTACGTGATGGCCAAGTACGAGTACGAGCTGGCCGCGGTCGAGGGGATCGGCCTGACCGACATCGAGATGGACGACACTGTCGCGCTGGTGAACGGCTACGTGCACGGCGCCGTACGCACCGCGGTGGAGGCGCGGCAGGTGATCCAGCGGTCGGGGATGAGCGACAAGGAGTGGTGGCTGGCCCACGTCCCGCACCTCGACAAGATCGGCGACACGAAGAACTTTCCGTTGGCCTCCCGCGTCGGGACAGCGGTCGGGAATGAGTTCGATGCCCCGTACGACTCCGATCATGCGTTCGAATACGGTCTGGAACGGGTGCTCGACGGCGTATTCGCGCTGGTGGAGAAACGGTCTGGGCCGGAAGAGTTAATGTAGTTGTGAGTGAGTACTCACTCAGTTAGCCTCGACGTGTGACTCCACGAGCGACCCCACTGCCTCCTGACGAACGACGCGCGGCCATCGTCAAGGCCGCCCTGCCGTTGCTGGAGGAGTTCGGCAACGAGGTGAGCACCAAGCAGATCGCCGCGGCGGCCGGGATCGCCGAGGGCACCATCTTCCGGGCCTTCGGCAGCAAGGACGCCCTGATCGACGCGGCGCTGGCGACCGCCTTCGACGCCACCGAGCTGCTCCGGGTGCTCGAGCAGGTCGACCGATCGCTGCCGTTGCGGGAGCGAACGATCGCTGTTGTCGAGATCAACCAGAATCGGCTGAAGAGCGTCTTCAAGCTGATGTTCGCGTTGCGGATGCGCCGTCCGCCCGAGCCGAAGTTCACGCCGATGGAGGAGGCACACCGAAAGCGGCAGTCCGATCTGGCCAACGCCGCCTTCGCCGACCTGCTCCGGCCGGACGCCGACCAGTTGCGCCTCCCACCCGAAGACGTGGTCCGCATGATCGGGATGATCACGTTCTCGGCCACCCACCCAATGATTTCCGGCGGCCAGGCGCTGACCGCCGCGGAGATCGTCGACCTCGCCTTCGACGGTGTCCGCCATCACCACACAGGTCAGCAACCGGCCGCCGAGGAGACCGCCGAGTTCGCTCTCGACGGTCGCCGTACCAACGACTCTGGGGATGTCTGATGTTACTGAAAGTCTTGCGTACGCACTTACGCCCGTACGCGGGAAACCTGTCCCTGGTGGTCGTCCTGCAACTGATCGGGACGATCGCCTCCCTCTACCTGCCCAGCCTGAACGCCGACATCATCGACAACGGCGTGGCCAAGGGTGACACCGGCTACATCATGGAGACCGGTGGCTGGATGCTCGGCGTCAGCCTGGTGCAGATCATCTGCACGATCGTGGCCGTGTACTTCGGCGCCAAGACCGCCGCGCTGTTCGGCCGCGACGTCCGGGCCGCGGTCTTCCACCGGGTCGGGGAGTTCTCCGCCCGGGAGGTGAACCAGTTCGGCGCACCGACGCTGATCTCCCGCAGCACCAACGACGTCACCCAGATCCAGATGCTGGTGGTCACCACCTGCACGATGCTGGTCGCCGCCCCGATCACCATGGTCGGCGGTGTGGTGATGGCGGTCCGCGAGGACGTCGGCCTGTCCTGGCTGGTGGCGGTCGCCGTACCGTTGCTGGCGGCATCGATCGGCCTCATCGCCAGCCGGATGGTCCCGCAGTTCCGCAAGATGCAGAAGAACATCGACGGGGTGAACCGGGTGCTGCGCGAGCAGATCACCGGGATCCGGGTGGTCCGGGCCTTCGTCCGCGAGCCGCACGAGGTCGAGCGCTTCGGCGAGGCCAACCAGAACCTGACCGACACCGCGGTCCGGGCCGGCCGGCTGATGGCGCTGGTCTTCCCGGTCGTGATGCTGATCCTGAACATGTCCAGCGTGGCGGTGCTGTGGTTCGGCGCCTCCCGGGTGGAGAGCGGGACGATGGAGGTCGGCGCGCTGACCGCGTTCCTCAGCTACCTGATCCAGATCCTGTTCTCGGTGATGATGGCGACGTTCGTGATGATCATGGTGCCGCGGGCCTCGGTCTGCGCGGACCGGATCGCCGAGGTGCTCGACACCGAGTCCTCGGTCCGGCCGCCGGTCACCCCGATCCGGACCTTCACCGGCCGCGGTCAACTGGTGTTCGAGAACGCCTCGTTCCAGTACCCGGGTGCGGCCGAGCCGGTCCTGCGGGACATCAGCTTCGTCGCGTCGCCGGGGCAGACGACGGCGATCATCGGCAGCACGGGTGCCGGTAAGACGACCCTGCTGTCGCTGGTTCCCCGGTTGTTCGACGCCACCGCGGGCCGGGTGCTCGTCGACGGGATCGATGTCCGCGAGATCGAGCCGGAGGCGCTCTGGGAGCGCATCGGCCTGGTGCCACAGCGCCCGTACCTGTTCTCTGGGACGGTCGCGAGCAATCTGCGGTACGGCAATCCGGACGCCACCGACGAGGAGCTGTGGCACGCGCTGGAGATTGCCCAGGGCAAGGACTTCGTCGAGGCGATGCCGGAGGGCCTGGACTCGCCGATCGCCCAGGGCGGCACCAACGTGTCCGGCGGTCAGCGGCAGCGGCTCGCGATCGCCCGGGCGCTGGTCCGCAAACCCGAGATCTACCTGTTCGACGACTCGTTCTCCGCGCTCGACCTGTCCACCGACGCCCGGTTGCGGGCGGCGCTGCGACCGGTGACGGCGGACGCGTGCGTGGTGATCGTCGCCCAGCGGGTGTCGACCATCGTGGACGCCCACCAGATCATCGTGATCGAGGACGGCGCGATCGTCGGCAAGGGCACCCATCAGGAGTTGCTCGACAGTTGCCCGACGTACGTCGAGATCGTCGAGTCCCAGCGTTCCGCGGAGGAGGCGGCATGAGCGACGACAAGCAGACATCGGCCGTCTCCGCCAACGGGCAGGCACCGTCGGAAGAAGGTGCTGCGGCGACGGTGAAGGCGACCGAGCGGCCGACGACCGGTCGCGCCTTCGGGCCGCCCGGTGGCATCCCGGGGGACAAGTCGATGAACTTCGGCCCGTCGGCGAAGCGACTGCTCAGCCGGCTGCGCCCGCACCGGACCCAGGTGTTCGGCGTCATCCTGCTCGCGGTCTTCAGCGTCGGCCTGTCGGTGCTGGGGCCGAAGATCCTCGGCAAGGCGACCGACATCATCTTCTCCGGCGCGATCGGCAAGGGGCTGCCCAGCGGTCAGACCAAGGAACAGGTGATCGAGCAGACCCGGGCCGCCGGCAACGGCCGGCTCGCCGACCTGCTGCAGGGGATCGATCTGATCCCGGGCGTCGGCATCGATTTCGATGCCCTGCGCAACGTCTTGCTGCTGGTCCTGGGCCTGTACGTCGGTGCGTTCCTGCTGTCCTGGATGCAGGGCTACATCCTGAACGGGATCGTGCAGCAGACCATCTTCGACCTGCGGTCCGAGGTGGAGGGCAAGCTCAACCGGCTGCCGCTGAGCTACTTCGACGGCGCGCCGCGCGGTGAGCTGCTGAGCCGGGTGACGAACGACATCGACAACATCTCGACCAGCCTGCAGCAGACGCTGAGCCAGTTGCTCACCTCGCTGCTGACGGTGATCGGCGTGGTCACGATGATGTTCGTGGTCTCACCGCTGCTGGCCCTGATCGCCCTCGTCACCATCCCGATCTCGATGATCGTGACGGCGGCGATCGCGAAACGCTCGCAGACCCGGTTCGTCGCGCAGTGGCGTCATACCGGCGCGCTGAACGGCCAGATCGAGGAAGCGTTCACCGGGCACGAGCTGGTGAAGGTCTTCGGCCGGCAGAAGGAGATCGAGGCGAGCTTCGCCAAGAAGAACGAGGAGCTGTACCAGGCCGCGTTCGGGGCGCAGTTCATCTCCGGCCTGATCATGCCGTTGATGATGTTCATCGGGAACGTCAACTACGTGGTGATCGCGGTGATCGGCGGTCTGCGGGTCGCCTCCGGCACGATGTCGCTCGGTGACGTCCAGGCGTTCATCCAGTACTCGCGCCAGTTCACCCAGCCGCTCACCCAGGTCGCCTCGATGGCGAACCTGCTGCAGTCCGGGGTGGCCTCGGCCGAGCGGGTGTTCGAGGTGCTGGACGCCAAGGAGCAGGTGCCGGACGACAAGGCGCCGGAGAAGGTGACGGACGCCCGTGGGCGGGTCGAGTTCGAGCACGTGTCGTTCTCGTACGACCCGGACAAGCCGCTGATCACCGACCTGAGCCTGGTCGCCGAACCCGGTCAGACGGTCGCGATCGTCGGTCCGACCGGCGCCGGCAAGACCACGCTGGTCAACCTGATCATGCGGTTCTACGAGCTGAACGGCGGCCGGATCACCCTCGACGGGGTCGACATCACCGAGCTGACCCGGCACGACCTGCGGTCGCGGATCGGCATGGTGCTGCAGGACACCTGGCTGTTCGGCGGCACGATCCGGGACAACATCCTGTACGGCAACCTGAACGCGACCGAGGAGGACATGCTCGCCGCGGCCAAGGCGACGTACGTCGACCGGTTCGTGCACAGCCTGCCGGACGGGTACGACACGGTGATCGACGAGGAGGGCAGCAACGTCAGCGCCGGTGAGAAGCAGTTGCTGACCATCGCCCGGGCGTTCCTGGCCGACCCGCAACTGCTGATCCTGGACGAGGCCACCAGCTCGGTCGACACCCGCACCGAGGTCCTGGTCCAGCGGGCAATGGCCGCACTGCGCTCCGACCGCACCAGCTTCGTCATCGCCCACCGCCTGTCCACGATCCGCGACGCGGACCTGATCCTGGTGATGGAGAACGGCTCAATCGTCGAGCAGGGCAACCACCACCAACTCCTCGCCACCAACGGCGCCTACGCCCGCCTCTACAACGCCCAGTTCAGCGGCGCAGTAGCAGACATCGACGAGGAACCCGCCGCCCTCACAGCCCCAGTAGGCACCCCAGCCGCCCGCACCTGACCCACCGGCGGGGGCGCCATCCGTGGTGGATGGCGCCCCCTCCGGCCTGTGGATAACACTCGACGCCCCGTGGCCAAAACGTATTCTCAGCTCAGCACACACAGGCGGAGGTATGGATGGGTGGCATGCGGGGCGGCGGGGAATCGACCGGCGACTGGCTGGCGCTCGTTGGGTTGGGCAACAGTTATGAGGAGTTCGATGAGCTCGCTGAGTCGCTCGCTGCGGGCGGGCCGCCGCCGGCGGTCGGCCGCGCGCCGATCGCTCGTGCGCCGATGATCATCGATACGGACATCGGGGGTGATCCTGATGACACCGTTGCGGTGGTTGTGGCTGCGCGGCGGGTGCCGGAACTGGCATTGGTGATCACCAGTGATGAGTACGGCGGGGAGCGGGCCCGGTTTGTTCGGTTCCTGCTGGATTTGGTGGGACGGCAGGATGTGCGGGTGGTTGCCGGGTCGGATCTGGGGAACAGCCGGCCCTACTTCGTGGACGGGTTGTTTCCGGCTGATGTGCCTCAGCAGGAGACCGATGTCGTATCGGCGGTTGCGGACGTTTGTGGGGCGGTGAACGGGCCGATTCGGTGGGTAGGGATGGGGCCGTTGTCGAATCTGTCGACGCTGCAGTCGGAGCGGCCCGACCTGGTTGAGCGGATGGTTGTCACGCAGATGGGTGGGGCGATCGTCTATCGGGATCCGTCGCGGGCCGAGCACAACTTCCGGGTGGATCCGGCGGCGGCGATCCGGATGCTGGCCGCTCTCCAGGACCCGCTGCCGACGCTGGTGGTCTCGGACGTGACTTTCAACGTGGCCACGGAGATCACCGAAGACTCGCCGATCTACAAGAAGTGGACGGAACCCGACGCACCACCGTGGGCGACGATCCTCAAGACGCACTCCGACCGGTGGATGGCGCGCTATCCGGGCTCGATGCAACACGACGCCCTCACTCTCGCCGCGGCCACCCTCTGGCCGGGGATCCGATTCGCCCGGGAGCGCGTCGCGCTGGGCGCCGACGCGCGGATGAGCCGCAGCGATGAAGGCTCGGAGATCATCATGTCGATCAGCGCGGACTACGGCGCCTTCATGACCTGGCTCGATTCCCACCTGGACTGGACTCACGACTGAGGGGGCGCCATCCGTGGTGGATGGCGCCCCGGCGTCAGGCCTTCGGGATGACGAGGTGGGGTCGTAGGGCGAGTAGTACTCCGAGGGTTGCGTAGCCGATCAGCAGGTGGGTGCCGCCTACCCAGCGGGAGGCCTGGTCGCCGAAGAGGATCATCGACGGGACCGTTACGACCGCCCAGCTCTCGGCGACCAGGGGCCACCAGCGCAGGATGCCTTGCCAGCGGCCGGCGAAGGCGATCTTCACCGAGATCACTGCCATCCCGAGCATCGACAGCGGCCAGCAGATGTCGAGCGGCACCAGCCAGGCCGCGTCCTGGTGCGGCGACGGCAGCACCCCGTGCAGTAGCGACCACACACTCGCGATCCCCAGGATCACCGCCTCCACCTTCAGCAGTACGACGGATCCTCGGCTCAGCCCGGTCGCCCGGGTCCGGAACTGGATCGCCAGCAGGCAGAACACGCCGAGCTGGAACGCGAGCCCGGTCAGGTCCCCGATCCGCTCGGGCACTCCGTCGTTCACGGTGGTGAACGCGAAGATGCTCGCCGCCCACGTGAGCGTCCCGGCTGTCAGACCGAGGCCGAGTCGCCGGATCGTGCGCTCGGCCGGGCCGCTCTGGACCCGAATCGTCGGTGTCACATCGGTGCGGGCCCTAGCAGGTGTTGTAGTCATTGCGGTTCCTCCCCCTGAGGTGTGTCTCATGACCACTGAGCCTTCGGGGCCGGCCGTCCCGCGAACCAGGGCCCGCGGTCCTTCGAGTTGTCCCGTCGTACGACGGGACAGTTGACCCGCGACGGCGGGACACACTCTGGGTGACAATGCAGCGGTGGGGGAGGAGGCACGGAGGGGTTGGGGGCCGGCTGTACTCGGGGCAGCCGCGCTCCTGCTGGTTGCCGCCACCGTGGTGCTCGACCTCCGCAACGGCATCGACATCCCGCCCGCCGCCGAGCTGGACGAGGGCTGGACGGCCGCCCTCTGCGGGCTGGCGCAGCTGGTGCCGGGCCTGCTGCTCCTGCAGCGGCTCCCGCGTCATCCGATCGCCTGGATCCTGACCGGATCCGGGCTGTTGTGGATCGTCGACGGGTTCGCGTCGAGCTGGGCGACGTACGCGATCTACACGTCGCCAGGGCTGCCCGGCGCGTCGGCGGCGTACTGGTTCTACTCCCGCTTCGGAGCCTTCCTACTGCTCGGATTGCCGCTGCTCATCCTGCTGTTCCCCGACGGAAGGCTGCCCACTGCGAGGCTCTGGCGCTGGCTGTCGGTCGTCAGCCTCGCACTCACCGTGCTGCTACCGCTCCTGCTGCTCGTCGCGCCGATCGACGTCATGCAGCGCTACCACAACGCATCGCTGCCGCCGGAGATCACTCAGCTGTCGCTGGATCCGTTCAGCATCGACCTGCCGTACGACGTCTGGGAGCCGCTGCTCCGCGTCGCCTACACGGCCGTGCTCGTCAGCCTCGTCGTACCGTTCGCCGTCACCGTGCACCGCTACCGGGCCGCGGCGCGGGAGCGGCGGGCGCAGATCCGCTGGCTGATGTGGGCCGCGCTGATCGACATGATCGTGCTGATCGTCCCGTTCGAGAACCCGCCCGCGGTACCGGCGATCATGTTCGGCCTGGCCATCGCCCTCACCTCGGCCGCGATCGTCGTCGCCGTCACCAAACATCGCCTGTACGACGTCGACCGGTTGCTCTCGGCCACCTTCCTGTACGGCGTCCTCGTGGTGCTCGTGGTCGGCGTCGACCTGGCCGTGTTCGCGATCGCCGGTGGTGTCCTCGGCGAGCGTGATGCCGCGCTGGTCGCGATCGCGGTCGTGGCCGTGGTCTACGCGCCGCTGCGGAGTCGGCTGTGGCGGTGGGCACGGCGCCTCGTCCGCGGCTCCCGCGATGACCCGTACGCGACGATGTCCACGCTGGCCGAGCGGCTCGAGTCGGCCGCAGACCCGGATGAGCAGCTCCAGGCGGTCGCCCGCACGCTGGCCGAGGCGTTCCGGCTGCCGTACGTGCGGGTCGAGATCGAGCGGCCGGGTGGTCAGACGGCGATCGTCGAGCACGGGCGGGAATCAGGCCCGACGCACGCACTCCCGGTGGGCTATCGCGGTGAGCCGGTCGGGCGGCTCGTGTTCTGCCCTGGCGACGGTACGGCGCTGTCCGAGCGGGACCAACGGTTGCTGGGAGACCTGGTCAGGCAGGCTGCCGCGGCGGCGCGGGCCAGTGAGTTGAGCGCTGAGCTGCAGCAGGGCCGGAGCCGCCTCGTCGCCGCCCGCGAGGAGGAACGCCGACGGATCCGGCGGGATCTGCACGACAGCCTGGGTCCGAGCCTCGGCGCGGTCGCGCTGCGGATCGAGACCGCCCGGAATCTGGCGACGTCCGCTCCGGCCGAGTCGGACCGGATGCTCGAGCAGGCCACGACCGAGGTGGCCGCTGCGCTGGCCGACGTACGCAGACTGGTTCACGACCTGCGACCGCCGGCGTTGGACGAGCTCGGATTGGTACGGGCGATCGAGCAGCAAGCGGAGCGTTTCCGGCTCGGCGGGTTGTCGGTGTCGGTGGACGCGGATGGGATCGGGCCGTTGCCGGCCGGCGTCGAGGTGGCGGCGTACCGGATCGCGTCGGAGGCGCTCACGAACGTCGCGCGGCACGCTGAAGCCAGCCGGTGTGACATCAGTTTGCGGGTGGATGGGACGGCACTGGAGTTGTCGGTGCGCGATGACGGGATCGGGATCGGCGAGGAGGTGACGGCGGGCGTGGGGATGCTGTCGGTGCGGGAACGGGCCGCTGAGCTCGGGGGAGTCTGCAGTGTCACGTGTCCAGCCAGCGGCGGGACCGTCGTACGGGTGAGGTTGCCGCTGGACGCCGTACCGGAGGTTGTTCATGGGTGAGACCGTGCGGGTGCTGCTGGCCGACGACCACCCCGTCTACCGCGACGGGCTGGCCGCGTTGCTCGGCTCGCTGGACGGCGTCGAGGTCGTCGGTACGGCGGCCGACGGGGTGGAGGCGGTGGACGGCGCCCGGGAGTTGCAGCCGGATGTCGTGGTGATGGACGTGCAGATGCCGCGACTGGACGGGATCGAGGCGACCCGGGCGATCACCGCGGACAGTCCGCACATCGGCGTCGTTGTACTCACGATGGCCGAGGAGGACCAGACCCTGTTCGCCGCGATGCGGGCCGGGGCGCGCGGGTATCTGCTGAAGGGCGCGAACCAGGCCGAGATCGTCCGGGCGATCACCGCGGTCGCGCAGGGCGAGGCGATCTTCGGGCCGGCGATCGCGCGGCGGGTGGCCGAGTTCTTCTCCGCGGCTCCAGTTGCCGGCCCCGGCAGTCCGTTCCCGCAACTCACCGCCCGAGAGCACGAGATCCTCGCGCTGGTCGCGGCCGGCCGGTCCAACGCGCAGATCGCCTCCGAGCTCTTCCTGTCACCCAAGACGGTGCGGAACAACGTGTCCAACATCTTCGCCAAGCTGCACGTCGCCGACCGCGCCGAAGCCATCATCCGCGCCCGCGACGCGGGACTCGGGCGCTAGTTTTTGACTGAGCGATCAAAAACCCGTTAGCCTGGCGATGTGGCCAGACCTCGCACGTTCAGCGACAGCGCCGTCCTCGATGCGGCGATGGACGTCTTCTGGGAGAAGGGGTACGAAGCAACCACCACCCAGGATCTGTGTGAGCGCACGGGATTGCAGCGGGGGAGCCTGTACAACGCGTTCGCCGGCAAGCACGCGATCTACGAGGCGGCGATCAAGCGGTACGCCGAGACCCGAGCGGCACGGCAGTTGCAGGAGTTGGCGCCGGCGGACGGGTCGGTCCGGGAGCGGCTCCGGGAGCTGATGGTCGCGATGATCGACCTTGACCTGACCGACCCCGGTCGGCGGGGCTGTCTCGCCCTGAACGCGGCGACCGAGACGAGCGGCCGCACAGGTGATGTCAGCACCCTGGTGCACACGCAGTTCAAGGATCTCGAGGAAGCGTTGACGGCGTTGATCGCGGTCGGACAGCAGACCGGTGAGCTGTCGGCGGACCGCCGGCCACGGCAGGTTGCCCGGATGTTCCAGAGCGCGTACTACGGACTCCGCGTGCTGGCGAAGGTCACCGACGACCGGCAGGCGCTGCTGGATGTGGTCGACGGCACCATCGCGGCGCTCTGATGCGCGGCACCCTTCCGGCGCTGATGGTCTGCGTCTTCGGTGTCACCACGGGCGAGTTCGTGCTGGCCGGCATCCTGCCCGGCGTCGCCGCCGACCTGGGGGTCTCGATCCCGGCGGCGGGCCTGCTGGTGACGGCGTACGCGCTCGGCATGATCGTCGGCGGACCGTTGCTGACCGCAATCACCGCCGGCCTGCCGAGGAAGCCGCTGGTCCTCGGGCTGCTGACGGTCGCGATCGCCGGCAACCTGATCTCGGCGCTCGCACCCGGGTACGGCGTCCTGTTCGCGGCCCGGATCGTGACCGCCCTCGTCACCGCGACCTTCTTCGCCAACGCCATCGTGATCGTCGTGTCCGCGGCCCGGCCGGGCAGACAGGCGTCGGCCGTCGCGAAGCTTGCCCTCGGCATGAACCTGGCGATGATCCTCGGCGCACCGCTCGGCACCTACATCGGCGATGCGGTCGGCTGGCGGGCCACTTTCCTGGCGATCACCGGGTGCTGCGCGCTGGGTCTGCTGCTCGTCGCTCGCTTCGTGCCGGCCGACCAGACCGGGACGAGGGGCACTGCGCTGGGAGAGCTCACGGAGTTCCGGCAGCGCGACCTGCAGTTGGCGATCGCGGTCACGGCGGTCGCCAACATCGGCCTGCTGACGGTGTTCACCTACCTCGCGCCGTTGCTCACGGACGTCGGCTCGTTCGCTGCCGAGGCGGTCGCGCCGATGCTCCTCGTGTACGGCGTCGGCGCGGCCCTCGGCAACCTGGCCGGCGGCTGGCTGGCAGACCGCGCTTTGCTCCCGTCGCAGCTCGTCTCCCTGGCCGTCCTGGTCGCGATCCTCCTTGGGCTTTGGGCATCGACCGGCACGGCGATCACGGCGGTGCTCGTCTTCGCGGCCGGCGCCGTCGGGTTCTCCGTCATTCCCGGGATGCAGACCCGCGTGATGGCCACGGCCGCCGCGGCTCCGACGTTGGCGATCGCCGTGAACGCGTCGGCGTACCAGGTCGCGGCCGCATTCGCCGGGTGGCTCGGCGGCCGCGTGATCGGCGGTCCCGGACTCCGTGCGATCTACCTGGCCGCCGCGCTCACCACGGTCCTCGGGATCGGGCTGAGCGCGGTGGCCTGGCTTCGCGAGCGGAACGCCGTACGGGCTTAGGCGAGGCCTCGGGCGATGCGGCGGACGGCGAGTTCCGCCAGCAGGGCGGCCCCGTCGGGGAGGACGGAGTCGTCGAAGTCGGCCAAGGGGGAGTGGTTGTCGGCGGCAGCCTCGGGATCGGCGGAGCGGCAGGCGCTGATGTTGAGATAGACGCCGGGGACCTCCTGCAGAACGTAGGACATGTCCTCGGCGCCGCACCTCGGATTGCGGCGTTCGCGGAACCGGTCGGGGCCGAAGAGGTCGACGATCGTCGACCGGGCGAACTCGTACTCCGCGGCATCGTTGACCGTCACCGGGTAGCCGATGCGGTAGTCCACCTCGGCGGTGAGGCCGTGCGCGGCCGCCAGCGCCTCGACCAGTTGCGTCGACGCCAGTTGCACCTTGGCGCGAGTCTCGGCGGAGAACGTCCGGACCGTCGCGTCGAAGAACGCGTCGTCCGGGATGATGTTCTCCTTCGTGCCGCCCGCGATCCGCCCGACCGTGAGCACGACCGGGTCGAACACGTCGAACTGCCGCGTCACCATGGTCTGCAACGCCCCGACCACCTCGCAGAGCACCGGGATCGGGTCCTTGCCGCGGTGCGGGATCGATCCGTGCGTCCCGGCTCCGACGACGCGCACGTGCAACTGGTCGGCCGCGGCCATGAACGGGCCGGGCTTACTGCTCCACATCCCCACCGGCTGCCCGGCCGACCCGACGTGCAGACCGTAGGCGGCATCCGCCCGGCGGCCGGCGGCGTCGAGGACACCCTCGCGGATCATGATCGGCGCGCCGCCGCTCGTCTCCTCACCCGGCTGGAACATGAACACCACATCGCCGGCCAGCTCGGCCTGCATCGCGGACAGGATCTTCGCCGCACCGACGAGTCCGGCGACGTGGAGATCGTGGCCGCAGGCATGCATCATGCCGGGGTGCTGGGACGCGTACGGTACGTCGACCCGCTCGGTGACCGGGAGAGCGTCCATGTCACCACGCAGCAGGACGACGGGACCCGGTCCGCGGCCTCCTCGCAGTACCGCTGTCACCGACGACAACTCCTTGCCGAGGGTGATCTCCAGCGGCAGGCCTTCCAGCGCGTCGAGGATCAGGCCCTGGGTCTTGGGCAGCTCGAGGTCGTACTCCGGGACCTGATGGAGCGCCCGGCGGAGGGCAACGATCTCGTCCCGGAAGCCCTCGGCCAGCTCGACCGTCCGGCTCATGCCTGCGGGCCCAGCTTGAGCGCGGACATCACTCGCTGGGCGCTGCCGCCGAGCTCGAGGAGCTCGATCAGGTCGAGCCAGCGCTCCGGGTCCTTGACCTCGTGCGGGATCGTTGCGTCGAACGTGCCGACCGGTGCGTCCTTGGCCACCGCGACCACCTTCGGGGCGACGTCGAGGTAGTCGCTCGCGTCCAGGATCTTCCGCTTCACCGACGGCGACATCGGCGTACTCGGGTCGGCTGCCGCCTTCCGGATGCTGTCCAGATCGCCGTACGCCGTGACGAGTGACGCGGCCGTCTTCTCGCCGACACCCTTCACACCGGGCAGGCCGTCGGACGCGTCACCGCGGAGCGTGGCGAAGTCCGCGTACCGGTTGGCGGGGACCTCGTACTTCGCGAGCAGCGCCTTCTCGTCGTACACATCGGCTCGGCCGACACCCCGCGCGGCGGTGTAGACGACGCGGATGCCGCGGCTGTCGTCGATCAGCTGGAACAGGTCACGGTCACCGGTGACGACGTCGACCGGCATCGTCGCCTGGTGGGACAGCGTGCCGATCACGTCGTCGGCCTCGTGATCCGGAGCGCCGACGACCGCGATGCCGAGGGCCTCCAGGCAGGCGCGGATGTACGGCACCTGCACCTCGAGCCGGTCCGGCACGTCCTCGACCTGCTCACCCTTCGGCGTGACGAACTCGACCCGCTGCGCCTTGTACGACGGGATCAGCGCGACCCGCCAGGACGGCCGCCAGTTGTCGTCCCAGCAGGCGACCAGGTGGGTCGGCCGGTGGTTCTCGGTCAGCCGGGCGATGAAGTCGAGCAGCCCCCGGACAGCGTTGGTCGGCGTACCGTCAGCGGCCTTCATCGTGTCCGGCACCCCGAAGAACGCACGGAAGTACAGGGACGCGGTGTCGAGCAGCATGAGTCGCTGGTCTGTCTCAGCCATGGGGTGATGCTTTCACAGCCGTCGGACAGACCGCGATCACCGGCCGCGAGCCCTTGCCAGACCATCGCGACGCATCAAGGATCAGGTCAGCGTCGTCCGGGGAGGGGATCGCATGCACAGGTCGTTGTTGTCCAGATCGATCGCAGTCGCGTCAGCTTTGGCACTGCTCGCTGTACCACTGCAGGCCGCTCCAGCCCTGGCCGACCCGAACAAGCCGGTCACCGTGATGACCCGCAACATCTACCTGGGTGCGGACATCCAGCGGCCGATCCGGGCCACCGCCGGCCTCACCGGCGCCGCGGCGTTCGTCGCCCTCGGCAACGCGAACCACGTCACCCGCGCCATCGTCGACCAGACGAACTTCCCGCGCCGCAGCGAGTTGCTCGCGGCGGAGATCGCCGGCACCAAGCCGGACCTGATCGGCGTCCAGGAGGTCGCGCTGTGGCGGCACGGGCCGCTCGAACTGCCGGGTGCGGGCAGCCCCGGGGCGCTGAACGCCACCACGGTCGACTACGACTTCCTGGCGATCCTGCTCCAGGATCTCCGCCAGGCCGGCGTCCCTTACAAGGCTGTTGTCGTCCAGCAGGAGTCCGACGTGGAGGCGCCCGCCTTCGTCGGCAACCCGTTCACCGGTACGGCGACGCAGGGACGCGACGTGCGACTCACCGTGCGTGACGTCGTCCTGCTCCGGGCCGGCAGCAACCTCCGCGTCCTCGACTCGGGCAGCGGACAGTACGACGCCAAGCTCGTGCTCAGTGTGGGTGGTCTGCCGGCCTCGTTCGTCCGTGGTTTCAACTGGGTCGACGTCGCGCACGGGTCGGGCCGGTCGTTCCGGTTCGTCAACACCCATCTGGAGGCGTTCAGCTCCGATCTCGCCCTCGCCCAGGCGGTGGAGTTGCTGACTGGCCCGGCAGGCGACCGTGGGCGGACCACGATCATCGGCTGCGACTGCAACTCCGATCCTTTGAACAACACCGTGAAACCGACCGATCCGCTCCGGACGCCGCACAACGGGCCGTACAACTTCATCACCGGACCCGGCGGGTTCACCGATCTCTGGCTGACCTGGCGACCTGCTGCGCAGGGGTGGACGTCCGGGCTGAACGAGACCGTCGACGAGCCGGCGCCGCCGTCCTTCGACCACCGGATCGACATGATCTTCGCCCGCCCGGCGCCCGGCGAGCAGGTCCGGGTCGTCGCCGGGGACGTCACCGGAGCCACCAGCGCGGCCAAGGACCCGGTCACCGGGTTGTGGCCGTCGGACCACGCCGGGGTGGTGCTGACGCTGTCCCGGTGAGAACGCCTGCGGGCGGGCGCCTCGCTCCAGTAAGGTCGTCAGCGTGGAGGACCTTGACCGTAAGATCGTTGGGTTGCTGGCGAGTGACGGCCGGATGAGTTTCACCGACCTGGGCAAGGCGACCGGCCTGTCCACGTCGGCGGTGCATCAGCGGGTCAAGCGGCTGGAGCAGCGCGGCATCATCCAGGGGTACGCGGCCACGGTCGACCACACCGCTCTCGATCTGCCGCTGACCGCGCTGATCTCGATCCGGCCGATCGACCCGTCTCAGCCGGACGACTCGCCCGAGCGGCTCCGCGAGGTCCGCGAGATCGAGTCCTGCTACTCGGTGGCCGGCGACTCCAGTTACATCCTGGTGGTCCGGGTCGCCTCGCCGGCCGCCCTGGAGAACCTACTGGCCGTCATCCGCGCCCGCGCCAACGTCTCCACCACGACCACCATCGTCCTGAGCACGCCGTACGAGCGCCGTCCGCCTGCCTTGTGACATAGGGTCGGCTGCGTGCGCCGAGCCCTGTTGGTCGATCTGTTCAGCACTCTCGTACCTGGCGGCGACGCCGAGCGGGACGGGGTCAACCAGAAGCTGTCCGAGGTGCTTGGCGTGGACGCCGACGCGTTCCTGCGCGAGTTCGCCGCGACGTCGTACGAGCGCTTCACCGGCGCGTACGGCGACCTGCCCAGTACGTTGCGGGTGATCGCGCAGCGGACCGGCGTGGACCCGACCGACGAACAGGTGCGTGAGGCAACAAGCCTGCGCCGGAAGCTGTCCCGCCGGCTCCTCAACGCCGCCCCGGCCGGAACGCTGACCGCGTTGGCCGAGCTGCGGTCGGCCGGCTGGCGGACCGGGCTGGTCAGCAACATCACCTCGGAGACCCAGCTCCAATGGCCGGACTGCCCGCTCCCGCCGTACTTCGAGACGACCGCCTTCTCCGCCGAGGTCGGCGCCGCCAAACCCGAACCCGAGATCTACCTGGCCGCCTGCAACGCACTCGGTGTCGAGCCCGCCGACTGCGTGTACATCGGCGACGGCAACGACGGTGAACTCCCCGCAGCCGCGGCGCTCGGCATGTACGCCATTCGCACCACCGAGCACTCCGACAGCGACCCCACCTGGGACGGCCCCACCGTCACCTCGTTCACCGAGCTACCCGACCTCATCGGTGTGCCTGCCTGACCTTCGGGCCGCGGGAAAATCGCTGGCTGTGCGGCTGCTCGCGGTCTAGGGTGGCTCGCCGTGCCCACAAACGAACAGATCGTCGGACAGGCCCTGGACAGAATCGAGGCCGGGTACGTCTTTCCCGAGCTGACCGCGGACATCAGCGCGGCGATCCGGCGTCGCCTCGCAGCGGGGGAGTATGCCGAACTGGGCGGGCCGGTGCTCTGTGAGCTGGTGACCAAGCACCTTCAGAAGGTGTGCCCGGACAAGCATCTGCGGCTGCTCTGGGTGGACCAGCCGCAGTCAATGGATCCGGCGGACGCCGATGAAGGGCGAGCCGCCTTCCTCGCGCTGCTCCGGGCAGAGAACCAGGGGATCCGCCGGGTTGAGCAGTTGGACGGGAACGTCGGACTCATCGACGTCCGGCGCATCGCGTACGCCGACGAGGGTGCCGGCGCGATCGGCGCGGCCATGCAACTGGTCGCCCACAGCACTGCGCTCATCCTGGACCTGCGCGCTTGCCGCGGCGGGGCACCGGAGGGGGCGGCGATGTGGTGCAGCTACTTCTTCCGCGACGACCAGGTGCACCTCAACGACATCTACGAGCGGTCCACCGGCACCACCCGCCAGTACTGGACGACAGCGCACCTTCCTGCGCCGCGCTATGCGCACCACCCGGTCTATGTACTCACCAGCGCGATCACGTTCTCGGGGGGCGAGGACGTGGCGTACACCCTTCAAGCGCACGGCCGAGCCGTCATCGTCGGTGAGACCACACGCGGCGGTGCGCATCCGACGGCACGCCACGCGGTCACCGAACACATCCTGGTGACCGTGCCGACCGCCCGGACCATCAACAGCGTGACCGGCACCAACTGGGAAGGTGTCGGAGTGATCCCCGATGTTCCCGTCCCAGCTGACCACGCACTCGACACGGCACTCAAGGCGGCACTGGGACGACCCGGTGCCTAGCTGCGGCGGTCGGCGTACGCGTGGAGGCAGTTTGTACGGTGGCCGGCCCTGACGGTGGCTAGACCACCTCGAGTGAGGAGGTCGATGCCGGGGGTGGTGATGTTCTCACCCAGCTCGCCGCGATTGCAGGAAGTTGCAACGCCTCCGATGCCGCCCCCTGCATTGGCGGCACCGAAGGCGGTTCGGGGTTAGTTGATCTGCAGCAGCTTCTGCGACTCGGCGGTCGCACGGGAGGCCGCGGCGCGCTTCTCGGCCTCTGCCAGCGAGGTGCCGGCGTGCTGCTTCCACCACTCCTGGCCCTCGGCCGGCAGGCTGTCGATCGGGTCGTAGTACTCGTAGGTCCGGTTCAGCGCTTCCGGGTCCTGGTGCTCGATACCGGTCCGGTAGTTCTTCTTCCAGTACGAGATGCCGCGGACCTCGTCGTACTCGGACAGCTGGTGCACCCACCGCTTGCCGACGTACGGGACGTCGCAGACGATGCGCGGCGTGGCGAAACCGGGCAGGTACCCGAGGATCCCGTGCTGCAGGTGCTGCGCGTCGCGCACCGACACCCGCCAGTGCTCGGAGAACGGGATCATGTCGCACATGTAGAAGTAGTACGGCGTGATGGTCGCGCCGTCGAGCAGCGCGAAGCAGAGGTCGAGCAGCTGCGGGACCGAGTCGTTCACCCCGCGCATCAGCACACCCTGGTTGCGTACGTCGCGCAGGCCGGCCTCGAACATCGCCTTCGTTGCCTCGGCCACCAATGGCGTCACCGACTGGGCCGCGTTCACGTGGGTGTGCATCGCGATCATCACGCCACGCTGCCGCGCGATCGTCGCGACCCGCTCGACCCCGGCCCGGACGTCATCCGACAGCCAGTGCTGCGGCATCCCCATCAGGGCCTTGGTGGCCAGCCGGATGTCGCGGATGTTCTCGATCTCCAGCAGGTTGGTGAGGAACGTCTCCAGCCGCGGCCACGGCATGTTCGCCACGTCGCCACCCGACACGACCACGTCCCGGACTCCCGGCGTACGACGCAGGTAGTCGAGCATGTCGTCGAGCCGGGTCTGTGGCTTGGCCACGAACTTCAGCTTGTCGATCACCGGCGTCGAGTTGCCGACGAGATCCATCCGGGTGCAGTGGCCGCAGTACTGCGGACAGGTCGGCAGGACCTCGGCCAGCACCTTGGTCGGATAGCGGTGGGTCAACCCCTCCGTGGCCCACATCTCGTGCTCGTGCAGGGAGTCCCGGGTGGCGTGCGGGTGCGACGGCCAGTCCGAACGTCGGTCCGAGAACGCCGGCAGCATGTAGCGGCGGACCGGGTCCGCGTAGAAGGCCTCGGTGTAATCGGCCGCACCGGCAGGGACGATCGTGTTCAGCATCTGCGGCGGGAGCAGCATCGACATCGTCGCCCGCTCGGCCTGGTCCCGGGTCAGGTCCTCGTAGAACCGCTCCTCGAGCAGGTCACCCATGACGTCGCGCAACTGCTTGACGTTCTTCACGCAGTGCGAGCGCTGCCACTGCACCGACCGCCACTCCTCGGCTGTGACGTCCTTCCAGCCGGGGATCCGGGTCCAGTCCGGCTCCACCAGCTCCGCTCGCCGGTACGCGTACGGCTGGCCGGCGAGGTCGTGGTCGCTTGGCTCCGGTACGGCCAGATCAGGGCTGATCAGGTCGGTCACGAGTCCTCCGGGGTCTTCAGGGGTGATGCGGTCTCATGTGAGGATAGCGATAGAACTTCCCTCAGATCCAACAGTACGCCGCAAGAATTCTCGTCAGAACACGATCTGAGTAGTATTTTGCCCGAGCCCAAGGAGGATCTGTGTCGTCGAGCCCGGTAGGACTGCACCGCGTGATCGCCCCGTCCGGCGTGTTGCCGCAGGCGGCGGAGAAACTGGATGCGCGGGCCGAGATCTGGCCGGACGAGGTCCGGATCACGGTCGAGCGGCTGAATCTGGACGCCGCGTCCTACCGCCAGCTCGCCGAGGCGCACGGCGGCGACGGTACGGCGGTCCGCCAGGCCGTGCTCGACATCGTCGAGACGCGCGGCAAGATGCAGAACCCGGTCACCGGCTCCGGCGGCATGCTCGTCGGCGTGGTCGACGAGGTCGGCCCGGAGTCGCCGCTCGATGTCGCCCCCGGCGATCGCGTCGCGACGCTGGTCTCGCTCACGCTGACGCCGCTGCAGATCACCGATGGCCTTGCGGACTGGGACGGCAACAGCGAGCAGGTGCCGGCGCGAGGTCACGCGATCTTGTTCGCCCGCTCGATCGTGGCGAAGCTGCCGGACGACCTGAAGCCGGAGCTCTCGCTGGCCGTGATGGACGTGTGTGGTGCACCCGCGCTGACCGCCCGTGTGGTCCGCCAGTATGTCGACAAAGGCACAAAGCCTGTCGTGTCAGTAATTGGCGGCGCAGGTAAAAGCGGGTCGCTGTCACTGGCCGCCGCCCGGCACGCCGGAGCCGCCCGCACCATCGGGATCGTGCCTGTGCAAGCCGAGTCGGAACGCCTCGAGGTGGCCGGATTGGCGGACACGGTCGCGTTGGCCGACGCGCGTGATCCGGTGGCTCTGGCCGAGGCGGTCGAACAGGCCGGGGGACCGGCGGACATCACGGTTGTCTGCGTCGACGTACCGGGTTGTGAGCATGGTGCTGTGCTCGCGACCGCTGCCGGCGGCACTGTGATCTTCTTCTCGATGGCGACGTCGTTCTCGGCCGCCGCACTCGGTGCGGAAGGGCTGGCCGCGGACGTGACCATGCTGGTCGGCAACGGGTATGTGCCCGGACATGCGGACTATGCGATGCAGCTGTTGCGCAACGAGTCGGGTGTCCGCGGACTGTTCGAGAGCAGGCTGGCGGAGGATTGAGCCGTGCGCACACTTCTGACGAACGGTTCCGTCTACTCTCCCGCCGACCCGCATGCGACCGCGATCGCGTTCGACGACGGTGTGGTCACCTGGCTCGGTGACGACACCGGCGCCGCGTCGTACGCCGATGGTGCGGACGAGGTGATCGATCTCGGCGGCAAGCTGGTGACGCCGGCCTTCGTCGACGCCCACGTCCACGCCGCGCAGACGGGCGCGCTGCTGACCGGGCTCGACCTCGCCGGCACGACCTCGCTCGCCGAGGCGCTCGACCGGCTCGCATCCTTCGTGGCCAAGCTTCCGGCTGACGCTGTGATCGACGGCGCCGGGTGGGATGAGACCAAGTGGCCGGAGGGCCGCCCGCCGACCGCGGAGGAGCTGGACCGCGCCGCGGACGGTCGCCGGGTCTACCTGTCCCGCATCGACGGCCACTCCGGAGTGATCTCGTCGGCTCTGGTCCCGACGGCTCGAGGGGATGGCTACGACCCGAGCGGCCGGGTGGAGCGGGACGCGCACCACGCCGTACGTGACGTCCTGAGCGAACTGATCGGACCGGACCAGCGGCGCGCTGATGTGACGGCCGCACTGCAGGCGATGGCATCCCGCGGCATCGGGGCGTTCCACGAGATGGCAGCGCCGCACATCGGGCCGTTGTGGGAACTGCCGATCATTCGCGAGGTGGCGGATGAGCTCGGCCTGTTGGCGACGCTGTACTGGGGCCAGCCGGGTGTCTTCGAACACGTCGAGACGTACGGCCTGGCCGGCCTCGCCGGTGACCTGAACGCGGACGGCGCCTTGGGTTCGCGGACGGCGGCGCTGAGAGAGGCGTACGCCGATCGCGCGGACCACCGTGGCCACGCGTACCTGACGGCCGAGGAGATCGCCGAGCACGTCATCGCGAGCACCGAGCGGAACGTCCAGGCCGGCTTCCACTGCATCGGCGACCAGGCGCTCGACAACATCGCGCGCGGCTTCGAGCTCGCCGCCGAGAAGGTCGGTGTCCATGCGCTCGTCGCGGCGCGGCACCGGCTCGAGCACGTCGAGATGCCGAACGAGGAAGCGATCGCGACGCTGGCCCGCTGCGGGGTTGTCGCCAGCGTCCAGCCGATGTTCGACGCGCTCTGGGGCGGCCCGGACGGCATGTACGCCGAGCGGGTTGGCGACCGGTGGCAGGGCATGAACCCGTTCGGCTCGCTGGCCCGTGCCGGCGTCGTACTGGCGTTCGGTTCGGACTCGCCGGTCACCGAACTCGGCGGCTGGGAGGCCGTGCGGGCGGCCGCCTTCCACCACGAGCAGGGGCAGCGCATCACCGTGCGGGCCGCGTTCCAGGCCCACACCCGAGGTGGCTGGCGAGCGGCCGGTATCGACGACGCCGGTGTGCTCGCACCCGGTACGGCGGCGACGTACGCGATCTGGGAGAGCGATGCCGAGCTCGTCGTACAGACACCGGACTCGCGGGTTGCGGCCTGGTCGACGGACCCACGCGCGGGCGTGCCGGTGCTGCCGGATCTCAGCGACAACGCGCCGGTGCCTACTTGTCAGCGGACTGCCGTGGGCGGCCGCATTGTGTACGAATCCGAGGGATGGTCGCATTGACGCGTGCGGTGAAGAAGCTTGACCTTGATCCGGTCACTGTGCGGAAGGCCCGGAGCCTGGCGCGGAAAGCCGGGCGGCCGATCGTCAATCTGGCCCGGCAGCACACGACGGTCTCGGTCGAGCGAGCGGTACTGCGGTTGGCCGGACTGACCGGCGCGGACACCGAGGGTATTCCGTGGGTGAACCGGCTTGCGGACACGGTCCGTGCGGATGTCGGGCTCGAACACGGGCTCGCACTGCCGGTGTGGGACGCGCTCGTGCGGGGCGAGGCCGAGGATCTCGCTGTGCTGGCGCAGAAGGCCGCGTCGGGGTCGGTGACGTTCCGGTTGCCTGAGGGGCGGGACGCCGTACGGGCTCGGGCCGCGTCGCGGAAGGCGGCCGCGGCCGGGTTGAAGCGGATCGACGGGCGGCGGCGCGAGCGCGACCGGCTGATCAAGCGGCACGGTGACCCGGAGCAGCGGCCGTGGATCTACCTGATCGTTGCCACCGGCGACATCTACGAGGACATCCCGCAGGCACAGGCGGCGGCGCGGGAAGGTGCGGACATCATCGCGGTGATCCGGTCGACCGGGCAGTCGCTGCTCGACTACGTGCCCGAGGGCGCCACCCGGGAAGGGTTCGCCGGGACCTACGCGACCCAGGAGAACTTCCGGTTGATGCGGGCCGCGCTGGACGAGACGTCGCGCGAGTTGGGTCGCTACGTCCGGCTCACGAACTACGCCTCCGGGTTGTGTATGCCGGAGATCGCGACGCTGGCCGGGCTCGAGCGGCTCGACATGATGCTGAACGACTCGATGTACGGGATCCTGTTCCGCGACATCAACCCGATCCGCACCTTCGTCGACCAGCGGTTCAGCCGGCAGATCCACGCCCGCGCCGGGATCATCATCAACACCGGCGAGGACAACTACCTGACCACCGCGGACGCGGTCGAGGCCGCGCACACGGTGACGGTGTCGCAGCTGCTGAACGAGTACTTCGCCAAGGAGGCCGGGCTCGAGGACTGGCAGCTCGGCCTCGGGCACGCGTTCGAGATCAACCCGGACCTGCCCGACTCGTTCCGGCTCGAGCTGGCCCACGCGATGCTGGCCCGGCAGCTGTTCCCGGAGGCGCCGCTGAAGTGGATGCCGCCGACCCGGCACATGACCGGCGACGTGTTCCGCGGCTACCTGCTGGACGGGTTCTTCAACCTGGTCGGCGCGATGACCGGCCAGGGCATCCTGCTGGTCGGCATGATGACCGAGGCGGTGGTGACGCCGTGGATCTCCGACCGCGACCTGGCCCTGCAGAACGTCCGCTACGTTCTAGGTGCGGCCGGCAACCTTCATGAGGACTTCCGGCCGGAGCCGGACGGGTTCATCGCCCAGCGCGCCCGGCAGGTGCTGGGGGAGTCGGTCGAGCTGCTCGAGGAGATCGTCGACGACGGCCTGCTGAACGCGATCGGCGACGGGACCTTCGGCCTGATGAAGCGCCCCCAGGACGCCGGCCGCGGCCTCGAGGGCGTGGCTCGCCGGTCCTCCGAGTACTACAACCCCGCGACCGAGCTGCTCGAGGAGGCGCAGTGAGCATCATCAGGCCGTACGGCGACACCACCGGTGACGGGATGGTGCAGCTGTCGTTCACGCTGCCGATCCCGCACGACAAGCGGGCCGAGGGTGCCGCCGCCCAATTGGCGAACAAGATGGGTATGGACCCGGCGCTGGTCGTCCACGCCAAGGCGATCGGACCGGACTTCACCTTCTTCGTCGTCTATGGGCCGGTGAACCACCTGGTCGACACCAGCAAGGTCGAGGTGATCGAGCGCGACTACCCGCTGCTGTCGCCGAAGGAGGTCAACCTCGCGATCCGCAAGACGCTGCGCCGCCGGCTGACCATCGTCGGTGCGTGTATCGGCACCGATGCGCATACGGTCGGTATCGACGCGATCATGAACATCAAGGGGTTCGCGGGGGAGAAGGGCCTGGAGTACTACCGCGAGCTGAAGGTGGTGAACCTCGGCGCCCAGGTCGCCGTACCGGAGCTGGTCCGGCGGGCCAAGGCGGAGAAGGCGGACGCGATCCTGGTGTCGCAGGTGGTCACCCAGCGGGAGGCGCATGTGCTGAACACCAAGGAGATGTCGGCCGCGTTCCGGGAGGCGTACGCCGAGGACGCGCGGCCGGTGTTGGTTGCCGGTGGCCCCCGTTTCACCGAGCAGATGGCCGATGAGCTCGGTGTGGACCGGGTGTTCGGCCGCGGCACCACTCCTGGCGAGGTGGCCAGCTATCTGGTCGACGCACTCGTGACGAAACGCAAGCACAGCACGCCGAGCAAGAGGAGCGCATAGGTGTCAAAGGCAACTATCGGCCTGTCCGTGACGCATCGGCGCTATGTGCCGTACAGCCATGCGCACTACGCCGGGAACCTGGTCGACGGTGCCTACGTGCTCGGGCTGTTCGGCGATGTCGCGACCGAGGTGTGCATCCAGGCCGACGGTGACGAGGGGCTGTTCGCGTCGTACTCCGACGTGCAGTTCCTGCAGCCGTTGCGGGCCGGCGACGTGGTGGAAGTGACGGCAACGATCACCCGGGTCGGGAACCGCAGCCGGGAGCTCGAGTTCAGCGCCTCCGTCGTCTGCCGGGGCCGGGCGGACGTGTCCGAGTCGGCGGCCGAGGTACTGGCCGAGCCGCTTGTGATCACGCGCGCAACCGGGACGGTCGTCGTACCGGTTGGGTGACGATTAGTTGCCCACGGTAACGATCACGTGGAGTGCCGAGACGGCTCTGTAACGTGACTCCAGTGAGTCATCCTCGTTTTTCCAGTGCGGGCAGGCGAAAGTGTTACAACGGCCTCAAGGAGCCGGTGGAGAGGTTGACACCATCGCCGTCAGCGCGCATCGTTTTGGGAGTCGTCATATCCCGTTTTATCAACGGTCACACGAAGTTCGGCCACCGGATGATCCCGCGACGCTGACCAGGCCAGTGCCAGGCTTGAGTCGACGGGGGCTGAGATCGCCGGTGGTTAGCCCCCCGCGGGGCAGAGGTGGAAGAGGCTCGGCGCCCAGTAGACAACAGCCGTTCGGTTCGCAGCCAGTGGATCGGCGGTTGGTCCGAAGGGTCGCCGAGCCTCTTTCCTTTGCCCCCACTCCTCCCGGCTCTCTTCCTGGTTCCCTGAGGGCTCCTCACTTCCTCGCGCTCTGCTGATACCCCTTCACGTTCCGCAATCGATGCTTACCGGCTACTGACCGGATACATTGGCATGTCCGGGACGTTGTACGGTCGTGCGACCGGCGTCCGCCGGGACAGTGAGGACAAGGGGTTACCGCGTGGACCGGTTGAAGGCTCTGGGACGCGTCCTGCCGAGGGTCGTCGTGGCGGTGGCCGCGGGCGCCATGCTCGGCTTGGCCTTCGAACCGCACGACTATCCCTGGCTGACCATCCTCGCCGTACCGCTCTTCCTGGCCGCGCTGAACGGCGCCTCGGCCAAGGGCGGATTCCTGATCGGTGCCGGGTTCGGCATCACGTACTACCTCGTCCTGGTGCCGTGGCTGAGCATCATCGGCGGCGACGCGGCGATCGCGCTGGCGATCCTCGAGGGGCTGTTCTACGCGGTCTTCGGGGCGCTCGCGACGCAGGTGCTCAAGCTGAAGCTGTGGCCGTTGTGGATCGCGTGCCTGTGGGTGGCGACCGAGTTCGCGACCGCGTCGATCCCGTTCGGCGGGTTCCCGTGGGGCCGGCTGGCGTGGGCGTTCGCCGACTCGCCGCTGGGCAAGCTGGCGTCGCTCGTCGGCATCCCCGGCCTGAGCTTCGCGATCGCGCTGCTGGGCGTCCTGGTGTACGCCGTCCTGCGGCCGAAGAGCCCGCTCAAGCTCCGGGTCGTCGCACTGGTCGCCGGAGTCGCGATCGTCGGCGGCAGCGCGCTGATCAATCTCTCGACCGAGGGCGACGGCAAGGTCGTGAAGGCGGCGATGGTGCAGGGCAACGTGCCCGGCAAGGGACTGGAGTTCCTCGGCCGCGCCCGGACCGTGACCCGGAACCACCTGAACGCGACCCTCGACCTGCAGAAGCGGGTCCAGGAGGGATCGGAAGACAAGCCGGACATCGTCATCTGGCCGGAGAACTCGACCGACATCGACCCGTTCAAGGACGCCGAGACCCGGGCCGACATCGAGCAGGCGGTCAAGGCCGTCAACGTGCCGATCCTGGTCGGCGCCGTACTCGAGGGCCCTGGTCCGAACGAGCGGCAGACCACCGGCGTCGTCTGGGACCCGCGGACCGGGCCCGGTCAGGTCTACGCGAAGCGGCACCCGGTTCCGTTCGGTGAGTACATCCCGTTCCGCGAGCAGTTGCTGCCCTACATCAAGCGGCTGGAGATGGTCGGCCGGCAGACCGCCCCCGGCAGGGTCCCCGGCGTGCTGCCGATCGGCGGAGTCACGTACGGCGATGTGATCTGCTTCGAGGTCGCGTACGACGACGTGGTCGAGGACGTGATGAAGGGCGGCGCCCAGGTCCTGGTCGTGCAGACGAACAACGCGACGTACGGCGGCACCGGACAGCCCGAGCAGCAGTTCGCGATCACCCGGATGCGCGCGATCGAGACCGGCCGGACCGTGCTGGTCGCGTCCACCAGCGGCATCTCCGGCGTGATCCGGCCGGACGGCACCGTCGAGCACAAGTCGTCACAGTTCGTGCCGGACGTGTATGTCGCCTCGGTTCCGGTCCGCGATACCCATACGCTGGCCACCTCACTCGGCGGCTGGCCGCAGTGGATCTTGACCGGCCTGGGGATCCTGGGAGTGGTTCTCGCGTTGGTGGCTCGCCGCCGGCGGGCGACCGGCGGCCCGGAGACCCCGCCGGCACCAACGCGCAGCCGCGAAAAAGTCCCGGCCTGATCCCTCAGGCCGGCTCGGAACCGGTGACAATGCCGTCACTGGAGGCAGGAGTAGTGGCAGCGTGAGCACCCCTTTCGCGGATCTCGGCAGGATCCTGGTGATCATCCCGACGTACAACGAGGCCGAGAACATCGAGCCGATCGTGAGTCGGCTGCGCGACGCCGTACCGGAGGCGGACGTCCTGGTCGCCGACGACAACTCACCCGACGGCACAGGTGGCCTGGCCGACAAGCTGGCCGCGAACGACGACCACGTGCACGTCCTGCACCGCAAGGGCAAGGAAGGCCTCGGCGCGGCGTACATCGCCGGATTCCGCTGGGGGATCGAGCGCGAGTACGGCGTACTGGTCGAGCACGACGCGGACGGGTCGCACCAGCCGGAGCAGCTGCCTCGGCTGCTGACCGCGCTGCGGGATGCGGACCTCGTGCTGGGGTCGCGGTACGTCAAGGGCGGCGCCGTACAGAACTGGCCGAAGTCGCGCGAGATCCTCAGCCGCGGCGGCAACATCTACACCCGGCTGGCGCTCGGTGTGCCGCTGAAGGACGCGACCGGCGGGTATCGCGCGTTCCGGCGAGCAACACTGGAGGGGATCGGGTTGGACGAGGTCGCCTCCGCGGGCTACTGCTTCCAGGTCGATCTGGCGTGGCGGGCGGTCAAGGCCGGGTTCCGGGTGGTGGAGGTGCCGATCACCTTCGTCGAGCGGGAACGCGGTCAGTCCAAGATGTCGCGGGCGATCGTGATCGAGGCGATGGCCCGGGTCGGCAAGTGGGGCCTGGGCCACCGCGCACGCCAGCTCCGAGGGCTGCTGAGGAAGGGGTAACACATGCCGTGGTTCGTGGCGCTCGCGCTGCTGGTGGTGCCGATCCTGGAGATCTACGTGATCATCCAGATCGGCCAGGTGATCGGCGGCTGGCCGACGGTCGGGCTCCTGCTCGTGGAGAGCGCGCTCGGCGCCTGGCTGATCAAGCGCGAGGGCCGGCGAGCCTGGAACGCACTGCAGTCCGCGCTGCAGACCGGCAAGATGCCCGGCCGGGAGCTGTCGGACGCCGCCCTGGTGCTGGTGGGCGGCACGCTGCTGCTCACCCCGGGATTCGTCACGGACATCTTCGGCTTCTTCTTCGTCCTGCCGTTCACCCGCCCGCTGGCCCGGCGCGGGTTGTCGGCGTTCCTCGGCCGGCGGCTGTCCACGCAGCTGGGCGGCGCCAACCTCGGCGGCTTCATCCCGGGCGGCGGTCCGTTCGGCGGTCCTGGTGGTGGTCCTGGCGCCGGTCCTGGTCCTGGTGCTGGCCCGACCCGCCCAGGGTCTCGTCCAGGGCCTTCGGACGATGTCATTCAGGGCGAGGTCATCGACCCCGACCAGAAGTAGCTTCTGACCCACGCGTGCTACGCGGGCGCTTCTCCGTCGCTTCGCTCCTCGGAGCGCCTGCTACGCCCCTCCCACCCGCCCTCCGGCTTAACGCCGGTGCATCTCTTGCCGGCTTCCACCTCGAACTGTGGGCTGCCGCCCGCGTCGAGTGCTCGGCCGGCGTATGTCGTGAGGGGACTCTGGCGGCCGGCGACCGTGGCCACCTGGCGGTGCCCGTCAGAGGATCGGCGTGCACGCGGGTTCTCGTGCGCACGGGGTGGGTGGCTCGGAGACCCATCCGAATTCCAGGTGTCGAGAATGCGGCGCTGGCTCCGTCCTAAGTACACCAGCGGCCACGACAGGCCGCGCGACGACGTAGGAGATCACCGTGGCGATTCAGCGCATGGACAATGTCGGCATTGTCGTCGACGACCTCGAGGCTGTCGTTGCGTTCTTCGGAGAACTCGGCATGGAGCTGGAGGGCAAAGCGGAGATCGAGGGCCCCTGGGCGGACCGCACCGTCGGACTCGACGGCGTCCGCTGCGACATCGCGATGATGCGGACCCCCGACGGCCACAGCCGGCTCGAGCTGGCGAGGTACCACAACCCCGCGGTGATCGTCACCGGACCGCACAACCCGCCGCACAACACGCTGGGCATGCATCGCGTCATGTTCGCCGTCGACGACATCGAGGACGTCGTCTCCCGCCTGCGGAGTCACGGCGCCGATCTCGTCGGTGAGCTGGCCCAGTACGAGGACAGCTACAAACTCTGCTACGTCCGCGGCCCCGCGGGAATCCTCATCGGACTCTCCGAGCAGCTCAGCTAACTGCCCTGCCGGGCAGACCGACCGCGTGCACATCGTGGAGTCATACGACAAACTGCTGCGGCTCACCTGCGACCAACCAGGCTCTACGCCGTAGCTGCGATCTGCACGACGGGCGCCGGCCTAGGTGGTCGACCGCGAGCGACAGCGAGCAACCGCGGGCGGCAGCCCGCAGGCAGCCCGGCGAAAGCCGGCAAGGATGCACCGGCGCTGAGCCGGGGGGCGGGCGGGAGCGGGCGTAGCAGGCGCGCCGAGGAGCGACGAAGACGTGCCCGCGTAGCACGCGTGGGCTGGACCTCAGCTGAACGGGCCGTTGAAGGCCAGCTTGGCGAAGCGTTCGGCCATGCGCTGGTGGGACGGGCCGTCGGGGTGCAGGTCGTCGGGGAGTGGGAACTCGGCGTTGTCGGCGGCGCCGTACAGTTCGCGGCCGTCGAGGTAGTGGAGGTTCGGGTCGTCCCGCCCGGCGACGATGCGGGCGAGTTCTTCGCGGATGATGGTGAGGGTGAGTTTCCCCGCCGCGATGTCGGAGGGGTCGCCGGTTGCCTGGAAGCGGAGCTCGCCGCGACTGAGCGCGTCCAGGTCCCATATGGTTGGACCCGGGGTGTCCTCGTGCATCGGGCAGAGGACGGGGGAGACGACCAGCAGCGGGGTGGTGGGGTGGCCTTCGCGGATGGTGTCGAGGAAGCCGTGCACGGCGGGGGTGAAGGCCCGCCGGCGCATCACGTCCGCGTTCACCACGTTGATGCCGAGCTTGACGCTGATCAGGTCGGCGGCCGTGTCGCGCACCGTGCGGGCGACGAACGGCTGGAGCAGGGCGCTACCGCCGAAGCCAAGATTGATCGGCTCCACGCCGGCGAGTGCGGCGGCGTGTACGACCCAGGTGCCGGTGGGGCTGGTCGCGTTCGAACCGTGGCTGATCGAGCTCCCGTGGTGCAGCCAGGTCCGGCGCCCGGTCGCCGGGGCGGGCTCGATCGGCGCATTGGTGCGCAGGGCAACGAGTTCGGTGGTCTCGGTGTGCGGGAGCCAGATCTCCACTGTCTTCAGCTCGCCGCCCAGCCCGGTCACGCGCACCGTGCCGGCTTCGCCCGGTCGGGTGTCGGTGGCCCCGGTGGTGAGATCGATGGTCAGCACGTTCCCGCTCGGCACGGTCGCCTGGTCGACCAGCTTGCCGTCGACGAGCACGTCGTACACCCCGTCCGGCGTCGCCGGTGCGCCGGTGTAGACGCGCTTGGTCGGCAGCGTGTCCAGCTCGATCGCCGTCGCGCGAGTCCGGAACACCAACCGCACGCCCGACGGCTGCGACTCCACCATCTCCAGCTGCGGATCGTCGTACTGCGCCCGAGCCCAGCCCGGCAACCGATGCGGCAGCACACCAACCCGGGTCCGCTCCAGCTCCACCGCGCCACGCAGCAGTCCGTCGGTCACGGCGGTGGTGATCCAGTTCTGCATCGCCCCAGTATCGAGGACTCACCGCGGTTCGTAGCCACTCGACCGGAATGTCTCTAAGCTTCCAGCCACCCGGGTGACCGCCCAACCCGGGCAGGAGGGAGCCGGGGATGCCGCCTGCCCGCGCAC
Source organism: Kribbella sp. NPDC049174 (assembly GCF_043197365.1). Classification (NCBI taxonomy): domain Bacteria; kingdom Bacillati; phylum Actinomycetota; class Actinomycetes; order Propionibacteriales; family Kribbellaceae; genus Kribbella; species Kribbella sp. NPDC049174. The sequence goes on along the minus strand of NZ_JBICSZ010000001.1, from coordinate 1,976,508 downwards.
TCTGGCTGTTGCTGAGCGGCTACGCCGTCTCGTCGTACGGGAACTACCTGAACCTGGTCGCGCTCGGGCTGTTCAGCTTCCACTGGACTCAGAGCACGTGGGCCACGGGTGCGGTGATGGCGATCCGGCTCGGAGCCGGGTTCGTGGCCGGGCTGGTGTCCGGCAATGTGCTGCTCCGGGTGCCGCGCCGACCGCTGCTGATCGGACTCGATCTCCTGCAGGCGGCGGTGATGCTGGTGCTGCTGACGGCGCCGAGTCTGGCCGTGCTCGTCCTGGTCGCGCTGGTTCTCGGCGTCTGCAACACCTTGGTGGTTGTCGCGCTGCGCAGCGGGATCCCGGAGCTGGTCGGTGTGGATCAGCGGACCCGGGCGAACGGGCGAATGGTGACGGCGCGATCGCTGGCCAGCGTGCTGGGATTCGGTACGGCCGCGCTGGTGATCGACCTCGGCGGATACAGCGCGGCCTTCCTGCTGAACGCCGGATCGTTCCTGGTCTCGGCGACGGCGCAGGCCTTCGTGACCTGGCCCGCGCAGACCGCCGAGCTCGGCTCACCGGGGTCTTGGCGGCGCGATGGCCGGACGGCCGAGCACGCGCGGCGGTGGCCGTGGCAGTACCTGCCGCCGTTGATCGCCGGGATGATCGCGCTCCGGGGGGTTGACGCGCTTGCCTCGGCGGGCCACAACGTCGCGCTCCCGATTTACGCCAGCCTGACCGCGCCGGACAATCCCGCCGCGGTCAGCACCCAGTTCCTGACCGCCTGGGCGATCGGCAGCGTGAGCGCCCATCAGTTGGTCAGCCGGTTCCTGAAGCGGCTCGACCACCGAGCGTTCGCCGTCGCGACCGGTGCGATGTCGGTGTCGTTCGTGCTCGCCTTCACCGGCCTGCCCCCGGCCGGGCTGATCGCCGTCTGCCTGCTCGCCGGGATCTCCGACGGGGTGAGCGAGATCGGCTACCTGTCCACGCTGCAGACCCGGCCCGAGCACCAGCGGGCCCGTGTCTTCGGTCTGTCCGCGAGCGTGGAGAACTCTGCTTTCGCCGGCGGGATGCTGCTCGCCGGCGGCCTGCTCGACGTGCTGCCGCCGCCGGTGGTGGTCGCCGGGCTGCACGGCGTCGCGGTGATCGGCGTACTGGTCTTTCTGTCGCTCTCGAGGAGGCATCATGCCGAGAACATCGATGATCCACGGTCCCCAGCCGGTGCCGACCGCGACTGACTCGCTGGACGCGGTCCAGGCGCTGCGCCGGGCCGCCGCCGAGTTCCCCTCGGCCGGCGTCCGGACGCCCGGGGGACTGCTGACCTATCCGGAGTTGTTCGACCGGGCGCGCCGGATCCTGACCGGCCTCCGTATGCGCGGATCCGCGAGCGGTGACTCCCTGATCCTGCAAGGGCTTTCGCTGGACGCCTTCTTCCCGGCGTTCTGGGCCTGCCTCCTGGGTGGGCTGCGGCCGGCCGTCATCTCCGACTCGGGCCCGGCCGGGTGGGAACGGCTTCGGCACACGTGGGAGCTGCTCGAATCGCCACTGATCCTGACCGATCGCGAGGGATCGGCCGGCCACGACCTGCCGGCGGTGGCGGTCGATGATCTCGTCCGGCTGGATCCGGCCGAGGAGCTGTATCACCCGGACCTGGCTGAGGTGGCCGTCCTGATGCTGTCCTCGGGGAGCACCGGCGCGCCGAAGGCCGCCGCGCTCACGCACCAGGCGCTGGCCGAGTTCGCCGCCGGATCGCGGCTGTTGCTCGACCTTCGGCCGGGAGAGACCATGCTCAACTGGCTGCCGGTGGACCACAGCGGCGCCCTGCTGCTGTACCACGTGCTGCCGGTGTTCACCGGAGCAACCGGCGTGCACCTTCCGACGACCGAAGTCCTCGCGAATCCGCTGCTCTGGTTGGAGAACGTCGACCGGTACCAGGCACAGCACACCTGGTCGCCGACGTTCGGGCTGCAACTGGCCGCTGATGCGCTGCCCGCCGGTGCGTCCCTCGACCTGCGCAGTGTCCGGTCGCTCGTGTGCGGCGGCGAGCAGATCGTGCTGCCGGTTCTCGAGAGGTTCTTCGCGGCAACCGCCGGATCGGGCCTGGATCGCGCGTGCGTACGGCCGGCATGGGGCATGGCCGAAACCACGACCGCCATTACGTTCGGCCGACTGACCGACGAGGGCTGTGTGGTTCGGGTGCTCAAGTCCTCGCTGGACGACGCCCTGGTGACCGCGGGTCCGGAAGTGCCCGAGTCGGAGTGCCTGACCTTCGTCGCGGTCGGGCCGCCGGCACCGGGTGCGTCGATCCGGGTGGTCGGCGAGAACGACGAGGTGCTGCCCGAGCTTCGGATCGGGAGGCTGCAGGTCCGGTCCGGCCGAGTGACCGCCGGATACGTGAACAACGCATCGGCCACCGCGGCCGCATTGCCGGACGGCGAGTGGTTGCGGACCGGGGATCTGGCGTTCGTCTCCGGCGGACAAGTGGTGATCACCGGCCGCGAGGGAGACACGGTGGTGGTCAACGGGAACACGGTGTTCTGCCATGAGATCGAAGGTGTGGCCGCAGGAGTGAACGGTCTCGGCCTGCACGCGGTCGGTGCGTGCGGGGTGCCGAACGCCGAGACCGGGACCGAGGATCTGGTGGTCTTCGTCGAGGCGGACGAGGCGGTGGCGCCGGCGGTGAAGGCGTTGATCTTCGAGCGCCTCAGGCTGACGGCCGAGGTGGTGGTGGTCCCGGCGGGGGAGTTCCCGCGGACTGCAAGCGGCAAGGTCCGCCGGAACGAGCTGCGGCAGCGCTATCTGCGCGGTCGGTACGGCGCGACGGGCACTGCGGATGTGACCGCATCGTCCGCCGGGCGCCGGGTGGGGGCGCGTGCGGTAGCGGCCGAGGTGAGCCGGTTGCTTGCGGAGCTGGCGGGGCAGCCGGCGGCCGACGAGGTTCCGTTCTACGAGTTGGGCCTGACGTCGATCAAGCTCACGCAGCTTCGGGCGATGCTGTCCGAACGCTTCGGGATCGAGGTGCCGGCGACGGTGCCGTTCGAGTATCCGACTGCGGCTGCTCTGACCGCCTGGCTGACCGAGGCCCAGCAGGCGGCGCCGGGTTCGGGGGCTGGGGCGGATGCCGGCGGGGTGGATCGGCGGGTGGCAGTCGTCGGCATGGCCGCGCGCTTTCCGGGGGCGCGGACGGTCGACGAGTTCTGGGCCAACCTGTGCGGGGCAGTGGACAGCGTGTCCACCGGCCCCGGTGCGGAGGGGTGGGTCCGTGCCGGTGGGGTGCTCGACGACGTCGAGGCGTTCGACGCGGAGTTCTTCGGGGTGTCGCCGAAGGAGGCCGCGCTCACCGACCCGGCTCACCGGCAGTTCCTCGAGGTCGCGCACCAGGCCCTGGAACACGGCGGCTACGCGGGATCGGGCGCCGGGCTGCGGATCGGCGTCTATGCCGGATCCGGGATGAATCTGTACGGACACCAGGACCAGCTGGCCCCGAGTTCCGGCGACCGGCCTGGCGATGTGCCGACCGCGATGCAGGCGACGATCGGGGCCGCTCCGGACTTCCTCGCCAGCCGAAGCGCGTACCGGCTCGGGCTGACCGGGCCCGCGATCGGGGTCCAGACCGCGTGCTCGACCTCTCTGGTCGCGGTGCACCTGGCCGTCCAGGCGCTGCTCACATCTGACACGGATCTGGCCATCGCGGGCGCCGCGGCGGTTCGGCTGCCGCAGGACGCCGGGTACCAGTACGTGCCCGGCTCCATCCTGTCCCGGAGTGGTCGCTGTCGCCCGTTCGACGCCGACGCGGACGGGACGGTTGGGGGCAACGGCGTGGCTGCGGTCCTGTTGAAGCGTCTGGACCGGGCGCTGGCCGACGGCGACACGATTCATGCGGTGATCCTTGGCAGCGCGGTCAACAACGACGGCACGAGCAAGGTCGGTTTCACCGCGCCGAGTGTGTCGGGTCAGGCGGATGTCGTCCGCCAGGCGCTGGCGCGGGCCGGTGTGGGCGCCGAGACCATCTCGTACGTCGAGGCGCACGGGACGGGGACCGCGCTGGGGGATCCGATCGAGTTCGAGGCGCTGTCCCAGGTCTTCGGTTCGACCGGCGAGCGTCCGGCGAAATGCGGCCTGGGCTCGGTCAAGGCGAACGTCGGGCACCTGGACTCGTGCGCCGGGATGGCCGGCCTGATCAAGACGATCCTGATGCTGCGGCACGGGCGGCTCGTGCCGACGGTCAACCTGAGCCGCCCACATCCGGAGCTGCGGATCGAGAACAGCCCGTTCGAACTCGTCACCGCGACCCGCGACTGGCCCGGGGTCGCAGGCCCGCGCCGGGCCGGGGTCACCGCCCTGGGGGTCGGCGGCACCAATGCTCACGTCGTCCTCGAAGAACCACCGCTCGCCGCTGCAGCCGACCTGGCGGAGTCGGAGCCTGAGCCGGTGGTGCTGCCGGTTTCGGCGGCGTCGCGGGCTGCGCTCGAGGTGCTGCTCGGCTCTCTGCGCGGTCAGCTCGTGGCCGGCCCCGACCTTGCCGCATCAGACCTGGCCACCACACTCGCCCTCGGTCGCCGGCACCACCAGCACCGGGTCGCCGTGGTCGGCGCCGATGCGAGCGCCCTTGCCGCCGCCCTCGCCCACGCGACACCCACCGAACCAGGTACTCCGGGACCGTTGGCGTTCGCATATTCCGGGCAGGGAGCGTCGTACCCGGGAATGTCCGGCCGGCTTGCCGCGAGGTTCGAGGCGGCGCGGAAGGTGTTCGACGAGGTGACGCAGGTACTCGGCGAGGACATCGTCGACAGCCGGCGGGAGGAGCTCGCCCAGGTGAGCCTGTTCGCCAACCAGGTGGCCTGGACCGAGGTCTGGCGGGCGCTGGGCGTCGCACCGGACGTGGTGATCGGGCACAGCGTCGGGGAGTACGCCGCCCTGTACGCGGCGGGTGCGCTGTCGCTCCCCGACGGTGTCCGGCTCACGGTACGACGCGGCGAGCTCATGCGGACGAGGATGAGGCCAGGCGCGATGATCGCGGTCGGCGCGGACCGGTCGACGGCGGAGAAGCTCGCCGCCGAGTGTGGACTGGAAGTTGCCGCCGTCAACGGTCCCGACCGGTTCGTGCTGGCCGGGTCCGAGGACGCTGTGGCCGGCGCGACGGAGATCCTCGATCGCAGCGGGGTGGGCTCGCGACGCATGCCGATCGACAGGGGGTTCCATTCCGTGCTGGTCGAACCAGTGCTCGACGACCTCCGCGCTGCCGCCGACGAAGTCTCCTTCCAGCCCCTTCGGGTGCCCTTCTTCAGCGGACTCGACGGTTCACTCCTGACCGAGGTCACCAGCCAGTACCTCGCGGACCACGCGCGCCGGCCGGTGCGATTCGACCTGGCCACCACCGCCGTGGCCGAATTCGGCGCCACCCGACTCCTCGAGGTGGGTCCCGACGCCGTCCTGACCCCACTCGGCCGCCGAGCCGTACCCGGCACCACCTGGCTGGCCACTCAACGCCGCGGATCCACCACCCAGTTCGCTGAAACCGTCGCCGCCCTCTACCGCACCGGCACCGACCTGACCTGGCGTCCCCTGTCCACCGGCCATCGCATCCCCCTACCAGGCCACCCACTCACCAGGCGTCCCATCCCCACCCCGGCCCGGTCCGTCGCGCCACCCGAGCCGCCGACCGCCATCGCGCCTGTCCCCGCTGTGACCGGAGTTCTGGGCACGGTGCGGGAGCTGATCGCCCCGGCCCTCGGGATGGCGCCGGACGAGATACCGGCCGACGCGTCGTTCCTCAGCCTGGGGGCGGACTCGCTCTCCCTCATGCGCCTGGTCGGCGACCTGACCGACACCTTCGGCGTCACCGTCTCCGTCCGCAGCCTGTTCAGCGACGTCGACACCGCCGCCAAGCTCGCTGACCTCATCGGCAACTCCACCACCACGTCACCTCAACCATCGACCAGCAGCACCCAGACTTCATCGCTCACAGCCGTCATGCCGGCTGAACCGCCGGCACCCAGCCCGGCAGTTCCACCGTCCGCCTCTCTGCAGCAGGTCGTGGACCGTCAACTTCAGCTGGCCGAACGCATGATGGACCGCATCACCAACCTCATGTCCGACCAGCTGGCCCTGCTCAACGACGCCCCCGACTCGGTCCCGCCACTGCGCACTCCGGCACCAGCCGGCCCGCCCACCAGCACACGCACCAGCACGCCCACGGCAACCCGCCCCCGGCCCGTTGCCTCCACCCGGCAGGGCGCCTGTGACTTCAGCCTGTACTTCTTCGGCGACTACCCCGACTCCGCCGCACAGGACAAGTACGGCCTCATCCTCAACGCCACCGAGTTCGCCGACCAGCGTGGGTTCCACTCGGTCTGGCTGCCCGAGCGGCACTTCCACTCCTTCGGCGCACTCTTCCCGAACCCCTCCGTCCTCGCCGCGGCGCTCGCCACCCGAACCCGGCGAATCCGGCTCAACGCGGGTTCGGTGGTGCTCCCGCTGCACCATCCGATCCGGGTCGCCGAGGAGTGGTCTGTCGTCGACAACCTCTCCGGCGGCCGGGTCGGACTCTGCATCGCCAGCGGCTGGCACGCCCGGGACTTCGTCCTCGCCCCTGATGCCTACGGCAACCACCGGACCGAGATGTACGACCGCCTCAACACCGTCCGGCGACTCTGGGCAGGTGAGGCGATCACCGCGGTCGCCGGGAACGGCGAGCCTACCGAGGTACGGCTGCACCCGAGCCCGCTGCAGGACCAGCCGCCGCTGTTCACCGCCGTCGTAGGGAATCCGGAGTCGTACAAGCTGGCTGCCCGCAACGGCCTCGGCGTCGTCACCAACCTGATGGCGCAATCCGTCGAGGACTTGGCGGCGAACATCGCTCTCTACCGCTCGACCCGCGCCGAACACGGTCTCGACCCGGACGCCGGTCGCGTGGTCGTCCTGCTGCACACCTATGTCGGCGACGACCTCGAGACCGTCCGGGCCGACGCGTACCAGCCGTTCTGCGACTATCTGCGCTCGTCGATGTCGCTGTTCGGGCAGGTGACGAACAGCCTCGGCTTCCAGATCGACCTGGACAAGACCGCCCCGGACGACGTCGAGTTCCTGCTGGGCCAGGCCTATCGGCGCTACTGCGAGACCCGCGCCCTGATCGGCACCCCGGAAACCTGCCGCGCGATCGTCGACCAGCTGATCGCGATCGGCGCGAACGAGCTCGCCTGCTTCGTCGACTTCGGTCTCGGCCCCGACGAGGTGATGCGGAGTCTGTCCGCGGTCGACGAGCTCCGCGCCGAGTACGTCCAGGACCCCACCGTCGTCGGCCGTACCGATGGTGGGCCGGTGGATCGCGGCCGGGCACTGACACCACCGGAGAAGCGGATCTGGTTCCTGGAGCAGCTGAACCCGGGTGCCAACACGTACCACGAACCGAAGGCGATCGAGCTTCGCGGTCCGCTGGATCCGGCGGCGCTGCAGGGCGCCCTGCAGCGGGTGGTCGACCGGCATCCCGCACTGCGGACCCAGTTCCGGGAGGTCGACGGGGCGCCGCGGGCGTTCGTCCGAACGGCGGTCCGGATCGAGTGCCCGGTGGTTGATGCTGAGGGCAACGACATCGAGACCCTGCGGCACGACGTCCGGCTCGGTGCGCTGGACCTCGACACCGCTCCGCTGCTCCGGGCCGGCTTGATCCGGCTGGCCGACGACCACCACCTGCTGTTGCTGGTCGGGCACCACATCGTCTTCGACTCGGCCTCGACGCCGATCGTCGTCCGCGACCTCGGCGCCTACTATCGCGCCTGGCCGGCCGATCCCGGCCTGCCACCGGCCGTCGACGGTCTCTCGGAGCGAGCTGGCCCGACCGCGGCGGATCGTGACTTCTGGTTGACCGAGCTGGCCGGCGCACCGGAGCTGCGGCTGCCCACCGATCGGCCGCGGTCGCACGCCCGGACCGGCGCCGGCCGCTCGCTGACCCACGAACTGGACAGCTCGCTGACCAGCCGGCTCGGCGCCTTCGCCGCGAGCTCCGGTGTGACGGTTTTCAGCGTGCTGCTGGCGGGCCTCGGCGTGGTGCTGTCCCGCTTCAGCGGGCAATGTGACTTCGTCATCGGCACCGGTGTCTCCGGCCGCGGCAGGTCCGCCGCGGATGCCGTCGGCATGTTCGTCGACACACTTCCGCTCCGGATCCGGTTGGCCGAGGATGCCGACTTTCCCGGGCTGGCCCGCTCTCTCGGCCTGGCCCTGATGGACGCGGTCGACCATGGCGACGTGCCGTTCGAGGACATCGTCGCCGAGCTCAACCCGGACCGGTCCACCGGACGCAATCCGCTGTTCGGGGTCGCGGTCGAGTTCGAGAACGGTGTCGACGAGGTCGACTTCGCCCCGGCGGTCTCGGTCCACCTCCGCGACCTGCCGAGTGACCGGGCGCCGGTCGACCTCCTGCTGTACCTGAGCTACGCCCCGTCGGGTGTCCGGTGCGTGGTCGAGTACGACAGCGACCTGTTCGACGAGGCCACGGTTCAGCGGCTCCTCGACTACCTGGAGTTGACGCTGGGGCTCGCGACCGCCGGGGCGACTGTCCCGCTCAGGGCACTGTCCGGGCTGACCGCGGCGGACGAGGGGCTGCTGGCCCGCTTCGAGGGTGAGCCTGGCCCGGCCTCCTCCGCGCGCCTGCACGAGTTGTTCGAGCAGCGGGTCGATCTCCATCCGGACGCTGTCGCGGTCGACGGCGACTTCGGGCAGGTGACGTACGCCGAGTTGGACCGGCGCGCCAACGGGGTTGCGCTCGAGTTGCTGTCCCACGGCGTTCAGCGCGGTGAGCTCGTCGGTAGTTGCCTGCCCCGCGGTGTCGACCAACTCGCGGTCCTGCTCGGGGTGTTCAAGTCCGGCGGCGGCTACCTCGCGCTGGATCCAGCGGTGCCGGTAGAGCGGCTGCGGTTTCAGCTGAACGACTCCCGGGCGACCGTTCTGGTCACCGGCGAAGGGATGCCGGATCTCGGCGCCCTGCCGACGATCCTCGTCGAGCACCTCGACCCGGTCGGCGCGGACCGGCCGCGGGTCGAGGTGACGCCCGATGATCTGGCCTACTGCTTCTACACCTCCGGATCCAGCGGCACCCCCAAGGGGGTGCTGATGCCGCACCGGGGTCCGGTCAACAACCTTCTCGGGTTCGCCACTCATCCGCTGACGACGCTGCAATGGGCGTCGTCGATGTTCGACATGAGTCTGCACGAGACCTTCACGACGTTCCTCACCGGTCAGACCCTGATCCTGATCGAGGACGGCAGCCGGTACGACCCGGAGCAACTGGCGCGACGGATCCGCGAGCACCGGATCCAGCGGATCGTCATGCCGTTCAGCGCCGTCCACGCGCTGCTGGCGATCCGGCCGGAGCTGCCCTCGTTGCGGGTGATCTGCTCCGCCGGCGAGGCCACGACTCCCACCGCGGTCGAGCATGCGTTCCTCGCGGCGCACCCGAACTGCGTTCTCTACAACGGGTACGGCCCGACCGAGACGTCGATCGGGGTGACGGATCACCCGGTCGAGCCCGGTGAGACTGTGCCCCCGATCGGTCGGCCGCTTCCGGGAGTGCGGATCCGCCTCCTTGATCCGGACCGTCGACCGGTGCCGGTCGGAGCGGTCGGTGAAATCTGTATCGGCGGTGTGTGCGTCGCGAACGGGTACCTGAACCGGCCCGAAGAGACGGCCAAGGCGTTCTACGCTCCCGGCTGGTACGCGAGCGGCGATCTCGGGCGATGGCGCGCCGACGGAGCGCTCGAGTACCACGGCCGGATCGACGACCAGGTTCAGCTGCGCGGCGTCCGGGTCGAGCCGGGCGAGGTCCGGGCCGCCGTGCAGGGGCATCCGGCGGTGACCGAGGCCGCGGTCATCGTCCTCCACGGCGAACTGGTCGGGTACACGGTCGGCGTGGTCGAGCATGAGGAGCTGATGGAGTACCTGGCGGCGCGGCTGCCCAGGTATCTGGTGCCGCGGCGGTGGGTTTCGCTCGAACGGTTGCCACTGACCACCACGGGCAAGCTCGACCAGGCGGCGCTGCCGGCGCCGGTCGCCGTCCAGGCGAACGTTCCTCCGGCAACGCCGCTGGAGAGCACGATCCATGCGGTGTGGTGTGAGGTCCTGGAGCGGACCGAGATCGGCGTGACCGACTCGTTCTTCGACCTGGGTGGACATTCCCTGCTCGCTGTTCGCCTGCTGAACCGGCTGCGGGACGCGACCGACCTGGAGCTGACGCTGTCCGAGTTCTTCCGCTCGCCGACCATCCGCGCGGTCGCGGGCCGGAGTGAGCCGACGGTCGAGCCCGAGCCGGTCGAGCCCGAGCCGGTCGAGCCCGAGCCGGTGGAGGTCGCGCCGCTGACCCTCAACCAACGGCGTTGTCTGGAGCTGGTCCGGAGCCGTGCGGACGCGTCGATCTACAACAGCCCAGCTCGGGTCGACGTCAACGGGTCGCTGGATCCGGAACGACTACGGCGCGCGCTGGAGGGGCTGGTCCAGCGCCACAGCGCATTGCGGACCAGGGTCCTCGAGGACCGGCAGGAGGTGATGGCGGCGGTCGAGGTCGCGCTGCCGGTCGAGGAACTCCCGGCTGATGAGGACCACATCCGCGCCTGGTGTCTCGCAACCGCCCGTCCTGCACTCGAGCCCAGTCAGCCCCCGCTCTGGCGCGCCCGGCTCGGGCGGGTGTCGGCTGACCACTGGGTGCTGGTTGTCGCAGTCCACCACATCGTCTTCGACGGCTGGTCGGCCCGGCTGTTCTGGGACGAACTGTCCTCCTTGTACTGCGGTGCGGAGCTGTCGCCGCCGAGCGCGCAGTACACCGACTACGCCCGCTGGGAACGCGACACCCTCACCGGGTCCACCCGTGCGGAACTGGACGGGTTCTGGCGTACCGAGCTTGCCGGGTCGACCGTCCAGCCCGCCCTTCCCGTCGACCACCCGCGCCCGGCGACACTGTCCGGCCGCGGAGCGACCCAGCACGTGGAACTCCCGGCGGGCCTGGCCGAGGAAGTCCGCTCCGCTGCCGCGTCCGCCGGGACCACTCCGTACGTGCTGATCGCCGCCGCCTTCGCCGAATGGCTTGGCGCCCTCTGCGGTCAGGATGAGGTCGTCCTGCCGGTGTCCAGCGCGCGCCGGCGCCGGTCCGACCACGAGGGTGTCATCGGCTTCATCGGAGACGCCGTGCCGGTCCGGATCAGACTCGACACCCACGACCTGCTGGCCGAGACCGCCCGCGCCCTCTACTCAGCGCTCGACCACGAAGCCCTGCCCTGGGCCGAGATCCTCAGTAAGGTCTTCCCACACCAGACCCAAGCCATCCTCTTCACGGTCATCACCACGGCCCCCGCCACTCTGACCCTCCCCACGGGCAGCTACCCGGTCCGGGCCCTGCCATCGCCGGACCTGGCGCGAAGGGAGCTCTACGTCGTCTTCAACCTCACCGACACCACATTCACCCTCGATATCGAGTACTCCACCGATCTCTTCACCGCCGGCACCATCACCGCGTGGTGCAGCACTCTGGCAGCGGCGCTGGCGAACCGGTGTCGGGCCTGATTCAGGGCACAAGAAACGGGCCCTTCCCCGCGTCGTTGCGGTGAAGGGCCCGTCGAGCCTTTGTCAGGCGGTGCGCTTGGTGCGGTGCAGGTGGGCCGGGCCGATTTCGCCCTTGCGGAGCAGTTCGACCCGCTCGGCCAGGAGCTCCTCGAGCTCCGAGATGCTGCGGCGCTCGCGCAGCATGTCCCAGTGCGTACGGGCGGGCTTCTCCTGCTTCGGCTCCGGCTTCTCACCGGTCGACCGGGCGGCCTCGCTGCCGCAGTGCGGGCACTCCCAGACCGCGGGCACCTCGGCGTCGTGCGCCATGGTCACCTCGACCACGTGGCCGCGGGGGCAGTCATACGTGATCATCTGGCGCGGCGCGAACTCGACACCGCGGTCATCCTCGAAGCTGACCCCACCCAGCCCCGAACCACGCAGTACGCGATTAGACATGTCAAACCTCCGAGATCGTCATCCGTGCCAACGGTCGGCCGGCCCGGATCATTCCCATTTTGGCATGCCCGAGCCATATGTACGCACCTGACAGCACCGTCGTGACGGGCTGTCATCGAGCGTTCACACATCACGGTGTGTCGCCATTGACCGACACCGTTGCCTGGCATACGACGCGCGAAGTTCACAGGGAGTTGCCAGCTTTCGAGGATCAGTTCCTCAGCAAACGTCCTTAGCGTCAGCGTCCATGGTGCTACCCCGCCACAAGCTCCGTGGCCTCAGCGTGCTCAATGTGGCCCTGGTGGCCGTCGTCCTGGCCATCGCCGTCACGGCGTACTTCCTCTTCTTCCGCACGGATCAGCCGGCCGCGAGCGCGACCCGTCCGACCGTGACCGTCGCCCGGGGCGAGGTGACCGCGAGTGTCAGCTCCAGTGGCACCCTGCAGAGCTCCCAGACCGCCTCGCCGCAGTTCGAGACGTCCGGGACCGTGACGCAGATCATGGTGAAAGTCGGCCAGGTGGTCGCCAAAGGTACGGCGATCGCGAAGATCGACCCGGCCGCGGCCGAGCGGCAGCTCCGGATCGCCGAGCAGAACCAGATCGCCTCGGCCAACTCGGTCGACGCCGCCGAGGAGTCGCTGAGCGACGCCCAGGACGCCGCCGAGGCCGCTGAGGAGGCGTCGGCCTCGCCAACGCCCACCACCAGCGATCAACAGTCCAACCAGAACCAGACCAATCAGACCCAGGGCCAGAGCCCGGAGGTCGCCGTCAGCAACGCCGAGGCCAGCCTGGCCCGGGCCAAGGCGGACAAGGAGCAGGCCGACCAGGACGTCGAGGCGGCCCAGGCCGCGGTCGACGCGACCACGCTGAAGGCGCCCATCGCCGGCACGATCACCGCGATCAACGGCTCCGTCGGCTCGGTCACCGGTGGCTCCAGCTCAGGCAGCGGTTCAGCCGGCACGGGCTCAACCTCAGGTCAAGGTTCAGCCGCCGGCACGACCTCGACCACGACGACAACCTCAGGTTCAGGTTTCGTCGACCTCGCCGATCTGAAGTCGCTCCAGGTGGTCGCGGCCTTCGCCGAGGCGGACGCGATCAAGATCAAGGCCGGTCAGTCGGCCACCGTCACGCTCAACGCCGAACCCGGTACGACGCTGACCGCCTCGCTCGCCTCGGTCTCGCCGACACCCACGACCACCAACGGCGTGGTCTCGTACTCGGCCACCTTCTCGCTGACGAAGATCCCGGCGAACGCGCGGATCGGCCAGACCGCGAACGTCACCGTGCAGACCGCCAAGGCGGCCGACGCCCTGTACGTCCCGAGCACCGCGATCGCCACCAGCGGTACGACGTACACAGTGACGATGGCCGACGGCGGCGGGACCCGGGAGGTGCAGGTCGGCGTTCGGGGTGACAGCTACACCCAGATCACCTCGGGACTGGCCGAGGGCGACCGGATCGAGCTGCTGCAGGGCTCGATCGGTACGGCGACCAACCAGAACGGCCGGACGGGTCAGTTCCCCGGCGCTGGCCAGGGCCAACTGCCCGGTGGCGGCCAACTCCCCGGCGCGGGGACAGGGGCCGGGGGCAACCGTGGCCGCTGACGCCCTGATCGACATCCGGGACGTCACCAAGACGTATGGCGCGGGGGAGACCGCCGTCCACGCTCTCCGGGGTGTGTCGCTGCGGGTCGAGGCCGGCGAGTACGTCGCGGTGATGGGCTCGTCCGGGTCCGGCAAGTCGACGCTGATGAACATCCTCGGCTGCCTCGACGTCCCGAGCCGGGGTGAGTACTGGCTCGACGGCAGCAACGTGGCCCGGCTGACCGAAGACCAGCAGGCGCTCGTCCGCGGCCGCAAGATCGGCTTCATCTTCCAGTCGTTCAACCTGATCCCACGTACGAGCGCGCTCGCGAATGTCGAACTGCCGCTCACCTACGCCCATCTCCGTCGCGCGGAGCGACGCCGGCGGGCGTCCCGGGCGCTGGAGCTGGTCGGACTGGCGGACCGCGCCGACCACCGGCCGAACCAGCTGTCCGGCGGTCAGCAGCAGCGCGTGGCGATCGCCCGCGCGCTCGCCACCGGCCCGCGGATCCTGCTCGCCGACGAGCCGACCGGGAACCTGGACGCGCACTCGACCGACGAGGTGCTCGGCATGTTCGACCAGCTCAACGCGGACGGCCGGACCGTCGTGGTGATCACCCACGAGACCGACGTGGCGGCGCGGGCGCGGCGGCTCATCCAGGTGTCCGACGGCCGGATCGTCGCCGACGAGGTGACTCGCTGATGTCACCTCGCGACCTCTTCGGGGCGGCCCTGCGCGGCCTGAGCGCGAACAAGCTCCGCTCGCTGCTGACCGTCCTCGGTGTCTCCATCGGCGTCGGCGCCGTCATCGTGCTCGTTGCGGTCGGCAACGGCTCCGGCAAGGCCGTCCAGGACCGGCTGGAGGCGATGGGCACCAACCTGCTCACCGTCTCGACCACCGGCGGTGGCGGCGGCTTCCAGCGCGGCCAGGCCGGCCCGTCGGCCCAGCAGTACAGCTTGACGCTCGAGGACGCGGCGGCGATGGGCGACGAGAAGCTGGCGCCCGACGTGGCCTCGGTCGCCCCGGTGATGACCAGCTCGGGTACGGCGACCAACGGTGACACCAGCTACACGGTCAACCAGATCATCGGTACGACGCCCGACTACCTGCCGGCCACCAACACACCGGTCGAGCTCGGCCGGTCCTTCACCGAGCAGGATGTGGACACCTCGCAGCGGGTCATCCTGCTCGGCCAGACGGCGGCCACCGAGCTGTTCGGGCGACCCGGGTCCGCGGTCGGTCAGACGATCAAGCTCGGCGCGGTCGACTTCGTCGTACTGGGGGTGCTGGCGAGCAAGGACAGCACCGGCTTCTCGGACCCGAACGCGACCGCGATCGTGCCGATCAGCGCGCTGCGGGCGACCCAGGCCGGGTACGGCGCGCTGAACCAGATCGTCGTCCAGGCCGCGGACAAGGACCGGGTGGATGTCGCGCAGGCCGAGGTGACGCAGTTGCTGACCGCGCGGCACGAGGTGCCGGCGAATCAGACCTCGCCGTTCCGGATCACCAACTCTGCGCAGATCCTGCAGACCAGCCAGGACACCGCCGCGACCTTCACCGCGCTGCTGGCGACGGTGGCCGCGATCAGCCTGGTCGTCGGCGGGATCGGGGTCACCAACATCATGCTCGTCACGGTCACCGAGCGGACCCGCGAGATCGGTATCCGCAAGGCGCTCGGTGCCCGGCGGTGGACGATCCTCGGTCAGTTCCTGATCGAGGCGACGCTGCTGAGCCTGATCGGCGGCGCGGTCGGAGTCGCGGCGGCCCTCGTCATCACCCGGTTCCAGCTCGCCGGGGTGGAGCCGGTGCTGGTGCCGTCGTCGATCGCGCTCGCCCTCGGGGTGTCCGCGGCCGTCGGCCTGTTCTTCGGCAGCATGCCGGCGCACCGAGCGGCCGGTCTTCGTCCCATCGACGCACTACGACATGAGTGAGAGGCACACCTCTGATGAGCAACCAGACGCCCGACGAGTTCGCCCAGATCGGGACCGACCAGGAGGTCGACGCGGCACTCCAGCCGAAGAAGACCCTCAACCTGCCGCTGGTCACCGCGATTCTGGCCGGCGTCGTCGTACTCGCCGTCGGCCTGGCCGGCGGCGCGGGCCTGCACGCTGCCTTTGCTTCGGACAGTACGACGCCTCAGCAGCAGGCAGGCCGTGGTGCCGGCGGGTACGGCGGCTTCCGCGGCCAGAACGGCACCGGGCAGGGGCCAGGCGGTCAGGCCGGCGGTCAGGGCAACGCGGCGATCGGCACGGTGGTGTCGGCGAGCAGTTCGCAGCTGGTGGTGAAGACCCAGAACGGCGACGTCACGGTGAAGCTCACCGGCGACACGACGTACGAGATCACCTCGAAGGGCACCGCCGCCGACCTCAAGGCCGGTGAACAGGTCGTCGTCAGCGGCCAGAGCGCCGATGGCTCCATCACGGCCACCACCGTCCGCCAAGGCGCCTTCCCCGGCGGCTTCCGCACCCCGGGCGCGACGCCGTCGCGGTAATTGCGTTGTGGTTGTTCGGACCGACTGGCATCGTGCCAGGGCATGGTGGAGACCGAGCTGCAACGAGCGTTGACCCTGGACCGCTATCCGCGGTCGTCGGCGTACGACCAGCAGTGGGTCGTCGACAATCTGATGGGACCTCATCCACTGTGGCAGGTCGAGGCCCTGATGCAGGTGATGTCGCTGGAGCCCGGCACGCGGGTGCTGGACCTTGGCTGCGGTACGGCGCTGTCCTCGATCTTCCTGGCCCGTGAGTACGACGTGGAGGTCTTCGCCGCCGATCTCTGGGTGAAGCCGACCGAGAACTGGGAACGCATCAAGGCGGCGGGACTGGAAGGCCGTGTGCATCCGATCCATGTGGATGCCCGCGACCTCCCGTTCGCCGCCGGCTTCTTCGATGCCGTCGTGAGCATCGGCTCGTACCACTACTTCGGGACCGACGCCCGCTATATGGCCGACCTGTCCGAGGTCGTCAAGCCGGGTGGTTCGATCGGCATCGTCGGGCCCGGTCTGCAACTGGAACCGGGTGCGCCGCTTCCGCCGTACCTCGCCGAGCGATGGGTGCCCGACTTCGCCACCTTCTTCAGCCCGACGTGGTGGCGCCGCCACTGGGAGCGGACCGGCCTGGTCACCGTGCAGGTCGCTGACATGATTCCGACCGGCTGGGAGGACTGGCTGCGCTGGCTCGAGGCGTGCAACCTGGTCGGGCGCGGCTCCGCGCCGGACGAGGCGATGCTGCGGGCCGACGGCGGGAAGCTACTCGGTCAAACCCGGGTCGTGGCCCAGGTCAGATGAGAGTCGGCTGGGCGTTGCCGGCTTCGGTGATGCCTCGGCGCATGTCCACGCGAGACAGCAGGATGAGGCCGATGACGAAGAACAGGCCGAGGGCAACGATCGCCGGCCGGTAGGAGCCGGTGATCTGGTGGACCAGGCCGAAGACGAGCGTGCCGAGCCAGGACGTGCCGCGCTCGCCGGCCTGGTAGAGCGAGAAGTACTCGGCCTCCCGGCCCTCCGGGATCAGCTGGCTGAAGGCTGACCGGGACAACGCCTGGGTGCCACCGAGGACGACACCGATCGCCACGCCCATCGCGAGGAACGGCACGATCTGCCGCGCCGGCAGCATGAAGCCGGCGATCACGATCAGCATCCAGAACACCAGCCCGCCCATGATGGTCCGCTTGGTGCCGAACCGCTTCGCGAACCGCCCGAACGCCAGCGCCCCGAAGAACGCGACGAACTGCACCAGCAGGATGGTCGCGATCAGCACCTGGGTCTCGAACCCGAGCTGTTTCTCGCCGTACGTCGACGAGACCGAGATGACGGTCTGGATCCCGTCGTTGAAGAACAGGTACGCGATCAGGAACAGCAGCGTCATCCGGTAGGTCCGCATGTGCTTCAGCGTCGCGGCCAGCTGACCGAAGCTCTGCCGGACCAGGCTGCCGCTGCGGACGGGTACGACGTGCACCGGCGGCCGGTTGCGCAGCTTCACGAACGGGATGAACGTGAACAGGCCCCACCAGAGCCCGGCCGACAGCAGACTCAGGCGGACCGCCGTACCTTGGCTGAGACCGAGCGCGTCGTGGGCGGTGACCACGCCCAGGTTGATCGTGAGCAGAATGAATCCGCCGAGATAACCGAACGCCCAGGCGCGGGACGAGACGTCGTCGCGGTCGTCGGGCCCGGTGATGTCGATCAGGATCGAGTCGTAGACCACCAGCGACGAGCCGAGGCACAGGTTGCCGATGAACAGCAGCAACGCGCCGAGCTCCCAGCGGCCGCCGCCGACGAACACCATGCAGCAGGCGGCGAGCGCACCCGCCCAGGCGAACCCGCACATCAGCAGCTTCTTGCGCTCCAGCCGGTCCGCGATCGCGCCGACCACGGGCAGGAACAGCGCCGAGATCAGGGTCGCGACGGTGACGACGTAGAAGGCGAGCGAACCGGGGGAGATGCCCAGGCCGAGGACGTCGAGATTCGTGTGGCAGGGCTTGTCCGTCGTACCGACGTAGCCGCAGGCGGCGGTCTCGGCGACCGAGGTCAGGTACGGCGCGAACAGCACCGTCCCGACGGTGGTGACGTACCCGGAGTTGGCCCAGTCGTAAAGGCTGAAACCCCAGTACTCACGCTTGTCGACCGCCGCCGGGGCGGAGAGAAGTCCCATGCGCGGAAGTGTGTCAGGTCGGAGGTACGAAGCGGCGTACCCGCGGATAACACTTCAGTGCCACTGGCCGCGTTCGATCAGGACGTCGCGGAGCAGGTCGGTGCGGTCGGTGATGAGGCCGTCGATGCCGGCGTCCAGCATCCGGTGCATGGTGGCCGGGTCGTCGACGGTCCAGACGTGCACCTGCTTGCCTCGGGCACGGGCTCGCTTGATCAGGCCGGGGGTCAGGACGCGCAGCGGGCCGTAGCGCTCGGGGATCTGCAGGCAGGCGCCGCCGGACGGGAGCGGGAACGGCAGGAACCGGATCAGCGCGGCCTCCCAGTCGCCGTACCCGGTGCAGAGCCTCGGGCCTAGTTCGCGGCGGATGCGACGTACCCGCGACTGCGAGAACGACGAAACGCAGACCCGGTCGACGGCGTTGGCGGCGCGCAGGACGTCGGCGGCCGGGGTCAGCCCGTTCTCGGCCTTGATGTCGAGGTTGAACTTGGTCTGCGGGAAGTGCTCGAGCAGCTCGTCCAGGCGGGGGATCGGTTCGTGGCCGTTGATCTTGGCCTGGCTGACCTCGGACCAGGGCAGTTCGGCGACCACGCCGGTCCGGTCGGTGACCCGGTCCAGCCGGCTGTCGTGGAAGGCGATGACGACACCGTCGCTGGTCGCGTGCAGGTCGGTCTCGAGGTACCGGTAGCCGATGTCGACCGCGTGCTCGAAGGCGCGCAGGGAGTTCTCGTAGCCGATGTTGTCCGGGTGCAGCGCGCCGCCACGATGGGCCATCGCGATCGGCCCGTCATGGACGAGGTAGGGGTACACGACGGAAAGTATGTACCGTTTGGGTCGTGACGGTACTCAGCCCCCGCCCCGACCTGTGGACCCTCGACCCCGATGTCCTGCACCTCAATCATGGTTCGTACGGCGCTGTGCCGCGGCGGACCCAGGACCTGATGGCCGCCCTGCGCGCCGAAACCGACGCGAACCCGATGCTGTGGTTCCGCTCGGTCGCCGCCCGGCTCACCGCGAGCCGCCTCGAGCTCGCGTCGTACCTCCAGACCGATCAGGAGGGCTTCGCCCTGGTGCCGAACGCCAGCGCCGGGGTCACCGCCGCGCTGGCGACGCTGCCGATCCCCGCCGGCAGCCGGATCGTGCTGACGAACCACGCGTACGGCGCGGTGCGGTACGCCGCCGAGCGGTTCGCCCGGGCCAACCAGGCCGAGGTGGTCGTGGTCGACGTACCGCTGGAAGCCGACGACGAGACCGTGGTGTCACTGATCGCGACCGCTCTGGACGATGCCGCCGTACTCGTCGTGGACCAGATCAGCTCGGCGACGGCGATGGTGTTCCCGATCGCGGCCCTGGTCGACGCGTGCCGGGAGCGGGGTGTCGCGATCGTGGTCGACGGCGCTCACGCGCCCGGCCTGATCGACGCGCCGGCGGCCGACGGAGCCGACTTCTGGACCGGGAACTTCCACAAGTGGCCGGCCTCGCCGCGGGCGACGGCCGGTCTCGTGGTGGCGGAGAAGTGGCGGACGGCGACGCTGCCGCTGATCGTGTCGTGGTCGGAGTACGACGAGCGGCTGCCGGAGCGGTTCGACATGCAGGGGACGTACGACTACGTGCCCTGGATCGCTGCGCCCGAGTCGCTCCGCGTGCTGGAAGACCTCGGGTGGCCGGTACGCCGGTCGCAGCTGAGCGACCTGGTCGACGAGGGAGCCCGGGTGATCGCGAAGGCGCTCGGGACCGGCATCGCCGAAGTGGTGCACCCGGCGGCAACGATGCGACTGGTGGAGCTGCCGAGGTCCGTCGATCTGACCGACGCCGAGACCTTCAAGATGAGGGTGTCCCGCGAGCTGAAGGCGGAGGTCACTCTCACCGGCTTCGACGAGCGGATCTTCATCCGCCTGTCGGCCCACGCTTACAACAGCCTGGCCGACTACGAATCACTGGCGGAGCGGTTGCCGGCGCTGCTCTGAAGCTGACTGAACGACCGCTCGGCATCACGCCGGACAGCTCGGTCGACCACGAGGCGGTCGAGGCGTACTACGCCGGCGTCTGAGCGGATTGTCGGCGGCGGCGTCTAGGGTCCTCGACCATGATCGAGACCTCGTACAACACCGCCGCCGCCGACTACCACGCCATCCTCAAGGACTACACGCGGGACAACCCGTACGACCGGGCCGTGCTCGGTCTGTTCGCGGAGCGGGTGGCCGACGGGCCGGTCGGCGACCTCGGCTGCGGTACCGGCCGCATCACGACGTACCTGGACTCGCTGGGGCTGGACGCCTTCGGCATCGATCTATCGCCGGGGATGGTCGAGGTCGCCCGGAAGGAGTATCCGGAACTGCGCTTCGAGGTCGGCTCCCTGTTCGACCTCGACCTGAAGGACGGCGAGTTGGCCGGAGCCCTCGCGTGGTACTCACTCGTCCACACCCCACGCGAGGACCTGCCGGCCGTCTTCGCCGAGCTCCATCGGGTCGTGCGACCCGGCGGCTACCTACTGCACGCCTTCAAGGTGGGCACCGGCGGCTATCACGTCGACCACGCCTACGGCCATGACCTCGACCTGGACGTCTACTGCTACGAACCGGCCGACATCACCACGCTCCTGACCGAGGCCGGCTTCACCGAGGTGGCCACGTTCACCCACGCGCCCCTCGAATTGGAGAAGCAGCCGCAGGCCTACCTCCTCGTCCGGGTCACCCCTTGACCGCTCCGGATGTCATACCGGCGACGATCTGGCGGTTGAAGAACAGGAACATGATCAGCGGCGGGATCGTGATCAGCAGGATGTCCATGAACAACAGGTTGTACTGCGTGCTGAACTGGCCGGAGAAGTTGTAGAGGGTCAGCTGGACGGTCGCGTTCTTGTCGCCGGGCAGGAAGTACAGCGGGTTCACGAAGTCGTTGAACACGTTGACCGACTGCACCACGACGACGGTGATGATGACGGACCTCAGCAGCGGGAAGATGACCCGGAAGAACAACCGCAACGGCCCGGCCCCGTCGATGATCGCGGCCTCGTCGAGTTCGCGCGGAATGGTCGCGACGAAGGCCCGGAACAGCAGGATGCAGAACGACAGCCCGAACGCGATCTCGATCAGGATCAGCCCCGGCATGGTCCGGAACAGCCCGAGCTTCTGCAGCACCCAGATCGTCGGCACCACGGCCGGCGGGATGATCAGGCCGGACAGCACCAGGAAGTTGATGAACGGGTTCCACCGGCTCCGGCGCCGCTGCAGCACGAACCCGGCCATCGCCGCCAGCACCACCATACCGGCCACACTGGCCACGGTCAGGATCGTGCTGTTGATGAAGGCGATCACCAGCATGTAGTCGCGGGCCTTGACCACGTCGACGAAGTTCTGCACGAACCGGAACTGGTGCGGCCAGGAGAAGTCGAGGTCCGCGGCCTGCTGCCGGTCCTTCATCGCGGTCAGCACGATGAACACGAACGGGATGACGAAGACCACGATCGAGGACACGATCGCGACCGCGCTGAGCAGGTAGCTGCGGCCCGGTCTGTGGTTGACGAGCTCGGCGGTGCTCACAGGTCCACCTCCTTCCGGTTCAGGAACCAGTTCAGTGGCAGCACGATCGCGGTGACCACCAGGAACAGGATCACGTTGCCGGCCGTCGACAGGCCGTAGAACCCGGCCTGGTACTGCTTGTAAATCACCGACGAGATCACGTCCGAGGTGAACCCCGGTCCACCCCGCGTCATCGCCCAGATCAGCTCGAACGACCGCAGCCCACCGATCAGCGACAAGATGATGACGGTGACGGTGGCCGGTTTGCACAGCGGCAGCACGATCCGGCGGAAGGACTCGAACGATCCGGCGCCGTCCACCCGGGCGGCCTCCATGTACTCGCGCGGGATCGACACGATCCCCGCGATGTAGATCAGGGTCGCCAGCCCGACGCCCTTCCAGACGTCCACGGCGGCGATCGACAGCAGGGCCCACTTCGGGTCGGTCAGCCACCCGGGTCCCTGGATGCCGATCACGCCGAGGGCGCCGTTGATGATGCCGCGCTCGGGGTTCATCATCACCTGGAACATCAGGCCGACGCCGATGGTGCTGACCAGCACCGGGAAGAAGACGACCGAACGGAGATACCCGCGGCCGACGATCCGCGACGTCAGCAGTACCGCGAGCAGCAGCCCGAGCACCACCTTCGCCGCCGACGTCAGCGCCCCGAAGATCAGTGTGTTGGTGAAGCCTTGGACCAGGGCGGGTTCCTGGAAGAACATCACGAAGTTGTCCAGCCCGATGAACTTCGAGTCGAACAGCGTCCACCGGGTCAGGCTGTAGTAGAACGACGCGAACGTCGGGACGAGGAACAGCACGCTGTAGAGCACCGCGGTCGGCAGGTAGAACCAGAACGAGTACGGCGAGTACACCTTCCCCCCGGCCGCGGCTGCGGCCGGGGTTGCGTCACTGCTGGACTTGGGACGGGCCGAGGTGATGGTCATGGGGCCTCCCGTCCTGGACTGAGGAGCGCAGGGAGCGAAGCGACTGGAGTGACGAGGGAAGGGCGGGAGTCAGGGCCCCATGACCCGCCGCGCCGGAGGCGTGGCATCGAGATGGTCACAGGACCTCACCAACCCGCCAGTCCGAGTTGCTGTGCCTGCTTCTTCACATCCTCGTCGTACCGCGCCGCGCCGTCCTTGGCCTTGCGGATCCCGGACCCGACCTCGACGGTGATCTGCTCCAGCGAGGGGCCCTTCACCGGTGAGACGAACTCCAGCGCCAGGCTGGACCCGCCCTCCTTGTCGAGGTACGGCTGCATGTCCTTGATGGACTGCGGTACGTCGGACCCCAGTTCGCAGCCCTTGACGGCGTACGGCCCGGTGGGCACGCCCGCGACGGTCAGGGACTTGCAGCCGTCGGGGCTGGCCACGAAGGCGAGGAACTTCTTCGCCGCCTCGAGTTTGTCCCCGGTCGTGGTGGTCGGGATGTAGATGCCACCCGGCGTCCAGACGGTCAGGCCGTTCTTGCTCGCGTCGTCACCAGGCAGCGCGAACAGACCGACGTCCTTGGCCGCGTTGGGGTTGACCGCGATCATGTCGTTGACCACGCCGGACAGGATCGGGTAGTGCGCACCCTTGCCGGTGGCAAGCATCTTCAGGCCGTCCGGCAGCTTCGCCGAGGCGAAGTCCTTGTTCTCGTAGCCGAGGTCGTGGACCTGCTGGGTGTGCTCGAAACCCTTCAGGGCGGCGGGCGAGGTCGCGTACTTCGCCTGGTTCTTGGTGTACTTGTCGGCGAAGTCCGGCTCGGCGGCGGCCACGTTGTGGAAGTCGCCGAGGACGAACAGCTGCGAGGTCCAGGTCTCGCCGTACGTCTGGATCACCGGCGCGACCCCGCCCCCGGCCGCCTTGATCTTGGCGTTGTTCGCCATGAACTCCGCCCAGGTCTTCGGCACCTGTAGCCCGAGCTTGGTGTAGACCGGGATGTTGTAGAGGACCGCACCGCCCATGAACCCGCCGGACGGCACGCCGTAGACCTTGTCGCCGGACGTCACCGTCTTGGTGAAGTTCTCGTCCAGGTCGCCGATGTAGGGCTGGTCGCTGATCGAGACCAGGTTCTTGTCCGGCGCGATCGCCTGGAACAGCGACCCGGTGTTGTAGGCGAAGACGTCGGTCATGTCGCCGGTGGACAACCGGGTCTTGACGATGTTGTCGCCCTCGCTACCGGCCGGCCGGGTCTCCAGGTTGACGGTGATGCCGGGGTTCTTGGCGGTGAAGTCCTTGGTGAGCTGCTGGGCGTCCTTGAGATCCTGCTCCTGATTGCCGATCAGGTAGGTGATCTCGACCGAGCTGCCACCACCCGCGTCCTCACTGGAACCGAGACTGCCCGCGCTGCACGCGGTCAGGGCGAGCGAGCAGACCGTGAGGACGGCCAGTCCTCTCGTACCTGGGCGGAACGTCATCATGACCTCCAAGGGGTGTTTCTTCAGGGCATCTGCATCGGGGCGGGGTCGGGGCTAGTGGTCAGTTGTTGTCGAGGACGGCGTCGAGCCTGGCCTGCAGGGCTTCCGCGCTGGGCGTGAAACCGCGTGGGCTGATCGCTTCGACCAGTTGACTCGCCGGCTGGTCGAGGTACCGCTCGAGCCGGCCCGCGAGCTCGGCGTCGTCGGCGACGATGTCGTTCTCCTTGGCCGCGGCAACGATCGTGCCCCAGCTGGCTTCGTGGTCCATCAGTTGCCGGATACTCGGATCCGCGGCCAAGGCCGGCGTCTCGGCGGCCGGGTCCTCGGCGGTCCACTCGTGGGTCCCGTGACTGACCTCGACCGGTGCACTTTCACCCGGTACGTCGACCTGCGCCCGCGAACCCACCGGCACGGTCACACTGAGCCGGACCTGTCCGTCGGACCGCGTCCAGGAGACCGCGGCTTCGCCGTACGGGGTGAGGTGCTTGGCCGACGCGCTGGTGAGGTGCGACGTGTAGAGCGGGCGTACGACGATCGTGCGGTAGCCGGGATCGCCCGCGGCCAGACCGGCGACGCGACGGTGCATCCAGTCCGCGACCGCGCCGAGGGCGTAGTGGTTGAAGGACGTCATCTGACCCGGGTTGATACTGCCGTCGGGCAGCATGCTGTCCCAGCGTTCCCAGACTGTCGTCGCACCCATCGTCACTGCGTACAGCCAAGAGGGGCAGCCTGTCTCTAGCAGGAGCCGGTAAGCCAGGTCAGGATGTCCGGTATCGGCCAGCGCGTCCGCCATCAGCGGCGTACCGACGAATCCGGTGCTGATCCGGAAGCCCGCCGTCCGGACCAGGTCGGCGAGGCGTTCGCCGGCGCGCTTGCGCTGAGTCTCGGTCGGCAGCAGAGCCCACTGCAGGGCGAGGGCGTAGTTCGTTGCCGCGTCACTCAATACGCGTC
Source organism: Kribbella sp. NPDC049174 (assembly GCF_043197365.1). Classification (NCBI taxonomy): domain Bacteria; kingdom Bacillati; phylum Actinomycetota; class Actinomycetes; order Propionibacteriales; family Kribbellaceae; genus Kribbella; species Kribbella sp. NPDC049174. Next base: position 1,951,448 of record NZ_JBICSZ010000001.1, on the reverse strand, counting down.
CGCCCTCGGTGGTGTACTCGGCCGCGAACGCCTGCCGGACCCGTGCGGCCAGGTCGGCGTACTCGCGGGCCAGGTCGGCGTCGCCGACGACCTCTGCGGCCTTGGCGACGACCTCGGCCGAGCGGGCCAGGTGCGCGGTGGCGAGGACGTCCGGGTCGGCCTTCGCACGGAACGGGTTGTCCGGCGGCGCGGTCGGGTCGAGCCAGTCGCCGAACTGGAACCCGCCGGACCACAGCAGGTCACCACCGGACAGCTCGACCATCCGGTCCACCCACGCGCGCATGCTCGGCAGCTGCCGGGCGAGCAGAGCGGCGTCACCGGTGCGCTCGTAGATCACCCACGGCACGATCGTTGCCGCGTCACCCCATGCGGCCGTGGCCGGCCCGGCGTGCTTGAGCACATCCGGTACGACGAACGGCACCGACCCGTCCTTCTGTTGCTCGGCCGCCAGGTCGGCCAGCCAGTTGGTGAGGAACCCGGCGGTGTCGAACAGGAAGCTCGCGGTGGGGGAGAAGACCTGGATGTCACCGGTCCAGCCGAGCCGCTCGTCGCGCTGCGGGCAGTCGGTCGGTACGTCGACGAAGTTGCCGCGCATACCCCAGACGACGTTCTCGTGGAAGCGGTTGAGCAGCTCGTGCGACGACTCGAACCAGCCGGTCCGGCGCAGGTCCGACCCGACCACGACGGCTTCGAGATCCCCGAGCTGGAGATCGCTGACGCCGGTGACCTCGGCGTACCGGAAGCCGTGGAAGGTGAGCGGTGAGTCGAGGGTGACCTCGTCGGGTCCGGCGAGCACGTAGGAGTCGGTCGCCTCGGCGGTGCGCAGCGGGCGAACGCCGAGCTCGCCGTTCTCGAGCACCTCGGCGTGACGCAGCACGACCTCGTCACCCTCGGCGCCGCCGCGGACCTTCAGCCGGACCCGGCCGACGAGGTTCTGGCCGAAGTCGACCAGCGTCTTGCCGGACGGCGACGTGCTGATCTCGACCGCGGGGACGACGTCGGTGATACGCACCGGCGGTCCGTCGGGCGCGACGAGCAGGCCCAGGTCCGCGTCGAGTACGTCGACCGGCACGGCCTCGCCGGGTGTCCGTCGCAGGTCGGTGCGCTGGCCGTCGTACAGGTCGTCGGCGGTGATCGCGCTCTCGCGTGAGGTCCACGTGTCATCGCTGGCGAAGGTGTGGACCTGGCCGTCGGCGGTGGTGACTTCGAGCTGGGCGAGGACGGCGATGCGGTCGCCGTACAGGGAGTTCTTGCCGTGGAAGCCGAGCCGGCCGCGGTACCAGCCGTTGCCGACCAGGAACTCGAGCCGGTTCTCGCCGGACCGGACCTGCCCGGTCACGTCGTACGTCTGGTAGCGAAGCCGCTGCTGGTACGCCGTCCAGCCCGGTGCGAGCTCGTCGTCGCCGACTCGCTCGCCGTTGAGCTCCGGCAGGTAGATGCCGTGCGCGGTGGTGTAGAGGCGGGCCGTCACGATGTCCGCGGGCAGTTCCGCGACACCGGCGACCAGGGGAGCGGGGGAGCCGTAGGCGTTGTCGCGCGGGCTGACGAAGCGCGCGGTCCAGTCGTCGGCGCTGAGCAGGCCGGCTTCGACGATCGCGGGCTCACTCCACTCGCTCCAGTCCTCGTTGCCGCGGACGCGGACGCGGACGGAGGCCGATTCGCGCGACGTCAACGGGGCGCCCGGCCAGGGAACGAGGATCTGATCGGGGGACTGGACCGTGAACACCTGAGCCGCGGCGGTGTTGGCTACCTTCCCCGCCCCACCACCCCAGTCGCTGATCTCGACCTCGTACGCCGCCTGCGTGTACCCGGCGTCAGCGGTCGGGATCTGCCACGACAACCGGGGCGTCGCGGTGCCGATACCCAGTACGGGCCCGGCGTCGGTGCGGTGTTCGAAGCGGACAGTGGTGGGTGCGGCAAGGTTCGGCATGAGTCTCCAACCTGCGAGTGAAACGATTCATTGGCTGCTGTGGCGAAGGGCCTCGGTGTGTTTCGGATTGATGGCGGGGACGTTTCGCCTGTCCCCCGATCCTGAAGCCGTCAGTCGTCAGGGGCTAGCCCGAAGTGCACTCGTGGTAGCACAAAATGCACATTGGCCCGTATCGTGAGGCATGGCCGACGAGCCCGTGACCCACAAGGGGACGCTGCTGCACTTCGTCGAAGGGACGCTGGTGCACGCGGGTCCGCACCTGCACGAGAACAGCCATCCGCTGCACACGCACAGCTTCTTCGAGATCGCCCTCATCACCGGCGGCGAGGGCGTTCACCACAGTCTGGCCGGCCGGCAGCAACTCGAGATCGGCGACATGATCCTGCTCCGCCCCGGCGTCTGGCATCAGTACGACGAATGCCGCGGTCTGCAGGTCTACAACTGCTGTTTCTCGGCCGACCTGGTGCAGCGCGAACTGGCCTGGACGCGCGAGGATCCCTTACTGGGTTACCTGTTGTGGACTGGACCTTTCTCGGCGCAGCGCCGCGGAATGCTCACCGCCCACCTGGATCAGGCCACGATGAAGGAAGGTCTCGAGCACCTCGACGAGCTCAGGCGACTGCGCAACCAGTCGTTGAGCCGGCATCGCGGCGACGTCGTCGGCTGGCTGTCGCTGTACCTGAGTTGCCTGGCGCGGACGGTCGCCGAGCAGGGCGAACGCGGTGAGCAGACACATCCCGCCGTCCTGGACGCGATGCGGATGATGGAGGCGGACCCGGCGCGGCAGTGGATGCTGAACGATCTGTCGCACGCGCTCCATCTGGCGCCGGGGTACCTGGTCCGGCTGTTCAAGTCGGCGACCGGGTTGCCGCCGATGGCATACCTGTCCCGTCATCGGGTCGAGCTCGCGGCCGACCAGTTGCTGCATACCGACCTGCCGATCAGCCGGATCGGCGAGTCGGTGGGGTGGCCGGATCAGAATTACTTCGCCCGGCGGTTCAAGTCGCACTACGGGCTGAGTGCGTCGGCGTATCGGCAACGTTTCAACGTTCGGAAACACAGCCTCACCGGGCGCTGATCAGGGCCTCGAGACCGTCGAGGATGCGGTCGAGGCCGAACTCCAGGCCCTGGTTCTGGCTGCCCGCGGCGGTCTGCATCGCGGCGGCCAGGCTGGGGAAGCGGTCGGCCTCGGTGGTGAGGATCTCGGCCAGGGCCTGGTTGATGTGGTCCTCGGTGAGACCGGTGGTGATGGTCTGCTGGGCGAGATTCCGGACGTGGCTGGTGAGCACCAGGATGGAGTCGAGTTGTTCACCGCCGTTCAGGCCGGTGTCGCGCAGCTTCTCGATCCCGCGCTCCATCCAGGCCAGTTCGTTGGGACCGAGGAGGCGGCGGCCGATGGTGGACTGCAGTAGCCACGGGTGCTTGGTGAAGGCCGCGTAGAGGTCGAGGGCCCAGGTCTTCAGCGCCTCGCGCCACGGCAGGTCGTCGTGCTCGGGTGGTACGCCGACTGCCAGGTCGCTCATCACGGCGATTAGTTCGGACTTGCCCGGGACGTAGCGGTAGAGCGCCATCTTGGTGACCGGCAGGTCGTCGGCGACCCGCTGCATCGAGACCGCGTCCAGACCTTCGGCATCGGCGATCCGGATCGCGGCCTCCGCGATACCGGCCAGTGTCACGGCCGGCTTCGGGCCGCGGCCCGGCTGCTGCGGCCGGCCCCAGAGCAGTTCTGTCATGTCGTCCCTTCCCCATGAGCTTGAACTGTGTCTACCATACACATTACTGTGTCCGGCGGACACAATTAACTCTGGAGGCGATGATGAAGGTTCTGGTGTCGGGGGCGAGCGTGGCCGGTCCGGCCGTGGCGCACTGGCTCGGGCGGTACGGGTACGACGTCACGGTGGTCGAGCTTCAGCCGGCGCTCCGGGAGGGCGGCTACGCGGTGGACTTCCGCGGACCGGTGAATCGGGAAGTCCTGTCCCGGATGGGTGTGCTCGAGGACCTGAGGGCGCGGCAGACGGGTGGCAGTCCGATGCGGTTCGTGGACGCGGCCGGGCGGCAGTTGATGCGGCTGCCGGGTGAGTTCGCCGGGGGAGAGTTGGAAGTCCTGCGGTCGGATCTGTCCCGGGTGTTGTACGAGCACTCCTGCGACAAGGCGTCGTACCGGTTCGGGGACTCGATCGCGCGTCTGGCCGAGCACGCGGGTGGGGTCGACGTGTCGTTCGAGAGTGGGACGGAGGAGACGTACGACCTGGTGATCGGGGCGGACGGGTTGCACTCGATCGCGCGGCGGCTGGCGTTCGGGCCGGAGAAGGACTATGTGAGGCATCTCGGGTACTACATCGCCGGCTGGGATGTGCCGAACACGCTCGGCATCTCCGGGGACGCGCTGATCTACAACGTGCCCGGGCGGCTGGCGAGTGTGGGCGCGGATCGGCGGGATCCGGCGATGGCGGGGACGATGGTCCTGTTCAAGTCGCCGGCGTTGACCTACGACCGCCGGGACCTTGAGCAGCAGAAGGCGTTCATCGCGGCCGCCTTCGCCGATCTGGGCTGGCACGTTCCGCAGCTGCTCGAAGGGTTGCCAGCGGCAACGGAGTTGTACGTCGACTCGATCAGCCGGGTCGACGTGGACCGCTGGTCGACCGGACGGGTCGTACTCCTCGGCGACGCCGGGTACGGCGCCACCGTCGGCGGCATGGGCACGAGTACGGCGGTCGTCGCGGCGTACATCCTGGCCGGGGAGCTGGCCACGTCGGGCGGTGACTACCGGGCGGCGTTCCGGCGTTACGAGGCGCAGTTGCGCAGGCCGGTGTCGAAGACACAGAGCGGTGGCAACCGAACCGGGAAGTTCCTTGCCCCGGGCACCCGATTCGGCATCGCCGCGCGGAACCGGCTGCTCTCGCAACCGTTCCTCCTCCACCAGATGCTCAAGCTGGGGGAGAAGGTGAGCAATCTGGTTGAGCTGAACAACTACTCGGTGAGCAGCGGCAGAGTGCGCAGGAATGACTCCCAGGAGTCAGGGAACCACCCAGGGACGCCGAGCACGGCCAGGTAGAGCCAGATCGCGACCAGCACGCAGAGGAAGAGAGCCACCGTGCCGAGTGCCTTCAGCCAGGCCGGCTGTTTGCCGGTCCAGGCGGTGAGCTCCTGGACCCAGTCCTTCACCTTGTAGAGCAGCCGCTGCGCCCACTCGAACTCGCTCGCCAGCACGGCGAGACCCGCGATGAACAAGGGAATGCCGCCGGGGCCGGGCAGCCACCCGGTCAACGGTGCGGCGATGAGCAGTATCCCGCCCACCACGCCCACACCGATCCGGTAGATCAGGTGCTTCTTAGGATCCGCCCGTATCCGCCGCCGCCACTCCCACCGGTCGTCCTGAGCGTCCAGCGTGATGTTGTGATCAGTGCGGTCGGGACCCCTCTTCTCGGCCACGCCCCCAGCGTACGTGCTCCGGCAACAATCCCGGCGGCACCGCTCCACACCCCAGGGTCATTTCAGGGGAGATCCCCTGAAACGAACGCTTCTCCCCCCGGTACTCGAGGGGAGAAGCGTCAACGCCGGGGGAGATCCGTCCACCTGGGTCAGAAGTTGATCATGTGGCCTTCGAGGCCGTGGAAGGCCTCCTGCAGTGCCTCGCTCAGGGTCGGGTGGGCGTGCACGTTGCGGGCCAGTTCCTTGGTGGTCAGGTCCCACTTCTGGGCCAGGGTCAGCTCGGGCAGCAGCTCGGTGACCTCGGGGCCGATCAGGTGGGCGCCGAGCAGCTCGCCGTACTTGGCGTCGCTGATCACCTTGACGAAACCGGTCGGGTCGCCGAGGCCGTGGGCCTTGCCGTTCGCGGTGAACGGGAACTTCGCGACCTTGACGTCGTACCCCTTCTCCTTGGCCTGCTCCTCGGTGTAGCCGAAGCTGGCCACCTGCGGCTGGCAGAAGGTGGCGCGCGGGATCATCACGTGGTCGAGCTCCATCGTCTCGACGCCGGCGATGGTCTCGGCCGCGATCACGCCCTGGGCCTCGGCCGCGTGCGCGAGCATCAGCTTCGCGTTGACGTCGCCGATGGCGAAGATGTTCGGCACGTTGGTGCGCAGGAAGCCGTCGGCCTCGATCGCGCCGCGCTCGGTCAGCTTGACGCCGATCTTGTCCAGGCCGTAGCCGTCGACGCGCGGCTGGAAGCCGATCGCCTGCAGCACCTTGTCGGCCTCCAGCGTCTGCTGGTTGCCGTCCTTGCCGGTGACGGTGACCTTCACCGTGTCGCCGGAGTCGTCGATCGCGTCGACCCGGGTGGAGGTGAGCACGTCGACACCGAGCTTCTTGTAGGCCTTGGCGAGCTCCTTGGACACCTCGGCGTCCTCGAGCGGCACCATCCGGTCCAGGAACTCGACGATGGTGACCTTCACGCCGTAGTTGGTCAGCACGTAGGCGAACTCGACGCCGATCGCGCCGGCGCCGGCGATGATGATGCTGCCCGGCAGCTCCTCGGTGAGGATCTGCTCCTCGTACGTCACCACCCGCTCGCTCAGCTGGGTGCCCGGCAGCAGCTTGGTGGTCGCGCCGGTGGCGATGATGCAGTTGTCGAACGTGACGGTCTCGGAGGCACCGTCGTTGAGGCTGACGTCGAGCGTGTTCGCGTCGACGAAGCTGCCCCAGCCGTCGAACTCGGTGATGTTGTTCTTCTTCATCAGGAAGTGGACGCCCTTGACCCGGCCGTCGGCGACCTTGCGGCTGCGCTGGACGGCGGTCGGGAAGTCGAAGCTGACGTCGCCGCTGATGCCGAACGTCTTCGCGTCCGCGCGGAAGATGTGCGCCAGTTCGGCGTTGCGCAGCAGCGCCTTGGACGGGATACAGCCCACGTTCAGGCAGACACCGCCCCAGTACTTCTTCTCGATGATGGCGGTCTTGAGTCCGAGCTGGGCGGCGCGGATCGCCGCGACGTACCCACCCGGACCCGCGCCGAGGACAACAACGTCAAAGTGCGAGGCCATGCAGTGAACTTTAGTGGGTCGCACCAGCGATCCGGACCAGTGGTACGACGCTTGGCCGCGAGCGTGACCGGGGTCACCGGGCAGCCGGTCCCAACGGTCACGATCAGGCGATCTCCACCGGCCCATGGTCACAGTCCGTGAACAGGGGTTTCGTCGGGACCGTTCGCCGCCTACGCTGGGCACGCGCGGGGGCCGTCACCTCCCCGCGCTCGCGTGAGGCGATCAAGAACGGGGGCCTGATGGGCGTGGGGAGCCGTCGGGGGCTGCGGTTGGCAGCACTCGGCACACTGCTGGCGGTGTTCGCGCTGCCGGCGTATGCCGACAACCCCACGCCTCCGCCGCCGGCGTCGGTGACGGACCTGAACCGGTCGCTGGAACAGCTCCAGGCCGAGGCCGCCGCCGTCCAGGCCGATTTCGCGAAGGCGACGATCGCCTACACGACCGCGCTCAAGGCGGCGCAGACCGCCGAAGCGGCGGCGAAGAAGGCAGAGACCTCGGCCGCCGCGTCGAAGGGCAGGGCCGACACCGAACGCAAGCGGCTCGGGTTGCTGACCGTGCAGGCGTACCAAACCGGCATCCCGACCGTGATGGGTGCCGAGTCGATGCTCTGGTCGCTCGCCCCGATCGCGGAGAACCTGCAGGAGATCGCCGACCGGCAGACCGCCATCCAGCAGCTCGGCAGCACGCAGGTCTCGCAGTACCAGACCGCGATGTCCGCCGAGAACGCGGCCGTCAAGGCGAAGGCGGAGGCCGCGACCAAGCGCGCCGCGGCGAACGAGGCCGCCGGCAAGGCCAAGCAGCTCAGCGCGGAGGTGCAGCAGAAAGCAGCCGACGCCGCGATGATGATGGAGAGCCAGGCCGCCGACCTCGACGGCGCGTCCGCACTCTCCAAGCAGCTGCAGCTCGCCCGCAACCAGCAGGCGCTGGCGCGCTGGCAGACCTACCTGACCGAGGTGGCGACGGCCAAGATCACCCCGCCGGCGGCCGCCGTACTGAAGAACCCGGCCAAGCTCCCCACCGGCATGCAGCCACTCATCGACGCGGGCGCGCCGGTTCCCGGTGCGGCCTCCGTCGCCCAGGGCGGCCGGTCCATCCGGGTCCTGTCGGCGGAGACGATCCGCGCGGTGAACCAGGCGTTCAGCCTGCTCGGGAAGCCGTACGGGGTCGCTGCGACCGGCCCGGACAGCTACGGCTGTCTCGGTGCGGCCCGGGTCGCGTGGCAGCCGTACACCACCCTCCCGAACCTGATCGGCAAGGTCTACCCGAACTACCAGGCGGTGCCGGCCTCGCAGGTCCAGCCCGGCGACCTGCTCGTGATGGGCAGCAAGTCGCTCGGCCTGTTCCACATCGGCGTCGCTCTCGACAGCGGCGAGATGATCGCCGCGGACGAGGCCAAGGGCTCGGTCGTCGTCACCCGGGTCCCGGACAACCTGTACGCCGCCCTTCGCCCGACGCTCGGTAAGCCGGTCAAGCCTCAGGTCGCGCCGGTGGCGACGTCGGAGGCGTACGCGTTCCGGTGCGGCAACACGGCGACGTCGTACAACGCCGCGACGGGCTCCTGGACGTGGCCGCTGGCCGAGGGCACCTACGAGATCGGTACGTCGTTCGGCCAGGCAGGAGAGATGTGGGCGACCGGGTTCCACACCGGTCAGGACTTCCCGGCCGCCGTCGGTACGCCGGTGCGCGCGGTGACATCCGGTGTCGTCCGGGTCGAGCACCCGGCCTGGGCGGGGAACCTGGTGCGTATCGATCACGGCAACGGGCTGGAGACGCTGTACGCGCACCTGAGCTCGATCGACGTGGCTGACGGCGCACAGGTCACCGCCGGGCAGCGGATCGGGGCGGTCGGCTCCGAGGGGAACTCGACCGGTCCACACCTGCACTTCGAGGTTCACCTCGGCGGCGATGCGGTGAACCCGATGCCGTTCCTCGCGACCGGTAGTGCGATCGTGGGCTGGGGCGGCTACAGCAACGGCATGATCCCGGCGAGCAAGCTGTGTGCACTCGGGTCCGGCCACAAGCTGCGCTGCGACGCGGCGGCCGCCTACCTGCAATTGGCCCGCGCCTACCGTGCCCAGTTCGGCAAGACGCTGTGCATCACCGACTCGTATCGCTCCTACTCGGCCCAGGTCAGCCTCTACGCCCGCAAGCCGTCCCTCGCTGCGCTGCCCGGTACGTCGAACCACGGTTGGGGCGTGGCCGTGGACCTCTGCGGCGGTGTGGATCGCTTCGGCACGGCGCAGTACCAGTGGATGAAGGCCCACGCTGCTCAGTTCGGCTGGCTCCACCCGTCGTGGGCCGACCAGGGCGGCAACCGCGAAGAGCCCTGGCACTGGGAGTTCGGCAAGCCGGCCGTCTCCTAGCAGCAGACTGGCGGAACCACGCGTCCGGCTCGTTCGTGGGTCGGGTATGAGAGCTAAGTACGACGAAGTGGCCGCGGACTACGACGAGTGGGTCGGTGGCAGCTCCGCCCTCGACGATCCGACCTTCGCCGAGTTGACCGGCGAGGTGGCCGGCCAAGAGATCTGTGTGGTCGCGTGTGGCCAGGGTCGCGAGGCCCGCTACCTGGCCACGCAGGGCGCCGTCGTCACTGGTGTCGACCTGTCCGAGAAGCTGCTCGAGATCGCGAGGTTGCACGAGGAGACCGAGGCCCTGGGCATCGCGTATCGCCACGGGGACGCACACACGCTGGAAGGGCTCGCGGACGACTCGTTCGACGGAGTCGTCTGCTACATGGCGTTGATGGACATCCCCAGCCTGGACGATGCCGTGCGATCGATGGCTCGCGTCCTCAAGCCCGGCGGCTGGTTCGTCCTCTGCATCGTCCATCCCTGCTTCAAGACCCCCGCCACCGGCGAGATCGTCGACCATGTCGACCAGAGCGTCCGGCGCACCGTCGGCAAGTACTTCGTCGAGGGTTACTGGCACGGCCCCGGCCGCCACCGCGACGCCCTCCCGGTCGGCGCCTACCACCGCATGATCAGCACCTACGTCAACGCCTTGGCCGCCGCCGGCCTCGTCATCGACCAACTGCGGGAGGTCCCCGCCGACACTCCGGTGTGGCGCGAGGTTCCGCAGTTGCTCTACGTCCGCGGCCGGCTGTCGTAGAGGAACCTCGCAGCGAGGGCAGCAGTGATCAGGAGGAGTACGGCGCTGGCCGCGACGGAGACGTGGAAGCCGGTGGTGAAGGCGTCGCGGGCGGCGGGGGAGGAGAGGGCCTCTCGGGTCAGGTCGGCTTCGTGGCCGAGTTGGTTGCGGTAGACGGCGGTGATGAGGCTGCCGAGCAGGGCGATACCGAGCGCACCGCCGAGTTGGGGTGCGGTCGAGGAGATCGCGGCCGCACCGCCGGCCCGCTCCGCCGGGGCGGCGCCGATCATGAGGTTGGTGGCCAGCGCCATCGTCGGGGCGAGGCCGGCGGAGATGACGATCGAGCCGGTGACGAGGAGACCGAGCGGACCCACCTGGGTTCACCGACGGAAGTCTGGAAGCTCAACCAAACTTGAGGTCAATTACCGTTCGGCGATGTCGCCGAGGACCGGTTTGAGGTCGACGATCGGGGTCTCGTCGAGGGCTTCGAGATGATCGACCTGCAGGCGGAGGTCACCCGTCTCGACGATGGTGACGCGATGCAGACCGAGCGGGTTGGGCCGGTCGGGGGAGCGGGTGCTGAAGACACCGGTCGCGGGCCGGGTCCGGTCGCCGCGGGGATGAACCGTGAGCACGTCACGGTCGGCACGATCGAACCAGGTGATGACGATGATCTCGTCGCCGGCACTGAGATCGCGCAGCGCGTCGCGGACCGATTCGTCGAACACCAGCCAGGCGCTGGGAGCACCCTCGTCGGGTTGGCGCGGGGCTTCGTCGCGAGTCCTCAGCACCGACTCCACCCGGCCGATCGGCCTGACCACGAACTGGCGCGTCATCAGACTGGGAACCGGTAGAAGGTTTGCAGGGGCTCGCCGGGGGTGTGGACGTGCAGGGCGAAGCCGGTGTGGGCGGCAGTGTCGACGATGCGGCCGTCGGCGGGCGAGGGCTCGAAGGGGAGCGGGACGGTCGAACGGATCCCCGGGGCGCCGAGGACGGGGTGGCCCGCGAAGGTGGTGACGATGGCGTTGTGAACGTGCCCGGTGAGCAGTGCGGTGATCCGCTTACCGGTCAGGACGGCCTCGAAGGCCTCCCTGGATCGCAGCATCCACTGGTCCATCACCGGGTGATGTAGGTCCAGCGGCGGGTGGTGGAAGGCCACGAACACCGGCCCGTCGAAGGGTTCACTCAGTACGCCGTCCAGCCAGGCCAGGGACTCGTCGGACAGCAAGCCGTGATCCTCGCCCGGCACGGTGCTGTCGACGAGGACGAATCGTGCTTCGCCGACCTCGCGCACCTGATGGACCGGATGCCCCTCGCCGGGCGAGTCGACGTACGCGGTCAGTCCGGCCCGCAGCGGTGCGCTCACATCGTGGTTGCCCGGCAGCATCAGGACCGGTAGGTCCGACGTCAGCTCGGCCGCGAGCTCGGCGTACTCCGCCTCCTGGCCGTGGTCGGCGAGGTCGCCGGTGACCAGGATGACGTCCACCGGCCGGCTGAACGTGCCCAGGTACGACGTGATCCGCCGCAGCCGGGAGCGCGCCTCCTCCGAGCCGTCGAGATGCGGGTCACTGAGGTGCGCGATCACGTACATGTCTGCACCCTAACCGCAGAAACCTCCCGGCAGATCGTTACAGGGAACCAGCCCGCCGCGCGTCAGAACCGGCCGCGCCTGCGCCGATCGGAGGTAGTCGAGGAACGCCGCCGTGAGCGAGCCCGCCTCGGGGGACTGGTAGGTGTACGCGTGCTCGACTTCCCAGAACTTGTACGACCCGTCCGCCACCTTCGCCGCATCCGGTACGACGGTGTCGATCGAGGCGATCGTGATCTCCGGGTACTTCCGCGCACTGCCGAGCTCGGCGTACCCGATCGCGCCGTCGATCTCGTTCACCCGGGTCAGCAGTTCCTCCGTCGTACCGACCTCGCAGCGGTGGTGTCTGGCGACCGGGTCGTCGCGCCGGCAGTCGTCGGAGGAGATGCCGAGCTCCTGGTCGCCGGCCAGCACCTTGTCCCGGAACACCCGCCGCGAACCCGAGTCCGGTCCGACCCGGCTCACCATCCGGATCGGCAGGTCTCGTCCACCGAGCTGCTTCCAGTTCGTGATCCGGCCGCCGTAGATGTCGCGCAGTTGCGCGGTGGTCAGCCCGGTCACGTCCGACGACCGGTTCACCGCGACCGCGAACACGACCACCGCGACCGGCTCACCCCACAGGTCCGGGGCGTCTTCCGCCGTACCGTCCGACATCGCGATCAGGTGCCCGGCCGCGCCCGCATCCTGTGCGCCGGTCTCCTTGAGGGTGCGGATACCACTGCGGCTCCCGTTCGCCGCGATGGTGATGTCGGCGTCGGTGCAGTCGGCCGCGTAGGCGGTCCGCACCTCGCGCATGGTCGCCTCGACCGCGGTCGACCCGATGATCCGTACCTGCCCGGAGGCGCAGTTGTCCGGCGGCTGCAGGACGTCGACCACGAACAACGCCACCAAGGCGCCGACCAGCAGCAGCGACAGCGCACCGAACATCAACGATCGGCGACCCGGTCCACGCGGCCGTGGTTCGTGATAGACCCCACCACCGGTCGACCCACCGGCCAGATAGCCGGCGTGGGTCACGCCTTTCCCCGTCCCGGACAGCACGAGCAGGAACTTGAAGTGGTCGCCGCGGTTGATCGCGATCCGCGGCAGCACCAGCTTGCCGGTGTCGACGTAGGTTGCCGGGACCAGCCGGCGCTGCAGCATCTCGCCGAGCGACGCCGGCTGCGCCTCGGTGACCTTGAGCCCGACGATCGTGCGGTCCGGGAAGGCGAACGACACCTTCTCGTGCATGTCCTGCGGGTCGATGTCCATCCCGCCGGCGTTGTCCAGCCGGAGCAGCACGATGCTCGGGTTCTCCACCACCGCGCTCTGGTGGCGGACCTCGACGTCGACCATCCGCTGCGTCTTGTCCGCACTCGGATAGACCCCGATCGGGGCATCCACCTGGACGCGGTACACGAGCCGTTTGCGTCGCAGGATGTACCGGTCGATCAGCCAGGCGACCACCGAAGCGATCAGAGCGATCGCGGCGATGATCGTCTCGAGGTTGATATCGCCCAGACCCGTGAAATCCACTTGTCCCCTCCCGCGAAAACGCTATCCAGGCCCGGTGAACGGCCGCTTACCGCGCGATGACGTACGGGGTGTGGGCTTGGCCGGGTCCGGACGGTCTGCGAGATTGGACGGCATGGCTGAACAGGTTGACGTGGTCGTGATCGGACTCGGTGTCGGCGGCGAGGAGACGGCAGGACGACTGGCGGAGGCCGGGCTGAACGTGGTCGGCCTGGACCCGCGGCTGGTCGGCGGTGAGTGCCCGTACTGGGGCTGCATCCCGAGCAAGATGATGATCCGGGCCGCCAACCTGATCGCCGAGACCCGCCGGGTCGACGGCATGGCCGGTACGGCGACTGTGCAGCCGGACTGGGCGCCGCTCGCGAAGCGCATCCGCGAGGAGGCGACCGACAGCTGGAACGACCAGGTCGCGGTCGACCGGCTGGTGAAGAAGGGCGTCACGTTCCTGCGCGAGCGCGGCACCATCACCGGTCCGCGGACGGTCCAGGCCGGTGACCGGGAGTTCGAGGCGTCCCGCGGCATCGTGATCGCGACCGGCACCGTCCCGGTGATCCCGCCGATCGACGGCCTGGCCGGTACGCCGTACTGGACGAACCACGAGGCGATCGAGGCGGACACGCTGCCGGCCTCGATCCTGGTCCTCGGCGGTGGCGCGATCGGGCTGGAGCTGACCCAGGTGTTCGCCCGGTTCGGGGTCGACGTGACCGTGATCGAGGGTGCCGGCCAGGTGCTGTCGATGGAGGAGCCCGAGTCCGGCCAGTTGGCTCGCGAGGCACTCGAGCGCGACGGCGTCACCTTCCACACCGGCGTCCACGCCCAGAAGGTCGGGTACGACGGCAGCACCTTCACCGTGGCCCTCGAGGACGGCACCACGGTGACCGGCGAGAAGTTGCTGGTGGCAACGGGTCGCCGGGTGGACGTGAAGGCCGCTCGGCCTCGACCAGGTCGGCATCGACACCGAGGTCCGGCGGGTCGAGGTGGACGAGCACGTCCGGGCCGCGGACGGGGTCTGGGCCGTCGGCGACGTGACCGGCGTCGGCGCGTTCACGCACAACGCGATGTATCAGGCGAATGTCGCGGTGTTCGACATCCTCGGCAGCGAGGGTGCGCCGGTGGCGAGCTACCACGCGATGCCACGGGTGACGTTCACGGACCCGGAGATCGGCGCGGTCGGGATGACCGAGAAGCAGGCGCGGGAGGCCGGCCTCGACGTGAAGATCGGCTCGAGTCAGATCCCGTCCTCGACCCGCGGCTGGATCCACAAGGCGGGGAACGAGGGCTTCATCAAGCTGGTGGTCGACAACGAGCGCGGTGTGCTGGTCGGTGCGACCAGCGCCGGCCCGACCGGTGGCGAAGTACTGGGCGCGCTCGCGGTCGCCGTCCACGCGGCCGTTCCCGTTCACACTCTGCAACAGCTCATTTACGCCTACCCGACCTTCCACCGGGCGATCGGGGATGCCCTGAAGCAGTTGTGAGATCCCTTGTTGCGATCCGGTCGCAACTAGATCAACAATGTGCAGGTGCATGTTCCTGATGGCTTCTTCGACGCACCGACGTCCATCGCCACCGGACTGATCGCGGTGGGTGCGGTCGGGGTCAGTCTGCAGCGGGCGAACCGGGAGATCCGCGAGACGGGTCCGGCGCTGGCCGGCCTGACCGCGGCGTTCGTGTTCGCGGTGCAGATGGTGAACTTCCCGGTCGGCGCGGGGACCAGCGGGCACCTGCTGGGTGGCGCGCTGGCCGCGGCGCTGGTCGGTCCGTGGACCGCCGTACTGGTCATGTCGACCGTGCTGCTGGTCCAAGGGTTGCTGTTCGCCGACGGTGGCCTGACCGCGCTCGGCACGAACATCACGCTGATGGGCGTCGTCACCGTGCTGGTCGGCTACTTCCTGACCCGCGCGCTCCTGCAGGTGCTGCCGCGGAAGATGGGCAGCGTCGTACCGGCGGCCACTGTCGGCGCGCTGGTCTCGGTGCCGGTCGCCGCACTCGCGTTCACCGGGCTGTATGTCATCGGCGGCGCGGTGGACATCCCGCTCGGGAAGCTCGCGACCGCGATGGTCGGCTGGCACATCCTGGTTGGTATCGGTGAGGCGGTCATCACGGCCGCCGTCCTGAGCGCGGTCGTCGCGACCCGGCCCGACCTCGTGTACGCGGCGCGCCACCTCCAGCAGGACCTGGTCCTGGTCGATGCCGACGGCAACACCTCGACCGTGGCACCGGACAAGCCGATCGCGGCCAAGCCGGCCGGCCGGACCCTCGGCGTCGGCGTCGCGGTCACCTTCCTGGTGGCCGGTGGCCTCAGCCTGTTCGCGAGCGCGCATCCCGACGGCCTCGAGTTCGTCGGCGCCAAACTCGGCTTCGACGGCGCGGCCAAGGACTCCGCGGTCGCAGGCAGTCCACTCGCCGACTACGGCGTCAGCGGAATCGGCAACGCCGAGGTCTCCGGTGCCCTGGCCGGCATCATCGGCGTCCTGGTCACCATCGTCGCCGGCCTGACAATCGCCAAACTCGCCTCGCTGCGAGCGAACCGAGCTTCATGAGTGGTGACGGTCTCCTCATAGCGGTGGACAGTCGGGTTCATCGCATTCCGGCGCAGGTGAAGATTGTTGCGCTGTTCGTGTTCGTTCTCGCTGTCGTGTCCACGCCCGCGTCGGCGTTCTGGGCGTTCGGTCTGTACGCCGTGATGCTCGGGGCCGCCGTGGTGGTCGCGAAGTTGCCGGCGCTGGTGGTGTCGCGGCGGCTGGCGGTGGAGACGCCGTTCCTCGTGTTCGCGCTGCTGCTGCCGTTCGTGGCGACCGGGCCGCGGGTCGACGTGCTCGGTCTGGAGCTGTCGCAGTCCGGCGTACTGGGGGCGTGGAACGTGCTGGCGAAGGGCACGCTCGGCGTGGTCGCGGCGATCCTGTTGTCGGCGACGACCGGGCCGCGGGATCTGCTGGCCGGGCTCGAACGGCTCCGGCTGCCGTCGACGCTCGTGGCGATCCTGTCGTTCATGGTTCGGTACCTGAGTGTGGTCTCCGACGATCTGCACCGGATGCGGATCGCGCGTGAGTCGCGCGGGTACACCGGCGGCCGGGCCGGTCATCTGAAGGCGGTCGCCGGGGGAGTGGGCGCCCTGTTCGTGCGCAGTTTCGAGCGGGGTGAGCGTGTGCATCTGGCGATGCGGTCACGCGGCTACACCGGCCGGATGCCACTGCTGAGCGTCTCGGGTGCCACGTCCGCCCAATGGCTCCAAGGGCTGGCGATCTCCCTGACTGCGGTGGCGATCGCGATCGCCGTTAGGCTTGTCGGCTTTTGACGTCCTCCCCACCTGAAGGGCGAGGATTTCAACTACTACGCGGAGGTAGCGTGTTGAGGTTCACGCTTCGGCGAGACCCGTCCAGGCGTCTCTCGGCGTGCGCTGACGGCCCGTCCGGCCGCGATGTTGACTGCCGCGTTCACGTCCGCGTGCGCTCGATGTCCGCAGGCTGCGCACCGGAAGACCGCTTGGCTCTGGCGATTCTCCGGTGCGCAGTGCCCACAGATGCTGCAGGTTTGCGACGTGTACGCAGGATTGATTCTCTCGATCCGCCCCGGCGCTTTGTGTTCCAGGCGCTGGACGAGCAGTCCCCAGCCGTTGGCCAGGATGCCTCGGTTGAGCCCTGCTTTGGCGCGGCGACGGTTCGGCAGATGCCCGCCTGCTCGCTCGGGATCGGCTTTGGGCTTGGGGCGTCTGGTCATCTGCGCGACCCGCAGGTCTTCCACCCGGATGACGTCGAAGCGTCGGGCGAGGTTGGTGCTGGTCTTCTCTACCCAGTCCTTGCGGCGATCGCGAGCGCGTGCGAACAGCTTGGCGATTCTGACCTTGACCCGCTGACGCCGCTTGGAGCCACGACGGCACCGCGCCAGGCGACGCTGCAGGTTTTTCAGCCGGACATGGTCGGTCTCCGACAGTCCAGGACAGGTCAGGAGCTCACCGGTCGACAGTGCCGCGGAAACGGTGACGCCGCGGTCCACACCGACGACCTGGCCGGTTCCCGGCACGGGGATCGGCTCCGGGACGACGGCGAACGCGAGATGCCAGCGCCCTACCCGGTCGCGGGTAACCCGGTACGACTTCGCCTCGGGAATCGGACGGGACAGCCGGAACCGAACCCAGCCGACCTTGGGCACCAGCACCCGCGCCCACTTCCGATTCAGCTGCTCGACACGGCCCGCCTGCGGACCGACGATGCGGAACCCTTCATGCAGCGCGGCCTTGCGCCAGGTCGGCCGCCGGTGGGTGCCACCGTAGAAGTTCTTGACGGCTTGGTCGAAGTCGCGCAGGGCTTGCTGCTGGACGGTTTGCGACCCTGCCCGCAGCCAGCCGAACACGGCTCGTGCCTCGGTCAACTGCCGGCACTGCTCGGTAAAGTCCGGCGCCGAGCCTTTGTCGCGCGTCCACATCGACCACTGCTCAAGCGCCAGGTTCCACACGTACCGGGCATGCCTGCACTGCTCCAGCAACGCTGCAAGCTGCGTGGGAGTCGGGCACATCCGAAACCTGGACATGGAATCCATCCAAACAGCCAGGACCGACAGTCCCCGATCTCCGAAGGGAGGGAGTCGCGATTCCCCGCCGCCCTGAACGACAGGGCTTCGTCGCGACGACTCAAGTGAGCGGTCCCGCGGTCCATGTCGAGCGTCTCGTCTTTGCCTACCCCGATGGCCGGCAGGCCCTGTTCGGTGTTGACTTCACCGTCCAGCGCGGTGAGCGGGTTGCACTACTCGGCCCGAATGGCGCAGGCAAGACCACCCTCGTGCTGCACCTGAACGGGATCCTCGGCTCGGTGGCCGGTGGGACCGGAAGCGGCCGGATCCAGATCGGTGGGACCGGACTGCACCGCGAGCACCTGCCCGAGGTACGGCGGAAGGTCGGGCTGGTATTCCAGGACCCGGACGACCAGTTGTTCATGCCGACCGTACGAGACGATGTCGCGTTCGGGCCGGCGAACCTCGGCCTGCGCGGATCCGAACTGGACGATCGCGTACACGAGGCGCTGGTCCAGGTCGGGATGCAGGATCACGCGGACCTGGCGCCGCATCACCTGTCATTCGGGCAACGGCGACGAGTGGCGGTCGCGACGGTCCTGGCGATGCGTCCCGAGGTGCTGGTCCTGGACGAGCCGTCGAGCAACCTGGACCCGGCCGCACGGCGCGAGCTCGCCGACATCCTGGCTGGTCTCGACGTGACCCTGCTGATGGTCACCCACGACCTGCCGTACGCCCTGCAGCTGTGCGAGCGCAGCCTGCTGATGGACGACGGCCGGATCGTTGCCGATGGCAAGACACGTGACCTGCTCGGCAACGCCGAGCTGATGTCCGCACACCGGCTCGAACTGCCCTACGGCTTCGACCCCCTCTCGGTCCCCGGACCGGAACGCTGATTCAGGAACCGGCGCCGGTCTCGTCGACAGCCGCCGCAACCAGCTCGGGGGCGGTCTCGAACGCGGACCTGAGCCGGCCGCGGGATGCGGTCAGGTGGGCGTGCATGGCGGCGTCCGCCGCCTCGGCGTCGCGGCGCCGAATGGCGGTGACGAGCAGGTCGTGCTCGTCGAGCGCCTTCTCGGCCACCCGGGAGTCGCGCAGCAGCCGGAACAGCTGCAGATGGCAGTGCAGCTTGGCGAAGATCTCCGCGAAGTAGCTGTTCCCGGTGGCTCCGATGATGGCCTGGTGGAACTCGGCGTCCTTGCGCGCGAAGGCGCCGTACGACATGGTGCCGGCCTGGTAGCGGGCCCTCATCTCGGCGGCGATGTCGGCGATCCGCTCGATCTCGACACGCTGGTGCCGGCCGGCCGCGAGCCCTGAGCAGTACGGCTCGATCAGGAACCGCGCCTCGAAGAGGTCCTCGAACCGCTCCGGGGTCAGTTTGGGGCTCGCGGAATATCCGATCAGATGTGTCTTGGTGACCAGATCCTCCGCCTCGAGCCGGTTGAGCGACTCCCGCACCGGCGTCTGGGAGACGCCGAGCTGACGGCTGATCACATCGACCCGGATCCGCTCACCGGGCTGGATCACGCCGTCCAGCAGGAGTGTCTGGAGTTGCTCGTAGACCACGTCGCTCATCCGGGCGCGTTCGGGACGCTTGGCACCGCGTTCGCTCATAGGCCTTCCCCGGTTCGGTCGGCACTGCTCGGTCGGAAATCGTGAATTCGTATTCACGAGCCATTGCAAATCATATCCGATCTGATCTAGCCTCCCAACAACCGCCCGTTGTATACGAATTCATCGCCTCCAGCCCTGGGATGGCCGACGTGCACACAGACCTAGCAACCGCACAGTCACTGGCGGAACGACTCCTGATCTCCGCGGGCGTGCCCGGCCCGGCGGCCCTCCAGCAAGCCGAGTTGCTCCTGGTCGCCGAGGCGAAGGGGATGCCGTCCCACGGCCTGCTCCGGCTGCCGCGGCTGCTGCGCCGGCTGGCGAACGGCACCGCGAGCCCGACGAACACCGGCCGGCACGAGTGGCTCAGCCCGTGCTACCTGTCCGTCGACGGCGAGCAGGGACTCGGACCGGTGGTCGCAGTGCGCGCCCTGGAGGCAGTGATTCCGGCGGCCGCGCGGCACGGCGTCGCGGTCTGCTCGATCACGAACAACAACCACCTCGGCATGCTCGGCTACTACGCCGGCCGGATGGCTGAGCGTGGTCTGGTGTGCCTGGGAATGACGACCAGCGAGGCCCTGGTCCACCCGTGGGGCGGCACCGAGGCGATGCTCGGCACGAACCCGTTGGCGCTCGGCGTCCCCGCCCAGCCCCACCCGCTGGTGCTGGACATGGCGACGTCACAGATCTCGATGGGCAAGGTCCACGACCACGCTCTGCGCGGTGTGCCGCTCGAGCCGGGCTGGGCGTTGGATGCCGCCGGCAACGCGACGATCGACCCAGTGGCGGCCAAGTCCGGATCGATCGCGCCGTTCGGGGGAGCGAAGGGATACGGCCTCGGGCTCGGTCTGGGGGCCATGGTCACCTTCCTGACCGGCGCCGCGTACGGCACAGCCGTCGGCGGAACGCTGGACGACCACCGGCCGAGCAACAAGGGCGACCTGTTCATCCTGCTGAGCGGTGGCAGGTACTCCGCCACCGACTATCTCGACCAGGTCCGCGGCAGCCGGCGGGCCGATCCGGCCACGCCGGTCGCGGTTCCCGGTGACCGCGCCCGGGCTCGCCACCGCGAGTCGGTTGCCAACGGCATCGACATCGCCGACGACCTGTGGCGCGAGCTGACCGCCTGGCCAGGCGCCCAGCCTGAAGCAGCCCGGCCCGAAGCAGCCCAGCCTGAAGCAGCCCAGTCCATACCTGCTCTGCCCGCAGCGGCTCTGGCCGAATGACCCGCCCCCGACCGGACAAGGACCAGCCACGATGACGATCACCTCTGCCTCGTTCGGCGTACAGCGAGCACCCCGCACGGTTGTCTTCGGCGCCGGCCAGCGCGCGATGCTGGGCCGCCAGACCGCGGAGTACGGGCGTAAGGCGCTCGTCTGCACGGATCAGCGGCTCGCGGCCTCGGCGGAGTTCGCCGCGCTGATCAGCGACCTCGAGGATCACGGTGCCGAGGTGAGCGTGTGGTCCGACACCGCCGCCGAGCTGCCGGTCGCCGACATCGACGCCTGCTACGGCGCGATGAAGGACGCCGGGATCGAGGTGGTGATCGGGATCGGCGGTGGCAGCTGTCTCGACCTCGGCAAGGCCGTCGCGCTGTTGCTCAGCCACGGCGGCCCGATCGACCGGTACTACGGGGAGAACGCCGTACCCGGTCCCGTCCTTCCGATCATCGCCGTACCCACGACCGGCGGGACCGGGTCCGAGGTGACACCGGTCTGCGTGCTCAGCGACAGCCGGCGGGAGCTGAAAGCCGGGATCTCGTCGGCCTACCTGATTCCTTCTGTGGCCATCTGCGATCCGGAACTGACCTACAGCTGCCCGCCCGGACTGACCGCCAGCGCGGGCGCCGACGCGGTGTCGCATCTGGTGGAGTCGTTCACCGCGATCCAGCGGCCGCCCGCGGCGGTCGGCGAAGGCCGGGTCTTCATCGGCAAGAACGTGATCAGCGACTCCTACGCGCGGTGGGGCCTCGGGCTGCTGGCGCGGGCGCTGCCCGAGGCCTTCGAGCATCCGGACGATCGGCAGGCACGCTCCGACGTGATGCTCGCCGCCAACGCCGGCGGCTATGCCCTGGGAGTGGCCGGAACGGCCGCCGCGCATGCCCTGCAGTATCCGATCGGTGCCCTGACCCACACCGCGCACGGTGTCGGAGTCGGCGTCCTTCTCCCGTACGTGATGCGGTACAACGCACCCGCCCGGGTCCGTGAGTTCGCCGAGATCGCGGCGATCCTCGGCGTCCCGGTGTCCGGTGACGAGGAGACGCAGGCGCTGGCGGGAATCGATGCCATCGATCGCCTGCTGGACCGGATCGGCATCCCGCCCACGCTCAAGGAACTCGGCCTGACCGAGGACCAGTTGTCCTATGTCGCGGCGATGGGCCTGAAGTCGGCCCGCCTCGTCGACAACAACCCCCGTCCGCTGGATGCCGATGCGCTGTACGAGATCACTCGTGCCGCGTACGCCGGCGATCGCAGCAACCCGTTCTGACCAGGCGTTGGGAGCCCACCAGATGATCTCTCCGCACGATCTGTTCATCGACGGTCAGTGGCGGCCGGCCGCCGACGGCCGGCGTTTCCCGGTCCACGATCCCGCCGACGGCTCCGAGCTGGCCAGGTTCGCCGCGGCCACCGAGTCCGACTGCCTGGCGGCAGTGGACGCCGCGGCGGACGCGCTGGCCGGCTGGGCCGCGACCCCACCGAGGCAGCGCTCCGAGATCCTCCGCGCCTGCTTCGACATCCTGACCGCGGAGCGCGAGCAACTCGCCGCCGTCATCGTCGCCGAGAACGGCAAGGCGTACGCCGACGCACTCGGCGAGGCCGCCTATGCCGCCGAGTTCTTCCGCTGGTTCGCCGAGGAGGCGGTCCGGATCGGCGGCGACTTCCGGCTGTCCCCGTCGGGCGACAAGACGATCGTGGTCCGGCGCGACCCGATCGGGGTGTCGGTCCTGATCACGCCGTGGAACTTCCCGGCGGCGATGGCGACCCGCAAGATCGCGCCCGCGCTGGCGGCCGGCTGCTCGGTCGTGCTGAAGCCGGCCACCCAGACTCCGCTGACCGCCGCCTACATCGTCGAGGTACTCCGTCGGGCCGGTGTCCCGGCGGGAGTGGTGAACCTGGTGACGCCGGTGCCGACCGGCCCGGCGGTGAGCGCGATGCTGCACCATCCCGCCGTACGCAAGCTGTCTTTCACCGGCTCGACCGGGGTTGGCCGCCTGCTGCTGCGGGAGGCCGCCGACCAGGTGGTCAGCTCGTCGATGGAACTCGGTGGGAACGCGCCGTTCGTGGTGCTGCCAGGTGCGGACCTGGACGCCGCCGTCGAGGGAGCGATGGTCGCGAAGATGCGCAACGGCGGGTGTGCGTGTACGGCGGCCAACCGGTTCTACGTGCACGACTCGCTCGTCGACGAGTTCAGCACCCGCATCACGGTGGCGATGAAGGAACTCACGATGGGCCCGGGCGCCGACCGGTCGAACGATGTCGGCGCGCTGGTGTCGCCGGAGGAACGCGACAAGGTGTCCCGGCTCGTCGAGCACGCGGTGGCGGAGGGTGCGACCGTGGCCCTGGGCGGTGAGGCGCCGGCGATCGGTGCGTTCTACCCGCCGACGGTGCTGACGGACGTACGGCACGGCAGCGAGATCAACCGGACCGAGATCTTCGGCCCGGTCACCGCGATCGTCTCCTTCAGCGACGTCGACGAGGCGGTCGCGATGGCCAACGACACGATCTACGGCCTGATCGCCTACGTGTACGGCGATCCCGGCCAGGCACTGGCGGTCGCGCAACGAATCGACGCCGGCATGGTCGCGGTCAACCGGGGTGTGCTGAGCGATCCCGCGGCTCCGTTCGGGGGAACGAAACAGTCCGGGCTCGGCCGCGAAGGCAGCTCCGAAGGCATCCTCGAGTTCCTCGAGGAGAAGTACATCGGGATCGAGGTGTGACCGATGGCCAACGCCGTACTCCCGACTTTGACACCGCCGGACGTTGACGGTGGACCACCGGTCCGCAAACGGCCGAAGGTGAAACCCAAGCGGCAGAACCTGGCCGGCTGGCTGTTCGTCGGACCGGTGATCTTCGGGGTGCTGTTCTTCCAGTTGGCCCCGGTCGCGGCGTCCCTGGTGGTGTCGCTGACCAACTGGTCCGGGCTGAACAAGCCGGAGTTCCTTGGCCTGGGCAACTACCGCGAACTGTTCACCGCCGACGACACCTTCTACTCCTCACTGCGGAACACGGTGATCTTCACCGTCGTGGTGGTCGTCCTGACCATTCTGATCGGGCTCGGCCTGGCGGTCCTGTGCAACCAGAAGGTCAAGGGCATCGGCATCTTCCGGACCCTGTACTACTCGCCCGTGGTGACGAACGTGGTCGCGATCGGCTTCGTCTGGTTCTGGCTGTACGACCCGGACAACGGATTGTTCAACTCGACACTGAAGACGATCGGGATCGACGGACCGGCCTGGCTGTCGGACACCAAGACGGCACTGATCGCGGTCATCGTGGTAGCGATCTGGCAGGGCGTCGGCTATCCGATGGTGATCCTGCTGGCCGGCCTGCAGAACATCGACCCGTCGCTGACCGAGGCGGCCACCGTGGACGGCGCGACCGCGTGGCGGCGGTTCTGGGCGGTGGTCTTCCCACTGCTGACACCGAGCCTGTTCTTCCTCACGATCACGCAGTTCATCACCTCGTTCCAGGTGTTCGGGATCATCTACGTGATGACGTCGGGCGGACCGAACAACGCCACGTCGGTGTTCATCTTCCACATCTACGAGGCGGCCTTCGGGCACGGCCGGCTGGGCTACGCCTCGGCGATGGGGTGGGTGCTGTTCGTCATCGTCGGCGTGGTCACCGCGATCCAGTGGAAGATGGAGAAGCGGTGGGTGCACTATGACAACTGAACTGCTTCGCGCTCCGGTGAACCGGCCACCGCGGCACATCCCACGCCGGGTCCTCGTCTTCGCCACGCTGCTGTTCTTCGCGGTCGTGTTCGCGATGCCGTTGCTCTGGATGGTCAGCGCGTCGCTCAAGCCGGAGAACGAGGTCCTGCAGACGCCGCCGACCTTCATCCCCTCGACGTTCCAGTGGGCCAACTACTCCCAGGCCGGCGACGGGCTGCTGCCGTTCTTCCTGAACAGCGTGAAGCTGGCCGCGCTGAACGTCGGGTTCCTGCTGCTGTTCGCCTCGCTGGCCGGCTACGGCTTCGCCCGGCTCAACTTCGCCTTCAAGAACCTGGCCTTCGCCCTGTTGTTGTCGACGGCAATGATCCCGAGCATGGTCTATCTCGTCCCGCAGTACATGCTGTTCCGCGAGATGGGCTGGATCGACACCCACTACCCGCTGTGGATTCCGAACGTGCTGACGCCGGTGTTCGGCACGTTCCTGCTCCGGCAGGCGTTCCGCGGCGTACCGATGGAACTGGAGGAGGCGGCCAAGCTCGACGGCGCGTCGACCTTCGGCACCTTCTGGCGGATCATGCTGCCGCAGGTGAAACCGGCGCTGGCCGCGGTCGGCGCGCTCACCTTCATGGGGTCGTGGAACGACCTGTTCGGGCCGCTGATCTTCCTCAACTCGACGCGGTTGCAGACGATGCCGATCGCGCTCGCGCTGTTCAAGGGTGAGTACTTCACCCAGACGAACCTGATGATGGCGGCCGCGACGCTGACGATCCTGCCGCCGCTCCTGCTCTTCCTGCTGGCCCAGAAGTACTTCGTCCAGGGCATCACGATGTCCGGCCTGAAAGGTTGACCATGCGGATCACCCGGATCGAATCGATCATCCTGCTCGACAAGCTGCACATCCTCAAAGTCCACACCGACGAGGGTCTGGTGGGCATCGGCGAGGTGAGCCCGATGAACGCCCACGTCACCCACAGCGTGGTGGAACAGGCGCTCGCGCCACTGCTGATCGGCGAGGAGGCGACCGACCTCGAACGCCTCTGGCGCCGGCTGTACACCAAGCCGTACAAGCTCGGCCCCGGCGGCGCCCAGCTGAACGCGATCGCCGGGATCGACATCGCCCTGTGGGACCTGCTCGGCAAGGCGGCGGGCTTGCCCACCTACAAGCTACTCGGCGGGAAGTACCGCCAGAGTGCGAAGGTGTACGCCAGCTCGATGGCGCGCGGGATGACCCCGCAGGAGGAGGCCGAGCGGGCGCAGTCCTTCCAGGAGAAGGGCTTCCACGGCTACAAGATCCACTCGTCGACGCCGTGGATGCACGACGACGGCTTCGACCAGACCATCGCGACCGTGACGGCCGTCCGGGACCTGGTCGGGGACGACTTCCCGATCCTGGTCGACGTCAACAACGCGTACTACGAGCACACCGCGATCAAACTCGCCCACGCCCTGGAGGACCTCGGCGTCTGGCACTTCGAGGAACCGCTGGCCGCCCACGACTACGCGGCGTACGGGCGGCTGGCCGACGCCGTCGACATCCCGATCGCGGTGGGGGAGCAGGAGTACACCAGCTGGCAGTTCCGCGAGCTGATCCTGCAGGGCCGGGTCGACATCCTGCAGCCCGACGTCATCAAGTGCGGCGGGATCACGGAGTTCAAGAAGATCGCCGTGCTCGCCGACACCTTCACCAAACCGATCACCGTCCACAACACCCAGCAGACGATCGGCACCTCGGCGCACGCCCACCTCTGGGTCAGTACGCCGTCCTGCGTCTATCCGCAGGAGTACAACATCGAGCACAACCCGATCCTCGACGACGTGCCGATCTGGCAGAACCCGCTCGTCCCGGTGAACGGCGAGATCACCCCCTGGGAGCTGCCCGGGCTGGGGATCGAGCTGGACGAGGACGCGATCGCCAAGCTCCGCACCAACTGAAGTCCACCCCTGACAGAAGAGGAACGACCATGACGGCACAACAGATCTCCCGGCGCTCGATGCTCAAAGCCGTCGGCCTCGCGACCGGGGCGGTTGCGGCCGGTGTGCCGCTGGCCGCCTGCGGCGGCAACGGCTCCGGGGGAGGCGGCGGTGGCAACGCGTCCTTCCTGACCTGGGACACCAACAGCGGCACCCCGCTCTACACGGTGGCGGAGAACTGGGCCAAGAGCGCCGGCAAGACACTCGACATCCAGTCCGTACCGGGTGACGACTACGACACGAAGCTGCGGACGGTGCTGTCGTCCGGCGCGGCGCCGACGGCGATCAGGATCAACGACGACTACGTCGCCGGGTACTACGCGGAGGGATCGCTGCTCGACCTGAGGCCCTACCTGGAGAAGGACGGCATCAAGCCGGACGACTACTTCCCGGTCGCCTTCAACTTCCCGAAGCAGTCCGACGGTGCGCACGCGGCCTGGCCGATCATGACCAACCCCGGTGTCATCTACTGCAACGTCGACGCGTTCGCCGAGGCCGGTGTCGAGCTGCCACCGAAGGACTGGGCCGCGAGCGGCTGGACCTGGGACGACTTCCTCGACGCCGCGAAGAAGCTGACCAAGCCCAACGGCGAGCGGTGGGGTGCGCTGGTCTTTCCCGACACGTCGCTGGAGACCGTGTGGCCGGTCAACAACGGCAGCGACGGCATCTACTCCAAGGACGCCACCCGCTTCACCCTGGCCGAGCCGCAGGGTGCCGAGGCGGTCCAGTGGGTCGCCGATCTCGCCCTCGTCCACAAGGTCCACCCCGACTTCGCGACCGTCACCGCCGGGCGGCAGACCCCGAACTGGGCACTGTCCCAGCTGGGCACCGGCAAGGTCGCGATGCTGCTCTCGCTGACCAGCGGCATCCCGTACCTGCGCAGCAACGCGAAGGTGAAGTGGGACATCTTCCCGCCGCCGATGAAGGTCGCCCGCAAGACGGTGAACACGATGACGGTGCTGGCGATCCCGAAGGCCTCGAAGGACCCCGACGCGGCCTGGGATTTCCTCAAGTACTGCGCCGGCCCGGACGCGTCCAAGCTGCTCGCCCAGTCGCGGGGTTTCATGCCGGTCAGCAAGAGCTCGTCGGAGCTGTTCGTGCCCGACGACAAGGGCCCGGCCAACCTCGCCATGGTCACGCTGGCGCTGGACAACGCCGTGAACGAGAACTTCAGCCGCTACATCGAACGGGCCCGGACCATCTACCGGCCGGTGCTCGACGACGTCTGGAGCGGCAAACGGACGGCGGAGGCGGCGCTCGGCAGCGTCAAGCAGAAGGTCGAAGACGTACTCGCGGGCAAGGGGTGACGATGAAGATCACCGAGATCAGCGTCCAGGTGGTGTCGAAGCCCAAGGCCCACGCCGTTCGCGACGCGATCCAGCTGCTCGACCGCGACGGGCACACCCGGGTGCGGATCGACACCGACGAGGGTGTCAGCGGCGTCAGCAACACGTACTTCGGCCGGGTGGCAAGCTCGCCGGCGGTGCTGGCCCAGATCGTCACCGAGCAATTGGCGCCCGCCATCGTCGGTGAGGACCCGACGTTGATCCGTGGGATCCGGCAGAAGCTGCAGACGCTGACCGACTACCAGGGCACGGCCGGGCTGTCGTCGTACGGGATCTCGGCGATCGATCTGGCGTTGTGGGATCTCCTCGGCAAGTCGCTGGACGTGCCGGTCTGGAAGTTGCTCGGGGCGCAGCGCACCGCGATCCCGACGTACGCGATGGTGGGCTGGCTCGAGCTGGACGTCGCGGGCCTGGAGACCGTGGCGGCCAAGGCGATGGCGCAGGGGTTCCGGGGCGTGAAGATGAAGGTCGGGGGCGGTCCGCTGAGCGAGGACGTCCAGCGGATCAAGGCGGTGCGTGCGGTGATCGGACCGGACGCACGGCTGATGGTCGACGCCAACCAGGCCTTCGAGTACTCCGAGGCGTTGCGCCGGGGACGGGTGTACGAGGACCTCGACTGCCGGTGGTTCGAGGAGCCGTTGCCCGCCGCCGACACCGACGGCCATGTCCGGCTGGCCGAGAAGCTGGACATCCCGATCGCGACCGGTGAGAACCGGTACGGGCAGGCCGCCTTCCGTGACCTGATCGCCCGCGGCGGGGTGGGCGTCGTACAACCGGATCTGCGGCGGGCCGGCGGGCTCACGGACTGTTTGGAGATCGGGCTGATGGCGGCTGGGTTCGGGGTGCCGTACGCCTCGCACGGCGGCGGTGCCCACATCCACGTGCTGGCGGCGCTGCCGAACACGATCTATGTGGAGAGTGGATTGCTGCCCACCGACGGCCGGGTCGAGCTGGTGGACGGCTGTTATCCGTTGCCGCTCGGACCCGGTCTGTCGTCCTGGAACGACTGACTGGGACGACTGATTGGAACGACTGACCGGAAATGAGGCCTACCAGGATCGGCAACTGGCGGTGAATTTCTTACCAGCCTCTTGTGTGTTACTGGCGAGTCGGCGATCGTGACTTTGAGTACTTCTGTCGCCACCCCTCGCACATGCAAAGGCGGTCCGCCCCATGAAGTCCATCGCCAGTCTGCTGTCCGCCGCGGCCCTCGGCGCCGCGATGCTCCTCAGTCCCGGAATCGCCCATGCGGCCGCACCGAACTACGTCGCGCTGGGTGACTCCTACGCCTCGGGCGTCGGCACCCGCAGCTACATCGCGGACAGCGGTTCCTGCCAGCGCTCCACCAGGGCGTATCCGTACATCGACGCGGCCCGGATCGGCGCCAACCTGACCTTCGTCGCGTGCTCCGGCGCCCGGGTCGCCGACGTGACCGCCAACCAGTTGAGCGCGGTGACGGCGGCGGCCAACCTCGTCAGCGTCCAGGTCGGTGGCAACGATGCCGGTTTCTCGTCCGTGATCACCGAGTGTGCCAAGCCGTCCTGGCTCGGAGACTGCACCGGCGCGATCAACAACGCGCAGGCGATCATCAACAACACTCTGCCCGGCCGGCTGAACAGCCTGTACGGGTCGATCAAGAGCAAAGCGCCGTCCGCACGGGTCGTTGTGGTCGGTTACCCGCGCCTGTTCAACGGCACCGACTGCAACGCGGGGACGTTCTTCAGCCCGACCGAGATGACGCGGCTGAACCAGACCGCCGACCTGCTCAACTCGAAGGTCGCGGCCTCGGCGAGCGCGGCCGGCTTCAGCTTCGTCAACCCGACCTCGGCCTTCATCGGCCACGCCGTCTGCGGCAGCCCGGAGTGGATCAACGGCCTGTCCAACCCGGTCAGCGAGTCCTACCACCCCAACGTCTCCGGCCAGACCGCCTACGCCAACCTCGTCGACGACCTGCTGGTCTGACAACGCAATCAAGTCGGACAACCGGTCTGCCGGACAATCCGGCAGACCGGTTATTGCTGCGCGCGGGCTGTGTTTGTGGTGTCATGCTTGGGTGGTGAGTAGGTCTGGTGACTGGCTGCTGGCGGCTCGGTTCCAGGCCAACTGCCTGGCGCGTCCGGTGGACGAGGCCGGCCCCGGAGGGGTGGCCGATGTCGTTCGCCGGACGGGGGGTCTCCAGGCGCAGAGCTGGCGCGGCGCCGCGTACGCCGTCCGGGCCCGCTCGACCGCGACCACGATCGCCGACGTCTCCCACGCTCAGGAGACCGACCGCTCAGTCGTCCGCGGCTGGTTCATGCGTGGCACCCTCCAACTCGTCGCGACCGAGCAGGCCGGCCCGTTGCTCGGGCTCCTCGGCCCGAAACTCATCAAGGACACCGAGCGCCGGTACGGCGAACTGGGCCTGACCGAGGCGATCCGGTCCGAGGCGGCCGACGTACTCGAAGAGCATCTGCTTGCCAACGGACCGACGAGCCGCATGGAGTTGGCCGGCGTACTGGTGAAGGCTGGACTCATCGCCGAGTCGAAGGGGCAGCAGGTGTACGCCCTCATCCGGCACACCGGGTTGCTCGGGCGGTTGTGTTACGGGCCGGGCCATGACAAGGGCGAGACGTGGGTCGCCGTCCGTGACTGGCTCGGGAAGCCGCTGGCCCTCGACGGCGACCTCGAGGACCTCGCCCGGTGCTACCTGACGGCTTACGGCCCGGCTACCGCGCGAGACTTCGCCACCTGGTCGGGCCTGGCGGTGCCGATCGCCCGCAAGGGACTGCGGGCCGCCGCAACTTTGTCCTTCGAGGTCGAAGGAGTCGAGTTCTCGGCGATCGAGGATCTGCCGGGTTGTCCGGACCTGCGACTGCTGGGGGAGTTCGACCCGTACCTGCTCGGGTACGACGACCGGCGGCACGCGCTGGCCGACGAGTACCGCAAGCACATCCACCCTGGTGGCGGCATGCTGCGGCCGGCCGTGGTCGCGGGAGGCCGGGTAGTGGGCTCGTGGAAGCACGCCGACCGGTCGTACGAGCTCTTCGGCGACCTGGCCGCGCCATCCGGACAGCTGGCAGCGGAACTCGAGGACGTGGCCCGCTTCGGCGGTTGATCGTATATGCCTCATCCGGTATATATGGGCTCATGACCGAGACGTTGAGCACGGAGAACGGCCGGACCGTCTTGCGGATGCAGCGCGAACTGCGCCACCCGGTGGACAAGGTCTGGCGGGCTATCACCGAGCCGGGCCAGCTGGCCGGGTGGTTCCCCGCCGCGGTCGAACTGGACCTGCGGCTGGACGGGCCGATCACGTTCACCTTCGAGGAGGACCCCGGCGCGCCGGTCGACGAGCAGAGCCGCGGGGTGATCCGCGCGTACGAACCGCCGCGGCTGATCGAGTACACCTGGGGTGACGAGGTGCTCCGCTGGGAGCTGGTCCCGTCGGCCGACGGGTGCACGTTGCACCTGACGGCGACACACGACGACCGGCCGGGATCGGCGAGCTTCACCAGCGGCTGGATCCTGTGCTTCGACGCGATGGAGAAGGTGCTCGGCGGATCGTCGGTGCCGGAGAAGGACTACGCCGTACTGCATGAGCACTTCGTCAAGGTGTACGGCCTGGACCGGGGTGTCGTGCTCGACGATGGTGGCGTCCGGTTCGAGCGGCAGCTCGTCCGGCCGAAGGAGGTCGTCTGGCAACTACTGGCCGGTGCCGCGACCGGGTCCGTCGGCAGCCCGCCGCCGGCCGGGTTCGTTGCCAAGGGCCTCGAGGCCGGCCCGGTCACCGATGTCGCCGAGCCGGAGCGGCTGACCTTCACGTGGTCGCAGGGTGAGGTCACCTGGACCTTCCGGGACGGCAACGGCGGAG
This sequence comes from Kribbella sp. NPDC049174, assembly GCF_043197365.1. Classification (NCBI taxonomy): domain Bacteria; kingdom Bacillati; phylum Actinomycetota; class Actinomycetes; order Propionibacteriales; family Kribbellaceae; genus Kribbella; species Kribbella sp. NPDC049174. The sequence continues at coordinate 1,920,174 of NZ_JBICSZ010000001.1, read as the reverse complement.
CCCGCCTGGTCCTTGCCCAGACCGGCCCCGCCGCCGACTACCTCGATGCCTGGCACGACCTCATCGAGTCGCTCGCCGCCGAACTAGTTGCCGGCGACGTACAGCCGTAGGTGCTCCGCGGTCAGGGTCGGGCTGCTCTCGACCAGGTCGGCGGGTGTGCCGGTGAACACGACTCGCCCGCCATCGTGGCCCGCGCCCGGCCCGACGTCGATCAGCCAGTCGGCGTGAGCCATGACGGCTTGGTGGTGCTCGATCACGATGACGGTGTTGCCGTCGTCAACGAGGGTGTCGAGCATCGCCAGCAGTTGGTCCACGTCGGCCAGATGCAGACCGGTGGTGGGCTCGTCGAGGATGTAGACCGACCCGGTCTTGCCCATGTTGATCGCCAGCTTCAGCCGCTGACGCTCACCACCGGACAACGTGGTGAGCGGCTGCCCGAGGCCGATGTACCCGAGGCCCACCGTCGACAGCCGGTCCAGGATGCTCCGGGCCGGGCCGCGCGCGATGAACTCACGGGCCTCTGTCACGGTCATCCGCAGTACCTCGCTGATGTTCTTGCCCCGCAGCTTGTAGGCGAGCACCTCGGGCGTGAACCGGGCACCGTTGCAGTCGTCGCACACCGACGCGACCTCGGCCATCATGGCCAGATCGGTGTAGACGAGACCGATGCCCTTGCAGGTCTTGCAGGCACCCACCGAGTTGGCGCTGAAAAGCCCCGGCTTCACGTGGTTCGCCTTCGCGAACTCGGCCCGGATCGGATCGAGCAGACCGGTGTATGTCGCCGGATTGCTTCGCCTGGATCCGCGAATCGGCTCCTGCCCGGCGATGATCACACCGTCCCGCCCGGCCAGCGATCCGTGGATCAGTGAGCTCTTCCCGGATCCGGCGACGCCGGTGACCACGGTCAGCACCCCGAGCGGGATGTCGACGCTGACGTTGCGCAGGTTGTGCAGGGTCGCGCCCTCGATGGACAGCTTGCCGGTCGGACGCCGTACGTCGTCCCGGACGGTGACCCGGTGATCCAGGTAGCGCCCGGTCAACGTGCCCGACTTCTTCAGCCCGTCGAGATCGCCGGCGAAGCAGAGCCGTCCACCGGCCAGGCCGGCCCCCGGGCCGAGGTCGACGATGTGATCGGCGATCCGGATCGTCTCCGGCTTGTGCTCGACCACCAGCACGGTGTTGCCCTTGTCCCGCAACTGCAGCAGCAGGTCGTTCATCCGCTGGATGTCGTGTGGATGCAGCCCGACGGTCGGCTCGTCGAACACGTAGGTGACATCGGCGAGGCTCGACCCGAGGTGCCGGACCAGCTTCACCCGCTGCGCCTCACCACCCGACAACGTCGACGACTCGCGATCGAGACTCAGGTAACCGAGCCCGATCGTGACCATCGAGTCCAGCGTCTCCCGCAACCCCTCCACCATCGGCCCGACCCCCGGGTGGTTGATCGTGGCAACGAACTTGGCGAGGTCGCTGATCTGCATCGCCGAGCACTCGGCGATGGTCCGGCCGTCGACGGTGGCCGAGCGGGCCGCCTCGTTCAGCCGGGCGCCGCCGCAGGCCGGACAGGTCGCCTGCCGGATCGCCCGGTCGGCGAACGCGCGCGCGTGACTCTGCATCGACTCGCGGTCCTTGCCGAGGTAGCTGCGCCGCAGCTTCGAGACGAGGCCCTCGAAGGTCAGATTGCTCTTGCCGACCTTGATCTTGGTGGGCTCCTGGTACAGGAACCGCTGCCAGTCTTCGGCCGGGTAGTCCTTCAGCGGCAGATCCGGGTCGAACAGACCGGTGGTCGCCAGCAGTTGCCAGGGCCAGGTGTCGACCGCGTACCCGGGTGCCGTGATCGCGCCCTGGTTCAGGCTCTTGTCCCGGTCGACCACCTCGTCGAGCACGAACTCGGTGGTCCGGCCGAGCCCTTCGCACTCCGGGCACATTCCCTCGGCCAGGTTGAAGCTGAACGCTCCGGGCGGTCCGACGTACGGCGTCCCGGCCCGGCTGAACAGGACGCGCAGCATGGTGTGGGCGTCGGTCGCCGTACCGACGGTGGAACGGGAGTTGGCGCCGATCCGCTCCTGGTCGACGATGATCGCGGCGGACAGGTTGCGCAGCGAGTCGACGTCGGGACGGCTGCGGCTGGGCATGAAGTTCTGGATGAAGGCGGTGTAGGTCTCGTTGATCAGCCGCTGCGACTCGGCGGCGATGGTGTCGAAGACGAGGGACGACTTGCCGGAGCCGGAGACTCCGGTGAAGACGGTGAGCCGGCGCTTGGGGATGTCCAGCGAGACACCGCTGAGGTTGTTCTCGCGGGCACCCCGCACCTGGATGACGTCGTGGCTGTCGGCGGCCGTGTGACCGGCGTACCCGGTCGATTCGGTAGCAGGCATCCTTCAATTGTGACATTGAACCAGCCGTAGGCACTTGGCTCGCGACTTACCGCAGAAGGGCTGTGAAAACCTTATACGCCCGACGAAGGTTTGCGGGCGACTCGGCCAACCTGTTCGAGCAGCTCCTGCAGTTGGCCGGCCAGTTGCTCGCGACTCGCGGGGGTGAGCGACGCGACGAGTTCGGACTCGCGGGTGAGCACCTGGTCGACGGTTCGCTCGATCAGGTCGTGGCCGGCCTCGGTGAGCGTGACGAGCACGGCTCGCGTGCCGTCGTCCGCGGTCCGGCGGGTGACCAGTCCGGCGTCCTCGGCGCGGGCGACTCGTTGCGAGATCGCTCCGGCGGTGACGAGGGTACGGCGGCTCAACTCGCGCGTGCTCACCTCGTACGGAGCCCCGGCCCGGCGCAGCACGCTGAGCAGATCGAGGGTGGCCGGGTCGACGCCGAGATCGGCGAGGAGCCGGCGGCGGTCGTCGGCGAACAGTTTCGCCAGTCGCCACAGGGGAGTGACGATCTCGATCGAGTCGGTCGGTGTCCCGGGTCGCTCCCGTTCCCAGGCGCGGGCGATCTCCGCGGCGGGGTAGGGGCTCGGCCCGTCGAAGGGGTAGCCGTCACGCGGGGAGGTCATGGTCACCATGCTACGTTTAGACCTAAACATTTAGATCTAAACGTGAGGAGTGCCGTGACCCGGACGATCGTGGTGACCGGAGGAGCGACCGGGATCGGGCGGGCGGCCGCCGAGCGGTTCCGCGCGGACGGCGACGACGTGGTGATCACCGGCCGTCGCGAAGACGTGCTGGCGAAGACGGCCGCCGATCTTGGAGCCAGGGGAGTGGTGTGCGACGCGACCGATCCCGCGCAGGTCCAGCGTCTGCTCGACGAGTTGCCGGAGCAGGTCGACGTACTGGTGAACAATGCCGGCGGCAACACCGACTTCGGTCGTGAGCAGGGCGGACTCCAGCAGTTGAAGGCAAACTGGCTGGCCAATCTCGAGGCGAATCTGCTGTCGGCAGTTCTCACCACCACCGCCCTCGCGCCACGGCTGACGACCGCCGTCGTGCACCTCGGATCGATCGCCGGCGCCCGCGGACCGGGGTCGTACGGCGCGTCCAAGGCTGCGCTGGCAACCTGGAATCTCGATGTCGCCGCGGACCTCGGCCCGCGTGGCATCACCTCGAACGTGGTCGCGCCCGGCTTCACCGCGGACACCGAGTTCTTCCAGGGGCGACTGACCGCGGAGCGGCGCGCGTGGTTGCTAGAGGCAACGATGACGAAACGCGAAGGCACGGTGACCGACATCGTCGAGACGATCCACTTCCTCGCCTCGCCCGGCGGCCGGCACATCACCGGTCAGGTGCTGCACGTGAACGGTGGCGCGCTGACCAGCCGCTGAATTCATGACAACGTCGCCAGGTGTGACAATGGCCGCATGCGTGCCACCGTCAAAGACGTCGCCAAGCTGGCCGGGGTGTCCCCGAAGACGGTGTCGAACGTCATCAACGGCGTCGTTTTCGTCCGGCCGGAGACCCGCGCCCGGGTCGAGCAGGCGCTGAGCGAGCTCGACTACGTACCGAACATGAGCGCGCGCGGTCTGCGCAACGGCCGCTCCGGGATGATCGCGCTCGCCCTGCCCGACCTGCTGCGGCCGTACTCCGCGGAGATCACCTATCTCGTCGTCGAACTGGCGCACGAGCGTGGCTGGGGTGTGCAGATCGAGCAGACCGCGGCCGAGCCGAACCGCGAGTTCGAGCTGCTGTCGAAGGGTCGTGCGCACCTCGTCGACGGCCTGATCCTCAACCCGGTGAACCTGGACGACAGCGCGGTGACGACGGCCGGTCCGCTGCCGCCCGTCGTACTGATCGGTGACGTGGACCAGGACCTGGTCAGTCAGGTCGCGATCGACAACGTGGCCGCGGCGCGGGACATGACGAAACACCTGCTGGCGCAGGGCTGCCGACGAATCGCAGCCGTCGGTACGCCGGAGATCCCGCGCGGATCCAGTGGTGTCGGCGTCCTCGGGGGCACCGCGAACGCTCCTGGTACGGCGGCATCGAGACTGCGTACGGCGGGTTATCGGCAGGCGCTCGAGGAGGCCGGCGTACCGAACGATCCGGAGCTCGAGATCAACCTGGACCGGTGGCGTCCGGAAGGTGCGGCGACCGTCGTCGGCAAGTACCTGACTGAGCACGAGTTGCCGGATGCGTTCTTCTGCTTCACCGACACGGTGGCCTCCGGGACGCTGGCGGCGTTGTGGACCGCGGGGATCGGCGTCCCGGAGCAGACGCTGGTGGCCGGGTTCGACAACATCCTCGAGAGCCAGTTCATGATCCCGCCGCTGACGACGGTCGACTTCGACCGGCGGGACTTCGTCCGGTCGGCGCTCGACCTGCTCGCCGAGCGGATGGCCGATCGGGACGCCGCACCACGGCGCGTGATCATCCCGCACCGCATCGTCGAGCGCGCCAGCACCGCACGCTAACCGACAACTTTCCTCAAAAAACTACATTGGGGAGTCTTGTCGCCACGTTCTAACGATGTAATGATCGGTCCCGCCCTCCCAAGGAGTGACCGAATGACACAGATTTCCCGGCGCCGCTTGCTGTCCGGAGCGGCCGCCCTGGCCGGCGGCGGACTGCTGCTCGGCTGCTCGCCGAGTGCCTCCCGCTCGACGGCCGACCTCAGCTACTGGCACCTGATGACCGGTGGTGACGGCGTCCTGTTCGTCCTCTTCCTGGTCGTGCCGGCCGTGTACGGTCTCGTCCTGAGTTTCACCGGTCAGACGCTGACCGGGTCGGGCGGGAAACTGCTCGGGTTCGCCAACTACACCGAGGCTCTGCAGGACCCGGACATGTGGCGTTCGCTGGGGAACACCGTGTGGTTCACGGTGCTCAGCACGATCCCGCTCGTCGTCCTCTCGCTCGCGCTCGCGCTGCTGGTGAACCTCGGGTTGCCGGGGCGCTGGTTGTGGCGGTTGTCGTTCTTCCTGCCGTACCTGCTCGCCTCGACGGTCGTGGTGATGTTCTGGAGCTGGATGTACAACCCGAAGCTCGGGTTGATCAACGGCGTCCTGGCCGAGTTCGGGGTCGCGCCGGTGGCGTGGTTGCAGGATCCGAACGTGGCGATGATCTCGGTCGTGGTCACCACGCTGTGGTGGACGATCGGGTTCAACTTCCTGCTCTACCTGGCCGCGTTGCAGAACATCCCGGAGCAGCAGTTCGAGGCGGCCGCGATCGACGGTGCCGGGAAGTGGCGGCAGTTGTTCTCGATCGTGATCCCGCAGTTGGCGCCGACGACCGCGCTGATCCTGACGCTGCAGATCCTCGCGTCGCTGAAGGTCTTCGACCAGATCTACATGCTGACCAACGGCGGTCCGGCCGGCTCGACCCGGTCGATCGTGCAGTACATCTACGAGTCCGGCTTCACCGGCTACCGGTTCGGCTACTCGTCGGCCATCTCCTACCTGTTCTTCGCGATCATCGTGCTGATCTCGATCGCGCAGTACAAACTGATCAACCGCCGGAGTCGGTACTGAATGGCCGGGCCTTCGGCGCCGGCGGGGTCATGGGGCCTCCCGGCCTTCCCTCGTCACTCCAGTCGCTTCGCTCCCTCCGCTCCTCAGTCCAGGCCGGGAGGCCCCATGACCACATATGTTCTGAGTCGCAACGTCAAACAAGGTCACAAGCCTGGCGAAAATCCCTGGGGCGTGTCCAGAATGGTCGCCTTGCTGGTGCTGGCGTTCCTGGCGGCGACCTGGCTGGTGCCGTTCGGATGGGCCGTGCTGACCTCGCTGAAAAGCGAGGCCGACGCGGGTGCGTCGACGATCACGCTGAATCCGCCGGACGGATTCAGCTTCGACGCCTACCGGAAAGTCCTGTCGGGCGGTGACATCCCGGCCTGGGCCTGGAACAGCCTGATCACCTCTGTCGCAATCACCTTCATCACGGTGGCGACGTCGGCACTCGCTGGGTACGCGTTCTCGCGGATCGAGTTCCGCGGCCGGCGGTGGCTGTACGCGGCGATCATCGCGGCCATCATCATCCCGCCGCAGTTGCTGATCGTGCCGTTGTTCCGGCAGATGCTCGCGTTCGACCTGGTCGACACCTACTGGGGCATCATCCTGCCGCAGGCCTTCGCACCGGCGATGGTGCTGATTCTCAAACGCTTCTTCGACCAGATCCCGGTGGAACTGGAAGATGCCGCCCGGGTGGACGGCGCGAACCGGCTGCGGGTGTTCTGGTCGATCGTGCTGCCGTTGTCGCGGCCGATCCTCGCGGCGGTGGCGATCTTCGTGTTCATCGGTGCCTGGAACAACTTCCTCTGGCCGTTCATCGTCACCACCGACGCGGACCTGATGACGCTGCCGGTCGGCCTGCAGACGGTGAAGAGCGCCTATGGTTTGCAGTACGCGCAGAACATGGCGTCGGCGATCCTGGCCGCATTGCCGCTCGTACTGGTGTTCCTTTTCTTCCAGCGCCAGATCATCAAGGGAATCGCAACCACCGGCTTCGGTGGTCAGTAAGGCGCGACAAGTCCAGTAAGACCAGTGCTTTAAGTGGGCGCTTGCCATCGCGCGTTTCGGTGCACCGTAAAAGCTGGACATCGGTTCCGGTACGCGGGATTCCTGTCACGATCCCTTGAAAACGTCGTCACTCTCAGCAAGGCTCTGCTGATCACTTCCGCGTCGTTTCCGGGTGCGGGAAGGACGGGGGAGTGTGCGACTGCTGCCGTCGTACGGCGCGTGTCAAGGTCGTGTCACGGCAGTCGCGCCAATCCGCCACTCGGGGACAACGATGAGAGAAGGGGGAAGTGTGTCAGCGATGACAAGGCTCGCCGAGCAGTGCCGTGATGTGAGGAGTCACGGCAAGGCAGGACTCGGTCGGGCTTCGATCCAACCGGCGGTCTGCACCGGCATCCACGAGGTGAACTCGTCGATCCCGTCGGTGAATCCGCGACGCGTGGCGGTGCTGAGGTTGAGCAACGGTTTGACCACCACGCTACGACTCGGTGAGGGCGCCACGGCGCCAGAGCAGGGCGCTACGGTGTTCGTCCAGGGTGGCCGGGGCATGGGTGATCAGCCCGCCTCAGGTGGGGTCATCCTCGCGTCGAGCGACCCCAGCTGAACAACGTCAGGGCCCATCACATGGGCTGAGTCAGTGACTCGCCGGTCTCAGGTGTCAACGCCCAGCTGAGGCCGGCAAGTCCCTGGAGCAGCCCTAGTTCTCCATCGGATCCGTGAACGAGCGGATCTCGATCGGCGAGAACCGCGCCTCCGGCAAGCGGGCGGCGATCTCCAGCGCCCGCTCCGGACTGCAGTCGACCAGGTAGTAGCCGGCCAGCACTTCCTTGGCCTCGGTGAACGGTCCGTCGGTGACGGCCGGCACGCCCTCGTTGACCCGGACCACGCGGGCGTTCGCGGTGGTCAGTCCGAGGCCGTCGACGTACTCGCCGTTCGCCTTCAGCTCCTCGGCGAGCCGGCGGTGCTGGTCGAGCACGTGGTCGATCCCCTCCGCGTGCAGGGCGTCCCAGGTGTCGGTGTTCCCGTAGATCAAGAGCATGTATTTCATCAGTGCCTCCGGTTCCGGTTACCTGGTACGTCGGAGCGCCGGTGCCGTCCTCGACACCGGCGCTCTCAACCTACTCAACTACCAGGTCGCGCCGGCCGGCTCCCGGGTGGCGGCGTTGATCCGGTTGAACATGTTGGTCAGCCCGATCATCAAGACGATCGCGGCCAGCTGCTTCTCGTCGAAGTGCTCCGCGGCGGCGGCCCAGACCTCGTCCGTCACCGATTCCGGCCGGTCCGCGATCCGGGTGGTCACCTCGGTCAGCGCCAGCGCCGCGCGCTCGGCGTCGGTGAACAGGTCCGACTCACGCCAGGCCACGACCTGGTGGAGTCGCTCGTCGGTCTCGCCGTTCTTCAGGGCCGACTTCACGCCACCGAACACACAGGGCGCGCAGCCGTTGATCTGGCTGGCCCGCAGGTGCACCAGCTCGAGCGTGGGCCCGGTCACGCCTCCTTGCATCACGGCCTTGTAGATGTTCTGCACGCCCTTGTTGGCGTCCGGGAGCAGCAGTGCGGGGTTGGTGATCCGAGCAGTCATGGGAGGTTCTCCATCAGGTGAGTTGTTGTCTTCACCCTCCTGACGGAGCCTGGCCGGAAGATGTGACACGAGCGGTCCGAAGATCTTTCCCGAGCCGCTCCTCCACTGGTACGGCGGGATCGGAGTACTGCCCGGTCAGGCAGATCGGCCCGGTCCACCCGAGTCGTTGCAACGTGGCGAAGACGGCCGACCAGTCGGACATCCCTTCGTCGCCTTGGACGAAGTACGTCTTCCAGCCGCTGTCGGTCTCGATGTACTTCGCGTTCTTGAGGTTGACGATGCCGAGCCGGTCGACGCCGAGCTCGAGTGTCACCGCGGGATCGTCACCGGCGAGTGCGTCGTGGGCCGCGTCCCACACCAGCTTGAAGTGATCGGGCAGGCCATCGAGCAGCTGTAGTACGCCGAGCGTCGACGGCACGAACTTGCCGTGATGCGGCTGGATCCCTACCTGTACGTCGTAGTGAGCGGCGAGGACGGCCGCCTCCTCGAGCAATCCACGCGTACGTCGTACCGATGCCGCGTAGCCGTCCGGGCCGAGCTCGGCCATGATCCGGATCATCGGTACGCCGGCCTGCGCACAAGCAGCGAAGACGCGCTCGGACAGGTCGCTCGCGATGCTGATCGGTTCGATGCCTTCGGCCCGTAACTGCTCGGTGAACTTCGGCAGCTCGGCCTCGGCCGTGGCGGGCGTGACGTAGGCGGTGTCGCGGACCGGGATCTCGGCACCGGTGAAGCCGAGCCCGGCGACGAGCCGGCCGAGCTCGTCACCGGGTAGGCCGGACCAGGGTTTGGTGAAGACGGACCAGAGATAGGTCATAGGTCAGCGGCCTCCCAGACCGCTCATGGTGATGCCTCGGACGAACCAGCGTTGGGTCAGGAAGAAGACGATGATCAGCGGAACGGTGGTGACGGTGGCTGCCATCAGCAACAGGTTCCACTGGGTGCCGTTGGTGTCCTGGAACACCTGCAGCCCGACGGACGCCGTACGGGTCGCGTCGCTGTTGGAGATGATGAGCGGCCAGAGCAGGTTGTTCCACTGACCGATGAACTTGAACACCGCGAGCGTCGCGATCGCCGGGACCGCCAGCGGCACGATGATCCGGACGAACGCCTGCCAGCGGTTGGCGCCGTCCAGGCGGGCGGCCTCCTCGTAGTCGCGCGGGATGCCCAGGAAGAACTGCCGCAGCAGGAACACTCCGATCGCGGTGAACGCGTGCGGCAGGATCATCCCGGGCCAGGTGTCGATACCGTGCAGCTTCGCGACCAGCACGAACTGCGGGATCAGCGTCACCTGCGACGGGATCATCAAGGTGGCGAGGTAGATCCCGAACAGCCAGCTCCGGCCGGGGAAGTTCAGCCGGGCGAACGCGTACGCCGCGAGCGCGGCCGTGACCGTTTCCAGCAGGGTCGTGCCGGCGGCGAAGTACACGGTGTTGAGCAGGTACTTGCCGAGCGGCACCAGGTCGAACGCGCGGGTGAGGTTCTCCGGGTGCCAGCTGCTCGGCCAGAACGACGGTTTCGCCGCCATCGACTCGGCGTCGGACTGGAACGCGACCAGCACCATCATCACGACCGGGATCAGCGTGACCGCGGTGACCAGGAAGCAGGCGAAGACGATCAGCTTGCGGACGGCAACCTTGTTGGAGACCACGGGGAGCGCTTCAGTTGTCATAGTGCACGAGCCTCCGCTGCAGCAGGAACTGGGCCGCGGTGATCACGACGATGAAGGCGAACAGCACCAGCGACTGCGCGGCCGCATAGCCCTGGTCGTAGTTCTCGAACCCGGTCCGGTAGATGTACATGACGAGCGTCGTGGTGCGGGTACCCGGCCCGCCGTTGGTCATGATGAGCGCCTGGTCGAAGACCTGGAACGACCCGATGATCGACGTCACGATGACGAAGAAGAGCGCCGGCGACAGCATCGGCAGCGTCACATTGCGGAAGCTCTGCCAGGGCGAACTGCCGTCCACCCGGGCCGCCTCGTACAGCTGCTGCGGAATCGCCTGCAACCCGGCCAGGAACACCACCATGCCGAACCCGAAGCTCTTCCACACGCTCATCACGACCAGTGCCGGCATCGCCCAGTTGTCCGAGATCAGCCAGGCCGGGCCGGTGATCCCGAACACCCCGAGCACGGCGTTCACCAGGCCGTCGTGCGGGATGTAGAGCCAGATCCAGACGAACGCGACCGCCACCGTGATGGTTGCGTACGGCAACAGCAGCAACGAGCGGAAGACCGCGATCCGGTGCAGGCCCTGGTTGAGCAGCAGCGCCAGCAGGAGGCTGACCAGGATCGTCAGCGGCACGCTCAGGAAGGTGAAGTACGCCGTGTTGCCCAGCGCCGACCAGAACGTCGGGTCGGGACCCAGCCGGGCGAAGTTGCTCAGCCCCGCCCACGTCGGTGAGCTGAACAGGTTCCAGTCGAGCAGCGAGATCACCCCGGCGGCCACGACCGGCCCGGCGGTGAAGACGAGGAAGCCGATCAGGCTGGGCAGGATGAACAGCCAGGCCGTCAGCGACTCGCGGTTGCGCCAGCGCGGCGTCGGTTTCGAGGCGGGACGTGGCGGTGCCGCGGTCGCCGGCGCAGTGGCGGTGGTTGTGGTTGTGGTTGTGGCCATCGTGATCACCCCTTCCTTGCGGTGGCTTGGCGGATGTTGTCCTGGTGCTGCCGCATCAGTACGTCGAGACGCGGGGTCAAGCCGGTGATCGCGTCGGGGACGGTGACCTGGCCGAGGAACGTCCTGGGCAGGTCCTGGCCGAGCAACTGCTTGACCTGGTTCCAGTTCGTGGTGACGTCGAACGCGTGACCGCCGGCGACCTTGCCGGCCAGGATCTGCTGGACGATGCCGAGGTTGTCCGGCGGCGGCTGGAACGCGCTGCCCGCACTCAGCCGGGCCGGGTTGTTGCGGCCGGCCTTGGCGTAGATGTCGAGGGCGCCGGTGCTGGTCAGTGTCTTCAGCAGCTTCCAGGCGAGGTCCAGATCGGCACCCTCGCGAACCCCCGATGGAATCGCGAAGCTGGATCCGGACACCCGCGGCGTGCTGCCGACCGCGCCGGCCGGGAACGGGATGATGTCCCAGTCGAACTTGGCCTTGCGGACGTTGACCACCTGCCACGGCCCGTTCTGCATGAAGGCGACGTTGCCCTCCAGGAAGTTCGACAGTGAGCTCTCGGTGACCAGGTTCTTGATCGGCGGCGTCACCTTGTCCTTCACGAACAGGTCGATGACGAACTGCAGCGCCTCCATCGCCTCCGGGTCGCCGAGCGTGCTCCGGGTCGCGTCGTCGTTCATCACGTTGCCGCCGGCGCAGTAGATCCACGACACCAGGTCGTCGATGGCCGGCGCGCAGGTGAAGCCGTACTGGTCCGGTGCCTTGGTCAGCTCGATCGCGAGGTCCCGGAACGTTGCCCACGACATCGGTTCGGTCCGCGACGGCAGATCGATCCCGGCCTTCTGCAGCAGCGTCTTGTTGTAGTACATGACGGTCGGCGCGACGTCGAAGCCGATCGCGTACGTCTTCTGGTTGAAGCTCGAGATCCGGCGGCTCGGCTGGTAGAAGTCGTCCAGGTCGAAGTCGGGGTCGGCCTCGATCAGGTCGTCCAACGGCCGATGCGCGCCACGGGCGGCGTACGTCGGGATCAGCGTGCCGTTGATCGCGGTCACCAGGCCGGCCGTACCACTGACAAGCTGCAGATCGAGTTTGGTCGGATATCCGTTGGACGGGGTCAGGGTCGGGACGGACTTCACCTTCAGCTGTTGTTCGACGTACTTGCTGAAGTCCTCCCAGACCTTCTTCTCCGCCGCGCTGCTCGACCACATCGCCCAGGTGGCGGCGCCGGCCGGTGGTCCGGACGAGCAGCCGGCCACGGCCGCGCCCAGTCCGGCCAGGCCGGTGAGTTCGAGGAAGCTGCGGCGGGACAGCCTCTGCTGCATGGCTACTCCTCAGCTGTAGTCAAGGTCGATCGACTCGGCGCGAATCCGCTCCTCGTCGACCAGGACGCCCAACCCGGGGGCGGTGGGGACCGTGGCGACGGCCTTGGTGATGGTCAGCCCCTCTACGTACAGGTCGGAGAGCAGCTCCGGCCCGTTCAGCTCGGCGGGCAGGGCGAGGTCGAGCTGGCTGAACACGTGCAGTGCGGCCGCGAAGGCGACACCGCAGTCGGTCAGGCCGCTGGCCAGGATCTCGAGACCGCCGGCCAGGGCGGTCTGGGCGGTTTTCAGGGCGTTGCGCAGGCCGCCGGACTTGCACACCTTGACGACGACCAGGTCGGCGGCGTCCAGCCGGATCGCCCGGGCCAGGTCCTGGGCGGAGAAGCTGCCCTCGTCGATCGCGATCGGCAGGTCGATCAGTCCGCGCAGGCGCTGCATCGCCAGCGTGTCGGTGCTCGGCACCGGCTGCTCGACACAGTGGATCGTGCGGATTCCCGCCGTACGGTCTAGGAGTTGTTTCAGCAGGCTCGGCCGGTAGGACTGGTTGGCGTCGAGCCACAACGGTTTGCCGCCGGCTACCTCGGCGACGGTCTCGATCGCTGCGGTGTCCGCGTCCAGGTCACCGCCGATCTTGACCTTGTACGCCGAATAGTCCGACGACTGCAGCGCATGTTCGCGGACGGCGTCCTGGTCACCGACCCCGATCGCGGAGCAGAGCGGGATCTCGTCGTACACCTTGCCGCCGAGCAGCGCGTGCACCGGTACGCCGGCCAGCTTGCCGGCCGCGTCGTGCATCGCGACGTCCACGGCGGCGCGGGCGAACGGGAAGCCGTTCGAGACCGCGGGGCTGAGCCGCTTGGCGGCGCGCTGGTGGAACAGCTCGACGTCGAACGGCGTGAGTTCGAGCAGGATCGGCGCGAGGTGGCGCTTGATCACCACGGCCATCGTTTCGGCGGTCTCGTAGCTCCAGGTCGGCAGTGCCCGCTGCTCACCCCAGCCGACCACACCGTCCTCGGTGGTCAGCTTCACGAAGATGACGGCGGTGGCCTGATCCGGTCGTTCACCGGGTGAGCCGACCGCGCCGCTGCCGAGGACGAACCGGCGCGCGAACGGGACCGCGACCGGGAACACCTCGACCTGTTTGATCCGCGACATGAGTCTCGTCCTCTCAGGCCGCGATCGACCAGCTGGCCGGATCGACGAAGCTCGGGCCGCGGGAGCCGTCCTCGAGCCACTTCAGTACGTCGGCGAGCACGTAACCGGCGAGCGCCAGGTGACCCTCGGCGGTGTCACCGGCGATGTGCGGGCTCAGCAGCAGGTTCGACGCTTCGAGGATGGTCGCGTCGAAGGTCGGCGGCTCGGGGTCGTAGACGTCGAGAGCGGCGTACAGGCGTCCGTCGAGGACGTGGTCGAGGAGGGCCTGCTGGTCGATCGCGGGGCCGCGGGACGAGTTGATCAGGATCGCCTCGTCGGGCAGCTGCTCGATCAGCTTGCGCGTGATCATGCCCTTGGTCTCGGGGACGTTCGGGACGTGGATGCTGACGAAGGTGCTCTGCAGTGTGTCCTCGAGGGTGGTGGTGCGGACTCCGAGCTGGTCCGCGCGCTCGGCGGTGAGGTACGGGTCGTAGACGGCGAGGTCGCAGCCGAACGGTGTGAGCAGGGTGATCAGCGCGCGGGCGGTCGAGCTGGCGCCGATGATGCCGACCTTGGCGCCGGCCAGTTCGTGACCGCGGAAGGCGGTCTGCTTCCAGCCGCCCTGCCGGATCGCCTGGTCGAAGCGAGGCAGACGGCGGGCGAGCGTGAGCATGGCAGCCAGGCAGTACTCGCCGACCGACCAGGCGATCCGCGGTCCGGCGGAGAAGACGGCGACACCCTGCTCGAGGATGACCGGATCGATGAGGTTCTTGACCGAGCCGGCCGCGTGCGCGACCACGTTGGGACCGCTGCCGTCGGACCACAGCCCCTTGGGGAGGTGCGGCGTACCCCAGCTGGTCAGCAGGACGTCGGCACCGGCGACCAGACCGGGAAGCGCTGCCGGGTCGAGTGCCGGCGGCTTGCCGGGCGATCCCGGGCCGGCGGCGTGCTCGGCCCCGGCCCAGACCACCTCGAAGCGGTCCTCCAGCAGCCGGCGGGTCTGCGGGTCGACCACGTCGTCGGCACGTTCGGGTGTGAACAGGGCAGCGAGTCTGGGCACCTTGTGGGCTCCTTCGGGATGGGCGTTGCCTTGACGGTAGGCGCTTTCCGTTATGCAGGTCCAAGCCCGATTTCGTATTGACCGATACCGCCCGGGTATGGGTACGGTGCGACCCATGGATCTCTCGCTGCAGCAACTGCGTGGTTTCGTCGCCGTCGCCGAGGAGCTGCACTACGGCAAGGCGGCGCAGCGGCTGAACATCACCCAGCCGCCGCTGACCCGCCAGATCCAAGGACTGGAGCGGACGCTGGGGGTACGACTGTTCGACCGGACCGGCAGGGGAGTGCGGCTGACCGCGGCCGGCGATGTCTTCCTCGAGCACGCCCGGCGCGTGCTCGCGCTTCTCGAGGTGGCTCCGGAGGCGACGCGGCGCGCGGCCGACGGGCAGACCGGGACGCTGCGGATCGCGTTCACCGCGATCGGGGCGTACGCCGTCCTGGCCGATTTCCTCACCATGGTCGGGAAGCGGACACCGGCGGTGACGTCGGAGCTGACCGAACTGGTCAGCCCGGATCAGTTCGAGGCGCTGGCGAACATGGAGATCGACATCGGGCTCGTGCGGCCGCCGATCCCGGCCGGGTTCGAGTCCGTGCTGGTGCATTCCGAGGACCTGGTGCTCGCCGTACCGGCCGATCATCCGCTGGCGGTCGGGGAGGGGCCGGTCGCGTTGGTGGACGTCACCGACGACTACATCGGGTACAGCCCGGAAGGGTCGCAGTACCTGCATGACATCTGCGCGGCAATGATCGGGATGGACCGCTACGCGGTGAGCCAACTGGCTTCACAGGTGCCGACGATGCTTGCCTTGGTGCGGGCCGGCCTCGGCTGCGCCCTGATCCCGCGGTCGATCATGGCGATGGGCGTCGAAGGCGTCCGCTACCGCGAACTGGACGCGGCCGACGCCCACTCGGTCACCCTCCACGCCTGCTGGAGCCCCGACAGCCCCAACCCCGCCCTGCAACGACTGGTCGAGTCCCTCCGCGAGAACCCACACCTCGACGCTTGACCTAGAGTGCGCTCTAGTCCGTAGGGTCCGAGACATGACTGGACAGCACAAGATCGGGTCGGGATTCGGGCACGACAGTACGGCGGACGACGTACTGCGGGGGATGGAGCTGACCGGGGAGCTCGCCATCGTGACCGGTGGGTACTCCGGGCTCGGGCTGGAGACCACGCGAGCGTTGGCGAAGGCCGGTGCGCAGGTCGTCGTACCGGCTCGTCGGCCGGATGCTGCGCGCGAGGCGCTGGCCGGGGTCGACGGGGTCGAGATCGACGAGCTGGATCTCGGGGACCTGGACAGTGTGCGGGCGTTCGCCGACCGGTTCCTCGCGTCCGAGCGGTCGATCGACATCCTGATCGACAACGCGGCGATCATGGCGAGCCCGGAGACCCGGGTCGGGCCGGGCTGGGAGGCGCAGTTCGCGACGAACCACCTCGGCCACTTCGCGCTGGCGAACCGGCTCTGGCCGGCGCTCGCGGCGGACGCCGGCGCACGCGTCGTGTCGGTGTCGTCGACCGGGCACCGGCGCTCGGACATCCGCTGGGACGACCTCGAGTTCCGGCAGGGGTACGACAAGTGGGAGGCCTACGGGCAGGCGAAGACCGCGAACGTACTGTTCGCCGTCCAGCTCGATGCCCTCGGCAAGGACTCGGGGGTGCGGGCGTTCGCGCTGCACCCGGGCGGCATCCTGACCCCGCTGCAGCGGCACCTGACCCGCGAGGAGATGGTCGGCTACGGCTGGATCGACGCGGACGGCAACCCGCTGAACCCGGGGTTCAAGACACCGGAGCAGGGCGCCGCGACCCAGGTGTGGGCCGCGACCTCGCCACAACTCGACGGGCTCGGCGGCGTGTTCTGCGAGGACTGTGAGATCGCGGAGGTCTCCACCGACGAAAACCCGGGCGTGCGGCCGTACGCGATCGACCCAGCGTCCGCGGCGCGGTTGTGGACGGTGTCGGCCGAGCTCACCAGGGTGAACGCTTTCGGGTAATGCCCAGCGGGGCGGATGGGCTCGGGGTATGGTGAGCGGCAACAGTACGACGGACTGAAGGAGGTGGGACCGATCACCGGTAGAGCAGGTTGGTTGCTCCCGCCTCGAGTGGTCAGCATCGTTCGCTGACTGCGGGAGCCTCGTTCTGAAGGGTTTCCGTGTCTGTATCTTCTGTTCCTTCCGCTGACCTCACGCACGTCGTCGACCGGCTGCGTGCGGCCGGTTGCGTCTTCGCCGAGGACGAGGCCGCGCTGATCGCCTCGACCGCTCGGGATATGTCCGAGCTCGGCGCGATGGTCGAGCGGCGGGCGGCGGGGTTGCCGCTCGAGCACGTGCTGGGCTGGGCGTCGTTCCGCGGCGTGCGGATCGCTGTCGATCCCGGTGTGTTCATCCCACGTCGCCGTACCGAGTTCCTGGTCGAGGAGGCCCTGCGGGTCACTCAGCCGGGAGCGGTGGTCGTCGACCTGGGCTGTGGATCCGGTGCGCTCGGCGTCGCCGTCGCCGCCGAGCGGCCGGTCTCCCTGTATGCCGCCGACATCGAGCTGGCCGCGGTCGCCTGCGCCCGGCGCAATCTGGTGCCATGGCGTGGGTCGGTGTACCAGGGCGACCTGTTCGCCGCGTTGCCGGACGAGTTGCGCGGCCGGATCGACGTACTCCTGGCGAACGTGCCGTACGTGCCGACCAACGAGATCCGGTTGCTGCCGCCGGAGGCTCGTCTCTACGAACCCCATGTCACCCTCGACGGCGGCCCGGACGGCCTGGCCACCTTGCGACGGGTCGCCTCGGCCGCGCCTGAGTGGCTCGCCCCCGGTGGTCACGTGTTCTTCGAGATGAGCGAGCACCAGGCCCCGCTGGCGAGGGCCGTGCTGCGCGAGCACGGCCTCGCCGCTGACATCACCTCCGACGACGAACTCGGCGCAACCGTGGTCCACGGCATCAGACCCGCCGCTGAACGTGCAGGAGATACTCCCGGCGGTTGAACGGGTCGTGGTCGGTGCGTGGGCGCTCCGGGATCGGGCCGGTCACCGGTTGGTAGCGCTCGAACGCCGATTCCAGCACGCCTTCGCCCCGGGTGAGGGCGGGGAGTTGCTGTTCGAGTTGGTAGACGGCGGCTGCCGGGATCTCTCCTTCCAGGGTTGAGGTTTCGGCGGCCAGGGCCGGCACTTGCGGGATGGCCCGGAGACGGGCGAGAGCGGCCAGTACGGCGCGCGTCGTGTCGGTCGGGATCTCCAGCTGGAAGCGGTGCATCGGCTCGTGGACCGTGGTACCGGCCTGCTGGAGCGCGGTCATCAGGACCAGCGGCGTGAGGAAGCGGAAGTCGCCGGCCGTGCTCGACATGCTCTTGTCGAACACGGCGTGGGCGTGACTCTGCCGCGCCGAGTAGCCCGAGTGCGTCATCACCACTCGTGCGTCCGGGATCTGCCAGCCGTGGACGCCTTGCCCGAGCGTCTCGCGGACCGTCTCCTCGACCGCCTTGATGAACGCGTACGGCATCGACCCGAGCTCGACCTCGAGCTCGAACGTCACCCCGGCATTCACCGGCGCCGCCTCCACCCGCAGCCCGATCGTGGCCAGGAACGGGTTCTGGTCCTTCTTCTTGAACTCGACCGCCTGTCCGACACCGTCGATCCGCTCGACGCAGATCGTGGTCGTCTCCCGGAACTCGACGTCGATGCCGAACTCGGTCACCAGGGTCGTCTGGATGACCTCCTTCTGCACCTCGCCGTACAGGGACACGGAGGTCTCCTGCCGCAGGTCGTCCTGGCGCAGGTTGATCAGCGGGTCTTGCTCGGCCAACTGGGTGAGCGCGACCTGCAGATTGCCCTTGTCGGACCGCTGGACCGGCGAGATCACCGTCTCCAGCGTCGGCGGCGCGAAGAACCCGCCGGCTACCGGGCCCGCTTCGTGTGTGGTCGAGGTGATGCGGTCGCCGATCTGGATGTCGGCCAGACCCCACAGCTTGCCGATCTGACCGGCTCGCACCTCGGCTGTCGGCGGTGAACCGAAGACCTCGAGCGCGGTCAGCTTCGCCTCGCCGCCGGTCCCGAACCGCAGTCGTTCGCGGACGTGCGCCGTACCGCCGAACATCCGGACATAGGCGACCTTCTCGCCGGCCGGGCCGCGTTCGACCTTGAAGACCGACCCGTCGACCGGCTCACTGGGGGAGCCGGAGGCGAGGGGGAGGAGCTCGCGGATGCCCTCGGTCAGGGCGTCCGTCCCGGCGCCGGTGATCGCGGAGCCGAAGTACACCGGGTGCACGAGTGCCTGCTTCGTCTGGACGGCGAGCCGACGGCGCAGCGCGTCGTACGACACGGCCTTCTCGTTCTCCACGAACGTTGCCAGCAGTTGGTCGTCGTGCTCGGCGAGCACCTCGAGCAGGTCGCCGTACGGATCACTCGGCCCGTACGGCGTGAAGGTCGCCGGCCGGGTACCGAGACCGCCGGCCGAACCCATCGGCACGATCGCGGTGGAGAGTTTGTCCGCGATCGACTTCAGCACCGGCTCGTACTGCGCGCCGGCCCGGTCGGCCTTGTTGACGAAGATCAGCGTCGGAATGCGGAGTCGTTTCAGGGTCCGCATCAGCACGCGGGTCTGCGCCTGGACGCCCTCGACCGCCGAGATGACCAGCACGGCGCCGTCGAGCACGCTGAGCGCCCGCTCCACCTCGGCGATGAAGTCCGGGTGACCGGGGGTGTCGATCAGGTTGACCGTGACGGGGTCGGCCTGGCCGATCGTGAAGGACACGACCGCCGACTTGATGGTGATACCGCGCTGGCGTTCCAGCGCGAGGGAATCGGTCTGGGTGCTGCCGTCGTCGACGCTGCCGATCTCGTCGATGACCCCGGCGGCGTAGAGCAGCCGCTCGGTCAGGCTCGTCTTACCGGCGTCGACATGCGCCAGGATCCCGAGGTTCAGTAATTTCACAAAGCTTCATGTCCTTTGAACAGGTGTCAGTACGGTCCGCGACAGACATGAAGCGAGGTCGCATTGCTGTACTCCTTTGACTGGACACCTGCTGTTACCGACACGAGTACAGCAGCCGCGCTGGCGGGCCGCAAAACCTTTTAGCCGGGGGCTTCATAGTCGCTACGCTGACGTGGTGCCGCCGCCCCCTCTCGACGCCCGCGCTCGAGCTGACCACGTGAGCCGGTACTGGCTGCAGGTCAGGGTGATGTGGCGCGCCTGCCCGGGCTGGATGCTCGTGACTGGCGTCGTCGTGACTTTGGAGGCCGCCGTCGGGACCGGGCTGATGGTTGCCATCGGCCACTTCATTGCCGCCTTGTCGGGTGATGGGGCGGTGTGGCCGTGGTTCGGGGTCATGGGCGGGCTGATGATCAGCGGTCCGTTGCTGTCGTCGGTGGTGAGCTGGTTGACCGCGAGGACGACGGCTGCGACGGCGGCGTACGTACTGGAGTTGCTCGCCGAGACGAGTCTGCGCCCACGAGGTCTCGACCTGCTGGACTCGCCGGGCTTTTCGGGTCGCCTGCAGGCTGTTGTGGACGCGACCCGCGACTGGACGTTCATGTTCGGGTTGAACAGCACGTGGCAGGTGCTCAGCACCCGGCTCGCTGGTGTGGGGGCGTTCGCCGTACTGCTGACGTGGCGGTGGTGGGTGCCGTTCGTGGTGGCGGGCTCATTCGTGGTGATGGCGTGGACGTTCACGCGGTGGGTGGACGCGTCGTTCGACCGGGTGATGCAGACGTCGGCGGGTCCTCGGCGGCGGGCGGCGTACGTGCGCAGTCTGCTGACGCAGCCGGCGTGGGCGAAAGAGGTCCGGCTGTTCGGGCTGGCGGACTGGTTGCTGGAGCGGTACCGGTTCACCTGGCTGTCCGCGATGGCTGAGTTGTGGCCCTTGCGCCGGCGCGGTCTCAGGCCGGTGTACGTCAGTTGCGTGGTGACGGCGGTGGTTATCGCTGGGGTGCTGACGCTGCTGGCGGATGACGTGGCCGATCGGCAGGTCGGCGTGGCGGCTGTGGTGACGCTGCTGCAGGCTGTGCTGGCGATGGATGCGTTCGGCATCCTCGGGGACCCGCAGCGGGCGCTTGGACAGTACGCCGCGACTGTCGCCGGACTGGTCGGGCTCCGCCGCGAGGCCGGGCTGCCGTCTACTGACCTCGCAACGCCGGCGGACCACACCTCGTCCAGCGCATCAGGTGCGTTGGAGGTGCAGCTGAAGGATGTGACGTTCACGTATCCGACGCGCACCGAGCCGACCTTGTCCCGGCTCAGTCTCGAGATCCCGGCGGGTCAGTCGATCGCGGTCGTCGGCGCCAATGGTGCTGGTAAGTCGACGCTGATCAAGCTGCTGTGCGGGCTGTACCGACCCGACACTGGGACGGTCACAGTCGGCGGCAACGATCCGGCCGACGAGATCATCGGACGGCCGCGAGTAGCCGCAATCTTCCAGGACTTCGTCCGCTATCACCTTCCGCTGCGGGACAACGTCGGCCTCGGAGCTGTTGCCATCCGCAACCAGCAGCCGCTGCTCGACCAGGCGCTCGCGGACGCGGCCGGCGGCGTACTGCTGAAGCGTGTCGGGTGGGAGACGATCCTCTCACCTGAGTACGACGGTGGCACCGAGCTGTCGGGTGGTCAGTGGCAACGGGTTGCGTTGGCTCGCGCGTTGACGGCTGTTGCGGGTGGCGCCGGCGTACTGATCCTGGACGAGCCGACCGCGGCGCTGGATGTGCGGACGGAGGCCGCTCTGTTCGACCGGTTCCTGGATATGACCGCAGGTGTCACGACGATCCTGGTGACGCACCGGCTGTCGAGTGTGCGGCACGCTGAGCGCATCGTCGTACTGGATCCGGAGCGGGGGATCGTGGAGGACGGTAGCTACGACGAACTCATGGCCGCCGATGGTCAGTTCGCCGCGTTGTTCCGCTTGCAGGCCGGGCGGTTCCGATGAGGCGCGGCGTGTGGATGGTGCTGACGGCGGCGTTCCGCGTCAGTCCTGGGCTCGCGTTGTCGTGTCTGGCCGAGACCATTGGACGCCTGTTGCGCTCGGCGACTCCGTGGTTCCTCGGGTTGTTCGTGGCCGGTGCGATCGCGGCCGATCGGGGGCAGATGCTAGTCGCTGTCGCCGCCCTGGTGGCCGTCTCCGGCCTGCAGAACTTGCTGGGCATCGTCGGCACGAATGCGCGGATCGCGCTGATGGAGCGGGTCGGGTTCGACTTCGACGCGAAGATCGCGGAGTTGATCGCGCGCGTCCCGACGCTGGAGCACCTCGAGACGCCCGACTACCTCGATCGCACTCAGAGCCTGCGTGACGGGCAGGGGACGCTCGGTGGTGCGCTCAACATGTTGCTCAACATCCTGAACAACCTGGCGTTCGCCACCGGCATCCTCGTCGTCGCGGCGACGGCGGACTGGCGGCTGCTGATCCTCGCGGCCCTCGGATTCCCGCGGTTGCTGACTGGTCGGTGGACCACGCGCTGGGGTCGCGCGGCCGAGGAGGAGAGCGCCGCGCCGTCACGATTGACGCAACACTTGGTCGATCTGGTCACGTCGCCGGACGGGGGAGCGGAAGCGCGCGTGTTCGGACTGCGGCAGGAGTTGCGTCATCGGGTTCGGGACAGTGCGGCCGCTTGGCAACGACCGTTGGTCCGCGGTGCTCGGAAGGGCGCGCTGTTGTCGGCCGGGATCTCCGGCGTGTTCTTCGGTGCGGCGATCGGTGTCCTGGGTTGGATGACCTACGACGCTCTGCGCGGTGCCGTCTCGGTGGCGGCGCTCGTGGTCGCGGTCACCGCTGTCCGTGGGCTGGAGAACGTGAGCGGCATCTTGACGAACGCGGTCCAGGACACCGCCAGCCTGCTGCGGAACGTGTCGCGGTTCGTGTGGCTGCAGGATTACGCCGTACAGACCTCCGGAGCCGGTACTTCGGAACCACCTCGGCAACTGGAGTCCGGGATCCGGTTGGAGGCGGTCCGGTTCCGTCACCTGGGATCGGACTCGGACGCGGTGGCCTCGGTGGATCTCGATCTGCCGGCCGGTTCGGTGGTCGCTCTGGTGGGCGAGAACGGCGCCGGGAAGTCGACCCTCGTGAAGCTGCTGACCGGCCTATATCGCCCGACCGACGGCCGGATCCTGGTCGACGGCAAGGATCTCGCCGAGTTCGACCCGGCGGCGTGGCGGTCGCGGCTGTCGGGAGCGTTCCAGGACTTCGCCGACTTCGAGCTGATCGCCCGCGAGGCCGTCGGCCTGGGCGACTTGGCCGCGGTCGACGACGAGCCGCGCGTCCATCAGGCGCTGCGCGACGCCGCAGCCGAGGACGTCCTGCACGCGCTGCCGAACGGCCTGTCCACCCAGCTCGGCACCACCTGGGACGACGGCGTCGAACTCTCCGGCGGCCAGCGCCAACGCCTGGCAATCGCCCGCGGCCTCATGCGCCACCAACCCCTACTACTCGTCCTGGACGAGCCCACCTCCGCACTCGACCCAACCACCGAACACGAACTCTTCCGCCGCTACGCCGAGGCCGCCCACCAAGCCCGCACAACCAACGCCATAACCCTCCTGGTCACCCACAGATTCACCACAGTCCGCGTCGCCGACCTGATCGTCGTCATGCACGCCGGCCGAATCGCCGAAGCCGGTACCCACGACGACCTCCTAGCCGCCGGCGGCCACTACGCCGAGCTCTACACCCTCCAAGCCCACGCCTACCGCCTCAACTGATGCGCGAACGCCCTGGCGGCTCAGTCTGGTCGTCGGCGGGTTGGGTGCGGCAGGCTGGCGGGATGAGTGAGTTCAAGCGGGAGGATTTGGGCGGGGCTCGTTTTGAGGAGTTGTCGTTGCGGGGGGCGGTGTTTCATGACGTTGACCTGGGCGGGGCGCGGTTCGATGTGGTGAATCTGCAGGGGGCGACGATTCGTGGGGCGCTGGTGGCGGATGTGTCGATCGACGGAGAGATCCGGAATCTGAAGGTGTGGGGTGTTGACGTGGTACCGCTGGTTGATGCTGAGCTGAACCGTCGTCACCCGGGGCGGGAGAAGATGCGGCCGGCCGATGCCGACGGGTAT
Organism: Kribbella sp. NPDC049174; assembly: GCF_043197365.1. Classification (NCBI taxonomy): domain Bacteria; kingdom Bacillati; phylum Actinomycetota; class Actinomycetes; order Propionibacteriales; family Kribbellaceae; genus Kribbella; species Kribbella sp. NPDC049174. The sequence continues at coordinate 1,896,562 of NZ_JBICSZ010000001.1, read as the reverse complement.
CGGGAGGCGTGGGAGCTGCTGGAGCGGTTGTGGGGTGAGACGGTCGATCGGGCCCGGAAGCTGCCGCCGGCGATGCTGCATGAGTCCGTGGACGGGGAGTGGTCGTTCATCCAGACGCTGCGGCACCTGGTGTTCGCCACGGATGCCTGGGTACGACGCGCCGTCCTCGGCGACCCGGCGCCGTGGGATCCGCTGGACCTACCGCATGACGAGATGCGCGACACCCCGCCGGTTCCGCGTGATCGCGACGTACAGCCGTCACTCGACGAGGTGCTCGCGCTGCGGGCCGATCGGATGGCTACGGTGCGTGCCGTGTTCGCCGAGCTCACCGACGAGCGGCTCACCGAGATGACCGAGCCGGTGCCAGAGCCCGGATACCCAGAGTCGCAGAGCTACCAGGTCAGCGACTGTCTCGGCTGCATTCTGAGCGAGGAGTGGGAGCACCGGATGTACGCCGAGCGCGACCTCGCCGTACTGGAGTCCGGAAAATCTCAGAACTGAGATGTCGAGTCCGGTCCAGGCAGTTCGACGCGTAGGCGAGAACGCACCTACACACCATGGGAGACAATCATGGAGCTCAGCGTCAACATCTTCGTCAGCCTGGACGGCGTCATGCAGGGTCCGGGTGGACCGGACGAGGACCGGAGCAACGGATTCGGGCACGGCGGCTGGCTGGTGCCGCACGCGGGTGAGGGTCAGCTGGACCCGGTAGACGGGTGGTTCCGGGAGGCGGACGCGATCCTGCTCGGGCGGTCGACGTTCGAGATGATGCGGACCTTCTGGTCGCAGGTCACGGTCGAGCCGGACAACATCGTCTCGACCGCGCTGAACACGTGGAAGAAGTACGTCGTCAGCAACACCCTCTCCGACGACGACGCGGCCTGGGGCGACACGACCGTACTGCGCGGCGACGACATCATCGACCAGGTCCGGCGATTGAAGGAGCAGCCGGGCCGGGAGCTGCAGGTCCACGGGAGCTGGCAACTCGCCCGCACGCTGCACGACGCCGGCCTGGTCGACACCTACCGGCTGATCCAGTTCCCGGTCGTGGTCGGTACCGGGAAGCGGCTGTTCGAGGACGGCGCCGTACCGTCGACGTACAAGATCACCTCCGGAGAGGTGCGGAACGGCGTGGTGTCGCTGACCCTGCGGCAGGAGGGCTTCGGCTCGCTCGGCACCGGCGACATCGTGGTCGAGGACGGCAAGGAAGTGCTCATCTGAGGTTTGTCGGTGCGGTGTCCTAGCCTCGACGCACTGTGGTGATTGGGGAACGGACATGGACGCACTGACGACCCAGGCCATCCTGGATGCCGGCCTGGCCGACTGGCGCAAGCTGGCCCAGGGCCTGCATGGACGATTCCTGACCGGGTCTTTCGCCGATGGCCTCCGCTTCGTGGAGGCCATCGGCGCGGGCTGCGCGGAGGTCAGGATCGCGGACACGTTCGTCGATGTGAAGCTGATCAGCAAGGATGCCGTCTACCGGGATGACGACGGCGTCGAGCACGTGTTCCCGTGGGTGACCCAGCGCGATATCGACGTGGCGCGGCGGATCAGCCCGATCGCCCAGTCGATGGGGCTCGCTGCCGAACCTTTGGAGGTGCGACAGTTCGAGCTTGCGCTGGACACTGCGGACCTCGCGGCGGTCGGTCCGTTCTGGGCCGCCGTACTCACCGGCAGGACCGAGCGGTTTGCGGGCGGCGATGTCGTCGATCCGACCGGACGCGTGCCGAACCTGTGGTTCCAGGGGACCGACGCGCACGAGACCCCACGACAGCGTTTCCACGTCGATCTCTGGGTGCCGCACGACGTCGCCGAGGAACGCATCGCCGCCGGAGTCGCGGCCGGTGGCCGGATCACCTACGACAAGGAAGCGCCGGCTTTCACAGTTCTCGCTGATCCGGAAGGCAACAAGGTCTGCATCTGCACCTCCCTCGGCCGCTGATAAACCAGAAGCCTTCCGCGCCGTCTGTTGGCTACAGTCGGCCCAACAGTCGATCGAGGAGGTGCGTCATGACCTGCATGGCTATCCGGTTCCGTACCGACCCCTCCTTGTCTGATCAGTAAGTCTGCTCAGTAACACTCCGGACCGGTTGGTACGTCGCGGCGTTGGCCGCGGGTCCCGTGCGCCCACGCGCACCCCGTACCGACCGAACCGGAGCTGTCCATCGTGGACACACAACTGAATGCTGCCCTCACCCAGGCCCTCAACGGCGTCAGGTACGACGCCTTGCGCGCTCGCGTCGCCGCCATGTCGGCCCGCTACCGCGCCGAGCAGGTCGACGACACCACCCTCGGCATGGCCGACGACCTCGACTGCCTCGCGTACGCCGCCTTCCGCATGCCGGCCACCTACCACGCGATCCGCGCCGCTCTACTCGCGGTGGACATCGATGTCGCCACGCACCTGGATCTCGGCGGCGGGACCGGAGCCGCGGCCTGGGCCGCCGCCGAGGTCTGGCCGGCCATCACCAGCGAGATCGTCGAGCGTCAACCGGCCGCTATCCGGCTCGGTCGCCGCCTGATCAGGAACCTTGCCAGCAGCAACCAACGCTGGACCGCTGCCGATCTCCGGCGCTGGACCCCGGACCGCCGCGTCGACCTGATCACGATCGCCTACGTTCTGAACGAACTCTCCGACGCCACGCGCCACCGACTCATCACCACCGTGGCCGAGACCGCGGACACGGTGGTGATTGTCGAGCCCGGCACACCACGGGGCTTCCACCGGATCCTCGACGTACGGCGGCAACTCCTCCAGCACGGCATGACGATCGCCGCACCCTGTCCACACCAGCACGCGTGCCCGTTGACCACGAGCGACTGGTGCCACTTCGCCGTACGACTGCCAAGAACCGAACTCCATCGCCTCGCCAAGGAGGGCACGCGCAACTACGAGGACGAGAAGTTCACCTACCTCGTCGCCACTCGCGCGCCCGTCCAACCCGCCGCGGCCCGCATCATCACCCGACCGACCCGCCCGAAGGGCCAGGTTGTGCTGGATCTCTGTGTTGCCACCGGGGCCCGTCAGCGACTGATTGTCAGCAAGGCGTCGAAGGAGGTGTACCGCGAGGCCCGATCTGCCGACTGGGGTGATGCGTGGGGTCAGAGGTCGTAGCCGCCGGAGGCTTCGAGGGTTTGGGCGGTGATCCAGGCGGCGTCGGGGGAGAGGAGGAAGGCGATCACCTTCCCGACGTCGTCGGGTTCGCCGATCCGGCCGAGCGCGGTGCGAGCCGCCAGCGGCGGGATCAGTTCGGGGTACTTCGAGAACGCGTCGTCGCCGAGTCGGGTGCGTGTGACACCCGGCGCGACCGCGTTCACCCGGATGCCGCGAACGCTGAACTCCTTGGCGAGGTAGCGGGTGAGCACGAGTTGGGCGCCCTTCACACTCGCGTAGACCGAGTACCCCGGTTCGGGCTTGGTGTTGTCGAGGGCGGAGCTGCTGCTGGTGTTCACGATCGCGCCGCCGTCCTCGAGCAGCGGCAGGAGGGTCTGGGTGAGGAAGTACGGCCCCTTGAGGTGGATCCGCAACATCTGGTCGAACAGTTCCTCGGTCGTTTCCTCGAACGGCACCGGGTGCTGTCCGACGCCGGCGTTGTTGACGAGGAAGTCGAAGGTGGTCCGACCGAACCGCTCGGTCAGGCTCTCCGTGACGGCGGTCTTGAAGTCGTCGAAGGTGTCGCTTCGACTCACGTCGAGCCGCAGTGCGACCGCCGTACCGCCGTCCTTCTCGATGCGTTCGGCCGTCTCCAGACCGCCGGTCGCGTTGCCGTGGTAGGTCAGGATCACTCCGGCACCGCGCTTCGCCAGCTCGAAGGCCGCGCTCTGCCCGATACCGGAGCTCCCGCCGGTGACGATGGCGACTTGCCTGATCATGTCTGTCATGCACACCAGTAGACGGTGCAGACACGTTTAGTTGTTAGACAATTCCGAGCGATCACTTGCACGATCCTGCCGGACTTACGGGAAGGCGGGTTCCGCGGTCAGGCGGCTGACGTCACGGCTGGGCGGCGTACCGAATTCGCGACGGTACTCGCGGCTGAACTGTGACGGGCTGTCGTAGCCCACGGCGTACCCGGCACTCGTGACGTCCTCGCCGAGACCCACCAGCCGCAGCCGCGCCTCCTGCAGCCGGATCTTCTTCTGGAACTGGATCGGGGTCATCGCCGTCACCGTCCGGAAGTGCCGATGGAACGCCGACGCGCTCATCCCGGCCATCGCGGCGAGTTCCTCGATCCGGAACGGTTCGGTGTAGTGGTCGCGGATCCACCGGATCGCCCGGCCGATGTGCGACAGGCTGCTGTCGGCCAGACCGATCTGCCGGACGGCGGCGCCGTTCGGTCCGCGCAACAGTCGCCAGAGGATCTCCCGCTCGATCATCGGCGCGAGCACCCGCGCATCCTCGGGATCGTCGGCGAGCCGCAGTAGCCGGACCACCGCGTCGATCAACTCGGCCGGCGCTTCGTTGACGGAGAAGCCGGCGGACGAGCCGGCCGGACGGTGCTCCAGGAGGAGCGAGGCGATGGCGTCGGGCCGCAGGGTCAGCCCGACGCCCAGGAACGGCGCCTTGGTGAAGTGGCCGGTCACGGGGAGGTCCACGGACACCACGAGGTAGTCGCCGGCGCCGTACTCGAAGACCTGGTCGCCGACCGCGAGCCGTTTGCGGCCCTGCGCGACGAGCGCGAACACCGGCGTCGCCAGCGAGGCCATCGGGGCAGTCGGCGCGTCGACCACGGACAGCAGCAGTCCGTCGATCGGCGGCTCGCGGCGGGCCGCGGCGGCGATCAACGAACGCAACTCCGCCATCGCTGTCTCCATGACAGCTTCAGGCTACGCACACCGTCTACCTCAGGGTGCGATGACGAGCCGGGTGATCAGGTCGTTCTCGAGGGTGAACGTGTAGTGGAGGTCGACGGTGCCGCCGGGAAAGTTCCCCTCGAGGTGGTTCACGGCGACGTAGGTGTTCGCGTCGAGCTGCCGGGTGCTGATGAGCTCGGTCGTGTAGGTGTACTCGCGCGCCGCGCTGCCCAGCCAGTCGCGGATCTCCTCGCGGCCGCGGTACGTCTTGCCGTCATCGGTGACGACGGCGTCCTCGGCATACAGGGAGAGTGAAGGGCTGGCCAGGTACTGGGTGATTGTGGTTGGCAACATGACTCCCACGGTCGGGTCTCTCCCGGGGAGAGGGTCAAGTAGTTGACTCTCTCCCCGGGAGAGGGTGCACAGTGGCGGGGTGCGAGGCGGGCTGACGATCGGCGAGTTCGCGCAGCTCACCCATCTGAGCGTGCGGACCCTTCGCCGCTATCACGAGAGTGGGCTGCTGGCGCCGGCCGCGGTCGATCCGGTCAGCGGGTACCGGTACTACACCACCGAGCAGATCCCGTCCGCGCAGGTGATCCATCGGCTGCGGGAGCTCGACGTACCGCTGGCGGAGGTCGCCCGGATCCTCGCCACCGACGATCCGGGCGTGCGCGCCGACCTGATCGCCGGGCACCTCGACCGACTCCAGGAGTCACTGGACCGGACCCGTGCGGCGGTCAGCTCGCTCCAGCGCCTGCTGCGCCCGGACGCGGGGGACCTGAACGTTTCGGTGCGCTCGGAGCCACCGAGGGTCGTTGCCGCCATCACCGATGTGGTTGATGTCAGCAACGTTCTCGAGTGGTACGACGACGCGATGGCCGAGCTCGACGCGGTCGTCGACGAAGGTCCTCCGGGCGGGCGCTACGACAACGAGCTCTTCTCGGCCGGCCGGGGCACGGTCCTCGTCTACCGGCCGGCCGTCGACCCACCGTCGTACGGTCGGGTGAAGCCGGTCGAGCTGCCCGCGGTCGAGCTCGCGGCAACGGTGCATCACGGCACCCATGACGACATCGACGTCACCTACGGGCGGCTCGGCGCCTGGGTCGTCGAACACGCGCTGGCCGTGGACGGTCCGGTGCATGAGACGTACGTCGTCGGTCCGCGAGACACCCCGGATCCGGCCGCGTGGCGGACCGAGATCGGGTGGCCGGTGTTCAGGGTTGGTGGGTAGTACGCCGCCATTCCCGCGGTGTCATGCCGTGGGCCTTGCGGAAGCGGCGGGTGAAGTGGCCGGGGTCGAGGAAGCCCCAGTGGGCGGCGATCGCGGCGATGGAGCGATGGCGGTTCGCGGGGTCGGCCAGGTGGCGGGCGGCGCCCTTGAGGCGCTCGGCGATCAGCCACTGTTCCAGGCTGAGATGCTGCTCGGCGAAGAGCTTGTAGAGGTAGCGGACGGAGATGTTGTGCTCCGCCGCCATGCGGGCCGGCGTGAGATCGGGGTCGGCCAGGTGCTGACGCGCATACCAGGTGATGCGGGTGAACAGTACGTCGCTCATCGCGGGCCGCTGCTGCACATCGTCGTCCGCTGCAGAAGTGAGGAGAGCCCGGACGAGCTGCGTCGTCGCCGTACCGACCATGTCGGCCGACTCGGTGCCCTGCAGCGAGCTGATGATCCCGGGGAGCAGGGTGAGATGGTGCAGCATCAGGTCGTACAGCGGACTGCTGGGCAACCGCCGCGCGGCCGCGCGGATCGTCTCCACACTCAGCCCGAGGTCCTCGTAGTCGATCTGGAACGCCTGTGACGCCCCACGACCGCGCCAGGCGAAGTCGTACGGCGCGGTCAGGTCGACCAGCATCAGCTCCCCGGTGCGGACCCGCTGATCCGCCCCGCCCTGACTGAACACCCCCGCCCCGATCACCTGCACGGCCAGCGCGAGCCGCTCAGGACCCCCGATCCGGACGTGCTTCGGAGTTCGAACCAGCCGGATCCCGGATCCCTCGTTCCGGAACAGATCCGGCGTACCGAGCCGCCAGAAGTCCATCCGGGCGTGCACGTCGCCGGACGGATCCTCGTGCTCGACCCGGGACGGCACACTCGCCGACATCATCGCCGCGTAGAACGCCTCGGCCCGGTCCTGTTTCGGCAGTACGGCGGTATCGAGCAGCACGGCCATCCACAACCCCCTCCACCCCTGGAAACACCTGAACCTGGGGGGCGAACTGTGCAGACACAGCCCAGATCCGTGCACGCACATCCTACGAAGGACGCCGCCCGGACAGCTACGTTTTCCGGCAAACCTCCCGGAGGGAAGGGGACACGATCATGCCTGCTGACACCATCGTGCTGGTTCACGGTTTCTGGGTGACGCCGCGGAGCTGGGAGCACTGGATCACCCACTACGAGGCGCGCGGTTTCAAGGTCCTGGCGCCGGGCTATCCCGGGTTCGAGGTCGAGGTGGAGTCGCTGAACGCGGACCCGACCCCGGTCCTGAAACTGACCGTGCCGGCCATCATCGAGCACCTGGAGTCGGTGATCCGCGCACTGGAGACACCGCCGATCATCATCGGGCACTCGGCCGGCGGCGCGTTCACGCAGATCCTGCTCGACCACGGGTTCGGCGCGGCCGGGGTGGCGATGAACTCCGCGCCGACCGAGGGCGTGCGCGTCGTGCCGGTGTCGCAGGTCAAGTCGACGTTCCCGGTGCTGAAGAGCCCGGCGAACCGGCACAAGGCGGTCCCGCTGAACTTCGAGCAGTGGAACTACGCCTTCACGAACACGTTCACCGAGGACGAGGCCCGCCGGCTGTACGAGCGGTACGCGATCCCGGCGAACGGCGGGATCCTGTGGGGCAGTGTGCTGGCGAACTTCCAGCCGGGGCACCAGGACACCTGGGTCGACTACCGCAACGACTCGCGCGCGCCGCTGCTGTTCGTGTCCGGCTCCGAGGACCACATCATGCCGCCGGAGATCCAGCGCTCGAACCACAAGCACTACAAGTCCAACACCATCACGGAGATCCGTGAGTACGAGGGTTACGCGCACCTGCTGCCCGCGCAGGAAGGCTGGGAGCGGATCGCCGACGAGGTCCTGGACTGGGCGCTGGCGCACTCGTGAGTCTCGCCCGGATGACCCACATCGGCGGCCCGACGACGCTGATCGAGGTCGACGGGTGGCGGCTGCTCACCGATCCGACGTTCGATCCACCCGGTCGCCGGTACACCTTCGGGTGGGGGTCTTCCTCGGTCAAGCTGGTCGGGCCGGCGGTCGGCGTGGACGAGTTGCCGGAGATCGACGCCGTACTGCTGACGCACGATCAGCATGCCGACAACCTCGACGATTTGGGGCGTGCGCTGCTGCCACGGGTCGGAGCGGTGGTGACGACGGTGGCTGGTGCCGCGCGGCTTGGTGGTGGAGCGGTCGGGTTGGCGCCTTGGGCCGTTCATACGCTGTCCGCGCCAGGACGGCCGTCGTTGTCGATCACGGCGACGCCTTGCCGGCATGGGCCGCCACTCAGCCGGCCGATCACGGGTGACGTGATCGGGTTCGCGCTGGAGTGGCCGGGGCAGGAGCACGGGGCGTTGTGGGTCTCGGGCGACAGCGTCCTGTACGACGGGATGCGGCAGGTCGGCGGTCGGTTCGATGTGGGGACGGTGCTGCTTCATCTCGGCGCGGTGCGGTTCGGTGTGACCGGGCCGCTGCGCTACTCGATGACCGGTCGGGACGGTGTCGAGCTGTGCTCGTTGCTCCGGCCGCAGACGGTGATCCCGGTGCATTACGAGGGGTGGAGTCACTTCTCCCAGGGGCGGCCCGGGGTTGCGGGGGCGTTCGCTGCGGGTGGCCTGGAGGCGCGGTGGCTCGAGCTCGGCGTGACAGGGCTCGTATCGGTCTGATGTGGTCCGGCTGGCAGCATGTGCGGCATGGCTGAGCGGCTGGAGGGCGGATTCGACGGCGGGGCGTCGTTGGAGGACGGCGTCGTACGTCGTACTGCTGGAGCGTGGACCTCGTCGGTGCTAGACCTGCAGGACGCCCTCGACTCTCTGCCCTGACTCTCGGGCTGGGTGGAAGACGTACGCCGTCTTCGCATCCGGGTCGAACCCACACGCCCTGTAGAACGCATGCGTGGATTCCCGCCGGGAGCCCGTCATCAGCATCACCTTGTAGCAACCGGCATCCGTCGCCGCCTGCAAGGTGCCCGCCATGATCCGCTTCCCGAGCCCGGACCCCCGTACCGCGGCATCGACGACCACGTTCTCGACGACGGCGTACGGGGTCGCACCGCGGGTGAGATTCGGGATGAGGTTCAGGTACGTCGTCGCGACGACCTTGCCGTCGACCTCGAGCACGTACAGCCGCAAACCCGGGGTCCTCAGGATCTGCGCGAACACCTCCGCGTCGGCGTCGTCGCGCCGGACCGGATCCCCGGGATGCAGCTGTCGATACAACCCCATGACGGCCTCGAAGTCGTCGGCTCCAGCCTCACGAAACATAGGCCGGAGCCTATCGGTCACCAGGGCACAGGGCCGTCTTCGCTGAAGAAGCCGGCAGTCGGGCCGTCGGCGTCGAGGGTGGCCATGCGGACGAGGACCGCGGCGCCCTGCGCGACCGTCAGGAGGCCGGCGTGGTTGTTGCTGTCGGTGTCGACGTAGCCCGGGGCGACGGCGTTGACGAGGAAGCCGTCCTTGCGCAGCTCGTTGGCGTACTGCACCGTCAGCGCGTTGAGCGCGGCCTTGGACGGTACGTACGCCGCCGACGGCAGCAGTGCTGCGAACGGTCCGTCCGGGTCACAGGTGAGAGTCACCGACCCGCCATGACTGCTGACGTTGACGATGCGCGGTGCCGCCGACCGCCGCAGCAGCGGCAGCATCGCGTTGGTCACCGCGATCACCCCGAAGACGTTGGTGTCGAACACCGCCCGGACCATGTCCAGCTCGACGGTGCTGGGCACCTGATCGTAGGCGTCCATGGGCGACACCTGTCCGGACCCGGTGATGCCGGCGTTGTTGATCAGTACGTCGAGGAGCCCGAACCGCTCCTCGATCTGCTTCGCCGCCTCCCGGACGGTGGCCGGATCGGTGACATCCAGGGTGACCGCATGCACCTCACCACCTGCCGCGCGCAACTCCGCGGCAGCCTCCTCACCCCGGCGCGCATCCCTCGCACCGATCAGCACTGTCATACCCAGCGAAGCCAACTGCTCGGCAACCCCACGACCGATCCCCTTGTTGGCCCCGGTCACCAGCGCGATCTTGCTCATAGCTTGGTCCTCACCTCGTGCTCGGTCTACAGAACGAACACAAGATGCCGACACCCGAGCCCCTGTGACGCCCTCACCAGGTGACGAACACCACCACCCCCAGCTGTCACAAGGAGTTCGGGGAGTTCAGGGCTGGCCGACCAGGAGGCAGAAAGGGTGGCCGGATGGGTCGGCGAGGACGTAGAGGGGTTCGCCGCCTTCGGTTGTGCGGTCGAGGAGTAGCTCGGCGCCGAGGTCCAGCGCGCGTTGTCTGTGGTGGTGCAGGTCATCGAGGGACGGCACGGCGTAGTCGATGTGCAGCTGCATCGGGACGTCCTGCGACGGCCAGGTCGATCGCGGCAGGACGTCGACCTGCTGAAACGCCAGTTGACGATTCCCGTCGTCATCGACCAGGACCAGCCAGTCCGCATCGTCGACAGAACCATCGGCCGGCGGCTCATCCCCAGGCCGGTATTGCAGGCCGAGCAGCTCGCGGTAGAACTCCGCCAGTCCACGCACATCCGTCGTGTCCAGCGCCGTGTGCATCTTCCTCGGATACCCCGTCACAGGCCTCTCCTCATCCACCGGAGCCATGAACCCATACGACTATCACCGTCCGCCGCCAACAACCGGCCTAGGCGGCTGAGTTCCGGGCGTGGTGGAACATCACGGCGATGGCCGCCAACTGGCCGAGGACGGCCACCGCGGTGGACAACGACGGATCTCCGGTCAGCCGAACGATTGAAACAATCGGGCAGAGCAGCCAGAGGCAGGCGACGAACAGGTAGAGCCTGCGACCCAGGGATCCGTCGCGGGCGAGGCGCAGATCGGCGCGACGAGGCTCGAGCAGCCGGAAGATCGCCACCGCGACACCCATCGCGATGGCCACCATGACACTGGCCGGTGTGGTCTCCATCAGCGGCGTCTGCACCGTGCGCGAGAGACCGAGCAAGGCCGGCGCCGCCAGTGCAAGCACGATCGCGACGACGGCCAACGCGTCTCCCAGCGCCCAGCCGGAGGCACGCCGGCGCTCGACAGGTTGGCCCGACACGCGGTCACCGTATCCGAAATCCTCTCGTGTCCGGCGGGCAGGTCCGGCAGTATCGGGGTGTGGATGGTCGGGGGTTGGCTCGCGCGTACTACGACGAGGTGGTCGGACCATTGCTCGCGGCCAAGTGGCCGAAGCTCCCGCACGCGGCCGGCCGGCTCGGCAGTGGGTCCGACGTACTGGGGCTCGACGATGCGACCTCCCGGGACCACGACTGGGGTCTGCGACTGACACTTCTCGTCGACGAGACCAGCCGCTACGAGGTGGACGCGTACCTCGCCAAGGAGTTGCCAGACACGTACGCCGGCCTGCCGACGCGCTTCCCGTTCACCGGCCAGACCGAGAGCATCCACCACGTCGAGGTCGCCTCGGCCGCGGGATTCGTCAGGGGCCGGCTCGGATTCGACCCTCGGGACGAGTTGTCGACAATCGACTGGCTGACCATGACCGGGCAGGCCGTTCTGGAGGTGGTCGGCGGGCCGGTGTTCGTCGACCAGGTCGGCGACATCTCCGCCGTCCGCGACCGGTTGCAGTGGTATCCGGACGACGTCTGGCGCTATGTCCTGGCCTGCGACTGGCTCCGGCTCCAGGAGGAGATGCCGTTGATGAGCCGGGCCGGGGATCTCGGGGACGACATCGGTTCGCGGGTGATCGCGGCGCGGTTGGTCGACGTCGCGGTGCACCTGGCGTTCATGATCGAGCGGCGTTGGCCGCCGTACCCGAAGTGGCGCGGGACGCTGTTCGCGCAGCTGCCGTGTGCGCGCGAGGTGGGTGACGCGCTGCGGAAGACCTTGAAGGCCGACCATTGGCGCTACCGGCAACAACAGCTCGGGCGGGCGCTGGAGCATCTGCTGAACCGGCAGCGCGCGGTCGGACTGCCGGCTCCAGGACCGGCCACCGTGGACTTCTGGGATCGTCCGTACCTGCACGCGAACGACGCGATCATCGCCGCGCTGCTGGCCGACGCTCCTGACCTGCCCCGCGCCCGGGGGAGCATCGAGCAACGGACGGACAACGTCGCCGTCCTCGTCGATCCCGCTGCTCGACGAGCGGCGATCACCCATCCTTAGCCGTCAGTCGCGGGCCGAGACCGCCGAAGCATCGGTACCGCGAAAGGCCCGCCGGTAGCTGTCCGGCGGCACCGCGACGACCCGCTTGAACTGACGCCGCAGCGTGGTCGCCGTCCCCATCCCAGTCGCGACGGCGATCGACTCGACACTCTGATCGGTCGTCTCCAGCAACTCCTGCGCGCGCCGTACCCGCTGGGTCAGCAGCCACTGCAGCGGCGTCTGCCCGGTCACGGCTCGGAACTGCCGGCCAAGATGGCGAGGACTCGTGTTCGCCCGCCGAGCCATGTCGGTCACGGTCAACGGCTGGTCCAGCCGCTCGAGCACCCACGCGAGCAACTGGACAAGCCGGTGGTCGCCCTTCACATCGACCGGCGTCGCCACGAACTGCGCCTGACCGCCAGACCGGTGCGGCGGTACGACGAGACGCCTGGCGACACCGTTGGCGATCGTGGCCCCGTGATCGAGGTGGATCAGGTGCAAGCTGAGATCCACCGCAGCGGCCTTGCCGGCTGAGGTCAGCACGCTGCCGTTGTCCGTGTAGAGCACGTCCGGATCGACCTCGGCCAGCGGATACCGCGCACTCAGCTCCGCAGTGTGCACCCAGTGCGTGGTGGCGCGCCGGCCGTCGAGCAGACCCGCAGCGCCGAGGACGAACGCACCCGTGCAGAGCGACGCGATCCGCGCACCCGCCTCGTGGGCCGCACGTACGGCGTCGACCAGCTCGGCCGGCGGTGGTTCGTCGACATCGGCGCACGCCGGGACGATCACGGTGTCGGCGCTGACCAGACGGTCCAGACCGTGATCGGGCTGGACCGCGAACGGACCGACCTGTACCGGCCCCGGTCCGCAGAGCAGCACGTCGTACCAGCTGCCCGACAGCGCCTCACGCGGTGGATTGCCGAAGATCTCGTAGGCCACGCCGAGCTCGAAGTGGAGCAGATGGCCGGCGGTGGCCAGTGCGACGGTGTGCATGTCCGAAAGTGTACGCATGGTGTCGTTCCGGACTCTCACACTCCAGGCCGTCGGACCGCGAGACTCGTCGCACCAACGAGTGGAGGAACACGAATGTCTGCAGTTGTGGTCTATGGAGCGACCGGACACACGGGCCGCTTCGTCGTCGCCGAACTGGCCGAGCGCGGCTTCACGCCGATCGTCTCCGGTCGCGACGCGGCCCGGTTGTCGTCGATCTCGGACCTGGCACGCCCGGCGTCGGTAGACGACCCAGGTGCATTGGACCGTGCGCTCGACGGCGCGGCAGCCGTCATCAACACCGCCGGCCCGTTCGCCACGACCGCAGGCCCGGTGATCGAGGCGGCCCTGCGGGCCGGGATCCCGTACGTCGATGTCGCGGCCGAGATCGAGGCGAACGCGTCGACATTCGCCGACTACGCCAAGGCCGAGACCCCAGTGGTTCCGGCGATGGCGTTCTACGGCGGACTGGGCGACCTGCTCGTGACCGCGGCGCTGGGGGACTGGACCACGGCGGACGAGGTGCGCGTCGCGTACGGCTTGAACAGCTGGCATCCCACGCCGGGCACCCGGGTCGCGGGAAAGGTGTCGCACGATCGTCGGGCGGGACGGCGGGTGCGCTTCAGGAACGGCGCGCTCGAGTACCACGACGACAAGCCGACGCAGCAGGACTGGCTGTTCCTGGAGCCGCTCGGCCGGCGTCAGGTGATCGCCGACTTCAGCATGGCTGATGTGGTGACAGTTCCCAGTCATGTCGACGTACCAGACGTGCGCACTTACATGACAGTTGAGGCGGCAACAGACCTGTCGAACCCGGACACGCCGGCGCCTCCGCCGCAGGGGAGTGCCGACCAGACGTTCGTCGTCGACGTCGTGGTCCGCGCCGGCGGAGTCGAGCGGCGTGCCGTTGCCCGGGGCCGGGACATCTACGCGGTCACCGCACCCTTGGCGGTGGAAGCGGTACGGCGGTTGCTCGCCGGTGAAGCGCGGACATCCGGGGTGGCCTCGGCCGGGGCGATGTTCGACGCGGCCGATTTCCTCCGGTCGCTGGCGCCGCACCTCTCGGTCGAGCTGCCATAACCCCGTACCTGCGAGAGGATGTGAGCCTCCCCGCAGCACGTCCGCCCACGTTCAGCCGGAGGCCGCCCACCATGACTCTCAACCGTCGCGACTTTCTCCGGGTGGGCGGTGTGGCCGCGGCCGGAGCCGTCGCCGGGTCAGCTCTGTCCGCCGCCCCCGCGTTCGCCGCGGAGATCGACTACACCGCCCGTACGACGTTCGACGACTGGGACCGGCTGTTCCAGCAAGGCGGGCCGGGACAGCCGGACCAGCCGAACGACAACACCAACGCCGACGGCCGGTCCGGCATGCTGGCCTGGAGTCAGTCGTACGTGCTGCTCGGGCTGGTCCGGATGTACGAGACGTACCGCGACACGTATTACCTCTTACCTCGACCGGCTCATCGACAACGTCGACCAGGTCCTCGCGGTCCGCGACAGCGAACGCGGTGTCACCGACTACCGCGGGCTGTCGCTGCCGGCCTGGCGAGCCGATCACCCGTACACCACCGGCTACACGACTCTTGCCGATAGCAACGGTCACGCGGTGCTGGAGCTCCGGCAGGCGCTGCCGTACGCCGAGGACACCAAGGTGACCGTGACCGCCGGGTCCAAGCCGGACGCCTTCACGGTCCAGTTGGTGAACACCCAGGTCAACCGGACCGTGACGCTCACCGATCTCACCATGGATCCGGCCAGCCCGGACTATGCGGTGAGCCGCATCTACACTGCGGCGCCGGGACCGTTGCAGTTGACGGCTCTGGATGTCTCGGGCGGTGCGGGGCTCGTCCCGGTGACGGGTGAGTTCCCGATGCTGACGAAGCCGGTGATCTTCGCCGTACACACCGGCATGATCACGTACCCGATCGCGAGCTTCGTCCGGATCGTCTGTGGTTCGCCGGTACTGCGGCGCCGGTACCGGGCGAAGGCGGCCGAGTACCTCACCGCGTGCCGCGAGGCGGTCGCCGTCCACGACTGGGAAT
The DNA here is from genome assembly GCF_043197365.1 of Kribbella sp. NPDC049174. NCBI lineage: Bacteria > Bacillati > Actinomycetota > Actinomycetes > Propionibacteriales > Kribbellaceae > Kribbella > Kribbella sp. NPDC049174. The sequence continues at coordinate 1,881,409 of NZ_JBICSZ010000001.1, read as the reverse complement.
ATCGCGAGACGTCGGCAGGCGGCGGATACCTGATCTGGCCGAAGGAACAGCCGCTCGCGTACGACGGATGCGAGCAGCCGATCAACCAATCACTCGGACTCGGCCAGACCCTGGTCGAGCTCGCGCTGGCCACCGGCGAGCTCGGGTATCGGCGGAAGGTCGCCGCTCTCGCGAAGATGTTCGCCGGGCAGGTGGCGGTGGATGCCGGTGACGCGTACCAGTGGCGCTACTGGCCGATGGGTGGGCGCGTCTACGAGGGTTTCGCGAAGACAGGGTCGCCGGAGACGGACGTCTCGATCTTCACTCCTTCCGGTGGGCCGGCGCGGCAGTTCGAGGACATCAGCCATGGTGCGATCGACGTCGAGTTCGCGGTGCGGGCCTTCCGGGCTGGGCTCGGGTTCACCGGCCAGGACATGGCCCGGATCGCCAGGACCTACACGCAGAACGTGGCAACCACTGACGCCGGCGGGCTGCCCGCGATCCACACCACCGTGGCGGGTACGGCGATTGGCGCGGCGTCGGTCGCCCACCAAGCACCCCGCTGGATGCAGGCAACGCCGTGGGATCCCGGCGTGCACCAGCATTGCCTCGCGCTGTACAACCGCTACCAACCCACCCCCGAACGGGACGGCCAACAAGCGATCGGCTTCGGCTGGCTCCTGGCCAACGTCGCCTACTTGAACTGGGGCGTGAAGTACGGTCGGTAGCCCGTCGTACGACCTCGCGCGCGAGTAGGGTCGGGTGGATGGCTGACTTTGTCATGCGGCGCTGGGACCTGAACCCGCATCCGCATCCTCAGGCTCCGCTGCACGTTCACGACCGTGGCGACGAGGGGTTCGTCGTCCTGTCCGGCGCGCTCGCCGTCACGCTCGGGCCTGAGGTACGGCAACTCGGTCCGGGCGAGTTCGTCGTCGTACCCGCTGGATCCGCACACACCTTCGCCACCATCGGCGACCTGCCGACGTCGGTGCTGGTGACGATGACGCCCGACATCGACGACCTGGTCCGTGAACTGCACCAGGTCCCCGATGACGAGCGCCCGCTGGTCTGGGCGCGCCACCATTCCCGGCTGGTCTGAACTTTGGTCCCCGTGGGCGCATCTAGTAAGTGTCCAAGGGGGGCATCGTGAAGTCTTTTCACCGCACCAGTACCGGCCATCTCCGTCTACCGATCCGAACGGCGTGCTCGCAGGTCTCGCAGCCGCAGTTCCGGTGGGAGCGGTTGATGTCCCGGCGGGCGGGGACGCCGACGCTGCATCGGTCGGCTCTCTCCTGCCGGATCCGGCTGCGCGGTGACTCGTGAAGACGGCCGTCCGACTGCCTGGCGATTACGTCGTCCGTCCTCCGGAGCCTGGTGACGCCAGGGCGATCTTCGAACTGCTTTCGGCCTACAACACGGCGGTGGTCGGATTCGCCGACTGCACGCTGGACGACATCGCCGACAGCCTCGTCGAGCCTGGCTTCGACCGCTTGACCGATGCCTGGCTCGTGCTCGCCGGGGACGGTCTGCCGACCGGCTACGCGACGACGTTCGGCAAGGGCAACTGTCAGACAGTCGAGATCGAGGTGGCATCACAGCACCCGGCGGTCGCTGCCTGGCTGCTCGAACAGACACTGCAACGGGCCCAGGAGATGGGTCGCGAGGGCGGCCACGCCGAGATCACGGTCGACACCTGCATCTACCGCGCCGACGAGCAACTGGGCGCGCTCTTGGCCGAACACGAGTTCGCCATCGGTACGACGTACCACCGGATGCGCATCGATCACACCGGACCGGTCGCCGCCCCGAAGGTGCCGGCGGACGTCGTGGTGCGTCGCGGCACCTTCGACGCCGCCAGCCGGCGCGCCGCGCATGACGTTCTGATCGACAGCTTCCGCGGTCAGTTCGGCTTCGTTCCCCGCCCGCACGAGGAGTGGGTCGAGGCGCGCGAGGCCCAGGCGACGTTCGACTGGACCCAGCTCACGGTGCTCGAGGTCAACCACCGCGCGGTCGCGATCCGCGACTGCAGCAACGCGTACGTCGAAACCGAGAACTGCGGTTACATCGGCATGCTCGGCGTGGTCGAGAGGTTCCGCGGCCGAGGACTGGCCACGTTCCTGCTGCACGACGCCTTCGCCCTCGACGCGGCCGCCGGCCGGAACGGCACCATCCTCAACGTCGACACCAACAACCCCAGCCAGGCTCTTCGCCTCTACCAATCGGTCGGCATGACCCCGACCCTCATCGAAGACGGCCACCGCCGCACCCTCTCAACCACCTGAGCCCGGTGAGCACGGCCCGTCACGGAGGGTGACGGGTGGGGTTGGTCGGGGGAGCGTGGCATGATCTTGACGTGGCTGGGGTGAAGGATCTGCGGGACCTTGCGTTGTTGCGGCGGGTGAAGGACCGGATCGACCGGGAGTACGCGCAGCCGCTGGACGTCGAGGCGCTGGCGCGTGGGGTGAACATGTCGGCCGGGCACCTCAGCCGGCAGTTCAAGCTTGCGTACGGCGAGGCGCCGTACAGCTATCTGATGACGCGGCGGATCGAGCGTGCGATGGCGTTGCTGCGGATGGGGGAGCTGAGCGTCACCGAGATCTGCTTCGCGGTCGGCTGCTCGTCGCTCGGCACCTTCAGCACCCGGTTCACCGAGCTGGTCGGCGTACCGCCCAGCGTGTACCGGGAGCAGGAGGAGGCGCGCTCGACCGCGGGGATCCCGGCGTGCCTGGCGAAACAGGTCACCAGACCGATCAGGAATCGAGAAGCGCCGGCAGTGAGCGCCAACTAGCGTGAACGCCATGGACATCAAAATTCAGCAGACGTACCTACCGCACAACGATCCGGACGCCGCCGTGGCCTTCTACCGCGACGTCCTCGGCTTCGAGGTCCGCATGGACGTCGGGTACGAGGGGAAGCGCTGGATCACCGTCGGCCCGTCCGGCCAGGCCGTGTCGATCGTGCTCTATCCGCCGGATGCCACCCCGGGTCTCACCGAGGACGAGCACCGCGCGGTCGTCGAGATGATGGCCAAGGGCACCTTCGCCAGCATCAACCTGGGCACCCCCGACCTCGACGCCACCTTCGCGAAGATCGAGGCCACCGACGCCGAGGTCGTCCAGGAGCCGACGGACCAGCCGTACGGTGTCCGCGACTGCGCGTTCCGTGACCCCGCGGGCAACATGGTCCGCATCGCGCAAGTCGGCTGAATCTGCGCACAGCGAACCGGAATCCACCCGCACAGACCCGGAAAATCGGCGCGAGGCTGGTTGAATGCAGCCACGCGCCGATGGGGGGCCAGACACGCGGTCCCCGCCTCACAGATGGAGACCCACGATGACCAAGGCCACGAGGAAGACCGCATCGTCGCCTGCGCCGCACGCCGCCGACAGCCACGACCTGATCCGGGTCCAGGGTGCGCGCGAGAACAACCTGAAGGACATCAGCATCGAGATCCCGAAGCGCCGGCTGACGGTGTTCACCGGCGTGTCCGGCTCGGGGAAGAGCTCGCTGGTCTTCGGCACGATCGCCGCGGAGTCGCAGCGGATGATCAACGAGACCTACAGCGCGTTCCTGCAGGGTTTCATGCCGAACCTGTCGCGCCCCGAGGTCGACATGCTCGACGGTCTGACCACGGCCATCATCGTGGACCAGGAGCGGATGGGTGCGAACCCCCGCTCGACCGTCGGCACCGCCACCGACGCCAGCGCGATGCTGCGGATCCTGTTCAGCCGGCTCGCCAAGCCGCACATCGGCCCGCCGACGGCCTACTCGTTCAACGTCCCGAAGCGGACCGCGACCGGCTCGATGGTCGCCGACAAGGGCCACGGCGAGAAGACCGTGGTACGCAACGCGGTCTACCACGGCGGCATGTGCCCGCGGTGTGAGGGCATGGGTGCGGTCACCGACTTCGACCTGACCGCCCTGTACGACGACAGCAAGTCGCTGAACGAGGGCGCGCTGACGATTCCCGGCTACAGCATGGAGGGCTGGTACGGCCGGATCTTCCGCGGCTGCGGCTACTTCAACCCGGACAAGCCGATCAAGAAGTACACCAAGAAGGAACTGCACGACCTGCTCTACCGGGAGCCGACCAAGATCAAGGTCGAGGGCATCAACCTGACCTACTCGGGCCTGATCCCGGCGATCCAGAAGTCCTTCCTGTCCAAGGAAGTCGACGCGATGCAGCCGCACATCCGCGCCTTCGTCGAGCGGGCGGTGACGTTCCAGACCTGCCCGGACTGTGACGGCACCCGACTCAGCAAGGAGGCCCTGTCGTCGAAGATCAAGGGCAAGAACATCGCCGATCTCTCGAAGCTGCAGATCAGCGATCTGGCCGACTGGATCCGCGACCTCGACGAGCCGTCGGTGGCTCCGCTGCTCGCCGGGCTGCAGCACCTGCTCGACTCGTTCGCGGAGATCGGCCTCGGCTACCTGTCGCTCGACCGGCCGGCCGGCACGCTGTCCGGCGGCGAGGCGCAGCGCACCAAGATGATCCGTCATCTCGGCTCGTCGCTGACCGACGTCACCTACGTGTTCGACGAGCCGACGATCGGCCTGCACCCGCATGACATCGAGCGGATGAACAAGCTGCTGCTGCAGCTGCGCGACAAGGGCAACACCGTGCTCGTCGTCGAGCACAAGCCGGAGACGATCTCGATCGCCGACCACGTCGTCGACCTCGGCCCGGGCGCCGGCTCGGCCGGCGGCACCGTCTGCTTCGAGGGAACGGTCGACGGGCTGCGCAAGAGCGACACCACCACCGGGCGCCACATCGACGACCGCGCGAAGCTGAAGGAATCGGTCCGTTCGTCGACCGGTCAGCTCGACGTTCGTGGCGCGTCGACGAACAACCTGCAGAACGTGAGCGTCGACATTCCGCTCGGGATGCTGTGCGTGGTGACGGGTGTGGCCGGCTCCGGCAAGAGCTCGCTGATCCACGGCTCGGTGGCCGGCCGCGAAGGCGTCGTGGTGATCGACCAGGCCGCGATTCGTGGCTCGCGTCGGAGCAACCCAGCGACGTACACCGGACTCCTCGACCCGATCCGCAAGGCGTTCGCCAAGGCCAACGGCGTGAAGCCGGCGCTCTTCAGCTCCAACTCCGAGGGTGCCTGCCCGACCTGCAACGGCGCCGGCATCATCTACACCGACCTGGGTGTGATGGCGACCGTCGAGTCGACCTGTGAGGAGTGCGAGGGCAAGCGGTTCCAGGCGTCGGTGCTCGAGTACACGCTGGGCGGCCGGAACATCGCCGAAGTACTCGCGATGTCCGTGAACGAGGCCGAGGAGTTCTTCGAGGACGGCGAGGCTCGTACGCCGGCTGCCCACAAGATCCTCGACCGGATGGCCGATGTCGGGCTCGGATACCTCACGCTCGGCCAACCGTTGACCACGCTGTCCGGTGGTGAGCGGCAGCGGCTGAAGCTGGCCACTCAGATGGCGGAGAAGGGCGACGTCTACATCCTCGACGAGCCGACCACCGGCCTGCACCTGGCCGACGTAGAGCAACTGCTCGGTCTGCTCGACCGGCTGGTCGAATCCGGCAAGTCGGTGATCGTCATCGAGCACCACCAGGCCGTGATGGCGCACGCCGACTGGATCATCGACCTCGGCCCGGGCGCCGGCCACGACGGCGGCCACGTCGTCTTCGAAGGCACCCCGACCGACCTGATCGCCGACAAGTCCACTCTCACCGGGCAACACCTGGCGTCGTACGTCGCCTGAGCCGGTTCGTTGGGTTGACCCTGATGCAGGGTCAACCCAACAGCATGGAACGCGTCAGGTGCCTACTCGCCGAAGAGTGGGTCGATCGGCAGGGCCCAGCGGAAGTAGACCGGGTCGTTGAAGGTGCCGGGGACCTTGCCGAGGCCCTGGATGACAGTGGCGGTGCCGTTGGCGTGTCCGACGGCGTACAGGTAGGCCGACTGGGTGTCCTTGTCGATGCCGAGCAGCAGGGTGCCCCGGATGCCGCACTTCTGAGCGATCAGGAATTCGAAGCCCTGCCAGGTCCGGGTCCGCACCGGCTTGACCACTGGCTTCATCGGCGACGTCGTCGGGATGTGAACCGTGTACAGCGCGCCGCCCCGGGTGTTCGCCAGGAAGGTGTCATAGGTCCGGGTCTTGCTGATCAAGGCCATCGTCTTCACCGACGCGAAGCCCGGGTACGAGCTTGTACGCCGCTGACCGGTGCTGGTCGGGATCCATCTGAACAGCACGCCGTCGCTGCGCAGCCCGTAGGTCGCCGTCCGCCGGCCGAAGCTTCCGGTGAATTCCTGATAGCGAGACTCCTCGAACGTGACGAAGTCGCCGTAGCCCCCGCCGCCGTCGATCCGGTCGAGGAAGGACGAGTCCGGCTCGACCTCGCCGCTCAGGTTGAGTCTGTAGCCGCTGTGGGCGAGGGTCGAGCCGATGATCACGTAGCCAGAGACATCGATCCCGCCTGGGTCCGGTTCGGCAAGCATCGAACTACTGAGCCGAACCAGTGCGCCGGGGTTCTGGTCGGGTGCCACCACCCGGTCGTTCGTTCTCGTCGCAGGTGAAGTGGCAGTGATGAGTTGTGACCGGTGCGCACCTGCGGGCGTGACCGACCCCAGATTCATCGTGCAGGCGACAGCGCTCGCGTCGGCGCCGCCGCCGGTTGTCGTCGCAGCGTCCGCGGCGCCGGGGAGCAACCCGGCGGTGAAGAGAGCAGCCGCGCTCAGAACTACAGAGCCTCGACCGACGAGCCTGTGCTTACCGTGCATGTCGCAACCTCCCAGGTGACCTGACCGCCCCCAGGTTGCGGGCTCGATGCCCTAGCAGTTGATCGTTACTGAGCTAGATGCGGCTGATCCGGGCGAAGTTGCAGCGCAGTCCGCTTCAGACCTGAACGTAAGGTTGACGGGGTGACCGAGCCTGAGCTGATCGAGTCGACGGGGGATCGACAATGCGATCGCATCGCTCAGGGTGTGATCGGGATCTTCGAGACTGCCTTTCCCGGTAGGGTGCGCGGGTTCTACCTCCGGGGCAGTCATGCCAGCGGCACCAGCATCGAGGGCAGTGATCTCGATCTGTTCATCGTGTTCAAAGACCGCTTCGCCGACAGCGCCGAGTATGAGCGCGCCCGGGCCCTGAGCGAGCACTGTGGTCAGCTCACGCCGATGTTGCTGGAGATCCTGCTGGTTGGTGAGCGCGGCCTCCGGCAACCGAGCGGTGTCGGTGCGGCCCTGAACCTCAAGCTCGCGACCCGGCACCTGTACGGCGAGGACATCCGCGCGGAACTGCCGTCGTACGACGCCGACACGTACGTCCGCTCGGTCGTCCACACGCCGTACGTGAGCTACACCTTCCCGGTCCAGCGTCGCAACGGCCCGCTCGTCTATCCACTCGACCACATCGATCCTGACGGTCCGTTCTTCGGCTTCGGCCAGTGGAAGGACGGCAGTGGCCGGCCCAGCACGAAGTTGCTCATCGCAACGGTCGGCTGGACGGCCACGGCGATCATCGCGCTGCAGAGCGGCCAGTACGTCAGGGACAAAGCGGCCTGCGTCGAGCTCTACCAGGAGCACGTCGCCGACCAGTGGACCGACCTCGTCACCCGGGTGCACGACCTGTGCCGCAACCGCTGGCACAACCAGCTTCCGTCCAGCGCTCCCGACCGACAGACACTCCGCGAGCTGTGCGACCACACACTGGACTTCCAGAACCACTTCCTCGAGCTATATCGCCAGTACCAGCGCGCCGAACTCGCATCCGGCGACGCAGACAGACAGCAACTCGCGGCCCAGCGATTGACCGAGATCGTGTTCCCCGACCGAGCTGCGTCATAACTCCTTCGAGACCGACGCACCGGCCGCCAGCAGTCTCTCCGCCAGCACCCGACAGCGACCGCTGAGCTCCGGAGGATCGAGCACCTCGAAGTCGTGTCCCAGCAGGAGCACATGCATGAGCGCGAAGTCGAGGTTGCCGGCGCCGCTGATCACCTCGCAGGACTCACTCCCACGCGGCTGTACGACGGCCGCCGACGCCGGAATCTGCGCCCGCACAACCTCGGCCGGAGCGTGCAGAAGGAACCGTGCCTGGTGCGGGTACACCCGACTCGCCACGCTCTCCTGCACGAACGTCGCCGCGTCGGGCGCCTCGCGCGGCCGGAAGCGCCAAGTCCGCGCAGCCACCTCGCTCATGCGATCGACGCGGAAGCTCCGCCAGTCGTCGCGGTCAAGGTCGTACGAGAACAGGTACCAGCGCCGGTCGGAGGCGACCAGGCGATACGGTTCGACCCGCCGCCGTCGTACCTCGTCCCCGGACGGGTAGTCGAAGTCTGCCTCGACCTCGTCGCGGCAGGCTCTGACCAGTGTCATGAGTACGTCGGGGTCGATCGTCGTACGACTCCCGCTCATGGACTCCACCGAGCCGGACAGCGCGCGCACCAAGTTCCGCAGCCGGATCGGCAGCACCCGGTCGAGCTTGGTCAGCGCCCGAACTGCGGCATCGCCGGCGCCGGCCACCGCGCCACCCGCGCCGGCGAGCAGCGAGACCGCGGTGGCGATTGCCTCCTCGTCGTCGAGAAGCAGCGGCGGCAGGTCCTGACCCGGGCCGAGCTGGTAGCCGCCGCCGACACCCTGGCTGGCATGCACCGGATAGCCGAGCGTGCGGAGACGCTCGACATCACGCCGTACGGTGCGTGGTGTGACGCCGAGCCGGTCGGCGAGTTCGGGGCCGGTCCAGACCTGGCGCTGCTGCAGGAGTCCGAGCAGGGTGAGGACCCGCTCCGTCGTACCTCGCTCGTCACCGCCCATGTGACCAGCCTGCCAGAGATAGCGGACCGAGGCTGTCCGCTAGGGGTGCGAGAGTGGTGGCAACGAACCCGAGTACGAATGGAGCACTGCGATGAGCCGGCAGATCCAGGTCACCTTCGACGCCCACGACCCGCGGGCGCTGTCGACGTTCTGGCGCGACGTCTTGGGCTACGTCCACCCGGCGCCGCCCGGTGTCGAGCTGCCCGAGGGCGCCGACCCGCTGGCCGCGTGGGACGAGTTCCTCACCCAGATCGGCGTACCGAAGGAGGAGCACAATTCGAGGTCCGCGATCGAGGACCCGGACGGGGACGGCCCGCGGGTGTTCTTCCAGCAGGTGCCGGAGGACAAGGTCGCCAAGAATCGCGTCCACCTCGACGTCCGCGCGGCCCCCGGACTGCAGGGTGACGAGCGGATGGCGGCGCTGGAGGCCGAGTGCGACCGGCTCGTCGCGCTGGGAGCCAAGCGCGTACGCCGCTTCGAGCCGTCCCCACCCATGGGCTTCGGCACCATCACCATGACCGACCCCGAGGGCAACGAGTTCTGCCTGGACTAATTGGTGGGCATGCGGCGGTCCCGCGTCACCGGATCCGGTCGTAGATGAGGGAGAGGGTGCCGTGCTCGCCGGCGGACTGCGTCGTGAGGGTCCATTGGGCGGTGGGAAGACCGTCGTCGAAGAGGCGGGGGCCGGCGCCGAGGAAGATCGGGAAGATCATCAGGGCGAGGCGATCGACCAGGTCGGCGGCGAGCAGGGCCTTGATGACGCTGGCGCTGGAGAAGACGACGATGTCGCCGCCCTCGGTCGTCTTCAGGTCCTTGACCACGTCGGCAGTTGGATTGTCGACAATCGACGTACGCTCCCATGGCGCCTCGTCGAGGGTGGAGGACAGGACCACCTTCTCGGTGTTGACGAGCCACTGGGCGAACTTCTCGTCACGCGGGTCGGCGCCCTCCATGCCGATCACGGTGGGCCAGAAACCGAGGAAGCCCTCGGCATTCACCCGACCGAGTAGCGCGGTCGTGGCTGGTTCCCAGAGGCTGGTCAGGTGGTCGCGGGCGACGTCGGTGACGGCGTACGGCATCACCCAGCTCATGTCCAGCGGGTCCGGCTTGGCGTAGTGGCCGTCGATGGACAGGCTCATGTTGGTGACGACTCTGCGGCCGCCGGTCTGCTCGGTCACTTCGTGCTCCTCAGGTCGGTGTCGCGCTCAGTGGTGTCAGGCTCAGTGCTGTCAGGCTCGGTGGTGTCGGCGGCGAGGGTCGCCGCGAGCTTGTCGAGGCTCTGGCCGAAGCCGATCTCGATGCCCGCGATGGCGTCCGCGGAGTCGACTGTGCTGTCGGTGATCAGGTATCGGACGTCAAGGTCCGTGCCGGTGTCGGTGGGCCGCAGGTCGAAGTCGACGTACGCGGTGAAGGAGACGCCGCCGTCCGGCAGCGCGGGGGAGAGGTGGTAGGAGAGGCGCTCACCGGGACGTACGTCGTCAACGGCCCCTTCCCCACGTCCAGCCACCAGATCCGAGCCGTCGGCATCCTCGGCATCGCGGTACTCCAGGACGATCCGCCCACCCGGCCGCGCCTCGAAGACGAGCTCCGAAACACGAAGATCGTCGGGCGTCCACCACCGCGCCAGCAGCGAGGCTTCGGTCAGGTGTCGCCAAACCAGTTCGGGCCGACCCGCCAGCGCTCGGCGGAACGTGAACGAGCGGCCGTCAGCCCACCCCGACTCCTCCGCAGCGAGCCGCTCCGCGTGGAGGCTCATCCCGTAGCGGTCGTACGTCTCGCGTGAGCCGCCGCCCTGCTCCGCAACGTCGGCAAGCTGGCTGAGCGCAGCCGCAAGTTCCCGCAGGGGAGTGGGCTGCAGCGCGTAGATGCGGCGCTGGCCGGTGCGCTGGGACGTGACGAGGCCGGCCCGCTCCAGCGTCTGCAGGTGCTTGGTCGTCTGCGGCTGCCGCGCCTCCGCAAGCTGCGCCAGTACGCCGACCGATCGAGGCCGCTCCGCCAACAGCCCCACCAGCCGCCACCGAGCCGGATCCGCCAACGCGCTGAGAACTCCGTCCATGGAGAGAACTATTCATCACGAAGAATATTCGTGTCAAGGAATAATTTGGGTGAGAGGATCACCGTTGTGAGTGCGGCAGAGGAACTGGTCCCGGACTACGACCCGGCCTGGCGGTCCGAGTTCGCCGACCTGGGCAGGGAACTGCGACAGGCGTTGGGCGAGGCAGCACTGCGGATCGACCACATCGGATCGACGTCCGTTCCAGGGCTGCCCGCCAAGCCGATCGTCGACGTCCAGATCTCCGTCGCCAGCCTGGAGCCGGTTGATCGCTATCGGGCCGCCATCGAGTCCTGCGGCTTCGAGTGGCAAGCGGACAACCCGGAACTGACCAAGCGCTACTTCCGCGAGCTGCCGCCGCGGAAGCGCACCCACCTGCACGTCCGGCGCAGCGGCAGCTTCGACGAGCAGTTCGCCCTGCTGTTTCGCGACTACCTGCGGGCGCACCGTGAGCGAGCAGATGCGTACGCGGCGATCAAACGCTCCGTCGCACATCTGCTCCTCACGGAGCGCTCCGCCTACGTCGACGCCAAGTCTCCGTTCATCTGGGAGACGATCAGGGACGCGGACGAATGGGCACAGGAGACCGGCTGGGAGCCCGGCCCCACCGACGCGTGACCCCCACGAGCTGGTGAGGACGACGAGTTGCTGGGTCGCCCGGGTCATGGCGACGTACCGATCGACCGCTCCTTCGATACCCTCGCCGAACGTCTCCGGATCGATCAGGACGACCAGGTCGAACTCGAGCCCCTTCGACAGTTCCGGGGTCAGCGATTGGACGCGGGACGTCGGACGGAACGACGGATCACCGATCACGCAGGCGACACCCTCGGCGTGTGCGGCCAGCCAGGTGTCGAGGATCGAATCCAGCTCGGCAGTGGAGCCGTGCACGACGGGCACGTCGCTGCTGCGGATGGAGGTCGGCACGTTGGCGTCTGGGAGCGCGGCCCGGATGACCGGCTCGGCTTCGACCATGACCTCTTCGGGCGTGCGATAGTTGATGCTGAGCGAGGCCAGGTTGATCCGATCGAGGCCGACCCGCTCCAGCCGCTCCTGCCACGTCTCCGTGAACCCATGCCTTGCCTGTGCCCGGTCGCCGACGATGGTGAAGCTCCGGGACGGGCAGCGGAGCAACAACATCTGCCACTCCGCGTCGGTCAGTTCCTGCGCCTCGTCCACGACGATGTGCGCGAACGGGCCGGCGAGCAGGTCCGGGTCGACGGTGGGCAGCGCGGCCTCGTCGACCAGGGCTTCGCGGATGTCCTGCCCGCGCAGCATCGGCACCCAGCCTTCGTTGTCGTCGTCGGCCTCGATGATGTGGTCGATGACCTCGGCCATCCGTTCGCGTTCCGCCGCGGCGATGGCCTTCTGCCGGCGTTTCCGTCGGGAGGACTCCGGGTCGCCGAGCCGCTGGCGCGCCGCGTCCAGGAGCGGCAGGTCGGACACCGTCCAGGCCTCGGGTTCGTCACGCTGCAGCAGCTTGACCTCGTCGGGCGTCAGCCAGGGCGCACACATGCGCAGGTACGCCGGTACCGTCCACAGATCTCCGACGAGGTCGGTCGGCTCGATCAGCGGCCAGGCCTTGTTGAACGTAGTGACCAGTTCCCCGTTCTGCTCCAGCGACCTGCGCAGCATGTCCTCCGAGACGTCGTCGTCTTCGTACTCGTCTGCGTGCTTGTCGATCAGGATCGTGAGCAGCTCTTCCCAGACCTGGTCACGCGCCTCGTTGTGCGGCGTGGCCGGGTCGGCCGCCCCGAACGCCTCAGCCCAGTCGGCGGTGCTCAGCCAGATGTCGGACCAGTGGGTCTCGACCGTCATCGGCTTGGTGGGCGGCTCTTCGTACAGCTTCACGGCCGGCTCGATCGCCTTCACCATGTCCGCGGACGACTTCAGCCGGGCCACATCCTGGTTGGGCTCTTCCGGTGCCGCGGGTCCTTGGGGGAGCAGATCGCGCAGGGTGCAGGTCTGCACGCCTTCCTCACCGAGGCTGGGGAGCACGTCGGAGACGTAGGCCAGGTAGGGCTGGTGCGGACCGACGAACAGTACGCCGCCCCGACTGCGGCCGAGCCGCGGATCGGAGTACAGGAGATAGGCGGTGCGGTGCAGAGCGACGACGGTCTTGCCCGTACCCGGACCGCCGTCGACCACGAGCGCTCCACGCGAACCCGCGCGGATGATGGCGTCCTGGTCGGCCTGGATCGTGCCGAGCACGTCGCGCATCCGGGGCGAGCGATTGCTGCCCAGGCTGGCGATGAAGGCGGACTGGTCGTCGAGCGAGGCGTGGTACCCCTCGAGCCCATCCGGAGTGAACACTTCGTCCCAGTAGTCGGTGATCCGGCCCCGGGTCCAGCGGTACCGGCGGCGGCTCACCAACCCCATCGGGTTGGCGTGAGTCGCTCCGAAGAACGGCTCGGCCGCGGGCGAGCGCCAGTCGATCAGCAGCCGACGACCGTCGCTGTCGGTGAGGCCGAGTCGACCGATGTACACAGGCTCGGCGTCGTCGGCGCTGACGATGTGTCCGAGGCACAGGTCCAGTCCGAACCGCCGCAGAGCGCGGAGGCGAGCGGTCAGCCGGTGGACCTCGAGGTCTCGGTCCAGTGCCTCCTGGCCTTCACCGCCGGGCGCCTTGCGGGTGGTGTCGAGACGGTCGGAGAGCTCGGCGATCGACTGCGCGAGGCTCTCCGCGATCGCCGCGAAATGCTTCTCGTCGCCGGCGATCAGGGTCGGATCGGCCTTGTGGGAGAGACGGTCGGGGAGATCGAATGCGCTGGTAAGAAGGGGATTCACGTCAGCAGCTCCCTTCGGGCAACTCGAAATTCGGTGGCGCGTACACCCCGTACGGCGACAGCAACACATGCACTACACAACCCCCAAGTCGTCAAGCTGACTGCCTACGGCCGACGATTCTCCGGCACGAACCGGGGCTTGCGGCAAGCCCACCAGTGCGCTATAAGTTAAGAACGGAAGGGGAGTAACAACTCACCTTCCTTTTCTTGTGTCTGCTGTAGACACCCAACTCAACCGGCCTGACGGGATTCCGCGCACGCCAACGGCCCCGTCGTCCGACTGACAACGACGGGGGAGTCGAGGGGGAGAGCGTTAGCGGGGAGTCAGCACGCAGAACTCGTTGCCGTCGGGATCGGCCATGACCACCCAGCTGACGTCGCCCTGGCCGATGTCGAGTCTCGTCGCTCCGAGGGAGATCAGCCGCTCGACCTCGGCTTGCTGGTCACCGTTCCCAGGTGGTGCGAGGTCGAAATGCAGCCGGTTCTTGCCCAGCTTCGGGTTCACCGGCGGACCGCCCCAGGTGATCTTCGGACCGCCGTGCGGCGAGCGGATCGCGGTCTCCTGGTCCTGATCCCACACCAACGGCCAGTCCAGCGCCTTGCTCCAGAAGTACCCGACCTCCTGCGAACCATCGGACGCAAGTGCACCGATGAACCCACAGTCGGCCAGAAAGCTGTTACCCGGCTCGATAACGCAGAACTCGTTGCCTTCGGGGTCGGCGAGCACCACATGACGCTCCTCCGGCAACTGCCCGATGTCGATGTGCCGGCCGCCAAGCTCGAGCGCCCGCGCCACCGTCTGCTGCTGATCCTCAAGGGACTGACTCGTCAGATCGAAATGCATCTGGTTCTGGCCAAGCTTCTCCTCCTGACTCGGCAGAAACCGCAGCCGGAACCCGGTGTCATCATTCGGCAGCAGGCTCAGGCCGGCGTGCGGATCGTTCGTCAGCTCGAAGCCCAGCACGCCGGCCCAGAACCGCGCCAGCACAAGCGGATCGTGCGCATCGAACGAGAGCGCAAAAAGCTGAGTAGTCATCCCGCTCCGATCCGCTGACGCACCACGGCACGCCAGCTCATGAGAACAGCCACGCTAGGCCGCCCAGAACCCGCGACGCAATGCGATTAACCGGCGGTTGCAGCCCTTCGCGCCGTACATCGTTCAAGCACAAATAGACCTGCGCTTCCCGGGGCGGGTGCGGCATCATCGGCGCCATGAGTGATGGTCCGTACGTTCGGATGCAGGTCGAGTATCGGGGACGCCTGGGCGTCGAAGTGGGCATCTTCGTCGCGGTCGATCATCTCCGGCGCGCGGGTCGACTGTCTTCGGCCGAAGAGACGCGGTACTTCGACATCGACGACTGGTTCAACGAGAACCTGCCCAATCCGGACTTCTACGCCGACGGGAACAGCGTCGGTGCAGTGACATGGTTCAAGGCGCCGATCCGGCCGGTGATGCAGGAGCTCACCGACGAACTGGGTGCGATGCTGACCGCCCACGGCGTTGCCTACCACAGGGTGACCTCGGACGAACCCGGCACAGTCGTCTACGAAGACGAGTTCCAAGTCGGGGTGGTCCCACACGTGCGTGGCGAACCGACGCCACTGTCGACAGGGATCACGCTCGCGCCGACGACGGCGGGTTCCAAGCGGGCGGTCGCCGAGTCCAGTGTTCGCCACGTGCTCTTGGACGCCGACGGCGTCCTGCAGGACCTGCCCGGGGGCTGGTACGCGGCCATGGAGCCGTATCTCGGCGACAGGGCCCGTGAATTTCTCCACCAGACCTGGTCTGACGAACTGCCGATGCTCGCCGGCCGCGGCGACTACCTGCCGGTTCTCGCGGCGACACTCCAGAACTACGGCGTGGTCGCGCCGGTGGCCGAGGTGTACGCCGCGGTCTGGAAGAACATCGTGATCATCGAGGAATCGATCGGGATCGTGCGAGCGCTCAAGCGGAACGGATACGGCGTCCACCTGGGAACGAATCAGGAACGCTACCGTGGCGCTCACATGCGGACAGCCCTCGGGTACGACGACCTGTTCGACGTGAGTTGTTACTCCTACGACCTCGGTGTTGCCAAACCCGACCCGGCGTTCTTCGCCCGTGCGGCCCGCAGGATCGATGCCGACGTCGAGACGATCCTCTTCATCGACGACAACGCACGCAACGTCGACGGTGCCCGGGCAGCCGGGATGCTCGCCGAGCAATGGGACTTCACGCAGGGCCACGACCGGCTGCTAGAGCTCTTCTCGAACCACGGCGTAGCCGCAACCATGACCGCCACCAAGTCAGCGCCAGTTCAGGCACCGGCCTCGAGTACGGCGAGGTCGCGCACCGCATAACGGTGGTGCTCGGCCTCTTCCTTCAGGACCACCTTGAGGCAGCGGCGCACGACGTACTCCTGGTTGGGGTACGGGTCCGCCGGCTTGCGACCACAGACCCGATCGAGCTCTGCCTCGGTGAGCCCGTCGACGACACGCCGCATCGTGGCCATGCGGGCGAGCCGCGGCACGAGCACCTCGTCAAGCGTCGGGGTGGCTTCGAGGGTGAGCCCGAGTTTCGCCGACGCGTCGGGCGGCATCCCGCCGTAAGGGAAGCCCAACGGGTGGTACGGAGATTCCTCCTCGAGCACGGCATTGCCGAGCCAGGCATCGCCGGCGAGTAGCAGGTGCCGTTGAGTCTCGACGAACGACCACTCGCCGTCGACCTGCTCGTGCAGCTTGGCCTCGGGAAGGAGCCTGGCGCGGTCGAGCGTCGCCTGCCACTGCGTCTCGATGGCATCCCAAGCAGCCCGGTAATCGTCGGGGGTCGCGGCGTCACGCGCCAGCACCCGCGTGGGGGACTGGCGGTCGAGTTCGGCCTCGACGTACGCGGTCACGTCGACGTCGTTGACGACGACACGCCCGAAGTCACCACCGAGGTAGACGTTGCTCCCGTAGCAGTCGACGATCTTCAGCCCGCTGACCTCGCAATCGCGGATCTCGAGACCGGCAAGGTCGCACAGGTGGATGCGGCCACCACGGAACTGGTCACTTTGGGCGTACTCAGTAGCCATCGAGGAAGTCTCCCGCACCCGTCCCGCCCGCGCCACGCTTGGCGGCCAAGTCCGGTGACCCGCGCAAACCGTTCCTACGTCCCGAGACGGGAGTTCCTGCATCGTTAATTAACTGGCAGGGACGGGAGTTGATGAGCCGCGAGTAGGGGGGTGCGGCGCCGTGATCCCGGCCATGTGCTGTCGGTCGTTAGGCGGCGAGGCCGATGGGCGCCGAGGGTGCGCGGGAACGCTTCGTAGAGGCCCTTCAAACAGGTGGGGCAGGACCACTGCTGGTAATCGCACCTGCGTGGACCTCGGTTCGAGTCTCGTTGCTGCTCACACATGTCGGGCTTGTCAACTCCCGAAGCGTCCAGTGCGGTAAAACAGAGCAGTCAGGCATCTCCCTCGTCTGAGCCGTTGATCGGCCGCTATAGTGGCGCATCCGTCGTGGAGGGGTGGGGACAAATGGTGCGTTCAGTGCGCCGCTTTCGATACTTGCCGAAGTTCGCCGGTCTCGTTGCCGGTATAGCGGTGGCGGTGGTGCAGATGTCGCCGCCGGCAATGGCGGCGGAGCAGTTGAGCACCCTGGATGGCACCGGCTGTACCTGGGTGATCAACGAACTCCCTCTGCCGGCTGGATGGAGTGGCGGGTATGTGTACAACAGCGACCGCCACGACTCGTTCGCCGGCTCCGGCGTCGATGTGGACGGCAGGACGCGCCCACTGGTGTGGCACGACGGCGATGTGACGGTGCTCGACACTCCGGGCGGCGTTGACGCGACCGCGCAGGACGTGAACAGCCAGGGCGACGTGGTCGGCGTCGTTTTCGGTGAGGACACTTCGACGCGCGGAGTCCTCTGGCGCGGTGGTCAAATGATCGACCTCCCGTTGCTGCCCGGCGGCGGCTTCGCCGTGCCGACGGCGATCAACAACGCCGGCCGGATCGTCGGCTATGCGGCGGGCGCGGACACCAGCCATGCTGTCGCCTGGTCCGCGGACTCCCCGCAGTCGATCCAGGATCTCGGCGTGGTGGCAGGCTCGGCCTACCTCACTGACGTCTCCGAGCAGGGCACCATCGTGGGGTGGACGGAGACGGTCGGTGAAGAGTTCAGGCAGCAGGCGATCGCGGGCACGGTGCGCGAAGGGCTGACGACGCTGCCCGGCCCTGTCTCCGGCACCAACTCGATCGCACGCGCCGCTGCGGGCCCCTACATCGTCGGTAGTGCCGTACTGACCAGCGGATCCGGGGAGCTGGGAGGTCCGGTTGTGTGGGCACCGACCGGGCCACGTGCCTTGCCGGGGACTCAGGCCACGCCGTACGCAGTGAACGTCCACGGAGCGGTGGTGGGGTTCGACCCCGACCTCGGTGCGGTGATCTGGGTCGGTGACCACAAGCAACAGCTCCCAACGCTCGCAGCCGGCGATCCCTTCTCCACGTCTGCCACGGTGGCGACCGACAACAACACCGTTGCGGGTGTCAGCGCAGACGCAGAGGGCCGTTCCCGTCCGGTGACATGGTCCTGCACATCGTGATCAAGTGAGTGTGGAAACCTGCATAGAACGCAGGAAACCTACCTATCTGGTCACTTGCCCAGAGCAACGACACGCAGCTGCAACTCCCGTGGTTTGACTGGTACTGAGACCTGTTGAAGAGTACGTCCCGAGACGGGAGTTCCTGCACCTAATGCAACTCCCGTCTTCCTGCGCCGATAAGCGACATTATGTCAACTTATGGAGGCTGGGGCGTCTGGGAAGGGGTTTGACGGGCTCCCCT
This sequence comes from Kribbella sp. NPDC049174, assembly GCF_043197365.1. Classification (NCBI taxonomy): domain Bacteria; kingdom Bacillati; phylum Actinomycetota; class Actinomycetes; order Propionibacteriales; family Kribbellaceae; genus Kribbella; species Kribbella sp. NPDC049174. Next base: position 1,863,011 of record NZ_JBICSZ010000001.1, on the reverse strand, counting down.
GCGGGTTAGTGCTTGGTGGCGTAGCGGAGGTGGAGGATGCCGTTGGTGAAGCGGTGTTCGTCGATGAGGTCGACGGTCACGTCGTCGGGAAAGAATCGGTTGCCGCCGCCAACGATGGCCGGGCCGACATACAGCTGGGTACTCGTCGACCAGTCCGGCTCGGATTGCCTGGGCGGCTCAGCCTCGGTTGATGTGTGGGGCGACGTGGGTGGCGAAATGCTCGGTTTGGCGGGCTGACTCCCCTACGGGCCAGATGTCGACGCGTTGGCAGCCTGAGGCGGCGTAGCGCGAGAGCAGGTCGGCGCAGTGGCCGGCGGGGCCGACGCAGACTCGGTCGCGGAGTTCGTCGGGTTCGCGGTTGAGTAGTGGTGCGAGGACATGGCGGAGGACGCGTTCTCGTTCTCCGCGGTCCTCGGTCACGTAGGTCCACATGGTCACGAGTGCATTCGGGAATGCGTCGGCGGGACGGCCTTGCCGGTCGAGTTCGCCGGCCAGTCGTTCCCGGGCGGCGGCGAATTGTTCAGGGGTTGTGTTGTACGCCGACGCGAGCCAGCCATCCGCCAGACGCGCGACCCGGCGCAGCCCGGCCGCCGATCCCCAGCTCCCGATCCACACCGGAACGCCGCCATCTCGTACCGGTGAGGGCAACAGTTCACCGTCGGGCAACGGGTAGAAACGGGCCTGCTCCGGAGCCGGCGCTCGGCCCAGGAGTGCGCGAAGAATCGTCACCGCCTCCTCGAAGCGGCTCCATCGGTCCTCGAACGGTACTCCGACCGCGTCGTAGTCACTCCGGGACGAGCCCGGGCCGACGCCGGCGATGAGCCGTCCGCCGGACAGAACATCAAGTGCGACAAGGGTTTTGGCCAGCGGCACCGGCCCGCGCAACGTGACCAGGGAGATCGTCGTGGCCAACGTCAGCTCACCGGACCGCTCCAGCACCGCCGCGAGCGCAGTCGGCCCGTCGAGCCAAGGTGCGGAGAACACGAAGTGGTCGTTGGCCGACACCGCGGCGAAGCCACCCTCGCGCGCCGCGTCCACGGTCGCCTGGAGCCGGGCGAGGGACTGCCCCTCGCCTCCGAACTCCATCAACGGCAGATGAACGCCGAGATCCACACCCTCAGTATGCGACGCCGCTTCACGTGGGTCGCCGCCGTAGTCGTGCAGGAATGCGGATTCGAGCGCTGGATTCTGCCGGAATTGCTGAACAGCGAGGCGGGCGAAATCGGTCAGTGCCGAGCGGAGATCGGCGCGACCGAGATATACATCCGGAAGCAGTTCGTAGTCGCTGCCCTCCACCAACTCCCCCGGCAGATAACGCGTCAGCAGCAGTTTCGCCTCAGCGACTGCCTGCACGAGCTGTGGAGCTCTCCCCCGCGATGTCCACGGCTCGAGCCACTCGCGGTGGGCGCGCAACTCCCGCCCACGAGGCGAATCATAGTGGAGAAAAAGTTGCCGCAAAAGCTGGACGGAATTCACAGCTGGGCTTATCCTGACCGAATGCAGAATTCACAGAAGAATGCACCTTTACTAATTAACCTATCATCAGAAAATGCGCGGCGCAAGTCGTTGATTGGCGACCTACCGGTCGACCGCATCGGCTTCGGTACGAAGCGTCTCGCCGGCGGCAGCGGTCAACACACTCAGGAGCAGGCGATCGCCCTGTTGCGTCACGCGGTCGAGTTGGGCGTCAACCACCTCGACACCGCCGACTTCTACCCGTCGTACGGCGGCTCCGAGCGGTCGCTGGAGTTCACCAGTCTCGGCTGGGCGAACGAGGTGGTCCGCCGGGCGCTGGCGCCGTACCCGGAGGACCTGGTGATCGCGACGAAGGTTGGGCCGACCGAGGCCGGTCTGGCGGCGCCGGATCAGTTGCGGGCGCTCGTCGAGGCGGATCTGCGCAACCTCGGACGCGACGTGCTCGACGTCGTGTACCTCCGCCAGCACGGCCTCGGCTCCGTCGCCGAGCACTTCGGAGTCTTGGCCGAACTGCGGGACAAAGGCCTGATCCGGCATCTCGGCTTGTCCAACGTCCGGATGCACCACATCGCAGAGGCGCAGGCGATCGCGCCGGTCGTCGCGGTGCAGAACAGGTACGGCGTTGGGTTCGGTCGGGTCAACGACGAGCTGCTGGACCTCTGCGGTGAGCAAGGGATGGCATTCGTGCCGTTCTTCGCGGTCACCGCAGCCGGTCGCGAGACGGGTGGTGTCGCCACGGACGATGCGGTGCTCGCGATCGCCCGTGAGCATGGCGCGACACCCGCCCAGATCCGGATCGCGTGGACGTTGAGCCGCGGCGACCACGTTCTCGCCATCCCCGGCACGGGCAGTCTCGACCACCTGGCGGAGAACGTGGCCGCCGGCGACATCCGCCTGTCCCCCGAGCAGATCGCCGTACTCGACAGTCTCAGGGACGACTGAGGACGCGGTACCGCAGGTGGGTCGCGTCGCGGCCGCGACGTACGTCGACGGTCTCCAGTTCGATCTGCCCGGCGTCGAGATGTTCTAGCAGCCGCCGGCCCTGGCCGAAGAGGACGGGGACGAGATGGAGCTGGATCTCGTCGAGGAGACCTGCCTTGAGGCACTCTGACGCCACCGTCACGCCGTGGACGAGCACGTTCTTGTCTCCGGCGGCGTCCTTGGCCTGACGTACGGCGGACTCCAGGTCGCCGAGGTACGTCACCAGGGGCCAGTTCGCGAACTCCGGTTCGGGCTGGTGACGGCTGTAGATGAAGATCGGTACGCCGTCATCGTGGTCGCCGCCCCAGCCTTCGGCCGGTTCGAAGGTCCCGCGGCCGGCGACCACCGCCCCGGTGGACAGGAAGTCCTCGAGCACCTGCCGGTCCGCGTCCTCGTTGGCGGGATCGTCGAGCCCGGTGGTCCATGCGTGCAGCCGGTGGCCGCCGTCGCCCAGTCCGTGCGCTCGCGTCTCGTTGGGTCCGGCAACGAACCCGTCGAGGGACATGGACATGTACAACACCGTCGATGACATGGTCGTCTCCGTGGTCGCTGAGGCGGTCGGCTGGTCCGACCGCTCATCTGTCCGTCGAACACGCCGACGAACAATCGACACACTGTCGGGTCAGTCGTAGTAGCGGCGGACGGTGGAGCCGATCCGGGTCACGTCGGTGCCGTAGATGTGGAGGGAGATGGCGGTGGAGTCGGTGGTGTTGTGGACGCGGTGGATGTCGCCGGGTGGGGCGAATCCGCTGATGTCGCCGACGCGGTTGTCGTTCGTGCCGACCAGCCGGAGGTCGGCGTCGTACAGCTCCTCGTGTTCGACGCCCTGGAGGACGCCGAAGACGCACCACGTCACGTGGTCGTGGATGCGGGTGATCTGACCGGGCCGCCAGACGATGCCGATGATCGAGAACGATCCGTCCGGCTCGACGTGCAGCGTGTGGCTGCGGTAGCTGTCCGGCGAGCCGTTGCGCTGTTCCGTGGTCAGTACGTCGGGGCCCGGCAGGTGCAGGCGGAGCTGCTCGGCGACGAGCTCAGCGGTGTCGGACCAGTTCGCGTGCTTGTTGACGGCGGTGCGCACACCGTCGGCCAACGCGGTGATGGGGTGGGTCAGTGTCGTTGTCATAGTTCGAGGGTGCGGCCGTCGATGTATTACGTCTAATGCCAACTTTCTTGGTCATTGATAGATAGAGTTGATGCATGCTGGACGTCACCCGCCTGCGCGTGATCGAGGCCGTCGCCCGTCACGGCTCTGTCACCGCGGCGGCCAAGGAGCTGCACTACTCCCAGCCGTCCGTCACTCACCACCTGGCCCGGCTCGAGGCCGAGACCGGCGCGCAACTGTTGCAACGCGTCGGTCGTGGGATCCGGCTCACGCAGGCCGGCCAGCTCCTCGCCGACCGTGCCGCCGAGATCCTCGGACGCATCGATGCTGTCGATGCCGAGCTCGCCGCCCATGTCGGTCTGACCGCCGGCCGAGTGCGCCTGGCCGGTTTCTCGTCCGCGATCGGTTCGCTCATCCCGCGTGCCGTCGCCGCGTTGGCCGAGACCCATCCAGGCCTGCAGATCGGACTGACCGACATGCACCCGCCCGAGGCGCTCGAGCTCCTGCGCACCGGCAAGATCGATGTCGCCGTCGTCTTCCGGTACGACGAGACCGAGCCCGAGCCGAGTGGCGTACGCCTGCATCACCTGCTCGACGACCCGCTCTACCTGCTGTCATCGGGCCAAGGGCAACGAATCGCCGATCTGCGCGGCGCGATCTGGATCGCGGGCTGCGATCGGTGCCGCAGTCACCTGCTGTCGCTCTGCGCCGAGGAGGGCTACGAGCCGCAGATCGGCTACACGTCCGACGACATGGTCGTGATGCAGACGCTGGTCGCCGCCGGACTCGGCGTCACGACGATGCCGGGCCTGGCTCTGCGCGCGCATAGGGCCGACGGGATCGTCGCGAGCGAGTTGCCGGGCTCGCGCCGGCATGTCTTCGCAGCGACGTACGGCGAACCACCCGACCCACCCGCGACGGCAGCCCTCCTGGCAGCGCTCGCCGACGCGGCGAAACTCGATTGAACACGATGCTGCAAGCCGTGCTCTTCGATCTGGACGGAACTCTGGTCGACCAGGAGTCCGCTGCTGCGGCCGCGGTTGTCGAGTGGGCCGCCGAGCACGGGATCACTGACGCATACGTGGCTGACAGGTGGGCCGAGCTGTCGGACAAGCACTACATGCGCTACCAGCGCCGCGAGCTGACCTTCCCCGAGCAGCGACGGCGGCGCGTGCGGGCCTTCCTCGGCGCCACGGTGAGCGATGCCGAGGCCGACGAGCTGTTCCTGGGTTACCTGCGTCGCTACGAAGCCGGGTGGACCCTGTTCGAGGATGCGGTGTCGGCGCTGCGGAAGGTCCGGGCAGCGGGGTTGAACGCTGTTGTGTTCACCAATGGGAACGAGGATCACCAGCGGTACAAGCTTGATCGGCTCGGGCTCGCGAACGAGGTCGACGTACTGATCTCGTCCGAGACGTTGCCGGCCGGCAAACCGGATCCGCGCGCGTTCCTGCAGACCGTCGACCGGCTCGGGCTCACGAAGGCCGACGTACTGATGGTCGGCGACTCACTCGAGAAGGATGTGCACGGCGCCCTGGCGGTCGGGATCGACGCTGTTCTGGTCGATCGCTATGACGCGCATGCTGGTGCCCAGGTCCGTCGGATCCGGTCGCTTCACGAGCTCTCGGTAGCATCCTCGCCCGTTAGTGGGTTGTAGACGTAGACCTCTGAGCCGGCGCGGGGGTCGCGGGCGTGGAGCGTGTGGAACATCGGCGAGGAGGGGCCGCCCAGGTCGACGACGGAAGCTCCGGCGCCAAGGACGCCGCGGGCGAGGGCACTGGGGGCGGTCAGGTCGATGCGGGTGACTACGCCGGGCGTTACCCAGACCGGCTTCTCCCCCACCATGCCGGACAGTTGATGATGCAGATGGCCGCAGAGGACGGCGTGTACGTCGGTTCCCGCGACGACGTCACCCAGGGCCGAAGGGTCCTGCAGGACGACGGACTTCATGTACGGGATGGCGTCCACGGAGATCGGCGGATGGTGCAGTACGACGATCGATCCGGCCGGCGCCGGTGTGGCCAGTTCGGCGGCCAGCCAGTCCAGCTGGTCGCGACCGAGCACTCCGTGGGTTTCGCCGGGGACCAGGCTGTCGAGCGTGATCACGCGGAGCCCGTTGACCTCACTCACCGCCGCGATCACACCGTCGATCTCGGCGCGGCGTCCGATCGGTGCGCCGTCGGGACCGAGGTGGCCCCAGCCGAGCGCGGCCTCGAAGCCCTCGCGACGGTCGTGGTTCCCAGTGCTGTAGAAGTGCGGGATCCCCCGCTCCGCAGCGAACGAGCCGACGGCTGAGCGGACCACCGAACAGCCCTCTTTGGAGCCGTCGTCGGCGATGTCGCCGCTGACCACGACCAGGTCCAACGCCGGCACCTGGCGTACGTCGTACAGCAGTTGTTGCAACGCAGCGACGCCGTCGACGCCGTCCTCGTCCGGGCCGGTGCGGCTGACATGGGTGTCGGACAGATGCAGAACACGATGCACGAGCAGGCTCCTCGACTTCGTTGCCTCGGGCACCCAGGCGGTCGATGCCCTGCTGTCACTCCCCGGTGGTTCGCGCCCACCCTCGCCAGTCGTGTCCGGTCAGCCTACCGGTGCCCGGACGCCGATGTCACAGGTTCGGGACGAGCCGTGTCCTCAGGGCGAGAGCAGATGCGAAAGGAACGAACATGCGAGTCTTTGTGACAGGAGCGACCGGAGCGCTGGGGCGTCACCTGGTGCCCGGGCTGGTCGCGGCGGGTCATCACGTCACGGCCACCACGCGGTCCCCCGGCAAGGTCGCGCAGTTGCGCGCGGCGGGTGCTGAACCGGTTGTCGTGGACGGGCTGGATCGCGACGGGGTGATCGCTGCGGTGGGCGCCGCCGAGCCGGAGGTGATCGTGCACCAGATGACCGCGCTGGCCGAGATGCGAAGCCTCCGCAACGTCGACAAGGTGTTCGCTGCCACCAACGCGCTCCGGACCCGCGGCACGGACAACCTGCTGGCGGCCGCCGAGCGGGCCGGCACCCGCCGGGTCGTCGCCCAGGGCCACAACTTCGTCTACGACCAGTCCGGCGGCCCGGTGAAGACCGAGACCGATCCACTCATCGCGAAGCCCGTCCCGTCCGCGGTGCGGACGATGGCGGCGATGAAGTACGTCGACCAGACCGTCCCGCTCAAGGCACCCGAGGGCATCGTGCTGCGCTACGGCACCTTCTACGGGCCGGGCGCCTCGGATGCGATGGTCGAGATGGTGCGCAAGCGGCAGATGCCGATCGTCGGCGGCGGCACCGGAGTCTGGTCCTTCATCGAGACCAGCGACGCGGCAGCGGCCACGCTCGCGGCGGTCGAGCGCGGCGAACCCGGTGTCTACAACGTCGTGGACAACGACCCGGCGCCCGTCGCCGAATGGCTGCCCTACCTCGCGGAGATCGCGGGCGCGAAGCCGCCGATGCAGCTGCCTGCCTGGCTCGGCAAACTGCTCGCCGGTGACTTCGTCCTCGCCCAGATGACCACCGCCCGCGGCGCCTCGAACGAGAAGGCCCGCACGAAACTCGGCTGGGAACCGAAGTACGCCAGCTGGCGCGACGGCTTCCCGGCCTGGGTCAACGCCTGACGCCGCCCACCGCGCCGGTAGCTAGCTGTCCTTGAACGTGACGTCCGCGGTGGATTCGACGGCGGCGGTGCGACCGGGGGCCTGGTGGTACTGCCAGTACATGTTGGTGTGGGCGATCACCTTGTCCGGCGTCGGAGCGCCGTACTCGGTGAGGTCTTCGGTGGTGTGGGCGTCGCCGACCAGTGTCACGTCGTACCCGCGGACGAAGGCGCCGTGGATCGTCGAGCGGATGCACTCGTCGGTCTGGGCCCCGCTGACGAAGATCCGGCCGATCCCGGCCTTCGCCAGTACGTCCTCGAGGTCGGTCTCCTCGAAGGAGTCGGCGTACGTCTTGTGCACGAGTGGCTCCGACTCGTCCCGCTTCAGCTCGGGGACGAGTTGCCAGTTGTCGCTGTCCTTCGGCAGGTCCTCGCTGTTGTGCTGGACCCAGACGACCGGCACGCCACCGGCGCGGGCCTTGCCGACCAGGGTGCTGATGTTCGCCACCACCTGATCGCGCTCGTATCCCTCCGACACGACGCCCTGCTGGACGTCGATCACCACGAGGGCCGTGTTCGGCCGATCGGACAACGTGGACATCTCGTTCCCTCCCTCTGCCTGGTTGCAGGACGACGGTAAAGGCATCCGCCGACACATTCCGTCCCCGCCCCACCGCCCCGGTCAGGCAGTTTCCGTTCAGGACACGTTCCAGCTCCGAAGCCGCAGCCGCACGGTCGGTACGTCGCCGTCGTCGAGCTCCTCGGCCCGCCGGATCGCCGCCTTCACCGGCAGGATGTACCGACCGTCCTTCGGGAACATCGAGGTGTCCCAGACACTGTCCCCGATCTCGGCCTGGACCGGGATCATCCCCCAGCCGTAGGTGACGAAGTTCGACTCGGCCTCGAAGTACGCGCTCTCGTCCTCCGGCACCGTGATGAAGTACCACGGCGCCGGCCCGCGCCAGAACCAGATCTCCCCGGCGAACTCGATCTCAGTCACAGGCACTTGCCTCCAGCAGCCGCCGGCCGAGCGCGCGCCCGGCCTCCTGTACTTCGGGAGAGCCCAGGATCCGGTACGGCGCCCGGATCGCGGTGAGCTGGGCGGCGTACCAGTCCGGCTCGTCGGTGCTGGCCAGGAGCCGGGTGTGATCCGCGTCGATCTCCTCCAGCCGGCCCATGCTTCGCGGGATCCAGCAGGCCGCGTCCGCGACCGGTGCGTCGATGACGACCTCGATCTTGTACTTCCAGCCCAACGCGAGATGTTCCTCGACCGCCGCCAACGCGTCGAGATCCTCGGGCGGCGTGAACGTCCCGTCCGGAGACGCCTGCACCTGCTTGATCTTGTCGACGCGCAGCACCCGCTTCGCCGACATCGAGTGCGACCAGCAGAGCAGGTACCAACGACCTCGCCGTACGACGACCGCCCACGGATCGACGTCCATCGTCCAGCGCTCGCCCGGGCAACGCTCGTAGTCCAGCAGCACCCGACGCTGAGCCGTGCTGTGCGCGACCAGTTGGGCTGTCACCGAGGGGTCGGGCGTACGAGCACCCGGATCGGGTCCGCGCGCGCTCACCCGTCGTACGGCGTCCGTCGCCCGGGCGATCGGTTCCGGCAGCACCCGGATGATCTTGCCGAGGGCATCGTCGACCGGGTCGTCCGCACCCCGCGGACTCTCGAGGATCGCCATCACCAGACCGAGTGCTTCGGTGGTGCTGAACATCAGCGGCGGCAGCCGCAGTCCGCGGCCGACCCGGTAGCCGCCGTACGGGCCACGGACCGCTTCGATCGGCATGTCGGCCTCGCGCAGGATCGCGACGTACCGCCGGGCCGCCCGCTCGGAGACCCCGAGCTTGTCGCCGAGTTGCGCGGCCGTGATGCCCGGGCTGTTCTGGATCAGCTCGAGCACCATCAACGTCCGGGCCGTCGGACTCACGTCGTACGCCATCACGCCCCATTCCGGAAGCCAATCGTCCGGAACCGACAGTAACCTGAGGCCCATGACCACGGAAACTCCTCAAGAGCCCCCTATTGCCGGCAGCGAGATCGACACCCTGATCGGCGCATTGGAGCGCAATCGCCGGACCTTCGCGTGGAAGTGCGGCGGCCTCGACGCGGACGGCCTCGCCGCCAAGCATCCGCCGTCGACGGTGACGCTCGGTGGCCTGCTCAAGCACCTCGCGCTGGTCGAGGACGAGTACTTCACCGGCCGGCTGCACGATCGGGAGCTCCCCGCGCCGTGGGACACCGTCGACTGGGACGTGGACCCGGACTGGGAGTGGAGCTCCGCCGCCGCGGACTCCCCCGAGGAACTGATGACGCTGTGGCAGGACTCGGTCGAGCGCTCCCGCAAGGCGGTCGCGGAGGCGCTGGCCACCGGCGGCATCGACCAGCTCGCGAAGCGTTCCCGCAACGGCCGGTCGGCGAGCCTGCGCTACATCCTCGTCGACATGATCGAGGAGTACGCCCGGCACACCGGCCACGCCGACCTCATCCGCGAGTCCATCGACGGCCTGGTTGGCGAGGGCGCACCGCCAAGCTGATCACCAGCAAGAGCGGCAAGGCCCACAGCAGCCGGCTGGTCGACCAGTCGTCGTCGGCCAGGTAGGGAAACACCGGTACGACGTCCGCGAACGGCCGGGCCAGGGCGACGAACAGGGCGACCCCGACGATCCCGGCCGACGTCGCTCGAGCTGGGCCGTCGGACCCGCGGGACCGCTGCCAGGTCAGGAATCCGGCCGCGGCGACCACCAACGCGGTCCCTTGCCAGGCGACATCCATCGCATGACCGAAGTACCCGGTCCGCGTCTCCCGTACGGCGACCAACCACACCGTCACCAGCGCGACCGCACCGGCTGACCGTGCCGTCGTACGCCAGCGAAGACCACGCGGCAACGTGTCGACGAGCGCGGCGGCCGGCTCGGGGTAGCACCAGACGACTGTTGCCGCGAGCAACCCAACGGCTGCCCCCTGCAACGGCCACAGCGTGTAGGGCCACCGCTCCACCAGCAGAAGCAGCCCGATCGTGAGGGCCGCGCCGGTCCCCAGGAGTCCCCAGGGAACGGCGCGGGCGGCGTAGCGGATCATGGCTGTGACGGCAGTGGGTTGATCATGACTTCCGGCACCCCGGTGGTGATCGCGAGTACGGCGGTCACCACCGCCAGCGCGACGATCACCCCGAGGGCCACCAGCAACTGCCCCCGTGGCCGCTCACGATCGTGCAGCAGCGCCAGTACGACGCCCAGCGCACACAGCACCAGCAGGTACACGCAGTACCACTGCGGCGAGCCGGTCAGGACCATCATCCGGTCGGCATCACCATCCACGCCGTACGGACCGGCGAAGTACGTCCACGGCGCGACCAGCCGGATGTAGCGCAGCGGCTCGAACAGCCCCTGCATGATGATCGTCTCGGCCACGAGCAGTACGGCGAACAGCGGCGCGACACCGCGACGCGGCAGCCACCGGCCGATGAGCAACCCGAGGACCGGTCCACCGAGTGCCGGCATCACCCCGAGCGCGATCAGGTTCGCGACGACCCAGCCGTCCTCGATCCCGCCGAACGGCGCACCGTAAGCGGGCGGCGGCCAGTGCTGGTACGCCCAGATCGCCCAGCCGAGCCAGACCAGACCGGCCGCGAACGGCACGATCAACGCACAGACCAGGCCCACCGTCCGGGTTCGTTCGCTCACTACGACCGCACCACCGGCCGAGGCGATCTGGTCCGACGTCCGGGTCAGCGACGCCATCACGAGCAGTCCGATCACGCCCAGGCCGGCGGCCGGTGCGATCACGTTGCCGAGCGACGACATGTTGCCGTCCGGCTTACCGATCGAGCTCAGGGCGACGAGCGCGGCGCCGACGAGGAAGAGCGGATGCAACGCGTAACGGGCGATCTCCTTGCGCGCCAACTGACCGAGCATCGACGACGGCCGAGCGGCCACGACAGCGGTAGTCATCGCGGTTCTCCGATCATCGTCTCGGTCCGGACCAGCAGGTACGCGTCCTCGACCGCGGGCTCGGCCGGCCGGCTGCCCGCCGCCGGGCTCCCACCCAGCGATCGCACTTCACCCGTCCCGGTACGCCAAGACGACAGCGCCCCGGAGTTCACCTCGGCGCCGATCCACACCTGCCCCTCGGCTAGCGCGATCAGCGACGACACCGATCCGTCGAACCGGATCCGGCCGTCGTCCAGGATGATCACCCGGTCACACAACGCCGACACGTCCTCGGTCTGATGCGTGGCGAGCACTACGGCGCCTCGATCGGCGTACGACGAGAGGATGCCGCGCAGCGAGGCCCGTTGCTCCGGGTCGAGACCGGTCGTCGGTTCGTCGAGAACGACCAGGTCGGGGTCGCCCATCAACGCCTGGGCGAGAGCGAGCCGCCGGCGTTGCCCACCGGACAGTGCCGACACGCGCTTGGTCCGCCGGTCTTCCAGTCCGACCAGGCCGAGTACGCGGTTGACCTCACGGTGCCGCGCCTCGGTGTCCTTCCACTCCTTCAGTACGGCGATGTAGTCGAGGAATCCGAAGCTGGTCATCCGGCGTGGGATGCCGACCTCCTGCGGTAGATAGCTGAGCCGGCGACGGGCCGCCGTCCGGTCGGCGATCCCGCCAGTGACGAGGTGGCCGCTGACGACGATCCGGCCGGCGGTCGGCGGCATCGCGGTGGCCAGCAGCCGCAACATGGTCGACTTGCCGGCGCCGTTCGGGCCGAGCAGACCGATCACGCCGCGGTCGAAGCCGAGGTCGGTGCGGTGCAGCACCTCGGTCCCGCCGTACGACTTGGTGACGCCGTCGAGGACGGCGATCTGCGCGCTCATGCGTAGCCTCCTGGTGCATGGTGTGACGTGAGTCGGATGACGAGAGCGGCCAGCGCCAGGAGGGCTGTAGCAGCGAAGGCCAGTTGGGCGAACGGGGTGTCGATCGCACTGAGCTGATCCGCGGACCGCAGCGTTCCGACTACTGTGAGCCAGAGTGCGGCGACGACCCACCCCGTCACGGGAGCGGTCCACCACGTCAGCAGCGTGAGAGCGAGCAGGGTGAGAGTCAGCGAGGGCAGCAGCCAGGCGAAGGCGTCCGCGCCGACGAACGGCAGGACCAGCCCCGCGAGCAGTACGACGGGCAACGCGACGGCAACCGCGGTCGCCGTTCGGAGCAAGGCGATCCGGATCTTGTTGAACGGTGTGGCAGCGGCCAGTTCACGGATCGGGTCAGTGGTGTCGTAGGCCGACGCGACGGTGATTGCCGGCAGCAACGGAGCGAACAGCAGGTAGAGCGCGCGTTGCTCGGCGGCCGGCAGCATTCCGCCACCGACTCCGATCACGAAGGCGCCGACGAGTGACAGCAGCCACGGCCGGTAGAGCGAGCTGGATGCGCGGAGAATGATGGCGTCGGTCTCGGCAAGACCGAGCTTCTGCAGCAGCCTGAGCGGCCAAGGCAGCCGAGGCCGCGCGGTCGCGATCTGCACGCCCTGCCAGATGTCGGAGAGCAGGTCTTGCGGGGCCTTCACCGAGGTCAGCCGACGACAGTCGGAACAGGCCAGCAAGTGTGTCTCGACCGCGGACTGACGAGCGAGGTCCAGGTCGCCGTCGGTGTACCGGTCCAGCAGTTCGGGACCGAGGTGCCAGTTCATCAGATCCTCCCGTCCCGGGGCGGCATCAGTTGGTCGCGCAGCCGGCTCTTGGCCACCCGCAGCCGGCTCTTCACGGTGCCTTGGGGTATGCCGAGCAGCACGGCCGCCTCCTTGGTGGTGAGTCCGTCGATCACGGTCGCCTGCAGGATCGCGCGGAGCTCGGGCGGCAGGGTCCGCAGTGCGCGGCCGACGTCGCCGTACTCGACTCCGCGGAGCAACTCGTCCTCCGCGCTGTTCACGATCGGTACGGCGGCGCCGACGACGTCATCACCGAGCGGATCCGCGGCCGGATGACCGCGGAGCGCGGAGACGAGGCGCCGGATCGAGATGCCCCAGAGCCAGGCCGCCACCTCGCCTTCACCGCGGAACCGACCGGCCGACTGCCACACGGCGACGAAGGTGTCCTGAAGTGCGCCGGCGACGAGATCCTGGCTGCCGCACCGACGGTTGAGGCGGAGCAGCAACCAGCCGGCATGCCGCTCGTAGAGCTGTCGCAGCGCCGCCTCGTCACCCGCGGCGATGTTCCGCAGGAGATCGGCGTCGGACAACGTGCTCATGTCCTTACTGTCGCAGCGGACGTCGCCGGCGGATCGACCTGATTTTCCGTGCTGTCGCGGCGACTTTGTGTGGCCGCGATAAGTGCTCAGCGGGTGAGCGGTTTGTCTGCGAGCATGGTCGGATGCGGGCGGATCGATTGGTGGCGGTGCTGCTGCTGTTGCAGTCGCGCGGCCGGGTGACCGCGGCCGATGTGGCCACGGAGCTGGAGATCTCGGTGGCGACGGCACGGCGTGATCTCGAGGCGTTGTCGACCGCCGGCATCCCCGTCTATCCACAGCCGGGACGCAACGGCGGTTGGCAACTGATCGGTGGCGCGCGGACCGATCTCAGTGGGCTGAGCGCCCCGGAGGCGCAGGCCTTGTTCCTGCTGGTCGGGCCGGCTGCGTCGATCGCGCCGGACGCGAAGGCTGCGCTACGAAAGCTGGTGCGCGCACTCCCCCAGACGTTCCGCGAACACGCGGAAGCGGCGGCCGAGGCGGTTGTGATCGACCCGGCGCGCTGGGGTGAGCACACCAAGGAACGTCCGGAGTTGGTACGCCGGTTGCAGGATGCCGTCGTACGGCGTCTGAAGGTGCGATTGGTCTACGCGGGACGGGGGCGGGAGCAGTCGGAGCGGTTGGTCGATCCGCTCGGGCTCGTGGACAAGGACGACATCTGGTACCTGATCGCGGGGACGCCGAAGGGGCAGCGGACGTTCCGGGTCGAGCGGGTGGTGTCGGCCGAGCTGACCGACGAGCCGTTCGAGCGGCCGGCCGACTTCGACCTGTCCACGGCGTGGAACGAGATCGTCGAGCAGATGGAGGTACGGCGCTCCGGCCTGACCGCGACCGTGTTGATGGACGAGCGGCATCTGTGGGTGATGCAGGACCGGCTCGGCCGGCACTGCGAGGTCGACGGGATGGAAGGCGACCGGGTGCGGATCAAGGTGACGGCGCCGACTCCGTTGATGGTCGCGCAGCACCTGGCCGGGTGGGGTGGGTCGATCGAGGTGATCGATCCGCCGTCGGTGCAGGCCGAGCTGGCCCGGCTCGGGAGTGAGTTGGCGGCTCGTTACAGCGGGATCGAGTAGAGGATGAAGCCGCGGTTCTCGGCGACCTGGTCGTAGAGGCGCCGGGCGGTCTCGTTGGTCTCGTGCGTGGACCAGTAGACGCGCCCACAACCGCGTTCCTTCGCCCAGTCGGTCACGGCGGCGATCAACGCTCGGGCAGCACCCTGGCCGCGGGCTTCGGGCGCGGTGAAGAGGTCTTGCAGGTAGCAGACGTCGGGTGACGTCGTACTGGCGTGGGTGAGGAAGTGCGTGATGCCGACCAGCCGGCCGTCGAGACGGGCGCCGAGGGCGTGGAGCTCGTCGCCCTGCTCGAATCTGGTCCAGGCCTGGTCGTAGAATCCGTCCGGCATCGTGGTCCGGCCGTAGAACTCGTTGTACCCGGCAAACAGTTCCTGCCAGGCGGCGCGGTCCGACGGTTCCAGCGGGCCGATGGTGAGCATGGGCAGCACCGTTTCACACCGGACGGCCGAATGGACCACTGGGGTGAGTAAGGTGCGGTGGTTCGTCTTGTTCCGTCAACGTCTTTCAGGAAGCGTCCGTGACCACATCCCCTCCCCAGCCCCCGCAGAACCCGTACCCCGGCCAGCCGGGTGGTTACGGACCGCCGCCGGAGCAGTTCCCGCAGTACACCCAACCCCAGGGCCAGCCGCAGGGCCCGCCGCAGCAGCCGCCGTACCCCCAGCAGCCCTTCCAGGAGCAGGCGCCGCACCAGCACGGGCAGCCGTTCCCTCAGCAAGGCCAGTCCTTCCCGCAGCCGGGCCAGTCCTTCCCGCAGCAGGGTCAGCAGCCGCAGCACCAGCAGCAACCGATGCCGCAGCAGGGTGCGCTGCAGTGCCGGTTCTGTGGCGCGTTCCCAGCCGAGCAGGCGACCGTGCGCGGTCACCAGGGCATGATCGTGGTGATGCGGTTCCTCAAGCTGCAGGGTCCGTTCTGCCGCACCTGCGGGATCGCGTCCGTGCGGGACATGACCGCGAAGAGCCTGTGGCAGGGCTGGTGGGGTATCGGGTCGATGATCGTCAACCCGATCACCATGCTGATGAACATCGAGCCCTGGGCGAAGTTCCGCAAGCTGCCCGAGCCCGCTCCGGGTGCGCCGGGCCGGCCGATGAATCCGGGCAAGCCGCTGTTCCAGCGCCCGGCGATGGCCATGCTGCTGCTCCCGATCGCGCTGATCGCGGCGATCGTGGTGATCAACCTGAACATCACCACGGCGTCCGAGGCCGAGGTCGGCGCCTGTGTGGTGAACAAGGGCACCGCGGCGAGCCCGAACGTCGAGGTCGTCGACTGCGCGTCGTCCGAAGCGGAGTACAAGGTCGTCGGCAAACTCGACGACACCGTCGACGACACCAAGTGCGAGCAGTTCGCCGGCTATGAGGCGGCGTACACCTCTGAGGTGGGTTCGCAGCGGTACACGCTCTGCCTCGCCCCGGTCTGAGTCTCCGGCGGGTGCCGGTCTACGGGTAGTACCCGTCGACCGGCACCTTCGCCTCGTCGTACAGGGCAGGACCTTCCTGCCGTACGGCGGGGAAGCTGCCGCCGGTCTTGAGGCCGTTCAACTGCTCACCGGACAGCGCGTACACGACCCGGCCGAGACCGGACCGGGCCAGCGCGCCCGAGCACATCTCACACGGCTGGCAGCTCGTGTACATGGTCGTCGCCGCTGCCGTCTCCGCGTCCAGCTGACTGGCCGCCCACACCGCGAGCTTCAGCTCCGGGTGGAAGCTGATGTTCGCGTCGGTGATGGTCGAGTTCTGCTCCTCGATCAGCACCGTCCCGTCCGGGCCGACCAGCAACGAGCCGAACGGCGGGTTGCCGGCCCGGCGCGCGGCCGCGGCCAGCTCGATCGCGCGGCGGAGGAAGCCTTCTGCTTCGGGGGTCACTTCTTCTCCCATCGTCGGTGCGCCGCGATCGTGGCCAGCGCCTGCCAGGCCACCTCGGGTCGCTCGGTCTCAGCAGGATCACCTACGAAGGGATCCAGTACGACGCTCCGCGCGCCGAGATCACGGAGTGCGTCGATGTCTGCGAGCACCTGGTCCAGCGAGCCCTCGCCGGCGACACGCTCGTTCTCCGGCAGTGCCGAAGGGGTCAGCCGGAGCAGGATGCGGGGTGCGAACTCGGGCACCGGGCGGTCCTCCTCGGCCGCGATCGCCCGCAGCCGATCCATTGCCGTGCGCAACCAGTCGACGCGTTCCCGTAGCGGGTGCCAGGCGTCGCCGAGGCGGACGGCCCGGCGGAGTCCCGCCGTACTGCGGCCGCCGACCCACAGTGGGATGTGCCCGCCGCCGTAGTCCTTGTCGTTCTCCCAGGCGCGACGGATCTCGATCAGCGTCTCGTCGGTCACGCGACCGCGCCGGTCGAAGTCGGCACCCAGGGCCTCGAACTCCTGCCGGGCCCAGCCGACACCGACGCCGAGGACGAGCCGGCCGCCGCTCAACTGGTCGAGGTTCGCGGTCATCCTTGCCACCAGCAACGGGTGGCGGTACGGCGCGATCAGCACCGTGGTGCCGAGCCGGACCCGATCGGTGATGCCGGCGAGCCAGCTCAGCGTGGTGAACGGCTCGTAGAAGGGTGCCGGGTACTGCTCCGCGACGTCGGGCGTGATCGCGACGTGGTCGGAGACCATCAGCAGGTCGTAGCCGAGGCCCTCGACCGTGCGGGCCCAGTCGCGCAGCCGGCCCGGGGTCGTACCGGGGCCGAAGTTGGGGACGTTCACACCAAGTTCCACGCCACTCAGGCTATCCACTCCGATGGTCGGTTTTGAAGGGAATGCTCCCGGCGTACGCCGGCCGTCGCCGTGGAATCACCGGTATATTGGCGATATGACCGAGAGTCTCGATCAGACCGACTGGGCCATCCTGGCGGAGCTGCAAAACGACGCCCGGATGTCGCTGACCGAACTGGGCCGCCGGGTGAACCTCAGCGCGTCGGCGACCACCGAGCGGGTCCGCCGGCTGGAGTCGACCGGGATCATCACCGCGTATCGCGCCGACGTGGATCTGGTGAAGGTGGGGTATCCGGTGCTGGCCGTCGTACGGCTGAAGTATCCGGGCAACAAGCACGAGCCGCTGCACCGCCTGCTCAAGGAACGCGTCGAGATCCTCGAGTGCCTGCGCACCACCGGCGACGACTGCTACACCCTCAAGGTCGCCGCCGCCTCGATGCCGCACCTGGAGGAGCTCGTCAACGAACTCACCGAGTTCGGCAGCACCACCACAAACCTCGTCTACTCCCAAACCCAGCCCTACCGCGGCCCCCAGCAAAACCCCACGACGTCCGCACCCTGACCGTACGGCGCGCCACTCGGTCTGCCGGGTGGAGGCTGGGGCGGCGTAGCCTTGTGGGGTGAGGGTGCTCGTCACTGGAGCCGCTGGGTTCCTGGGGAGCGAAGTGGTGCGCCTGGCCGGGCACGAGGTGGTACCGACCTATTACAGCCAGCCAGTTCCGGGTGGGGTTCGGTTGGATGTCCGGGATCGCGGCGAGGTCGAGGACGTCATGCGCAAGGTGCGTCCGGACGGCATCATTCACGCGGCCTTCCGGCAGTCCGACTGGGCTACGACCGCGGACGGTCCGGCGAATATCGCTCTCGCCGCCCGGGGTACACGGCTGGTGTTCGTGTCGACCGACGTGGTCTTCGGGGGCCGCTCGGAGCCGTACGACGAGGACGCGAGTCCGTGCCCGGACACCTCGTACGGCGCGGCGAAAGCAGCCGCCGAGACGGCGATCCGGGCGATCGACCCGTCCGCCGTCATCGCCCGTACGTCGCTCATCATCGGGTACGACGGCCAATCGCAGTCGGAGCGATTCGTGCACGCGTTGGCCGCCGGTGAGCCAGGAGCCCTGTACACCGGCAACATCCGCTGCCCGGTCCACGTGACCGACCTGGCATCGGCGTTGCTCGAGCTCCTGGAGTCCGACGTCAAAGGCCCAGCGCATGTCGCCGGCCCACAAGCAGTCACCCGCCTCGAACTCGGCCGCCTGATCGCCGCCCGCGACGGCCTGGACCCCCACACCCTGCCGTTCACCCCCGGCCCGCCGTCAGACGTCCGGCTCGACGGCACCCTGACCCAGACGATGCTCCGGACCCGGCTGCGCGCCGTGCACGAGTTCCTGACAGTCTGACTCAGGCTGCCTCGTCGACCGTGGTGGTGATTGGGGTGCCGAGCTCGACGGTGCGGCTGACGGTGCAGAGGCGGTCGTGGGACATCTTCACCGCGCGCGGAAGGGCCTCGCGCGCCTTGTCGCCGGCCTCGCCCTCCGGGAAGCGGATGGTGAACTCGACGGCGAGGTTCTCCATCCGGTTGCCCTCCTCGGGGTCGCGCAGCTTGTCGCCGCGGACTACCGCGCGGAACTCGGTCGGCTCGGCCCGGCGGCTGACCACGATGTCGACGTCGATCGCCGAGCAGGTCCCGATCGCGGCCAGCAGCAGCTCGACCGGGGTGAAGTCGGTGTCGTCACCACCTGAGCCGACCCGGATGGTGCCGCCGCGTGCGTTGCGGACCTCGTAGCTGCTGTTGGCCAGGCGCTCGAACTGCACCTGCCGGAGAGAGTCGCCCATAACCGTCACATTCTGTTGCTTGTGGCAACGTCAGAGATTCTTCAGAGCCTCGGCCACCGGGGTCTGACCGGCGACGAGTTCGAGGGTCCGGCCGATCGAGGCCGGGGTGTCGCAGAGACCGGCCAGCACCAGCGCCACGTCGTCGCGGCTGATCTTGCCGTTGCCGGTCTTGTCCGCGAGCAGGACCAGGCCGGTGCCTGGATCGTTGGTGAGCCCGCCCGGTCGCAGGATGGTCCAGTCGAGGTCGCGCCGCTTCAGGTCGTCCTCGGCGGCCTTCTTCGCCTTCAGATAGACGGTGAACACCTCGTCGTCGGTCAGCGAGTCGGCTCGGTCGGCGCCCATCGAGCCGACTTGGAGGTGCCGTCGTACGCCGGCCTGTTCGGCCGCGTCCGCGAACAGCGCGGCGGCCCCGCGGTCGACCGTGTCCTTCCGCGCCTTCCCGCTGCCTGGGCCCGCGCCGGCGGCGAAGATCGCCACGTCGGCACCGGACAGTACGTCGGCAACGGCCGCGACGCCGGCCTGCTCGAGATCCAGTACGGCGGCCTGCCCGCCGGCGGCGGTGATGTCGCCCTCGTGGTCGGGGTTGCGGACCATCCCGACCACCTCGTGCCCGGCATCGGCCAGCAGCTTGGTCAGCCGCAGCGCGATCTGTCCGTGTCCACCCGCTATCACCACTCGCATACCCCGAGCCTAACCCGCCGCAGAATCAGGCAGACTGCTCCCGTGCCGCACGCAACAACCGCCGATGGCAACCGCATCGCCTACCAGGTCCGGGGCGATGGGCCTCCGCTCGTTCTGCTGGCCGGCCAGTCCAACAACCACACCTGGTGGAACCCGGTCCGCCCGGACTTCGAGGCGTCGTACCGGACCATCACGCTCGACTGGCGGGGCACCGGTGCGAGCGACAAGCCGGACGAGGTCTACAGCACACCCGGGTTCGCCGATGACGTGGTCGCCGTACTGGACGACCTGGGTCTGGCCACGGCACACATCTACGGCACGTCGATGGGCGGCCGGGTCGCTCAGTGGGTCGCGATCAACCACCCCGACCGGGTGAACGCACTGATCCTCGGCTGCACGTCCCCAGGTGCGGCGCACGGGTTCGAGCGAAGCCAGGAGATCCGGCGAGCGCTGGCCGACCCGAAGCGGACGGGCCGGGTGCTACTCGACCTCATGTACACACCGGGATGGTTGGCGGCGAATCCCGGTCCGCACCCGGTCCTGGGTGACCCGCGCATTCCGTCGTACGCGAAGAAGCGGCATCTGGTCGCGAGCAACAATCACGACGCGTGGGACCGGCTGCCGGGCATCACCGCCCCGACGCTGATCCTGCACGGGACGGACGACGTCTTCAGCCCGGCGGCCAACGCGCAACTCCTCGCCGACCGCATCCCCGGCGCCCGCGCCGAGCTGATCCAGGGCGCCCGGCACGCGTACTTCCACGAGTTCCACTTGACTGCCGGCCCGATCGCGCTGGAGTTCCTCGCTCAAGCCGACGCAGCTCAGTCGGACTGACGCAGGATCGGGCGGAGCGCGTCCAGGACGGCGGGATCCTCGATGGTCGACGGGACCGGTTCGTCCCGGCCGTCCGCGATCCCGCGCATGGTCTTGCGCAGGATCTTCCCCGACCGCGTCTTCGGCAGCGCCTCCACCACCGACACGTCCCGGAACGCGGCCACCGGCCCGATGTCCCGTCGTACCGCGGCCACCAGTTCGTCCCGCAGCACGTCCTCGGGGATGTCGGCACCGGCCTTCAGGACGACGAGACCGCGCGGGAGCTGACCCTTCAACGCATCCTGTACGCCGATCACCGCGCACTCGGCGACGGCCGGATGGGCCGCCAGCACCGCCTCCATGCTGCCGGTCGACAACCGGTGCCCGGCCACGTTGATCACGTCGTCGGTCCGGCCCATCACGAAGATGTACCCGTCCTCGTCGAGGTAACCGGAGTCGCCGGTCAGGTAGTAGCCGTCGTACCGGCTCAGGTAGTTGTCGATGTAGCGCTGGTCGTCACCCCACAACGTCGGCAGCGCCCCCGGCGGCAGCGGCAGCTTGAGGGCGATCGCACCTTCCTCGCCCGGCGGCAGTTGGGTGCCGGCGGCGTCGAGGATGTGCAGGTTCCAGCCGGGCATCGGGACGGTCGCCGAGCCGGGTTTGGTCGGCAACGGTTCGAGGCCGCGCGGGTTGGCCGCGATCGGCCAGCCGGTCTCGGTCTGCCACCAGTGATCCACCACCGGTACGCCGAGATGCCCGTGCGCCCAGTGGTACGTCTCCGGATCCAGTCGCTCGCCGGCGAGAAACAGCGTCCGGAAGGTGCCGAGCTCGTACTTCGGCACCTCGGCCGCCGACGGATCGACCTTCTTGATCGCCCGGAAGGCGGTCGGCGCGGTGAACAGGGCCTTCGCGCCGTGCTCGGAGATCACCCGCCAGAACGCCCCGGCATCCGGGGTACCGACCGGTTTCCCTTCGTAGAGGACGGTGGTCGCGCCGACCAGCAGCGGCGCGTAGACGATGTAGGAGTGGCCGACGACCCAGCCGACGTCGGACGCCGTCCACCACACGTCACCCGGACCGATGTCGTAGACCGCGCGCATCGACCAGGCCAGCGCGACCGCGTGACCGCCGTTGTCGCGGACCACGCCCTTCGGCTTCCCCGTCGTACCCGAGGTGTACAGGATGTAGAGCGGATCGGTCGCTGCCACCGGAACGGGGTCGGCGGGTTCGGCGCCGGCGGTGAGTTCGGCCCAGTCCAGGTCGCGGTCGCCGAGCTTTGCGAGTGCTGCCTCGCGCTGGAGCACGACCGTGTGCTCGGGCTGGTGCTGGGTGAGCTCGAGGGCGGCGTCGATGATCGGCTTGTACTCGACCACCCGGGTCGGCTCGATACCGCAGGAGGCCGCGACAATGACGCGCGGCGTGGCGTCGTCGATCCGGGCTGCGAGCTCCTTCGGCGCGAAGCCGCCGAAGACCACGGAGTGGATCGCGCCGAGCCGGGCGCAGGCGAGCATGGTGATGGCGGCTTCCGGGACCATCGGCATGTAGACGATGACGCGATCGCCCTTGCCGACGCCGAGCGACTTCAGCGCGCCGGCGAACACCGCGACCTCGTCCCGCAACTGCTGATAGGTCAGGGACCGCTTGGACGCGGTGACAGGTGAGTCGTAGACCAGCGCGGTCCGGTCGCCGTGACCGGCCTCGATGTGCCGGTCGAGCGCGTTGTACGACGTGTTCAGCTCAGCGTCGGGGAACCACTGATAGAGCGGTGCACGTGAGTCGTCGAGTGCCCGGGTCGGCGGCCGGGTCCACGAGATCGCCCTGGCGGCCTCCAGCCAGAAGCCCTCAGGATCCTCGAGACTCCGGCGGTAACTCTCGTCGTACGCACCCATGCTCAGCCTCCTCGGTTCCATCGTGGCAGGGTTGAGGCATGACGGTAAGTGTCGACGCGGTGCGGGCAGCGGCGGAGCGGATCGCCGGGCGGGTACGACGGACGCCGGTGATCCAGGTGGCGCCGGGTCTGATCTTGAAGCTGGAACTGCTGCAGCACACCGGCTCGTTCAAACCGCGCGGCGCGTTCAACCGGTTGCTCACCGCAAAGGAGGCCGGCGAGCTCACCGGTCAGGGCGTCGTCGCGGCTTCGGGTGGCAACGCCGGACTGGCCGCGGCGTACGCGGCACGGGAGCTCGGTGTGCCCGCGCGGATCTTCGTCCCGGTGACCACTCCCGCTCCGAAGCTCACCAAGCTGCGCATCCTCGGGGCCGAGGTGATCCAGGCCGGGAACGAGTACGCCGAGGCCTACCAAGTCGCGCTGGAGGCACGGGACGCCACCGGCGCGCTGTTGCTGCACGCCTACGACCAGCCGGAGGTCGTCGCCGGTCAGGGCACCCTCGGGCTGGAGTTGCTCGAGCAGGCCGGCATGTTCGACACCGTGCTGGTCGCGGTCGGCGGTGGCGGACTGATCGCCGGTATCGCGACGGCACTACGCGACAACGCCCGGGTCGTCGGCGTCGAGCCCGAGCTGGCGCCAACCCTCCACCGCGCACTCGAAGCCGGTCAACCGGTCGACGGCCCGGTCGGTGGCATCGCGGCGGACTCACTGGGCGCGCGACGACTCGGCGACCTGGCCTTCGCGGCCGCGCGGGAGTACGCCGTACCGTCGCTGCTCGTCGACGAGGACGCGATCGTTGCCGCTCGCAATGAGCTCTGGCACCAGTACCACCTGGCGGTCGAGCACGGAGCGGCGGTCGCGTACGCGGCGCTGGCGTCGGGCGTCTACAAACCCGCGGCCGGTGAAAGGGTGGTCGTGGTGGTCTGTGGAGCCAACACCGATCCGGCGACGCTCAGATGACCGATTTGTGTTTCGGGCGGTCGTCGGCGAGGACCCAAGCGGCGATGATCCCCGCGATCGCGCCGAACAGGTGGCCCTGCCAGGAGATTCCGTCCTGCGGCAGCAGACCGCCGAGCAGCGCACTCCCCCACACCAGCACCACAAGGACGCCGACCAGCACCTGACTGAGCCGGCGGTTGAAGATGCCCCGCGCGATCAGGTACGCCGCGAACCCGAAGACGAGACCACTCGCGCCGATCGTGATCGTGTTCGGCGGTGAGACCAGCCAGGTGCCGAAGCCGCCGATGACGGTGACGATCGCGGTGACCGCGAACAGCCGCGCCGCACCGCTGATGGCGATCAGCGCGCCGAGGGTGACCAGCGGCAGCGTGTTGGAGATCAGGTGGCCGAACCCGAGGTGCAGGAACGGCGCGGTCACGACGCCGAGCAGACCCTCCGGGTCGCGCGAGATGATCCCGTACTGATCGAGCGCTCCGTTCATCGCCGTGTCGACGATCTCGCTCAGCCACATCAGCCCAACCAGCAGGACGAGCAACTTCAGCCCACTACCGATCCGGGCCGTGTCAACGCTCCGCCCGGTCCGCTTCGCCGGCGTCTGAAAACTCATACTCCAACGATGCCGTATCGGCTCAAATCTCAGCCCGTGGCAGGCGCGGCGACAGCGGAGGGTGATCTCTGGGATACTCCGGGTTGCTGTCCAGGGGTGGGGGAACGCGATGCCGATCGCCGTCTATGTGCTCGGCCTGAGCATCTTCGCGCAGGGCACCTCGGAGTTGATGCTCGCCGGCCTGTTGCTTGAGTTGTCAGCAGATCTGGACGTCTCCATCCCCGCAGCCGGGCTGCTGATCTCCGCGTTCGCCGTCGGCATGCTGGTCGGCGCACCTGTCCTGGCGGTCGTGACGCTCACCTGGTCCCGTCGTACGGCGCTGCTGCTCTTTCTCGCCATCTTCGCGCTCACGCACGTCGCCGGTGCGCTCACCCCGAACTACGCCGTACTGCTCGCCACCCGCATCGTCGGCGCCTTCGTCTACGCGGGTTTCTGGTCGGTCGCCGCCGTCACCGTGGTCGCGCTCGTCCCGGCGAACAGCCGCGCCCGGGCGATGAGCATCGTCACCGGCGGCCTCACCATCGCCACCATCGTCGGTCTCCCGGCCGGCACGGTGATGGGCCAGCACCTCGGCTGGCGTACGGCGTTCTGGGCCGTCGCCGGACTCTGTGTCGTCGCGATGGCCGGTGTCCTGGCGACCATTCCCGCCGGACGTCCCGGCCCGGAGCGGACACCGCACCTCCGCAACGAGATCCGTGCTCTCGGCAACTCACGACTCTGGCTGGCGTTCTGCACCACTGCACTGGTCACCACGACGATCCTGGTGGTCTTCAGCTACCTCGCTCCCCTGCTGATCCAGACGACCGGGCTGTCGGCTGCCGCGGTGCCTGGCGTGCTGGCCCTCTACGGCCTCGGCTCGTTCATCGGCATCACCCTCGGCGGGCGGACCGCGGACGCGCTGCCCTTCCACACCCTCTTCACCGGCATCGCGGGCCTGAGCATCCTGTCCACGATCCTCGCCCTGACCGCGAGCAACCCAGCCATCGCCATCGCGGTCATCGTGCTGCTCGGCGGCTTCGGCTTCGCGACAAACCCGGCCCTCAACGCGCGCGTATTCAGCCTGGCCGGCGACGCGCCCACGCTGGCGACGGCGATCAACTTCTCCGCGTTCAACGTCGGAATCACCGCAGGGCCGTGGCTCGGCGGTCTGGCGATCAACGCCGGCGCGGACTACTCCGCACTCGGCTGGATCGCCGTCGTCACCGGGCTCACGGCCCTCGGCACGGTCGTCGTGGCAGCCCTTCTGCCGGTCAGTTCACCGGACCACTCGGGTCGATATGGCTCGGGTCGAACTCGGCGTGCCGGTTGAACACGTACTTGTTCAGCAGCCAGGTGAGCGCCCACAGCCCGACACCGATGAGCATCAGCCAGCCGGCGATCTTGTAGTCCGCCGAGGCCCGCCCGGACAGCGGGCTGGCCAAGTAGACGCACAGTACGGCGCCCAGCACCGGCAGCGCGGTCGGTGCGCGGAAGTGCTTGTGCTCCATCCGGTCCCGGCGCAGCACCAGCACGGCAACGTTCACGATCGCGAACACGCACAGCAGCAGCAACGCCGTCGTACCACCGAGCGCGGCCAGGTCGGCGTACCCGATCAGGAAGAACGCGAGCAGCGTGGTGAACAGGATCGCGACCCACGGCGTCCGGCGCTTCTGCAGCACCCGGCCGAGCGGACCGGGCAGGACCTGCTCGTGCGACATGCCGTACAGCAACCGGCTGGCCATCAGCATGTTGATCAGCGCCGAGTTGGCGACCGCGAACATGGTGATCCAGGCGAAGACCTCGAGCGGGAAGCCCGGGGCGCCGGCCGAGACGACCTTCAGCAGTGGTGTGGATCCCTGGTTCAGATCCTCGGGCGACACCAGGGTGACCGCCGAGATCGCGACCAGGACGTAGATGACACCGGTGGTGCACAGACCGATCAGCATGATCTTCGGGAAGATCCGGACCGGGTCCTTGGTCTCCTCGGCCATGTTCACCGAGTCCTCGAAGCCGACCATCGCGAAGAACGCGAGTGCGGTCGCCGCGGTGACGGAGCCGAAGGCGGACTCACCCGACGGGGTGTTGAACTCGGTCAGCCGGGACGTGTCGCCGTCGCCGCTGCCGATCGCCCAGACACCGATCGCGATCACGATCAGCAGACCGCTGAGCTCGACACAGGTCAGCACGACGTTCGCCTTCACGCTCTCGCCGACGCCGCGCAGGTTCACCAGCGCGATCAGCGCCATGAAGCTGAGCGCGGTGATCATCAGCAGCGAGCCGCGCTCGGGGTCGATGTCCGCGGCGGAGAAGAAGTTCGCCGCGAACGCCTTCGACGCGCTCGACGCGGAGGTGAGACCGGAGCACATCACCGCGAAGGTGAGCAGGAAGGTGAGGAAATGGATCCCGAACGCCTTGTGCGTGTAGACCGCGGCACCGCCGGCCCGCGGGTACTTGGTGACGAGTTCCAGATAGCTGGTGGCGGTCAGCAGCGCCACGATGAAGGCGCACAGGAACGGCAACCAGACCGCGCCGCCGACCTCACCGGCCACCTTCCCGGTCAGTGCGTACACGCCGGTGCCGAGGATGTCGCCGACCACGAACAGCAGCAACAGTCCCGGGCCCATCACCCGCTTCAGTTCAGGGCGCTCGCCGGCCTTCGGTGCAGCGGCGCTAGCGCTCGTACTCTCGCTCATCCTGCCTCCCTGGATCGGTCCGACAGTCGACCACACCCGGGGTGCATCGGCCAGCACTTTGAGTGACCTCGGCCAGCCTGTAACCGGAAGGTGACCGGCGGCCTGCGACCATGTGGCCCGTGATGCACCTTCGTCTCATCGTCCCACCGGATCGCAGCAAGCGCGTCCTGGACACGCTCGTCGACGATCCGCGGGTGACCAGCATCGTCCAGCTGCCTGGGGCGGCGCACCGGCCCGCGGGCGATGTGATCGAGTGCGACGTCACCCGGGAGGCGACCTCCGACATCCTCGCCTGGCTGAAGGACCAGGGCCTGTACGACGAGGGCTCGGTAGCGCTGGCGCAGGTCGACGCGGCCCCCTCCCGAAACGCCCGTGAGACCGAGAAGGCGGCGCCGGGCGCACCGGACGACGCGGTCATCTGGGACGCGGTCGTCGACAACGCCTACAACGAGGCCAAGGGCTCGTGGGTGTACTACGCCTTCCTCACGCTGGCCACGATGATCGCGGCCGTTGCCGTGGTCACCGATTCGGCGATCCTGGTGGTCGGCGCGATGGTCGTCGGACCTGAGTTCGGCGTGGTCGCGGCGCTGGCGGTCGGGATCGCACTGCGGAATCCCGGTCTGACCTGGCGGTCGGCGCGGCTGCTGGTGCTTGGGTTCCTGCTGGCCATCCTGCTCACCACGCTCGTCGCCCTGCTCGCCCGCGCGGTCGGCTGGATCGATGTCGGTGACGTGACCGCCGAGCGGCCGTTGACCGGCTTCATCTGGCGGCCGGACAAGTGGTCGGCCGTGGTCGCCGTACTGGCTGGGTGTGCGGGGGTGCTGTCGCAGACGGCCGGGCGGTCGAACGCACTGGTCGGCGTGTTCATCTCGGTCACCACGGTGCCGGCCGCCGGGGATCTGGCGTTGTCGATCGCGTTGTGGGCGCCGCACCATATCGGGGGTGCCGCGGCGCAGCTCGGGATCAACCTGGCCGGGATGACCGTGGCCGGAGTGCTCACGCTGTTGGTGCAGCGGCGCATCTGGCGGATGTACCTGCGGGTGAAGAGCACGAGAAGTGCGGGCGCGCGCGTTGAGGCTTGACCGGGCGTCCCCTGTCCGGTCCGCGCGCGCCCTGCTCAGCTAGTCGTACCCGTTCGGGGGTCCTCCGCACCCTGGATTCGGTTGACGTATGTCGGACATGGCGCGAAGTCGCCAGGCTCGGGAAAACGATCGCCGGGTATCGGGAGACGGGATAGCCTGTCCGGGATCCGGTCGTACTGGAGGGATGGATGCTGGAGTCGCTGGGGGTGGAACCGTCCGACGAACTGGCCTACCGCGCGCTGCTTGCCGCTCCGGGGTGCGACCTGACCGAGTTCGCCAAACGACTCGATCGGGACGAGAAAGAGGTCCTCGCGACGGTCGAGCGGCTCGCGGAGCTCGGGCTGCTGACGACCACGGCCGACGCGCCGCCACGCCTGTTGCCGACCCGTCCCGATGTGGCGGTCGACGCGCTGGTCGCCGTCCGGCGGGCCGAGCTGGACCGGGTGCGTGCCGAGGCCCGGGTGTTGCTCACCGAGTTGCGGGCCCAGGAGCAGCACCGGCCGGAGAACCTGGTCGAGGTGATCGTCGGGCAGGAGGCGATCGCGGCCCGGTTCGCACAGTTGCTGAACGGGACGTGTGAGCAGTTGATGGTGCTGGACCGGCCGCCGTACGCGTCGCGGCCCGGTGAGTCCGACCCCCGGGTCCGCGGGCTGCTCAGCGAGGGTGTGGTTGTCCAGGGCATCTACTCCCCCGACTCCCTCGACGTACCGGGTGGAGTGGACGAGGCGTTCAGCGCGGCCGATGCCGGCGAGACGTCACGGGTGCATCCACAGCTGCCGATGAAGCTGGCCGTGTTCGACCGCCGGGTGGCGCTGATGCCGCTGGCGGTCGATCAGTTGGTCGACACCGCGCTCGTCGTCCATCCGTGTGCGCTGCTGGACGCGCTGATCGAGATGTTCACGCTGCTGTGGGATCAGGCCGTGCCGGTGGTGCCCCTGGCCAAGACGGATCCGCAGGACGCACGGCTGATGACGTTGCTCGCCGCCGGGTTCAAGGACGACGCGATCGCGCGGCAGCTCGGGTTGAGCAGCCGTACGGTCGGGCGCCGGGTCGCCGAGCTGATGGAGACGCTGGGTGCGCGGACCCGGTTCCAGGCCGGGATCCACGCCCAGCGCCGCCATCTGCTCGAGAACGTCGACGGCTGACTCAGCAGGTGCCGAGCATCTGCTGCAGGGCGGTCTTCTCCGCCGACTGCAGCGACAGGCCGTAGGTGTGCTTCACCCAGATCCATTCGCGGGCGTAGATGCAGTGCACCGAGGTGTTCGGCGGCTTCCACGCGGACGGGTCCTTGTCACCCTTCGAGCGGTTGCTCGATGCGGTCACCGCGATCAGTTGCGCGATGGTCAGGTCATTGGCGAACTGCTGACGGCGGGACGTGCTCCAGGTGTTCGCACCTGACTTCCACGCCTCGGCGAGCGGCACGATGTGGTCGATGTCGATCGACGAGTCGTCCTCGACCCAGGTGGCGTCGTACACGCTGTACCAGCTGCCGGCGGTCGGCTCGCACTGGCTGTCGACCGTGACGCCGGTGCCGTCGCGTTTGAGCACCTGGTCGCGGGTGTCACAGGTTCCGGACTGGGTGATCCAGTGCGGGAACAGGTCCCGGCTGTAGCCGCTGGTGGAGCCCTCGGCCTTGACCGTGAGACCCGCCAGCTGGGTGGCCGCCGTACTGGCCGACGGCGGGGTCGGTGGGTAGGCCAGCGCCGGTCCGGCGCCGAGGGCCCACGCCGTCACCGTGGCGACGGCAGTGATCATCAAGGTGGTGAAGCGTCGCATCAGTCAGGCCTCCGAAGGGTCGGGCGGGTCCCCCCTGACGTGCTGCCCTCAGCCTTCCCCGATCACTCGGCGTGAGAAACCACCTACCGATGAAAGCCGCGTGAACGGTCCCGCTCAGGCCGGTGCCGGTGCGGCCGGCTCGAAGCCGGCGAGCATCTCCTCCAACGCGTGCTGATCCGGTCCGACGAAGGCATCGGCCTGCGGTGCCGTCTCGAGCAGGTCCAGGAACTCCGTCGTGTGGCCCGGCGCCGGCGGCAGGTGGCTGCTGAGGATGACGTCGGGATCCATCTCCCGGAGCGGCTGGACGGTACGCCGGAACGCTCCCTGGTCGACGTTGTGCACCCACGGACTGTCGAGCGTTGCCCACAGCAGCTGTCCACCACGCAGCGCGTCCCGCGGAGCGTCGCTGACATCACCGCAGTCGGCGAGCTCCGACGTCGGCATCGGCGCGCCGAAACAGTCGGAACTGAAGCACGCCCGCGAGCGGTCGTCGTAGAAACCGACGGTCGCCGGACTGTCGTACAACGGCGGCCGGAAGGCCGTCACCGTCCGGTCGCCCAGCGAGAGCGACTGGCCGGGATTCAGCAGGTAGAGCCGGTCCATCGGCAGTGGCCGCTCGGTCGACATGATCCCGGCGCCGACGAAGGTCGTGATGAGGCGTGCCTGCGGTGCCGCCTCGAGCAGGTCGAACAGCGAACCGGTGTGATCCCGGTCCGGGTGGGTCAGCCAGATCCACCGGACGTCCTGCGGATCCACCACCGAGCCGAGCGCGTCCATGAATCCGCGGTCCGGCAGGCTCAACCCGGTGTCGATCACCAACGGCTCGGCCGCCATCAGCACGAACGCGTTGATCGGCAGGAAGCCGATCCCCGGCACTGGCAGTTGGTCACTCAGCACGCTGATGTCAGCGCCGACACGGTTGATCCGCATGATGTTTTCCCCCTTTGGAGTCCCGCCGTCACCCACAGCGAGAACGCCGAAACGGCTTCTCTTCGGAGCGTCCGCCGCCACCCCAGCGCTGTCAAGAATCCGGACCGACCCTTTATTTACAAGGCTTCTCGGTACCGAAATGCTGCAGACTCAGCCGTGCTCCACCACGGTCAGGGTCCAGCCGGCACCGGTGCGCTCGAGCTCGGCGTTCCAGCGTTCGCTCACCAGCTTGTGCAGCGCCTTCGGCGTCCCCGGATCCTTGCCGGATTCAACCAAGTGGCGGGCGACCAGGCCGCGGGTGTGCTTGGCGTTGTGCGAGACGACCGACCGGACGCCGCCGCGCTCGCGGACCACGTTCACCGAGACCCACTTGGCGGCCTGGTCCCCGCTCGGGCGCCAGGCGGAGACGTAGGTGGACGAACGGCAGTCGACGATCACCCCGTCGGTCCCGGCCAGTACGACGGCCAACGGGTCGCGCCACACCGACGCGAGCGGTCCGAGGCCGGGCAACGTCGTACCCATGGAGAGCCGGTACGGCGGTACGCGGTCGGCCATCCGCAACGCGCCCCACGCGGCGGACACCACGAGCAGGCGATTCCCGGCCCGGCGCTTGCTGCCGGCGGACAGGGTGGAGTAGCCGAGGGCGTCGTACAGGACGCCCGAGTACAGCTCCGACACCGGCACGGCCGGCTCGGTGCGCCAGCGGGTGTTCCGGTCGACCTCGTGCTGAAGCGAAGCGCCGACACCCAGTACGTCGTACGCGTCGGAGGAAGCGGAGACCTTCGCCAAAGTGTCGAGGACCTGCTCACGGACAGGAGTGAGCTCCGGGAACGACAGCGACGCATGGTCGACAGCGCGCCCCCGGGACCGTCCGGTCTTCCCCTCCGACGGTGGCAGCAGAATCAGTGTCATGGGGCCTCCCAGCCTGGACTGAGGAGCGTAGGGAGCCCGGTTATGGGGCCTCCCGGCCTGGACTGAGGAGCGGAGGGAGCGAAGCGACTGGAGCGACGGGGGAAGGCCGGGAGTTCAAGCCCCATGACCCGCCGCGCCGGAGGCGTGGCATCCAACACAGCGACTGGAGCGACGAGGGAAGGCTGGGAGTCAAAGCCCCATGACACCCGTGCCGGAGGCGCGGCATTCAACACTGTCACGTGAGTTCGTCCAAGGTGGCCAGGTCGGCGGCGGTCGGGTCCCAGAGGCCGGCGGCGACGTTCTGCGCGATCTGCTCCGGCTTGGTCGCGCCTGCGATCACCGACGCGACCGCGGGCTGGGCCGCGAGGCCGCCGATGGCGACGTCGATCATGCTCAGGTTGCGCTCGGCCGCGAACGTCTCGAGCGCCTCGATCTTGTCGAAGTCCGCCCGCGCCAGCCGCTCCGGCTGGGTGGCGAGCCGGCTGCCTTCGGGTGCCTCCTCGCCGCGCTTGTACTTGCCGGTGAGCAGTCCGGAGGCCAGCGGGAAGAACGGCAGGATGCCGATACCCAGGTGCTCGCAGGCCGGGACCAGTTCGTCCTCGACGTCGCGATCGAGCAGGGAGTACTGGTTCTGCGCGCTGATGAAGTGCTCCAGGCCGGCGGTGCGCGCGGCCCAGTCGGCGTCGATCACCTGCCAGCCGGCGAACTGCGAGCTGCCGATGTACCGGACCTTGCCCTCGGCAACCAGCTCGGTCAGCGCCGCCAGGGTCTCCTCGATCGGGGTGACCTGGTCCGGGAAGTGCAGCTGGTAGAGGTCGATCCAGTCGGTGCCGAGCCGCTGCAGGCTCGACTCGACCGCCTTGCGGATGTACCGGCGGGAGCCGCGGACACCCCAGTCCGGGCCGTTCGCCCCCTGCATGTCACCGCCGAACTTGGTCGCGACGATCACCTCGTCGCGGCGGCTGCCGAGCGCCTTGCCGAGCAGTTCCTCGCTGTACCCGTGCTCACCGCGGTAGATGTCCGCGGTGTCGAACAGCGTGATCCCCGCGTCCACCGCGGCGTTCACCACCGCGTCCGTCCGGGTCGCGTCGAGGCGCCGCCCGAAGTTGTTGCAGCCCAGTCCCACCACGCTGACCGTGAGGCCGGAGTCACCCAGCTGCCGGTACTCCATATCCGTCATGTGCACAGCCTAGTAACGGCATAGAGTTGCGGGCATGCCGAGTCTCACTGTCGACGGCGCCCGTACCCGGGCCGCCGCGCTCTCCGTCCAGTCCTACGACGTCGACCTCGACCTGACCCAGGGCGAGCGGACGTTCGGATCCACCACCACGATCAGGTTCACCGCCGCCAGTACGACGACGTGGCTGGACGTGAAACCGGACGAGCTCGTCTCGGTGACGCTGAACGGCACGACGGTCGACGTCGCCGGACTGAACGACGGCCGGCTCGAGCTGACCGGCCTGCAGCCGGACAACGAGCTGGTCGTGGTCGCGTCGATGCTCTACTCGCACGACGGTGAGGGACTGCACCGCGCGGTCGACGCCGCGGACGGTCTCGTCTACACCTACGCGATGTCATTCCTGGACGCGGCGCCACGGATCTTCGCGTGTTTCGACCAGCCCGATCTCAAGGCGCCGTACCGGATGAAGGTCACCGCGCCGCCGGAGTGGCTGGTGCTCGGGAACGGCGCGGCCACCCAGGTCTCCCCCGGTCGCTGGGAGCTGGCCGAGACGCCGCCGCTGTCGACGTACTTCGTCACCATCGTGGCCGGGCCGTACCACCAGATCACCGATTCCCACGACGGGATCCCGCTGAGCGTGGTCACGCGGCAGTCGCTGAAGGAGGCGCTCGAGCGGGAGGCCGAGGACATCTTCACGGTCTCCAAGCAGTCCTTCGACGAGTACCACCGGATGTTTGGCTACCGGTACCCGTTCGGTGAGTACCACCAGGCCTTCGTCCCGGAGTTCAACGCCGGCGCGATGGAGAACCCGGGCTGCGTGACCTTCCGCGACTCGATGGTGTTCCGGTCCGCCGTGACCGATGGCGAGCGCAGCAGCCGGGCCCGGACCGTCGTCCACGAGATGGCGCACCAGTGGTTCGGCGACATCGTCACGATGGAGTGGTGGAACGACCTCTGGCTGAACGAGTCGTTCGCCGAGTACATGGCCCACCGCGTCTCGACCGACGCCACGCAGTACACAGACAACTGGATCGACTTCGCCTTCATCCGGAAGTGGTGGGGCCTGCAGGCCGACCAGCGCTCGTCCACCCACCCGGTCGCGGCCGACCCGGTCAAGGACGCACTCGCGTCGCTCGACGACTTCGACGGCATCTCCTACGCCAAGGGCGCCGCGGTGCTCAAGCAGCTGGCCGCGTACCTCGGTGACGACGTCTTCCTGGCCGGCGTCCGGGCGCACATCCAGTCCAACGAGTTCGGCAACGCGACCTTCGGCGACCTGGTGGCCAAGTGGACCGCGGCCGGCGCCGTCGACCTCGACAACTGGGCCCAGCACTGGCTGCGCACCCCGGGCCTCGACACGATCAGCGCGTCCCGCACCGACACCGGGATCACGCTGCGCCGCGTCGCCCCGACCGAGTTCCCGGCTGAGCGTCCGCACAAGCTGACGGTCGGCGGGTACGACGCGGACGGCCGGGGTACGACGGTCGACGTACTGCTGGACGCGGACGAGGTGGCGGTGGCGCTCGACCCGTCGGTCGCGGTGGTGATCCCGGACGCGGGTGACGACACCTGGGCGAAGATCCGGCTCGACGCGGACAGCCTGGCGAACCTGCCGTCGGTGCTGCCGAAGATCTCGGACGGCGTGACGCGGGCCGTCGTCCTGAACAGCATCCGCGACGCCGTCGCCGACGCCGAGCTCGACCCGAAGCTCGGGTTCGACGTCCTGATCGGGATGCTGCCGCACGAGACCAGCGACATCGCGGTCGGCACGATGGTCGGCTGGGCGAACTCGCACCTGCTCGGCATCTACCTGCCCTACGAGCCGTACCGCGGTCAGCTGGCCGACGCACTCGGTGCTCGACTGCGGACCGCGCCGGCCGGGAGCAGCCTGCAGCTGGCGGTCGCGCGTGGGTACGTGCGTTTCACCGACGAGGCCGGCGTGCTCAAGGGCTGGCTGACCGGTGAGGGCGTGCCGGACGGACTCGCGATGGACGCGGACCTGCGGTGGACGGTTCTACTTCAGCTCGCCCGTCTCGGTGCGGTCGGCGATCCGGAGATCGACGCCGAGCTCGAGCGCGACACGTCGTCCGAGGGCGTCGTACATGCCGTTCGGTGCCGCGCCGCACTGCCGACGCCGGAGGCCAAGGAGCGCGCCTGGACGCTGATCGCGACGGATGCCGAGGTCGCGAACTACGAGCTCTACGCCGCGTGCGAGGGCTTCTGGCACCCGGGTCAGCTCGAGCTCACCGCGCCGTACGTGGACCGGTACTTCGCCGAGATCGCCGGCACCGAGAAGCTGCGGTCCGGCTGGGTGGTCGCCCACAGCGCCAAGCTTGCCTTTCCCCGGTACGCCGTCGAGCAGCCGACCGTCGCGCGGGCCTCGGACCTGGTCGCGGACGAATCGGTCGCGGCCGGCATCCGGCGATCGGTCGGCGACAGTGTGGACGACCTGAAACGGGCTCTTGCGGTCCGTTCGGTGTTCACCGGCTGAGCTGGATGTCCCATGAATGTCGCGGTCACACCGTGTTGTGACTACTGTGACTGGTGTGATCACAAGGACCCTTGTGAGCAGGCAAGATGTGATTTCGTGACGTAACCTCCACAATGACCGCGCGGCACGGCGCGCCGGTCTTGGTCTGGCACCACGTCCCGGGAGAGACTGTCGAGAACCGCACAGGAGAACAAAGGCAATGCGCGAGGCGAGGCTCGTCGGTCTGAGCCAGGATGGCAAGCAACTCATCCTGGCGCTGGCAGAGACGGGTGAGGAGTTCGCCGTCCCGGTCGACGACCGGTTGCGTGCGGCCCTGCGCGGCGACCGTGCCCGACTCGGCCAGCTGGAGATTCAAATGGAGAGCGCGCTGCGCCCACGAGACATCCAGGCTCGTATCCGCGCCGGCGAAAGTCCCGAGGCGGTCGCAGCCGTCGCCCAGATGCCGATGGAACGCGTGATGGCGTTCGCCGGCCCTGTCCTGGCCGAGCGCGATCACATCGCCAGCCTCGCGCAGCGTGCTTCGGTCCGCCGTCGCGGCGGCGCCGACGCCCCGGCCCGCAACCTCGGTGCCTGGGTCACCGAGCGACTCCGTACCCGCCAGGTCGACCCCGCGTCGGCCGAGTGGGACGCGTGGCGTCGCGACGACGGCCGCTGGGCCGTGCGCGTCTCCTACTTCGTCGAGAGTCTCGACGAGGCGGAGCAGAAGGAAGAAAAGATCGCGATGTTCGCGTACGACGCTCCCGGTCGGTACGCGGTCCCGGACGACGACGAGGCCCGCTGGCTGGTCGGCGAGCAGGCGCAGGTGATGCCGCCGCCGGTCCAGCCGACCTATCAGCCCGGTGAGCGCCGGCTGTCCGCGGTGGCCGACATCGACCTGTCCGTCGCGCCCGACCACGGCGCCGACAGCTACGAGGCCGGCTTCGAGGACACGGTCAGCCTGCCCCGCCGAAACCACCCTGTTTCCCGCGACAGCGGCCGTGATACCGCCCGCGAGAGCGGGCGCGACGCGTCCCGCGATGCCGGGCGTGACGGGTTCGCCGCCCGGGAGACGCCGCGGGAGCCGGAGCGCGGTCCGCGCCGGGTGCACTCGGTCCCTGACCCGGACACCGAGCCGACGCTGATCGACGTACCGATCGAGCAGCCGCCGGCCCTGCGTCCGGCGGTCCGCGCCGTCGAGCGGCCGACCCAGCTCCCGGTCGAGGCCGCCTCCCTGACTCCTCCGGAGGAGCGTGCGGCCGCGCCGGAGAACCCGTTCACCGAGCGCCGTACGTCGGCACCGACCCGACGCACTCCCGAGGACCGCACTCCCCCGCCGGCGCCGGTCGAAGAGCCCGCGCCGGCCCAGCAGCCTGCCGCCGAGCCCGCCCGGCCGGCCTCGGAACCGGCCGCCAAGCCCGAGCCTGCCGCTCAGGCCGCCACCGAGACGGCCAGTGCTGAGTCCGCAGCCACCGAAGAGACTCCCGCCGAGCCCAAGAAGAAGCCGGCCCGCCGCAACAACAAGCGCGCCAGCGTCCCCAGCTGGGACGAGATCATGTTCGGCAAGAAAGCCGACTGACCTGGACCATCGGCCCGGTAGGTTCGCCGACCGTGGTCACAGGTCTAGAGGAAGCTGCCCTGGCAGCAACAGTGCTGGCAGTACGACGCGATCCGGGCGCAAGAGACGCGGTCGAGAAGTGCTGGCTCCCGCTCCAAGAGGCGCAGCACGACGGACAGCGGAGTGTGCTGCTGCTCGGCTGGGCCTTCCTTGCGCTGGATGATCCCGCTTCCGCCTGGGAGTGCTTCAGGTCGGCAGTGGAGGCCGGGCAGCGGACGGCTGAACTGCTGGCTGGTTGACACATCACGGACAGTTGTCCCAGATGGCGGACGGTGTTTGGCATCCCGCGGGCGCTCTGCCATCATCTTCGGCATGCACCTGCTGTGTTGTTGCTGTTGTCGCTGACGCGCGCCGTCTCCCGGCGCACGAGGCCCTGCCCCTTTCCGTGGCCCGCCCGCCGACACCAGCACTCACAGGATCTTCCGCATGAATCTCCCGGCCTTCGCCGATCTGCTCGCGTCCCGCGGCCTCCGGCTGCTGCCCGGCTCCCACGCCGTACCGGTGGAGCTTGTCGTTCAGTTGCCCGACGCAACGATCATCCGGTTCACCGCGCGTGGCACCACGCTGCGGATGAGCCGCTACTCCCCCGACGCGCTGACCGCGATCACCATCGCCGCTGAGTGCGGTTGCGGTGACCACCACCCGCAGACCGGCCCGAGCCGGGTCACCCTGAGCCGGTACGCCGTACCGCTCGACGAACGCACCATCGACGGCGAGTTGCTGTTCGGCTGGCAGTCCCACGAGGCCGGCCTGCTCCGCCTCACCGATGCGGCCACCCACTTCTTCACCCTGCTCGACCAGCTCCAGACACCCGAGCGAGTCCTCGTCGGCGCCGCCTGAAGCCTCACTCGAGTGCGACTCGGCGGTGCCCGCGGTCAGGGGCGCCGGTGAGCCGGCTCGTGGGTGTCGTAGTGGCGGCGGGCCTCCTCGACCTTCGCCAGGTTGGGCGACCATTCGGCCAGTGAGTGGAACAGGGGTGCGAGGCTGCGGCCCAGGTCGCTGATCTCGTACTCGACCCGTGGCGGCACCTCCGGGTAGTACGTCCGGATGACCAGCCCGTCCCGCTCCAGTTGCCGCAACCGCTGCGTCAGCACCTTCGGCGTGATCACCCCGATCCGCCGCTCGAGCTCCACGAACCGCTGCCGGCCGAACTCGTTCAGCGTCCACAGGATCGGCGTCGTCCACCGGCTGAACACCACATCGACCACCGGCGCGATCGGGCACGCCTGCACCGGATCCACCGCTGTGCTGTCGATCACAAGAAGCCCCTTATCCCAATACTTTCCTCTAGGTACCTACTATGCCAGCGCAAGTAGCGTCCTCGTCAGTCAACCAACTGCACTGACCTGGAGGAGCGAACATGATCGTGGTGACCGGTGCGACGGGGAATGTCGGACGGCCGCTGGTAGAAGCGCTCGCGGCTGCGGGCGAGCAGGTGACGGCGGTGTCCCGAAGGCTCCAACGTGAGGTGGTCGGCGTTCGCCACCTCCAGGCCGATATGTCCGAGCCGGAGAGCCTCAAGCCGGCTCTGGAGGAAGCCGAAGCGGTGTTCCTGCTGACCTCGCCTGACTTCCTGGCGAACGGCAATCTCGGTGACGTCGTGAACGTCGTACGGGCGGCCGGCGTCGAGCGAGTCGTGCTGCTGTCCTCCCAAGGCGTCGGTACCAAGCGGCACCCCTCGGAGCTGGAAGATGCCGTCACGGAATCCGGCCTGGAATGGACCCTGCTCCGACCGGGCAACTTCAATTCCAACGCCTTCCAATGGGCCGAGTCGATCCGTGCTCGCCGGGTGCTCGAGGCGCCGTTCGGTGACGTCGCCTTGCCGGCTGTCGACCCGGCCGACATCGCCGACGTCGCTGCCGTGGTACTGCGCGAGCCCGGCCATGGCGGCAACATCTACACGCTGACCGGGCCGGAGCCGATCTCACCGCGGCAGCAGGCCGCGGCGATCGCGCAGGCGGTCGGCGAACCGGTGCAGTTCGTCGAGCTGAGTCGCGAGGAGGCGAAGAGCCGGATGCTCGGCTACATGCCCGAGCCAGTCGTGGAAGCCACCCTCGGCGTTCTCGGTACGCCGTCCGCCGAAGAGCAGGCCGTCAACCCAGATGTCGAGCGCGTCCTCGGCCGCCCGGCCCGGACTTTCGCCGACTGGGCCCTCCGCCACGCGGCTGTCTTCAAGTAGCCCGACGTCGGCGCGCTGCCGCCCCGACCGCCTACGCGCACAGCTTCGGGTGGGCGATCGCCTTCACCGCGAGCGCCGCCGTCCCCGCTTTGCTGCTCCCGGCGCGCAGACTCTTGAATTAGTAACACGCTTGGTTTAACTTATCCGCGCAGCTGCTGCCTTCGCGTACTTCCGGCCCGCCACCTGGAGGTTTCAGCATGACCAGACGCCTGCTCGCGGGGGTTCTCCCTGCCCTACTGCTGGCCGGTGTGCTCGCCACGCCGGCAGCACAAGCCGCCACGATGTACCCGAGCGGCGTCGGCGCCGACCTCGGACCCACCCCGACCACTCTCGGCGTGCAGCCCGCCGCCGGCGACGACCCGGCCGGGCTGCAGACCGGCACCGAGCAGGGCCGCGGCTTCTGGCGTACCAACCAGGCAGCGAACACGAGCTACCTGGAGTTCGACGTCGACCGCGACTACGTCGACGAGATCGGCACCGACGACGTCCTGGTGACGGTGACCTATCTCGACCAGGGCACCGGCACTCTCGAGCTCCAGTACGACGCCGCCGCCAATCCCCAGGCGGACGCGGACGACCTCCAGTTGGCCAACACCGGCCAGTGGCAGACCGGGACCTTCGCGCTCACCGACATCGGCTTCACCAACCGCCTCGGCGACGCCGACCTCAGGCTCTTCGGCAGCGCCGACATCACCGTCGCGAGTCTCCGGATCAGTACGGCGGGCGCCTCCACCCAACTGGGGGCGTCGCCGATCCAGAACGGCATCAGCCCGCGGGCCGGCGATCGGCCGGAGGGCCTGATCACCGGTGTGCAGGACGGCCGCCCGTACTGGCAGACCGACCGCACCGCGCCGGCACCCGGTACGAACTTCTTCTACATGAATGTCAGCGACACGTACCTGTATGACAACCGCACCGGTCTGACTCTGATCAGTGTCGACTACTTCGACGAGGGCAACGGTCGGTTCGGTCTGCACTACGACTCCCCCGGCGAGACGATCCCGGAGAAGTTCAAGAACTCCGAGCTGGTCAGCTACGGCGACACCAAGAGGTGGAAGACACACACCTTCGCGCTCCCCGACGCCGTGATGACGAACCGCTCGAACGGCGCCGACTTCCGCATCCACAACGGTGACGGCGCGGTCGACCTCAAGGTCGCGGCAGTTCGGGTCGCCAAGGTCGCCAGCACTCTCGACGTCACCGAAGGCCTGGTCGACCTGATCGACGAAACGGCCCGGATCGAGAAGGCCGCCCGTGAAGGCACCCGCGACGGCCAGTACCCGGCCGGCAGCCGAGCCACCCTTCGTACGGCGATCGACGACGCCCGCGCGATCGCGTCCACCCCGGGCGTCACCGACGTACAGGTGAAGGAAGCGCTGCAAACCCTGCAGGGAAAGCTGGATGCGTTCACTCCCGTCGACACCAACTTCGCGTCGGAAGGTACGGCGACCGCGAGCAGCGGCACCGGCGCGACCAACGTGAACGACCGCGACCACGGCAGCGTCTGGACCAGCGGCCCAGGCGACTCGTGGCTGCAGCTCGACCTCGGCAAGCGGCGACCGGTCAACGACGTACGCGTCGAATGGGCGCAGGCCTACTCTCCCGACCACACCGTCCAGGTCTCGAACGACGGGACCACCTTCACCACGGTCGGCCGCACCGGATCACCGGGCGCCAACCAGTTCAGCAAGACCCGCTTCGCGACGACCACCACGCGGTACGTCCGGGTCGCGATGACCGGCGCTGAATCCTTCATCGTCAAAGAACTCCAGCTCCGCCAGTCCCCCGTCGTCACCCCGGAGCCCCGGCTGGTCACGACGGTCAACCCCACCGAGGACGGCGTGATCGCCGACTTCGACGCCACCGAGTACGGCGCCGACCGCAGCGGAAAGCGGGACTCGACCAAGGCGATCCAGCAGGCCGTCTACGCCTGCCAGGACGCGGGCGGCGGCACCGTCTGGCTGCCGGCCGGCCGGTACAAGGTGTCCGACACGATCGAGGTGCACGCCTTCTGCACACTGCGCGGTGATCACGGCCAAGCGCCGAACTACGGCACCGTCGTCATCGCCAATCTGCAGACCGGCGACGACGGGCCGAGCCTGTTCCGGATCGGCGGCAGCGCCGGCGTGCTCGGTGTCACCACCTATTACCCGAACCAGAACGCCACCGACCCGGTCCCGTACAACTACACCTTCGAGATCCCCGGCGGCGCCTGGATCGGCAACGAGAACTACATGATGGCGACCGTCGCCGACGTCACCATGCTCAACTCCTACCGCGGGATCGGGCTCAGCACGATGCCCAACGACCGCGGCAACGCGCCCAGCTCCGGCCAGGTGCACGAATCGTCGACAATCCGCAACGTCCACGGCACCGCGCTCCTCGAAGGCGCCCGCGCCTACAACGGCGCCGACGTCGGCACCTGGGAGAACATTGCCTTCAGCAACTCCTACTGGGCGGACGCACCGGCCGCCTACAACCCGCCCGCACGCCAGGCGCTGGACTCCTGGACCCGGGCCCACGGCACCGGCCTCGTACTGGGCGACCTCGAGTGGGACCAGTTCCACCGGATCACGCTGACCGACTACCGCGTCGGCATTCATGTCGTCGCCGGGCAGCGCGCCCAGTTCACCGGCAGCTTCCTGGAGCCCGACGTACGCCGGACCGATGTCGGCATCCTCGTCAACATGATGGACGACCGCTGGGGTATGACGCTGGCCGCCGGCCGGATCGAGGGCAGCGACCACGCGATCCAGAACAACTCGCGCGGCTACGTGAAGGTCACCGGCACCACGCTCACCGGCACGGTCGACGGGATCGTCCACCGGATGTCCGGTACGGCGCCGACCTACCAGCAGAAGCCGCTTCCCAAACCGAAGCAGACCTTGTACGTCGTCAACGCGCCACACGGAGTCGGGTATCTCCCGGCCGCCGATGCGACGGGCGCCGTACAGAAGGTGCTGGACAAGGCGGGGCGGAACGGCGGCGGGATCGTCTATCTGCCCGCCGGGTGGTACCGGATCGCGACGCATCTGACCGTCCCGGCGAAGGTGGAGTTGCGCGGGGCTTCCGCCGTACCGAACCGGGATCAGTCCGGCGCGAGCGGCGGCACGGTCCTGCACGCCTCCGAGCGTGACACCGAAACCGCGCTCGTCACCCTCGGCAGGAGCGCGGGGCTGCGTGGGCTCCGGGTCTTCTATCCCGACAACAACCCCGGCCGGCCGGAAGGCGTCGTCAGCTACCCGTTCGCGGTCCGCGGTCAGGCCGGCGGCAACTACGTCATCAACGCCGGCTTCCCCAACACCTGGAACGGGCTCGAGCTGCAAGGCGACGACGTCGTCGTCCGCAAGGTCGCCGGCGCCTTCTTCGACCACGCGATCAAGCTCGGTCCGGGCCGCAACGGCCGGATCGAGGGCGTGCTCTCGAACGGGAACGCGGTCACCCGGGTCGGCTACCAGCAGCCGTACTGGATGAACGAGGGCAACATCTTCGAACTCGTCATCGACAAGTACATGCGCAAGACCGCCAAGATCGTCACCGTCGACGGCGCGACCGGGCTGAAGCTGCTCAACGTGTTCGCGTACGGCTTCCACGACGGACTCGTGGTGAACAGCGGCCAGGTCGACGCGTTCAACCTCGGCACCGACAACCTCGGCGCCGATGGCTACACCGTGAAGGTGGTCGACGGCGACGTCGAGGCGACCAACCTCGCCCGCTACAACGGCGCCACCAGCACCGGGCCGGTCACCCTGCGCAACGTGATGGTGATCAACGTCGTGCAACGCAGCATCCAGGTCGCCACCAGCGGCCCAGGCACCGCAGCCATCGCCGGCAACGAGTCCGAACCGGGAACGTACGAAGTCGGCGCGCAGGTGACCGTGACGGCGACGCCAACATCGGATAGCGTTTTCCAGAGCTGGACCGTCGACGGTGCGGTGGTCTCGACCCAGGCGTCGTACACCTTTACCGTCGCAACGGACCAGGTCCTGACCGCGAACTTCACTGCCAAGTAGGAGCGAGATGGCTGCGCCAAACAAAGGCCCGACACAGCACCAGGTCGCGATCGTGGGGTGCGGCATCATCGGCCGCACCCACGCCGACACCATCGCCGAGCGGCCGGATGCGACCGTGACCGCACTCGTCGACGGTGACGCCGCCGCCCGCGAGGCGCTGGCTGCCCGGCTGAAGGAGGCCGGACACCCGGAGCCCGCGGTGTACGACGACCTGGCCGCCGCGCTGAGCGGGTCGGACATCTCGGTGGTCGCGATCTGCACGCCCAGCGGGACCCACGCCGCGCTGGCCGAGCAGGCACTCAACGAGAAGAAGCACGTCGTCATCGAGAAGCCGCTCGATGTCGAACTGACCCGGGCGCGGCGCCTCGGCGCGGCCGCGACCCGGGCGGCGAGCCAGGGCGTGGTGTCATCCGTGATCAGCCAGCACCGGTTCGACGCCGGCAGCGTGCTCGTCCACGACGCGATCCAGGCCGGCCGGTTCGGTCAGTTGACGTCGGCCGTCGCGACGGTTGCCTGGTGGCGCAGCGACGAGTACTACGCCTCGGCCGGCTGGCGTGGGACCTGGGCGCAGGACGGCGGCGGCGCGCTGATGAACCAGGGCGTGCACACCGTCGACCTGCTGCTGTGGTTCATGGGCCGACCGGTGAACATCCAGGCGCAGGCTCTCCGCGCCGCCCACCACGCGGTCGAGGTCGAGGACACCGTCGTTGCCACGCTGACCTTCGAGTCCGGGGCCGTCGCCACCCTGCATGCGACGACCGCGGCCTATCCCGGTGGCCGGACGCGGGTGTCGGTGCACGGGACCGAGGGCGGCGCCGAAGTCGAGGACGACCGGCTCCGGCGGTTCAACGTCGACGGCGCGAAGGACGACGTCCCGGTGGAACCGGGTGAACCCGGACGCCACAAGGCGCAGTACGACGACATCCTCGGCGCGATCGCGGACGGCGGTCAGCCGGGGATCACGGTCCAGGACGCGATCGACGCACTCGCCACCGTCCGAGCCGTGTACATCGCCTCGACCCTCCAGCGGCCGGTGAAGTTCATCGACGTACTGGAGGGGCGCTACGACGACGTCGACGTCTCCCGCGGCATCCGCCTCCCGCCTGACTAAGCTCCCGGAGCCCTGTCGTTGAGGATGCGCTGGTAGAGGTTGCAGTCCTGCCAGATGCCGCCGATGTGGAGGTATGTCGGCGCGAAGCCGATCTGGGCGAAGCCGGTGCGCTGAAGGACGCGTTGCGATGCGGCGTTGTTCGTCAGCGTGCTGGCTTCGATCCGGTGCAGCTTCAGTTCGGCGTCGGCGATCTCCGCGACCGCGTCGACGGCACGCGTGGCCAGACCGCGACCGACGACGTCGACCGCGAGCCAGTACCCGAGGCTCGCACTGCGGAACGGACCGGGAACCAGATCGTTCAAGGTGAAGGCACCCACGACGCGATCGTCCTCGATCAGCAGCCACGGCACGACCAAGCCGTTCTTGTGACGCTCGAGGATGCTGGTGAGGCGCTCCAGCTGACCGGCCGGGGTGAACCAGTTCTCCGGACGGGCGGGCTCCCAGGGGCTGAGGTGGTCCCAGCTGCGGGTGTAGGCGTCGGCCAGCGCGGGCGCGTCGTCGAGGGTCGCGATCCGGAGCTGGACTTCTGGTGTGAGCTGGCGAGGCGAAATCACTTCGGCAGCCTACGTGCCTGACTGGACCCGCTGACGCGAGGGGTGAACGCGTCGTGGAAGATCGTCGACGCGGCCCCGACCGCGGCCGCGTCG
Source organism: Kribbella sp. NPDC049174 (assembly GCF_043197365.1). Lineage (NCBI taxonomy): Bacteria > Bacillati > Actinomycetota > Actinomycetes > Propionibacteriales > Kribbellaceae > Kribbella > Kribbella sp. NPDC049174. The sequence goes on along the minus strand of NZ_JBICSZ010000001.1, from coordinate 1,818,546 downwards.
GTCTGCAGCATCGACTCCTCCACCGCGACGGGACGGGTCTCCCGCGCGACCGGATGCGCGTTCACGGCCCGGCCGATCTCGGTCAGGAAGATCTCCGAGATCTCCTTGCCGAACGCCGGTCCGCCGAGGACGACGAGATCGATGTCGAGCAGATCGACCAGACCGACTGTGCCCTGACCGACCACCCGGGCGACCTGGGTGACCGCCTTCACGGCCGCCTCGTCGCCATCGGCCGCCGCCTTGCAGACGGCCTTGTACCGCTTCGCCTCGTCGGTCGCACTCGGGTCGGTCTCGACGTACCCGTACTCCGCCGCGATCACCGGCAGCGAGGCGGTCGGGTTGCACTCGGGCACCATCCGCGGACCGTCGACGGTGTCCCACTCCCCCATCCGCAGCGCCGCGATCTGGCCGAACTCCCCGGCGTTCGCCGTACCGCCACGGTAGATCGAGCCGTTCAGGATGAGGCCGCTGCCGACACCGGTGCCGAGGTAGAGGTAGGCGAAATCGCGGGCCCGGGCGGACCGGCCGATCCAGCGTTCGCCGATGGCGGCCGCCGTACCGTCCTTCTCGACCAGGACCGGGTGGTTGAGCTTCTCCTGGAGCAGGTGCCGGATCTTCAGACCGCGCCAGGCCGGCTGCAGTGGGAGCGCGAGCAGCGTGCCGTCGGCGTTGATCGGCCCGGGTACGGCGACGCCGACACCGAGCATGGAGGCGAGGTCGACCTGGCTGATGCTGAGCGCCGCGGTCACGGTCGCGGCGGTCAGGTCGACCAGCTTGTCAGCGCTCAGATCGTCGGCCAGATCGACGGTCTCCCGGCGCACGATCGTGCCGTCGAGGTCCACGACCGCGACCGTGAGCAACTCGGGGTCGATGTGGATGCCGACCGCGTGGGCCGCGTTCGACCGCATCCGGACCGGCGTCCGCGGTTTGCCCAGGCGCTCGGCCCGCTCCTGCGCCTCCTCGACCAGCAGACCCTGCTGCAGCAGGATGCGCAGGATCCGCGACACCGACTGCTGGGTCAGCCCGGTGCGCCGGGCGATCTCGGTCCGGCTGATGGTGCCGGCCAGCCGGATCGTCTCGATGATCACGGCCTCGTTGAAGGAGCCGAGGTCGTACTGGTTCGCCCCGGCGCGCCTCAGCTCCTCGTTGTCCGGCACCTGCCCACCTCCCCGTATCTGCCCGTGACTAGCCGAGATCGTACTGCGCGACCACCGTTGTCACGGCGCTTCCAGGGCTCCGTCGATGCGTCGTACGCCGGCCGCCCACTCGTCGTGTCCGGACAGTTGCGCGGGATAACGGGCGGCCGCCTCGAGATCGAGGTCGATCCCCCAGCCGGGCGCCTCGTTCGGCCTCAGCCAGCCGTCCTCGATCCGCAGCGTGCCGGGGAACACCTCGTGGGTCGCCTCGTTGTAGAGGTGGCCCTCCTGGATGCCGAAGGCAACGGAACTGACGTCGAGCGCGACGTTCGCGGCGGCGCCGATCGGCGACGTGTCACCCGGGCCGTGCCACGCCGTACGCACCCCGCACAGCTCGGCCAGGTCCGCGAGCTTGCGCGCCGGGGTCAGGCCGCCGATGTCCGACACGTGCGACCGGATGAAGTCGACCCCGCCGTCGCGGACCAGCCGGACAGCGTCGCCCATGGACGTGGTCAGCTCACCGACCGCCAGCGGAACCGGCGAGGCGGCCCGCACCTCGGGCAGCCGGTCCCAGTGCTCGGGCGGGAGCACGTCCTCGAGGAAGAACAGCCCGTACGGCTCGAGGGACCGGGCGAGCAGCACGGCTTCCTTCGGCGTCAGCCTCGAGTGGACGTCGTGCAGCAGTTCGATGTTGTCCGGGAGCGCCTGGCGCGCCTCGGCGAACAGCTCCGGGGTCGTCCGCAGGTAGTCCCGGGCGGACCAGCCGTTGTGGTACGGCGAGTCCGGATAGAGCGTCGGCAATTGCGGAGCGCCGTACCCGCCGCCTCCCGGTGTCGACATCTGCAGCCGGATGTGCCGCCAGCCCTGCGCGACGAGTTTCTGCGCGTGCTCGAGGGTCTCCTCGATCGTGCGGCCGCTGGCGTGGATGTAGGTGTCGGCGGCCGCCCGGACCTTTCCGCCGAGCAGTTCGTACACGGGCATACCGGCCCGCTTGCCGGCGATGTCCCACAGCGCCTGGTCGATGCCGGAGATCGCGTTGTTCGTCACCGGTCCGCCGCGCCAGTAGCCGGAGAACGAGGCCAGCCGGGTCAGGTCGCCGATGTCACCCGGGTAGCGACCGACCAGTAGCCGGGCCAGGTGCTCGTCGACGAAGGTCTGCACCGCCTTCCACCGCTGGGTGAAGGTCGCGCAGCCGAGGCCGTACAGACCCGGCTCGGTGGTCTCGATCTTCACCACGACCAGCGGGATGCCCTGCGGCGCGGTGACGATCGCCTTCACCTCCCGGATCCGTACGTCGTCGCGCACCGGCCAGGGCTGGTCGAAGTTCGAGGGCATTCAGATCTCCAAGGGAAGGGTCGGCAGGTCGAGTTCGTGCCGGGCCCGGAAGCCGAGCACGGTCCGGGCCGCGGTCAGGTCGATCGGCACCTCGCGCCCGACGAACCGCCGCAGCCGCGGCACCTCCGGCGCGAAGGCGTCCAGCAGAGCCTCGGTCTCGTACGGCGCATTCGTGGTGTCAGCCGCCACGAAGAAGGTGTGGGCCCCCCACAACGGCGCGGTCAGCCCCAGCTCGATCGCGTACGCCGCGTCCCGCGAGTCCAGGTAGCTCCACGCTTCCCGCAGTCCACCGCGCGGATCACGGCGCGCCCCGTCGGCCTGCTTCTGCAGTACGTCGACCGAGTTGACGTGGGGGAACCGGAACGCGACCACGTCGATCCCCCACCTCCGCCAGGCCATCCGGGCAGCGTTCTCGTCGTTCTGCTTGGACAGCGAGTAGGCGTCGCCGACATCGGCCGGGATCTTCTCGTCCAGCGGGAAGTACGCCGGCCGGATCTCGTGCGGGTTGAACGGGATCCCGGTCGCGTTGATGCTGCTGGCGATCACCGCCCGGTCGATGCCGAGCGCACCGGCCTGGGCCAGCACGTTGAACGTCGACACCACGTTGATGGTGTAGACGTCGTACGGCGTACCGGCCGAAGGGTGAGCCAGGGCGGCCAGATGGACCACGTACTCGATATCGGTGAGCGCCGCGGCGACGTCGGCCTCCGACCGGGTGTCGCCGATCAGGACCCGGTCGGCCTTGAGGTCCGGGCGCTCGACATTCGACAGCGCGGTCACCAGGGCACCGAGCTCGGTCAGGTGCTGAACCGTGACCATCCCGATGCGCCCGGCCGCCCCTGTCACCAGCACCCGCCGGCCGTTGAGTGATGACGTCACTCCTTGATTCCTCCCGACATCCCCACACCTCTCAGGAACTGCTTCTGGAACACCAAGAACAAGACCACAGGGATCAGCACCGCCAGGAACAGGGCACTCATCTGCAGTGAGATCTCCGTCGTCTCGGCCACCCGCGGCAGGGCCACCGAGATCGGCTGCAGCCGAGGATCCGGCAGCACCAGCAGCGGCCAGAGGTAATCCTTCCAGGAACCGATCACGGTCAGCAGGGCGACCACCCCGACGATCGGCTTCGACAGCGGCAGCACCAGGGAGGTGAACAGGCGCAGGTTGCTCGCGCCGTCGATCCTGGCCGCCTCGATCAGCTCGCGCGGGATCGAGTCGAAGTACCGCTTCATCACCAGGATGTTGAACGCGCCGGCCGCCTGCGGCAGCCAGACCGCCCAGAAGGTGTTCTGCAGGTTGAACCCGAGCAGCGGCATCTTGAGGATGGTCAGGTAGAGCGGGACCAGCGAGATCACGCCCGGCAGGAACAGCGTCGCCAGGACGGCGCCGGTGACGATGGGTCCCCATTTCGGCCGCAACACGCTCAGTACGAAAGCGCCCGTCGTACACACGAACAAGGTCGACAGCAGCGAGCCGATCGCGATGATCGCGGTGTTGCCGAGGTACGACCCGATCTGCACGCGGGTCCAGGCGTCGGGGATGTTCTGCCACTGGATCCCGGACGGCCACAGCTGCATCGGGCCGCGCAGGATGTCCTGGCTGGTGGACAGGCCCGATTTGAGCAACCAGAGCAGCGGTCCGACGCCGGCGATGACGACACCGATGAACAGCAGCACTTGGATCGTGGGCAGGCCGTACCGGATCAGCGACCGCTTCCGGTCGGCCACGGAGATGATGCCGCGCTCGTCACTCATCGCGACTGCCTCCCCTCGAACTTGTCGCCGACCTGTCGGCGGTGGCTGTTTGGATTGGATGCATGTCTCGGTACCGGTTGTATCCCGCATCGGCGCAGGCTGCGGGGTTGCTGGCGCAGTGCGGGCATGCGCGGTACGTGTGGAACCTGGCTGTCGAGCAGTATTCGATGTGGACGCCCGATGGACACCCGACACCGGGTTTTGTTGAGCAGGCGCGGCAGTTGACCGAGGCGCGCGCCGTGTTCGGCTGGCTGCGCGCCGGGTCGCAAACCGTCCAGCAGCAAGCGCTGCGGGACTTCGACCAAGCCCGCAGGAACCACCTCGCTGGCAGCCACCACCGCCCCACCTGGCGCAAAGCAGGACAGCACGAAGGGTTCCGGATCGTAGGCCCGCAAGCCGGCCGCGTCGAACAGGTCAGCCGCAAGTGGGCGCGGGTGCTGGTCCCGAAGGTCGGCTGGGTACGGGTCCGGGTCAGCCGCGCACTGCCTGACGCGAAGTCGTACCGGATCACCCGTGACCGCGTCGGGCGCTGGCACATCGCGTTCGCCGCCGTACCGGACCCGATCCCCCCACCTGGCACCGGCGAGGTCGTCGGTATTGACCGTGGCGTGACGGTCTCCGCGGCCCTGTCTACCGGGGAACTGCTCAACTGCCCAGGGTCGTCCGAGTCCGAGCGGCGGCGACTGGTGCACCTTCAGCGCCGACTCGCCCGCGCCCAGCGCGGCTCGAACCGCAGGAAACGCGTCAAAGCCGCGATCGCGAATCTGCACGCCCGGGCCGCGGATCGCCGCAAGGACTGGGTCGAGAAGACCTCGACCGATCTCGCGCGCCGCTTCGACGTGATCCGTGTCGAAGACCTCCGTGTCCCGCAGATGACGCGGCGGCCAACACCAAAGCCGGACCCGGCCAGGCCGGGCAGCTACCTGCCGAACCGGCGACGCGCCAAGGCCGGCCTGAACCGGGGCGTCCTTAACAGGGGCTGGGGACTGCTGGTCCAGCGGCTCGAGCACAAAGGCGCTGGCCGGGTCGAGAGGATCAGTCCGGCGTACACGAGTCAGACGTGTTCGCGCTGCGGGCACTGTGCACCTGGGAACCGCGAGAACCAAGCGTTCCGGTGTCAGTCCTGCGGCCACAGCGACCACGCTGATGTGAACGCCGCTATCAACATCGCCGCCGGACGGGCGGTCAGTGCGCGCCGAGACAAGCCAGTACGGATGTCTGTGAAGCGTGAACCTCAACTCACTACCTCCACGTAGCTGAGCTGTAATCCTCGTCATTGACGGCGGGGAGGACGTCAAGTGATGCTCCAGCGCCGGGTCAGGAAGTGGTAGACGACGGACAGCACGCACAGGACCCCGGCCAGCAGGACGCTGAGCGCGGTCGCGGCGCCGAAGTCGCCGTTGATGAACGCGTACCGGTAGATCAGCAGCAGGATCGTGGTGGTCGCGTTGTCCGGACCGCCGCCGGTGAACAGGAACGGCTCGGTGAACACCTGGAACGTCCCGATCAGCTGCAGCAGCATCATGATCAGGATGATGCCGCGGATCTGCGGCAGCGTGACGTGCCAGACCCGCTTCCAGATCCCGGCGCCGTCCAGCTCGGCCGCTTCGTACAGTTCGGTCCGTACGCCGGTCAACGCGGCCAGATAGATGATCGACGTGGCGCCGGCACCGGCCCAGGTCGCCTCCAGCACGATGGCCGGCATCGCGAGGTTCGGCGAGTTCAGCCAGGCGAACGGCCCGATACCGAACCAGCCCAGTACGGCGTTGAACACGCCGGAACCGCTCGGGTCGTAGAAGAACTTCCACAGCAGGATCGCCGCCACCGGCGGCACCACGGCCGGCAGGTAGGAGAACACGTTGTAGAGCCAGCCGGTGCTGCGCAGCTCGCTGATGAACACGGCCAGGAACAGCGGGACCGGGAAGCCGAAGATCAGGGCGAGGAGGGCGAAGTACAGCGTGTTGACCGCCGCCTGCGGGAGCTGCGGGTCGGTCAGCACGTAGCTGAAGTTCGCCATCCCGACCCACTCCGGGGTAGTGACCAGGTTGTTCTTCTGGAAGCTGAGCACCAGGCCGCGGACGATCGGGCCCCAGGAGAAGTACAGGAAGGTCAGCACCAGGGGCAGGGCGAAGACGATGGCGCTCAGTCCGCCGGAGCGGTACCAGGTGGCAACGCTCCGGCCGGACTTCGGCGTACGGAGGAGGGACATTCGGCTACCGGGCCAGGCGCGCGTCGATCTTCGATGCGGCGTCGGTGAGCAACTTGTCGATGTCCGCGTCCTTCTTGGTCAGCACCTGCTGCACGACCGGGTCGAGCAGGGCGTAGACCTCCTGCCCCTTGTTCGGCGGCTCGGGCAGCAGCTTCAGCGACGTGGTCGAGTCGATGTAGCCCTGGAACTGCTTCACCGGGACGTTGACGTAGGGCTCACGCCACTTGTTGTACTGGTCGTAGGTCGCCTGGCTCAGCGGGGTGATGCCGGGCCGGCCGACGAAGCCCTTGTCGGCGATCGTGTCCTTGGCGTTCTGCACCGCGAGGCTCTCGGTGGTGTACTTGTCGAACTCCTGCGACTTGATCCACTTCAGCGCCGCGACGATCTCGTTCTTGCTCGCCTTCGGATTGATCATCTTCAGCGAGCCACCGGTCAGCGTGCCGTGCGGGCCGCCGTCCTGCGGCAGCGCCGCGTGACCGTAGTCGGCCGGTTTCATGCCGAAGTTCTTCACGCACATGTCGTAGGCGTCCGGCGCCTGCAGGATCATGCCGATCTTGCCGGCCGCGAAGTCCTGCCGGATCTCCTCCTGGTTGTAGAGGAAGTTGCTGCCCATCGCGTTGTCGGTCCAGCGCATGTCCTTCAGCAACTGCAGCGCCTTCTTGGTCGGCGCGTCGTTGAAGGTGGCCTTCTTGCCGTCCTCGCTCTCCACCGAGCCGCCCATGCTGTAGGTCATGGTGGTGAGCATCCAGCCGCCGGTGTTGTCCTTGGTCAGCTGCGCGTAGCCGGCCTTGCCGGTCTTCTCGGTGATCTGCTTGGCGTACTGGCGGACCTCGTCCCAGGTCGTCGGCGGCTTGTCCGGGTCCAGTCCGGCCTGCTTGAACAGTGCCCGGTTGTAGGCCAGCCCGACGGAGAAGACATCGATCGGTACGCCGTAGATGCGGCCGGCGTCGTCCTGGACGATCTTCAGGACATCGGGGTTGAGGTCCTTGGTCAGGTCGACCAGCTTCAGCTCGTCGGTGATGTCCGGCAGCTGCTTGTTCGGGATCATGTTGGCCGGCTCGGTGAAGCTGATGTTCATCACGGTCGGCAGCGAACCGCCGGCCACCTGCGCCTGGAAGGTCTGCGCGTCCCACTTCGTCTCGGTGGACTTCACCGTGATGTTCGGGTGGGCGTCGGTGAACTTCTTGATGTTGCGCTCGAACGCGGCGATGTCGTTCGGCTTGTCCGGGGTCGGGCGGTCCCCGATCGTGATCGTCACCGGCGCGTTCTCGTCGATCGCCCCGCCGGCCTCGGCGGCCGGCGTCGTACCGTCCGCACAACCGGCGACCGCGAGCACCAGCCCTGCCAGCCCCAGTCCGGCGCCCCACCTGCTCACTCTCGTCATCGGAACTCCTCAGGTTTCCGGATGCCGCCGACGTGCTCTGAGCCACACATCGACTAAGTCCCGAGTAAGTTAAACCAAGCGTGTTACTTTCTCAATGGGTAGAGCCGGACCGATTTCGGCGGCACTTTCGGTCAGCTGTTCAGGTCACCCAGGGGCATGAACTTGGGCGTCTGCGGGTCGGTGAGGAAATCGAGCAGGAGGTCGTTCACCAGGTCAGGTTTCTCCAGCGGTACCGCGTGCGAGCCACCCGGGATGACGGCAAGCTGCGCGTCCGGGATGGCCCGCGCGACTGCCGTGTTGTGCTCGATGCGCACACAGTCGTCGTCGCCTTGCATGAGCAGGACCGGCATCGGCAGGTGCGCCAGCTCGCTGGGCTCGATGTCCGGGATCGAGGTCCACATCCGGGTCCACTTGGCGAAGACGACGCCGAAGTGCTCGGGACCGTCCGGAGACAACCGCTCGTAGTCCGACCGGGCGATCGCCGAGAGCTGCTCGAGGCCCTCGGGTGTCGTCATCAGGCGGTCGTTGGCCGGCGTTCCCCCGGCCCTGGTGAGTTCGGTGCCGATCATCACCAGCTTCCGGACCAGGTCCGGACGGCTCAACGCCATCCGCACCGCGACCTTGCCGCCGTCGCTCCAGCCGATGACATGGGCCGAATCGAGCCTCAGCGCGGTCATGAACTCGACCAGGTCCGCGGCATATCCGTCCATCGTCGCCGGCCCGTCCACATCCGGACTCCGCCCGTGCCCGCGACGGTCCGGGACGAACACCTGATAGCGCGCGGCCAGGGCCGGTACCTGCGCCGCCCAGCTCTCCCCCGTCGTCGCGCCACCGTGGATCAGGACGACGGCATCTCCCTCGCCCGTGACCTCGCAGTACGTCCGCACTCCCCCTGCATCGATGTACTCGCCCATGCCTCCATCATGCTCCGCCGAACGAAGTTGAATTTAGGCCATGACCGAAACGGTTTGATGCTCTAGCCTGTGGGGATGCAATTACGGTCCTGACCGAAAGGGGTACGTGTGATCCCGCGCCGAAGAGTGCTGCAGCTCGCCGCTGCCGCGACCTTGTTACCGCCCGCCGCCGCTCACGCCGCGCCCACGACACCACGTGGGACCGTCACCGATCTTGGTCCGGCCAGCGTCACCACGCCGCTCGGGAACGCGGACTTCGCCGGTTCCGTGCTGTACGCCGGGACACGCGGGCTGGCGCCCAACGTCGTGGGGTCGTACGACCTCGGCCAGGACACGGTGACCGCACACTTCGACATTCCGACCGGGATCGGGATCTGGGCGATGTGCGCGGTCGGGACCGACATCTACGTCGCGACTCACGGCCAGTCCGACCTCTACCGGCTGGATACGGTCACCAGCCAGGTGACGAAGGTCGGCAGCTATCCGTGGCCGTACATCTGGAACATCGCCTCCTCCCCGGACGGCAAGGTCTACCTCGCCATCTCCGACCCGGGCCGCGTGATCGAGTACGACCCGGTCACCGGGACCAGCCGCGACCTCGGCGAGATCGTGCCGGGCGAGGCCTACGCGCGCAGCGTCGCGGCCGACGAGACCACGGTGTACATCGGGATCGGGCCGCACGCGCACCTGATCGCGATCGACCGGGCGACCGGTGCCAAGACCGAGATCCTGCCGGCCGAGCTGGCTGCCCGGGACTTCGTCGCCAGCATGCACATCTCGGACACTCACCTGGCCGCGGGCATCTCGTCCAACGGCGAGGCGCTGCTGCTGTCCAAGGCCACGCCGGCCGAGCACCGGGTGATCGCGGTGACGGGCGAGAAGTACATCACCTCGGTCCTCCTGCACGGCGACCATCTCTACTTCGCGGGCCGGCCCAGCGGGATGCTCTACCGGACCCCGATCGTGGGTGGCGACGTGGAGCCGCTCGGCGTCCCCCAGCCGGAGGCGGCCACCCATCGGCTGCTCTCCCACGACGGAAAGGTGTACGGCGTCCAGGACGGAGCCGTCTTCGTCTTCGATCCAGCGACGCGCACGCTCGACTTCGTCAACCTGGTCCAGCGCGGATTCAAGGCAGCGCCCGAGCAGCCGATGTCGGTTCACTCCGACGGGAGGCGCGTGTACGTCGGCGGCAAAGGTGGCGCGGACATCCACGACCCGACCGCCGGCACCCGGACCCGCCTCGGCATCCCCGGCGAACCGAAGACAGCGTTGACGGTCAAGGACACGACCTACCTCGGCGTGTATACGCAGGGCCTGCTGTACGCGCATCGACCGGGTCAGGAATCGGCCACACTGCTCGGCAAGACCGGCAACCAGCAGGACCGGCCACGCGACCTCGCCTACGACCACGCGACCGGGCTGATCGCGATGTCGACGCAACCCGAGCCCGGCCAGCTCAACGGTGCACTGACCCTGCACTCGCCGCGCACTGGCGAATGGACGACGTACCGAGGTGTCGTGCCGCGACAGAGCCCGTACGCCGTCGTGTGTCACGCCGGTGTGGTCTACCTCGGTACGAACATCCAGGAAGGCCTCGGACTGCCGCCGGCCACCACGACCGCTCGACTGGCCGCGTTCGACCTGCGCCGGCGAAAGCTCCTCTGGCAGGTCGAGCCCGTCGCGGGCGCCGCCGTGATCCCGGGGCTCGCCTACTCCTGCGGCAGCCTCTACGGCATCACCAGCAGCGGCTGGGTCTTCCAGTACGACGTGAGTCGCCGGCGCGTGACGCGGACGGTCAGGGCGGGCACGAAGGGCTCGGATCTGCATGTCGTTGACGGAATCGCCTACTCGACCGACGGGAACGCGGTCTACGCGATCGACCTGGAGACCTTCACCGTGACATCGTTCGTGGGCGGTCTGGCCGGTGAGTGGTTCGGCGGCGAGCCGAAGCTCGGGGTGGATCCGCGGGGTGCCGCGCTGTTCGCGGTGAAGGGCCGCAACCTGGTCCGGATCGAGCTCTAATCCGGTGGAGGTGCGGTCGCCGGTCGGCGAGGATGACGCCATGCTGCTCCGACCCGCGACCGCCGACGATTTCACCTTCCTGACCGAGATGTTGCTCGAGGCCTACAACTGGGACGGGACGCCCTGGTTCACCCTCGACAAGCTGCGCGCCGAGGACAAGGCCTGGCGGTACGTCGCCGGCTGGCCGCGCCCGACCGATTTCGGGGTGATCGCCGAGGTCGACGGAACACCGGCGGGAGCCGCCTGGGCCCGGCTCTTCACCGCCGATCGCCCCGGCTACGGCTACCTCGCCGACGACGTCCCCGAGTTGTCTCTCGGCGTCTCCCCCTCGTTCCGCCGCCGGGGCATCGCCCGCGCGGTGATGACCGAGCTGATCAGGACTGCGCCGTACCAGCGGCTGAGTCTCAGCGTCGACCCCGACAACCCTGCGGCGAACCTCTACCGCGCACTCGGTTTCGAGAAGGTGGGCACCGTCGAGACTTCGGACACGATGGTCCTCGAGCTCTAGCCGAAGCCGCGGACGCGGAACTGCATGGCTCGATAGGGCCAGCCGGCGTCGGTCTTCCACTGGCTGACCGACAGGTGCATGTCGCTGAGCGTGGAACCGGGGATGATGTAGCCGCCGTACAGCTGGGCGACGTGGTTGTCGTCCTCGGAGCCCCAGGCGCCGCCGTAGATCAGCGTCTGCCGGTACGCCGTGTAGAGGTTCGAGGTCGGGGTGTCCATGATGATGCCGTCGATCCGGTAGTCGCCGGCGTTGAACCAGGTGAGCACCCACTTGCCGCCCAGCGGCCGCAGGCAGAGCTCGCCGAAGCTGCCGGACAGGATCGGTGTCGCCGGATTGCCCCAGGCCCAGACGCCGTCGCGATAGCCCCAGGGTTCGTACGCCGCCGGGTTGGCGATCTGGTTGCTCCGGACCCGTTTGAGGATGATCGGCTTGTTCCGCTGGAAGCCGGTCGAGTAGACGTACACGTACCCGTCGTTGCCCTCGCCCCAGGACAGGCACTGGAACAGTCCACCGTCGATGTTCGGGTCGAACTTCGCGCCGGTGTGATACCAGCTCGCGCCCGAGTTGTCGCTGCGCCAGATCTCGGTCCAGACCACGTTGCCCAGGCCCTTGTTCACCATCGCGTGCAGGTACATCGACCCACCGATGGTGATCACGTCCGACGGCAGCACGGTCGAGAACACCGGGTTGTCGTGCTCGTACTCCCACAACTGTTGCGCGGCCGCTCCCCCGACCGCCCCGGACCACGTCACCCCGCTGTTCAGGTCCGTGGTGGTCGACCACAGTGCCACCGGCGACCGCCACCAGCCGCCACCGACCACCGGCTGCTCGAAGGTGTCGCCGAACATGAACAGCATCCGGCCGTCCGGCGTCCGGACCGGGATGCCGAGATCCGTCGCCGCCATCCGGAACCGGTCCGTCAACCCCGGCCCGGTCAGGTCAGCCACCTTGTTCGTCAGGACGGCCTGGCTCCTGGCGACGGCCGGCAGACCGGGTACGGCGGCCACCACACCGGCACCGAGAACAGCGCGAAGGAACGTGGATCGCTTCATGAGGTGACTCCCAGGGGCGGATTGGAAATCGATTTCTCCGGACGATCCCGCAACCACCCTGCGAAGTCAACACCTCGCTGTCCGGTAGCGCCCCGGGGTGGTACCGACGAGGTTGGAGAAGGCTGCGATGAAGCTGCTGGGGTTCGACCAACCGCAGGCGTGGGCGACGTGGGTGGTGTCATGCCCGTCGGCGAGCAGCACCAGCGCGTGGTAGATGCGTAGCTGGGTGCGCCACTCGTAGAACGTCATGCCGAGTTCATCGTGGAACAGTCGGCTGAGAGTGCGGCCACTGGCTCCGATCGTCTGCCCGAGTTCGGCCAAGGAGGTGTTGTCTCCGGGCGTGTCGTACAGCAACCCAGCGACGGCTCGCAGTCGATCGTCGCGTGGCTCTGGCAGCTGCAAAGGCTGCTCGTGGGCCTCGTGGAGTTCGTCGACGAGGACTCGACGCAGGCGCGCGCGGGCGGCCTGGGCACGGTCGGGTGGACCGGTGAGGACGAGCAGGAGGTCGCGGGCGAGGTCGGAGGCGATGAACACGGCCGGATGACCTGGTACGAGCCGGGCCAGGGAGGCCGGCAGGAACAGGATCCGCATATCCGTGCTGCCGTGCGCGCGGTGGTAGTGGGTGAACCCGCCGGGGATCCAGGCGACGCGATTGGCCGGAACGATCGAGGTCCCGCGTTCGGTGTGAACCGACAGGACGCCGCGGGCGGCGTACACCAGATGTCCCCGTGGGTGGGAATGCGCTGAGCTTGTTCCACCCGACGGCCACAGATGCATCCCTGCGGACGGCCACAGCTGTGACTGGGGAACTTGGCGGCCAACGGGCATAAGTTGGCATTTTACCGGTGGCCGGTCACGCCGTCGGCTGGCAACACTGCAGGCATGATGATGCGAGCGGCGGTTTGTTGCGGGCCGGGTGGCCCGGAGGTTCTGGAGATCAATGAGGTGCCGGTGCCGGCGGGTCGAGCCGGCTGGAGCCTGGTGGAGGTGATGGGCGCGGGCCTGAACCGGTCGGAGCTGAGGACCCGTCAGGGCCATTCGCCGACCGTGAGGTTCCCGCGGGTGCTCGGGATCGAATGTGTCGGAGTCGTGGCCGCCTCGACCGATCCCGGATTGCCCGAAGGGACGACCGTTGCCGCGGTGATGGGTGAGATGGGCCGGGAGTTCGACGGCGGTTATGCGGAGTACGCCCTGTTGCCGAACTCGCTGCTGATGCCGATCAGCACCACACTGCCCTGGGACGTCTTGGCCGCACTACCCGAGACCTATCTGACCGCACACGGCTCGCTGGACGCGTTGGGCGTCGTACCGGGCGGCAAGGAGCGATTGCTGATCCGTGGAGGAACCTCCTCGGTGGGCATGGCGGCCGCGTCGATTGCCTCCGGCTACGGCCTCGAGACCGCCGCTACGACCCGGCGGCAAGACAAGGTCGCCGCGTTGACCGCGGCCGGCGTCGACCACGTGCTCCTGGACACCGGCGGACCACTGGCGCCGAGCCTGCACTCGATCTGGCCCGAGGGGCCCGACTATGTCCTGGACCTCGTCGGCGCGAGTACGACGGTGGAGTCGCTGCACCTGGTCCGTCGTGGCGGGACGGTCTGCGTGGCGGGCTCGCTCAGCGGATGGACCATCCCGAACTTCGAAGCCATCGCGATGATCCCGCCCCGAACCAAGCTCACCGCCTTCCACAGCGACACCCTCAAGGGCACCGCGGGCACGCCCGTGCTGCAGCAAATCGTCCGCGAGGTGGAGACCGGCGCCTACCGGCCCAACATCGATCGGGTCTTTCCCCTGGACGACATCGTCGAGGCCCACCACTACATGGAGACCAACCAAGCCACCGGAAAGGTCGTCGTACTGCCCTAGGCCTTGCCGGTCGCTACTGGGCGGGTCGGGTCGGTGATCCACTCCGACCAGGAGCCGACGTACAAGGTGGCGGGGATGCCGGTGACTTCCAGGGCCAGGGCTTCATGGGCGGCCGTGACGCCTGAACCGCAGTAAACGCCTACCTGGGTGGAGTCGTTGACGCCGAGCTTCTCGAAGCGTTCGCGGAGTTCGTCGGCCGGCAGGAAGTGACCGGTCTCGTCGACGTTGGCGGTGGTGGGGGCGTTGACGGCGCCGGGGATGTGGCCGGCGACCGGGTCCATCGGCTCGACCTCACCGGCGAAGCGCTCCGGCGCTCGAGCGTCGAGCAGAACTCCGGCTGCGGCAACGTCGGCCGCGCCGTCGGCGTCCAGGAGCGGGATGTGGCCGGCCGTGGCGATGAACGAGCCGTCCCCGTCCGCCGGAACGTCGGTGGTCACCTCTCCCCCAGCCGCCTGCCAGGCCGCGAGGCCGCCGTCGAGCACGCGGACGTCGCGGACACCGAAGTACCGGAAGACCCACCATGCTCGCGCGGCCGCCGTTGAGTTGGCCGCGTCGTAGACGACCACCGGAGTGCTCGGGCCGACGCCGGCCCGGCGCAGGGCCGCGGTGACAGTGGTTGCTGCCGGCAACGGGTGGCGGCCGCCGGAACCGGGCGGTCCGGCGAGTTCGGTGTCCAGGTCGACGAAGTACGCGCCCGGAAGGTGGCCGGCGTCGTACGCCGCCCGGCCGGGCGGTCCGGCCAGGTTCCAGGTGACGTCGATCAGCACCGGCCGGTCGGCCGCGGCCCGCAGCTCGTCGACGGTGATCAGTGGGCTCATGATGCGGCTCCTCCGAAGGGCAGTACCTCTGGTGACAGCGTGGCGCGGGCTCGGGCCTGGGTGAGCCGGCGCCGGTGATGCCGGCGGCACAACACCTCGTATGCGACCTCGTGGTCACGCGACACGATGTCACCGACCACCAGCTGCTCGCCTTCCGTCACCATCTCACCACCGATCGTACGAGCGTTGTGGGTGGCGCGTTCACCGCACCAGCACAATGCCTCGACCTGGAGCAGCTCCATCCGGTCGGCGAGCTCGACCAACCGGGCCGAGCCGGGGAACAGGGTGGCGCGGAAGTCGGTCAGGATGCCGAAGCAGAACACGTCGATCTGCAGCTCGTCGACCAGCCGGGCCAGCTGCTCGACCTGCAGCGCGCTGTAGAACTGGGCCTCGTCACAGACCACGTAGTCGATCCGGCCGCCCTGGGTCAGCTCGCCGACGACGAACTCCCAGAAGTCGAACTCGGGGCGCACCTCGATCGCCGTGGCGGCCAGCCCGAGCCGGGACGAGAGGACCGACTCGCCGGCCCGGTCGTGGCTGGTGAAGATCCGGCCGAGCCGGCCACGGGCCTTGTGGTTGTGGTCCATCTGGAGGGCGAGGGTGGACTTGCCGCAGTCCATGGTCCCGGTGAAGTAGAGCAGCTCAGCCACGGGCGTTCATCCTGCCAAGTCAGCGGATCACCCCGCACCTCGGGGTGGCGCGTCGTACCAGGTCGGTACCGTTTCGAGGGTCGGCTTGGGTTCTGGGCCCCGGTCCGGTTTGAATGGATCGTGCGCAAAGCCTTGGTCCTGCTCCTCGCGGCCTGCCTGATGACCGCGTCCGCCACGCTGCCGGCGGCCGCCGTTCCGGTCCAGTCCGCCGCGCCGGCTCAGGCGACGGCGGGACTGCGGGCCTACCTGGTCATCACCGAGCCGAAGCAGACCGCGAAGGTGACCGGCGCGATCACCTCCAACGGCGGCACCGTCTACGCGACGTACGACGCGATCGGCGTGATCGTGGCGCACTCGACCGCGACCGACTTCGTCACCAAGATGCGCGGCGTCGACGGTGTCCAGAAGGCCGGCGCGACCCGCACCTCGGACCTGCCCGCCGATGTCGGCGCCCCGGCCGTCCCGGCACAGGTGCCGGAGGTTCCGAGCACCACTCCGGAGACAGACCGGCCAGACATGGCCCAGATCGGCGCGAACCGGGCCTGGGACAAGAACCCGGGCGCCAAGACCATCACCGTCGGAGTCCTCGATACCGGGGTGGACGACCAGCACCCGGATCTGAAGGCGAACTTCGACGCCACCAAGTCCGCCTCCTGCGCCTATGGCAAGGCCGACACCCGGCCCGGTGCCTGGCGGCCGGTCGGCGAGCACGGTACGCACGTGGCCGGCACGATCGCGGCGGCCCGCAACGGCGCCGGCATGGTCGGTGTCGCGCCGGGCGTGAAGGTCTCGTCGATCCGCGTCGCCGAGGCGGACAGCCAGTTGTTCTTCCCGGAGAACACGGTCTGCGCGTTCATGTTCGCCGCCGACAAGGGCGTCTCGATCACCAACAACAGCTACTACGTCGACCCGTGGCTGTTCCTGTGCCCGTCGGACCCGGACCAGGACGCGATCGCGGAAGCGGTCCGGCGGTCCGTCGCGTACTCGGACTCCAAGGGAGTCGTGAACGTCGCCGCGGCCGGCAACGAGGACTACAACCTGGCCGCCAAGACCGACGACGACTCGAGCCCGAACGACTCGACCCCGGCGCTGCGCACGGTCACGAACGACTGCATCAGCCTGCCGACCGAACTGCCGAGCATGGTCGTGGTCGCGTCGGTCGACGCGGCGGGCGCGAAGTCGCGGTTCTCCAACTTCGGCGAGAACAAGATCAACGTCGCCGCTCCCGGTGAAAGCGTCTACTCGACCGTCCCGGGCGGCGGCTACGAGTCGATGAGCGGTACGTCGATGGCGTCGCCGCATGTCGCGGGGGTCGCCGCACTCCTCCGCAGCATGGACCCCAAGCTGACGACCGCGCAGGTCCGCGCCAAGCTGGCCGAGCAGGCCAACGACCTGGCCTGCCCACCTGGTGCGTCCGCAGAGTGCATCGGCTCGCAGGCGAACAACTCGTACTACGGCGAAGGCATGGTCGACGCGGCCGAGGCAGTCGGTGCGGCGGCCCCGCAGCCGCAGGGCGCGGTGACGATCACCAAGCCGTCCGACCAGCTCGGGTTCGGCGGCGCACCCGCGATTCCGCTGCTGCTGAAGGGCACAGGCGGAACTGGCGAGATCAGCTACTCGGCGTCCGGCCTCCCACCGGGCCTGAGCATCGACGCCGAGCGCGGCTGGATCACCGGCGTCCTCACCCCCGGCTCCGGTCGGTACAAGGTGACCGTCACGGCTCGCGACGGCGAGGCGAAGACCTCGCAGGCAAGCTTCTTCTGGAACGTCTGGAGCTTCTAGACCCCTGGATCGACGAGCAGCGGGATCGCCATCTCGTCGTCCGTCAGTGACCCGTGCAGGCCGATCAGATCGGCTTCCTTCGCGAAGCGACGGCCGGCCACGAGCGCCACCGGACCCAGCGTGGCAACCACCACGTCCCCGAGCCGCGGCGCGACCCGGTCCTCGACGCCGCCGAACCATCCACGCGCGATCGCCTCCTCGCGGCGCAGCACCAACGCGAGGTCGCCCAGCCGGTCCTGGTAGGCCGCCACGACGTCGGCCTCCGCGCCGTCCACGCAGTACAAGTGCCGGAAGCGCGACTCGCCACCGATCAGCCGGACCCCGTCGGTCAGGGCGGGCTCCTCGTCCAGGTCGACCCGGTCCTCGGGCGCCACGTCGATCATCCCGTGGTCGGCGACGACCAGCAGAACGGCGTCCCGCGGCAGCGCGGACCGGACCTGCTGGGCGAACAGGTCGGCAGCCGCCAACTCCTTGCGCCACTGCCAGGAGTCGGCCCCCTCGTTGTGACCGGTGTAGTCCAGCTGGGAGTCGTACACGTAGACCAGCGACGACTTGCCCTCGCGGCTCGCGAAGCGGGTCGCGTCCAGCCGGTCCTGAATCGTGTCCGCACCGCGGTGGGCGCTCCCCCGGAATGCGGCGGCGGTCAGCCCGGACGTGTCGAAGCGGGCCTTGCTCACGTTCCGCGTGGCGACGCCGGCGGCGGCTACCCGATCGAAGACGGTGCCGTGCGGCTGCCACCGCCGTGGGTCCACCGCCGCATCCCACTGCAAAGCGTTCAGCAGCGCACCTGACTCGGGCACGATCGACGTGTAGCCGACGATGCCGTGTGCGCCCGGTGGCAGGCCGGTGCCCAGGCTGGTGAGGCTCACCGCAGTCGTCGACGGCACTCCGGCGGTCAGACTGCGACCGGTCGGCAGCAGGGACGACAGATAGGGGGCTACGTCCGCATTCCGCTGCAGCAGGTTCCACCCGAGGCCGTCGAAGAGGAGCACGGCGTACCGGGGCGCCGGCGGTAGACCGAGGAGGTTCTGCTCGTGTGGGACGGACAGTGCACCGGCCACTGACGGCAGCACGTCGGCAAGCGATCCACCGCCGTACTGCGGTGCTACGGCCACTGTCACGGCACTACCTACTGGTGGCGAACGACAGCGCCTGCGCGAAGTCGAGCACCTGCTGGATCCCGGCCGGACCGTCGGCGGCCGCGCTGATCCGCAACGAGATGTCGTCGGCCGCGACGGAGCCGGTGTAGCCGTGGTCGGCCTCGCAGTTCGGGTCGGCGCAGACGGCCGGCTCGAGGTCGATCCGGTTCACCATCCCCCAGCCGATGGTCAGCACGACCTCACCGCCGCCGGCCACCGCCGGGTCGGACTTGCCGGACGCGTAGCCGGCCGGATTCGGCACGACACGGTTCACCACCACCGCGTTCACCCGCTGGAGCGGGATCGCCTCGGTCGAGGTCGACGCGTACGGCGCGCGGATCAGCTCGTCGGCGGCGTGCTCGTCGGTGTGCCCGACGATCAGCCGGGTCGGGGTGAGCGCCAGGATGGTGATGTGCCGCCGGACCTCGTCGCGGTCGAACGTCGGCTCGTGCTGCAGGACGAACGCGGTGATCGGCTCGCCCGCGATCGCCACCGCGAGCGAATCCGTCACCACGTCGGGGTAGTAGCCGCACCGATCGATCGCCTCGCGGAGCGCGGAGGAGACATCTGCGAGTTCCGGCACATTGAGGTCACGCATGCCCTCATCCTTGCACGACCCGGTCCCAGCGCGATTTCCCCTTGTGGACAACCGCGATCAGTTCGCACTTGCCTTCCGCAACACCGGCGCCCCGGCGGCACCCGCGACGGCGACCAGCACCAGCCCCACCACGATCTGTCCCGCCAGCAGGAAAGCGCCCGAACTCCCCTCCGTGATGACCTTGCCGCCGCTCAAAGCCAGCCCACACAGCGCACCGAACCCGACCACGGGCAGTCCGACCCCGATCACCGGTACGACGGCCGCCAGCCGGGCCGAGCGTTCGATCACCGACAACGGCACCCCGGACCGCCGCAGCGCACGGGCAGGGCCTGCTTGGTCCAGCGCCGTACCAACTGCTCCGGCCGCGGTCGAGGCGGCCACGGTCAGGAACACCAGTGCCAAGAGCAGCGCGACCCCGATGCGCATGTCCTGGTACGACGGGTCCTCGTTCTCGCCCGGCATGAACACCGAGATGAAGCCAGTGACGAAGCCGCTCAGCACCAGCGCGGCGACCGGCCGGAAAGCGCCCTTCGGATCGTCAGCCAGTCGCCGCCCGGCCAGCAGCGCTACCGGACCGTTCGCCAGGTTCGCCATGGTCTTGCCGATCACCTGCACCGCCCACGGCCCGATCACCCGTACTGCGAGTGCAGCCATACCAATCCCGATCAGCAAGGGCAGAACGGCTGCCTGCATGCCGTAGTACGCCAGCACGATTGGTCCAATCACCAGCAACCCCAGCCGCAGCGCACTGGTCGCCTTGCGAGTCTGACCCCGCACGACGCCGAGTGGGGTGATGCTGACGCGGCCAAGCCCGATCAGTGCGCTGATCACGGACAGGACCGGTACGGCGGCCAGTACGACGAGCACGTTCCACCAACTGACCGTGATGTCCTGAACGAACCAGCGACCGCCGCCCAACGGGATGCGAGCGATGAGCGGAGTCAGGACCGTGTAGCCGACCAGACCGACGAAGGCACCGGCCAGGCCGAGTACTGCCTGCTCGACAGCGCTCAGCCACAGCACCTGGGTCCTGGTGGCCCCGGCGAGGCGCAACGCGGCGAGGCGATGCTCACGGCGCTTGGCTGCGACGCCTGCGGCCTGGCCGACGAGGCTGAGCAGTGGGAAGAGCACCAGAGCGATGCCGAAGGCAACAGCGATCAGCAGGCCGAACATGCGGCTGTCCATGATGTTGTCGCGCCAACTGGCGACGTACTGCGGGTGTTCTCCCACGGCGCTGGGTGCGACGCCGCGAATGAGGATCAGTTCTTCCGGTGACGACAGGCCCTTGTCGCTGATCACTCCGGTCGGCTGCTCGACGCCGTACTGCTTGCTGAGGCTGGACCAGCGCTTGGCGAGTGCCGGTGAGACGAAGACCTCGCCTGGCTTCGGGGTGTGATCGAGGCCGGGAGGTGGTGGGAGCTCGTTGGTTCGCAGGGTCGCAAGGTCCAGGCGGAGCATCGGGTGGCCGTCGACCTTCTGCTCGTCGTCCTGGTTGATGGCACCGATCGCGGTCGCCGGGTCGGCCTTGTCGGCGCCGCGCCAGCCGATCCGGTCCGAGCGGTGAACCAGGCCGAGGGATCCGGCGATCAGGAAGGTGATGAGCAGCGAGACCACGGCGGTGGCGCCGAGAGCGGCGAGGTTGGCCGCGCGGCCGCCGGGGCCGGGCCGGCGGACGAAACGCAGCCCGAGGCAGGTCATGGGGCCTCCCGGCCTGGACTGAGGAGCGTAGGGAGCCCGGTCATGGGGCCTCCCGGCCTGGACTGAGGAGCGTAGGGAGCGAAGCGACTGGAGTGACGAGGGAAGGACGGGAGTCGAAGCCCCATGACCTGCCGCGCCGGAGGCGTGGCAATGTGCACAGCGACTGGAGTGACGAGGGAAGACCGGGAGTTCAAGCCCCGGGACCCGCCGCGCCGGAGGCGTGGCATCAGTGCCGTCATTGGGTTCATCGGTCGGCTCCCAGCGAGTCGCTCACGCGACCGTCGACAATCCGCAGCACCCGATGGCAGCGGGCCGCGACGGCGTTGTCGTGGGTGACGACGACCACGGCGGCACCGCGATGCGTGGCGGCACCGACGAGCAGATCGATGACGTGGGCACCGGTCGCCGCGTCGAGGGCGCCGGTGGGTTCGTCGGCGAAGACGGCCTGCGGCTCGCCGACCAGGGCTCGGGCGATCGCGACGCGCTGGGCCTGACCGCCGGACAGCTCGCCCGGTCGCCGGCCCACCTCTGCGGACAAGCCGACCTGCGCGAGCACCATGCGGGCGCGGCCGACGGCTTCCCGCCTGCTCACGCCGTCGACCATCAAGGGCAGGGCAACGTTCTCGTCGGCGGGCAGTTCGGCGAGCAACTGGTTGTCCTGGAAGACGAAGCCGAGCCGGCGGCGCCGCAGGACCGTCCGGCCGGCGTCGTTGAGTTGATCGACCCGCTCACCGGCCAGCCAGACCTCGCCCTGGTCCGGGGTGAGGATGCCGGCCAGGACATGGAGGAGCGTGGTCTTGCCGTTGCCGCTCGGACCCATGACGGCAAGCGCCTCGCCGGACCGGACGGCGACATCCACGCCGGCCAGACCGACGACGTCGCCGTAGTACTTGACCAGGCCGTGACCGCTGAGGACGACCTGCTGCTGGGTGAGTTGGGGACTCTGGAAGCTCATGACCAGAGCCTTTCGCGGACCAGCCCTGGGATCGTCGGCCCGCGGACCGGTCCTGCAGTCGTCTTCCGGCGCCCTTCGTCGGGTCCTCGTAGTACCGGGGTCGTACGTCAGTCGGTCCGGAAGGCTGACGGATAGGCGTCGCGGTAGCTCAGGATCGGACCGGCCGGGGTCTCGACGGTCTCCGCGTTCAGCATCGCGTGCACGACCGCGCGGGACAGGGTCCGGGCTCCGGCGGTGTAGACCGTCTCGAGCTGGCCGAGCGCGGCCGGGTCGGTGACACTCAGCCGGGGGCGGTCGTCGTCGGGGATGCGCGTCGAGAGCGCGAAGATGCTGTCGCCGTCGACCAGCGTGTGGATCGGGTCGATCGCCCGGGCCAGCCCGTCGTGCGCGATCATCGCCATCCGCTTCGTCGCCGCCTTGTCCAGCGGTACGTCGGTCGCCAGCACCGCGATCACGGTGTTCATCCCCGAGCTCGGGCCAGGGATCAGGTTCCGCCCGGGTACGACGAGGGCCGGCTGCTCGGTCGGAGTGCGCAGCTGGGTGAACTCGTCGCCGAGACCGAACCGGGCGCCGTACAACCGGCCCTCGGCGTCTACGGTCGAGCCGGCCGCGTTCACGATCACCAGCGCGCCGACCGTCGTAGCGTCCTCTAGTTGGACGCTGGCCGAGCCGACGCCGCCCTTGAGCGACCGGGCCCGGGCACCGGCACCGGCGCCGTGGTTGCCGAGGGCAACGGGACCGTCGGTGGCGAGGGCGATCGCGTCGGCACCCCAGGACGGCTCGGGTCGCGCGGTGAACTCACCGCCGCGGCCGAGGTCGAAGATCACCGCGGTCGGCACGATCGGTACCACGTCCCGCTCCCCCGGCCCGACCCGCACCCCTTCACCGCGCTCCTCGAGCCACCGCATCACGGTCCCCGCGGTGTCCAGGCCGTACGCACTGCCACCGGTCAGCACGACCGCATTGGCGCCGGAGTTCGAGTTCACCGGATCCAGCAGATCAGTCTCCCGCGTCCCCGGCGCACCCCCACGGACATCCACCCCGGCCACCGCCGTACCCGGCACATGAACGACCGTCGTCCCGGTCAGGTACGGCGCATCGACCCGCTCCACTTGCCCGACCAACACCCCAGGAACATCGGTGATCGCGTTGTGCGGACCCGGCGTCATCGTCATGCGCACTGTCTAGCATCCCGCCGAAATCCGGTTGCGGCGGACACTAACTTGGAAGGCATGAACACTGATCTGCTCTGCGGTCTGCTGGCTGAGCCGTCGAGGTTGCGGACGTACTCCGCGGTCGTCCTCGGCGCCACCACTCCCGAGCAGGTTGCCGGAAGCACCGGACTGACGGCGCCTGTCGTCCACAAGGCTCTGCAGCGGCTGGCCAAAGGCGGGCTGATCACCGACTCGCCGTCCGGTCTGCAAGCCGACGAGGGGGCGTTCAAGGATGCCGTCCGGGAAGGGCGGCCGGAGCGCGAGCCGCTGGATCCGGATCCGGACCGCGACGCCGTACTCAAGTCGTTCATCCGGGACGGCCGGCTGACGATCTTCCCGACCGTGCCGACCAAGTTCCGGATCGTGCTGGAGTACATCGTCACCAACTTCGAGCCCGGCCGCAGCTACCCCGAGTCCGAGGTCAACGAGATCCTCAACCGTTGGCACCCCGACCACGCGGCGCTCCGCCGCGAACTGGTCGACGCCGGCCTGCTCAGCCGCTCGGACAGCATCTACGTCAGGTGAGGCGGCGGGCCGGGGTGTCCTGACGGGGCTTCTCGTTCGGGGCGATCCGGATGGCGGTGTCGAGGACCGTCGCGCCCTGCGCGCCGACCAAGACCGAGCGGAGGTCGAGTTTGACGACCTCCTCGAGGTCGAGGGTCAGCCGGGAGACGCGGTGCAACAGGTTCTCGATCGCGGCGATGTCGACCGGGTCGGAGCCACGGTACCCGTACAGCAGCGGAGCGGCCCGGACCTCGCGGACCATCTCGGCGGCGTCGCGCGTCGTCAGCGGCGGCATCCGGTAGGAGCGGTCGCCCAGGAGATCGGTCGCGACACCGGACAGGCCGAACGTCACCACCGGCCCGAACGACACGTCCTCCAGCGCCGAGATGACCACCGGCACTCCCGGCGGCGCCATCTTCTGTACGACGAACTGCGCGCGACTCGGGTCGGACGCGACCCCGAAGGTCTGGGTCATCTCGGCCCAGGCCCCACGCATGTCGTCCTCGTCGTGGATGTGCCGCCAGATGTCGGCCAGGTCCGGCCGCATCCGCCACTGCTCGGCGGTCGCCTTCAGGATCACCTCGAAGCCGAGATCCTCGGCCCGCTGCACCGCTTCGTCGGCACTCTGCACCGGGAACGCCGGCAGCACCGAGATCCCGTAGAAGCTGAGCAGCATCTGCCGGTCCGCGTCGTCCAGGTCGGCGCCGCTCGGATGCCGCTGCAGGTACTCCGCGACGAAGTCCTCGGCCGCCCGGGTGTCGATCTCGGGCAGGTCGGGGATCCGGCTGTCCGATCGGCGCCGCCACTCGGCGTACTGCGTCGCCTTGGCCAGCGCACCCACGGCGTACTGCGGGTTCAGGAACGACGGGATCGAACCACGCGCGGCACCGCCCTCCTCATCCGGCACCCGGAGCTCCTCGGGCACGCTGCGTGATGCGAGGAAGGTCGACAGGACCGGCTTGTCCGACCCCGCGGCCGCCGCGGCCACGACCTGCGCGACCTCGCCACCGTTCGACTGGACCGGTGGGGTGTAGATCACCACGACCGAGTGGGCCCGATCGTCGGCGAACACCTCCGTCAACGCCACGCCGAACTCCTCGGCGGACGCATCGGGACTCAGGTTGCGCGGCTCCCCCGCGACGTCCAGTCCGCAGCCGGCCATCGTGTCGAGCGCGAGCAGCGTCAGCGCGTCCGAGTTGCTGACGATCGCGACCCGGCGACCCTTCGGCAACGGCTGGTGCGCGAGCAACTGGGCGACGTCGAACAGCTCACCGGTGGTGTCGACGCCGATCAGCCCGCTCTGCCGGAACATCGAGTCGATGGTTGCAGTTGGCAACTGGCTGCGCCGGACCATCTGCCCGAGCGGCACACCCTGCGTCGAGCGGCCCGACTTCAGCGCGACCACCGGCTTGCGACCGGCCAGCCGGCGCGACACCCGGCTGAACTTGCGCGGATTGCCCAGCGACTCCAGATACAGCAGGACGACCTCGGTCGAGTCGTCGGAGTACCAGTACTGCATCAGGTCGTTGCCGGAGACATCAGCCCGGTTGCCCGCCGACACGAACGTCGACAGGCCCAGACCACGCCGGGCCATGTCGGCCAGGATCGGCACCCCGAGCGCACCGGACTGGCAGAAGAACGCCACTCGGCCCCGGCCCGGCATCAACGGCGAGAGCGTCGCGTTCAGCGAGACCCCGGGCGCGGTGTTGATCAGCCCCAGCGCGTTCGGCCCGATCACCCGCATCCCGTACGACCGGGCCAGCCCGGCCAGGTACCGCTGCCGCTTGCGGCCCTCGTCACCGACCTCGGCGAACCCGCTCGACACCACGACCAGCCCGCGGACACCCTTGGCGGCACAGTCCAGAACCACGTCCGCGACCATCTCGGCCCGGACGGCGACCACGGCCAGATCGACCGTGTCGTCCACGTCGCTGATCGTCGGGTACGCCGGTACGCCCTCGATCTCGGCCGCATCCGTATCGGTGTTCACGGCGTACAGGCGACCGGTGAACCCGCCGTCGCGCAGGTTGCGCAGCAGCGCGTTGCCGATCGTGCCCTCCCGCCGGCTCGCGCCGATCACCGCGACACTCGACGGGGCCAGCAGCCGGGCGATCGACAGCGCCTCCGACCGCTGCTCCCGCGCCTGCATCACACCGAAGGACGTGTCGGTCGGCGCGATGTCGAACTCGACCATGATCACGCCGTCCTCGAACTCGCGCATGACCTTGTAGCCGGCCTCGGTGAAGACGGTGATCATCTTGCGGTTGTCCGGCAGCACCTCGGCGACGAACCGGGTGATGCCGTTCTCCCGGGCCGCCTGGGCGAGGTGCTCGAGCAGCAGCTGCCCGAGACCGCGGCCCTGGTGCGCGTCCTCGATCAGGAACGCGACCTCCGCGGTCCGGTTCCCGGTTCGCTCGTACCGCCCGACGCCGATCATCTCGTTGCCGACGGTGACGATCAGGGCCGACCGGTCGTGGTAGTCCACTTGCGTGAACCTCGCCACATCCCGGTCCGACAGTTGTGGGTACGGGGCGAAGAAGCGGTAGTACTTCGATTGTTCGGACACCCGCGCGTAGAAGGCGACCAGCAGGTCTGCGTCGTCCGGAGTGATCGGCCGCAGGTGTGCGGTAGCTCCGTCCCGCAGTACGACGTCCGCCTCGAGCTCCGCCGGGTAACCGGCTGGGTGGTGCGGGCCATACTGGGCCGGTCGCTGCGGCTCCTGCTCCGGCGGGGTCACCCGGCCAGCGTACTCAAACAGCCCGAGGGGGGTGATGAATTTGGTCGAGCGGATCGCACCGGTGCTGGTGTTTCTCGTCGCAGTGACCGTCATCGCCGAGCTGGCCGACGATGCGAAAGTCTTCGATGTCGCGGCGCGGGAGGCCGCGCACCTGGCCCGGGGCCGGGTCTGGCGGCTCTGGCTGCTCGTGGTCGCGCTCGCGACCGGGCTGACGATCGTCCTGTCTCTGGACACCTGCGCGGTCCTGCTGACCCCGGTCGTGCTCGCGATGGCGCGTCAGCTCGACATCCCGCCGAAACTGTTCGCGTTCACCACCGTCTGGCTGGCCGGCACCGCCTCGCTGCTGCTGCCGGTGTCGAACCTCACCAACCTGCTCGCCCTGCACCAGTTCCGCCGTCTCGACGCTCATTTCATCGCCGTGAGCTGGCGGCCGGCACTTGCGGCGATCGTGATCACGGTCGGTGTGCTGGCGGTGCTGTTCCATCGCGATCTGCGCCGGAAGTACGTCGTACCGCCGACTCCGCACGTGGACGACAAGGTGCTGTTCTGGGGGTCGGCAGGCGTGTGTCTGCTCCTCGGACCGGCCTTCGTGTCCGGGATCGACGTCGCGTGGCCGGCCAGCATCGGAGCGATCCTGCTCGTCGGGTTGTTCGCCGTACGACGGCCGGCCACGCTCAGGTGGTCGCTGGTCCCGGCCAAGCTGGTCGCGACCGTGGTGGGCCTGTTCCTCGTCGTAGGCTTCCTCACCGACCACGGGCTGGACGCCGTACTGAGCCGGATCGCGGGCGGCACGTCCGAGCTGAGGTTGAGCGCGACCGCAGCCCTCGGCGCGAACCTGGCCGACAACCTCCCGGCCTACCTGGCGATGGAACCTGTGGCTGCTGACAGCCCGCATCGGATGATGGCGCTCCTGATCGGCGTGAACTGCGGCTGCCTGCTCACCCTCTGGGGCTCCCTCGCCACTCTGCTGTGGCGAGACCGCTGTGACGCCGCCCGGGTCGACATCTCCTGGTGGTCGTTCCTCTGGCGCGGCCTGATCCTGACACCGCTCGTCGTGGCGGGATCAGTCCTCGCGCTCGGTGGGTAATGTGCGGGGCATGGCTGCGGAACAGAGCACGTCGGACGTCACGCGGGAGTTCCGGGAGGCGCGGGACTTTCTGGTGGCGCATCGGGAGGACTACGAGACGGCGTACCGGGACTTCAGCTGGCCGGGCTTCGACCGGTTCAACTGGGCCCGGGACTGGTTCGACGCACTCGCGGTCGAGCAGCCCGAGGTCGCGGCGCTGACCATCGTCGAGGAGGACGGCGAGGTCAACTCCCGCACGTACGCCGAGATGGCCGAGCGATCCCGTCAGGTGGCCGGCTGGCTCACCCAGGCCGGGCTGCAACCGGGCGACCGGGTCCTGATCGTGCTCGGCAACACGGTCCCGCTGTGGGAGATCATGCTCGGCTGCATCCGGGCCGGCGCGGTGATGATCCCCGCGACCACGCTGCTCACCGACGCCGACCTCGCGGACCGGATCGAGCGCGGCGGCGTACGGGCCGTCGTCACCAGCAGCAGCGAGACCGGCAGATACGCTGGGATCGCGGACCACTGCATCCGCGTCGCCGTCGGCTCGCCGGTGGAGGGTTGGCTCGACTACGACGACACGACGTCGTACGACGGTCCCGTCCCCGAGGTGGACACGGCCGCAAGCGACTCACTGCTCCTCTACTTCACCTCCGGTACGACGAGCCAGCCGAAGCTGGTCGAGCACACACAGGTCAGCTACCCGGTCGGTCACCTGTCGACCATGTACTGGATCGGACTCCAGCCCGGCGACGTCCACCTCAACGTCTCGTCCCCCGGCTGGGCGAAGCACTCGTGGAGCAACGTCTTCGCCCCGTGGAACGCGGGCGCGACCGTCTTCCTCTACAACTACACGCGCTTCGACGCCGAGAAGATGCTGCAGGTCCTGCAGACGTACGGCGTGACCACCTTCTGCGCACCGCCGACGGTGTGGCGGATGCTCATCCAGGCCGATCTGTCCGCGGTGAAGGTGCAGATCCGCGAGTGCATCTCGGCCGGGGAGCCACTGAACCCCGAGGTGATCGAGCAGGTGCGCAACGCCTGGGGCATCACCATCCGGGACGGGTACGGACAGACCGAGACGACCGCTCAGATCGGCAACACCCCCGGTCAGGAGGTGAAACTCGGCTCGATGGGCCGCCCGCTGCCCGGCTATTCGATCGTGCTGATCGACCCGTCGACCGACGAGGTCGGCGACGACGGCGAGATCTGCATCGAGCTGGCGCCGGCGCCGGTCCCGCTGATGCGCGGCTACCGCGACGCCCGGGAACTGACCGACGAGGTCATGCGCGGTGGTCACTACCACACCGGCGACGTCGCGAGCCGGGACGAGGACGGCTACATCACCTACGTCGGCCGCTCCGACGACGTGTTCAAGGCCAGCGACTACCGCATCTCCCCGTTCGAACTGGAGTCGGTGCTGATCGAGCACCCCGCGGTCGCGGAGGCGGCCGTCGTACCGTCTCCGGATCCGGTCCGGCTCGCAGTGCCAAAGGCGTACGTCGTCCTGGCCGCCGGCCACGAGCCGTCCCGCGAGCTGGCCGGCGAGATCCTCCAGTTCTGCCGCGACCACCTGGCGCCGTACAAACGGATCCGCCGGATCGAGTTCGCCGACCTGCCGAAGACCATCTCAGGCAAGATCCGCCGAGTCGAACTCCGCGACGACGAAGCGGCCAAGGTGGACAGCGGAGAGCCCGGCGAGCACGCGTACGACGAGGCCGACTTCAAGGAAGCGTGAGTCACGCCGCCTCGGCCGCGGGTTGGCGTGCTGGAATGGGCGGATGTCTTTCGACACCGGGCTGGGGGTTGCGGCGGTTGTTGTACTGCCGTTGCTGATTGCGGTTGGTGTCGGTGCGTCCCGGTACGCCGGCCTGCGGCATGACAAGGGGATCGTTACCGCTGCTCTGCGCGCTGTTGTGCAGCTGACCGCGGTCGGACTCGTGGTCGGCGTCGCGCTGCAGCACACCTTGGGCGCGATCGCATTCGTGCTGGGGATGTTCGTGGTCGCCACCTTCACGAGCACCCGGCGAATCCACTCGACGGCCGCCATCCCCCGGCAATGGGCGTACTGCGCGACCGCGATCGGCTCCGGTGCGCTCGTCGTACTCCTGCTGCTCATCCTGCCCGGGGTGGTGCCGCGGAACCCGGCCACCATTCTGCCGATGGGCGGCATCATCATCGGCGGCACGATGACCGCCACCACGCTGGCCGGCCGCCGGGTGCTGAGCGAGTACGGCACCCGGTACGGCGAGTTCGAGGCCGGGCTGTCGATCGGTCTGCTGCCGCCCGACGCGTTCAAGCTCGTGGTCGGCCCGGTCGCCGGTGACGCGCTCCTGCCCGCACTGGATCAGACCCGAACCGTCGGGCTCGTCTCGCTGCCCGGCGCCTTCGTCGGGATGGTCCTCGGCGGGGCATCGCCGACCGAGGCCGCCGCGCTACAGCTCGTGGTCCTGATCGGGCTGGTCGCGGGCGAGTCGCTGGCGATCCTGACCATCACCGAGCTGCTGGCCCGCTCGGCCCTGCCGGACGGGCGTACCGTTTCCCCATGACGGTATTGATGCCACGCCTTCGGCGCGGCGGGTCATGGGGCTGTAACTCCCGACCTTCCCTCGTCGCTCCAGTCGCTTCGCTCCCTACACTCCTCAGTCCAGGCCGGGAGGCCCCATGACCAGTGACAAGCCCCTCTTCAGCCGGATCGACGAGCTGGTCACCGAGGAGCGCGAGCTGCGCTCCAAGCACGCCGCCGGGAAGATCGCCGACGACGACGAGCGGAGCCGCCTGCGCGCCCTCGAGGTCGAGCTCGACCAGTGCTGGGACCTGCTCCGGCAGCGCCGCGCCAAGCGCGAGTTCGGCGAGAACCCCGACGACGCCAAGGCCCGCCCCACCGACACCGTCGAGGGCTACCTCGGCTAGAAGCCCCTGAGCTTGTCGGGGGTGATCCGGACGACCACGGAGTAGTCCGCGTGGAACTGGTCGTTCGTCATCCCCAGGTGCGCGATGTCCTCGCCGTACTTGTTGTTGTACGCCGCCAGCTCGTCACCGCTGATCGGGCTGTCGTCGATCACCGCCGTACCCGCGATCACACCGACGTCGCCGCCGGTGTGAGTGGCGTTGAAGTTCAGCGCGACCCGCGGGTTGGCGGCGATGTTGTGCAGCTTGGCCTTGTCCGGCTGACTGGCGATCAGCAACTGGTCGCCGTGCCAGAGGAACCAGACCGGGTTCGGCGCCGGTGCTCCGGACTTGCCGACGGTGGTCAGCCACAGCACCCGCTCGTCGTCCAGCTGCCGCGCGATCCGCTTGCCGAAATCGGTGGACGTGTCGATCGAGATCATCAGAAACCTTCGGTGTCGATGGTCAGGACGGACCGAGACGCCCCCACTCGATCGCCGGGCAGCGGTTCATCACCATGGTCAGCCCGGCGGCCGTCGTGCGCGTGTAAGCGTCCGGATCCACTACATCCAGCTGGAACCACACCGCCTTCGCGTTGATTCCCACCGCCTGGTCCGCGATGGCGCCGGCCAGCTCGGACCGGACGAAAACATCGACGCAGTCCACCGGGAACGGGATCTCGGCGAGCGTGGCGTAGCCCTGCTCGCCGTGCACGGTCTCCGCCGACGGATGCACCGGCACGATCCGCTTGCCGTGCCCCTGCAGGAACCGCGCCACGCCGTACGCGGCCCGGCCGGTGTTGTTCGACAGCCCGACCACGGCCCACGTCTCGCAGTCCGCCAGGATCTTGCGGATGTCACTGTCCATGACCCGATCCTCCCTCGCCGGGCAAGAGCTCAACCCCGAAGGTAGGTGAGCACCGCGGACACCCGCCGATCGAGACCGTCGTCAAGCTGGAGCTTGGCGAAGATGTTGCCGACATGCTTGCGTACGGCGGCCTCACTGACGACCAACTGCTCGGCGATCGACCCGTTCACCCGGCCCTCCGCCATCAACGCGAGCACCTCCAGCTCCCGCGGCGTGAGCGCCGACAGCGGCCCGTCGTTCCGCCGCCGGGCCAGCAGCTGCCGGACCACCTCCGGGTCCACCACTGTCCCGCCGTCCGCGACCCGGTCGAGAGACTCGAGGAACTCCGCGACGTGCCCGACCCGGTCCTTCAGCAGGTACCCGATCCCGCCGGTCGTTGTCTCGAGCAACGTAGACAGATACGCGTCGGCGACGTACTGGGACAGCACCAGGATCCCGATCGACGGCAGCTCGGCCCGGATCGCGGCCGCTGCCCGCAGCCCTTCGTCACTGTGTCCAGGCGGCATCCGGACATCGGTGATCACGACATCCGGCGGTTCCTTGCGTACGACGGCCAGCAGCGTGTCCGCATCGCCGACAGCGTCCCGTACTTCGTGGCCGGCGCGGTCCAGGATGCTGGCCAGGCCCTCACGCAACAGCAGCGAGTCTTCGGCCAGCACGATGCTCAGTCGCCGAGTCGGCACGGGCACTCCATCCTCAATCGAGTCGGCCCACCAGGTGGGCTGTCGATGTCGAGTGTGCCTCCCAAGGCGTCCAACCGGGTCACCAGACCGGTGAGTCCGGTGCCGGCCCCGGTCCGGGCGCCGCCGACGCCGTCATCGGTGATCGTGATGACCAGCCGATCCCGCTCGACCCACCCGGTCACCTCGCAGCTGGTCGCCTGGGCGTGCTTGGCGACGTTGGCCAGCGCCTCGCTGACCACGAAGTACGCCGCTGCCTCGATCGGCGGCGGCAGTCGGGACGGCAGTGTCAGCTGAACGCTCGCCGGCAGCGGACTCCGGTCCGCCACCTCCAGTACGGCGGCCTCCAGCCCGTGGTCGACGAGCACCCGTGGGTGGATCCCCCGGACTGCCTCCCGCAGGTCCGCCAACGCCGCTTCAGCCTCGCCGTGCGCTTTCACCACCAGCCGCTTGCCTTCGCCGTCCGGCAGATCGAGCTCGGCCAGCCCGAGCGTCATCGTCAGCCCGACCAGCCGCTGCTGTACGCCGTCGTGCAGATGCCGCTCGATCCGCACCCGCTCGGTCTCGAACGCATCCACCAGATCGAGCCGGGACCGGCGCAGCTCGGCCACGTTCCGCTGCAGCTCGTCCTGCCGCGGACCCAGCATCGCCTTCGCGAGCGCGGCCTCGGCACCGGCGAGAACGCCGAGCAGATACGAGCTGAAGACGTAGAAGACCGGACCGAAGCACAGCAGGAAGATGAACCCTTCCTGCGCACTGTCCAGGATCCACGGCCCCATACCCATCTGGTCGCCGTCGGCGATCACCGGCGCGGCCAGCGTGGTGCCGAGGATGGTCGCGCTGACACCGGCGAACAGGGCGCTCAGCGGCCAGACGAAAACGCCCAGGACGAACCCGTACCCGAGCGCCCGCAGCGACGCCTGCTCCCGCCGCCGGAACTTCAGCTTCTCCCGCCGAGACAGCGACTCCGGCATCTTCGCGTGCGGGCTGCTGATCCCGTCGATCAGCACCAGCCCGGCCCGCCACCGCTCGACCCGGCCGATCACGACCCCGATCAGCGGGAACATCGTGATCAGCAGGATCCCGATCAGAATCGGGCTCAGCACGGCACTGGCCGCCGCGACGCCGAAGAGTACGGCGATGCTCACCACACCCACCGGGACCGAGGTGAACAGGTACGCGTAGCTGCGCCAGGGCCAGGACGACACCAGGAAGCGGGGCGAGGCCATCGCCGCCCAGGTCGTCATCGGAATTTCCACGGTGCCAACCCTAGGCGCGGGACAGCCTGCGGGACGGTAGCGTGCGCGCTACTCCAGGTCTCCTCCCTGGGCCAGGGTGTCAACACGGGCTTACCGGTTGGCTGGTTACATGACCGCTACCGCGCCGACGTACCCAAGCGTCGCACCATCCGAAGCGCCGGCCTTGCTGCTGGACGGCATCACCAAGACCTACCGGTCCAAGGCCGGAGCGGTCGACGCGCTGCGAGGCGTGACGTACCACTTCCAGCGAGGCTCGTTCACCGCGGTGATGGGCCCGTCCGGCTCCGGCAAGTCCACCCTGCTGCAGTGCGCGGCCGGACTCGACCAGCCCACCGACGGCACCGTCGTACTCGGCGGAGTGACCCTGCGCGGGCTCAACGAGGTCGCGCTCACCAAGCTGCGCCGGGAGGAGATGGGCTTCGTCTTCCAGGCCTACAACCTGCTGCCGTCGCTCACCGTGTACGACAACGTCGCACTCCCCCTGCGGCTGACCGGTCGTCGTCCGAGCCGGAACGACGTACACCGGGTGCTGGAGCAGGTCGGGCTCGAGGGCAAGGCGAAGCGGCGGCCGGCGGAACTGTCCGGTGGACAGCAGCAGCGGGTCGCGATCGCGCGAGCGCTGATCACCCGCCCGTCGGTCTTCTTCGCCGACGAACCGACCGGTGCACTCGACAGCGGGACCAGCCGGCAGATCCTCGCTCTGTTGCGCGAGGCAACCGATCGGGCCGGGCAGACCGTGGTGATGGTCACCCACGACCCGGTCGCGGCCGCGTACGCCGAGCGGGTGCTGTTCCTCTCCGACGGCCTGATCGCCGGTCACCTCGACCGCGGTACGCCGGCCCAGATCGCCTCGGCGATGAGTTCGCTGGAGCGATGACCATGTTCTATCTCAGCCGTCAGACGGTCAGCCGTCATCGTTCGTTGTACGCCGGTTCGTTCGTCGCGCTGGCGGTCGGGGTGTTCCTGCTCGGCCTCGCGGCCACCGCCACGGCCGCCACCATCGCCTACCGCGGTCCGGCCGCCGACAGCATGACCGTGACGACGCTGGGCAGTCCGGACACCGCGCCCCAACAGGTCCGGATCCCACTGTCCGGCGCCGATGCCTCCGGGCTCCAGGTCGTGCTCAGCATGGTCGGCACGATCAGCGGATTCATCACGATCTTCGTCATCGCCAGCACGTTCGCCTTCGCGGTCGCCTCGCGGCGTCAGGAGATCGGCCTGCTTCGCCTCATCGGCGCTACGCCTTCCCAGGTACGGCGGATGGTCCTCGGCGAAGCGTTCGTCGTCGCACTCGCCGCCTCACTGACCGGTGCGGTCCTCGCCCAGTTGGCGACTCCCCTGCTGCTGCGGAAGGCGTCGTACACCGAGCTGGCGCCAGTGAAGCTGGAGCCGGCCTCGCCGTGGGTGCCGCTGGCGATCGCGGTCTGTGCCGGGCTGGTGGTGGCGATGCTGGGTGCCCGGTCGGCGGCTCGTCGCGCCGGGCGGGTGGGACCGATCGACGCGCTGCGGGAGGCCGCGCTGGAACCGCCGCGGATCGGACCGGTGCGCATCGTCTTCGGACTGCTCTTCCTGGCCGGTTCGATCACCCTGCTGGCGCTGATCCAGCCGTCGACCGGTGAGGGCATGGTCCCGCTGGCGATGTTCACGCCGATGCTGCTGGTGATCGCACTGACCCTGCTGGCGCCGCTGGTCGTGCCGTGGATCGCACGGCTGTGGGCGCTGCCGCTGACCAGGTGGACCCGGGTGTCGGGCCTACTCGCTCGCAGCAACGTCGTGGCGGCGCCCCGCCGCAGCGCGTCCCTCGCGGCCCCGATCCTGGCCATCTCGGCGGTGGCTGGGTCGATGGTGCTCAGTCTCAGCTTCGCCGCCGACGGCGCCGAGGCGAGCATCCGCGACACACTCCGCGCCCCCATCGTGGTCACGGGCTCGGCTGACATCAACGCCGTCCCCGGGGTGGCCACGGTGGACGCCGGGCTACCGGTCCAGTTCGTCCGGATCGCCTCGGACTACGCCGAACTCGAGGACGCGGAGGGTATCGATCCGGCGATTGCGTCCCGCAGCCGTGACCTGACCGCGCTGTCCGGAAGCATCGACCGGCTCACCGGCAATACTGTTGCTATCGGCAAGGAGATGTCGGGGTTCGAGGGTTACCGGGTCGGCGACGAGATCCCGGTGACGTTCCTGGACCGGACCGAGGTCAAGCTGAAGGTCGTCGCCATCGTGAAGGACGCGTTCGGAGTGAATCCGTCGTTCCTGATCCCGCTCGAGTTGGCCCGTCAGCACGCTCCGACCGCCAAGCCGGACCGCCTGTTCGTCCTGCCGGATGACGGGGTGGATCCCGCCGCGTTGGTGACCAAGCTGCCGAACGCCGTACCGGCAACTGAATGGGAAGCCGAACACGACGCGGGCGTCCGGGAAGGCAATCGGTTCGGGCTGATCCTGTTGCTCGGTCCGGCCGCGCTCTACAGCGCCATCGCGATCGCCAACACGCTCCTGATGGGCAGCCTGCAGCGGCGGCACGAGTTCATCACCTCGCGGCTGCTCGGGGCCACGCCGGCCCAGATCCGCCGGATGGTGCTGTGGGAGTCCTCCCTGGTCGGCGCGGTCGCGCTCAGTCTCGGTACGGCGATCACGGTCACGGTCGGGATCCTCCTCCGGCACGCCATGACGGCCGGGCTGGCCGACGTACCGGTGACCGTGCCGTGGGGTGTGCTGCTGGGTATCGGCGGCGTCTGTCTGACCTTGGCGGTAGGGTCCGCTCTGGCCCCGACGACGTACATCCTGCGCCGGTCGCAGCCGTCCGCAGCGGTGGACTAGACCGCTCACGGCGACTGTCCGGAACGGATGGCGGGTCGCGGCCTCGCTCGTAGGCCCCCGTCCTGGACTGAGGAGCGCAGGGAGCGAAGCGACTGGAGCGACGAGGGAAGGACGGGAACCAGGGCCCACGACGCGCCGCGCCGGAGGCGTGGCCACGTGCACAGCAAACGTGAGTTCACCAGGGACAATGGGCACGGCGCCGGACCGTCGCGGCGCCGTACCGGCTTGATCGAGGAGTTCGCAGACCCGCATGGCACGCCGTACCAGCACCACCGCCGAGCCCGAGGACTTCGAGGAGCACATCCTCGACGTCGACGTCTCCGACGAGATGCGCACCAGCTACCTGGAGTACGCCTACTCGGTGATCTACTCCCGGGCGCTGCCGGACGCGCGGGACGGACTGAAACCGGTCCAGCGACGGATCCTGTTCTCGATGGCGGAGAACAACATCCGTCCCGACCGCGGTCACGTGAAGTCGGCCCGTGTGGTCGGTGAAGTGATGGGTAAGTACCACCCGCACGGCGACGGCGCGATCTACGACGCCCTGGTCCGGACCGCGCAGCCGTGGTCGATGCGGGTCCCGCTGATCGACGGCCACGGGAACTTCGGCTCCCTCGACGACGGCCCGGCCGCGATGCGGTACACCGAGTGCCGGATGGCGCCGCCCGCGCTGGCGATGACGCAGGGCCTGGACGAGAACGTCGTCGACTTCCGGCCGAACTACGACGGCCGCGAGGAAGAGCCGTCGGTGCTGCCGGCCGCCTTCCCGAACCTGCTGGTCAACGGCGCCGCCGGGATCGCGGTCGGGATGGCCACCAACATGGCCCCGCACAACCTGGTCGAGGTGATCCAGGCGCTGCGGCACCTGATCAAGACGCCGACCGCGGACCTGGACGACCTGATGCGGTTCATCCCCGGCCCGGACCTGCCGACCGGCGGCAAGATCGTCGGCCTGGAGGGCATCAAGGACGCCTACGCCACCGGCCGGGGCAGCTTCAAGATGCGCGCCACCGCCCGGATCGAGAACGTCACCCCGCGGCGCAAGGGCATCGTGGTCACCGAGCTGCCGTACTCGGTCGGCCCGGAGAAGGTGATCGAGAAGATCAAGACCCTGGTCCAGTCGAAGAAGCTGCAGGGCATCGCCGACGTCAAGGACCTGACCGACCGGGCCCACGGCACCCAGCTGGTGATCGAGGTCAAGAACGGCTTCGTCCCCGAGGCGCTGCTGGAGCAGCTGTACAAGCTGACCCCGCTCGAGGACGCCTTCCACGTCAACGCGGTCTGCCTGGTCGACGGCCAGCCGCGCACCCTCGGCCTGAAGGAGCTGCTCGAGGTCTACCTCGGCCACCGGTACGACGTGGTCCGGCGGCGCAGCGAGTTCCGCCGGAAGAAGGCCCAGGACCGGCTGCACATCGTCGACGGCCTGCTGATCGCGATCCTGGACATCGACGAGGTCATCCAGATCATCCGCAGCAGCGACGACGCCGCGGAGGCCCGCGGCCGGCTGATGGAGATCTACGACCTGACCGAGGTGCAGACCAACTACATCCTGGACATGCCGCTGCGCCGGCTGACCAAGTACTCCAAGCTCGAGCTGGAGACCGAGAAGGGTGAGCTGGAGCGCGAGATCGAGCGGCTGACCGCGATCCTCGAGGACGAGACGCTGCTCCGCAAGACGGTGTCGGACGAGCTGGCCGAGGTCGCCAAGACCTACGGCACGCCGCGGCGGACCGTGCTGCTGGAGTCGTCCGGCGCGACCAAGACCGCGGCGGTGCCGCTCGAGGTCACCGACGACCCGTGCTGGGTGCTGCTGAGCTCGACCGGGCTGCTCGCCCGGACGAACGGCGTCGAGCCGTTCGGCACCGGCGACACCCGGGCCAAGCACGACGCGATCGTGTCCGCGGTGAAGAGCACCGCCCGCGGTCAGTACGGCCTGATCACCAGCGCCGGCCGGCTGATCCGGCTCGAGTCGCTCGACCTCCCCGCCGTACCGACGACCGCCAACGCGCCGAACCTGCAGGGTGGTGCGCCGGTGGCGGAGTTCGTCTCGCTGGAGCCCGGTGAGAAGGCGCTCGCGCTGACCACGATGGATCCCGACTCGATCGGGGTGGCTCTGGGTACGGCGGGTGGCGTGGTGAAGCGGGTCGTGCCCGACCATCTGAGCAACCGCGACGCGTGGGAGATCGTCCGGCTGAACGACGGCGACGAGGTCATCGGCGCGGTCGAGCTGACCACGGGCGACGAGGAGCTGTGCTTCATCACGTCCGACGCGCAACTGCTGCACTTCCCAGCGTCGGTGGTGCGTCCGCAGGGCCGGACCGCGGGCGGTATGGCCGGTGTCCGGCTGGGCAAGGACGCGAAGGTCGTGTTCTTCGGTGCTGTCGACAGCAGCCGCGAGGCGCAGGTCGTCACCATCGCGGGTTCGTCGTCGGCGCTGCCGGGGACCGAGGTCGGCGCGGTGAAGGTGACGCCGTTCAGCGAGTACCCGGGCAAGGGTCGTGGCACCGGTGGTGTGCGCTGCCAGCGGCTGCTCAAGGGCGAGGACGGGCTGTTGCTCGGATTCGTCGGTGCGGCCCCGGTCCGGGCGAGTGCGAGCAGCGGTGCGCCGGTGGAGTTGCCGCCGATCGACCCGCGCCGCGACGGTTCCGGCGTACCGGTTGCGCAACCCATCGCCGCATGCGCTCCGGACAGCGTCAGTTACATGGCAGGCTGACCCCATGAAGAGACTGCTCGCGCTCGGCGCGGTGCTGGTGCTGGCGCTGGCGGGCTGCAGCGACGACAAGAAGGACGCCGACGGCGGCAACGGTCAGACCGGCGACGACCCGGTCGCGCTGCTGACGGCGGCCAAGAAGACGATCGACGAGGCGGCCAGCGTGCACATCGTGCTGGTCGGCCGGGACATCCCGGACACCGCGCAGGCGCTGTCCAGCGGTGACGGCGTCGCGACGCACGCGCCGGCGTTCAAGGGCAAGCTGACCGTGCGCACCGCCGGTTCGCCGATCGACGCCGAGGTGGTCGCGGTCGGCAGCAAGGTCTACGCGAAGCTGCCGTTCACGACGAACTTCATCGAGCTGCCGCCGGCCCAGCTGGCCGGCCTCGGCGCACCGGACCCGGCGATCCTGCTGGACCCGGCCAAGGGCCTGACCTCGGTGCTGCCGACGCTGAAGGACCCGAAGATCAAGGGTGAGACCCGGGACGGCGCCAAGGTCCTGACCGAGATCACCGGCGTGATCGAGGGCAAGTCGCTGCAGGGCATCTTCCCGAAGGCACCGGCCGACCAGGACTTCCCGAGCACCTTCAAGATCGACAAGGACTCCAAGCAGTTGGTGTCGGCAACGATCACCGGCCCGTTCTACGACGGCGCCACCAGCAGCTACGACGTCACCCTGGACCGGTACGGCGAACAGGTCGAGATCACCAAGCCGTGACCGGGGATCCGCCCGTGGCCAACCCGAGGGTTCGGCTCACGCTCGCCTCGATCGCGGTCGCCTTCGCGGCTGCTGACACCTACGTCGTCGTCCTCGCCCTGCCGGACATGATGTCCGGGGTCGGACTGTCGGCGGACGAGTTGCAGCGGGCGGCGCCGATCATCTCCGGGTTCCTGCTCGGGTACATCGCCGTCCTTCCGTTGATCGGGCGGATCGCCGACGTGGTCGGTCGTACGCCGGTCCTGATCGGGGCGCTGCTGTTGTTCGCGGTGGGGTCGCTGATCACGGCCAGCGCGTATGACCTGTCTCTGATCGTGACCGGGCGGTTCCTGCAGGGTGTCGGCGGTGGTGGGCTCGTGCCTGCCACCCTGGCGCTGGTGGCCGACCTGTGGCCGGCCGAGCGACGTGGACTCCCGCTGGGGGTCGTCGGCGCGGTGCAGGAGCTCGGGTCGGTGCTGGGGCCGTTGCTGGGTGCTCTCGTGCTGGCGGTGGCGGACTGGCGGTACATCTTCTGGCTCAACCTGGTCGTCGCGCTCGTGCTCGCCGTACTGCTGCGCGGCCTCCGTCCACCACCGCTGTCAGCCGCGGTCGGGTTCATCGCCTGCCTGGCTCTCGGCCTCACTCTCACCGCACCCGAACGGCTTGCGACCGGTGTCACGCTCGGCATTCCGTTCGTGCCGTTCTCGGGCGATTCGCGTCTGCTCACGCCGATCGGCGTCGTCACCGTAGTACTGCTACTGCTATGGA
This sequence comes from Kribbella sp. NPDC049174, assembly GCF_043197365.1. NCBI lineage: Bacteria > Bacillati > Actinomycetota > Actinomycetes > Propionibacteriales > Kribbellaceae > Kribbella > Kribbella sp. NPDC049174. The sequence goes on along the minus strand of NZ_JBICSZ010000001.1, from coordinate 1,778,512 downwards.
TCGCTCTGATGCTCCGGAAGACCCGGTTGCGGGAGACGCTCGCTCAGGTCGACCTCGTCGGCGCCCTGCTGCTCGCGCTGGCGCTGGCTGGTGTCGTGCTGGCGTTCGCCACTGCTGACCCCGAGCGGGAGTTGATGGCACCAGCCGGGCCCTGGTTGCTGGTCGGTGCCGCCGTGTTTGCAGTTGCCTTTGCGATCTGGCAGCGCCGTACGACGCGAGCGATCGTGCCGCACGGATTGCTGAAGGCAGCGCCGGCCTGGGGTTCGTTGATGGTCAGCTTCCTGGTCGGCTGCGCGTTGATCGCGGCGCTGGTCGACGTACCTGTCTTCGCGCGGACCACCCAGGGTGGCGGGCAGTTGGCCGCCGCGCTGGTGTTGCTGCGGTTCCTGATCGCGTTGCCGGTTGGTGCGGTGGCTGGCGGGTGGCTGACCCGGCGCTACGGGTTGGGTTGGATCACCGGGGCCGGGCTGGCGTTGGCCGGGGCGATGTTCGTGGTGATGGCGTTCTGGGGTCGTGACGCACTCGATCACTGGCTGGCGACCGTCGTACTGCTGGTGTGCGGGTTCGGGTTCGGGCTGGCGTTGTCGCCGGTCAACACGGCCATGCTCGGGGCCACTCCCCCGGACAGCCACGGCCTGGTCAGTGCGCTGGTCGTGGTCGCCCGGATGGTGGGCATGCTCGTCGGCGTGTCCGCGCTCACCGCGATCGGGCTGCGCCGGTACTTCGCGATCGTCGACGACATCCCGTCACCGAACGAGCTGTGCCCGTCCGCGCCGGGAACGTGTCGTCCGTTCGTCGACGCCCTGCGCGACGCGGCCGTTTCACAAGTTCACGCAATCTTCGCCGGTGCCGCCGGCTGCGCCTTCCTGGCCGCCGTACTGGCCGTGCTGCTGCTCGGCCGACGTGGCGTTGTGCACAGATGATGGTCATCGTGCCGGACACCCGTCCCGGCTGTCGTACCGTGATCACGTGACCGCACGACTCGACGCGACCGGCCGGCCAGGCCTGTGCTCGACCTTCTGCCGAGAGTTGCGTGAGCCGCTCCCCGGCACGGCGGTCGTGGCCAGCGGCTGGGTCCTCGTCGAGCAACCCGGTCCGTGGGGCGCCAAGGCGCCGACGCAGAGCCATCTCGACCCGGAGTTCGGCGGCGCGATCGACGCGGCGTGCAAGAAGGCGGACGTCCGGTTCGGGCTGATCCGCTCGCCCGGCCGGCATCCCGACCGGACCGAACGGTCACACCAGGTGTACGTCGCTTCGACCACGCCCGGACGCACCTGGCTGCTGGGCTGCGGCGTCGCCGACCCGCTGGAGCTCGATGGACTCGACCTCGAAGCCGTCGGCCGGGGCGATCGGGATGCCGTCATCGAGTCTCTGCCGGCGCTGACCGTGGTCGACGAGCCGGTCATGCTGGTGTGCACCAACGGCAAGCGGGACGAGTGCTGCGCGCTTCTCGGCCGGCCGCTGGTCAAGGCGCTGGCCGCGGTCGCACCGGGCCGGGTGTGGGAGGCGAACCACCTCGGCGGACACCGGTTCGCCCCGACCGCGACGCTGCTGCCCGCCGGCACCATGCACGGTCACCTGACTGCCCAGACTGCGGTCGCCGTGCTCGAGGCCGCAGCTCGTGGTGAGACTATGCTGACCGGGCTGCGCGGCCGGTCGACCTGGACCAATCGCGGTCAGGCCGCGGAGATCGCCGTACGCCGGCTCATCGGAGAGCTGGCGCTGGACGCCCTCAGTGTCGTGGGCGAAGACCCGGGATTCGTCGTCGTCGTTCATCGCGACGGCCGGTCCTGGGCCGTGCCGGTCACCACTGCACCCGCTGATCCACCTCGTCCGGAATCCTGCGGAAAGGAGCCGTTCGCCATGTCGATTCTGCATGCCGGAACCCCAGTGCCGGGTGAGGCCCGATGACCAGTGGATTCGAGGACCTGCTGGCCGCCAACGCCGACTACGCCAAGGAGTTCGCCTACGGCGGGTTCGACGGGATCGCGCATGCCGGCGTCGGCGTCGTCACCTGTATGGACTCGCGCATCCCGCCGCTGGAGATGCTCGGGCTGAAGCCGGGTGACGCGAAGGTGCTGCGCAGTGCCGGCGGCCGGGTCACCGAGGTGACCATGACCGGCCTCGTGCTCGGCGTCCAGCTGCTCGGTGTCCGCCGGATCATGATCATCCCGCACACCCGCTGCGCGATGGCCGCGATGTCCGAGGACGACCTGCGCCGCCAGGTCGAGACCGCCGCGGGCAAGCCGGCCGGCTACCTGCCGATCCACGTCATCCCCGACCAGCTCGAGGCCCTGCGGCACGATGTCACCGCCGTCCGCGACCACCCGCTGATCGGCGACGACATCCTGGTCGGCGGCTTCATGTACGACGTGGACAACGGCCGCCTCACCCAGATCGACTGATGCCGGGACTCACCCCGCCGGCCCTCCGCCCGTTGCCGTTGGCAACTCTCAGGCCGGCCGGATGGCTGCTGGAGCGCGTCCGCCTGCAGGCCGACGGGATGGCCGGGCACCTGGATGAGTTCTGGCCCGACATCGCGCGCAGCGGCTGGATCGGCGGCGATGCCGAGGGCTGGGAGCGCGGACCGTACTGGCTCGATGGCATCACCGGGATCGCCTACCTGCTGGACGACGAGCGGTTGAAGGCGAAGGTGCGTCGGTGGATGGATCACATCCTCGAGCATCAGCACCCGGACGGGTGGTTCGGGCCGCGCTCGGGTGAGGCGACGTACTCGGATCATGACGTCTGGCCGCGGATCATCGTGCTGAAGGCACTGCTGCAGCATTTCGACGCGACCGGCGACGAGCGCGTGGTCCCGGCCGCACTGCGGTTCCTCCGGCTGCTCGACGTACTCCTCGACGAATGGCCGCTGCAGGAGTGGGCGCGGTCGCGGTGGACCGACATCGTCTGGGTGATCAACCAGCTGCACGACCTCACTGGGGAGGACTGGCTGCTCCCGCTGGCGGCGAAGTGCAGGAAGCAGGGCTTCGACTGGTTCGGGTACGCCGACGACCTTCCGTTCCGCGACAAGGTGGACGAGGCAACGTTGCTGGCGATGAAGGACCAGCACGACGGCCACTGGATGAACGACGTCTACCTGTCGTCCCACGGCGTCAACGTCGCGATGGGCCTCAAAGCGATGCCGGTCTGGTGGCGTCACGACCCGACCGACCAGCAGGCCCGTCTCCTCCGGCTGATCGCGGCGTTGGATGAGCACCACGGCCAGCCGAGCGGTCTCTTCAGCTGCGACGAACACCTCGCCGGCCGGCACCCGAGCCAGGGCACCGAGACCTGCACGGTCGTCGAGCACCTCGCCTCGCTCGAGGTCGCCCTGGAGACCTGGGGCGCCGTCGAACCGCTTGCCGACCGAGTTGAACGGCTCGCCTTCAACGCTTTGCCCGCGAGTACGTCGCCAGATGAGTGGACCCACCAATACGTCCAGCAGGCCAACCAGGTGATCTGCCACGTCACCGAGGACCGCGTCTACACCAACAACGGCCCCGACGCGAACGTCTTCGGTCTCGAACCCCACTTCGGCTGCTGCACCGCCAACCGCCACCAGGGCTGGCCGCGCTTCACCACCCACCTCTGGATGCATTCCAGTGACGGCGCCCTCACCGCCCTCTCCTACGCGCCGTGCTCCTTCGAGTACGACGGCCTGACGGTCGACGTGTCCACGGCGTACCCCTTCGAGGACGAGGTGACGATCACCGTCAGCGGCTCCGGCGTTGTACCCCTGAACCTCCGCATCCCAGCGTGGTCCACCGGCGCCACCGTCGACGGCGAGGCTGTTGCCGCCGGCACCCTGCACCAGGTACGACGTGACTGGTCCGACGGGCCGCACGTCGTACGGCTGCACCTGCCGGCCGCGGTCAACGCAGTCCCCCGCTCGGCCAATGCCGTCGCGCTCGAACGTGGGCCGCTCGTGTTCTCCCTCGCCGTCCCCGAGCAGTGGACCAAGATCGGCGGCGAGGAACCACACGCCACCTACGAGGTCCACCCGACCGCGCCGTGGAACTATGCCATCGACCCGGATGACCTCCGGCTGGAGCGCGAAGCCGTCACAGAGCACCCCTTCACGAAGACACCGCTCCGGCTTCACGTCACCGGCCGCCTGGTGCCGGACTGGACGCTGGAACACGGCGCAGCCGCCGCACCCCCGCCCAGCCCGGTCACCACGACCGCCGCCGGAGAGCTGACCTTCATCCCCTACGGCTGTACGAATCTCCGCGTCACCGAACTGCCCACGACGCGCTGACCCGTCAGAGCTCGTCGACGACCTCGATCTCCTCGACCGCCGAGCTGCCCTCACGGACCAACGCGAAGGCGGCCTTCACCTCTGGCAGGTTCGGCGCGAGCTCGCGGACCGCCTTCAGGCTGTCCTCGGAGTCCCAGCGCCAGACGCCGACCCATTTGCCGTCCTCGAGCTGACCGAGACGTGCCTCGGTCAGGCCGGGCCGCGCGGCCCGGACGGCCCCGACCAGGGCGGTGTGCCGACTGCGCACATCGTCGGCTGTCACGGTGTCCACGGCCTCGAAACGGGTGACTGCGATGAGTGTCATGACTAGATCCTCACACTAGAGTTGACTTATAGCGAACGAATCTAGAGATAGACTCTAGTCATGACCGCTGTCAAGCGACTTAACAAGCGCGCGGAGAAGGCGCAGGAGACCCGGCGACGGATCATCCAGGCGGCGAGCGACCTGTTCGTCGAGGACGGGTACGGCGCCACGAACCTGCAGGACATCGCCGACCTGGCCGGCGTCGCGGTGCAGACGATCTACTTCGTCTTCGGCAACAAGCGCGCCCTGCTCAAGGAACTCGTCGACACCACCATCGCCGGTGACGCCGAGCCGGTCGCGACGCTCGACCGCCCTTGGTTCACCGGTGCGGTCGCCGCCCGCACCGCCGAGGAGATGCTGACCGCCTACGTCCCCGGGTCGAGCGCGGTCCTGGCCCGGGTCTCGCCGATCATGCGCGTGCTGGAGGCAGCCGTCGCCAACGACCCGGAGGTCGCCGCACTGTGGCCGCAGGACGAGGACCTGCGGTACGTCGTCCAGCGCACGGCCGCCGAAGCGTTCGTGGCCAAACCGGGCGCACGCGAAGACCTCACCACCGAGGACGCGGCAGACCTGCTGTACGGGATCCTCAGCCCCGAGCTCTACCTGCTCTTCGTCCGCGACCGCGGCTGGACTCACGAGCGCTGGGTGCACTGGGCCGGTCAAACCCTCCGCACCCAACTCTGCGCGTGATGCTGGGCCGGCTAGCTGACGATGACCTTGCCGGTGTCGAGTTCGTAGTAGGCGCCGACGAGTTTGAGCTTGCCCGCCTTCTCCAACGGGCCGATGACGGAGGATTGCCGAAGCCTGGCCAGGGTCAGGTCGACGTTGGCGTGGACGGCGTTGGTGACGCGGTCGCCCGGCTTCCCCGCGACCTGGCGGACCGCGGGAGCGAGTGAGTCGACGAGGTAGCCCATCTCGCCTGCTTCAGCGGTGCGCTGGCCGGAGTCGAGCGCCTTGATGGTGGCGGTGATCGCGCCGCAGCGCTGGTGACCGAGGACCATGAGCAGCGGCGTGTGCAACTCCGCGACGCCGAACTCGAGGCTGCCGGTCACTGAATGGTCAAGTGCTTCCCCGGCGCTCCGTACGACGACCAGGTCGCCGAGCCCCTGGTCGAAGATCAGCTCGATCGGCACCCGGGAGTCCACGCAGCCGATCACGGTGGCGAACGGGGTCTGACCCTTGCTCACGGCAACTCGACGGGCGATGCCCTCGTCGAGGTCCTCCTCGCGGTCGGCGACGAAGCGCGCGTTGCCCTCCAGCAGCCGCTGGAGCGCTTGGTTGCCGTCCACAACAGGTGGCGGACTCGGTGGGTTCGTCCCGATCGTCTGGGCGGCCGGGGTGGAGGTCGTACCGGACGTCGTACCGGATTTCGCGCAGGCGGTGAGGGTGGCGGCACCGGCTCCGGCGACGAGAGTAGTGTGCAGGGCTGTGGTCAGGAACCGGCGCCGCGAGGTGACGGGCGCCGCGGCCACCGGCCGGCGACGAGATGTGATGCTCAACTGTGCTCCTTGGACAAGGCGACGTGGGCGACGCCGCCTTCTGAAGGTAACCCCTTGCATACTGTCTGCAATACCCGGGGCCTGTTCGGATGTCTCGGCGGATGCGCAAGGATCTGATAGACAGCCGTTATGAGACTCCGCCCCAGCTCGTTCTCACGCTCCCTGCTCATCGGTGCGATCGCCCTGACCACCGCTCTGTCCGGCGCTCCCACGGTCCAGGCGGCACCTGTCACCGGCTGTCTCGACACCGGCGTCAACGGCACGGTCGAGGAGCAACGTCTCGACAACGGCGTCGCCGGCGGTCCCTCGGTCCCGGCCGAGATCCTCCGCCGCTCCGGCTTCGACCGGCACGTCGCGCTCTTCAACCGACTGCTCTGCTCAGCTCCGAACCAGCGAGCCGCCGCGACCCTCGTCCGCGTCCAGGGCGAAGCCCTCTGGCGGACGGCGACCCACCGCGCTCAGCACGCGCAGACCGCACCTGACGCACTCCCCGCCACCGACGACCGCGGCCTCTACTGGGCCCGCATCTCGATGGCTCTCGCCCTCCGGCAGTGGCAACCCGACTTCACCCTCGGTACGGCGGAACGCGCCGGACTGATCCGGTCACTCGAGTACACCTCCCGTGGCATCACCAGCACGCGCTTCGCACCCGGCGTACGGAAGATCCTGGTCACCGGGTTCGACCCGTTCACCCTCGACGCGGACATCCGGATCGGCAACCCATCGGGCGCCAACGCCTTGACCCTCGACGGGCAGCGCTGGGTGGTGAACGGCAAGACGTACGAGATCCAGACCGTCGTCTTCCCGGTCAGGTACACCGATTTCGACGAGAACATTGTCGAGAACGCACTCGCCCCGCACTACCGCTCTGGACCGCAACGGGCCGATCTGGTCATGACAGCGAGCCAGGGCCGGGTGGGGATCTTCGACCTCGAGGTTTTCAACGGCCGGCGCCGTTCGGTCAGCTCGATCGGTGACAACAACAATCTCTGGGGCGGCGGCACCACCAGCGCACCGGTGGTCTCCCCCAGCATGCCGGCCGGCCCCGAGTGGCTGACGTCGAGCCTTCCGCTGGCCCGGATGTCCCAGGCCGACGTCACGCCGTTCCGGATGCGCGTCAATACCTCGGTCCTCGAGATCCCGGCCGGGCAGACTCAACCGGTCCGCCAACCGCTCGGTCCGACGCCCGGTTCGATCGCGTCCGAGGGCGCCGGTGGCGGCTACCTCTCCAACGAGGTTGCCTACCGCAACACCCTGCAGCGTGACCTCCTCGACCCGTCGATGCCGGCCGGCCATCTGCACGTCCCGGTCCTGTCCTTCGACCCGGCCAACAAGACCGCCATCACCGATCCGACGTACGAGTCCAACCGCGAAGCGATCGTCCGAGGTGCCCACGCCGCGTTGCGCGCGGCGCTGAGCTAGAGCTTCAGTACGTCGGCAGTCCGGACGGGCTGACCTGTTTCGAACGACCGGTTGGCAGCCAGACCGGTGACCAAGGCCAGGGCTGCCTGCCGGGCGTCGGCGATGTCGGCGTTGTCTGGGCCGTCCGAGGAGTCGAGCAACGCGGCCAGCACACGCGCGTCCGCTCCGCCATGACCGGCGTGATCATGCTCGACCGTGTGGTCGACAGGCGGCGACCACAACGGCCGCAGCGTGATACTCGTCTGCCCGGCGGTCGGCGCGGCCAGGTCGCCATGCACCGCTCCCTTGGCCGAAGTCACCCGCTGGTGAGGCGTTGTCCATGTCGACTCTTCGACATTCAGCTCCAGTCGACCACGCGATCCGTTGAACATCACCCGATAGCCCTCAGCCGGCGAGTACGCGGTCAGGTGGTACGTCATCGTCGCGCCGGTGTTGTAGGACACCAGCAACGCCATGTCGTCCTCGATCGTTACCCCAGGCGCGAAGACGTTGCGATCCCGGTAGTACCCATCCTCGACCTCAGCGTCCAGGTACAACTCCCGCAACGTCGCGTTGTCCGCCAGGTGCAGCGCAAAGGGATCGTCGAGCGCCGAGGCCGCGCCATGCGCACGTGAGTACTCGCGCGCGTACCCGTGCCGCCGGCCGGGACCGTAGAACGCCAACTGTCCTCGCCCGTAGACGAGCTGCGGTTCAGCGCCGAGCCACCAGTTCACCAGGTCGAAGTGGTGACTGGCTTTGTGCACCATCAAGCCACCGGAGTTCGCCTTGTCACGATGCCACCGCCGGAAGTAGTCGGCGCCGTGCGACACATCGAGCAGCCACTCGAAGTGCACCGAGTGGACGTCACCGATCGCACCCTCGGCCAGCAACGACCGCACCCTCCGATGCACCGGGTTGAACCGATAGTTGTACGCGACCGACAGCGAGCCACCCGTCTCCCGCACGGTGTCGAGGATGCTCTGAGCCTTCACCGCATCGGTCGTCAACGGCTTCTCACTGATCACCCGGACACCGGCTCGCAGCGCGGACTCGACGTACCGGTCGTGCGTCGCGTCGACGCTCGTCACCACGAGCAACTCGATCCGCTCGACCCGCAGCATCTCGTCGAATCGCGCCGGCGGCCACTGATGAGCGGTACGGCGACCGGCCGCCAGCAGCATCCGGTTGTGGAACGCCATCCGCACCGAATTCGGGTCGCACAACGCCACGACGTCGTACCCGTCCCGCTTGGCCAGCCCTTCGGTGAACAGCTGGGCGCGGTTGCCGGTGCCGACGATCGCGGTCCGAATGGGTAAGGACATAAGACCCCCTATTGCTTGACCGCACCGGCCAGGCCGTTGACGAAGAACCGTTGCAACAGCAGGAACAGCAGGATGATCGGGGCGAGCGTGATCACGGTCCCAGCGCACAGCAGCGTCCACTCGGTCGAGTTCTCCCCGATGAACGCGTACATGCCGATCGCGAGCGTGCGCAGCTCCGGCCGGCCCAGCGTGAACACCAGCGGGATGAAGAAGCTGTTCCAGGCCGTGATCGCGGTGAACAACCCGACCGTGGCCAGCATCGGCCCGGACAGCGGCAGCATGATCCGCGCGAACGTCTGGTGGAAGTTCGCACCGTCGACCTGCGCCGCGTCCTCCAGCTCCCGGTCGATCGCCATGAAGTAGCCCATGAACAGGAACGTGCCGAACACCACGCCGCCGGACGCCTGCACGATGATCACCGCCCACAGGCTGTTCAGCAGATGCAGCCGCTGCATCAGGTCGAACACCGGAATGATCGTGTAGCCGTGCGGCAGGAACAGCGTCGCCGACACCAGCCCCAGACAGAATCCCCGACCCGGGAACCGTGTCCGGGCAAGTACGTATCCCGCGGTGGAAGTGACTACTAAAGTGACCAGGACCGTCCCGAGGGTGATCAGAAAAGTGTTCATGAAGTACCGGCCGAACGACGCCTCGCGCCACGCGTCCAGGTAGTTCGACCACAGGAACTGCGACGGCAACGGGCTCAGCCCGCGGCCGAAGAACTCGTCGTCACTCTTCAGCGAGCTGCCCAGTGCCCAGAACAGCGGATACAACCAGGCCAGGCCGCTGACGAGTAGGGCGACGTGCGTCATCACGGTCACCGCGCGCCCGCGCTTCATCGCCCGCCCCCAGTCCCCCGGCGCCGCGCGAGAGAGCGCAGTACGACGACCTGGACGACGGAGAAGACGATCAGCAGTACGCCGTAGATGAACGACGCCGCCGAGGCGAGCCCGATGTCGGGCTGCACCGCGTTGGCGTTACTCCCGCCGAAGGCCAGATGGTAGATGTAGGTGTTCACGACCTCGGTGGAGAAGTACGGCCCGCCGCTGGTCAGCACCTGGACCAGGTCGAAGATCTGGAACGTGCCGATCACCGCCAGGACGACGATCACGACGCCGACCGCCCGCAGCATCGGGATGGTGATGTACCGGAACGTCGCCAGCCGGCCGGCACCGTCCAGCCGGGCCGCCTCGTAGAGCTCCTCCGGGATCGTCTGCAAGCCGGCCAGGAAGTACACGAGGTTGTAGCCGAACGTGTGCCAGATCCCGACCAGGATGATGATCGCCAGCGCGAAGTGCGGATCCCCCAGCCAGTCGATGTGCCGATCGATCAGGTGCAGGTTCAGCAACAGGTTGTTGATCGAGTCACCGAAGTTCGACACCAGCAGCTGGATCACGACCCCGATCACCGCGGCCGAAGTCACCACGGGCAAGAAGAACAGCGTTCGGTAGAACGAGGCGAATCGCAGCCGCTTGTTGTTCAGCACCAACGCGAGGGCCAGCGCCAGCACCAGTTGGATCGGTACGACGAACGCGGCGTACACGAAGGTGTGGCCGAGCGACCGCCAGAAGATGCTGTCGTGCACGATCTGGCGGAAGTTGTCCAGGCCGACGAAGTCGGTCGGATCGCCGATCCCGTCCCACTTGTAGAACGTGTACCCGAGTGACGCGATGATCGGATACACCACGAAGACCAGCAGCAGCACCATCATCGGCGCCAGGTAGACGTACGACCAGAGATAGGTACGGCGACGCGCCCGCCGCCGGCTCACCGTGTGTGGTGGCCCGGCGGTGGCGACGTCGTCCCGTACGGCGGTCATCACCATCAGGCGGCCGGTTTGGTCGTGTACGGCTTGGTGAGGTCCCAGTCGGTGAAGGCGAAGTCCTTCAGGCTCGCACCGGCGCCGACCTTCTTCACCGCGTCGGCCAGCGCCTGGTTCATCTTGCCCGTCAGCTCGTTCAGGGCACCCTGGACGTCCTTGAGCTGACCGGTGTAGATGCCGGCGAGTACGTCGTTGATGTCCGGCTTCACCGCGGGCAGTTCGAGCTTCGTGAGCTTGGGGTTGCGGATGGTCGGCTGCGGACCGACCACTGCAGCACCGGACATCGCGACGTACTGGGCGAAGGGTGCGAAGGTGACGCCCTTCGGATCGTTGTTCTGCGCGTAGACCGAGAGACCCTGGCCCTGCTCGACCCAGCGCTTGCCCGCCTCCGGGCTGTACAGCCAGTCGAACCAGGCCCACGCCTCGTCGGCGTGCTTGGACTTCGACGAGACCGCGACGAACCGCCCGCCGGGCGGACCGTAGAACAACGCCTTCGGCTCATCGCTCGGCGCCGGCAGGGTGACCAGGCTGTAGTCGGTGAACTTGTGCTTGGTCCACTCCGGCTGGTTCCAGACACCGCCGACCGTCATCCCGAACCGCCCGCGCTCGAAGAACGCGCGCGCCTGCTCGTCGGAGATGCTCATCGAGTTGGGGTAGAACCAGTTCTTGTTCTTCCACTCCAGCAGCAGGTTGATCACGTCGAGGTAGTTGCGGTCGGTCCCGAACGTCCACTGACCGACCCGGTAGTCCATCCCGTCGATCCCGCCGACGGCGGCGCCACCCGGCGACCCGGCGCCGCGGACGAACAGATCCAGCCACCAGGCCAGGGTCGTGTTCGTCGAGTTGCCGAAGCCGAACGGCGCCACCTTGCCACCGCTCTTCGACGCGATCGCGTCGGCCGCGCGACTCACGTCGTCCCAGGTTTTCGGCAGCTTCACGCTGCCATCGGCATTCGTCAGGCCGGCGTCCTTGAAGACACCGTGGTGGACGTAGAGCTGCAGCGACGGCGCCGGGGCGGCGAACGGCGCGGTGTAGACCTTGCCGTCGAAGACGTCGACCCCTTCGACGAAGCTGTTCTGCGGGAAGCGGGACTGCCACTCCTTCGTCGCCCACTTGTCCACGGGCATCAGCCAGCCCTGTGACACCTGCTGGCTGAGTTGCGGGCTCTTCGGGATCATCAGGATGTCCGGGGCGTTCTCGCTGCGGTACGCGAGTGAGACCAGGTCGGCGTACTTGTCGCTGACCTGTGTGGTCTTCTTCACTGCGATCCCGGGGTGAGCCTGCTGGAACAGCTTGATCTCGTTGTCGACCCAGCCGGCCTGGCTGGCGTACCAGTCCCAGTAGGTGATCGTGGTCTGAGCTTTCGCCCCCTCGCTGTCGTTGCCCGAGGACGAGCAGCCGGCGACCGCACTCGCACCGGCCAAGGCTGCCGCACCACGGAGCAGTGTCCGTCGGGAGATGGGTGATGACATGGTGTTCCTCCAGTGAGTCCTAGGTGCAGGCCGGCGACGCCGACGAAGCGGTTTGAGTGAGGGCGCCGAGTCGCCAGGTGAGCGGGCTGCCGTTCCAGGTGACCGCGACCCGGCGCGGCCGCTGGAAGGGCAGGAACGAGACGGTCTGGCCGCGATCCGACGGTCCCGGGCTGAAGAAGTTGTCGCTGCCGACCGGGACCGGGATGTAGTAGTTGTTCGCGTTCGAGTAGCCGAAGTACGCCGTGTAGGTGTTGTCGACCGAGTTGCGGACGACGCAGGCCGCGGTCGGCTGGACCGGGTTGAACACGGCCTGCTCGACACCGGCCGGTTGCAGGGCGGCGTCGTCGACGTACAGGGTGTCGTTGGCCGGAGTGCTGACGACCCACTCAGCCTTGGTGAGCGTGCCGGACCAGCTGACCGGGATGTTGTTCGCGGCAACCTTCGTCCAGCCCGAAGCGTTCACCGCCGCCGAGGCCAGCGGCACGTAGCTGACGCTGCCGTCCGATTTCGTCAGCTTCAGCTGCACCTGGGCCGTACCCGAGCCCGCCGCGAGCCGGACCCAAGCAGACGTCTTGTACGACGCTCCGTTCGTGACCGAAACGGTTTGCGCGGGTGAGCTGCCGAGTACCGACCCCGAGCCGCCGTGCACCTGATCGGTGGCGGCTTGCACAGCAGTCCAACTGTCGGCGCCCTGCTCCGAGTCACCGTTGGCCAGCAGGTCGCGGCCGGCCACCGTCTTCGCCTTGGGCGCGAAGGACGCGTCGTCGATCAGCAGATTGCCGGTGCCGGTCGTCGTACTGATCCACCACTCGGCCTTGGTCAGCGTGCCGGTCCACGCGACCTTCGTGTTGGCGGCCGAGATCCGCGTCCAGCCGGTGCTGGTGACGGGTGCCTGGCCGAGCCTGATCGTGGTGGATCCGGTCGACGTCGTCAGCTTCAGACTGACCATGGCGGTGTCTGATCCGGACGGGGTCCGCACCCAGGCGGACGAGTCGTAGAGTCCGCCGTTGACCACAGACAAACCCTGAGCTGGTCCGGCCCAAGCGGCAGCTCGTCCGGTCACCGACAGGTCGCCGCTGCCGGTGTGCGGGGTGATCGACGCATTCTTCAGGGTGCAAGTACCAAGGCAGTACCAGCCTGTCGTGTTCGACTGGTTCTCCAGCGTCCCGTTCCCCAGCACCGAGGGAGTCGGCAGGTACGGCGTCGTAGTCGGCGGAGCCTGGGCGGGTGGCGGTGTGCCGTTCGTGGGCGTGATGGCGATGTCGTCGAGCGTGCATTCGGCCGTGGTCGGATTGGGGTTGGACCAGGCGAACGCCTGGATCCACTTCGTCCCGGTCGGCGGGGTGAATGCGGCCAGCTTCTGGGTGTACGCGCGTTCGTCGGCGTAGCTGAGCTCGTACTGGAAGGTCGGCGTACCGGCGGTCGCTCCCCCACGCACCCCGATGTAGCACTGGGTGCCGCCGCCGTTCAGGCGACCCCAGCCGGACAGCAGGTAGCTCGTGCCGGCGGTCAGGCCGGTGAGGTTCTGCGTCACTCCCGAGCCCGGGCTGAGGGACAGTGCGGTGTGACCGCTGTGGGCGTTCGCGGCGGTCGACGGGCCGGTGCCGAGCGGAGTCCAGCCTCGGGTTCCGCTCTCGAAGTCGCCGTCGCCGACCGGGTTGGGTTCGTCGGTCCTGACCGTGGTCGCGATGCCGTCGGCAATCACCTTCACGGACGCGCCGGCTGTCGTCGGCATGGGCACCTTCACCTGCTTGGAGATGCCGTTCACGGTGACTGTCACCAGGTAGTCACCGAGGAAGCCGCGCGTACCGAAGGTGCCGGCTGCGGTGGTCTGACCGGACACACTCGTGTGCCACTGCCGCTGGATCAGATCCTCCCAGACCAGGCCGTTGGGCTTGGGTGACCAGTCCGCATTGTAGAGCGCGACGCGCGGGTTGTAGATGTTGTTGGCCCAGATACCGAAGTTGCTGATCTGGTTGACGTTCGGGTTCGAGAACATCGCGGTCATGAAGTCGCGGGTGTAGTCCGCCTGCAGCTGCAGGTCGTCGGTGTCGACGTCGAACTCCGTGATCGCCACCTTCACCCTGAGCCCGGCGAACTGGTCGACGATCGTCATCAGGTCGTCCGGTGAGGTCAGCTGCAACCCGTTGAAGTGGCTCTCCATCCCAACCAGGTCGATCGGCGCCCCGGAGTCCTTCAGCGACTGGACGATCCCGTAGACGTGGTCGCGATGACGCTTCTCCCAGCCGTTGTTCTCCAGCAGCCCGTAGTCGTTCAGCGCCAGCGGCGCGGTCGGGTCGGCCTGGCGGGCCAGCCGGAACCACGATTCGATCTCGTCCGGCCCGAGGATGTCCTGCAGGCTGTGCTCCGAGTACGGCTCGTTCACCACATCCCACTCGTCGACGATCCCCTGGAGTGCCGTCGCTTCGTCGGTGATGTGGGTGTTCACCCGGGCCCGGAGTGCGGCCGGGTCGTTCTGCAGGGTGACGAGGTCCGGAGGCATATAGCCCCACGACGGCCAGATCAGGTTGTGACCCCGGATCCGCAGCCCGCGTTCCCGCATCCACTGCAGGGCGGGCAGGGTGATCGTGTCCCGCTCGACCTGGTTCTCCCAGTGGTTGCTCCACTTCAAGTTGTTGCCCAGAGCCCCTTGATTGAACAGGGTCGAGGCCTTGCTCTGGTACTGCGCCAGGTCGCTCGGGCTGATCCCGCTCGACGGGTCGCCGATCAGCCGCGACCCGTCGGACGCCGCACCGAACGTGAACGCACTGGTCTGCTGGACTGCGGACACGGTCGCACCACTGACCGGATTCCCGGCCGGGTCGACCACCGAGACGGCCAGATTCCCCTTGCGGTACTGGTCGATCCGCGCGTTGGCCGCCGTACGCCAGGCTGCGTTCGCCTCCCGGCCTTCATACGTCACCTGTGGGTAGCCCGCCGGTGTCCCCGGTCCGTAGTCGGTCACCGAGACCCCGGCGATCTGGAACTTCTGCGCGCCGTACCCGAGCCAGAGGTTGAGATGCGCGGCGGTCGTCGTACCGGCTTCATAGGTGACGGCCGCACGGAACGGGAACTCGAACTTCTGCCACTCCGACCCGTAGAGCAGCGCCGCGTTCATCGACTTCTTGTACGGCGATCCGTCGGTCTCGAACACCATGTGCGCGTTGCCCGTCGTACTGCCGGACGTCGGCTCGATCGCCCGCATCCAGAGGGTCGTGACGAGGGCGTCGCCGGCGGTCACCGTCTGGGCGGCCGGAACGCCGAGCGTGATCTCGTACTCGCCGTCCAGCCCGGGGCTCTGCGGACCGTTCGGCACCGTGACCTCGAGGGCCTTGGTGAAGTTGGGGTTGCCGGTGATCGTGACCTGCTGGGTCGAGTCGGTGGGCAGGTTCTTGAACTGGGTGAAGTGGGCGAGCGGATCGCTCGGTAGGACCTCGAACGGGGTCGCGTCGGCTTGGGCGATCGAATGGATCGCCACCGCGGCGACGACAGCCAGGATCGTCCCGAGGGCGAATCGTCGGGGGAAGGGCCTCATGCTCCGATTCCTTCCAGAAGGCGCGCAGCAGGGCATGACCCGCCGGCCGAGGGCCGGGGCCTGTGGTGGGACTGCCGCGTGCTCTGTGTGCTGGGCGGCGCCGTGGGACGCCAGGAGTCTTGTGGTCGGGCGGGACCTGGATCAGGCCTTGGTGGGCTGCTCAGACGTGCGGTGGGACCGGCCCTGGCTCGGCCGGTCGACGGGCACCGGCCCGCAACTCGACCGGACGATCAGGCTGGTCGGCATGGTGAGGCGGGGCGGCTCGGCCGGGCTCGGCTCGGCGTCCTGCTCCGTCTCGGTCTCGTCGGGACCGCCGATCGCGTCGAGCAGCAGGGTGGCGGCCCGTTTGCCCATCTCCACGAACGGCTGCTGGATGGTGGTCAGTGGCGGCCGGATCTGGGCCGCCGACTCGATGTCGTCGAAGCCGATCACCGACACGTCCTCGGGCACCCGCAACCCGGTCTCGGCGGCCGCGGTCATCACGCCGTACGCCGTGACATCGGAGTGGGCGAAGACCGCGGTCGGTCGCTGCTCGGCCGGCAGTGCGAACAACTCCCGCGACCGGGCCCGGATCTGCTCGGGCACGAAGTCACCCGGTTTGGTCAGCTCGGGATCAGGCTGGATGTCTGCCTTGCGCAACGCGTCCAGGTAGCCGCGGTAGCGGTCCTGGCAGCAGGTGTACTCCATCCAGCCCTGGACGCAGGCGATCCGTCGATGGCCCAGCTGCAGCAGGTGGTCCATCGCGGTCAGCGCGCCTTCGTAGTTGTCCGCCGTCACCGACGGCAGGTCGACCTCGGCGCCGATCGTGTTCACCAGGACGACGGGCATGCCCTCCTGGTGCAGTTGCACGAGCGGCTCGAGCGGCTGCTTGTCGGTCACCACGAGCAGGCCCGAGGCCATGCTGGAGGTCAGCACGCGGTCGATCAACGAGCCGTAGTCGCGGTCGTTGGTCGCGGTGTAGAGGATGATGTCGAACCCGCTCCGCTCGGTCACCGCGGCCACCCCGATGTTGATCGAGGCAACCATATGCCAGGACAGGCCGGGGACGACCATCCCGATCAGCCGGGTACTGCCCTTGGCCAGCGCGGTCGCCGCGAAACTCGGCACGTACCGGTGCCGGCGCATCACCGCGAGCACGTGCCGCCGGGTCGCCGGATCCACCTTCGGGCTGTTGTTCAGCACCAGCGAGACGGTGGACTTGGACAGGCCGGACAACGCGGCGATGTCGCGAATCGTCAGCTTCGCCATCCGGCCTCTCCCCAGAATCAGGCCCGTTGGACTGGTCCAACGGCTTCAGCACCGGAACGTAACAGCGGGCGCGACCGGCGTCAACAGCCAGCACGCAAACGGGTTCACCGCCGAGGCCATTGCGTGCTCGATGGCTTCGTGCCACCATCGAGGCACCGTGTTGGACCGGTCCTACGCAGGCCGGGATCACCTGCCGGGGCCGGTCCGGCACGCCACCGTCCAGGAAGGCCGCCCATGCCGCCGTACTCCCTGCCCGATTTCTCCTTCGACCTCCGCCGCGCCGTGCCGCCCGGACAGCTCTGGGTCGGCAGCGGAACAGGAACAGTCACCCAGCTGCCCGGCACCGTCTGCGGTGTCGGTGGCTGGTTCACTCCCCCACACGCCGCTCCGGACAGCCGGCTGACGATCTCCTTCGACCTCGACGGCCGGAGGATCCCGGACGGCAGCCGACCGGGAGCGGGCGACCGCGGCCTCCTCCCGTCCGGCGGCACCTGGCGCCCGGACCGCCTCGTCCGCCGAGGCACCTACCACCAGTACGTCGACGGCCACCCGATCTCGCTCGCCGTCGAAAGCACGCTCATCCCGCGGCACGGCAGCCCCGGCTACGTGCTCGCCGTCCGCGTCCACAACCGCTCGGACCGGCCGCATGAACTCAGCATCCGTCCATCGCTGTCCCCTACCAGCGTCCATCACGTCCCCCTCTCCCAATGGGGGTGGGTCCCGCCCAACGCCGGGACCGACGAACGTGCCCAAGGCCTGGGTCTCGACGCTCCCATCACCCTGATCCACACCGGCCTGACCGCGCTGCTCGCGTCGGGTGGCGAAGCCACCTTCACCATCGGCATCCAGCCGTCGGGCCCTGCCGCCTCGGCACCACTCGGCGATCCCGCCGCGGACGCGGCGACTGCGAGCCGCGTTTGGGAGGAGCGCGTGGCCCAGGCACTCGGTCGGGTGCCGACGCTTCAGAGCGACATCCCAGGACTCGAGCAGTACTACCGACGCTCGCTGGCGAGTGGGCTCGTGTGCTGGTGGGATCACCCGGCGTTCGTCACCACGCCGTTCATCGCCACCTCCGGTCTCGACGGTGGCGCGCTGTGCTCCTACGCCTGGGACACCGGCGGCTACGCACCCAATCTCCTGAGCCTCATGCTCGGCGATCACGTGACCGACGTGATCGAGGCCTTCCTCGACGCCGACCTCACCGACCGCTACGCGATCGCGCCGGACGGCACCGGCCTCGGCGTCGCCTACGCCTACAGCGGCTGGTCCCTCACCGCCCTCACCCGCGCTGCCGCAGCCGAACGCCCGCTCGACCCCACGCTGATCTCGCGCCTGTACGACGTACTGACCGCCCTCGACAAGCGGTTCCGTCCGGACGACCAGACCGGCGTACTGCGTGACTACGGCGACCAGAGCAATCTCCTCGAGATGCGCGGAGCCGGCTGGGAACACGTCGTCGCGAGCCCCAACGCCGAGCGCGCGTGGTCCCTCGAAACCCTCGCCGAGCTGGCGGAGGTGTCGGGCGCCACGTTGCCCGTCGACGAGTTGCGCACGTCCGCCCAACAGATCCGGACCGAGGTCATCCGGCAACTATGGGACTCCGACGCCGGCTGGTTCCGCAGCCGCTACCCCGACGGTCACACCGAGCTCGCCTACTCGATCCAGGCCTTCGACGTACTGCGTTCAGGCGCTTGCCCACCGGAGGTCGCCGCAGCCCTGATCAACCACATCCGGCCTGGCGCGTTCCTCGGCAGCTACGGCGTGAGCAGTGTGAGCGCCGAGGACGAGCGGCACTACGAGACGGCTGACATCGACTGGTCCGGCGCCGGCGCCTACACCGGCGAGGCACCACAACTCGCGCTCACGCTCTGGGAACGCGGTGAGCCGGCACTCGCGTGGGACGTCCTCCGCCGCCTCTTCTGGATGGGCGACCACTACCCGTACTTCCCCCAGGACCACTACTGCGACAAGCCCGGCGCCCCCGCCACCGGCCGCCGCATCAACGTCATCGCCGGCCTCACCGGCGCCGAATCCATCCTCACCGGCCTGGCCGGCATTCACCCCCATCCCGACGGCTCATTGGAGATCCGTCCCCAACCTGTTGCCTCCGGCACCATTCGGCTCCAAGGCCTGCGCTACCGCGACCACACGATCGACGTGGACATCTCCCCCGACCACACCGAGATCACCGTGGATGGTCGTCGGGTGAGCCCCGGCCAGATCGTGCCACCACGAGTCAGCTAGCCAGGATCACCGGGAACGCCTTGAGCACCGAGTCGAAGTGGTGATCGGCCCGAGGTGTCTCGACCTCGTGGTGGCTCCCGACCCTGATCGTCCTCAGACCCGCGTTGATCCCACCGGCAACGTCGTACGACGGGTGGTCGCCAACCATCCAGCCATCATCCAACGTCGCCCCGGCGCCCTCGGCCGCGATCGTGAAGATCCGGGCATCAGGTTTCCGCACGCCGGCTGCCTCCGAGATACAGCAGTAGTCGACCGCTTCGGCGATCCCGGTGTGCTCGAGCTTCCCCGTTTGCTGGACGACATTCCCGTTCGTCACCACAGAAACCCGCCACCCCGCCGTACGCAACGAAGCGAGACCGTCCAGCACCGCCGACTCCACCCAGGTGAACGCCGGATGCTCTCGGTCATAGGCAGCCACCAGGTCTTCGACCGACGTCACCACACCAAAGGCTTCGCGAACGCCCGCGAACAACTGCGGCCGCGGCGTGAACCCACCATTGTCGTGAGCAACCAACCACTCGACCGCCTCCGCCCCCAGCCCGGAGCGCTCAACCCACCACCTGGCCCAGGCCGAGAAGGCCCCGTCGCGATCGATCAGCGTGTTGTCCAGGTCGAAGCAGGCCAGCCGCGGGTGCATGGAAGCATCATCGCCGATCCCTTTACAGGATGGGCGTCCGGGCGTTTGCTGAAATCAGGGCCGCCGGCGCATGTCCGCCGCGGCGATCGTTCAACGGGGGAAGATGCCACTGGCATCAACGCGGCAGAGTCGCCTGGTCGCGCTCTGCTCGGGGAGGGCCCGTGCCGCCGCGCATTCGGTGTGTGACCGAACGCGTCCCGCCGCCGGGACAGCACCACGAAGGGAGGGGACCAATGCGTAGGCTCGCACTGGTCGTTGGAATCATCGCTGCGCTCGGGCTGGGCGCCATGCCGTCGGCCGTCGCCGCCAATCCCGGCGCCGTTCACTTCACCTTCACGGAATCGTTCACCGACGGTGACTTCTGCGGCACCGGTCAGGCGGTGGACACCACGATCACTGTCAAGGGAACAGAGTTCTTGGCACCCAACCAGCCGGTCGACTCCCGCGCCGTCAGCCAGGTCACCGTCGTCTACACCAACCCGGACAACCAGGCCACAGTCCTTCGGCGCGCCGCCGGACCGGTTTCCGACACCACCATCTCCGGCGACCCGGAAGGTCTGCACACGGTCGAAACCACCGTCCGCGGGCTGGCCGGGCTCCTTCGCACCGCCGACGGTGTCGTCCTGCTCGGGGCGGGCTACCTCGTCCTGCACGAGGTCTTCGACGGCGAGGAGTTCGTCAGCCGCGAGATCGTCGTCAACAAGGGACCTCACCCCAACGCCGAGAGCGACCTGGCCCTGTTCTGCGAGGTCACGACAGCCGCACTGGGCCTGACCTAGCCTGCGGCCCGCCCGGGGTGCCAGAACTCAGACGTCGATGCGGTTCTCGTCCAGTTCGTAGGCGCCCTGGACCAGGAACTCCTTACGCGGCGCGACGTCGTTGCCCATCAGGAGATCGAAGACCTGGGCAGCGGCCTCGCCGTCGTCGACGGTGATCCGGCGCAGGGTGCGGTGGCGCGGGTCCATGGTGGTCTCGGCCAGCTGGTCGGCGTCCATCTCACCGAGACCCTTGTAGCGCTGCGGCGGTTCCTTCCAGCGCACACCCTTCTTCATCAGCTCGGCCGTCTTCCGCTGGTACTCGGCGTCGCTGTAGGTGTACAGGTACTTCTCCTGCCCCTTCTTCGGGTTCGTCAGCTCGAACCGGTGCAGCGGCGGTACGGCGGTGTAGACGCGACCCGCGTCGACCAGCGGCCGCATGTAGCGGAAGAACAGGGTGGCCAGCAGGCAGCGGATGTGCGCGCCGTCGGAGTCGGCGTCGGCCATGAAGATGATCTTGCCGTAGCGGACCTGCTCGAGGTCGAAGCTGCGACCCGACCCGGCCCCGACCACCTGGATGATCGACGCGCACTCGGCGTTCTTCAGCATGTCGCCGACCGACGCCTTCTGCACGTTCAGGATCTTGCCCCGGATCGGCAGCAGCGCCTGGAACTCGGAGCTCCGCGCCAGCTTCGCCGTACCGAGGGCCGAATCACCCTCGACGATGAACAGCTCGGACCGGTCCACGTCGTTGCTGCGGCAGTCCGCCAGCTTGGCCGGCAGGGCCGACGACTCGAGCGCCGTCTTCCGTCGCTGCAGCTCGCGGTGTTGACGCGCGGCCACGCGAGTCCGGGAAGCTGCGACGACCTTCTCCAGTACGGCGCGGGCCTGCGCCTTGTGCTCGCGTTTGTTCGAGGTGAGGAATGCCTCCAGCTCGGTCTGCACGACCTTCGCGACGATGCGCGAGGCGGCCGGCGTGCCGAGGACCTCCTTGGTCTGGCCGTCGAACTGCGGCTCGGCCAGCCGGACCGTCACGACCGAGGTCAGACCCTCGAGGACGTCGTCCTTGATGATCTCCTCGCCGTTCTTCAGCAGCCGGGTGCCGTCCAGGGCGTTGGTGAAGCTCTTCGACAGGGCCCGCTCGAAGCCGGCCACGTGGGTGCCGCCCTTCGGCGTGGCCACGATGTTCACGAACGACCGCAGCTCGGTCTCGTAGCCGTCGCCCCAGCGGACCGCGATGTCGACATCCAGCTCGCGCTCGACGTCGGTCGGGGTCATGTGGCCGGCGTCGTCCAGCATCGGCACGGTCTCGGTGAAGTTCCCGGTGCCGCTGAGCCGGATCACCTCGGTGACCTTCTGGTCGGTGGCCAGGAACTCGCAGAACTCGCTGATCCCGCCGTCGTGCTTGAACGACTCCTCGGTGACCTCGTCACCGCGCTCGTCCCGGATCACCAGCTCGAGACCCGGCACCAGGAACGACGTCTGCCGCGCCCGGGTGACCAGCTCGTCGTAGTTGAAGGACGCGTCGCGGGTGAAGATCTGCCGGTCCGCCCAGTACCGGATCCGGGTGCCGGTGACACCCTTCTTGGCCCGGCCGGCCTTGCGCAGACCCTTCGCCGGGGTGAAGGAGGCGCTCGCACCCTCGGCATCGAACTCACCGGCCACACCACGCCGGAACGAGGTGGTCCAGACCACACCACCGCGGTCGACCTCGACGTCGAGTCGCGCGGACAGCGCGTTCACCACCGAGGCGCCGACACCGTGCAGACCGCCGGAGGCGTTGTACGAGCCGCCGCCGAACTTGCCGCCGGCGTGCAGCTTGGTGAACACGACCTCGACACCGCTCAGCTTCGTCTTCGGCTCGATGTCGACCGGGATGCCGCGGGCACGGTCCCTCACCTCGACCGAGCCGTCCTTGTGCAGGACGACGTCGATCCGCTCGCCGTGGCCCGCCAGGGCCTCGTCGACCGCGTTGTCGATGATCTCCCACAGGCAGTGCATCAGGCCGCGGCTGTCGGTGGACCCGATGTACATACCGGGCCGCTTCCGGACCGCCTCGAGACCTTCGAGGACGAGCAGATGGCGGGCGTTGTACGTCGGGTCGAGCTCGGTACTGCGAGGCGTCGGGGCGGCCACTGGGCTCCTTCACTGGTTCACAAACTAACTGCACCGCGTCCCGGACCGGCCGGGTCCGAACGCATGTTCACACCCTATGCCGCCGTACCCCCAAAACCTGGCAGGCGGGGCGGTGCCTTTGGCCGGGCCTCCGGCGCCGGCGTGGTCATGGGGCCTTGACTCCCGGCCTTCCCTCGTCGCTCCGGTCGCTTCGCTCCCTCCGCTCCTCAGTCCAGGCCGGGAGGCCCCACGACCTGGACCGGTCAGCGCCGAAGGCCCGGCATCGCCGCCCGGGGTACGACTGGGGCACACAACTGAAGAGGAAGCTGTTTGTGCAGGTATCGATCCGGACTCGATCCGGAGTGGTGTTCGACACTCCGATCATCAGCGCGCTGTGACGATGTCATGGCGCACAGTGAGAGAAGACACGCCCGACACGCGCCGGAAACAACAATTCGACTGCATCCGAAACGATTCCTCGTCAGGATGCGTCATACGGGAACAGGTGGTTCGTCTCACATACGGACACGCTGCCCCTACCGGGAAGCGATCCGCATGTCAGGATGTTGCTATCTGGTGAGTACGGAACTAGATGAGATGAGGCCTCAAGTGACTACAGCACTCGCCCCGAGTTCGACCCTGTCGGCTGCGGACCGTTGTGACCGCTGCGGCGCGCAGGCCTACGTCCGTGTCACCCTGACCAGCGGTGGGGAGCTGCTCTTCTGCGCCCACCACAGCCGGGAACACGCGGAGAAGCTGCGCAACATCGCAATCACCATCCACGACGAGACGGGCCGGCTCGAGGCCGCTCCGACCGTCGCCGCGGCGGAGGACGAGCGGTAAGTCCAAGCTTCATAAAAGCGCCAACGACGGCGCCAAAGTCATAGAGGCTTGATGGCGGTCACCCACCAGGGGTGGCCGCCATCCTTCATGTTCAGACCATTGGTACGTCGGGTGGCGGGCCATGGCGGCGTAGTTCCTGCCAAGCCCGTGCCAACCGATCCACCGCGTCGTCGAGCACCGGCTCCGGGTATGCGAACGGCACCCGCAGGTGGTCGTCGTGCTCACCTGTCGGGTCCATCGCCCGGCCGGCCACCACCTCGACACCGTGTCGCAGCGCCACCTGGGCGAACACGCGAGCATCGGTGTCCGGCAGCCGGATCCACAACGCGGACCCACCTTCGGGCTCCGACCATTCCCAGTCCGGCAGTCGTTCGGTCAGCAACTGCCCCATCAGCTTCCGCCGCCCCGTCGCGACCCGCGCCCGCGCCGACGTCAGCTCGGCCAACCGGGGCAGCAGCCGCGCCGTGAGTGCCTGATCGATCACCGGACTCCCGAGATCGGCCAGCGCCTTGTGCCGGGCCAGCCGCTCCGCCAACGGCCGAGACGCCCGGATCCATCCGATCCGCAGACCACCCCAGACCGCCTTCGACACCGACCCGATCGTCAGCACCTCGCTGCCGTCCGGGGCGTACGCCGCCAGCGGTGGCGGGATCGACGGCCCGGCCGGGTCCCACGCCGAGTACGCGTTGTCCTCGACAACCACCACGCCATGCTTGGCCGCCAATTCGGCGACCTGCCGTCGCCGGTTCGCCGACATCAGCCGCCCGGTCGGGTTGTGGAAGGTCGGCATCACGAACAACATCGCCGGCTGGTGCTCTGCGAACGCGGCCGTCAGCAGGTCCGGCCGGATCCCGGCGTCATCCAGCGGTACGCCGACCACCCGCCCACCGGCCGCACCGAACAGGTCGAAGCAACCGGGCCAACTCGGCTGCTCGATCACGACAGCCGCTCCGGTCCGCAGATACATCTGGGTCACCAAAGCGATCGCTTGATGCGCACCCGTGGTCACCACGATCTCGTCAGGTGACGTCGGCAGACCTGACTCGTCGAAGTGCTCGGCGATCCGCTCCCGCAGCACCTCCAGTCCACGCGGGTGGTAGCCGACGTCGTCGAGCAGCGTGGGCAGGTCGCTGGTGGCCAGGTCGATCAGTTCGCCGGCGAGCTCCGGCATGCCCGGATCGACGGCGTACGTGAGTGAGATGACCTCGCCCGGACCGACCGCGATCCGGTGGAACAGGGACTCGCCGTACCCGGCCGGCATCCGCTTGTCCGCTCGTGAACGACCACGGCTCGCGGCGCGCGCGATCGTCGTACCGCTCCCCCGGCGGCTCTCCACCAGGCCGCGCGCACGCAGTTCGTCGTACGCCGCGACGACGGTCGATCGACTCACCGCGAGGGCCTCGGCGAGGCGGCGTTCGGCGGGCAGGCGGGCGCCGACCGGGAGCTCGGCCGAACCGATCAGCGAGGCGATCGCATCGGCCAGCCGGCGGTACAGGCCGCCGCCGCGACCGGTCAGCCGGCCGCCGATCAGGTCCGCCAGGACGGCGGCATCTCCAGAACGGTCCACTTCTCCTCGTATTGGCTCGGGTGGACTGCTTCTCGCGCCGCCAGGCTAGTACCAGAAGGCAGTCCAGTTCGAGAGGGAGAGAGATCATGGGGATCGCGCAGCTACTGGGATTCGCCGGTACGACGGTGGTACTGGTCGGAATGCCGGGGCCGAACAACCTCTACATCTCGCTCCGCAGCCTCACCCAGGGACGCCGGGCCGGAGTGGTGTCCGCCCTCGCGATCGAGACCGGCACGCTCGTCTACATCGTCGTCGCGGCACTCGGGTTGGCGACACTGGTCAAGGCGTCGCCCGCGTTGTTCACCGCGATCACCCTGGCCGGCGCGCTGTACCTGGCCTACCTCGGCGTGAAGATGCTCAAGGCGCCCACGACCGAGCCGGCCGGCGGCGTCCCGCCCGCACCGCTCGCCCGGGTCTTCCGCGACGGCGTCGTGGTGAACCTGCTCAACCCGAAGGCGGCGCTGTTCTTCCTCGCCTTCCTCCCCCAGTTCACCAGCCGCGGCGCCGGACCCGACCAGTTGCGGACCGAGATGCTGCTGCTCGGTGTCGGCGCGCTCATCATCGGACTGTCGCTCGACCTCTGCTACGCCGTCGGCGCCGACGCCATCGGCCGCCGCGTCCGCTCCGTGCGTACGACGAGCCGGTGGCGCAACCGGATCGTCGCCGCCGTCTACCTGCTGCTCGCGACAGCCGCCGTACTCACGGTCTGATGTCCGGGTCAGTACTGGAGGTTCTCCGGGGCCTCCAGCACGGTCAGTTTCCCGGGGGCACCGTCCTCGCCGCCGGACTGCCACTGCAGCGACAGCCCGCCTCCGCCCAGCCGGAGGCCGGACACCCGCAGGAACTCCCAGGGCATCGACTCCGCCGGGTTCAGGACGAGCGTCCCGCCCGGGACATCCGGTTCGATCCCCAAGGCCGCGACGATCGCCGCGATCGCCGAGGCGGCCGCCCAGGCCTGCGGACGACACGACAACGGATACGGCGTCGGCGTCGACTCCTCCAGTAGCCCGCGGCCGCCGTACAACTCCGGCAGCCGGTAGTCGAATGCTTCCGCGGCCCGGATCAGGCCTTCGACGTACGACGATGCGCGGGCCGAGTCCCCGGTCGCGTACAGACCCTCGATGGCCATCGCGGTGTCGTGCGGCCAGACGCTGCCGGTGTGGTAGCCGAGTGGGTTGAACCGGGTCATTGCCGTGGACAACGTTCGCAGCCCGAAGCCGCTGTCCAGGTCCGTGCCGGCCAGGACGTCGGCCACGGTCTGCTCCTCTTCGGCGTCCAGTAGTCCGGTGCCGAGCAGGTGGCCCATGTTGGAGGCCCGGCCGGGGACCGGGTTCTTCTCGCCGTCGAGAGCGATGGCCGGATAACCGTCGACCCAGAACGCGCTGCGGAACCGTTCCTGCAGAGCGGAGGCCCACTCGCGCCACTCGTCGCCGGACTCGCCGTGCGCCTCCAGCAGTTCGGCTCCCTTGACCGCTGCCGCGTAGGCATAGCCCTGGACCTCGCACAACGCGATCGGTGCGCCGGCGATCGTGCCGTCCGGCCACTGCACCGCGTCGGCCGAGTCCTTCCAGCCCTGGTTGGCCAGGCCGTGGCCCGACTCGTCGACGTACTCGAGGAAGCCGTCGTCGTCCGGGTCGGCGTACTCCTTCATCCAGGTGAGCGCGCGGGTGAGGTTCGGCAGCAGGTCCCTGACCTCGTCGGCGGGCATGCCCCAGCGCCAGGCCTTGTGCAGGGTCATGATCCAGAGCTGCGTCGCGTCGTGCGTGCCGTAGTACGCGGCCGGCAGCACCAGGCCACCACCGTGATCGGCGACCTCGGCGCGGAGCTCGTGCGGGATCTTGCCGGGCTGCTCGGCCGAGTCCGGGTCGACCTTGGTGCCTTGCCGCGCGGCCAGTGCTCTCAACGTTCCCGCGGCCAGCTCGGGGTCGACCGGGATCAGCATGCCGGACGAGATCAGCGAGTCACGGCCGAAGAGCGTCAGGTACCAAGGCGGTCCGGCGCCGAGGTAGCGGTTGTCGCCAGCGGCGAGCTGCAGCGCCTGCACGTCGGCGAGCGACCGGTCGACCCAGCGCTCCACGCGCTTGTCGTCGCAGTCGACGCCGAACGTGTACGGCGGCTGGGGTGCCGGCGGGTCGATGCTGAAGTCGGTGGTGCCCTTCGGGAAATCGGCAGTGACCTGCAGGGTGAGGGTGAACTCCTCCCCTGGCTCCAGCCGCGGTGTCGCGGTCACGCCGGGGTCGAGGCGAGCACTCACCCGGGTCCCGGAGTTGTCCCAGTGCAGCCGGGCCGGGCCGTCGTACGCCGGACTGAGCTCGGGCAGGTCCGCCGCCGCTCCGCTGCGGACCGCCGCCGTCCCGGCCAGATCGGTGCCGAGGGCAACGTCCAGGCGGCACTGAACCGTCGCGCGGGACCGGTTCACCAGTCTGATCCGCTCGGTCATCCCGTCGGTGCCGACCTCACGGGTGCGGTACAGCATCACGGTCGGGTCGTGCCGGTTGGAGTCGCCCAGTCCTTCGACCACAGCGACGTACTCATGGGACGCGGCGGTGCGTTCGTCCGCGTGGATCGGGACCGGCGGCGCGCCGTCGATCGTGACGCTGAGCCGGGACAGGATCCGCCGGTCGCGGGCGTAGACCCCCTCCGCGCCGGAGCCGGTGAGCTGACCCGAGCGCGGCGACAGAACCACCCAGGGCGCGGCGAGTGCGGTGACGAGTTCATGCAACTGAGGCATGTGTCCACACTAGGGGGCCGGTTTTGCGGCAGAGTGGTCCGGGTGAACAGTGTTGCGACGCTCCTGGTCGGGGTGGCGATCTTCGTCGGCATCCTGGGCATCGTCATCCCGATCCTGCCCGGCGCCCTGCTGAGCCTGGCGGCGATCCTGGTCTGGGCGCTGGAGGAGCAGAGCCCGACCGGCTGGATCGTGCTGGCCGCCGCGGTCGTCCTGATCGGTGCCAGCCAGGTGGTCAAGTACGTCGTACCGGAGCGGCGACTGCGGGAATCGGGAGTGCCACGGCGCTCCATGGTGGTCGGCGTGCTGCTCGGCATCGTCGGATTCTTCGTGATCCCGGTGGTCGGCATGTTCGTCGGCTTCCCGCTCGGCGTCTACCTGTCCGAACGGCAGCGGCTCGGCGCCCACGCCAACGCCTGGCAGTCCACCAAGCACGCGTTGCGGGCGACCGGCCTGTCGATCCTGATCGAGGTCATCGGTACGTCGCTCGCCGCGGCCGTCTGGCTGACCGCCGTACTGTTCCTGGTCTAGTCACGCTGTGCAGCCTTGCGATTGCCAGGGTTTTTCCAGAGCCGCCCAAGGGCCGTGCCAGGTCTGCCGGTGACGGTGGGAAGGACCAGCGCTGGGCATCCTCCCGGCGCGCAACGGAAGGCACGACAGCATGGCGTTGCACCAGAAGCTCATCGACAACCGCTGGCGGGCGGCCGGCACGGTCGCCGCGGTGGCGGCGACTACCGTCGCCGGCGGCGTCGCGTGGGCGTCCACGGGCGACAACACTCCCGCACCCTCGACCGGGACCCAGCAGAACGCACCTCAGCAGGACAAGGGCCCCGGCCCGCGCGGCGGCCAGTTCGGCGACGCGCTGCACGGTGAGTTCGTGACCGCGAAGGACGGCGGCGGCTACGAGACCGTCGCGACCCAGAAGGGTGAGGTGACCGCGGTCAGCGCGACCTCGATCACGGTCAAGAGCGCCGACGGCTACAGCCGGACGTACACGGTCAACGCGGACACCAAGGTCAACCGCGACGGGAAGATCGCCGACATCACGACCGGCGAGACGGTCCGGGTCCGGGCGGTGGTCTCCGACGGTACGGCGACCGCCACGACGATCAGCGACAGCACCGACCGGCCGGAGCGGGGCGCCAAGCCTGGTTCCGAGGAACGCCAGCCGGAGGGCTCGACGCCGAGCGCCACGCCGACGAAGTAGTAGCAGCCGCGCGGGTGAGGACCGGCAATCGCCGGTCCTCACTCTCCGCGTCCGTGCGATTGCCAGGGTTTTCTTATCCGCACCGGAGCTTCGTCCAAGGTTGGCGAGGCAGGGTGGGATGGACCAGTGCCAGGTGCTCGGCCTGGCACGCAGTACGGAAGGTACTTCAGCATGGCGTCGTACCAGAAGCTCATCGAGAATCGCTGGCGACTGGCCGGCACGGCGGCAGCGGTGGTGGCCACCAGCATGGCCGGCGGAGTGGCGTGGGCATCGTCCAACGCGGACCCGACCCCATCGCCCTCGGCCTCCCCGTCCACTCCGTCCACCACGCCGGACCGGCCGGCTGAGCCCGGCAAGGGTGGGCCCGGTCACCGCGGCCAGTTCGGCCTCGGCGGCGCGCTGCACGGCGAGTTCGTGGTCAAGAAGGACGACGGGAGCTACCAGACCGTCGCCACCCAGCGCGGCGAGGTGATGGCCGTCAGCCAGGACTCGATCACGGTCAAGAGCGAGGACGGCTACAGCCGGACCTATACGATCACCGAGGACACCTTGGTGAACGCTGCCCGGGACGGCATCGACGACGTGAAGACCGGCAATTCGGTCACCGTGTCGGCCGTGGTCGCCGACGGCAAGGCCACCGCCGCCTCGATCAACGACGGCACTGTCCGGCAGGCCGCCGGCGAGAAGTGGGGGTTCGGCCGCGGTCCCCGCTGAGCACGTGGCGACTCACAGCTGATTGCCAGGAACCTTCCAGGCCTCCCACGGGTAGGAGCGGCAGACTGAGGGCATGAGCCCGCATCTGCTGGTGGTCGACGACGAGCCGAACATCGTCGAGCTGCTGTCCGCGAGTCTGCGTTTCGCCGGGTACGAGGTCACCACGGCGACCCACGGCGCCGAGGCGCTGCGCAAGGCCCGGGAGGTGGAACCCGACCTGGTCGTGCTGGACGTGATGATGCCCGGCCTAGACGGCTTCGAGGTGGTCCGCCGACTGCGCAGTGAGGACCGGCACGTGCCGGTGCTGTTCCTCACCGCTCGCGATGCGGTCGAGGACAAGGTGCTCGGCCTCCACACCGGCGGGGACGACTACGTCACCAAGCCGTTCAGCCTGGACGAGCTGGTCGCCCGGGTTCGTGCCCTGCTCCGCCGGTCCGGTCACCGCGAGCAGACCACGACCGAGGCCGCCGTACTGCGGTATGCCGACCTGGAGCTGAACGAGGACAGCTACGAGGTCTTCAAGTCCGGCCAGGCCGTTCAGTTGTCGCTCACCGAGTTCAAGCTGCTGCGCTGCCTGCTGGAGAACGCCGAGCGGGTGATGTCGAAGGGCCAGATCCTGTCGGCGGTCTGGAACTACGACTTCGCCGGTGACGCGGGCGTGGTCGAGTCGTACATGTCATACCTGCGCCGCAAGGTCGACACCGGCGACCAGAAGCTCCTGCACACCGTCCGGGGCGTCGGCTATGTCCTGCGCACGCCGCGAGGCCCCAACTGATGCAGCTCACCCACCGGCGTTTCACCGACCGGTACCCCCTCCGCGTCACCATCGTCGTCGTACTCCTGACGCTGGTGGCGCTGGCCCTTCTCGCCTCCGGTGTGCTGGCGACGACGATCATGCGCGGCTACCTGGTCGACCGGGTCGACACCCAACTGACGAAGACGGCCGCCGCCTTCCAGCAGGACGACGGCCAGTCCAATCGGCCGCCCCGGCCCGGTCCTGGCCGGAACCGGCCGCTGCCGAGCCTCATCGTGATCCAGTTCAACGACTCCGAGGGCACCCCTGACGAGTCGCCGTTCCGGGCACCGCTGGCCGAGACCGAGCCGCTGCCGGACCTGCCGAAACTCAACCTCAACCAGGTGCGCGCCCTCGAGGGGAAGCCGTTCAACACCGACGCCGTGTCCGGCAGCGCGACGTGGCGCGTCGTGGCGTTGCCGCTGGACAACGGCAATGGTTCGGTGACGGTGGCTCAGAGCCTCGGCGACATGGATCGCACGATCCAGCGGCTGATCGGAGTACAAGCCGCGGCCGCCGTCATCCTGCTCGTGCTGCTGGCCGGCGTCGGGACCTACGTCGTACGGCGAAGTCTGCGCGGACTCGAGGACGTCGAGCACACGGCCGTCGCGATCGCGGGTGGCGACCTGAGCCAACGAGTGCCGCAGCGCGATCCGCGCACCGAGGTCGGGCGACTGTCACTCGCGCTGAACCAGATGCTCGGACAGATCGAGAATGCGTTCGCCCAGCGAACCGCGTCGGAGTTCGCCGCCCGCCGTTCCGAGGACGCGGCCAGGCAGTCCGAAGACCGGATGCGGCGGTTCGTCGCGGATGCCTCGCACGAACTGCGGACACCACTGACCTCCATCCGTGGGTTCGCGGAGCTCAGCCGGCAGCGTGGCGACACGACGGAATCGGACACCATGCGGCGGATCGAGGACGAGGCCAAGCGGATGGGCCTGCTCGTCGACGACCTGCTCCTGCTGGCCCGCCTGGATCAACAGCGGCCGCTGAAGATGGAACCGGTCGACCTGCTGCCGGTCGCGGCGGACGCGTTGCACAACGCCCAGGCGATGCAGCCGAACCGGGACATCTCACTGAAGATCCTGCCGGACTCCGAAGCACCAGTCGTCGAGGGCGACGAGGCGCGCCTGCGCCAGGTGCTCGGCAACCTGGTCAGCAACGCACTCCATCACACCCCAGCCGACGCACCCATCACAGTCTCGGTCGGCACCCGCGACGGCGCGGCGATTCTCGAGGTGAGTGACACCGGTCCCGGGCTGACCGACGAGCAGAAGGCCCGCGTCTTCGAACGCTTCTACCGCGCCGACTCGGCCCGCGCCCGCACCACCGGCGGCTCCGGCCTCGGACTCTCGATCGTCGCCGCCCTGGTCGCCGCGCATCGGGGACGGGTCGTCGTCACCGACACCGTCCCCCATGGCGCGACCTTCACCGTTCACCTGCCGCTGAGCACTTAGTGCACTGGTGTGCGGTCTCGAGGCCCGGTCGGCCCGTAGCTGAAGCCGTCTTCGGTCAGCGAGTGACGGCCACCTCGGAGCCGATCCTGGCGGACTCGTAGATCGCCGTCAGGATGCGAGCCATCTCCAGGCCCTGCTCCGCCGTGGCGTCGGCCGGGATCTCCCGGCGGCAGATCCGCAGGAAGTGGTCGATCTGGTTGGCGAACCCGACGGTGAAGTCGAACCCGAGTGAGTCGATCTGCGGCTGGATGTGCAGAAGGGTGTCGTGGCGCTCGGTGATCATCAGCAGCTCGGGCTCGATCTCCGCCCCGCCCTTGTCGCCGTGGATCTTCACACTCGTCGAGTTCCGCGCGTGCAGGGAGTACGACGTGTCCACGTCGAGGACCGCCCCGTTCTCGAACCGGACCTGCGCGGTCGCGTAGTCCTCGACATTGTTCACCCGCGACTCGGACGCGGCCCGGTACCGGGAGAGGTGCTGGATGTTGTCCCGGGCACCGAGCGGGGAGAACGTCGCTCCGGACACCGAGACCACGGTCGGCATGCCCATCAGGTACCAGCACAGGTCGATGATGTGGACACCCAGGTCGATCAGCGGGCCACCACCCGAGATGTCGACGTCGCCGAACCAGCCACCGGGGTTGCCGGCGGCACGGATGATCGTGGCCCGCGCCGCGTAGATGTCACCGAACTCGCCCTCGTCCAGGAAACGCTTGGCCACCAAGGCATTCGGGGCGTGGCGCCGGACGTAGCCGATCTGCAGCGCCTGCCCGGTCTCCTGGGTCGCGCGGACCAGCGACTCGGCCTCCTCGACCGTCACCGACATCGGCTTCTCCACTAGCACGTCCTTGCCGGCCCGCAGCGCCGCCTCCGCGATCTTCGCGTGCAGGAGGTTCGGCACGCAGATGCTGACGGCGTCGACATCGGGATCGTTCAGGACCTCGTCGACGACATCCGTCGCCCGCGGTACGCCGAACTCGTCGGCTCGCGCCTTGGCCCGTGTCCGGTCGATGTCGCACACGGCCACCAGCTCGGCCTGTGGGTTCTGCTGGTACGAGATCAGGTGCTGGGTCGCGATGGCACCCACACCGATGACAGCAATTCGGGTCGTCATGTCAGGCAGCTCCTGCCAGTCTGAGGATGTTGTTGAGCGAGCGCTCGATGGCGTCCGGAGTCGACTCCAGGCCCTCGAACTCGAGGCTCACCGGAAGGTCGGGCTTGGTGCCGACCAGAGCAAGCAAACCCGCCAGGTCCAGGTCGCCGTGTCCTGAGATCGTGCCGAGCAGGTAGTCCCCGGCCAGCGTCTTGAGCCAGCCGTCCCCTGCCGACCGGCGGATGTGGAAGTCCTTCACGCCCACGGAGGCCGCGATGTCGAGTAGTCCGGCGGCGGTCTTGCCGGGCACCTCGCCGACGCAGAGTCCGTTGCCGAGGTCGAGGGTGACCCGGAAGTTCGGGCGATCCACGGCGTGGACCAGCCGGGCCAGCCGGTCGCTGCCGTTCATGAAGAAGCCGTGGTTCTCGATCGTCGACACGATGCCCAGCTCGGCGGCATGGTCGGCGACGGCACGGCAGCCTTCCACGACCTGCTCGAACGTCGTCTCGAACTCCTCCGGGTCCTGTTCACGCCAGGCCCACGGGGCGACGTCGTGCCGGAAGATGCGTGCTCCGAACCGGTGCGCGACATCCAGTTGCCGGCGGAGGCGGTCGATCTCCTTGTCCTCCGCCGTCCGCAGGTCGCCACTGACCAGGTAGTTCACGATCGGTACGCCGACATCATCGGCGTGCTTGGCCGTATCGCGCACGACGTCGTCGCGCTCCAGGTAGTACTCCCCGTCCATGGCGGCGATCTCGAGATGCCCGGCCGGCGATTTCGCGACCCAATCCAGGACAGCGATCAGGTCCATCTCGCCGCTGGCCATGAGCCCGCGAAAGCAGTATGAGCTGACTCCTAGCTTCACTTACTGGTCCTCTCGTTGGTGAGCTGGATCCACGGACTCGGGTAGTCGTGAACCCCGTAGATGGCGGAACTGAACTGGTCGAACGCGTTTCCGGCCGCCCCGAGCACCACGGCCTCACGGCCCAGGGCCGAGGCGACGAACGGTGGGCGCTCGGGGAAGACCAGCTCCTTCTCGACCGCGGCCGCGAGCGGACGAAGGAGCGCGCCGGTGTGCTGCGGGAGCCCGCCCCGCACGACCACGACCTCCGGATCGACGACCAGCAGCACGGTGGCGATGCGTCCGGCGATCTGCTCGCAGAAGTCCTCGACCTCTGCCTGGGCGGCCGGATCGCCGCCGGCTGCCGCCGACAGGACGGCCTCACCCGTCGGGTGTGATGTCCAGGTCAACTGGCCCCGCTGCGCATTGCGGGTCCAGCGCATCCCTCGCTGCGCGCCGAGTTCACCGGCGAGGCGGTGGCGTCCTTGCCGGATGACTCCGTTCAGGACGATCGACACGGACAACCGGCGACCGATCTGGAGGTAGACGACATCGGAGTACCCGCGCCCGGAGCCGCCGCGCTGCTCGGCGAGTGCGGCCAGCTTGATGTCGTTGTCGACGGCCACTGGACAGCCCAAGTCCTGGGACACGGTCTCCGCGATCGGCAGGCCGACCAGTTCGGGCAGCGCGAGA
Source organism: Kribbella sp. NPDC049174 (assembly GCF_043197365.1). Taxonomy (NCBI): domain Bacteria; kingdom Bacillati; phylum Actinomycetota; class Actinomycetes; order Propionibacteriales; family Kribbellaceae; genus Kribbella; species Kribbella sp. NPDC049174. Next base: position 1,743,964 of record NZ_JBICSZ010000001.1, on the reverse strand, counting down.
CTGGCGCGCAGGTGACCGCTCGTCTCGATCACACCGGGCAGAGCGACGCCGACCGCACGAAGTCGCCCGACATCGATCGAGCTCTCTTCGGCCGCGGCGTGGACTGCGCGCTGGATCATCGAGACCTCGGCGCGCCGGTCGCGCTTCAGCTCGGTGTAGCCCAGCCGGCGGCCGGACAGGTCGCAGATGACGGCCCGTGCCCCGCGCGGGCCGAGGTCCACACCGGCGACAAGCCCAGCCTCCCCGGCGAACCGAAAGGCCCGCGCGGGCCGTCCTGGCCCGGCGGCCGACGGCTCGGTGGACACCACCAGACCCGCCTCGAGAAGGTCGTCGAGGACAGCATGCACGGTGGGTCGCGACAGTCCGGTCCCCGCGCTGATGGCCCCGACCGTCTGGGCGGCATCGGCGTCGGCCAGGAGTCGCAGGCAGGCGACCTGGTTCTCCGAGCGCTCAGCGTGCATTGGTCCCCAGTCGTTATGAAACCGGCTTTATTAAAGACCGTATCAGAATCTCCTCATCGGGAGCAACGAAGTTCAGCGCTGAAGGATGGTGCGTTCCACCACGGTCCACGTGGTGGTCGTGAGGAGGTACAGCCCAGCGGCGAGCGGGACGAAGGCCGCCGTCGCCAACGTGCCGAACGGGAGGAGCTGAGCGAGCCGCCGAGTCAGCGGGGTTGCGGTCTCGTCCAGCTGGCGCACTTGCAGGCGGGCGGAGAAGAACGCGACGACCGCGAGCAGTACGGCGAGCGCGAGGAACGCCGGCGTCCCGGTGAGGACCGGCCAGTGCTGACCGAGCGGCGCACCGAGCAGGCTGCCGCTGATCAGCTGGTTCGACTCCCCCGCCACCGCCGCGCGGGAGAACAGCGTGTACATCAACCAGAAGAACGGCAGCTGCGCGAGCATGGGCAGGAACCCGGCGAACAGCGTCGTCCCCGACTCCGCCTGCAGCTTCGCGACCTCACGCCGTACCCGCTCCGGATCTTTCTGATGGCGTTGGGTGATCTCACGAAGTTGAGGCATCAGCTCGGCACGGGCTTTCAGCCCACGATGTGCCCTGAGGCTGAGCGGCAGAAGCAGCAGGCGTACGGCGAGAGTGCACAAGACGATCGCGATGACCGCGGCGTAGGCACCGGTGAGCGGCTCGATGGCGGTGACGAGTGAGGTGATCAGGTGATAGGCACCGGCGACCGGTGCCTCCAGGAAAGAAGGCATGGCAAAACTCCACGAGTGAGACGGAACGGTGAGCGAGGCAGCGCTCTACCGTCCGGGTGCTCGTGGGCGGGGCCGTCCGGCGGCGTCGGGATCGCGAAGCCGCAGGAACGCGGTCTCCTCGGCGACTTCACGGACCGAGGTGGCGATCGCGAGAAGTGGAGCGGTCGCGGGCGCGGACGTCCGGGCGACCAGCAGCAGTGTGAACAGCAAGGCCGCCGCCGTGAGAACGGCGGCGGCCAGTGAAGCCGTGTCGAGGACAGGGATCACCAGCGCGAGCACGCCGGCGATCCACTGGCCCATCGATGGGGCGTGTCTAAGGGTCCCGCGCCGTAGCGAGCAGGTGCTCGGTGCGGTAGCTCGGCGTGCTGGAGTGAGGGCCTCGATGCGGTTCCATCGTGGCCTTTGCTCCAGTGCGGCGAGATACCGTGCCGAGTGCCGCGCAGTAGGCGGGGGACCCTTGGACACGCCCTAGTCCAGGTAGTCCCGCAGAACCTGCGAGCGGGACGGGTGACGCAACTTCGACATCGTCTTGGACTCGATCTGCCGGATCCGCTCCCGGGTCACCCCGTAGACCTTGCCGATCTCGTCCAGCGTCTTCGGCTGGCCGTCGGTCAGACCGAACCGCATCGAGACGACACCCGCCTCGCGCTCGGACAGCGTGTCCAGGACAGCGTGCAACTGCTCCTGCAGCAAGGTGAACGAGACCGCCTCGGCCGGCACGATCGCCTCGGAGTCCTCGATCAGGTCGCCGAACTCGGAGTCGCCGTCCTCACCGAGCGGAGTGTGCAGGGAGATCGGCTCGCGGCCGTACTTCTGCACCTCGATGACCTTCTCCGGGGTCATGTCGAGCTCCTTGGCGAGCTCTTCCGGAGTGGGTTCGCGCCCGAGGTCCTGCAGCATCTGCCGCTGGACGCGGGCCAGCTTGTTGATGACCTCGACCATGTGCACCGGGATCCGGATGGTGCGGGCCTGGTCGGCCATCGCGCGGGTGATCGCCTGCCGGATCCACCAGGTGGCGTACGTCGAGAACTTGTAGCCCTTGGTGTAGTCGAACTTCTCGACCGCACGGATCAGGCCCAGGTTGCCCTCCTGGATCAGGTCCAGGAACAGCATGCCGCGGCCGGTGTAGCGCTTGGCCAACGACACCACCAGGCGCAGGTTGGCCTCGAGCAGGTGGTTCTTCGCGCGGCGGCCGTCCTCGGAGATCCAGTCGTACTCGTCGCGGACCTTGTCCTTGAGCTTGGCGGCCTCGTCGCCCAACTGCTCCTCGGCGAACAGGCCGGCCTCGATCCGCTTGGCGAGCTCGACCTCCTGCTCGGCGTTCAGCAGCGGGACCTTGCCGATCTGCTTCAGGTAGTCCTTCACCGGGTCGGCGGTCGCACCGGCGACCATGACCTGCTGCTCGGGCTCGTCGGTCTCGTCGGCCTCGGAGACGACGAAGCCCTCGTCCTCGGTGAGCTCCTTCTCCAGCGGCTTCACGGCGTCAGGGCTGAAGTCGGCCTCGTCGACCTCGTCCAGCGCGCGCGGCTTGCCGGTCTTGGGATCAATCGCCAAACCGGCTTCGGAGACGGCCTTCTTCGCCGGCGCCTTCTTCGCGGCGGCCTTCTTCGCGGGGATACCGTCCTCCTTGGTGGCGGCAGCAGACTTGGCCGCGGCCTTCTTCACGGCCGCCTTCTTGGCGGGCGACTCGGTCACTCGGGCGCTGGTCCTCGGAGCCGTGCTGCGGGCAGTGGCGGCCACGGCCCGGGCTGACTCGGCGGGAAGATTCTCGGACGAGCTGGACGACACGAATTACCTCTCGTCTGACGCAGGGTTTGTAATACGGCGGTACGACGTTGTTGGTGCTGGCGATGCTGATTCCGGATACGACTCAGTGCGGCTGCTCGCTGGTCAGGCGGCGGCAACACTACATTGTAATCCGCGAACCAAGCCCGAGCGCGCCGCGACCCCCCGAACGACATACTCAGGCCCCTGCCGGTCGGGTGGTCCCGCGCCGGCAGAGGCCTAGGTCGGGTCTGATCGTCCCCCGCCGTAGCGAGCAGGTGCTCCGTGCGGTAGCTCGGTGTACTGGGGTGAGGGGCTCGATGCGGAGCATCGTGACCCTCGCACCAGTGCAGCGAGATGCCGTGCCGAGTGCCGCGCAGTAGGCGGGGGGCCATCAGACCCGACCTCAGCACTTCAACGTTCAAACGTCGCCTTCTCAGTCGTCCTCAGCCGTTCCGGGTCCGCCGCAGCGGCCGGGCCACCACGCGTTGCTGGACCAGCTGCTGTTCCTGCTTGAACTGCCTCACCTTCACCAACGACGCCACATCGATCACGTCCGCGACGGACTTGTACGCGCCGTCCTCGCCGTACGGCTCGGATGCCTCGCGCCAGCCCCGCGGCCGGACCTTGAGCTGCTTGCCGAGCAACGCGACGAAGATCTTCGCCTTCTGCGCGCCGAACCCCGGCAGGGCCGACAGCCTGGCCAGCAGGTCGTCCCCTGACTTGACATCGGACCACAGGGCCGAGGCGTTACCGCCGTACTCCTCGTCGAGGTGTTTGGCCAGGGTCTGGATCCGGGCGGCCATCGCGGTGGGGAACCGGTGCACGGCCGGCGGGCCGGCCACCACCTCGACGAAGGCGTCCGGGTCGTAGTGCGCGACCGTGGACGGATCGAAGGGACCGGCCATCCGCTTCGCGATCGCGACCGGGCCCGCGAACGCGCGCTCCATCGGGATCTGCTGGTCGAGCAGCATGCCCACCAGCAGTGCGAACGGATCTCTGCTCAGCATCTCGTCGGCGTCGGGCTGCTGTGCGAGGCACAGCTTCTTGCTGCGTGTCGAAGTCACCTCAGTCCTCCCCTTCGTCGGCCTTCACGGCCAGCACCGGACACGGAGCGTCGAGCAGCACCCGCTGGGCGTTGCTGCCGAGGATGAGCTTGCCGACCGGGGACCGGCGCCGAAGGCCGATCACGATGAACTCCGCGTGCACCTGCTCGGCGACGGCCACCAGGTCCTCCGCCGGATCGAGTCCACGCACCAGCTGCCGCACCTCGTAGGGCACGCCGGTCGAGTCGAGTTGCTCCCGTACCTCCATCAGCGCGGCGTCACTCGCCGCAGCCTCGTCGCTGTCGAAGCTGCGTCCGCCCCGGTGCGAGTTCACCACCACCAGCTTCGCGTCGCGAAGCGTCGCCTCTTCCGCCGCGCGTCGAAGGGCTGCACGGCCCTCCGCCTTCGGCACGTAACCCACGACGATGGTCGTCATCGCCCTGCCTCACCTCCGGGTGTCGTGTCGACCCGTTCCGAACGATACTGCTCCCGACCGTGGTCGGCATCCGCTGGATTTACACCAGCTGTGTCGCGGTCGTGACGGACGGCTGATCGTCGTACGGGTAGTACTCCACCATCGGCGCAGCGACCGTTGCGGCTGCCGCGCCGGTGCCCGAGTACTACCCGCGACGGGTCTCTCTAACCTTCCGGTGGCCACACCTTTGCAGGGCTGTCACCCAACGCGCCACCCCTGTAGTCCGGGTCGTTATCGAACTCCTCACCCAGTTGCCTTGGGCAAGTGCGCGGCAGTTCCGTCCGGCTGACCGAAGTTCCGCGCTCAACCCCATTGGCCACCAATCGAAATGAGGCCGCGCTTGTCCCACGTTGTCTGCGTGACTAACCGGTTCAGTCGACCGGCCACTCATGGACGGGAGTGTTCTCGTGCATGTGGTCGGCGTACCGGCGGAGCATGCCGCGCAACGCATCGCGGCGTCCATGCGAGCCCTTTGTATACAGTCGATGGAACTCGTCGGCCTGCCACGCGGCACCGTTGCGGTTCAACAGGCAGCGCTGCTCGATGATGCCGAGCAGGCGATCCCGCACCGCGGCGTCCACACCCCAGGCGTCCAAACCCCGAGACGCCAACGGCAGCAGGCGTCGCAGCACGAGCTCGGTCGCGCGGGCCGTACCGACGCCGGGCCAGAAGACCTCCGCGTCGATGCCGTGCCGGGCCGCTTCGTGGAAGTTCTCTTCCGCCGCGCTGAACGACATCTGCGACCAGATCGGCCGTTCGTCATCGGCCAGCGCGCGGACCAGGCCGAAGTAGAAGGCGCCGTTGGCCATCGTGTCGACGACGGTCGGGCCGGCCGGCAACACGCGATTCTCCACCCGCAGATGCGGCTTCTCCCGGACAACGTCGTACACCGGACGGTTCCAGCGATAGATCGTCCCGTTGTGCAGCCGCAATTCCGAAAGGGCCGGGGTGTCGCCGCGGTCCAGCACGGCGATCGGGTCCTCGTCGGTGATGACCGGCAGCAGTGCCGGGTAGTAGCGCGAGTTCTCCTCGAAGAGGTCGAAGATCGAGGTGATCCATCGTTCACCGAACCAGACCCGCGGCCGGACGCCCTGGGTCTTCAGCTCGTGTGTGCGGGTGTCGGCGGCCTGCTCGAACAAGGGGATCCGGGTCTCCCGCATCAGCTCCTTGCCGAACAGGAACGGCGAGTTGGCGCCGACCGCGAGTTGCACCCCGGAGATCGCCTGGGCCGCGTTCCAGTAGCGCGGGAACGCTTCCGGCGTGACCTGCAGGTGGAACTGTGTCGACGTACAGGCGGCCTCCGGCACGATGCTGTCCGCGGTCACCGCCAGCCGCTCGATCCCGTCGATCGAGATCTGCACGTCCTCCCCGCGGGCGGCGAAGATCTGGTCGTTCAGCAACGCGTAGCGCGGGTTGGTGCTGAGCGCCTCGCGGTGGATGTGATCCGTCATCAGCGTCGGCAGGATCCCGACGATCACCATCGACGACCCGGTCCGGGCCGCCTTCTCCTCGGCGGCGTTCAGGCTGTCGCGGATGTTCGACTCCATCGTGTCCAGCCCGATGCCGTCGATCTGGCCGGGTGGCACGTTGATCTCGATGTTGAACTGGCCGAGCTCGGTCTGGAACGCGTCGTCCTCGATCGCGCTCAGCACCTCGGTGTTCTTGAACGCCGGGTCGTTGTGCTCGTCGACCAGGTTCAGCTCGATCTCGATCCCCGTCATCGGCCGCTCGGGGGCGAACCGGGCCTCGCGCAACATCCGTGCGAACGCGTCCAGGTTGCGATGGACCTGGTCGCGGAACGCGGTCCGGTCCGCCCGGGTGAACTCGACCCGGTCGACTTCCTCACCCATGATGGCCTCCCCTGCTGGCTCCTGGCCTCAGTGTGCCTGAAGGTGCCCGCAGATGTGAGGCGCAATCGCGTGGTGCCTCAGACCGGGTAGACGATGAAGTCGTCCCGCACGATCCGGGCGGGTTCCGGGCCGGCCGCGTCGAGCACCGCCGCGAGCTCGGTCAGTACGGCGGGCGCGAGCTGCAGGACGTGCTCGGCCGGGTGCTTGTCCGCCCCCATCTCGTAGTCCTCCCCCGGTCGCTCGGTCAGCTCGATGTGCGCACCCAGGACCCACTCGACAGGATTGCCCTCGGCAACAAAACCGGCCAGCCGGGACATACTCGCCCGGAACGCGGGCCAGTCGAAGACGTACAGCCGGCCCGGGTACAACGAGTCGCCGCTGAACAGCAGCCGCGTCGTCCGGTCGTAGACGGCGATGTGGGACGCGTGGTGCCCCGGGATCGGGACGATGTCGAGGACTCGGTCGCCGAGGTCGAGCTGGACCACGTCGTTGGGCCAGTCGCCGACCCCGAAGTACGTCGCCACGTCCTCGGCCGACTTCCCGACGACGTCGTCGAACTCGGCATCGCCGCCGACATGATCGCCGTGGCTGTGCGTGTGCGCGACGATCAACCGCTGACCGGACAGCAGCCCGTCGACGACCGGCCGCAGCTTCGCGTGACCCGTGCCGGTGTCGAGGAGCAGGGCCCGCTCGGTGCCGAGCAGCAGGTAGATGAACGGCCCTTCGAAGTTGGTCCGCAGGGCCTGCCGGATGATGACGGTGCGGTCGTCGTACCAGTGGATCTGGTGTTCGGGACCGGCCGGGTCGGTGCCGTCGTCCCACTGCTCCGGGAAGCTCGTCATGACCGATAGATAGCACGTGGCCGAAATTGTCCGTGCTACCGGCGAGACTGGGTCCGTGCGTGGTGAACCGTCGGTGCTGCATGTCGATCTGGACGCGTTCTTCGCGGCCGTCGAGCAGCGGGACAAACCGTCGTTGCGGGGGAAGCCGGTGGTGGTCGGCGGGATCGGCCTGCGCGGAGTCGTCTCGACCGCGTCGTACGAGGCACGCAAGTACGGCGTCCGGTCGGCGATGTCGACCGCGGAAGCACGATCGCGGTGCCCGCACGCGGCGTACCTGGGGCCCCGGTTCGAGGTGTACCGGCGGACCAGTCAGGCGGTGATGGCACAGATGCGGGCGCTGTCGCCGCTGGTCGAGCCGCTGTCGCTGGACGAGGCGTTCGTCGATCTGTCCGCGGCCGGGCTGACCGGGCTCACGGTCGACGACGTGCACGCGATCGCGCTCGACCTGAAGGCGGCGATCCAGAAGGCGAGCGGCGGTCTCACCGCCTCGGTCGGCGCCGGTACGTCGAAGCTGATCGCGAAGATCGCCAGTGACCTGGACAAGCCGGACGGCGTGGTCGTCGTGCCGGCAGGCACCGAGGCCGAGTTCCTCGCGCCGATGCAGGTGACCGTCATTCCGGGTGTCGGGCCGGCGACCGCGCAGCGGTTGAGCATGGCCGGCGTTCGGACCGTCGCCGAATTGCAGCAACTCGACGAGGCCGAGCTGATCCGGCAGGTCGGGTCGGCGCACGGTTCGAGCCTGTACCGGTTGGCGATCGCCGCCGACGACCGGCCGGTGGTGAGCGATCGCGAGACCAAGTCGGTCAGTGTCGAGGACACCTTCGAGACCGACATCATCGACCGCTCGCTGCTCGCCGCGATCGCCGACCGGATGGCCCACCGCGTCGCCGAACGCCTGCAGAAGGCGCAACTGTCCGGCCGGACCGTGACGGTGAAGACCCGGATGCACGACTTCACCACCCACACCCGGTCGTCGACGCTGGCCGGGCCGACCGACGACGCGCGGGTGGTCGCCCGGGTCGCTCGCCGGTTGCTCGAGGAGAGCGACATCTCCGGCGGCATCCGCTTGCTCGGTGTAGGAGTCTCGTCGCTGGCCGACTGGATCCAGGACGACCTCTTCACCGAGAGCGAGTACGCCGACGCGCCGCCCGAGGTGGTCGAGTTGCCGGAGCGCGCTCGCGACCTCACCGGGTATTACCCGGGTCAGGACGTCGAGCATCCGGACTACGGCCGCGGCTGGGTGTGGGGCTCCGGACTCGGCCGGGTGACGGTTCGGTTCGAGACCGCGGACACTCCGCCCGGGCCGGTGCGGACCTTCGCCGTCGACGATTCCGCACTGGAGAAAGTGGCATCAACCGGACCGGATGAGGACGACGAACCCGAAGTCGACCAGAATAGGTCGAATGAATGAGGAACGGCGGGGGGTCTACCCGTTCTGCGCACGCTGCACCGCGTCGTCGACTGCTTGGCGCGCGCCCGACGCGGCCGGCCCGAGCGGGATCGGCAGCCGCTTCTACGGTCACCGTGACGTCTGCGAGAGCTGCGGCTCGTCGGTCCGCACGCTGTACTCGACCTTCCTGTGGATCCCGGTGTCCCGGCGTGGCCAGTTCCGGATCATCCCGACCGGCGGCTGCAGCTACATCGGCCGCAAGGTCGTCGACCGGCCGGTGCAGTCCGTCGTACGGCGTGCGCCGGTCACCGAGCACGCTGAGCTCGACGGGGATCCGGCGTACCAGCAGGCCGAGGCGTACTGGGACGACAGCGAGCCCGGTCGGGCGTTGCCGTTCTACCAGTCGGCGCTGATCGACCGGGAGAAGGTGCTGCCGGCCGACGACCCGGCCACGCTGCGGGTCCGGCTGCGGGTGGCGCAGGGTCTGCTCGCGACCGCGAACTACGGCCGGGCGATCGCGTGGTTCGAGTTGCTGATACCTCAGCTGGTGGAGGTGTTCGGGCCGAACCATGAGCTGACCCGTGCGGCGACCGAAGCGGTCACCGGTGCGCGGTTGATGGTCGGCGGTCCGCGCTCGGAGGCGAAGTTGCTCGCCAACATCGTGGCCGTCGACGAGCGGGATCTCGATCGGCACGACCCGCAACTGCTGCGGGATCGCGCTGCCCTCGGTCGTGCGCTGCTGGCCTGTGGTGAGATCGCCGACGCGATCCAGGCGCTCACCAAGGCGGTCGCCGACAGCGTCGAGTCGCTCGGCGTCTCGCACCCGGACACGACGGTCTATCGCGCGGCGCTGGTGGATGCGTGCGGCGTTGCCGAGGCCCGGGGCAAGAAGCGGGATCTGCTCGCTGCCGATGCAGTGCGGTTGTTGCTCAACGACGCAGGCGCACCGACAAGCAGGTGACGCAGCCCTCGAGCTTCTCGAACTCGCTGATGTCGACGACCACGGGCGTGTAGCCGAGCTGCTCGAACAGTTCCGTGGACTTCGGCGCCGACGCGGCCATCAGCAGCCGGTCCGCCCCCAGCAATACGACGTGCGACCCGGACTCCTCGGGGACGGGCTTGAATGCCTCGAACGCCTGCGGGTCGTCGACCAGTGGCTCGTAGCCGATGACCGTTCCATCAGGTAGCGCTGTGACCGCGGACTTCAGGTGCAGCACCTTGCGCACGGGTACGGCGTGCACGGTCGCACCGAGCGGCTCGAGCGCCTCGGCCAGTTGCCGGATGCCTTCCTCGTTGGTGCGGCCGCCGAGTCCGGCGTACACGGTCGAACCGATCTTGAGGATGTCGCCGCCGTCGAGTGTGCCCGGCTCGGTGATGTGAGTGATGCGGTAGCCCTGCGCGGCGACGGTCTGCTCGGCCGCCGCGGCCTCAGGCCGGCGCTCCTCCGCGCCTGCGCGGGCGATCACGGCCAGGTCGCCGTACACGACCATCGTGTCCTCGATGAAGACGCTGTCCGGGCACTCGTCGATCGCCAGCACCTCGACCGTGGTCCAGCCGGTGGCCTCGAGCGCGTCGACGTACCGCTGCCACTGGCGGACGGCGAGGTCCGCGTCGACCGGCGAGCGTTCGATGTGGGTGACGATGCCATCGGCGAGGCGGGGGCTGGGGTGTCGGACCAGGGCTGTCGGCATGCCTGCAGGTTAACCGGTATGGACCTGGGGTACCGGCCCCGCAGACGTTCGAGAGATGGAGGCGACGAATGCCGAAGATCCTGCCGGCGACGGGTGGCGACGTGGTGGAGATCATCCTCGCGGACCACCGGTGGTTCGAAGAAGCTCTGCGCGAACTGCGGGATGTGCAGAGCGACCGGTCCGCCGTACTGGCCGACCTCGCGACAGTGCTGATCGCGCATGCCGAGGCCGAGGAGTCGAAGGTCTACCCGCAGTTGCGGAAGAAGGACGCGATCGACGCCGAAGAGGTCGAGCATTCCGAGCACGAGCACGACGAGGGCAACGCGGCGCTGCTCGCGTTGATGGAAGTCGAGGACACCGGCAGCGAGGACTTCAGCGAGAAGCTGCACGAGCTCTCCGAGGCACTCTCGCACCACCTCGACGAAGAGGAACGCGACGTGCTCAACCCGGCGCGCACCGACGTGTCCGAGGAAGTACGCCGCCAGCTGGGTGACGCCTTCGCCGGGGAGCGCGCCCGGTTGATCGATTCCGGCTGTGGTGACATCGCCAACGTCCGGAAGCTCGTCGAGGCGGCCTGACCCAGAAGTTCGGCGCCACGCCGCATAGGGTTGCGGCGTGGCCGGCCTGCTGGAGCATCGCGGATACGTCCGGTTCTGGATCGCCGACGCGGTCTCGATGGTCGGCTCGTCCGTCACCGCGCTCGCCCTGCAGGTCGTTGCCGTCGTCACCTTGCAGGCGTCCGGCACCGAGGTCGGGATCCTCAACGCGGCCCGGTGGCTGCCGTACCTGCTGTTCGGCCTGATCGCCGGAGTGATCGTCGATCGCTACCGGCGACAGCCCATCCTCGTGGGCGCCGACCTCGCTCGGGCTGCCGTCCTCGGCGTCATCCCGCTCGCGGCCCTGCTGGACGTGCTCAGCCTGCCGCTGCTGATCGCCGTCGTCCTCGTCTTCGGCACGTTCTCCCTCGCGTACGACGCCGCACACCAGTCGTTCCCACCGTCGCTGGTCCCCGCCGAGCTGCTCACCCCGGCGTACGCGCGACTGGAGCAGACGAGTGCGGTCGCGCAGACCGGTGGACCGGTGTTCGCCGGTGCACTGATCAAGCTGATCGGCGCACCGGCCGCGATCCTGGTCGACGCGGCGTCGTACCTGATCTCCGGGATCGTGCTCGCCACCGTCCGGCCGCGAACGCCCGAAGTTGCCGTAGGCACCGGTCAGCCGCGGAACCTGCGCCGGGAGATCCGCGAGGGGCTCAGCTGGGTCTATCGCGACAGCGCCCTCGGCCCGCTCACCGCGACGTCGCATGTGTGGTTCGTGTTCCAGGGTCTGCTCACCACGGTCTTCGTGCTCTTCGTCCTCAAGACGCTGGGATTGAGCGCGTTCTGGCTCGGCGTCACGTACGCGGCGCTCGGTGTCGGTGCACTGATCGGGGCGACCGCGTCCGGTTGGGTCGGCCGGCGGTTCGAGGTCGGTCCGACGATCATCGCCTGCCGCTGGCTCAGCCCGCTCGCCTACCTGAGCGCGCCACTCGCCGGCGACAACTCTGCCGGAATCGTCGTGCTCTGCGCCGGTCAATTCATCCTGGGGCTGTCGTTCGGCATCGACAGCCCGACCGAGATGGGGTACCGCCAGTCGATCACGCCGCCCGGCCTGCTCGGCCGCATGAACGGCACGACGCGCTCCTTCAATCGCGCCGCCATCGTCATCGGTGCACCCGCCGGCGGCCTGCTGGCCGATCACCTCGGCACCCGTACGGCGCTCTGGATCGGCGTCGGCGGGATGGTCGTCCAAGCCGTCCTGCTGCATCGATCGGACTTCCGGCACGCGCGCCTCACAGTGCGATCGTGAGGCCTTCCTCGGCCGCGATCACCTCGCCGCTGAACTCCTCACGCGCCTCGGCGACCGACACCGACCGGTCCGAGCCCGGCCAGAAGTGGGTCAACAGCAACCGCGTTGCCCCGTGGGCTCCGCGTGCAGCCTCGGTCGCGGTCATCACGTAGCGCGGAGTGGTCTGTGGTGACGGTCCCTGCAGCGTCGCGTCGGAGATGAACAGGTCGGTGCCCTCGGCAAGCTTTGCCAGCTCCGGAGAGGGTCCGCTGTCGCCGGTGTAGGCGACGGACACCCCAGGTGCCGTCAACCGGATGCCGAGGTTGGTGACGTAGTGCGGCAGCAGCACGGTCTCCAGGGTGAACGGACCGATCTGCTTGGTGGTGGCAAGGTCGTGGACGTCGAAGACCGTCGCCGGGTCCGGGTTGGGCTCGAGCGCTCGCAGTACGTCGAGCACACCGGGCGGGCTGTAGAGCGGTATCGGCGCTGCGTCGGGTGCTTCGTAGTACCGGACCCGGGCGAGTGCACTGACGTCGACACAGTGGTCGGGGTGCTGATGCGTGACGACGATCGCGTCGACCTCACCGGTCGGCAGATGGTGTAGGAGCTGTGGCAGGGCGGCGTACCCGAGATCGAGGACGACCTTGAAGCCGTCGTACTCGAGCAGGAAGCCGGCGCACGCGCGGCCGGCTTCGGGCCACGCGCCGCACGAGCCGAGGACGGTGAGCGACCTCACCAGGCGCTCACCGGACGGCGAACGGCTGGTCGGTGGGGACGATGTCCTTACCCAGCGGCAGCAGCGAGATCGGGATCAGCTTGAAGTTGGCCACACCGAGCGGGATGCCGATGATCGTGATGCAGAGCGCGATCCCGGTGGCCAGGTGGCCGAGGGCCAGCCACCAGCCGGCGAAGATCACCCAGATGATGTTGCCGAGGACGGCGCCGGCCCCGGCGGACGGCTTGTCCACCACCGTCCGGCCGAACGGCCAGAGGGTGAACCCGGCGATCCGGAACGCGGCGATGCCGAACGGGATCGTCACGATCAGTACGCAGCAGATGATGCCGGCGATCGCGTACCCGACCGCAAGCCAGAACCCGGCCAGTACCAGCCAGATCAGGTTGAGAAGCGTCCTCATACCCCCAGCCTGCCACCCGCCGGGGGTGATCCAGTACCAGCCGCACCACAACCCCGGGATCATTCCGGGGCAACCAGTACCTACCCTGACCGTTAGTAGACGTCCGTGCTCAGGGTTGCGAACGCCATGCCGGCTTTGACGAGGCGTTCTCGAAGGGCCGGGCCCATGGCGGCTGCTGTGGTGGTTTGACCTGCTGTCCCGGGGAGGTCGTCGAGGGCGAGGCAGAGGGCGCTCTCAGCGAGCATCTTGGCGGTCTCGTCGTACCCGGGATCGCCGCCGGCGACCTCGGTGATGACCTGCTTGCCGCCACCGCGGCCGATGAAGCGGACGTTGAACCAGGACTTGGCGCGGCGTTCGGGACTGGGGCCGTCGCCGGGCCGGAGCCGGTTGAGCAAGGCGTTGCGGACGGGCGGGATCTGGGCGGCGGCCGCCAGCAGCGCGACTCCACCGATGCCTCCGGCAACCATCGGCAAACGTTTGACCGCGGCGTAGTGCGAGTAGCGGAAGTCGGGGCCGTAGCGGTCGAGCAGGCGGGCGGAGTAGCCGACGATCTGCGGATCGACGGTCGGCAGCGGGACGGCCCAGAAGCCCTGCGCGCGGTGGATCCTGCCCTGGACGGCCTTCGCCGACCGGCCTTCGGGACGCGGCTCGGCACGCCGCCTGGCGCGGTGGGCTTCGAGGTTCTGCTTCGGACGGGAGAGCGCCGTGACCGCGGTGTGGAAAGTTCCTCCCGAGGGCCGGCCACCGCCGCGGATCAGACCGTCGACCTGGATCGGGACGCGCTCGGGCAGCTGCTCGACGGTGAACTGGACGCCGAGGTCGTACGGGATCGAGTCGAATCCGCACGCGTGGATGATCCGGGCTCCGGTCTCGACAGCGCGTGTGTGGTAGCCGACGTACATCCGGTCGACGAACTCGGACTCACCGGTCAGGTCGAGGTAGTCCGTGCCCGCGTCCGCACAGGCCGCGACGAGTGGCTCGCCGTACCGCATATAGGGACCGACCGTGGTGACCACGATCCGCGTCGACTCGGCGAGGGCCTTCAGCGACTTTGCGTCGGTGACGTCGGCGTGCAGGACGTCCTTGCCGAAGCCTTGCAGCTTCGCTTGGTTGCGTCCGGCAACTGCCCAGTCGAGGTCTGCCGGGGCGTGCTTCGCGAGGTACTCCGCGGTCAGGGCACCGGTGAACCCGCTGGCGCCGAGGAGGACTACGTCGTACTGGCGACTCATCGGCCGGCTGCCTTCTCTTTGTCGGCGGCCTTCTCGGAGTCGGCGAGACCGCCGGCGCCGGATGCGCGGGTGGACGCGGCGGCGCCGCGGGCCTGGATGTCGGCGAGCGCGGCCCGGTCGGCCCTCGGCACGCTGAACCGGGAGCCGGCCTCGATCACGTGCGGGATGATCCAGCGGAACACCTTCATCGCGCCGATCCACCCGGGCACATGCACCGTCCGCGAGCGCTTCTCGATGCCCCGGGTGAACTTCTCCACCGCGAACTCCAACGGGTACACCTTGCTCGCCAGCGGCACCCCGGTCCGCACCTTGCCGAACACCGGGTGCTCGTCGACCCCACGCACCATGTCGGTGTCCACGAACGTCATATGCGCGACGCCGACCCGTACGCCGAGGTGCTTCAGCTCCACACGAAGAGTGTCCCCCATTGCCTCCACACCTGCCTTGGCCACGTTGTACGACGCCAGGCCGGGGATGTGCACGATCGCCGCGAGGGACGACACCAGGAGCAGATAGCCCTTGCTCTCCAACAGGTACGGCAGGGTCAGGTGGACCGTGCGCCACACGCCGTACAGGTCGACGTCGAGCACCCGCTCCCACACCTTCGGGTCCATGCTCCGGCTGAACCCTGGCGCCGCGATACCGGCGTTGGCCATCACCACGTCGATCCGGCCGTACCGCTCCACCACGCCTTCGACCGCGGCCCGCAGCGACTCGGTGTCGGTGACGTCGGCCTCCCACCAGCCGGCGTCCGGACCGCAGTCCTCGGCGACCTTCTTCAGCTCGTCCGGCTCCAGCCCGATCAGCGCCAGGGTCGCGCCCTGCTGGGCGAGCCTGCGGGCCACCGCGGCGCCGATGCCGCGCGACGCTCCGGTGATGAGGACAACCTGGCCGGGCAACGGGCGCATCGGGACCTCCAGCTTGTTGAGCGGGTACTCAACAGTAAGTGACTGTTGACCGAATACTCAATAGACTCACCCCGTGACCCAGACCTCGTCCGCCCGGCTGCGCCCCGACCAGCGGCGTGCGCAGATCCTCGAGGCCGCCCGCCGGGTCCTGGTCGCCGACCCGCATCGCGAGCTCAGCGTCGAACTGGTCGCCGCCGAGGCGCAGGTCTCCCCTGCTCTGCTCTTCCACTACTTCGGCTCGAAGAAGAAGTTCCAGTACGCCGTCATCGAGGAAGCCGCCGCGGAAGTCATGCTGCGGACCGCTCCCGACCCTTCCCTCCCGCCGGACGAACAACTGCGCTCCGGTATCCGCGCGTTCGTCCGCGCCGTCCTCGAAGCGCCCCAGCTCTACCGGGCGACCCTGCTGATGTCAGCGGCCGGCGATCCCGACGTACGCGCACTGCACTCGAAGATCCGTCAGGTGTTCAGCACCTGGGTGATCGGCGCCGTCGCCCAGCGCGGGATCGAGATCACGCCTACCGTCGAGCTCGCGTGTCACGGCTGGCAGGGGTACGTCGAGCAGACCCTGTTGACCTGGATCGACAACCGGACGATCTCCGCCGACGAGCTCGAGCACCTCTGCGAGGGCTCGCTGGACGCCATCCTGTCTACGACTCGCTGAACGCGGTCAGTGCTTTGAGAGTGGAATCGGCCATGCGGTCCGTCTGGTCCGCGCCGACAGCATCGCGGAGACGTGCGTCGACCTCATTCAGTACTGCGCGGCAGCGGTCCAGAAGCTCGTGACCCGATTCGGTGACCTGCAGGTCGGCGGTGCGGCCGCGGCCGGGGGCAGTACGCCGTTCGACCGCACCCATCTCCTGGAGCTGGAGCAGGGTGGACTGCATGCTCTGGGCGGTGATGCCGTCGCGGCGGGCCAGTTCGCTGTACGAGAGGCCGGGTTTGTGGGCCAGGTGGCCGAGCGCCGAGAAGTGGCGCATCGAGAGCCCCTGCCGACGCAGTTCCGCATCGGCCCGGTCGCGGAGCTGGCGGCCGAGCATCATCAGCAGCAGCGCGGGGCTGATCGGCGGCTGACCGGTCTCTTCCATCGGCACATCATCGCAGCAGGGGTCAGTTTCAGGTTGACTGATACTTGAGTTACAGTCTGCCTGAAACTCGCCCCTCTCGTGTGGAGACCCCCGGATGAACAAGTTCCTGCTCAGCGTCCACGTGCTGGCCGCCATCATCTTCGTCGGACCGGTGACGGTCGCGGCGAGTATGTTCCCACCACTCGCCCGGCGTGCACTGGCTTCCGATCAGCCGGAGACCGGCGTACTGAAGGTGCTGCACCGGATCAGCCGCGGGTACGCCGTCGGCGGGCTGACGGTGCCGGTGTTCGGGATCGCCGTCGCCGCCGGGCTCGGGGTGCTCACCGACTACTGGCTGATCGTTTCGATGGTCCTGACGGCTCTCGCGGCCGCCCTGCTGGCGTTCGTCGTACTGCCTGCTCAGGGGCGGGTGCTCGCCGCGGCTGATGGGTCGCGGGAGGTGCGGGACGGCGTACTGCCGCAGGCGAAGGTGTTGTCGATGACGACCGGGATCTTCGCGCTGTTGTGGGCGGTCGTCGTGGTCCTGATGGTTGTCCGTCCCGGCTCCACGACGGGGGTCTGAAGGTGTTGTCGTTCGTGCCGGCGGTCGGTGGCTATCTAGCGCTGCGCAATCTGTCGGTGCAGGCACGTTAGGGTTTGGGCGTGCTGACGGTCGCCACGGTGAATGTGAACGGGATCAGGGCTGCGTACCGGCGTGGGATGGCGCCGTGGCTGGAACGGACGGATCCGGATCTGCTGCTGATGCAGGAAGTTCGGGCCACTGACGAGGTCCTGCGGGAACACCTCGGCGGCGACTGGAACATCGCGCATGCCGAGCCGTCGATCGACGGTCACAAGGGCCGGGCCGGTGTGGCGGTGGCTTCGCGACGCCCGATCAAGGCGGAGCAGGCCGAGATCGGGCCGGAGCGCTTCGCCGGATGCGGGCGGTGGATCGAGGCGGACGTCGTACTCGACGACGGGTCGACGCTGACGGCGGTGAGCACGTACGTGTTCACCGGGGAGTTCGAGACGCCGCCGCGGCAGGAGGAGAAGTACGCGTTCCTGGACGCGATCACCGCGCGACTGACGAAGTTGCGGGCCGACGGGCGGCACGTGCTGATGTGCGGCGACCTGAACATCGCCCATCGCGAGGTCGACCTGAAGGCGTGGAAGGCGAACCGCAAGAAGAGCGGCTTCCTGCCCGAGGAACGCGCCTGGATGGACCGGCTCTTCGAATCCGGCTGGGTCGACCTCGGCCGCCGCTTCGGTGGTGACGGCCCCGGTCCGTACTCCTGGTGGTCGTGGCGCGGCAAGGCGTTCGACAACGACGCGGGCTGGCGAATCGACTACCAGATCGCCTCTCCCGACCTGGCCACCGCGGCCACCGGCTGCGAGATCCACCGAGCCCCCACGTACGCCGAACGCTGGAGCGACCACGCTCCGGTGGTGGCGACGTACGCGCTCTGATCCGGGGGCTGTGGAAACCGGCCGCCGGTTGTCGTCGCGGGCGGGTAGTCTCGCCGCATGTCCGAGTTGAATTCTTCTCCGAAGCCCCCGGTTGCTGCCCGGAAGCCGGTTGAGCGTCGGCATCATGGCGACGTGTTCGTCGACGAGTACGAGTGGTTGCGGGACAAGTCCGACGACGAGGTGCTGGCGTACCTGCGCGCCGAGAACGAGTACACCGAGGCCCGCACGGCGCATCTGGAATCGTTGCGTGAGGCAATCTTCAAGGAGATCTCGGACCGGACCCTGCAGACCGACCTGAGCGTGCCGGCCCGGCGCGGCGGGTACTGGTACTACTCGCGCACGATCGAGGGCAAGCAGTACGGGATCCACTGCCGGGTGAAGGCGGACGGCGACGAGCCGCCCGTGACCGACGGCGACATCGAGGGCGAAGAGGTGATGCTCGACGGCAACGAGGTGGCCGGCGACTCGGAGTTCTTCGCGCTCGGCACGGTCGACGTCTCCCCCGACGGCCGGCTGCTCGCGTACTCGGTCGACCTCAAGGGCGACGAGCGGTTCACCCTGCGGATCAAGGATCTGTCGACCGGCGAGCTGCTGCGGGACGAGCTGCCCGAGGTGCACTACGGCTCGGCCTGGTCCGCCGACGGGTCGACGATCTTCTACACCAAGGTCGACGACGCCTGGCGGCCGTACCAGGTCTGGCGGCACGCCCTCGGCGCGGCCGACGACGCGCTGGTGATGGAGGAGCCGGACGAGCGGTTCTGGGTCGGCGTCGACCTGACCCGCAACGAGCAGGCGATCATGATCGCGCTCGGCAGCAAGCTGACCAGTGAGGTCTGGCTGCTCGACGCCAACGATCCGGCCGGTCAGCCGGTCGTCGTCGCACCGCGCCGTGAGGGCGTCGAGTACGACGTCGAGCACGCAGGCGACCAGCTGCTGATCACGCACAACGCGGACGCGGCGAACTTCTCGCTCGCGACCGCATCACTCGACTCCCCCGGTTCGTGGACCACGCTGATCCAGGGCGACGAGACCAGCCGGCTGCTCGGCGTCGACGCCTTCGCCGACCACGTCATCCTGTACCGCCGGCGCGACGCGCTCACTGAGCTGGCGATCATGCGCCGTACGCCGGAAGGCTTCGGTGCGCCGGAGGCGCTGGAGTTCGAGGAGCCGATCTACACCGTCTCCCCCGGGCGCAACGACGAGTGGCACGACACGCGCTACCGGTTCGGCTACACATCGCTCATCACCCCTGGTTCGACGTACGACGTGAACCTCGCGACCGGCGAGCGTCGTCTGCTCAAGCAGCAGCCGGTCCTCGGTGGGGTCGACCTTAGCGCGTACACGCAGTACCGGGAGTGGGCGACGGCGGCCGACGGGACATCGGTGCCGATCTCGCTCGTCGCCCGCAAGGACGTGGCGAAGGACGGGAACGCGCCGGTCGTGCTGTACGGGTACGGGTCGTACGAGAGCTCGATGGATCCGTGGTTCTCGATTCCGCGGCTGTCGTTGCTGGACCGCGGTGTGGTGTTCGCGATCGCGCATGTCCGTGGTGGCGGTGAGCTCGGGCGGCACTGGTACGACAACGGGAAGATGCTGACCAAGCGGAACACGTTCACCGACTTCATCGCGGCGGCCGAGCACCTGGTGAAGGACGGCTGGACGCGGCCGGAGCGGATCGTCGCGCAGGGTGGCAGCGCGGGCGGGCTGCTGATGGGCGCGGTGGCGAACCTGGCGCCGGGAGCGTTCGGCGGCATCGTCGCCGAGGTGCCGTTCGTGGACGCGCTGACGACGATCCTGGACCCGTCCCTGCCGCTCACCGTGATCGAGTGGGAGGAATGGGGCAATCCGCTCGAGGACGCCGCGGTGTACGAGTACATGAAGTCCTACTCGCCGTACGAGAACGTCAGCGCGCAGGAGTATCCGCGGATCCTGGCGATCACCAGCCTCAACGACACCCGGGTGTTCTTCGTCGAGCCGGCCAAGTGGGTCGCCAAACTCCGCGCCACCGCCGCCGGGAACGTCGACGTCCTGCTGAAGACCGAGATGGAGGCCGGCCACGGCGGTCGCTCCGGCCGCTACGACGCGTGGCGCGAACTCGCCTTCACCCTCTCCTGGGAACTCGACACCCTGGGCCTCGCCTGACCCCGGCCCGAGCCACCTGAACCCGGGCGACCGGAACCCGGGCGACCGGAACCCGAGCCACCTGAACCCGAGCCACCTGAACCCGGGCGCCGTCCTCGCGGCAGCGAGGCGACGCCCGGGAGGCGGGCCACGGCAGCGCGTGACGGTTTCGCCGGGGAACACGGCGGGTACCTGCGGCGTTGCTGCACGATGGAGAGCCTCAATGGTGTGTTGTGCAACACATTCTGTGGCCGGACAGGCCGGGATTCTGCAGAGATTCTCAGCTTCGGCCACCGGTGCGGCGCTGGACTCGGTCGGTGGAATTCCGGCAAAACCCCACGGAAGGTGCGTGATGACACCGAAATGCGCGCACGTTCGGG
This sequence comes from Kribbella sp. NPDC049174, assembly GCF_043197365.1. NCBI lineage: Bacteria > Bacillati > Actinomycetota > Actinomycetes > Propionibacteriales > Kribbellaceae > Kribbella > Kribbella sp. NPDC049174. The sequence goes on along the minus strand of NZ_JBICSZ010000001.1, from coordinate 1,723,563 downwards.
CTGCGGCGTCCGGCCGGCGACGGCGAACGGACCCGCAGAGCCGGGTTTCCGCACCTGATCGGTGCCGGGAACTCTCAGGGAACGTTCAGGCTGTTTACACACTCGTCGTGGAATCTTGAACCTCACTCGAGCGTTGCTCTCCATGTAACGACGAAGGGAGTTTCGGTGGCTCGCACGACTCGTGTCCGCACCGCGGACGACGGTATCGACGGCAAGGACAGCGTCGGTCTCTACCTTGAAGAGATCGCGCGCACGCCCCTGCTGACGGCTGAGGAAGAGGTCGAGCTCGCTGAGACGGTCGAGGCAGGTCTCCTCGCGGAGCAACTGCTGGCCGAGGGGCGGGTTGGACGCAAGAAGGGCGGAGCGCCCAAATATGCGACGGAGGAAGAGCTGGAGTGGCTGGCCGAAGAGGGCCAGCGCGCGCAGCAGCGGTTCGTGACCGCGAACCTCCGGCTCGTGGTGTCGATCGCTCGCCGGTACGGACGATCCCAGATGCCGCTGCTGGACCTGGTCCAGGAGGGCAACACGGGGCTGATCCGTGCGGTGGAGAAGTTCGACTACCGCAAGGGATTCAAGTTCTCGACGTACGCGACCTGGTGGGTGCGGCAGGCCATCACCCGCGGTATCGCGCAGCAGGCCCGTGTGGTCCGGCTGCCGGTGCACGTGGTGGAGCAGCTGAACCAGATCGGGTCCGCCCGGCGCACGCTGGAGCGCAAGCTCGGCCGGGAGCCGGAGATCGACGAGATCGCGGCGGAGCTGGACCTGGACGTGGAGCGGGTCACGGAGCTGATCCGGATCGGCCGGGACCACATCAGCCTGGACAACCCGATCGACGACGAGGGTGAGACCTCGCTGGGCGACCTGATCGCGGCCGAGACCGCGCCGGGTCCGGACCAGCTGGTCGCCGACGCGTCGGACCGCTCGGGCCTGTTCAGTCTGGTCGACCAGCTCGACCCGCGGTCCGCGGACGTGATCCGGCGCCGGTACGGCCTGCACGACGGCCGCCAGGCGAAGCTCGCCGACATCGGCGCCGTGCACGGCATCTCGGCCGAGCGCGTCCGCCAGATCGAGCGCGAGGCCCTGGGCCGGCTGCGGTTGCTCGCCGACCCGACCCTGGCCGCGTAACGCACCACCCCGAAACCCCCAGCAAGGACCCCCGAGCCGCTCCGGCGGCCGGGGGTCCTTTCACGTCCCAGGGGGTCAGGGCAGGTGGATCCAGGACTCGACCGGAAGGTGGTCGCTCGGGAACTGGTTGTCCTTGCTGAACGTGTTGATCGAGGCCTTCGAGACGCGCAGGCCCGGGGTGGTGAGGATCCAGTCGATGCGGTTGCCGTTCGGGGTCAGCGGCTTGTAGCCGTGGAACGTGCCCCACAGGGCGCCGCGGCGCTCGGCCGTCACCCAGCTGTCGGCGAGCTTGCCACTTGTGACGAGCTTGTCGTAGACGTTCACGCCGGCCGCGGCCGCCTCGTTGAAGTCACCGGTCACGATCACCGGCAGCGCCGGGTCAAGTGCGGTCATCCGCTGCAGGATCAGGTCGGCCGACTTCGACCGTGCGGTCGCGTCGAATGCCTCCAGATGCGTGTTGATCGCGTAGAACTCCTTCGACGTCGCCTTGTCCTTGAACCGGACCCACGTCACCATCCGCGCGCAGCAACCACCCCAAGTCTTGGAGCCGATCACCTCAGGCGTGTCCGACAGCCAGTAGTGGTCGTACTCCAGCGGCTGCAGCCGGCGGGTGTCGAAGAAGATCATCATGAACTCGCCCTTGCTGCCGCCCTCGCGTCCCAGCCCGATCGAGTCGTACGACGGCCCGAGGTCGGTCGCGAGGTCCTGCAACTGGGCGTACAGCCCCTCCTGCGTGCCGATCAGCTGCGGCCGCGCAGTACGCAACTGCTCCCGCATCACCGGCCGCCGCGCGCTCCACTCGTTCGGCGGGGTGTCGCTGGCGTACCGCAGGTTGTACGACATCACGTGCAGCGGACCGTCGGTGACGGCCGCCGCCGCCTCGGTCTCCCGTGCGGTCTGCTCACCGGCGGCCTGCGAGATACCGCTGGTGAGGGTGAGGCCGAGCGCGGCGGCTGCCACGAGCGCGGCGAATCTACGGCGGGTGCTGAGCATGGTCAAAAACCTCCATGGGCGGATAGCTCGGAGGTTGGACGTTAACCAGAGTCGGTGTCCGGCGGCTAGCCGTAGCGCGTCGGGAACGTGACGGGACGGCTCAGACGGCGGCCTTGTTCCAGGTGTCGATCAGGGCGGGGAGCTCGGAGAGCCGGTGGATGGTCGCGTCCGGCGTACCCTCCGTGTGGCCGATCTGCTCGACCGGGATCGCGCTGTGCGGGATGTGCGCGGCCCGCATGCCGACGTTCTGCGCGCCCCAGACGTCGTCGAACAGCCGGTCGCCGACGAACAGGCACCGGGCCGGGTCGGTCACCCCGACCGCCTTCATCACGGCCAGGAACGCCTCCGGATGCGGCTTCGTGTGCGGGATCTCGCTGGTGTAGACCGCGCCGTCGAGCAGCTCCAGGACGCCGTCGCGCGCGAAGATCTCCTCGTGCCGCCGGCGCGACCAGATCGTGTTCGACAGCACGCCGAGCTTCAGGTCGCGGGCCCGGAGCTCCTGCAGCATCCCGACGGCGTCCGGGTCGAGCTCGGTGTGCGGGTGCCACTGACGCTCGTACTCCGCCAGGGCCGCAGGCGTCATCACCACGTCGGCCAGCAGGCACACCTCCTCGAGTGTGCTGCTCAGGTGCTCGTCGCGCGAACGCAGCCACACGGAGCTCTCCGCCTGGTGCAGCCGGGCCGCCAGCTCGTCCGCCTCGGCGTCGTCGATCAACTCCGCCACCGACCGCCAGACGGCGTACAGGTCGATGTCGTGCCAGGTCGCCAGCGTGCCGCCCCAGTCGAACAGGACGGCCTCGATCGGTTCGGTCTTCACGTTCGTCACGGCCGATACCTTGCCAGACCGCACCGACAGTTCTCCTCCGGTTTTCTCAGCTCACCCGGGCGATCCGGTGGCGCTTGGCCAGCCAGACGACCGCGGTCGCGTAGAACGCCAGGCAGGGCACATCCACGAGCAGCAAGGTCCACGGCGCCCCGCCCTGCTCGTCCCAGCCGTCCAGCTGACCCATTGCCGCAGGCAACAAGAACGCGAACAGGTTGTTCAGCGCGTGCACCGAGATGGCCGCCTCCAGTCCCCCGGTGTAGACGGTCAGCCAGCCGATCGTCATGGCGAACACGAAGATGTCGGCCATCGCCCAGCCGGTGTACCCGTGGGCCGACACGAACGCCACGCTGCTGATCACGATCCCGGGCCACGGCGTCCGCAGCAGCGCCCTGAACCACTGCGCGCGGCCGGTCACCTGGTCCGGTCCGTAGGCGCCGATCGCCTGGATCAGCCAGCCGCGGAACACGAACTCCTCCGCCGCCGACTGGAACGGGACCAGGAAGAGGATCACCAGCGCCGGTACGACGAACGCGGCCAGACCGACCCACGAGCCCTCGTCCGTCGCGATCGGGTCCTCGGTCGGGAAGATCTGCTCGACCAGGATCCCGAGGGCGTAGGAGAGGACGAGGTAGCCGAGGGCGGGCAGGCAGGACAGCAGCAGCCAGCGCCAGCGGACCCGGTTGAGGACGGACGCGACGCTCAACCACGGGCGGCGTTGCACCAGCCAGGCGGCGAGCAGCACGAGCGGCGTGAGGATGCCGAGCATCACCAGGGTGACGGCGAGGTTCTCGGTATCGCTCGGGAAGATGTCGCTGCCCTGAGGCTCCGGGAACTCGCCGGTGATCAGGCTGTGGACGATCTCCCAGGCGACGAGCACGGCCGCGGTGAGGAAGAACGCGCCGGCGGCGAGGAACAGGGTGCCGACGATCGGGCGCCACCACCGGTGCTTCGAGGTGCGGGCCAGGCGGTGGTACGGCGTATTCGGTGGAGCCGCGACGATGCTGGGCTCGCGGACGGCGAACTGCCCCGGGTACGGCGGCGGGTACTGACCACCAGGCGGTGGGTACTGCCCCGGTGGGTATTGGCCGGGCGGGTATTGGCCCGGCGGCGGGTACTGCCCCGGCGGGTATTGGCCAGGCGGTGGGTATTGGGCCGGGGGCGGGTACTGCCCTGGCGGGTATTGGCCCGGCGGTGGGTATTGGGCCGGCGGCGGGTACTGCCCTGGCGGGTATTGGGCCGGCGGTGGATAGGTGCCCGGCGGTGGGTAGCTACCCGGCTGGGGGTACGGCGGCTGCTGGTTCGGACCCGGCGGCGGATACGGCCCCTGCTGCGGGTGGGGTGCCGGAGGTGGGTACTGCCCGGGCTGCGAATATGGGCCGGGGCGTGGCGAATCCTGCGGGCGCGGCTCGCCTTGTTGCGGGTCCATGAGTGGACTCTAGAAGATCGGGACAAGTAGCACTCGGAGGAGAGCGCAGTGGTGACAAATCCGACCCCGGGACCGACCGCTTCGACGCGCGTACTGCCGCAATCGGTGCTGATGCCACTCACCGGATCGGCGATCTTTCTGGTGGTCCGGATCGAGCCGGGCGGTGAGGAGAAGACCCGCGATCTGCTCGAGCGGGTCAGCGGTCTCATCCGTTCGGTCGGCTTCCGCGTGCCGGCCGGGAACCTGTCCTGCGTGACCAGCATCGGCTCCGACGTGTGGGACCGGCTGTTCAGCGGCCCGCGACCGGCCGAGCTGCACCCGTTCGCCGAGTTGCGCGGCGCCAAGCACCACGCGGTCTCGACGCCCGGCGACCTGCTGTTCCACATCCGCGCCGCTCACCAGGACCAGTGCTTCGAGCTCGCGGGCCAGATCATGAACGGCCTCGACGGCGCCGCGACGGTGGTCGACGAGGTCCACGGCTTCAAGTACTTCGAGATGCGCGACCTGCTCGGCTTCGTCGACGGGACCGAGAACCCGACCGGCTCCGAGGCCCAGGACGCCGTACTGGTCGGAGCCGAGGACCCGGACTTCGCGGGCGGCAGCTACGTGATCGTGCAGAAGTACCTGCACGACCTGAAGGCGTGGAACGCGCTCACGGTCGAGCAGCAGGAGCTCGTGGTCGGCCGGACCAAGCTCGAGGACATCGAGCTGTCCGACGAGGTGAAGCCGGCGAACGCGCACATCGCGCTGAACGTGATCGAGGACGAGGACGGCAACGAGCTGCAGATCCTGCGCGACAACATGCCGTTCGGGACGATCGGGACGCAGACCTTCGGCACCTACTTCATCGGCTACGCGAAGTCCCCGTCGGTCACCGAGCTGATGCTGCGCCGGATGTTCCTCGGCGAGCCCGAGGGCAACTACGACCGCATCCTCGACTTCTCGACCGCGGTGACCGGCACCCTGTTCTTCACCCCGACGGCCGCCTTCCTCGACGACCTCCCGCCGGCTCCCTGACCCACCCTGAGGGTCAGGGAGCCCGGGAAGACTCACTCCCCGAACAACGGCTCGTCGACGCCGAGGTTCATCAGGCGGAAGTCGAACGGGTACGGGAAGGTGCCGGGCACCTTGCCGAGGCTCTGGATCACCGTGGCGGTCCCGTTCGCGTGGCCGACGGCGTACAGGTATCCGGAGCGGATGTCCTTGTCGATGCCGAGCAGCAGTGTTCCGGTGCGGCCGCAGCGACTGGCCACCAGCGTCTCGAAACCCTGCCAGGTCGACGCACGGACCTTCTTGACGACCGGCGTCGTCGGCTGGCTGTGCGGGATCCGAACGGTGTACAGCGCTCCCCCGCGAGTCGTCACCAGCAGGGTGTCGTACGTCGCCGTCCGGCTGAACAGCGCCATCGTCTTGACCGCGGAGAACCCGCTGAACACCCCGTTGCGCGTCCAGACCGGCTTGTCGTTCACGTACCGCACCACCCACCGGTAGAGCGTCCCGTCCGCGTGCAGCCCGTACTGCCGTTGGACCGGCTCGGGATCCGACCCGATCGGCTGCGACGTCACCAAAGCCCGGAACCCGGTCCAGCCGCCGCCGATCCGGATCAGCCGGCTGTCCTTGGGTACTTCGGCCGGACGCTGCACCCAGTACGTAAAGTCGTACAGGATGTCCCCGGCGACCAGGTAGCCGCCGAACACCCGCGTGTTCCAGTCGGCATCCGGGTTCACGAACCAGTCGGAGTAGAACCGGATGGGAAGATCCAGCGCGCCGCGAGCACTCGTGCTGTCGGTCCGCGTGATCGGCTTCGTCGCCTCGAGGTAGGTACCGAAGTGGTCGCCTGCCGTCGCGGACGCGGCCCCCACCGCGCACGGGACCGTCGCGCCGGCCACCGACGGTGCGGCCGCGGCTGGTGTGGTCAGGACAGCGGTCAGTGCGAGACCAGTTGCCGCGGCTAGCGTGCGTCGCATTGTGTCCCCTCATCATCCCCAGCGATGGACTTGCAACGTTCGATGCGTGGGCGGTCGGGAAAGTTATGGTGACCGAAAGTGTCGGTGGGATGGGTGAGACTGGGGGCATGTTGCTCTCCGAGGTGGTCGAGACGTCGACCGGGCTGGCCGGGACTCGCTCGCGCCTGAAGAAGGCCGAGCTGATCGCCGGACTGCTGGCCACCGCGACCGATCCGGACGAGACCGAGGTCGTGGTCACCTATCTGTCCGGCGAGCTGCGCCAGCGCCGGACCGGGGTCGGCTGGCGGACGCTGATGGACGCGGCGGCGCCGGCCGAGGCGCCATCGCTGACTGTCGCGGAGGTCGATCGGGCGTTCGCGGAGCTCGCTGTCATGGCCGGTCCCGGTTCACAGGCGCGCAGGCGGGAGGCGGTCGACGCGCTGTTCGGGCGGGCGACCGAGGCCGAGCAGCAGTTCCTGCGGTTGCTCGTCGGCGGCGAGCTGCGGCAGGGCGCGCTCGATGGGGTGATGGCCGACGCGGTCGCACGGGCGACCGGGATCCCGCTGGAAAAGATCCGGGCCGCGACCATGCTGCGTGGTGCGGCGGCTCCGGTAGCGGTCGCCGCACTGACCGAAGGAGAGGCTGGGCTGGCGCAGTTCGGCTTGGAGGTCGGGCGCGGGGTGCAACCGATGCTGGCGCAGTCGGCGACCAGCGTGGCCGAGGCGCTCGGCAAGACGGGTACGCCGGCGGCGCTCGAGTGGAAGCTGGACGGGATCCGGATCCAGGCGCACCGTGACGGGTCCAAGGTCGTGGTGTACACGCGGACGCTCGACGACATCACTGGCCGGGTGCCTGAAGTGGTCAGCGCCGTGCTCGCGTTGGATGCGGAGCAGGTCGTGCTCGACGGTGAACTGATCGCCTTGAAGACCGACGGGCGGCCGGAGGCGTTCCAGGTCACAGGATCACGAACCGCGACACGTGCGGCGACCGGGCCGGATTCAGTGCCGTTGACGCCGTACTTCTTCGACATCCTGCATCAGAACGGTCAAGACCTCCTCGGGCTCGACGGTGCGACGCGACACGAGTGGCTGAGCAAACTGATCCCCGAGGAGCAACGGATCCCGCGGCTCGTCACCGACGATGCCGAGTCGGGGCACGCGTTCTTCGTCGATGCGGTGAAGCGCGGGCACGAGGGCGTGATGGTGAAGTCCCTGACAGTGCCGTACGAAGCCGGTCGGCGTGGGTCTGGCTGGGTCAAGGTGAAACAGACGCACACGCTCGACCTACTCGTGCTGGCGGCCGAGTGGGGTCACGGCCGTCGTACGGGCTGGCTGTCGAACCTGCACCTGGGCGCTCGGGACTCGGAGACCGGTGAGTTCGTGATGCTCGGCAAGACGTTCAAGGGACTGACGGACGAGCTGCTGCGGTGGCAGACCGAGCGCTTCCAGGAGTTGGAGGTACGGCGGGATTCGTACACCGTCTACCTGCGGCCGGAGGTGGTGGTCGAGATCGCCTTCGACGGGGTGCAGACGTCCCCGCGGTACCCGGCCGGCATGGCGTTGCGGTTCGCGCGAGTGCTGCGCTATCGCGACGACAAGAGGCCGGATGATGTTGACACCGTGCAAACCGTGCGGGCGATACACGAAGGAGCTGTGGATGAGTGAACCGGCGGAGGATCCCGACGTCCTGGCGCGGCGGATCGCGCGCGAGTCGCTGGATCAAGAGGATCCCACTGGTTGGTTCGAGCGGCTCTACTCGGCCGCGTCGGAAGGCGACGCGGTGGTGCCGTGGGATCGCGGTGCGGCGCATCCGCTGCTGGCCGAGTGGGTCGAGGAGTCGCAGCCTTCCGGTGCCGGCAAGACCGCGCTGATCGTCGGCGCCGGGACCGGGTGGGACGCGGAGCTGATCGCCGACCTCGGGTTCGACACGACCGCCTTCGACATCTCCCCCACCGCGATCGAGGCCGCTCGCCGGAACCACCCCGACTCCAAGGCGCACTACGTCACCGCCGACCTTCTCGCCCCACCACCGCGGTGGCACCGCGCCTTCGACCTGGTCGTCGAGATCTACACCGTCCAAGCCCTCCCGATCGAGCTGCAGTCAGCCGCAACCCAACAGGTCGGCGAACAGGTCGCCCCTGGCGGCACCCTCCTGGTCATCGCCGCCGCCCGCCCCGACAACCAACCCGACGAGGCGGTCGAAGGCCCACCCTGGCCGCTGACCCGCGCCGCCATCGAGTCCTTCGCCAGACCGGACCTTCGACTGATCCAGGTCGTCCAGTCCCCCAGCCCAGCGGACCCCAGCATCCAGCGCTGGCGCGCGGAGTACCTGCGCGACTAACTGTTCGACACACGCGGCTCCACCGAGCAGACTGCGCACCTGGCGGGTGCCTAGCTGACGAGGAGCCGAATGAGTTCGCCTTGGGGTCGGGTTGAGCGGATGGATGCTGAGCGGGTAGCTGCTCAGTTGGCGGAGGAAGCCGGCGTACGGCTGGTTGTCGAGGGACCGTGTGCCGGTGGGCAGGTCGGGGCAGCGTTCGTGCGGTGGCCTGATGGCCGGCGTTCGGTGCTGAAATGGCGGCCGGGCACGCGGCTCGAGGATCTGCTGGCGGGTCCGGTCGCCGTGTCCGAAGCGGTGCGTGCTGCCGGTGCGCCGGTGCCGGAGACGCAGTTGGCCGTGCAGCTCGGATCCGCGATCGCCACCGTGCAGGAACTGTTGCCCGGGGCACCGATCACGGAGCTCGACTCAGACGGGCTGGACCAGGCGCTGGCGTTCAACGAACTCCAGGCCGGCCTGCTGGCGGAGCGTCCCGACATCCCGTCGCTCGCGTTGTTCCTGCGTGAGGACGGGCCGGGCTTCTGCCTGCACGGTCCCCTCCGCGCGCACAACCGCCGTACCGCTCGCCTCGACGACTGGATCACCACGGTCGGCGCCGAGCATCCCGGGCCGCTGCGTGGCGACGATGCGGTGCACGTCGACTACCACCCCGGCAACCTGCTCGCCGTCGACGGCACGATCACCGGCATCATCGACTGGGACGGCGCAGGTCGCGGCGATCGCCGGCTGGACCTCGTCACGCTCCGCTTCGGGGTACATGGCGACAAGCCCGACTCTACGGTCGTCGCGCGGCTCGACGCCGTACTCGATGGCTTCCCGGATGACGTACTCCGACCACTCTGGGCACACATGAGTTTGCGCATGGTGGACTGGGCGATCCGGCACTTCACCCCCGCCGCGGTCGACCACTGGCTGGCGCTTGCGGAGGCTCGAACCGACTAGAACATATGTTCGATAGTGCTGTATTGTGGGTTCATGGCGGGGCAGGGTGAGGTTGGGCCGACAGCGCTGCGGATGATGCTCGGCAGTCATCTGCGGCGCTTGCGGGAGCGAGCGGGGGTGAGCCGGTCGGACGCCGGGTGGGCGATCCGGGCGTCGGAGTCGAAGATCAGCCGGCTGGAGCTGGGCCGGGTCGGGTTCAAGGAGCGCGACGTCCAGGACCTGCTGACGCTGTACGGCGTCAGCGAGACGCGCGAGCGGGAGCGACTCCTGCAGCTGGCCCGGGAGGCGAACAACCGCGGCTGGTGGCATCGGTACGGCGACGTGACGCCGGACTGGTTCGACGCCTACCTCGGGCTCGAGGCGGCGGCCGAACTGATCCGGACGTACGAGATCCAGTTCGTGCCAGGCTTGCTGCAGACCGCCGACTACGCCCGTGCCGTCGCCCGGCTGACCCCCGACAGCGCGCGCTCGGAGGCCGAGGTCGAGCGCGTCGCCGACCTCCGCACCAGGCGCCAACGCGTCCTGGATCGTGAGCCCCCGTTGAAGCTCTGGGCCGTCATCGAGGAGTCCGTCCTGCTCCGCCCGATCGGCGGGCTGCAGGTGCTGCGCGATCAACTCGACGCACTCCGCTCCGCCGTCGACCGCCCGAACATCACCCTCCAGATCATCCCGGTCGACAGCCCCGGCCACGCCGCCACCGGAGGCGCCTTCACCATCCTCCGCTTCCCCCAGCGCGACCTACCCGACGTCGTCTACCTGGAGCACCTGACCAGCGCCCTCTACCTCGACAAACGAGAAGACGTCGACACCTACACCCAAGCCCTCAACCTCCTGGCCTCTACCGGCCCTCCACCCCAATCCGCCCGCGACCACCTGACCACCCTCCTCAACCAGCTCTCCGCCTGACACCTCATCCGCCGGGCGGGGTTGGAGTTAGGGGTGGGCGGTTGGTGGGTTGGGGGTGTTGTCGTCGGGTGATTCGGATTTGAGGTGGTCTACGCGGCCTTGGTCTTCGCCGGCGTCCAGGAGGCTGTCCTCGGGGGCTCGGTTGGCGCTGTATTCGGTGAGGGCTATGTCGGGGTGGTGGTAGTCGAAGGCGGGGCTTTCGGAGCGGATGCGTGGGAGCTTCTCGAAGTTGTGGCGTGGAGGCGGACAGCTTGTCGCCCACTCCAGCGAGCGGCCCCAGCCCCACGGGTCGTCGACGGTGACGCGTGGGGAGCGCCGGGACTTGTAGACGTTGTAGAGGAACGGCAGCGTCGAGATACCGAGCACGAAGGCGCCGACGCTGGACACCTGATGCAGCGTGGTGAAGCCCTCGTTCGCGCCGTACGCCGCATAGCGCCGCGGCATCCCCTCGACACCCAGCCAGTGCTGCACCAGGAACGTGGTGTGGAAGCCGAGGAACAGCAGCCAGAAGTGCAGCTTCCCCAACCGCTCGTCCAGCATCCGCCCGGTCATCTTCGGCCACCAGAAGTAGAACCCGGCGAACATCGCGAACACCACGGTTCCGAAGACGACATAGTGGAAGTGCGCGACCACGAAGTACGAGTCGTTGAGCTGATAGTCCAGTGCCGGCGACGCCAGGATGATCCCGGTCAGACCGCCGAACAGGAAGGTCACCAGGAACCCGACCGCCCACAGCATCGGCGTCTCCATCGACACCGAACCACCCCAGATCGTGCCGATCCAGTTGAAGAACTTCACCCCGGTCGGCACCGCGATCAGGAACGTCATGAACGAGAAGAACGGCAGGTTGACGCCACCGGTGGTGAACATGTGGTGCGCCCACACCGCGATCGAGAGCAGGCCGATGGCCAGCGTCGCCGCGACCAGACCGAAGTACCCGAACACCGGCTTGCGGCTGAAGACCGGCAGGATCTCGGTGATGATGCCGAAGAACGGCAGCGCGATGATGTACACCTCTGGATGCCCGAAGAACCAGAACAGGTGCTGCCACAACAGCGCACCACCGTTCGCCGCCGTGAAGACCTGAGCCCCGAGGGCTCGATCCGCCTCCAGCATCAACAGCGCGGCGGCGAGGATCGGGAACGCGATCAGCACCAGGATCGATGTGATCAGGATGTTCCAGCAGAAGATCGGCATCCGGAACATCGTCATCCCGGGTGCGCGCATGGTGATGATCGTGGTGACGAAGTTGACGCCACCGAGGATGGTGCCCAGACCGGCCATCCACAGGCCCATGATCCACAGGTCACCGCCGACGCCCGGTGAGCGTTCGGCCGTCGACAGCGGCGCGTACGCCGTCCAGCCGAAGTCGGCCGCACCGCCCGGGGTCAAGAACGCGCCCATCGTGATCAGTCCGCCGAACAGGAACAGCCAGTAGCTGAACATGTTCAGGCGTGGGAACGCGACGTCGGGCGCGCCGAGTTGCACGGGCATCACGACGTTCGCGAAGCCGACGAACAGCGGGGTCGCGAACAGCAGCAGCATGATCGTGCCGTGCATGGTGAAGAGCTGGTTGTAGACCTCTTCGTTCACGAACTGCAGGCTGGGTTCGGCGAGTTCGGCGCGGATGATCAGCGCCATCACGCCGGCGACCAGGAAGAACAGGAACGACGTGACGAGGTAGAGCTGACCGATCACCTTGTGGTCGGTTGTGGACAGCAGCCGGCCGATCACCTGCCCGAGCGGTCGCCGCGCCGTCCCGGCGGCAATCGGCGTGCCGGTGCGTTCGGTGATCCCGGTACGTTCGCTGACACTCGCCATGCGACCTCCCGTGCCCCCACTCCGCGCGCGGAGTGCTCACATTGCTTCGATTACACACCCGTCGGCGGCAGGACAACAGACGTCGCCCTGGTGACGCTCCGTCATCGAACAAGAATCGGCAGCAACTCAGCGCGGCGGTCCCGACCGCACCACGTCCTGTACGTCGGCCAGCCGCAGCGCAGCCGGGTCGAAGTCCGTCAGGCACCACGTGGCACCGGCGGCGGCATACGGGCGTACGTCGGTCGACGGAGGCAACGCGATCACCATGTCGAACCCGTCGAGCGAACCGCGTTCCGCCGACACGGCTGCGACGGCCGATGCCACCTGGTCCGGCGACGTCAGGTTGACCGGGAAGTACCCGTCGTACCGCGCCGCTCGCCGGATCGGCTTGAGGTTGCCCGGAAAGCCGGCACCCCAGATCGGGATCCTGCCGTTCACCGGCCGAGGCTCGAAGCGCACCGAGTCGACCAGGTAGTGCTTGCCGCGATGGTCGACCGTCTCCCCCGACCAGCCGGCGGTCAGGATCTCCAGACACTCGTCCAGCTGCTCGGCACGAACCCGGTCGTCCGTCTCGTCACCGGACCGCGAGAACTCCCCCGCGAACCGATCGCCGCCGAGCCCCACCCCGAACGTCAGCCGGCCGTTGCTCAACACGTCCAGTGTCGTTGTCTCGCGCAACAGCTTCACCGGCCGGCGGCGGGCGACCGGTGTCACCATCGGCCCGATCCGCAGCCGCTCGGTGGCGACGGCGACCGCCGCCAACGTGATCCACGGATCCGCGACCGCGGAGATCGGCGGCCGCCACCACAGCTGGTCCCAGACGAAGAACCCGTCCCAACCCGCCTCCTCGGCCGACGCCGCGAGCCGCGCCACCACCAGCGGATCCGCCAACTCGTCGAACAACGGAACCCACACCGCGTGCAGCATCATCGTCCCCCGGTGTGCTGGATGACGGCATCGACGAACTCGCCCCACAACTTCGAGGGCACCCCATGCCCAGCACCCTTCAACACAACGAGCGACGCACCAGGCACCGCATCGCGCACCGCCTCCCCGTGCGCCAACGGCAGCAACGGATCCAGTTCACCGTGGATCACCAGCACCGGCATCGAGAGATCGCCGAAGCCACCGTGCACCGGACCGTCGAAGTCCATCGCGAAGTGATTCGTCAACGACGCCTCGAAGTCACGAGCCCGCTCGATGTCCCGCCGTACCAGGTCCCGCGTCGACCCCGCGTCGAACAGCGGACCCATCTCCGCGGCCGCCGACTGTACGACGTACTCCTCCAACGCGGCGCGGTCCGCGAAGTCGGGACTGCCGAGGCGAGGCATGTCGGCGGAGGGCGGCGGAAGGTCGTCGGCGCCGGTGCTCGTCGACACGAAGGTCACCGAGGCGACCCTGGCCGGATGGTCGACACCGAGGACCAGCGCCACCCCGCCGGACATCGACTGAGCGACCACATGGGCCCGATCGATGCCCAAGGCATCCAGTAGACCGACCGCATCGGCGGCCAGGTCACGCATCGAGTACCCGGGCCGGCCCGGCGGGTACGACGTCGATCGCCCGGTGTCACGCTGGTCGTACCGGATCACGTACCGCCCGCGGCCGGCCAACTGAGCGCACAGCTGCTCCGGCCACCAGAGCATGGACGCCGAAGCGCCGTGGATCAGCAGCACAGCCGGGTCGGCCGGGTCGCCGAAGGTCTCGGCACACAGTTCGACACCGTTGACGGGATAGATGGTTTCCATACCCACGACGCTAAGTGGTCGGCAGCATCACGAAAAGCGATTGTTTCCGATCAAGCTCATCGCGATCAGCAATAGAACAGCGAGGCCGGCCACCCAAGCGGCGGCCGGCCTCACCCACAAGGACCCAAGCTCAGCTGACGGTCAGCACCTTCGACGCCGTCTGCGTGCCCTGGTGATCAGCGTCAGCCAGCCACACCACCCGGTACGTGTACGTGCCACGCGCCGTCGGCTTGATGCTGAACGCGTACTTCCCGTTCGTCGCCAGCTTGCCCGTCGTCACCGCGACCCAGCTCGTCCCCGAGCGCCGCTGCAGGTAGACGGTCATCCCGGCGTGCGGCGGGTTCAGGTACCCGTACAGCGCCGCCGCCTTCCCCAGCACCATCGACCCCGGGACCAGGTACGCCGACATCGCCGGCTGCACCTGCACGAGCAACGCGGCACTCCGCGTGCCCAGGAGCCCGGTCGCGCCGTTGTAACCCCACATGTAGTACGTCGACACAGCCGGCGTCTGCGCCGAGCTGACGACACCGTTCGCATCCGAGGTGAACTGGCCGGCCACGGACCACTTCGACGCGGTCTTCGCCTTCGAATACAGCACGACCGGCACGCCGGCCAGCTTGGCGCCGTCGTTGATCCGCGTCACCGTGGTGCTCAGCGTGGAAGCGCGGGTGTACATGATCGTGGCCGCACTGGCCGTGATCGTGGCCGTCGTGCCGACCAGCCGTGTATCGACGCCCGGACCGATCTTGCCGGTGCTGTCCTTCACGAAGACCCGATAGGCGTAGCTGGCCGAGTTCGGCAAACCGGTGATGGTGTACATGCTGGCGGTGCCGCCGTAGATCGCGGCACCGGAGGTCGGCAGCGCCGGCGGGGTGTTGCCCGACGCACCGCGAACGATGATCTGGGCGACGGTCGTGTTGGCCGGCTTGGTCCACCGCAGCGTCGCCGCGCCTGGTCCCCCGGTGACACTGAAGCTGCTGACCGGTGGCGGCGGTGCGGTGAGGTCCACCCAGTTCTTGTCGATGTTGACCTCGACCCCGCCGTTGGTCTCCTTGATGTTGCCCTGGTACTGGTGCACTCGCTGGTGGTTGGTCCAGTACGTCGCCGGGATGAACCTGCTGGTGCCGACCGGCGATGAGCCCCAGTGCGCGAACCACAGGTTGTCCGGCCGCGTGTACGCCGTACTGGTGTAGGCACTCGCCAGGTCGACGCCACCCGAGCCGGCTGCGACGTACGCACCGCCGACGTACCCGCGGGCGTTGAGCTCCTGGGTCCAGCCGCTCAGGTAGGACAGCACCGACGCCTTGCAGGCCGCAGTGGACGGGTAGGCCTCAATGTCGCTGTAGATCGCACTGCGCTGGGCGAAGCCGAGTGCCTGCGCGGCCGCCACGGCGTTCGCCGCAGCAGTCTTGCCTTGCGCGAGCGCGGTGGCCGGGACGGTCGACATCTTGCTCGAGTACGAGCTGCACGGTGCCTGCATGCCGACGTCGATCAGCAGGAACTGCCAGCCCTTGCTCGCGTTCGTCGACACCCAGTCCGGGGTCAGGTTCGGCTGCTGGCACGCGCGCAGGCCGCCGCTGATGTAGATGCCGACGGCCTTGTAGGTCGGCAGCCAGGCGTCCATCGTCGACTGACTCGGCGCGTCACAGGTGTCGAAGGCGTAGCCCTTGAAGGTGCCCGAGGCAACCACGGTCGGTGTGACCGCGGCCGGCTGGACAGCCTGTGCTGACTTGGACTTCGTGACCACCCGGCCGGTGGCCAGTACGTCGTTCGCCGCCTGCTCGCCACCGGGTGTGTAGTAGGCGGTCGCCAGCACACCGGCATCCCGTACGACGCGGCGCAGCAGACCGGGCGTGGACTCCTGGGCCGTGGTCAGCGGCTCGAGCACGATGCCCTCGCTGCGGCCGACCAGGTGGGCGGGGCAATCGGCCTGAGCGGTACTGCGGCCGAGGTAGACAGCAGGTTGGTCGAGACGGACGCATGTGGTCGGGTTGGCGGCCAGGTCCACGACCGGCCAACTCGAAGGCACCTGCACCTCGTATCCGCGGTAGGACACGGTCTTCGTCTCGTCGGCGGCGGCCGGGCGACTGATGGTCACCACTGCGGCCACGCCGGCGACCAGGGCGAGGGCAAGAGCCACCGCCCCGGGTTTGTACAGCCTCACAGAAGCTCCTCACTTTCGGCGGACGGCCGGTCCCGAAAGCGCACTGAGCCCCCCAGTCCCAACCCCAGATCCCCAAGTCAAGGCGAGTGCCCGCCGCTCTGTCGAAGAGCTTCCGGCACTCGCCTCGATGGCCAAATGCTATCGATGCAGATCGTCGGGCCTCGATCGGGTTTTGGATCGATCGATCTAGAACGTGTTAGGGTGATTCGCATGGCCAGGCCGAGGACGTTCGACGAGGATCGCGCCGTCGATGCCGCGATGAGGACGTTCTGGACGTTCGGCTACGAAGGCACCTCGACCCAGGACCTCTGCGAGGCCACCGGGTTGGGGCGGAGCAGCATCTACAACACCTTCAGCAGCAAGCGCGTCCTGTTCGATCGGGCCATCCGGCGCTACCTGGAGACCAAGACCGCGCGGCAACTCGAGCTGATCCGGAGCAGCGACCTGCCGATCCGCGAGCGCGTCCGCCAGATCCTGTGGGACGCGGTCGAGCCGGACCCGGCTGACCCACTCGGCTGCCTGGTGGTCAACACGCTCGTCGAGCTCGCGCCGCACGAGCCTGAGGTCGCCGAGGCGCTCGACCGCGACCATGCCGTCAAGATCGAGGCGCTCACCGCGGCCTTCCGGGCCGCTCAGGCGGCGGGTGAGGTCGATGCCGACCATGACCCGACCGCGCTCGCCGACTACGTGTTCGTCGTCCTGAGCGGACTGCGCGTCGCGGCCCGCGGTGGCGCGACGCAGGCCGGCCAGGAGGCCGTCGTCGCCTCCGCACTCCGAACTTTCTGACCCAACCAATCCCGTCAGTGCCGCACGCGCGCGTTTTGCACTGATTGATCCAATATGAGAGGAACCCGATGCCGCTCGCTGTCTACGTGCTCGGCCTGGCGATCTTCGCCCAGGGCACGTCCGAACTGATGCTGGCCGGCCTGCTCCCCGAGATCGCCGGTGACCTGGACGTGTCGATCCCGGCCGCCGGCCTGCTCATCTCCGCGTTCGCGGCCGGGATGCTGATCGGCGCACCGATCCTGGCCGTCGTGACGCTGCGCTGGTCCCGTCGGGCGGCGATGCTGGCCTTCCTCGCCGTGTTCGTCGTCACGCACGTCCTCGGCGCGCTGACGCCCGGATACGGAATGCTCGTCGCGACGCGGATCGTCGGAGCCTTCGTGTACGCCGGTTTCTGGGCGGTAGCCGCTGTCACAGTCATCGGACTGGCCGGCCCGGAGTCGCGGGCCAAGGCGATGAGCATCCTGGCCGGCGGTCTCACCGTCGCCACCATCGTCGGTCTCCCGGCCGGGACGGTCATCGGCCAGCACCTGGGCTGGCGGGCCGCGTTCTGGGCGGTTGCGGCCTTGTCGGCGCTCGCGATGATCGGTGTGGTCGCGACCATCCCGGGCGGCCGCTCGGACAGTACGCCGGAACTCCGTCAGGAGCTGCGGACGATGGCGAGGCCGGCACTCTGGCTTGCCTACGGCACCACGGCCCTGTCGACCGGCGCGGTCCTGGTCGTCTTCAGCTACCTCGCTCCCCTGCTGACCGATTCGACGGGCCTGTCCGCTGAGTGGATCCCGGTGGTTCTTGCTCTGTACGGCGTTGGCGCACTGGCCGGGATCACGATCGGCGGGCGGACGGCTGATGCTCGTCCGTTCGCGACACTGCGGGTCGGCATGACCGGAGTCATCGCGGCGTCCGTCGTACTCGCGGTGTGGACCGGTACGGCGTGGGTCGCCGTACCGGCCGTCGTGGCCATTGGCGCGTTCGGGTTCGCCAACAATCCGGCGGTGAACTCGCGGGTGTTCACGGTGGCCGGGTCGGCGCCGACGCTGGCGGCGGCCTTCAACATCTCGGCGTTCAACGTCGGGATCACCGCCGGGCCGTGGCTCGGCGGACTGGCGATCGAGGCCGGAGCCGGCTACTCGTCGGTGGGCTGGATCGGGGCTGGGCTCGGAGTGCTTGCCTTGAGCACCGTTCTGGTGGCCTCAGCGGGTGTAGGTGAGCGCCAGGTCGATCACGGGCTGGTAGGCGTCGCGGTTGGCGGGAAGGTCGGCGGAGTAGTCGGTGGTGATGCGGTAGATCAGGGCGCGGACGAGCATCTGGCCCCAGTCCGGGAGGTGTGACCAACGCGCGGCCAGTTCAGGCTTGGCGTCGTACCAGCAGAGCGCGTCGACCACGGCGACGGCCGCAGCCCACGACGGCGGACGCCAGTACACCGGCCAGTCGATGATCGCCGGCGGCAGCCCGTCGGCGAACATCACGTTCCCCAGCAGATCCCCGTGGACCACCTGCGCGCCGAGCTCCACCGGCTGTCGAGCCTCGAGCAACTTGACCAACACCTCCTCGTTCCCCTCAACCGGCTGCTCCTCCCAGGCCACCCGATCGCCAACGGTCCACGGATCGTCGCGCACGTCCAAGAACTCCGGCCGCGGCAACTCGGCCACCGCCTCATGAAACGCAGCGCCGGCTGTCAGTACCTCGTCCGGCCGCCCAGCGTCGGTCGCTCCCTCCAGCAGCCCGGACGCCTCCCACCCGTCAACAACCCACGAGCCGTCGGCCGCCTGCACCGGCCGGGGCACCCGAAACCCCAGCCCATCCGGCAATCCTGCAAGCACCTCCGCGCGCCACACCGCCTCCGGCGCAAACCCCACCGGCTTCACCACGACGTCCCCCACCTGCCAGGTCTCGCCCTGCCCACCCGGAAGCAACACAGGCTGGGCGGAAAGGCCGAAGGCGGCGAGCACACCGTCCGGTGGAGAGTCCATCGGACGATCGTAGACCGGAGATCGGCCCGTCAGCGCCGGGTTTTCCGCCACTGCCGAGTGTGCTCGTCGGCGCCTTCTATCGCGAGCTGTCCGCGGAGTTGTCGCTGTGGCTGCCCGAGATCCTGCGTGACTAGGTGCGCGTCTGCTTCTTCGTGCCCGGGTCCTTGGCGGTGTCGTCGGCGAGTTTCTGCATGCGGTTGCAGAACTCGTCGGCGCTGATCCGCGCGGCGGCGAGCTCGGCGTAGATGCTGCGGGACGGCTTGTCCATCGTCGAGTACCAGCCGGCGAAGTACTGCGTCCAGTTGTTGGTGCCGCCGGACTTGATCAGCGCGTCGGACGAGGCGGCGCCCGCGCTCAGCTTGATGCCCTCGGTCGCGCCCTTCACGATCGTCGGCGACCCGGTCAGCTCGGTGAACTTGCCGGCCGCCTCCTTGGACAGCATGATCCGCAGGTACTCCAGCCCGCCGGCCTTGTTCTTCGCCTTCTCCGGCACGATGAAGTTCTCACCGGCGGCGATCCGGGCGACGTCGACCGGCAGCTTGGAACCGTCGAGCAACGGCGTGTACGTCGCGGTGGTCTCGAAGTCCTTCGGTGCCACGGTCTTCTGCTCGTTCTCCAGCCAGGAACCCGACGGGATGAACGCGGCCTTGCCCTGGTTCCACGCCGTCTGGGACTGGATGTGGTCCAGCCCTTCGGTGCCCTGCATGATGTAACCCTTGCCCTTGAGCTCCAGCAGCGCCTCGGCGGCCAGCTTGATCGACTCGTGCTTCCAGGCGTTCGGCTCGAGCGAGTCGATCGCCTTGATCACGTCGTGGCCGCCGTGCTTCACGGCCATGTCCATCACGACACCGCCGATGTAGTTGCCGTGCTTGCCCTGGTGCGCGAGCGGCGCGATCCCGGCCTTCTTGATCTCCTCGCACAGGGCCAGGAACTCGGCCCAGGTCTTGGCCGGCGTCCAACCGTGCTTGGTGAACAAGGGTTTGTTGTACCAGATCGCGTACACGGTCAGCACGTACTCGAGCACCAGCGGCTTGCCGTTCAGCATCGCGGCCTCGAGCGCGATCGGCTCGAGCGTGTCGCGGACCTTCTTGTTCGGGTCGTCGACCGACGGCGCGTCGAACAGCTGGGTCAGGTCGGTCAGCTGACCGCTGGTCGCGAGCGTCGACATCGGCAGCAGCGAGGCGCCCGAGTTGTCGATGACGTCGGGCGGGTTGCCGCCGTTGAAGCGCGGCTGCAACTGCGGGGTGATGTCGGTGATGCCGGCGTGCTTGATCGAGGTCTCGGAGAACTTCTTCTTGTAGAGGTCCTCGTGCGCCTTGGCGTAGTCGTCGCCGTACCCGCCCTTGAAGATCACCACGTCCAGCGGGTCGGAGCCCTTGACCCCGAACGGGTTCTCCGACGTCTTCTCCGCGCCGCCACCGCCGCCGGAGCTGTCAGAGTCGCTGCCGCCGCTGGCACAGGCCGACAGCAGGGTCCCGCCGCCGGTGGCCAGCAGGGTGCCGACCGCCGCGCGCTGCAGAAACAGCCGCCGCGACAGGTTGTCAGGAGTGGTCATCGATCCCGCCCTTCGAGTAACAGTCCCTTTCCAATGGCGGAAACATTCCGTCATATCCGCCCTGTTTGGGAAGAATTTTTCCTACCTCTCCTCCGAAGTCAAGGTTGAGGCGGAAACGTGCCCCTTCGGTGACCTGGCCGCCATCAGCCGGCTGTTGGCCGCGACGCCGAGCAACAACGGCAACAGGCCGGTGAACGTCCAGACCAATCCGACCGCCGCGGCGAACCAGCCGACGACCGCGGGACCGATCAGGATTCCGGCGTACGTGAAGGTGGTCAGCTGCGACACCGCCGTCGCCGCCTCGATCCCTCCGACCCGGCCGACTGCGCTGAAGATCAGCGGCAGCAGCACCGATCCGCCGAGCCCGACCAGGGCGAATCCGGCGAGCGCCGCCGGCCACAGCGGTACGGCGACCACCACGGTCAGCCCGATCACGGCGACCAGCGCGCAACCACGGAACAGGACGTCGGCGCCGTACCGCTCGGTCAAACGGTCGCCGATCACCCGGCCCGCTGTCTGGAAGGTGGTGAACGCCGTGAAGGCCAGTCCCGCCGTGGCGAGACCGGCGCCGCGGGACTCGTGCAGGAGGACGCCGCTCCAGCTGATCACGGCCGCCTCGCCGATCATCACGACGAAGCCCATCGCGCCGAAGATCACCAGTGGACGGGTCCAGCCGCCGGACGTTTGCTTCTTCCTGGGTGTCTGGTCGGCCGAGGGCGGAAGCAGCCCGCGGGTCGCGAGCTGTCCCGCGACCAGCAGTACAGCGCCGACGGCAACGAACTGGGTACCGATGTCGACCCCGGCGCGCGTGACCGCGGCACTCACGAGTGACGCGAGTACGGCGCTCACACTCCACGCGGCGTGGCAGCCGCTCATGATCGGCCGGCCGCGGAGGCGTTCGACGGCGACGGCGTGGGCGTTCATGGCGACGTCGACCGCGCCGTGCACGAGGCCCATCAGCGCGACCGCGATGCCCAATTGGACTACTCCGCGGGCCTGGCCGACCGCGGCCAACAGGATCGGCAGCAGCGCCAGGGCCAGGCGGATCAGCCGACCGCTGCCGATTCGCGCGACCACTCCGCCGACGAACTGCATCGACACCAGCGCCGCCGCACCGAACAGGGTGAGGACGATCCCCAACTCGCTCTCGCTCAGTTGGTACTCGACCTTGATCGACGGGATCCGGGCGAGGTAGCTCGACACCAGACACCCGTTGACGAAGAACACCGTGGTCACCGCCCAGCGCGCTCTGCCGACGTTCATGACAACCTCCTGACTCGACCTGTTCTTGCCGGCGACGTCGGAGACAGATCGCGGATGTTGCCGATCCGGCGCGGCGGGCCCGGAACTTGTCGGTGCGGGGTCCTAACATTCCGCGGGTGACTGATGTGGAGCTTTTCGGGGACCTGGACACGGCGGCACTGCCGGAGCGGCAGCAGCGGATGCTGGTGGTGATTCGCGACTGGGTGGTCAGGTACGGCTACGCCCCCAGCAGCCGGCAGATCGGCGACGCGGTCGGGCTGAAGTCTTCATCATCGGTGTCCAAGCATCTGGCCAGCCTCGAGGACAAGGGGTTCCTGCGCCGCAGCCCGTCGGTCTCCCGGCCGATCGACGTCCGGATGTTCCTGCAGGAGACGGCGACGCGGGAGTCGGGTGAGGACTCGGTGCCGGTGCCCGTCGTCGGCGACATCGCCGCCGGTACGCCGATAGCCGCCATCGAACATGTGGACGACGTGATGCAGTTGCCGCGCGAGCTGACCGGGCGCGGGAACGTGTTCGGCCTGCGGGTCCGCGGTGAGTCGATGATCGACGCGGCCATCTGCGACGGCGACATCGTCGTGGTCCGGCAGCAATCCGAGGCGCACTCCGGTCAGATCGTCGCCGCGATGATCGACGAGGAGGCGACGGTCAAGGTGTTCCGCCGGCGCAACGGGCACGTGTACCTGGAGCCGCGCAACCCGGCGTACGAGGTGATCGACGGGGACAACGCGGTCATCCTCGGCATCGTGGTGTCGGTGCTGCGCAGCGTCTGAGCTCAGGCCGGGTGGGAGTGGCTGGGCAGCTCCCGGTCGAGGTGGTCGGCGTGGAAGAGGGCCTGGTCGAGCAGTCTCTGCACGTGGTGGTCGGCGGCCGAGTAGTAGACGAAGGTGCCTTCGCGGCGGCCTTTGACCAGGCCGGCCAGGCGGAGCTTGGCGAGATGCTGGCTGACCGCGGCCGGCGCGGCACCGGCCAGCTCGGCCAGACAGGCGACCGACGACTCCCCCTGCAGCAGCGCCCACAGCACCTTGATGCGGGTCGGGTCGGCGAGCAACCGGAAGGATTCGGCCGCCAGGTGGACCTGTTCGTCGTTCGGCATCTCGAAGTCTTCGATCGACGAATGCATGTCTCGCACTCTAGCTTCTGCCGGGCCGCTGCTCGACGGGCATGCGCTGCCGCTTCACACCGAAGAGGACCGAGACTCCCGGCAGGGCCGACAGCAGCCAGGCCAGTCCGGCTGACACAACGAAGGCTGTAGGCAGCAGTACGGCGTACTTGGACCAGAGGCCGTTCCACTCGACGACGTAGTACGCGATCAGCAGGATGATCGGTTGGTGGACCAGGAAGAACGGCATCGCAGCACGGGCCAGTGGTGCCGGCAGAGGTCGCTGGAACCCGCGTAGACGCATGCCCCCGCCCAGTACGGCGACCAGCCAGCCCCACACCGCGAGGGTGATCAGCAGCGAGTACCAGGCGTACGGCCACGAGTAGCCCGGGTCCTCCCACCAGTCCTCGAGGAAGTCGATGATCCCGGTGGCCACGCCGGTGACGAACGCGGTGATGCCGAGGATGAGGCCCGGTACGGCGTCTCGTCGTACCGCCGCGGTCAAGCGGTCGTCCGACATCACCAGGAAGCCGACGACGAAGAAGTCGAAGAAGAACACGAACTCGCCCCAGCCGTGATCCGGCCCGGGCGCGGCCAGCAACAGCAGGTGCACCGGTACGAGCGGTACGGCGAGCAAGAGGATCGACCCGCGACGTGTGCAGTGCCGGACGATCCAGTCGACCAGCCGCCGGCCGTGCTGACCGCGCAGCCAGAGGAAGATCGGCAGACCGAGCAACGCGAACTGCAGCAGATAGACGAGGAACCACAGGTGGTAGGTGTCGCGGAGCCACAGCGGCGCGTCCCCACCCAGGTCACTGAAGAACGCCTTCACGGACGCGCCCGACCGGCCCTTGTGACTCTCTTCGAGCAGGTACTGCGGCGGCGACAACAGCACGTACGCGATCGCGAACGGCAGCAGCAACCGGAGCAGCCGCTCCTTCACGAAGCCCCCCGCCGTCCGCCACCGCAACGCCAGCCAGGCACCTGCGCCTGACAACAGGAAGAAGAACGCGAGTCCCCACAGCCCGAGGAACGCGATCCCGATCGAGATCCCCTCACTCCGCTCCGCGTTCTTCACGTGCCAGTCCGCGTCGTCGAACGGCCGCAACGTGTGGAACACGAACACCCCGAACACCGCCAGCACCCGCAACCAGTCCAGGTACGAAAGCCGCCCCACCTCTTGACCCATTCCTCAAGAATGAGCCCTGCGCAGGCCATGCCGCACCGGTACACCGGCCTTCCCAACGTCGCACACCTGGCGCTAACATCGCCACATGGCGATGACAACGCGCATCAAAGATCCTGCGGTCGACGAGAGTGCTGCGCTGAGTGTGGCGGCGTGTCTGTTCCACGGGTTCAGTGATCCGTCGCGACTGGCGATCGTGCGGCATCTCACGCTGGGTGAGCACCGGGTCGTCGACCTGACCGAGCACTTGGGCCTGGCCCAATCGACAGTGTCGAAGCACCTGTCCTGCTTGCGTGACTGCGGACTGGTCGACTCCCGGCCGCAGGGCCGGGCCTCGCTGTTCAGCCTCACCCACCCGGAGGCGACCCTCGAGCTGCTGTCGGCCGCCGAGCGGTTGCTGGGCCTGACCGGCGACGCCGTTGCTCTGTGCCCGGTCTACGGCACGGCCGCGCAGGAGGTTCAGCCGTGAGCGAGCAACAGATTCCGCTGCAGCTCAGCACTCGCCCGACCACCTGGACGACCGACCCCGAGCAGCGGCGTCGCTTGAGCCGGCGTGCGCAACTGCTGGCCGGTGCTTCGGTGACCTACAACGTGATCGAGGCGGCCATCGCCATCACCGCCGGGCTGGTCGCCGGATCGGTTGCCCTGGTCGGCTTCGGGCTCGATTCGGTCGTCGAGGTGTCCAGCGGCCTGATCATCCTGTGGCAGTTCGGCCATCGGCTGCCCGAGACTCGCGAGCGCCAGGCGCTCCGGTTGCTGGCATTCTCGTTCTTCGGACTCGCCGCCTACGTCACCTTCGAGTCGGCCCGTGCCCTGATCAGCGGCAGCGAGCCCGATCCATCACCGGTGGGCATCGGCCTGGCGATCGCTTCCCTCATCGTGATGCCGTTCCTGTCCTGGGCCCAGCGTCGTACCGGCAAGGCGCTCGGCTCCGACGCAGTCGTTGCCGACAGCACCCAAACTCTCCTCTGCACCTACCTGTCCGCCGTCCTCCTGGCCGGCCTCCTCCTGAACGCAACGCTCGGCTGGGCCTGGGCCGACCCGATCGCCGGCCTCTTCATCGCCGCCGTCGCCGCCAAGGAAGGCCGAGAGGCCTGGCGCGGCAAAGGTTGTTGCTCTGATCCGACTGCTCCCTGTGGGATTGCTGCTACCGAGCGCTGACGTGCGCCCGGGCGGCAGGATCGGTGTGCGACGGAGCTGGGGCTCACCGTGACGACTAGCAGGGAAACGCCTTGTTTACTAGGGCATTTGGGTACTGGACTTTTCAAAGAGCAGGTTGGCAGGGTGTGGAGCGGGGCGACCGGGGGGAGCTTGTCCAACGCATGGGGGAACACGCATGTCCGTCAAGGATCGCCTGCAGGTAGGGGTCAACGGGGTACTCCGGCCGTTCGGCGTACAGCTGGTTCGTGGGTTCAGCACTGATCCGTTGATCAGTCCGTTCCTGCCGGCGCGACAAACGATCAAGCGCGCCACGGCAGCAGGACTGTCGGTCGGCGACTATCTCGACAACTACAGCTCGGAACCGGGCGCAACGGCCGACACCGTCAGCGCGATGCTCGCGGCCAGTGGCCTGTCCGAGGCGGGTGCCGTCGGCAAGGTTCTCGAGATCGGGCCGGGCTCCGGCCGGTACACGTCCCGGGTGATCATGGCGCTGCGGCCGCAGACGTACGACGTCTACGAGACGGCGCCGGACTGGGTCCGCTATCTCCGCGGTGAGTTCCCGGAGCTCACGTTCCACCCGGCCGACGGCCACACGCTGGCGTCCACCGGCTCGTCCACGGTCGATCTCGTCCACGCGCACAAACTGCTCTGCTACATCCCGTTCGTCACCGCCGTCTGCTACCTCGACGAGATGGCCCGGGTGGTCCGTCCCGGCGGCACGGCGGCGTTCGACCTCATCACCGACGACTGCATGGACTCGCAGATGACGAAGACGTGGCTGGCCGAGCCTTCACGTGGCGCCATCTACTCGGTCGCGCCGCGCGACTGGGTGCTCCAGTTCATGGCCCAGCGCGACCTCGAGCTCACCGGCAGCCATTTCGTCCCGCTCAGCGGCGGCCGCACCGAACTGCTCGTCTTCACCCGCAGGTGACACAGGTCCCGGCCGGCAGGGACCTCTGGCACTGCGACGACCTACGGGGGGACCGCTGAGATGGGAGGAGGTGCTTGAGGGGAGCCAGTGATGACAGCGTCCAACCAGTCCCGGGCGACGAACGGAGATGACCAGTCCAGCCGGGCGACCCGCGTCGGACTCGCACGGACGGAGGGGTGCGAGCGAGCCGACGCGGACGCGCTGCCGGCTGGGGCGCTGATCCGGTTAGCCGGGGCGCTGGACACCACGGTGGCCAACCGCATCCGGCGCATCCCGGTGCGCGGATCGTCCGCGCTGCACCCGGTCCTGGACCACCTCAGGGAGGACGAGTGCCTGGAACTGGTCGCGGCGGGAGACTCCGGCCGGCTCGGGTTCGAGCTGGCCGGCCGGCTGGCGGTGATGTCGGTGACCTACACGCTGCACGACCGAAGGCTGATCATCCGGACCGGAGCAACGACCTCGATCGCCCGGTACGGCGACGGGCCGGTGGCCTTCGAGGCGGATGGGATCGACGAGGCCGAGCGTGAGGGCTGGAGCGTCCTGGTCTCGGGATGGAGCTCGGTGCAGAGGTGGGGAGGGCTGATGGATGGGGACAACGAGGTTCTCGTCCTGGTCGAGCCGGAACACGTCAGTGGTCGCCGGATCCGGACCTGGTGACGCGGTCCTCAGGGTGAACCGGAGATGGTGATGCGGACAGCACGGCGCTTCGATCGCAGCGGGCTCGAGATCCTCGACCCGGGCGAGTGCCTGCGGCTGCTCCAGTCCGTCCCGGTCGGCCGCCTCGTCTTCACCCAGGGCGGTCTGCCCGCCGTCCGGCTGGTCAACTTCTCGATCGACGGCGACACGATCGTGTTCGCCTCCGACGACGGGGAGAAGTTCTGGGCCGCGGAGCGGGGCGACGTGGTCGCGTTCGAGGTGGACGAGATCGACCTCGACCGCCACCTCGGCTGGACCGTCACCGCGGTCGGCCACCTGTCCGTCGTACCGGTCGGCGAAGCCTCCCAGCTGCGGCGGGCCACCCCGCTGCGAACCTGGGCGCCGTTGCCCGAACAGCGGCTGATCCGCCTCGGCGCCGAGTCGCTCACCGGCCGCCGCCTGGTCCCCTGGGGTCAGCGCCCGCGGCCCTGACCCCTCCGACGGTCGTTCCCAACCAGCCCTTCCATCCGTACGGTGGACAGCGTGGGAGGGACTTCGAAGGACCGGGTGGACAAGGCTCTCCTGGACGCCGTGATCGGGATCGGCACCGACCTGGACCTCAGCGGCACGCTGGACCGGATCGTCACCGCGGCCTGTGCGCTCGTCGGCGCCCGGTACGGCGCGCTGGGCGTGGTCGGCCCCAACGGCAAGCGCATGATCCGGTTCATCCCCCACGGCGTCACCGAGGCCGAGATCGCCGCGATCGGCCCGCTCCCGGAGGGACACGGTCTGCTCGGACTCCTGATCGAGCACCCGGTGCCGCTCCGGCTCCACGACCTGACCGCGCATCCGCAGTCGTTCGGCTTCCCGCCGAACCACCCGCCGATGCAGAGCTTCCTCGGCGTACCGATCCGCACCCGGGAGCACGTCTACGGCAACCTCTACCTGACCGAGAAGGCCGCGGGCGCCGACTTCACCGAGGAGGACGAGCACGCGGTCACCGCGCTCGCGGCCGCGGCCGGCGTCGTGATCGACAACGCCCGCCTGTACGACGACACCGAGCGCCGGCGCCGCTGGCACGAGGTGACCGCCGAGATCACCCAGCTGATGCTCGGCGACTTCGACCCCGGCGACGCGCTCCGGCTGATCGCCCGCCGCGCCCGCGAGGTGTCCGGCTCCTTGGTCGGCGTCGTGATGTTGTCCTCCGGCGACGGCCTGGTGATCGAGGCGATCGACGGGCCCGAGGAGTTCCAGCAGTACGTCGGCCGACGGCTGCCGGGTGACCTGCCGGTGCTCGGTGCCATCGTGCACGGCGATCGGCGGGTGGTGATCGACGATCTGGCCCAGGCGGCGAAGGAGAGTGGCCGGCTGGCCGACGTACCGGAGATCAAGTCGCTGGGACGCAGCGTGGTGGCGCCGCTGCCGGCCGGGACGCATGTGACCGGTGGGCTGTTGCTGGTTGCGGCCGAACGCGGCGCCGTCCTCGAGGGGACCGATCTGGTCCGGATGTTCGCGGGGCAGGCGACGCTCGCTCTGGACCGTGCGCAGGCGCAGCGCGACCAGTCGATGATCGCGGTGCTGGAGGACCGCGACCGGATCGCCCGCGATCTGCACGATCTGGTCATCCAGCGACTGTTCGCGACCGGACTGCAACTGCAGGGGATGCATCGGATGGTCAGCCCGGAGGTGCAGGAACGCATCGGCCGAGCCGTCGAGGACATCGACGCCACCATCCGCGACCTGCGCGCCGCCATCTTCGAGCTGCATCACCAGCCCGGCCACCGATCGCTGCGCGCGGACGTCCAGACGCTGGTCGCGGAGTACGCCGACTCGCTCGGTTTCCGGCCGCACCTCACCTGCGAAGGTCCACTGGACACCGCCGTACCGGTGAGGGTGCGGCCGCAGATCCTGGCCGCGATCCGGGAGTCGTTGTCGAACGTCGTCCGCCATGCCCAGGCGTCCGAGGTCACCGTCGACGTCAGCGTTGCCGACGGCGAGGTCGTCACCCGGGTCGCCGACAACGGTGTCGGCTTCGACGCCGGACAGCACCAGAGCGGTCTGCGCAATCTGCGCGAACGCGCCGAGACCCTCGGCGGCACTGTCCTGCTGGAGTCCAACCAACCGCACGGCACGGTGCTTGAGCTGCGCGCCCCACTGGGTTGATTCACCTTCCCGCGGCCCGCCGGGAAGCGGCGTGGTCGGTGGCAACCCCCTGTTGGTGCCACCCGTCATCCGCTCCGGCGGGCCGGGAAGGTCCCCCTCTGCGTCAACAATGCCGCCGGCGCCACCGGCTCCGACAGGGCCGAAAGTCCCGAACTGCCGAGGACGTTCCGCCCCCGTGGCCAGCGGGTGGGTCGCGATCGTAGGCTGAGCCTTGGCCCCCCGGGAGGAGACGTGCGTACCGATCACCCCGAATCGCGCATCGTGCCCGAGCAACCCACCGCCGTACTGCGAGCGACCCTGCACCGCGACGAGGTGCGGGGCTGGTTCCGTACGGCGTTCGACGTGGTCGCCGAGTACCTGCGCCGGCACGGCATCCCGCCGGGTGGATTCCCGTTCGCCCGGTATCACGTCCGGGCCGACGGTCTCTTCGAGGTCGAGGCCGGGTTCCCGGTGGCCGTGCGGATCAGCGGCGATCGCCAGATCCTGCCGTCCTGCCTGCCCGGCGGGCATGTCGTCGTCGCGTGGCATGTGGGGACCTATGAGCAGTTGGGTGACGCGTACCGCGCGCTGGACGACTGGCTCGCGACCGAGCACGGGGCGCGCGCGGGCGATGCGTGGGAGGTCTACCACGACCCGCCGAACCGCGCCCAGCGCTGGCGCACCGAGGTCATCCAGCCGTTCCGGCTCAACTGACCGGGAGACTGAGCGGCGCCCGGGGACTGAGCCGGGGCGCGAGGCTGCTGAGGTCGGAGGGAGGCCGGAGCGTCACTCGGTGACGGCGACGGGGAGTGGCTGCTCTTGTGTCGACCCGGCACCTTCACCGCCGACCCCCCTCACACCTCCATTGCACCGCCGGTCCGCACCTCCCCGTCAGGGCCGAAGGTCCCGACTTCCCCGGTCTGTCGTGGCACTCTGAAGCATGCGGATAGTGATCGCGCTCGGGGGGAACGCATTGCTTCGGCGTGGTGAGCGCCCGGATGCCGACGTACAGGTCGCCCGCCTGGCCGCGGCCGCTCCGGCGCTGGCCAAGGTCGCCGAGGACAACGAGGTCGTCATCGTGCACGGCAACGGCCCGCAGGTCGGGCTGCTGGCGCTTGAGAGCTTCGCCGACACGAGTCTGTCGAAGCCGTACCCGCTCAGCGACCTGGTCGCCGAGACGCAGGGGGTGATCGGGTACTGGGTCCAGCAGGCGCTGACCAACGCCGGCCTCAGCCGCCGCGCGGTCACGCTGGTGACTCAGACCGTGGTCGACGCCTACGATCCCGCCTTCAACGAGCCGACGAAGTACGTCGGGAGCGGCTACTCGGAGGAGCGCGCCCGCGAGCTCGCGCTCACCTCGGGCTGGTCGGTGCATCAGGACGGCACCGAGTGGCGACGTGTTGTCCCATCCCCCGCACCGCAGCGGGTGCTGGAACTCGACGCCGCCGAGCTCCTGCTCCAGAACGGCGTCACGGTCATCCTGGCCGGCGGAGGCGGCATACCGGTCGTCGAAGGCCCGACCGGGCTGACCGGCGTCGAGGCCGTCGTGGACAAGGACGCGACGGCCGCACTCATCGCCATCGAGCTCGGTGCGGACCTGCTGATCATGCTCACCGACGTACCGGCGGTGTACGTCGACTACGGCACTCCGGGCCAGCGTGCGCTCGGTCGGATCGACACCCGGACGCTTGCCTCGCACCACTTTCCCGCCGGTTCGATGGGACCGAAGATCACCGCCGCCCGGCACTTCGTGGAGGTGACCCGGGCGCACGCCGCCATCGGGTCCCTGGACGACACCACGGCCGTCATCTCGGGTACCGCCGGTACCCAGATCCGGTTTGGGCGGTAAGCGCCCGGGTACCGCGAGGATTGCTCGCAGTTCGAACGGGGTTGAACGTGAGGAGTTCCTCGTGGGTATCGGTGTGTCCGTGTTTCTGCTTGCCGTGGGCGGGATTCTGGCCTTCGCGGTGTCGGACCGACTGAGCGGTGTCGATCTGACCGCTGTCGGTTACATCCTGATGGGTGCCGGTGCACTGGGCCTCGTCATCGCCATGTTCTTCGTCAGCCAGCGGTCGAACACCACGCACCGGCAGGTCCGCGAACACCGTCACTTCGAGGAGTGAACCGGCTGTCGGCGCCGCCGCTTACGATGCGCGCATGGCTCTCATTCATCAGGCAACGCTGCGCCCGTCCAAGCTCGAACTTCTGAGTGACTGGCTGCCTACACGCGGCTGGTACGACGGGCCGAAGGGTGAGGTCCAGCGGGTCGCGGCGTACCGGTTCGACGACCCGGCCGGTGCGGTCGGGCTCGAGACGCTGCTGGTCCGTGTCGGCGACGGGCCTGTGCACCAGGTGCCGCTCACCTACCGAGGCGCCCCTCTCGCCGGTGCGGACGACCTGCTGCTGGGCACCGCCGACCATTCGGTCCTCGGCAAGCGCTGGATCTACGACGGCACCGGCGACCCGTTGTACGTCGCGGAGCTGGCGAAGGCGATCGTCGCGAACACCGGCCAAGCCGAGCAGGTCACCCAGGTCGGCGACCGCCTCGAGCCGCGCGAACTCACCATGAGCATCTCGAGCAACGCGCCTGCGGATGCGGTCGCGCCCGCGGTCGGCGCGATTGTGAAGATCGTCGACACCGAGCCGACGGTGATCACCACCGACACCGTCGAGCTGACGATCGTCCGCCGCCTCGACACCACCCCTGAACTGACCGGCACGGTCCTGGCCGGCACCTGGCCCGGCCAGGACACGCCGACCACCCTGGCGTCAGCCCGGTAGCACCTACTTCGTTCCGACGCCGATGTTCAGCGGCGCGGTCAGCACGAGGGGCTCATCGCCGCCGGAGCGTTCGCGGATCATGCCGTCGAGCACCCGGACGATGTCATCGCGCTGCCCGTCGCTGAGATCGGCGATCAGCTCGCCCGGAATCGGATTGCCGCCGAGCGTCCAGTTCCACACCTGGCGTCCGCTCGACACCGTGATGCGCTCCTGCTGCGCGGTGTCGACGACGACACTCGTCAGGCCCGCGTCGATCAGCCGCTGCCGCAGTACGTCGGGATCGGCGACCTGGAACTCGAGCATCGGCTCGTCGTCGGCCGGTCCCTCGAACTCGGGGACGACGACCTGGACGGCACTGATGAAGAAGTGCAATGCCTCGAACTGACTCGGGTCGCCGTACGCGATCAGCAGCACCCGTCCGCCCGGCTTCGTCACGCGGACCATCTCGTGTAGCGCCTGCGGCTGATCGGGTACGAGCATGACGCCGAACTGGGACCCGGTGACGTCGTAGGTGTCGCCGGGGAGATCGAGGGCGTGGCAGTCCATCACCCGACCCTCGGCGTCGAGTCCTTCGGCGGCCGCGCGTGCCGTGAAGCGGTCGATCATCCGCGGTGACCAGTCGGTCGCCAGGACCTTCGCACCAAGTCGTGCCGCGGGCAGGCTCAAACCTCCGGGGCCGGCCGCGACGTCGAGGAACGAGTCTCCCGCACGCAGTCCGGCCAGTCGGAGTCCGGCCGTTGCCAGGTCGGACTCGCCGGGCGCGACATGCTCGTCGTACAGGCCCGCGATCGCGTCCCACGCCTCCACGGGTGCGGTGTGCTGCTCCAGATCTGTCATGGCCAAGACGCTAGGCCGGGTACGGACGGGACGGCTTCGGTCAAACGACGCAGGACCGCGCCGGGGACGTGGGTAGTTCTGTCTAGATCAGGCGGTTCTCGTAGGCATAGGCCGTGGCCGCCGCGCGGGATGGGACGCCGGTCTTGGTGAGGATGTTGCTGACATGACGAGCGACCGTCTTCTCGGACAGACCGAGGTCCCGCGCGATCTCCCGGTTGGTCTTTCCGGCCGCGAGCAGGCGCAGCACCTCCGCCTCGCGAGCGGTCAGGCCGCCGTCGCGCGGGCGCTCGATCCTCTCGACGTCAGGTCTGGCGCCAAGTTGCTCGAAGATCTTCCGCGCGCCGTCGATCTCCAGCGCCGACATCTCGGGATCGCCGAGCGCGTCGCACGCCAGCCCGATCAAGACCCGGACCCGAGCCGTCTCGTACGGCGCGTTCAGCGTCCGCCACGTCGCCGCAGCTACCCGCAGCGTCCGCAGCGCCGAGCCGGCGTCGCCTTCCGCCAGCAGCACCGCTCCCTTCGCCGTCGCAGCCACCGCCCGCAGGTACGGCGCCTTGATGGCCTCGGCGATCTGGTCGAGTTCGTCAACGCCCAGCCGGGCCGACGCCACATCACCCGAGGCGATCATCGTCTCGACGTACGCAGGCAGGATGCGCGACCGCGCGGACGACTCCTCGACCTCGCTCAGCGCGCGAGTCAGGACGCCGGTGGCGATGTCGATACGTCCTTGGGCCAGCCGGAGCAGCGCCAGGCCCGGCTCCGGCGAGCGGCCGGACTCACTGGCCTTGCGGTAGCTCTCCTCAGCCTGACTGAACTCGCCACGCAACCGCTGCAGCTCGCCCAGCTGGTAGTAGGCCGACCCGAGCGTGTCCCACCTGACCGGGCCGGACAGGTGCTCGCAGGCCTGACGCGCAGCCTCCGCGGCCTCCGCCCAGGCGCCGTCCAACTGCATGAGTTCGCAGCGATGGACCAGGCAGTTGCCCCGGAACGGCACCAGATCGGGCTGGGCATCGCACCAGCGGCTGAGTGCGGCGGTCCACTCCCTGGCTCGTCGCAGGTCGAAGACCTCCGAACACCCGGCGATCACGGTGCAGTACGCGATACCGGCGTACAGCGGGGACACCTCGCCTGAGGTAACCCCGACCATTACCTCGTCGAGTAACGCCATACCGCGTGGGCTCTCCCCCTGCAGGACCAGGCACATGCCCTCGCCGAGGCGGGCCATGGTGAGCAGATCGGTGTCGTCGAAGCGCAGACCGGCCCTGCCGCTCTCGGCGAAGGCCGGCTGCGCTTGCTCGACGTCACCGCTCCACATCCGGACGAAGGCGTTCCAGGTCAGCAGCCAAGCGTGTTCCGCACAGTCGCCGCAGCCTTCGAGGACCCGCTCGGCCCGGGCGAACCATCCCATCGCCGGTGCCGTCTCGCCGCGGAACAGCAAGCCGGCCCCGATCGCAGCCGCGTACCGCACGGCCCGGAGTGGATCGTCGCGGCGGACGGCCTCGTGGTGAGCGCGCGTCCAGACCCGCGTCGACTCCTCGTCCCGGCCGGACAGGTACGCGGCGAGCGCGAGGCTCTCCAGGTCGTCCAGCTCAAGTGGCGTCGCCGTATCCGCCGTGGCGAACTGCCGGTACGCGTCCTGCCAGGAACGCTCCGCGAACGACGCCCGCGCTTGCTCCAGTACGCCGTACGTCGTGCTACCCATGTTCGCAGTCTCAGGCATCGAGCACCCGACGAACAGGGCAAGCGTCAGGCGGCGCGGCCGATCTTGAGGGCGGTGGCGGTGTCGACCACTCGACGGGCCTGGTAGCGGGCTGCTTCCAGGGCGACCTCGCTGGGCGGGCCCTCGCCGGACACGTGGGAGGCGCCGTACGGGTTGCCGGACTGGTACTGGATGGGGTCGGTGTACCCGGGCGGCACGATGATCCCGCCCCAGTGGTAGAAGACGTTGCTCAACGCAAGGATCGTCGACTCCTGACCGCCGTGCGCCGTACTGCTGGCAGTGAGCGCCGAGTAGACCTTGCTGACCAACTGACCCTGTTGCCATAGTGGGCCGGTCGTGTCGATGAACGCCTTCAACTGGCTGGACGGCGTACCGAAGCGAGTCGGCGTACCGAACAGCACCGCATCGGCCCAGGCCAGGTCGTCGAGGGAGGCTTGGACCATGTCTGCGGTGTCGCGGAGGTGCTGACTCCAGGCCGGGTTGGACTCGATCGCGGCCTCCGGAGCCAGTTCCGGCACCTTGCGGAGTCGCACGTTGGCGCCGGCCTTCTCCGCGCCTTCGGCCGCGGCACGTGCCAGCGCATGCACGGTGCCGGTGGCGCTGTAGTAGATGACCGCAACATTCACTGGTTCCATCGCGGCGTTCACGGCTCCAGATCCAGCTTCGACCGGCCGGTCGCGAAGTCGGTCGGCACCGAGACCTGGTCGTGCGTGATCAGCCAGGTGCCGTCGATCTTCCGGAACACGGCCGTCCACCGCAGCCAGTAGTCGTTCTTGTCCCCGGTCTGCAGCGTGCCGCTGATGTGATTGAGGCTGTACGCGACGGCCAGGTCACCGCTCACCTGGACGGTGAGGTCCCGGATCTCGTAGTCGAGCGCCGTGTACACCGTGAAGACCTTGATCCAGTTGTTCCATTTCGCCTCCGCGCCCAGGTGGCGCAGCGGCGGCTCGATGTCGAACGAGACGAGGTTCGGAGCGAACATCGTCTTGATGCCGTCGAGGTCCCGCGTCCGCACCGACTCGACCAAGGTGTCGATCCGTTCCCGGATGTCTACTTCGTCTATCGCGTGTTGTGTGGTCATGATCGGTACGACGACACAGCCGGCCGGATTGTGAGGACCTCACACTTCGGTACGCCGTTTCGTCGTACCAGGTGGACGGCGGATCCGACGAAGGGAATCGTGGACACCATGACCGGATCACGAGGCGACCGGCTCGATCCGGGCCTGAGCGCGATCATGAGCGAGCGGCGCCAGCTGATCAACCTGGCGTACCGGCTGCTCGGCTCGCTGGCCGACGCCGAGGACGTCGTCCAGGAGACCTACACCCGGTGGTACGCGATGTCGCGGCCGGAGCAGGAGGCCATCGAGTCACCCGGCGGCTGGCTCACCAAGGTCGCCAGCCGGATCTGCCTGGACCTGCTCGGCTCCGCCCGGGCCCGGCGCGAGCGGTACGTCGGTGAATGGATCCCGGAGCCGCTGCCCGACGGCACCGAGTGGCGATCGGCCGGCACCGCGGTCGACCCGGCCGAACGCGTCACGCTGGACGAGTCGGTGAACATGGCCTTCCTCGTCGTCCTCGAGTCGATGACCCCGGCCGAACGCGTCGCCTTCATCCTGCACGACGTCTTCCGGTACCCGTTCCCCGAAGTCGCCGAGATCGTCGGCCGCTCCCCCGCGGCCTGCCGTCAGCTCGCCACCTCGGCCCGGCGCCGCCTCGACGCGTCCCAGCCGTCGCCGACGCCCACGGCCGAGACCGCCGGCCTCGTCCGCAACTTCAAGGAGGCTTGGCAGGCCAAGGACATCCAGGCCCTGATCGGCCTGCTCGACCCCGATGCGGTCGCCATCGGCGACGGCGGCGGCCTGGTCAGCGCCGAGCTCCACCCGGTCTCCGGTGGTGAGCAGGTGGCGCGCTACTTCGCCTCCCTGGCCGACCGCCGGCCCGGCTTCACGCTGCTCGAGCGCACGGTCAACGGCCAGCCCGGCCTGGTCGCCCAGGCGGACGGCGTGACCGTCACAGTCATCGCCTTCGACATCGCCGAGAGCCGGATCAGGCACATCTGGGCCGTCCGCAACCCGGAGAAACTGCGCCCCTGGCTGACCGACTGACACAGCGCGGCTGTAACGATCGACGGTCCGTCACCGATGTGATGGTTAGACATCGGTGTTCCGAGCGGCAGCGCCGAGGGTTGGTTTGTGCCTGTCGGAGGGCCCGATGATGTGCGAGACGACGCAGCGACTACTGGCGCTGCTCCGGATTCTGGAGCATGCCCCGGCGCCTTTCGGCGCGCTCGGGGACGACGCCGTACTCGACGCGTGGTTCGGGCCCCGGTCGCCGTTCACCGCGCAGGCCGCACAACACCAGGAAGCTCCCGAACCACTGCCACTGTGACCAACTGATCGCCGGCGTCGCTACGACTCCGCGGGCGGTTGGTCGTCGTCCGAATGCCGCGTGGTGGGGTCGACGGCGGCGGCCAGGTCGAGGGCGATGAGGGCGCGGCGGAGGGTTTCGATGCTGGGTTGCGCGGCGGTCGGTGAGCCGAACAGGCAGACCACAGCGCGGCCGTCGATGGTGCGGCCGGCTCGCTCGACCTTGCCCTCGTCGTCGTACAGCAGTTGCCAGTCGTCTTCCTCCAGATGGCTCAGCGCGCGCCGCCAGTCGGCCGTGTGCAGCGACAGGCCGCCGACGAACGGCTCATCCGGTGACGGGATGTCCAGCTCCGGATCGGGGGTGACGAGATAGCCGGTCCCGGTCCTCGGATCCAGGTACGCCGTATGCGTCGCGAACTGGACGACCGTCACATCGACGTAGTCCGACCAGCTCGACTCGTGCTCGGACTGGTTCACAGCCGGTTCCCCCCAGGATCGGTCACGCCGCCTCGACCTCGAAGACCCGGTCGAGTCCGGTCCGGCGGAGTACGTCGGTCATCTTCCGGCTGGCGTGCCGGATGACGACTCCCCCACCACGGCGACGGCACACCCGGTGCGTGTCCAGCAGGGCAGCCAGCAGCGTAGACGAGATCTGATCGATCTCCGAGACGTCGACGACCACCAGGCAGGCGCCGTCCATCACGAGTCCGTGCAATCGCCAGCGCAGCGGGGACAGCGCGCCGTCCTGGTCGGCGTCGGACAGCGTCACGATCGCCTTCTGCGGAAGCGGACTGTGCGCGGTGTCGCTCATCGACGGTCCCTCCCTGGACGGTGCGGGTCTGATCCCACTCTCCGGCCCGGACGTTGAGATCTGCCGTACCCCCACTTGACGATCCGATGACTTCGCCGCGGACCGCCGCCCGCTTCTTTACGATCACGTGACATGCGGTGCCGGGCCGTCACAACGCGCGACCGACCCGCCAGGATGTGATGATGCCGATGCAGGTCCTGGTCGTGGAGGACGACGATCGAATCAGGGAGGTACTTCGCCTCGCCCTCGAGGACGAGGGGTACCGGGTCGCCGAGGCAGCCGACACGCCGGCGGCACTCGAACAGATCCGCACCGCGATGCCGGACCTGATGATGGTCGACCTGATGCTCGGCGAGGTCGACGGATACACCTGCATCCGGGAGGTACGCCGGCTGAGCGACATCCCGATCGTTGTCGTCAGCGCCCGTTCCGACACCCATGACATCGTCGCCGGACTCGAGGCGGGTGCGGACGACTACGTCACCAAACCCTTTCAGATCAAGGAGATCACCGCCCGGCTGCGCGCGCTGCGCCGGCGTCTGCGCACCAGCGCCGAGGCTGCCGAACCCGATATCGTCCTCGACTCCGACCCCGGCCGCAGTCTGGTGCTGTCCACCTCGCGCGGCACGGTCATGCTCGACGGGCAGGACGTCAACCTGACCGTGACCGAGTACCGTCTGCTGGCCGAGCTGGCCAAGCCGCCGGGCCGGGTGCTCAGCCGATCCGCGCTGCTGGCATCCGTCTGGGAGCACGGGTACTACGGTGACGAGCGCATCGTCGACGTGCACATCAGGCGGTTGCGCACCAAGATCGAGCGTGATCCGGGCCGGCCGCAACTTGTGATGACGGTGCGAGGGATGGGCTATCGGCTGGATCCGCGATGACGTTCGGCGTTCGTACCCTGAGCCTGCGGCGCCGGCTCGTGCTCGCGTTCAGTGCGGTCGCGCTGCTGGTGTCGGCGGTCTTTGCCGTCAGCACGTATCTGCTGGCCCGCGGGTACCTACTGGCCCAGCGCGAGCGCGTGATTCAGGACGAGACGTTCGCGGACGCCGCGTTCGTCCAGCGCCGGTTGCAGAGCTCCGGGGCCGACGTCGCCGCCGTCCTGACCGCCGCCGGTACGCCGTCCGGTCACACGATCATCCTGAAGTGGCGCGGTCAGTGGTACGCGTCGGCGCTCGACGGACATCGCAACGCCGTACCTGCCGGTGTCCTGGCTGAGGTCGCCGGCGGGCGGGCCGCCGGCCAGCGGTTCCGCTCGAACGACGGGCCGGTGATGGTGGTCGGGGTGCCGGTGCCGGCCGTGCAGGCGGAGTTCTACGAGATCGCGCCGCTGCGGGAGCTGGACGGGAATCTCCGCCTGCTCAGCGCGATCCTGATGGGCGGCGCGTTGCTGGCCACCGCCGCCGGCGCGGCCCTCGGCGCCTGGGCGAGCAGGTCGGTCGTGACTCCGCTCAACCGCGTCGCCGTCACCGCCGCGTCGATCGCGGGCGGCGATCTCGACAATCGGCTGCCGGCGACCCTCGACCCTGAGCTCGCGACGATCGTCGGTTCCTTCAACAGCATGGTCGACACCCTGCAGCAGCGGATCAACCGCGATGCCCGGCTGGCCGCCGACGTCAGCCACGAACTCCGCTCCCCCTTGACCACACTCGTCGGCAGCGTCGACCTGCTCAACTCCCGCCGCGACGACCTGCCGGAGCGGTCCCAGCGGGCGCTGGACCTGGTGACCGCCGACCTGCAACGCTTCCGGCGCCTGCTCGACGACCTGCTCGAACTGGCGCGATCCGATGGCGGCCTCGCGATCAGGCCGAGTGCGTCGCTCGAACTCGGTCCATTGCTTCGGCAGGTACTCGGTGAGGTCGGGCGCGATCCGTCGATCCTGACCGGCGCGGAGGATGTCGTCGTACTGGCGGACAAGCCACGACTCGGCCGGTTGTTCCGAAACCTCTTCGAGAACGCCGAGACCCATGGTGGTGGACTGACCGGCGTCGAGATCAGCCGGGCCGGGTCGGATGTGCTTGTCCTGGTCAACGATTCGGGGCCGGGCATCCCGCCGCGCGACCGGGAGCGGGTGTTCGAGCGGTTCGCCACGGGAGCGACCAAGCGTGGCTCGTCGTCCGGGACCGGACTCGGCCTTGCGCTGGTGGCGGAGACTGCGGTCGTCCACGGCGGGGCGGTGTGGTGTACCGCGTCGCCGAGTGGTGGCGCGCAGTTCGTCGTACGGCTTCCGGAGGCGAGGTTGTGAGAGTAGTTGCCGGACTGATCGCGGCCGCGCTGGTGCTGGTGGGGTGCGGCGTACCGCTGCAGAGCGAGCCGGCGCCGATCGAGCCTCAGGCGATCCCGTCGCGGTTGCAGTCCCCCGGCGTACGAACCGCCGTACCGACGGCGGCGAGGACGACCGTGCAGGTGAACTTCGTCCGCAAGGACCGGCTGGTCAGCGTTGCGCGTGAGGTGGCCGGCAACGACCAACTGGATGGTTTGATCCACGCACTGACGGCCGGCCCGACCGCGGCCGAGCAGGCGGACGGCATCACGTCAGCCCTGCCGCCCGGAATCGCGCTGACCGTCGTGGTCGTCCAAGGGACCACGGTCGGGCTCGAGCTTTCCGGCGAGACCGACGGCCGCTCGGCCACCGAGAGCGTGCTCGCGGTCGGGCAGATCGTGCTGTCCGTGGCCGCGCTGCAGAGCGTGGATCAGGTGACGTTCTGGCGCGACGGCGCACCGGTTGAGGCCCTGCTCGCCGACGGTGCGCTCACCACCGCGCCGCTCACGGCGGCCGACTACGAGGCCTTGCGGTCGCCCTAGTTGACGAGGACGCTGAGGAATCTTTGAGATCGTGTGTCGTTCTCCGGTGCGGGCGGGTACCGAGCCATTGGGAGGTTACACAGTTCTGTACGTCGCCCCTTCGAAGGAGGACCGTGGCTGAGCGGCCGCCCGCGCACAGATCATCCCGGCAGCCATGAACGTCTACTGGGTCATCCTGCTCGTCGTCGTCGCGGGCGCCATCGCCATGCCCTGGGTGCTCAGCCTGCGGCGCCGCCGCGCCGAACCCCAGACGCCCGTCATCCAGGTCATCGGGATCGACCTGAGCAGCTGGACGGACTCCCAGCTGTACGCCGTCTGGGTCGCCACCGCCGACGAACTCCGCCGCGCCGCCCAGTCCGACGACGCCGCCACCGCCGCCCGGGCCCGCGAGCTCCTCCTCACCGAAATAGAACGCCGCCACCCCCGCCAAACCGCCACCTGGCTCACCTCCCCCGAAGCCCTCACCGGCCACCCACCCCACTTCCTCGACCCCAAGGACAACCCGTAGGTCAGCGCGAGCCTCCGCCGAGCGGCTCTGCTGCTCGACAGAATGAGCGTCCGGGACGAGCCCGGCTTTGCGGGGTATGGGAGGGGCGGCTTCGTGGCACGACGTGGAAAGCCTGGCTTGTGGGTGATGGAAGGCAACTGGTCAGCCTCCGTGCGCGATGTGCGCTCGGTGGAGCCTGTCCTGACGGCTTTGCAAGCCACTCGCGGGGCCCAATTCGCCAAGCGTCACATCAACGACCCGGAAGACCTCGAGCTCGGTCTCAAGCGGTGGGGTCAGAGGCAGCACCAGCCGTACAACATCGGATACATCGCCTTGCACGGCAGCCCGGCCACCGTCCACATCGGAAGGAGATCGGTCGATCTCTTCCAGCTCGGCGAGCGGCTTCCGGCAGCGACCTTGAGGCAGAAGGCTCTCCACTTCGGATCTTGTTCGGTTCTCGACCTCCACCGCAGGGAGCGGGAGGACCTCCGGAAGGTGCTAGGTGTCAAGGTCGTCACGGGGTTCACAGAGGATGTCGAATGGATCGAGAGCCTCGCGTTCGAACTGCTGCTCTTCGATGCGTTGACCTGGTACAAGCGTCCCAGTGACGCGGAGAACTACCTCAAGAAGACCCACGCGGCCTTCATCAAGCGCATCGGGTTCGTCATGGTCCGGGGGTAGGTCGTCGATGGCTGTTGCGGTGGGTCGTCCACAGTGGACACCGGCTCCACGTCGCAGCGAGTGCACATCGCAGTCGATCGAGCGGGCGACGTAGGAGCACGCGCAAGGAAGGGCGGGTGGGAGCCGGTGGCGAGCACGCGACGCAGGAGCGCGCGTAGCGGCGGCGTGGGTTACTACAGGAGTTGTGGGGTGAGGGTTGGGGTGG
Source organism: Kribbella sp. NPDC049174 (assembly GCF_043197365.1). NCBI lineage: Bacteria > Bacillati > Actinomycetota > Actinomycetes > Propionibacteriales > Kribbellaceae > Kribbella > Kribbella sp. NPDC049174. Next base: position 1,681,905 of record NZ_JBICSZ010000001.1, on the reverse strand, counting down.
GCATGTCGGGGTCGAAGGGGAACATGGGGCGGTCGATGTGGTGGTGGCCCAGGCGGAGGAGGTCTTGGTTGACGCCGCCGGGGGTGAGGGCGAGGAGCCAGTCGGCGGCCATGGCGTAGAGCTCTGGTTCCAGGTAGCCGATCTTGACGATGACCAGGTCGGCGTCGCGGGGTGACAGGCCGAGCTGGGTGAAGTCGGACTCCAGGTGGTACGGCTTGCGGCGGGTGGTGACGATGACGCGGAGTCCGCCGGTGCCGAGGACGACGACTCCCCCGGCCGGGTCGACGGCGACCACCTCGGCGGTCAGGGCTACCGGCCCACACGGACCGGAGTCGATCTTGCCGCCGACCTCCACGCTCACCGTGGCGCCGACGCCGGCCTCGATCGCCGTCGCGGTCACCGAGGGGTCGACGATCGCCGCGTAGATCGTGGTCAGGTCGGACTCGGTGATCGCGGGCGTGCGCAGCAGCGTGTCCAGGGTCCAGGACGTGTCGCCGGCGCCGCCCGCCGTCGGGTTGTCGCCGGAGTCACTGATGAAGAACGGCCGCGCAGTACTCGCGACCGCGCGCTCGACGCACTCCTCCAGCGTCCCGGTCGGTGCGACGAACTCGAACTCGTCGTGAGCATCCCAATAGGCGTCGGCAAGCCGCTTCGCCTGTGCGGTGATGACGTCCTCGTCGTCGCCGCTCACCACGACCGCAGCCTGGCAGCGAGCCTCGTCCGCCCACGCGTACCCGACCCAGATCGCCGCATCCAGGACGCCGTCCATCGCCTCGACCTCGTCGACCATCGCATAGATCCGCTTGGCCGGGTCGATCCGCGTGCTCGTCTTCTCCCCCGGTAAGAGCACCGGCACCTGCACCCACGCCTTGCGCGGCCGACCGCCGGACCGCAGGCGTGCCACCAGGTTCCGCGCCGCGCGCTCCCTGGTGTCCCACGCGTCAGTGTGCGGCGCCTTGCGATAGCACGTGATCAGGTCGAGCGTGCTGGCGAGCTCATGCGACACGTTGCCGTGCAGATCCATCGACGCCGACAGCAACACCGAAGGCCCAACGATGTCGCGGATCCCCGCGACGAACTCGGCCTCGACGTCGGTCCGGCCGAGCACGCTCATCGCCCCGTGGAAGTCGATGAACACTCCGTCCAACGATCCCGCCGAACGGAGCAGTTCGTAGATCTCCCCCGCAAGCTGCTCGTACGTCTCCTTGGTCACCGGCCCACCAGGCACCGCCACCGCGTGCTGCAGCGGCACCCACTCCACCCCATCGGTCAGCTCCGACCCCGGCCCCAGGAACGCGTACCGCGCCAGCAGGTCCGCACCACGGGTCACGCGGAAGTCGTCCAGCGTGCTCCGATGCGGCGAGAACGTACTCGACTCGATCGCGATGCCGGCGATGCCGATCCGCAGCGGTTCCGAGGCGGTGTTTCCAGACGATGAGGTCATCGAGTTGCCCTTCTCGTGTCGGACGTCGGAAACGACCCTATCCGGCCGGCCGGGTGCCGCGCACGAAGGTCAGGAAAGGCCGGCGGCTTCCGGTCTCGACGATGTAGAACCCCGCGTCGACGGCCAGGTCGGCGAGTCGCACGTGCTCCGCGGCGTGGCCGGTGAACGCGCCGATCGCGAGCCGCGACAGTCGGCCGGTCGGCGGGCGAAAATCGGCGACCAACAGCCGGCCGCCGGGCTTGAGCACCCGGAACATCTCGGCGCACGCCCGGCCACGCTCTGCCACCGCGATGTGATGTACGGCGAGACACGACACCACGAGGTCGAAAGACGCGTCGTCGTACGGGAGCTGCTCCGCGCCGGCCACCCGGAACGTCGCGTTCGGCGGAGCATGCTCGTTGGCATAGGCAACGACCGGCTCGGACGGATCAACACCCTCGACGCTGCCCGACGGACGGACCGCGAGCCCAACCCGACGACTCAGATAGCCGGTCCCGGACCCGACATCGAGCACCCGGTCCCCCGGTCGTACGCCGCTCAGCTTGACCAGACCGTCGTACACGCGCCGGCGTTGACCGGCGAAGCCGATGGCCGAGGTGATCTCGTACCGGCGCGCGTTCTCGACGTGCAGGTGGTCGTTCATGTCCGGACCGCCTCAGCCGATTTGGCCCAGTTCTCGTGCAGGCGGTCGAGGTACGACTGCGCCTGCGGGCCGGGCTTCCTGCCCTTGGCGAACGCCCGCATGTTGCCCCCACCGGCGTTGTAGCCCAAGGCAAGCAACTCGTCCTTGCTCAACTGGGTGGCTGGGGTCGACGGCAGTCGCTTGGCCAGGTCGTGCAGGTGCCAGGCCGCGGCTTGGATGGCCAGGCTCGGGTCGTCCGGCAGCTCTTCCCACTTCCGGCCTGCGAACGCTCGGTCGCGCTTGGTGTCGTCGAACGCGGGCCGGTGCATGTTCGCGATCCCGAACGCGGGATCGGAGTCGATCTTCGCCCACGATCGCTCCAGCTCCGGGTCGTGCGGCTTGTACGACTCGTTGTACAAGATTGCCATCAGCAACTGCGGCCGGATCCCGGCCTGGCCGGCGTACTTCCGCACCTGGACGGCGAAGCGGGCCGGGTCGTAGTCCTCGTACCAGGGCTTCGGGGTAGCAGGAGGTGTGGACACAGCGGACGGCGTCGGCGTCGGGTTCGGGGCACTCGCCGTACCCTCGGTATCGCCACAGCGCGCAGCAGTCGCGCCCACGGCAACGGCTCCGACCGCGACCCACACCCACTGCTTCGCCACACTCCCAACCTAAAGCATCACCGGTAAGCACGGGCCTGCAACTCGAACAGCTCCGCGTAACGACCGCCCGCCGCGAGGAGTTCCTCGTGGCTGCCGACCTCCTCGACCCGCCCGTTGTGCATCACCACGATCAGGTCGGCCATCCGCACCGTCGAGAAGCGATGCGACACCAGGACGGTGATGCCGCCGGTCTCGGCCGCCGCCACACTAGCGGCCGCGGCGTACTGCTCGTACAACCGGTGCTCGGCCTCCGGGTCCAGCGCGGCGGTCGGCTCGTCGAGGAGCAACAGCAGCGGCCGTTCGCGCATGAACGCCCGGGCCAGCGCGAGTCGCTGCCACTGCCCGCCCGACAGCTCGACACCGTCGGTGAACTTCTTGCCCAGCTGGGTGTCCAGCCCGCGCGGCAGCCCGGCAACCACGGACTCGGCATCACCGCGCGAGACCGCCGCACGCACGGCCGCCTCGTCGGACTCCCGTCGTACGTCGCCGACGCCCACAACCTCGCGTGCGGTCCACTCGAACTTGACGAAGTCCTGGAACCCGGCCGACAGCTGCGTCCGCCACGAGTCCGGTGAGATCGTCGCCAGGTCCACGCCGTCGACCAGGACGCGCCCACTCGTCGGGTCGTACATCCGCGCGAGCAGCTTGACCAGCGTCGTCTTGCCGGCGCCGTTCTCCCCGACCAACGCGACCGCCGAGCCCGCGGGCAAGGACAGGCTGACATCGGTCAGTACGGCGGAATCCGTGCCAGGGTAGGCGAATCCGACGTTGCGCAACTCGATACCCGACCTCAGCCGCGGCGGCGCCGCATCGACGCTCGTCTGCCACGAGTTGTCCTTCGCGTACTCCCGCAACCAGTCGTACCGGCTGAAGCTCCGCACGACCTCGCCGACCCAGTAGACGTTGCGCGCGATCCCACCGGTCATCTGATCGACCTGCGGCGCCAGCAACAGCACGAGCACCACCTCGCCCGCCGTCTGCTGCCCGTTCCGCGCCCGGGCGATCACCCAGACGATCGCCGCGGCGTACGCGAGACCGAACGCCAGCCGCACCGACCCGTCGACCTTCCCGCCCCACCGGGCCGCCTCGACCCGGCGCCGGAACCGCTCGGTCTGCAACGCGAAGATCCTGTCCAGCAGCACCTTCCCGAGACCGAAGACGCGCACCTCGAGCCCGGTCCGCGCGTCCTTCGACACCTCGATCAGCTTGTCGATCAGCCGCTCCTGCGGCAGCGAGTCCTCGTACGCCTTGTGCGACCGCACGCTGCTCACGTACGCCGACCAGATTCGCGTCGCACCGAGCAACGGCAGCAGCAACAGCAGCGGATGCACGGATCCGAGCAACCCGAGCACGGTCACCGTGTTGGCCACCGTCGCGAACGCCCACAGCAGCACTTCGGCGCCGACGCCCATCCGCCACGCACGTTCACGGACCAGCTCCAGCCGGTCCGCGATGTCCGGCCGCTCGTGATGCGTCAGTCCCGGGATGCCCGTCGTCACGTCCAGCAGGTCGGCGTGGACCCGGCCGGCCATGCGCTCCTGGGCGGTGTCCTGCAGCGGCCAGCCGATGACGTCGGCGACGAACGAGACGGCCAGACCACCCACGATGATGCCGATGCCGAGCGCGATCGTGTTCGAGTTGTCGTCCGCGATGCCTTCGACGAGCTGGCTCACGCCGTACGTCTGCGCCGGTGCCGTGATCGCCCGCGCCGCGACGAGCACCGTGGAGATCGCCATCAGCAGCGGCGCGGCCCGGAACGACGTGGCGAACCACAGCCAGGCGATCCGCAGGCTACGCATCGAGCGCCTCGCTCTCCGGAGCCTCCGGGGTTTCCGGGGTCGTCACGTACCGCTCGGCCTGCAGGCGGAACATCCCGGCGTACATCCCGGCCTGGTCCAGCAACTCCTCGTGCGTGCCGTCCTCGACGATGCGCCCATCGGCGAGCACACAGATGCGGTCGGCGTTCCGGACCACCGAGAACCGGTGGGAGATGATCAGCGACGCCACTCCCGACGTCAGCTCGAGGTAGCGCTCGACCAACTCGGCCTCGGCGCGCACATCCAGGGCCGCCGCCGGCTCGTCCAGCACCAGCACGCCGGCGCCGGCATGTACGGCGAACAGCGCCCGAGCCAGCGCGATCCGTTGCCATTCGCCACCGGACAGGTCGACGCCGCCGTCGAAGGTCTTGTCGAGCACGGTGTCCCAGCCATCCGGCAGGCCACGGACGACAGCGTCGATGCCGGACTCCCGCGCGACCTTGGCGAGGGAGATCTCGTCGTCGGCGCGCTCGACCGCGCCGAACACGACGTTGTCGGTGACCGACAACGGAAAGCGCAGGAAGTCCTGCACGATCGCGGCGATCCGCCGTTGCCAGGCGCGCAGGTCGAGCTCCGAGAGATCCACACCGTCGACCGTGATCCGGCCCTCGGTCGGCCGGTAGGCGCCACCGAGCAGCTTCACCAGCGTGGACTTGCCGGCCCCGTTCACGCCGACGAGCGCGAGCGCCTCGTGCGCGCGGATGGTGAGGTCGAGGTTGCGGAGCACATAGACGTCCGAGCCGGGATACCGGAAGCTGACGTTCTCGAACCGGACCTCGCGCGCCGGCATCGACTCGATCCGGTGTCCGCTGATCACGACTGGCTCGGGGTGGCGCTCGGCAATCGTCCCCGGCAGCTCTTCCATCGCCCGGTACGCCGACAGCCCACGCTTCACCTGGACGACGCCGTACGAGTTCATCGCCACCCCGATGGACAGGATCGCCGGCACGGTGGTCGCGACCTCGGTCAGCGGCAGGTCGCCGTTCAGCGCGGCGCGGCCGACGAGCAGGATCGCGAGCCCGTTCGCAGCCAGATGCAGACCGCCGGTCAGGATCGACCACTTCACGTTCTTGCGGCGCCGCTCCCAGACCGGGCGGAAGCCCGCGGTCCACTCCCGGACGTACCGGTCGACCAGCCAGCCGTGCAGTCCGAAGACGCGAAGCTCCTTCGGTGCGTCCCGCATGCCGAGGTCGAACAGGTAGTTGGCCCGCCGTTGCTCCTCGGTGTTGCCCCACCACACGTCGATCTCGCGTGCGATCAGGCGGCCGCCGTACCACTCCAGCAGCAAGGTCACCGCGACCAGCATCGCGGCGACCGGCCAGGAGAACATCACCCCGACGATGACCGCCGAGCCGACCAGCGTGACCCGGCTGGCCATCAGCCAGGGCAGGTTCCCCAAGCCCTCGGCGAGATGGAATCCGCCTTTGCCCTTCGCCCGCTCCTGCATGTCGAGCACCTCGGTGTCCTCGAGATGCGCGACCCGGGGCGGCCGGAGCAACGGCTCGGTGATGCCGGTGCCGATGTCCCGGACGAGCGCCGCGTTCAGGATCTGCGACGCGACCTGATGGATCGCCGGCGTGAGGCTCTGCGCAATGAACACGGTCAGCAGTGCCGCGAGCAACCAGCTGAATCTGCCGAGCGACATCGCTCCCGGGGCATCGTCGATCACACCTGGCACAGCCCCGACGACCTGGCCGGTCAGCAACGTGACCGCCATCCCCAGCACCGAACCGAGTACGGCAAGGCCCATCGTCAAAGCAGTGCTACCAGGTGAGACCCGCAACGCGTACCGCAGCAGAATCAACACTCAATCGACCGTAACCACCCCCACCGACAAAAGCATCCGAGTTTAGGTTCGGAGCTGTCGCCGGACGTCGCGACCGAAGGAGAACACCAGCGCCAGCAGTCCGAGACCGGGAAGGAGTGCGAGCCAGCCTCCGGACGCGAGGCCCGGCAGGACCGCGGCCAGCAACATGCTCACGACCAGCAGAACTGCCTGGCTCATCCCGATCACCCGGCGCGACTGGCTGAACGGCAGCGGGGCACGCAGTGCCGACACGGGGATTCCGGCCAGCAAGTATGCGTACCGGAGGGCACCGATCGCGACGACCCACCAACCCGCGACATCGAAGACAGCGAGACTGATCGCCAGTAGCAGGGTGGTCGCCGCGTCGGTCTCGATGTCGAAGCGCCCGCCGAAGCTACTGGTCTCACCACGACGTCTGGCGACGCGCCCGTCGACCCCGTCGAGGATCAGGCAGACCGCGCCGACCACCGCGATGCAGATCGCGATCAACGGTGTCGGCTCGGCCCAGACCGCCTGCAACAGCAACGCCAGGATCCACACGGTCCCGACCAGCCGGGCCAGCGTCACCGTGTTCGCCAGGCCGAAACGACGGCGGCTGCGCCCCCATCCGGTCAGGATCAGGAGCGCTGCCGCCAGGTAGCCGACGAACGCGGCGCCCGCCGGCAGCGGCGCGGCCGCCATCAGACAACCGAAGGCAGTCGCGGCCGCGCCGGCCGAGATGGGTCGTAGAACGATCACGATCTTCCAGTTCAGTGCTTGTCCGGCGTCCGGGTCAACGCGGTGGGCAGGGGGTCGGCGTGGATGATCTGGAGGCGGCTGACCGCTCGGGTCAGTACGACGTACAGGCGGTGGAGGCCGCGTGGTTCGGCGGAGACGATGCGGGCCGGTTCAGCCACCACCACCGCGTCGAACTCCAGGCCCTTGGCGAGCGTGGCCGGTACGCAGACCAGGCGCGTGGTGTCCATCTCCTCCTCGGTCTCGCCGAGGAGGGCAGGCTCGAGGCCGGCGGCGGCGAGCGCGTCCCGCAGGTCTGCGATCTGCTCGTCCGCCGCAATCACCGCGACCGAGCCTTCGCCGGCGAGGGCGGTCCGGCAGAAGGCGACGATTGTGTCCGGCAACGACGGCTCGTCGGTCTGGACGATGCTCAGCGCATCGGCGACCGTACGGACACCGCGCGGCACGCCGAGCGTGGGGGCGATCTCCGGCAGCAACTTCGCCGCGAAGTCGATGATCTGGTCCGGTACGCGGAAACCCCGGTCGAGCTCGGCCACGACGCCGTCGGTCTTGTCGAGGTGATCGAGCACCCGGTCCCAGGAACCCGCGGCCCACGGAGTCGTCGCCTGGGCCAGATCGCCGAGGACCGTTGCCGATCCGGTGCGGCACCGCCGGCCCAGCGCGCGCAACTGCATGGCAGACAGGTCCTGCGCCTCGTCCAGGACGAGATGGCCGAGTGATCCGGTACGGCGTTCGATCAGGTCCTCGAGCTCGTCCAGCAACACCGCGTCCGCGCCTGACCACTTCGCCGACTTCCACGAGCGCGGCGGCTTCGGCCACAGCAGCGCAGCGCGTTCCTCCTTGGTGAGGTCGCCGGCCGCCTGCGCCAGGAACTCGGCATCGGAGAGGAGCCGGTGCAACACCTGTTCGGGGGTGACCCGGGGCCACACCGCGTCGACCAACTGCTTCACCGGCTTCGAGCGGGCCACCGCATTCTGCACCCGGTCGTCCGGCGACTCGCCGCGCCGCTCCATCAGCACCAGTACGGCGTGCGCGATCCGCTGCGCGAGTGCATTGCGACCCGGGTCGTACCGGGTCGACCCGCGCAGGGCCGACACGATGTCGACGAGCTCGTAGTCGTGCACGCGGTACCGCTGAGAACCCTTGCTGTAAAGGATTCCCTCGGTCGGCGTACCGACGTACGACCACAACGCCCGTTGCAGCGCACCGGCCATCCGGGCATCGCCCTTGACCCGCGCGGCCTCCGGCTCGTCCGACGCCGCGGCGGGCAGGCTGATCAGCTCGTCGATGGTGATCTGCCGTACGTCGACCTCGCCGAGCGCCGGCAGGACCTTGCGGATGTACGAAAGGAAGGAGCGGTTCGGTCCGACGATCACGACACCGCCGCGGCTGAGCCGCTCCCGCTCGGTGTAGAGCAGGTAGGCCACGCGGTGCAGGCCGACGGCCGTCTTTCCGGTGCCGGGCGCGCCCTGCACGCAGACGGTCGGATGCAGCGGCGCCCGGACCAGGTCGTCCTGCTCCGGCTGGATCGTAGCCACGATGTCGCGCATCGGCCCGGTGCGCGGCCGCTCGATCTCGGCGCGCAGGAACCGGTCGGCCTGATCGGCCTCTCCGGCTCCGAGCAGCGGCTCGTCCTCGAACCCGGTCAGCTCAGCGGTGTCCGAGAAGCCGTAGCGGCGCCGCAGCAGCACCCGCTGCCGGTCGTTGCGGGTCGCTCGATAGAACGGCACCGACACCGGCGCCCGCCAGTCGATGACCAGCGGCGCACCGTTGCCGTCGTGCACGTGCCGACGGCCGATGTAGATCTGGTCGAGTTCCTCGATGGTGCCGGACTCGTAGTCGAGCCGCCCGAAGAACAGCGGGACGTCGGGCAGGTCGATCAGAGCCAGCGTGCGCTGCTGATGAGCGCGGGTGTTGGCCTCGTTGGTGAAGCGCTCGTCGTTGTCCTCGCCACCGATCATCGGGACCTCGCGGCCCTCGACCTCGCGGTGCATCCGGGCCAGCGCCTCGCGGGCCTCGGTCAGGAAGGCCCGTTCGGCCTCGAGTTCGGCAGGGATGAGTGTGGATTCGGCCATCGAAAGGAGCCTCAACTCGGTGTCAGGTGTACGAACGACGGACTGGCGGCAATCGACAGGGTCCCGCCCCGGAGACCATCCGGTTCGTTGCGATCCTTCACGCAGTGCAAGAAGCCACCCGAAAAGACAGGCCGAGGACGTTACCAGCGCCCCCGGCGGCGCGCCACCGAATTGACTACGCTGTGCGGATGGCGATTCCGGTGCTGCTCGACTGCGATCCCGGGCACGACGACGCGATGGCGTTGCTGCTGGCCGTCGCCGATCCGGCGATCGACCTGCTGGGGGTCACGACGGTGGCCGGGAACCAGACGGTCGAGAAATGCACGCTCAACGCCCGTCGGGTGCTGTCGCTCGCCGGTGTGCCGGACCTCTCGGTCGCCCGCGGCGCCGACCGGCCGCTGGTCCGCCCGTTGCGCATCGCCGACGACGTGCACGGCGAGACCGGACTGGACGGTCCGCTGTTCGAGGGCGATCCACAGGTGCCGGAGGCAACCATCTCGGCGGATGACCTGCTGGTCGACGTACTGACGAAACACGACGCGCCGGTCACGGTCGTGGCGACCGGCGCGCTCACGAACGTCGCGACGCTGCTTGCCGCTCGACCGGAGCTGTCCGGCCGGATCGATCAGATCGTCTGGATGGGCGGATCCACCGAGCGCGGCAACGTGACGCCGTACGCGGAGGCGAACTGCTTCGTCGACCCCGAAGCGGCCGATCAGGTCCTGCGATCGGGCGTCCCGTTCACCATGTGCGGGCTCAATGTCACCCACCAGGCCTTGGTGACCGACGGCGTGCTGACCGCGTTCGCCGGGATCGGTACACCGCTGGCACGCATCTGCGTCGAATGGATGACCTTCTTCGCCTCGACGTACCGACAGCTGTGGGGAATGTCCGCACCGCCACTGCACGATCCGGTCGCGGTCGCCAGAGTCATCGACCCGGCGATCGTCCGCTGCGTCGACGCCAACGTGGTGATCGAGACCGAAGGCGTCTGGACCGCCGGCGCCACGGTCGTCGACCTGCACCACTACACCGGCCGCCCGTCCAACGCCCAGGTCGCCGTGGAGCTCGACCGAACCGCTTTCTGGAGCAGCATCCTCGATGCCGTGACGCTGATCGGCTGACTAGCCGTCACTCGTCACCTGTGCGGTCACCGCGTCGACGGTGGACAGCGGACCCGCCTGGTCCGGTTCGAGGTTGTGGCGCTTGGACAGCCAAGCGGGCTTGAGGTAGGTCATCCAGACGGTGCCGTCGTCGTCCGACCACACCAGGATCTTCGTCGGCAGATCCAAGGCAGCGAGTGGCGCAGCGGCCATGGTCGCCACATCGTCGGCAGGATTGCCGAAACCCAGCACTTTGGTGTCGCGCAACTCGCCCCCGGCCCGCTGTGCCTCACCGCTGTGGTCGACCACGAAGTACACCATCCCGCCGGCGCCGCGAATGGCCGCCGAGAGCCGCAGAACGGTCTCCGCGACGGTCACCGGGCTCCGCCTGTGGACGACACCGCTCGTCGCGCGCACCCCAGCCGGCGCGGCCTTCTGGTCGGTCGTCATCTCGTCCCTCCACCGTGAGCAGCTGACTGCTTCTCCAGCCAGAGTCGATCACCGGGCGCTCGACGTACAGGGAAGGGCGCTTCTGGTGACGCTCTGTCACGCTCGCGAGTTGCGACTTCGAGTCAGTTCTCCGGGATGCGGCGGCCGAGGTGGATCATGGGCTCAAGGAGGCGCACGTGTCGACAGGTCCTTCGCCAGGTCGCGCGACCGCCGAGATCTTCGGTCGGCTCGCGGTGGAGTTGCACGCGGTCGGCGGCGTCGAGGAAACCGTCGAGGCGGTCGTGCAGTTCGCGTTGCAGGCGGTGCGGTGCAAGTACGCGTCCGTCGTACTGATCGCCCGTGGGCGGCGTCCGCAGATCATGGCGACGACCGACCCCAACATCGCCGGACTCTTCCACGAGCAGATCGAGGCCCGTGCCGGGCCGCTGCTGACCACCATCGCGCAGCAACAGGTGGTGCTGATCCCGGACGTGGCGACCGAGACCAGGTGGTCGCCACAGTGGGCCGAACAGATCACGGCGGTGGGGGTCCGCTCCGCGCTGCATCTGCCGTTGATCGTCCACCGGCGCACCGGGGCGGTCCTGAGTCTGTTCTCCGATCAGCCCGGCGCGTTCGACGCCGACGACATCGCGGTGGCGCACATCCTGGCCCGGCACGCGGCGGTTGCGATCGCCGCCGCGCGGGACGAGTTCTCGATGACGCAGGCGGTCGACGCCCGCAAACTCGTCGACCAGGCAATGGGCATCCTGATGGAGCGCTACGACCTGGACGCCGACCGCGCGTTCGAGGTCCTGAAGCGCTACTCCCAGCACCACAACCGCAAACTCCACGACGTCGCCCAGGAACTCATCGACACCCGCCACCTCCCCCGCTGAGCGGATCCGTTTCACTCCAGCGAGGGATCCGCGTCCGGCCTGCCAGGGCCGACACTCGTGGTCGTGGGGTTCCTTCGGAGGTGGCCAGAGTGGATGGGCCGGGCCGTTCGGGTCTGGTCCCTTCTGTACGGCGTCCTCGCGGCGTACTGGCTGGCCGGAGGCCGGGCCGGTTTCCCGGTCGCCGACGTCAACGGCCACCCGCCAGGAGGGGCGCCGGTCGCGATCACCATCGCCCTGGTCCTTCTCCTCGGCGCAGTAGCCGCCGCTGCCTCAGTTGGCCCGACCTCGAGCTGGGCCCAGGTCGGGCTCAGGTTCGCCACCGCGACAGCACTGCTCGGCACGTTCGGCCTGGCACTCACCGCCGTCGGCATCGTCGCCTCCGGAACCGTGGAGCGACCGCTCGCTCTCGTGAGTCAACTGCTCGCCCTCGTCGGTGCCGGCGCGTTGTTCGCGGCGGCGCTGGCACAGGCACGCCGAAGCCGCTCGCGCTGCCCACGCTGCGGCGGACCACATCCGTTGCCACCGAAACCCGAGCAGCCACTGGTACGGCGTACGCCCCGAGCGGCATCCAGACGAAGCCGGCGGACGGTCTACCTGGTCCTGCTGGGAGTGGTGCCGTGGGCAACAGTGAAGTTCGTCTGGGGCCTCGGCGGATCGGCGCTCGGTGTGTCCGCCGCCGAGTGGCACGCCACCTTCGACCAAACCACCACCTCCGGTCTGAGCCGCATCCTCGAACGGGCCGGACTCGACATCACCGTGCTCGCGTCGCTCGTCGGCGCCGTACTGGCGATCACTCTGCTGAGCCGCCGGAGACTGCCGCGCTGGCTCTTGCTCACGCCCGCCGTGACCGGAGCCACGAGCCTCGCCCTGTACGGCGTCCCGCTCACGATCTGGGGCACCGCCGTACTGGCCGGTCTGGCCCAGCCGGCCGGCGATCCAGCACCGTTCAGCCCGACCGGACAGGCCTGGATGATCACCTTCGGCGGACTCGCTTTCACCGACCTCGGGACGGCGCTGGCCATCGGCGTGCACTCGTATCACCGCCGCAGCAAACCGAGCTGCGCACTCCCCCGTTGACGCGTTTCGACGGGTGCCGTGGTGACCCTCCGATCGACTGTGGCTAAGATTATGTGAGCACCGTACGTCGGCAACGCCTCTCGCGACGCCGATCGCGCCGCGACGGCTGCGCCTCGAGCAGGAACTCACGGCCCTCCACCAGTGGGCGTCGGTCCCACCCCGGTGGCGGGTCCCGCCGGAATTCCGCACGTCGATCGCTCGCAGGTGACCGCCCGGGAGACCCGGCCGGGGCATCTCGTCGACGGTGTGCTGCGGTGCGGTGGTGCGTGCCGCCGCGGCAAGGATGTCGCGGCAGTTCTGAGGAGGGGATCTTGGCCCAGCGAGGCCGGCGTCAGTCCGACGCTACCCGTAGTGCCACAACGCGACGTCGGCGTCGTGTTCGCGATGTCGAGGTCGAAGGCCTGATGCCGGTGCTCGCCCGTGCCGTGCGGGAGGTCGAGGGAGCCGTCGAGCGCTCGGCCGTGCGGCCGTCGATCCGGACGAAGTTCCAGGTCATCGCCCTGCTGGTGCGCGAGGAGCGGGCCCGGGTGAACTCGGACCCGGCCGCGAGCGACACCTACCGCGCCGAGCAACTCCGTCGTCTCGACGGGATCGCGACGATCCTCGCCAAGACCGCGGCCCTCGAGCCATCCCTGCTGGCGCTGCTCGCCGAGGACGCGGTCGTGTCCCCGGCGGCCACCTCGCTCAAGCGCGAGATGCTGGTGTCGGCCGGGGTCGAACCGCCCGACGACGAGCCGACCGTCAAAGCGCCGACGGCCGCCCCGCCGACGAACGCACGCCAGGTCGTGCCGCAGTCGGTCGTCTCCCGGCAACTCGCCAATCCCTTCCTCGCTCCCGACTTCAGCTCCGCGGCGCCCCGCGAGCCACAGGCGCGGCGGCTGGCCGGCTGGGAGCTGATCGGCCCGCTGCTCAAGTCGTTCGAGTACGCCACCGCCTCGTCGACCAAGACCCTGCCCAACCCCATGTCCCTGCGGACCGCCTCCGGCACCGACCTGATGCCACACCAGGCGCGCCTGGTCGCGGCTGCCGCGGGTGGCCATCGGACCTTCCTGCTGGCCGACGAGCCCGGCCTGGGCAAGACCGCTCAGGCCCTGCTCGCCGCGCAGGCCGCCAACGCCTATCCGCTGCTGGCCGTCGTACCGAACGTCGTGAAGACCAACTGGGCTCGCGAGGCCGGCCTCTGGACTCCGCGCCGGACCGCCACCGTGATCCACGGCGACGGCGACACGATCGACGGCTTCGCCGACATCGTCGTGGTGAACTACGAGGTGCTCGACCGGCACGTCGGCTGGCTCGGCGAGCTCGGCTTCCGCGGCATGGTGGTCGACGAGGCGCACTTCATCAAGAACAAGAAGTCCCAGCGGTCGCAGAACGTACTGCGGCTGTCCGAGCGGATCCGGAGCCGGACCGGGCGTCCGCTGCTGATGGCGCTCACCGGTACGCCGCTGATCAACGACATCGAGGACTTCACCGCGATCTGGCAGTTCCTCGGCTGGATCGACGGGAACAAGCCGGGCGCGGAACTGATGGAAGCGCTCGAGGACAGCGGTCTGACACCGGCGGATCCCGGGTTCTACGCGGCCGCCCGCGCCAGTGTGATCGACCTCGGCATCGTCCGCCGGCGCAAGGTCGACGTGGCCGCCGACATCCCGGCCCGCCGCATCGCCGACCTGCCCGTCGAGCTCGACGACGCCGCCGGCCGGTCCATCCGCGACGCCGAACGCGAGCTCACCAACCGCCTCGTCTCGCGCTACCGGAGCGCACTCGCGACCCGCGAGTCCGGCGAGGTCGTGGACGGGATCGACCATGACCTGGTCCGGCGGGTGGCCGGCTGGGAGCGGGCCGATCCGGACTCGAAGACCGGCGAGAACGTGTTCAGCCTGGTCCGGCGGATCGGCCGGGCGAAGGCCGGGCTGGCCGCCGACTACGCCGCGCAGCTCGCGCACAACGTCGGCAAGGTCGTCTTCTTCGCCCGGCACATCGAGGTGATGGACGCCGCCGAGAACCTCTTCGCCGAGCGCGGCATCGCCTACTCCTCGATCCGGGGTGACCAGACCGCGAAGAGCCGGCAGAAGAACATCGACGCGTTCGTCAACGATCCAGAGGTCTCGATCGCGGTCTGCTCGCTGCTGACCGCCGGCGTGGGTATCAACCTCCAGGTCGCGTCGAACGTCGTACTCGCCGAGCTCTCCTGGACCAACGCGGAGCAGACCCAGGCCATCGACCGCGTCCACCGGATCGGCCAGGAGGAGCCGGTCACCGCGTGGCGCATCATCGCGGCCCAGACCATCGACACCCGGATCGCCGATCTGATCGACTCCAAGGCCGGCCTGGCCGCCAAAGCCCTCGACGGTTCCGACGAGGAGCTCTCGTCCTCGGCCGACCTGCAGCTCGAGGCCCTCGTCACGCTCCTGACCAACGCCTTGTCAGCCGCTGGGTAAACGCTATCCTCGACAGGTGATCTATGAGCTGAACCATGTCGGTGGCCGGGTCAGGGACGTGGATGCGAGCCTGGCGTTCTACGCCGGGATCGGGGCCGAGGTGGTCGATCGGTTGTTCATGACCACCAGCCGGGTCAACCGCGTCCACGTCCAGATCGCCACCGGGCTGGTGGAGCTCCTGCACCACGAGGATCCGGATCCGGAGGCCGGTTACGGGCTGAACCATGTCGGGTTCATGACCGACGATCTGGACGCGGACTACGCGCGGCTGATCGGCTTGGGGTACGCCGAGCTCTCGGCGCCCAGGACGGCCGGGAGCGGGCAGGGCCGACTCGGGTTCCTTTCCGACCCGAACGGCGTACGGATCGAACTCCTGCAGCGTTCGGAGGAGTTCCGGATTCCACCGATCGCCTCGGGTCCGGTACGACGCCTGTCGTTCGTCGCACTGGCCGCACCTGATCTCGACGCGGCGATCGAGTTCTACGGCACGCACCTCGGCATGGAGCGGGTGCCGTCGGACGAACCAACGTTCCGGATCGGCGACGACGCGGTCAGACTCTGCGAGTCCTTCCCGCCGGCACCGACCCCGATCAATCACCTCGGTCTGATCGCGACCGACCCCCGTCCAGACGCCCACGACCCGGACGGCAACCGAATGACCTTCCTGCCGTCCTGAGGTTGTCCTCGGCAAGCAAATGTCCGGTCTAGCCTGCCGGGTCGGCGAGGCGGAAGTTGAGTTCGACCTCCCATTTCGTCTTCCGCGGTTCGGTGCGGGGATCGGTGCGGAAAGCCTCGTACCTGCAGGCGAAATGGTCGCCCTCGGCAACATCCCACCGATCGAAGGCGAGGTCGTGCGCGGCGGCCCACTCGATCAGGGCCCGGTTCGCGCGGAGGGAATGGTTGCGGTAGGTCAGCGTCGCGTAGCGACCGGCCGGCAGTCTGGCCGGCTGGACGCGAGCGTCGCCGGCGAGCGGGCCCGGGGTGACCACGCCCACCGACAGGTCCATCGGACCGCTCATGTCGATCACATGCAGACGAAGGAGGAACGGGCCGACGTCGTCGATCCCCTGACTGCGGAGCCAGCCGTCGAGCTCGTCGATCAGCTCGTTCCGGGTGCTCAACATGCCGCGGAAGGGTGTGACCACGCGGATGCCGAGATAGTCCCGCTCCGGCCGCTCGACAACCCGAGGCGGTTCGAGTAGATCCATCCGTTCCTCTCAGTCTGCAAGGCCTCCCAGGATCGCGCCTTCCCCTGGGGCAAGGTCAAGTGTCAGCTCCCAAACGTTCAGCCCCAGATCGTCTTCCGTGCCGCCGGCAACGAAGCCGTCCTCGCCATCACCGAGTCACCTCATGGTGACGACGACCTTGCCCTGTGCGCGGCCGGTTTCGACATACGCCAGTGCTTCTTTGGTCGACGCGAAGGGGAAGGTCCTGTCCAGGACCGGGCGGATGGCGCCTTCGTCGATGATCGGGGTGATCTTGCGCAGTTGGTCTCCACTTGCCCGCATAAACAGGAACGAATAGCGCACCCCACGTCGTCGCGCCAGCCTCCTGATTCGGTAGCTCAGCAGCGTCATGGCGAGCCTCAAGAACCACGATGCTCCGATCTCGCGCGCGAAGTCCGCATCCGGCGGACCGGAGATCCCGATGACCGTCCCGCCGGGCCGGAGAACTCGGAGGGATTTCTCGAGCGTCTCTCCACCGAGGGGGTCGAGTACGACGTCGTAGTCGTGCAGGACCGCTTCGAAATCTTGCTGCTTGTAGTCGACGACCACGTCGGCGCCGAGGCTCTTCACCAGGTCGACATTGGCGGTGCTCGTCGTCGTGGCCACCGTTGCACCGAGATGTTTGGCCAGCTGGATCGCGGCTGTTCCCACGCCGCCCGAACCCGCGTGAATCAGCACCTTCTGTCCTGGCCTCACGTTCGCTCGCTCGACCAGCGCCTGCCACGCCGTCAGCACGACCATCGGAAGGGCAGCGGCTTGTTCCATCGAGAGCGACTCAGGCTTTGCCGCCAGGTCGCCTTCATCGACCGCGACGTACTCCGCAAAGGCGCCGATCCGGTCTTTGTCCGGTCGCGCGTAGACCTCGTCGCCCGGCTTGAATCGCTGCACACCGGACCCGACCCGGACGACGACGCCGGCCAGGTCGTTGCCCAGGATCAACGGCAGGCGGTAGGGCAGGACGAGCTTGAACTCGCCGTCCCTGATCTTGGCGTCGATCGGGTTCACACCGGCGGCATGGATCTCGACCAGAACGTCGTTGTCCCTCAGCTCGGGAGCCGGCATCTCGGCGGCCCGGATGCCGTCCTTGCTCTTGTAGCGATCGATGATGAACGCTTTCATGACTTCTTCGGCTCCGATCGGCGCTCCTGGGTGGTCGCGAGCAAGGCGAGGGCGTTCTGGATGCCTTGCTCGAGGACCTGGTCGGAGAGCTGCTGGTCGGCCAGGGCGCGGGACAGTTGCATCGTGCCGACCAGCAATGCGTAGACGCTGAGCGTCTGAGCCCGCGCCGACTGTGGATCGTGCGGCGCCAGCACGGCGGCGATGTCGTCGATGAACGTCAGAACGCCATCGGTGTAGGCCTGCTTGGTCGTGTCCGGGCAGCGCCCGATCTCGTCGAGGAGCGCAGCGGCCGGGCAGCCTTCTTCGGGGTTGTCGCGGTGAGCGGGTGACAGGTACTCACGCACGATCTGCTCAACTCCGGCGCGGTCGGTTGCCGTACCCCTGATCCACTCGCGCTGCCCGCGGAGCTGATCGCCGACGATCGTCGCGACCAGCTCGTCTTTGGACTCGAAGTGGGCGTAGAAGGCGCCATTGGTCAGCCCGGCGTCCGCCATCAGCGTTGCGATCCCTGAGCCGTCGATGCCGTCGCGCTTGAACCGACGGCCGGCCGTCTCGGTGATCCGCAGCCGCGTCGCCTGCTTGTGTTCCTTGCCGTACCGCGCCATCTGTGCCTCCACTCGCCGGGAAGGGACACTCCCCCGCCGATTGTATTACGTCCGTAAGCCCTTGCGAGACCAATAATATTATGATCATACTTTAAAACACAAGCACGACTGCACCAGCAGCTGTGCACCGACCGAAGGAACCGAGATGAACGAGTCACCAGCCGTGCACAACCACGTGACGACAGCGTGGCAGGACGCCCCTACCCGCACGATCTCCGCGGCAGGAGTGCAGTTCGCCTACCGAGAGCTCGGCCCGGACACCGAGGTACCTGTTGTCTTCCTCACCCACCTGGCCGCCGTACTCGACAACTGGGACCCGCGGGTCGTCGACGGCATCGCCGCGCAGCATCGGGTCATCACGTTCGACAACCGCGGCGTCGGCGCCACCAGCGGGTCGACGCCGACGACCATCGAGGAGATGGCCAGGGACGCCGTCACCTTCATCCGTGCCCTGGGCCTCGAGCAGGTCGACCTGTTCGGCTTCTCCATGGGCGGCATGATCGCCCAGGCGATCGCGCACGAGGAGCCGCAGCTCGTGCGCAAGATGATCATCGCCGGAACCGGCCCTGCCGGCGGCGTGGGCATCGACAAGGTGACCCGGATCTCCTACCTCGACACCGCGCGCGGACTGCTCACCCGCCAGGACCCCAAGCAGTTCCTCTTCTTCACCAGGACGCCCAACGGAATCAGCGCCGGCAAGGAATTCCTGGCCCGGCTCGAGGAACGCACGAACGACCGCGACAAGGCCATCACCGTGCGCGCGTTCCGCGCCCAGCTCAAGGCCATCCACCGCTGGGGACTGCAGAAGCCGGCGAACCTCGCCACCATCCACCAGCCGGTGCTCGTCGCCAACGGTGAGAGCGACAAGATGGTCCCCACCACGAACAGCTTCGACCTCGACCGGCGCCTGCCCAACAGCGAGCTCGTCATCTATCCCGACGCCGGACACGGCGGGGTTTTCCAGTTCCACCAGGACTTCGTCAAGCGCGCCCTGGAGTTCCTCTGACAGGTCGGCGGGCTGGACTTTCGGGGGGTTCGGCAGTTTTCTTGAGGGGTGGATTCTGTCGACCGGTGGCTGCACCGCCGACACGAAGAGTTCCTCGAAGGTGGGGGCCGGCAGGTGCGGGGACTTGTCGCGGCCTCGTGGGGGCGGTCAATCGCGGCCGGGCTCCAGTCCGACGCCGCGGCCCCGTTCGCCTTCGGAGCCGACGAGTTGGCGGCGTACCGGGCCGAGCACCCGCTGTCAGCGGTCTTCCCGATGCTGTACGACGTACTGGGTCGAGCCGCTGAGGACAGTGACTGCGTGATGGCGGTCGGCGACAGTGACGGCCGGCTGTTGTGGGTGTGTGGACGTCCCGACGTGCTTCGCGCCGCGGACAGCATCCACTTCACCGAGGGCGCGTGGTGGGCCGAGCGACAGGTTGGCACCAACGCCCTCGGCACATCGCTGGAGGTCTCCGGCCCGGTGCAGATCCGGTCCGCTGAGCACTTCACTCTGCTGGTGCAGCCGTGGTCATGCGCGGCCGCCCCGATCTACGACCCGGAGACCCAGCGGGTGCTCGGCGTCGTCGACATCACCGGCACGGCCGATGCCAGTTCACCGCAGTCGCTGGCGATGGTGCGGGCCGCGGCCCGGATGGCCGAGGCCGAGCTGGGCCGCTTGATGACCCTTCGCAGAGTCCTGGGCGACTCGGCCCGCCGAATGCGGATCTCGGCGCTCGGACGGCCGGACGCCGAGGTACACCTCGACGGCCGCGACCTCCGGCTCAGCCGACGGCACAGCGACATCGTCGTCCTGCTGGCCGAACACCCGGAGGGCCTGAGCGCCGACGAGCTGTCGGACGCGCTGTACGGCGAGGACGACCACCGGTCATCGCTCCGGGGCGAGGTCACCCGCCTGCGCGCCCTCCTCGGTGCCGACATCGTCGAGTCACGTCCGTACCGCCTGCACCCGGACATCGCCGCGGACTGGCTCGAAACAGCTGACGACCTCGACTCCCACCTGTTGTCGTCGGCTCTGCGTCGCTACGTGGGACCGCTGCTGCCGCAGTCCGACGCACCTGGCGTGGTGGCCTCCCGGAACCGGCTGGAGAACCGGATCCGGGCCGCCGTCCTGCAGACGTACGACGTGGACGTGGTCGCGGCGTGGACCCGCTCGTACACTGGAGTGAACGACCTGGCCGCCTGGGAACGCCAGCTGATGCTGATGTCGCCCACCTCCCCGCTCTGGCCCGCGGCCCAGTCCGAGGTACGCCGTCTTCGCGCCGAGTACGGACTGGACCAGGCCCGGACCGAAGGCTGAGCAATCACCCAGGACTCAGAACACCCGGATCGCGATCTCCGCCGGAGCCGAGAGCAGACCGTCGATCTCGTCGTCGAGTTTCACCAGCGTGACGGAGGCACCGGCCATGTCGAGGGATGTGCAGTACTCCCCGACGTAGTTGCGCCGTACGTTGATCCCCTGGTCGGTGAGCACCTGGTGGGCCCGGCCGTAGAGCAGGTACAACTCGCTGATCGGCGTTCCGCCCAGGCCGTTGATCATCACCGCGACGTCGTCACCGGACTCGTACGGCAGGTCGGAGCGGACCGCCTCGAGCATCTGGTCGATGATCTCGTTCGCCGACGCGAGCTTCTCGCGACTGCGGCCCGGCTCACCGTGGATGCCGACCCCCATCTCCATCTCGTCGGCGCCGAGCTCGAACAGCGGTGAGCCCTTGGCCGGCGGCGTACAGGCCGTCAGCGCCATCCCCATCGTCCGGGTGACCGAGTTGACCTTCTCCCCGATCCGGACCAGCTCGTCGAGATCCGCACCCTGCTCGGAGGCCGCCCCGACCGCCTTCATCACGAAGAAGTTGCCGGCCACCCCGCGCCGGCCGACGGTGTAGGTCGAGTCCTTGACCGCGACGTCGTCGTCGATGATCAGCGTGCGCACGTTCAGCCCGTCGGCCTGGCTCAGCTCCTGCGACATGTCGAACGCCATCCGGTCACCGGTGTAGTTGTTGACCAGCAGGAGCACGCCCTTCTCGGACGCGAGCAGCTTGGTGGTCTCGTACACGTAATCCATCGGTGGTGCCGCGAAAACGTCACCGGGGCAGGCAGCGTCCAGCATGCCCTTGCCGACGGTCATCACGTGCGCGGGTTCGTGCCCGGACCCCGAGCCCTGGACGATCGAGACCTTGTCGTCGCGGGGCGCGTCCGTCCGCATGATGAGGTTGTACTCCGGGACGTACTTCAGCGTGTCCGGATTGGCCAACGCGATCCCCCGCAGCATCTCCGGCACATAGTCCTGCGGATTGTTGACGAACTTCTTCATCGGGACTCCCTTGTCTTCCAGACCTCTGCGATCTGCTCGATGATCACGGCGACGGCGGTGGCCCCGGCGTCGACCGATCCACGGCTCCGCTCACCCGTGTAGGCGGCTCGGCCGCGTTTCGCGACCAGCTCCGCCGTCGCGTCGGCGGCTGCTCGGGCCTCCACCGCGGCCCGGTCGACGACCTCGTCACTGCTCGCGCCGGCGGCGAGGGCTTCTTCCATCGCGTCCGTCATCGGGACCAGCGCGTCGAGCAGGGTCTTCTCCCCCAGCTCGGCGCCGCCGCGGGTCTTGATGCCCTCCACGGCCGCGCGCAGCATCGCCACGACAGCGGCGCCGTCCAGGGAGGTGGTCGCGCCGGCGGCCATCCCCGCACGCAGGAACGCGGTCCCCCAGATCGGTCCCGACGTACCACCGATCCGGGACGTCACCAGCATCCCGACCCTCTTCAGGAACGTCCCGATGTCGGTCCGGTCGAGTTCGTCGTACTGCGCCTGCAGCTTCTCGAAACCGCGGGCCAGTGAGTATCCGAAGTCCCCGTCGCCGACCACCGAGTCCAGGTCGCCGAAGTACTTCTCGTTGGCCAGGCAGGTGTCGATGATCGTGGTGATGACGAGGTCGACCTCGCCCCAGCTGTCCGTCATGTCGAGCCTCCTTCCGTGTCCTGGCGCGCCGTCGGCCGGCTGCCGGCCAACCGGGCGAGATCGGCGAGGCCGAGTGTGTCGACCGGCCGTACCCCCCAGGGATCCGCGAGTACCTCGAGCCGCTCTCCGTCGGGATCGCCCAGGCTGGTGACGACAAGCGCCGCTTCGGTGAAGTCCTCGTCCCGCGTGTAGCCGCTGACGGTCACGACCGTCGCCAGCCCGGCCCCGACGGCGGCAAGCAGTCCGTTGCGCGAATCCTCGACCACGAGACTGTCGGTGGGATCCAGCGCGAGCTTCTCGAGCGCCAACTGGTAGACCGCAGGATCAGGCTTCTTCCGCGGTACGACGTCACCCGCGAACACCGGGATCGTGGCCGCGACCTCATCGCCGACCGCACCGGCGAGAACGGCACGGACCGACGGTTCCGCCGACGTCGACGCCACCGCCACCGTCCACCCCTCCCGCAGTGCGTCGGTGATGACCCGTCGTACCCCGGGACGCGGCGGGATCACCCCGGCGGCGACCAGGTCGGTGAAAGTCTTCGTCTTGGCTCGATGCCAGGTCGCCACGACCTCGGCGCGCTCGTCGGCCGTCGCCGGGGATCCTGCCGCCCGCCAGACGGCCGGGTCATCCAGCACAGTGACCAGGCGTTCCTTGCCACCACCGATGCGGAGCAGGCGGCCGTAGTCCTCGACAGACCACCGGACCGGGAGCCCGAACTGTTCGAAGGTCGCGTTGAACGCCGGCAGGTGCCCGTCGCGTTCGGTGTCCCCGAGTACGCCGTCGCAGTCGAAGATGAGCGCGGTCATGCCTTACCGCCGCTGCCGAACATCTCGATGTGCTCGGCTGCCATCGTCTTGACGGCCACGTGGATGTGGCGGAACAGCGACGGCGGATCCCACTTGTTCGTGGCTCGCGCCTGCTCGAGGTGCTCGAGTGACGACGTCATGTAGGCGACCTTCAGGGCGGTGGAGATGTTGACCTTCGCGCAACCCCGGCCGATCAGGTCCTGGAACTGCTCACGAGTCAGCCCCGAACCGCCGTGCAACGCCATCGGGATGCCGGTCGCCGCCACCAGGTCGGTGATCCGCTGGTTGTCCAGGTCGGGAGTGGAGTGGTAGATGCCGTGGGCATTGCCGATCGCCGGTGCGAAGACATCGACGCCGGTCGTCCGGACGAACCGGGTCGCGACCTCGAGGGACTGTCGCTGAGACTCCGCGTCGGAACCCACTCCGTCCTCGACACCGGTGATGCCCTCGATCTCGCCCTCGACGTGAGCGCCGTACCCTCTGGCCTCGGCGACGACCTCGACGGTCTGGCGCTGGTTCTCCTCGACCGGGAGCGCCGAGGCGTCGAACAGGACGGAGTTCCAGCCCGCCGCGAGGCACGAGCTGATGACGGCCCGGTCGGGACAGTGGTCGAGGTGGAGGGTGACCGGTACCGGGACCGGCGCGACGATCGCGTCGAACATCGCCTTCAGGACGTCGCGGCCGACCGCCTTCACGGTCTTGACGGAGGTCTGCACGATGAGCGGGGAGCGCAGCTCGACGGCCGCGTCGACAACCGCCTGCAGGCTGAGCTCGTCGACCACGTTGATCGCCGGTACGGCGTATCCCTTGGCCAGCGCCTCGTCGACCAGTTCCTTCAGCTGTGCGACAGGCATGATCGCTCCTCTCCGCGGCCCGTTTCACCGCTCGGAGTCAGCCTGCCTCCCCGGACGCTGCAAAAGTGCTGCACCCGGTCAGGCGGCTGCGGGTTCGTGACGAATCAGGCTGTGGCCGGGTCGGCTGGGTCGGCGGGGGCCGGCCAGGCGTGTTCGCGACGCTGCAGGAAGCCCATCACGACGAAGACCACACCCCAGCACAGCGCGATGAGGCCGAGCCAGACGGCGATGCCCACGACGCCGCGGCCCGGGTTGGCGACGAAGAACACGCCCAGCAGGATCGAGAACGCGGCGCCCACGAGGAGTAACCAGCGTGGTGTGAGCCGGTAATTGCTGAAGGCCGTGAAGATCTCGAACAGCCCGCGGATGATGAGCCAGATGCCGACGATCCAGGTCAGAGCCTCCGCCGTCACGCCCGGGCTGAAGATCGCGAAGAACGCCACGATCACCGCGATCACCCCCAGGACCGCGCGCCCCAGGCGGCTCCCCTGCGTCTTGGACTGAAACGCCTCGACCAGCAGGCTGATGCCTTCCAGCAGCACCCAGAATCCCCAGAGCAGCACCAGTGCGGTCGCCGTCTCGAGCGGCCAGACGATCGCCAGGATCCCGAACACGATGCCGATCGCCCCGCGGACCACCAGCATCTTCCAACTCGACGTGAACTGCTCCCGATCCATGTCCCGACCTCCCCGGCCTCCGCACGGCGAAAGGCGTGCGATCAGCCTCATGATGGTCCGGATCGGGGCCCAGAAGATCATCCATGAGAGGTGAGGACGCTCCGGTCGCGAGCCGCCACGGTTGACCCGAGGCGCTTTCGCGCCCGCAGAAAGGACGCTGCCATGAGTTTCTGGGACATTGTGTGGTTCATCGTCATCGCCTTCGCGTTCACCGCCTACCTGATGATGCTGTTCTCGATCGTGATGGACCTGTTCCGCGACCGCGAAGCCTCCGGGCTGGTCAAGGCCGTCTGGCTCGTCGCCCTGCTCTTCCTCCCGCTGCTCACCGCATTGGTCTACGTGATCGTGCGCGGCCGCGGTATGGCGGACCGGATGGTCAGCAGCCAGGCTGCCGCCCAGAAGGAGCAGGACGCCTACATCCGGCAGGTCGCGAGCGCCTCCGCCAGCCCGACCGACCAGATCGCCCAGGCCAGCGCGCTACTCGACAAGGGCACCATCTCGCAGTCGGAGTTCGACAGCCTCAAGGCGAAGGCGCTGGCCGTCTGAGCCGACCCGGCCACCGGCCTGCCTGTGGTACCAGGCGGGCCGGTCGGCTGGTTGATGCCCGGGGCTACAACCCGGTCTCGGCCTCGAGACGTCCGCTCTCGATGGCGTCGACGAAGGCCCGGTAGTCGCGTTCGTTCAGGTCCGCGTACTCCTCGGCGTACTCGACCATCGCCTCGGGGAACGCGTCGTCGCTGTTGAGGTAGGTGGCCAAGGCGATCCTGTCTCCGGTCCGGGCATGTGCCCTGGCGAGCGTCCAGCCGCAGAGTTGGCCGTACATCGTCATGCCGCCCGGATCCATCCGCTCCACGGCGGCCGACCCCTTCATGTCGCGCAACTGCCGCACGTAGAAGTCCCGGACCTGCCCATCGATGCCTTCGACCCGCTGCCAGCCCAGGAAGATGTCACTGGCCGCCTGCATCAGTCGTTGCCCCAACACCACGCGCTCCCCCTCGTTCCTGGGAGCGGACCGCTGCCTGAGCGCTGGGGGCACCTTCGTCTTGAGCACCGAGGGCCCGGCCTCCTTGATCTGCAGGAAGAGCGGATCACCGTTGTCCCTGCCGCGCAGCAGCACGATCCAGCACCGCGTGCCGACGCTGCCCACCCCGACCACCTTGCGAGCCATGTCGACGAACTCGAACTCGTCGAACAGTGCCCGTCGCTCGTTCGACAGCGTCCGCCGGTAGAGGTTCAGCAGCTCCTTGATCCCCGTCTCGAGCTCTTCCCGGCCGGCGTCGGGCAGCAGGTCGCCGATCGGCACGAGCAACGGCGGATCGGCCTTGATCCGGACCCCGTCATCGGTCATCTCGGTCAGCTTGGCGAAAGCCTTGAGGCTTCCGCTGCCGCGTGCCTTCAGCAAGGCTTGGTCGACATTCTTGCGTCGGCTCGAACTCATCTTGTTGCGCAGCGCCTCCTCGAGCTCATCGATGTCGGCGCGGGCGTACCAGACGTCGAGAGTTCGCATCGTCCCGAACTCGGCACTGGCATCGCGATAGCGTCGTGCCGTCTCCAGGACGCACTTGCGACGCTCCTTCCGCGAGAACCCGTTCCCACGGCCCGCGACCGACAGGCTCGCGGCGAGACGTTTGACGTCCCACTCCCACGGACCGGCGATCGTCTCGTCGAAATCGTTGATGTCGAAGAGCAATCGCCGTTCGGGAGATCCGAACACTCCGAAGTTCGACAGGTGGGCGTCACCGCACAGCTGCACCCGGAGACCGGACACCGGTCCCGCGCCGAGGTCGGCTGCCATCCCGAGGGCATTGCCCCGGAAGAAGGCGAAGGGCGACATCATCATCCTGCCGTGCCGCACCGGCACGAGTTCGGGCACGCGGGACCGAGCCTGCTCCTCGATCAGCGAGACCGGATCCGGACGGTTCGGGGCCAGCACCAGTTCCCCCTGCTCACGCGGCGGCAGCGTTGCCCGGGCGGCGAGTCCCAGGCGGGCCCGATCGGACGGTGCGAGGTGGCGGATAGCGGACACCGATCCACCGATGGCGCGGACCGGTGTCGTTGCGGTCGTCGCCGTCCGCGTCTTCGCGCTCGTGCGTGCAGCCATGCGGCCTGCCCCCTCCGGTCGTGGACGAATCGGGTCGTCAGCTCAGACCCGTGAGAATCCCAGCCAACACCGCGGGTCGCGCGGGCAGCATCACCCCCGATGGATGAACCGACCGCGCACTGTTCGGGCTTCACTGAACCTGTGAGAGAGACCAAGGCCAGCTATCACCAGCTCCCCGCACGGACTCGCCGTCGACTCGCCACAATGTCGCTGCTGCGTTCCTTGCTGGTGTCCGTGGTCATCGTCGCCGGCTATTTCGTCCTGCCCATGAGCCGCCTGGACCGATCGTTGGCCGTCGCCCTGGGCGGCGGGCTTGCCGTCGTAACGCTCCTGCTGTGGTGGCAGGTCCGCGAGATCGCGCGCTCGCCGTACCCCCGGATCAGGGCGATCGGCGCGCTGGCGACCTCGGTGCCCTTGTTCCTTGCGGTCTTCGCCACGACGTACTACCTGATGGGAGTCGCCAACCCGGCGCACTTCTCCGAGCCGTTGACCCGGCTCGACTCGGCGTACTTCACCGTGACCGTCTTCGCGACCGTCGGCTTCGGTGACATCGTGGCCGTGTCGGCGGCAGCCCGCACCGTCGCCACGGTGCAGATGCTCGGTGATCTCATCATCGTCGGCCTGGTCGCCAAGACACTCTTCGGTGCCGTCCAGGTCAGTCTCAGTCATCGGCAGGGATGACGCCTGACGACGTCCGGTCCTCCTGGCGCCTCATCCGGAAGGTGTTCGCCAGCCCGGCAAGTCCGGCGAGAATCGGGATGCCCAGCGCCACCTGCAGGGCGATCGGACGCGAGTTCGTGTTGATGCGGATGATCTCCTCCCGGATCTGCTCCGGTTGCTTGGCGAGCAGCTCCTCGAGCTCGGTGTTGGTCATCACTTCCGCATCGCGTTCCAACGCCTGGGCGACCTGCTCCTGCTGGGCCGGTGGAAGGACAGTGCTCGACTGGGCCTGGTTGGTGAAGGTGAAGGACAGCGTTGCCAGCATGATCGCACCGGCGAACGCCAACCCGAAGGACAGGCCGAACGAGCCCGCCGCCGAGTTGACGCCGGCCGCCTCGCTGACCCGCTCGGGCGAGATCGGCCCCAGCGTGTAGTTGTTGAGCTGGGAAACCAGCAGACCCAGACCCAGCCCCGCGGTCACCAGAGGCACGAAGAGGGCCCAGCCGGAGTCGGCCCGGGGCACGATCGGGACCAGCACCGCCAGGCCCAGGGTCAAGAGCGCGAATCCCCACCTGATCAGGCTGCTCGGGCGTCGTGTTCCCAGCTTCTTCTCCGCGAGGATCGCCATCCCGAACATGCTGAGCGAGAGCGGTGCGAGGGACAGGCCCGCGTGCATCGCGTCGTACTCGAGCACCATCTGCAGATAGATCGGCAGGGCGATCATGGTGCCGCCGAGCGCGATCTGCTGGAGCATTTGATCGGAGATCCCGAACCTGAAGACATGGGAGCTGAAAAGGTCCGGGTCGAGGAGCGTCGGCTCGCCCCGGCGCTTGCGTCGCACCAGCCAGTAGGCGAACGCCGCCAGACCGACCACGCCGATGCCGATGATCAGCCCGACGAACTCGCCGCCTTCCTGCCACACCAGGATGCCGGACACGATGCCGCCCATGCCCACCACCGACAGGATGGCCCCGACCACATCCACCTGCCGGGGCCCCGTGTACGGCGCGTCATGGATGAGGCCCTGGCCGGCCAGAACGATCGCGATCACCACCACCTCGAGCAGGAAGGCGACGCGCCAGGACAGGTAGGTGGTGATGAAGCCTCCGAGCAGCGGTCCGACCGCGGCCGCCAGCGCGGCGGCGGCGCCGACCAGGGCGTAGGCCTTCACCTGGGCCTTGCCCTCGAAGTTGCCGTGGATCAGCGACTGCATGGCGGGCAGTAGCAGCGACGCCCCGAGGCCACCCACCAGGGCCCAGAAGACGATGATCGCGGTCAGGCTCTGCGCCAGTGCCATCGCCAGGGCTCCGGCCGCATAGCCGAGCAGACCCAGGATGTACGCGCGCTTGCGCCCGATCAGATCACCGGTCTTGCTGCCGATCAGGATGAATGCCGCGGAGACCAGCGCCTCGAGCGCGATCGCGGACTGGACGCCGCTCACCGTCGCGTCGAGATCCCGGACCACGGCCGAGATCGAGACGTTCATCAGCGAGGTGTCGACGACCAGTACGAACATGGCCATCGCCAGCAGGATCGCCAGCCGTGGACTGGCCCGCGTCCCCGCCGGAACGCTACTCGCTCCCTCGGTCATGCCTCCGTCTCCTGTTCTTCGGGCAACTGGTCAGGACACGGATGCGTTTCCGGAGCGCCAGGGTGCGCCGGCGATTCAGCCGGCGAGGATCTTGGCCTTCTGCGCCTCGAACTCCGCCTCGGTGAGAACACCCGACTGCTTCAGTTCGCCCAGCGTCTTGAGCTGGCTCAGGCGGTCGGAGGTCGCGTCGGGCGGCGGTGCGGCGGCCGGCGGCGGTGCGGCCTGCGGCGGCGGTGCGGTCTGTTCTGCGTACGCCTCATCACGCGCGACGTCCGTCTGCGCGTCCCTGCCGGCGAACTTGGCGTCCTGGCGACGCCGCACCCGCCCGCTGACGGCCGTCGCCGTCCCCGCGACCGCCGCGGTCCTCGCCAGACCACGCAAAAGTCCGGGCATGTCAGCCTCCTCAGGTCGTCGCTTCCAGGGTTTCCAGGGCGTCGAGCACTTCCATCACGTCCTGCGCCGGGATGCGGCCGCCGGCGATCAGCGTGCCGCCGGACTCGAGGGCCGCGGCGACGAACGGGATCGCCCAGGTGTTCTCGTAGACGATCAGCGCCGCCAGCGTGCCCGGCTGCATCGCCTCGGCCACTTCGCGCAGGTCGTCGTCGGCCAGGATCCCCGACCGGGCACCGGCGAGGTCGGTGAAGCCGCCGGCCTGACCTGAGGATTCGGCCAGGTCCACCGCGTAGACGGCGCCGTCGGCATCCTTGCCGACGATCATGATGTCGTAGACATGGATGATGCCGCGGTCAACGAGCTGCACGAGTTCCTCGGCCGCTCGACCGGTCAGCCGATTGCCGGTGAACTCGAGGAGTACGAAGTCGATGGGCCCGTGAACGTCTGCGTCTGACATGGCTCTCCATCCCCACCGCGCACTGGATCCTCGCGGCGCTGCGTTGTGTCTGCCGCCACCTTGCCGTGGCCGGCAGGCCGGGTCATCACCCGCACCGGATGAGCTCCGGAGCGCCTGGTCGCCGACGTCACCGATCGCCCGGACCGCTACTCGCGACGAAGGGTTCTCTGCGGCGGAAAGGCCTGGCAAGAGGCCACGTCTCCCGCTGCGCCACCCGCCGGATGCTCAGGATCATCAGGTTCGCTGCCTGCACCGTCGCCGCGACGTCGGCGATGCCCTGATCGTCATCGACCCGCAGTTGGAAGACCTGACAGGTCAGATCCTGGGCCGGCTGCCGCACGCAGAACGCGAGGACCGCGGGTTGCAGCTCTCCCGCGACGACGACCTGGTACGACGAGTCGTGGCACTCAGTTGCTCTCATCGTCTCCCTCTCCGGGCCGGAACGGAATCGGTTCGGTCGATCCGCCCGGCTCGGGGATCCGGCGGACCTCCACGACTTCGATGCCCAAGGCCCGAAGTCGTGCCAGCAGCCCATAGAGCGCCGACTGGTCCGGGATGCCGTACAGGACGGTGTTCACCTGATCGACCGACAGTGTCACCGCGCCCATATCGCGAAGATCTTGTTCCGGTACGGCGCCCGCCACGCGAATCTCGTACGTCGCCTCGACCATCGATCCACTCCGTTCGGAACGCAGTGCATCGACGGTTGCAAAGGCGGGGTGACAGGGCTTCATCCCTGTGGGGTGAACTGTCCGGCACCGAAAGATTTGTCCGGGCCGACCGCGCGAACGGTGTGAATGAACCGAGAGCCCGCCGTGTCGAAATATTCCGGCAATCGGACGCAAAACGCTGGTTTTATAGGCAATTCCGTGGTGTTGTCGAAGAGCGCGCACGTCACCGCGCACCGCCCCAACACGTTCGGCAGGGCAGTCGATTGCCTGGAGGGGAGATGTCGGGGGACCAGCACGCATGGGGAGAACGGGGACGGCGTTCGAAGCCGGCGAGACTCGAGGGCAAGGGGGGATCCAGCATGTCCGCTGTCCCCAAGGGGACGGTGCTGCGGCGCCGTCTACTGGACCTCGTGAGCTCAGGAGTGCAGGGACCGCTGACGCTCGTCAGTGCGCCCGCGGGCTTCGGCAAGACGATGCTCCTGACGTCATGGGAAGCTCAGTTCACCGGGCCCGGCACGGTACAGCACATCGCGATGGACCTCGCCGGCGAACAGCCCGCGGCGGTACTGCGATCCGTCCTCGACGACGCAGTCGAGCCGGAAGCGCTGGTACTCGTGGTGGACTGCGGTGACCTCACGGTCACCGCAGAGTTCGCGCACAGTCTCGACGACATCATCCGCGGTGGCGCCGGAAGCGTGCGGATCGTCCTGCTGACGCGCTCGGACCCACTTCTCCCGCTGCACCGCTACCGGTTGGACGGCACGGTGACGGAGATTCGTGCCGCCGATCTGGCCTTCACCACCGATGAGGTCGCCGCACTGATGCGGCTCCAGAAGCTCACGCTGGCGCCCGCGGAGATGGCCGAGCTCCAGGCGCGCACCGACGGCTGGCCGGCCGGCCTCATGTTCGCGGCGATGAACCTGGCCGGCAAGACCGACACGGCGCAGGCGATCCGCGACTTCCGTGGCGATGCCGGGAACGTCGCGGCGTACCTCATGAGCGAGGTGCTGGATGCGCAGCCGCCCGCGCTGCGGGAGTTCCTGCTCCGGACCAGCATCGTGGACGAGCTCCGGCCCGCCCTCGCCGAGGCGCTGACGGGTCGCGCCTGTGACCTTCGGTCGCTGGAGTTCATGTCGCACGGGAACTCGTTCATCCAGCCCGTTCCCGGCACCTCTGACGCCTACTGCTACCAGTCATTGTTCCGCGAGTTCCTCCGGGCCCAACTGCAGTTCGAGCGGGCGACCCTGGTCCCCCAACTGCATCGCACCGCGGCCGGCTGGTTCGCGCACAACGGCCGGCTGCTGGCGGCGATCCGGCACGCCATCGCCGCTCGGCGGTGGGCCGACGCCGCGAGATACCTGGTGGACGACCTCGACTTCGCCCGGATCCTCGTCGGGGACGAACGTCGGCTCCTGGAGACGTTGTTCGTCGACCTGCCCGATGACCTGGACGGTGTGGAGGCCGCGGTAGTCCGTGCCGCGCGGGCGCTCGCCGAGTTCGATCTGACCCTGTGTACGTCGGAACTGGGCAAGGCGCGAGCCTGCCTGGACCGTGACGTCACTACCCGGACCCATGCGTACGAGCTGGCCATCACCGTCCTTCAGGCAGTGACCGCGAGTCTCGGGCCGAACGTCGATGCAGGGCTGGACGCCGCGCTTGCGGCGGAGGCCGCGCTCCGGGCGGCAGCGCCGGGTTCGGTCACCGCGCATCCTGAGCTCAAGTTGCTCGTGTCCGGCTGCAAAGGCCGCGTCCTGCTGCAGCGAGGCGACTTCCAGGCGGCCTCGGCAGCCTTGTCCGAAGGGATCGCGGTGGCCGAGGGTGCCCGTCTCGACGAGGCGCTGGCTGACTTCCTGGGAATGGCTGCGCTGGTGGAAGCGGTCTGGGGACACCTCCGGCAGGCTGCCGAGATCGCCGCGCAGGCAACAGCGCTGGCGCATTCGGACGCGCACCTGGGTGAGCCGCTGGCCGCGATCGTGGCCCAGGCCTGGGTGCGCACCGACCAGGGCGATCTGACCGCGGCCCAGGATCTCGTGCATCGGGCCGGGGAGGCCGAGCCGACGTACGACGCACGAGTGCTGGAGACGTCGATGGCGCTGGTCCGGGCGAGACTGCTGAGGGCAGAAGGCGATGCCGATCTTGCCGGTGCGGAACTGCGGGCGGCCCGCAACAGCTACGGGGCCGACGGTGACGACTGGCTCGGTCAGACCCTGATCGTGGACGAGGCGAAGATTCTCGTGGCCGAGCATCAGCCGCACCTGGCCGTCAGCGAGATCGAGCGGTCCGGCGGACGTCACCAGGTCGAGTCGATCCTGGTGCTGCAGCGAGCGGCGACCGAGACCGGACACCGCGGTCCCGCGCTACCGACCCTGACTTCGAACCGCGCTGTTCCACTCGATACTCAGGTGGACGGCTGGCTGGTCCAGGCCGCCGAGTCCATCAGGACCGGGGACACCGGTCGCACCCGTGTCTGTCTGGAGCGCGCGCTCAGGTTGGCTGCGCCCGAACAGCTTCGCCGCCCGTTCGCAGAGGCACCGCCGTCAGTGCAGAAACTGCTCGGGCCTACTGGTGAGCTGATCAGGCGGCACCCATGGCTTCGCGCTGACACAAGCTCCGTTGACCAGTCCGGGCCAGGGCCGACCGGCCTGATCCGGACCGCCGCCGCGTTGACCAGCAAGGAGCACGAGGTGCTCGAGTACCTCGCCGAGTTGCTCACCACCGAGGAGATCGCCAGCACCATGTACGTGTCGGTCAACACGGTCCGGAGTCACGTGCGCAGCGTCCTGCGGAAGCTGAGCGCCTCGCGACGGAACGAGGCCGTACGGCGGGCCTGGGAGCTCGGACTTCTCCCCACCCGCCCGGAGTCCGGCCCCGGCCCGACCGCGGGACCACACACTCAGTACGGAAAGGCTCCGGACTCGTCCTGGGTCCGCACCTCACGACCGTGAAAGGTCAGCGCCCAGATCACCAGGATGTCGAAGGCGATCATCAGCGTGGACCAGATCGGATAGGCGGCGAGGAACGCGGCGTTCACCAGCACACTCACGACGGCGAGGATCACGCCGACGATCCGGGCCCACAGTTGCCCGAGGAGGACACAGAACCCGGCCGCGCAGACGACTGCGCCGATGAACAGATGCACCCAGCCCCAGACGGTGTAGTCGATGTGGACGGTCAGCCCGTTCTTGTCGACCAGGTAGTACCCCTCGTTGAACAGGGAGATGAACCCCTGGAAGGCGTGGAAGAAGCCGAGAATGATCATCACCACGGCGGCGAAGATGATCGGTCCGGCCCAGCCTCTGCGTTCCACCCCGGGCAGGCGTACTCCGGTCTCCGTCGGCGGCCGTGGTGCCTGGTGCTTCGGCGTCGCGGCGCCCCGATCGGTGTCCGACATGGTCAACTCCTCATCGTGGTTGTCCGGGTAGCCAGTCGTAGATCACCGACGTACGCAGGACGAGATCCTGCAGGGAACTGTGCCGACGGCCGCCGGCACACAGCAGCAGCCCGATCGGGAACACGGCGCAGAAGACAGCCCTCAGCAACGCGACGAGCGGCCCCACCCGCCGCCCGCTGCGGCTGACGACCCGCAGGCCCATGACGCGACAACCGCAAGTCCGTCCGGTCGTCGACCACGCGCCCGTCAGGTAGACGATGAGCAGGAGCAACCAGCTCGCCCCGCTCAGCAGCGGCGCTGCTTCGCGGAATTGAAAGCCCCGTGGATCAACCAGGAACAGGAATCCGTTGACACCCAGATAGCCGGCCAGCAGCGCCACCGCCACCACGATCGCGTCGATGACTCCGGCGGTCAGCCGCGTCACCAAGCCGGCGTGGCGTCCTTGGTACTGCCGGGCCTCGCGCGGGACGATCGAGATGTGCTCGTCCGCGCTCATCGTTGCTTGGACGTCAATTCGGGTTCAGGGGCGACGGGGGGTACGTCCGGACCTGGCGACCGGGAGTCGTCGGTCTGTGCCTCGGGGGAATCGGCCGGCGGCGGTTCCGGCGTCGGTTCCGGCGGCGGTTCCGGCGTCGCCTTCCGGCCGAACCGCACCCGCAGCCGGCCCACCGCGCGTCCGACGGCTTCATCGCCGGAGATGCCCTGCATGCGGACACCGCGGACGGTGTCGGAGGTGACGGAACCGGTGGACTGGCGGATGATCTCGGCGAGGTCGACCTCGGCGATGACCCCCTCGGCCAGCCCGGCCACATCGATTCGCTGCAGCACGGCATCCACCACCGCAGGAACCATCCGGTCCAGGGCTACCGACACCTGGCGCTCCAGTTCGTCACGTCCTTGGCCGCCACGCCGCGCCAGGCCGTCCAGCCAGGTGCCCGCGTGGTACCGCTCCGTCAGCATCGGCGGCCGCAGTACGACGACCGCGACAGGTCTGAAGGCTCGCCTGACCCGGCGGCCGACCGTCAACGCGGTGGCCGCGGCCAGCAGGGAGGCCCCGACTGCCGCGTCGAGCACGATGATCGCTTCCCGGCTCGGCGGCGGCACGTCAGGCGGGTTCTCGAACTCCTCTGAAGTACCCACGCCCTCATGCTCCGCGCAGCGGCTGGGGCGGGGCATCATCCTTGGTGGACGAAACACCGAGCCACGAGCGCACCCGCCGGGCGAACCAGCCCTGGCTGCGATCGAACTCCGCGCCGACCACGGTCGCACTGACGAGGATGAGGGAAACGCACAGCAGCCAGCCGACCAGGGCCAGCGTGACACCGAAGAGGCCGTACCGCTCGCTGTAGGTCTCCATCATCCGAGGCATGTAAATGGTCGAGGCGATGGTGTAGGCAGCGCCGCACACACTCGCCAGCAGCCCGGTGGGCACCAGTCGTCGCCAGTGGACCCGGCCGTCGAGCAGCAGCCATGGAATGGCGGTCCACAGCACCAGACCGGTCAGGATCGACACCGGAATGCCGAGGAGATGGTCCATCGGCAGCGACCGCAGCAGTGAGCGTGCCAGGTAGAGGAGCGCGATCTGCAGGAGCAGCGCGCCCAGGGCCAGGAAAGAGTTCAGCGAGTCACGGACGCCCGGCACGGCCTCGAGCCGCCAAGCGTCCCGGTACATCCGCTGGATCCGCCGGGCGAGCGACACTCCGGAGAAGAGCAGGATCACCACGCTGAGAAGACCGATGCTCGACGTACCCACGGGCCGGGCGAACACCTCCCGGACGGCATCGGCCGCGTTGCCGCTCAGCTCGAACCTCCGAATGAGAGCGCGCGAGACGAGGTCACGGCGGTCCGCCGGCGCGAGGCTCGAGACCAGCAGAAGCAGGGGTATGAGCGCCGTCAGGGCCTGGGAGGCGATGACCATCGCGCGGTCGATGCCACGCAGAGCCAGGAAGGAACCGGCGCAGCGACCCAGGAACGTCCGCTCCAGCCGCTGTGTGACCGCCTTGAGGTCCCGAACCGTCAGTTTTCCACCCCTGTCTGGCCGGAGGCAGCGGCGTCGCGTTTCGCCGCAGCCGCGCGATACTCACTGACCGGGTGGTACCGGTCGTAGAGCATCGTCAGAATGCTGAGCAGGAAGACGAAGAACAACGTGTCGGTCAGCGCGAGATCGTTGTCGCGCCGCCCGAGCAGCAGATCCGCGACGAAGACCAGTACGACGTTCGTCGCGAACACGACCGCGAACGACAGCGCCGCGGAGTCCCACGCATAGCCACGCCGGGCCGACCAGAGCCCGATCGCGGAGTTGATCGCCACGAAGACGGCGATCCCGAGGAACAGTTCGAGGTCGGTCGCCTCGACCCCCGGCAGCACCCGTCCGTAGATCACGCTGATCAGCCCGATCAGGAAGATCTTCTCCACCGACGCGGAGTCGAAGACCTTGCGATGGGCGGCCTGGTACGCGGCCCGCTCGTGCGCTTCGTCGATCTCGGCCGGCAGCGGATCGGCGCGGAACCGCAACGGCCAGTCGGCCGGCCGCAGCCGCGGACGGACGACGAACCACACGACCGCAGCGAGGATGAGCAACAGCACCACCACGACCGGGAGGAACCACGGCACGTCCCGGATCGTGTCGGTCAGGTCCAGCTGGGCGATGTGGATCCAGTACTCCTGCGGCAGCTTGACGAAGATCCAGATCGCGCCGGCCACCAGCACCCAGAACCTGAGCGCGTAGCGCAGCGGATCCCGGCGGCTGCGGATCGTCTCGTAGGCGATGAAGTAGTACTCGAAGGTGTTCGGGAACAACAGCAACAGGAACCGCGCGCCGGTGAGTTCGAAGGCCACCACACCGACCTGCCGGTAGAAGAACAGGAAGCGACTGACCCGAACCGCCGCCAGGTTGGTCCAGTTGCGCAGGCTGGCCAGATACGCGATCGACAGGTAGAACACGTCCATCGCCTTGTCGTAGCTCTGGTAGTTCGGCGGGTCGAACCCGAACGTCTGGAAGATCGTCTGGTCGACACCGTCGAGCAGCAGACAGCCGATGATCGCCGGCAACGGGAACAGCGGGATCAGCAACGGCAGCGCGAAGCGCGCCAGCACCACGAGCCAGAACACCACCTCGACGCTCATGTCAGAACTCCCCCCGGCGACGCATCCCGCGAGGCCTGCCATCCGGGTCGTAGACCACCCGGTAGAGCGGTTCCGCCCAGAGCGCCTGCAGTCGGCTCACCGCCTGCGGCTCGTGCGGGCGGATCTGGCCGGGTGGCCGATTGCCCTTCCGGCCGCCGGCGTTCCAGGCTTCCAGGTCCGCGGCGGTGCGCCGCCACAAGTCGAAGCCCGCCACCGGGTCGAGCGGCGCCAGCTCGCGGCCGGGTCGGCCAAGGTGCTCGGACCACACGTCGAGCCGCAGGTCGCGAGCCAGCCGGCGAGCGCCGTCGGCAGCACGCTGCCGGTCGTCGAGGGTCGAATCCAGGACGGCACAGGTGAGCTCGCTGTCACTGGTCCAGGATCGGCGGTTGAAGTTGTCCGAGCCGCAGGTGAACCACACGTCGTCGACGATGCAGATCTTCGCGTGCACATAGATGGGTGAGCCCTCGGAGTTCTCCAGGTTGTAGATCCCGACCCGCCGGGGCGCGGCCCGCCGCAGCATCCGCACGGCGCGCAACTGACCGAAGCGGGCCGGCGGCCCGCTCACCGCACCGTCGGCATCCGGGTACCGCGGAACGACGATGATCACGTGGAGCCCGGGCGATCGCCGCAGGGCGTCGTGGATCCCTTGCGCGATCAGCTCGGACCACAGGTATTGGTCCTCGAGATAGATCAAGGTCCGGGCGTTGCCGAACGCTTTGTGATAGGCGCGAGCGATGCTCCGCTCCCCCGCGGGCGCGAACGGATAGCCGGGATGCTTGTAGGCGTAGGTTCGCAGCACCTGGACGGCGTGCGGCCCGGCCGGCGGCGGATCGGGGAACGACTCGGTCAGCGGTTTCGGGTGACGGGGCATCCTGGCGCGTCGTTGCACGATCATCCGGTACGGCGTCCGCCGGTCCAGCGGGTGGCGGTCGTCCCAGCGCTCGCAGAAGGTGCGGAGCAGGTCGCCGACGACCGGCCCACGCAACTCCAGCGCGGCGTCATGCCACGGCGTCCGGTCGCCGTACCGGGGATCCATCGGCGCCTGCTGTGGATCGCCGCGGTGCTCGCGGTCGTCGCGGCGCTGGTGCGACAGGTCGATCCCTCCGACGTAGGCGACGTCCCGCTCCGGGTCGCCGTGATGCCGGATGACGAACAGTTTCTGGTGGTGTGAGGACATCCGTCGTACCCGCTGGTCGAGCAGCACCTCGGCGCCGGCCTCGTTCAGCTCCGTCCCGAGC
The DNA here is from genome assembly GCF_043197365.1 of Kribbella sp. NPDC049174. NCBI lineage: Bacteria > Bacillati > Actinomycetota > Actinomycetes > Propionibacteriales > Kribbellaceae > Kribbella > Kribbella sp. NPDC049174. Next base: position 1,643,925 of record NZ_JBICSZ010000001.1, on the reverse strand, counting down.
CGCTGGTTCTCCCGTGAGTTGAACTGCAGGTGGTCCGAGTGCGATCGCCACAGCAATGCCCGGACCTCGATCCCCGATCGGGCCAGGTCGCACAGCACGGCTCCGATGGCCGGGCCCTCGGGCAACAGCAACTGATCGGCGTCGCCACGCCAGTCGGTGAAGTAGACGTGGTCGCCGGCCCGCAGCGCGCACAGTTCCTCGTACAGGCGGCGGAAGTAGGTCGCCCCGTGAACCAGCGGCCGGACCAGGTTGCCCTCGACCCAGGACCCGTCCACGTCACCCATCCGGTCGATGTCCGTGCCGGGGTTGCCGCGTTCGTCCGGACGAAGGAACCACTGCGGAGCACTGTGGTCGATCATCGTCACGTCCTCCCGTCGGGTTCGGCCATCGCGACCTCACGCGTCCGCGGTGTCGCGCGAGAGCCCGCTGCGCTGACCGAGCTGTTCGAGATAGGCGACGAGCACGTGGTGGAGCCGATCCGCCCCGCGGATCGGCTTGTCCGGGAGCCGCAGGTCGGGCGGGGCGAGCAGCATGCCCCGTCCCTGCCACCCGCCGAGTCCGCCGTGACACCCCACCAGACCTTCGAAAGCGGCGACCTCGCCGCTGTCCGGGTCGACGGCGCTGTTGACGTACAGGTCAGGTGCCTCAGGCATCGACACCGCTCTGAGCAGGTCCGCCGATGCCAGCGCCTCGAACGGCGCCAGCGGGTCATCGCCCGTCACCCTCGCGTCGGACAGCCGGTGGATCCCCGACGGCCCGACCACGAGCGCCCCGTGCTCGGTGCTCATCATCGCAACGAAGCTGATCCCGTCGTGGTTCACCAGCCCGGGGATGAGAGCCGGCCAGCGATCGTTGATCTCCTCCATCGTCAGCCGCCGTTCCTCCGCGGCGTACACCAGGCCGAGGTTGCCCGACCCGAGGACGACCAGGTCCGAGCCGGCTGTGACCGTGGGAGGTTCGGAACGACGCTGCACCCGCAGCGCGGCGCCGTGCGCGGCCCGCCCCCTGCTGGAGTCGACCCCGGACAGGTCGGCCAGCAGGCCGTTCAACCGTCCCCAGCCCTCGACCGCCTGCTCGACGGCTTGGACCTCAGCGGCGGTCAGCTGCGAACACAGGCCCGCGAGGTCGACGCCGTACCGATCGGCGAAGATCGCCCCCTGGGACTGACCGTGGTCGGACAGGACGACCAGCCGATACGGCCTCGGTGCTGCCGCGGCCACCTCCTCCAGGCAGGCCAGCACATGATCGAGGCGATCCAGCGCGGCCAGCGACTCCGGCCGCGAGCCGCCGGCGTGATGGGCCACCTCGTCGTAGTCGACGTAATCGACGTACACGACCCGGGTTCCGCGAATCATCTCCTCGGCCACCAGTGCAGTGTTCAGGTCCCGCAGCAGGACGTTCGTGACCGCACGCATGCCGGCGAACAGCCAGCCACGGTCTCCCCTCGGGCGAATGTCGCGGCGACGTTGCTGCCGGGCCTCGAATCGCTCCCGGCCGATCTCCGCGACCGCCCCGAACAAGCTGCCCGCGAACCCGTCCGGCCTGGCCAGGTACCAGGCCACGCGGCGACGGGTGTCGGCAGAACCGCGTTTGAGCTCCAGCTTGCTCATCGTCAGCAGCGACCGCTCGGCGTCACCGCTGAAGAGATTCGAGATGCTCACGCCGCCGTCCGCCAGCAGGCCGCGACCGTCGGTGGCGCGGCGCTCGATCTCGGCGGCGTCGCCGGCCCGGTTGGCCACCAGCACCCGCCCGAGAGCCCGGTCGTACCACCGGAACGCAGGTACTCCGTCGATGCGACCGTGCAGGATCCCCAACTGGCTTGCCGGCGTGGTCGGCGGCAGCACCGGGGTCCACTCCACCAGTCGATACCCGTCGTCGCGGATCCAGCGACCCACGGTGGGCAACGTGGCGGCCAGGAGCTGCCATTGCATGACCGGGAAGGGCACGCCGTCCAGCTGGACGAAGATGACCCCGGGAACCTCGGGATCGTCGACCGGTTGACGCTGTTTTCGCGTCCGGCGGACGAGGGCCGCGGTGAAGGCCTCCGGCGTACCGGAGGTGCACAGCCACGCCACGATGGTCGAGGCGGCCGCCGCGATCCAGGCGGCCGCGAGCACGATCCAGAACGAGTCCGCCTCGACCCCTGGGATCAGCAGGAGTGCGAGGGTGAGGATCACTGCCTGTCCGAGCACCGCCAGCAGCAGGACCGCGATCCATCCCACCGCCGCACTCGCGGCAACCATCAGTGGGCGCACCAGCGCTCCCACCAGCAACGTCGCCGCGGCCGCGGCGAGCAACTGCGCGAACGACGAGAACCGGAGGCCGGGCAACACGGCCGCCGCCAAGGCCAGGGCCAGCGCCGAGGTGATGCAGGTGGCGACGATCCGGCCGAGGTCGCCGGTGCGAACCCTTGGCGTGGACACGGCTGACCGGCCGTCAGCTGCGGAGCGCGCGCGGACGCGTCAGCGCCCAGATGACCCACACGTCGAGCGCGATCAGCAGCAAGGCCCAGAACGGCGCGTAGGGGATGAAGAAGAAGTTGTCGATCGCGCTCAGCACCACCAGGAACAGGGCGATCACGCCCGCCCAGACCGCCCGGCTGAACAGGCCGATCCCGGTCACGATCAGGGCCAGGCCCAGGATCAGATGGATCCAGCCCCAGGCGGTGACGTCCAGGTCGAACGCGTAACCCCGGACGAGCACGAAGTACTCGTCGTCCAGGATCGCGGCCAGGCCGGCGATCGCATGGAAGGCGCCGATCATCAGCATCATCGTCGCGGCGAAGGCGACTCCACTCATTGCCCAGCCCGAGTCGGCCTGCGACTCGACAGCGTGGTTGCCGGTCATCTGTGTCCCACCCCTCCTGCTCGCGCCTCGACGGACGTCGGGTGCGCGTCGACAGTAGGACCGCACCGACCGTCGGCGCGTCACCCTTGGCGGACGACGTCCGGGACCGCGATGCGGCGGTGACTAGTGCGTCAGGGCGGCCTTCAACGCGACGAGCACCAGGCCCAGGACGAGGTTGACGACACCCACAGCGACCATGCGGTGCCTGGTGGCGTCTGCCTTGGCGGCGACGTACAGCGCCCAGCCGAGTTGGGCTCCCACCGCCACCCCGAGCGCCAGCCAGGCAACGCCGGAGTCCGACATCCCGAGCAGAGCGCCGATGCCGGCCGCGGCCGCGGGAGGTACGGCGGCCTGCACGATCGGCCAGTCCCGCCGGGCAGCGGCTCGGAAATGCCTCGCGGACAGGTGCGTCCCTGTCCCGCGCTCCCCGACCAGATGGGCGTACACATGGGACAGCCAGAACACCACCCCGGTGGCGAGCAGCAACACCATCAACTCGACGGGGTGCGGAGGATCCTTACCCGGGCCGGTACCGGCAACGACCGACGCCGCCAGCAGAGACCCGTAGATCGCCCCCGCGTAGTCGGACGGCTGCCGCTCCTGGCCCGCTCTGGCCGCGTCGACCATCGGCCCGTCACTCATCCGACCTCCTTCGCAGGGCCGCTCGGCCTCGTCACCGACGAGGTGCTGACACGGAATCAACGGCAGCCTCTCGCAGCGACGGACCCCGCCGCCTCACCCGGACCGGATGACACGATCGCCGGCCACCCGCGGCCGCGAAGGATCATCCTGGGCGGGTGATGCTGCCCCGGATGATCTGAGCGATCTTCGAACCCCTGGGTGAGTCGGGGAGAGGGAGGTTGCGACCATGTCCGCAGGCTCCACGGAGTCCCCCGACGGCCGGAAGCCGGACGCCGGCTCGGGGGCTGACGCCGGCTCGGCGCCTGACGTCGGCTCAGCGCCGGACATCGGCTCGGCGCCTGACTCCTGGGCACTTCCGCGCGGAGTCGTCGTCCTGCTCGGGACCGCCGCCGCTGTTCTCACCGCCGCCGGAGTGCGCGGCGTCGCGCACATCGTCGGGCCGGTCTTTCTGGCGCTGGTGCTGACCATCGCGGTCAGTCCGCTGCGCCGGATGCTGATCCGGCGCGGCGTCCGCAGATGGCTGGCCGGTCTGATTGCGCTCGTGGTGGTGATCAGCCTGCTGATCGGACTCGCGGCGGCCCTGGCCCTGTCCGTCGCCCAACTCGCCAACCTGCTGCCGGAGTACGAGGACAAGTTCGCCGCACTCGTCGACGACGCGCGGGGCTGGCTGGCCGATCGCGGCATCGGCGAACAGCAGATCCAGGCCGCCGTTCAGACCTTCGACCTCGGCAAGCTGGTCGACCTCCTGCAAGCCACGCTGAGCGGGCTGCTCGGGATCTTCTCCAACCTCGCCTTCATCGTGGTGCTCCTGTTCTTCATGGGCATCGACGCCACCCAGTTCACCGACCGGCTGATCGAAGCGGCCCGGATGCGTCCGGGGATTTCCGGCGCCCTGACCGACTTCGCCCGCGGCACCACCCGCTACCTGATCGTCTCGACCATCTTCGGACTGATCGTCGCCCTCATCGACGTCGGCGTGCTCTACCTGCTCGACATCCCACTCCCCTGGCTGTGGGGCCTGCTCGCCTTCATCACCAACTACATCCCGAACGTCGGATTCGTCATCGGGGTCATCCCGCCCGCACTGCTGGGCCTGCTCGACAGCGGCTGGTCGACACTGATCTCGGTAGTCGTCGCCTACTGCATCATCAACTTCATCATCCAGTCGATCATCCAGCCGAAGGTCGTCGGCGATGCGGTCGGCCTGACCAGCACCCTCAGCTTCCTCTCCCTCGTCTTCTGGGCCTGGGTCCTCGGCCCACTCGGCGCCGTACTCGCCATCCCACTGTCACTACTGGCCAAGGCCCTGTTGCTGGACGCCGATCCGTCGACCCGTTGGATGGGCGGACTCATCTCCGGCGATCCGGTCCTGGAAAAGGCCGCCGACCCCGCTCCGGACGGGGCTCCGCCGGCCGAGGTCCCCGCCGAGCGGGTCGGATGAGAGGGAGCTGCCATGTGGCGCTCAGTGTTGCTGCACGAGTTCCGGGATCAGAACATCCGGAATCTTCAGGGCCTGCCCGGCCGCCTGTCACCAGGCTCGCTCGCGCTGAATCCGTCCGAGGGCGCGGTGCTGATCACAGCGGGCCGCAGTCTCCACTACGTCCTCGACACGCCGCTTGTCGACGTGATCGGGGTCAGTTGCCGGGTGCGGTTCAGGCACCCCGGTCCGGACTTCAATTCGTCCCTGCGGATCATTCGCCTCGGGGATGCCTTCGACCTGAGGCTCGAACGGCTGACCACCTTCCAGGCCCTCGTCCAGGTCCGGGTGCATGGGACCAGGCACTACCTGGGCCAACTGCCGAATCCCAGTGCGCGCTTCACCGAACTGGGATTCGACTGGCACACCAAAGGCCAGGCCTACCTTCGCGTGGACGGGCGGCTCGTCGGCTACCACGATGCTTTGAGTCGAGGTTCCCGGCTCACCATCGAGGACGTCGCCTTCGGATTCCCCGAGTCGGTCCCCGACGGCCCCGACCCGCGCTATCAGCTGGGCCGGGTCTACGTCCGCGCGCTCAGCCGCCGCTCCCCGTGGTCGCGGCGGCACCCGCGGCGGCACCCGGCGGCTGCTCGCAGACCCTGACGTGAAGAGCGTCCTGTCCGGGGTCAGGTCTTGCTGGCCCGGACCCGCGTCACCGCCCAGATGACCCACACGCTGAGCGCGATCACGAGCAGCGACCAGAACGGCGCGTAGGGAATGAAGAAGAAGAAGTCGATCGCCACCAGCACGGCGAGGACCATCGCGACGATTCCGGCCCAGGTCGAACCCATGAAGAGGCCGACCCCCGTTGCCGCGACCGCCACGCCCAGCACGATGTGGATCCACCCCCACGCGGTGACGTCGAGATCGAACGCATAGCCCCGGACGACGACGAAGTAGTCGTCGTCGATCAGCGCGGCGAGTCCGGCGATCGTCGAGAACGTACCGACGATCAGCATCAAGCTGCCGGCGAACGCGAGTGCGCCCACCGCCCAGCTCGAGACGTCCTCACGCTGGTCGATGTCTGAGTAAGTCATGGCCACCCTCCTGGTCATTAGGCCCGACCCTGACGACGATGCCCGCCGATCTCCCGCCCCGCATCGTCCCTCCAGGGTGAGATGCGGCCGGTACTTCGCCTCTAGGCTCGCAAGCAATCCCGGTGAGGAGAGGCTCGATCATGGGAATCCTGCGCGGACGGAAAACCAAGGACGACCACGTACGCCGCCGCTACCGAATGCGGACCAAGCTCGCGTCGATCGGCGACGACTTCTGGATCGAGGACGCGCAGGGCACCCGGACCTACAAGGTGAACGGCAAGGCGCTGCGCATCCGGGAGACGTTCGTACTGGAGGACCTGTCGGGACACGAGGTCGCCAAGATCCAGGAGCGCAAGCTCAGCGTCCGGGACAAGATCGCCGTCGAGCGCGACGGCCACACCGTCGCGACGGTCCACAAGGCGCTGGTCGGCATCCGGCACCGCTTCGCCATCGACGTCACCGACGGCCCCGACCTCAAGGCCCACGGAAACATCGTCGATCACGAGTACGAGATCGAACGCGACGGCGACCCGGTGGCCCACGTCTCGAAGCGCTGGTTCCGCGTCCGCGACACCTACGGCATCGAGATCGAGGAGGGCGAGGACGACGCGCTGGTGCTGGCGATCGTCGTCGCGTTGGAGGCATTGACCGACTGAGACCGGCATCCGCGGTCGGTACGCACACCGTGGACGCCGGCCATGCGGTGGCGGAAGGAGACGGGCGTGAGCGGTGGGCACCGCGTGAGCGCACGCCCCGCACTGCGGTGGGTGCGATCGATCCGTCCAGAGCGACGCCACCTGCGTGCCGACGTGGTCGCCGGTCTGCCCGGCGCGATCAGCAGCGTTCCCAACGGGATGGCGTCCGCGGCACTGATCGGTGTGAACCCGATCCATGGCCTCTACGCGAGCTTCGCCGGCCCGGTCGCGGGCGGGCTGGCGACGAGCAGCCAGCTGATGATGATCACCACGACCACGGCCGCGGCCCTGGCCGCAGGATCGGCCCTGGACGGCGTGGACGCCGCCGATCGGCCGCAAGCCCTGCTGCTGTTGACGATCATCGCCGGCGCGGTGATGATCCTGGCCGGCATCGCGCGGCTCGGACGGTACACCCGCTTCGTGTCGCACTCGGTCATGAGCGGCTTCCTGGCCGGGGTCTCGGTCAACATCGTCCTCGGCCAGCTGCCCGGCCTGGCCGGCGTGACCGCCGACGGGGACTTCGCGCTCGCCCGGGCGGTGGACGTCGTCTTCCACCCGGCCCAGATCGACGTCGCATCGCTGCTCGCGGGGCTCGCGGCGCTCGGCATCCTCGTCGGTCTGTCCCGGACCCGGCTGGCGTCGGTGAGCGCCTTGGTGGCGCTGGCCGTCCCGACTGCCGGGGTCGCCATCGCCGGCGCCGGCCAGGTTGCCCTCGTGGAGGACGCCGGGCAGATCCCCAGCGGCCTGCCGCTGCCCCAACTGCCGGATCTCAGTCTGCTGTCGTTGCCGCTGGTCACCGGGGCGCTGGCTGTCGTGGCCATCGTTCTCGTCCAGGGCAGCGGTGTCGCCGAGGCCGCACCGAACCGGGACGGAACCGTCTCGAACCCCAACCAGGACTTCGTTGCCCAGGGCATCGGAAACGTCGCGGCCGGCGTCTTCCGCGGTCTGCCGGTGGGCGGCTCGGTGGGCCAGACGGCCCTGAACCAGACGGTCGGCGGCCGGACCAGGTGGGCGGCGATCTGCTCAGGTCTGTGGATGATCGTGATCCTCGTGGCCTTCTCCGGCGTGATCGGATTCGTCGCCATGCCCACGCTGGCCGCCGTACTCATCTATGCGGCCGCAGGCTCGCTGAAACCACATGAGTTGATGACGATCCTGCGCACTGGGCCGACCTCTCAGATCGCGATCGTGACGACCTTCTGCGCAACCCTGTTCCTGTCGGTCTCCACCGCGGTCGGCATCGGGGTGGCGCTCTCGCTGATACTGCAGCTCAACCAGGAGGCGATGGACCTCAAGGTCGTCCAGCTGACACCTGCCGGCGGCGGCCGGTGGACGGAACACCCGCCCCCCAAGACGCTGCCAAGCCACCACGCGACCGTCCTCGACGTCTACGGGAGCCTGCTCTATGCCGGCTCCCGCACCCTGGGGGTCAAGCTGCCCGACCCGGCCGGCGCCGACGCACCCACCGTCGTACTGCGGCTGCGCGGCCGGACAGCCGTCGGCGCGACGTTCGTCAAGGTCGTGGCCAACTACGCGGCTTCACTGGATGCGGTCGGCGGCCGGCTGTACCTCAGCGGGGTCGATCCCGAACTCGCCGAGCTGCTGCGTCGTACCGACCTGATGGACGTGTCCGGACCGGTCGGTGTCTTCGAGGCCACCGAGTTGGTCGGGCAATCGACCGAGGAGGCCCTGCAGGAGGCTGAGACCTGGGCAGTCCAGCATCGACGGACGAGCCCGGACCAGTGACTGTCCCGCGGGTCACCGAGCGGCACGAGCGTCCCGCATCGCCGCCCGCGCCGCGCCGGTGAGCAGGCCGCCGATGGCGATCCCGACGACGAGATTGATCAACCCGGTCGCGAACTTCGATGCCGTCGAGCCGCCCGCGACGAACGGCGCGGCCGCCGCCGCGAGCGTGGCCAGCGTGATGATCCAGCTGAAGAACTGCAACGGCCGGGGGGTGGAGATCAGCAACAGATGCAGAAGCCCGGTGGCCACCAGCGCCGCGAGGCCGCAGAACAACGCATACATTGCCGTGTCCGCGTCTCCCCAGACGCCCTCGCCCTTGGGTGCGAGGACGGCGATGTCGAAGACGCCGCGGGCGACCAGGATGCCGACGACCGCGATCAGCGCGGCGACGACGGCCGTGGCCGCGCCACCGGCCCACAGCCGGCCGGCGGCGACCGCGTTCGCACCGCCTTGCGTGGGTTGAACTGTCATGACGTGTGCTCCTTATCGTGCCTCTGGCTTGACCGGGTCGCGGCCGGCCACCGGCGGAGCGCCAGCCGCCCGGCCACTCGCCCGAACAGCGCTCCTACGGTCGCCCCGACCAGAACGTCGCTCGGGTAGTGCACGCCCGTGTACACCCGGGAGAACGCGACGACCGACGCTGCCACCCGCAGTACCGGCCCGAACCCCGGAATCACCTCTCCGACGGCGACCGCGAAGGCCGCGGCGGACGCGGAGTGTCCGGACGGAAAGGATCCCGATGCGGGCATCCGCACCCAGCGCTGCGCGGGCACGCCGAGGCGATGCCGGTCGGGCCGGCGGCGTTCCCCCATCGACTTCTTCATCGGCTGGTTCACGACCAGGGACGTCACTCCGATCGCGGTGAGCCCGGTCAGTGCCGCGCGACGGCCCCGGGGACCGCCGAACACCGCGAGGGCGCCGGCTGTGAGGAACCAGGGTTTGGAGAAGTTGGCGAAGTCCGACACCCGCCGCAGTGGCTCATCCAGGCGGGGCGTGGACAGCTCTGCGACCGATCGGTACACGACGCGGTCGTACCCGCCGAGGCGGCGCAGCAGCGAGGAGGCCCGTTGGCGCGCCGCACCGGCCCCGGGCTGATCGACGAGCCGGTCCGCCAGCCGTTCTTCGACGGGCCCCGGTGGAGGTGAGCCGGTCACGCCACGCTTTCCGTCACCATGTGAGCTCGATCTCGAGCTCACTCTCGTCCTCGCCGAGCTCGAACTCGAGCTTGAGGTGCACCTCGTCAGGAACATGCACCTTGACCCGCATGCCGCCGCGCTCGAACTCGACGTCGTTCTCCTTGGCGAGCATGTCGGCGAGAGCATGCAGGCGGGCAGCCGCGGCCTCCCGGCTCAGCAGCTCCTTCTCCTTGATCTCGATCAGGTCCATTACGGCCTCTCTGGTGTTGGCTGTGCTGATTTCCGCTCCACGCCGAAGGCGATGCGCACCAGTTCGACCACACTGGCGCGGAGGCCCTCGGGAGCCATCGCCGACGGCGACGAACCTGGGTGCTGGTGTGCGATCCGCACCCGGAGAACTCCGGGCCGGATCCGGAACTGCAGCGGCGCATCGAGGACCAACGCCTCCCCGTCGACGCCCGCGGGCAGCGGCCGATCGGATTCGACCTCGAAGGACGGTGCGGACCACTCGCGCAACGGACGCTGACCGCGGCGACCTTCAGCGCCATCGGTGGGCGCGCCCATGACGGTGATACCGAGCAGGCCGTCGTCGATCCGCGGCCGGGTGCCGGAACCGACCGCGCGACCGAGCCGATAGCGGTTGTTGGAGACCAGAACCGCGGCACCGCCGCGGTGTCCGTGCCCGCCTGGTCCGGTCCAGCGCATATCGAGCTGGCTGCCACCGGCCCCGAGTGCGTCGGGCACGGTGTCGAGCAGGGTCCGCATCTTGGCGCCGCGGTACTCGTCGCGCTGGACCGCCTCGGCGTACACCCCGAGGGACACGTTGTTGACGAACACGCGGCCGTTGACCTCGGCGAGGTCCACCCGCCGCTCGCCGCCGTCGACGAAGGCGTCGAGTGCGCCGACGACATCGTCACGGTCGACCCCGAGGTCGAGCGCGAAGTGGTTGCGCGTGCCCGCGGGGATGCAGGCGTAGGGCAAGGACTTCTCGGCGGCGATCGCGGCGACGATGGCCTGTGAGCCGTCCCCGCCGGCCATCGCGAGTCCGTCGGCACCCCGCTCGACCGCGCCGCGAACGAGGATCTCGAGGTCGTCCCCACGCTTCAGCTCGATCGGCTCGATCCCGCGGGCGCGCGCTTCCTTGGCGAGTGCGAAGCGTTCCGCCTTGCCCCCGCCGGAGAGCGGGTTGTAGAACAGCACCGGATGCTTCGGCGCCGCCACCCTGGGCAGATCCACGTGGACGGCGAAGCTGGCCCGTACCGCGGCCAGCGTGATCAGGAGCCCCACCACGACGAGAAGATCGACGCCGAACCTCCCGCCCGCAGCGAGGAGGATCAGCGCCCCTGCCAGCGCCGCGCCGGCCACGACCAGCCCCACGACGCGTGCGATTCCTCTCCGCAATATGCCGTACCAGGCCGCGGCGGCTGCGATCACCACACAGGCCAGCAGACCAAGGCCACGCGGAAACTGGTTCACTGACTCCACGACGCCGAGCACCACCGTCGCCGTACCCACCAGCAGCGCGACGATCGCCGCAAGCCGCCGCCTCACGAGTTCCGCCCTGTCGGCATGGCCTGTCCTCAGAATGTCCGCTTAGGCGTCGGGACCCGACACCCAGAGTCATCCTGTCCGGCCGCCACCGGCACGGCATCCCACAGCCCGGATGAATCCCACCGCGAACGACCGCTTGAACAGCTGCGCGGGGAGGTGCCTGTCCGTCCAGAGCGGACGGCAAAAGCAAAGGGCAAGGAGTCGAACACTCCTTGCCACACTCAACATATAGCTCACGGGGGGACTTGCCGCAAGCCCCACATCGTGGCGGAGAATCTCGGGCCTGAGCCGGTATTCGCGGAAGATCAGGGATTCGCGGAACCGGGCAGCCGGCCGAAAGACAACCTGGCGGAATCGGGGATTTCATGATTGACGTGATCATTGCCGGCGGCGGACCGACAGGTGTGATGCTGGCCGCGGAGTTGCGGCTGCACGGCGTCCACGTGGTCGTGCTGGACAAGGAGGCGGAGCCGACCACGGTGGTCCGCTCGCTCGGACTGCACGCTCGCAGTATCGAGGTGATGGACCAGCGCGGTCTGCTGGAGCGGTTCCTTGCGGTCGGTCAGCAGTACCCGATGGGTGGATCGTTCGCCGGCATCATCAAGCCGGCGCCGGACCGGCTGGACACCGCACACCCGTACGTGCTCGGCATCCCGCAGACCACGACGGACCGCCTGCTGACCGAGCACGCCACCGAACTCGGTGCCGAGATCCGGCGCGGCAGCGAACTGGCCGGGCTGAGTCAGGACGACGACGGGGTGACCGTCGAGCTGGCGGACGGCACGCAGTTGCGTTCGCGCTACCTCATCGGCTGCGACGGCGGCCGCAGTTCGGTGCGCAAGCTGCTCGGCATCGGCTTCCCCGGCGAACCCAGCACGCGCGAAACACTGCTGGGCGAGATGCAGGTGGGCGTACCGGTGGAGACGCTGAACTCCGTCATCGAGGAAGTCCGCAAGACCCACAAGGGATTCGGCGCCATGCCCCTCGGCGACGGCGTGTACCGCGTCGTCGTACCCGCGGACGGAGTAGCCGAGGACCGCACAGTCCCGCCGACCCTCGACGAGGTGAAGCAGCAGCTCCAGGTGTACGCCGGCACCGACTTCGGTGTGCACTCACCGCGCTGGCTCTCCCGCTTCGGCGACGCCACCCGGCTGGCCGACAGCTACCGGACCGGCCGGGTCCTGCTGGCCGGCGACGCGGCGCACGTCCACCCGCCGCTCGGCGGGCAGGGGCTCAACCTCGGCGTCCAGGACGCGTTCAACCTCGGCTGGAAACTGGCCTCCGAGATCAACGGCTGGGCACCGGCGGGGCTGCTGGACAGCTACGAGACGGAACGTCGTCCAGTGGCCGCCGACGTCTTGGACCTCACCCGTGCGCAGGCGGAACTGCTGTCCGTCGAGCCGGGTCCCCGGGCGCTCCGCCGGATCATGACCGAGCTGATGGACTTCGACGACGTGAACCGGTACCTGGCCGAGAAGATCGCGGCGATCGGGATCCGCTACGACTTCGGCGAGGGGCCCGAACTGCTCGGCCGGCGGCTGCGGGATGTGGAGCTGAAGCGTGGCCGCCTCTACGAACAGATGCACGCCGGCCGTGGCCTGCTCCTCGACCAGACCGGACGCCTCTCGGTAGCGGGTTGGGCAGACCGGGTCGACCACGTCATCGATGTCAGCGAGGACCTTGACGTCCCCGCGGCGCTCCTCCGACCCGACGGCCACATCGCCTGGGTCGGCGAGAACCAGGAGGACCTCGGCACCCACCTCCGCCGGTGGTTCGGCGCACTCACTGCTTGACTGTCGTTTTCGGCCGCCCGCCGATCGTCTCCTCTGTGAACCAACCGCGAGGAACACCAGGAGGTAGTGCAGTGAAATATGTGCTCATGTTCGTCGACACCGAGGAGTTCGCCAAGGAACTCGAGGCGATGACCCCGGCCGAGCTGGAGCGGTCCTATCAGCGGGTGAACCAGTGGCTCACCGACCACGCGGCGAAAATCACCAACCGCGGGGCCAAACTGCAGGGCGCGGAGACGGCCACGACGGTCCGTCTCGACGGCGGCGAACCGGTGACCACCGACGGCCCGTACATCGAAGGCAAGGAGGTCGTGTCCGGCTTCCTCGAGATCGAGGTCGCCGATCTCGACGAGGCACTGCGGATGGTGAAGACCTGGCCGGCCTGCCCGGTCGTCGAGATCCGCCCCGTGGAGTCATGAGGGTGCTGATGGCTGGGCCTCCGGCGCCATGACCGGCGATCCCGGCGAGGAGCTGGCCCGCGTCGTTCGCGAACACGCGGGCCGGCTCGCCGCGTCGCTGATGTCGCTGCTCGGCGACTTCGCCGCCGCCGAAGACCTGGTGCAGGACGCCGTCGAGACCGCGCTGCGGCGCTGGCCCGAGGAAGGCATCCCGGACCGTCCGGACGCCTGGTTGTTCACGGTGGCCAAGCGGCGCGGCCTCGATGTCCTGCGGCGGCAGGAGAACTACCGCGCCAAACTCACCCAGCTGCAGTGGCCGGTCCGGCCGGCACCCGACGACCGGCTCCGGCTCGTCTTCACCTGCTGCCACCCGGCGCTGTCGCGGGAAGCGCAGATCGCGTTGACCCTCCGCGTGGTCTGCGGCCTCACGACCGCGCAGATCGCCGCGGCCTTCCTCGTCCCGGAGACAACGGTGGCTCAACGCATCACGCGCGCCAAGCGCAAGATCGCCGGCGCCGGGATCCCGTACCGCCTCCCTCGCGACGACGAGCTGCCCGAGCGACTGAACGAAGTACTGACCGTCATCTACCTGCTCTTCAACGAGGGCTACCTGTCCAGCACCGGTGATCATGCGCACTCCCGCGACCTCGTCGATGACGCCGAGTGGCTCACCGCGCTTCTGGCCGGCCTGCTCCCCAACGAGCCGGAAGTCACCGGACTGCTGGCGCTGATCCGGCTGCACCGCGCTCGGGTCGCCGCACGATTCACCAGTGACGGACAGCTCGTCCTCCTCGAAGACCAGAACCGTGCCGACTGGGACCACGCGGCCATCGCGGACGCGACCGCGCTGCTCATCCGTACGGCGCGCCGCCACCACTCCCCCGGCCCGTACCAACTCCAGGCCGCCATCGCCGCCTGCCACTGCGAAGCACCCACCTGGGCCGACACCGACTGGCCCCAGATCCTCGTCCTCTACGACATGCTGCTCCGCTTCCAGCCGTCGCCCGTCACCCGGCTCCACCGTGCGGTCGCCGTACGGTACGTCGACAGCCCACGAGCTGCCCTTGCGGAACTCGACGAGCTCGAAACCGCGCTCCACAACTACCCGCTGTTCCACGCGATCCGCGCCGAACTACTTCGAACCGAGGGCAGGACCATAGAGGCTCACAAATCCGACCGTCGAGCTCTCGACCTCACCAACAACCCGGCGCAGCAATCCCTCCTCCACTCCCGGCTCGCCAGCACCTGACCCGACTAGCAGGTCAGGCCCTTGCGTCACGTGGGATGCCGGCGGCTGCGTACGCGTCGGCCTCGTCGAGGGTCTCGTGCTCGAGGAGTTGTTCGGCGATGCCGTCGAGCCGCTCGCGGTTCTCCCGGAGTAGCCGTCGGGCCTCCTGGTAGCACTCGTCGATGAGTCGGCGTACCTCCTCGTCGACTGTGTTGAGCAGCGAGTCGGACGCGATGCCTCGGGGGTCGCCGTCGGCCGGGATCACGGAGATGGGACCGACCGCCGCGGACATGCCCCACCGGCCGACCATCGACCGGGCGATCCGGGTCGCGGTCTCGAGATCGCTCTCGGCGCCGGTGGTGACCACACCGAGCACCTCCTGCTCGGCTGCCATCCCGCCGAGTGCACCGATGATGCGGCCGCGCAGGTAGTCGGCGTCGTACCCGTACCGGTCCATCTCCGGCGTCGACAACGTGACGCCCAGCGCGCGTCCGCGCGGAATGATCGAGACTTTGCGCACCGGGTCGGCACCGACCTGGATCATGCCCAGCAACGCATGACCGCCCTCGTGATACGCCGTACGACGACGCTCCTCCGCCGGCATCACCACGTTGCGGGCGGTGCCGAGCTGGATCTTCTCCAGCGCGTCGGTCAGATCGCGCTGGCGGATCTCCGAGCGGCCGGTCCGGGCAGCGGCCAGCGCCGCCTCGTTCAACAGGTTCGCCAGGTCGGCACCGGTCATCCCCGGCGTGGAGCGGGCCATCGCCGCCAGGTCGACGTCCGCGGCCAACGGCTTGTCTCGCGCGTGCACCTTCAGGATCGCCTCGCGGCCGTGCTGGTCCGGCGCGTGCACGGTGATCGTGCGGTCGAACCGGCCCGGCCGCAACAGCGCCGGATCCAGGACATCCGCGCGGTTGGTGGCCGCCAGGACGACCACACCCTCGGTGCCGGAGAAGCCGTCCATCTCGGTGAGGATCTGGTTCAGCGTCTGCTCGCCCTCGTTGTGACCGCCGAGCGACCGGCCACCGCCGCGGGCCCGGCCGATGGTGTCGATCTCGTCGATGAAGATGATCGCCGGCGCGACCTTCCGGGCCTCCGCGAACAGTTGGCGCACCCGGCTCGCGCCGACACCGACGATCGCCTCGATGAACTCCGAGGCGCTGGCCGAGAAGAACGGCACGCCGGCCTCGCCCGCGGTGGCTCGCGCCAGCAGCGTCTTCCCGGTCCCCGGCGCACCCGCGAGCAGGACGCCCTTGGGTGCCCGGGCGCCGAGCCGGCGGTACTTGTCCGGGTCCATCAGGTAATCGACGATCTCGGTGATCTCGGCCTCGACCTCGTCGATGCCGGCCACGTCGGCGAATGTCGTCCGGACGCTCTCCGGATCGACGGGCTTCTTCTGACCACCGCCGAGCAGACCGCTCAGACCTCCGGCGGCCGCCCGTTGCTGGCGCCGGAACAGCCACAGGTAGAACCCGACCAGCAGCAGGATCGGCGCGAACGCGATCAGCAGATTCCACAGTGCACCGCGTTGCTGGACCACCGGAGTGGCCTTGACAGTGGTGCCGCTCTTCTCCAAGGCGGCGTACAGATCGTCGTTGGCGAACGTCGGCCGCTCGGTGGTGAACTTCGTGTACGACGTATCGGTCTTGCCCGGCACCGACGCCGCTTCCTTGAGCCGCCCCTCGATCGTGTCGCCCCGGGCGAAGACCTCGGCCACGTTGCCCTTCTCCACCTGCGTGGTGAACTCGGTGTAGGCGATCGTCTCCGCCCCACCGGACATCTGGTCCTGCATCGTGGTCAGCAGGAACAACAGCAGGTAGCCACCCGCGATCCACCCCAGCAGCTTCACCCAGCCCGGCCGGCGCCGCCGCTCACCCTTCCCGGTCGGGAGACCTTCGGTGCGCCACGGCTGATCGGCACGCCGCTGCGGGCCGCCGGTTCGCTCCTCGCGATCCGGTGCCGGCTGCTCCCCCTTCCGCTGGTCCTGGTCACTCATGGTCGGATCCCGGACAGGCTCCCATCGAGTACCTCTACTGCCGCGCCAGGTGGGCTCGTAGCTCGGACTCCGGGTCCTCGATCAGCTCGCCGCTGACGTCCACGGTCACTTTGTGCAGGGTGCCGGTGAACTTGAACGGGCTCGTGTACTCCCCCGTGACCGCAGAGCCCGGGTTGGAGCCGCAGGTGAGATTGCCGGGGTTGAAGGCGAACGGCGTGGTCACAGGGGCGTCCGCGGCGGCGACGAGCGCGCCGTCGACGTACAGCTGCAGGTGCCCGGGCGCGCCCTTTCCGTTCGGCATGTCGGGCTTGCCGGTCGGTTCGAACTCGAAGCGGAGCTCGTGCTCGCCGACGGGCACCGGCTCGGGCGACGAGACCCGGAACAGGTCCCTGCCGACGTAGTTGTGCACGTAGTGCAGCAGCCCGTCCTTGATGAACAGCGCATAACCGCCGGCCGCGCTGCCTTGGCTCAGCAGAACTCCCTCGGCACCGCCGTCAGGGATCTCGACGAAGGCGGTGATGCTGTGCGGCCGGTTGAGGACGCGGGGGCCGGCGAAGAACGGGACCTGCTGGGTGTTCGGCCTCATCGTGTACTGGTCGCGCGGGGGCGCGATCGACGGCTTCTCGCCGATCATGCGCGCCAGGGCGCTCCCGTCGATCGGCAGGACGCCGTACTTGCCGGCCTCGGCGTACCAGGTCCCGATCATCGCGATCAGCCGATCCCGGTTGTCCGCGGCGACGTTGCTGGTCTCCGCGGGGTCCTCCGCCACGTGGTAGAGCTCCCAACCGGTGGCGTCGAGTTGGGACAGTTTCGTCGAGCTGATCGGATCGCCGAAGGCCGCGCCGGACTCGGCGAACGAGGTGCCGGGCCACGGGCACACCGCGCGCCAGCCGTCGTGGTCGATGGCCCGGTGGCCGAACATCTCGAAGTACTGCGTGTGATGCTTGCTGCCGGCTTCGGCGTCGTCGAGGGCGTGGGCGAAGCTGACGCCGTGCAGCGGTGCCTGCGTCACACCCCGGATCGTGGCGGGTGGCTCGATGTCGAGCAGGTCCAGGACGGTGGGGACCATGTCGACGATGTGGGCGTACTGGTTGCGGACCTCGCCCTTCGCGTTCACGCCGGCCGGCCACGACACGATGAACGGATCGCAGGATCCACCCCGGTACGTCTCCCGCTTCCAGCGCCGGAACGGCGTGTTGCCCGCCCAGGTCCAGCCCCAGGGGTAGTGGTTGAAGTGTTTGGGGCCGCCGATCTCGTCGATCGCCCTGAGGCTGTCCTCGAGCGGCTCCTGGGCGTTGTTGAAGAACTGGGCCTCGTTCGTCGTCCCGGTCGGACCGCCCTCGGCGCTCGCCCCGTTGTCGGAGATCATCATCACGATCGTGTTGTCCAGCTCGCCCTGCTCGGTCAGGAAGTCGAGCAGCCGGCCGAGGTGGTGGTCGGTGTGGCTGAGGAAGCCTGCGAACACCTCCATCATGCGGCTGAACAGCTTGCGCGCCTCGGGCGTCTGCGCCTGCCAGTCCGGTACATCAGGGTCGTGGCGGGACAACTGGGCGTCGGCGGGCATGATGCCCAGCTCCTTCTGCCGCGCGAAGACCTTCTCCCGGTAGTCGTCCCAGCCGTCGTCGAAAGCACCCGCGTACTTGTCGGCCCACTCCTTCGGCACGTGGTGGGGCGCGTGCGTCGCGCCGAAGCACAGGTGCAGGTAGAACGGCTTGGCCGGGTCGATCTGCTTGCTGTCGGCAATGAACTCGATGGACTTGTCGACCAGGTCCTCGCTCAGGTGATAACCCTCCTCCGGTGTGCGCGGCGGCTCGACCTGGTGGTTGTCGTACACCAGGTCCGGATACCACTGACTCGTGTCTCCCCCGAGGAAGCCGTAGTACCGCTCGAAACCGCGGCCCAGCGGCCAGCGGGTGTACGGGCCGGTCGCCGTCTCCTCGTTGCTCGGTGAGAGATGCCACTTGCCGACCATGAAGGTGCTGAAGCCCTTGTCCACCAGCATCTCCGAGAGCATCCCGTTCTCGAACGGGATGACTCCGTTGTAGCCCGGATAGCCCGTCGAGAGTTCGGTGATCGACGCCATACCGTTGCTGTGGTGGTTCCTGCCCGTGACGATGCACGACCGGCTGGGCGAACACAGCGCGGTGGTGTGCATGTTGGTGAACCGCAGCCCGTTGGCAGCCAGCCGGTCGAAGTTCGGGGTCTCGATCAAGCCTCCGAAGCAGCCCAGCTGACCGAATCCCGTGTCGTCCAGCACCACGAACAACACGTTCGGGCTGCCCGCCGCGGCCCGTACCGGCGCCGGCCAGGCCGGGCTCGACTCATCGGTCGTTCGTCCCACCACGCCGGTGAACGGGCGTCCCGACTGGTACTCCTCGATCGCCATAAAGGCCTCCCCCATCGATGCGAACGGCGCGGCGTCGAGCGGCCGGACCGCCCTCGGCCCGGCCTCGTCACGCGTGCTGCGACGTACCTTCGTCGGACTGGCGCGGCAAATCATCACCCGCGGTGGATGAGCGGTGGGAAGGCACCGATCGAAACCGTCTCGGGTGGATGAGGTACCTGGCGGCGGACGCTGTCACAGTGAGTCCGCGTCGGACGCGTGATGCACGACGGAGGCGGGCCATGACAGAAGTCACGTTCGCGGTGGTCGCGCTCCTCGTCCTTGCGTGGGCCGTCACCTCAGAGCTCCTGGCCAAGGCGAACATCACCGGTCCGCTGGTCTTCACCGTCGCCGGGTTCGTGTTGGCGAACCGGGACTGGGGACCACTCGCGGTTGATGTCGAGGCCCCATCAGTCCACCTGCTCGCGGAGCTGACCCTTGCCTTGTTGCTGTTCTCGGATGCGGCCCGGGTCAACCTGTCCAGGCTGAGACAAGACATCTATCTCCCTGGGCGTCTGCTCGGCATCGGCCTACCGCTCTCGGTGGTCCTCGGTTCGCTCCTGGCGGCCTGGCTGTTCGACGATTTCACCTGGGCCCTCGCAGGCTTCGTGGGCGCGGCACTGGCCCCCACCGATGCTGCTCTCAGCGCACAGGTCATCAACGACCAACGGATACCCATGCGCCTGCGTCGCGCGTTGAACGTGGAGAGTGGACTCAACGACGGCATCGTCACACCGATCGTCATGTTCACGCTCGCCGTTGCCGCGGGGCAGCTCGGGACAGCGCACGAGGGCGACGCCTCCACTGACGGAGGTGGCGCGCTGCTGGAGCTGGCAATCGGCATCACCGTTGGCCTGGTGGTCGGGCTGGGAAGCGCCCGGCTCCTGACGCTCGGCGCCCGACGGCACTGGATCAGTGCAGGCGCCTGGCGGCTCGGCACGCTTGCTGCCGCGCTGAGCAGCTTCGCCCTCGCGGTCAGCTTCAGCGGCAACGGATTCATCTCGGCGTTCGTGGCCGGCGTCGCCTTCCGGGCCGGACTGGACGAGGACGTTCTCGACGCGGACAACGCCGTCGAGCTGCCGGAACTCCTCGGGGAGGTCTTGTCCCTCGTCGTCTGGTTCCTGTTCGGCGCCGCACTGGTGACGATCGCCGTCCACAACTTCGACGTACCGCTCCTCGCGTACGCCGTACTGAGCTTGACTGTGGTCCGCATCGTTCCGGTCGCCCTGTCCCTGATCGGGAAGGGGCTGGACCGACGGACCGTCATCTTCGTGGGATGGTTCGGCCCTCGCGGTCTCGCATCGATCGTGTTCGCGTTACTGGCGATCGAGGAGCTCGGCGAGACCGAGTTGGTGGAACGGGCCGTCGCCGCCGTGTCGCTGACCGTTCTGCTGAGTGTCGCGCTGCACGGCATATCGGCCGGTCCGCTCGGGCGTCGCTACGTCAGCAGCGAGCAGGCAGATGACGCCTCGACCCCCGCCCCACGAGCACGACGTCCCGCCCATCACCACCCCGGCACCACGGTCCCCCGCAGCACCGACCAACCCTGACCGTGGTCAGCCTCCTGGGCAGCCCTGGGTCAACGTGGTGGTAAACGTCGAGGCCGCCGTACCGACTTGCTGGAGGGCCGTGTTGATCGCCGGCGCCTTCTGCCGGAGGTTGTCCGCGCTCAGGCCACTCGCCGCAGCTTCCAACTCTGTGAATGCCGTCTTCACATTCGCCACGGCGGGCTGCAGAGCAGCCGATGCTGCGGCCGCCGCCGTCTCCAGACTGCTCTTGACCCCGGCCATGGCGGTGTTGAAGGCGGTGAGACCGTCCTGCAGGGGCTCCACATTCCTGAGAGTTTCGAGCGATGACTTGAGTTCAGCCGACGCAGCGCAGTCCGTTGCGGACGCACCCGTTGCCGGCGGGGCTGCCGTCGCGGACGGACTCGGCTGACTCTCTGTCGAGCTGTCACTGCAGGCCATCGGTACGACGAGCAGGGTAACGGTCACCAGGGCAGCAATCACTGATCGACGTACGTCGTTGCGCGGCATGGTTGCTCTCCTCGGGACTACTTGGTGGCGTTCTTGACCTCCGTCACGCTGTCCGCGTCGACCTCGTGCTTGGTGACCTTGTCCGCATGCGCCAGCGCCTTGTCCACATCCGTGGCCCACCGCTCCTCGAACAGCGCCACGATCGCCGAACTGTCGGGCGGCATGGTGTCTTCGACGTCAGCTTTGATCGCCGCCTTCTCCCGGTGGGACTTCAGGCCACCAATTCCCAGACCCGCGCCCGCACCGACCGCCGCGCCGGCCAGCAGGCTGGGCGGGAAGATGAGGCCGACGACCGCACCACCGACCGCGCCCCAGGCGGCACCCCTGGCCGCGGTGTGGAAATCGTCGTCGACATTGATCTTGCCGTCGGAGCCGCGGCTGACGAGGACAAGCCCGTCGACCGTGATCACATCGTCCGAAGCAGCTTGCTTGAGAGCGTCCCAATCACCGCGCGCCGCCTCGGCGTCCGGGTAGGCGGCGATGTACAGATCGACTGGAGCGTTGCTGTCAGATCCCACGAGCTTCTCCTCTTGATCCGGCGACCGGCGTACCCCTCGTCTCACCATCGCGCCGGGCACGGCGAGAAGCCTCACCCCGGGCGGACGATGTACCCGGCCGCTCAGGCGACGCCCGGCTCCCGCTACTTCCGGGCGCCGGCCTCGGCGTCGCGGATCAGCTCGAGGGCGAGGTCGCGGAGTTTTCGGTTGGACTGCCGACTGAAGCGAACCAACGTGTCGAAGGCTCGATCAGAGGTGATCGAGTAGCGCTCCATCAGGAGACCGACCGCCTGGCCGATCAGGTCCCGGGTCTCGATCGCAGCGAGCAGGTGCTCCTCCCGCTGCGCACCCGAGTACGCAACGGCCGCGTGGGTGGCAAGCAACCTGCCGACGTGCTCGGACTCGTCCGTGAACGCGTGAGCCTCGTCGGCATATAGGTTGAGCGCACAGAAGTTGTCGTCCTTCACGAACAGCGGGAACGCCAGCATGCTCAACGCTCCCAGCTCGGCCGCACGCGGGGCGAACCGCGGCCAGCGAGTCTCCCGGCGCATGTCCTCGACCCGGACGATCCGGCGCTGGAACAACGCGTCCAGACACGGGCCCTCGTCGTACTCGGACATGATCGCGTCGACGCGGGCCGGCAGTGTGCCTGACTCCGCCTTGTGTTCGACGCGCGTCCCACCGACGAGAGCCGTGATGGAACCGGCCTGTGCACCGGGGACGAGATCCATCGCGGCCTGCACCGCTTCCCGCAGTACGTCGTCCGGCGCGTCGGCCTGGTAGAGCCCACGGGCCATCTCACTCAGCTCGTCCGCAAGCCGGACCGGTCTGGGCTCACTGCCATGCAGTGCCGGCCCGACACCCGACAACTTCGGTTGATCGGTCACGAGCAGTCCTATCTACTCCTGGGTACCACCTACCGACACCGCCGTCCAGAGCGGCAGGATTCCTACCGGGGGCTTGATCCACGCTGATCCAGCGGTCATAGTGGTCCAGCCTCAGACAGTCGGGCGCCGGATCTTCCGATCTGCGAGGCTCCCATGCGCGACCACGACACCAGCCCCACCGTGCGCCAGCTCATCTGCGCCCTGCACACCGTCGAGGACGAGTTGCGAGCGGCCCGCTGTGCCGCCGACATCGATCGACTGACGGTCCTGATCCGGCAGAAGCAGTCAGTACTCCGCCAACTCCGCCGTCGCCGCCTGCGCCGGGTGGCCTGACCTGCCAACCACAGTCTGATTGCGGGCCCGCCCCTCTCCGGAGGGGACAGGGGAGCGGGCCCGCAATCACCTCCCCCGACCCACCAGTTTGTGGTGCCGGTTGCCGGGTACCTGCGGAGTGGCTGGGGGCCTGGTATGTAGCCGTGCAGTAAATGATCAGGGAGGCAGCGACATGGCCGGAACAGGCGCTGCGGGCAAGCTGGTGAAGGCCTGGGGAACCGGGGTCAAGGACTTACCGCGGAACACCACTTGGCTGCTGTCAAAGGCATTGACGCCGTTGGAAGCGACGAAGGACGCCGCCGGGAGCGCGACGCAGTCCGCGGGAAGCGGGCTGGTGGACATCGCTCGCCACGCGGGGGCTTCGGTCCTGGATGCGTTACCCGTGGGCGACTCGATCGAGCTGAAGCTCCAGCGAGCCAGAGCCGCGGCCGACGAGGCCCAGCAGGCGGAGGAACAGGCAGTCCGCGAGGCCGAGGAGGCAAAGGCGCGCAGCGACGAGGCGCGTCAGGTCGCCGAGCGATGCCGGGCGTATGTGCGCGAGGTCGAGCAGGAGCAGTCCCAGGAAGTCAACGAAAAGGTCGCCGAGGCCCGCCGCGAGGCCGATGCGCGGGTCGAGCGGGCTCGTGCCTCCGCGCAGTCGGACGCCGATCGGGTGGTGCAAAGAGCGAAGGCGGAGGCCGACGACCGGGTCACGAAGGCCCGTGAGGAGGCAGAGGCGGCGCAGGCGAAGGCCAAGCAGACGATGGCCGACGCGACGGCCAGCCTGGCGGAGGCCAGGCGACTGGCCGACGAAGCCACGCAAGCGACGAAGGCGGCCGCCGAAGAAGCACACCGGCAGGCGGCGCAGCTCGCCGCGACCGCCGACCGCGAGGCAAAGAGCGCCGACGAACGGGTCCGCGAGGCCGAACAGGTCCGGTCCCGCGCCAGAGTCAGCGCACAGCGCAAGCGCAACGGACGGGCTCAGACCACCGCCGACCTCAACGAGATGACCAAGACGGATCTGCTGAACCTTGCCACGGCCGAGGACGTCAAGGGCAGGTCGGCGATGAACAAGACCGAGCTGGTGACCGCCATCAAACGCTCGACCCGATCCAAGCGATAGCCAGAGTGGAGACAATCATGAGACTGCTACACAGGAAGAGCCGGTGGGAGCGGCTGGCCAAGCCGATCGCGGCCGGTACGACGAACGCTATGCGCCGGGCTCCGGTGCGCAACGGCCTCGCCGCCGCGGCCGCGGCGATCGGCATGAGCGCCGCGAGCGCGGTGGTGTCCTCGCGGCGGCAGAAGGACAAGAAATGAAGCTGCGCAGTCTCGCGGTGTTCGGCGTGGGGTACGTGCTCGGAGCCAAGGCGGGACGTGAACGCTATGTACAGATTGTCGAAGCGCTCCAGTCGGCGTCGCAGCGGCTCGACGATGCACGCCGTCAGCGTGCCAAGCCTGCCCGGCAAGGCAGTAACGGACTCGACAGCTATCTGGATGAGACCAGCCGGAACTAGCACGCTGGCCGGCGGCGCCGTCGTACGTACCTCACTCGTCGCGCGGCTGCTCGGGGTGCGGCTGCTGACGGTGGAGGGCACGGTTCTGCTGTCGCCGATCTCGTTCAGCAGCCCGCCCCCGCCGGTGGACGTCGCCGGTACGACGACCCGCCTGAACACCGAGACCGCGCCCAAGGCGATCGGCGCGAGACTCGGTCCGTCGGCGCGCCTGATCGACGAAAGCATCAAGGATCTGCGCGCGCTCGACCACTGAACGACGGCTGCCACCCGCCGTCGGAGCCGGTCTCACCGACCGATCAGCGAGCCTTCGCGTTCCTCACCGCGACAGCGGAGTACCGCAGGAAGCGTGCATCGGCGGCCAGATCGGTGGAGATGATGTGCATCAGGTCCACGGCAGCCTGGTAGCAAGGGCCTTCCCGCAACTCGTACTGGGCAGCGTCAATGCCAAGCAGTAGCTGGTCTGTCGGGGCGACGGTCTCGAGCCGTCCATCGGCGTGCAGGATCGTGATGCTGGCGTAGCGGACGTCAGGCAACAGTTCGACGGCCGCCCGGCTCGGTCAGTCGGCAGTGCCGTACGGCGGGCGATTCGCGGGGGCCAACGAGATGCTCTCGGCCTGGGCCTTGGCGCGGACCGCGCCCTCGCTGCGGCGAAGCTTCATGCTGATCAGTCCGGTCGGCGTGTTGCCCGCTGCCAGGTCGCGCAGTTCCTTGACGTCGTCATCGGTCCAGTCGCGGCCGCTGCCGGCTGTTGTCTCGGCCATGGGTGTCTCCATTCATCGAGAAATACGGTGCCGCTGTCGCTCTGGTTGTCAGGGCTGAGAGATGTCCTGTACGACGTCACCGGTAGCGGACTTGTCCATGGTGCGCGCGACATCGGCCAACGCCAACATGCCGACGAGGTCATGGCCGTCGATCACGGGCAACCGGCGTACCTGGTGTTTGCTCATCGTCTTGAGCGCGTCTGCGGCGCTGTCGTCCGCACCGATCGTGACCAGCTTGCCCTGCCCGAACTCTCCGGCCGTCGCCGAGGCCGGGTCGCCGCCGTCGGCGATGCACTTCACCACGATGTCGCGGTCGGTGAGCATCCCCTGGAGCCGGTTGTTGTCGCCGCGGATCGGCAACGCTCCAACGTCCAGGTCCCGCATCTTCCGGGCGGCATCGACCAGCGTCTCGTGCTCACCGACGCACTCGGCGCCGGCTGTCATCAACTCACGTGCGGTCGTCATGTTCGGACTCCTCACCCTCCTGGACCCATCTGGGTTGGCTGTCCGGTGCCCCACCACGCACGCCGCATTCGCGCGGCCTCAAGCGATCGTGACGAGGGCGGTGATGACGATGGCGGCGGCCAGGGCGCAGATGACCAGGAGGCCGAGGGCGAGGCCGGCCCGGCGGTGCGGCGACCCGCCGTGCCGGAAGTCCTGGCCGGCGCCGAACTCAGGTCCCCAGCCCAGGGCGGGCGTCGGCGGATCGCCACCGGGCATGCCGGGCAGCGGGTGGTTGGCATAGACCGGCATCGAACCGTCGGGCAATGCCCCGGCGGGCGGCTGGTCTTCGGGCAGGGTCATGTCGTGGCGCGTCCTGCGGCCTTCTTCGTGTGGCTGATTTCACCGTGGGTAGCGCCGTGCTGCTCTTGCGGCGCGGTCCTCGGAGCCGGGCACACCGGACCGCGACGAATCGGTCCGCCGCCGAGTTTCCGGCTCTTCCACTGCTTCTCGTCGTAGTCGTAGTACGTGTCGACGCCACCGACGGTCATTGCCCCTCCAGTCAGCCCGAATCCCAGTTCGGCTGCTGACTGTTCAACAAACCGGCCAGTCGCATTCTGACATCGGGCGCCGTACCGCACTAGCCCTGTCGGGCCATCAACCGGATTGCGGACTCCGATCAGCAAGCCGGGGTGGACGTCGTCAGCCGCAGCAGCTGGACTGCGTGGTCGGCTTCGCCTCAACGACGGTCAGCAGGCCACCGCTGATGCCGGTGGCCAGGCCGCAGTCGGCCGGTGCCTCGACTGTGACTGCCTGCGGAGCCGGACCGCAGCAGCCGCCCGCAGCCTCGTCGGCCGAGTCGCCGTACGCGAGGTTCGACGAGCACACGCCGGTCTCGGGCAGGTTCAGCTGCACATCACGCGCGGACTCCCAGTCGCCGGCCAGCGCGGCAACCACGGAGCGCGCCTGCTTGTAGCCGGTAGCAAGCAAGAACGTCGGCGCGCGGCCGTACGACTTCGCACCGACCGCGTAGCCTCGCTCGATGTAACCAATGGCGCCAACCGCTCGATGCGGGCGTCGAGCTCGTCGTAGCGGCCTCGAACGCCGCGTCCGTGTCCGCCGGCGCCGGGTCGGGGGCCGACCAGTGCACTCGCGGCCGCGCGTCGGCCGGCAGGTGTTCGTAGGCGATGTCGCAGACCGCGATCACAGGTCGTCCGACTTCACCAGGTCACTCACCTGAGCCGTGCGCCAGTTGTCCGGATCGAGTCCGTGCCGCCGCCCGACCTTGGTCGCCCGCGGATGCACCCGCTCCGCGGGCCGCGTCCCCGCCGACGCTGTCGGCACCTGACTACGCCGCGACCAGATGCCCGCCGCCAACTGCGATCTCGCCGAGTTGTGCGTGCACAGGAACACCACCCGCGGCACATCACTCAACGACGGACTGCCCAGGATCGCCAACGTCTCCGGCCCCAACCGCACATACGTACGCCGGTGATCCCCTTCCGACCGCCCGCGTACCACCACCCCGGCGTCCTGCAACACCTTCAAGTGATGCGCCACCAAGTTGGTCGGCATCTCGAGAAGCGCGCCCAACTCCCCCACCGCCAATGCATCCACGATCGCCAGCCGACCAGGATCCCCAGCGCCGCGTGCACCCGGGCCCGCGCTACCAGAACCTTTCCCTCAACGGTCATTGCCTCAATGATCACTGAGATACTTGCACCCGTCAATGACGGTGGCTTGTCCAAAGTCGACCGCACTTCGTCGCGATCTCTGACCAGACCGAATATCGTTCTGCCAGGCCCGCCTCGCGCTGAGGCGCCTCCGACCCTGCCGAGGAGGCCGATGAGCCCCACCCCGCTGCCGAACTTGGTCGGCCGGCGCCGCGAGTGCGCGGTGCTGGACGACCTACTGGCCGGACTGCGCGCGGGCGACTCCGCCGTGTGCGCGATCCGGGGTGAAGCCGGCATCGGGAAGTCGGTGCTGCTGGAGTACGTCGCCGCCCAGGCCGCGGGGATCACAGTGGCCCGGGCGCAAGGCATCGAGGCCGACATGGAGCTGGCCTACGCGAGCCTGCACCAGCTGTGTACGCCGTTCTTCGCCGTGATCGACGGACTTCCGGGCCCGCAGCGCGACGCCCTGCAGGTCGCCTTCGGGATAGCGGCGGGCGACCCGCCCGACCGCTTCCTGGTCGGACTCGCGGTGTTGACCCTGCTCACCCGCGCCTCCGAGGCCGGACCGGTGCTTGTCGTCGTGGACGACGCCCAATGGCTGGATCAGGTGTCCCTTCAGACCCTCGAGTTCGTGGCCCGCCGACTGCTGGCCGAGGCTGTCGCGATGGTGTTCGCGGTGCGCGACCCTGAGGGACAGTCCGCACTGCTCGGGCTCCCGGAGTTGCTGGTCGCCGGACTGGACCGACTACCGGCCGGCGAGTTGCTGGAGGCGGCGGTCGACGGACGTCTTGAGGACAGGGTCCGGGACCGACTGGTCGCCGAGACACGCGGGAACCCGTTGGCCCTGCTGGAGCTCTGTCGCGGTCGCAGCGCGGCCGAGCTCGCGTACGGCTTGGAGTCAGTCGACCCAGGCTCGGTGTCCAGCCGGGTGGAGCAGGACTTCGCCCGCCGGCTGGGCTCGCTCCCGACGCAGACCCGGACGCTGCTGCTGATCGCGGCCGCTGAGCCGGTTGGCGACGCGCGGCTGCTCCGAAAGGCGGCCAACCTGCTGGGTGTCACGCCCGATGCCGCACCGGCCAAGGCAGCCGGCCTGATCGAGTTCGGTGAGTCCGTGCGGTTCCGGCACCCGCTGGCTCGATCCGCGGTCTATCGAGAGGCGGACCCGGAGCAGCGTCGCGCCGTACACCGCGCCCTGGCGTCCGCCACGGATCCGGTCCTGGAGCCGGACCGTCGCGCCTGGCACGCTGCGCAGGCGTCCGACGGACCTGACGAGGAGGTGGCCGCATGGCTGGAGCAGGCTGCCGACCGGGCCAGGCAGCGCGGCGGCGTGGCCGCTGAGGCCGTTCTGCTGGAGCGGTCGGCGGTCCTGACGCCGGACCCTTGGCAGCGCGGGCGCCGGGCCCTGGCCGCGGCCGAGGCTCACTTCTCGGCCGCAGCACCGGATCGTGCCAGGGAGCTGGCCTTTCTTGCCGACGTCTGTCCGCTCAGCCCACTGGACCGGGCGCGCCTGGTTCGCCTGCGCGGCCGGATGCTGTTCGCCCGCAGCAGGAGCGACGAGGCGGCACCGTTGCTGTTGGACGCCGCCGCACAGTTCGCTGCCGAGGGCTCCCCGCTGGAGCGGGAGACGTACCTCGAGGCGATCAGCGCCACGGTCTTCGCAGGTCGGGTGCACGGTCCGGCCGGTGCCCGTGCTGCCGCGATCGCAGCCCGCGCCTCCGGATCGGCGGCGCCGAGATCCGAGCCGTCCGACCTGCTGCTGGACGGAGTGGCAACGCTTCTCGCGGATGACTACGAGCGAGGCGTCCCCGCGCTGCGCAAGGCCTTCCAGCCGTTCGCCCAGGAGGAGCTCGTCGGCCGGGAGGCGACGATGCGCTGGCTCCTGCTCGTACCGGTCGCCCTGGAATCGTTCATCCACTACGGCTGGGACCTGCCCGCCTGGAACACGCTCGCCACCCGTGCGGTGCGCCTGGCTCGCGACATCGGCGCACTCGGCGTCCTACCGCCCGCGCTCATCTACGCCGGCGGCGTACACATCCATCACGGCGACTTCGCGGCGGCCACCAGGATGATCGAGGAAGCCGACACGATCGCCACCGCGACCGGCCAGGCTCCCCACACCTACGCGACGCTCGTCCTGGCCGCATGGCGCGGCGAGGAGGAGGCTGCCGCCGGCATCATCGAACAGGCCCGGGTGAGTGCCACGCAGCACGGCGAGGTCTCGCTGCTCGGAGTCACCGGCTACGTCCAGGGCGTCCTCTACAACGGGCTGGCTCGCTACGACCAGGCCCTCGTCGCCGCGCGTTCGGGGATCGACCACGATGGATTCAACTTCACCGGCCTGTCGTTGGTGGAGCATGTCGAGGCCGCTACCCGTTGTGGGGAACTCGCCCAGGCCGAAGACTCCCTCGCCCGACTGGTCGAGCTCACGCGCGCGGCCGACACCGGGTGGGCCCGTGGCATCGCGGCGCGCAGCCAGGCGCTCCTCAGTGACGGGGAGGAGGCCGACCGTCTGTACCAGACCGCTGTGGAGCAGCTCAGTCTGGATCGCGTGACCGTCGAAGTCGCGCGCACCCACCTGCTCTTCGGTGAGTGGCTGCGTCGGACCCGGCGCCGGGCGGAGGCGCGCGATCAGCTCCGGATCGCCCACCAGATGTTCGACGGGATGCGGGCCACCGCCTTCGCGGAGCGGGCACGGCGTGAGCTGCTCGCGACCGGTGAGCGCGTGCCGACCCGGAACGCCGAACCGGCGAGCAGCCTCACTCCTCAAGAGGCGCAGATCGCCGCGCTCGCCGCCAGCGGCATGACCAATCCCCAGATCGGCGCGGAGCTGTTCCTCAGTCCGCACACCGTCGAGTGGCACCTCCGCAAGGTGTACACGAAGCTCGACATCACCTCACGCCGCCAACTCCCCGCCGCCCTCGCAACCCCTGGCATCACCTCGGCATCCGCCTGACGGCACTACGGCCTCTGGATTCTTGACGTGGTGAATTAATCCGCCGTACGGTACCGGGGATGCGCGCCGCCCCGCTCCGAAAGGTGTCCGCCATGTCCACCGCTCGTCTTCTTCGCCGCGCACTGGCGATTGCGACCGCGATGCCCGTCGTGCTCGCCGCGACCTTGGTGTCCACCAGCGCGCCCGCTCAGGCCAAGAGTGACTTCAGCGTCAAGCCGTTCATGGGCTGGAGCAGTTGGAGCGTCCAGTCCTCCACTCACCCCGACTACGGGACGAAGTGGCTCACGGAGGAACACATCAAAGCCACCGCCGACGCCATGGCGGCGAAGCTGAAGCGGTCCGGATACACCAACATCAACCTCGACGCGGGCTGGAATGCCAACTGGAACTGGGAGTTCCGCACCGACGCCAACGGCATTCCCGAGGCCGACCCGGAGCGCTTCCCGAACGGTATCGCCGGCCTGGCCGACTACGTCCACGGCAAGGGCCTCAAGTTCGGTCTGTACGGCGGCGCCGGTCTGCAGAAGGCGATCTACGACAAGAACGCCTCGATCGTCGGCACCGACTGCACGACCCAGGACATCACGGTGATGCCGCTGACCCCGACGAACATGTGGGGCGGCGACTGGAAGATCGACTTCACCAAACCGTGCGCACAGGCCTACATCGACTCGATCGCGGACCGCTTCGCATCCTGGGGCGTCGACTTCGTCAAGATCGACGGCGTCACCACCGACAACATCCCGGATATCGAAGCCTGGTCGAAGGCGATCGACCAGAGCGGCCGCACCATGTGGCTGACCGCGAGCGCCTGGCCGATCCCGCGGGAAGCCGGCGAAGGTCTGCAACCTTGGGCGAACAGCGTCCGCGTCGACACCGACGTCGAGTGCTACTGCAACACCGTGTCGACCTGGACGAGCTCGGTCGACAACCGGTGGGAAGACCTGCCGAAGTGGCTCGACGTGGTCGAGCCGAACTACTGGCCGGACCTCGACTCGATGCCGATCTCCAACAACACCGGTCTCGGCATCCAGGACGGCATCGACGACATCGAACGGCAGAGCGTGATGACGTTCTGGTCGATGGCCTCGTCACCGCTGTACGTCGGCGGCGACATCGCGAAGCTGGACGACAAGGCCGTGTCGATCCTCACCAACCGCGAGGTGATCGCGGTCGACCAGGCCGGTGTGATCCCGACCCAGGTCACCGGCGGAAACCTGCCGGTATGGAAGAAGCGACTGCCCGACGGCCGGATCGCGGTCGCGGTCTACAACCTCGGAGACCAGGCCACCGACATCACCGTCACGTGGGACCAACTAGGTGTCAGAGGCAACCGGAAGGTCCGCGACCTGGTGAACCGGCACGACCTCGGCAAGTTCAACAAGTCCTGGACCGCCAAGGGCGTTCCCGCTCACGGCTCCCGCCTGATCACCCTGTCCTGACCGGGGAATCAGTCAGTGAAATATCCCGCGCCAGGCTGAAACGCAGCTGGTAGGGTCACAGCGGTCGTGGCTCCCATCATCGAGGTCTCCGACCTCACCAAGGAATTCACGCGGCCCGATGTGCGGCCGGGACGTTTCGCGGGAACGAGATCGCTGTTCACCCGGGCCCGCAAGGTCACCACAGCGGTCGACGGGATCAGTTTCCAGATCGACGCGGGTGAGCTGATCGGATTCCTGGGTCCGAACGGCGCCGGGAAATCCACCACCATCAAGATGCTCACCGGCATCCTGGTCCCCACCTCGGGCACCGTCACCGTCGCCGGCCAGGTCCCCTGGCGCGATCGGCGCCATAACGCACGCACCATCGGCGCGGTCTTCGGGCAGCGGACCCAGCTCTGGTACGACCTCCCGTTGCGCGACTCGTTCGAGATCATCAGAGATCTCTACGGCATGGCGGCGGCGACCTACCGGACCCGGCTCGGGGAGTTCACCGAGCTCCTCGACCTGGACGAGTTCATCGACACTCCGGTGCGATCGCTGTCGCTCGGTCAGCGGATGCGCGGCGACCTGGTCGCCGCCATGCTGTACGCCCCGTCGATCCTGTATCTCGACGAACCGACGGTCGGGCTCGATGTCGTTGCCAAGGGCAAGATCCGGGAATTCGTCGCGGAGGTCAACGCCGGCCGCGGTACGACGGTCATCCTGACCACCCACGACATGGACGACGTCGAGCGACTCTGCCGGCGGGTGGTGATCATCGATCACGGCAAGATCCTGTACGAGGGCGATGTCGAGATGCTCAAGGCGCAGTACGTGACCAGCCGGGACATCGTGGTGCACTGCACCGACTTCGACGCCACCACCATCTCGTCCCCGTTCGCGCAGGTGATCTCGGCGGACCCGTTCAAGGCGACGCTACGGTTCGCCCCGGGGACGACGGCCGCACCGAAGGTCGTCCACGACCTCACCTCGCGCTACCCGATCACCGACCTGTCCGTGCTCGAGCCCGACCTCGAGGACGTGATCCGGAAGCTGTACACCGAACGGGTACCGGCAGCTGCCCGCAGTACGGGCAGCTGATGCCGGTCGACACGCTGAGCACGCGTCTGACCGGGCTTCGCGGGCTCTACCGCTCCGGGTACCGGTCGGTCCTCGCCTACCGCGCGGACCTCCTGTTCGGGATCGCCGGGCTGGTCATCCAGGCCACCCTGACCGTGGTCGTCTGGCGCGTTCTGTACGACGGTCACGACGAGGTGGCCGGAATCGGGAGCTCCACCGCGGTGGCGTACGCCGTACTGGCCGCCTGTATTCAGTCCATCGTGATGCCCTGGCAGTTCTCGTCACTGCCCCTGCGAGTCATGCGCGGCCAGATCGGCGTGGACATGATGCGGCCGCGATCGCTGATCAGCCAGAACCTGGCCCAGGCAGTGGGCACGATGGTGGGCAGGCTTCCGATCGGGGCCGCGGGTCTGATCACCGGCCTCGCACTCGGCGGGGTGAAGGCGCCGCACAGCCTGCTCGACCTGCTGGCCTGGGTCGTGTCGATGGTGCTCGGCATCGGGAACGTCCTGGCCATCAATCTGCTGGTGTCCATGACCGCCTTCTGGACCCTCGAGATCGGCGGCATCCTGATCCTCTACAGGTTCGCGTCGGCGTTCCTGTCCGGCGCCCTGATTCCGTTGTGGTTCATGCCGGGGTGGCTGCAACCGATCATCAGCTGGCTTCCGTTCCAGGCGCAGATCTACGCGCCGCTGTCCATCTGGTTCGGGACCAGGCACGGGGCCGACCTTCTCGGCACGCTGGCAATTCAGCTCGGCTGGGTGCTGGTGCTCTTCCTGCTCTTGCAGCTGGTCTGGCGTCGAGCGGTCCACAAGGTGGTGGTGCTCGGTGGCTGAGCTGGTCAGGGCATGGTCGGCTGCCCGGGAGGATCTGCGCGCGAGCCGGATCCTACTGCGAGCCGGTTGGCGTGCGGCGATGACCTATCGCGTCAGCTTCCTCTCGACGATCGTCGGCGGCGTCGCACTGCAGGGTACGCAGTTGTTGTTCATCGGGGTGCTGCTGTCGAAGTTCAACGTCATCCACGGCTGGCGGTTGAACGACATCGCGTTCCTGTTCGCGATGCGGCTGGCCGCACATGCGTTCTACGTCGTGCCGTTCGGTGCGCTGTTCTCGATCGACCAGGCAATCCAGCAGGGCGACGTCGACCGGTACCTGCTGCGGCCGGCCGGGATCTATCTGCAGGTAGTGACCCGCTACGCACCACTCATGGCCCTCGGCGACACGCTGCTCGGATTCGGATCGCTGGCGATCTTCGCCCCGCAGTCCTCGGTGTCCTGGACGCCAGGAAAGTGGTGTTCCTGATCGCCGCGGTGATCGGTGGCGGACTGGTCGAAGCCGGTTTGCAAACCTTCCTGGCCGCGCTGTCCTTCCGGATGACGTCGACCACGTCGCTCCGGATCCTTGCCGACGACACCGTCTCGCGGTTCAGCAGCTATCCCCTGACCATGTTCGATCGCTGGGGATTCCTCTCCCTCACCTTCGTCTTCCCGATGGCGTTCATCGCCTACCTGCCGGCCACCGTGCTGCTCGGACGCACCGATCAGTTGCCGATACCTGCCTGGCTGGCGTACATCTCACCGTGCGGCGGACTGGTCGTCTTCACCGTCGGTCTCACCTTCTTCAACCGGATGACCCGGAAATACAACAGTCCTGGCAGCTGAAGGCCGGACATCACCGGGCGATGGCCCAGTCCGCGGTCTCGCTGTGGATCCGTCCAGTGGTCGACGACAGCCGCTGTCCGCCGGCGCCACTACGGGTCGCGATGATCTCGGCCGCGATGGAGATCGCGGTCTCCTCAGGGGTCCGGGCGCCGAGATCCAGACCGATCGGTGACGACAGCCGGGCGAGCTCGGCCTCGGTCACGCCCACCGCTCGCAGCCGGGCCAGCCGGTCCTCGTGGGTACGACGCGAGCCCATCGCGCCGATGTAGCCGGCATCGGTGCGCAACGCCACTTCCAGCAACGGCACGTCGAACTTCGGGTCGTGGGTCAGCACGCACAGCGCGGTACGGCGGTCCACCAGGTCCTCGGCGAGCGCCTCTGCGAGGAAGCGGTGGGGCCAGTCGACCACCACCTCGTCCGCGTCGGGAAACCGCAGCCGGGTGGCGAACACTCCCCGCGCGTCGCACACCGTCACGTGGTAGCCGAGGAACTTGCCGACCCGGGCCACGGCCGCGGCGAAGTCGATCGCGCCGAACACAAACATCCGCGGCGGTGGCGTGAGCGCCTGAACGAAGACCGCGACCTCCGTACGCCGGCACTCCCCCTGCGCGCCGTAGTACCGAGTCGCTGCCGCGCCCTGGTCGAGCATGGCCACGGCGTCCTCGACCACGGCGGCGTCCAGACCCGGGTCGCCGAGGCTGCCCGAGACTCTGTCCGGCCACACGACGAGCCGCTGGCCTAGGAGACCTCCGGTCGTGACCACGGTCGCGATCGCAACCGGCCGGCCCGAGTCGACGGCATCGGCCACCGCTTCGAACTCGGCGTACGATGCCAAGTCGACCGGCTGCACCAGGAGCTCGATGACGCCCCCACAGGTCAGTCCGACAGCGAAGACGTCGTCGTCGGAGACG
Source organism: Kribbella sp. NPDC049174 (assembly GCF_043197365.1). Taxonomy (NCBI): domain Bacteria; kingdom Bacillati; phylum Actinomycetota; class Actinomycetes; order Propionibacteriales; family Kribbellaceae; genus Kribbella; species Kribbella sp. NPDC049174. Next base: position 1,608,849 of record NZ_JBICSZ010000001.1, on the reverse strand, counting down.
CCGTACCGCCGTACGGACGGCAAGCCGGTCCGGATGACCTCGCGGGCCACTTCGTACACGTCGGCCTCGACGCAGCCACCGGACACACTGCCAACCACGACACCCCGCTCGGAGACCGCCATGGCCGCGCCCGGTTGGCGAGGAGCAGAGCGGAAGGTGTCGATCACAGTCGCCACCGCGAACCGGTCGCCGTCGGCGTACCACTGCCGGATGTGTGGGAGGAGGTCACGCATGTCGACGCCTACCGGCCTTGCGGTGCTGGGTAGAGCTGCTCGCGCAGAGTCTTCTTGGAGAACTTCCCGGTGCTGGTCTTGGGGACCTCGTCGATGAACCGGATCTCGTCGGGCAGCCACCACCGGGCGACGCGCGGACGCAGGTGCTCCAGGACGTCCTCGGCGGTCAGCACCGCGCCAGGCTTGACCACCACGCAGGCAACCGGGCGCTCCGACCACTTGACGTCCGGTTTGGCGATCACCGCCGCCTCGGACACCTCCGGGTGCGCCATGATGTGGTTTTCCAGCTCCACGGAAGAAATCCACTCGCCGCCAGACTTGACCAGATCCTTGGCCCGGTCTATCAGCCGCAGGTAGCCGTCGCCCTCGATCACCGCCACGTCCCCGGTGCGCAGCCAGCCGTCGTCGGTGAAGTTCGGATCACCGACGCTGCCGAAGTAGCCGCTGGCGATCCACGGACCGGCGGCATGCAACTCCCCCGCTGACACCCCGTCCCAGGGCTGCTCGGCTCCGCTCTCCGGGTCCACGATGCGCAGATCCACCAGCGGCACCGGCTGCCCCTGGCTGGCCCGCACCTGCTGCAACTCCGCCTCGGCGAGATCCGCATGGTGCGAGCGCAAGGTTGCCACGGTGCCGATCGGACTGGTTTCCGTCATACCCCAGGCCTGGGTGATCGGCAGCCCGATCGCCTCTCGCCAGGCCTCGGACAGCGTTGGCGGCACCGCCGACCCGCCGGCGGCGACCAACCGCAGGCTGCTCAGGTCGTGCGCCTTCAGCAACGGCACCGCGCCCATCCAGATCGTGGGCACGCCGGCGGTGAACGTCACCCGGTGCCGTTCGATCAACCGCAGCAGCGCGGTCGGCGTCATCGACGGTCCAGGAAACACCAGATCAGCACCAGCGAGTACGGCGGCATAGGGCAGGCCCCACGCGTTGACATGGAACATCGGGACGACCGGCAGCAAGACGTCCCGCTCGCTGAGCGCGAACACATCCGCGGTCAGCGGCATCAGTGAATGCAGCACGGTGGACCGATGGGAGTAGAGGACTCCCTTGGGGTTCCCGGTGGTGCCGGACGTGTAGCACAGGGCGGCTGCGGTGTTCTCGTCCTCGATCTCGAAGCGGCCCTGCTTCGGCTCGGCCTGGGCCAGCAGGCCTTCGTAGTCCCGCACCCGCGGATCGGCCGGGATCGGTGTGTCGGCGCCGTCGTCCATCACCACGAAGAACCGCACCGACGGAAGCTGATCGACGAGTGGCCATAGAACCGGCAACAGCGAACGGTCGACGAAGATCACCTCGTCGTCGGCGTGCTCGACGATGTAGGTGAGCTGATCGGCGAACAGCCGGATGTTCAGCGTGTGCAAAATCCGCCCGGTGCACGGCACCGCGAAGTACAGCTCCAGGTGGCGCCGGGTGTTCCAACCGAAGGTGCCGACTCGCGCCTGCGGGCCGAGGTCCAGCTGGTCGAGGACGGTGGCGAGCCGCCGGACGCGCTGCGCCCATTCGGCATAGCTCACGGAGTCGTCGCCGGTGGCTGTCGCGGTCACGATGTTCTTGTGACCGAACAGCTGCTCGGCACGGTGGAACACATGCGGCAGTGCCAGCGGTCGATCCTGCATCAGGCCAAGCATCGAAGCCGAATCCTCACATGTCCTTCGCGCCGGCCTTGATGGCCTCGCGAATCCGGGAGTAGGTGCCGCACCGGCAGATGTTGCGCAGCTCGTCGAGGTCCGCGTCGGCGATCTCGTGGCCCTCCGCGCGGGCCTGCTTGACCTTGGCCACGGCGGCCATGATCTGGCCGGGCTGGCAGTACCCGCACTGCGAAACGTCGTACTCCAGCCAGGCCTCCTGCATCGGGTGCAGGTCCTTGCCGACCGTTGCCGGCAGCCCTTCGATGGTGGTGATCTCATCGGCCGGCTCGATGTCCTTGACCTGCACCGAGCACGGGTTGAACGCCTTGCCGTTGATGTGAGACGTGCACGACTTGCAGACCTCCAGCGCACACCCGTACTTCGGGCCGGTGACGCCGAGCAGGTCGCGCAGAACCCACAGCAGCCGGACGTTGTCCTCGGCCTCGACGCTGATCTGCTTGCCGTTGAGCTTGAAACTGTGCGTGGGCATGTCTTCCTCAGAACGTGTGGTCGAGACCGTCGGTCGGCGACTGCGGGGTGGACGGCTCCAGCGGCAGCGGTTCGAAACCGAGCTTGCCGTGGTTGATCGGGAAGTACGTCGGCATGGTCCCGGTGGCGCGGGCATAGGCACACGCGACCGCGGCGAAGGCCGGGGCCACCGCGAGTTCACCGGCACCGCTCGGACTGTCACTGGTGTTGGGCATGATGACCACCTGGACGTCGATCGGCGTATTCCACTGCCGGGTGTAGAAGTAGTTGTCCCAGCTACCTTCCAGCGGCATGCCGTTCTTGATGTGCAGGCTCGACGTCAGCGCCAGCGCGATGGCGTCCTGCAGGCCACCGATCATCTGCGCCTCGAGCCCGCGCGGGTTGATACAGAAGCCGGGATCGACCACGATCAGCGCCTTGGTCACCCGCGGGCCGGCCACTCCGTCCGGGATCGGCCGGTTCACCGTTTCCGGCCGGCAATCGATCTCGACCAGCGTCGCGACCGCGCCGCGGTACTCCGCGTGCAGCCCGACGCCCTGCGCCGTACCTTTCGGCATCGTCTTACCCCAGTTGCCGACCTCGGCCGCCTTGTTCAGCGCAGCCAGCAATCGCTTGTCCCGAAGGAAGTTGCGGCGGAACCGCACCGGGTCCTGACCCATCTTCGCGGCGAGCCGATCGACGACGAGCTCCTCGGCGCACACCACGTTCGGCGAGTAGATGTTGCGCATGCTGCCGGTGTTGAACTTCAGCGGGATCTCGTTCAGCAGCTGCGTGGTGACGCCGAAGTTGTACGGCGAGGACTGGCTCAGCGTGAAGATCGTCTCGGCGAACGAGAGGTTGCCGCCGACCGGCAGGTCCGCGGCCGTCGCGGTGATCATCTCGCCGAGCCCGTGACCGAAGTCGGTCTGGACGCTGGTGTGCCGCTGCTCGTAGCTGAGCACGTTGCCGGCCAGGTAGTTCACTCGCACGCGCGACGTACACATGGGGTGGGTGCGGCCCTGGCGGAAGTTGTCGGTGCGCGACCAGGACAGCTTGACCGGCTTGCCCATCTTCTGGGAGATCTCCGCGGCCTCGGCTGCCACGTCGTGGAACAGGTGCCGGCCGAACGAGCCGCCGGCCTGATTGACGTGCACCTTCACCGCGTCGATCGGCAGGCCGAGCCGTTTGGCGATGTCCTCCTGGGCGGCGATCGGCACCTTGAGGCTGGCCCAGATCTCCGCGCTGTCCGGACGGACGTCGGCGATGGCGCAGTCCGGTTCGAGCGGGCTGTTACTGGCGAAGGCGAAGACGAACTCGGCGTCGATCGTGTTCGACAACAGTGGCGGCACGGCCATCGGCAACTGAGCCTTTCGCAGCTTCGCCAGTACGGTGGCATCGGACTCGTTGTCCACCGTGCCCGGACCCCAGGTCGCGTCGACCACCTGGATCGCGTCGATGCACTGCCCGAAGGTCTCGCCCCGGATCGCCACACCGTGGGTGATGGCGACGACGTCGGTGATGCCGGGCATCGCGCGGATGGCGGCGAGATTGTTGACCGACACCACCGTGCCGTTGATCGTCGGCGGCCGAGCCACCATGGTCGGCTTGGCGTTCGGGATCTGCAGGTCCATCCCGAACTGCTTGCGGCCGGTGACGATGTCGAGAGCGTCGATGCGGTTCCGTGGTCGTCCGAGGACGGTGAACTCGGACGGGGACTTCAGCTCGGCCGACACCGCGACGGTCTTGATGCTGGCGGCCGCCGTGGCCAAGGCCCCATAGGTTGCGGTCCGGCCACCCGGGCCGCTGATCACACCGTTGCGAGTTGTCACCTGGGCGGCCGTCGTACCCCACTCGGCGGCGGCAGTGTCCACCAGGCGCTGCCGGGCGATCGCGGCGGCTGTCCGCACCGGGACGTACATGCTGCGCATCGAGTTCGACCCGCCGGTCAGCTGATTCATCAGCAACTCGGGCCGTGCGTCCGCCAAGCCGATCCTGACCTTGTTCATCGGCAGGTCCAGCTCTTCGGCGACCATCATCGCGATCGCGGTGGTCATGCCCTGGCCGACCTCGGTGCGGGGCACCGCGAAGAACGCGGTCCCGTCGGTGTTCAGCTGGACCGAGATCAGGCCGGATGTCGGCGCGGCGGCGAGGTTCTGCAGATCGCCGAGGTCGAAGATCTGCTCCGGCTGGGGCAGCGTGGGAACCGCCGCATCCGCCTGCCGCGGGTCGGTCGAGTCGACGAGCCAGCTCACCCCGACCGCCAGCGTGGGCGCGGCAATCAGATAGCCGAGGACGCGACGGCGCCCCAGCCGACCGGGTTCGTCGGCCGCCTTCGCTGCTGAGTGGTCCGGCGAACGACGGTGTTCGGCCATGAAGATTCCTCCGTGTCGACCAATGCTGGGAACGCAGTCTCGCAGCGCGGACGACGTGGCGGCATAGCCAGAACGCCTACGATTGGCTCGGTCAGACTGTGCATGACGCACAGCCGGACGAATCAAAGGCTTTGCGGCGGGAACAGCCGGATGGCGCGCAACGCGAGGCCGAGCTCCACGTGGAAGGCGGCGTCGGTCAGGTTGCGGCCGGTGATCTGGTGGATCCGGTGCAGCCGGTTGATCACCGTGTTGCGATGGCAGTGCGCCAACTCGGCAGTACGCCGGATGGAACCGCCCGCGACTACCCAGCGGTCCAGGGTGTCGAGCAGTAGTTGGCGTTCGGCGGCGGGCACCTTCATCAGAGGCACCAGCCACGACTGGACGAGCTGCTCGGCCAACTCCGGTGCACTGAGCAACAACGCCTCGGGCAGGCGCTCCGTCAGCGACGCCACGTCGACCTGACCAGCCGGCAGGGTCCGCCGAGCCAACGTTGCCTGGCGGTAGGCCACGTCCACCGCGGACAGCCCGGGTACGACGCTCGACAGACCCGCCGGCGCATGGACGGCGTCACGCAGCAGGCGAAGTACGTCGTCCAGAGATTCCGCGCCCAGGGCAAGCAATCCGACGACCGTCTGCGTACGCACCTGCCACGCCGAGCCGACCCGTACGCCGGCCAACCGCCGTTTGAGCGAGGCCGCCGTGCACTCGTCGTCGACCAGATTGTCGATCGCCAGCACCGCGTAGGGGCCGTTCACGGGGACGTCGAGGACTGTCGCTGCCTCCTGGACGAACGCCCGGTCCTTCGCGCGGCCGTGCAGCAGTCCTTCCCAGAGCGTCGATCTGCGCCGCTCGTCGGCGCGGACGAGCTGGCGCTCCGCTTGGTGATACGCGGCCGCGACCTGCGAGGACGTGCTGTCGACGACCTCCCAGACCTTGCTCGCCACATCCAGGAGGGCATCGGAGTCGTCCACGCCCTGCGCACGGGCCTCGTCGATCAGCGCCTCCCACACCAACCGTCCACCGAGGCGGAACGAGCGGAGCACGTCATCCAACGGCATCCGCTGCTCGGCCCGGCGCCGTCCGGTCTCACGCGCCGCGTCGAAATAGTCCTCGGTTGCGGACTGGTCCGCACCGGCGATCATCTCCATGACCCGGGCAACGTTGTCATGACAGGACCGCCACAAGTCATCCGGCGGAACCGAGTCCATCTCGCGATAGGCGGCATTCTGCTCGTAGATGGTCGCCACCAGCGCGTCAGTCACCGCAGTCAACTGCAGCAGCACACTCCGAGCCAACGACTCCGCAGTCTGCGGCGCCACGGCCCGCACCGCGTCCCGACGTACCACCTCGCCCATAATCGGCACAGCATCGCACACCGTACGCACCCCGTCACACCCTTCACGCCGAGGAAGCACTCGCCGTGCCGAGGTCGTTGTTGTTCAAGACGATGAGGGCTTTGACGAAGCCTTCGGGCTTGGTGCGGAGGTCGGTGTAGGCCTGGTCGAGGGCGCTCAGTGGGTAGCGGTGGGTGAACAGGGACGCGTAGTCGATGCGGCCGACGGCGGCGATATCGAGGCCGCGCCGGATGCTGTCGGCGAGTTGTCGCTGGTCCCGGACGTGCCCGTTGACGACGTCGAGGGCCTTCCAGTTCCAGGCTTGCATGTCGATCGTGCGGGCACCCTGGTGGTAGCCGACGATGTTCAGCGTGCCGCCTGATCGCGTCAGCGCGGTGGCCAGGTCGAGGCCGCTCTGGGTGCCGGTCACCTCGAAGACCGCGTCGAACGCCTCGGTCAGGTGGGCCACGTCCTCGGGGGGAGCTACGGCGGAGGCGCCGTACGCCAGCGCGGCCTGCTTGGCGTCCTCGCGCACATCGATCGCGACGAGCTCGCCCACCGCACTGGTCGCGAGCAGCTGCAGCAGGCACAGACCCATGAAGCCGACTCCGATCACGGCGACCCGGTCGCCGGCGTCGAGCCGGGCCCGGCGCAACGCTTCGACGATGCAGCCCAGTGGCTCACCGATGCCGGCCTCGTAGCTGAGCCCGGGTGGTACGACGACGGCGTACTCGGCCGGTACGACGATCAGCTCGGTGAACGACTCGGTCCACCGACCGGTGACGATGTCGCCGATCGCGATCGTGCCGACACCGCCGCCGACCTCGACGACACGGCCGACCGGTTCGTGCCCGAGGGTTCTCGGTGCGCCCTCGGCCGGACCGTTCACCCACGCGGGCAACTCGCTGGCGCACAGGCCGTTCGCGATCACCTCGACCAGCAGTTCACCTCGCCCGGGCGCACGGACTTCGGTCTCCTTCAGCTGAGAGGTCGTCGGCGCCACGAGAACGCTGCGCCGGGCTGTCTGAGCGTCGTTCACTTCACGGCTCCTTGCATCAGCGCCTTGACGAAGTTGCGCTGGAAGATGAGGAAGATCAGTAGCGAGGGCAGGATGATCAGCAGCGATCCAGCGCACAGCAGCACGATGTCGGTGCCGTACTGGCCCTGGAAGGCGCCCAGCCCGCCGGCCACGGTTCGCTTCGTCGGGTCGTCGACGAGGACGAGGGGCAGCAGGTACTGGTTCCAGCTGGCGAGGAAGAAGAGCACGGCCAGCGCGGACCACGCGGAGGTGGCGAGTGGCAGGTGGATACGGCGGAACGTCTGCCAGGTGTTGGCACCGTCGACCTTCGCGGCTTCGGTGAGCGCCGGCTCGGCGCCGAGGAAGTGGGCGCGCATCCAGAAGACGCCGAACGGCATGAGCAGTCCGATCAGCGGCAGGACGATCGCCAGCCGCGTCCCGAGCAGTCCCATGCTCTTGAGGTCGTAGTACAGCGGAGTGATCAGCGCTTCGAACGGCAGTGTCAGCCCGACGAGCAGAAGACCGTAGATCGCCTTGCCGAAGGGCACGTTGAGCTGGGCGAGGGCGTAGCCCGCCGCGGTGGCCATGGCGACCGTGGCCGGAACGACACCCAGCACGATGAGCGTGCTCGAGCGGAACAACGCGAGGAAGTTCGCCGCGCTCCACGCGTCCACGAAGTTGTGCCAGTGCGGGTCGCTCGGCCAACTGAGTCCTTGGGGCGTGCTGCCCGGCGCGGCCAGCGCCGTGGTGAACATACTCAGCAGCGGCACGATCGCGAACAGCATCAGCGCGAGCAGGATGCCGGTGCGCGTGACCCGCTGGGCGATCCCGGACGTCGTCATTTCTCCCTCCCGAGACGTTGAATCGGCCAGATGACCAGCAGCACCAGGACTGCCAGCAGGACCGCGAGCGCCGAGGCCTGGCCGACGTGCTGCTGCAGGAATGTCAGCCGGTAGATCTGCACGCCGGGCACCATCGTCTGGTAGCCGGGGCCGCCCTGCGTCGCGATCTGGACGACGTCGAAGCTCGCCAGCGCCGCGATCATCGTGAACGTTGTACACACGACGAGTTCGCGTCGCAGCCCAGGCAGCGTCACGACGAAGAACTCGCTGATCCGGCCGGCGCCGTCCAGCCGGGCCGCCTCGTACAGGGCCGGATCGATCTTGCCGATGCCCGCGAGCAACAGCACCGTGCAGAAGCCGAGCATCACCCAGACTCCGATGACGCCGACCGCGGGCAAGGCGAAGGTGAAGTCACCGAGCCAGGCCCGGGTGTGCTGATCGAGGCCGACAGCACGCATGACCTGGTTGACCAGACCGTCCGAGGAGTACATCCAGGTCCAGGCAATGCCGGCCGCGACCAGTGGCAGCACCTGCGGGATGAACAGCACCACTCGGGCGGTCGTGCTGAACGTGCCGGGGCGGAGCTCACGGATGAGTGAGGCCGCGATCAGCCCGAGCCCGACCGGCAGGACCGTGTAGAAGATGACGAGGACGAACGCGTGCACCACGGAGTTCAGCAGCTCCGGCCGGGTGAAGATCGCCTTCCAGTTGTCCAGCCCGGCCGGCGTCGCCGGTCCGATGCCGTCCCAGTCGTAGAACGAGTACTGAACGGACTGGGCCATCGGGAACAACACGAACACGGCGTACATGGCGAACGCCGGCGCGACCCAGAGCAGCGCGCTCCAGCGCCGGGTCCGCCGCGAGGTGCGGCGCCGTACGACGGATTGCGTCGCGGCCGGCCCGCTCGACGGGTCTGCCATCGGCGCTGGCTGCCGCACCACTGGCGGGTCCGAGATGCTCGCCACCGCATGACCTCCGGGTCGGTTCGCCGGGATCATTGCCCGAGGTCGCGCTCGTAGTCGGATTGCACCTTGGCCGCGAACGCCTCGGGCGTCGTCTTGCCGGCGACCAGCAGCTGCGTTTGCGGGATGAGGCTGTTGACGTGGATCGATGCCGTCGCGTCAGCCAGGAATCCGACCAGCCCGTTGCTCTTCAGCAGTTCATGGAACGCGGTCACGGTGGCGGCGACCGCCGACCCCGAGGGCGCGGTCGGAGCAGGGGCGTCCGACGGGCCCGCGGGCACGAGGCCGCCGAGGGTCACCGTGTCTTGCCGCGCCTGCGCGTTGGTCTGCACGAAGTCCAGGAACGCGGCGGCGACGTCGGCGTTGGGCGACTTCGCCGGGATCCCCAGATTGGCCGCAGCGGTCATCGCGTACGACGGTCCGCCGGCCTCACCGGGCGGGAAGAGGAAGAAGCCGAACTTCCCGGACCCGGCCTTGTCCAGTCCGGGTGCCTGCCAGTTGCCGCTCGGGAAGAACACGCCGTTGCCCTTGACGAACTCCCCCGGTGCCCGGGTCTGGTCGATGTCGTTCACGTCGGCCGGCAGGTATCCCGCCTGCCCCCAGCGCTGAAGCGTCGTGGCGCCTTTCACCGTCGCCGCGTTGTCGATACTCGCCCCGGGCTTGGCGTAGTTCCAGTCCTGCACGGCTTGCGCATCACCCGCGGCAGACATCACCAGGTTCTGCAGTGGGTAGACGCTGCCGCCGTCCTTGCCGTTGATCATGATCGGCTGCAGCCCGGCGCCCTTGGCCTTGGCGAGCAGCTGCTCGAACTCGGTGACGGTCGCCGGTGGCTGGGTCATACCGATCCGCTGCGCGAGCGCCTTGTTGTAGTACACCCCGGTCAGGCCGAACCCGGCGCCGGCGGCGTACAGCGAGCCTGTCCCGCGCTGCTTGCCGTCCGGCCCGACGCGGGTGGAGGCGAACTGCGACTGCGGCCACTTGTCCCACCCGTACGCCTTCGCATACGGGTCGAGGTTGGTCAGCAGGTGGTCCTGGATCAGGTTGCCGAGCTGCGAGACGCGGACCAGGTCGGGAACGTTGCTGCCAGCAAGGATGTGGGCGATGTTCGTGGTCAGGGTGGCGTAGTCCTGGTTCTCCACCTTGACGGTGACGTTGGCGTGCTCGGCCTGGAACAGCTTGCCGAGGGCGGTGTAGAACGGCACGTCGACGCCGCTGTTGACGAGCAGCTTCAGCGTGACGGGCTCGCTACCGACACCGGTGGACACCGGCCTGGACGGCGCCGGGCCGGCTTCGGAGTTCCCGCCCGGTGCACAGGCGGCGAGGGGCAGCACAGACGCCAGGGCGACCGCGGCCACCTGGACGATTCTGCGGTACTGGGTCAGCGATCGCACGACAGCTCCTTCGAAGGCTCGTTGTGGTGGCTGGACTGGAAGGCACGGCGGACGGCGTCGCCGGCCACGCCGACGGCGTGATGCGAGTCGGTCATGACGGCGAACATCTCGAAGAAGCCGTGGATCTGGCCCGGGTACTCGTACAGCTCGACCGGTACGCCGGCCGCACTCAGGCGCTGGGCGTAGTCCTCGGCCTCACCGCGGAGAAAGTCGTGTTCGGCGGTGATGATCGTCGCCGGCGCGACGCCGTACACAGACTCGGTATGCAGCGGGGACACGTACGACGCCTTGCGGGCCGCTGGGTCGGGGACGTAGGTCTCCCAGATGTGCTGGAGCCGCCGGCAGCTGTTGGAGCCGAAGCCCGGCCGGCCCGCGAAGGTCGCGTACCGCTGCCGGAACGCGACCTTGTAGTCAGTGTCCTCGACACTGTCGAGCGCCGGGTAGACGAGCAACTGGGCCGCCAGTTCGACGCCTTCGTCGCGAGCCTTCAGCGCCACAGCCGCGGCGAGATTCCCGCCCGAGCTGTCACCGCCGACGGCCACACTGCCGAAGTTGCGCCGGGCCCACGTGACCGCGGTCCAGGCGTCGTCGAAGCCGGCTGGGAAGGGCTGTTCGGGCGCGAGCCGGTAGTCGATCGACAAGACGGCGCAGGCGGCCCGGTTCACCAACGCGCGGGCGACGCCGTCGGCGGTGTCGAGGTCTCCGTGGATCCAGCCGCCGCCGTGCGTCCAGACCAGCACGTCCCGCTCCGCGCCGGCGGACCGGTAGAGCCGACCTGGTACGCCGTCCGCGTCGATCGACTCGACGGAGGCTACCGCCGAGGGCTCGCCGGTCACGGCCAGGACCTTCTCGCGGGCGTCCGCCCGCACGGTCGCGATATCGGCGCTCCACGGGTCGGGCGACGAGCCGGAGCTGTCCAGGAAGGCCTGGACCTGCTCGTGCGGCCGTGGCGGAGTGTCCTCGTCGCGGACGGCCGGGGATCCCCGCCGGAACGCTGAACTCATCGGAACCGTCCTCTCGGTGCCAGCATTCCAGACTGAGTACTCAGTCTGTTTTGCAAAAGCTACCGAGTACTCAGTCGGTTGTCTATGCTTGGCGGCGACCGTCCCGACCATCGCGAGGAGATCGACCGTGCCCGCTGCCCAGAAGCCCAAGACCTCGGCCAAGGGTCTCGAGACACGGGAGCGCATCGTCGACGTCGCCGTCCGATTCATCGCCCGCAACGGGGCGCGCGGCACGAGCCTGGCCGACATCGCCGCCGAAGCAGGCGTGTCACAGACCGGTTTGCTGTACCACTTCGGCAGCAAGGAGGCACTGCTCAGCGCCGTCCTGGACCGCCACCTGGCCTTCACCGAGGAGTGGCTGTGGGGCGACGGACCCGACCCCGGCGTCAAGATCGTGGACATCATCGCCAGGCACATGGGCAGCTGGCCGAGCCAGCACGACGACAAGGTCTACAGCCTGCTCGGTATGAACACCGTCGTCCTCGGGGAGAACGTCAGCCCCGACACCGACCTCCACCCACGCCTGGTCGAGGGCTACCGGACGACGATCGACCGCGTGACGGCGACCCTGCGCTCCGCACAGCAGCGCGGCGAGATGCGCGACGACATCGACCCACGGCTCAAGGCCATGGAGATCATCGCCTTCTGCTACGGCCTGGAGGCAGCGTGGCTGGTCGACCCGACGATCCCCGTCGCCGCCGCAGCCGCCCGATGGGCAGCACAGCAGACCACGCAAATGACGACCTCCTGATGACCCGCCTCCCGGCAGGTCATCAGCGCTGGTCGGGGTTGAGGGTGTCGGGTGCTTTGCGGGGACGGAATCTCGAGCGGAACCTCGAGTCGTACTCCAGGCGGACATATCCCGAGGAGTGCACTCCCACCGCGACGATCCCCACGGCCAGGAACACGATCCCCGCGACGATGGAGATGTGCCAGAAGGCTGCCGTGAGGCCGACGAACGCCGAGCCTTGGGCGACCGCCTTGGCCACCTCGACGTACGGCGACTTGGTGGCCCGGCGCCGGAACTCCTCCTGCCGATTCAGCACTAGGAGCGCGGCCAGCAACGGTATGGCGACGGCGAACGCGATCACGCACACCATCCCGGACAGGTCGAGCGAGGGTTCCGTCAGGAACGGCTGGACCACGACGAGGCCGGCGCCCGCCAGTCCCCCGTAGATCAGGTTGGACTGACGGATCCATTCCACCTGGGCCGCCGGGTCGGCGGCGGCGTCTACGGCTTCCTGCCGGATGCGCTCGGCGTCGGCTTCCACCAGCCGCGCCTGCTCAGCCAGGAAGTCCTCTTTCTCGTCCATGTGCACATCCTCCCCAAGCCCCGTCGGCCGCGGGCCTCAGCCTAGGTATTCGCTCGGGCATCGGCGAAATGTAGCGCTTGTTCGGCCGATGCGGCGGGATTCTCACACACCTCTAACACCGATTTCGAGATGGCCCGGAGGTCGTGCATCCTGACCCGCGTGAGCACTCCAGACGACTACGTCGTACCGGCCACCGTCAAAGGGCCAGGCGAGCAATCTACCGTCGGCGGCGGGCTGGTGGGCTGGCTTCTGCGCCACCAGGTTCAGCCGGTCGGACCGGAGGCCGGCGAAGGTCATGCCACGCCACACGCGTGGTGGAAAGTGATGTGCCTGACCGGCGTCGACTACTTCTCGACGCTGTCGTACCTGCCCGGGATCGCCGCCCTTGCAGCAGGCGCCCTGTCACCTCTCGCGACCCTCCTGATTGTCGCGTTGACGCTGCTGGGCATGTTGCCGATGTACCGGCGAGTGGCCAAGGAGAGTCCGCACGGACAGGGCTCGATCGCGATGCTGGAGAACCTCCTGCCGTTCTGGCGGGGCAAGCTGTTCGTCCTTGTTCTGCTCGGCTTCGTGGCAACGTCCTGGATCATCACCATCACGCTGTCCTCAGCCGACGCGACCGTGCACCTGATCGAGAATCCCTACGCCCCGGACTTCCTGCACGGACGGGAGGTCGCGGTCACGGTGGTGCTGCTGCTGATCCTCGGCGGAGTATTCCTGAAGGGCTTCAGCGAGGCGGTCGGCGTCGCGATCCCGCTGGTGGGGATCTTCCTTGCCCTCAACGCAGTGATCGTGGTCGTCGGCCTGTACGACGTCGCCACCGTTCCCGGCGCGTTCTCGAGTTGGCTCGACGCACTCACTGCCGGCCGGGAAGGTTTCGGCGGAGTCGTCGGACCGGCGATCGTCGCGTTCCCGCTCCTCGTGCTCGGCCTGTCCGGATTCGAGACCGGCGTCAGCATGATGCCACTGGTCGCTGCCGATGGTGAGGATGCCAAGGAGCGGCTCGCCAACCGCATCCGCAACACGAAGAAGCTGCTCACGGCGGCAGCGCTGATCATGAGTGTCTACCTGCTGGCTACCAGCTTCATCACGACGGTGCTCATCCCGGCCAACGAGTTCGAGCCCGGCGGCGCCGCGAGTGGCCGGGCGTTGGCTTACCTCGCCCACGAGAAGCTCGGCGAAGGCTTCGGCACCGTCTACGACCTCAGCAGTGTCCTCATCCTCTGGTTCGCGGGCGCCTCGGCGATGGCCGGCCTGATCAACATCGTTCCGCGCTATCTACCGTCGTACGGAATGGCGCCCGAATGGGGCCGCGCCGTACGCCCGGTGGTGCTGGTCTACACCGCGATCAGCATCGCGATCACCATCGCCTTCGGTGCGGACGTCGACGCCCAGGCGGGTGCCTACGCCACCGGGATCCTCGTGATGATGGTGTCCGGCGCCGTGGCGGTCACCATCTCGGCCGGGCGGCGGGGCCAGCGGCGGGCGGCCTCGGCGTTCACCGTTCTCACCCTGGTGCTGCTGTACGCCCTGGTCGAGAACATCATCGAGAAGCCCGACGGTATTGCCATCTCCGGCCTGTTCATCGCCGGCATCATCACCGTCTCCTTGATCTCGCGGGTTTCCCGTACGACGGAGTTGCGTGCCGATCGGATCGAGTTCGACGACGCAGCCCGCCGGTTCATCACCGACTCGATCCGTCGCGACGGCTTCCTCAACATCATCGCCAACCAACGGCAGGCCGGCGATGCCGCCGAGTACGCCGCGAAGGAGGCCGCCGTCCGCACCGCGGATCCGGTCCCCCATCGCACCGACATCCTGTTTCTCGAGATCGACGTGGTCGACCCGTCAACGTTCAGCGACGTACTGCGGGTGGAGGGCGTCGAGGTCGACGGCCACCGCGTTCTGAGGGCCGACAGCCCTGCCGTGCCCAACGCCATCGCCGCGATCCTGCTGGCGCTGCGCGACACCACGGCGGTGATGCCGCACTGTCATTTCGAGTGGTCCGAAGGCAACCCTCTCAGTCACCTGCTGCGCTACCTCATTCTGGGCCGTGGCGACACGGCGCCCGTCGTCCGAGAGATCATCCGCCAGCACGAGTCCGACCCAGCCCGGAGACCGGGCATCCACGTCGGCTGATCTCTCCCGCCGCGTGCGAGACCGCACGTCTACCGGTTGCTGTCGTCAGTAGGGCTGTCGAGCAATCGGTCGAGTACGTCGGCAGCCTCCGCGTAGCCGGCGTCGGCGATTCGTTGCAGCTCCCGCAGGTCGCGGTTGGCCGCGGCCCGACGGGTGAGCAGCTCGCCCGCGTGCTCGCAGCCTTCGTCGAGCAACTCGCTCAGCTCCTCGAGATCCCCGCGCTCGTCGGCCAGGTCGGCCAGCCGGTCCTGGGCCTTCTCGTTGCCCTCGTCCGCCAACGCCCGGAGCGTCTCGCGGTCGATCTCGGAACTCGTCATACCGCCATGGTGAGAGGTTGCCCCTGGGGGAAGGTCAAGTGCGAGACGCTGGTGGCGTGATCACCATCGGCCAGCTCGCCCGGTACGTCGGCGTCTCGACCAAGACCATCCGCGTCTACCACGCCAAGGGCCTGCTCCCCGAGCCCGACCGGGACGCTTCCGGCTACCGCCGGTACTCCGCCCAGGACGCCATCGAGCTGATCAAGATCCGTACCCTCGCCCAGGCCGGCGTCCCGCTGGCCGACATCCCGAAACTCAGAGCGGCGCCCCGCGAGGAGTTCCAGGCGGCCATTGCCCGGATCGACGCCGACCTCACCGCCCGGATCGACGCGATGCGCTCGACCCGGGACAGTCTCCGAGACCTCGCCTCCGGCCACAACCGGCTTCTCCCCGACGAGGTCGAGGACCATCTTCAGCAGCTCGCCGTACTCGGCTTCACCCCACGCTGGGTCGCGATGGAGCGAGATCTGTGGATCCTCACCTTCGCCACCCATCCCGAGGAGGCGTACGAGCTCTTCACCGACCAGGCCCAGGCACAAGCCGATCCCGCCCTGCGTCGGCTCTACCTCGAGTACGACCGCGCCCACGACTTCGACCCGCAAGACCCCGCCCTCGCCGACCTGGCCGGGCGCATCGTCCAGGCGTCGATCGAGCGCTACGGCACCGGCGAGCTCCCAGGACAGACGGTCGACCCGGACCTGCCCCAGTTGATTCAAGGCTCGGTCAACGCGTCCTCCCCCGCCTGGAAACGCCTCGACACCCTGATCCGCGCCCAACTCGAACAAGCCATCCACCGAGGCTAGGCAAGCCACGCCGGCCCGGTGGACAGCGCAACAGCTCAGGCGTCGTCAGTCGGCGGTAGGTGGACTGCACGGAGTTGGTCTGCGCCGCTCTCCAGAAACGGACGTCCGTGCCCGAGGATTCGCGGGCTAGCCGCTTGGCGGGCCGGGGGTTCCGGCCCGCCAAGTCGTTCTGCTAGGGGTCAGCGCGGAAAGACGCGGACCTTGATGGACGTGCCGTTGCGCTCCAGGACCCTGATGTTGATGCCGTTGTTCGGCACCTTCACGCCAGCGGTGGGCTGCTCGGCGTACCAGTAGGTCCTACTGTCGTTGAAGGTCGGTACGCCCGCCTGGCCACGGATGTAGCTGGGTTGGCCGTTGATGTGGAGGGTGAACGAGTCCGCCTTCTCCAGACCGAACGGAGCGTCGTACCCGCCGACCCTCGGCCGCCAGAGCTGACCGTCGATCCGGTTGATCGGCACCGGGTGGGAGTCGACCGGCAGCACCAGCCCTTGTCCGAAGTGCTCGCTGGTGTTGTTGTCGCCCTGCGAGGTGTCCCAGTACCAGATCAGCAGCCCGTCCTGGTACGGGAAGTGCTCGACCCAGTCCGGCTTGGTGTTCAGGAAGCCGAAGTTGTACGGGCCCGTGCGCAGGTACCTGTCGAACGACACGTAGTTGATGTGCGAGGCCAGGTAGAAGTTGTCGTGCACGGTGGTCACCGACGCACCGATCGAGGTGAAACCCGCCAGCGTCCAGCCCTCCGGCGGCGCCTCGGCGCCCGACTCGAACACCGTTGCTCCACCCGCGGTCAGCTGGATGGAGTCCGCGAAGAACCCCTTGCCCTTGACCGCCCCATCGGTGAAGTACCGGAACCGCAGGCCGACCGTCTGGCCGGCGTACGCCGACAGATCGAAGGTGGCCGGGACGTAGGCCCCGTTGGTGGTTCCGTCGATACCGTTGCCCTCGGCAGCCTTGGTGATGTTCCCGGCCACGGGCTTGTAGCCGGTGCCGTTGTCCACCTCGACGTACGCGTAGTCGCACGGATCCGGGCCACAGTCCTCGATGTCCCACTTCGCCTGGAAGGTCAACGACACCGGTGCGGCTCCAAGGGTGACCTGTCGCGACATCGTGTTGTTGAGGTCGTCACCACTACCGCTCCACCACTGTCTGCTGCCGGCTGCCGGAGCGCCGTACTCGACTGTCACCGACTTCTTCGGAAGTACGACGACCAGGCCCTGCGGTCTGGCCGAGTTGTACTCGTGCGGGCCGAGCACGTGCGTTCGGGTCTGCCCGGCCACGACGATCTCGTAGTCCAGCCACCCCAACTGCAGTTTCGACCACGCGTCCAGGTCGGCCGATCGGGTGCCGATGCCCTGGTCGTTGCGGGCGCTGACCCGGCTCTGCGCCATCAGCGACCACCAGTTGACGCCGTTCTCGCCGCCACCGGAGGTGTCGTAGAGGTCCGGCAGGCCGAGGTCGTGCCCGTACTCGTGGGTGAAGACGCTGACGCCGCCGTTCTCCGGCTGGATCGTGTAGTCGCCGACCCAGATACCGGTGTCGCCGGCCTGGGTTCCGCCCAGCGGGTTGCCGACTGGTCCCCCACCGCCGACCGGAGTGGTCTGCACGTACCAGCGATGCGACCAGATCGCGTCCTCGCCCTGGTGCGGATCACCGTCGGCCTGGTCGCCGCCGGCGTGCACGATCTGGAAGTGATCGAGGTAGCCGTCCGGCTCGTCGAAGTTCCCGTTGCCGTTGAAGTCGTAGCGGTCCCACTGGTCGAACGTCCTCAACTCGGCCGCGATCTGCGCCGTCGTCCGGCCCGCCGCCTTCTGGTCGGCGACCCACTGGTTCACCGCGTCCTGGATCAGGAACCAGGTGTTGCTGCACACGTTCGAAGCACACGGGAAGCCGTCACTGCGGCCGTACCGGGCCTCGTTGTACCGCACCTTCACCCAGTCGGTCACCTTGCCGTTGATGCTGTACCGGCCCGACGACTGCTTCTCGTAGTACTGCCGAACCGACTCCACCCCGGCGATGCGACCGTTGCCGAAGTACAGGTCCTGGTAGTACGCCCGGTTGTAGTTCGCGCGCCACACCGTTGAGTTGTCGACCGCCCGATTCGGTTCCGGGATCGCGTTGTGCAGCGGTCCTTCGAAAGTGGCCGGGCCGGGGGTGTCCGGATCCGTGTCCTGGTCCGGGTAGTCAGGGTGCCGCTCGTTGCCGAACTCGGCGAGTACGACGAAGATGCGATCGGTCTTCTCCCGGCCCAGCTCGACGTACTGGTCGACCCTGGCGATCGTGCGCCGGCCGTTCGCATCGGTCCGCCGGACGGACTTCTGGCCCAGCTTCATCACCGTGCTGGCGCCGCGCTTCTCGGCCTTTCCCTTGCCGTTCAGGAGCAGGCTCCAGGCCTCCTCACGCAACGCCTGACGCTTCTCCTCCTGTGGGTTCGGAAGGGCATCAGAGGTAGTTGCCTTGGCCCCCTGTCTGGCGGGAGTCGTGTCCACCGGTGGTGCCGCGACGCCGACGGAGCCGAAACTCGTCCCGAACGTCGTCACAAGGGCCAGACCTAGTAGTCCGGCAGCGGATCTGCGCACGATTCCTCCTTGAATCGTCACGCCCCAGTGCAGGTGCCTGGGCGGTAGCCCCCGAGCTGTGTTCGTTCGCGACACTACGACCAGTTCGGCGATCCCAGAAGATCTCGCACCCGCTGAGAACTACCACCGGAGCACGCGGCGGCGGTGTGCGGGCCGCCTGGCGGCGGACTCCAACCGTGGCAGCGTCAAGAGGCAGTCCCGCCCCTGGTCTTCGTCGACGCGGCTCCGCAGACAGGGCCGGCCTTCGTGATCGTCCACCACGACCTCAGGTCCGCGGCTGCCATCCGGTCGCCGGACATACGCCCGGACATCGTTGCGGCCGAGCCAGCGGAGCAAGTCACCGACCGAGGACTCCTCCGAACCGGTGTAGCCGCCGTCGAACTGCACGGCGGTGATGTTCTCCACGCTGTCCGCTCCCGCCGTGCGGACAGCCGTGATGTACAGCGTCGTGTAGCTAGCCAAGCTGACCATCGCGAGACGCCCTCCTGGCTGCATCCTGCTCCCTGCACGCCGACCAGGGAAGATCTGGAGCCGCCGGTCGCCATGGGTGACCCACCGGCTACGAAGAGCCCCCGGTCTGTGGGGCCGGCCGGCGCGCACTTCCGCGTGGAACGGGCCCTAGGCAACCAACAGAGCCGCTGCCCGGTTTCAGGATGAGTCAGGGGCGCTGGAGCGCCGGCAGGGCCGCGAGGACGGTCCCCCGCAGGGACATGGGAGGGCGGCCGAGAAGGCGTTCCAGGTCGTCGGTCTGGACCTCGAAGCCCCCGGCGCGGATGACCTCGGCCAGCGCGCCCAGGAAGCCCTCCTCGGACTCGACCTCCCGGTAGGCGACAGGGCGTCCGCTCACCTCGCCGAGCACCTCTGCCAGCTCCGGGTACGTCCACACCGAGCCGGTGAAGTTGTAGGTGGCGGAAACCTCCGTCGCTGTCACAGCGGCGGCAGCCGCCTCGGCAAGGTCCGCACGAGTTGCCGTGTTCAGTCCGCGGCCGCCGGTGCTGCTGGTCAGTTCGCCGGCTTCGATCGCGGTCTGCAGACCCGGGTTGATGTACAGCTCCGAGTAGATGGGGTGACGCAGGATCACAGCGGGCAGCCCGCTCTCCGCGATCCACTCCTCGGTCTGATGATGTTCACCCAGCACGCCCTCGTCGACGAAGTCCGCACCGAGCCCACTGGTGTACGCGATCCTGCCGACCTCCGCGGCCGCGGCCGCCCGGACCACGTTCCGGTGTTGTTCCAGGCGTCCTGACACCGTCACCGGCGCCGAGATGAACAGCACGGTCCCGGCTCCGGCGAAGGCCGCGCGGAGACCGTCCGGGTCGTCGTAGTCGCCCCGGCGTACGTCGACTCCTCGAGCAGCCACCTCAGCCGCCTGGTCAGGATCGCGGACGATGACGGCGACGTCGGTCGCCGGAAGCCGATCGAGCAGACGATCGACAACAAGCCGTCCCAGAATTCCAGTCGCGCCGGTCACGAGAATCATCTGCAGCCGCCTCCCCCGTCACGCGATCGTTCACAGAACGCGCGCCCAGCTCTTCCCCACCTTGTAAGCCAACGTACGCCGCGCCCGGCAAGCCAACAAGACGATGTCCAATCAACACAGAGTGGTGTCGGCGCAGTGCTCCACCTGTCCGCCGACGATGGTTGCGAGGACCTGGATGGCGGGCAACGCGTCCACCGCGACGGTCGTCGGGTTGTCCGAGAGGATCGCGAGGTCGGCGTACTTGCCGGGAGCCAGGCTGCCCTTCACGTTCTCCTCGAAGGTGCCGTCGGCGGCGTCGATCGTGAACAATCGCAACGCCTGATCGACGGTCAGGCGCTGCGCCAGTTGCCAGTCCTCCGGTGGGCGGCCGAGGTGGCTCTGCCGGGTCACCGCCTGGTGGATCGCCTCGAGGGGTGATCCGTGCGGCATCTGGTTGCCCACCGCAAGTACCAGCCACGGCGTGTCGGTGCTGCCGATGGTTCGTACGTCGCTGTCCACCAGATCTCGCCAGCGGGCGATCCAACCGGTCTCGCCGCGAGCCACCAGTTCCGGGAAGCCCGCCTCCGCCGCCAGGTCCCCCGGGATCCCGGGCTGGATGGATGCGATCATCCCCAACTCCCCCATCCTGGTGAGCTGGTCGTCGCGGAGCTGGATGACGTGCTCCGCTCGGTGGCGCGCGTCCGGGTTGGGGTGCGCGGCCTGGGCCCGCGCCACCGCCGTCAAATACTGGTCGTGCGCCTCGGCACTGATCGTGTGCGCCGTCACCTGCCAGCCGAGGCGGTGCGCTGACAGCACATACTCGTCCAGCTCTGCCTGCTCCCAGTGGAAGTCGGTGCCCCAGTCGTGGTCGAGGAACAGCTTGATGCCGCCCAGCCGAAGGTGCGGGCTGTACGCGTGGCGCGGCTCGAAGCCGCGGAACCAGTGGCCGAACTTCTCGTCCTCGAAGTTCATCGGCAGGTAGGCATTGACGCGCAGCCGGAGCCCGCCGGCCGCGTCGAGCGCGCGTAGTTCGTCCAATCGCTCGCCGTTGACGAACTGCTCGCTGATACTCGTCCAACCCCGGCTCAGGGCCGCCTCGATCGCCAGATCGGCGTTGTAGCCGACCATGCTCCCGTCGCCGATCCAGTGCGCGTGCGAGTCGATGAAGCCCGGCAACAACGTCCGCCCACCAAGATCCACGACACGCGTCGCGCTTCTCCGCAACGCCAGTACGTCGTCGTCGGAGCCGACCGCCACGATCCGTCCGTTGCGGACCGCCACCGCCTCGGCTCGCGGCAGCCCGTCCTCCAGGGTGAGCACAACCCCGTTGTGGTAGATCACCTCAGGCGGACCGGGACTCGTCGCGGGAAGCAGCAGCAGAATCCCCACACAGCCGACCAGCACCACACCAAGCCGCCAGGACAACCGCACGCCTCATCGTCCCACCCTGCCCCTGGCGGGTGCTGGACCAGCTCGCGCACACATCAAAGATGTGAATGTGTTCGGCAAAGAATTGGCATTAGACGGCATACTCCGCCTGGTCCAGGCTGATGCGTGACAGGAAGCAGGCTCACCGCGAAGGCGACGGAGGTCGCCACGAGGAGTAGAGCAATGAGCACACACAAGGGCAAGGTGATCAGCGGCATCACGATCTCGGCCGACGGGTACTCGGCCGGGCTCAACCAGACCGAGGAACGCCCGTTCGGCGACGACGGCGGCGACGGCTGGGGCGACAAGCTGCACGCCTGGTACTCCGACACTCCCGACGAGAACAAGGCCGAGATCGCCGAGAACATGGATGCCAAGGCATTCATCATGGGGCGCAACATGTTCGGCCCGGTGCGTGGCGAGTGGGACCGGGACTGGAACGGCTGGTGGGGCGAGGATCCGCCGTACCACTCCCCGGTCTTCGTCCTCACGAACCACCCGCGCGATCCGCAGCCGATGGCCGGCGGTACGACGTACCACTTCGTCACCGACGGGATCGAGTCGGCACTGGCCCGGGCACGCGAGGCGGCCGGCGACGGTAATGTCGCGATCATCGGCGGCGCGACCACCATCAACCAGTTCCTCGCCGCCGGCCTGATCGACGAACTGCGGCTGCACGTCGTGCCGATGACGCTCGGCGCCGGGACGCGGCTGTTCGAGGGCGTCCCGCCGCTGAAACTCGAGCAGGTGAAGTCGCGGGCAGCGAGCCTGGTCACGCACCTGACCTACCGCGTGCTGCGCTGAGGGCGTTGCTGGACGGTCTCCCGGATGGCTTGGATCAGTGCGGTGGTGGCGGGCGGGTCCGGCGGCTCGCCGTACGTGGCGGCGTAGATCTGACGGCGGAAGTTGGTCAGTTCGGTGGTGTGGACATCGGGCAGGCGGTGGGCTTCGAGCGCTAGGCCCGGCAGGGTCGTGACGCCTACGCCGGCCGCGACGAGAGCTTGTACGACGACCATGTCGTCGCTGAGTGAGGCGAACCGTGGGGTGAAACCATCCTCCCGGCACACGGTGACCACCTCTTCCTGGCACCGCGCGCAACCGCCGATCCAGGCCGAGTCGCGATGGTTCGCGATGCTGTCGTCGGGTCGCTGGCTGACGAGGTAGATCGAGTCTTCGCCGAGGTGGACCAGGCGGAACCCGTCCTCCTCGACCGGGCCGTGGGCGTACCGGAAGATGAGGGCGACGTCGATCTCGCCGTGCCGCAGCATCTCCAGCGCTTCGACCGGGTGACGCTCGATCAGGCTCAGCTCGAGTCCCGGGTACGCCTGGGTCAGCGTGGGGACAGCCCTCGGCACGATCGTGCTCAGCACCGACGAATTGGCAGCCAGGCGAACCCGCCCGGTCTGTAACCCGACCTGGGCCGCCAGCTCGTTGGTCGCCGCGTCGACACGGCCGATGATCTCGGCGGCCCGGTTGGCCAGCAGTTGCCCCTCCGGCGTCAACCGGATCCCACGACCGACGCGCTGAACGAGCTTCACGCCGGTGACCGATTCCAGGCGCGACAGGTGATGACTGATCGACGGTTGCGAATAGTGCAGCTCTCGTGCCGCTTCAGTCACTGACCCGTGGCGCGCCACCGCGGCCAGAACATTCAGATGGACGAGGTTGAGCATAGATCAAAGATATCAATGTGATTTTCAAGAATTGGCATTAGACGTCATCTATTTGCCGATCCATGCTGATTTTCAGGATCCCGCGGCCGCCCAGTGAGGAGAGACAGATGAGCAAGCTCAGCTCCGACGGTCAGGCGACACTGGACAAGGGCCTCCTCTTCGGTGCCGCCGCCTACGGGATCTGGGGACTGTTTCCCCTCTACTGGCGGCTGCTCGACAATGTCGGCGCGGTCGAGGCGCTCGCCCATCGCTTCGTGTGGGCGCTCGTGATCTGCGTAGTGCTACTGCGGATCCGTCCCCGCGCCGGCTGGTGGCGCGAGCTCAGGCAGCGGCCCGAAGCACTACGGTTCCTCGCCGTGGCCGCGGTGGTCATCGCCTTCAACTGGTACCTCTATATCTGGGGCGTCCACCACGCACGGGTGGTGGAGACGTCGCTCGGATACTTCATCAGCCCGCTCGTCACGGTCATGCTCGGGGTATTGCTGTTTCGCGAGCGGCTGCGGCGGCCGCAGTGGCTGGCGATCTGCCTCGCCGTGGCGGCGGTGGCGTGGCTGACGTTCGACTACGGCCGCGTGCCGTGGGTGGCGATCGGGTTGGCGCTCACCTTCGCGACGTACGGCGTACTGAAGAAGAAGGCGGCGACCGGGGCGGTCGAGAGCCTCGCTGTCGAGGCGACGATCATCATGCCGTTCACGCTGGGCTATCTGGTCTGGCTCGATCTGGTCGGCCGGGCCGCGTTCGTGCACGCCGGTTGGTCGACCACCCTGCTTCTGATCGCCGCCGGCCCGGCGACAGCGATCCCTCTCCTCTTCTTCGCCGGGGCGGCCACGCGAATCCCCCTGACCTACCTCGGCTTGCTGCAGTACCTCACCCCGTCGATCCAGTTCCTCCTCGGCATCTTCGTCTTCCACGAGCCGATGCCCCCCGCACGCCTCGCCGGCTTCGTCCTCATCTGGACCGCCTTGGCCATCTTCTCCGGCGAAACCCTCCACCACCTGCGCAAGCTCCGCCGCCAGGCCCGTCGGCTCACTGCAGAGCCCCCGCCGCCCGCAGAACCTCCCCGCGCCGAGCAACGACGAAGCACAGCCCCGCCAGCACGAGCGTGACAGGGCCGAGCATGCCTGGGGCTGGCCGGGTCTGAATGGCTGAAGGGCCTGTGGATTCGGGACCTAGAGCCCTGACGTCGCAGGCTCCCGGAAGCGAGAGTCGACACATGCGCACCGACCACCCCGAATCACGGACCGTTCCCGAGCAGCCGACCGCCGTACTCCGCGCGACCCTGCGTCGAGATCAGGTGGCTGGATGGTTCCGCCCCGCCATCGACGCGGTCGCGGAGTACCTACGCCTGCATGGCATCGCACCCTGCGGCTTCCCGTTCGCCCGCTACCACCTCCGGCCGGACGGAGTCTTCGAGGTTGAAGCGGGTCTGCCGATCGCTGTCCGGATCGCCGGCGACACCCACATCCGACCGTCGAGCCTGCCCGGTGGGCATGTGGTCGTGGCCTGGCACGTCGGCCCGTACGAGCAGCTGGCAGCTGCGTACGCCGCGATCGACACCTGGCTCAAGGCTGAGCACGGCGCCCGCACCGGCGACGCATGGGAGGTCTACCACGACCTGCCGAACCGCGACCCGCGGCACTGGCGGACCGAGGTGATGCAGCCGTTCAGCCTCGAGAACGCCGAACGCGACCTGACGCTGACCATGTCCGGCCGGCAGGCCTGAGAATGCGCGTCGGCCACGTTCCATCAGGGCCGCCACGACACGAGGCGCCGTTATCCGTCGGCCTGTGGGCATTGACCATGCGCCAGGAGCATTCTGAGAAGACCCGGACGGAGGATCGAGGAGAGCAATGAATGCCAGTCGCGCCGACCTCGTCGGCTCACATTCTGCCGGTCGGTCGGCCGCGACGTCCCGGTCGCCGTGGGCGATGCTTGCCATGGCGACCCTCGGTTTTGCGCTCAACTTCTGGGCCTGGGCGTTGCTCAGCCCGCTCGGACCGCTCTTCCGGACCGAGGGGACCCTCGGCAGGCTGACCGAGTCCGACGTTGCGCTGCTGGTGGCGGTGCCCGTCCTGGTCGGGTCCCTCGGCCGGATCCCGGTCGGCGCGCTGACCGATCGGTTCGGCGGCCGCATCATGTTCCCGCTGGTCTCCGCCGCGACCGTCGTACCGATCCTGTTCATCGGCGTCTTCGCCCTGGATTCGTACGCCGCGCTCCTGGTCGGCGGCTTCTTTCTCGGCATCGGTGGCACCACGTTCGCCGTCGGAGTGCCGTTCGTGAACGCCTGGTTCCCGCCGGAACGAAGGGGCCTCGCGGTCGGAATCTTCGGCGCCGGCATGGGCGGTACGGCGATCAGCGCCCTGACCACTGTGAAGCTCTACAGCGACGTCGGCCACCGGGTTCCGTTCCTCATCACCGCGGTTGCCCTCGTCGTCTACGCCGTGGCCGCCTGGCTGGTACTGCGGGACGCGCCCGGCCGCAAGCCCGCCCAGGGATCGTTGCTGAGCCGACTGGTCGCGAATGCCAAACTGCCGATCAGCTGGCAGGCGTGCATCCTGTACGCCGTGGCCTTCGGCGGGTACGTCGCCTTCTCGGTCTACCTGCCGTCGTACCTCAAGACCGCGTACGACCTCAGTGCCGCCGACGCGGCCAACCGGATGGCCGGCTTCGTCGCGGTCGCCGTCCTGATGCGGCCGATCGGTGGCTGGCTGTCGGACAATTTCGGGCCGATCCCCGTACTCGCCACCTGCTACGCGGTCGTCGTCGCGGGCGCGGCGGTGGCCTCCACCACCCCGTTGCTCGAGTACGTCGGCACGATCGCCTTCCTGTCCATGGCAGCCGCGCTCGGCGGCGGCAGCGGAGCCACTTTCGCACTCGTTGCCAAGGTCACCGATCCGGCCCGGGTCGGCGGCGTGACCGGGCTGGTCGGTGCGGCCGGTGGGCTCGGCGGATTCGTGCCCCCGCTGATCATGGGCTATGTCTACGGCCGCACCGACTCGTACGGGATCGGGCTGATGTTGCTGTCCGTCACCGCAGCCTTGACGCTGGTGCTGACTGTGACGATCGTGAGAAAGACCGCGAACCAGAGAACCCGTCCGGAGCAGTCGACCAGCGAGGAAGCTGCATGAGCACTGGGGCTCGTCCAGAACATGGCCAACCGGGACTGGACGGAGGGCTGACCGAGGCCCTGGTCCGGACTCGCCGCTACTTCACCAGGTCCGAGGTGTCCGACGACCTGCGCACCCTGCACAAGACCGGCGGCCGCGGGGCCGACGACTTCTACCGCGACCGCTGGAGCCACGACAAGGTGGTCCGCTCGACCCACGGCGTGAACTGCACCGGTTCGTGCTCGTGGAAGGTATACGTCAAGGACGGCATCATCACCTGGGAGACCCAGCAGACCGACTATCCGTCCGTCGGTCCCGACAAGCCTGAGTACGAGCCCCGCGGCTGCCCGCGCGGCGCGGCCTTCTCCTGGTACACCTACTCCCCCACCCGCATCCGCTACCCCTACGTCCGTGGCGTGCTCCTGCAGATGTACCGCGAGGCCAAGGAACAGCACGGCGACCCGGTGGCCGCGTGGGCTCACATCGTCGACAACCCTGCGCGCGCCCGGCAGTACAAGTCCGCCCGCGGCAAGGGCGGCCTGATCCGTGCGACCTGGGAGGAGGCCACCGAACTCATCGCCGCCGCGTACGTGCACACGCTGAAGAAGTGGGGTCCGGACCGGATCGCCGGGTTCTCCCCGATCCCCGCGATGTCGATGGTCTCGCATGCCTCCGGAGCCCGGTTCACCTCGCTGATCGGCGGCACGATGCTGTCGTTCTACGACTGGTACGCCGACCTTCCGGTGGCCTCCCCACAGGTGTTCGGCGACCAGACCGACGTACCGGAGTCCGGGGACTGGTGGGACGCCGGGTACCTGATCATGTGGGGCTCGAACCTGCCGGTGACGCGGACGCCGGACGCACACTGGATGGCCGAGGCGCGGTACCGCGGGCAGAAGGTGATCGCGGTGTCGCCGGACTACGCCGACAACGTGAAGTTCGCCGACGAGTGGTTGCCTGCGGCACCTGGTACGGACGGCGCGCTGGCGATGGCGATGGGCCACGTGATCCTGAAGGAGTTCTTCGTCGACCGGGAGACGCCGTACTTCACCGCCTACGCGAAGGCCTACACGGATCTCCCCTACCTGGTCCGCCTCGACGATGTCGGCGGCACCTACCGGCCCGGCAAGTTCCTCACCGCGGCCGATCTCCCGGGCACCACCGAAGACAACGCCGATTTCAAGACCGTGGTGCTGGATTCGGTCACCGATCAGCCCGTCGTACCGAACGGGTCGCTCGGTCACCGCTTCGGGGAATCCGGTCAGGGCAAGTGGAACTTGGACCTGGGGTCGGTCGATCCGATGCTGTCACTGGCCGGCGGAGAGACCGTGGAGCTCCGGCTGCCACGCTTCGACACCGGCGATGGCTCGGCGGGAGACCTGCTGCGCGGTGTCCCGGTACGACGAGTGGGCGGCCACCTGGTCACGACCGTCTACGACTTGATGCTCGCCCAGTACGGCGTCGCCCGCCCCGGACTGCCAGGCGACTGGCCGGACTCGTACGACGACGACGCGCCGTACACACCGGCCTGGCAGGAGCGCATCACCGGGGTCCCGGCGGCAGCCGCTGCCCGGATCGCCCGGGAGTTCGCGCAGAACGCCGAAGACTCACGTGGCCGCTCGATGATCGTGATGGGTGCGGGCACCAACCACTGGTTCCACTCCGACACGATCTATCGCGCCTTCCTCGCGTTGACCACCCTGACCGGCTGCCAGGGTGTCAACGGTGGCGGTTGGGCTCATTACGTCGGTCAGGAGAAGTGCCGGCCGATCACCGGCTGGGCCCAGCTCGCGTTCGGGCTGGACTGGTCGCGACCGCCGCGGCAGATGATCCAGACGGCGTACTGGTACCTGCACACCGATCAGTTCCGTTACGACCCGTTCGGCGCGGACACGTTGGCGGCGACGCAAGGACAGGGACAGCTGGCCGGGAAGTCAACGGCCGATCTCATCGCGCTCAGCGCCCGGCTCGGCTGGATGCCGTCGTACCCGACCTTCGATCGCAATCCGCACGACCTGGCCGACGACGCTCGGGCAGCGGGACGTCCGGTCGCCGAGCACGTGGTCGACCAGCTCAAGTCCGGCAACCTCCGGTTCGCCTGCGAGGACCCGGACTCCCCCGAGAACTTCCCGCGGATCCTCTCGGTCTGGCGGGCCAACCTGCTCGGATCCTCGGCCAAGGGCAACGAGTACTTCCTCGAGCACCTGCTCGGCGCAGGCTCCTCATTGCGGGCCGCTGAGGGCGCCCGTCCGCGCGAAGTCGAGTGGCACGACGAAGCGCCGCGGGGAAAGCTCGATCTCCTGCTCACACTGGACTTCCGGCAGACCAGTACGACGCTGTTCTCGGACGTCGTCCTGCCGGCGGCGACGTGGTACGAGAAGCACGACCTCAACACCACCGACATGCACCCGTTCATCCACTCCTTCAACCCCGCCATCGCGCCGCCCTGGCAGACCCGCACCGACTGGGACGCCTGGCAGACGATCGCGGAGAAGTTCAGTGAGCTCGCCGCCGAGCATCTCGGGGTACGTCGCGACGTCGTCGCCGTACCGCTGCTGCACGACACGCCCGACGAACTGGCGAACCCGCACGGCATCGTCCGCGACTGGAAGGCGGGTGAGTGCGAACCAGTGCCTGGCGTGACAATGCCCAAGCTGGTCGAGGTCGAACGGGACTACGGCGCCGTCGCGGCCAAGATGTCGGCGCTCGGACCGCTGATGGACAAACTCGGCGCGACGACCAAGGGCGTCACCTACGACGTGACCGAGTCGGTCGACTACCTGCGGGCGAAGAACGGCGCCGTCCGCGGCGGGCCGGCCGACGGCCGCCCGTCGCTGAAGCGCGACGTCCACGCCTGCGAGGCGATCCTGGCGCTGTCCGGTACGACGAACGGCCGCCTCGCGACCGAGGGATTCAAGACCCTCGAGACCCGGGTCGGCAAGTCTCTCCATGACCTGGCCGCGGAGAACGAGGGCAAGCGGATCACGTTCGCCGACACGCAGGCCGCCCCGGTGCCGGTCATCACCTCACCGGAGTGGTCGGGCTCGGAATCCGGCGGCCGGCGGTACTCGCCGTTCACCATCAACGTCGAACGGCTCAAGCCCTGGCACACGCTGACCGGCCGGCAGCACTTCTTCCTCGACCACGACTGGATCGCCGAACTCGGCGAGAACCTGCCGGTCTACCGGCCACCGCTGGACATGGGCGCACTGTTCGCCGAACCGGAGATCGGCTCGGTCACCGAGCACGGAGTGACGGTTCGCTACCTGACCCCGCACAGCAAGTGGTCGATCCACTCGGAGTACCAGGACAACCTGTTCATGTTGTCGCTGTCCCGCGGCGGCCAGACGATCTGGATGAGTGACAAGGACGCGGCCAAGGTCGGGATCGCGGACAACGACTGGATCGAGGCGGTCAACCGCAACGGGGTCGTGGTGGCACGGGCGATCGTGTCGCACCGGATGCCCGAGGGCACGGTCTACATGCACCACGCGCAGGACCGGTTGATCGACGTACCGATCGCCGAGACCTCGAAGAAGCGCGGCGGCATCCACAACTCGCTGACCCGGCTGCTGATCAAGCCGACCCACCTGATCGGCGGCTACGCCCAACTGTCCTTCGCGTTCAACTACCTCGGCCCGACCGGGAACCAGCGCGACGAGGTGACCGTGATCCGGCGCCGCGCTCAGGAAGTTCAGTACTGATGCCCCGGAGCGGAGCGACACAATGAAACTGATGGCGCAGATGGCGATGGTGATGAACCTCGACAAGTGCATCGGCTGTCACACCTGCTCGGTGACCTGCAAGCAGGCGTGGACGAACCGGAGCGGGACCGAGTACGTCTGGTTCAACAACGTCGAGACCCGGCCCGGTCAGGGGTATCCGCGGACGTACGAGGACCAGGAGACCTGGAAGGGCGGCTGGACGCTCAACCGGCGCGGCCGGCTCACGCTCAAGGCGGGCGGCCGGCTGAAGAAGCTGCTGACCATCTTCTCGAATCCGAAGATGCCGTCGATCCAGGACTACTACGAGCCTTGGACCTACGACTACGCCACTCTCACCGACGCTCCCGCCCAGCAGCACACGCCGGTCGCCCGGCCGAAGTCGCTGATCTCGGGCCAGAACATGAAGGTGTCCTGGTCGGCCAACTGGGACGACGACCTCGGCGGTTCCGCGGCGACGGCCGAGCGCGACCCCGTGCTCCGGAAAGTCGGCGACAAGGTCAAGTTCGAGTTCGAACAGACCTTCATGTTCTACCTGCCGCGGATCTGCGAACACTGCCTGAATCCGTCCTGCGCAGCCTCGTGCCCGAGCGGCGCGATCTACAAGCGGACCGAGGACGGCATCGTGCTGGTCGACCAGGATCGCTGCCGGGGCTGGCGGATGTGCATCTCCGGCTGCCCGTACAAGAAGGTGTACTTCAACCACCGCACCGGCAAGGCCGAGAAGTGCACCTTCTGCTTCCCGCGCGTCGAGGTCGGCCTGCCGACCGTCTGCTCGGAAACCTGTGTGGGCCGGCTGCGCTACATCGGTCTGATGCTGTACGACGCCGACAAGGTCCTGGCCGCCGCGTCGACGCCGGACGAGCACGGGTTGTACGAGGCACAGCGCGACGTCTTCCTCGATCCGTCCGACCCCGATGTACGACGGGAAGCCGAGCGGGCCGGGATTCCGCATGACTGGATCGAGGCGGCTCAACGATCGCCGGTGTACGCGTTGATCAACCGCTTCAAGGTTGCTCTGCCGCTGCATCCGGAGTACCGGACCCTGCCGATGGTCTGGTACATCCCGCCGCTGTCTCCGGTCGTGGACGTGGTCAAGGAGACCGGCGAGGACGCGGAGAAACGGGAGAACCTGTTCGCCGCCATCGACGCGCTGCGCATCCCGATCGAATACCTGGCCGAGCTGTTCACCGCGGGCGACGTACGGCCGGTCGACCTGGTCCTGCGCAAGCTCGCGGCGATGCGCTCGTACATGCGGGACATCAATCTGGGCCGTGATCCCGACGGTGCGATCCCGCTGACCGTCGACATGACGGAGGAAGAGCTCTACGACATGTATCGGCTGCTCGCGATCGCCAAGTACGACGAGCGGTATGTGATCCCGGCAGCGCATGCGGAGGAGGCGCATGCGCTGGAAGAGTTGGCGTGCTCGCTCGACTACGAGGGTGGGCCGGGGATGGGCGGATCCGGGCCGTTCGGCGAGGGCTCCGGCGTACCGACGCCGATCGCGGTCGAGAACTTCCAGATGCTGAAGGACCGGCAGACCAGCGACCGCGTGAACCTGCTGAACTGGGACGGCAAGGGCAGACCGGACGGATTGTTCCCGCCGAAGGACGGTGGCCAATGACCAGACACCCGGATCCGAAGCTGCCGGCGCATCAGTTGACGATCGCTTGGCAGGCCGCGTCGTTGCTGCTCGATTACCCCGACGGCGGACTGGTCTCACGACTGCGGCTCATCCACCAGGCAGCAGCGGAACTCCCTTCACCTGTTGGCGATCCGCTGCGCTCCACTGCCCACGCCCTGGCGTCGGAGGATCTGTCCGCGCTTCAGCAGATGTACGTCGACACCTTCGACAATCGGCGGCGGCACAACCTCTATCTGACCTACTTCGCACACGGGGACACCCGACGTCGTGGGGTCGCGCTGCTCCGCTTCAAGCAGACCTACCTCCGATCCGGCTTCGTGCTGGACGAATCGGAGCTGCCGGACCACCTCTGCGTGGTGCTGGAGTACGGCGCGACGGTTGATCAACGACTGGGGTGGCGCCTGTTGCTCGACCATCGTGCCGGACTCGAGCTGTTGCGGCTGGCTCTCGCGGAGGCCGGGTCCGCTTGGCACGGCGCCGTACAGGCTGTCACTGCGACGCTGCCGCCGCTCGGCGGTGACGAACTCGCCGCCATCGACCGCCTCGCCGCCGAAGGCCCACCACAGGAGGAGGTCGGACTCACGCCGTACACCACACCGGCCTTCGATCCGGCGACCCAGCCGTTGCCGATGCCAACGTTCCCGGGAGCGCGCCGATGAACGAGTTCCTGTGGGTGGTCGTTCCGTACGTCTGCCTGACGGTCTTCGTGGTCGGGCACATCTGGCGGTACCGGTACGACAAGTTCGGCTGGACCACCCGGTCCTCGCAGCTCTACGAGGACCGGCTGTTGCGCTGGGGCAGCCCACTGTTCCACTTCGGCATCCTGGCTGTGTTCCTCGGCCATGTGATGGGGCTCGGCATACCGAAGTCCTGGACCGAGGCGGTCGGCATCTCCGAAGGGGTCTACCACTTCCTCGCTGTCTCGATCGGCGCGATCGCCGGCTTCGGCACGGTGGTCGGCCTGGCCATCCTGATCTACCGCCGGCGTACCGTCGGGCCGGTCTTCTCCGCCACCACGCGGATGGACAAGGTGATGTACCTGTTCCTGGCCACGGTGATCCTGCTCGGGCTGGTCAACACCGTGGTGGCGAACATCGTCGGGCACTACGACTATCGGGAGGGTGTGTCGGTCTGGTTCCGCGGCATCTTCCGGTTCGATCTGCATCCGGAGCTGATGGCTGAAGCGCCGCTGACCTTCCAGTTGCACGGCCTGGTCGCCATCCTCCTCTTCGCTCTCTGGCCGTTCACCCGGCTCGTCCACGTCTTCAGCGCACCCATCGGTTACCTCACCCGGCCGTACATCGTCTACCGGAGCCGCGACGAGCGGATCGCCAGTCACTCTCCACGCTGTGGCTGGGACACCCCTGACAAGTAGGCCCTCGGTCCTGACCCGCCGGGACTTCGTCCCCTGGGGCACCGGCTCCAGCTGAGATTGCATGGTGGTACGGCGCTCAGGAAGGCACCCGAGATGAACACCACCACCCAGCACCAGCTCACGGTCACCATCACGGCCGGTGAGGTGCTTCGGCCCGTCCATCCGACTCTCGAGGGCATGTCGCGGCCGGAATGCCTGACCTTGCTCCAGACCGGCGACATCGGCCGGATCGCCTACCGGGCGGCCGATCAGCTCATCGTGGTTCCGGTGACGTTCAGCCTGTACGACGAACTGATCGTGTTCCGAACCGCCGAGGACTCCGCGATCGCGCAGTACGCGCTGGAGCCGGTCGCGTTCGAGGTGGACCGGATCGACGAGGGCATGCACGAGGGCTGGAGCGTTCTGGTCAACGGCACGGTTCGGCCGGCCACCGACGAGGAGGCGGCCGAGGTGCGCGGGCGGGTGGAACCGTGGGCCGGCGGCACCCGCGACGCGTGCATGGTGATCGAGCCCGCTCAGATCAGCGGCCGACGGCTTCGTGCCTGGTGACCGGCACCGCAAGGTCGGGACCTTGTGCCCTGGCCGGGCGGCGTACCGAGAGGAAGGGTGGACGGCGATGCACACTCACCATGGCTCACTGCGGCCGGCGCTTCTGCCGCTCGACGGCGTAGACGGCCGCCTCGGTCCGGCGCTCCAGACCGAGTTTGCGGAGCAGGCCGGAGACGTAGTTCTTCACGGTCTTCTCGGCCAGGAACATGCTTTGGGCGATCTGCCGGTTGGTCTTGCCCACCGCGATCTCCGCCAGGATCCTGCGCTCCTGCTCGGTCAGCGATTTGTAGCGGGGGTCTTCCTCGTCCTCGGCCGGATGCCGCAGCCGCTCCAGCACCGCCGCCGTCATAGCCGGGTCGAGCAGGGACTCCCCTGCCGCCAGCCGACGGACCGCGCCGACCAGGTCGGTGCCGCTGACCTGCTTGAGCAGGTAGCCGGCCGCCCCCGCCATGATCGCCGTGAACAGCGCGTCGTCGTCGGAGAACGAGGTGAGCATCAGGCACGCGGGCGGATCGTCCATCGCGGACCGGACCTCCCGGCAGACCGTGATGCCGTCACCGTCGGGCAGCCGGACGTCCAGGATCGCGACATCCGGCCGCAGCGCCGGGATTCGGGCCACCGCCTGCGCTGCCGTGGCCGCGTCGCCCACCACCTCGATGTCTGGTTCACCCTCGAGCAACTGGGCCAGACCGAGCCGGACCACCTCGTGATCGTCCAGCAGAAACACCTTGATCGCCATGCTGCCTCGCTCGTGGGTCGAGTCACTCTTCAGCCCAGAGTAGTCCTGCCGCTCCCCGGGATACCGCAATGACGACTCTCGACCGTTTCGACACCGCCGGCCTCGAGATCCTCACGCCGGCGGAGTGCCTGCGCCTGCTCGGTTCGGTGCCGCTCGGGCGGCTCGTCTACACATACGGCGGGCTGCCCGTCGTACGCCTGGTCAATTTCGTCGTCGACGCTGACACCGTTGTCTTCGCCAGCGCCGACGGGGACAAGCTGCGGGCTGCCGAACGCGGTGACGTCGTCGCTTTCGAAGCGGACGCCGTCGATCCCGACAGGCATCTCGGCTGGACCGTGACGTCGGTGGGCCACTTGTCCGTCGTACCGTCCGACGAGGCGGAACAACTCGCCCGCGAGATCCGGCTCCGTTCCTGGGCACCGCTGCTGAACCCGCGCCTGATAAGGCTGGGTATCGAGTCCGTCAGCGGCCGCCGGCTTCGCCCCTGGGCTCAGCGTCCCCATGACTGAGGTTGTCCCGCGGAGCGCCGAACCCGCGCCCAGCGTGGCGTACTTGGTACCGTGAGCGGATGGGGGCATCTGAGAAGGGCGGCACCTGGGACGAAGGCACCTTGGAGTTCACCGGTCTGTCCCGAGTGCGCCTCGACGCCCTGCTGCAGGAGCTGCTCGGCCGGGTCGACGAGATCATGGACACCCAGGAGCGGCTGCGCGCGCTGCTGGACGCGGTCGTCGGCATCGGCGCGGACCTGGACCTCAACAGCACTCTCGACCGGATCGTCACCGCGGCCTGTGACCTGGTCGGCGCGCGGTACGGCGCGCTCGGCGTGGTCGGCCCGGACGGAAAGCGGCTGGTCCGCTTCATCACGCACGGCGTCACCGGCGATCAGATCGCGGCGATCGGCCCGTATCCGGAGGGTCATGGGATCCTCGGCTTGTTGATCGACCACCCCGAGCCGCTACGGCTGCACGACCTCGCCGAGCACCCTCGCTCCTTCGGTTTCCCGGCGAACCACCCTCCGATGAAGTCTTTCCTCGGCGTACCGATCCGGACCCGCGACCATGTCTACGGCAACCTGTACCTGACCGAGAAGTCCGGTGGCGCCGACTTCACCGTGGACGACGAGCGCACCATGATGGCGCTGGCCGCGGCGGCCGGTGTGGTGATCGAGAACGCCCGCCTGTACGCCGACACCGAACGCCGCCGGCGGTGGCATGAGGTGACCGCGGAGATCACTCAGCTGATGCTGGGCGAGTTCGACCCGGAGGAGGCGCTGCAGTTGATCGCCCGGCGGGCCCGTGAGGTGTCCGGCTCGCAGGTCGGCGCAGTACTGCTGAGCGAGAATGGCGAACTGGTCGTCCGTACGATCGAGGGACCCGAGCAGTTCCAGCGCTTTGTGGGAGCGCGGATCCCGGTCGACCTGCCGGTGGTCGGTGACGCCGTGACGGGTGACCAGCAGCTCGTGATCGAGGATCTCGCACAGCTGGCAAAGGAACTCGGCCGGATGTCTGACGTACCAGAGCTCGAGGGACTCGGCCGCACCATCGTCGCACCGCTGCCGGAAGGTACCGGCGGCGGCGCCGGATTACTGGTGGTCGCCGCCGAGCGCGGCGCCACGATCGGGGTCACCGAGGGAACGGACCTGATGCGGATGTTCGCCAATCAGGCCGTGCTGGCGCTGGAACGGGCGCAGGCCCAACGTGATCGGGACGTCCTTGCCGTACTGGAGGATCGCGACCGGATCGCCCGTGACCTGCATGATCTGGTCATCCAGCGTCTGTTCGCCACCGGACTGCAGTTGCAGGGCATGTACCGGATGGCACGACCAGAGCTGCGGGAGCGGCTCAGCCGGGCCGTCGACGACATCGACACCACTATCCGCGATCTGCGCGCGGCGATCTTCGAGTTGCAGCAGGAACCAGGTCAGAGGTCGCTGCGCTCTGACGTTCAGGCCCTCGTCGCCGAGTATGCCGAACCACTCGGCTTCCGGCCGACGCTCGTCTGCACCGGCCCGATCGACACAGTCGTCCCAGCCACGGTCCGGCCACAGATCCTCGCCGCTGTGCGGGAGTCCCTCTCCAACGTCGTCCGCCACGCCCAGGCCACCGAGGTGACCGTCGAGGTGATCGCCGACTCGGAGTCGGTGCTCGCCCGGATCACGGACAACGGGATCGGGATCCCGCCCGACCGCCACCGCAGCGGCCTGCGCAACCTGACCGAGCGCGCCGACTCACTCGGCGGCTCGGTGGATGTCAAGGGCAATCACCCGAACGGCACGGTCGTCGAGCTGCGTGCACCACTGAACCGCGGCTGACGCAGGCGGCGCGAGCGCCAGTCCGGCACGCGCACCGACGGGGGCGAGGCGGATCCTGAAGTCGACCACACAGCGCCCTCCTGGCTGCGCAGGACCCTCGGGCGGCTGGGCCGGGACCTTCGCCTCTGGCCGGTGTTCCCGGCACCGGCGACCCTGGACCTGAACGAGCAGCCAGGAGGCCTGTATGACTGAGCACACGATCGTCGTCGGCGTCGGCGGTGAGTCGGACTGCGAGAACGCGATCCGCTGGGCGGCCGCCGAAGCCGCCGCACGTGGCACCGGCATCCGGCTGGTGCACGCCTTCGTCTGGCCCGAGTTCCCCGTCGCGCTGGGACCGAGCGAGGTCGCGCCCGGCTTGCGCGCGCACGCCGACAAGATCGTTGCGGACTCGCTGGAGCTGGCGACCAAACTCGCACCGGAGATTCCGATCACGGCGGATCGGGTCGATGGCTTCCCCTCACCCGTCCTGCTGCGAGAATCCCGCACCGCGGACCTGATCGTGA
The DNA here is from genome assembly GCF_043197365.1 of Kribbella sp. NPDC049174. Taxonomy (NCBI): domain Bacteria; kingdom Bacillati; phylum Actinomycetota; class Actinomycetes; order Propionibacteriales; family Kribbellaceae; genus Kribbella; species Kribbella sp. NPDC049174. Next base: position 1,571,935 of record NZ_JBICSZ010000001.1, on the reverse strand, counting down.
TCGGCAGCCGCCGGCTCGGCGGGGCCCTGGGTGTCCTGGTCGGCTCCACCGGAACGGATCTGGCCGCCCACGCGCACTGCCCGGTGATCGTCGTCCGCCCCGATGATGCCGTCGATCAGGGCCGCGGAGTGGTCATCGGGTACGACGGTTCGCCCGCCGCCGGTGTGGCCCTCGACTTCGGCCTCGACTACGCCCGGCGTCACCACGTCGACGCGCGAGTGGTCGCCGTACATGCCCCGAACGACGACCAACAGCGGGTCACCCAGCACGACCTGGCCCGCGCGGTTCAGTCCCGGCAGACCGGCCCGGTCGCCGAACTCATCCACGTCACCGGCAAGCCGGCCGAGGAGCTGCTCCGCTGGTCGGCCGACGCACGTCTCGTCGTGGTGGGATCCCGCGGCCGAGGCGGCTTCACCGGCATGCTGCTCGGCTCAGTCAGCCAGACCGTCCTGCGCCAGGCGCGTTGCCCGGTCGCCGTCATCCCCCGCTCGGCGGTCCAGACGTCCTAGCCTGCCGGCTGCCCAGGCGTCCTGGTCTGCTGACGACAGGACCGCCGGTGCGATGCACCGACGGTCCTGGTCTCTGTGACCCGGTCATGATCTCGTCCCGCTACTGGAACCTGGTCGTTCCCGGCGCGGGCACGGTGTCGTCGAAGGCCCAGGTCAGCTCGTTGCGGACGTCGACGACACCGTCGACCTGGCGCGTCAGGTGCTCCGCGACCGCCACCAGACTGCGGTGGTCGATCTCGCCGGCCAGCGTGACGACACCGTCGGTGACCGTCACCTCCACCGCGAACGGGTCGTCCCACAGGCCGTGCTCGATCACGTCACGGCGTACCCGGGCCAGAATCTCGTTGTCAGGCGCAACGAAAGCCTGGAGCAGGTCGGAGCGGCTGACGATGCCGGTGAGCACCTCGCCGTCGGTCACCACCAGCCGGGTGATGTCGTGCGTGAGCATCAGCCGGGCCGCCTCGTCGAGGCTCGAGCCGCCTTCGATGGTCACGGCCGGGTGGGTCATCACCTGGCCGGCCGTCAATGCTGCCGCCTTGCCCCTGGCCCGGTGGTGCCGCCACCGCAGGTACCACGGCAGCGGACGCGCCGCCCTGAACTGTTCCTTGTGCAGCAGATCCGTCTCCGACACGACGCCGACCACTGTGCCGTCCAGGCTGGTCACCGGGACCGCGCTGATGTGGTGTTCGGTGAGGGCCGTAGCCACGGCCTTGAAGGACGCGTCCGCCTGCACTGTGACCACATCCCGGGTCATCACATCGGCGACCGTCAGTTGGTGCCTCATCGCTTCTCCTTCCGGTGCCGCGCCACCACGACCGGGCAGGCAGCACACTGTGCGGCAAGCTCCGGCTCAGAGAGCCGAGCCGCAGACGACGTTCGATCTTCCTTCTCGTGGGTGTGCGTCCTGCTCACGCCGACCACCGCTGCCGGCGGAACGGCCGGACCGTGCGGAGCATCGGCCGGAGCTCTGCCGCGAGCTCCTCGCCCCAGGCGCGGGCGCGATCGAGCTCGCCCTGCTCGACCGGACCGGTCATGTCGTGGACGAAGAAGCTCGCCGGGGCCACCATCAGCTCGAAGTCGCGGTGCCGCAGTAGCTTGGCCGCCGAGCGGGCGGCGGATCCGGGCAGCCGGCGGACCTTGGTGACCCGGGTGTCGAAGGTGGCCGCCACCGTCGGAGTCGTCCGGTCTGGCAGTTCCTGCAGCCACTCCCTGATCCCCTTCTCGGGCGGCATCATGACCTGGTCCTGTTCGGCGGCCTGTGTCCTGGTGGAGCGCCGGCTCATGCTGAACGCGTGGGTCGGCCCACCGACGACCAGCAGCCGGACATCTGCAGGGATCTCGGCCGGTGCCTGGTCGGCACGGACCAACTCGGTGTTGATGACGTCGTGCAGACCGTCCCTGATGGCGAGGGCGATCTTGTGTGTGTTGCCGAACATCGACTCGAAGACGATGAGGGCTCGCGGTGTCTCGGCTGTGGACATGGTCAGCTCCTTGTCTCGGTAGGGGATCCTCATGTCAGTAGGTCGGTACGACGATGTCGCCGCGCCGGACGGGCTTCGCGAGCAACCGTTCCCGCTCGGCGACGGTCGGGTGATGGGGAACGATCGCGACCGGGCAGGTCATCGCGGCGACCGAACGACGAGCGACCGGATCGGCGATGGTCAGTGGACCCGTATGCGCACCCACCACGATCAGTCCGACCTCCCGGCTCTCGTGGACCAGGGCCGACACCGCGTCCCGGCCGGTGAGGAACCTCGTCACCCGGACCTCCGGGAACTCGCGTGTCCAGGGCGCCAGCGCCTCGGACAGGGTGTGGTCGGCGCGGCGGATCCAGGAGTGGCCGTCGTCGTCGGAGATCTTGCCCTCGCCGGCATGCAGGACGATCAGATCGCCCTCACGGTCGGCGGCCTCCCGGAACGCGAACTCCAGCGCCTCGGCCGACAACGGCGTACCGTCGATGCCGACGGCAACTTTCCGGTCGGCGGCCGACGGCCGCCACAACAGCGGAACCACGACGACCGGGCAGCCGGTCCGTCCGGCCAGGAACAGATTGCCCTGAGCGGCGAGCAGGCGCTGCGGTCCGCGCGCGCGGGTCCGGCCGACGACCAGCATCCGGGCATGCCGGGCGACCGTCGGCAGCACCCGCTGCCTGGACCCCTCCTGCGAGACCGCGTTCAACTGGAGACCGTAGCCGTACCGGTGCCGGATGTGCGCCACGGCCGCGCGCAGGCTCGCGTCGGCGAGCTCAGCCGGCGGTTTCGGCAGTTGGCCGGGCTGCATCGGCGAGTACGCCGCATGCGCGTGGTACGGCGCGGCGAGAATCACCGCGGCGCCGATCCGTAGCGCCTCCATGCAGGCGTAGTCCACGATCCGCAGGCCCTCCGCCGTGCCGTCGACCTCCACCGCGATGGGGCCGGTCCGTGCCCAGGTGCTCATGTCGTCCCTCCCGTTCTGACACTTCGAGCGTCTCAGTGGGTCGGACGGCCGCGTCAGAGCCGCCGGGCCCCAGGTCACGTGACACATGGCTGACCCCCACGGGACCTTCGGCCCGTGGGGGTCAGCCGGCCTTCGCCGTCGTCCGGATCACCGCAGCCAGGGGTAGCGCTGGACCAGATCGAACTTGCCCCACCAGCGACCCAGACCCCAGAAGTTGCCAGCAGCAACCAGAGCCAGGACCACCAGGGTGATCGCGCCGAGGATGTGGTCGTCCAGCACCGGGTTGTTCTCCGGAGGCAGAACGGCACTCCACATCAGCAGGTACAGCAGGGAGCCACTGACGGCCGCGATCCGCATCCCGATACCCAGCGTCAGCGCCAGACCGATACCGGCCAGACCGACCATGAACAACGGCGTGACCCACCAGTCACCGACCAGACCCTGGTAGAAATCCGCAAACGGACCAGACGTTCCCTTGCCCAGGAACCCAGCCGTCGGGTCACCACCATCGATCCAGCCCTTACCGGCCGGAGTGGCGTAACCCAAGCCGAAGACCTTGTCGATGAAGGCCCACAAGAAGCTCAGACCGAACGCGATCCGCAGTACAGCCAGCGCACGGCCGGCCGCCACGGTGATGACCGGGCGCCGATCACCGTCGGGTTCCGTCACAGGTGTCGCGAGGTTCTGCCGGTGCGGTGTGGTGGTCATGATCTTGTCCTCTCGTCTTACTGGTTGCCCTGATCGTCCGCCGACCGCCGGTGCTGTCGGCAGAGGCCGTGGTCACCGCCCGGGGTGCCGAACGTCCCGACCCCTCGGGACCGATGCCGCTGCCCGGGCTCAACAGATCCCGGGCATGCTGGGAGAGCGGCATCACATCGCCGCCGAGCAGGTCGAGGAGGCCCCCGATGTCGGACGTCCAGCTGTCGACAGAACAGATCGACGTACTACTCCGCGCAGCGGTCGCGGCGCCGAGCATGCACAACACGCAGCCGTGGCGGTTCGAGGTGAACGGCCATGTCATCGACGTCTACCTGGACGGATCCCGCACGCTGCCCGCGGAGGACCCGACCGGCCGGGCGATGCGAATCGCGGCCGGCACGGCGACCTTCAACCTGCGGTGCGCGGCGGCCGCGCTCGGGTACGGCACCTGGCTCGGCCTCGCTCCGGAGGCCGAGGAGCCCGATCTGCTCGCCCGGATCGTGGTGGAGCCGAGCAGCACGCCGGACCAGCAGTTGCGCGATCTCTACACCGAGATCCCGCGTCGACACACCAGCCGTGATCCGATCCGGACCGCACCGCTGGACCAGGAGACCCGGATCGACCTGGTGAGGGCCGCGCTGGCCGAAGGAGCCGAGCTCACCTGGCTGTCGGCCGAGCAGATCGAGACCGTCGTCGACATGTTCCTCGACACCGATCTGCGCGAGATCGGCGACTGGCGCCGCAGCGCGGAACGAGCCCACTGGGTGGGCGGCAACCGTTCTGACGACGGCATCCCCAGTTCCGCCCTCGGCCCTCGCGCCAGCAGCTACCGGACCGCGTTCCGCGACATGGGCACCCGGCCCGCCGATCGGACCCGGACCCAGGCCACCTTCGAGCAGCACCCGAACCTGGCCGTGCTGTCGACCGAGCACGACGAACCTGCCGACCAGGTCGCCGCCGGCATCGCGCTGGAACGCGTCCTGCTGACGGCGACTCGCGTCGGTGTCGCCGCCTCGTTCCTGAACCAGCCGCTCGAGTACGAGGACCTGCGTCAGGAGGTCCAGCGGACGACCGGCAAGGCCGGGTTCGCCGACATGGTGATCCGCTTCGGCCACGCCCGCCCGGAGGCCTCCACTCCGCGCCGTCCGATCGAGGACTTCGTCCGGCCCACTCCCCCACCGGAGTAGGCGTCTGAAGGAGGAACGATCTCTCCAGACCTGTGCGGGCGGCCGACCGACGTACTCTCGCTGTATCCGGGATTCAGGGGAGGACCGCGATGACTGGCACAAAGCACGGACGGCTGCCGAAGAAGGTCTACGAGGGTGAGCTGCTGCGGCTGCAGGCTGAGCTGGTGAAGCTGCAGGAGTGGGTCCGGGTCGAGGGTGCACGGCTCGTGGTTGTCTTCGAGGGACGCGACGCGGCCGGCAAGGGAAGCACGATCAAGCGGGTGACAGAGTTCCTCAACCCCCGGGTCGCCCGGATCGTCGCACTGCCGGCGCCGACGGAGCGGCAACAGACGCAGTGGTACTTCCAGCGGTACGTCGAGCACCTGCCGGCCGCCGGCGAGATCGTGCTGTTCGACCGCAGCTGGTACAACCGGGCCGGGGTCGAACGGGTGATGAAGTTCTGCACCAGCCAGGAGTACGCGCGGTTCCTGCACCAGTGCCCGATCTTCGAGCGACTGCTCGTCGAGGACGGCGTACTGCTGCGCAAGTACTGGTTCTCGGTCAGCGACAGCGAGCAGGAGAACCGCTTCCGCAGCCGGCTCGACGACCCGATGCGCCAATGGAAGCTCTCGCCGATGGATCTGGAGTCGATCACCCGCTGGGAGGACTACTCACGCGCGAAGGACGAAATGTTCGTCCACACCGACATCCCGGAGGCGCCCTGGTACGTCGTCGAGAGCGAGGACAAACGCGCCGCCCGCATCAACATGATCGCCCACCTGCTCTCCACCGTTCCGTACCACGAAGTGCAACGCCAGCGGCTGAAGCTCCCGGCCCGTCCGCCGTCCGGAGGATACGAACGCACCCCTCGCGACATGCAGACCCAGGTCCCCGACCACGCCGCCGGTCTCGCCCGTCGCTGACCGCTCGTGCCGCCGAGAGGCCCCGCCTGAGGTGACCTTCGGCCCTGCTCCGCGCCCCGGGTACGGCGTGCAATGGCATCAGGCGAACCGAATGAGCTGAACTGTGATGCTGATCAGAGACTTGATGACCACACCGGCGATCACCGTACTGGGCGAGACCCGGTCGGTGCGGCGCTGCACAAAGGCATCGTGAGGTGACCGGGCCGGCCGGCGATCAGGCCCGCCGCCCGGCAGACCATGCACTCGAGCTGGAGGGCCTTCGATGTCGAGACAGGTACTCGTGGCCTATGCCACCAAGATGGGCGCGACCGCGGAGATCGCCGAGGCGATCGGTGCCGAGCTCCGCGAACACGGTCACCACGCCGACGTGCGGAACGTCGCCGGCGTCGAGTCCATCGCTGACTACGACGCGGTGATCCTCGGCAGCTCGATCTACATCCGCCGCTGGCGTCCGGAAGCGGTGCGCTTCCTCCGCAAGCATGCCGACGAGCTCGGCGACCGGCAGGTCTGGCTCTTTCACAGCGGACCCGTCGGACCGGACAAGGACCAGGAACAGGAGCTGCCGGTGAACGTCCGGCGGCTGGCCCGGCGCATCGATGCGCCACCGGTGATGACGTTCGCCGGACGGCTCGAACCCCAGACCGCCAAGGGCTTTCTGGCCCGTCGGCTCGCCCGGGGTGAGCTCGCCGTCGACTCCCGGGACTGGACGCTGATCAAGAACTGGGCAGCGGGCATTGCCGCAACGCTCACGTCGATCGAGGCCGGTTCCTGACCAGGACCCGGCCCTGCGGTGATCGCCGCGATCAGTTCGCCGGCACCGCCGTACCGTTCACACCGGCGGAGAACGGGATACCTCGCCAGCCGGCCGGCGCCGGGCGGACACCGACGACTGCAAGGTCGCCGGCCGGCCCGTCCTTGGCCCAATCGATCGTCAAGGGCCGACCGCCGTACAGGCTCTCCATCGTCGCCGCCCAGTCGGCGAGGACGAGGGCCTCGACGTCGGTGAGGACGTGGCGGCAGCGCTCGTCCGGTCCGGTCGGGACGGTCCTGACGCCACGGGATCCGGCGCACACGACCTTGGTCTCCTTCGTCCCTCGGCGCCGCGCGACCAGCGTGCATGCCGACAGCCCGTCCAGAATCACGTACTCGTCCGGGTTCACCGCGGCACTGTTCGCCGGGTCGCCAAGCCCCCAGATCGCCTTCACCCGGACCAGCCGGGGAGACCTGTTGTCGAGGACCTCCACCGTGCCGGAGGCGGGGAGTTCAGACTCGCCCATCCGCTGCACCTTGACGAACATCGCGGCCGCGAGCTGATCGAGCCCGCACTTCTCCCTCAGCAGGATGGCACGTCCAGCGAACAGGATGGCGAAACACCGCTTGCAGGCGGCCAGCAGCTCCCTGCTGGTCCGCACGTTGAAGAAGATCTCCTGGCGGTCCACGAAGGGCGCCGCTCCGCTCCGGACGACAAGCGGCGTACCGTCGCCACCCAGCTCCCGGTAGGCCGTGGTGATGGCCCGCGCGAGTCCGGCCGGCATCTCCGCGTAGGCGAACGCAGTACGTATCGCCGCTCCCACCGCGAGCAAGTCCGCACCGTGCCGATAACGCCTGAGCTGCCCGGCGATGAACGGCCTGAGCGACGTCGAGCGGATGAACTCCTGGTACGCGTCCACGGTGACGGTGAAGCCGTCCGGGGTCGTGATGCCCAGCGGGCTGAGCTCTCTCACCACCTCGCAACCGCGGGCGTACCCGGCCTTCCCTATTTCGTCGACACCGGCGAAGCGACTCATCTCAAGCTCCTTCATCGCTTCCATTCCATCCGCGCCCCGCCGAGTCCAGCAGGGCCGAAGGTCCCTCCACCACGGCCATTGGCCCTGACCTCACCGTCCCGGCGACGGTCACGGCGGAATCCGTACGGCGGCGCTACCGGTCTGCCGATTTCCGGGATCGTGGGGTCGTGGGCTTCTTCGGACGGGGGATCGAGATGATGGTCCAGCCGGCGGCGAAGATCACGACCAGGAGGACGCGGACCGACTCCGACAAGTCGCCGGTCCAGACCGCGGTACCCAGCACCCAGGGGAAGAACAGGAACCAGACGACGATCTCGGCGAACCACGGCAGGCCCCGGATCGAGCTCGCGAGCGCGTCCAGGCGATCCGTCCGGAGCAGGACGAAGAACGCCACCCACATGCCGACCATCCAGACGAACCAGACCTTCGAGCTCGTCGTGACGCGACGTCTCACACTCGGCCGGCGACTCGGCTCCGGAGCGGTGGTTTTCGACAGGTGCTCAGACATGATGGCCTCCTTCACAGGCCGGTTTCTCTCTTCCGACGGCGTCTGTCGCCGTCGGCTGGTTCAGAGATCGATCTCGTGCTCACGCAGCCGAGCGCGGGCGTCATCGAACTCGTCGCGATCGAGCTCCCCGGCGGCGTACCGGCGCTCGAGGATGTCGAGCGGCGACGGAAGCACCCGCGGCGCCGGCCGACTCTGCCTGATCAGGTGCACCCCAAGGCCGACAGCACCCGCCACCAGAGCAAGCCAGAGCATCAGCGCGAGCACGATCCAGACCACGTCCTGGCCACCCATGTCATGCATCATGCGGACCTCCTCATCCCGTCTTCTCAGGAGGTGTGAACGACGGCGATCGGGCTGGTCGCGTGGTGGAGCACGCCCCGGCTGACCGAGCCGAGCAGCATCGATGTGACCCGGCGGATGCGGCGGCCACCGACAACCAGCAACTGGGCGTCGCCGACCTGTGCGGCGGTGATCACGCCGTCGACCGCGTGGCCACGGCGGACATCGACCTCGACGGTCAGGTCCGGATGCTTCTGTCGCAGTTCGTCCGCAACGGACTCGACGTACCGCTGAGCGTTCTCGGACCACTCACTGCTGATCCCGGCGACGTTCGTGGCATCCCAGCTGTAGATGTTGGGCAGGTCCCAGACGTGCACGATCCGTAGCGGTACGTGCCGCTCCTCGGCAGCCGCGACCGCGAACTCGATCGCCGCGTAGTTCTGACCGGAGTCGTCGATCGCGATGAGGACCGGACCGGCGTGGTCGTCCGGTTTCCATCCGTCCGGTACGACGACCACCGGCACAGTTGCCCGATGGACCACCGCCTCGGAGGTCGAACCGATCAGCAGTCGCTTGAAGGCACCCATGCCCCGCCGTCCCACGACCAGCATGGCGCTCCCCTCGGCGGCCTCGGCAAGTTTGATCGCAGGTGGCCCCACCCGCAGGTCGGCGTCGTGGTCCAACGTGCTGCCTGAGCTGTCGAGGTGCCCCTGGACATCGCCGACCAGGTTCGTCGCCGTGTCGTCGATGACGATCGGCGACCAGTACGGCGTACCTCGGACCGCCTCATCGATGACATGGATCGCACGCAGCGGCCGGTGCCGAAGCTCTGCCTCCTGCAGCGCCCACTCGAGTGCGCCGCTCTCACGCCAGGAACCGTCCACGCCGACGAAGATCAGCCGCTCGGAGGTGTTCATGGTCATGTCCTCTCCCCTTGGTCCCTCACCTCGATCGTTCTGCCGCCGTCGCGACACCGGCAGGGTCCGCGGTCACCACCGGACCTGCCGAAGGACCCGGCTACTCGGGACCGATGCCGCTGCCCCCCGGCAAGACGCCGGGGCAGGCTGATAACGCGACCACTCATGCGTCGCCGCGGCAGGTCGAGAAGGAGTGCTGACAATGAACGGAACCGCTTCACTGCTCCGTGAGTTCGACCGCTGGGACGAGGATCTGAGCAGACTCGAGGACGAGTACGCGGCAGGTGACTGGGCCCAGCGCGAGCGGCTGATGATCACCGCGCAGCGTACGGTCGCCACCTATCGGGGCCGGATTCTCCCCCTGCTGAAGGCAGAGGATGCCCCGGCCGTGACGTATGCGCACGTGGTGACGGATCAGCTCACACATGCGGTCGACCTGCTCGAGGATCTCCAGCGTGAGCTGGTCAAGCCGGGCCAGATCAGCCGGCTGGAGCTACGCATCGACGAGACGCTCGCGGTGATCCGGGTCCTCGGCACGGTCGTCCGCCGCGTCCACGAACTCGACCACGCGAATCAGCCCTGATCCGGGCGCGGAAGGAACCGATATGAGCATCACCAACTCCGTCACCGAGGACGAGGTGGCCATCCTGCTCGCCGCCGCCGGACAGGCACCCTCGATGCACAACGCCCAACCCTGGCGGTTCGAGATCAACGGACCGGTGATCGACGTCCTGCTGGACGCCGAGCGCGCCCTGCCCGCGGCCGATCCGGCCGGCCGGCTGACGCGCGTCGGCCTCGGAGCCGCGGCGTTCAACCTCCGCGTCGCCGCGGCCATGCTCGGCCACGAGACGACGCTGGCGATCGACCCCGACCCGGCCGTACCGGACGTGGTGGTGCGAATCTTCCTGGCCGACCGGAAGGTACCAGTCGCGGGCCTCGGCTCCCTGTACGGCGAACTGGGCCGGCGCTTCACCTATCGCGGCCCGATGGCCGACGTGCCGATCTCGGCCAGGCTGATGCAGCGGCTGACCGACGCGGCGACGGCCGAACGAGCGGACCTGCGGTGGCTCGACGACGAACAGCGCGCAGGCCTCGGATCGATCCTGCGGACCGCCGACGACCGCGACATTCACGAGGAGGACCGGCTGCACGAGCGGCTGCAGTGGATCGGCGGTGACCGCCAGGCCGAAGGTGTTCCAGAATCCGTACTCGGCCCGGTGCCGGCCCGTCCCGCCCCCGTCCGGGACCTGTCTGCGGGCTTCGACCACCCACGCCGCGGTCAGGCTGTCTTCGAGCCGGCGCCGATCATCGCGGTGCTCGGTACGGCGGACGACGACGAGCGAGCCTGGGTACGGACCGGCCTGGCGCTGCAGCGAGTGTTGCTCACGGCAACGTCTTACGACCTGGCGGCGTCGTTCCTCAACCAGGCCGTCGAGTACCCGGACCTCCGCGACCAGGTCCGGACGCTGATCGGCCGCGATACCTGGCCCCAGCTGATCCTCCGCCTCGGCTACCCGGCCGAGGGATCCGGCCTGACCCCCCGCCGGCCGTGGCACGAGACCCTGAACTACCCGCACTGACGCGCCATGATGAACGACTGGAGGATGCGGTTCACCGGGTACGACCCGCTCGACGAGCGTCGACGGGAGGCGCTGTGCACGGTGGGCAACGGCTACTTCGCCACTCGTGGCGCCTGGGCCGGGTCCGTGGCCGGAGACCACCACAGCCCGGGCACCTATCTGGCCGGGTACTACAACCGGCTCACCGACGAGGTTGACGGACGGACCGTCCAGAACGAGAGCCTCGTGAACCTGCCGGACTGGCTGCCACTGACGGTGGCGGTGAACGACGGCCCATGGCTCACGCCGGACAACAGCGACGTACTGGAACACACCGAGGAACTCGACCTCCGGCGCGGCGTACTGACCCGATCCTTCCGCCTGCGGGACGCCGACGGCCGGGTTGTCGCCGGGGTGGAGCGCCGGTTCGCCAGCATGGCCGATCCTCATCTGGCCGGACAGTCCCTGACCGTCACGGCGGAGAACTGGACCGGACAGTTGCGATTGGCAACAACAATCTCCGGCGAGATCCGCAACAGCGGTGTCGAACGCTACCGGAAACTGTCCGGCGACCACCTCACCGACATCGAGACGAATCTGCAGGGCGAGACCCTGCTCGTCGCCGCGACGACCCGGCAGTCCCGCAGCAAGATCGCGGTCGCCAGCCGAACAGTTGCTGGAAGCAACGACAAGTGGCGTGGGAGCAGGTCGGCGAAGTCCGTGTCGAGCGAGCTCGTGGTGACGGTCTCGCCCGGCCGGGCCGTCACCGTGGAGAAGGTGGCGGCCATCTACGGATCGCGGGACGCCGGCATCTCCGAACCCGTCACGGCGGCACTGACCGCACTCGATGCCGCTCCCGGTTTCGACGAGTTGCTCGACGCTCATGTCCTGGCCTGGTCACAGCTGTGGCGCCGGTTCGATGTCGACGTGACAGAACCGGCCGACGGCATGCAGGCCGCCGTACGGCTGAACCTGTTCCATCTGCTGCAGTCCGTCTCACCGCACTGTGCCAACATCGACGCCGGCGTACCTGCCCGCGGCTTGCACGGGGAGGCCTATCGCGGCCACATCTTCTGGGACGAGTTGTTCGTGTTCCCCGTGCTGACGCTGCGCGCACCGGCCTTGACGCGGGCGCTGCTGCTCTATCGACATCGTCGGCTTCCGGCCGCCCGCCGGGCCGCTCGGGAGGCCGGATTCCGCGGTGCGATGTACCCCTGGCAGTCCGGCAGCGACGGTCGCGAGGAGAGCCAGCGACTACACCTCAATCCGTTGTCGGGACGCTGGACCGAGGACGCGACGTTCCGGCAGCGGCATGTCGGCCTGGCCGTTGCCTACACGATGTGGCAGTACGTCGAGACGACCGGCGATCGGGAGTTCCTGGCCGACCACGGGGCCGAAGTGATCATCGAGGTGGCGCGCTTCTTCGCCAGCCTCGCGCGGTACGACAAGGCCCGGGACCGCTATGTGATCCGAGGCGTGGTCGGACCGGACGAGTTCCACACCGGCTACCCGGATCGGCCCGCCGAGGGGATCGACAACAACGCCTACACGAATGTGATGGCCGCCTGGTTGCTGGGCATCGCCGCCCGGGCACTCGAGGCGCTGCCTGTCTGGCGACGGTCCGAACTGACGGAAGCGCTCGGTCTCCAGCCGCAAGAACTGAACCACTGGGACGACCTGACCCGGCGGATGTTCGTACCGTTCCACGACGACGGGGTGATCAGCCAGTTCGAGGGGTACGGCGACCTCGCCGAGCTCGATTGGCCGCACTACCGCGACCGGTACGGCGACATCCGCCGGATGGACCGGATCCTCGAGGCCGAGGGGCACGACGTGACGTCGTACCAGGTCTCGAAGCAAGCCGACGTCCTGATGCTGCTGTACCTGCTGCCCCGGCAGGAACTCCACGACGTGATGCATCGGCTGGGCTACCCGCTGTCCGCCGACATTATCCGCCGGACGGTCGACTACTACCTGACCCGGACCTGCCACGGCTCGTCGTTGAGCGCGATCGTGCATGCCTGGGGCCTCACCTCGCTCGCACCGGACCAGGCGCTCAGCTTCCTCCATGAGGCCGTGCACAGCGACCTCGGCGATGCCGTCCAGACCAGTACCACCGCAGAGGGGATCCACCTCGCCGCGATGGCGGGCAGCGTGGACCTGATCCAGCGCTGCTTCACCGGCCTGTCGGTCTCCCGGGATGTGCTCCGATTCCGCCCACGCTGGCCGTCCGGCCTGGGCGTCCTGCGAATGCCGCTGTGGTACCGCGAGTACCGGCTGACGGTGGAGGTCTCGGCGGCCGGCCTGGTGGTCTCGGTCGACCAGGGATCCGGGCGCGGGGTGACCGTCCGCTGCTACGGCCACACCCGGCTCCTCCGCCCCGGCGAGACCGGAACCTGGCCGGCACCCGGCAGCTGACGGGCGGGCTCAATCCAGCAGTACGTCGATGAGCGGGCGGCGAGCTTCCGCCTGCGGCTCGCGGCCCCAATGCACTCCACGGAATACCCTCCGCGGTTCTGTCGCCGCCGACCCACCGGCGCCGCTCAGCAGTTCGGGTCCGGCCCTGTAGCCACGGTGATCCAGGACCTGCTCTCGATCGTGGTCTACTTCGCCGCTGTGACTCTGCTGGTGACCTGACGCCACCGAGACCGGGACACCCAGGAGGGGAAGTTCAGCGATCAGGTGCCGAAGGTCCCGGTGCACAGGACCGAATGGCCGGTGTGGGCGGCTACGGAGCAGACAGATGCTCAAGGCAGACCGATCTGGAGGTGGCCTCGTGCATCATCAGGACTCGAAGGTCGTGCCGGTGCCATGGGTCCGCCGGCTCATCATCGACACGGGCCGGACCGCCCGCCGGCGACACGCCATCCACGGCCTGATCGAGGTGGATGTGACGGCGGCCCGCGAAGCGTTGCGCGCGCATCGGGCGAAGACCGGTGAGGAACTGTCGTTCACCGCGTGGGTGATCGCCTGCGTGGGACGCGCGGTCGCCGCCGAGCCGGCCGTCCAGGCGTACCGCGACCTCCGTGGCCGGCAGGTGATCTTCCAGCGCGTCGACATCGGCCTCCCCGTCGAAGTCACCCTGGAAGGGTCTCCCTTCGCCTTCACCCATGTCGTCCGCGATGCCGGCGGTCGATCGGTGCGGGAGATTCACCACGAGATCCGCGCGGTCAAGGCCGATCCGAGCCGGAGCCCCTCGGTCCGCAGGGCCAGCTGGGCGCGTGCCTACCTGCTCCTGCCCGCCGTCGTGCGCACGGGGTTGCTCGGCGCACTGCATCGGCTGCCGGACCGCCAGCGAGCGCTGGCCGGGACCGTCGGCATCACCGCGGTCGGCATGTTCGGCGCGGGCGGCGGTTGGGGCATCGGCTTCCAGCTGCACACCCTCAGCATCGTCATCGGCGGCATCACCGCCCGCCCAGCCCTTTGCGCCGGGCAACTGATCGAGCGCGAGTGGCTCCAGCTCACCGTCAGCGTCGACCACGACATCGTCGACGGCGCCCCCGCGGCGCGGTTCGTCCACCGGTTACGCGAGTTGCTGACGGCCGCCGACGGACTACCGCCCGGCCGGACCCGGGACCACGAAGGGGCGTAGGGACCGGGTGGTGTGGACCTTGGACCCTGACCGGACCGGCCTTTTCCTTCCTAGCGTCAGAAGTGGAGTGGAGGGAGGACCATCAGATGGATCTCGCGATCCGGACCCGCCGACTGACCAAGAGGTTCCGCCGGCAACTCGCCCTGACGGAGCTGAATCTGGACGTGCCGCGCGGCATCGTCTTCGGCTACCTCGGTCCCAACGGCGCCGGCAAGACCACCACGATCCGGTTGCTCACCGGGCTGATCCGCCCGACCTCCGGCTCGGCGATGGTCTTCGGCTTCGACGCCGCCGATCAGTACGACGCCCTGCAACGGCGGATCGGCTATCTGCCCGGCGAGTTCGTGCCGTACCCCGATCTCACGGTGACCCAGTACCTGCGCTACTTCGCGCACCTGCGCGGCGGGGTGGACCAGACGATGATCGACGGACTGGCGAAACGGTTCGAGCTCGACCTCACCGCCCGGATCGGTGCCCTGTCGCACGGAAACAAGCAGAAGGTCGGCATCGTCCAGGCATTCATGCACGAGCCAGACCTGCTGGTCCTGGACGAGCCGACCAGTGGACTCGACCCGATCATGCAGCGCGAGTTCCTGGCGCTGCTCCGGGAGTGCAGGGATGCCGGCCGGACCGTCTTCCTGTCGTCGCACATCCTGTCGGAGGTCGAGGCAGTCGCGGACACGGTCGGCATCCTCCGGCGCGGTGAACTCGTCACCACCCAGTCGATCGAAGCTCTCCGGAACCAGGCTCGCCGACGGCTCGACCTCACCTTCGCCGCGGCCGCACCGATCGACGTGATCCGCGGTGTCCCCGGCGTACAGGAAGTCGCCGCTGATGCCCAGACCGCCCACGTGACCGTGACCGGGTCGACCGCGCAACTCGTGACGGCGGTCGCTCCGTACGAGGTGACCAACATCGTCACGCACGAGGCCGACCTGGAATCGGTCTTCCTCGACTACTACCGGGCGCGAGGATGAGCCAGATGTTCCAAACCGTCTTCCTCAAGACACTGCACGATCACCGCCGCGGGCTGTTCGGCTGGTCCGTCGCGATCGCGTTCCTGGTGCTGCTGGAGTGCGCGCTGTGGCCGTCGATCCGGGACGCCCCGGGCCTGCAGGACCTGTACAAGTCCTTCCCCGAGGAGATGCGCACGTTCTTCGATCTCGAGGCGATGACGACCGGCATCGGCTTCCTCAACGCCGAACTCTTCACCCTGCTGCTGCCCGGCATGTTCCTCGTGTACGGCATCAGCCGCGGCGCGAAGGCGATCGCCGGCGAAGAGGAGCAAGGCACCCTCGAGCCGCTCCTCGTCACGCCCGTGTCGGGTGCCCGGATCGTGCTCGACAAGGCGCTCGCCCTGGCCGTCTCCATCGCGACGCTCGGGCTCGTCCTGTTCACCGCGACCCTCCTCGGAAGTCTCGCCTTCGACCTCGGCATCGGCCCGTCCGACGCCGCCGGCGGAGCGATCGCGATGACGCTGCTCGGCATCGAGTACGGCGAACTCGCCCTGGCCGTCGGCGCCCTCACCGGCCGTCGCGCGGTGGCGATCGCCTTCTCGGCCGTGGCCGCGACCGGCGGCTACGTGCTCTACGCGGCCGGCCTGATGCTCGAAGCCGTCGAATCGTGGGCGCCGCTCTCACCCTTCCACCAGGCCTTCACCGGTGGCCCCCTCGGCGCCGGCCTGCCGGCTGCCTACCTCTGGCTCCTCGGCGGCGCCGCCGTCCTGGTCGCCCTCGCCCTGCCGTCTCTCGACGGCCGCGACATCGCGACCAGCCACGGCAGGTGAGCCGGATGAAGGCAGAGCACACCACTTTCTCTGCGCCACATCAACAGTGAGGAGTTCGCGATGGACATCCGGACCGGCACGATCTCGATGCCACTCCAGGCGGGGACGGAGATGCGGGCGCTGGCCCGCTTCCACCGCGACGTCACCTGGACCGGAACGATCGAGGCCGGCGCGCTCGGCCCCGACAGTCCCCCGATGACCGCGACCGGTGGCGGCGTCCACCGGGTGATTCAGGACGGTCTGTGGATCGTCGGGGACTACTGGCAGGACCAGTTCCTTGCCGACGGCATCTTCGTGCTCCGCTGGCACCTGCACTGGGTGGCCGGCTGGGACCCGCAGGCCAAGGAGTACCGCGCCACGATCGCCGACAACTACGGGCACACCGAGATCCTGCGTGGCTGGATCGACGGTGACCTGCTCACCTTCCAGACGATCGGCCGGAAGCCGATCCGGATCCGCCTGGTCTGGCATCTCGTCGACGACACCACGATGACGTGGCGCAACGAGGCCTCCGTCAACGGCGGCCCGTTCCAGCTGGTCGAGCACTACGCGTGCCGCACCCAAGTACTCACCCCCGGCGTAAGCCCAGACGGCCCCGGGTGACCGCGACAAGGATCGCCACCGCGGCCAGGTAGACAGCCAGGATGGCCCAGTCGGGTCGGTCCAGCGCGGACGTGTAGGCGCGGTCATGCGCCATCAGGATGAGGTTGTCCTGGGCGGGCGTGAAGCTCGCGTGAAGCACGATGCACAGCAGCACACTGCTGGTCTTGGCCCACAGGTAGGTGTAGAAGAAGGCAAGGACCATCGGGACCACGAACCCCAACGGACCATAGACGGGAACGTGCCAGATCCCCCAGACGAGGCCGATGATCAGGGTCGCTCGCATCGGGGAGCGGTCCTCGAGAAGATGCGGCAGACCATAACCCCGCCATCCGAGCTCCTCCATGGCTCCACCGAGAACGAGGACGAAGAGGAAGCCGGCGGCGTAGGCGGGCAGCCGATCCACCGCGAGCCGCCACTCGATCGGTTCGCCCGTCAACTGCAGGGCAAGGGACACGACGGCGAACAACAAGATCGGCAGCCCGAGCGCATACGCCCACCATCGCACTCCTACCCGCCAGGCCAGGACAGGTGCGAGCCATGCCCGGATGGAGCCGCCGGTCCAGTACGTCACCAGCCCGGCTGCCGCCATCGGCCCGAAGACACCGGCCAGGAAGGCGACCTTGCCCCCGCCGGCGGCGGCGATGCCCCAGAGCGTCCACGAGATCCCGTAGGCCACGAGGACGAAGGTGGCGAAGGGATGCCTGGTGACCCATCCGGCGATGCGCTCTTGCGTGGCGGTCTCGGTCATTGCACACCTCGGGTCGGGTCGTCGGGCGGTGACTCGTCCTCCCACAGGCTCGGCCTGAGGAAGGTGTGTTCGTCGGCACGGAGAGCGCGAAGCCATCGCGCGGTCAGCCAGATGCTTGCCACGAGCAATGCTGCCGACGGGCCTGCGTCGGGACCGAGGTGCAACGTCTCTCCGGTGACCAGGACGGCCGCGGCTCCCGCCCAGAGGGCCGTGAACAACGTGACGATCTTGATGAGCGCCACCACCGCCAGCGGGCCGCCGACGGGCCGGCCGCGCAGGAGCATCAGTCCCACGGCTGCGATGCACGGAAGTACGACGACGAGGTCGAGCACGAACACCGGATACGGCGCGCCACCGACGCCCTCCGGGTCCGGGGCAGGTCCGCCGGCGGCGTACGGAACGAGCGTCGAGAGCCAGAGCAGCGCGAACAGGACCGCTACGACGAGCAGCATCCAGCCGGTCCCTCGCTCGAGGCGGCGCGAATCGAGCCGTTGCCAGGCCGAACCACGCAGACGGAACAACCCGTTGAGCAGAGCCGCGCCGGCGAGCGACTCGATCGCCACGTACACGAGGAAGACGCGGTTCATCGGGACGCCGGTCAGGTAGATCGCGTAGCTGTACACGACATACGCCAAGAGGCCGAGCCGGGCGAGGTGGTCTCGCGGAGACACGTGGCGGCGACGGACGAGGAGGACCAGCAGGCCGGCGACCAGGATGCTGCAGACGTCCTGGGCCTGGGCGCCCAGCACGGTCGCGGCCGGAAGATCGCGGTACGGCTCGGCAGCGAACAGACCGTACGCCGATGCCGTCACGATGCCCAGAGCAAGCGCGACGCTGGACCACAGCGTCACGGCGGTGCGGCGGACACCCGATTCCAGCGGTCCGCCCACGTGAGTCGAACTAGTCGCGGTCGTTCGCTCGGTGGTCATGGCGTCACGTATCCCTTCTCAATCTCCAAGCTCGCCACTCGTGCCGGATCGGACCAGGGCCCAAGGTCTCCAGTCACTGGGACTGTTCTCAGGTCGTGGGACCTTTGCCCCTGCCTGTGGAGCCGGGCGCCGGTGCATCGTGAAGGTGTGGGCTACGGGAGGAGACGCAATGAGACCCAGACCAGTCGTGGCCGGTGTCGACGGCTCGCCGGCCGCCGAGGCCGCAATCCGATGGGCGACGGCTGAAGCCGCGGCCCGCGGAGCCGAACTGCACCTGATCCAGGCCGTCACGCCGCTGCGCCCCGGGCAGACCGAGAAGACGTCCGAGCACCGCGCGGCCGCTGATCACATCGTCAGCACCGCGATCGCGCTCGCCCGCGAACTCGATCCCGCGGTTGCTGTCGACGGGCGGCTCGAGGACGGTTCCGCGTCGGCCGCGCTCATCAAGGCGTCGGCGGAGGCGGACCTGGTGGTGATCGGCAGCCGCGGCCTCGGGGTGATGCTGGGTGCGCTGATCGGCTCGACCGGCCTGGACCTGGCCGCCAACGCCCGCTGCCCGATCGTCGTCGTACGCCCCGACCTCGGTGGCGAGTCCGGCAGTCACGTGGTGATCGGGTACGACGGCTCGTCCGCCAGCCGGCTCGCGCTCGAGGTCGGCCTGGACTACGCCCACCGGCACGATCTCAAGGTCCGCGTGGTCGCCGCCCAGCCGCCACAGACCGAGCTCCACCGAATCACCCAGGAGGAGCTCCGTGAAGCGGTGCACGACCGCGAACACGGTCAGGACGCCGAACTCGTCCAGATCACCGGCCATCCCGCCGAACACCTGCTTCGCCTGTCCGCCGACGCACGCCTGATCGTGCTCGGGGCGCGCGGACGGGGCGGCTTCAGCGGCATGCTGCTCGGATCGGTCAGCCAGACCGTCCTCCACCACGCCAACTGCCCGGTGGCCGTCATCCCCGCAGCCACGATCGGAGGCTGATCCACGATGACCAACAGCACCATCCCCGTACAGATCGAACCCGCGCGGGTCTGGCGGACGATCCACTGGGGCTTCGTGGCGATGTTCGGCGCGGGCGCCTTCGTCCACGTCGGCCTCGCCATCGGGAGCCCCGACTCCTATCGGCCGTTCGCGGACGAAGCGTTGTTCGGCTGGGTCTACGACGGCTGGCAGAACGTCTTCATGGCGCACCCGACCCTTTGGGCCCTGCTGCTCGGTGCGGCCGAATTCATGATCGCGGTGCTGCTCGTCCGCGCACCCCGCCTCGGCTACGTCGCGGTGGTCGCCTTCCACCTCGCCCTGATGCTGTTCGGCTGGGGTTTCTGGCTCTGGTGCGTACCGGCCCTCGCCTTCGCCGTACCGGCGATGCTCCACGAGTTCCGCACGGCGTCCGCCCCGCCTCCGTACGACGGCTGAGCCGGACGTCAGCTGCTGAGTCGTCGTTGCAGGAGCACCGACGCCAGGCCGAGCATGCCCAGGGTGAACCCGGCGAGCACGGCCAGCTCGGTAGCGATATCGGTGACGTCACCGGCTCGGGACAACACGGTGATCCAGGCGTCCACCGCCCAGGCGTGCGGTGTCGCGTGACCGAGTGTGCGGACACCCTCCGGCACGATCTCCAGCGGCCACATGCATCCGCCGAGCATGGCGAACCCGATGCCCAGCACCGGCCCGATCGCCGACGCCTGGTCCGGGGTCTTGAACGTCGCACCGCTGAGCATGCCGGCTCCGGTGCCGACGAGCGCCCAAGTCGCGATCAGGGCGATCGCAGCGAGCGGATTGCCCCAGCCGACTCCGAACAGCAGTGCTCCGACACCGACGATCAGAACGGACTGCAGCAAGGCGAACGTCAAGTAGCACAGGGCCTCTCCGAGCACCAGGCTTCTGGTCCGGACCGGCGCCGCCCTCGCCCGGCTGTAGATGCCGAGCTGCCGCGTCTGGATGATCGACGCGCCACCGGCCAGGGCGTTGATGAACACGAACAGCACCAGCATCGTCGGGGCGCTGTAACTGAATCCGAGTGGCAGGTAGTCACTTCCGGTCGCAACGTTCTGGCTTGCGACGGTGATGCGTGGCGTGACCCGCTGCAGTGCGGTTGCCGCGGGCAACTGCTCCCGGACAGTGCTTCCGGTCATCCGCGCAGCGAACGCGGCAGCCTGAACCCGTTCGGCATGCCGACCCACAGCAGCCGCAACAGCGGACCGTACGGCGGCTTGCCAGGAGCACGATGAAGAACAGCGCGGTTCGGTCCCTCAGCATTCTGCGCAGTGAGGCACCGGCAACAGCCAACGCGGTCATGTGGCAACCCTCCGACGGCCGACGAGCACGGCGAGTGCTCCGAGCACCGCGGCCAGGCCGAGGATCGCGAGCACAGGACGGACTGCGCTCCCGGCGGCGGCTCCGGTGGCGAGGTCGGTGAAGCCGCGGAGTGCCCACCCATTGGGTGTCAGTAGAGCCAGTCGCCGCAGCGCCTCAGGAGCTTGGCTGATCAGGACGAAGTTGCCGCCGAGCAGCAGCAGCGCGAAGGTGACCATGGTGGCGAAGCCGTCCGCCTGCCGCTCGGTTCGCGACACCGCGACCACGAGGGCGGTCAGTGCGCGCCGCCCGCGGCACGCTTCGGCACAGGGCACAAGGCCTTCAGGCGACTACCCCAATAGTCCCTGTGCCTACGGGTGCCGAACTGGCACTGTGGTGTGTAGGGGGTGCACTCATGTCAGTGAGGTTGGCTGGAGCACGACGTCGGCGGGTCGCATGGGAAATCGCGCTCATCCTCACCGCGATCGCGCTCTACTTCGGGGTCCGGGGCCTGATGGAGACCCGGGTCGACCTCGCGTACCGCAACGCCGAGCGCGTAGTGGACCTTGAACGCTCGGCCGGAGTCTTCGTCGAGCCCGGGCTGCAGGCAGCCATCGCTGACCACGGCTGGCTACCCGAAGCTGTCAGCTACGTGTACATCTACGGTCACTGGCCGGTACTCGCCGTGACCCTGCTGTGGCTCCTGGTACGACACCGCGACGAGTACCCCCGGTTCCGCAACGCCATGTTGATCTCCGGCGCCATCGGACTCGTCATCTTCGCGATGTTCCCGGTCTCACCGCCACGGTTCCTGCCCGAGTACGGCTTCGTCGACACCGTCACCGCGGAGACCTCGGCCTACCGCGTCCTGCAACCGCCCGCGTTCGTGAACCAGTACGCCGCGGTGCCCAGCCTGCACCTCGGCTGGAACCTCCTGATGGGCATCGCCTGGGCCAGCCTCGCCGGCCACTGGATCGGTCGGATGTTCGGCTGGCTGATGCCAGTGGCGATGCTCGCCTCGATCGTCCTGACCGCGAACCACTACCTCGTCGACGGCCTGGCCGGCGGCGCGATCGCCCTGTTCGCCTTGCTGGTGGCAGCCCGGCTGGCCGGACGGCACGCGCGGCCTCCCCGAGCCCGACATCGACAGTTCCCGCCGCCCAGCGCGCCCCTGGCAGCAACCAAGCGCGCGGGGACCAGTTGACCAGGCCACGCCGTCGATCACCCTGATCCGGGTGCGCCCGCGCGTCCACGTCGCGTACATCAAGATGCGGAGACTTGGGCACTGGAGCTATTGTCTGACGCGTCAGGCACCCGGCTGGCTGGAGCCAACCCCTCACTCTCCGCTGTCCCGGGCGCCGGAAGGAGCCCTCCGTGCAGCTGGGTCATGGGCGCATTGCACCGATCTGGCGGATCGCACACGCGATCGTCACCCACCGCATCACCCGCATCACCGCACTGCTGATCGCAGTCGGCCTGTCCCTGTGGAATGTCGACCGCGTGCCTCACACGGCGTTCCTGCCTGCCGTCGTGGGTCTGCTGCCGTTCGCGATCGGAAAGTACGTGCTGTGCCCACTGCGCTGGCACGCGCTGTCCGGCAGCGGCCGCACGCGGCGCTGGCATCTGCGGGCGTACGCGGAGAGTGAGGTTCTCGGCCTCATCTCGCCCTGGCACGCCGGCGCGGACCTGTGGCGGATCCATCGGCTGGAACGCGTCGGCTTACGACGGACAGCCGCGGTCTCGGAGGTCGCACTCGACCGGTTCGTCGGCGCGGTCGGCCTGATTGCCGCGGTCGCGGTCTGCGGGGTGACGATGCCTCCGGCCGTTCTCGCGGTCGCGGCCGGCGCGGCGGCCGTCGTACTCGTGGCGGCTCTGGTCGTGAACCGCCGCAGGCCCAGTCTGGCCCGTCGCTGGCCGTGGCCGTCACCGAAAGTTTTCGCCCTCGGTGTGCTGCTGTCCGTCGGTTACCAGATCACGATCCTCGGGCTGCTGATCGGCGCGATCCACGCCGTCGGCGACTCGGTGTCCGCGATGCAGCTCGTCGCCGTGTTCGGAGCCAGTCAGCTTGCCGGCGTCCTGCCCGGCGTCCACGGTGCGAGCCCACGCGAGGGCGCTCTCGTCGCCGGCCTGGCGTCGATCGGCGTCTCGTGGACCGCCGCATTCGGCGCGGTCGCGCTGACCGCGTTGCTCTACTGGATCCCGGCACTCCTGCTCGGCGGCGGCTGCCTGCTGCTGCGCTGGCGCGGCTGGTTCACCGAGCCGCACCCCGGTACGACGTGAGACCCCGGCTCGTCGTCGCGCATCGGGCCGGGAACGACCTGACCACGCTGCGCGCCGCCTTGGACGCGGGCGCGGACCT
The DNA here is from genome assembly GCF_043197365.1 of Kribbella sp. NPDC049174. Classification (NCBI taxonomy): domain Bacteria; kingdom Bacillati; phylum Actinomycetota; class Actinomycetes; order Propionibacteriales; family Kribbellaceae; genus Kribbella; species Kribbella sp. NPDC049174. The sequence continues at coordinate 1,548,839 of NZ_JBICSZ010000001.1, read as the reverse complement.
GGTCGAGGCCGACATCCACGCGTTCCGGGGGCGCCTGGAAGTACGGCATCTCAAGTCGCTCGGACCATGGTGGCTCTGGGACCACGGCGAGTTCGTCCGCCGCCGCGACACACCGCTGCTCGAGCTGGCCGACGTACTCGCGGCGCTGGACGGTGACCGCCGCCTGCTGCTCGACCTGAAAGGCGTCCACCCACGCCTGGCGAAGAGACTCGCTGCGGCGCTGCCGGACGTCCCAGTCACCATCTGCACGCAGCACTGGTGGATGCTCGATGCCTTCCGGGATCATCCACAGGTACGCCTCGTGCTGTCGGCCGGAAGCCGTCGCGGCGTACGCCGACTGCGGAGACGGCTCCGCACCCGCACGTCGTACGGAGTCTGCGTACACCGCCGCTTGCTCACCCCAGACCTCGTCACCGAGCTCCGCGGCGGCGCCGACTTCGTGTTCACCTGGCCCGTCGACACCGAAGACGCACTCCACCACGCAAACCACCTCGGCGTCGACGCCCTCATCGGCAAAGACCTGGCCCTGTTCGCTCGACCGAACTCGTCAAGCGAATCCCCGCTCTGACCGCTGTTCGGGTGGGCCTCAGCGCCTTGGACTCGGGCCTTAGGACCCTCGTTCAGACCTGACGAATGCCCGCACCAAACCGAGGACCTCCGGCCCTGTCTGGCGATCTCCCCGCAGCACAGGCTGGGAGTGAATCGGCGGTGGAGGTGGCACACCATGAAGCGCGTCGAAACCCGTCCACGGATCCTCCGGGCGAGCCTGGTGTTCGTTGCCGGATGTCTCGTGCTCGGAGTCGGGGTGGGCCTCGGTCCGCCGTACCTGGCGAAGGTTGGCTTCGATCTCGTCACCGTCATCGGTCTCGCCGTCCTGGTAGCCGGTCAGGTGCTGATCGCTGTCAGCGGGGTGGCCCTGTTGCGTGTCGCCCGGAGCTGGCGCCGGATCCCGCTGGTACCGGCCCTGCTGGCTGTCGTCGCCATCGCGGTCGTGTCGATCGGTCCGGCGGTTGCGGCCACCAACGTGCCACCGACAACGGTCGGCTCGACCACGCCGGCAGGCCGCGGCCTGGCGTTCGAAGAAGTCGCGTTTCCAACGGCTGACGGGGTCGCTCTCGCGGGCTGGTACATCCCCTCGGGCAACCATGCAGCCGTTGTCCTGCTCCACGGGGCGGGCTCGACTCGCTCGAGTGTCCTCGACCACGCTGTCGTGCTGGCACGGCACGGGTACGGCGTACTGCTCTTCGACGCGCGCGGTCACGGTCGCAGCGACGGACGCGCCATGGACTTCGGTTGGTACGGCGACGAAGACGTCGCCGCGGCGGTGTCGTTCCTTCAGACGCGACCGGACGTCGACGACGAGCTGATTGCGGCGGTCGGATTGTCGATGGGCGGCGAGGAGGTCATCGGTGCCGCGGCGGGCGACCGAAGGATCCGCGCCGTCGTTGCCGAAGGCGCCACCCACCGAGTCACCGCCGACCGGGCGTGGCTGTCCGACGAGTTCGGCTGGCGCGGCACTCTTCAGGAGGGTCTGGACTGGCTCACCTACGGCATCACCGACCTCCTCACGGCCGCGGATCAACCACCGGCGTTGCGCGCTGCCGTGGCTGCGACCGCGCCACGAGAAGTGCTGCTCATCGCCGCCGGCGACCGTGCCGACGAAGGAAGCGCGGGCCGCTACATCCAGTCCGCGTCAACCAGCAGCGTCGACCTGTGGATCGTCCCAGGCACGGGACACACCGACGCCCTCCAAACCCACCCGCACGAGTGGGAACAGCGCGTCACCACATTCCTCGCGACCGCACTCCACCTCGAAGCAAACAAGGTCTCGCCATGACCGCGCCGCGGTCTACGCGATCCAAGTCAGCGGTGTCAGCCCAGGTCGGACCAGAGGTCCCTAGTTGACGTGGTCGTCCGGCGATAGGCGTGGGTCGAACGCCTCTCACGTGTTCACCGGCGTCGGCGAAGAGTGGATTCAGAGGTTCTGGCCGTCAGGACCCAACTGCTTGGCGAGGTGAGGAAGATGACGGCAGCAATCGCGACGTCCGGGCTGATCAAGAACTTCGGCTCGACGCAGGCCCTCGACCAGTTGGAGCTGAGCGTCGCACCCGGGGAGATCCATGGTTTCCTGGGCCCCAACGGCGCCGGCAAGACCACCACGATCCGGATTCTGCTGGGACTACTCCGACGCGACGGCGGCGAGGTCAGTGTGCTGGGCGGCGATCCTTGGCGTGAAGCTGTGCGTCTCCACCACCGCTTGGCCTATGTGCCCGGCGAGGTCAACCTGTGGCCCAATCTCACCGGCGGTGAGGTGATCGACCTGCTGGGTTCGCTCCGCGGCGGCTACAACCGCTCGCGACGCGCCGACCTGCTGGATCGCTTCGCGCTGGACCCGACCAAGCGCTGCCGTGCCTACTCCAAGGGCAACCGGCAGAAGGTGGCGCTGGTCGCGGCGTTCGCGTCCGATGTCGAGCTGTACCTGCTCGACGAGCCCACGTCAGGTCTGGATCCGTTGATGGAGACGGTGTTCCAGGACGTGGTGCGGGAACGGCGTGAGGCGGGCAGCACCGTGTTGCTGTCCAGCCACATCCTGTCCGAGGTGGAGGCATTGTGCGACCGGGTGACCATCGTGCGCGCCGGTCGGGCAGCCGAATCGGGCACGTTCGACCAGTTGCGGCATCTGACGCGTACGAGCGTCGTCGTGGAGACCTCCCGGCCGATCGACGGGATCGATCACGTGCCCGGTGTGCACGACGTCGACCTCAACGGTTCGCTGACGAAGTTCAGCGTGGATCAGAGCGAGCTCAACAGTGTGCTGGAGCGCCTGGTGTCGTTCGGCGTACGTAGCCTCGTCAGCTCCCCACCCACTCTGGAGGAACTGTTCCTGCGTCATTACGGCGACGACGTGACCTCGGGGCGCACGGACCTGGCTGGTGTCCGATGAACGCGCTGAGCGGCACCGCCGCCCTGACCCGCCTCGCCTTGCGTCGCGACCGATTCAGCCTCCCGGCCTGGATCCTCGGACTGACCGCCTTCGCCGCCGCTACCACCGCTCTGTGGGCCAATGACTTCCGCAACCCGACCGCCGATCTGGTCCAGGAGACACATATCACCGCAACCAATCCCGGGATACGAATGCTGGGGCTGGCGTCAGGACCCACCGTCGGCGCGTACGCCATGGTCCGCGACTACCTCCTGCTGGCAGTCCTCGCCGCCTTGATGAGCATCTTCGCTGTGGTGCGGCACACCCGGCAGAGCGAGGAAACGGGCCGCGCAGAGCTGATCGGTGCCGCGGTCGTGGGTCGCTTCGCCAGTCTTGCGGCCACCTTGATCGTGACTGTGGTCGCCAACGCCGTACTGGCGGTCCTGCTGGGCCTGGGACTGATGGCCGCCGGGCAGCCGGCCGGCGGCTCGCTCACTGCCGGGGCCGCAGTCGCCGCGGTAGGAATCAGTTTCGCCGGGGTGGCTGCTGTCACCACTCAACTTGCTTCGAGCACCCGCGCCGCCAGCGGTCTCGCTGCCGCCGTCCTCGGAATCGCCTTCCTGACCAGCGGGATCGGCAACATGGCCGGAAACGCCGATCCCAGCGGCCTGCGGGTGAACAGCGCGTGGCCGGCTTGGCTGTCTCCGATCGGCTGGGGCCAGCAGATGCGGCCATTCGGCGGCAACCACTGGTGGCCGCTCGCTCTGGTGGCCGCCCTGGTCATTGCCTGCGTCGGCACGGCGGTCATGCTGGCCGCACGGCGCGACTTCGGGCAGGGACTGCTGCCGCAACGTCCCGGTCACGCGCGGGCCGGTCGAGTCCTGCGGGGCCCGTTCGGTTTGGCCTGGCGGCTCCAGCGTGGCGCATTCATCGGCTGGGCTGTGGGCATGCTGGGCTTCGGCTTCGTCATGGGTGGCCTGATCGGACAAGTCAAGAACTCCACGGGTGCGGCCCGCGACTGGTACACGCAGATGGGCGGTAGCGAGCAGATCCTCGATGCCTACCGCGCCTCCGTCCTGCAGATGGCGGGAATGGCCGCGGCGATCTACGCCGTACAAGTGCTGCTGCGGATGCGCGCCGAGGAGGCCGACGGACCGCTGGAGCAGATCCTCTCGACCGCGGTCAGCCGGTTCCGATGGGCCGCCGGTCACGCTGCCACTGCGGTGCTCGGCTCCGCCGCCTTGCTTCTGCTCTTCGCCATCGGCACCGGAATCGCCGCGGGCGGGGTGCTCGGCGACCGCGGCGGGCAGGTGCGCGTTCTGCTCGGCGCCGCCCTCGTACAACTGCCTGCAATCCTGGTGGTCAGCGCTGTCGTGATCGCCGCAGTCGGACTGACGCCCCGCTTCGCCGGCCCTGTGTCCTGGGCGCTGCTCCTGGGGTTCATCCTGATCGGCCCGCTGTTCGGCCCCAACCTCAAACTGCCGCAGTGGCTGCAGGATGTTTCGCCGTTCACCCACATCCCCAAGGCCCCAGCAGTTCCCGTCACGGCCGCCCCGGTCCTCGCGCTGACCACAGCCTTCACGGTCCTCGCGCTGGCCGGCCTGATCTCACTCCGCCACCGCAACCTCACCCTCCCGGCCTGATCACATGTCCAGGACGGTTCGCGCGCGAACGTAGATGATGGCCGGAGCGATGCCCGTGGCAGTACGGGCGGCGACGCTCGGAGCCTGCCGTCGGCGCCGCGACTCGTGACCGCTACGTCGTCGGCGGCCTCAGCCGGCCGTAGGTGAAGTACGCAATCGGCACCGCACCGGCCGAGTTGATCAGCATGATGGCGAGAGCCCAGCCCCACTTGGGTCCTCTGACCTCAGCAGCCGGCCGACGCACCAGATCGGCCAGAGCGGCGATCTTCAGCGCACCGTCAACAGCACCACCCACGACGATCAGGCGGCGCCTGCGAGGACTGAGCTCGTCCCACTTCATCCTGGCCACGCCTACACCATGCGCCCCGTCCGGCTCCCGCTGCAAGGGCCGAAGCCCCACACGTTGCCGGCAGCAACCAGAGCCGGGACCACCAGGTGATCGCACCCCCACGACCCCGAGGGTGGGACCTACCGGCCCTGGTTCGACGGACTTTCGGCCCTGGTTGCTTCGGGGTCGCGGGCCGCAGGGTTGAAGCACATGTGACGAGACCCGAGGAGCGCAGATGCGGCAGATCACCGACAAGCCACTGACGGACGACGAGGTGCGGGCGCTGGATGCCTACTGGCGGGCTGCCAACTACCTGTCCGTCGGCCAGATCTATCTGCTGCGCAACGCCCTCCTGACCGAACCGCTGCGGGCCGAGCACGTCAAGCCGAGGTTGCTGGGCCACTGGGGCACCACGCCCGGGCTGAACATGCTGTACGCGCACCTCAACCGCGCGATCAAGCAGCGAGACCTCAACATGATGTACGTGATCGGCCCCGGCCACGGCGGCCCGGCCATCGCCGCGAACACGTGGCTGGAAGGCAGTTACAGCGAGACCTATCCCGACGTACCGCGCGACGAGCACGGCATGAACCATCTGTTCCGCCAGTTCTCGTTCCCCGGTGGCATCCCGAGCCATGTGGCTCCTGAACTGCCCGGTTCGATCCACGAAGGTGGCGAGCTCGGCTACTCGCTCAGCCACGCGTACGGCGCCGTACTGGACAACCCGGATCTGGTCGTCGCCTGTGTCGTCGGTGACGGTGAGGCCGAGACCGGCCCTCTCGCCGCATCATGGCACTCCAACAAGTTCATCGACCCGCGCACCGACGGCGCGGTGCTGCCGATCCTGCACCTGAACGGCTACAAGATCGCCAACCCGACGATCCTGGCGCGGATCGGCGACGACGAGCTCACCAGTCTCCTGGAGGGCTACGGCTACCAGCCCTATCTCGTCGACGGCGACGATCCCGAACTGGTCCACCAGAGCCTCGCCGCTACCATCGACCGCGTCCTCGACGAGATCGCGGACATCCAATCCGAGGCCAAGGCTGATCCGTCCGCGTCGCGTCGTGCGTGGCCGATGATCGTACTTCGTACGCCGAAGGGCTGGACCGGGCCGCGAGAGGTCGACGGTGTCCTGATCGAGGGGACCTGGCGAGCTCACCAGGTCCCGTTGTCCGGCGTACGAACGTCACCGGAGCACCTCGCACTGTTGGAGGAATGGCTGCGCGGCTACCGACCGGAGGAGCTGTTCGACGACGCCGGGCGGCCGGTGCCGCTACTGCTGGACCAGGTACCAGACGGCGACCGGCGGATGGGGTCGAATCCGCATGCCAACGGCGGGATCCTCTCCCGCGGGCTGGAGCTCCCCGACCTTTCGGAGTACGCCGTCGACGTACCGGCGCCCGGCAGCGTCAAGCACGAGCCGACCAGGGTGCTCGGGACCTTCCTGCGGGACGTGATGCAGGCCAACGAGCAGGAACGGAACTTCCGGGTCTTCGGACCCGACGAGACCGCCTCCAACCGGCTGGACGCGCTGTACGACGTGACGAACAAGGCGTGGAACGCGGAGGTACTGCCGACCGACGAACACCTCGCGGTGGACGGCCGGGTGATGGAGATCCTGAGCGAGCACACCTGCCAGGGCTGGCTCGAGGGATATCTGCTGACCGGCCGGCACGGCTGGTTCTCATGTTACGAGGCCTTCGTGCACCTGGTCGACTCGATGGTCAACCAGCACGCCAAGTGGCTGAAGGTCACCCGTCAACTGCCCTGGCGCCGACCGATCTCCTCCCTGAACTACCTGCTCACGTCGCACGGCGCACTGCCTGGCCAGCCGCGACTACATCAACGTGATCGTGGCCGGAAAGAACCCGCAGGAGGACTGGCTCGACCTCGAGGCGGCCGAACTGCACTGCGCCCGCGGCCTCGGTGTGTGGAGCTGGGCGAGCAACGACGAGGGCGATCCCGACGTGGTGCTGGCCTGCGCCGGCGACGTACCGACGCTGGAGACGCTGGCCGCGGTCAGCCTGCTCCGGGAACACCTGCCCTCGTTGCGGATCCGTGTGGTCAACGTGGTCGACCTGATGCGACTGCAGCCGGCCTCGGAACACCCGCACGGGTTGACCGACGCCGAGTTCGACGCCCTCTTCACCGAGGACAAGCCGATCATCTTCGCGTACCACGGCTATCCGTGGCTGATCCACCGGTTGACCTACCGGCGGCACAACCACGACAACCTGCATGTCCGCGGCTACAAGGAGGAGGGCACGACCACCACACCCTTCGACATGGTCGTCCGCAACGATCTCGACCGGTTCCACCTCGCCATCGACGTGATCGACCGGGTGCCCGGACTCGGGCAGCGCGCAGTGGCGGTCCGCCAGTGGCTCATCGACCAGCGAACCCGCCACCACGCCTACATCCTCGAGCACGGCGACGACCTGCCTGAGGTCCGTGACTGGCACTGGCCGCTGCAGGAAGGGACATCGTCATGACGAGTTCAGGAACCCCGATCATCGTCGTCGGGTACGACGGTTCGCCGGCCAGCGAGACGGCTGGCCACTGGGCGGCCATCGAGGCGGGACGCAGGCACGCCAAGGTCCGCCTGGTGCACGTGCTCTCGGTCCCGTTGTCCGGACCGATCGGCGTCTCCCTGCAGACCGAATCACTGCGCCAGGCGGCCCAGCGGTTGCTCGACCAGACGTGTGCACACATGCGTGCGGAGCATCCCGGCCTGGAGATCGAGGGGGTGCTGCAGTTCGGCGGCGCCGCTCCAGCTTTGTTGCAGGAGGCAACCGATGCGGTACTGACGGTGGTCGGTTCGCGTGGGCTGGGCGAGTTCCGCGACCTGGCTGTCGGTTCGGTGTCAGCACATGTCGCGACCCATGCGCCCTGCCCGGTTGTGGTCATCCCGCCCCGATGGAGGTCCGAGGGAGCCGACGGAATCGTCGTCGGAGTCGACGGCTCCCCCACCTCGTCGGCGGCGATCGACTTCGCCTTCGCGCAGGCGCAGGCCCGGAACACCACACTCACCGCCGTGCTGGCCTGGCACGATCCCGTTCGCACCGGACCGGGCGACATGCTCCCACTCGTCTACGACCTCGATGCTCTGGAACAGCAGGCCGCCACAGTCCTCGCGGAGTCGATCGCGGGTCGCTCCGAGACGTACCCCGACGTCCTCGTGAAACAGGAACTGGTCCGCGGACACGCCGACGACGTACTCATCGACACCGGACGGACGGCCGAGTTGCTGGTCGTCGGCTCGCGTGGGCGGGGCGCGTTCCGCGGACTGCTGCTCGGTTCCACCAGCCGGTCGCTGGTGCACTACGCGCCCTGCCCGGTGGCGGTTGTGCGTTGACACCACCACCCCATCGCCTCGACCTGCGGCGAGTTCAGGATGAAGGAGCTCAGGGGTTGTCGTCGGGACTCGCGGCTCGCAGGATGAGGAGGTATGGAGCGGCCGTTGGTGCATGAGGAGTTCGAGCGAGCCCGGAAAGACTTTCACCAACTCATCGAGCAGGCGGACGGACAGGCACTCGGCAGGCGGTCCAACGGGACGCGCTGGACGAACCGGCAACTCCTGTTCCACATGCTGCTCGGATATCTGATCATCCGGGCCCTGCTCCGGCTGGCGCGGACCTTCGCGTACCTACCCGACGGAGCCAGCCGGTCATTCGCGCGACTGCTGAACGCAGGGACCAAGCCCTTCGACGTGGTCAACTTCCTGGGCTCGTACGCCGGTGGCAGCACGCTGAGTCCCGAACGCATGGTGGTGATGTTCGACCACGTCATCGACAAGCTGCACCGGCGGCTGGATGCGGAGAGCGCATCGGAGCTGGCACGGGGTATGTACTACCCGACACGATGGGACCCGTTCTTCAAGGAATACATGACACTGGCGGACATCTACTGCTTCCCGACTCAGCATTTCGACTTCCATCGTCATCAACTCACCCTGGACGGCTGACGTCGACCGGCAGCGTGCCTGTCCGGCGCCACGGCTGTGCGGTCACGCCAGGGCGAGGAAGAGTTTTTCCATCTTCTTGAGGTCGGCCTGGCCGGCCGCGGACTCGTCCGCCAGGCACTGCTGCAGGCCGGTGGCGATGATGGCGAAGCCCGCCCGGTCGAGTGCCTTCGAGACGGCGGCGAGCTGGGTCACGACCTCGTCGCACTCACGTCCTTCCTCGAGCATCTTGAGGACGCCGGCGAGTTGACCCTGAGCGCGCTTGATGCGGTTGATGACCGGGGTCATCTCGGCGGGTTCCAGCTGCATCAGTTCTCCTGTTCCACAGTGACAAGAGCGGCGGTGAGGCGCATCCTCGCCTCCGCCACGACAGAGTCCAGCGCCGGCGTACCCAGGTCGATGGTGGCCACGTGGCTGCTCCTTCGGACGTGGGGTGTCCTTGGCTTGAGGATACCCCGGGGGGTGTCTACAGTGGGAGCTGTCAATACCCCCATAGGTATTCCGGAGATCGGCATCGTGACCCAGAACTCGCTATCGAGCCCTCCGGCGACCGGTCTGGCGCAGACCGTGCGCGGCTTCACCGTGATCGCGCTCGACACGCCGTCGCTGGGCGACCGCAGCTACGTCGTTCACGACGGTGAGGTCGCCTTCGTGGTCGACCCGCAGCGCGACATCGACCGCATGCTCGCGGTCCTGTCGGATGCCGGCGTACGGCTCACCCACGTCTTCGAGACCCACATCCACAACGACTACGTCACCGGCGGGCTGGCACTCTCGCGGCAGACCGGCGCCCGGTACGTCGTCAACGCCGAGGACCAGGTCTCCTTCGACCGCACGCCGATCCGCGACGGCGACACCGTCGAGATCGGGCGAATGCGCGTCACCGCGCTGGCCACCCCAGGCCATACCTTCACCCATCTCTCGTACGCGCTGTCCGACAGCACGCCCGGCGAGCAGGTCGCCGTGTTCTCCGGCGGCTCACTCCTCTACGGGTCCACCGGACGCCCTGACCTGCTGGGCCACGATCACACGGCGGAGCTGGTGCGTCATCAGCACGCCTCGGCACGCAGGCTCGCCGCGCTGCTGCCCGACGACGCCGGCCTCTATCCCACCCACGGCTTCGGCTCGTTCTGCTCCTCGACACAGTCCGAGGCGAACGCCTCCACGATCGGAGCCGAGAAGAAGTCCAACCCCGCGCTCACTCAGGACGAGCGGGCCTACGTCCGTGAACTCCTCGATGGACTCGGTGCCTACCCCGCGTACTACGCACAGATGGCACCGCGAAACCTCGCCGGGCCGGCGGCGCCAGACCTGTCCCTGCCTGCCAAGGCCGACCCGGCCGAGCTTCGGCGGCGGATCGAGGACGGCGAGTGGGTGGTCGACCTGAGAACGCGGACCGCATTCGCCGCCGGCCACTCCCCTGGGTCATTGAACATCGGTCTCGACGGGTCCTTCGCCACCTATCTCGGCTGGCTGATCACGTGGGGCACACCGGTCACACTGCTCGGTCAGACCGCCGACGACTTCGCGCAGGCGCAGCGGGAGCTCGTGCGGATCGGTATCGATCGCCCGGCGGCGCACGCCACCGGAGGCCCGGCGCTGTGGACAGATGGTGAGCAGGAGTCGTTCCCGGTCGCCACGTTCGAGGACCTGGACCACGTACTCCGGCACCGGCCGGTCGTCGTACTCGATGTGCGGCGTACCGACGAATGCGTCGCCGGCCGGATCGAGGGATCCGTCAACGTTCCACTGCACGAGCTCGTCGCTCGACTCGACGACGTACCTGCCGGCGAGCTGTGGATTCATTGCGCCCACGGCTACCGGGCGTCCATCGCGGCCTCGATCCTCGCCGCCGCGAAGCGCCACCTCGTCGCCATCGACGACTCCTTCGACAACGCTCGCACAACCGGCCTCCCGCTCGTCGGCGGGCAACCGTGACGGCGTACCGCGCTGTTGCCCTGACCTCTTCGCGCCGGCCCCGGCCACACCAAAGGAGTTCGTCCGATGTGCAGAGCAGTCACCTGTAAGACCTGTTCCAAGATCACCTGGGCCGGCTGCGGCCTGCACGTCGATCAGGTTCTGGCCGCCGTGCCACCGGCAGCGCGCTGCCCTGGCCACGCCGAATCCAACCGCCGGGGCCTCCTGGCCCGCCTGCTCCGCCGGTGACGGTCTCCAGCGGGGCTCCCGGGAGGTGGACCGGCCTCGCCGCCGTCGTCCTCGCGGCGGGTTTCGTCGGCCTCGCCCGGCGCGACTTCGGCTACTGACCGGCCGGGTCGGAGCCGAGTCGGGGACCTTCGGCCCTACTGAGGCGCTTGTCCCTGGACGATGGTTGACGGGTGACGCTCCGGTGGCCCCCGAGCCGGTGTCGTCCATCGCCTGGAGGAGACCATGACCGCACCACCCCTGTTCGACCAGTCCTGCCTCGAGATCATCAGTACGGCGGACTGTCTTCGTCTGCTCGGGTCGGTCCCCCTCGGGCGGCTCGTGCACACGTACGGCGGGCTCCCGGCGGTCCGCCTGGTCAACTTCGTCCTGGACGACGACACGATCGTGTTCACCACGGGGCAGGGTGACAAGCTCCGGGCCGCGGAGCGAGGTGACGTGGTCGCCTTCCAGGCCGATGACGTGGACACCGAACGTCATACCGGCTGGACCGTGACGGCCGTCGGCCATCTCTCCGTCGTCACCCCGGACGAGGCCGCCGCACTCCGCCGTGCCCTGCCGCTGCACTCCTGGCTGCCGATGGACGATCCGCACCTGGTCCGCCTGGGCATCGAGACCGTCACCGGCCGCCGCCTTGTCCCCTGGGGCCGCCGCCCTCGCTCGTCTGCGACGAGCCGAAAGGCCCGTTGATTCGGGACCCTTGCCGCTGGGGGCCGCTCCGCTCGGGCGACAGGCTGGCACCACAGGATGTCCGTCCGTTTCCGGCAGAGGAGGCCTCGATGCTCGACGAGCAACTGACGACCGAGGCGCTCGGCGTCCTGCTCGACGCGGTCGCCACAGGTCCTGCCGCGGACGCTCCTTACGCGACGAGGTGAACGGTCATCTGCTCGACGTCTACCTGGACGGATCGCACCGTCTGTACGGCGCTATCCGCTCACGACCCGATCCCAGAGGCTCCGGCTCAGGGCTGAACCACTCGGAGGGCACGGGCCGCACCGTTGGTGATCATGGGGGACGGGGCTCGGTGCCGGACTTCGACCAGGTAGAGGTCGCCCATGCCGTCCTTGGCCCACTCCAGTTCCATCGGCCGCTTGAAGTGCCGGTCAGCCACGACCGACCACGCGGCGAGTTCTTGGATGTCCTCATCGGTGAGCACCAGCGTCGCGCGTTCCGCCGGTGCGGTGGGAATCGTCCGTGTCCCCCGCAGCTCGGCGTACACGGTCTTCGTTCGCTTGGCACCGCGATGCTTCACGATCATCGGGCGGGCCCCCGGATGAACCGAGTACTGATCCGGGTCCTCTGCAGCCGGCTCACCCAGCCCCCAGGCAGCACGGATGCGGACGAAGGTGCTCTCAGCGCGCGCCGTGCCGGACCCGCCGAGGTCGGAGCGCACCATCCGCTGCACCACCACCGGCATCACAGCGGCCAGATGGTCGGGGCCGCGGAGCTCACGGTGGCCGACCGCAACCGAGCCGAACAACGACGCGAAGCAGCGACGGCACGCCGCGAGCACGTCCGGACCACTGCTGAGATGGAGCACGACCTCGTCGCGCTCGTCGTCCTGTGGTGCCGCCGGACTGCACCGTACGGCGACCTCGGTGCCGTCGCCGCCCAGTTCCTCGTAGGCCTCGAGAATCCGGCCGGCCAGGGCCGGAGGCAACGGTGCCTCGCAGAAGGCGGTCCGGATCGCGCCCGCGACAGCCACCACGTCCCGACCCGCCCGGTACCTGCGGATCTGCCGCGCGATCACCGGACCGAGCCCGGCCTCGCGGACGAACTCCTGGTACGCCGCCGCGGTCACCACGAAGCCGGCCGGGACGCTGATGCCCTCGCGGGCCAACTCGGACAGTCTGGCGTTCTTCACGCCGACCTGTGCTGGATCGATTCCGCCGGCGTCCTGTGGCCGGACGACTACCTCGCTGTTCATCACGATCCCTCCATCTCCAGCATCGGGGCGCACGGCAGCCCGGGGCAGGGCCATACGTCCCGCCCGCGGCACACGAAGGACAGGACTTGGGGCTCTGTGCCGACGTCGGGTGCCGTCCCACAGTGAAAGTGAGGAACAAGGAGGCAGTCATGGACGAGGAACCACTGGGTTCGATCCGGACCGACGACGACACATTGCGGGAACAGGCGGTGGAGGAGCTGCGCAAGCGCCGTGAGCTCGCCGGCCACATCCTCGCCTACCTGACGGTGAACACCTTCCTGGTGGTCATCTGGTACCTGACCGGCGCGGGCTTCTTCTGGCCGGCGTTCCCGATGTTCGGCTGGGGCATCGGCCTGATCTTCCACGCCTGGGACGTGCTCTGGCCGCAGCCGAGCGAGACCGCCGTCCGGGCCACGATGGATCGCATCGCCCGCCGCAGCTGAACACACCGAATGAGCCGGCCGCCGCCTGGGCCGGCTCATTCCACGACTACCGGTCGTCGGTTGGATCGCCGGACATCACGACGTCGGCGAGCAGACGGCGAGGAGTCGGGGGCACCGTCGGGCCGTAGCCGAAGCGGATGACGGCCTGCGGACGGGTCCACGGGCCGAGCGGATCGTCGATCTGCCGGCGGAGGTCCTCGTGCTCGATCACCTGATTCAGCAAGGAGGTCGACACCCCGTGGGCGGTCGCCTCGAGGAGGACGCGCTCGAGTGCCTGGCCGGCGCGCAGCCAGTCGATCGGCCCGTCGTACCGGGTCGTCAGGACCGCGAACTGCGGCTCGTGTTCGAAGGAGGCGACCGGGCGGGCCGCGTCGGCTTCAGTGGCGGCCAGCTCGCGCACGACCGCCGCACCATCCGCCGCCTTCGGTCCGAGCGCACTGGACGGGACACCGTCGACGGCCCGGTCACCACCGACCCACCGCCGCCGCTCCGCCGTCTTCGTCGCGTCCTGGTCATCTGCCGCGACCGCGTCCTTCGTTGCCATTCGCAACCACCAGCGCCGGTCCGGCCCATCCAGCCAGCGCAGCTCGGCGCCCTCGATCCGGGCGCTGAGGCCGAGCTCCGCCCGTACCTCGGCCGGTACTCGCTCGTCGGTGAACGGCCGCCGGTTCGTCCGCCGGTGGATCACGTACGGCGCCAGGAGCTGGAGCTGGCCCGATCGCGGACCGCCCAGCTCGATCACCGCCACCAGGTCCGGCCGGCTTTGATCCATCGGGCACCGGACCTCTGAGCCGTACCCTCGCGCTGCCGCCTCGACGCGCAGATTGAAGATCGCGGCACCCAGGGACAGGTACAGCATCCGCCGATCCGGATCCTCCGCCGGTAGTTCGCGCTCGCGGTCCCGGAACACCTCGACCACCCAGTCGTGGAACCGGAACCGCCAGGGCTGGGTGTTGTGCATGGAAGGTGCCAGCACCGCCGCGCGGAGCATCGCATCCCGATCCCCCTTCGACAGCCCGACCATCGGACTCACCGCCTTCGCCACCAGACCACCTGCTAACGACGGTCTCCCGTGACCGGCCCGGGTGGGCAGAGGCGTCGTACCCGTTGCCTCGGGACCTTCAGCCCCGGGTCAGAACCGCCGCCGGCAGCAGGGTCCATCTGTTGGGCCGGTTGCCCTTCAGCTGTCGTCAGGTGTGCAGGCGGACGGGCTCCTGGGTGATCTGTTCGATGTCGGAGGCGGCCGCGTCGAGCAGTTCGTGCGCCAGGTTGGACAGTGCCCGGGCCACCGCGAGCTCGTCACCGATCTCGGCGATGTCGGTGTCCCTCGGGTTCCGCCGGGCGGTGCGATCCCCTCCCGCTCATCGTCAGCCGGGTGCCCGCGCCTCAGCAGAGCGCTTGGTCCCACCGAGGTGGGCACTTCAGCCCTGTTGCCCACTCGCGCGATGACGTGAGCTGGAGTTGCGAGGAAGGAGTCGGTCATGGCTGACATCGACAATGCCCGCATCCAGCTCCTCCCCCGCCGGTGGCCTGCTGCCGATCGGAGCCGCCGAACCGCCGGCCAGGCTGCTCCGCGACATCGTGCTGTGCAACGACGCCGACCTGCGCGCACCGGGCCCGGACCAGTCCGACTGGCTGCCGCTGGGTGAAATGGGCCGGTCTGCCGACCCGGGCACGAAAGGAGCACCGTCGATGGTTCGCCGGTCATCGCCGGCAGCTGAGCCGGCTGCGCTCTCCGCTCCGTACCCTCCCCGGCCGGAGCGGAGAGGCTCGTCCGTGCTCGCCTGGCTGCGGAGCGCGGCCGGGCTGCTGGTCCTGCTCGCGGTGGTGGACTACTTCGTCCTTCCCAAGCTTGCGGGCACGCAACAGTCACTGCACCTGCTCGGTGGGATCAGACCGTGGTGGGTTGCCGTAGGCATCCTTCTGGAGGCTGCCAGTCTGGTCTGCTATTCGCTGTTCACCCGCAGCGTGCTGCGCGACAGCCCGCTGCGGTTCGGATGGATCCTCCGCTCGGACCTGACCGGCTTCGGCGTGAGCCACGTCGTGCCCGGCGGCGGCGCCACGGCAACCGCGCTGCGTTTCCGGCTCCTGGTGTCGGGCGGAGCACGTCTGGAAGATGTGACCGCCGCGATCGCCGCCGAAGGCGTCGGCGCCTGGCTGTCGCTGGCGGCGATCTTCTGGTTCGCACTCATCCCCGCCGTCCTCCTGTACGGACCGACAGCTCTCTACGTCATCATCCTGCTGATCGGCGCCCTGCTCGCGATCTGTGCGGTGGTCGCGCTCCGGCAGCGGTCCCGGCTGGCGAGACCGGCCAAGCGGATCCTGCGCTTCGCCTTCGACCGGCTGCCGCGGCGGCTCCGGCCCCGGGCGCAGGCGAGCGCCGACCAACTCCGCAACCTGCTGACAGACCGCAACGTGCGCTCGGCCTTCGCCCTCTGGCCGACGGCCAACTGGCTACTCGATGCCGCGGCACTGTGGGTGTTCCTGGCCGCGTACGGACACGCAATGGATCCGGTCGCACTGCTGCTCGCCTACTGCATCGCCTGTTTGCTCGCCGTCCTGCCCTTCACCCCGGGTGGGCTCGGCGTCATCGAAGGCGTCCTGATCTCCGGGCTGCTCGGCTTCGGAGTGCCGGCCGGAGTCGCCGTCCTGGGTGTCGTGTCCTGGCGGCTGTTCCAGTTCTGGGCGCCGATCCCGGTCGCCGGCATCTGCTACCTCTCCCTGCGAACACCAGGCTGGCGGAACAGGATCCCCACCGGGCCCTGATTCCAGGCATGACGAGCACCGGCGCTTCGGTTGTCGCGGGATCTCGTCGATCGTGTCCAGGGGGACCAGACTGGACAGATGAGGACGGAGACGCTCGGCAGTGGCTTCCTGGCTTTGCCCGACGGCACGGGACCGTATCCGGGTCTGGTCGTCATTCACGAGGCATTCGGTCTGAACGACAACATCCGCGACACCTGCCGACGGTTCGCCGCGGAGGGATATGCCGCCCTCGGCGTCGACCTGTTCGAAGGACGCAACCGCGCAGTGTGCATGGCCCGGATGTTCGCCGGCGCCATGGCCGGGAATCTCTAGCACTACGGCGTTCCGGCCCTGAAGGCCGCGCTCGGTCGTCTGGGCGACCATCCCGAGGTAGATGCCGCCCGCATCGGTGCCATCGGTTTCTGCCTGGGTGGTTCCATCGTCTTGACCTGGGCGTGTACCGACGACCGGCTGACCGCGATAGCTCCGTTCTACGGTGCCGCACCGAGGCCGCGGGACGCGATCAGCCGCCTCTGCCCGGTCGTTGGATCGTGGCCGGGAAAGGACTTCACCACCAAGGCCGCCACAGTGCTGGAGACCGAGCTGACAGCGGCCGGTGTTCCGCACGACTTGAGGGTCTATCCCGGCGCCAAGCACTCCTTCTTCAACGACCGGTGGCGCAACTACCAGGCCGCCGCGGCAACGGATTCCTGGCAGCGCGTCCTGGCGTTCTTCGCCGAGCATGTGCGGCACGGAACGCCCGGGCCGGCTGACGTGTAGAGGACGGTGTCGTCAGGGTTCCTTCATCGGGCGTACGACGGCGACCGGGCAGGTCGCGTGCTGCAGCAGGGTCTGGCTGACCGAGCCGAGCAGCAGACCTGCGACGCCGCCGCGACCACGGGAACCGACCACGACCATCGAACTGTTGCCGCTGCGTTCCGCCAGCACGGCGGCCGGGCGGCCGGCGTCGACCTCGGCCCGGACCCGCACTGCCGGGAACTTCTCCCGGTACGGCGCCAGACTCTCGGCCAGCCAATTCCGGAGCAGCTCCTCCGCGTCGTCGATCGCCACCTCCTGGCGAGCCAGTGGCTGCCAGCAGTAGACGACCTCGAGCGGGTTGCCGGACCGGGCCGCCTCCTCGAAGCCGAACAGCAGAGCTGCCTCCGAATACGCGGAACCGTCGGTGCCGACCAGCACAGGTCCGGCCGAGGTGAGTCCGCGCACCACAACGACCGGGCAGGGTGCCTTGGCCGTCACCGCCGTCGCGGTCGAGCCCAGCAGGGCGGCCCCGACCTTGCTGTGCGCCCGCGAGCCGAGCACGACCAGCTCGGCCCCAGGCGCCTCACTCAGTATCGCGTTCGCCGCCGTGTCAGCCGCCAGCCATCCCGACCCGTTCTCGTACCCGAGCCGGTCGCGGACGAAGTCGACCGCGGCGTCCAGGTCGGCCCGGTACCGGTCCACCTCCGGTTCGGAAAGGTAGCCCTCGGCACCGATCGCCGGCCACTTCACCGCCTGGTCCAGATAGGCGTACACCACCCGTACGGCCCGACCTCGCGCGGCGGCCGCGTCGACCGCCCAGCGCAGCGCGACCTGGCTCTCAGAACCAGCATCGACCCCGACGAGGATGAACTTTCCTGCACTCTCCATGATCCGCCCTTCAGTTCGCCGGCCCGTGATCACACGATCGCAGTACGCGAGTCTCTATTCCACTCCGCAGCGGCCACTTCAAGCAGGGTCTAAGGTCCCGATCTCCGGGTCCTCGGCCACCGAACCCGGTCGCGGATCCGAAGGCAGGAGGTCTGTCCGGGCACGGGTCCTTCGGCACTGGTACCCGACGAGGTCCGGTTCTGTAGTGGATGTCATGACAGACGAAGCCGGACGGATCGTCGTGTCGGGCCTGACGAAGGTGTTCGGGACGGTGCGCGCGGTCGACAATCTGAACTTCACCGCGGCCCCAGGGAGCGTGACCGGATTCCTCGGGCCGAACGGCGCAGGCAAGACCACGACGCTGCGCTGCCTGCTGGGGCTGGTCGCCCCGACGGCGGGTACCGCGACCATCGGCGGCCTGCGGTACGTCGACCTCCCGCGACCATCCGGCACGGTTGGCGCAGTGCTCGAGGCGTCCAGCTTCCACCCGGCACGGACGGCCAGAAACCACCTGCGGGTGCTCTGTGTGGCCAACGGATACCCGGTCCGACGCGCGGACGACGTACTCGATCTGGTCGGCCTGACGCCGGCCGCCCGACGCCCGGTGAGCGAGTACTCCGCCGGCATGCGGCAACGCCTCGGCCTGGCCGCCGCGCTGCTCGGCGAACCCCAGGTGCTGTTGCTGGACGAGCCGGCGAACGGCCTGGACCCGGAGGGCATCGTCTGGCTGCGCAGGTTTCTCCGCCGGCTGGCCGCCGAGGGACGCACCATCCTCGTGTCCAGCCATGTGCTCAGCGAGGTCGAACAGACCGTTGACGACGTCGTGATCATCGATCGGGGTTCGCTCGTCCGGCAAGGCAGTCTGGCCGAGCTGGCCGACGGGCAGGCCCGCCCGGTGGTCGTCCGTGGACCCGACCTCGACCGGCTGGCGAAGGTCCTGCATGACCTTGCGGACCTGGCGCACCGTGACGGCGCACTGGTGGTGACGGGTCTGCGCCCCGAAGACGTCGGGCACCTCGCGTTCGCCGAGCGGATCGAACTGCACGAGCTCAGCACCGAACCCAGCGACCTGGAGGACATCTTCTTCACGCTCACCGGTGGAGGTGCATCCGGATGACGAACCTGGTCCGCGCCGAGTTCACCAAACTCTTCACCACCAAGCTCTGGCTCTGGCTTCTCGTCGGCGCCGTCGGCCTGACCGCGCTGTTCGTCAGCCTCACCATCGGGCTCGAGGGACAGGAGGGCAACCCGAGCCCTCCGCTCGACTCGGTGGAGGGCCAGCAGGCACTGTTCAGTTCCGCCGGAGGCGCGGCGGTCTTCTCCGTGGTGCTCGGCATCATCGCGATGACCGGCGAGTACCGCCACCAGACAATTACTCCGACGTTCCTGGTCACCCCGCGCCGCGGCCGGGTGGTGGCCGCCAAACTGATCGCGTACGCGCTCGCCGGCCTGGGCTTCGGAACCGTCAACGTGCTCGTGTCCCTGGCGATCGCCGTACCCTGGCTCGAGGTCAAGGACGTCGACCTCACGCTCACCGCCAACGGGATCCCCGGGACGCTGCTGGGTGTCCTGCTCGGCCTCGCGATCTTCACCGTGATCGGGGTCGGCATCGGTGCGCTGGTCCGCAACCAGGTCGCCGCCGTGGTCGGGACCCTCGTCTATTCGCTCGTCGTCGAGTCCTTCGTCTCGCTTCTGCCGACGATCCGCGACTACTTCAAGTACTTCCCTGGCGGCGCCTTCAGCGGCCTGACCAACAGCTACCAGCCGGACGTGACCTTCCTCGCCGCTTGGCAGTCTGGCCTGCTGATGGTGGCGTACGGCGTTGTCTTCGCCGTCCTGGGCACCACCATCGCCGTCCGCCGCGACATCACCTGAGCCGTCCGCGCGTGCGGGGCCGAAGGTCCCGCGGGCTCGATGACGGAGGGCTCTGTCGGCAGCCGGCAGGGCGCGGAGGCTGGAAGTGAGAGACAACCCTCGGGAGGAATCATGAGCACTCTGTATCCGGTCCGGGTGGACGGATCACTCGACGACCGGCTGAACCGCTGGCTCTGGCTGGTCAAGTGGATCCTGGTGATCCCGCATCTGTTGATACTGGCCCTGTTGTGGATCGCGTTCGCCGTACTGAGCATCGTGGCGTTCTTCGCGATCCTGTTCACCGGGCGCTACCCGCGAGGGATCTTCGACTTCAATGTCGGGGTACTGCGCTGGACGTGGCGGATGGACTTCTATGCGTACGGCGCCCTCGGCACCGACAAGTACCCGCCGTTCACGCTCGCCGAAGTCCCCGAGTATCCGGCGCACCTTGACGTGACCTACCCCGAACGCCTCTCGCGCGGCCTGGTGCTGGTCAAGTGGTGGCTGCTGGCGATTCCGCACTATCTCGTGGTCGGGTTCTTTATCGGCGGCGGCACGTGGTTCGTCGTCAACGCCGACGCGGACGCCTGGACCTGGGGAGCCGGACTGGTCGGACTGCTGGTACTGGTTGCTGCCGTGGCGCTGCTGTTCACCGGGCGCTACCCACGGTCGATCTTCGATCTGGTCCTCGGCATGAACCGGTGGGTGCTGCGCGTAGCGGCGTACGCGGCGCTGATGGTCGACGAGTACCCGCCGTTCCGACTCGACATGGGCGGCGACGACCCGGGCACGACCCGGTTGGGGCCGCCGCCGGCTCCTGCCACGCTCTCGCAAAGGTCCGGTTCCGCCACACCGCCGCCGCAGGGTCCGGCCACGCGCTGGTCGGCGGGGCGAGTGATCACGACGGTGCTCGGCACGGTGGTTGCACTCGCGTCCGCCTTCGGGCTGGTCGTCGGCGGCACGATGCTGTGGCTCGACCAGACCCAGCGCGACGGCGCGGGCTATCTGACATCGGACACCGTTTCGCTCCGGACCACCGGGTACGCGCTGGTCAGCGAGGACCTGACGATCGACACCGGCGCGGCGACCGAAGTTCCCCGGCGCCTGATCGGTGACGCCCGGGTGCGTGTGGAGTCGGCCGGCGACGGGCCGGTGTTCGTCGGCGTCGCACGCTCCAGCGATGTGCGCAACTACCTGTCCGGTGTGGACTACTCGACCGTGCGGTCCTTCGGCCCGGACGGCACCCACTACACCGACCACGCAGGTACCGCGCCATCGGTAGCACCCACCGATGCGACGATCTGGCGGACGCAGGCCTACGGCGACGGGGTCCAGACGATCACGTGGGCAGTCGAGAGCGGAGACTGGACCATCGTGGTGATGTCGCCCGACGGCACCGCCGGGATCGACGTCCAGCTGGACGGCGGCGCTACCGTACCGGCCCTCGACTGGCTGTCGATCGTCGTCCTGGTGAGCGCCGGAGCGTTCTTCGTCCTCGGCGTCCTCGCCGTCGCCCTGGCGGTTCCCCGGGCCCGCACGCTGACAAGGTAAGCGACCTGTGGACTCGGAGCCCGCTGCACAGTCAGCGGGCTCCGACGAGCCGGAGCCAGGCGTCGAGTCCCGCCGGGTCGGCTGAGCCGGACCGGAAACCGACGTAGCCATCCGGACGGACCGCCACGACCCCAGGCCCTGGACCGCCACGAGCCAGGCGATGGACGTGGATGCGCGGACCAGCCGCCTGCGAAGGCTCGGCGTCTGCGGACAGCAGGAGATGTATGCCGGGTGTGGCGGTGAGCTCGTGCAGCCGGGCCGTTCTGCCCTCGCAGACTACTGTTGCGTCCGGCAACCGATCACCCGGCTGGAGCTTCCGGTCGGCCGTCGGCGTCCCCGCGTGCGAGAGGACACTGCCGCGGTAGTTCACCCTCAGCTGGGACAACGTGCGGACCACTTCGGCCAGGAGCCACCGCTGCCGCAGCAGGAGCGGGACGGCTGGTGCTGCGAGTGGGGCGAGCGTCGCCCGCAGGGAAGGCGGGCAGTGGCTGGGTTGACGCCTCGGCGAAGAAGATCAGATGCGTCATCGCGAGCACTCGGCGGGCGACCGGCCGGCGTTCCCGGTCATATGAGTCGAGAAGGTCGGAGTACCGCTGCCCGTCGCCGGCAGCGTAGGCCAGCTTCCAGCCGAGGTTGATCGCGTCCTGGATGCCGGTGTTCATCCCCTGCGCTCCGGCCGGAGAGTGCGTGTGGGCCGCATCCCCGGCGAGGAACAGATGCCGGTGCCGGTACGACGCCGCGAGCCGGTGCTGCAACCGCACCTGAGCCGACCACCGCAACTCCTGTACGGCGACGCCCAGCCCGGACTCGTCGAGCACCAACTGAACAGAGACCCGCCTGCGCCCGAGGTGCAGTTCCGCGCGTGGCGAGATGTCGGCCCTGCCGAGCAGTTCGTCGGTCACGCCGAGAGGCCGCAGACACTCCAGCGTGCGCGGGTGCACGATCATCGCCCGCGACGGCCGGAACGCCTCCGTCCGTCTCTCCACCAAGCGCACTGTGGCGCCGTGGTCGTGAGCCTGAAGAGCCGTGGCCAGTCCGGTCGGCCCAGCACCGACCACCAGCAGATCCACCGGCTCGCTCAGGCCGCGTCGACCAACCGCCACCAGGACGTCTCACCGGCTGGTTCGACCGGATCCAGAACGCGAGCGTCGGCGAGCAGGGTTTCGCGCCGCAACCCCGGAATCACGTGGTAGCGAACACAGCCCTTCTGACTCACCAACTCGAGTACTCGCCACAATGCCCGGGCATACGCCTCTGCCGCCTCAGGCCTGTCCCACTCGTAGACGCCCCGATAGAAGCCGAAGTCGTCGTGCGCCAGCCACAACTTCGAGACGAAGCCCTCGAAGCCGACGAACAGCGGTGTGTTGAACCAGGACTCCCACCGAAACAGCGTGTGCCCTCGGCCGCGGACACCACGCAACCGGAAGGCAACCACGAGAACGCAGGGATCGGTGGCCGGCGGCCGGTCGACCACGGTCTCCCGGTAGACCCGGCCTCGTGTTCCGTCGGCAAACGACAACCGTAGGCCGACGTGCTCGTGCGGCTGACGGATCCGGCGCTTCCCCACCAGCCGCACGGTGGTGACAACGCACCGCGCGACTGCCCCGAACGCCGTGGCTCGGGGCAAGGGGCCTTTCTGGGTCATCAGGGCTCGCTCCCTCCCGTTCGCGGCCAGGCAATCCTGGGCTGGTTCATGGCGGTGACTCCTTCCAGCGCGAGCAGGTCAGAGTGACCGGGCGATGCGCTCGGCCATGTCGACTAGGCGGCTGGTGTAACCCCATTCGTTGTCGTACCAGCCGAAGACCTTGACCAGCCGGCCGTTGGCCTGGGTGAGCTGCGCGTCGAAGATGCAGGAGGACGGATCACCGACGATGTCACGCGAGACGATCGGATCCTCGGTGTAGCGCAGCAACCCCTTCAACGGTCCGTCGGCGGCTTCGGCGAACACCCGGTTCACCTGCTCGACGGTCGCGGGCTCGGTCAGCTCGACGCACAGATCGGTCAGCGACCCGTCCTCGACCGGCACCCGCACCGCGACACCGTCGATCTTGCCCGCCAGTTCCGGAATCACCAGCCCGACCGCGCGGGCGGCACCCGTACTCGTCGGGATCAGGTTGGCCGCGCCGGAGCGGCCCCGGCGCAGATCCTTGTGCGGGGAGTCCAGCAGCACCTGGTCGTTGGTGTAGCTGTGGATCGTGGTCATCAGGCCGCGTTCGATACCGAAGGCCCGATGGAGTACCGACACCATCGGTGCGACGCAGTTCGTCGTACAGGAGGCGTTCGAGACGATGTGGTGCTGGGCCGGGTCGTAGTCGTCGTCGTTGACGCCCAGCACGATGGTGGCGTCGACGTCCTTGCCCGGGACGGACAGCAGCACCTTGCGAGCACCGGCGGCGAGGTGGGCTCCGGCCGCCTCACGGGTGCGGAACTTGCCGGTCGACTCGATCACCAGGTCGACGCCGATATCGCCCCAGCCGAGGGCAGCGGGGTCACGTTCGGCCGTCGCCCGGAACGTCCGGCCGTCGACCGTGATCGTGTCCTCGGTATGACCGACGCTCTGCTTCAACGGTCCGTAGGTGGAGTCGTACTTCAGCAGATGCGCCAGTGTCGCCGGCGAGGCGATGTCGTTGATCGCGACCACCTCGATCGCGTCCGACTCCCGTTCCAGCACACAGCGCAGGAAGTCCCGTCCGATCCGCCCGAACCCGTTGATCCCGACCTTGACACTCATGACGTCCCCTCTCCGTGGATTTCACCACTTCCATTCCACGAGATCGCCGGGGCGGTCTACAGGGCCGAAAGTCCCTGGCCCCGACGCCACAGGCCCCCCGGTCGCCGGTCGTGCTCCCAGCCGCGAGCCCTCCACCCAGGGTGGGTGGAGGGCTGTGCTGGTGCGGGTCAGATGAACAGCTGCGGGCGCCTTCGGTCTTCTCGATGAAGTCGGCGGCGCTGATGATGCCTTCGACCTCGGCCACTTCGAGCCGGATGCCGGGACGGAGCAGCTTGTTCGCCGCCATCGTGCCTGCGGTGCCAGCGCCCAGGATCTCCGGGCGGCTCGCCGTCGTACCGGCGCGGGAGCATGCCGAGGTGCACCGCCGGTTGCCGCTGCAGTCGTGGATGGCGCCCACTCACGCGCAGCTGATCCGGCTTGGCCCGGCGAAGCTCACCGGTCGCCGGCTGCTGCTTCGGGAGCGGCGTCACCCGACCCGCTGACCTGGATCGAAGGCCGGGTCGATCCGGCGCGTGTCATGCCGATCGCGTGCTCGCCCGCTCGATGGTTCCCAGCACCGACCTGAGCTCCTGCCCGAGCTCCTCACCCCACTGCCGCGCCCGCGCCAGTTCCCGCTCGTCGATCGGGCCCGCGGTGTCGTCGACGAAGAAGGTTGCCGGCGGCACCATCGGCCGGAAGTCCCGCCGGCGCAGGATCTTCGCCGCGGACCGGGCAGCCGAACCCGGCAGCCGGCGGACCTTGGTGATGCGGGTGTCGAAGGTCGCGGACATCGTCTTGGTGGTGCAGTCCGGCAGAGCGCCGAGCCATTCCCGGATGCCGGTCTCCACCGGCATCACAACCTGGCCCTGCTTGCCGGCGTCCGCCCGCGTCGACGGCCGGCTCATGCTGAACGCGTGCGTCGGTCCACCGACGACGAGCAACCGTGCGTCCATGGGAATCCGGCCCGACGCCTGGTCGACGCGGACCAGATCGGTGTCGATGACAGTACTCAGTCCGTCACGAATCGCGGCCGCGACCCGTTCGGTGTTGCCGAACATCGATTCGTACACGATGAGGGCGCGTGGTGTCTTGGACATGGTCAGCTCCTTGCTTCGGTGGTGTCCGCCGTACGGTCCCGGAAGGCCTGTACGGCGGTGGGAAGTGTGAAGAACACGTGGTCGCGGCCGAGCCGGTCGAGGAAGCCCGCGGCCTCGAGGTCGTCGGAGAGGTCCTGCTTGACCCGGGCCATCGCCAGGACGATGCCGCGCTCGGCCAGCTCCTGGCGCAGCGCGTCGAGTGCGTCGATCGCGGTGATGTCGATCTCGACGTTCGCCTCGGCGTTGAGCAGCAGCCACAGCACCGGCCCCTCGGCGCTGTCGACAGCCGCCAGCGCACGGCGCCGGAAGTCCTCGGCATTCGCGAAGAACAGTGGCGAGTCGTAGCGGTAGACGACCAGGCCCGGAACCGTCCGCGCGTCCGGGTAGTCATCGACGTCATGCATTCCGGCGATCCCGGGAACGATGCCGAGGATCCCGTCGTGCGGCCGGGCGACCCGGCGCAGTAGGTCGAGGACGGACAACGCGACGGCGACCATCACGCCGTACAGGACGTCCAGTGCGATGACCCCGAGGACGGTGGCCAGTGCGATGGCCAGTTCGGTACGGCGGAAGGCCGCGAACCGGCGGAACTCGGCCACATCGATCAACCGCAAGGCCGCGAAGACGACCAGAGCACCCAGCGCCGCCGACGGGAACGTCGACAGCAACGGTCCGGCGAACAGCAGGGTTATGGCCACAACCGCCGCGGCGACCAGCGAATAGACCTGGCTCTTCGCGCCGGTCAGGTCCGCGATCGCGGTGCGGCTGCCACTGCTGCTGATCGGGAATCCGCGGAGCAGACCGGACGAAAGGTTCCCGACCCCCATGGCCAGTAGTTCACGATTCGGATCGATCCGCTCGTGCCGTCGCAGCCCGAACGCGCGGCCGGTGAGCACAGTGTCGGTGTAACCGACCAAGGCGACCCCGACAGCCGGCAGCAGCAACATCCGCAGATCCGCGGCGGAGGCGTGCGGAAGTTCCGGAATGGGGATCCCGGACGGGACTGTGCCGACCAGCTTGACGTCCAAGCCGGTCGCCCAGACCACGATCGATGCGAGCACCACCATGACGAGTGGTCCAGGCAGACGCGGGAGCCACCGTGCGGCAGTCAGCAGGAGAGCCAGCACCGCCACAGACAGGACAACCGTCGGCGTATGCCACGAGCCGATCTGCCGGGCGGCCGAGGCGACCTCCTCGAGCGAGGAGTCGCCGCTGACCCGTACGCCGGCCAGCCGCCCGAGCTGGCCGGTCATCATGATGACCGCGATACCGGCCATGTAACCGACCAATACCGGCTTGGACAGCAGATCCGCCAGGAAACCCAACCTGGCCAGCCACGCGATCAGGTAGACCCCAGCGACGAGGAGCGCCAGCACTGCCGCGAGCATCGCGTACCGGACCGGATCGCCAGCGGCGAGAGGGCCGATCGCCGCTGCCGTCATCAGCGCTGTCGTCGACTCAGGGCCGAGGGACAGCAACCTCGACGAACCGAGCATGAAGTACACCAGCAGCGGACCGAGCGCCGCCCACAGACCGGTGACCGGCGGAAGACCGGCCACCTGTGCGTAGGCCATCACCTGCGGAACCAGATAGGCGGCCACGGTGACGCCCGCGAGCACGTCGGCTCGCAGCCACCCGGCGTGGTAGTGGCGGAGCGCGGCGATCCCGGTCGTGGCCATCTCAGTACATCGGGGTCACGACATCGGGCCGGTGGAGCCGGAGGAGGCGCTCCCGCTCGGCCAGAGTCAAGTGGTGCGGAACGATCGCCACCGGACATGGCATCGCCGCGACGCAACGCCGCGCGACCGGGTCCGCGGCCGGCACGGAATCGTGGCTTCCGACGACGATCAGCCCGACGTCCGCACTCTCGTGCAGGATCGCCTCAGCCGCGGGGCGGCTGCTGAGGTACCTGGTCACCCGCACCTGTGGGAACTCACGGGTCCAGGCAGCCACCGCCTCGCTGATGGTGTGGTCGGCCCGGGTGATCCACGAGTGTTCGACGTCGTCGTCGTTCCAGGCGTGATCCGGCGGCAGGCCGGCCCGCACGACGATCAGGTCGCCCTCGCGGTCGGCTGCGGCCCGGAACGCGAATTCCACCGCCTCGTTGGACAGGGACGACCCGTCGATGCCGATCGCCACCTTGCGGTCCACCGCGGACGGGCGCCACGACAGGGGTACGACGAGGACCGGGCAGCCGACCCGGGCAGCCAGGTTCAGGTTCTTCTGAGCAGCCAGCGACCGCTGGGGACCGCGCTTCGGGGTCCGGCCGATGATCAGCACTCGCGCGTGGCGCGCGACTTCCGCGAGCACTCTCGCCCGCGAACCTTCCTTCGCCACAGCCTCCACCTGCAGGCCGTAGCCGTACCGATGCCTGACGTGGGCAACGGCCGCCCGCAGCCACGCGTCCGCCACCTCGCCAGGCGGCTTCGGCAGGTCGCTCGGCGGCATCGGGGAGAAGGTGCTGTGCGCCCGGTAGGACGCGGCCAGGACCAGATCGGCACCGGACCGAAGCGCCTCCACGCAGGCATAGTCGATCACCCGCTGCCCCTCGGTCAGAGCGTCGACCTCGACGAGGACCGGTCCGCTTCGCACCCAACTGTTCATCTCACGCCTCCATCCGACTGTGCTCACATCGAGCGTCGCTCGTACGGCTCCCCCGGCGGCAGAGGCGCGGTGCCCCGGCGTTCGGGCCGGACGGCAACAGTTGGAGGGACCTTGGTCCCGCCGGCAGTGATCTCTCCTCCGGGCACAGAGAGGTGCCGTGCGACCTGTCCGCCCACAGGCCGCGCGGCACGTTCCTGGTGTTGCATGCCTCAGCGTGTTCCACCGTCGCCGGTGTGGTCCCGCCGAGCGTGGACGACAGCCATCGGGCAGGTCGCGTGGTGAAGGATGCCCCGGGCAACGGAACCCAGGAGCACGGCGCTCAGCCGGTGGTGCCGGCGGCCGCCCACGACCAGCAACTGGGCATCAGAGTCCTCGGCCGCCGTGACGACGGAGTCGACCGGGTGACCCCGCCGTACGTCGACGTCGATCGTCAGTCCGGGATACTTGCTCCGCAACCGGTCCGCGAGCGCGTCGACCCGATGCCGTGCCTTGGCCGGCAACTCCTCGCTGACACCTGCCATGTTCACCGCATCCCAGCTGTACATGGCGGGCAGGTCCCAGGCATGCACCAGACGGATCGGCAGGTTCCGCTCAGCGGCCGCGGTCACGGCGAAGTCGAGCGCACCCTGGTCGTCGCCGGCGTCCTCCACCGCGACGAACACCGGGCCGGTGTGATCCGACGGCTGCCAATGATCAGGCACGACGACCACCGGAACCGTCGCCGCGGACGCGACCGCCTCCGAGGTCGAGCCGATCAGCAGCCTCTTGAAGGCGCCGAGCCCGCGTCGGCCGACGACCAGCATCCGGCCCTCCGCCGACGCTTCGGTCAGCGTCGCGGCCGGTGGTCCCGCGATCAGTCCCACCTCGTGATCGAGCGATCCCGGACTGCTGTCGAGGTGCTTCTGCACGTCCTTGACGAGTTCCATCACGGCATCGTCGACGACCGTCGGCTGCCAGTACGAACTGCCGCGCAGCTTGTCGTCGATCACGTGCAACGCCTGCAGCGGCTCGTGCCGCAACTGGGACTCCTGCAGCGCCCACTCCAACGCACCGTTGTCACGCCAGGATCCATCGACACCGACGTGAATGATCGGTTTGGTGGTCATCGTGGTCACCGCAGCCAGGGGTAGCGCTGGACCAGGTCGAACTTGCCCCACCAACGGCCGAAGCCCCAGAAGTTGCCAGCAGCAACCAGAGCCAGGACCACCAGGGTGATCGCACCGAGGATGTGGTCGTCCAGCACCGGGTTGTTCTCCGGCGGCAGCGCAGCACTCCACATCAACATGTACAGCAACGCACCCGCGCCGGCCGCAATCCGCATCCCGATCCCCAACGTCAGCGCCAGACCGATCCCGGCCAGACCGACCATGAACAGCGGGGTGACCCACCAGTCACCGACCAGGCCCTGGTAGAAGTCCGCGAACGGACCATTGGTGCCCTTGCCCAGGAACCCAGCTGTCGGGTCGCCACCATCGATCCAGCCCTTACCCTCAGGTGTCGCATAGCCGAACCCGAACACCTTGTCCACGAAGGCCCACAGGAACGTCAGGCCGAACGCGATCCGCAACCCAGCCAGCGCTCGGCCGGCCGCCACAGTGATCACCGGGCGCCGATCACCATCAGGCTCCATCACAGGAGTCACGAGATTCCGCCGGTCCGGGGTGGTGGTCATGGTCTTGTCCTTTCCTAGATCTTTGCCTTGAGCATCAGCCGCCACGCGCATGCGTCGGCAGAGGCCGTGGTCACCCACCCGCAGTGCCGAACGTCCCTGCGGTTCGGGACCGATGCCCGCAGCCCCCATCCATGCCGCACGAAGCCCCGGTCGGCACTCGACGCCCTCGCCAGACAGGCTGTTTCGTCCCGGCCGGGGTCGTGGTCAGCGGCTGTCCTGCTCCACGCCTTCGGTGCTGAAGAGAGCCACCTTGAGCGCACCCGTCTCGCCCGCGCGAGCGAAGACGTCGTACGCGTCCTGCATCTCGTCCAGACCGAAGCGGTGCGTGATGAGCCCCGGCATTTCGAGGCGGCCGGCCGCCAGCATGGCGAGCAACCGCGGCGTCGTCATCGTGTCGACCAGACCGGTCGTGATGGTGACGTTCTTGATCCACAGATCCTCGAGGTGCAGCGTCGCCGGCGCTCCGTGCACGCCGACATTGGCAACCGTCCCGCCCGGACGCACCACCTGGGTGCACAGCTCGAAGGTCGCCGGGATGCCGACGGCCTCGATCGCAACGTGGGCTCCCAGGCCGTCGGTGAGCTCCCGGACCGCCCCGGCGACATCCTCCTCCGGGCTCAGCGCCAGGTCGGCGCCCCGCTCGAGCGCGGCCTTCCGGCGGCTGTCGGCCAGGTCGACGACGATGATCCGTGCCGGGCTGAACAGCTTGCAGGTGGTGATCGCGGCCAGTCCGATCGGTCCGGCGCCCACGATGACCACCGTGTCACCCGGCGACACTCCGCCGTTGAGTACGCCGACCTCGTAGGACGTCGGCAGGATGTCCGCCAGCAGCAGCGCGGCCTCGTCGGTCACGGTGTCCGGCAGCTTGTGCACCGAACGATCCGCGAACGGCACCCGGACCTGCTCGGCCTGTGTCCCGTCGATCAGGTGGCCGAGGATCCAGCCACCGCCGCCGAGGCATTGACCATAGTGGCCTTCGCGGCAGTACGTGCAGCGCCCGCAGGCCGTGATGCACGAGATGAGTACCCGATCGCCCGGGGTCAGACTCCGGACGCCGCTGCCGACCTCCAGGATCGTTCCGACCGCCTCGTGCCCGAGGATCCGGCCGGGCTGGACCGTCGGCACATCGCCTTTCAGGATGTGCAGATCGGTACCGCAGATGGTGACCGCGTCGACGCGGATGATCGCGTCCTCGGGTTCCTCGATCACCGGGTCCGGCACCTCTTGCCAACTGCGGTGCTCCGGACCGTGGTAGACCAACGCCTTCATGTCAATCCTCCTTCTCGATGGGTGTTCAGCGCAGATGCCGCGCGTACCAGTCGGGTGCCGGGCCGGCCGGGGCGATGTGCAGTTTCGCGTCGACCGCGACGGCACCGGACGGGGCGGCGGTCAGTGGGTTGATGTCGAGTTCCGCGATCTCCGGCAGGGTCTCCGACAGCCAGGCGACCCGATGCAGCACGTCGAGAACAGCGGCCTCGTCGGCGGGTTCGGCGCCCCGATAGCCGGCCAGCAGCGGCGCGCAACGCAGTGATCGCACCATCTCGCTGGCGTCCAGATCGGTGAGCGGCAGGCCCCGCCAGCGCCGGTCGGCCATCAGGTCAGTGAGCACCCCGCCGCTTCCGGCCATCACGATCGGACCGAACAACGCGTCCCGGACCATGCCGACGACCATCTCGGTCGAGGCCGGCGCCATCGCCTGCACGACGACGTGCCGATCACCGGTCGCCGCGGCGATCGCGTCGTACCCGGCTTCGACCGCCGGCTCGTCGGTCAGGCCCAGGTGCACTCCCCCGACGTCGGTCTTGTGGACGATTCCCTCGGCGGCCGTCTTGAGGACGACGGGATAGCCGACCAGCCCGGCCGCGGTCAGCGCCTGCTCCCGATCGCTCGCCCGGATCGAATGGACCACAGGGATTCCGGCACACTGCAGCATCTGTTCGGCCTGCTCCGGATCAAGCCAGCCACCGTCCGGCCGACGCTGCAGGAAACGCCGGACGACCGTCCGTGCACCCTCCGCGTCGACATGGTCCAGCTGTGGTACGACGCCCTGCGGCCGCGACCGCCACGCGGCGTACCGCACTGCGTGCGCGAGCGCACGAACGGCGCTCTCCGGGAACGGGAAGACCGGCAGGTACGAGCCGTTGGCCAGCGGAATCCGCGGCTCCGCTTCTGGCGCACCGAGGCAGGTGACCAGGATCGGCACCTCCGAGCCTGCGGCGGCGCCCGCGATCGCGGCGTACGTCTCGGAGACACTTCCGGCCCGGGTCGCGGCGTAGCAGACCAGCACAGAATCGGCTTCGCCGCTGTCGAGTACGACGCGAAGCGCACGCTTCAAGGTCTCCGGAGACGCCGCGGCACCGAGGTCGACCGGGTTCCCCGCACCGACCGCACCGGTCGACTCGGTCAGCTCCTGCTGGGTCGCCGCGCTGAGCTCAGGTACTTCGAGACCGAGCCGCCCGGCCGCGTCTGCCGCGAGCACTCCGGCGCCACCGGCGTTGCCGATCACGGCAAGCCGATTACCCTTCGGCAGCGGCCGCCCGGCCAATACCCGCGCCGTCTCGACGAGCTCCTCGACCGTGTCCATCCGCAGTACGCCGGACTGTTCGAAGAGCGCGTCCACAGCGGTGTCCGGCGTTGCGGCAGCCGCCGTGTGCGAGGCGCCTGCTCGACGTCCGCCCGACGACCGGCCGCCTTTGACCACCAGGACCGGCTTCGTCTGGCCGACCAGGCGGGCGAGCCGCCCGAACTTGACCGGGTTACCGAATGACTCCAGATACAGTGCGATCACGTCGGTGCGCGGGTCGTTCCACCAGTGCAGCAGCAGGTCGTTGCCGCTGACATCGACCTTGTTGCCGAGGGAAACGAATTCCGAGATGCCCAGGCCGATCCGGCTCGCGTGGTCCAGGACCGCGATGCCGACGGCGCCGGACTGCGCGGCGATCGCGAGCGAACCGGGCACCGGCGTCACGTCCGCGAAGGTGGCGTTGAGGGCGATCTCCGGCGCGGTGTTCACGATGCCGAGGCAGTTCGGCCCGATCAGCCGGATACTGTGCCGGCGGGCGATCGCGAGGATCTCCCGCTGCAGCCCGTCCGCCCCGAGCTCGGAGAAGCCGGAGGTGAGGATGACAGCGCCGGCGACACCTTTGCGGCCGCACTCAGCGAGCACGGTCGCCACGTGCCCGGCCGGGACCGCGATGACCGCGAGGTCCACAGGTCCCGGTACCGCCAGGATCGACGGGTACGCCGCTACGTCGCCGATCCGGTCGGCGCGCGGATTCACGGCGTACAACTCGCCGCGATAGCCGCCTGCGGTGAGTGCCCGAAGCACCTCGTGCCCGATCCCGCCAGGGGTCCGGCCGGCGCCGATCACGGCGACTACGGCGGGCGAGAACATCGGTCGCAATGAGCGGTCCTCGGCCTGCCGTTCGCGTTCGGCCATCCGGTCCAAGGTCCGGGGCGAGTACGACGTGTCCAGCAGCAACTCGACCACACCGCTGTCGAAGCGATGAGTCTGCTCGAACCCCGAGTCGGTGAACACGCGCAGCATGGCCGCGTTCTCCGCGAGCGTGTCAGCTCGGAGGCGGTGAACGCCGGCCTCGCGGGCGACAGCAGCCAACTGTTCCAGCAGCAACGTTCCGATGCCCCGACCGTGCACCGCGTCGTCCTGCAGGAACGCCATCTCGGCCTCGCCGGGGCGGAGATGCTCGTAGCTCGCGACACCGACCACACGCCCGGCGCTCTCCGCGACCAGCGCCCGGTGCCCGGGACTGCCGTCGGCGAGGTGGTGCGCGTGCTCGTCGGCGCCGCGGCGATCGAGGGCGAAGAACCGCAGGTACACCGAGCGGTCCGAGAGCCTCTCGTTCATCGCCTTCAGGGCGGCTTCGTCGGCAGCGGTGATCGGCCGGATCCGGACCACCGATCCGTCAGCGGCAAGCGCGTCCCACCCGGCGTCGTGAAGTGCGGGGCCTGGTGCGACGGGGGCTTGGCCCGGTCCGGATGCGCCACCGGCAGGGTCCGTCGTCGATATCGTCATCTCACTCCTTCAGTCGTCAACTCCGGTCCGCGCCGGCTCTGGTTCCGTTCGACCGCGATCGCCCAGACCGCAAGCCGCCGGATCTCGGCCGTGTCGACGACGTAGCCGGCGCAGTCGCCCATGGACGGAGCGAACGCCGTTGCCGGCGCTGCCGCCGGGGGCGACTGCCGCTCGATGCCGATCGACACCACCAGGTCCAGCTGGCTCACACCGCGGTCTTCTCGATCGCTGATCTCCTGATCGGTGAACGGCGCCGCGAAGCATCGTTTACAGGCCGCCAGCACGTCGTACGTCGTCGTCAGGTCGCGGAACACCTCGTGATGCGCACCGCCGAGGCCGCGCACCGTGACCCCGGTTCCGTCTCCGCCCAGGCGCGCATAACCCGCCGCGATCGCCTCGGCCAGTGGGATCGGCCACTCCGCCTCCGCAATGGCTGTCCGGATGGCGGCGCCGACGGCGACCAGGTCCCGGCCCGCGCGCCAGCGGCGTAGCTCGCCGGCGATGTACGGCCGCAGTCGTGCCGACCGGACGAACTCGCGATACCCGGCCGTGGTCACAGCGAATCCGGTGGGCACCGGGTCGCCCAGCGCACGCATCGCGATCGACTCAGCAGTCCGGCTCAGCCTCGGCGCGACCGGCACGGGCTGGTTCAGCCAGGTGGCACTTGACCGCTTCATGGCCACCTCCTTCAAGTCGGCTCTTGTCTCTTCATTCGATCGCTCCGTGCCACCGAGCTCCCAGGGCCGAAAGTCCCAGGGGTTCCCGACTCCGGACCGTCCCGAAGGCCGTTGGTCCCCCGCGGCGATGTTCCACACCCACTACCGGCCGGGGTATGCGGTCCAGGTGCCAGGCCGGGGCTGACTGAAGACCGCGACCGACCGGGACCTTCGCCTCTGGGTGGAAAGTCCCCGCCGAGCGATCGTGAAGTTGAACGACGCAACGATGACTCCCACGAGTTTCGAGCTCTTTGCACAACGAGGTGATGACAATGTTGATCCGGGACCTGATGACGGCACCGGCGGTCACGGTGACCGCCGAGACCTCGATCGGTACGGCGCTCCGACTCCTGGACGACCGCAAGATCACCGCGATGCCGGTCGTCGACAAGAGCGGCGTACTCGCCGGAATCGTCAGCGAGGCGGACCTGGTGCAGGACGCCGCCCTGCTGAACGACCGTGTTCCCGTCGCCGCTGTCCGGACGACCGCGGAGACGCCGCCGCGCCGGGTGGTCGACGTCATGAGCTACCTGGTGGCGACTGTCGACGCCGATGACGACCTGGAGGTCGCGATCGACCTGATGTGGTCCACGATGGTGAAGAGCCTGCCCGTGCTGGACAAGGGGCGCGTTGTCGGCATGATCAGCCGCAGCGACGTCGTCCACCTGCTGGCCGGCCGCGACGACCGGATCCGCGCTGAGGTCCGTGAGTTGATCGCCACCGAGTGCCCGAACTGGCAGGTCGAGGTCCACGATGGGGTCGTCACGGTCTCCGGGCCGGCCGGCCCCCACGAACGCAAGCTCGCCGACGTGCTGGCCGGCACCGTCAGAGGTGTCGTCGCGGTCCGCATCCACTGACCTGACCATCGGGACCGCGGTCTGCAGGCGCTGGCCGAAGGCATTCGCTTGCAGAGCCCGGGACTGGTGGTGGACACGGTCCTGCACTCCGGGAGCCCCGCCCAGGCCTGCTCGACGAGGCCGAGCAAGCGCGGATGCTCGTCCTGGGATCGCGTGGTCTAGGCGGCTGGTCCGGCTTGATCCTCGGCTCGGTCACCGTACAAGTCAGCGCGCACGCGCACTGCCCCGTCGTCGTCATCCCACCTGACCTTCGCCCGCATCCACACACGATGCCCACCGTTGTCGTCGGCGTCGACGGCTGTTCGACGAGGGCGAGGCCAGCGAGGCCAGCGAGGCCTGCCGACTGCTGGTCGCCGAGTCGGTGGCCGGCGCGGTCGCCGATCACCCCGACGTTCCCTGGGAGACCCGGCTGATCAGCGGTCAAGCCACTCGAGCCATCCTGCAGGCGGCCGAGTCGGCCGATCTGGTCGTCGTCGGGTCCCGCGGACACGGCGGTTTCACCGGCCTACTCCTCGGCTCCGTCAGCCAGGCCGTCCTGCACCACACCTGCACCACACCCCGTGCCCCATCGCCATCGTCCGCTGACCCGATCGCGGCTGCGCGATCGCAAACCCGAGCAGGAACAGGGTTTGCAGCATGAAGGCGCCGCCCATCGCGTCATCGACGAGTGATTCGGCCGGTGCGACGGTAGTCCGTCGCACCGGCCGGGTTTGCAGGGTTCGGCTGGATCAGACCGGATGACCGGCGTGATGCCGCCAGCCGGCGTGGTCGATCAGCACGATGGCCAGAACGACCAGGATCGACCCCATGAAGAACGCCAGCAGCAACTCTGCCGCCGCGGTCTCCGCGAAGCCCAGCGCGACGATGCCCAGCACCGCGGACAGCAGCGCCGACCCGATCTGGACCTTGCCGAGACGATCCCGCTGGTTGCCACCGAGCAGTACGACGAATGCCGCGCCACCCAGCAACAGTCCGACTCCGGCCATACCACGGGCGTCCTGCACGAACGGCATCTCGCCGTCGATCAGGAAACCGATGTAGGGCACGGCAATCGCGACGACCAGCAGAGTCGCTCCAAGATCTCTCACCGTCAGCCTCATCAACCTCACCTCCCTTCCCTACACCTCCACCGTTCGCTGCTCGCGACGCAGCGGCCAGGGTCAGAGGTCTCGAGGTCGACCGCCGAGGGTCCTCACGAGCCAACCGGCCCGCTCCGGCTACTGGAACGGGCGGCGCTTCGCACGCTCGACGGCGTACACGGCGGCTTCGGTGCGGCGTTCCATGTCGAGTTTGCGGAGCAGACCGGAGACGTAGTTCTTCACGGTCTTCTCGGCCAGGAACATGCTCTGGGCGATCTGGCGGTTGGTCTTGCCCGCCGCGATCTCGTCGAGGATCTTGCGTTCCTGCTCGGTGAGCGACTTGTACCGCGGGTCGTCGTCCTCGTCAGCGGGGTGCCGGAGCCGTTCCAGCACCGCCGTCGTCATCGCGGGATCGAGCAGCGACTCCCCCGACGCCAGTCGGCGTACGGCGCCGATCAGGTCGGTGCCGCTCACCTGTTTCAGCAGATACCCGGACGCGCCGGCCATGATCGCGGTGAACAACGCCTCGTCGTCGGAGAAGGACGTCAGCATCAAGCAGGCCGGCGGAGATTCCATCGCGGAGCGGATCTCCCGGCACACGGTGATCCCGTCACCGTCCGGCAGCCGGACATCAAGCACCGCCACATCGGGACGTAAGGCAGGCACGCGGGCGACCGCCTGTGCCGCCGTGCCGGCCTCGCCGATGACCTCGATGTCGGGC
Source organism: Kribbella sp. NPDC049174 (assembly GCF_043197365.1). NCBI lineage: Bacteria > Bacillati > Actinomycetota > Actinomycetes > Propionibacteriales > Kribbellaceae > Kribbella > Kribbella sp. NPDC049174. The sequence goes on along the minus strand of NZ_JBICSZ010000001.1, from coordinate 1,512,162 downwards.
TCGCTCTCGAGCAACTGCCGCAGGCCGAGGCGAACGACCTCGTGGTCGTCCAGCAAGAACACCTTGATCGTCATGTGGATCGCTCCCGGTCGTACGCCGGCACCGGGCCCGGCGCAATCGTCGACGCGACCCGACCGGCCGCGCAGCTCCATCCTCCTCGACCCGGTCAGCCCCGGGCAGGGACCAAACACACCACCCGCCCGGGACCTTCGTCCCATTCACCGAACGGAGCGGCTCCTCAGGCAGCCGGCCACCACTGACAGAGGACTTGGGGACCGCGGACCGGTGGACCTTCGGCCCTGATCATCCGGGCATTTGAGTCGTAACGTCGAGTTTGCCCACCGGCCCGCGACGGCCGCGACATCGCCAGCGCCCATGAAAGGTGAGGAAACCATGTCATCACATACCGGCCCGGTCGTCGTCGGCTACGACGGTTCACCGCCAGGTCAGGCCGCCCTTCAATGGGCAGCCAACGAAGCTGAGCGGCTCCATGCGCCGCTGCGGATCGTCGAGGCCTTCGAAGTCGTCGTGTACACACGGCCGTCCCCCGGCAAGGTCGTGCCACTGGCGGGCCTGCGCAGCGCACGGGAGCGTGGCCTCAGCGCCCTGGCGGACGGCATCCGTCAACAGCACCCCGCCCTGCAGGTCGAGACGCTACTCGTCGAGGGCGGTGCCGCCGAAGCGCTGATCGAGGAGACCGAGCACGCCCGGCTCCTGGTCCTCGGATCTCGCGGCCTCGGCGGCTGGACGGGGTTGATCGTCGGATCAGTCGCCGTACAGGTGACCACGCACGCGCTGTGCCCGGTTGTCGTGATCCCACCTCACCTGCGTCCACGAGCGCATGAGGTGCCGACGGTCGTGGTCGGTGTGGACGGCTCGAAGGCATCGGGCAAGGCGATCGACTTCGCCTTCGACCAAGCCGAAGCGCTGCACGCGAAGGTGCTCGCGGTCCACGCCTGGTCGAGCCCGTTCCGCACCTACGAGGACGACGGTCGATCGATGCTGCAGTTCGACGAGGACCAGGTGAGGGAGTCGGCCCGGGTGCTGGTGGCCGAAGCAGTCGCCGGGGCCGCCGCCGATCACCCGGACGTCGAGTGGGACACCCGCCTGGACGGCGGACCGCCGGCTCGCGCCATCTTGCGCGCCGCCGAATCCGCTGAACTGGTCGTCGTCGGTTTCCGCGGGCGCGGTGGATTCACCGGCCTCCTGCTCGGCTCGGTCAGCCAGACCGTGCTCCACCACGCCCACTGCCCGACGGCGATCGTGCGCTGACGACCCGAGGAGTGTTCGGATGACGGCCGCGCTGGCGACGGCCGCTAGCGCGCACCGTCGACCTCTTCGGCGCTGGATCCGAGTGGCGTGCCAGGGGCGATGGCGGCTGTGCTGGAACCGCCCATGCCCGCCTGCCGGATCAGGCCGGAGACCAGCTCTTCGGCCTGAACGATCGTCTGTTCGAGGGTCTGTAGCCCGGCGTCCAGCCGGCCCGCCTCCAGGGCCCATCGCGCCGCGGCCATGCCCTGCACCAGCGAGTCGTTGATCTCGATCGCCTCGCGATACAGCAGCGCCGCCGCCTCCAGACGCCGCCTCTCCGTCTCGGCACGGCGAAGTTGGTCCGACGCATCACCGAGCACCAACCCGAGCAGCAGGACGGGCAGGACGCGAGACGCCCATCCCGCGGGGTTGAGGGACACATCCTCGACCGTGACCCACACCAGCGTGAGGCCCACAGCGACCAGACCCGCGGCCAAGCCGGCGCGCAGGCCGAAGGTGACAGCGACCAAGGCGACCGGGAAGACGTACAGCAAGGAGTAGGCGTCCACCGCACCACCAGCGAGCAGGCGCAGTGACAGCACCGAGGCGTAGAGCACAACAGCGACCCCGAGCGCGATGATGGGGCGCTGCCGGAACCACGGCTCTCGCGCTGAATTGACCAACTGGCTGATGGACACCGTCATACAACCAGCCTGCGCCGAACCAACCACCGATCACAGGGGCCAAAGGTCCTGCCGTCACCAGCGAGAGTCACCGCCGGCCACGGCCGCCGGCCGGCGGAATCAGTTGCTGTCGGCCAGCTAGTGTCCGATTCGCACTTGCGCTCAGCGCGCGGCCGTCAATGAAGTGCAACCGTGAGCAGTAAGACAGACGGTTCCAAGGCTTCGACATCGTGACGCTGCGGCGGTACCGCAACCAGATCACCTGGTCCGAGCTCGGCCTCAGCATCACCCGCACGGACCCGGACGCGACCCCGCATGCAGAGCAGCGAGGCATCCCCGGGACTCTGGTGTTCACCCATCACCCGGCCGGCGGCAAGCGCCATCACCGTCTGGCGGAGACGGGCACCGGGCCGGCTGTAGACCGTGACCGAACTGCGCCCACTCTCGGCGGACTCCGCCTTGACAAGCCGCTCAGCCGCCAAATCGTCGATCGACGCGACATCCATCTGTCGATGATCGCACGGCAAGAACCTCAACAGCTTCAATTGCCGCACGCAGAGTACCGAAGCGCAACGGCTGGTCGACGACGGTGCTCCTGATCGCCGCCGGCCCAGCCACAGCGGTTCCGCTCCTGTTCTTCGCCGGTGAGCTGGCCGGATCGTCCCCACCGGATGATGCCTCACGTGAAGATCTGGCGCCTTACTTGATCAACCAGGTTGGTCGTGATCGTGCACGCGAGCCGCGTCACGGTCCGTGATGGAAGGTGATCCGACATGACGAGCGACGCCAATGTCAGTGTGCGAGGCACCGGCGGAGCGATCTTCGCCGCGACCCTGATGATCCTCGGTGGCGCGCTCGGCGCCCTGCAGGGCATCGCCCTGATCGCGAAGGGTACCTACTACGTCCAGCCCGCCAACTACTGGATCAACACCGGCGCGTCCACCTGGGGCTGGTGGCACCTCATCGTCGGGCTGATCGTCCTTGCCGCCGGATTCGGCGTGCTCTCCGGCGCGGCCTGGGCCCGCTGGCTCGGCATCGTCATCGTCAGCTTCCAGGCCATTACCAACTTCCTGTTCATCCCTGCCCAGCCCTGGTGGGCTATCACCCTGATCCTCATCGACGTGTGGATCATCCACGCGCTGTTCGTTCACCGGCGCGTAGAGGTCTGACCAACCAGTCGGGCCTCGCCGGGCGGCTACGCACCCCGGTCCGTCGGTCCCGAGACATGTCGCATCTGAACGGACGTACCGCCGATCAGTGTGCTCAGGTTGTGCAACGCCCGCCGCCCGCCCCAGGAGGACGATGCCGTGGGAGACGAGGGCTCGCCGCAGTGTCCCGTCGACAGAGAAGTACTCCCTGAAGAGGAACGTGGCACCTTCGGCTGCGCTCTGTACACCCACGAACCCGATGTAGTCCCTGATCGGCCACCGGTTTCCTTCGGTGGTGTAGGCGTAGCAGCGCGGTGGGTCCCAGTACACGATCTCTTCCCGCAGGGTGACACCTCCGCGCAGAGCCAGGATGCGGGTGGTTCCGATCGTGCTCTCACCGGGAGGCAGGGGTCTCGGATGCGATACCTGGACCGTCTTGAGCAGCGGGAGCCAGTCGGTCAACGCCGAGTGGTTCGCGATTCGGGCGAAGACGGCATCAGGCGGGCCGGTGAACCGGATGACGCCTTCGGTCTGGAGCGGTGCGGCGGTATAGCGTGCGGGATCGAATCCGCCGGTCATCTGTCCACTCCGAGCTGTCGATGTCGGTGCCTCGATCGATCGGTTCCCGCTCAGCCACCCATGCCGGCTTGCGCCTCCGCGAGGGCGGCCTTCAGTTGCTTGGCACCGCCCCCGTCGACCTGGGCCACCGACTTCTTCACCGCGTTGACGAGCGTCGCATCGACCGTGCCTGATTTTCCGCGGTCGTAGATGGCGACGATGCCGGCCGAGCCGGGCGGCAGCGCGGCGCCCATCTTCTCCCCGAGGCCGCTCTTGACGCGGTGTTCGGCGAACTTGCCGACCGCGGCGCCGGCAGCGCCCGTGACAATCATCGATGCCAGCAGCGGCGGGGAGAACAGCCCGACGACCAGCCCGACCCCGGCGCCGATCTTGGCACCTTTACGGCCCAGGTGGTCGCCGGTCTCCTTGACACTCGCCTTGCCGTCGGTGTCCACGCTGACCAGTGCCACGCCCTCCACCTCGAGCTGCTTGTTCTCGACGAGTTCGACGAGCGCGTCGAAGTCTTGCTGGGCCAGGTCGGGAATCAGATACGCAGCGATGACGACGTCGAAGTCCGTGTCACTCATTGCCTTCTCCTTCGCAGGACTCGATGCTCGGCCTATGCGTTGATCGCGTGTGCGGCGAGCGCCTTGTGGACGTGCTCGTGCAGCTCGCGCTCCTGCTCCTCACTGGCCTGTGGGTTGACGTCGAAGACGACCCGCTTGACAGTGCCGGCGAACACGAACGGTGACTTGTCCGCATAGCTGCGATCGACCGGCATGCCGTTGTCGCGGCCGATGTCCAGGCCGGCGTAGGCAGAGAAGCGGGCCGGGACGGTGTGCTCGATGCGGCCCCCTCCGACCGGCTCGTCGTTGACGAAAAGGGTGACCTCGCCACCCGTGGCGGGCTTGGGCGCGTCGGCGGCGAACTCCATCCGGACGTTGACGCTTCCGGTGGGGAGCCGCGTCTCAGACTCCTGCCTGAACTCCTGCACGCCCACGAACGAGTAGGTGTGCTTCAGCTTGCCGTCCTGCACGAACAGTGAGAAGCCGCCCAGGTGGTCGGCCTCGGCCACGATCACGCCGTCGGCGCCACCCGTCGGGATCTCGAGCTCGGCGCTGATGGTGTAGGAGTGGTTGTAGATCGGCGGGATCATCCCCGGGGCGATGTTCTGCACGTCGCCGTAGTACGTGAAACGCGTCTGGGTGGGCAGCGGTGGGGTCATCCCGAAGAAGGTGGTGAGGCCGCCGAGCAGCGGCAGTACGTGATACTTCTCGGCCTCCTGCCAGAACAGCTCCTGCAACTCCTTCACCTTGCCCGGGTGCTGGTCGGCCACGTTCCTGGCCTGAGTGAAGTCGTCCGGCAGGTAGTAGAGCTCGACCGGGTCGTTCTCCGGATCCCAGACGCCCGGTGCGAACTGCTTGAGTGTTTCGGGATCGAGCTTCCACGGGATGCGTGGCATCATCCACGACAGCCACCAGCCGTCCTGGTACATCGCCCGATTGCCGAGGACCTCGAAGTACTGCTGCGTGTGTTGCTCGGCGGCGCCCGGATCATCGACCGAGTAGAGGAAGCTCGTCCCATGCATCGGCTGCTGGTCGACGCCATCGATCCGCGTCGGCTGCGGCACGGTCGCCGCCTCGAGGATCGTCGGCCCGACGTCGTTGATGTGCGTGAACTGCGAGCGAAGCCCGCCCCCGTCCTTGATGCGCTGGGGCCAGTGGACGACCATCGGGTCACGGGTGCCGCCGAGGTGCGACGCGACCTGCTTGCCCCACTGGAACGGGGTGTTACTTGCCCAGGCCCAGGCGGCGGAGTAGTGCGGGGCCATCAGCTCGGAACCCCAAGCCTCCAGCCCGCCCCACTTGAGCACCAGCTGGACCTGCTGCTCGTCGGTCAGCGGGACCCCGTTCATCGTCGTCAGCTCGTTGAACGTGCCCGACAGGGTTCCTTCCATGCTTGCGCCGTTGTCGCCCCAGATGTAGATGATGAGCGTGTTGTCGAGGTCACCCATCTCCTCGACCGCATCGATCACCCGGCCGATGTTCCAGTCGGCGTTCTCGGAGTAGCCCGCGTACACCTCCATCTGCCGCGCGTAGAGGCGCTTGTGGTTCTCGTCGAGCGAGTCCCAGGCAGGCATGGCGTCGGGCCGCGGCGTCAACTCGGCATCGGCGGGGATCACGCCGAGCCGCTTCTGCCGCTTGCAGGTCTCCTCGCGCAACCGGTCCCAGCCCTGGTCGAACGCACCCTTGTACTTGTCGGACCACTCGCGCGTCACGTGATGCGGTGCGTGGCTGGCCGATGTCGAGTAGTACGCGAACCATCGCTTGTCCGAGCCGTGCGCCCGCACGCCGTGCAGCCATTCGATCGCCTGGTCAGCCATCGCATCCGGCAGGTAGAAGTCGTCCTGCTCGGGCGTGCCGATCGCCTTGTTGTTCTCGATGATCACCGGGTCGAACTGGCCGGACTCGCCGCCGAGGAAGCCCCAGAAGTAGTCGAACCCGACCGCGTTCGGCCACCGGTCGAACGGGCCGGCCGCGCCTTGCATGTGATCAGGTGTCAGATGCCACTTGCCGAAACACGCCGTCGCATAGCCGTTGCCTTGCAGGGTCTTCGCGAACGGCTCGCAATCCTTCGGGAGCATCGCCGAATAGCCGGGGAACGGCCCGGCGAACTCCCCGACCATGCCGAAGCCCACGGCATGGTGGTTGCGCCCGGTCATCAGGGCCGCCCGCGTCGGTGAGCACAGCGCCGTCGTATGGAACCGGTTGTACCGCAGTCCCCCCGCGGCCAGCCGATCGAGCACCGGCGTGCTGATCGGCCCGCCGAACGTACTCGGATTGCCGAAACCCGCATCATCGGTCATCACGAGCAGCACGTTCGGCGCACCCTCCGGCGCGGGGATCGGCGCAACGAAGTTCCAGTCGGGCTCCGAGCCCCCGAGAGTCCGGTTCACCACTCCCTGGAACGGCGGACGCCGGATCGGCAGCACCGTACGGTCAATCTGCTCACTCATGTCAACCTCCCACGATCCGGCATCCACACGGCCACGTGCGTTCGTCGAACTTGATCGTCCCGAGCCGCCCCTCGACACCCGGTCAGGAGTCGAGATCGGCCTCCACGTCCTCAGCCGAACCCCCGCCGCACGCCATCGTTCGTCGCACGAACTCCGCGGCACAGACAACGAACCCGACTCGCCCCGGTACGGCGACGCTACGCGCGACCGGGCTGGGCCGGATCATCCGCCCGGGGTGAGGCCGAGAGCTCCACCGCGCCACCGATGATCTGAGCGCCGTCGAGGGCGAGCGTCCGCGCCGCCCTTCGGAAAGGCCTTGTCGTAGCAGATCATCAGCCCCGCGGCGTATCGAACGCCTCGAACCAAATCACCGGCCGCGTAGTGCTCGTCTTCCCGCAGCGCCTGGTGCACCTTGCGGTGATGCCCGAGCACGCCATCGCCGGTGACGCAGACCGCGCTGTTGTTCCCATCGCGGTCGACGTTCGAGCCGACCGCCGCCATCCGCACCGTCTCTGAGGTGCCTGCCGGCTCCCCGGTCTTCGATCCGTCCTGGATGACATCCAGTGAAGAGAACCGACCGATTGCCGCACCATTGCCACCGGACCAAACCCAGGTTTCCGAACAGCCGCCGCACGTTTCGCGTGGATGACCACGCGATCCAGGCCTACGGTGGCAGGAGTCGGTGGATCAGTTGGAGAAGGCGTGACTGCCGTGGCTGCCAGACGTCTCGGTCGTTGAGAGACCAGGCGTAGGTCAAGGCTCCGTCCTCGATGCAGTCGAGTAGACCTGGTTCTGCGAGTTCGTGTGCTGACCACTCGTAGATCTGTTGCAGCCGCGGGACGATCACCCCATAGTCCAGCAGACGACCGAATCCCAGCTCAGCACGCAGATAGAACCGGACGTCGTCGCGCAGCGGGTACTCGTCCGGCAGCACCCGGGACAACTGGAAGAAGATCCCGGTCATCCCGAGCCTTGGATCACCCAGCAACGGCGCCAACGGACGAAGCCATCCCAACGCCATCCGCGGCGCCGCGACCAGCGCATGGGCGTAGAGAACCCGGCACAGGACGACGTTCATGAAGAAGCGCTCCGCGGCGGTCTCGGCCTCAGCCAGCTCACGGTGCTCCAGGTACGCGGCGACGATGCTTCCGTTGTGCGCACGCCACCACGCCCGAGCGGTCGGGTACTGCGCGAAGGACAGCCAGAAGCCGACCGTCTGCGACGAGGCCACGCCGGACAGATCTCCGCTCAGTGCCACGGCCTCACAGCCGTCCCGCAGTACCCGGTCATTCACCGCCCGCCACCACGGACTCCCTGGCCGGTCGCTGAACGGCGGCTGCAACACACCGCGCCGCAACTCCCACCGCATCGCCGACGTCGCCGCCCGTCGATACGGCAGATGCCGAGGTGCCCTGCCGAATGGCCCGTAGTAGCACCGCTGCATCAGCGCGAGCCGCCCCGACGGATCATCGCGAACCGCGGCAACCTGCTGCTCAGCCCAAGCACCGGCCGTCGTCCCAGGACCCATCCGCCCAGAATCCCACGCATCCCGGGCGTGCCAGAACGTGCCGCCCGACCGCGGTATTCAGTCAGACGACACGTAACAGCCTGCGCCTCTTACTCCTACTTGCCGCGCATCCGGGCAATGAGAGACCCGATCCACCCGGTGCCCGTCCGGGGGCGTGACTCTCGAGTGGGCAGCGGCGTCGACAGAGCGTCGACTGCCGACGGTGGCCGTGTCGCCGACTTCTCGTCGGGCTCGTTGTGCACGTGATTTCGGGCAGACATGACATCTCCTGAAGGAGGGCCGGTTAGGCCGGCACCTCCACGTGGCATGTCGTCAATTCCGGAACTGTTGTCAGTGTACGCCCCTTTGCGTCACGAGAACGGGAAAGCAGGCGCGTCAGGTCATTAAACGACTCTAATCCTCAGAATGCTCTGAATAACCGGCTCCGTTGTTACCGTGCGTTCCATGTCAGACGATGCCGGTCGCCAACGATCCATCGTTGCTGCCTTCGCGCGGGACGAGTTGGGGTCTGCGATCGGACGGCGGTTGTTTCCGATCTGCGCCGCGATCATGGCGCTTCACGTCGCGGCGGTCGCGGTCCGCAGCCTCGTCCGCCCGGGCCCCGGTGCCCTGGCCGATGCGCTGTCTTTGCTGAACGCCGCTCAGGAGCGCTCGCTGGCAAGTTGGTGGACGTCGGCACTGTTGGCAGCATGCTGCCTGCTGACGATCGCCGCCGCCCGACTGGCCGGCCATGGCTCCGGTCGGGCCGCGCGACCCTGGCTTGTGCTGGCCGTCGTTTTCGCGTTGCTCTCTCTCGACGAGGTCGTCTCGCTGCACGAACGCGGCGCCGAGTGGACCTCCGCGGCTTTTGCGACCGGCTCGTTGCTTGGGCGCCTGGGATGGACGATCCCGGCCGCCGCGGCCCTGGCGGTATCGCTCCTTGTCCTGATTCCCGCATTCCGGTCCATCGCGACCCGGCCCCGCATCGTTATCGTCGCCGGCCTCGCCACGTCCATCGCCGGTGCGCTGGGAATGGAGGTCGTCAACGTCCTGCTCACCGACGCCGGCGCCCGCTACTTGTGGCGGCACCTGGCGATGGCCATTGAAGAGACGGCAGAAATGATCGGCGTGGCAATTGTCCTGCTCGGCGTGCTCACCGCGGTACGAGTGCGGTGGGCCGAGCGCGAACTGACCGTGACCTACGCCGCCGACCGCTGACGCCGCAGTCCCTAGTTTCCGTCGGGCGAGGCTGCGTCGAGAGGGTTGGCGGCCATCCTGGCGCTGAGGCCGGATTGGACTGCTCGTGCGGCGGAACTGCCGGTCTTCCGCTCGGCTTGCGCCTGGAAGCAGGCCAGGAACTCGTCAGCCAGCCCGAGCCGAGGGTGCTGGCGGAGTACTTCGGCGCGGAACTCAGGACTGAGGTCATCGAGGTTCCGCCCCACGATGTCCGACGCCGCGGCCCGCGACAGCAGGTGACCTTCGGCATCCTCGGCTACGTCCAGGTCGAGCCACATGTGCCTGACGATGACCTCGGCGAGGCGTTCGCGGCGCGCACTCGGCCAGCCGGCACCGGCGGCGAACACCCGGGCAACATGACCGCTGGCCTCCTCGAAGGGAACGGTGTGACTGTCGAACTCCGGAACCAGGCTGAGGTCATGAAACATCGCAGCCAGGAACACCAGCTCGGCGTCGTACCGGATGTCCTGCTGCCTGCCCAACGCCGCCGCCCAGATGTAGACGCGGTGCGAGTGGCTCAGCAAGGCCGGCGACAAGTACTCGGAGGCCACCTCCAGGGCCGCCGACGAGGCGGCCGTGTCAGGAATCACGAGGTCGTCCAGAACGATCATGGTTCGACAGTACGGCGCGGACGGCCCGCGCCGCTGGTCCACTCCAACCCCACGATCGTGGGCCAATCACCGCACAATCGGCCCATCAACTCCGCCTCCAATTGGCCCACCGACCCCGGGCCACGATTGCGTAGGGTCGAGGTCGTACCTGCACAACGACCACTGCAAGGACCTTCATGCGTGCCATCACTGTCCAGGACCGCGAGGCAGGCGTCGGCGGGGTGTCCCTGACCGAGCTGCCCTACCCCCACGCCGCCGAGAACGACGTCGTCGTGCAAGTCCACGCCGCCGGGTTCACCCGCGGCGAGCTGGACTGGCCCGGGACGTGGACCGATCGCGCCGGCCGCGACCGCACCCCCAGCGTTCCCGGCCACGAACTGTCGGGCGTTGTCGCCGGGCTCGGCTACGGCACCACCGGTCTCACGGTCGGCCAGCGGGTCTTCGGACTGACCGACTGGGCCCGCAACGGCTCGCTCGCGGAGTACGCCGCCGTGGAGGCCCGCAACCTGGCCCCACTCCCCACCGACGTCGACCACGTCACCGCGGCCGCGCTACCGATCTCCGGACTCACGGCTTGGCAGGCCTTCTTCGACCACGCCCATCTGAAGGCGGGCCAAACCGTCCTCATCCACGGAATCGGGGGTGCCGTCGGCTCCGTCGCCGTACAACTGGCCCGCGAGGCGGGAGCCCACATCATCGGCACCGGCCGAGCCTCCGACCGGGACCTGGCCGGCTCCCTGGGTGTCCACAAGTTCCTGGACCTGGACGGCGAGAAACTGGAGGACGCCGGCGAGGTCGACGTGGTGCTCGACGTGATCGGCGGCGAGATCCGCGACCGCTCCACTGCGCTGGTACGCCCCGGCGGCACCCTCGTCACCATCGCCGATCCACCTACCATCCACCCCCGCGCCGGCCGCGCCATCTTCTTCGTCGTCGAGCCCAACCGCGAACAACTGACCCAACTAGCCGTCCGCCTCCACGACGGCCGGCTCACCCCGCTCGTCACCACAGTCCGCCCTTTGACCGACGCCCCCGCCGCCTTCAGCCCCGAAGGCAGCACCCGCGGCAGAACCATCATCAAGGTGACCACGGACTGACGACCTAGGGATCCTCCGGGCAACGCGTTCTCGTCGGGGTCGAGCCGACCGCCGCTCGGACATTCATCACCGCGGCTCAGGAGAACCCGCCGCCCAACATGTCGCGGACGCGGTTCCATCGCTTGTCGTACGTCGCGCCGAACCGGTTCCGGGCTCGTTCCCGCTTCCGCTCGCCGTACCGGCGCAGTGCCCAGGTAGAGCCGGGCTTGGCCAGCCTGACCGCCCCGACGAGCGCCACCACAGGCACGACGATGCCGATCAGCCCAGTGGCCAGCTTGCCCTTGAGGAAGCACAGGATCGCCATCACGAGGTGGAACCCGATCCCGCCGAAGTAGGTCCACTGCGCAAGCGCACCGCCGGCCCGCTCGGGCTCGGCCCCGATCGGGCTGGTCTGTGTCAGGAGCACCACGCCCAACGCCCCGCCCAGCATGATCGCGTCGATGGACTTGCGTCCCTCCGGCCCCCAGTAGACATCGTCCAGATGGAGCCACAGCGCGAACTCGTCCAGCGTCAGGGCTGCACCTGCCCCGAACATCACCGCGAGCACCTCGGCCCAGGGAGTCCCCGGGGCGTAGCGGAACTGCAGGAGCCCGGCCAGCATCACCATCAGGATCCCCCAGACCTGATGGTGGATGTGGATGCCACCGATGAACAGGTCGGACAGGCCGCCCTCGTCCTCCCGCCGGATGGAAGTCTGCGCCTGCCGTTGCTTGGCGCGGATGCGTCGAGTGACCGCCCGCGTGACAGTGAAGGTCACGAAGAAGGCCAGCAGCATCCAGGCGGCCTGCGCCCGGCCGGTGTCGACGAGGTCCCGGTACCAACCCATCACCCACACCGCTCAGACATCGAGGGAGTCCGTCGAGATCAGCACGACGCCGAGCACCGCGGCGATCATCAGCACCACGCACGCCACGGCCTCCGCCGGGTTGAACGCCCGCAGGCCCTGCTCGCGCCGGGCCACGAGATACAACAGGGTCCCCGGCGCGTAGACGATGGCGGCCAGCACGAGGTACTTCGGGCCTGCGGCGTACAGCATGAAGATCGAGTAGACGACCGCGACGGCCGCGACCGCCCGCTGCCTGCGCCGCTCCGGCTCGTCGGCCGGTGTGTAGGTCTGCCTGGTGATCGTCAGCTTGAGCGCGTACGCCGCCGCCAGCAGATAGGGAACCAACGACAGTGCAGTGTCGAGCTTGAGCATGAAGTCCAGCGCGTCGTCGACGACCAGAACGAGGAGCAGGAACAGCTGGACGGCGGCGGTTGTGCTGAGCAGGGCGGCTATCGGGGTCGCATGCACGTTCTCACGGGTCAGGAACCTCGGCATCACGTCACCACGCGCCGGCATGTAGAGAACCTCGGCGTTGATCAGGGTCCACGCGAGATACGCGCCCTGGACCGAGATGATCACGCCGATGCTGACGAACGTCGAGCCCCACGGTCCGACGACGGACTCCAGCACGCTGCCCATCGACGGCTGCTCGGCGTTCGCCAGGTCGGCTTGTGGCAGCACGCCGTACGAGACCAAGGTCACCGACGCGAACACCGCCAGCACGCTCACGAACCCGAGGATCGTCGCCCGCCCGACGTCCTCGCGCCGCCGCGCGAAGCGGGAGTACACGCTCGCCCCCTCGATCCCGAGGAACACGAAGGTGGTGACCAGCATCGTCTCCTTGACCTGGTCGAACACCGAGCGGACCGAGCGCTCGTCGCCACCCCAGAAGTTGTCCGCGAACGTCCCCGCCTCGAAGGACACCGCCACGATCACGATGAAGGTCAGGATCGGTACCAGCTTCGCGATGGTGACGATGCGGTTGACGACGGCCGCCTGACGCACGCCACGCGCGATCAGGACGTGGAACAACCAGACGACCGCCGACGCCAGGACGACAGCCAGGAGCGTGTTGCCCTGCCCGAGCCGCGGGAAGAAGGTGCCGAGGGTGGTCATGGTGAAGACCATGAAGAAGACGTTGCCCGCCACATTGCTGGCCCAGTAACCGAACGCCGAGTTGAACCCCGCATAGTTCCCGAACCCGGCCTTGGCGTAGATGTACACACCGCTGTCCAGGTCCGGTCGGCGGACGGCCAGTGACTGGAAGACCAGGCCCAGCATGAGCATGCCGGTGCCGGCGACGACCCACGCGATGACGGCGCCGAGGACGCCGGTGGCCTCGCCGAACTCCTTGGGCAGGGTGAAGACTCCGCCACCGACCATCGAGCCGACGACCATGCCGGTCAGGGTGAGGCCCGAGACCTTCTGGACCGTGCTTGGCCGGCGCGCGATCACAACACCTCACTCCCTAGCCGCTGGGCCGGACCAACGGGAACAGGATGGTGTCGCGGATCGAGAGCCCGGTCAGGTTCATGACCAGCCGGTCGATGCCCATCCCCATCCCGCCGGTCGGCGGCATGCCGTACTCCAGCGCCTCGAGAAAGTCCTCGTCGACCTGCATGGCTTCCGGATCACCCGCGGCCGCCAGCTGGGACTGGGCGACCAGCCGCGCGCGTTGGTCGACGGGGTCGATCAGCTCGGAGTACGCCGTACCCTGCTCGGCGGCGAAGATGACCAGGTCCCACTTCTCCGCGAGCCGCGGGTCCGACCTGTGCGGCCGGGTCAGCGGCGCGTTCTCCTTCGGGAAATCGGTGTAGAAGACCGGCGTTGTCGTGGTGCGCTCGCACAGTTCTTCGTAGATCTCCTCGAGCAGGACGCCCCAGGAGGCGTCGGCGTCGGGCTCCAGCCCGATCTTCGCCGCATGTCCGCGCAGTGTCTCGATCGGTGTGTCCGCCGTGACTTCCTCGCCGAGTGCCTCCGACACGGCGGCGCAGATGCTCTTGACCGGCCAGGTCCCGGACAGGTCGTACTCGACCGTCTTCCCGTCCGCGTCGGTGCGGCGCGCGAGTGGCGAGCCGTACACCGCGGTCGCGGCCTCCTGGATGATGTCCTGGGTCAGGAGCCGCATCGTGTCGTAGTCGCCGTACGTCTCGTAGACCTCCAGCGACGTGAACTCCGGATTGTGCTTGAAGTCCACGCCTTCGTTGCGGAACTGTCTGCCGAGTTCGAACACCTTCTCCATGCCTCCGACCAGCAGCCGCTTCAGGTGCAGCTCGGTCGCGATCCGCAGATACAGATCGAGGTCGTAGGCGTTGATGTGGGTCTCGAACGGACGCGCGTTCGCGCCGCCGTGGACCAGTTGCAGGACGGGCGTCTCGACCTCGACGAATCCCCGTGCGTGCAGGGAGTCGCGCACACTCCGGACGACGGTCGCCCGCGTGTACGCGACGTCGCGAGCGGCGGGACGAACGATCAGGTCGACGTACCGCGCCCGGATCCGCGCCTCCGGATCGACCAGTCCCTTGACCTTGTCCGGCAACGGACGGATCGCCTTGCTCGTCAACTGCAGCGACTCGACCCGGACCGACAGCTCTCCCCGCCGGGTGGTGATCACCTCGCCCGTGACGCCCACCTGGTCCCCCAGGTCGATCTCATGACGCCAGAAGTCGTACTTCTCCTGGCCGACATCGGCCCGGTCGACCATGAGTTGCAGGTCACCGCTACCGTCGCGCAGCTTCGCGAAGCCGAGTCGGCCGTGGTCGCGTTTGAGGATGACCCGCCCGGCCACCGCTACCCGGCGCCCCGTCGAGGTTCCCGCCGGCAGGGTGCCGGCGTCGGCCTTGACCTGGGCAGTCGTGTGCGTGCGCGGGTACGTCACCGGGTAGGGATCGATGCCCTGGGCCCGGATCCGGTCGAGCTTGGCCCGGCGTACCCGCACCTGCTCGGGCAGCCCTTGGACCGACAACGCCTCGGCCAGCGGATCCGGCGGCGCGGGGATCAGTGCGGTGACTGCGGCAGCGTGGCCGGCACCGGCGGTGTCCAGAGCGGTCTGCCCGGACTTGCGGTGGAGCATCGCGAGGCTGGGACGGGTGAGGAACCCCTCCGCACTGCCCGCGGCCGTCCCCACCCGGGGCAGGTCCGAGGTGTACTCGAAGCACATGAACCGGGGCTGCCAGACCGGCAGGTACTTCGCATTCGAGCGGTACAGCGACTCGAGCTGCCAGTTGCGGCTCGCCACCAGCAGCGCCTGCCGCCACAACCGCGCGACCGGGCCGGCGCCGAGCTCTGCTCCCCGCTCGAACGCCTCGCGGAACATCGCGAAGTTCAGCGAGAGCCGGCCGACGCCGACACCGGCGGCCCTCTCGGCGAGTGCCGCGACCATCAGTTCCACGACGCCGTTGTCGGCGGCCGGGTCGCGACGCATGAGGTCGAGCGAGAGCCCGGTTCTGCCCCACGGCACGAAGCTGAGGAACCCACGCAGCTGCCCGTCGCCGTCGTACGCCCGGACCAGGACGCACTGACCGTCGAGTGGATCCTCCAGGCGGCCGAGCGCCATCGAGAATCCACGCTCGTCGCCACCGTCACCGCGCCACGATCCGGCCGCCACGCCGAGGGCCGCGAACTCGTCGGCGCTCAGGCTCGCGTGGCGGATGACGTCCGTGGTGTAGCCGCGACGCTGAAGCCGGGCAACCGACTGCCTGACCGCCTTCATCCCGGGTCCGTTCAGCGAGAACGTCCGCAGGTCGAGGATCGCCTCGTCGCCGATCTCGTACGCCGTCAGTCCGGCCTCCGCGAACGCGGCCGCGCCCAGCTCGCCCGCACCCATCACCGCCAGCGACAGGCCGTTCGCTCGCGCGTCCTCGCGCCACCGCTCGATCGCCGCCGGCCAGTGCTCGACGTCGCCGACCGGATTCCCGCTGGCCAGACTGACCGATCCGATCGCGCGGTACGACACACCGGCTCGTGCCCTGCCCGGATCGTCGGAGTCCCAGATGATCGACTTGTCCCGGCGCGTCGCGAAGTAGCCGAGGGAGTCGGTGTCGCCGAAGTCGCGCAACAGGGTGCGGATCCTCGCCTCGTCGGCGACGTCCAGGGTCCGGGTCTGCTTGGGCGCCCGGAACAACAACTGCGCCGACACCAGTACGACGGATGCGCCCGCGAGACCGATCAGCCCGCGCACCCACAGCGGTGCCGTCACCGCCTCGTCGGGTGCCAACTCGCCGAGGTCGGTGAGCATCTCGTCCAGGACGTACTGTGCCGCGGCCGCGTAGTCGCCGGCGTCCCCGAACCTGCGCACCAGCCAGGCACCGCCCAGCAGGACCGCGGCGCCGCCGACGAGGAACGAGACGATCGCTTGCCACAGGCTGCCCGGCACACGTCTGGCCGCGAACTGGTGCCGGGCCCGCCACGCGATGACGAGTACTCCGGCGATCAGCACGAGGCCGGCGAGCTGGAGCAACGGCCCGCCGTCGATCAGGGAAGCGATCCTGGCGAGCTCCGGCACGATCAACCACCACAGGACCAGGAGCCACCACGCGGCGCGCAACCGACGCCTCAGTGCCACCCCCATGGCCACCAGGAGTGCGGCGTAGACGAGGCTCGGCACGATGGGAATCGTGAGCATGGAAACGATATCCTGCTCGCGCGCGAAGTAATTCCGCCACGGCGGCACTACCGCGACAATTGTCACCAGTGCGGCGGCCGCGAACATGGCGGCCGCGAAATGGTCCGGCCAGCGATCGTCGAGCGGTTTGAGAACACCAGCCGAGCGAATCCGGTCACGTGATTCCACCGGAAACGCGGCAGTTTTATCCACCGTTGTGTTCATCCGGTCCACCCCTGGACAAGACAGCAATGCGCCGGCGCGCATATCCTCCCCAAGCTCACGACAGTACCGGAGACCGTTGGGGACGTACACGCCCTGAACAACTGCCTACCGTACGTACCGACACGTTCAGTGACGGTACGGCGCCTTTCAACGGGCGTAGCCTCAGCACATGGTCGCCGGTCTGCTTGGAGCCTTCGCAGCAGCCGTCTGCTACGGCGTCGCCTCGATACTGCAGGCCGTCGCCGCCCGCCGTATTCATTCCGCCGAGGGCCTCGACCCGCGGTTGCTCATCCGATTGTTTCGCTCGTGGCCGTACCTGCTGGGAATCGGACTCGACGGCTTTGCATTCCTGCTGTCCATTGCGGCCCTGAGGTCACTACCACTGTTCGTCGTGCAATCGATCGTGGCGAGCTTCCTGGCGATCACCGCGGTTCTGGGTGCGATCTTCCTGCACATGCCGCTGCGCCGGTCCGACTGGATCGCCCTGCTGGTCGTCATCGCCGGACTGGTCCTGGTCGGTCTGTCCGCGGCCGAGGACCGCACGGTCTCGGTCAGCGACGCGGAAAGCTGGGGCGTGCTGGCGGCGGCCGTCGCGCTCGGCGTGCTGGCGGTGCCCGTGGGGCGCATCAACGGGGCCCCGGGCGCCGCCGCCCTCGGCGCGATTGCCGGTCTTGCCTTCGGCACGGTCGCGGTGGCCGCCCGGGTGCTGCCCGGATCGGTCCGCCTCGACACTCTGTTCAGCGAGCTCGGCACCTTGCTGACCGATCCGTCAACCTATGCGCTCATCCTCGCCGGCGGGGTCGCCCTCCTGACCTACTCGACAGCCCTGCAACGCGGCAGCGTGACGCAGGCGACGGCGCCGCTGGTGATCGGCGAGACGGTCGCACCCGCGCTGGTCGGCGTACTCATGCTGGGCGACCGTCCCAGGCCCGGCTGGGGATGGGTCGCGGCCCTGGGTTTCTTTCTCGCGGTCGCCGGCGCCCTGAGCCTGTCGCGGCACGGCGACCTCGCCCAGACCGAGCTCCAACACACGCCGTGAGAATGTCGGGCACCCGCACTTTGTCGGGGCGCCCCGGTAATGTCCTGGCCCGTGGACGTTGGGGAGCGGATTCAGGAACTTGCCGATCAGATCGTCGTACTGCGGGACGCCTACTACCGGGGTTCGCCGACGGTGGCCGACGCGGAGTACGACGGGATCGAGGACGAGCTGCGGGCGCTGATCGAGGCCAACCCGGAGCTGGCGCCCGACCCGAACCCATTGGACCAGGTGGGTGCGCCCGCGGTGCTGCACGCTCCCGTCCGGCACTCGCGGCCGATGCTGTCACTCGAGAAGGCGACCCGCCCCGAGCAGGTCGAGGCCTTCTTCAGCCGCTTTCCCGGCCAGTCGGTGGTCGTCATGCCGAAGCTGGACGGCCTGTCGCTGGCGCTGGTTTACGAGAACGGGCGACTGGCCCAAGCGATCACCCGCGGCGACGGGACCACCGGCGACGACGTCACCCCGCTAGTGCGGGCGCTCACCGACGGGGTCCCGGACCGGCTCGACGTGCAAGACCGCACCGAGGTTCGCGGTGAGGCGGTCATGTTGCGCTCCACCTTCGCCGCCTACAACGCCCTGCACCCCGACAAGCTCCTGATCAACCCGAGGAACGCCGCCGCCGGCACCCTCCGCGCCAAGGACCCGGCCACTGTCGCCGAGCGACGCCTGCAGTTCTTCGCCTTCGACCTGCTCAGCGACGCCAGCACCGCCGACGCCGACCTCGAGCGCGCACTGCAGACGATGGGATTCACCGTCGCCGAGATGCGGCACTGCGACGACGCCGGTGCGGCGCAGGCGGTGATCACCACGATCGAGCAGCAACGCAACGAGTTGGACTACGACCTGGACGGCGCCGTACTGCGGTTGGCCGATCGCGGCGCCTTCGCCGCGGCCGGCACCCGTTCCAGCTCGCCTCGCGGCGCGCTGGCGTACAAGTTCGCCGCCGAGGAGAAGACCACCGTACTGGCCGACGTGGTCTGGGACGTCGGCAAGACCGGCAAGATCGCGCCGGTCGCCTGGCTGGAGCCCGTCTTCGTCGGCGGTACGACGGTCACCCGCGCGACGCTGGCCAACCAGGAAGTGATCCGCGCCCGCGACATCAAGATCGGCGACACGGTCCTGGTACGCCGTGCCGGAGACGTGATCCCGTTCGTCGCCGGCGTACTCGACGCGTCCAAGCGCACGGGAGCGGAGCAAGACATCGTGCCGCCGACCGTGTGCCCGTCGTGCGAGCAGCCCCTGACCGAGCAGGGCAACAGCCGCGAACTGTTCTGCACCAACCTCTCCTGCCCCGCCCAGACCGTACGGCGGCTGATCCACTGGGCGTCCCGGGCGGCCGCCGACATCGACGCGATCGGCGGGGTCTGGATCGAACGGCTGGCCGAAGCCGGGATCCTCGAACACCCGTCGGACTTCTACCAGCTGACCAAGGAGAAACTGCTGGAGTTCGACCGCATCGGCGAGGTCTCGGCCGCCCGCATGATCGACTCGATCGACGCGAGCCGCCAGGTCGGCCTCCGCCGGGCGTTGATCGGCCTCGCGATCCCCGCGGCATCCGAAGGCACCGCGGCCAGGCTGTGCCGAGCGGGGTTCGCCTCCCTGGAAGAGGTCGCCGACGCGGGTGTCGACGGACTCGTCGCGGTAGACGACATCGGCCCGAAGGTTGCCGCCTCACTGATCGAGCACCTCACCCGCTTGCGCCCCGAGCTCGAGCGGCTCCGCGCGGCCGGCGTCTCGCTCGACGTACGCGAGGAAGACCTCCCACCGGTCGTCGCAGCCGGTGCACCCCTGGCCGGCAAGACCGTCGTCGTGACCGGCTCCATCAGCGACCCACGCTCTGGCGAGAAGGTCGCCCGCCCGGCCTTCCAGCGACTCTGCGAACGGGCCGGCGCGACCATCGCCTCGTCGGTCTCGGCAAGCACCGACCTCCTCATCACCGGCGCCGACGTCGGCGCCGCCAAACTCACCAAGGCCGAGAAGCTCGGCGTCACCGTCGTCGACCAGTCCGAGATCTGGCAACAACTCCAGGCCGCCGACCTGCTCTCCCGCTGAACCCACGGTCGCTGTCCAGTTCCTGACGCCACACTGGCGCCCGAGCACCGGACAGGCCAGGGTTGATGGCCATGACTAACAGCGACGTCGGCATCACCGACAAGCACGGCGAGGCGACCGGCTTCCAGGAGCATGCGCCGTACGACGAATCGATCGACCTGCGCACCGATTTCGTCATGGTCTACGGCCTCGACGACACCACGCCGCAGCGCATCGCCCGCTGGCGCGAGGCCGGCTATCGCATCCACCTGATGACCGGCATCTCCTGGGGCAACTATCAGGACTATCTGGATGGACGGTGGGACGGCTCCGATCACTGGGCCGACGCGCAGACCGCGGGCGACGGATCGCCGATCCTGCACGGTCACAGCACCGACATCCCGTACATGGTCCCGACGTTCAGCTTCACCGAATACCTGGTGCAGAAACTCCGCCCGATCATCGAGCTCGGTGTCGAAGGCATCCACCTCGAAGAGCCGGAATTCTGGGCCCGGGCCGGCTACTCGGAATCGTTCAAGCGGGAATGGCTGGCCTTCTTCGGTGAGCCGTGGCAGCCCCCGCACAGCACCGCCGAAGCGCATTTCCGGGCCGGGCAACTCAAGCAGCACCTGCTCTCCCGGAGCCTCGACCGGGTCACCTCCGTGCTGCGCGACGAAGCCCTCCAGCAGGGCCGCCAGGTGCGCTTCTACGTCCCGACGCACAGCCTCCTGAACTACACCCAGTGGCAGATCATCAGCCCCGAATCACGCCTGCGGACGCTGCCCTCGATCGACGGCGCCATCGCGCAGGTGTGGACCGGAACCTCCCGGACGCCCAACGTGTACGCCGGAAAGGTTGCCGAGCGCACCTTCGAGACGGCCTACCTGGAGTACGGCATCGCCCAGGACCTCACCCGCGGCACCGACCGTCGCCTGTGGTTCCTGCACGACCCGATCGAGGACCACCCGGATCGCACCTGGGAGGACTACCTGGCCAACTACCAGCGCACCCTCGTCGCGTCGCTGCTGCACCCGGGCGTATCCCGGTACGAGGTGGCGCCATGGCCCAACCGAATCTTCAACCGCCCCTACCTGCGCGAGGGATCCACCGAACGGCAGCCCATTCCGCCGGAGACAGCCACCAGCTACCTGATCGCCATGAACAGCCTGCGCGACCTGGACCAGCCCGAGGTGCGCTGGGCGAACCAAGGACCGCGGATCGGGATCGTGCTCTCGGACACCGCCATGTTCCAGCGCTGGGTCCCAGGTGGTGAGAGTGGACATTACGACGGTCTGCAAGACGCCCTGGCACTCGAAGGCCGCGAGCAGTTGCACTTCTCCGACTTCTACGGTCTGGCGCTGCCACCGCTGTGCGACGGGCAGCGGGTCTGTCCGGTCCAGCTGGAGAATGTGATCGACACTCCTGATGCACTGGACGATGTCGACGTACTCGTCCTGAGCTATGAATTCCAGAAGCCGCTGGCGCCCGGCATCCATTACGCGCTGGCCGGATGGGTCAGCCGCGGCGGCAGCCTGCTGTACGTTGGCGACGGCGCCGATCCGTACCACGAGATCCGCTCCTGGTGGACGGGCCGCTACGACACCTGCGCCGACCACCTCGCCGAGGCGCTCGGCGCCGACCGCAACTACGACGGCGTCCAGCCGATCGGTCAAGGCCGGGTCCGGTTCGTTCCGTCCCGGCCGGCCGACTTCACCGAATCACCGGAACGCGCCGCCGAGCTGGTCGCGGCGATCCGCGAGTTGGCCGAAGCGGGCGGCCACAGCTGGAAGTCCACCAACTGGCTGTCGGTGCAGCGCGGTCCGTACCTCGTCGGCGCCGTACTGGAGGAGGTCGGCGGCTCGTACGTCGTCGAGGGCACGTACCTCGATCTCCTCGACCCGCAACTGGGCATCGTCCGGCACCGGGAGCTGGGCCCGGGCCAACTGACCTGGCTCCGCGACCTCGCCTACGACGAGGAACCGCTCCTGGCCTCGGCCGGTCGAGTCGTGGACTGGACCCACGACGAATCCACCATCGCCTTCACCTGCGAGGCACCCCGCGGAGTCCAGGTCACCACCGCCCTCCGCGTCCCGACCAAGCCAACGGCCGCCCGCGCCGACGGCACCGACATCGCCGATCTCCGGTACGACGCCGAGGCCGGCGTGCTGTGGCTCCGGCATCCCGGCGTCCCCACCGGAACTCATATCGAGCTCAAGTTCTGACCCGCGACCAGGCGGCGTACCAGAAATCTTCGGAGAAGTTCCGGGAGCGCTGTCGGATCGGGACGGCGGTGTTCGTGGAAGGGGTGAGCGGCCGCCCACGAGAGGGCGGCCACCAACCCGAACGGAACTGTGGCCATGACACTGCCCGACGTGGAACAAGGGACGAAGAGACTCTTTCAGGCCAGGCAGTTGCTGACTGTGCTGTCGGCGCAGTCCGCGTCCACGTATGCCAACCAGGTGATCGCTCTGGTTGTCCCGTGGCTTGTCCTGACCCGTACAGGCAACGCCGCAAGCGCCGGCACCATCGCCTTCGTGATGGGAATTGCCGCGCTGGCCGGGACCTTGGCCGGAGGTCTGGTGACCGACAGGATCGGTGGTCGCCGGGTCTCCATCCTCGCCGACAGCCTGAGCCTGATCACGGCGCTGACGTTGGCGGTGACGTTGTGGCTCGATTCCTTCTCGCTCTGGCTCGTCGCTGTGACCCAGGTGCTCGGTGTCTTCTTCGACGGACCGGGTCATATCGCCAAAGTCAGCACTGTTCCCGCGGCGGCCGAAGAAGAAGGTGTGCCGATGACCCGTGCCATGGGCCTGACGCAGACGCTCCAGGGAGTGGCGACATTCGTCGGGCCGATCACTGCCGGTCTGCTGATCGCGGCATTCGGCGAAGCGAACACGCTGCTGGCCACGACTGTGCTCTTCCTCATCAGCATCGTGCTTGCGTCCCGTCTGCGGAAACGGGTCATGACTCACGAGCAGCCGATGTCACCCCGTCAGGTCTACCGCGACCTGCGCGAAGCGGTGGACTTCCTCGTCAAAGAACCGTTCCTCGGCAAGATGCAGCTGGTCGGGCCGCTCATGGGCGCTGTCATCGTGCCGATCTCGGCACTGATCTTCCCGGCGTGGTTCATCTTCGCGCAGCAGGACTCCCGTGCCCTCGGCATCTTCTTGGCCGCGGGTGCGATCGGCGGCATGGTCGGAGGCGTCACGTTCGCCGCGTTGGCGCAGAAGCTCCCGCAACGGACCTGGCTCGTCGGCGCGATGGGCCTGTACGCCTCGGCTCTGCTGACCCTGTACTTCGTGCAACCCGGCTCAATCCTCGCGGTCGGCGTCAGCTTCCTGGCCGGATCGATGCTGAGCGTGATGTTCGCGGTTCCGTACACCGCCTTCTACAGCCGTACACCGCAAAACCTCCTGGGCCGCGTAGGCAGCCTCGGAGCCGCCTACGGCTCTCTGATCGGCGCGCTGGCCTCACTCGGCTTCGGCTGGCTCATGCACACCGTCTCCGCCCCCCACGCGCTACTGGCCTGCGCCCTGATCATGGGCGCCATCGCGATCGCCTTGGCCTCCATGCCCTTCATGCGACTTCTGGACACGCCAGCCGAACCGACGGCAACGCCCACTCCAGTAGCAAGCCTGTCCTAAGCGGCTCGATCGCTATCAACGTGTTGGAGCTCAGCCAGTCTTCTCGCGGAGCCAGTCTGGGATGTACTGGTCCTCGCGCGGGAACTCGGCCAGGTCCGCGACGTAGATCCCAACGTCGACCGGGATCGACCACGCCGGCTCGGACTCGTAGTCGAAGTCCGTTGAGAAGCGGCCCTCGGGGGTGATCGTGACGCGGGCGGTCAGCCAGGCGCCCTTGCCTGGCTGGTACATCTGGAGCCGCAGCGTTTCGAAGTGACTCTCCAGCCCTTCGGGCAGCGGATCGACCTGCGCCGACTCACCGGACGGCAGAACCACCTCGGCATCGAGCTCCGCGTACGGCGCAGTCGCGCGGTACGTCGCTCCGACCTCACGCCATCCATCGGGCAACTCGGCGGTCAGGGCACGCGCGATCAGGTCGATCGTGCCCATTTCGTTCGGCATCTCGGTCATTCACGGTCCCGGGTCGACTGCGGCTTGGTCTCCTTGAAGATACGCCGCGGCGATCGCCTGCCGTCGTGACGGTCGACCACGGCACGGGCTGACGGCCGACGTGTGATCCCATCGTCGTACCGCACGTCGATGCTGGCGTGGACCTGGATGCCGGCCGCCCGGAGGGCTTGCCAGCTCTCCTCCATCCGCCGCCAGTTGTCGCTGCCCTTCACCGCTTGATTCTGCGACCGCGACTGCGCGGTGAGGTTGATCGCCTCACCAGGGCCGTCGAACGACGTCGCGAACAGATGACCACCATCGTCGTTCCGCTGACGATCGGGCTCGCCCGCCTCACGTTGGGCGCCAAGATTGCGGCGCTCGTCGTTCTCCTTCGACGGCAGCCACCCCAGCCACCCCTCCGCATGAGTCACGCGACCGGCCTTGTCGGTGGCATACAAGTACCGATCGTCGACCACGTAGACCGACGACGGCTCCGGCGCCATCAGGTCGTCGTTCCAGCGAACCGCCCGACCCGACTTCTCCTTGTGCACCGTCAGGTCGGCGTACCGCTCCGGCACCTGCACGACATCGTCGGGGCCATAGCCCACTGCACGCACGTCCGCTGGATCACCAGGCAGCTCAACCCTGCTGGGACGGTCGTTGCTGCGGTCGGCCACGCCCGCCAGCCTAAGTGCTCTCCGGCTCAGCGCAGCGGCCGGAGACGCTGATCTGGTGGTCGAGCGTTCCGAGTTGCTACGTTGCGTTCGTGACCATGTGGGCCGCGAGGCAGGTGTGAAAGCGGTCGTCTACGACCGATACGGTTCTCCCGCTGTACTGCGGGTCGAGGACGTCCCGATGCCCTCCCCCGGCGCAGGTCAGGTGCGAGTCAGGATCGTCGCCACCTCCATCAACCTCAGCGACTGGGAGTGCCTGCGCGGCTCACCGGCGTACGCGCGGATCGGTGGCTTGCGTTCCCCGTCGCGCCGTACGCTCGGATCGGATATCGCCGGCGTGGTCGACGAAGTGGGCGAGGGAGTGACCCGGTTCCGGCCGGGCGACGAGGTGTACGGCGACAATCTCTTGCTGAAGGGCGGTTTCGCGGAGTACACGATCGCTCCGGAATCCGTGCTCGCGCACAAGCCGCCTCAGCTCGGCTTCGCGGAGGCATCGACCATCCCGCAGGCGGGAGCGATCGCGGTGCAGGGCACGCAGTGGGGCGCGGCGGACCGCCGGATCCTGATCAACGGTGCCGGCGGAGGGTCGGGGTCCTTCGCGATCCAGCTCGCCAAACGGCTCGGTGCTCAGGTCACCGGTGTCGACAACAGCTCCAAACTCGACTTCATGAGGTCTGTCGGCGCGGACGACGTGATCGACTACCAGCGAGACGACTTCACCAAGACCGCTCGTCCGTACGACCTGATCCTGGATCTGGTCGCACACCGGTCGGTGTTCGCCTACCGGCGTGCGTTGGCGCGCGGTGGGAGGTACCGGTGCGTGGGTGGGTCGGTGCCGACACTGCTGCGCGTGCTCACGGCCGGCTGGCTGGTCGGCCGCGCCACCGGACGCAGCATCGGGATCCTGGCCGTCAAGGAGGGACCGACGCACTTCGAGCCGCTTGCCGACCTCTGCGCGACCGGGGAGGTCAGGACGCACATCGACCGCACCTTCAGGCTCGACGAGGTGCCCGCCGCGCTCGCGCACGTCGGCGAGGGGCGGGCCCTCGGCAAAGTGGTCGTCAGCCTCGCCTGAAACCGACCTGCGGTCCAGCCGCCAGGCGGATGACTGGGCGTGCCGGAGCTAAGCCGGTGCGTGCTCCTTGAGGATTGTCATGAAGGCGCGCATCCACGCCGGGTGGTCCGGCCAGGCCCGTCCGGACACCACGTTTCCGTCGACGACCGCGTCGCCGTCAACCCACTCCGCTCCCCCGGCCTTGATGTCAAGCGCCAGGGCCGGGTAGGCCGAGGTCTTGCGCCCGTTCAGAACACCAGCCGCCGCGGGGATGAGCGGTCCGTGACAGAGCTGGGCCACGGGCTTCGCTTCGCCGTAGAAGTGCTGCACGATCCGCTGGCAGTCCGCATCGTTGCGGATGTACTCCGGTGCCCGCCCACCAGGAATCACCAAGGCCACGTACTCGGACGGATCCACATCGGCGAACGCGATGTCGGCCTGCCACGTGTGCCCGGGCTTCTCGGTGTACGTGTCGAACCCGTCCACGAAGTCGTGCACCACGAACTGCAACTTCTTCACCGCCGGCGCGGCGATGTGTACGTCGTACCCTTCCTCGAGCAGCCGCTGATAGGGGTAGAACACCTCCAGATCCTCCGCGGCGTCACCAGTGAGAATCAGCACCTTCGCCATCACGCCATCTCCTTCGCAGCAGCCTCCGCCTCCACCGCCAGCCTCCTCCGCCACCCACCACGGGTCAAGGGTGACCCCACGCCGAGAGCAATGCGGACCGGGCTCATCCTGCGGCGGTGGCAGCCCGGCGCGGGTGGCGAGCGGACGCGTTCCATTCGGTGAGCAACTGCTCGGCGAAAAGGTTGTCCACGGCAAGCGAGCAGCGCGCCCCGAACAGTACGTCGCCGAGAGCGTCGGGGTGCTGTTGCACGTAGCCGCCGCAGAGGTCGTGCGCCGCGATCTGCTCGTGCACCGCGTCCGCTTCGACATGCTCCGTGAAGTAGCGGGCCTGTTCTTCCGACGCGCCCAGCCTGGCGGCTCCAGCGGCGTACTGACGATTGGGAAGAGTGGATGTCATCTCGAGTGCTGCCAGGTGACCGACGAGCGCGCCGGTCCAGCGGCGGTGGACAGCGAACAGCGACATCACGTTCGACACCGCCAGCGTGACCGCGGGCACCGCCGGGACGTAGTAGCCGTAGCTGTCGTCGAGCCCGAGCCAGCGCATCGTCGTTCGGAACAGTTCGGAATGCATCCGTTCCGGGCGGCCGCCGCCGTACTCGTCGGCCTCGATCTCGACCAACGCCGCCTTGGCAGCGCCCTCCAGGCGCGGGATGCCGAAGCTGTGCGGGTCGGCCTCCTTGAGCTGGTAGACAGACCGGTGCAGAACGAACTCGCGGAACTGCTCCGTCGTGGCACGCCGACGCAGGTACGGCGCCAGTCGTGGACCGTCATCGGCGTCGATCACTGCTCGCAACTGCGCCGCGACCGGTTCATCGGTCGGGCGGATCCGGCAGTTGGCCTGCAGCCACGCGATCCAGGGCCGCTCCAACTGGGTGCGGAAGGCGATGATGCCCGGATCCCATTGGCGATCGGGGTCTACGTGATCGAAGCCGCGATACTGCAGCTCGTAGGCGACCCAGAGGGCCAGCTGTAGATCGTCGTCGGAAAACGGCCGACCGGACGGCCCGACCTCGATCGTTCGGTCTCCGTCGTCGCTTCCCGTGAGCCGGTCGTTCAGCCAGGCGCTGAGCGGCCCACGTGGCGGTGGTAACTGCATCCATATCTCCTAGTGGCATCGGGCAACGAGCCGGTACCCGCGGGAGAATCCGTCGTGAATCCGGCTAGGGGTGGGTACTGCGTGTTCATGACCTCGAAGGACGACAGCGCGACCCAGATCCGCGCCTACCCGGATGGTCCGATCCTCATCCGGGGCGACTTCGTGCTCCTGGACGAGGACGGCGATCCGGTTGCGGCTCCGCGCCGTACCATCGCGCTGTGTCGCTGCGGCCGCACCGGCATCCCGCCCTTCTGCGACGGCACCCACACCCTGCCACGCCGTACCCCGGCCGCCTGAACCCCAGAAGACGCCTGGAATGGTCAGCCGTTTCATGCGGTGAACACCTCCGCGAGCCACGGGACCACTCGCTCAGGGCCAAGCCCTCGGAGGTGTTCCACCGGTGGGTTCTCGACCATCGCTCGTACGTCGTCCAGGTCGCCGGGCGAGTAGGGCTCGGCGGCGTCGACGAGGTCATGCAGACAGCGTCGGGTGGATCTGGCCACGCCGGTACGGAGGTCGAGGAGCTCTCCCCCGACGCCGTCGCGGAGCGCGGCCCACCGGTTCTCCGCGATCCGCCACGTCGGCGCCGCCGGTTCGAGCTCGCCGAGGTGGTGCAGGTCGGCAAGCCTGGCAGCGAGCGCGTGCACCAGTCGGGCGACCGCACTGGTCTGATCCACGGTCGCTTGTACGTCGAGAACTCGCAGCTCGAGCGTGCCGTAGCGGACATGCGGCCGGAGTTCCCACCACCACTCCGAAGCGTCGGTCACTGCACCCCCGCGGACCGCCCAGGTCAGGTCCTCGGCGTACTGCTCCCAGGAGGTGATGATCGGGGGCACACCCTGGCGGGGCAGCTCGGAGGCGATCACCGGACGAACAGAGCACAAGCCGGTGTCCCGCCCGGCAGCGAAGGGGGCGGCACCGGCCAGCGCAGCCAGTTCCGGGAGGAGGTTCCGCAGCGCGTGGTAGACGCCCAGCGTGCAGTCGGCGTCGCCGAAGGCCAGGTGCACCTGCAACGAGGAGACCAGCTGCCGGCCGATCACCTCGCGGTAACGCGCGCCGAGCCCGGCGGCCCGCTCCGTAGGCGCCAGCGTGGTGGGACCGTCGAGGAGGGGATGAACAGGCGCGGCGATCGCGGCCAGGTCGGGACCGCAGGCGGCGGCGACCAGCGCTCGGCACGAGCGCAGTTCCTCGACGGCGTCCGCCACCTTGTCGTGAACGGAGGTCGCGATCTCGAGCTGGCAGGCCGGCAGCTCCGGCTTCACCCGCGGGTCGCCGACGGCAGCCACCACGGCGGCGGCATCCGTGGGCAGCCAACTCCCCCGGTGCACCAGCAGGAGCTCCTCCTCGAACCCCACGGTCCCGGCGACGGTGCTGGAGAACAGCGACCGGAGCAGCTCCGCGTCGATGGGCGCGCCGGCCCACCGACCGGACGGCGGAGCACCAGGAGAAGCCTGGAGATCGATCCCGGACGCAGACTCGACGTCGCCCACACAAGCCTCCCGCACATGCCGGGCGCAGCGCGCACCGGTGTTCCTGAGGCTCCCGTCTGAACCCGCGAGCCCCCGGTACCCCCGACACGCAAGTCAATCCTCGCGGCGCGGCGACCGAAGCGGTGGCCGGGGACGGGTCGCCTGAGCTGCATTGGTTCTATCGCCAAGGGGTACTGGCGTTACAGATCGAGGAGGACACCATGGACGAACTGCGCCCAGCCGAAGCGATGCATCAAGCCAAGCACCCCAAGACCGTCCTTGCCGGTCCGTACGGTCACCCGTTCCATCCGGTCCTGGTGACGATTCCGATCGGCGCCTGGGTGGCCAGTGTCGTGTTCGACATCATCGCGCTGGCGAGCTCCGCCCGGGAGCAAGTGTTTGCCGAAGGCGCCTACTGGCTGATCGGCATCGGCATCGTCGGCGCTGTCCTCGCCGCAGCGTTCGGACTGATGGATCTGCTCGCCATCCCTCGCGGCACCAAGGCTTTCCGGACAGGTCTGACGCATATGACCCTCAACCTCACCGTGGTCGTCCTGTTCGTCATCGGCTTCGCCCTCCGCTCCGGGCAGGGCAACGACGAAGCGAGCGTCACCGGATTCGTCCTGAGCCTCATCGCAGTGGCCTTGCTCAGCGCCTCCGGCTCGCTCGGAGGCAAACTCGCCTACCACTACGGCGTCCGCGTCGCGAGCGAGGAAACCCAGCAGGAAGGCTTCCGCTGATCGGCTAGCCCCTCAGCCAGTCGGCTGCCCCGGGTGCTCGGCCGTCGAATTCAGCACGACCTTCAGCATCCTGCGCTCACGGTTTCTTCTCTGACTTTTTGGTGTGGGGCTTGTTGCCTTTCCCTCTGTCGGCGGACTTGCCGTCCGCGTCATTGGCAGACTTCTTCGTCTTCGGGCTTACCGTCGCCACGCCGGGTTTGGAGTTGACGCCGAGCGGCTGCTTCGTTGAGGGGCGCTCGCTTGGTGTGGTCGTGGTCGGACGGGCGGTCTGCGGCTTGACAGACGTACCAGGCACCACAGCCGGCGTCGTGGCTGCACCACCGCCCGGGCGCAGATCTTCCGTGAGCTCTACGCCACGAGTGTCCAGCAGAAGGCCGACGCTTGCCGATGCCGTGAGCGCGATCGCCGCGGCAACGCCGGCGAGCACCGGTCTGGAGGTCGTTCGGCGCGCTGTGAGGCTGATCGTCTCGGCCGCCGGGTCCACAATGGTGGGCGGTACTGCGGCGTCGGCGATCTCCGCAGCGGTTGGCCGGCGTACCGGGTCCTTGTCGAGCATCCAGAAGATCAGCGGCTCGAGGTCGGCCAGCTCGGGCCGGAGCTTGCTCGGCGGTACCGGTTCGTTCTGCACGTGCTGGTACATGATCGCCGCCGGCGAATCGGCCATGAACGGCGGCCGACCGGCGACGAGTTGATAGAGAACGCAGCCGAGCGCGTAGATATCGGACGGCGGCTCCGCCGGCTTGCCCAGCACGCGCTCGGGCGACAGATAGTGACTCGTGCCGACGATCTGCCCGGTCGACGTCAGTGTCGTCGTCGCGTCGTCCAGCAACCTGACGATGCCGAAGTCAGCGACCTTCACCGTGCCGTCGTCGGTCAGCAGCAGATTGCTCGCCTTGATGTCGCGATGCACGATGCCTTGCCGGTGGACGGCAGCCAACCCTGCCGCGGCCTGTCTCACCACGTCCTCGGCCCGCTCGGCCGTGAACAAGCCGTTCCGCCTCAGCTCGTCGGCGACGGAACAACCCGTCACCAACTCCATCGCGAGGTAGTAGCCGTCGCCGTACTCACCGAAATCGTAGGCGGCGACCACGTGCGGGCTACGAATCCTCGCCGTCGCCCGCGCCTCCCGGCGGAATCGCTCGGGCGCCGCGAGTGTCCGCGGGACAGGCAGCATCACCTTGACCGCGACCTCTCGCCCCAGCACCTCGTCCGTCGCGCGATGAACCGCCCCCATCCCACCGCGTCCGAGCACCGCGCCAAGCCGATAACGGCCGGCGACCAGTCCCTCGTCTGCTTCCCTCACCGCAGTTCGGTACCCGCACCACAGCAACCCCATGTACGCCGACCAACGTGATCCCAGCGTGTCAGTCGTGATCCTTGGTACCTCGGATCACCAGCACCTGCCCGGCTGCCTGACGCCCCTGGATGCATCAGGATGCTGGTCCGGCGCCTCCAAGCCCGAGCCTGCGGATCCTCGTGTGCACAGGAATCGGGCCGCAGTCCGACTGACCTGCCAGGCGTCGAACCCGTGCATGTCTCTGGGTACTGAAAGGCTGTCGATCACACAGCGCTTCGCGCCGGGCCGCACCGGCCAGGCCGAGTGCAGCCAAGCTCGAAAGCCGGGTCTCGTCCTGGCATCCGGGTTCGGCGCCCGGCGCGAAGCATTTCTCCCCCACTCCCGACCGACGCCGATCGCGACCAGGGCAGGGAGATGCAGCGTCGTGGCGCGAACCAGGCGGCTCAGACGACCAGGTCGGCGAAGACCACGACGTTGGCCTCGTACTTGTCTGATCTGTCGTCCAGCCCGCCACAGGTGATCAGACGCAACCCGGGATGGTCGAGATCGCCGTACACCGCGGCGCTCGGAAAGGTGGACTTGGGATATTGCCTGACCCGGATCACCCGGAAGACGGCGGCCGATCGGTCCTGCCGGGTCACCATGATCGTGTCCCCCGGCTTCAGCCACGCCAGCCGGGCGAAGACGCCCGCCCGTCCGGACCAGCGGACGTGGCCGGCGATGACCGCCGGACCCTTCTCGCCCGGGGTGGGACCGCCGGTGAACCAGCCGGCCGGGAAGCCGTTCGGGGGCACTTGCAGAGTGCCGTTGCGTTTGAGACCGAGGCGCATCAGGCCTGAGTCCACCCCGATCGCCGGGATCGTGACCCGGATCGGGGTCGACTTCCGCATCGGCGCCGACGGCCTGCGTCCCTTGCCAGGGGGTGGCGAGCGGGACGGTTCGGCGGACGGCTCAGCGCGGAGTGTGGGGCTGGACGTGCGCGGCCGACTCTTGGGTGCTGTGAGCGGTCTGGGCGTGATCACGGTGGTGGTTGGCGCAGCGGTTCCGCTCGGTACGGCGTCAGCCGAGATGGGGCCGGGCTGAGTCGGCCCCGTGCCTGACTCAGTGGTACACCCGGTCACGGCCAACGCTGTCGCGATGAGCAGAACCGCTGCGCCGGTCTTCACGGTGCGCCGGCTCCAATCCAGCCGAACCACGAGACGGTCGGCGCCTCGATCAGGCACATCGACTCACCTGAAGCGTCCCCGGTATCCACGGGACCTTCCGGGGTGTCAGTGACCTGCGGAGGCGCAGGCGTCGTCGGCCGCACCGTCGGCGGTGTCGTCGGCGCTGTGGTCGGCGGCGTGGTCGGCGGCGTGGTCGGCGGCGTGGTCGGCGGCGTGGTCGGCGGCGTGGTCGGCGGTGTCGTCGGCGGCGTGGTCGGCGGCGTGGTCGGCGGTGTCGTCGGCGGCGTGGTCGGCGGTGTCGTCGGCGGCGTGGTCGGCGGCGTGGTCGGCGGGGTCGTCGGAGTGCAGGAGGGCTTGGTGAGGGTGTTGGTGTCGAGCGTCACGGACCCGTTGCGGGCCAGCATCCGGCCGACGGCGGTAGCGCCCGTGTCCATGGTGATGGAGGTCAACGCCAGGATGGTCCCGCGGAACTGGGTCGCCGTACCGATCGTCGCCGAGCTGCCCACCTGCCAGAACACGTTGCACGCCTGGGCCCCGTTGGTCAGCACCACGCTGCTGCTGGTCGCCGTGGTGAGCGAGGAGCCCACCTGGAACACGAAGACGGCCCCCGCGTCGCCCTCGGCATCCAGGGTCAGAGCTCCGGTCAACCCCATCGACGAGGCCGAGTTGTAGACCCCTTGGGTCAGCGTCTTGCCGCCCAGATCGTCGGTGATCGGCGACGGCGGCGACTCCCCCGCGGCGACGTTGTAGGCGGTGACCAGATCGTCCTTCGCCCCTTGGGTCACGCTGTCGCCGGCGTGGTTGGTTCCGGTGATCGTCATCGTTCCGGTGCCGCTGATCGCCGGATTCGGAAAACTGCCGATGTCGCCGGTCAGCACGGTGGGCCCGGTGTTGGTGATTCCCGCACCGGCCAGGACCACGAAGCTTTCGGCAGTGCCCAACGGCACCGGCACGGCCGCCGCCGAGGCACTTCCCCCGGTCGACACCAGGCCGGCCGACGAGACAGCGAACGCGGCCGCCACCGCCAGAGCGGTCCAACGTATTCGCACGGCGACCGCTACCGGCCTGGACGGCTTCATGAGTGATTCATCTTCATCCCTGGATCGAGCCGCCTGATCCAAGGATCACCACGACTGGCTGCGCTGTTCGCGCTTTCGCACAGGAGGCTCCGCGGTGACACGTACGACGGACCCGTCAGCAGGGCTCGACAAGGGCCCGGCAAGGATTGACGTCAGCAGATCATCATCGGCAGAGGACGGGTCTGGGCCTACTACCGGCAGACAACGTGTTTCGCACCCCGTTCAATCGACGGCGACTCGAGACCCCGCCGATCACATTTCGTAACTGATCCTGACGCTAAGTTAGGTATCACCGTCTGTCAATGGCCAGATAGGTGCAGTAATCAACAATCCAAACCGGTTGCCGCGGTCAACTACCTGAGAGCGGACTAAGGTGGGCCAATGGACCACGACACCGCGCAGGACTGGCTCGACCGGTACGTCGAGGCGTGGATGTCCTACGATCCGGGCGACATTTCAAGCTTGTTCAGCGAGAACGTCGCCTACCGCTACCACCCCTATGACGAGCCGATCGTCGGCCGGGACGCCGTCGTCGCATCCTGGCTGGGAGAGAGCGGTTCAGCCGACGCCTCCACCCGCGACGCACCCGGCACCTACGACGCCGATTACTCTCCGGTCGCGGTCGACGCCGACACCGTGGTGGCCGCTGGAACATCCCGCTATCGCGATGCGCCTGACGGGCCTATCGTCCGCACGTTCAACAACTGCTTCATCATCCGCTTCGACAGCGAAGGACGCTGTCGCGAGTTCACCGAGTACTACGTCCGCCGCCCATAGACCGCACGCGCATCGAGCGCTCGGCAGGCCGAGGTGCGCCACCAGCGGCGCGATGCCAGTGCGGCCAGCCCGGCGCCAGCGGTGTTGAGCAGTACGTCGTCCACAGAGGACACCCGGTCCAGGCGCAGGACGTACTGCGCGACCTCGACCAGCACCGAGCAGCCCGCCGCGAACGCGAGGATCCGCGGTAGCGAAGCCAGCGCTGCAAACCGCATGGGGGCGAAAAACCCCAGCGCTGCGAACACCAGCAGGTTGCCGACGATCTGGCCCGTCGACATCGTCAGCAGATCCCGCAGCGGTACCAGGTTCACCCGACCAGGGACGGCGCCGGCCCGGCTGCCCGGCAACATGGTCATCCATACCCACGGCACCGTCCCGTAGATGATGCCGACCTCGGCAAGCGAAGTACGCCACGCCCACGCCGCCGTGGTTCCGGTGAGACGCCGTCGGCGAGCCAAAACCCACACCGCCAGCGCGGCCAACGGCAGTACGACCACCGTCATGAGGGCCACGCCGGTGAACGTACCGACCCAGCCGTGCCACCCGCTGATGATGCTGGTCACTGCTGCGTCCTTGGATCGTGCGTAGGGTCGGCGTACCTGGGCGGGCAACCATGGTCGACGGCTCCTGGGCGCCTTTCGAAATGCCAGGGTTCGTTGCGGTAGATCTGGCACAGTCCGTACTCTCCGCCGTGCCTTGACAGCCACGCCACGGCGTCGGAGTGCCCAATGTCAATTGCGTGCCCCGACACGTGAGGAGACAGGTCAGGGGTAGCTACCCATCGGGCGGCTTCCTTTTCTGAGCCGTATTTCGAGACCTCCTCACGGAGCAGTTGTGCCTGGTACTCCGGGGAGCGCCAGCCACTGCTGACGAAAAGCTCGACCCCGTCATCTGCGGCGTCCGTTGCGGCGCGCCGCAGGGCACCGAGCAGCTCGGGGTCGAGGTTGGCCACAGCGGGAATTTCGCTGTCGAAGACCGTTACGCCGTCAGGGACGACGCCATGTACCTCGCCAAGGGCACCGTGGCGATTGTCGCTGGGCGATGCGACTGGGGAGGGTGCCAGCAATTGGTGAATCACCACGCCGATAAGCACCGCGGTGGCGACCACAAGGGCAGCCCGAATGGGCAATCTGGTACGGCGGCCGCATTCACGCCGGCCGTCACCTCTGTCGTCGTACTCTGCTGTCTGTGCCTGTTCGCTGGCGGACATGGCTCCAGTCAAGGCAGCACGGTGTTGCCGGCACGTATCTGGTTCTCGATATGCCGACGATATGCGCCGCCTCGTAGCATCGACGGTGTGCGTGTGTTGATCGTCGAGGACGAACCCGAGATGGCAGACGCCATCCGCGATGGCCTGCGCCTGGAAGCGATCGCGGCCGATATCGCCGGTGACGGCGACACCGCTCTGGAGTTGCTGAGCATCAACGCCTACGACATCGCCGTACTCGACCGCGATGTCCCCGGCCCGTCCGGTGACGAGATCGCCAAACACATCGTTGCCTCCGGCAGCGGTATGCCGATCCTGATGCTCACCGCCGCAGACCGCCTCGACGACAAGGCCTCCGGGTTCGAGCTCGGCGCCGACGACTACCTCACGAAGCCGTTCGTACTCCGAGAACTCGTGCTCAGACTCAGAGCACTCGACCGCAGACGCGCCCACAACAGACCACCCGTGCGAGAGATCGCCGGCCTGCGGCTGGATCCGTTCCGCCGCGAGGTCTATCGCGACGACCGTTACGTCGCGCTCACCCGGAAACAGTTCGCCGTACTCGAGGTCCTCGTCGCTGCCGAAGGCGGTCTCGTCAGCGCCGAAGAACTCCTGGAACGGGCCTGGGACGAGAACGCCGACCCGTTCACCAACGCCGTACGCATCACCGTCTCGGCGCTGCGCAAACGCCTCGGAGAACCGGAGATCATCGCCACCGTGGCCGGCGTCGGCTACCGCATCGACACAGCACCCGGCGCCGGACGTGCGGGAGGGGACCATGGATAGAGCCCCTGGTTTGAGCGTTCGCCTCAAACTCACCCTCAGCTACGCCGGCTTCCTCACGGTCGCCGGTGCCCTGCTGCTTGCCGCCGTGTGGCTGTTCCTCCTGCGTTACGTCCCCGAGCGTGCGCTCCTCGTCCCCAGTGGCACCCCCACTCACTACGACGTCTTTCCCGTCCGGTCCAACCTCCTGCGCGTTTTCGCTCCGAGGGCAGCCACAGTGTTCGCATTGCTGCTGGTGTTCGGCCTCGTGGGAGGGTGGATCCTGGCCGGCCGAATGCTCGCCCCGCTGACGCGCATCACGGACGCCGCCCGCCTGGCCTCGACCGGATCGCTCTCCCACCGGATCCGGCTACCGGGCCGTGCGGATGAGTTCCGCGAACTGGCCGACGTCTTCGACGGCATGCTCGCCCGGCTCGAAGCACACGTCACCGAACAGCGCAGATTCGCAGCCAACGCCTCTCACGAACTACGCACTCCGCTGGCGATCACGCAGACCCTGCTCGACGTTGCCCGCAACGATCTGAACCGTGACACGGGCGACCTCGTCGACCGCCTCCACGCCGTCAACACCCGAGCGATCGACCTCACCGAAGCGTTGCTCCTGCTCAGCCGCGCCGACCAACGGTCCTTCACCCGTGACCACGTCGACCTGTCCCTCATCGCGGAAGAGGCCACGGAAACGCTTCTCCCCTACGCAGAAGAGCGCGGCCTAACCATCGAGACCTCCGGCGACCTCTCCCCCACCATCGGCTCACACACGCTCCTGCTGCAACTGACCACGAACCTCGTACACAACGCGATCGTCCACAATCTGCCGGACCAGGGCACCGTGTGGGTCACAACCAGCGTTAGCCCCGGGACCGTGGTGCTCACCGTCGAGAACACCGGCGAGAAACTCCCCCTTCAGTTCGTTTCCACACTTGTCGAGCCGTTTCGGCGTGGCGCCGAACGCCTACGCACCGACCACGCAGGTGTCGGCCTCGGCCTGGCAATCGTCAGAAGCATCACCCAAGCACACGACGGAACCCTCACCCTCACCCCCCGCCCCACCGGCGGCCTCCACGTCACAGTCCAACTACCCGCCGCACCCCTACCCACCGCCAGATAACGAGGACGCCGTTCTCGAACGTCGCGCCGCCTGCGACCAGCCCGGCTGAGGGTCGGTCCTGCTAACGTGGCCGCCGTGTCGAATGACCGGCCCGACCTGCGGGCATCACACGAGGATCGCGACCGCGTCGTGGAAACGCTGCGGGTCGCCGGCGGTGACGGCAGACTCAGTGCCGAGGAACTCGACCTCCGGCTGGAGAGCGCGCTGTCGGCCCGGACACTCGGCGAGTTGGCCGAGCTCACCGCCGACCTGCCGATCGCGCCCGCAGCCAAAAGCAAAGACGTACTTGTGGTCGAGCAACACGGCGGCAAGTACGTACGGGAGGGGCGCTGGTCGGTGCCTGCGCGCATCGAGCTTCGCACGCAACTGTGCCGAGTCACCTTCGACTTCACCCACGCACTGATCACCTCCGACGTGCTGCGCATCGACGTGGACATGGTGCACGGCAAGCTGTTCTTCGTCGGCTCGCCGGACATCGTGATCGACACCGACGGACTCACCCTGACCTACTCCAAGTTCAAGCTCCGCCCCAAGAACTCCGCCGCCGATCCCCGTCTCCGCATCGAGCTCGCCGGAAAACTCCTGCACGCGAAGGTCATCGAGCGCCGGCGGTGACGATCGTCGTACCTGAACTCGAGTCAGTGAGGATAGAGCCATGTTCACCCTGGAGCAGGTCGACGAGATCCATGACCGCCTCGGCAGTGCGTCCACGCTGGCGGCGTACCTCGAGGCTCTTCGCGGGATCGGGGTCACGACGAGCGATTCGTACCTGACCGACGGGCACACGACCTACTACGGCGACGACGGGCACCAGCTCTCGACTGCCGCCGCGCACGAAGTGTTCCCGATCGCCGCGACCAGCGACACGACGGCCCTGACCGAGGCCCTGAGACTTCACGAGGAGCAGGTGACCTCGTACGTCGAGATGTCCCGGGCACTCGCCGCAGCGGGAGTCGAGAAGTGGACCTTCGACACCCACGCGCTGACGATCACCTACTACGACCGCGCCGGTACGGCGCTGTTGTCGGAGCAAATCAGCTGAGCCGTACCGGAACGCCGGCCACCTGGTTCGCGCCGGCGACAGCCACGCAGCTGTCCAGAGCAGGCCATTGCTTAAGACAACTATTCGGCCTTGTCCGGCCTCACTCAGGCCTTCGTCTTGCGCGCCCTCGGCTTGCGAGGGGCGGGACGCGAGCCGTTGCCCTCGGTCTCGAGCTCGGCCGCGAACGGAATGAACGGCATGGTCAGCGGCAGGGCCGCCAGCCGCATCAGGAGCAGGACGTTGTCGTCACCAGCGGTCTTGTTGAGACGAAGGCGGCCGCAGTTGGTGCACCGGTGGATGAGGACCCAACGGCCCTCGCCGCGGACCGTGACCGCGATCGGTTCCATGCCGCCGACGCAGTCGGCCTTGCGGTCACCCGGGACGTTGCGGTCGAGATGGCGCGACCACAGACAGCTCGGGCAATGATTGCGATGGGTGGTTCCGGGGGCGTCGAGAGAAACTTCTACGCCGCAGTGCTCACAGCTGAACGAACGTGCGAATGCCAAACCGAAGAACCTTTCAGAGCAAAGCTACGGGCCAGGACAGACATCGCTTCCCTCCTTCCGGTCCGCGCCGGCTCGTCCGGCGCACCGCCCACCAGCAGACCAGCACGCCTCCGACGGTGTCAATCGATTAAGGCATCTGCCGTAGCGCACCCAGGCCGGCACCTGTCTGCTCAACGGTTGACCTAGGCAAGCAAATGCCCGAAGAGCCGGGTGGCCAGAGCCTCTGCCTCGGGTTGGCTGATGATCTGTCCCGGTACGCGGCTGTGCTCAGCGACCCATGCCTCGGCGGACGAGCGGTCGGCGAGGAAGTTGAGGTAGTCGCAGCAACAGTCTGCCGACGGTCCCCCACCGACGTCAGCACCATGAACACCACCGCCTCGACGGGCTCGCCGCATCACAGCTGCCCGGACCGCCGTCGTGGAGGTGAAACAACTCCTCCAGCTCGTCGAGGGTGAACCCGAGTTCCTGCGCACGCCTCACGAACCGCAACAGCTCCACGGCCGCTACCGGATATTCGCGATAGCCCCCCGGCGTCCGCGGCGGCTCATCGAGCAGCCGCGCATTCCCGGCGACCTGTCCAGGGGCCGTCGCGACGATGTCCGTCACCAGTACGACGCACTCACTCGCGGACCCGAAACACGGCCCTCCCCCGTCGGCGGCCGCAGGCGCCACCTCGAGACGCAGACGCAGACGCAGGCTAGGCCCCGCCCGGGCCGAACAGTTCGGCCATCCGGCGCATCATCTCCTCCGGCGTCACGTCCTCGATATGCGACGCGACGGTCCACCGGTGTCCGAACGGGTCCACGATGTGGCCGTCCCGGTCGCCGTAGAACTGGTCCTCGGCCGGCCGTCGCAGCGTCGCGCCAAGCTCCACCGCGCGCGCGATGACCGCGTCCACGTCCCCCACATAGATGAACAGCGAGGCCGGAGAACCCGGCAACCCGCCGGCCGGCGGTCCGTTGGTCCCCCGCCGGGGATCCTCGTCCTCGACGATCACGACCGAGTCGCCGATCTGGATCTCGGCGTGGGCGATCGTCCCGCCCGGAGCGGGAAAGCGCATCCGCTCGGTCGCGCCGAACACCGCACCGTAGAACTCCAGCGCCTTCACCGCACCCGCCACGGTGAGGCAGGGCGTCACCCGGCGATACGAATCAGGGATCGGATTGGGCTTGGCTGCCGTTGTCATATCGTCCTTCCTCCGTCGGTGTTCCTGCTGTACTGCGGGCGGCTCCGGACGCCGCCCCCTACCAGTAAGACGATCGGCAGAAGCGCGCATGCGACAACCCCTCGGCTTTACAACCCGGCGACACCCCACGTGGCTGCTGGAGGGGCCGCCGAAAGGATGGGTCAGGTACGGCAGCGCTGCCTCCACAACGCCCGGATCCACCGGAGTGGTCGCGGTGGATCAGCTCGGCAACGAGCGCCGGCTTGGTCATCGGGAACTCCTGGGATGGGTCTCGTACATCCGCACGGCCACGATCAGGCCGGATACCGCGGTGAGCGCCGCGACGGTCCACACGGCGGCGGTGATGCCCCACAGGTCGGCGACAAGGCCGGCCAGGAGCGCCCCGACGGCGAACCCGCCGTCGCGCCAGAGCCGGTAGACGCCGACGGAGCGGGCACGCCAGGAGGGGTGAGCGACGTCGCCGATCACCGCGAGCAGGGTCGGGTACACCATCGCGGTGCCGAGCCCGAGCACTGTCACAGCGACGCCCAACGCCGTGAAGCTGGTGCCGATGGCAACCAGTGCCAGTGCCACGGCTTGCACCAGCATCCCGGTCGCGATCAGCCACTTGCGTCCGAGCCGGTCGGACAGGGATCCGGTCGCGAGCTGAGCGAAGCCCCAGACCGCCGGGTAGAGCGCGCCAAGGAGCCCGATCCTGGCGACGCTCAAGCCGTGGCTGGTGAACAGGATCGGGAACAGACCCCAGGCCAGACCGTCGTTGAGATTGTTGACCAGACCGGCCTGCGACGCCGACGAGAGCGCGGGTTCTCGGAAACTGGTCGAGACGAAGACCTGCCCGGTGGTCAGTCCGCTGTCCGGGGTCCCGGCCTCGTGACGGGCGTGACCGCGCGTTTCCTTGACCGCGAAAACGGACAAGCCGAGTCCCAGTGCGGCATACGCGGCGCCGAGCAGGAACGGTGCCGGGCGCAGCCCATGGGCGGCGGCGAGGTAGCCGGTGGCCATCGCGGTCCCGGCAACCGCCACGTATCCGGCGGCCTCGTTCAGACCCATTGCGAGTCCCCGGCGGGCCGGGCCGACGAGATCGATCTTCATGATGACCGTGGTCGACCAGGTCAGTCCCTGGTTGACGCCCAGCAGGACGTTGGCCGCGATCACCCAGCCCCAGCTCGGAGCCCAGATCAACAGCAGCGGAACCGGCAGCCCGATCAGCCAGCCGGCCACCAGTACTGGTTTGCGGCCGAAGCGGTCCGACCAGGTCCCGGCGAAGAAGTTCGTCGCGGCTTTGACCGCACCGAAGGCGAGGATGAAGGTGAGCGCGCTGGTGTAGGCGTCCAGGTGGAAGGCCTGCTCAGCCAACAGCGGCAGCACGATGCGTTCCTGGCCGAGCATGCCGCCGACCAGGGCGTTCACCGCGACCAGCAGCAGGAACTGGGCGAGGTTGGCCCGCAGTCCAAGCTGCGGCGTCCGCACGGCGGTCGTCATGCCAGGGGTTTGCCGGTCGTGTCGGCCCAGTCCCGCGGGCCGCCGATCAGAACACCGGCTGGGGTGTGGCCGGCGGCTTCGAGAATGCTGGCGGCGGTCATGGCGCGCTCGCCATGACCGCACATCACCACCACCGGTCCAGTGATCTCACCGGCCCGCGCGGGGAGGTCGCCAAGCTCGATGTGGGCGGCGCCAGGGATGTGACCGGCGTGGAATTCGCTGTCTTGGCGCACGTCGAGCGTCACGGCGTCAGCGAGCCGGTCGGGTGTGAGCAGTGGCGTCGCGGTGGTCGGCCTGTCCCAGCTCACCAAGCCGCCGGCCAACTCACCAACGGGCAGGCCGAACCCGATTTTCAGCGCCTGCCACACCAGGTCGGTCAGATCCTGATCTGCGTTGCGGACCACGACGTACGGCGTTGCCGGGTCGATCAGCCACCCCAGCCAGGACGCGAACCGCGCTCGCAGCGGAATCGACACCGCGCCGGGGACGTGACCGGCACCGAAGTCCTCGACCGGCCTCACATCGACCAGCACGGCACCGTCAGCCAGCAGCGCCGCGACTCGCCCCGCACCCAGGGCGGGCACCAGCGGATCTCCCTCGACGGTCCGGCCACGCCGGTTCACCTCAGCCAGGCGAAGGAAGTACGGCGGGAAACTGCCCAGGCCGGCCAGCAGTCGCTCGACGAACTCGTCCTCGTCCGGTGCGGCAAGCAGCGGGTTGGTCTCCTTCTCCCGCCCGATCGTCGAAACCCGCTCGCCGTCGATCGGCGCGGAGCAGAACGACCCGGCGCCATGGGTCGGCCAGACCGGCGTCTCGTCCGGCAGTTCGGCAAGCCGCCGCAGCGACCGGTACTGCGCCCTCGTCAGGTCCTCGGTCTGATCCGGACCGACCAGGTCCGTGCGAGCAGCGCCGCCGACGATCAGCGACCCGCCGGTGAACACCCCCACCAGCGATGCGCCATCGAACAACTGGAACGCCAAGTGCTCGCCCGTGTGGCCCGGTGTTGGGAGTGCGCGCAGCGTCAACCCGCCGAGATCGACCTCGTCGCCATCGTCCAGGCCTGTGTAGGCGAACTCACGCCCACCGGCCGCCGATGCCAGCAGTTGCGCACCGTCGACGGCGGCCAACTGCACGGCACCGGACACGAAATCGGCGTGCAGGTGGGTGTCCGCGGCAAACGCCACCGTCAACCCGCGCTGACGCGCCGCACCCCGCAGGGCTCGCTGGTCCAGCGACGCATCCACCGCGAGCGCCCGGCCGTCGCCCAGATCGACCAGGTACGACGAGTTGCCCAGTCCCTCGTCCACCACGGGAATGATCATCTTGCCTGCCTCGGCGGCCACTCTTACACTATTCCATGAATCTTTGGAGGAATGTCAATGGGTGACCCGGTCCGCAAGGGTGAGCTGTTCGAGGGGTTCGCGACGGTCGGTAAGGCACTGGGCAGCGCCAAGCGCCTCGAACTGCTGGATCTGCTGGCTCAAGCGGAACGGTCGGTCGAGGTGCTGGCCGGCCGGGCCGGGCTCGGCCTCACCACGGCGTCGAATCATCTGCAGATCCTTCGGCAGGCCGGGTTGGTCTCGACCCGGAAAGAAGGCACGAAGGTCTTCTACCGGCTCGCCGGAGCCGATGTGGCCGCGCTCTGGTCGCAGCTGCGAGGAGTGGCCTCGTCCCACCTCGCCGAGGTTGACCGGGCCCGGGACGCCTACCTGGGCGACGACGGCATCGCTGAACTGACCCGCGACGAGTTGCTGCTCCGACTGGACGCCGGCGATGTCACCCTGATCGACGTACGCCCTGCGGAGGAGTTCGCCGCCGGCCACATCCCCGGAGCCCTGTCCATTCCGATCGAGGAACTCCCGGAGAGGATCGGGGCCCTACCCGGCGATGCCACGATCGTGGCGTACTGCCGCGGCGCCTACTGCGTGATGGCACACGAAGCGGTCCGGGCACTCACAGCCGAAGGGCGGCAGGCAGTCCGGCTCACCGACGGAATGCTCGAATGGCGATTGGCGAACCTGCCTGTCGCGGTGTGATCCCCCACTCCAGCGCTGTCTGCAGCAGGTCAGCGCCACCGCGGTCAGTCCTTGCGGCAACCGTCGGCACAGTGGCCGTCGTTGCAGCCGCAGCTTGCACCGCCACCGGTGGCGGTGCCGGCGATGGGTGAGCAGCAGCCTTCACCGCGCCACGCCTCGAGGCCTTCACGGACGGCGACGGCGGCGATGACGAGGCCCGCGATCGGATCTGCCCAGCCCCACCCGAGGGTCGCGTTCAGCAGCAGGCCGACCAGCAGGACCGCGGACAGGTAGGTGCAGAGCAACGTCTGGGTGCTATCGGCAACGACCGCGTTGGAGCCGAGGGCCTTGCCGGTACGACGCTGCGCCCAGGACAGGAACGGCATCACGATCAGCGAGGCGATCGCCAGGCCGATCCCGACCGGGGACGCATCGGGATCGCTGCCACCGATCAGGGCGCGCAGGGACTCGAAGGTCACATAGCCGGCGAGCGCGAAGAACGACACCGCCAGCATCCGCAGCGCCAGGTGCTCCCGGCTTTCCGGGAGCCGGTGGCGGAACTGCCACAAGATGATCAACCCGCTCGACACCTCGACCATGGAGTCGAGCCCGAACCCGACCAGGGCGACCGATCCGGCGATCACGCCGGCCGTGATGGCGATGATCGCCTCGACGACGTTGTAGGTGACCGAGGCGCCGGCGAGCAACTGGGCCCGACGGCTCAGTCTGCGGCGCAGTTCGGGATCGGTGGTCCAGGTGCTCGGCGGCGTCGACGAGATCTGCAACGGCTGGATCCGCAACGGCTGCCGCTCACTCATGCCTGCGCCTCCACGCCATAGACCGGGCACAGGGCGACAGCGTCACCGGTCAGGCCGAGCAACTGCTCGGCAGCCGACAGCAACCGCAGAGTCGCCTCGGGGTGAGTCAGGCTGAACAGCGACGCCCGGCCCTGCGGCCGCGAGTCCACGAGCCCGCAGTCGCGCAAGCAGGCGAGGTGCTTCGAGACCGTCGACTGGGCCAGCCCGAGGTGCTCGGTCAGGTCCACCACTCGATGCTCACCAAGCGCGAGATGCCGCACGATCGCCAGCCGGGAAGCGTCACTGAACCCGTGGAAGAG
This sequence comes from Kribbella sp. NPDC049174, assembly GCF_043197365.1. Taxonomy (NCBI): domain Bacteria; kingdom Bacillati; phylum Actinomycetota; class Actinomycetes; order Propionibacteriales; family Kribbellaceae; genus Kribbella; species Kribbella sp. NPDC049174. The sequence continues at coordinate 1,467,833 of NZ_JBICSZ010000001.1, read as the reverse complement.
ACAAGCTGCCGCGGACAGGGCCGCGGCCTCGTCGACCTGCCCGATTGCGGTATCGACCGAACGTACTTTCATCGCCATGTGGCGATGTTAGCGTCACCGGTGCTGTTTGTGAACCGAAATCGCCGCGGCCGGCCTGGGGTTGCCGCTCCCGTCGGCTGCCACTGGTGTTCGGCGCCGGCCTGCGCCTGATGGAGGCCTGACGGAACGGAGCTCGTGACTCAGCGGGCGAAGACGCGTGGGAGGTTGCGGGTCGAGACAGCGATGCGGACAAGGCTCGCTGGGACTGCGAACGCGAAGGCTGTGGTGAGTGCGGGCCCGACGGTCAGGACCGTGGCGAGCATGCTCAGGTCCAGGACGATGAGTACGGCGCTGGCCGGGCCCGCGAGCCGGGTCCTCGCCGGGTTCTTGCTCGTGGCAACGATCAGGAGCGTCCCGGCGACGGCGACGAGCGCGACTCCGAACAGGACGACCAGACCGAGCGGGAGCGACCATCTCCACGCCTCTGCACCGATCAGCGTGATTCCCCACACGATCGCGAAGATCGGGGCTGTCGCGAGCATCGCCACCGCGGTACGACGCCCCGCGGACTGACGAGCGAACGCTGCTGAGACCTGCGCGGGCCGGCCGAAGTCGTCGATCGCCGCGGCGATCGCGGCCGGCGGGGCGAGGCCACGCGCAAGGTGATGGCGAACAGTCTCCTCGAGGCCGTCCGCGAGTTCTTCGACGACCTCCGGTGGAAGTCGTCGCGCGAGGTCGGCGAGGTAGCCGTCGATCAGGTCGTGGTCTGCCATCTGCCGGGCTCCAGCAAGGTGGTGACAGTCGAGGCGAACTCGCGCCAGTTGGCACGTTCGCCGGTGAGCTTGCGTTGCCCGTCGGCCGTGAGTTGGTAGCTGCGGCGTCGACGGCCGTCGACGACCGACCATGATCCAGCGATCAGTCCCGCACGCTCGAGTCGGTGCAACGCGGGATAGACGGTTCCGGTGGGCAGGTCGAATCGACCCTCGCTGCCGTCGCGCAGTGCTTCCTTGATCGCGTAGCCGTGCAGCGGCCCGACGGCCAGGGTGGCCAGCAGGAGTACGTCGAGGTGCCCTTTCAGCACTTGCGCATCCACCCTCATAAGTAGCTATGCTACACCAAGAGCATAGGTAGCAATGCTAGCCATGGGCGGTGGCATCATGAACGAGCCCGCAATCGAGATCGAAGGACTCACCAAGCAGTTCGGCGCGGCCACGGCACTGGACAGTGTCGAGCTGCAGGTACCGGCCGGCACGGTCTTCGGGCTCCTCGGGCCGAACGGAGCAGGCAAAACCACCCTGGTTCGCATCCTGGCGACGCTCCTGCGGCCGGACGCGGGAACGGCTCGGCTCGCCGGCTTCGACGTGGTCAGGCAGTCCAACGCCGTACGGCGAGCCATCGGCCTGTCAGGCCAGTTCGCCGCAGTCGACCCCTACCTCACCGGCCGCGAGAACCTGCGAATGATCGGCCGGCTGTCCGGGCTGAACCGCAGCCGTACCAAGCAGAGAACCGACGAACTGCTGGCGACGGTCGGACTGTCCGACGCCGCGGGCCGCTTGGTCCGCGGCTACTCGGGTGGCATGCGACGGCGACTCGATCTCGCGGCGAGCTTGATGCGGTGGCCGGACGTACTGTTCCTCGACGAGCCGACCACCGGTCTCGATCCCCGGGGACGGATCAGCCTCTGGTCGACAATCTCCACCCTGGCTTCGCAAGGAACGACTGTCCTACTCACCACGCAGTACCTCGAGGAAGCCGATCGGCTCGCCGACACGATCGCGGTCATCGACAACGGCCGGCTGATCGCGACGGGTACGGCCGACGACCTCAAGGCGCGCGTTGGCGGCGACCGGGTGGAAGTGCGAATCCCACCACACGCCGATCCGGAAACACTGGCCGCCGACCTCGCGGACCTCGGCTCTGCCGTAGCGGTGGTCGACACGGTCGAAGGCACGATGGTGCTGCCGATCTCGGACGGATTGGCTGCGCTTGAGAGGGTGGTGACCCGGCTCAGAGCCTCCGGCGTACCGGTGACCGACGTCGCCTTACGCCGTCCGTCCCTCGACGACGTGTTCCTTGCTCTGACCGGGCAGCCCACGACGGCCGAGGATAGCGTCACGATCCGGAGCTCTCGATGACCGCGACCTCGATGCGATCGGCCGACGACCACGTGCCCCACGGGCTGTCCCAACTGCTGGGCGACGTTGCCGTGATCACCGGGAGGAACCTCCGCAGGCTCGTCCGGGTGCCGACGCTGATCGCGTTCGCCACCGCACAGCCGGTCCTGTTCGTGCTCCTGTTCACCTCTGCCTTCGGCGGCGCGATCCAGCCGCCGGGCGTCACCAGGTACGTCGACTTCCTCCTGCCCGGCCTGTTCGTGCTGGCGATCGCCTTCGGCGCATCCCAGACCGGCGTGGCCATCGCCGACGACCTCACGACCGGCATGATGGACAGATTCCGCGCGCTTCCGATGACCCGTTCCGCTGTCCTGGCGGGGCGAACCCTGGCTGACGCGGTGCGGAACCTGTTCGTCGTACTGCTGATGATCGGTGTGGCATCGACCATCGGATTCCGCTTCCACGCCGGCGCAGCAGCCGCGATCGCGACGGTCGGTCTCACCGTGCTGGTTGGCGTCGCCTTCTCATGGATCAACGCGTTGATCGGTCTCCTGGTCCACGACGCCGAATCCGCCGGCCTCGCCGGCCTGATGCCGGTCATCGTCCTGGTCTTCACCAGCTCGACCTTCGTCCCCGTCGCAACGATGCCGGACTGGCTCCGGGCCTTCGCGGAGATCAACCCCGTCACGGTCATCGTCGACGCCCTCCGGGCACTCGTCCTCGGCGGCCCCACCGCCGAAGCCGTCGTGCATGCCGTTGCCTGGATCGTCGTCCTCCTGGCCGTCACCATCCCTGCGGCAGTCCTCCGATACCGCCGCGCCAGATGAACAGCTCACGCGCCACCAGACCGCCGGTGGTGTCCTGGCTACCTCGAGAATCTCCCACAGGACGGATCGTTCGCGCCCAGGTGATCAGCCGCTCGCTGACCCTGACCATGCCTGTCAGCCTGACGACCCCCTGTCATTGCCCTGACGAACGGCGAACCCTCGCTTGATGACTTGCAAAGTTCTTCAATTCACTACATGCTAATCCCGTCGGATGGCCGACGATGGAGGTGCGGTGAATACCAGCGAGTTCGCGGGCGATCTGCGCCGCAGGGTGCGTGAGGCGAAGCAGGCGTTGACCGAGGCGAGGAGCGAGGGGGATCTCTACGCGGTGGATGTCCGCATCGGCGAACTCGACAGCTTGCTGCGGCTGGCGATGGAGAACGGCGTCGATGTCGGCGAGGAGATCACCGATCGGGCGGGCGACCGGTGACCGCGCCGGTTCCGCTCTACCAGGCGAAGGCGGAGTTCTTCCGAATGCTGGGGCATCCGGTCCGGATCAGGGTGCTGGAGCTGCTGCAGGATGGGCCGAGGCCGGTGCGTGAACTGCTGGCCGACATCGGGATCGAGGCGTCCAGTCTGTCCCAGCAGCTGGCGGTGCTGCGCCGCTACGGCATCGTGGTGTCGCACCGGGAGGCGTCGAGCGTGGTCTACGAGCTCGCCGGCGGCGACATCGCGGAACTGCTTCGGACCGCGCGCCGGATCCTGACCGAGTTGCTCGTCGGCCAGAGCGAGTTGCTTGCGGAGCTGCGTGAGGCCGAGGCCGTTAGCCGATGAGCGCGGCATCTGGCGTCCGGGACCGGGCGCGAGCGTTGCTTCCTGCCCGCGACGACCTCGCTGCGATGCTCCATCAGCCACGGCGCGACCTGCTCGCGGGTCTCACGGTGGCGATCGTCGCCCTACCTCTCGCGCTGGGTTTCGGTATCTCGTCCGGGCTCGGTGCCGCGGCGGGGCTCACGACCGCGGTCGTGGCCGGTGCGTTGGCCGCTGTGTTCGGTGGATCCGGGCTGCAGGTGTCGGGGCCGACCGGGGCGATGACTGTCGTGTTGGTGCCGATCATGCATGCGCACGGCGCGGGTGGCGTGCTGACGGTCGGGCTGTTGGCCGGGCTGATCCTGATCGGTCTGGCGATCGCCAGGGCCGGTCGGTACATGGCGTTCGTTCCCGCGTCGGTGGTCGAAGGGTTCACCCTGGGCATCGCCGCTGTCATTGGACTGCAGCAGCTCCCTGCGGCGCTCGGCGTCGATACGCCGGACGGCGACCAGGTCGCCGTGGTCGCTGCCCGCGCCGTCGCGTCGTTCGCCGAGCAGCCCCGCTGGGTCGCGGTCGCAGTCGCGGCCGGTGTCGCGGTACTGATCCTGGTCGGGGCGAGGGTCCGGCCGGCGGTGCCGTTCTCGATCCTCGCGGTTGTTGCCGCAACCGTCATCGTCGAGGTCGCCGGACTCGACGTGGCACGCATCGGTGAGCTGCCCTCCGGCATCGCGGCCCCATCGATGTCGTTCCTTGACCTGTCAGCGCTCTGGTCGCTGGCCGGGCCGGCCCTGGCCGTCGCAGCGCTGGCCGCGCTGGAGTCCCTGCTGTCGGCAGCCGTCGCCGACGGCATGGGCGTCAGCCACAAACACGACCCGGACCGCGAACTGTTCGGTCAAGGCCTGGCCAACCTGGTCACGCCACTGTTCGGTGGCGTCCCTGCCACGGGCGCGATCGCCCGGACCGCCGTCAACGTCCGGTCCGGAGCAGGATCGCGTCTTGCCGCGCTCGTCCACGCCGCACTGCTCGCCGCGATCATCTACACCGCCGCACCCCTGGTCGGGCGGATCCCGCTGGCCGCGCTGGCCGGTGTCCTCATCGCAACGTCAGTGCGGATGGTCGAGGTCGGCTCGGTCCGCGCCATGGCCCGCGCCACCCGATCAGACGCAACCGTGCTCGCCCTCACCGCGATCGCGACCCTGGCCCTCGATCTGGTCAAAGCCGTCATCCTCGGACTCGTGGTCGCCGGCGCCCTCGCGCTCCGCGCGGTCGCCCGCAGCGCACAGATACGCCAGATGCCCCTGCACCCGGACCTGCCTGGCGACCACACCGCCGAAGAGAGAGCACTCCTCGACGAGCACATCGTCGCCTACCGCATCGACGGGCCGCTCTTGTTCGCCGCGCACCGGTTCCTGCTGGAACTGTCCGAGGTCGCACACGTCTCGGTGGTGATCCTGCGCATGTCGGCAGTCAGCGCGATCGACGCCAGCGGAGCCCTCGTCCTCAAAGATGCCATCGAGAAGCTCCAGCACCGCGGCATGACCGTCCTGATCTCCGGCATCCGCCCTGGTCACCACCGGCCCCTCGACGCCCTCGACGTCATCAACACCCTCCGCACCGAAGGCCGTGTCTTCCCCACCACCCCCGAGGCAATCCACGCCGCACGAACCCACCTACACCACAACGGCATCCTGCAAACCACCACCGACTGAGGCGGAACGAATCCCACGCCGGATGAACCATCACTCGAGGGTGATGCCGAGCACCTGGTAGCCAAGTAGTGCCATGGCTAGGAATACGAGGCTGGTGAAGATGAGGTCTTCGAACCAGTCGATGATGCCGGGCTTGCGGGCCGGCATGATTTTCGGGTTGTAGTACAGGATCGACACCGCGGTCACGCTCGCCGAGAAGATCAGGCCGGCCCAAGGCGCCCAGGGGAAGTCAGCGAACAGCGATCCGATCACCACGGCGGCTACGACGTACAGCGCGAGGTCGGTCTTCACGAAGGCCGCGACGGAGTCGTGAGGCGACGTACCGGCCTTGACCGTGGCGCGGTAGAGCTCATAAGTCAGAGAGAGCACGAAGGCCACGACGAGGACCCACGCCGCCTGGTCGACCAGATCTGTCATGCCGGCTCCAGGTCGAAGAAGTCGGCCACTGTCCTTCGGCCACGACGGCAAGGCGTCATCAAGGTGCCATCAGCAACGGACATCGCAGGGTTGCACACGCACTCCTTTATAGGTTGTCTGTCTACTTATCGTCAACTACCCTCGATCACGTGACGACTCAAGAACCAACTGAACCGGACCAGTCCTCGAACGCGGACGTTCACCACCTGGTGGGCATCGGCTTGCCGGGCTACGTCGTGCGAAGCGTCGTACGCCTCGGCGCGGGACTGGACAACGTCGCGTACGAGGTGAACGGCGAACTCGTCGTCCGGATCGCTCGCGAGCCCGGTTCGGTACGACGGGAGGCCGCCCTGCTGACCCGGCTCGGTCAGGTGAGTCCGCTGCCGGTACCCGAGCCGGTCTTCGCGCTGGCCGAGCACAACTGCATCGCGTACCCGAAGCTCGCAGGAACTCCGATCATCGACATCCCGGTTGCCGACCACGCGTGGTACGCCGTTCCCGTCGGCGCTGAGCTCGGCGCATTCCTCGCCGTACTGCACACGTCGGACCCCGACCAGTGGACCGACCTGGTCGACGTCGACGACGAGCCGTTGGCCGGCTGGCGCGAGGAAGCAGCTGAGTACTACGCGGACGTGGCCGCGGCGTTGGCACCGGGCCACCACCGCAGGATCGAGACATTCCTGCGCAGCCCACTTCCGGAACCGGCGCGGAAGCTCGTCTTCTCGCACAACGACCTCGGCACCGAGCACGTTCTCGTTGCTCCAAACACCGAGAAGGTCACCGGCATCATCGACTGGTCCGACGCTGCCGTCTGTGACCCGGCTCGGGACTTCGGTCTCGTCCTTCGCGACCTGGGTCCCGCAGCCTTGGACGCGGCGCTCGGTCAGTACCCCGGTGGTGACGATCTTCGTGACCGCGCAGGGTTCTACGCATGCTGCTCGTTGCTGGAGGACCTGCGCTTCGGCCTCGAAACCGGTCGAGCTCCGTACGTCGACAAGTCGCTGGCCGGCCTGGAGTGGGTGTTCTCACGGACGTAAGCGTGCGCAAACCGCGGAGAAAATGTCGCTTTCCAGCGACCAGGATGTCGCTTCTGGCGGGATGTCTGCCGGCCGCGCCGCTTCTACGGTCGACGTCATGGTGAACGTTGCATCCAATCCGAAGACCACGCTGGGGCGCCCGTTGTGGCAGCTCGCCGCACTGTCGCTCCTCGCCGCGCCCCGTGTCGCGCTGCACGACCTCAGCCTGATCCCGAACTCCGCGGTCGCCGCCGCGCTGGTGTTCGCGCCGGCGGCCATCTGGATCGCGGCGACGTTGCGGTCGCCCGCCCGATCGCCCCTGCTGACACTGCTGGTCATCGGCATCTTCTACGGCGTCATCCTGGCGCTCGGGCACAACCTGTTCTGGGACGAGGTCTTCACGACGGTGACGCCCGGTCTCGGTGGCAATCTCGAAGGCACGTTGTCTCCAGGCACCGAGGAAGTCGTACTGCGCGGTGCAATGAGCGTCAGCAGTCTCTTCACCGGCGCAGGTACCGGGCTGGTGTGCGGCCTGGTCGCCGTACTCATCCAGTTCCTGCGCGGACGCGCCGCCCGTCGATGAGCCCGGCGCTCCGCTCGGCCCAAGCCTTGTCGGTCAACGACCGACAAGGCCCCAGCGGTGCGCCAGGACGATCAACTGGGCGCGGTCGCGCGCTTGCAGTTTGCTCAACAGCCGGCCGACATAGGTCCGGGCGGTCTGAGGGCTGATGAAGAGTGCGCGGCCGATCTCGTCGTTCGACGAACCGGTGCCGATTTCGGTGAGGACCTCGAGTTCCCGCACGGTCAACGCGTCGATCCTCGGGTCGCGTTCGTGCGGTCCGGCCGACTGTGCCACTTGCTCCATCAGGAGCCGGGCAACAGCAGGCGCCAAGACCGCGTCGCCCCGTGCAGCAGCGTGGATCGCGCGCCGCAGCTCGCCTGGTTCGATGTCCTTGAGCAGGTAACCGGTCGCACCGGCCCGAACCACCTCGAGGATCTCGTCCTCGTCGTCGAAGGTCGTCAGCACCAGAACCGGAACGTTCTTGAGCACGGGGTCCGCGCGGATGGCGAGCGTGGCCTCGACTCCTGACATCACTGGCATCTTCAGGTCCATGAGGTACACGTCGGGCCGCAGTTCACGACCCACGCTGAGTGCCTGCCGGCCGTTGCCTGCCTCGCCGACCACTTGAAGCGTGGCGCACGCGTCGATGAGGGCTCGGAGACCGGCTCTCACCAGCGCCTGGTCGTCGACGAGAAGTACGCGGATCATCTCGAACCTCCAACCGGGATGCTGGCGCTGACCCGCCAACCGTCGCCTGCGTGGACTTCCAGGACTCCCGCCAGCGCGCGGATTCGTTCCTGCATTCCCGTCAGCCCGTTGCCGAACTGTGGTACCGCTGTCGATTGATGCGACGCGCTGCCGTTGTCGGTGACGGAGACCTTGATGTTCCCGTCGCCGTCGGAGCCGATGTCCACTCGGATGTGAGAGGCATCCGAGTGCTTCAACGAGTTCGTCACCGCCTCCTGGACGAGGCGGAACACCGTTTGCTGGATCTCCGGGCCGGCCCCGAGATCGGTGTCCATGCGCAGATCGATCGCCACGCCGGCAAGCGCGGGATCGTGAAGCATGGAAGGGATGTCGTCGAGGGTGAGATCCGCCCGCCTCTCGGTGTTCGACGACCTGAGCAGCGTCACAGTGGACCGCAGATCGGTCAGCGCGTCGATCAGGGCGGCTCGCACCCGGTCGAGTGGGTCATCCCTGCCGTCACCGCCAGCAGCGTCGGCTTCACCGGCGCCAAGCGCGTCGCCGTACCTCTCCTTGGCGACTCCAGTGAACAGTACGGCGACCGACAGCGCATGGCCGAGGGAGTCGTGCAGGTCGCGAGCGAGTTTCAACCGTTCTTCGCGGCCTCGCGCCTCGGTCTCGAGCTCGCGCTCGCGCGCTGTCAGGTGCGCCAGCAGGCGGCCGCGCTCGGCGACCTCGCGGCGGGTCCGGACGCTGTACCCGAGAGCGATCACGGCTGCGATCAACGTCGCGTGCGACACCAGTTCGTAGCCGAGCACGAAGGCCACCGGCTGCCCGGCCGCGAGTCGGTAGCCGGTCGAGGCAAGCAGAGCGACGGCTCCGGTCACGACGGCGGCTCCGGCGTGCCGCGCTTCGGCGGCGGAGTACAGGGCGGCGGCGATCGGCACGGCGACCCCGATCGCTGGAAAGCCCGCTGCGTAGTACGTGAAGAACCCGACCGCGGTCATGGCCAGCACGAGGGTGGGCGCCTGCCGGCGCAGCATCATCAATGCGCCCAGGCCAAGAGCCCACACATAGGGCATCGGGTCGACCGGCCGGGAACTGGCTTGGGTTGCGACGACGAGCGAGACCGTTCCGGTCACGGTTAGGCACAGCGCCGCGTCGATTGCGCGTGGGCCCGCTCCGCCTCTCCGCCGGCGGCCATTGTCCGCATCCGACAGAGCCGCTGCGTCGACTGTCGACATGTCAGGCGGGCGTTCCGAGCGCGAGCGCGAACCTGAGGATGCGATCCCGCGCTCGTGTGTATCGGCGTACTTGGCTCAACTTGCCGGCCCACAAGGCCATCCGGGCGATGCGTTGCGTCGCCCGGCGTCGCCGACGGTCGTACTCGGCCAGTCCCTCGGCGACCGTCGCCGCCGCGCCGAGGCACTCGGCCAAGGTCATGCCATCGATCAGAGCCTGGCAGGCCCCCTGCCCGAGATCGGGAGTCATGGCGTGGGCGGCATCTCCCAGCAGTGCGACTGTACCGCGCACGTACCTGCGCAGCGGCGGGTCCAAGTAATGCAGGTCGTGGCGCAACACCTCCGAGGCGTCGTACTGGCCAAGGATCGACGGGATGGGGTCATGCCAGTCGCCGAAGAGCCTGCGGAGTTCGGTGATGTCGTCACCCGGTGGTCGATAGCCCTCGGGCGCGGTCAGAACGGCGTACCAGTTGGTCCTGCCCGGCTCCTGTGGTGTCAGTCCGAACTTGACCCCTGCTCCCCACGTCTCGCCGCCCTCGGGGCAGTCGACATCGGCCACACCGCGCCACACCGTTGCACCCGCGAACCGCAGTCGGGAGACGTCGCCGAACACCTTTGTCCGGACCAGGCTGCGAATACCGTCCGCGCCGAGCAGGACGTCGTACTGACTACGCAGTTCCTCAACATCTTTGACAGGCGAGTCGAATCGAACGACACCGTCCGGTAGGGCGTCGGCGAGCAGGCCGAGCAGCGCGGGACGTGACAACAGGTAGACGGGTTCTCCATGGCGTTGCTGTATCCGGGCGACGTCGAGCGTGGCGAACGCCGTACCGTCAGGACGTCTGAAGACGCCGTTGCCTTGCAGTCTGCCCACGTCCCGCGCTCGAGCTCCGACGCTCAGCGCGTCGAGGGCCCGCAGCGCACTCGGCCACATCCCAAGTCCGGTGCCTGTACGAGGCAGTCCGCTGGACCGTTCGAAGACCACTACGTCCCAGCCGGCCTGACGCAGTCCGATGGCGGCGGCCAAGCCACCGACCCCGCCCCCAACGACGGCGGCAGCACGTTTCGCCCTCAGCACGAAATCTCCTTCCGGGCACTAGCAGAACGGACAGGGACCACTCTAGATCAGCTACATGTAGTCAGGCAACTTATGCCTTGAAGTCGTGAGCCGGTCTCCCCTGCCGCAGATCAGACCAGCCCGTGCGCCAATGACCGACCGGCGCGCACTCCCGCAGGGATCGCGAAAATTCCGCTCCCCGTGGACTGCAGGAAGCGGTTCAGATCGTCCACGGTGGCCAGAGCGTGCTGCGCCTGGACGAACTGCCGGGCCGGATCCTGGTTGAAGGTCAGGAACAAGAGACCGGCGTCGTAGCCATCGTGCCCGGCGTGATCGTGCCCGTGCCCGTGTCCGTGACCGGCGGACGCTTGCCCCTCCGTCCCGTGACCTGCCGCCGTATGGGGATCAAAGCCTCGGTCGTAGTTGTACGAGCGTCGGTACATCTCGAAACGATGCATCTGTCGCACGTGGGCCCGCGCCGGAATCGCCGGGCCGCCTGCAGCATCCGTCGCGTCGAGGTCGAGCGGCGTGGACGGGTCCGCCCCGGGCGCCGCCGAGAGAGGCGATCCGTCAGCGCGGCGTCCGACCGCCTGGTCCTGCTTGGCGACCGGGGTCAACGACCACTCCGGCAGCCGCAACCGGATGCGCCGGAACACCAGGTAGGTGCCCCCGTGCATCCAGGCGGGTTCCGCTGTGTCGTCGACCCAGACCAAGCGATCCCGGCCAGGACCAGGCGCCGGGTTCGCCGTACCGTCATGCAGTCCCAGCAGATTGCGAGGATCTCGCCCGCCGGCGGGCCCGCTGACGAAACCCGTATCCGACCAGCGAAGCTTCGCCAGTCCCACGGTGGTCGCCCGCAATTGCAGAAAGGCATGACTCAGCACCTGGGGGTCGTCCGCACAGAGTTGCACGATCAGATCGCCACCACTGCGCAACGGATCGAGCGCGTCGCCCGGAAACGAAGGCACCGGGTCGAGCTTCGCCGGTCGATGCGCGGTCAGGCCGAAACGGCGATCGAAGAGGCCCGGACCGAAGCCGACGGTCATCGTGAACCGCGCCGGAGCAAGCCCGGCGGCGATCCCCGAGTCAGCCGCCAGATCGGTCGGCCGTTGCTCGCGTGCGGGGGCCGGCCTGCCCTGACTCAGCGCGACGCCGAGTGCTGTCCAGTCGTCGAGGAGCCGGCGCAAACCGGATCGGTCGGCGGTGACGTCGAAGGCCGCCAGTACGACGTTCGACTGCTGCTCGGTGACGATGCCTGCCTGATGGTCGCCGTGGAACGGCACCACCGGGCTCGGCGCCGCGGCGGCGTCGGTGGAACGGAGTTGTGTGCCCACGCTTGCGCCGACGGCGGCCGCGGTGGCCGCCGCAGCGCCGTGCGTGAGAACAGCACGCCGCGTCGGCTGGAAGCGTTTCGCAGGAGGTCTCGAGTCGGAGAGCATGGAAGCCAACCTACAGGGTCCCTGTAGGCTGGAGTGGGACGGCTTAGGCCGTGCGTTCGACGGTGGCTCGCACGACCTTCCCCAGCAGGGATGCGAGTGTCCGGCGCTCGTCCGCATCCAGCGGGAGCCAACTGTCGGACACCGCGGCGATCGACTGGTCCACGGCCGCGAGGGTCTGCTGTCCGTGCGGCGTCAGCAGAAGCCGCGCCGCCCGACCGGCCTGGGTGGGATTGCGCGGCGCGATGTGGCCGCTGGTCTGCAATGCCTTGATCGAAGCCGTCATGGTTTGGACCGTGACATTGGAACGGCGCGCCAACGCGGAGTACGACAGATCGGGTTCGGCCGCGATATGCGCCAGGATGCCCAATCCCCGCATCCCGATGCCGAACGCGGACAGCACCTCTTCAACCCGCACCCGGGCCGACCCGCCCGCCATCGCCAGCAGGAACGTCAGGTTTCCCAGCATCGCGGGCGGCTGCGAGCCCCCGAGTTCATCAGCCATGAACGCATCGTCCCACGACGCGGGACCCGCGCCGCGATCGCTGAACCACGTGCCGTCATTGCCTTCCGACGCGGCGAACGCCGCAACTCCGGCCAGCCGAGCACCCGCCAAACTCGCAACCACAGCCCAGTCGACAAATCGCGCCATACGGGAGCACGCAGAGCCCCGGCGGATCAGCACCAGTCGTTTGACAGATGCGGACCTCCCTGCCCGCCTCCTAGCCTCACCGGCATGGGAAAGGTCATCGTCCACAACCAGATCACCGTCAACGGCGCCTTCGAGGCACCCACGCCCGAGGAGTGGCTGGAGCTCGACGCCGACAGCAGCGACGCCGGCCTCGAGCAGCTGATCCTGGCCGACGCGCTGCTCCTCGGCCGCAAGACGTACGAGGGGCTGGCGGCCGTCTGGCCGCACCTCGGCGAAGATCCGTCGATGGGCCACTACGCCGAGCGGGTCAACGGCATGCCCAAGTACGTCGCCTCCCGCACGCTCACCGGGCGACTGGATTGGAACGCCACCCTCATCGAAGGCGACGTCGTCCAGACCGTCCCCGAACTCAAGGACAAGCACAAGGGCAACCTGATCGTCTCGGGCTGCGGGGAGCTGGCGCACACCCTCGCCCAGGAGGACCTCGTCGACGAGTTCTGGTTCTGGGTGAATCCGCACCTGTGGCCGGCCGGGCCGCGGATCCTCGACGGCGTCGGCCCCATCCGCCTCCAACTGATCGCGGCCACGCCCTATCGATCCGGAGTCATCTGGCTGCGCTACCGGCCCCACGTGAAAGCGGATTGAAAGGTCGCCATGGTCCGCTGTGTGACGGCCGGGGCCTGAAGGGAGAAACGATCATGGTGAAGACGATCATGTACGCCGTCGTACCGGGCGCCGACCCAGGGTCTGTGGCATGACGCATTTTTCAGCAGGCATCGGCGGAGCACTTGGAGGTGCAGCGATGGACACGTCCGCGTACTTGAACTCTGTTGTCGAACAGACGAGCATGTTCGCCGATTGGGTGCACGGCAAGGATGCGTCTGCCCCGGTGCCGACCTGTCCGAAGTGGACGCTGGCCGATCTTGTCGACCACGTCGGCGCGACACAGCGCATGGTGGCAATGCTCGTGGGCGAGCGGATGACCGAGCCGAGCAGCGCGTACGCCAGATACGTCCCGGCCCCGACCGATTCGGCCCAGTGGCACGAGTGGCTGACCGACGCCGCGGCCGAGGCGAAGCACGCGTTCGAATCGGTCGACGATGACACGCCGGTGTGGGATCCGTCCGGCGGCGCCGCAGGCGTGCCGTTCTGGTCACGTCGGCTGTTCGGCGAGGCTTGCGTGCATCGCGCGGACGCGGCTGCCTCGCTCGGCACGCGGTACGAACTGGCGCCGGAGCCTGCCGTTGCGGCCACCGAGGACTGGCTGGACACGATGACTTCCCGCGGTTACTGGGAGAACAAGCCAGACTTCGCCAATGCGATGCGCGGCGACGGCCAGACCCTCCACTTCCACGCAACCGACGCGCCCGGTGAGTGGCTGGCACGCCGGGAACCGGACATGGTCGTCCTGGAACACACGCACACCAAGGCGGACGTCGCGGTCCGCGGCCCAGCCGCCGACCTACTGCTCGTGCTCAGCAGGCGACGCCCGCTGGATGCGGCTCCTTCGCTGGAACTGCACGGGGATCGAGCACTACTCGACCACTGGATCGACCACATGGACTGGGTCACCGGCTGACCCACACTTGGGCGCAGGCGCCTTGACCTTCTCGCCGGCGCCGTCTAGATCAGACAGCTCGTTTCAGGAAGATCAGGGCCGTCTCGGCTACCTCTTGCCAACCATTGTCGATGGTCAGGGCATGGCCGCGTCCTTTGAGTTCTGCTATCTCGGTGATGCCGGGGTTGTCTTGTTGTTGTTTGTAGGAGGCGTTTGCGATCGCCCAGGGGACGGTGTTGTCCAGTTCGCCGGAGATGATCAGCACCGGACCGCGCGGCGCTGAAGCCCAAGCGCCGCCACCAGGAGTTCCTCGGCTTCCTGCGCCAGATCGGGCGGACCTACCGCGACGCCATCGATCCGCAGACCCGGGAGCCGGTCGAGCTGCACCTGGTCATGGACAACTACGCCGCCCACAAGCACAAGAACGTCCGCCAATGGCTGGCGAAGAACCCGAGGTTCAAGGTCCACTTCACCCGACCCACGCCTCATGGATGAACCTCGTAGAGGTCTGGTTCGGCCTGGTCGAACGCCAAGCAGTGCGACCGGGCTGTTCAAATCGGTCCAAGACCTCAACGGCAAGCTCCGCGCCTACATCGAGGGCTGGAACAAGCACGCCCACCCATTCATCTGGACCAAAACCGCCGCACAGATCCTCAACAAGGCCAACCGTCCAACAACTTCAAATCCGCGCCACTAGAGCTCGTCGTCAACCAGAGCGATCCTCATGGCGAAGAGTGCCATGCACAATGTGGCCGTCGTACGCACGCCCACCAGAATAGGTCGCCGGAGCAACGGGTTGGAACCGTACGGCGGCGCAAACCGGCGGAGTTCGCCGTACTGACCACAATTGACCGCAACCGGTCATGCCTCGGCCGCGTCGAGCCTCAGCCGACGAACGCGATCGCGTTGCCGTCCGGGTCGCGCACGATGAAGTCGGTGCCGCCCCACGCTTGTTTGGTCAGCTTCTGCACGATCTCGGCGTCAGCGGCTCGATATTCCGTGTAAAGTTCGCGTACGTTCGGCGTATCGATGAACGCCATGATGAGCCCTTCTCGTTCCGCGGCACCGGCCGCGAACACCGGCTCGTCCACGAGCTTCAGGTGCAAGCTCGCGCCGTCGCGCGACACCGATCCGTAGAACGGCGGGTTGCCGTGCAAGAAGTCGATCCGGAAGCCGAGCTGGTCCCGATAGAACGTGGCCGAGGCATCGACGTCTGCGACGTACAGCACCGGTTTGGCGCTCGCGACTGCCGTGTCCTGAGTCTCCGGCTGCTCGCTGGTGGGCGGGGCCGCTTCCGTGCTCGCCTTGAGTTCGGCCCAGCTGGCGCAGCCCGCTTCGAGGGCGATGATCTCTTGGGCTTCGGTGAGGGGAAACTTCAGCGCGAGTGCTTCGCGGTCGGACAACGTGCGATAGCGCGCGAGCTGACGGATGCGACCGCCAATCGAGAAGTTCCCTTCGCGGTGCCAGCGAACGAGCAGTTTCGCCTGCTTCTTGTAGGTTTCGAGCTTGGGCATGGCGCTCCCTCTTCGGTCTTGAAGTAGGTGGGCCTTGCCCTTTCGGCTGCTGTGCCGCTGCGCCCTACGACCGGGTCTGAACCCGCGCCTGCGACATTGAGATTACCACAGCGAATTGGTCCCCCGGCCGCGTGAGCGCCGTCCTTTCTCCGGTTCCGCGGACCGTGGCGCGCTGTCGGTGGCGGGACGTACGGTGTCGACCATGAACGATCAGAGGCCGCGCGGGAACCGACCTTGCTGTGGAGTTGCGGCGCTACTTGCAGGCGTCGAGAAATCGGTTGGTGTCCGTGCTGGACGGGCTCGACGAGCATGACGTACGCCGGCCGTTGACGCCGACCGGCACCAACCTGCTGGGGCTGGTCAAGCACCTGACCGGCATCGAGCTCGGCTATCTCGGTTCCCGATCACCATCACCCAACACCACCGCAGGAGCAGCACAATTCGCCATACCCCATGATCTCAAGAACCCAACCGTTCAGGAACTAACGGCACGCGACACTAGCTCGCTCCCCCACGTCAGACGTCCATGATCGGCACGATCAACTCCCGCAGGCCCCAACCCCGTCCTCGCCCTCCCCGACAAGAACCACCCACGCGCCCAAATATCGCGGCGGGCCACCAATCCGTTACGTCGCGCAGCAATGAACCGGCGACGAGCGGCCCGCTCAGCCAACCCCATTCCATCCCATCCATGTGGCCGCCAGGCGGCCGAGGTCGGCGTGCTGGATCCAACCGTCCGCCAGCTCGCAGTCGACCACTAGCCGGATGACGACCCGCGCTGGTCCCTCCTCGATCGGCACCCGAGCGCAGCCTGAGCGCACATACGGCTACAAAGGAGTATGAGAGCAATCAGGTACGTGCGAAGCGGCGATCCATCTGTGCTCGAAATGGTGGATCTGCCGATCCCCGACCCGGGGGACGGCGAGGTGCGCATCCGCGTGATCGTGTCGGGTGTGAATCCGACCGACTGGAAGTCACGCAGCGGCACATTCGGCGGAGCACCGGCGGAGGCAACGACTCCGAACCACGACGGCGCCGGAGTGGTCGATGCGCTCGGCGCCGGTGTGAACGGCCTCGGCGTGGGCGACCGCGTCTGGGTCACCCTGGCCGGTGACGGACGACCGGCGGGTGGAACCGCGCAGGACTACACCGTCGTACCCGCTGAACGTGTCTTCCCGCTGCCGGCAGGCGCGGACTTCGAGCTGGGAGCCGCCATCGGGATCCCGGCGATCACCGCCCACCGGGCGCTGACGGTCGGCGAGGACGGTCCAGCCCGGTTGACGCCGAACGCACTGGCCGGCCGAAAGATTCTGGTCGCAGGTGGCGCAGGTGCCGTAGGGAACGCGGCGATCCAGCTCGCTCGCTGGGCGGGTGCGGAAGTCATCGCGACCGTCAGCCAGGAGGCGAAGGCGCGACTCGCGGCGGCCGCCGGGGCACACCACGTGCTCAACTATCGGCAGCCGGACACGGCCGAGGCGATCAGGCGGATCGCTGCCGATGGCGTCGACCTCGTGGTCGAAGTCGCTGCCGGCGCCAACGCACGGCTCGATCTGGCCGTCCTCCGCCCGCGCGGGACGATCTCGATCTACGCGAACGACGGCGGTGCTCCAGTCGAACTGGAGGTAGGGCGAAACATGGGGCTCAACGCGCGCTACCAGTTCGTCCTGCTGTACACCGTCGGTTGGGACCGGATAACGGCCGCGGCCGCCGACATCAACCAGGCGATCGAGGACGGCGCACTCCGTGTCGGCGAGGAGGCCGGCCTCCCGCTCCACCGCTACTCGCTCGAAGACACAGCGGCCGCGCATGCCGCCGTGGAGAGCGGCATGGTCGGAAAAGTCCTGATCGCCGTCAATCCCACCTGAAACACCCTCCATCCAATGTCACCACGGGCCTCATCGACCGCCATCTGATCGATGGTCCTTGGAGGTGAAAAGCATGTACGTCGCCTGTGCCCACAGGCACCCGTCTCGCGCTCTGCCTTTGTGAATGCAGAGCGCGAGCCCAGCAAATGCTGTGCGCTGACGCCTGCCCGGGCGCGCCGACGTGCGTTTCTGGATGCAGCCGCGGAGCTGAACGCATCACGTCAGCCGGCAGGCCGCGCGGACATCGGATGGGAGGCGACGGTCCTTGGCTAAGCCCAATGCCGCAACCCTGTTTGGAACCTAACCAGACACCTGCGAGCCTAGCCAGTATCACCTACGCGACGTCGGGCCGTGTCATCAGCGGCGACCGCAGATGCAACGCCAGACTGGGGCCGGTCAGGGGCACGGTGGTCCACGTCGCCGACGCTGTCCCCGCGTCGGCGTCGACCACCAGCCGGACCCGGTGCGGGGTGGTGATGACGTAAAGCTCTGCGACGAAGGTGTCGCCCTGCCAAGCACCAGTCGCGACGACAGGGCGGCCGAGCGGCGAGCTTTCCCGCCATGCGCCGTGGCCGACCTCGACGTCGAGGGACGACCCGAGCCGCAGCAGCCATCCACCGTCCACGGGATCGACGATCACCGTTGTTCCGTCGGGCAGCGCCGAATCCTCGGTGGAGGCGTCCAGTCTCGCGTTGACGGAACGCTGCGAGGCGGCCGAACCCGGCACCGGCGCGAATGACAGCCGCCGCAGCCGCTCGGCGAGGATCTCGTCGTCCTGGGCGCTTCCCGCGTCATCCAGGCCGGGCAGCAGGCAGTCCCAAAAGACGCTGGGCAATGCGTGTCCCTCATCGACGGCGGCGGTCACGACGACCACGAGATCGTGGGACGGGACGACCACGCATTGCTGGCCAAAGGCACCGTTACCGAAGTAACCGTGACGCGACATCCAGAACTGGTAGCCGTACCCGAAAAGAAAGTCGGGGCTAGCCGAGTCGTCCTCGAGTTGCAGGGTTTCGATATGCCGTCTGGTCGCGAGCTCCACCCATTCGCGCGGGATGAGTCGTCTGAGCCGCCGGCCGTCGTCTCGCGGGCGGACGCGTGCCTCAGGCAACCAGGAACCTCGGTGCTGCTTCGCAGAGCGCTGTGACGTCGCGGCCGGCCCACAACACCGTGAAGTCCGGTCGTACCAGTGCGGCCGCAGCCTTGCCGTCTGCGAGCCACTTGTACAGGGCTGAGCCGGGTGCCACCTCGAGCACCTCGGTCCCGCGGTCGGCTAGCACCGCATGCTGCTCGAGCGAAAGCGGTACGCCGGTCACCAACACGAACCCGCCACGGGTTACGTCGTCGTACCGGGTGTCATTCGTCAGGGGCGCGTTCGGACACAGCCGTCCGTTGAGGGACCCGCGGAATCTGCGTCGATCCACCAGATCGGACCGGCGCAGCGGTGGTGTCTCGCTGTCGAGGAGGCGGTCACGGAGGCCGGGGACCAAGTGCAGTCGCGGGGCGATAGCCCTGCGGAGCAGGCCACCCGCCCTACCGCCCTGCGTCATGGAGACGCCGACGAGCTTGGCGAGCCTGATGAGGGCCCGGGAGTGTGGTTTGCGCTCCACCTCGTAGGTGTCGAGCACCGATTCGGGCAGGTCTCGGGAGAGGACGCCGGCGATCTTCCAGCTGAGGTTCATCGAGTCGCGGAGTCCGGCGCACAACCCCTGTCCGATGAAGGGGGGCGTCAGGTGGGCGGCGTCGCCGAGGAGGAACACATTGCGGTCTCGCCAGCGGTCCGCCAACTGGGCCCGGAAGGTGTACTCCGCGACGCGCACCAGCTCGAGCTGGTCGCTGGGGATGCCCTCGACCCACGGTCCGATGAGGGGCCGGACGGCTCCGATGGATTCGAAGTCAGCGGCGGTCTCGCCCGCCTGCAGCCGGAACTCCCAGCGATAGCGGGCATCGCCGATGCGCATGTACGTCGCCGCGCGCTCATGATCGCAGACCTGGTGCACGCCTTCCCACTGGTCGAGCTCGACCGTGCTGGCGACGTCGATCACAAGCCAGCGCTGCTCGAACTTGAGATCCTCCATCGTCGAACCGATCGCCGTGCGCACCACGCTGTTGGCTCCGTCGCAGCCCAGCACATAGGTGGCCAGCACGGACTCATGCTCGCCGGTGAGCCCGTCGGCAAAGTCCACCCGGACCCGACCCTGGCCGTCCTGGGCGACGTCGGTGACCTCGACGTTCCCGCGCAGGCTGACCGTGGTCTGGTTCTTGAGGTTGGTGCGCAGCAGGTGCTCGAGCTCGGGCTGGTCGAACATGTTGGCTCTGGGGTGCCCGTGCCGGCCGTAGTCGCCGTCGCGGTCGAAGACCGCGAACACGCGGTGGTTCCGGTCGATCAGCTGCAGCCCGCGAGTAGGCCGGGACACGGCTGCGAACTGCTTGGCTATGCCGAGCCGCACGAGGACCCGGTAGATCTCGTCGTCGAGGTGGACAGCCCGCGGCTGGGGGTAGACGCCGTCCCAGCGGTCCAGGACGAGGCAGTCGACGCCGTACTGCCCGAGAAGGGTGGCGGCGGTGACGCCGACGGGGCCGGCCCCCACGATGACGACGGGAACCGGGTCGGCCCTGGTTCGCTGAGAGCGGTTCATCGCAGGTCTCCGACGACGAGAAGCAGAAAGCTCAGGGCCACCAGGCCGAGGACGACGGCCGGGGCGATCTCGCGCAGGCCGTCGCGGTTGCGGAGGTGGGCCACGGCTGCCCCACCGAGGAGTATCAGGAGTCCCGCGGCGGCCAGGGCACCGATCACCGGGACGAACGCGCCGACGAGCAGGCCGACGACGGCGAGGACCTCGAGAAGGCCGATCCGGCGGTACGCCGAGACGCTGAAGCCGACGTGTTCCGCCTTTGCGCGCATGGCGGGTACGGCGGCGAGCTTGGCGGAGCCGAGGGCCGCGAAGGCGACGACGAGGATTCCCGCAAGAATCGATGTGGTGGTCATGACAGTTCCAATCTCCAGGTGATGGCGAAACGCTCGAGTACTTCCCGGACCGACGTCTTGTCGGCGCCAGGGGACAAACCGACGATGGCGGCGACCGCACCGTCCTCGACGACTCCCCGGACTCCGGTCACCGAGGGGATGCCGCGGAGCGCGTCGGTGACGGCCTCTCGGGTGGCCTCGGCGCGCAGGGCGGGTTTGAACGGCTTGCCCACTAGGGTGACGGGGAGTGCGTCCAGCACCGTGACGGCCTTGGGCGCTGCAGCCTGCTCGGGCACGTGGTCCCCGGCCCAGGCACGCAGTTCGTCGGGGGTCGCGCCGACGCCCGGGACGAGCGTGACGAACGCGACTGGCACCTCGCCGGCGTGCAGGTCCGGACGACCCACCGCCTGCGCGGCCGTGACCGCCGGGTGTGCCAGCAGCACGCTCTCGATGACCGCCGGGTCGATGTTGTGACCGCCGCGGATGATCAGGTCCTTGGCTCGGCCGGCGAGATGAATGAAGCCGTCCGGGTCGACCCGAGCCAGATCCCCGGTGTCCAGCCAGCCGTCGCGCAGCTTGCCCATGCCGTCCAGCACAGGTCCGTCGGGAGTCCGGCCTGTGACGTAGCCGGGGAACACGGTCGGCCCGCTGACGGCGAGCACCCCGACCTGACCGGGAGGCAGGTCGATCCACTCACCGTTGGCGGCGATCTGGACGGCCTTTACGTGCTGGTACGGCAGGCGTTGGCCGACGGACCCCGGACGCGGATGGTGGGGAAAGCTCAGTGCGCTGACGCACGTGGCCTCGGTGAGGCCGTAGCCCTCGACCAGCCGGATGCCGGTGGCGGATTCAAAGCCGTCCCGGACTGCCTGCGGAAGGGGCGAAGCGCCGACGACGGCGAAGCGGAGGCTGCTGATGTCGGCGTCGATGGGACAGCCGGCCAGGACGGAGTACACGGTGGGCACGGCGCTCATCGTGGTGACCCCGTAGCGCTCGACGAGCTTCCAGAAGTGCGTGTACAGCACCTGGTCGCGGTAGCCCAGCGGGCCTGCCCAGATGACCTGGAGGCCCCTGAACAGCGGGGCCAGAACGGTGACGAGGAGTGCGTTGACGTGGAAGAGCGGCAGCGCCGCGAACACCACCGAGCCGTCGTGCAGCAGGCTGTTGGCAGCGGTCATCCAGGCGTCGCTGACCTCGTTGGCGTGGGTGTGTGCGGCAAGTTTCGGCGTGCCGGTCGTGCCGCCGGTGTGGAAGAGAGCGGCGAGGTCGGTGGCCAAGGGTGTTTCACCCACGAAGGCGTCGTGCGGCTGCTCCACCGACAGGGCGGACAGGTGGCCGACGCGCACGCCGTCCAACCAGTCCAGCTCCGCCTCGGCGGGGCCGGGCCGCGCCGGGCCCAGGGCGAGGAGAGCTTCCATCCCGGCCTCGACGGCGAGCTTCCGGGCACTCTCCCACACCTCCGGCGCGAGTTCGGGACCGGCAGCCACGAGGACCCGGGCGCCCGACCTGCGCAGGAGCTCGGCAATGTGCGTCCCGGAGAGCCCGGTGTTGATCGGCGCTGCGATCCCGGCGAGCTGGGCAGCCAGGGTTGCGGTGACGAGCTCGTCGCAGTTCGGGGCGAGGAGGGCGACCCCGTCAGTTCGACGCACCCCAAGCGTGTGGAGCACGTTGGCGTAGCGATGCACGTCCATCAGCAGCTCGGCGTACGTTCGCTCCGCCGGCTGCTCCCACCGTTCGCCGTCCGGCAGCACGGACAGGGCGACGCGGTCCGGCCAGAGGCCGGCGGCACGGCCGAGGAGCTCGTACGTCGTGCCCGGAAGGCCGCGGTCGGCAAGCGGCACGGCCTCGATCGCGGCGACGTCACCGGGCCCGTCGTACGTCGGCCAGAGCAGGTCGCCCATCAGGCGGTCCTCACAACGGTGCGCTGCCGACCGAGGTCGATCGCGCCGTCGTCGGTGCCGACGGCAACCTCTACGACGTCGCCGTGCTTGAGGTACTTCGGGTTCTGGGCCTGCCGCTGGAAGAAGAGCTTCCACTTCAGCGCTGGGGGCAGGAACGCCGCGATGATCTCGACCGGCTTCGGCGGTGCGCTGAGGGCGGTGCCCGCCGGGGTTCCGGTGAGAAGCAGATCACCGGCGTCCAGCCGTTGGAACCGGCTCAGCGCCTGCAGGGCCTCGAGCGGTGAGTAGACCATGTCGTCGTCGACCACCGAGTCCTGGCGCAGCTCGCCGTTGACCCACAGGCGCAGGCGGAGGTCGCCGAACCGCTTGAGCTCGTCGTCGTCGAGCAGGACCAGCGACGGCCCGACCGGCGTGAAGGTCGGGTACGACTTCGACTCGAAGAACTGGGTCTTCGGCAGCTGCACGTCCCGGGCCGAGACGTCGTTGGTCACCACCAGGCCGGCCACAAGAGAGGTCCAGTTGTCGGCGGTGACCTGCGTGCCGACCGGCAGCTCCCGGCCGATCACCAGGCCGATCTCGACCTCGTAGTCGAGGTAGCGCACGTGACCGGGGCGGACGATGTCGTCGAACGGGCCGCTGAGCGAGCCTGACGTCTTGCGGAAGAACGTCAGCGGGACGGTGTCCGGGTCGAGCCCCGAGTCCTTCACATGGCTGGTGAAGTTCGTCATCTGCGCCACCACCCGGCAGGGCGCCGTCACCGGGGACACCAGGTCGAGGGTGGCCGGGTCGACGGTCGTCCTGCTCCCCAGGGCGGCCTCGATCTGCTCGTGCTCGGCGAGCAGTCCGCTGGTGGTCGTGGCTTCGGTGTCGATGCGTGCGGCGCCGCCGGGAGTGCGGACCCACCAGGCGTCGTTCGTACGAAGGATCGTGATGCTCATGAACTCGTCACTTTCAGGAGTCCGCGAAGGCGGGTCAGGTCGAACTCGTTGTCTTCGCGCAGCGAGCGAGCCATCGACAGCAGCTCGTGCAACGCGTCTCGGCCCGGTGTGAGCCCCAGGAAGTCCTTGGTGGCCTGTGGTCCCCACTGGGCCAGCCCGGACGCCGTCATCGGTGACCAACCAGGCTCCAGGGTGGAGTCGAACAGGTCACCGTCCGCGAAGTGCTCGACCAGGAGCCCGTCCGGGTCGCGCCAGTAGTCGAAGATCTGGCTACCCTCGATGTGACGACCGATCCCCCACGAGCGGTAGAAGCCGAGCTCGCGGAGGTACTCTCCGCCGGCGGCCAGCGCGTCGAGGCCTCCCACCTGGTACGCCGAGTGCACATAGCGGTTACTGGGACCGAGCATCATCGCCAGCGTGTGGTGGTCGGTGGGAGTCATGCCTCGGTCACAGCGGATGAAGCTCATCGTGGGACCGCGCTCGCGCTGCCCCTCGTAGTACTTGAAGTCGCTGACGATGAGACCGAGGTGTTCCAGGTACCAGTTCAGGGACTCGACGTACCTCGTTGTCTGGAGCACGACGTGACCCAATCGCTGGATCTTCGCGGGGGCACGTGGCAGGCGCTGCACGGTGTTGGCGCGCCCCACGTCGTGCCCGAAGTTGAACACCTGCTTCGGCTGGGGCGGCAGGGTTGCGAGCTCGTGGGTGTCGGCGACAACCCGGACCATGACCCCACTCGGGTCGGTCAGATCCACGGTGAGCCCGCCCAGGTGCTCCGGCAGCTTCTCGACCTTCGTCCCGGTGGCGTCGGCGAGCCGCACCACGTCGGTGGAGTCCGCGGCCCGGAAGGCCGCACCGAGGTACCTCGAGCGTAGTCCGCGCCGGACGATCACACAGGGCGCGCCGGCGTCGGTCCCGCGCAGCAGTAGCTCGTCCGCCGTGCGGCCCACTGTGGTGAACCCGAACGCGTGCGCGAAGCGCTCCGAGGCGACCAGGTCGGGCTTGACGAACTCGAGCCAGGCCAGGTCGAGCACCTTGATGACGGGGTTCTTCGCACGCCCCGGATGCTCGGCGCGCAGCTCACCCTGCTCGCTGTGCAGGTCGTTGTGAGTCCCATGGTGACCGCTCATTGCTACTCCTCAGGCGATTAGCTGACGTAATCGTCATTCATGAGCCTATCATCAGTCAAGTGCTCTTTGAGGTTTTCGTCATTTCTGACTGGGTCCCGCTAGGATGGGTGGCACACAACCCGAGACGAAGAGGCAGAGGAGCGGTCTTGAGCAACGCACCGACTCAACAGGTCAATCGGCTGGACCGTCGCAAGGCCCGCACACGAGCCGCCCTCATCCGGGCGGCACAGTCCCTCATCGCCGAAGGCCGGACCAGCGTGCCGATCCTGGAGATCACCCAGGCCGCCGACGTCGGGATGGGCTCCTTCTACAACCACTTCGAGACCAAGGAGCAGCTTTTCGACGCGGCGGTCGAAGCCGCGTTGGACGCCTACGGACAGCTCCTGGACCGGGTCACCGCCGGCATCGAGGACCCGGCCGAGGTCTTCGCGTCGAGCTTCCGGCTCACCGGACGCCTTCACAGGCGCGAGCCCGAGCTGAGCCGGGTCCTGCTCAGCAACGCGCTCCGGCTGCTCAGCGCTGACAACGGCCTGGCCCCACGCGCCCGGCGGGACATCGCGGCGGCCGTGGATGCCGGCCGCTTCGACGTGGCCGACCTCGACGTGGCGGTCACGATGACGGCCGGTGCGCTGATCGCTCTCGGTCAGCTCCTCCACGACGAGCCCGGCCGGGACATGGAGGCGACCACCGACCGAGTCACCGAGGACCTGCTTCGCATGTTCGGAATGACGCGACGGCAGGCACAGAGGATCTGCTCCCTACCGCTGCCGGATCTCGACGCGGCTGGGAACACCGGCCCAGCAGCCTGAGGCACTCCTGCTCAGGCTGGGCCACTGTCGGCCGCGGCTACACGAACTCCTTCTTCACCAGGGATTGCGGCGCCTTGTACTGCGCGAACGCAGCCATTCACCGAAAGCCTTCGCCTGCGTCCAGCCGAAGCGTGGACGTGGCACCGGCCCGAGGAGTCCCCGGATCACGAAGTTCACCGCGCCGAGATTGGGCAGCTCGTAGCGCGAGCAGCCCGGGACGGGAAGCTGATCGCGGCGATCAGTGCGGCCATCGACCGCTCCGGAGCCCGACTACCAGCTCATCTGTCCAGCGCTCCGACACGCTTGCGACCCACAAGAGCGGCAGATCACATGATGAAATCGTCAGTACCGCCGGTATTGTTCACCTATGGGCGTAGGTGGCCCCACCAAGGGTCAGCCCATCACCGTCGTCATGTGTGACCGCGAGGAGATCTTCCGATGAGCAGCGCCACTACCTCCAGGCTCGCCGAGACCGCCGCTCCGCTCGACGCGCTTCTGGTCGGTGCCGCGCTGGGCCCGGTCCGCCGATTCGTCCCCGACATTTCCACGGCGAAGTGGGCGGCCTCCCTCGCCCGGAAGCCGGGAACCACCGCTCGGCGACTGCGCGAACTGGGCACCGAAGCCGGCCGGGTCCTCAGCGGGACCTCGACCTTGGCGCCCCAACGCGGCGACCGCCGCTTCACCGATGTTGCCTGGACCGAAAACCCGCTGCTGAGACGGCTGGTCCAGCTCTACCTCGCAGGGAGCCGGACTGCCGGGGAGCTGGTGAGGGAGGCCGACCTCGAGCCGCGCGACCGCACGCGCCTGCAGTTCGTCCTCGAGAACATCGCCGAGGCGCTCGCCCCGAGCAACGTCCCGTTGGTGAACCCGGGCTCCGCCAAGGCGGTGATCGACACCGCAGGGCTCAGCCTGGCGCGCGGGGGGAGGCAGCTCGTGCAGGACCTGGCCACGGCCCCCCGAGTGCCGCAGATGGTCGACGGCAGCGGCTTCGCGCTGGGCGAGAACATCGCCGCGACGCCCGGTGGCGTCGTGCTCCGCACCGAGGTGCTGGAGCTGATCCAGTACGCTCCGCAGACGGACGAGGTCTACGAGGTACCGGCGCTGGTGGTGCCCCCGACGATCAACAAGTTCTATGCCCTCGACCTCGCACCGGAGCGGAGCCTCGTCGAGCACGGCGTGCGCCAGGGACGGCAGATGTTCGTCATCTCCTGGCGGAACCCGGACTCGCGGCACGCTTCCTGGAACGTCGACACCTACGTGCGCGCGATCCTCGAGGCGCTCGAGGCCGTCGAGGAGATCACAGGCAGCGCGCGGACGGTTCTCGGCGGCGTCTGCTCCGGCGGCGTCCTGGCAAGTATGGCGGCGGCGTACCTGACCGGGATCGGCCGGCAGGACCGACTCGCGGCGCTCTGCCTGGCGGTGACCGTCATCGACAACCACGATGCCGGGACGGCGTCAGCCCTCGTCGACGAGCGGTTGGCGAGCCGGGCCAAAGCCACGTCGGCACGCAAGGGGTACCTCGACGGACGCGCCCTGGCCGAGGTGTTCGCGTGGCTGCGCCCCGGCGACCTGGTGTGGAACTACTGGGTGAACAACTACCTGCTCGGGAAGCGGCCACCGGCGTTCGACATCCTGTTCTGGAACTCCGACACGACCCGCATGACCGCCGCACTGCACGCCGACTTCATCGACCTTGCGATGCAGAACTCACTGACCAGTCCCGGAGCACTCACGGTGCTCGGCGTGCCGATCGACCTCGGGACGATCACCGTTGACTCCTACGTGGTCGCCGGCATCACTGACCACATCACCCCGTGGGAGAACTGCTACCGCAGCGCGCAACTGTTCGGCGGGACCACGCTCTTCGTGCTTTCCACCAGTGGCCACATCGCTGCCCTGGTCAACCCCCCGGGCAATCCGAAGGCGTCCTACCACACCGGCGACGATATGGCGCCCGACGCCAAGATCTGGCTGACGGGCTCAGACGTCCACCAGGGCACCTGGTGGACCGACCTCGGGCTGTGGCTGGACGACCGCTCGGGTGAACGGAAGCCGGCTCCCGAGGATCTGGGCTCCCCGGGCCTCTCGATGCTGGCCGAGGCACCCGGCACCTACGTCTTCGACAAGTGACACCACACCGATGACCGAGTTCCGGCGAATCCGTGTGCTCGGCCACGAGGTGCGGGTGACGGTGCGGCCGGGCACCGGAGCCGGCCCGCCGTTGTTGGTCTGCAACGGCATTGGGGCCAGCCTCGAACTGCTCCAGCCGTTCGTCGACCGGGTCGATCCCCGCATCGAGGTGGTCCGGTTCGACGTACCTGGCGTCGGTGGATCCCCGACACCCAAGTCCCCCTACAACTTCGCACTGCTGGCATACTTCGTCGGGCGGCTCCTCGATGAGCTCGGCCACGACAGGTTCGACGCCCTCGGGATCTCCTGGGGCGGCGGCCTCGCCCAGCAACTGGCCTTCCAGAATCCGCGTCGTTGCCGGAGGCTGGTACTTGTCAGCACCGGAACCGGCATGCTCATGGTGCCCGCCCGCCTCAGCGTGCTGAGCAAGATGCTCACACTGCGGCGCTACCGTGACCCGGAATATGCCAAAGCCATCGCGCCCGAGCTCTATGGAGGGCGGATGCGCCGGCAGCCCGACGACGTGAGGCGCGTGCTGTACGAGCCGGAGCGCCTCGGAGCCAGAACCGGCTACTACCTCCAACTCCTCGCCGGCATCGGCTGGACAAGCCTCCCGGCCCTGCCACTCATCCGGCAACCCACCCTGATCCTCGCCGGGAACGATGACCCCATGATTCCGCTGGTCAACGCACGGATCATGCACTCGTTGTTGCCCAACGGGTCTCTTCACATCTTCGACGACGGCCACCTCGGGCTCCTCACCGCCGCCGACGAGCTAGGCCCGCTCGTCTCGCGCTTCCTGACCTCCCCAGGAGACGAGCGGGCGACCTCGAGAAGCTGACGCTCGCCATCCCGTTGCGCAGAGGTCGAGCGCGATGTCCACGATCATGTCGCCCTGACCGCCGCAACCGCGAACGACCAAGTCAACTGAGGATTCCGTCACATCTTCGCTCTAGAGGATTGACCGATCTGCAGTACTGACGATATCGTCACTACTGCAGATACATTACAAGTGCCCTCCTCGGGCCGGAATCCAAAGGTGATACCTCATGACGCAGCACACGAACTTCTCCACGCGGCTGGACGACCTGCAGAAGCGGGTTGTGACGGCCAGGTCGGCGGTGCAGACGGCCGCGACCGAGTCCGATGCACAACTCAAGGAGCGGATCGATCAGGCCCAGTCCCACCTGGACCAGTCAGTCCAGAACGCACGGCAGGAGGTCTCAGAGAGCGCTGACAGCGCTCGGGCCAAGTGGGCGCAGGTTAAGACCGACGCCGCGGCCAAGATGAGCGATGTCAAGGCGAACATGGACAAGCGGGCCGACCACGTGGACGCCAAGATCGCCGCGAAAGACGCGGACTGGGCAGAAGCTGACGCGGCCGAAGCCCTCGACTTCGCCGACTGGACGGTCGAGAACGCGCAGCTCGCCATCCTCGACGCCATCCACGCCCGCACCCACGCCGACAAGCTCGCCAAGGCCGCAGACAACTCGTAGTCCCAGTCGGACTGGTGGTCAGGAAGCCCGAGTCCTCCTTACAGCACTCGCTCCGCCGCGGGCAGGAATGGTCGACGACCTGCCCGCGGCGGCATCTCTCAAAGGAAGGTTCGCAATGACTGACCATCTCAAGACCCCGGACCCGCTACCCGACACGATCCGGGCCGGTGCCCGGGAGTCATCGGCGGCCTGGTGGTGGATCGTCGCCCTGGCCCTGGGGGCACTATGGATCCGGTTCGGCATGTTCGTGCTGTCGTACAAGGGGGGGCGGTCTGGTAACGCTGGTGACACTGGTCGGAGTGTGGGCCATCAGCCGCGGGTCACCGAGATCTTCGCCGGCTTCACACTGCGCCAGGTCGGCAAGCAGGCGGACCGGCTGGTCGCATGACCACCTTCCGAGCGGCGTTCCGCCGGCGCTCTGCGCGACGCGCGACCGGACGAGGCCGCGGACTTCCAACGCCCTCGCGCCGGCTCGCGCCAGGCACGGAGCAAAGGAGCAGACATGAGAGCTACTCATTCGGTACCGGTCAGCCCGGCGCTGCTGCGGCATCTCCGCGAGCGCAGCACGCGCCGGGAGAACCGGGTTGCCGACCAGATCACGCTGTTCGCAGGCTCGATGAAGTTCGTCTACATCCACGCCATCTGGTTCAGCCTGTGGATCGGCCTTGGCCTCGAGGACTACCCGTTCGGACTGCTGACGATGATCGTGTCGCTGGAGGCCATCTTCCTGTCAACATTTGTCATGATCAGCCAGAACCGCGCCGACGAGAAGCGCCAAGTGATCGCGGACGAGGCCTGGCGGACAGTCCAGGAGGAGGAGCAACAGAACGAGAGGCTGCTCCGCCTGTCCAACGAGATCCTCGATCTCACCAAGGAGATCCACGCGGCGAGCGCTGCAGCCACGCCGGCGATTCGTCCCCAAACTCAGTGAAGGGCGGCAGTCGCGACGGTGAGGTGCGAGACGGCGCCTGCTTCCGTTGTCCGGCGCGGGGAGCATTAGAGGCTCCGCCGTCAGGGTCGCTGTGACAGCCAGGGCACGACCCCGGGGAGAAACCGACGTTGGCTTCGCCCGGACTCCACGGGGTCCCCGGGCGTACGTCGCCACGGAGAACGACCATGAAATCCGCCATGAAGGGAACAGAGACATGAACCATCCGCCGCATCCCGCGCCGCGGCTCTCGACACCGATGAGTCGTGGCTGGTGCCCGGTCAAGCCTCCCCGACGGCCTGTGCTGCTTGTCAACCCCAGGTCTGGTGACGGTGCGGCGACCCGCAACGAGATCGTCGAGCGGGCACGCGAGCGCGGAATCGAAACAGTGACCCTCGGACCCGGCGACGACCTGAGGACCCGCGCCCTGGCGGTCGTGGCCGATGGTGCAGATGCGCTCGGAATGGCGGGCGGCGACGGGTCGCTCGCGGATGTAGCAGCAGTCGCTGCTGCGCACGGGCTGCCCTTCGTCTGCATCCCAGTCGGGACACGGAACCATTTCGCCCTGGACCTCGGTGTGGACCGGCAGGACGTGCCCGGGGCTCTTGACGCGTTCACTGATGGGGTGGAGCGCCTGATCGACGTGGGCGAAGTGAACGGCCGGATCTTCCTGAACAACGTCTCCCTTGGCATCTACGGAGAGGCCGTCCAGCAGGCCAGCTATCGCGACACGAAGGTCCGCACCTTGGCGGAGACGGCGCGCAGGGTGCTTGGTCCTGGTGGGCGAATGCCGGCGCTGCGCCTCATCGACGACACCGGACGAGAGCATGCACATCTTGCTGTGCTGCTGGTCTCCAACAATCCGTATGCGTTGAACGGTCCTGGTCTTGGCACTCGACCGACGCTCGCCGGCGGTCGATTGGGGATCCTGGTGCTCGACACACCAGACGAGAGGCAACACCCTCCGGAGCGAGCCTGGAGCGCTCATCAGCTGGAGGTCCAAGCCCCAGCGACTGTGCATGCCGGCATCGATGGCGAGGCAGTCGAGCTTGTTGCCCCACTGGAATTCGCCGTCCGCCCTGCAGCATTGCGGGTCCGGATCTCCGCGCGCCATCCCGGCGCTTCGCCGGCAGCCCGGATCCCTTCCCCCAGATCACATCGAGCTGGTGCGCAGCCCTCTCCCCCGACCGCCGAGTAGTCAGCCGAGCCTCACGGACTTCCTGCCTCGCTGAACCTCCGCTCGCACGCCGCTCCGACCATGACCGCAATCCAGGCCCCACGAATGGCGCCGATCACCACATCTCCCGAGAAGTGCACACCGGCGTGCAGACGTGCCTTCGAAGCTGGTGTAGATCTTCTCCAGCCTGACTGGCAATCATCGACCAAGAGCACAAACATGCCCCCCACGGCCGAAGGCAAGGAATCCGTGGCCGATCGAACTCGCAGGCTCCTGTACGTCTGCGCCTCGCGCGCCACCGAGGAACTGGCCATCGCACTCTACGCCCGCGACGTTCCCAAAGCGCTCGAGGCTCTGCGCGCATCCGGACTCCCAGGGACGGACGCAATCATCACAGCCGAAGATCTCTCCCTAACAACCGGTTCCTAACATCGGGCCTCGGTCTATGACGCTCACCGCCCAGAGTCCGTGCGTCAACGCATCTCGTAGAAATGGAGCCAGCCATGAGCTGGCGAAGGCGCGGGGCAGATATCCCTCACTCGACCGGTTCCCCATCGGGCCCCGCGGGCGGTCGCTGTGCGAGACACACCGGGTGACGGCTGACGGGCGGAACGCACCTACGTGTAGCGACGCCAGAGTTCGTTGACGCCGGATCTGAGGGTTGCTAGGCGGTGTGCGTGGACCCTGGCGATGTCGGGGCGGTCGCGGAGGTCTGTGATGACGCTGGTGACGAGGACTAGCTCTCGGATGCGGCTGAGGGTTGGCCAGGAGGGGAGGGTGGTGACGTCTACGCCGTAGGTGGTGGCTAGGGCTTCGTGGTCTTGGATCGCGCCGAAGCGTAGAGCGCTGACAGCGGCGACAACCAGGTCGTAGGCGAGCGGGCCGATGCTGGTGCCGTCGAAGTCGCAGAGGACGAAGCGGCCGGTGGGTTCTCGTAAGAGGTTGCCGATGTAGGCGTCGCCGTGGAGTAGGCCCATCTGGAGGTTGGGCGTGAGGGCTCGGTAGTCGGCTTCGATGTCGGCCCATTGTTGGCTGAGCCAGGCGTGGTCGTCGGCCGTGAGACCGTCGGCCATCGCGAGACGGCTGCGCGCGCTGCTGAAGGGGTCCCAGGGCTTGAGGCCGGACATGGGCTCGAGTTTGTGCCAGCCGAGCAAGGGTGCCGCCAACTCGGCGCCAGTCCATGCGGGGTTGCCGCCTTCGAGGAGCTGCCAGATTGTTGCCGAGTAGTTCTCGAACAAGACGGGCTGGATCAGACCTGGCGCCAGCCTGACAGCCGGCGCGTCGTGAAGCTCCAGCCAGGCCGCGATTCGCGCGACGTGGTCGGCCCGCTGGCTGGCCAGGTCGCCGGCACCGAATCTGACAACTACGCCCTGGCTTGGAAGCCGGTATACGGCGTTGTTCGTGTACTTGATCAGCTCGGCTTCGTCTGGCAGAAGGCTGGCCTCTTGGCAGATGCCCTTGAGTGCGTGCTTGAGCCGTTGGTCGAGCTCTGGGGACAGGTTGGTCATGCGGTGAGTGCCTTCGGCGCGGTTGTGCGGACGGATTCGAGCTGGCGTAACAAGTCCACGGCGTCGGAGTTGCCAGAGTGTTCTGATGCTGCGGTGCCAATCTCGGCCAGGCGGCTGAGTCCGCGGCCGCTGCGGAGATGCTGCGCTTCGTTGATCACGTCACGAGCTACGTCGATGCCAGCGTCCACCTCGTTGGTACGCAGGAGGTTCGTCGACAAGATGATCCGATCGAAGGTCCGGCTTCGGCGCGATCTGTCGGGGCCGGATTCGGTGATTGCTTGCTGCGCGAATGAGACGGCGCGTACGGCGTACTCGCGGGCTTGTGCATTGTCTTTCGCATAGGCCGACAGGGAGTTGTACACCAGCGCCTGATGCCCGGTGTAGTCGCCTGGTGTGAAGTACAGCGTCGTCCACGGGGAGACACGACGCTTGTCGGCAAGTCCCATCTCGTGTTCTGCACGAGCGAGCGCATCGACGACGTGGTCGTGTTTGCCGAGCATCGCGTATGCCAGTGCTTCGTTGGCGTGCAGCCTGGCGACTTCAGCTGGATCGCCTGCGTCCTGCGCGGCGAGCTGGCCTAGTTGCAGCATCTTCAACGCCTCTACGGGATGAGCTTCCTGCATGCTGACCCGACCCAGGCGGTACAAGATCGACGCAGCCAGCGATGGTTCATCCGCGTCCTTGGCCAAAACGAGAGCGTTCATCAAGAAGCGTCGGGCAGCGGCTTGATCGCCGATGTCATGGAACGACCAACCGAGCATGCTGCTGAAGTCTGCGAGGGACACTTTGAGGTCCCGGTGCGTGCGCTGATCGGCGGTGGAGTGGATCATCCGCCGTGCGTAGCCGTAGAAACCACGGGCAGCGTCAACCGCTGCTCCCCCGCCGTAGCGCTGATCGAGTTTCCGGAACTCGGCTGTCATCGACACGACTTGTTCCACGTCGGTCTCGGTAATGACCGACGGCACAGCGGCCACACTGTTGGGCAGCTCGGGTAGCCATTTCTGAGCCTGATCGTTCACCGAACCGAACGCCACACTAGCCACCGCGCCGGCGAAGTTCCTGCGATCGTCGCTCGTCAGCCCATGGGACTTCTCGCTCTCGCCGGGCCCCGCTGAGCTGTACGCAAGCCCCATCCGCCCGCGCGGAATCTCGAACGCGTCGGCGACGCGTTCTAGGACGTCGTACGCCTTGACTTGGCGTCCATTGAGGATCTCCGAGACCTCGCCTTGGGACTGATACGTGCCGGCACCGATCTGCGTCTGGCTCCAGCCGTGCCGCTGCAACCAGCCGAAGATGCCGGCCACGTCACGTGACGCCAAGACAGGACGCAGCTCGGGCCTATCCCACCACGAGGAGTCGAGCAGCGGCTGCGGTGCCGTCATCGTCACTCCTTGTCTCTAGGCGGCTCTGTGAAGTTAGCCCGAGTGCATCCGGTGCGTCTATCGGCACCGCCGATAGGTCGGCTCGATGAGTACCGCCTGTAGTGGGGAAGGCGGTCACAGCGCCATGGTGTGGATACAGAGCGTTACAACAACCGATAAAGGACGCCCACCATGACGACGCCACTGTTCATCGTGATCTGTGACCGCGAGCCTGACTATCGCAATGATCACGGACCTGGTGCGAGACCTCTCTGGCCGCAACGAATGACACGGCGGTGGGACAGATGACTAGCACGCTGCCAGATACGGATCACTACGAGCGGGGCGACGCCATGCGGGCGTACGGCTACATCCGGAAGCACTTCCTCATGAACGAAACCGAGCTGGCGAAAGCTCGGCAGCTCATCGTCGATGCAGCTCAGACTCGTGGAGTGCAGCTCATGGCGATTCACGTCGAGGAGATCGAGACATCGCCCGAGGCCTTCCACGATCTGCTCGCAGTCGTGATGCAGGAAGCACAGCGAATGATCATCACGCCCGACGTCCAGCACCTCGAGGTCGCCGGCGACCCAACCTCAGTACGACAGCGACTTGAGTCCAACGGCATCACGATCGTGGTCGGCGGCTAGCCATCGCGACCGTAAGGAACGTGTGGTGCACATGCCGGCTACCCCAGCCCTCGGGTTCATCTCGATGTCCTTCGTGCGCAACACCGGCGAACTGCTCGCCGTCCACCAGCGACT
Organism: Kribbella sp. NPDC049174; assembly: GCF_043197365.1. Lineage (NCBI taxonomy): Bacteria > Bacillati > Actinomycetota > Actinomycetes > Propionibacteriales > Kribbellaceae > Kribbella > Kribbella sp. NPDC049174. The sequence continues at coordinate 1,433,303 of NZ_JBICSZ010000001.1, read as the reverse complement.
GAAGGCGTACGCGACGGAACACGGGCTACAGCTCACCAAGGTGTCCGTCGAAGAGCCCGGACCGCCCAATGCAGCCTTCGACCTCCTCGCATCGCTCCTGGACTCTGACCGGCAACCGCTCGTCGTGCCGACAATGCACCACCTCGCCGTACTCGGGCACCCAGCCAAGATCAGAGACCACCTCCGCCACTGCACTCACGAGGTCCTGATCGCCACCAAGCCGGCGGAGCGGACGTGCTGAGGGGACGTCCCTCGTTCTCCTCAAGTCCCCTGCACCCCGCGTCCGTTCCGCCGTTCCACCTGGAGCGACTCGCCGATCACCACCGTCGTCAAAGGACCAGCCTCGCACTTCGATCGCGGTGTAGTCGATGAAGTGGGCGGCAGCACTTGCCCGAGAGGGTCGGCGTAGGAACGATCAACCACAGTGGGCTGCTGTGTCCACACTGCCCCGGTGAGGTCGGCCGCGCGGCAGCGCGTAGTGCGGGCGGCAGCCCGCCAACGTCGGCGGTAGCCGACCAGGGTGCACCGGCGAGAGCCGGGGGTGGGGTGGGAGCGTGCGTAGCGGGCGCGTCGAGGAGCGGAGCGACGACGAGCGCCCGCGTAGCACGCGTGGGTCGTCCTACCTGATCCGCATCCCGGAGATGGCTCGGGCGATGACGAGGCGCTGGATTTTGGAGGTGCCTTCGAAGAGGTGTAGATCTCCTCCAGCCTCACGCCGAGTGAGTCGAAGGACACCACATATGGCGTCTGACCTGCGGGTTTGCGTCTCATTGCTGATCAACCGTGATCGTGGTTTGTCAGCGTCCCACGGAGCTGTGACGGAGCAGGAACTTGCCCATAGCAACGTGGTTTGACGCAAGAACCATCTACTCAGGAGCTACTTGGGTAAGGCCCGATCCGGCGCTCCGCGTACCATTCCCCGGCATCGCGATCGCCGGCCCAGTAGCGAGTCGGTCGTCGTGCACTGGGCGCACGCGCCGGCGGTCGATGCCGTGACGACGCCGTTGCGCACGTTGGTCGAATGCGCGCGGACCCTGTCGTTCGGGCCCGCGCCCGCCATCGCCGACTCGCCCGCCCGGGCCGATCGGTCAGTCGCGCCGAACTGCTGGCCCCGCTGGTCGGCAGCTGGGCCGTGCGGGTTGCGGCGCCGCACTCCGGGTCGCCGAGCATCTGGACGGACGCAGCGAGTCGGTTCTCGAATCGATACTGCGAGCGGTGTTGATCGAAGCCGAGCTCGACGGATTCGTTCCGCGGGTGCGGAGCGGCGACGATCGTTTCCATGCCCGGGTCGACCTGGCGGACACCGGCCGGCGGCTCGTCATCGAGGCGGACAGCATGGCCGCCGCTTCGCCGTCCGCCAGCGGACCCGCGGCGCACGAAGGATTCGTCCCGGCTCGCTCATCGCTGGCTTTCCTCACACGGTCGGTCGGGCGTGGAGCCCGGACCGTGCGCTTCGTCGATGGGACGAACCGAGACGGATCCCTGGTCGTGCGTCAGTTGGGCTGGGTGCCCGTCACCGTGACCTCGGCCAGGCTGATCACACCGGCGCTGGTGACCGGCGACTGCACCTTGACGTAGCGGGCCACGGTGTTGGTCGGCAGACTGGTGACCGCCCCCGGCGTCGCCCCGAGGTTCAGCTTGGTCACCGTGGAGTCGGCCATCAGCTGGGCGTAGGTCCGGCCCGACATGCTGGCGGTGGAGAGGAACACCACCGCGTTGTTCAGCTTGTCGGCCGAGGCGTCGGTCCGGTTGTGCACCGTGACGTTGCCGACCCGGGAATTGGTCAGCAGGTCGACCTGCCACCACGGCTGTGAGCTGGACGCCGTCCGGCTCACCGACCCGGCGGCGAAGACGCCGTTGGTGTTCCCGTCCACGGCCCGGGCGGCGGTGCCGACGTCGGTCGACGACTGCGTGGCCGGCCGGTTGGTGGACAGGTTCACGGCGCCGGTGGTGCCGCCGACCTGCACCTCGGCCAGGTTCAGGGTGGTGAAGATGCTTGACAGCTGCACCCGCACGTACCGGCCGGTGGCACTGCCCGCGTTCAGGGTCAGGCTGTTGGTGGTGGACGAGAACGCCGAGAACGACATCTCCTTCACCGAGTCGTCGGCCCGCAGCGAGGACATCGACCGGCCGTTCATGTCGGTCGAGGAGATGAACACCGAGCCGCTGCCCATCCGGTTCGAGTCGGTCCGGCTCCACACCGTGACCGTGGAGACGGCCGCCGCGGAACCGAGGTCGACCTGCCACCACGGCTGGGTGGAGGTGTTGGTCTGGGTCACCGAGCCGCTCGCGAACACGCCGTTGGTGTTGCCGTCCACCGCCCGGGCCGCCACCGCGGTACCGCTGGTGCTCGACTGGGTGGCGGTCTTGCCCCGGGCCAGGTTCGGACCGGTGACGGTCACCGTGGTGGTCGACACCGCGCTGTCCACCTTGCCGTCCCGCACGACCAGGCTGAAGGTCAGCGTGGCCGGTGTGGCCGGGGCGGTGAAGGTCGGCTTCGCCGCCGTCGTACTGGACAGCGTCACCGCCGGCCCACCGGTCTGGGTCCACGCGTAGGTGAGGTCGTCGCCGTCGGCGTCGGTGCCGGATCCGTCCAGCGTCACCGTGGTACCCGTGTTGACCGTCTGCGCCGTACCGGCGTTCGCCACCGGCACCTGGTTGGCCGGGGTGGTGGTCACCGTGGTGGTCGCCGCCGCGCTGTTGGCCCGGCCGTCTCGCACCACCAGGCTGAAGGTCAGCGTGGACGCCGAGGACGGGGCGGTGAAGGTCGGCTTCGCCGCCGTCGTACTGGACAGCGTCACCGCCGGTCCACCGGTCTGGGTCCACGCGTAGGTGAGGTCGTCGCCGTCGGCGTCGGTGCCGGACCCGTTCAGGGTCACGGTCGTACCAGCCACGACCGACTGCGGCGCACCGGCGTTCGCCACCGGGAGGCGGTTGTTCGACTCCGAGAGCGGCCGCGGGGTGCAGTTGCTCACCGAGACCGTGAAGGGCTCGACGTCGTTGTCCGTCTCGATCATGGCGCCGTCCTCGGAGCCGCTGAGCGAGATGGTGTACGCCTGGCCGGCGTTCACGCGGGTCTCCCGCCACTCGTCCGTACCGCGCTCCCACTCGACGATCAGGACCCGGCCGGTGACCACGCGGACGGTGCACCCGTCGGCCCAGGCACCCATGTACGGGTAGAGCGGAACGCCCGACTCCGAGTAGACGGTGCGCGCGTTGTCGCCGGAGCGGCCGTTGTCCTGGTAGGCCGTGCCGACCGGCCAGGTGATCACGCCGCCGTACCAGTCACCGGGGTTCTCGCCGGTGCCGGCGTAGCGCCAGCGGGCGTTGACCCAGGAGACCGGGTCGCAGGTGGTGGGGTCGGTGCAGGCGGAGGGCGGCGGCGGGACCGGCGGGCCGGGCACGAAGGCGTACTCGAACGGCGAACCGCTCTGCACGCTGACGATGCTGCTGCCGCTCAGAGTGGTCGGCACGGTGTAGCTCTGGCCGGCCGACAGGTTGGCCAGCGACGCGTGCGAGTCCCCGACCGGGCCGGAGAACACGGTGGCGCTGCCCGAGGTGACGGTGATCTTCCAGTTCGCCACCTGCGGGGCCGGCGCGTAGACGTCGTGCGAGGCGGTGTAGCCGTAGCGGGCCCGGCTGGGGTCGGTCTCGGCCGGCCAGACGGCGGCGTACCCGCTGTCCGACGGACCCCACGGGCACGGGCTGCTGGTGCAGGTCCAGGTCACCCGGGCCGATTCGCCGTCGCCGGCCGGCGGGGGTGTGACCGGCTCACCCGGGGTGAACGTGTACTCGAACGCGGCGCCGCCCTGCACGCTGACGATGCTGCTGCTGCTCAGGGTGCTCGACACGGTGTAGCTCTCGCCGGCCGACAGCGCGGCCAGCGACGAGTGCGAGTCCCCGACCGGGCCTGCGTACACGGCGGCGCTGCCGGAGGTGACGGTGATCTTCCAGCCGGCCACCTTCGCCGCCGGGGCGTACACGTCGTGGGAGACGGTGTAGCCGTAGCGGGCCCGGGTGGGCTCGGCCGTCGCGGGCCAGACCGCCGCGTTGCTGGTGTAGCTCGTACCCGACGGGCAGGGCGTGCCGGTGCAGTTCCAGGTGGCCAGCACCGAACCGTAGCCGGACGCCGGCGGCGTGGTCGGATCGCCCGGAGTGAAGATGACCCGGAACGCGCCGTCGTCCTGCACGCTCACGATGCTGCTGTTGCTGAGCGTGCTGGACACGGTGTAGGTCTCGCCGGCCGACAGCGCGGCCAGCGACGAGTGCGAGTCGTCGGCCGGGCCCGCGTAAACCGTGGCGCTGCCGGAGATGACGGTGATTTTCCAGCCGGCCACCTTGGACACCGGAGCGTAGACGTCGGCGGAGACGGTGTAGCCGTAGCGGGCCCGGACCGGCTGGGCCGCGGCCGGCCAGACGCCCGCGTTGCTGGTGTAGCTCTGGCCCGACGGGCAGGGGCTGCTGGTGCAGTTCCAGGTGGCCAGCACCGAGCCGTCACCGGAGGCCGGCGGCGGGTCGGTTGGGGCGCCGGGGGTGATCGTGTACTCGAACGACCCACCGTCCTGCACGCTAACGATGCTGCTGCTGCTCAGCGTGCTGGGCAGGGTGTAGCTGTCGCCGGCCGACAGCGCGGCCAGCGACGAGTGCGAGTCGTCGGCCGGGCCGGCGTACACGGTGGCGCTGCCGGAGGTGACGGTGATCTTCCAGCCCGCCACCTTGGGCGCCGGGGCGTACACGTCGTGAGAGACGGTATACCCGTAGCGGGCCCGGACCGGCTCGGCCGCGGCCGGCCAGACCGCCGTGTTGCTGGTGTCCGACGGGCCCCACGGGCACGGGCTGCTGGTGCAGGACCACGTCGCCACAACGGAGGACGCAGGATCACCCTCGGCTGCCAGCGCGGGCGCGGCGGCGAGGCCTAGCACCATCGCGACCGCAGTGGTGAGAACGAAAAATGCGGTCGCGAAACGTTTCTGCATACCGGCCCCCCGGATTGTGACTCTCCCCTTGCGGCAAACCGTAGCCCAAGTCGCTCTCTGTCAACCGAAAAAGAAGCGAAAAGATGCAACCACGAACCATTTGTTACGGACTTCATCACGCTACGGAAAAACCCCATTACTCATTGATGAGAAATGGGGAGATCGCGGGACTGAAGGGCTCGCGGCGGGTGCAGAGCGTAGTGGTCATCAGAGGGGGCGGCCGGCTAGCCAGGTTTGGGTGATGAGGGGTACGCCGGGGCGGTAGGCCAGGTGGAGACAGGAGGGGGCGTCGAGGACGGCCAGGTCGGCGCGAGCGCCTACGGTCACGCGGCCGATGTCGTCGCGGCGGAGCGAGCGGCGCCGCCTGCGGTGGCTGACCAGAGGGCTTCGGCCGGGCTCATGTGCATTTCGCGGACGGCCAGGGCGATGCAGAGCGGCATCGACGAGGAGTAGCAGGAGCCCGGGTTGCAGTCGCTGGCCAGCGAGACGGTGGCGCCGGCGTCGAGCAGGCGGCGGGCGTCCGGGTAGGGCGAGCGGGTGGAGAACTCGACCGCGGGCAGCAAACCGGCGACGACCCCGGATGAGGCGAGGGCGTCGGTGAGGTGGGTGCAGTGGTCGGCGGCCGCGGCACCGAGCTCGCAGGCCAACTGGACACACCCGGGCCGGGGCCGAGCTGGTTGGCGTGGACGCGGAGGCCGAGGCCCTTGGCGGCGCCGGCGGTGAGGATCGCCCGGGCCTGGTCCGCGTCGAAGGCGCCTCCCTCGACTGCGATCAAGTACGAATCGGCGCTGCGGTTGCATGTAGCACCGGTGTTCGGACGTCGGCAGTTGAGGACGATCAAGCCCTCGGAGATTGCGGCGTGGGTCGCGGACTTGGATGCGCGGTTCGGGTCGTCTACGGCGCGTACGGCGTACTTGGTCCTGCACGGGACTCTCGATCTGGCGGTGGATGACGAGAGCATCAAGAAGAATCCGGCTAAGGCTCGGGTGGTCAAGGTGCCCGCGTCCAGAGGCGGGCGGGTCGTTGCTTGGGCGGATGACGTCGTACTGCGGATTGTTGACGGGCATCCGCCGGAGTACAGGCCGATTGCATCTGTGGGAGCGGCGTGCGGGCTGCGGCAAGGTGAGTTGTTCGGGCTCGCGGAGAAGGACGTCGACTTCGACGAGATGGTCATTCATATGCGGCGGCAGATGAAGAAGCTCGGGCGGGAGTTCGTGTTCGCGTTGCCGAAGAACGACACCGAGCGGACCGTGCCGATGTCTGACGGGACGGCGCTGATCCTGAAGGAGCACATCGAGGCTCACGAGCCGCGTCCGTACACCTTGCCCTGGGAGAAGACCGACGGGGAGGCGCGGACCGTCAATCTCCTGTGCCGGTGGACCGATGACAAGCACATTCGGGCGCGGACGTACGACGAACTGGTGTGGAAGCCGGCGTTGTACCACGCGGGTGTGATCAATGAGCCGAAGACGGACCGGCGCGGGCGGCGGCAGTACATCTCCAGTCGGGAGAACGGGATGCATGCGCTGCGGCACTACGCGAGCATCGCGCTGGCTGATCGAGTCACACATCAATTGTCCTGACCACACCGACCCGGCGGCGGTCACCCGCGCGGTAGCGCGCCGCGGGCGGCAGCCCGCACCTGCCGGCGGCAGCCGGTAAGGATGCACCGGCGATGAGCCGGGGGGTGGGTGGGAGCACGCGTAGCAGGCGCGGGAGGAGCGGAGCGACGGAGTGCCTGTGTAGCGGGCGTGGGACGGTTCACCTCGGTCTGGACCCGATCGATTCTTTGATCGAGCTCCCGGCGCTCGGAACCCATCCTGCTTTCCAACGCCAACAGACGCTCGCGGACAAACCGCATCTGTACATCTACTGGTGCGTTGCTCGGCGGTGAAACGTAGCCCGCAGCCGATGCCGTGACGCCCCACGCCGCGCTCGCCGTGCCCGTGACGCTGTGGACCTCCGGCCTCCGCCTCAGGACATTCCGTACGAGCCATGTCCGCGCCCGCCCAATCAGCGGAATCAGTGGTTGGCCGCCACCATGGTCGCGCCAGTCGCCGATCAACGCCGCGCCGGCCAGCACCGTCCCCACGAGCGTCAGTATCAGGCCGGTGATCGCGCAAATCGTCCCCACACTTCGAGGCTAAGGATCGGACGGGCTGAGAGGCCGCAAGGCACGCCGTACGCACAGGCGAGGGGACAGCTGACCTCAGACGTTGAGCTGCCGCGCATCAAATGCGACGAAGGGTGCGGCGCAGTGGCATATGTGAAGGATCAGTGGACTCGGCCGGTCAAGCAGGCGGATGGGGCGACCGTGCGGGTGCAGAATGCGAGGTGGGGAAACGGCAAGCGGTGGCTGGATGGTTGGGTTGATCCGGAGGGACGGGAGCGGACGAAGGCGTTCAGTACGAAGGGGCCGGCTGAGCGGCATGCGAATGCAATGGAGACGGATCGGGAGCGTGGGGAGTACATCGATCCGGGGGCCGGGAAGGTTCGGTTTGAGGAGGTTGCGGGGCGGTGGTTGGCGGCGCGGGTGGTGGATCCGGCTAGTGCGATCAAGTACGAGTCTGCGCTTCGGTTGCATGTGGGTCCGGTGTTTGGGCGGCGGCAACTGAGGGCGATCAAGCCGTCGGAGATCGCGGCCTGGATTGCTGACCTGGACGCAAGATTCGGGTCATCGACGGCGCGTTCGGCGTTCCTCGTGTTGCACGGGACGCTGGATCTGGCGGTGGATGACGAGACGATCAAGAAGAATCCGGCAAAGGCACGGGTAGTCAAAGTGCCCTCGTCGAAGGGCGGGAAGGTCGTTGCTTGGCGCGATGACGTCGTACTGAAGATCGTTGAGAGGCATCCGCCGGAGTACCGGCCGATCGCGTCCGTTGGGGCGGCTTGTGGGCTGCGGCAGGGTGAGCTGTTTGGGCTGGCGGAGGAGGACATCGACTTCGAGGAGATGGTCGAGAGTTCGTGTTTGCGTTGCCGAAGAACGACACCGAGCGGATGGTTCCGATGTCTGACGGGGCAGCGTTGGTTCTCAAGGAACACATCGAGGCTGTCGGGCCGCGGCCGTACACGCTGCCGTGGGAGAAGGTCGACGGGGAGCCGCGCACCGTCAAGATTCTGTTTCGCTGGACTGATGACAAGCACATCCGGGCGCGGACGTACGACGAGATGGTCTGGAAGCCGGCGCTCTTTCACGGCGGCGTCATACAAGCTCCTACGAAGGACGCGCGTGGTCGGCGGCAGTACGTGTCCAGCCGGAAGAACGGCATGCATGCACTGCGGCATTACTACGCGAGCATCACACTGGCAGACGGCGTGAACATCAAGGAACTGGCCGAGTACCTAGGGCACGGCGACCCAGGCTTCATCCTCAGGATGTACACCCACATGCTGCCCTCCTCGCACCAGCGGGCGCGGAAGGCTGTGGACTCCAGACTCGCTCGTCTGTTCTCTCTGAGATCTCACGTAGCAGTCACGGAGCAGGCCGCCGTGCGCTCCCCCACTACCTCCTGGGAGCCGGACGGTGGCCTGTACCCCGATGACCCTGAAATAGCCCTCTGACCTGCGGGAACGTCAGCGGATTCTCATCCCTGAGATCGCCCTTGCGATCACCAATCTCTGGATCTCCGACGTGCCTTCGAAGATGGTGTAGATCTTTCCGGTCCCGCAACCGGTTCGCGCCCGGGCGGCCCGTTGGCCTCTGGGTGCGGTAGGTCTGGAGGTCGGAGAGCGGTCGCGGATGCGCCGTGCCTGTCGGCTCGGTAGAGGACTTTGCCTTGACGTCGGGAGGTGACCACACCCCCGCGGCGGCGGAGGAGGTCGGGTTGCTGAGAAGCCGTGGATTGGCCGATGCCGGCCTGTTCGGCTACCTCGTTGAGTCGCCCCAACGATCCATGCCGCGGACGTGTCCACACCGCAAGCGACTTGACGAGCGACGCAGACATCGCGCGTAGCGCCGGCGTGGGAAGAACTGACCGCGTTGGGCCAAGGTGACCACGCCGACGCTTCGATCACGTCGCAGTCGATTCAGCGGGCGGCAGCACGCGCGCACAAGGGCGGGCGGGAGCCGGCGGCGAGCACGCGACGAAGGATCGAGCGTAGCGCCGGCGTGGGAACGATCAACCACAGTGGGCTGCTGTGTCCACACTGGCCCGGTGGGGTCGGCCGCGCGGCAGCGCGTAGTGCGGGCGGCAGCCCGCCAACGTCGGCGGTAGCCGGCGAAGGAATGCATCGGCGCTAAGCCGGGTGGGAGCGTGCGTAGCGGGCGCGTCGAGGAGCGGAGCGACGACGAGCGCCCGCGTAGCACGCGTGGGTCGTCCTACCTGATCCGCATCCCGGAGATGGCTCGGGCGATCACCAGGCGCTGGATCTCCGACGTACCTTCGAAAATCGTATAGATCTTGGCGTCTCGGTGCATGCGTTCTACTGGGTATTCGCGGGTGTAGCCGTTGCCGCCGAGGATTTGGATGGCTTCTTCGGTGACGCGCACGGCTACCTCGCCGGCCTTGAGTTTGGCCATGGAGCCTTCGCCGTGGCGGTAGTCGGGGGTTTCGCCGCGCATCAGGGCCGCGGACATGTTGGCGGCGCGCCAGACGAGCAGGCGGGCGGCGTCGATCTCCAGGGCCATGTCGGCGAGTTTGAAGGCGATGCCCTGGTTGTCGATGATGGGGCGGCCGAACTGTTCGCGGGTCTTGGCGTAGTCGAGGGCGACCTCGTAGGCGGCGCGGGCGATGCCGACCGCCTGGGCGCCGACGATGTGGCGGGTCATCTCGAAGGTCGCCATCGAGGCGTTGCGCACCTGGTCCCCGGCAGCGGCAGAACCGGTGGCAGCTGAGCGGGCGCGGGCCAGCCGCTCGTCCAGCTTCTCCTTGCCGCCCAGCACGTTGGCAGCAGGGATCCGGACGTTGTCGAAGAAGACGTCGGCGGTGTGCGACGCCCGCAGTCCGTGCTTGCGGAGCTTGGTGCCCTGCACGAGGCCGTGCACCTCACTCCGAGGTACGACGAACGCGGCCTGCCCCTTGGTCCCGAGCGAAGGATCGACCGTCGCGACCACCACGTGGATGTCGGCGATCCCGCCGTTCGTCGCCCAGGCCTTCTGTCCGTTGATCACCCACTCGTCGGAGACCGCGTCGTACGTCGCTCGCGTACGGATCGCGGACACGTCCGAACCCGCGCCGGGCTCGGACGAGCAGAAGGCGGCCACCTTGACGTCGTCGGGCGTGCCGTAGCACCGCCCCATCCACTGGCTCCACTGTTCCTGCGTGCCGTTGGAGAAGATCGCGGACGACGCCAGGCCGGTGCCCTTGAGGGACATCGCGATGCCGGCGTCGCCCCAGAAGAGTTCCTCGTGGACCAGCGGCATCAGCAGGCCGGACGGGTCGATGAAGAGGTTGACGTTGGCGTCCAGGCCGTAGAGGCCGATCTTGGCGGCCTCCTGGATCACCGGCCAGGGGGTCTCCTCGCGCTCGTCCCACTCGGCGGCGGCCGGGCGGATCACGTCGGCGGCGAAGGTGTGGGCCCAGTCCCGGATCTCCTGCTGCTCGGTGTTCAGAGCGAGCGAGAAATGGCTCCAGCCCGGCTTGGAGCGCTCGGCGGCGAGTTCACCGGCGAGCGCCATCACATCGGCCGAGACGGCAGGCTTCGGATCAGTCATCAACATCCTCACAAGGCAAACCATGGGAACGGCGAGCAGCCAGATGTTACCCACGAGTGTAACCGTCGTTTGCACCAGGGGGTACCACTGTGGCTAAGATCGATCCATGAGCTCCGCGCTGCTCGCGATCGGACGCCGCCGGACCACGGCGGAGCGTCGCCGCGACCGGGAGCGGGACATCATCCGGGCCACCCGCGAGCTGTTCGACGAGCGGGGCACGATCGACGCCCAGATCGACGATATCGCCAAACGGGTCGGCATCAACAAGGCACTGATCTATCGTCACTTCGCCGGTAAGGAAGAGCTGTTCGCGCTCACCCTGGTCGACTACCTGGGCGAGCTGGACCAGAAGCTGGCCCAGGTCGACAGCCCGAGAAGAGCACCCCTCAACCGGCTCAGAGCGCTCAGCGAGGTGTTCGTCGACTTCTGCCTCGAGTACCCGGCCTTCGCCGACTGCGCCATGAGCCTGTTGAGAAGGACCGGTGAGGAACTCTTCGGCGAGATCACCGAGCCGGTGATGATGAAGCTCGGTACGGCGATGGCCTCGGCGCTGGAGCGGATCGCGGCGATCCTCAAGGCCGGCCAGCAGTCGGGGGTGTTCGACGAGGTCGACGCCGACTACCTGGCCAACCACCTCTACACCCAGACGCTCGGGTCGTTGCACATGGCAAGAGTCGGGTTGATCGTGTCGAGCGGGCAGCCGGGGCATCCGGTCGTGCATCATGCCGATATCGCCACCGTCCGGGCGACCGCGATCACCGCCACCCTCGCGACCGCGGTAGGCCGTAAAGCCCTTCCCACGGCCAACGGCAGGCCGACGGTCAACAGCAAGCCCAAACCCAACAGCAAGTCCTCGCGGTCCAGCAGAGCAGGAGAGAAATCGTGACCGAGACCCGCAAGGTGGCCGTTGTCGCCGGCAACAGGATCCCGTTCGCCCGGCAGGACAAGACCTACCGGCACGCGTCCAACTCGGACATGCTCACCGCCGCCGTCAACGGGCTGGTCGACCGGACCGGCCTGGGCGGTCAGGAGCTCGGCGAGGTGGTCGCCGGCGCCGTGCTCAAGCACGCCCGCGACTGGAACATGGTCCGCGAGGTCGTCCTCGGCTCCAAGCTCGCGCCGACCACCCCGGCGTACGACATCCAGCAGGCCTGTGGCACCGGGCTCGAGGCGGCGATCCTGGTCGGCAACAAGATCGCCCTCGGCCAGATCGACGCGGGGATCGCGGGTGGGGTCGACACCGCGTCCGACGCCCCGATCGCAGTGAACGACCGGCTGCGCAACATCCTGCTCGACCTCAACCGGGCCAAGACCTACCCGGATCGCCTCAAGGTCCTGGCGCGCGTACGCCCGAAGGACGTCGTGCCCGAGATCCCGCGGAACGCGGAGCCGCGGACCCGCAAGTCGATGGGTGACCACGCGGCGCTGACCGCGCTGGAGTGGGGTATCACCCGGGAGGCGCAGGACGAGCTCGCGTACCGCTCCCACATCAACCTGGCGGCGTCGTACGACCGCGGCTTCCAGAACGACCTGATCACGCCGTACCTCGGCCTGGAGAAGGACCAGAACCTCAGGCCCGACACCTCCCTGGAGAAGCTGACCAAGCTCAAGACCGTCTACGGCAAGGGCGAGACCGCGACCATGACGGCCGGCAACTCGACCCCGCTCACCGATGGTGCGTCCGCTGTACTGCTCGCCACCGACGAGTGGGCGACCGAGCGCGGGTTGCGGCCGCTCGCGTACCTGACCCACTCGCAGACCGCCGCGGTCGACTATGTGAAGGGTGCCGAGGGCCTGCTAATGGCTCCCGCGTACGCCGTACCACGCATGCTGGCCCGGGCCGGACTGACGCTGCAGGACTTCGACTACTACGAGATCCACGAGGCGTTCGCCTCCCAGGTGCTGTCCACCCTGAAGGCGTGGGAGGATCCGATCTTCTGCAAGGAACGGCTCGGTCTGGACGCGCCGCTGGGCGAGATCGACCGGGACAAGCTGAACGTGAACGGCAGCTCGCTGGCCGCGGGCCACCCGTTCGCGGCGACCGGCGGGCGGATCGTCGCCGCGCTGGCCAAGCAACTGGACGAGAACGGCGGCGGCCGGGGCCTGATCTCGATCTGCGCCGCGGGCGGCCAGGGTGTCGTCGCCATCCTCGAGAAGTAGGAGCTGAGATGACGGACCGCTACCAGACCTTCACCCGGACGCCGCTCGGCCAGACCCTGGTGAAGAACCTGGGTCTGCCCGACCCGACTCCCCTGCCGCGCTGGACCGACGGCTCGCCGGTGATCGACGGGCCGGTGGTGTTCGGCGCGATCTCCGAGAGTGACACCGGGAAGGCGATCCAGGCCCTGCTGCGGGACATCGGCGCGTCCTTCAGTACGGCGACCGAGGGCATCGCATCCAGCGAGATCCGGCCGAAGGCACTTGTCTTCGACGCGACCGGCGCGACCTCGACCGCCGAGCTGACGAGCCTGCAGCGCTTCTTCTCCCCCGTCATCCGCCAGCTGGCTCCGGCCGGCCGGGTGATCGTGGTCGGCCGGACGCCGGAGCTCGCGCAGTCGCCCGAGCAGCAGATCGCCCAGCGCGCCCTCGAGGGCTTCACGCGAAGCCTCGGCAAGGAGGTCAAGCGCGGCGCGACGGTGAATCTCGTGTACGTCGCTCCGGACGCACACGAGCAGCTGGATTCGACCCTCCGCTTCTTCCTGTCGCCCAAGTCGGCGTACGTCGACGGCCAGGTGGCCAGGATCGGGATCGGGCCGCTGGTCAGCAACGACCCGGATCACCCACTCGCCGGCAAGGTCGCCCTGGTCACGGGTGCCGCCCGCGGTATCGGTGCCGCGATCGCCGACACCCTGGCCCGTGACGGCGCGACCGTGATCGGCGTCGACGTACCGCAGAACGCGGACGCCCTCCGCAAGGTGATCTCCAGGATCGGCGGCAGCGAACTGCTGCTCGACGTCACCGCGGTCGACGCGCCGCAGCGGATCGCCGCGCACGCGCAGGAGCAGTACGGCGGCCTCGACATCGTCGTCCACAACGCCGGGATCACCCGCGACAAGCGGTTGGCGAATATGCGCACCGACGCGTGGGACGCCGTACTCGATGTGAACCTGCGCGCTCCCGAGCGGATCACGCAGCATCTGCTCGAGTCCGGCGCGCTGCGCGACGGCGGCTCGGTCGTCGGGGTCGCGAGTATCGCCGGGATCGCGGGGAACAACGGCCAGACGAACTACGCCACCTCCAAGGCCGGTGTGATCGGTCTGGTCCAGGCGCTCGCGCCGAAGCTGGCGGAGCGGCAGATCCGGATCAACGCGGTCGCCCCGGGCTTCATCGAGACCGAGATGACCGCGAAGGTCCCGTTCACGATCCGCGAGGTCGGCCGCCGGATCAACTCGCTGCAGCAGGGCGGGCTGCCGATCGACGTGGCCGAGACGATCGCCTGGTTCGCCGACCCGGCCTCGGCCGGAGTGACCGGCAACGTGGTCCGCGTCTGCGGCCAGAGCATGCTGGGTGCGTGAGATGGCGACTCGCAAGTACGACGACACACCGAAATTCGGTGCGCTCTACGCCCGGACTGTGAAGGCCACGCTGCGACGCGCCGACTACGAGCCGGACGCCGACGGCCTCACCCTCGAGCTGCCCCGATCCGCGATCGATCAGGACCACCTGACGGCGTACCGGGACGTCACCGGTTTCACCGCCGGACCGGCGCTCCCGGTGACGTACCCGCACATCCTCGCGTTCCCGCTGCACCTGGACCTGATGTCCGACCCCTCGTTCCCCTACAAGCCGATGGGGATCGTGCACCTGTCCAACACGATCACTCAGCTGCAGCCGATCCCGATCCACGCCGAGCCGGCCATCCGGGTGCACAGTACGGCGGAGCGCCCGCATCCGAAGGGCACCGTCTTCGACATCATCAGCGAGGTCAGCGTCGACGGCGAGGTGGTGTGGACCGACCTGACCACGCTGCTCAGCCGCTCCACCGGCAACGAGAACGCACACGTCGACCTGCTGCCGGACCCCGAGCTCGACCCGGCCGCATGGTGGGACCTGCGCGGGAACCTCGGCCGCCGGTACGCCTCCGCGTCCGGCGACCGGAACCCGATCCACCTGTTCAAACTCACCGCCCAGGCATTCGGGTTCCCCCGCCAGATCGCGCACGGGATGTGGGCCAAGGCCGCCTCGCTCGCCTCGATGCAGCGCATCGCGAAGCTCCCCGACGCCTTCACGGTCCGTGTCGACTTCCGCAAGCCGCTGCTGCTCCCGTCCCGGGTCCAGTTCGGCTACAAGACGTCCGGCAAGACCACCGACTTCGCCGTGTACGACGAGCGCCGCGAACTCACCCACCTGATCGGCCAGCTCCAGGCCCACTGAGGTCGGCAGAGTCGAGCCGCGCCGACTCGACTCCGCCGACGATGTGGAGGACACTCCGATCCAGGAGGGGTGGTCATGATTGGAGCACTTTTACTCGGTTTGGTGTGCGGAGTTCTGGCCCGGATGCTCGTCCCCGGTGATGCCTTCCGGAACATGAGCGGGCCGAAGTCCTGGCTTGTTTCTGTCGGACTCGGCTTGCTCGGCGCCCTGCTCGGCTACCTGATTTTCACGCTCGGCCTCGGCATCGGTGACACCGACATCTTCGACTGGGGCGGACTGCTGGGTGCCCTGATCGGGACGATCATCGTGGTGCCGATCGCGACCTGGATCCTGCGACGGCGCTCGCACAACCCGACCTGACGGATCACGCAAGGTCCCCCGCTCGTCGGAGTGACGGAGGCCGGCACTGTGCGCGGAGGTCGTCGAGGACCACGGCGATCGGAGCCGCGTCGACCCGTTGTCCATCCCGTCGACGCAGGGCGATGAGTCGGTCGGCGGCCTCGCGGGCACCGATGACGGCCTGGTACGGCGCCAGCCGGTTCTCGCGGATGCGAGCGCCGAGACTGCCCTCGTCGGCGTGCGCGATCTCGACCCGCAGGCCGCGGTCCGACGCCCGCCGGGCCACCTCGACGGCGAGCTTCTCCTCGTCATCGGAGATCGGCAGGACGACGAGTTGCACCGGCGCGAGCCAGGCCGGGAAGGCGCCGCCGTGGACCTCGATCAGCTGCGCCATGGCCCGTTCGATACTGCCCACGATTGCGCGGTGCACCATCACCGGACGGTGTTTGTTGCCATCGGCACCGACGTACTCGAGGCCGAACCGCTCAGGTTGGTGGAAGTCGATCTGGACGGTCGACAGGCTGAACTCGCGGCCGGCCGAGTCCGCCAGCTGGATGTCGATCTTGGGCCCGTAGAACGCCGCGTCGCCGGGCGACTCCTCGTAGTCCATGCCGGCGTTGTCGAGCACCTCGCGAAGCAGTCCGGCCGCCCGGTCCCAGCTCGCCGCGTCGCCGACGTACTTGCTGCTCGGACTGTCGAAGTCAGCGTCCTCGGACGGGAGTGCCAGGACGTAACGCGAGGCGCTGATGCCCAGGTCGTCGTACGCCCGATTGATCAGGTCGAGTGCGTTGCCGGCCTCCTCGGCGACCTGGTCGAGGCTGCAGAAGATGTGCGCGTCGTTGAGCTGCATCGCGCGGACCCGGCTCAGGCCGCCGATCGCACCGGACAGCTCGGCCCGGTACTGCCCGCCCAGCTCGGACATGCGCAGTGGGAGCTCCCGGTAGCTGTGTGAGCGGGACCGGTACATCAGCGCGTGGTGCGGGCAGATGCTTGGTCGCAGTACGAGCTGCTCGCCGCCCATGTCCATCGGCGGGTACATGTCGTCGCTGTACTTCGCCCAGTGGCCCGAGATCTCGTACAGCTCGCGCTTGGCGAGGACAGGTGAATAGACCTGCTGATAGCCGGCTCTTCGCTCCACCTCGGCGATGTAGCTCTCCAAGGCGTGGCGAACCGCGGCACCCGCGGGCAGCCAATAGGGCAGACCCGCCCCGATCAACGGGTCCGAGTCGAACAGGCCGAGCTCCCGGCCGATCTTGCGGTGGTCGTACATGGTGTGGCTCCTCGAATGGTGGGGGCGAGGTACCACAGAGCACGAAAAAGCCCCGGGGCACTCGCCCCGGGGCTTTTCGACAGTCAGGTGTCAGCGCGCCGGGACGTACTCCGGCGTCGTCGTCACTACTGCGCGCTGCAACATGTCTCCAACGGTATCAGAGGAATCGGGAAAGGAACGCCCGAGTTCTCTCGTGCTGTGGATTGTCGATCACCTGCTCCGGTGTCCCCTGCTCGACGACCTGTCCCTCGTCCATGAAGACCACCCGGTCCGCGGCCTCCCGCGCGAAGGTGATCTCGTGCGTGACCACGACCATCGTCAACCCGGCTGTCGCGAGCTTCTTCATCGTCACCAGCACCTCGCCGACCAGCTCCGGGTCGAGCGCCGACGTCGGCTCGTCGAACAGCATCAGCTTCGGCCGCATCGCCAGCGCGCGGGCGATCGCGACCCGCTGCTGCTGGCCACCGGACAGCTGCCGCGGGTAGGCCTTCTCCCGCCCGGCCAGTCCGACCTCGTCGAGCAGTTGGACGGCCCGAGCCGTCGCCTCCCGGCGGCCCTCACCCAGTACGGCGATCGGTGCCTCGATGATGTTCTCGAGCGCCGTCATGTGCGGGAACAGGTTGAACTGCTGGAAGACCATCCCGATGTCCCGGCGCCGGCGGGCGATCTCGTTCGGCGACAACTCGTGCAACCTGCCGTTGCGTACGTCGTACCCGACGTCCCGGCCGTCGACCGTGATCCGGCCCGCGTCCAGCGACTCGAGCAGGTTGACGCAGCGCAGGAAGGTCGACTTGCCCGAGCCCGACGGCCCGAGGACGACGACCGACTCGCCCGGCGCGACGTCGAGGTCGATGCCGGACAGTACTTCGGTGTGGCCGAAGCTCTTCCGGACACCGCGAGCCTGCAATACCGCCGTACTCATGCTGCACTCCCCTGCTGGGCCTTGGGCCGGATCCGGAGGAAGTCCCAGAAGCTGGGAGCCTGGTGCCGGGCGCCGCGGTTGTAGTGCCGTTCGATGAAGGACTGGACGACGTACAGCACCGAGGTGACCGCGAGGTACCACAGGCAGACCACGATCAGCATCGGGATCGTCTCGAACGTCCGGTTGTAGATCGACTGCGCGGTGTAGAGCAGATCGGACAGCGCGATCACGCTGACCAATGCGGTCGCCTTCACCATGCTGATCACCTGGTTGCCGGTCGGCGGCACGATGAACCGCATCGCCTGCGGCAGGATGATCCGCTTCATGATCCGTGTGTTCGTCATCCCGAGCGCCTGGCCGGCCTCCTTCTGGCCGGGGTCGACCGACAGCAGGCCGCCGCGGACGATCTCGGCCATGTACGCGCCCTCGTTCAGGCCGAGACCGAGGATCGCCGCCAGCAACGGCGTGATCAGGGTGTTCGTGTCGAAGCTGGCGAAGACCGGTCCGAACGGGATGCCGAGGTTCAGCTGCGGCAGCAGCGCGGACAGGTTGTAGAAGAAGATCAGCTGGACCAGCGTCGGCGTACCGCGGAAGAACCAGATGTAGACACCGGCCGCGCCGCGCAGCAGCGGGTTGGCCGAGATCCGGCAGACCGCGAGCAGTACGCCGAGGACTACGCCGATCACCATCGCGACCACGGTCAGCATCAGGGTGATGCCGAGGCCGCGGACGATCGACTCGGCCCGCAGCCAGCTCCAGACCACGTCCCAGCCGAAGTTCTCGTTGGTGATCAGCATCTTCACCAGTTGCGCGGCGAACACCAGCACGATGAACGCCGACAGCCAGCGCCAGGGATGTCTACGTCGTGTCGCGTCCCGGACGTCGAGGTCGACGCCGGCCGGTGGTGCGTCCTGCACGGTGGTAGCCATGATCAGCTCTTCCCGAGGTTGAGGCCTGGCTTGGCCAGCTTGTTCTGCTCCAGCCCCCACTTGGCCATGATCGCGTCATAGGTGCCGTTGGCATGCAGCTTTTCGAGCGCGGCCAGCAGTACGTCGGCCAGCGGTGAACCAAGCGGCACCAGCGCGCCCTGGAACAGGTCCTCGAAACCGTTGCCCTTGCCAACACCGGCCAGCTCCAGCTTGCCGCCGGACTGCGCGACGAAGTAGGTCAGCGGTGCCTGCGAGGAGAAGAACGCGTCGGCCCGGTCGGACTGGACCGCGAGGATCGACGACGGCTGGTCCTTGTACGACTGGACCTCGACGGCCGGCTTCCCGTCCGCGACACACTTCGCCGACTGGGCCTTGATCACCTTCTCCGCGGACCCGGCCGCCATCACTCCGACCCGCTTGCCGCAGGCGGTGTCGAGGCCGTCGATCCCCTTCGGATTCCCCTTGTGAACGGCGAAGACGACGTACTCCTGGACGTAGTCGATGAAGGTCGCCTGCTTCTGCCGCTCGACGAAGTCACCGGTCGGGCCCAGGTCCAGGTCGTACCGTTTCGCCTGCATCCCGGACAGGACACTGGCCAGGCCGTCCACCGTGGTGTGCTCGATCTGGACGCCGAGCAGTTGACTGATCGCCTGGGAGAGATCGGCGGTGGCACCTTCGATCGGCGCCTTCTCGTCGGTGCCGACGATCACGTAGGGCGGGAACGAGCCGTTGTTGACGGCAACGATCTTGCCGGCGGTCTTGATCTTGGCCGGCAGCTGGTCGTGGAGGGCCTTGTCGACCTGCTGCTGCGGGATCGCGGCGGCCGGCGCCTTCGCGTTGCCCTCGGCGCTGGTGTCGATCGGGTCGGCGGTGCAGGCTGAGACGCCGAGCAGGCTTGCAGCCAGTACGGCGACGGCGGTGGTGCGGGGGATGGACACGACTACTCCTACGGCTTCAGCTGGTGGGGACAGCTTCAACTGGTCGAGGGGTGGGGCTGACGGTGAAGCGCCGGTTGATCAGGACCGGCAGGCGGTGGCGGGCGTCGGTCAGACGCCGCGTGGAGACGACGGCCGAGATGGTGGCCGGTTCCTCTCCCGCCTGGGCGAGCGGGACACCGAGCGGGTCCACGATCAGACTCTGGCCGATGTTGCGTTGACCGCACTCGCCGCTGGCGACGACGTACACGGTGTTCTCCAGCGCGCGGGCGGTGACCAGGGTCTGCCAGTGGTGTTCCTTGAGTGGACCCTTCACCCACGCGGCCGGGAGGACGAGTACGTCGGCTCCCTGCAGCGTCAGCAGCCGGGCCAGTTCGGGGAAGCGGACGTCGTAGCAGGTCATCAGACCGACCTTGAAACCGTTGACGTCGATCAGCTCCGGTACGACGTCGGCCGGCGTCACGTTGTCGGACTCCAGCTGACTGAATGCGTCGTACAGGTGGAGCTTGCGGTAGAGACCGGTGATCTCGCCGTTCTTGAGGACGACCAGGGTGTTGTACGGCTTGTCGTTGCCGGACTTCTCGTGGATGCCGACGACGACGGTGACATCGAGACCCTCGGTCGCCTGCCGGAGTCCTTCGACGAACGGGCCGTCGAGGGGCTGGGCGTGTTCGCGAATGCGTTCGCGCTCCTCGATGAAGCGGGCGAGCACGCCTTCGGGGAGCACCAGGAGATCTGTGCCGTCGGCCTCGGCCTGCTTGATCAGGCCGGCGGCTGTCTCGAGGTTCTCCTGCCAGTCGATGCTCGCCACGAACTGCGCGGCCGCGACTCTCAGCGTGCTCATGCGGTCTTCTCCAAAGGGTCGATCTGGTACGGGAACAGGTCCTCTTCCGGGACGGGGCGCGCGAGCAGTTCCTGGGCGACGAGGTGGTCCTGGAAGGCGGCGACCATGCGACGGTCGGGTGATACGCCGTACGGCATCCAGTCGGATCCGAAGACCTTCGTCGTGATGCCGACCTCCTCGTTGTGCCAAGGGGTGACGTCCATCAGCTTGTTCCTTCGCTGGAAGGCGAGTTGCTTCGCCTGCTCGAACAAGTCGGTGAGTTGCTGGGCGATCTCCGGCCTGGCGTCGAGAACCTCCTTGCGCAGGGCAAGCAGATGGATGCCGGGGATGAAGCCGTGGCGGCCGTAGTACTCGCGCTCCACGGCGCGCGTGTCGCGGAAGAGGGTGCGGAACGGCGAGTCCTCGTCGTGGAAGCCGGGTGGCATGAAGGGCGTCATGACGGCATCGAGTTCACCCTTGTCCAGCAGCTCGATCAGCCGGGCGCCGTCCGTGGTGTGGCGGACGTTGTTGCCGACGGCAACGCCACCGATGCGGTCGACGACGGGATGCGCGCTGGTGAGCGGGCCGACCTGCCAGTCGGCGTCGTGGACGCCGACGCCTGCCTCGGCGAGGATCGCGCGGGTCCACGTGTTGCCGCTGTCCGGCCAGCCGGTCAGGCCGATCCGGGCGCCTTTGAGATCGGCCGCGGTCTCGGCGTTCGAGTCGCGCCGCACGATGATGCAGCGGTGCCGGAAACCCCGCATCAGGAAGACCGGCAGGGCGACCACGCGATCATCGCCGGCCGCGCGGGCCCGGACGTACCGGCTGAACGACGTTTCACCGCCGTCGTACTCCGGTGACGACCAAAGATCGGGCGTCGTCTCCAACCGCGTGACGGTCGGACCGGGTACGTCGCCGAGGGCCAGCGGGATCACGTGGTCCCAGTGGCGAACGCCGAGTTCAAGCTTCACGCGGTGGTACCTCCGGTGGCGATGATCGTTCGGTAGCTCTATACCCGGGACGCTCTCGTGGGGTCCGCGGTCGCGACGGCGGTGGCGCGAGTAGGAATGTTCGGTAGCCTATGTTCAGCACAAGAGCTCGAACAATGATCTGAAATGTTACTGATCAAAAACCGGGGAGGCCGGGTGGCTGAGGAGGTCCCACCGCAGGATGGGCCGGCGGTCTCGTCGGCGTGGCTGGCCGAGCAGATCACCGAGGCCAGCGCGGCCGGTATCGCGGCCGCGATCGCCCGCCTGGTTCGGCACGGTGAGCTCGCTCCCCAGACCAGGCTCCCGACCGTCCGGGCCCTCGCGCCACGACTGGACGTGAGCCCGGCGACCGTCTCCGCAGCCTGGGCGACCCTGCGCAAGCAGCGCGTGGTGGCCGGCGGAGGAAGGCAGGGCACGTGGGTTCTCGGCGGCCTCGCGGTCCCCCGGCCGGCGCGCTACGAGAACATCTCCCGCCTCTGGCCGAACCAGACCCTCAACCTCTCCCGCGCCGTCCCGGACCCGGCGCTGCTCCCGAGCATGTCCCCCGCCTTCATCCACGCCCTCCGCGACCCCGACGTGCACTCGTACGACGTCGTGTCGATCAGCGGACCACTCCGCGCCGCCGCCGAGCACACCTGGCCGTTCAAGACCGACAACTGGATGTGCGTGAACGGCGGCTACGAAGGCCTCCTCCTGCTCATGCGTACGACGGTCGTCCCCGGCGAACACGTGGCGATCGAGGACCCGGCCACCCCACGACTGCTCGACATCCTCGACAACGTCGGCGCTCGCGCCGTCCCCGTCGCGACCGATGCGGACGGCCCGATCCCGGCGTCCTTGCGGGACGCACTCCGGCTCGATCCGGTCGCGTTCATCTACGAGCCGCGGAGCAGTTCCTATTTCGGCGCCTCGGTGACACCTGGGCGGCGGGACGAGTTGGCGGCGTTGCTCGCCGGCACGGACACGTTGGTGGTCGAGGACGACGGGCTCGGTGAGCTGAGCGCCTTCGACTACCACGGCGTCGCGGAGTTGCTGCCCGATCAGAGCGTCCTCGTCCGCAGCTACTCCAAGTCCCACTCCCCCGACCTCCGCCTCGGCGTCATGGCCGGCGCGGCCGAGCCGATCGAGCGAGTGCGTGTCTATCGGCAGTTCGGTTCGGGCTGGACCAGTCGCCTCCTGCAGAACGCGCTGGCCTGGCTGCTTCAGGACGAGAAGTCGCAGGCCACGGTCGCCGCCGCGCGGACGACATACCAGAAGCGTCGCGAGCACCTCGCCGACCTCCTCGCCGGTCGAGGCGTGACGTCGACCAGCGTGGACGGTCTGGCGATCTGGGTGCCGGTCCGCAGTGAGCACGAGGCTCTTCTGGTGCTGGCCTCGCACGGAATCGCCGTGGCCGGTGCGAGCGCCAGCTGGACCAAGGCGGCCCCGCCCGCGATCCGCATCGCCACCGGGCTCCCGATCCCCGCAGCCGACCGAGTCGCCGACGCCATCGCCCTCGCGGTCCAGGCTCGCTAACGCGACACACCACCCCGGGCGGCGAGCTGGATAGGTCGACAGGCCCGCGTTCGCGAAGGTGTGCACCGACTCCTGGAACGAGCCGCCCGGGCGGCCCTGGTGGCCAGCTAGTCGAGGTCGAGGCCTACGGGGCGGATCAAGCCTTCTTGGGCTACGGAGGCGATGAGGTGGCCGTCCTCGGTGAAGAGGCGGCCGGTGGCGAAGCCGCGGGCGCCGGAGGCGGACGGGGACGCCTGGTCGTAGAGCAGCCACTCATCGGCACGGAACGGGCGGTGGAACCAGAGCGCGTGGTCGAGGGAGGCCGGCTGGATGCGGCGGTCGCCGATCACGATGCCGTGTGGGAGCAAGCTTGCCCCTAGCAACGTCAGGTCACTGGCGTAGGCCAGAACGCAGGCGTGCAAGGCGGGATCGTCGGGAAGCTTGCCCGCGGCCCTGATCCAGAACTGGCGGCCGGTGACGCCGGCGAGGCGTACGTCGAGCGCCGACCACTCCTTGTCCCAGTCGGCGGCCGCACGGCCCGAGCGCGCCTCGAGGACGGAGGCCAGCGTCGGCGCCTCGTCCGGGGAGACCAGGTCGTCCGGCATCGGATCCTGGTGGTCCAGCCCTTGCTCAGGGCGCTGGAAGGAGGCCGACATGTAGAAGATCGGCTTGCCGTTCTGCGACGCGACCACGCGGCGACTGCTGAACGAGCCGCCGTCGCGGGTCGGCTCCGGCCGGTAGATGATCGGCACGGACGTGTCCCCGCCACGCAGGAAGTACCCGTGCAGCGAGTGCACGGTCCGCTCCGGCTCGACGGTCCGGCTCGCCGCGGCCAGCGCCTGCCCGAGCACCTGACCACCGAACACACGTTGCATCGAAGTCTGCGGTTGCCGGCCGCGGAACAGGTCGACGTCGATCTTTTCGAGGTCGAGCAACTCGACCAGGTCCTCCAGCGACTCGGGCATGCCTCATCCTGACAGGTCCAGGAGGTACGACGACGTGCGATCCGTGCCCGCGGACGGCGTACCGGCTGTGGTTCCGGTCACGCGGACTCTTTCGGTGACCTTTCGGTGGCCGTCGGTAGGCTATGGTTGAACGCTCAATCACAAATCACCTGTTTGAGGAGCACTCTGTGAGCCTGACCCGCACCGCCGCCGCCCGCGACCTCGTCCTGCTGCTGTCGAGAATCGGGCTGGGCATCGTCTTCGTCGCGCACGGCTGGCAGAAGTTCCGCACGAACGGCCTGGACGGTACGGCCGCCATGTTCGACAAGATGGGCGTACCCGCGCCGACCCTGTCCGCGTACTACGCGACCGGTATCGAGCTGCTGGGTGGTATCGCGCTGATCCTCGGTCTGCTGACGCCGGCGGTCGGCGTCCTGCTGGCGCTGGACATGGTCGGTGCGCTTGCGTTCGTCCACCTGTCCAACGGCGTCTTCGTCGCGGACGGCGGTTGGGAGCTGGTCGCAGTACTCGGCCTGCTGTCGTTGACGCTGGCGGTTGTCGGCGCCGGTCGGGTCAGCCTCGACAGCATCTTCAACCGCTCCTCCGGCCGGGCCAAAGTCGCAGCCTGACACATCAGAACGGCCGGCGCGTTGCCCCGGCCGTTCTGTTGTCTGTGGCTACTTGTCGTCGTCGCGGTTGAGCTCGGCGAGGAACTGCTCGACCTCGGCGCCCAGCTCCTCCGCTGACGGAGTGGAGCCGGCCAGGAGGCTGCCGCGGCTGACCGATCCGGCGGCTGCGTCGTACTGCGTCTCGAGCGCGTTCACCACCGCGCTTGCGTCCTCCGAGGCCTCGACCTGCTCGTCGACAAGCCGGCCGGTGACGGCGGCCTCGTCGAGCAGCGCCTTGCTCGGGAGCAGCAGACCGGTCGCCGCCGAGATCGCGTGGACCAGCGCCAGCGCGGCGCCAGGGAAGCGGTTCTCGGCCAGGTAGTGCGGGACGTGGACCGCGAAGCCCATCGCGTCCTTTCCGGCCTCGCCCAGCCGCACCTGCAGCATCGTGCCGGCGCTCGCGGGGAGCCGCATCTCGCCGTCCCAGATGTTCGACCGGGTGACCAGCTCGGGCCGGGTCGCGTGTGCGGTCAGGCCGAGCGGACGGGTGTGCGGGACGCCCATCGGGATGCCGTGGACGCCGACCGTGAGCGTCACGTTGTACCGCTCGATCAGCTGCCGGACCGCACCGGCGAACCGGTCCCAGTGGTTGTCCGGCTCGACGCCTTCGAGCAGCAGGAACTCGACGCCCGCGTCGTCCGTCAGCAGGTGCAGATTCAGCCGCGGCGGCGTGTAGTCGATGAACCGGTCCTCGGCGAACGTCACCTCAGGCCGCCGGGCCCGGTAGTCGTGCAGGAGGTCGACGTCGAACCGCGCGAGCAGCCGGCTGTGCAGCACCTCGAGCAGGTGGTCGGCCGTCACCCGGCCCGCCTGACCCGCGTCCATGAATCCGTCCAGCGAATGCACCAGCACCTTCGGCGTCGCCGCCGGGCCGGTCGCCACCGACTCGTCGACGATCTCGTAGAGGTCGTCCGGTCGCAGCATCGTCGTCTCCTTCAGCAGTGGCCAACAGGGCGGGTAGGCCCCTCTATCCTGCCCTCTTGACGTGGACAACGCCGAACGTGCGTCCCCACATTCCAGGTCTGGGATCTTTAAGGTTCTTTTCAAAATTCGACACGGGGGAAGACAGCATTGGAAAGCGCTTGCTAAGTTGGCTGGTGTGAGCAGCGAACCAGATTCCGCCCTGACCGTCATGCTGGCCATGAACGACGCCAGCCGGGCTCGCGTCCTCGTCCCCCGGGTGATGGCCCGGCTGGAGGCGACCGCGACCGTGCTCCCGGTCGGTCCCGGTACGACGTTCCTCGACGACCCGGAGATCCTGGCCGCGCTGCCCGAGGTCGACGTACTGCTGACCGGGTGGGGTTGCCCGCGGATCAGCCCGGAGGTGCTGGAGGCGGCGCCGAAGCTGCAGGCGATCCTGCACGCGGCCGGTTCGGTGAAGGCGATCGTCGCTCCGGAGGCGTTCGACCGGGGGATCCAGGTGTCGTCGGCGGCGCACGCGAACGCGCTGCCGGTGGCCGAGTTCACCGTCGCGGCCGTCGTCCTGGCCGGCAAGCGGGCGTTCCGGCTCGCGGCGCAGTACCGGATCGACCGGACGAAGACGGATCCGCACGGGATGCCGGGCAGCTACGGTACGACGGTCGGCCTGCTGGGCGCGTCCCGGATCGGCCGGATGGTCGCCGAGCGGCTGCGGAGCTTCGACCTGCAGGTGCTGATCAGCGACCCCTACCTGAGCCAGGCCGAGGCGGCCGAACTCGGTGCCGAACTGGTCGACAACGACGAGCTCTTCAGCCGCAGCGACATCCTCAGCGTGCACGCGCCACTGCTTCCGGAGACCGTTGGTCTCGTGGACGCGCGCCTGCTGGGGCTGTTGCGGGACGGTTCGGTGCTGATCAACACCGCCCGCGGCAGGATCATCGACACAGCCGCGCTCGAGCGTGAGTGCATGTCCGGCCGGATCGACGCCGTCCTCGACGTGACCGATCCGGAACCGCTGCCGCCGGACTCACCACTGCTCGACCTGCCGAACGTCTTCGTCACCCCCCACGTCGCCGGTGCCGTCGGCAACGAAATCGCCCGCCTCGGCGAACTCGCCGTCAGCGAACTCGAACGCCTCACCACCGGCCGGCCCCTACTGCACTCCATCAACCCAACCGAACTCGGGAGACTCGCATGACTGTGCTCTCGGCCGGGCCGTCGGCGCCGGCGGGGTCATGGGGCCTTGGCTCCCGGTCTTCCCTCGTCGCTCCAGTCACTTCGTTCCCTTCACTCCTCAGTCCAGACCGGGAGGCCCCATGACCCGCCTCGTCCTGCCCGACACCGACCGTGTCCTGTCCCGTCAGACCGGGTGGAGCCGGGCGCATTGGGAGGCGCTGGCTGATCACCTGCTCGACTCGCTGGTGCCGTACTTCTCGCCTGGGGCGTCGTTGATCGCGTTGCCGGGGCGGCCGAGTCGGTCCGGTACGGCGTCTGATGCGCTCGAGGGGTTTGCGCGGTCGTTCATGCTGGCCGCGTTCCGGATTGCCGGGGTGCAGGGCAAGGGGTGTGAGCAGCTGATCGAGCGGTACGCGCGCGGGGTGGCGAACGGTGCGAACCCGGATCACCCGGAGGCGTGGCTGCGGCTCACCCCGCGGTCGCAGCAAATGGTCGAGGCCGCGGCGATCGCGGTCGCGCTGCACGAGACGCGCGAGTGGATCTGGGACCGGCTCGACACCCGGGCGCAGGAGCACGTGGCGGAATGGCTCGGCGGGTTCAACGGGTCGACGACGCACGACAACAACTGGCGGCTGTTCCAGGTCGTGAGTGAACAGTTCCTCGCGTCGGTCGGAGCGCCGTACTCGCAGGAGGACATCGACGGCGGGCTGGACCGGATCGAGGACTGGTACGTCGGCGACGGCTGGTACTCGGACGGCGACGGGCAGAACTTCGACAACTACATCGGCTGGGCCATGCACCTCTACCCGGGCCTGTGGACGCGGATGGCGGCCGCCACGCCCGGTGCGGCGTACGAGGATCGGCTGAAGCTGTACCGCGAGCGGCTCCAGCTGTTCCTGGAGGACGCGGTGCATCTGGTCGGCAACGACGGCGCACCGCTGTACCAGGGCCGCTCACTGACCTACCGCATGGCTGCGGCGACGCCGTACTGGATGGGTGCGTTGCTGGACGCCACTCCCCTGGCACCCGGGCAGACGCGGCGACTGTGCTCCGGGATCGCGCGGCACTTCGTGCAGCATGGTGTGCCGGATGAGCGTGGGCTGCTGACGCTGGGGTGGTACGACACGTTCCTGCCGACCACACAGCAGTACTCCGGGCCTGGCTCGCCGTACTGGGCATCCAAGGGTTTCATCGGGCTCGTGCTGCCGCCGGAGCACCCGGTGTGGACCGATCCGGAGGGCTCGGTGCCGCTGGACGACGCAGACCAGGTACGGGCGATGCCGGCGCCGGGGTGGATCGTGCACGCGAGCCGGCACGACCAGGTGGTGCAGTTGGTGAACCACGGTGCCGACCACGCGCCGGTGGCCGAGCCTGAGGGTGTGGAGCCGGAGGGCGATCCGCACTACAACCGACTGGCGTACGCGAACCACGCGGGTCCGGAGCTGTCCGACCACGCGCCGCGGATCGACAACCTCATCTCACTGGTCGACGCGGACGGGCAGTCGAGTTCGCGCGGGCGGATCCGGCGGATCTCGGTCAGCGGGCGGACGGCGTCGTCCTGGCACAAGGCGTGGCTGGGCTCGGACGGCCCGTGGCGGATCGACACGACCTCGGTCGTGCATGATGGCTGGGAGATCCGGTGTGCGCTGGTCGAGGGGCCGGCGGGTGCGATGGTGCGGAGCGGTGGATTCGCGGTCGCTGGAGAGTCTTTGCCGGAGGCAACCGCCGGGGATCGGTGGGCGTCCGCGCGGAACGACGACGGGCTGGTCTCGGCGGTCGTCGGTCTGCACGGGTACGACGAGGCCGGAGTGCACCGTGGACTGGGTGCGAATGCCTTCGGTGCGCACTCGGCGACGCCGTACCTGATGGCTCCGCATGACGGCGAACCGCTCGTGCTAGTGAGCGCCGTGCTGCTGACCCGGGACGCGCTCCGGCCCGAGGCGCTTGCCGAAGGCATCAACGTCGCGGTGGACGGGACGACGGTGCGGATCAGTCTGCCCGGCGGTGGTGACGAGGTGGTCGAACTGGGACCGAATCGCGTGGGTTAGGAGAGCCTCGCCAACGGTGAGAAATCTACCGGTGGCCACTAGATTGACGTCATGAGCACGTACGAGAAACTTCTGCAAGAACAGATCCGTAACGAATTCACCGCCGCCCAGCAGTATGTGGCAGTGGCTGTCTGGTATGACGACCAGGATCTTCCGCAGCTGGCCTCGCACTTCTACAAGCAGTCCCTGGAAGAGCGCAACCACGCGATGATGATGGTGCAGTACCTGCTGGACAAGGACGTGCGGCCGCAGATCCCGAGCGTCGGCGAGGTCGTGTCCGACTTCAAGTCCGCGCTGGAGCCGCTGGAGCTGGCGCTGCAGCAGGAGATCACCGTCACCAAGCAGATCGAGACGCTGGCCCGGACCGCGCGGGACGAGAGCGACTACATCGGCGAACAGTTCATGCAGTGGTTCCTCAAGGAGCAGGTCGAGGAGGTCGCGGCGATGAACACGCTCGTGAACGTCGCGAAGCGGGCCGGGGACAACTTGTTCCACCTCGAGGACTTCCTGGCGCGCGAGGGCGCCGGCGACGGCGGCGCCAACGACCCGACCGCTCCCCCCATCGCGGGTGGGAAGGTCTGAGGGTCCGCAATCTCAGGTGCAGGTGATAGTCGGCGCGGGTGGTTGGCGAGCGGGCTTGTTACCAGGAGCCGCCGCCTCCGCCGCCGCCTCCGCCGCCGGAGGAGCCGCCGCTGAAGCCTGAGGAGCTGCCGCCGCCGGAGCTGCTGGATGGGGTGGGTGGGGGGTCGAAGGTGCTGGCGACGGTGCTGCTGAGGGCTCCGGCGGTCCAGCCGGAGCTGTAGTAGGACGGGCCGACGTACCAGTACGGGTCCGGGGTGATCCGCCCAGCTGCGACCAGCTGGGCGCAGACGCGCTGCCACCGATCGGCCAGGCCGAACGCGATCGCCCAGGGCAGGTACTTGCTGAAGATGTCCTCGCCCTCCTCGAAGCGCAGCTGCTCGGCCTCCGCGGTGGCCAGGTACTTCCGGAACCCGATCAACTGGTCGGCCACCGCCCGGCCGGCCGGGTTCCGCTGCCCCCGCGCCCGCTTGGCGATCCAGATGCCGATGGCAACGATCACCGCGAGCACCGGCAGCCCGATCACCACTGCCCGGCCCAGTCCCCCGGTCGCCGCGCCGACGATGGTCCCCATCAGCCCGGCGCCGAACACCCAGATCCCGATCATCGCCATACAGGCACAGCCGAAGCCGTTCTTGAACACCGGGCCGCCACCCTGCCGCGGCATCCGCAGATACCACCCGCGCTGTTTCACCTGTTCCCGCAGCGCCGCGATCATCCCGTCGTGCGCCCGCCGCATGGTGTGATCACCGACCGCACCACGCCGCAGCGCGACCGACGACCCCGGCTGCAGCGACGGGAACAGCCCGGACAGCAACATCTGCTCGTGCGGCGCCGTCGCGGCCGCCGGATTCACCAGTACGGCGTTCTGCGAGTTGCCGGTGTTCTCGATCCGTACGCCGCCCCGCACCGCCAGCTCGATCAGCGTCGCGGCGGTCTCGGTGGTGTTCGCCTTGGCATCGATCAGCAGACCACCCTCGGCGACCGGTATGCGCGGCGGCGAGAACGCGACCGGGATCTGGTCCTCGGACAGCTCGTCCTTGACCGGCTGCGCGACCATCCCGTCCGGCGGGAACGTCCCCGGCGGCAGGCCGGCGAACCGCTGGTCCGGGCTGCCCTTCTTCGCGTAGAGCAGCGCGCCCGCGAGCGCGATCACCGTCGCCGCGATCGAGGTGATCAGCGTGGGCACGGTGATGCCCTCCCGCTCCATCCAGCTCGGCGGGTCGACCAGGATCGGGGTGTCGTTGCTGACCACGCCGGCCTTGATCCCGGCCACGATGGTCAGCTGTTCACCGCGGGGCAGGTCGCTCGCGCTGAAGACGCCCTTCCCACCGCTGACCGTCTTCTGCGGGCAGTCCTGCGTCGATCCCGCCGTACCGGTGAAGCACTCGACCTGCGTGACACCTTCGGGCACGGTGACGTTGACCGTGACCTGGTTGAGGACGGCCTCCCAGCTGGAGCCGGTCGCGTCCCAGTACAGCTCACTGTGGTCGTCGAAGTGCCGGAGCGCGCCGCGGACGTCGTACGTGATCACGTACGTCGCGTTGTACCCGGAGATCGTCTCGTCCTCGGAGCCGATCTTGATCCGCAGCGTCTGGTAGCGGTCGTGGTTCGACTTGGTCGTCTCGGTGCTGAAGTCGGCCCGCGCGTCAGGGCTCTCCACCTTGATGTTGGAGACCTGGTACTCCTGGTCCTTCGAATCGTCGTCCCGCCACGGTTCGCGGATGACCAGGTCGCGGTAGATGCCGTGCCGGCCGGTGCTGCCGAAGTTGTAGGCGATCGTCTCCTTCACCTGGAGAACGCCGTCCGGAGTCACCGTGTAGTCGATCTGGAAGCTCTTCACCTCGTCGCCGGGGGCGGCGGAGGCGGATGTGGCGAAACCGGCCAGCGCCAGTGCGGTGATGAGGATGGTGATCGCGGTGACGAGGGCCCTTCGCATGCGGTGACAGTACCGACAGCCAGGGTCGGTGGTGGGGACCACGCTGACATGTCAGGAGAAAACGCCACCGGATGGCTCTTGTGCTGAGTGGCCGTTGGGGGAATCGTGGGTGGACCAGGAGGAACGTCATGGCAGACAAGACGAACACTTCCCAGGGCACCGGAGCCGCCCCCGCTGTGGACAGCCCGGCCGCCATCCGCAACGTGGTGCTCGTCGGCCCGTCCGGAGCCGGCAAGACCACCCTCGTCGAGGCCCTGCTGGTGGCCTCCGGCGTCCTGAACAGACCCGGCACCGTCCTGGACGGCACCACGGTCTGCGACTTCGACGACGCCGAGATCCGCCAGCAGCGGTCGGTCGGGCTCTCACTGGCCTCACTGCCGCACGACGGAATCAAGGTCAACCTGATCGACACCCCCGGGTACGCGGATTTCGTCGGCGAACTCCGGGCCGGACTCCGGGCCGCCGACTGCGCCCTGTTCGTCATCTCGGCGAGCGAGGGCGTCGACGAGCCGACCAAGACGCTGTGGCACGAGTGCGACCAGGTCGGCATGCCGCGGGCCGTCGTGATCACCAAACTCGACCACGCCCGGGCGAACTACCAGAACGCACTCGCCGCCGCGCAGGCCGCGTTCGGTGACAAGGTGCTACCGCTCTACCTGCCCGCTGGTGACGGGCTGATCGGGCTGCTGTCCCAGACGTACTACGAGTACCGAGAAGGCAAACGGTCCACCTCGGCGCCGGACGCGTCGTACGAGGACCAGATCGAGGAGCTCCGCGGCACGCTGATCGAGGGCATCATCGAGGAGTCCGAGGACGAGTCGCTGATGGACCGTTACCTCGGCGGCGAGGAGATGGACCACAAGGTGCTGATCGAGGACCTCGAGCGCGCGGTCGCCCGGGGCTCGTTCTTCCCGGTCATCCCGGTCTGCAGCGGGACCGGCGTCGGCACCCAGGAACTGCTCGAGGTCGCGACCAGCGGCTTCCCGTCGCCACCCGAGCACACCCTGCCGGAGGTGTTCACGCCGCACGGCGTACCGCGCAAGGCGATGGCCTGCGACCCGAGCGGACCGCTGCTCGCCGAGGTGGTGAAGACGACGTCGGACCCGTACGTCGGCAGGGTGAGCCTGGTCCGGGTGTTCTCCGGCACCATCAGGCCCGACACGACGGTTCACGTGTCGGGCCATTTCACGTCGTTCTTCGGTGCGAGCTCGCATGCCGACCACGACGAGGACGAGCGGATCGGCACGCTGTCGTTCCCGCTCGGCAAGGTGCAGCGACCGGCGTCCGCGGTGGTCGCGGGCGACCTGTGCGCGATCGGGCGGCTGACCCGGGCGGAGACCGGTGACACGCTGTCCGACAAGGCGGACCCGCTGCTGCTGAGGCCGTGGACGATGCCCGAGCCGTTGCTGCCGATCGCCGTCCAGGCACATGCCAAGACGGACGAGGACAAGCTGAGTGTCGGGTTGCAGCGGCTGGCGGCCGAGGACCCGACCCTGCGGATCGAGCAGAACCCGGAGACGCACCAGATCGTGCTGTGGTGCATGGGTGAGGCGCACTCGGACGTCGTACTCGATGCCTTGGCGAACCGGTACGGCGTGACCGTCGACACCGTGGAGCTGCGGGTACCGCTGCGGGAGACGTTCGGCGGGAAGGCCAAGGGGCACGGGCGGCATGTGAAGCAGTCCGGCGGCCACGGTCAGTACGCCGTCTGCGACATCGAGGTGGAGCCGCTGCCGGAGGGGTCCGACTTCGAGTTCGTCGACAAGGTGGTCGGCGGGGCGGTGCCGCGGCAGTTCATCCCGAGCGTGGAGAAGGGTGTCCGGGCCCAGATGGAGAAGGGTGTCGCCGCCGGCTATCCGATGGTCAACATCCGGGTCACGCTGCTCGACGGGAAGGCGCACAGCGTCGACTCGTCGGACATGGCGTTCCAGATGGCCGGCGGGCTGGCGCTGCGCGAGGCAGCGTCCGCCACGAAGGTGAGCCTGCTGGAGCCGGTGGACCTGGTGTCGGTGCTGGTGCCGGACGAGTTGGTCGGTCCGGTGATGAGCGACCTGTCGGGCCGGCGCGGGCGACTGCTCGGTACGGACAAGGTCGGCGAGGACCGCACGCTGGTGAAGGCCGAGGTGCCGCAGGTGGAGATCACCCGCTACGCCATCGACCTGCGGTCTCTCTCCCACGGCGCCGCGTCGTTCACGCGGTCGTTCTCCCGCTACGACCCGATGCCCGAGTCGGCGGCGGCGAAGGTGAAGTCTGGTTAGTTAACTGAGGCGGCGACGGACGTCGCGGGTACGCAGGTACGCCGCGACGTCGTCGTACCGCTCGCTCTGGTTGGCGAACTCGATGTAGGACCGGACGCGGTGCAGCCAGTCGAGCGTCGACGGCTTCACCGTGGGCAGCACCTCGGTGAGGTGACGCATGGACAGCGGCGGCTCGCCACCGCTGCTCAGCGCCTCGTCGATCACCCGGTCGATACCGCGCTCGATCAGCGCGCGCAGGTCCGCGCCGCTGAACATCGGTGTCTGCCCGGCCAGCGCCTTCAGATCCAGCCCGTCCGCCGGGACGTCCTTGACCAGCACGCTCAGGATGTCGGACCGCGCGGGCTCGTCCGGCGGCGGTACGAAGACGACCCGGTCGAACCGGCCCGGCCGGAGCATCGCCTCGTCCACGTCCCAGGGCGCGTTGGTCGCCGCGAGGACGAGCAGGCCGTCGTTCTCGGAGCCGATCGCGTCCAGTTCCTGCAGCAGTACGTCGACCAGCCGGCGCGCCGAGGATCCGCCGTGCTTGTGCCGGGCGAAGGCCAGCGCGTCGAGCTCGTCCAGGAACAGCACGCACGGCGCGTTCGCCCGGGCGCGCTCGAAGGCGGCGTGCAGGTTGCGCTCGGAGACGCCCAGGTACGGGTCCATCACGTCCTCGATCCGGACGTTGACGAACGGCAGCCCGCACTCCCCCGCGGTCGCCCGGGCCAGCAGCGTCTTCCCACAGCCCGGCGGCCCGTAGAGCATCACGCCGCCGCCGGACTTCCGGCCGTACTTCTCGTACAGCTCGGGCCGGCTCAGCGGCAGGATCACCATCCGGTGGATGACCCGCTTGATGTCGTCCATCCCGCCGACCTGGTCGAAGGTGGTCGTCTCCTTCGGCGTGTCCACCTCGTACGGCGTCTCGGCCTCGGGACCGACCTTGATCTTGACCCCGCTCCGCTCGGCGATCATCTCGTCGACCAGCTGCTGCAGCCGCCCGGTCCCCTCGACCACACCCTGCTGGCGGGCCGCCTCGAGGAGGTTCCGCAGCAAGGCGAGCCGCCCGTTGGCAGCCGCCAGCTCACCGACCGGCACGAACTGGTCGTCGGGCAACCCCTGCTGATCGAGCAGTACGACGTACTGATCCAAAGCCGACTCGATGTCCTGAGCCGCCACCAGCGACTCGGCCAGAACGAGCCGGAGCAGTACGTCGTCCGGGTTCGCCTCGACCGCCTTCCGCAGTGCGGCGATGCGGTCATTCATGATCCCCACCTCCTGTTGATCCAGCGGCGGAGTAGGGGCGGGGCCACCCAGGAGTAGATGCAGAAGCCGAACCAGCCGATCGCTGCGACGAACGCGAGTGGTGCCAGGCCGGCCAGGCGGAGTCCGTAGATGACCGCGACCGCGCCGACCCAGACGACCAGCGGGTTGAACCGCTGGAACGGGCGGAGCGGGCGCATCAGCGGGTGGTTGATCAGCTTCGCTTCGCGGGCGGCCGCGCGCAGGTCCGGGTCGCCGGGTTGCGAGGCAGCCGCGGAGGCGAACGAGTTGTAGCCCGATCGCGAGTCGCCGGTGAGCATCGACGACGTACCGTGCAGGGCCCGCGCGCCCGGGTCCTCGGGGTCGTGTGAGAGAGCCTCGGTGCTGTGGCGGTGCATGTCGCGGTCCTTGCCGAGTGCGAACGCGACCTGGGCGCGGGCGGCCGAGACCGCGGCGCTCTCGGGTGCGTGCGAGGCGGCTCGCTCGACCAGGGCGCTCGCCTTCTCGGCCTGTCCGGCGGCGAGGCAGACGTGCGCGTAACCGATCAGGAGGTCCGGGTCGTTCGGGTCCAGGCTCAGACCTTGGAGGAATGCGCCCTCAGCCTCCGGCAGGCGACCCTCGGCGCGCAGTGAGGAGCCGAGGACGTGCAGCAGCGGGAGGAACGGCCCGTGCTGGGCCAGACCGGCCTTCAGTACGTCGACGGCCTCGGCGTTGCGGTCGAGCGCATGCAGGGCAGCGCCGCGGAACAGGAACGCGCGGTAGTCGACCGCGGCGTCACCCCAGAGGCCCTGGAGCTCGTCGAGGGTGCGTTCGGGGTGGCCGATCCGCAGCCAATGGCCGGCCATCTGGAGACGGGCCTCGGTTGGTTCGTTCACAGCACACCGTCCACGAGAGCCGCGATCAGAATCTGGACCGCGACGCCGCCGACGGTCGCAGCGATGCCGGGGCCCCAGAGCGGGCGGTAGTCCGTGCCACGGAGCTGGAACGCGCGGTCCATCGGCCGCTGGATCCGCTGCTGGACGTAACTGCACACCATGGCGATCGCCGTGACCACCACGCTCGGCACCGGCGTCTCGTCGTACTCGCCGAAGGGCAGGGCGAGCGCGATCGTCACCGCGACCAGGCCGGCCGCGCCGGTGAGCAGGATCAGGCGGCGCCCGGCCGCGTCCACGCCGAGCCGGCGGGCGTTGAGGAACGCGATTACCGTCGATGCGATCGCGCCGCCGAAGAAGGCGACGTACGTCTGCGACATCAGCCGCCACGGACGTACCTTCAGGTCCACGCCGGCGCCGATGGTCGGGCGCAGCAGTTCGTCCGGCATGGGGCTCCTCGGTGGGCCTCAGGGGTGGGCAGGATCCGGCCCGCGCAGTGTAACGCCAGCGTGGGCACTAGCCTGGGCCGATGACCGAGAACTGTCTTTTCTGCGGGATCGTGGCCGGGACCATTCCGTCGACGCAGGTCGCGTCGAACGACCGGGCGATCGCGTTCATGGACATCAACCCGGCGACGGCCGGCCACCTGCTCGTGGTGCCGCGCGCCCACTCGACCGACCTCCGCGAGGCCGACGCCGAGGACCTGATCGCAGCGACTCTGCTGGCCCAGTCGCTGGTGAGCCGGGTCATCGAGCGCCTCAACGCGGATGGCGCCAACCTGCTCAGCTGCATCGGCGCCACGGCGTGGCAGAGCGTGTTCCACACTCATCTACACGTGGTCCCGCGCTACGAGGACGACCCGCTGCGGCTCCCCTGGCACCCGACTCCCGGCGACATGGAGCAAATCCAGGCAACCGCCGCCAAGCTCGTGTAACACTTCCGCACCTCATGACACTGCAGAGCTGACCGGATAACCCCAGCCCTGCAGAGGTAGTCATGTCGAACGCAGTCACCACAGCACCTGTAGAGCAATGCGCCGTGCCCGCGAGCGGGCTGAGGCGGCGGCTGGGTCCGCTGTGGGTCGGCACCTTTCTGCAGGGGTTTGCTCTGTGGGTGCCGGTGGAGAAGTTGTTTATGAGCGAGATCGGGTTTGATGCGGCGACGATCGGGGTGATGGTTGCTGCGTATGCCGCGCTCATCCCGCTGGCGGAGGTCGCCTCGGGGATTCTCGCGGATCGGTGGTCGCGGCGCGGGGTGCTGATGCTGGCTGGTGTCGCGATGCTGGTGAGCGTGTCTGTCGGCGCGGTGAGTCAGAACGTCACGACCTACATCGTCGCCGCTCTGCTCTTCGGGCTGTACTTCGCGATGTGGTCCGGGACGATCGAGGCGGTCGTGTACGACGTGGTGCTCGAGGAGACCGGGAACGGCGACGGGTACGAGCGGCAGATCGGTCGGGTCCGGTTCGTCGAGAGCGTGGCGCTGGTGTTGAGTGCGCTGGCCGGCGGATGGCTCGCCTCGGTCCTCTCGACCCGGGCGACGTACTTCCTGACCGTGCCGTTCGTGGTGTTCTACCTGGTCGCGTTGAGCCGGTTCTGCGAGCCTCGGCTGCACCAAGCCAGTGAACGGACCTCGTTGCGGGAGCACCTCGCCGTCACCTACCGCGCGATCACGCACCGCGGGCGGCTCGTCCCGATCGCGGCGGCGTCGATCATGGCCGCGATGATCCTGCAGGCGATGTTCGAGTTCGGGCCGCTGTGGCTCCTCACGCTCAAGGCGTCCGCGGTGTTCTACGGACCGTTCTGGGCGCTGCTGGTCGCGACGCTCGGTGTCGGCGGCTTGCTGGCCGGCCGCCTTCGTCTCGATCGACCGATTCCGGTGGCGATCGTCGTACTGGTCATGCTCGCCTCCTGCCTGACACTGACGAGCAGCCGCGACCTCGCGGCGTTGACGGTCGCGATGGTCGCGCTCACCTTCCTGCTCGTGGTGATCGGGATCCACGTCAGCCGGTTGATGCACGACGCCGTACCGTCGACGATCCGCACCGGGGTGGCGTCCGGCATCGGTGCGGTGTCGTGGCTGGTGTTCACGCCGTTCGCGCTGCTGTTCGGTGCCGTGAGCAAACAGTTCGGCGTCTACGTGTCCGGGTGGATGCTGACCGGCGCGGTCGCGCTGGCCGGTGCGGCGCTCGTCTGGGTCCGGCACCGTGCTCCACTACGCTGAGTCGGTGGCTGGGTTGCCGGCGGACGACGTACTGGCCGAGCGGTTGCGAAGCGGGGACGAGGACGCGTTCGCGCTGCTGCTGGACGGGTGGTCGGGCGGGATGCTGCGGGTGGCGCGGTCGTTCGTTTCGACCGAGGAGTCGGCCGCGGAGGTCGTGCAGGAGACCTGGCTCGCGGTGGTCGAGGGCATCGAGGGGTTCGAGGGCCGGTCGTCGTTGAAGACCTGGGTCTACCGGATCCTCACCAACACGGCCAAGCGGCGCGGCACCCGAGAACACAAGGTCGTTCCGATGAGCAGCGTGGACGATTCGGGCCCGACCGTCGATCCGAGCCGCTTCCGCCCGGCCGGCGATCCGTTCCCCGGCCACTGGTGGGACTTCCCGCCGGCCTGGCCTGCGCCGGAGCAGGGACTCCTGAGCGGGGAGGTCCGGGAGCGCCTCAGCGAAGCACTCACCGAACTCCCCGAGCGCCAGCGGCTGGTCGTCGTACTGCGGGATGTCGAAGGACGCCCGTACGACGAAGTGTGCGAGCTGCTCGGGATCACCGCGGCGAACCAACGAGTGCTGCTGCATCGGGCACGGGCGTATTTACGCGGCAAACTGGAGGAGTACTACATGCAGGAAGGTGAAGCGTCATGAGCGACCTCGACTGCCGGGAGTTCGTCGAGTTGGTCACGTCCTACCTCGAGGGCGGGATGGACGCCCAGGCGGAGCAGGACTTCATCGACCATCTGGCGCTGTGCGACGGCTGCGAGCGCTATCTCGACCAGATGCGCCAGACGACACAGGTCCTGACCGACCTGCCCGCCGACACTCTCCCGGGTGACGCTCGCAGCGCGTTGCTCAACGCCTTCCGCTCCCGCCGCTGATCATTTGAGACCCGCGAAGAACTCGCGGAGGTCGCCCAGCAGCAGGTCGGGCGCGTCCTGGGTGGCCCAGTGGCTGCCGCGGTCGAACTCGTGCCACGACACGATGTTCGCGTGGTCCCGCTCGGCGAACCGCCGCAGCGGGCGGAAGTCGAACGCGAAGCTCGCCAGCCCGGTCGGCGCCGTGGTCGGCCCCGTCGGATGCTCGGCGTGCTTGTCCTCGTAGTAGAACCGCGCCGAGGACGCACCGGTGTTCGTCAGCCAGTAGATCGTCGCGTTGGTGAGCACATGCTCATCACTGCACCCGCTCAGCAGCTGCGCGATCCACGCGAGCTGACCGGTCGGTGAATCGGCCAGCGCATGGGCCACGTTCTGCGGCGCCTGCTCCTGCAGCTTCGCGTACGCACCCAGGTTCTCGTTGAAGAACTGGAGGAACTGCAGATACCCCTGTTCCTCCTCCGTCAGGTTCTCCAGCTCGGCCGGATCACCGCTCGGGAACGAGAACAGCTGCGTCACGTGTACGCCGATCACGTGCTCCGGATCGACCCTCCCGACCTCCGGCGACACGTACGAACCACCGTCGTTGCCGTGCGCGCCGTACCGCTCGTAGCCGAGCCGGCGCATCAGCTCGGCCCAGGCGGCCGCGACGCGATAGCGGTTCCACCCCTTCTCACGGGTCGGGCCGGAGAAGCCGAAGCCGGGGATGCTCGGGATGACCAGGTGGAAGGCCTGCTCGCCGTTCGACGGCGCGGTGAGCGGTTCGATCAGGTCGACGTACTCGAGGAACGTGTTCGGCCAGCCGTGGGTGAGGATCAGCGGGATCGCGTCCGGGTCGGCCGAGCGGACGTGCAGGAAGTGGACGTCCTGCCCGTCGATCTCGGTGACGAACTGCGGGTAGGAGTTCAGCCGCTCCTCCACCTTGCGCCAGTCGTACGACGTCAGCCACTGGTCAGTGAGGCGTCGCACGTAGGACAGCGGGACGCCGTACTCCCACTCGGGCGGCAGCGGTCCGGTCTGTACGGCGTTCGAGTAGTCGATCTCGAGTTCGTTGGCCCAGCGGGTCCGAGCCAGGCGGTCGCGCAGGTCGTCCAGGTCGGCCTGCGGAATGTCGATGCGGAACGGTCGGATCTCGGTGTTGTTCGTCATACTGCAACGCTAGGACTTCATTAGGCGGGTTAGCTTCCTAATGGTCTGGCAGAGTTGTGGGCATGATCGAGACCTCCGCTCGGCTGCTCAAGTTGCTGACTCTGCTGCAGTCTCCCCGCGACTGGACCGGCGCTGAGCTCGCCGAGAAGCTGCAGGTGAGCCCGCGGACTGTGCGGAGCGACATCGAGCGGCTGCGCGGGCTGGGCTATCCCGTGGACGCAACACGTGGCTCGGTGGGCGGCTACCGGTTGGGCGCGGGTGGGACGCTGCCGCCGCTGCTGCTGGACGACGACGAGGCTGTAGCGGTCGTTATCGGGCTGCGGAAGGCTGGGGGCGTTGCGGGTGTGGAGGAGATGTCGCTGCGGGCTCTGACCAAGCTGGAGCAGGTGCTGCCGTCCCGGCTGCGTCGTCGGGTGAACACGCTGGCCAGCTACACCGTGCAGGTGCCGCCGGATGGTGAGGGCCCACAGGTCGATCCGTCGCTGCTGACGCAGTTGGCCGGGTTGTGCCGGGATCGGGAGCAGTTGCGGTTCGACTACTCGTCTCACGGCGGAGACTGGACGCTGCGCCGGGTCGAGCCGCATCGGCTGGTCAACTGGGGTCGGCGGTGGTACTTGGTCGCCTTCGACCTGGAGAAGCAGGACTGGCGAACCTTTCGGGTCGACCGGGTGCAGCCACGGATCCCGACCGGGCCGCGCTTCAGTCCTCGCGAGTTGCCCGAGGGTGGCGACGTGGCGGCGTACGTGTCGCGGCGGGCGTCTGCTGCGGCTTGGCGGTACCGAGCGTCAGTCGTCGTACACCTCTCGGCCGGAGTGCTCGCGGATCGGCTCACTCCTGCCGCGGGGACAGTGGAGCCGCTAAGCGAGACGACCTGCCTGTTCGAGACCGGGGCTGACTCAGTGCAGAGCCTGGCAGTCCACCTCAGCCTGCTCGACGCGGACTTCGTCGTACGGGAAGGGCCTGCGGAGCTGACGGATTACCTGGACCGGCTTGCGGAGCGCTACCGCCGGGCGACGAGCTCGTAGACGGACAGCAGCTCCGGCAGCAGCACCGACCAGTTATACCGCTGTACGGCGCTCAGTCCGGCCAGACGAAGCTTGTGGCGTTCGTCAGGCGTACTCAGAAGGCGCAATGCGCGCGTGGTGAGCTCATCGGCGTCCCCTGGTTCGAACAACTCCCCCAGCCGGCCACCGTCCAGCACCTGCCGGAACGCGGCGAGGTCACTCGCGAGCACCGGCGCGCCGGCCGCCATCGCCTCGAGCAGAACGATGCCGAAGCTCTCACCGCCAAGATGCGGCGCGACGTACAGGTCCGACCCAGCGAGCATGTCGGCGCGGGCCTGGTCATCGACGGCGCCCAGGAAGAGCACGTTGCCGCGACAGCGCTCCGGCAGCGAGCGCCGGGCCTCGTCCGCCTGACCGGTGCCGGCCACGAGCACCCGGAGCTGAGGACGTTCGGCGACCAACGCGGGCACGGCCTTCAGCAGGACGCCGAGTCCCTTGCGGGGTTCGTCCATCCGGCCGAGGAAGCTGATCGTGCCGTCGTCACCCAGCCACTCCGGGCGCGGGGTGCCCTGGAATCGGTCGGTGTAGAGGCCGTTGGGGATGACGACCGCCTCGCCGCCGATGTGCTGGACCATCATCGAGCGCGCGTTCTCCGAGACGGCGATCCGGGCGTCGATCTTCTCCAGCGCCGGGCGGAGCAGCCCGGCCGCGGCACTCATCGCGCGGGACCGGACCTGCCAGGTGTGGAAGGTGGCCACGAACGGCCCGCCGGCCGACCACAGCGCGATGATCGACGCGCTCGGGGTGGTCGGCTCGTGCACGTGGATGACGTCGAAATGGCCCTCGGACAGCCAGCTCTTCACCCGGGCGGCGGTGCGCGGGCCGAACGTGACGCGGGCGACGGAGCCGTTGTACGGGACCCCGACAGCGCGGCCGGACGAGACGACGTACGGCGGGACCGCGTCGGAGTCGTCGACGGGTGCGAGGACAGAGACCTGGTGGCCGAGGGCCAGCAGGGCCTCGGCGAGGTCGCGGACGTGGTTCTGCACCCCGCCGGGCGTGCCCAGCGAGTACGGGCACACCACACCGATCCTCACGGAACGATTCTTACTCGTCCAGGAAAATCCTTTGCAGCATGTGCCAGTCCTCCGGGTGAGCGGCGATGCCCGTCGCGAACGCATCGGCGCAGCGCTGGGTCATCGCGGCGGCCCCCTCGTCCGGGTCGATCGCGTCGTGGAACGTGATCACCAGTTGCGGCCCGTCGTAGTGCAGGGTCGCCGGGATCAGCGGCGCACCGGTCCGCAGACTCAGCGCGGCCGGTCCGGCCGGCATCCGGGACGGCCGGCCGAAGAACGTGACCGGGACGCCACGCTCCGACAGATCCCGGTCGGCCACCAGACAGACGAATCCACCAGCACGCAGACGCTCCGCGAGGACGCCGAACGCATCGTCGCCTCCGGTGAGCGGCAAGACCTCCATGCCGAGCTTCATGCGGTAGGCGATGAAGCGGTCGAACAACGACTCCGGTCGCAGCCGCTCCGCCACGGTCGACACGGGCATCCCGGTCCGGCCGGCCCAAGCGCCCGCGTGGTCGTAGTTCGCGAGATGCGGAAGTG
Organism: Kribbella sp. NPDC049174; assembly: GCF_043197365.1. Lineage (NCBI taxonomy): Bacteria > Bacillati > Actinomycetota > Actinomycetes > Propionibacteriales > Kribbellaceae > Kribbella > Kribbella sp. NPDC049174. The sequence goes on along the minus strand of NZ_JBICSZ010000001.1, from coordinate 1,391,108 downwards.
CGCAGATCACCCCGCGACCGGCGGCGTGCGCATCCCGCAGCAGCTTCTCGTTGACCGTGCGGACCCGGCCGACGATCTCCTCATCGGTCAACTCGGGCAGCCGGAACGCCTCCTGCCAGTAGCGCAGGTACGACCGCATCCCGGCCCGGGTCAGCGCGTCGAGGTCCGCGTCGGGACGGACCACGGCCAGGTTGCTGCGCAACCGCCGTACGCCCCGGCCGTTGCGTCGGACCACTTGATCCGCGGCGTGGCGGAACAGCCAGGTGACGGTCCGTTCCGGCAGGCGTCGTACCAGGGTCCAGGCCAGGGCGAACGCCAGATCGATCACCCGCTGGCGAAGGCCGTCCATCACTCAGTTGTTCTTCGTGTCCGGTTCGGCCGGAGGCTCGGGGGTCGGCTGCGCCGGGGGCGGGGTGTCCAGGCCGGCGTTCGCCGGATCGGCGAGAACCTGCTTGCGAACCGAGAGCGAGCGCTGGATCACAGTGATGGTGCTGGCGATCGCGAGCGCCCAGAGAACGATCTTGAGCAGGATCGGCAGGTTGAGCACGTCGGCGAAGAACGCGATCACCAGGACCGAGACCAGCCGGTCGGCACGCTCGGCCAGGCCGCCGCTCGCCTTCAGGCCGAGGCTCTCCGCCTTGGCCCGGGCGTACGACGTGGTCGCACCCATCACCAGCGCCCACAGCGTGACTGCGGCCATCAGGGTCGAGTCGCCGGCGTTCGCGTTGGCGTAGTACAGCACCAGGCCGCCGAACACCGCGCCGTCGCCGAGCCGGTCGAGGGTGGAGTCCAGGTACGAACCCCACTTCGACGACGTCCCCGACGTCCGCGCCATGTAGCCGTCGATCAGGTCGGAGAAGACGAAGCAGGTGATGACCACCACGCCCAGCCACAGCTGGCCACGGGGGAAGAAGATGAGCGCACCGGCGCACACGCCGACGGTGCCCACCAGCGTGACCACGTCGGCGCTCACGCCGAGCTTGAGCAGGAGGTTGGCGATCGGCGTGATCACCTTGGTCCAGAACTGCCGGAATCTGTTAAGCATGGCGACGCGATCGTAGTCGAGCCGGATCACCATCTGGTCACATACCACCCAACCTGGCGCCAATCGTGGGTGATCAACCTGCGCGAGAACCGGTTTCGCGGGATGCTGGAGACCTGCTGTGAGGCCAGGAGGTGCGGTCGATGCGACGGAGGACGGGCTGGTTCCGCGCCGTCGCCTGCGCACTTGCCCTCGGCCTGGTGGCCTCGAGCTGCTCGGTGGCCCGCCGCGCCGACGGCACCCGACCGGTCCCGAGCGCGTCCCCGGCGCCGGCCGTCGTACCGACCGTGGTCGCCCCACCCCAGGCCGAGGGACTGGACGGTACGGCGGGCGCCCCAGGGCCGCAGGTGTGTACGGCGATCACCGGCACGCTGACCGCGTCACTCCACGTCACCGTCACCGCGAAGCCGAGCGCCTGGAACGACGGCGGCCTGCCGGCGCTGGACCTCTGCACGCTCCTGGTCGAGGGCCGGCCGGTGACGATCGGGGTCAGCGCTCTCCCCAGCCAGGCCGACTCGCTCGACCGGCTGCTCTCCGGCGCCGGCTCCCCCGCGCCGCTGACCGAGCTCGGTCCGGACGCCCGGATCGCCGAATCCCGGATCGTCTTCCCGGTCGGCGACCGAGCGGTCCGGATCACTCCGGCCGGCGGGATCGACCGCAGTACGGCGGGCAGCATCGACCGCGCCAAGGCTGTCGCGCTCGCATTGGCCACGCGGGACGCCGTACCGAAGACGATTCGGAACGCGCGGCAGTCCGACTCCGCGTGCCAGGTGTCGAACTCGGCGGCGGAGCGGTTCGTCGGGGCTCATGTCCAGCTGCGGCGGGACTATCGGGTCAACGGTGCGCTGACCTGTATCTGGGGCACGTACGACGCCACGGTGTCGATCGTCGAGGCCTTCGACCAACCCACCATCCCGGAAGCCGATCGAGTGCCGCCGCCACGTCTCGCCCCGATCGGCCGGCCCGGTTACTACCTGCCCGACGAAGGTGAACTCGTCTTCCGGCAGGGCCGCCGCGTCGTCCGGGTCACCGGCCTGACCAACCCACCGCGTGAGGTCCCGCTCGACACCCTCCTCGGCATCGTCGACCCGTTGCTGCCGCTGTTCCTGCGCTGAAAACTTTCCGGTCCAGACCAGCGTCCAACCCAATCGACACACCGTCATTGGGGGTGGTGGTACATGAGCAGGATTTCCAGGTACGGCGGCTTGCTCGCCGCCGGAGTACTTGGCACCGGGCTGCTGACGACCGGCGGTGGCACCGTCTCCGGGAAGCAACTCACCCGGGTCGGGCCTGGCTGGCAGGACTACCGGACGCTCGACCAGTCGACGTACGGCGCCCGGACGACGGAGTGGTCGCTCGACCTCGAAGGCACGATGGAGCGCCGGACCGTCAAGTCCGACAACGGCCGCATCTACCGGCACTACGACGGCTGGCAGTCCAACTTCCGGGGTGTGAAGGGGGTGGCGCTGATCAGCCAGACGGCGACCTACGACACGTTCCTGATGACGCACACCACCGGCCGGCTCTACACCGCGCGGTTCCCGGTGGCCGGCGGCCACATCATGGCGTCGACGGTCAAGCCGATCCGGATGTCGACCTGGCAGGTGTTCGAGACCCTGGTCGCCGCTCCGTGCGGGAACGGAACCGTTGTCCTCGGCATCGATCGCAACACCGGGGCCGGTTCCCTGTACTCGATCGGCCACGCCAACGGCCTGGCCACGTCGATCAAGCGACTCGGCAAGGTCCCCGGCACGTTCAACGATCCCGTGTACTTCCGCTGGGCCAACTACAGCGATCCGCTGCTCTTCGGCGAATGACCGGCAACTTTCTGGTGTAGTCCGGCATCCAACGACCGACAACAGCAACCTGGGGGTGGATCGTATGACCAATTGGACCAAGTACGGCGGATTTCTGGCCGCCGGAGTACTCAGCGCGGGGATCCTGACGACCGGCCTGGCGTCAGCGCAACCGAGCAGCACGACCGGGGCGAGCAACTCCGCGGCCGCCTGCCGGATCAGCGTCGGCTCGGTGACCGCCGGCGGCGATCACCGGCTGCAGACCTTCACCGCGACCGGCGCCAAGGTCGCCGACAAGATTGTTGCCAAGGACATCTACCCGGACGGGCAGGTCCGGCTGAGCGCGACGATCCGCTACGGGGCCGCCGAGGTCGGCGGCGACGCGCATCAGGGCCCGGTCATCATGGGCTCGACGATGTACGACACGAGCTACCTGACGCCGGCCGGCGGCGGGACCGTGTCGCAGAAGCAGGTCACCCGGGTGGGACCGGGCTGGCAGGTCTACCGGACGCTCGACCGGTCGACCCACGTCACCGCCACCAAGCAGCGCGACACCGAGTACTCGCTGCACACCGACGGCACGATCTACCGCCGGAACGTCACCTACAAGAACGGCGTCCCGTCCCGGCAGGTCACCGGGTGGCAGTCCGGCTACAAGGGTGTGAAGGCGATGACGCTGATCAGCCAGACACCGACGTACGACACCTTCCTGATGACGCTCACCAGCGGAAAGCTCTACACCGCGCGGCTGCCGCTGGCCGGTGGGCACATCATCCCGGGTGTCGTGAAGCAGGTCCGCGGCTCGACCTGGCAGGGGTTCGAGTCGCTGGTGGCGGCGCCGTGCGGCACCGGCACGCTGCTGCTCGGCATCGACAAGGACACCGGCTCCGGCTACCTGTACTCGGTGGGCCACGCGAACGGCACGGCCACCGCGATCAAGGGACTCGGCAAGGCCGCCGGCTCATTCAACGACCCGGTGTACTTCCGCTGGGCCAACTTCGCCGACCCGCACCTGGCCGGCGAGTAGTCCTGCAGTAACCCAGATCGCCCCACCCGCTGCTACGGGCGGGGCGATCTGCGTTCTACGACGCACTCTGCGTTGACGCCCGCTCAGGCGTTTACGGCCCGCTCAGCTGTTTACGGCTCGCTCGGCCAGGACTTGGCCAGCAGGGCTCGGGTGTCCGGCAGCAGTTGCGGCAGCACCTTCGTATGGCCGATGGCCGGCATGAAGTTCGTGTCCCCCGACCACCTCGGGACGACGTGCTGGTGCAGATGGGCCGCGATCCCGGCCCCGGCGATCACGCCCTGGTTCATGCCGATGTTGAAGCCGTGCGCCCCCGACACCGTCCGGATCGCCTGCATCGCCTGCCGGGTGAGCGCCGCGACATCCGCGACCTCGTCTTCGGTCAGCTCGGTGTAGTCCGCGACGTGCCGGTACGGCACCACCATCAGATGACCGGGGTTGTACGGATACAGGTTCAGCACCGCGTACGCCGCCGCACCGCGGTGCACGATCAACGCGTCGGAGTCCGGCAGTCCCGGCAGCCGGCAGAACGGGCACCCCGAGCCGGCCTCGTCGCTGGTCGGCTTGTTCTCCCCCTCGATGTAGGCCATCCGATGCGGCGTCCACAACCGCATGAACGGATCCGGCACCCCGACGCCGTCCTGCGCCACCACCTCGTCCGGCAGGTACGGCGAATCCGGGACGCCGGCGCCGGACGGCTGGTCGGGGGAATCCGTCATACCTGGACGCGCTTCGCGACTGCCTCGACGATCTCGGTGATCGCGTCGGCGATCGGGACGCCGTTCTTCTGCGACCCGTCGCGGTACCGGAACGACACCGAGCCGGCCGCCATGTCCTCGTCACCGGCGATCAGCATGAACGGCACCTTGGACTTCTGCGCGTTGCGGATCTTCTTCTGCATCCGGTCGTCGGAGGAGTCCACCTCGATCCGAATCCCCTGCGCCTTCAGCTGCGCGGCGACGTCGTACAGGTAGTCGACATGCCCGTCGGTGATCGGGATGCCGGTCACCTGGACCGGGGCGAGCCAGGGCGGGAAGGCGCCGGCGTAGTGCTCGGTCAGGACGGCGACGAACCGCTCGATCGAGCCGAACAGCGCGCGGTGGATCATCACCGGCCGCTGCCGGGAGCCGTCCGGCGCGGTGTACTCCATCTCGAACCGCTCGGGCAGGTTGAAGTCCAGCTGGATCGTCGACATCTGCCAGGTCCGGCCGATCGCGTCCTTGGCCTGGACCGAGATCTTCGGGCCGTAGAACGCGGCGCCGCCCGGGTCCGGGACCAGCTCGAGACCGGAGCCCTCGGCAACTTCCCGGAGCGTCTCGGTGGCTTCCTCCCAGACCTCGTCGGAGCCGACGAACTTGTCCGGGTTCTTGGTGGACAGCTCGAGGTAGAAGTCGTCCAGGCCGTAGTCGGCCAGCAGGCCGAGCACGAAGGTGAGCAGCTTGCGCAGCTCGTCGCGCATCTGCTCGCGGGTGCAGTAGATGTGCGCGTCGTCCTGGGTGAACCCGCGGGCCCGGGTCATCCCGTGCACGACACCCGACTTCTCCAGCCGGTAGACGGTGCCGAACTCGAACAGCCGCATCGGCAGCTCGCGGTAGGACCGGCCGCGGGCGGAGAAGATCAGGTTGTGCATCGGGCAGTTCATCGGCTTCAGGTAGTAGTCCTGGCCCTGCTTGCGGATCTCACCGTCCGCGCCGCGCTCCTCGTCCAGGTGCATGGCCGGATACATGCCGTCGGCATACCAGTCCAGGTGGCCCGAGGTCTGGAACAACTGCGCCTTGGTGATGTGCGGTGAGTAGACGAACTCGTACCCGTCCTCGACATGCCGCTGGCGGGAGTAGTCCTCCATCACCTTGCGCAGCACGCCGCCCTTCGGGTGGAACACCGCGAGGCCGGAGCCGATCTCGTCGGGGAAGCTGAACAGGTCCAGCTCGGAGCCGAGCTTGCGGTGGTCGCGCTTGGCGGCCTCCTCCAGCCGGGTCAGGTAGGCCTTGAGCTCGTCGCGAGACTCCCAGGCCGTGCCGTAGATCCGCTGCAGCTGTGGGTTCTTCTCACTCCCCCGCCAGTACGCCGCGGCGGTCCGCATCAACTTGAAGTTGCCGAGATACCCGGTCGCCGGCACGTGCGGACCACGGCACAGGTCCTTCCAGGCCACCGAGTCGTCGCGCCGTACGTTGTCGTAGATGGTCAGCTCACCGCTGCCGACCTCGACTGAAGCGCCCTCGGCCGCGTCCGCCGCCGAGCCCTTGATGCCGATCAGCTCCAGCTTGTACGGCTCGGCGGCCAGCTCGGTGCGCGCGTCGTCGTCGGAGACCACCCGGCGGCTGAACCGCTGCCGCTCCTTGATGATCTGCTGCATCTTCTTCTCGAGCTTGCCCAGGTCGTCCGGCGTGAACGGCGTGGGGACGTCGAAGTCGTAGTAGAACCCGTTCTCGACCGGCGGGCCGATACCCAGCTTCGCCTCCGGGAACAGCTCCTGCACGGCCTGCGCGAGCACGTGCGCGGTCGAGTGCCGGATGATCGCCCGGCCGTCGTCCGACCCGGCCTTCACCGGCTCGATCTCGTCACCGTCCGCGACCGGGCGGGACAGGTCCCGCAGCTCACCGTTGACGCGGGCGGCGATGGCGGAGCGGTCCTGGCCGAAGATCCCGGCGAACAGCTCCCCGATCGTCGTCGTCTCGGTCACGCTCCGCTCAGCCTCGCCCTCGACGCCGATCAGATGGACCTTGACTTCCGACACGTTCACTCCTCAGGTACGACGGTCCGCGGAACTGCGGCCGCTCACGCACAGATGGTATCGACTCCGCCGCCCCGGCCGGACGCCGTATCCACAGGTCCGGGATACCTGACGAAAGTAGGGGGTCCGACCAGCCGTAGGCCCGATGTGGCTGGGGTCCCGAATTCCTAGGTTCGAGTCAACTACTCGAATCAGGAGGGGCCCGGCGTGATCACGCTCGAAGGACTCAGCAAGAGGTACGGCGACACCACCGCGGTGGACTCGCTCGACCTCACCGTCGCACCCGGCCGGGTGACCGGCTTCCTCGGACCGAACGGCGCCGGCAAGTCGACCACCATGCGGATGATCCTCGGCCTCGACACCCCGACCGGGGGCACCGCACTGATCGACGGCCGCCCGTACGCCGCCTGGCCAAAGCCGCTGACCAAGGTCGGCGCCCTGCTCGACGCCAAGGCCCTGCACCCGCGCCGCAGCGCCCGCAACCACCTGGTCGCGATGGCGCAGAGCAACGGCATCCCGGTCAGCCGGGTGGACGAGGTGCTGTCGATCGTCGGGCTCGACTCGGTCACCCGGAAGCGCGCCGGTGAGTTCTCGCTCGGTATGGGCCAGCGACTCGGTATCGCCAGCGCACTGCTCGGCGACCCCGAGGTGCTGATGTTCGACGAGCCGGTGAACGGCCTCGACCCGGACGGTGTCCGCTGGGTCCGCCGGCTGATGCGCTCACTCGCCACCGAGGGCCGGACCGTGTTCGTGTCCAGCCATCTCATGAGCGAGATGCAGCTGACCGCCGACCAGCTCGTGGTGATCGGCCGGGGTCGCCTGATCGCGGACGCGCCGGTGGCCGACGTGATCGCCGGGTCGTCCCGGACCACGGTCGTCGCACGGGTGCCGGATCACGCGCACCTCGTCGTACTGCGGGATCGGCTCACGGCCGAGGCGGAGCGGGTGGAGTCGGCGGACGACCGGGTGATCGTGACCGGCGTCCAGGTGGAGCGGGTGGGTGACCTGGCGCACGAGCTCGGTGTGCGGTTGCACGAGCTCCACACCGAGCATGCCTCGCTGGAAGAGGCGTACATGGAGCTCACGGCCGACAGCGTCCAGTACGGCGTTGCCTCATGAGTGACGCCATTCTGCACTTCACCGAGGAGCTGATGTCGTCGTGGTGGATCTATCTGGCGCTGTGGGCGTTTGCAGCGCTGGACGGGTTCTTCCCGGCGGTGCCGAGCGAGACGCTGGTCGTCACGGCCGGAGTCTTCGCGGCCACCGGTGAGCCCAACCTGTGGGGCGTCATCGTGGTCGCCGCGGCCGGTGCCTTCGTCGGCGACCACGTCTCCTACGCACTGGGCCGGGGCGCGGGTGGCCGACTCCTGGACCGGCTGCAACCAGGGACCAAGCGGTACGCGATGAGTCTGTGGGCACGGCGGGCACTGGCCGAGCGCGGCGGTCTGGTGCTGGTGGTCGCCCGCTACATCCCGGGCGGCCGGACCGCCGTCACGCTGACGATGGGCTCGGTTCGCTACCCACTGCGCAAGTTCTCGTTGTTCGCCGGGCTCGCCGCGGTCAGCTGGGGCGTGTACTGCGCTCTGGTCGGCTACATCGGCGGCAAGGCCTTCGAGGACAACCCCTTGAAGGGCGTCGTTCTCGGCATCGGCCTAGCCCTGATGGTCACGGTGATCGTCGAGGTCGTCCGGCACCAACTCCGCAAACGTCAGCCTCGAGCTGAGGTCGAGCCCGAACTCGTAGAAGCAGGTGAAAGATGACTACGGCAACTGTCACTGTCAGGTCGAGGTCTCGGCTGGGAGATGCGGTGCGCTCCGAGTGGACCAAGCTGTGGACCGTCCGGTCGAGTGGGCTGAACATCCTGTCCGCCTTGATCCTGACGGCCCTGCTGGGCCTCCAGTTCGGCCTTGGTACGGCGTACGACATGGACCATCCCGAGCCGGGGCAGGTGGTGGCGCCACAGCCTGTCGGTGGGTTCGGCATCTCGGCCGTCCTGATCCTGCAGGTGATCGTCGCCGCGTTTGCTCTGCTGACAGTCACCTCGGAGTACGCGACCGGCAGCATCCGCTCGACCCTCCAGTGGACCCCGGTACGGCGCAACGTCGTACAGGCCAAGGCGGTCGTGCTGACGCCCGTGCTGTTCGTCTACGGCCTGGTGATGGCGGCGGTTGCGGCTGTCGCCGGAGGCCTGATGGCGGGCTCGTGGGCTGACTGGGATGCGCGCTCGCTGGTGACGGACGTGCTGTCGGTCGCCTTTTACCTGACCGCGGCCGGTCTGTTCTCGCTGGGGATCGCGTGGATGATCCGCAGTACCGCCGGCACCTTGACCGCGGCGTTCCTGCTCCTGATGGTCCTGCCCCTGATGCTCGGCCAAAGCGGCTTGCGCGTCCTCGTCTGGGTGGCCGCTCTGCTCCCCGGAGGCGCCGGCCAGAACTTCCTGAGCGGCACCACCGACCCCATCTCCCCCACCCTGAGCGTCGTGGTCCTGCTGGCCTGGGTCGTGGCGGCCCTGGTCCTGGGCACCCGGGTCCTGACCCGCCGGGACGCCTGAAACACGAAGTCGCCCAGGCCGGGAGCGGCCTGGGCGACTTCACTGTGCTGTCAGCGTGGGACGTTGAGAGCGATCGTGATCTGCTCCGACACCTTGGCCGCGAGCTCGAGGGCGGCCCGACGGGTGGTCGGCTGCAGGGCCGAGTGGTCCAGCGGGCCCTCGGCGGCGATGTGCTGGTCGGTGGGGATGTCGACCACGGCAGCGGCGCGTGACTCGAAGTACGACCGGAGCTGCTTCTCGACCTCCTTGTTCACGTCGCCGGGACCGTTCGAGACCGCGATCACCGCGCGGCGGATCAGCCGCTGCGCCTCCGGGCCCTGGTTGTCCAGCTCCTCCAGCATCTGTACGGCGGCCGCACAGGACAGGCTCTTCCACTTGATCGGGATGACGAGAGCGTCGGCTGCCTTCATCGCCTCACGCCAGTTGCTGGAGCCCTCGTTGTTCCCGGTGTCGATCACCAGGACCTTGTAGAACCGGCTCAGCAACCGGTGGATCTGGTCGAAGTCCTTCGCCTCGATCTGCGCGTACGTCGTGGTCGCCGACGTCAGTACGTCGTACTGCCCGGCCACCTGGTGACGCAGGTACGCCGCGACGTCGCCGAGCCGGGCATCCGGCTGGGTCAGCATCGGCATCGCCTGCAGCATGTCCGTGACCGTGGACCGGCTGTTCGTGTCGTGCGTGCGCAGGTGCATGTTGCCGCGCAGCTCGTTGTTGTCCCACGCGACCACACCACCGCCGCGGGCCTGACCGAGCGCACCAGCCAGCAACAGCGTCGTCGGCGTCTTGCCCGAGCCGCCCTTGGGGTTGGCGACGACGATCGTCACCGGACGCCGGAAGGCAGTCGCCGCGGTCGCCCGTGCGATCCGCTCCATCCGCTCGGTGCTCCCGGGACGCAGCCGAAGCGCACTGCGGATGCCGCGCTCCGCCGGGGCCTCCCGGGGCAGCGGCAGCGCCTGGATCAGCTCGTCGGTCCGGTACGAGACCTCGCGCTGCTGCTGCGGCGCGTGCTGACCGGGAATGCCCTGCGGGAAGAAGTGCTGCGCAGCGGGAGACAACGGCTGGCCGCCCTGAGCCGGACCACCGGCCGCCGGCGGCGGGCCTGCCTGTCCACCCGCGGCCGGGCCTCCCGCGGCCTGACCACCAGCCGCATGGCCGCCGGCCGTAGGGCCACCGGCTGCCGGGCTTCCGCTGAGGCCCGAGCCGCTGAACGACGAACCGCCGAAGACCGGCGCGGCACCCGTCGTACCACCCTCGGCACTCGAGCCCTGCTGGTCGTCGCCGCCGTCGGTGTCAGCGCTCGCCTTGTCGGTCTCGTCGAACTCGTCCGGCTCGCTCGCGGGCTGCGTCCACGAGCCGGTCGACTCGGCCGCCGGCTGGGACCAGGACGGTGCAGGCGGGGCAGGCGGCGGGGTGGCCGGCTGGCTCCACGGCGCCGGTTGCTGGGTCGCGGGCTGGGACCACGTGTCGGCCGGGAACTCCTGGGACAGGGCGTCCGGCTTCTCGACGGGCTCGGCCGCGGGTTCGGGCTCGCGCTCGGGCACCTGGTTCGGGTCCGGCTGGGTCCAGGAGGGGGTCGGCTGCCACATTCTCCGGACCTCGGCCGCCGCCGCTTCCCGGTCTTTGTGCTGTCCGGAATTGTGCGAGTCGGTCACGACCTGGATCCCCGATTCTGTTCGAGGGGGCGCGGTGGCCCCAGAGGTTGCTGGATCATCCGGAGGGTGAGGTCCCCGGGAGACGTCCACTATCCCATGACCGGGTGTCCACAGGGCGTCACCACCCGGAGCGTCGCACGACCACCTCACGACCGTCGTCCGACCAGCCTGCGCGCCGGTCCCGACCGGTCAACCGGCGACCAGACCCGCTTCGTAGGCAACGATCGCGGCCTGGACCCGGTTCTTGACGCCGAGGCGGAGCAGAACGGCGCTGACGTAGGCCTTGACCGTGCCTTCGACCAGGAACAGACGCTGGGCGATCTCGGCGTTCGACAGGCCCGCGCCGACCAGTCCCAGCACCTCCAGCTCACGCGGGCTCAGCACGGCGACCTGCTCCTTCGCGGCCGCGGCCCGGGCCATCGCGCCGCCGCCCGCGCCGGCACTCAGCTCGGCGATCACCCGCTGCGCCACGCGCGGCGACAGGAAGGCGGCACCTTCCGCGACAGCTTTCAGGCCCGCGATCAGTTCGCGAGGGTCGCCGGACTTGAGCAGGAAACCGCTCGCCCCGTCGCCCAGGGCACGGGCGATGTAGGCGTCCTCGGAGAACGTCGTGAGGATCACCACGGCCGTCTCGGGCATGGTGCGGCGAATCTCCGCGCCGGCGGCCAGTCCGTCCATCCGTGGCATCCGGATGTCCAGCACGGCCACGTCCGGCCGGTGCCGCCGTACCGCCTCGACCGCTTCGATGCCGTCCGCTGCCTCGGCAACGACCTCGATCTCGTCGTCGGTGCCGAGGATCGCCTTGACCCCGGCGCGCACCATCGCCTCGTCATCGGCCAGCAGAACCCTGATCACGCAATCAACCTGTCTCGGTAGTCGGGGGGACAGAGCCGGTCTGGACGATGGCCTTCGCGACAAGGACACCGTCGTCGAAGCAGAGCCGGTAGGCGTAGTTGGCGGAGAACGGCGCGTCCGGGCGGTAGTAGCGACAGGTCCAGCCGGCCGGCGGCGTGTAGCCCTCGGCCGGCGGGTCGATCATCTGCATCGAGGGCAGCGCCTTCTCCACCTCGTGCTCGGGCTGCCCGATGGTCAGGCCGTCGTACTTGCTGGGCAGCAGGATCGAGCTGTAGCCGGCGACCAGGTAGTAGGCCAGCGCAACCACGCCGACCACCGCTCCGAGGATCAGCGGGGCCGCGACGGCCGTGATCAGTCCGCGCCGGACACTCCGCCGTACCGTGGCCCGTTCGGCCGCCGCGGCGGACACGGACGGTTCCGCCTCCGGCTCCGGCGGGCCGCCTGCCCGCGGCATCGTCGCGACGACCTCGAACCCGTCTCGCAACGGTCCAGCGGTCAGCGTCCCGCCCACGAGCCGCACCCGCTCACGCAACCCGTCCAGCCCGCGACCCGAGGATGGGACAGACGACGGCACCGGCCGCACAGCACCCGTGTCGACGATCCGCACCCGTACGTCGTCCTCGCCGGACGTCACGGTCACGGTCACCGCCGCGCCCGAGGCGTGCTTGCTCGCGTTCGTCAGTGACTCCTGGACGACGCGATGGACCGCGCGGTCCACCATCGGTGACAGCTCGGCATCACCCTCCTGGACCAGCCGCACCGCGAGCCCGGATGCGGCCGCGCGCTCGACCAGCGTCGGCACGTTCTCGTCGCGTGGGACCAGCGGAGCATCCGTGTCCCGCAGTACGCCGATGATGTCGCCGAGCCGGTCGGTCGCCGTACCCGCCATCTCGCGCAGCTCGGACGCGGCCCGGCGATGTTTGTCCGGCAGCGACGGATCGAGCTCCAGCGCCGCGGCCCGCAAGGCGATCAGACTCAGCTCGTGCCCGACCGAGTCGTGCATGTCCTGCGCGATCCGCGAACGCTCCCTGAGTCGCTCCTGGTCGATCGCCATCCGCTGCTCGCGCTCGATCCGCTCGGCTCGGTCCCACCCGGCCGTGGTGAGCAACGCCTGCTGGGCTCGGTACCGCCCGATCAGCCACGGCAGCACGACCAGCAGCAAGGCGAGCAGCAACATCACCAGCCAGGTGAGCACCGCTTCCGTCGCCTGCTCCTCGCGACGGACGACCAAGGTGAGCAGGAGCATCCCGAGCAGGGACCAACTGCACACCAGCACGAAGTGCTTGAGCTGTGTCTCCCGCCGCCCGGCCAGGTAACTCAGCAGGGTGATCGCCGGAACCAGCGCAATCTGCACGCCGTGCGACGTACCGAGGGCGAAGGCGAGGATGACGATCTGCGCCCAGGCCACCACGGTGAACGCCAGCAGCGGCCGGACCCGGCGGACGAAGACACCGACGAACAGGGCGGCGACACAGGCCGCCCGCACCCAGTACGAGTCGTTCCGGGCGCCGCTCTCCGCGAGCACGAGGAGGCTCAGACCGGCCCACAGGCCGACGTCTCCCACGCGTCGCCAGTTCATACGCAGACGCTACACAGTCCGGCCGACAGCGTCGTACTGCCGAAAGTCAGGTCTTCAGTTGCCTTCGGCATCGACGAGCTCGAACGGAACGATCGACAGGTTCGGCACCGACTCACCGCGCAACTGGGCCAGTAGCAGGTCGACCGCGCGCCGGCCCATCTCCCGCTGGTTCTGCCGGACATGCAGGTACGGCGGCCCGCCGATCGAGTCCCCTGGAGAGTCGAAACACGCGACCACCTGCTCGCCGTTCAGCGCCCGGTCGACCATCCGGGCCAGGTTGTATTCACACGCGACGTACGCCGTCACGTCCGGCACCCGCTCGCGGAACGCCCTGATGACGTCGACGTCGGCCCGGATGCTCTCGGTCGTCGTGGATCCGGGCAGCGTGCTGCGCAGCTCGGTCAGCTCGTAGGCCTGGCCGCGACCCGCGAAGGCGGTCCGGAACCCCTCCAGCCGGTCCTCGATCGACGACGTGTTGACCGGTGGCGGGGAGACGAAGGCGATGTGCCGATGCCCTCGATCGAGTAGCCGCGACGTCAACGCCCGCGAGGCCGCCACGTTGTCGGTGTGGACGGCGGCGACCGGGATGCCCGACAGGTGACGGTCGACCAGCACCACTGGGTAGCCGTCGAGCACCTGCCGCAACAGGCTCGCGTTGTAGAAGTCGCCATGCACCGGGAAGACGATTAGCCCGTCCACCTCACCGGTCGACACCAGCGAGTCGACGGCCTTCTCCTCGTCGGACTGCCGGCCGTGCGTCCGCCGTACGACGAGATGAGCGCCGTGCTCCGCACACCGCTCCTCGATCGCGTTGAGCAGATCCAAGCCATACGCCTCGGACATATCCGGTACGACGAACGCCACCGACCGGGCCTCGTGCTTCGGCCGCGGCACCCGGCCCTTGAGCGGCACGGTGACTCCGGTCAGGTCGGGCAGGTTCCGCACCACGAACGTGCCCCGGCCGCGGATCCGCTCGACCAGGCCGGCCTCCCGCAGTACCTCGAGCGCCCGCTTGGAGGTGATCCGGCTGACCTCGAACTGGGTCGCGAGCTCCATCTCCGAGGGCACCCGGTCGCCGGGCCGCAGCGCACCGCGGCGGATCTGCTCCAGCACATGCGTACTGAGCTGCTCGTAGAGCAGGGCCGCTCGTCGTCCGGTTGACATACCAACATCATCTCGCATGCCACGGCTTTGTCGGTGGACGGTGGCACGGTGGGTCCTGGAGGTGATCGGACATGCGGATCGACGGGAAACTCGCGGTCGTCACCGGAGCCGCGGTCGGGATCGGCCGGGCGATCGCGCAACGGCTGGCGGCCGAGGGCGCCGAGGTGGTCGTCGCCGATATCGACGCGTCCGGCGGGATGCAGACCTGCGACTCGATCGGGGCCAAGGCGCGGTTCGTCCGGGTCGACCTGCGCGACGACGACGCAGTGGCGGACCTGATGGCATGTCAACCACACATCCTGGTCAACAACGCCGGCGGTGGCCCTTCGTTGCGGCCGTGCTTTCCTGAGGCGTCCGTCGAGCGCTGGTCGGCGTCCCTCGACCTCAATCTGCGCGCGCCGATGCTGACCACGCAGCTCGCGCTGCCAGGCATGCGAGAGGCCGGCGGTGGGGCGATCGTGAACGTCGGATCGACCGCAGGGCTGGGGTTCGGGCCGCATGTGTCGCCGGAATACAGCGCTGCCAAGGCGGCCCTCGTCCGGCTCACCACGACGCTGGCGCCGCTCGCCGAGAGCCATGGGGTCCGGGTCAACTGTGTGGCTCCTGACTGGGTGGCGACCGAGCGCGGTGTCCGGGAGCGCGAGGAGCTTCCCGAGGCCGAGCGCGGGCCCGCGCTGGTCCCCCTCGAGGTTCTGACCGACGCCGTCGTTCGGTTCGTCGAGGACGACACTCTGGCCGGCCGGGTCCTGCTCCTGGACCGCGACGAACGGCCCTTCTTCCTCAACTGACGCGGGCGGCGGCCGGAGCTGACGCGGAGAACCGAACGGCGTCTGCGCCAGTACTCGGAAAAGTCCGCACCAGTTCCTGATCAATTCCTGGTCCGGGAGCCGACGGGCTGACAGCATTCCCGCATGACAGCCACTCGCCCGTCGGTGCCCGAGTTCGCAACCGTTCCGGTCGCGTCCGTCGCGGCCGTTGTCGCGATCGTGCTCACGGCACTGTCCGGGCGGTACGGATACCACCGGGACGAGCTCTACTTCATGGTCGCGGGTCAGAAGCTCGACTGGGGGTACGTCGACCAGCCGCCGCTCACGCCATTGCTGGCGCAGGTGTCGACGTTCATCTTTGGCAACACCCCGATGGGTCTGCGGGTGGTGTCGACACTGGCATCGGCGGTCACTGTTGTCGTGGTGGCGTTGATCGCGCGGGAGTTCGGCAGCTCGCGCCGCGGGCAACTGCTGGCCGCTGTGTGTGCTGCCGTGTCCGGGTTTCTGCTCGGTGTCGGGCATCTGGTGTCGACGGCGACGTACGACCTGCTGGCGTGGATGCTGATCTGTCTCTTCGCGGTGAAGCTGCTGCGGACGGGCGACGGGCGGTGGTGGCTCGCACTCGGCCTGACTGCGGGCATTGCGTTGGAGAACAAGTACCTGGTCGTCCTGCCGATCGGTGCGCTGTTGCTGGCGCTGCTGATCGTCGGACCGCGTGACGTACTGCGTTCCTGGTGGCTGCTGGCCGGTGTCGCAGTTGCTGGGGTGGTGGCATTGCCCAATGTGCTGTGGCAGTTCCAGCACGACTGGCCGCAGCTCACGGTGGCCGGCGGCATCAGCGAGGACGACGGGACCGAGAACCGGATCATGTTCATTCCGCTGCAGCTACTGCAGTTGTCGCCGTTCCTGATTCCTGTCTGGGTGGCCGGGTTTCGACGGTTGTGGCGGATGCCTTGGGCGCGGTCTGTCGCGTTGGCGTATCCGCTGCTGTGCGTCGCCGTACTGGCCGTTGGCGGGAAGTCGTACTACGCCCTGCCACTGCTGCTCGTCCTGGTCGCCGCCGGTGCCGAGCAGGTGCTGTCCTGGCCGCGTCGTGCGGTAGCCGTTGGCCTCGCGCTGGCGGCCGTGACGTCTGCTGTGTTCACGTTGCCGCTGCTGCCGGCTTCGGCGGTCGACTTCGTGATCCCGGTCAACAAGGAACAGGGCGAGCAGATCGGCTGGCCTCAATTGGCTGACACCGTCGCCGCGGAGTGGAACCGGATCCCCGCCGACCAACGATCGTCGGTCACGATCTTCACCGGCAACTACGGCGAGGCCGGCGCCCTTCGCCGCTACGGGCCGGCGCTCGGCCTTCCACCGGCGTACTCGGGACACATGAGCTTCGCCGACTGGGAACGCCCGGCCGACACGCAGACCGGCCCGGTCCTGCTCGTCGAGATCGAACGCAACCCGTCGTTCGAAGCGCACTTCCGCGGCTGCGAACAGGTCGCCACGATCGACAACATCGTCTCCAACGACGAGGACGGCGCGGCGCTGGTCCGGTGCGACTCCCCCGCCGAGCCGTGGTCCACTCTGTGGCCGAAACTCCGGCGCTACTACTGACGTTCCGTAGGGTTGCCGGATGCAATCGATGGTCGACATCCCGGCCGGCACCATCGCCCTCCGGGACGACCGCCTCGGCACCCGCTGGCAGGTCGACCTGTCCGCGTTCCGCCTCGCCCGTTACCCGCTCACCGGCGCGGACGACGTACCGCTGACCGGTGTCAGCTGGTACGACGCCATTGCCTTATGCAACCAGTTGTCGGACGACGCCGGCTTGCCTTCTGCGTATGTGATCGACGGCTCGGAGGTCAGCTGGGACGCGGGCTCTCCCGGGTACCGCCTGCCGACCGAGGCCGAGTGGCAGTACGCCTGCACCACCGGTACGCCGGCCTACCGCTACGGTCCGCTCGACGACATCGCCTGGTACGCCGACAACTCTTCTGGCCGGGTGCAGACCGCTGGGTTGAAGGCACCGAACGCGTGGGGTCTGCACGACATGCTCGGCAACGTCTGGGAGTGGTGCTGGGACCTCTACGACCCAGCGACGTACGGCTCATACCGCATCTTCCGCGGCGCCGGCTTCGCCGACCCGGAACGCTCGATCGGCTCGACCGTCCGCCGCCGCTCCCACCCCACCTTCGCGATCGAAGACCTGGGCCTCCGCCTCGCGCAGTCTGTTCAGTTCTAGGGTTTGAGGGCGATCTTGCCGACCGTGGCTCGCGCCTCCAGTTCGGCCAAGGCCTTCGGTCCGTCGGCCAGGTCGTACACGGTCGGCTCGCCAGGCGGGTACACCCCGATCGAGATCAGCCTGGACAGCTCAGCCATCAACTCGGCATACAGGTCCGGCGCCTGCTGACTCAGCACCCCGATATGCAGCCCGATCACATGCACCTGGTGCTTGAAGTTCAACTCCCAGTTGCTGACCGACGCCTCACCCCCCGCAACGCCGTACACAACAACCTTCCCCGTCACCCGCCTGGCCACCTCGAGTCTCTTCGCAAACGTCTCCCCACCCACCGACTCCAGTACGACGTCCACGCCCCTGCCGCCCGTCAGCCGCAGTACTTCTTTCGCGATGTCGGAGGTCCGGTAGTCGACCACCTGATCAGCGCCAAGCCCCCGCACCACCTCATGCTTCTCCCCCGACGCCGTACCGATCACGGTCGCCCCGTAATGCTTGGCCATCCGCACCGCAGCCTGCCCTACCGCCCCAGCCGCCGCATGAACCAACACCGTGTCCCCGGCTCTGACCTGACCCAGGGGTTTGAGCGCAGCCAACGCCGTCGCCCAATTGAGCACGAGCCCGAGCGCCTCCTCGTCCCGCCACCCCTCCGGCACCGGCGCCACCCCATCCGCCGCCATCACCACGTACTCCGCGAACGCCCCCGCCCCAGTCCCGATCACCCGAGCCCCAACCTCGACCCCACCCACGTCGGCGCCCAGCGCAACAACCTCCCCCGCCCCCTCAAACCCAGCCACATAAGGCACTGCAGGCCCACCGTCATACGTCCCCCGCGTCTGCATCACATCCGCGAAGTTCACCCCGGCAGCCCCCACCTTGACCAGCACCTCCCCAACCCCCGGCACCGGCACCGCCACGTCATCCACCACCCGCATCCCCCGCGGCCCCTCAAGACTCCCCTGCACCAACGCCCGCACGACCCACCCCTTATACGACACCCATCAAATTTCGACCGCCATCGTATAACACCTCCGCCTGCGCACACCCAGAAATATGCGGTGCCGCACAGGAGCCCAACCCCTAAGCTCGCCAACCTCCAGCAACTGACCGGCCCAGGCAGTCAAGCCGGCAACCGAACCACCCCAAGCCCGAGAGCGACCCCGGTGATCAGCCCACCGGAAGCAACCCCAGCCGAAAGCCAGCCGCGGCAATCAGCCCCGCCGGCCCGGACAGCAGACCGCGGCGATCAACCCACGCCGGACAGCAGACCGCGGCGATCAACCCACGCCGGAAAGCAATCCGCGGCGCCCAGCCCCAGCCGCCGAGCGAAGCGAAGGCGCCAGGGGTGCGGGTGGCGGAGCCCCCGCTCGCGGCGAGCGCAGCGACGCCGCACAAACGACGAAGGCGACCCGGCCTGCGCTCTCCGCAGGCACGAGTCGCCCATCGCCTTCGTGGACGATACTGGGATCGAACCAGTGACCTCTTCCGTGTCAGGGAAGCGCGCTACCGCTGCGCCAATCGTCCAAACGGTACAGAAACCTGTTGTGAGGGTTTCGAGGTGGAGACGGGATTCGAACCCGTGTACACGGCTTTGCAGGCCGTTGCCTCGCCTCTCGGCCACTCCACCAGTGAGAAGAAAGCTGGCCTGCCGAACCCTCTCCGAGCGGACGACCGGGTTCGAACCGGCGACCTCAACCTTGGCAAGGTTGCGCTCTACCAACTGAGCTACGTCCGCGTTGCGACCGGTTTTTCGTTCCCCCGGCGCGAGAAGAACATTAGCCCATCTCCCCCGGAGTTCAAAAACCGGGGTCCCTCCACAGGTCGACGTACGGTCATCAACCCGTCACCTACGGACGGGCCGATCGGCCCGGATCGCCTTAGCACTAAGGTGTTCTGCGGAAGGAGCACCAATGCGTATCTGGCTGAACGGCACCCTGCAGGACGACCTGGCGGTCGTCTCGCCACTCGATCACGGGCTGACGACGGGCGACGGGGTGTTCGAGACGATCAAGATCGTCGACGGGCGACCGTTCGCGGTCACCAAGCATCTGGAGCGGCTGGTCCGGTCCGCGGTCGGTCTCGGTCTGCCGGAGCCGGAGGTCGCGCGCGTCGAGGAAGGCATCGCGGCGGTGGTGAAGGCCGACCCGGACATCCGGTTCGGCCGGCTGCGAATCACGTACACGGGTGGTGTCTCACCGTTGTCGTCCGATCGCGGTACGTCCGGCCCGACGATCGTGGTCGCGTCCCAGGCGATCCAGCAGCCCGGACCGACGTCGGCGATCGTGACGGTCCCGTGGGTCCGCAACGAACGCAGCGCGGTCGCCGGTCTCAAGACGACGTCGTACGCCGAGAACGTCCGAGCGCTCG
Source organism: Kribbella sp. NPDC049174 (assembly GCF_043197365.1). NCBI lineage: Bacteria > Bacillati > Actinomycetota > Actinomycetes > Propionibacteriales > Kribbellaceae > Kribbella > Kribbella sp. NPDC049174. The sequence goes on along the minus strand of NZ_JBICSZ010000001.1, from coordinate 1,371,353 downwards.
CCTATGCGAAGGAACGCGGCGGCAGCGAGGCGATCTTCGCCAACACGGTCGGCAATCTCTGTGAGGGCACCGGTTCGAACATCTTCTGCGTGTACGACGGCGAGCTCGTCACACCGACCCTCGAGTCGGGCGCTCTCGCCGGTGTCACCCGTGCCCTGGTCCTCGCCTGGTTCGGTGGCGTGGAGCGCGACGTACCGCTGGAACGCCTCTTCGAGGCTGACGAGGTCTTCCTCACGTCGACCACCCGCGACGTCCAAGCCATCCATCGCGTGGACGACCGAGACCTCCCCGCCCCCGGCCCGATCACCACCGAGGTCGCCCGCATCTTCGCGACCCGCTCCGCCGAAGACCTCGACCCGTAACCCGTTCGCACGCGGCCGAACAGCCCGCGGAACTGTTGTTCGCGGCATCAGTAGAACAGCTCTCCGCATCCTGCTGCGGAGAGCTGTCCGAGGCCGTTATTCGCCTGAGGCCTTGCGGCGTTCGCGGTAGGCGGCGACGTGCAAGCGGTTGCCGCAGGTACGGGCGTCGCAGTAGCGCTTCGAGCGGTTGCGGGACAGGTCGATCAGAGCGTCGTCACAGTCCGGGGCCTCACAGCGGCGGAGCCGTTCACGTTCGCCGGCCGAGATCACCTGGGCAAGCGCGATCCCGCACTCGACCGTGATCCGGCACGCCAGCGACGCGCCGTCACGCGAGTAGTGGATGTGCCACGGGTGCCCGTCGTGGTTCGTCAACCGCGGCGTCGTCGTACCGCGGGCGACGATCGCGTTGATCATCGCCGCCGCCGTGGCATCGGATTCCGTGGTGAACACCGGCGAGAACAACGGCCGCAACTCACGGACCTCGGACAGATCCTTCTCCGTCAGCGTGCCGACCGCACTGAACTCGCGCTCCTGGACGAACTTCTCCAGATCCTCGAGCGAATCCATCGTGTCGACCTGGCTGTTCGGCCCGGGCAGCGTGTTCACCAGCCGGACCAGCGTGCCGAGCGCCTGCTCGGTGTCGTGCGAGAAAGTCACAATCACGTCTCCAACGCGACGGGGTCTCCGTCTTGCAGCAAGAGTAGCCCGGCCGGATTAGATCGTCGCTGAATGATGCGCTATGGTTTCACCCGCAAGGCACCACAAAGCAACACCAGCACCACCAGAGCGGGCGATTGGCGCAGTGGTAGCGCGCTTCGTTCACACCGAAGAGGTCACTGGTTCGAACCCAGTATCGCCCACGCTCCCGAAGAGGCCGGTCCGCGGACCGGCCTTTCGCATGTGAAGACCAGCCCACGCGGACCCAACAGATCGCTTCGGTCAGCTGCCACTCGGCCACGGCAAACACTTGGCGCCCCGCGAACGAAAGTGTGTCAGTTCTGGTCACCACGACCGCGCGGGGCGACTGTGGCATCAAGTTCAGGCGGGAGAGGCCCGACGGGTGTGTTGCGCTGGTCCCTGTGTGTGGCGGCGTGGTTCGCGACGACCGCGGTGGCGGTGCCGGTGGCTGCGAAGAGTGTGCCGAGCGCGATCCAACCTGGCGTGCCGTGGTCGATCGCGGTTGTGGTGACGACGGCGGGGCCGAGCATCAGTGCGAGTGCGTTGCCGGTTTGGCTGAGGCCTTGGTAGGCGCCGGCGCGAGTGGGGTCGGCGAGTTCGAAGGCCATGCCCCAGCCTCCTGCTTCGCCCTGCGTCTCGGCTGCGGAGGAGGCGAGGGCGGCGAGGAACAGGACGGCGATTGCGGCCGCGGCGCCGAGATGGCCCGCCAAGGCGAAGAGCAGGCAGGCGGTGAGCAGAAGCAGGCCCGCTCGGCGTACTGACCGCCCAGCGGTGCGCAGGTTCTGGGTGCCGCGGGAGGCACGGACCTGGAAGAGCGCTACGTAGGCGGTGTTCACGAGCAGGAGCGCGGATACGACGATGGTCGGCGCGTCGGTGTGGTCTGCCACCCACAGCGGGACCCCGACCGTTGTCAGCCCGAAGTGGACCGCGAGTACGGCGTTGAGGACTGTCGAGGCGACGTACGTGCGATCCCGTAGGGGCGAGCGTCCGCGTGACGCCTCGGCGCTACCGGAGGCGTCCATCCGTGCAGCCAGCCCGGCGACCCTGCGGCGCAGGCCAATCAGTGGGACCGTGCCGAGGATCGTGATCGCGCCGACGAGTACCACCGTCAGGCGGTAGGCCATTGTGGTGTCGGCCATCAGCGCCAGTCCCGCGAGCAGGGTGCCGATGCCGATGAGGACATTCATCACCACCCGCAGCCGGGCGCGGACAGCGACCCGCTCCGGGCCGACGTACCAACGGGCGAGCATCGTCATCTGGGCGGTGCTCTGCAGGCCGCGGGTGGCGGAGACGCAGGCCGCGACCAGGACGAAACTGACGACGTCGCCGGCGAGGGAGTACGCCAGCAGCGAGGCTCCGTTCGCGGCCAGCGCCCACTGCTGGAGCCGATCGGCACCCCATCGGTCGCTCAGTCGCCCACCGACGTACGACGCCAGGACGCCGACCCCTCCGGCGAGGGTGAGACCGATCCCGACGACGGCGGGAGACAGGCCGACGCCGCGGGTGAAGTACAGGGCGCTGACGGCGAAGAACATTCCACGGGACAGCGACATCGCGGCCACGGCGGAGGCGAGTGCGCGCTCGAGGGGATCGCGGAGGAGTTCAGGCACCTGACAGTTGTGGCATCCGGAGGTCCGCCGATACCAGAGATGTAGGGTATTCCTTCATGATCGAGTACGAGCTCGCGGGCAACGACCTCGGCGAAGTTCGTTTCGCGATCTCGCCGCTGAACGAGTTGGTCCTCTCCCTGCGGACCCTGCGCGACCCCGGCCGATTCCCGCTTCAACTGCCCTGGCTGCGGGCCACCGGGCCGTCGCGTGCCGGCCTCGACCTGGAACTGCTCGGCGCGTTGACGAACGAGTCACTGTGGACGCCGGACTTCCTCACTCCGCGGCCTTACACACCGCTCGGCCGGATCGACGACGAGTTGGCGGCGCTCACGGGCACGCCGGCCGGCGTCGTACGCGCGGATCTGGCGGAGATCCATCCGGCCATGCTCCCGCCGGTACTTCGGGGTCGGCCGGACAAGGTGCTCGATCGTGTGCTGGCAGCGCTGCGGGACTACTGGGAGGCCTGTTTCGAGCCGTACTGGGCGCGGATGCGGACAGTGCTCGAGGCCGACGTCGTCTACCGCGGCCGGGTCACGGCGCAAGCCGGTCTCGCGGCGATGTTCGCAGGGATCGACCCACATGTACGCCTCGACGACACCGTCCTCCGGATTCGTCTGCGCAGCGACTACTCCTACCGCACCTCGACCGCCGGTCGCGGCCTGACGCTCACTCCCTCGCTCTTCAGCCGGCGCGGATCGGTGCCGATCTCTCCCGAGGAGCCGCCGCACATCATGTACCCGGCACGCGGTCTCGGAACGCTGTGGGAGACCGAGACGACTACGCCGCCGACCGCCCTGGTGGGCCTGATCGGCCGTGTCCGTGCCCAGCTGCTGAGGCTGCTCGAGACGCCGACGTCGTCGACCGAGCTCGCCGTGCGCCTCGACGTCACGCCGAGCGCCGTCAACCAGCACCTGCGCGCACTGCGCGCGGCCGGCCTGCTCATCTCGGCTCGGCACGGCCGCTCAATCCTCTACCGCCGCTCGGACCTCGGCGACCGGGTCCTCCGCGGGGCGTAGATCATGTTCTCGGCACGCCTGGGGTTCTCCGACGTCAACTCGAACGACCCAGATGCGCTGTGAGAGTGCCAGGTACCGCTCGCAGAGTCATTGACTCTCCTTCCCAAACTCAGCGGCCGACCTGCGCCAACAGCAATCACGCCTGACCGTGTCGCCAGGTCGGTCAGAGCAGGGTGGGGCGCTTCCAGGGCTGGTCGAGGACGTGGTGGTCGAGGAAGTTCAGGACCGTCTCGTACAGGAGCCGGAGATGGTTGGGCGCTCCGATGGCGTGGCGCTCGTCGGGGAAGTACAGGAACTTGACGGGTACGTCGAGGCGGTGGAGGTCGTTGTGTAGTTCGAGTGCCTGGCCTACCGGGGTTCGGTAGTCCTTGCCGCTGTGCACGATCAGCATTGGCGTCGTCACCTTCGCCGCGTCGAGGTGTGGTGAGTTGGCGTCGTAGCGTTCGCGCTGCGTCCGGGGGTCGCCGAGGATCTTCCGGAAGTACGCGTGCAGGTCCGTGTCGGTCTGGAACGCCTCCAGGTTCCACATGCCGGCGTGCGAGACGATCGCCTTGAAGCGGTCGGTGCGGGTCGCGGTCCGGTTGGCCAGATAGCCGCCGTACGACCAGCCGGCCAGCGCCGTCCGGGTCGGGTCGAGGTCGTCGCGTGCCAGCGCCGCGTCCGTCAGCGCGATGACGTCACGGTAGGGCTGGCCGCCGTACTGGCCGCGGCCGCGTTCTTGCATGCGTTGCCCGTAGCCGGTGGACAGCGCCGGGTCCGGTAGCAGCACCGCGTAGCCGCGAGCGGCGAACGGCCATGGGTTCCACGACCAGGTCCAGGCGCTCCAGGACCCCTGCGGTCCGCCGTGCGGGACGACGATCAGCGGTGCAGGGCGCTCGACCGAGACGTCCGCAGGAAGAGCGAGCCAGGCACGCAACGGGAAGCCGTCGTCCGCCTCGGCGTGCACCTCGGTCAGGGTGCCGTGAAGCGATCCGAGATCCCCGGGGGTCTTGAGGGCGGTGGGTTGTTGATCGGCCGTGGTGGCGTCCAGCCTGACCACTCGGGGCGGGCTGTCGATCGTGCTGCGCAGCGCGTAGAGGGCGAACCCATCGGGCGCCACGCACAGCGAGGCGTAGGCGCCGGAGGCGGTCAGGCGGGTGACCGTGCCGTCCGCGTCGCGGCGGAAGATCGGGCAGTGGCCTCGCTCGTCGCCGGTGAACCACAGTGTGTCGTCCCCGGGGATCGGTGAGAGGACGGCCCGCCCCGGCCATGGCCAGTTGTCGAACTCCGGCAGGAGATCGGTCTCTTCACCGGAGGCCAGGTCGAACGCGACCAGCGTGACCCTCCACTCGGTGTCATAGGTCTCCTCCCGCTGGCGCTGGCAGACCAACCTCGTGCCATCGGCGGTGAAGGCCAGGCGGTGGTACTGGTTGCCAGGCCGCGAGAGCGTACGGCGCTCTGCACCAGTGGCCGCGTCGGCGACCACCACGACATTCGTGTCCGGGGCGCGGCCGGTCGCGGCCCGCGTGTAGGCCACCAGCGATCCATCCGGCGACAGCGCCACGTCCCCGCCCGCGAGGCCCTGGCCGCCGGCGTTGACCGCACCACCGTCGGAGCGGAGGACGAAGGTGTGCGGTTCGTCAGGGCCGAGGTCGTTGCCCCAGGCACGGGTCGGGCTCGCCTCGTACAGGACCGCGTTGACCATGGCGTGCTGGCGGGCCTGGCGAAGTTCGGCGTGTGTCTCGGCATCCGCGGCGCCGGGCAGCAAGGCAGCGGTGTAGGCGACAGTGCTGGCGCCCTTGGCGACGGTGAAGGCGGATATGCCCCCAGGGTGGTGCGCGATCGGCTCGGCCTCGCCGCGCCCGGCCAGCGCCCACAGCGCCGTACCCAGGGTGTCACCACTTGTGCCAGTGGGGTCGGCCTTCTCGCGGCCGGAGAGGAACAGCAGCGTGCCGCTGGCGTCGAACGCCGGTGCGAAGTCACCCGGGACGGACCCGACCACGAAGCGGGTCTCGCGCTCGCCGGACGGATCCACCTCCCAGAGCCCCGAAACGTACCTGGTTCCCTCAGCGTTGATCGTCTGCACAGACGCGATCAAGCGCGTTCCGTCGGGCGCGAGGACCAAATCGGTCACGCGCGGTTGAGTGGCAAGCAGGTCCTGGAATGCGGGGACATCACTCGGGGCGTCGACCATGGCGATCATCCTGCCCACTGTCGAAACCCGATCCGCCAAACGGGCCCAACGAGCCGAGGCACAGGCGCGCCTCGTGCCGTGAAAGGCCTAGACCCGTGTGGCGGCAGAATGGGTGGATGGGTCTTTTGGGGCGGGGTGGTGGGCGGTCGGCTCGGGTTGTTTGGGGAGAGTGGGTCGAGGCTGACCGGGTTGGGGATGTCGAGGGGGCCGGGCGGTTGGCGCGGGAGATGGTGGAGGTTGCGCCCAAGTCGTTCAAGGCTTGGTTCGAGGCAGGGCTGTACTCGAAGGCTCGGGGTGAGTGGGCGGAGTCGGCGGCGCGGAATCGGCGGGCCGTCGAGCTGTTCACGTCGCGGGTTGCCGGCGAGTTCGACGGTGTGAATCCGGCCGCGTGGAACTTGGGGATCGCGGCGACGGCTCTCGGTGACTGGGCGACTGCTCGGCAGGCCTGGGCGGCGTACGGGATCGACGGTGTCGGGGCCGGGTCCGAGCCGATCGACGGTGACTTCGGTCTGACGCCCGTACGACTGAACCCGGATCGGCCGAGTCTGCCGCATCAGGTCTCACCGGAGTTCGGTGACGCCGAGGTGGTGTGGTGCTGGCGGCGGAGTCCGGCTCATGCGGTGATCTCGAGTGTTCCGCTACCGGAGTCCGGGCATCGCTTCCGGGATGTGGTGCTGCACGATGGCGAACCCAAAGGGCAGCGACGGCTCGACGACCAGGAGGTGTCGGTTTTCGACGAACTCGCCCGTCTCGACGAGTCCGGCCTGCCCACCTGGCAGGCGCAGCTGCTGGGCGCGGAGCCCGACGACCTGGCGGCTCTGGCCGACATCATCGGGCCCAGGGGGCTTGGGCTCGATGACTGGTCGGGGATTCGGTTGATGTGCTCGGAGTGCTCGCACGGTACGCCGGGTCCGGAACACGATCACGCGGCTGCGCCGACCGACACAACCGTGGTCGGACTCGCCGGCTCCGAGGCCGACTTGCGAGCCTGCTTCGACGAGTGGCTGGCCGACAGGCCGCACATCACTCTGGCGGAGCTCGCCTTCCTCTGGTGACAGCCCGAACGATCAGACGAGCCAGGCGCCGTCGCGCAGGAGAACGCGGTCCTTCAGCTCGTTGACCTCGCGCCAGGCCTGGATCTTCGTCGGCGTCACGCGGAAGAAGAGATAGCCGGGCAATGGGCGAGGGTCGAAGCCGGCCTTTTCGGCGAAGGCATCGCCTTCGGATTCGCTGATCTCGTCCGGTTGCAGGGTCTCGGCGGTGGCCTCGATGTGGACGACGTCTCGGGTGTGGCCGAGGGTCAGCTGGAGGGTGGGGTTCGCCCGCAGGTTCCGCGCGGTGGGGTTGCTGCCGGCCGTCGACAGGAGCAGGGTCTTGTCGTCCCAAAGGAAGGACAGAGGCATCAGATACGGCGTGCCGTCCGCCGACGCGGTCGCGACCCAGAGATCGACGTCGTCCCGGAGACGACGGAGCGTGTCCTGCTTGCGTACAGACAGCGGGCGGGCCGGCTCTGTCATGGTGAACTCCTCTGGGGGTACGGGGCAGCAGTGTCACATGTACGGCGGATTGTGCGTCACACCCATGACGGCGGCGGGCCGGAAACGTGACAGGTGGAGAGGGACGTGGTGGAGATGAGTGAGCACGACTGGCTGGCGGTCCGGTTCGAGGAGAACCGCGAGCACCTCCGCGCGGTCGCGTACCGGATCCTAGGCTCCGCGCCCGAAGCCGAGGACGCCGTCCAGGAGGCCTGGATCCGGCTGAGCCGCTCCGACACCGACACGATCGAGAACCTGGGCGGCTGGCTCACCACCGTGGTCGGGCGGATCTGCCTGGACATGCTGCGGTTGCGGCGCGGGCATCCCGAGCAGCCGGTCGGCGACCACTCCCCTGTGCTCGCCGATGTCGACATACCCGATCCTGAACTCGAAGCGGTGCAGGCGGATTCGGTCGGTCTCGCGCTGCTCGTCGTACTGGAGACGTTGACGCCGGCCGAGCGGTTGGCGTTCGTGCTGCACGACATGTTCGCCGTACCGTTCGAGGACATCGCGCCGATCGTGGGCAAGTCGCCCGCGGCCGCGCGGCAGCTGGCGAGCCGGGCCCGGCGGCGGGTGCAAGGTACGCCGGAACCGCCCGAGGTCGACTCGAGCCGGCAAAGGGAGATCGTCACCGCGTTCCTGGCCGCGTCGCGGGGCGGCGACTTCGAGGCGCTGCTGGAGATGCTCGATCCCGGCGTGGTGCTGCGCGCCGACGAGGCGGTCGTGGCGCGCGGCGCGACCGCATTGGTGCGCGGCGCGACGGCCGTCGCCGAGACGTTCTCCGGCCGGGCGCAGGCAGCGAGGCTCAGCCTGGTCGACGGCCTGGCCGGCGCGGTCTGGTCGCAGCGAGGCGAACCTCAGGTCGTCTTCAACTTCACCATCACCGACGGCCGCATCACGACCATCGAGCTCCTCGGCAACTCCGACTACCTGGAAGACGTCGACATCTCCCCTCTCGAGGCCTGACAAGTCGCGCGTACGGCGGCGGCGATCGCCTGCTCCGTCAGAGGTTGCCGCCGTACGACGACATGCCCGGTCGCGAGGTGATCGGGGTGGGACGACGCGTGGGACTGGTGTTGCGGGTGGGGTGAAAATCACGCTGGAGCGGTCCGGATCGCGACACCCCGGAATCTGGTTTTTGCAGACGCGAAAAGTGCGCTACTGTTCTGCTCTCGCACCGAGCGGAAACACCCCGCCGGAGCGATGCGGACGTAGCTCAGTTGGTAGAGCGCAACCTTGCCAAGGTTGAGGTCGCCGGTTCGAACCCGGTCGTCCGCTCGGAGAGGGTTCGGCAGGCCAGCTTTCTTCTCACTGGTGGAGTGGCCGAGAGGCGAGGCAACGGCCTGCAAAGCCGTGTACACGGGTTCGAATCCCGTCTCCACCTCGAAACCCTCACAACAGGTTTCTGTACCGTTTGGACGATTGGCGCAGCGGTAGCGCGCTTCCCTGACACGGAAGAGGTCACTGGTTCGATCCCAGTATCGTCCACGAAGGCGATGGGCGACTCGTGCCTGCGGAGAGCGCGGAGCGGGTCGCCTTCGTCGTTTGTGCGGCGTCGCTGCGCTCGCCGCGAGCGGGGGCTCCGCCACCCGCACCCCCTGGCGCCTTCGCTTCGCTCGGCGGCTGGGGTTGGGCGCCGCGGTTGGCTTTCCGGCGGGGGTTGATCGCCGCGGGTTTGGTTGCCGGCGTGGGCTGGCCGCCGCGGTCTGCTTCCGGTTCGGGTTGACCGCCGCGGTTCAGTTGCCGGCGTGGGCTGGCCGCCGCGGTTGGCTCGCCGGCTCGGGTTGTGCACCCCGGGTTTGGTTTCCGGCGTGGGTTGGCCGCCGCGGTTGGCTGTCCGGCGTTGGTTGATCGCCGAGGTTGGCTAGGCGGCTTGGGCTGTCGCCACGGTTCGGTGTTGGCCTACCTGCCTTCGCCGGCCGGTGCGGCGGAGCGGGTGCCGCGTGGTGATTGAGGGGGTGTGCTGTGGTTACGGGCTGACTGCGGGGGCTACCTGCGGGTAATGTCGGGGCATGGTGAGTGGGCGGCGGGGTGTTGGGTGGGGGTTGCTGGTTGCTGTTGTGCAGGGGCGGCGGCGGGTTGGGGATGAGCGGCTGGCGGCTGTTGTGGGTGGTCGGGTGGTGTTGGTGACGGGGGCGTCGTATGGGATTGGGGAGGCTACGGCGCGGCGGTTGGGTGGGGCTGGGGCGCGGGTGTTGTTGGTGGCTCGGACTGCGGAGCGGTTGGAGGAGGTGGCCGGGGAGATTCGGGCGGCGGGTGGGGAAGCAGATGTGTATGCCGTGAATCTGTCTGATCCGGTGGCGGTTGAGGGGCTCGTGCGGACTGTGTTGGAGGAGCACGGGCGAGTTGATGTGCTGGTGAGTAATGCGGGGCGGTCGATCCGGCGGTCGATCGCGGACTCGTATCAGCGGTTCCACGACATCGAGCGGACGAACGCGATCAACTATCTCGGGCCGGCGAAGCTGGTGCTCGAGTTGCTGCCGTCGATGCGGAAACGCGGCTCCGGCCACATCGTGAACGTGTCGACGGCCGGCGTACGAACTCCACCAATGGCGCGCTGGTCGGCGTACCTGGCTTCGAAGAGCGCGTTCGACGTCTGGCTGCGGTGTGTCGCGCAGGAGATTCGCGGGGACGGGGTGACCGTGTCGACGGTCTACATGGGGCTTGTGCACACGCGGATGAGCGAGCCGACGCCGCTGCTGAACAAGATGCCGGGGCTGACGCCGGAGCAGGCGGCAGATCAGGTGTGTACGGCGATCGCCGACAGGACCCACAACATCACGCCCCCGATGGTCCGGCCGGCCGAATTGCTCGGCAACCTGTTTCGGATCCCGACCGATCGGCTATTGGAGCAGTACTTCCGGATCAGCTCCAAGCGCAAACGGACCACAGGAGACGAAGACTCGTGAGAACCCCGCGACCGATCGGACCGATGCGACCGCCGGACTGGCTGGTGCAGGCAGCGGCCGAGGTCAGTGGTGTGTCGGTCGCGCTGATCAAGTCCGGCGTCTGGCGCCCGGCCCGGCCGTCGCACCTGGTCGGTATCGAGCGGGCGCTGCGCCACTGGGGTCAGTCGATGGCCGCGCTCGGTGCGGTCGCCGCGATCAGGTTCCCGGATCGTCCCGCGGTGATCGACGAGGACGGCAGTACGACGTACGCCGAACTCGACCGCCGCTGTGAACGGATCGCCGCCGCCCTGCATGCCGACCACGGGATCGTTGCCGGAAGCAAGGTCGCCGTGCTGTGCCGGAACCATCGCGGCTTCCTGGAGGCGACGCTGTCGGCCTCGCGGATCGGCGCGGACGTCCTGTTCGTGAACACCGAGTTCGCTCCCCCGCAACTGAAGGCGGTCCTGGAGCGGCACAAGCCGGACCTGCTCATCCACGACGCGGAGTTCAGCCCACAGGCGGACGTCCCGACCGTCATCGAGCTCGACGAGCTCGCGGATTCGAAGGCCGCTGAGGCGCCGAAGCCCGAGACGCCCGGACACATCACGATCCTCACCTCCGGTACGACGGGTACGCCGAAAGCCGCGCCGCGAGTGCCGACGGCGCTCGGCCTGGCCGGCCTGACGGCGAGTGCGCTCAACCGATTCGGGCTGCGGTCGGGTGAGCCGATGGTGATCTGCCCGCCGCTGTTCCACGGCCTCGGTCTCCTCACCTCGATGCTCGCGCTCTTCCTGGGATCGCCGCTCGTCCTCTCCCGCCGGTACGACGCCCGCGCCGTAATGACTCAGATCGAACAGACCCGCGCCGGCTCGATCGTCGCCGTACCGGTCATGCTGCGCCGCATGCTCGACCTGGGCCCGGCTGAGATCGCGCAACACGACCTCCGCTCGCTCCGCGCGGTGATCTCCGGCGCGTCGACCCTGGGCGCGCCGCTGGCCGAGCGGTTCATCGCGCAGTTCGGCCCGGTGCTGTGCGACGCGTACGGCTCCAGCGAGATCGGCATCGCCACGATCGCCACCTCCGCTGACCTGATCGCGGCGCCGGGGACCGTCGGCCGGCCGTGTCTCGGCAGCACGGTCCGGATCCTCGACGACCAGGATCGACCGCTGCCGGTCGGCCAGACCGGGCGGATCTTCGCCGGCGGCGGGCTGGTGTTCGGCGGGTACTCCGACGGTTCGTCCAAGACGGTCGTGGACGGGCGGATGAGCACCGGCGACCTCGGGCACCTGGACCGGGCCGGCCGGCTGTTCGTCGACGGACGCGAGGACGACATGATCGTCTCCGGCGGCGAGAACGTGTACCCGGTCGAGATCGAGACCTGCCTCGCGAGTCACCCCGCGGTCGCGGAGGCAGCGGTCGTCGGCGTACCGGACGAAGAATTCGGCCAGCGGCTGATCGCCTACGTCGTCCTACGCGAACCAGCCACCGAGGACGAACTACTCGACCACGTCAAGGCGAACCTCGCCCGCTACAAGACGCCCCGCCAGATCGTCGTCCTCGACGAGTTCCCCCGCAACGCAACCGGCAAGGTATTGCGCAGCAAACTCACTCCCCCGTGAGTCTCACTGGATCACCGGCCCGGCGACCGACATCACCACCGACGCCCAGAACGCGCAACCGTTGCCGTGGCCGGTGCCTGCCGCGGCCCACGGGTGGACGCCGTCCTGGAGGTAGTACGGGAGGCGGCCCGGATTCGAGGAGAACCACCACGACCACGGGATGATCTGGGACTTCGGGAGATTCTCCCGCACCTGGTTGTTCACCCACATCGAGTTCCGCTGGTCGGCCACCTGCACGGCCGCGGGATAGCGGGTACGGGAGACCTGAACATCGACCCAGAGCAGCGTCGTCCCCGCTGGGATGCGCGCCTTCAAACGGGCGATCTGGGCACTGACCGGGCGTGGATCGAAGATGTCGTTCGACCCTGATTGCACCACCAGCACCCTGGGCAGTGTCGGCCGGCTCAGCAGCCAGTCGACGGTCGGTGCCGTCGGCCGGCCGGACCAGTAGTTGACCGCGAGCGACTCGCCTTGCGCCGCCACCAGCGGCACAAGCGATCTGTAGCAGCGAGTGGTGATGGAGTCCCCGATGATGCCGACCTCGGCGGTGTTCCAGTTGCCCACGATCGCGTGTGACATGGCCGGCCAGTTTCCGAGGGTCCCGGAGCCGAAGTCGGCCTGTGCCGGGACGGAGGTGCCGACGAGCAGCGCCAACGTCGCTGCCGCCGTACCAAGGACGCGCGTGTGTTTCATGACTGTTCCCCCTGCCTGCTGACGCCCCCAGGCTCAAGACCATCGTGCGCAACCTGTCACGAGCGCGACAGGGCTCACCCTTACCTGATGAGCGCCTCGGCGAGGATTGTCATGCGGTTGAGACATCCTTCCTCGTCTCCGAAGGAGAAGGCGAGGGTTTCGGCGCCGGCATCGATCAGTTCGTTGGCTTGGGCAAGCGTTGGATTCAAGTCGCCGGCCGGCCAATGGAGGCGGGTGCCTACTTTGACGGGGCGGACGGCCTCTGCGCGGATTCTCGCGACTGCCGCGGCGAAGGCCGGGCCGTCCAGGTTCAGGCCCTGCCACTCGTCGCCGTAGCGGGCGACCCGGCGCAGCGCTGGACCCGTCGTGCCGCCGATCATGATCGGGAGCGGAGCACGCAGCTTCGGTTCGAAGACGCCGCCGCGGTCCTCGCCGGCGAACAGACCGCGGATGATCTCGAGGCTCTCGTCCGTCCGCCGGCCGCGATCGGAGTACGACGCACCGACCGCGGCGAACTCGGCTTCCGCCCACCCGGCGCCGATGCCGAGGAGGACCCGCTCGCCGGAGAGCCGGTGCAGGGTCGCGGCTTGTTTGGCGACGACGTACGGGCTGCGCATCGGCAGCACCAGCACCGACGTACCGAACCGGATCCGCCTCGTCCGTGCGGCCAGGAATCCGATCGTCACCAGCGGCTCGTACACCCCGCCGTAGGTCGGACCGAACTCCCCCGGTGGCAGCAGATGATCGGGTAACCACGCCGTGCCGAAGCCGAGCTCCTCCGCGGCAACCGCGAGCTCGGTCAAGCGCTCCGGCGGCATCGTCGCGGACTCGTCAGGCAGGACGACTTGCAGCTCAACCATGCACCCGACGCTAACCCCTCACACTGGTGTGAGAGTCAAGCGAGTGAACGCGGCGGGTGGCCGGTGTAGGTCGGGATGACGCCCTTCGGGATCGGACCCTTGATCCGGGTCCCCTCCTGTTGCTGTTCATGTGCGTGCGCGAGCAGACCAACCGAGCGGGACAGGACGAACAGGCCGCGGGCCAGTTCGGCCGGCAGTCCGAGCTCGGCGTAGATCGTTGCCGTCGCCGCGACCGCGGTCTCCAGCATCGACACGTCCAGATAGCTGCCGTCGCCGGTACGGGCGCGTTTGACCAACGCGGCCGAGATCGCGAACGCGGCGGCGTACCCGCCGAGGGTGTCGGCGATCGGGAAGCCGGTCCGGGTCGGCGCGCTGTCGGGCGCCCCGGTCACGCTCATGATCCCGGACAGCCCCTGGATGATCTGGTCGTACGCCGGCCGTCCCCGCATCGGTCCGGTCTGGCCGAACCCGGACACCGCGCAATACACGAGCCCCGGGTTCAGCGCGCGGAGCACCTCGACCGGGAAGCCGAGCCGCGCGAGCACGCCGGGACGGAAGTTCTCCAGCAGTAGGTCGGCCTCGCCGACCAGCCGCTCGAACACCTCGCGCCCGCGAGCGTGCTTCAGGTCGAGGGTGATGGACCGCTTGGCCGAGTTCTGGGCGAGGAAGGAGATGCCGAGACCGTCCGCGGACAGGGCCGGATCAGCGCCGAGGCTGCGGGCCAGATCGCCGGTCCCGGGCACCTCGACCTTGATCACGTCAGCGCCCATCAGCGCCAGTTGATAGCCGGCGAACGGTCCCGCCAGCAGGTTGGTCAGATCGAGCACCCGCACCCCGGCGAGGAGATCGGCATCAGGTTGCACTGAAGCCGCTCCACCCGGTCGCGGAGATGGTGTCGGCACACCGCCGTACGGCGTTCACGTACGCCGGCAGCCGGTCGTCGCTGAAGCGGGTGCTCGGACCACCGATCGCGATCGCGGCGACCACTCGGCCGTCGGACCGTCGCACCGGCGCCGCGACACCTGACGCACCCAACTCGCGCTCACCATGGCTGATGGCGAAACCACGGGCGGCCGCTTCGGTGACGGCGGCGCGGAGCTTCTTGGCGAAGCCGACCGGGCGCGGCGCCTCCAGCGCGAGCTCCTCGATGACCGACGGATCGGTCCCGAGCACCGGCGGATCGGTCAGCAGCACCTTCGCCGCGGCGCCACCCCACAGCGGCAGGGACGAGCCGACCGCGATCGTGTGCCGAACGCTGAGCGTGCCCTGCGCCTGGGCCAGGCAGACGCGCGCACGGCCGACGCGGATGTAGAGGTTCGCTGTCTCGCCGGTGTCGGCGGAGAGCTTCCCCATCGCGGCGCGGACGGCCGGCGGGATCTCCATACTCGAGCTGCTCAACCGCGACCAGCGCAGGAAGCCCGGACCGATCGCGTACTTTCCTGGCCCGATCGCCGCGACCAGGCCGCGCTGCTCGAGGGTGGTGACGAGGCGCAACACGGTCGTCTTCGGCAGGCCGCTCGCGTGCGTCAGCGCAGCCAGCGTCCAGGTCGGATGCTCGTCGTCGAACCGCTCGAGCAGATCCAGCGCCCGATGCACACTGCGGACCCCGTCGCCTTCAGTCATGCCTCCGACCCTAACCGCGGGTCGTTCGTGGCCGGGACGATCTCGACCGTGCTGCTGACCTTCGTCGCGAAGCCGATCGGCAGCCTGGCCAGTCACTTCCAGGCGACCGATTACTTCGCGATCACGCTGCTGGCGATGGTCGCGGTGACGGCGCTGGTCGGACACTCGCTGGTGCGCGGTCTGCTGTCGCTGACGGTCGGGTTGTTCATCGGGGTGATCGGGCTGGACAGTCTGTCCGGTGCGCCGCGGTACACGTTCGGCTCGTTGCGGTTGCTGGACGGTGTCGACGTGGTGATCGTGATCGTCGGTCTGTTCGCCATCGGTGAGACGTTGCATGTGGCATCGAAATTGCGGTCCACTCCCGAGCGTCCCGCCGTACTGGAGCGAGGGCGGCTGCGGACCGGGTACCTGAACAGGTCGGACTGGGGACGGTCGTGGGCGCCGTGGTTGCGGGGTACCGCGCTCGGGTTCCCGTTCGGCGCGATCCCGTCCGGCGGTGCCGAGGTGCCGACGTTCCTGTCGTACTCGATCGAGCGGCGGCGGGCGCGCAAGAAGGGCCGCGACGAGTTCGGGGACGGCGCCATCGAGGGGGTGGCCGGGCCGGAAGCGGCGAACAACGCGTCGTTCTCCGGGGTCCTGGTTCCGCTGCTGACCTGGCCGCGTTCCAGATCTTCAACGTGCAACCGGGGCCGCAGCTGTTCGAGGACCAGAGCACGCTGGTGTGGACGCTGATCGCGTCTCTCTACATCGGCAACCTGATCCTGCTGATCATGAACCTGCCGCTGATCCAGATCTGGGTCCAGGTGCTGAAGGTGCCGCGGCCGCTGCTGTACGCCGGGATCCTCGTGTTCGCGTGTCTCGGCGTGTACTCGCTGTCGGGGTCCGGCTACGAGGTGCTCATGGCGCTGGTGATCGGCGTGGTCGGGTTCTTCATGCGGAAGCTGGACTTCCCGATCGCGCCGGTGATCCTGGGGGTCATCCTCGGGCCGGCGATGGAGGAGCAGTTCCGCCGAGCGCTGGTCATCTCCAACGGTGACGTGAGCGTGTTCTTCACCCGCCCGCTCAGCCTGATCATCATCATCCTGACCGTGCTCGCCCTGTTCGTGCCGTACCTGCCCCGGATCATCGCCCGGATCCGCGGTACCCAGCCCACGCGCGACCGCCTGACCTTCGGCGAGGACGACTGATGGGAGAGTAGGGGGTGTGAAGATCCTGGTCGGCTATGTGCCAACTCCTGAGGGCGAGGCCGCACTGGCCGCCGCGGCCACCGAGGCGGAACTGCGTGGTGCGTCCGTGCTGCTGCTCAACACCAGCCGCGGCGACGCCTACATCGACGCCCGCTACGCCAACGCCGACGAGTTGGCCGCCGCCGAGGCCGGCCTGCGCGAACGCGGCGTCGAGGTGACGATCCAGCAGGCCGCCTCCAGCGGCGACGTCGCCGGCGAACTCCTCAAAGCAGCCGCCGCCGACGACGTCATCCTCATCGTCCTGGGCCTGCGCCGCCGCAGTCCCGTCGGCAAACTCATCCTCGGCAGCACCGCCCAACGAGTCCTCCTCGAATCCCCCGTCCCCGTCCTCGCCGTCAAGGCCCCGTCCACCCGGGACTAAACCCAGGTGAGCGACTAGGGCCGGGCGCCTAAACTGGTGTGGTTATGCCTGATGCCCGGACCGAGTCGTCGAGTCCCACCCCAGCCACCGGTCCCGTCCAGGACCCCGCGCGCCGTCGGCGGCCGCGGCGCCGTAAGCCTTCCTCCGGTACGCCGCGCGCCGCTCAAACCGACCCTGGTACGCCGGGCGCCGGGCAGGCCGAGCCTGGTACGCCGGGCGCCGGTCAGACCGACCCTGGTGCGCCGGGCGTCGCCAAGGCCGAGCCTGGTAGGTCGGACGTGGCGGCTGGGCCGACCCTCGCTGAGGTGTTGCCTCGGCTGGATGGGGTGATGGTTCAGGACCGGGAGCAGCTCGGGCGGCGGCTGGAGCGGGTTCGGGGGACGAAGGACGCCCGGAAGCGCGAGCAGGCGCTGCTCGGTGTGATCGGGGCGCTCGAGCAGGCTGAGCGGCGGGTGGAGTTGCGGCGGCTCGCCGTACCGGAGATCACGTATCCGGAAGAGCTGCCGGTCAGTCAGCTGAAGGACGACATCGCGGCCGCGATCCGAGAGCACCAGGTCGTGGTGATCGCGGGTGAGACGGGGTCCGGGAAGACGACGCAGATCCCGAAGATCTGTCTCGAGCTCGGGCGCGGTGTGCAGGGCATGATCGGGCACACGCAGCCGCGGCGGCTCGCGGCGCGGACGGTCGCCGAGCGGATCGCCGAGGAGCTCGGCACCGAGCTGGGCGAGACGATCGGCTTCGCGGTCCGGTTCACCGACAAGGTGAGCGACCGTTCGCTGGTGAAGCTGATGACGGACGGCATCCTGCTCAACGAGCTGCAGCGCGACCGCGATCTGACCCGCTACGACACCCTCATCATCGACGAGGCGCACGAGCGCAGCCTCAACATCGACTTCATCCTCGGCTACCTCAAGCAGCTGCTCCCCCGCCGTCCCGACCTCAAGGTGATCATCACCTCGGCGACGATCGACCCCGAGCGGTTCGCCGAGCACTTCAGCGACGGCACGGGCGAACCGGCGCCGATCGTCGAGGTGTCCGGCCGGACCTACCCGGTCGAGACCCGGTATCGCCCGATCAACGACCCGGACGACCCGAGCACGATCGATCGCGACCAGACCCAGGCGATCCTGGACGCCGTCGACGAGCTCGAGTACGAGGCGTCCGGCGACGTACTGGTGTTCCTGAGCGGCGAACGCGAGATCCGCGATACAGCGGACGCGCTGAACGACAAGTTCGCCCAGCAGCGCGGCCGGCCGGGTGGCGTCGAGGTGCTGCCGCTGTACGCGCGGCTCTCGAATGCGGAGCAGCACCGGGTCTTCCAGCCGCACAGCGGTCGCCGGATCGTGCTCGCGACCAACGTGGCCGAGACGTCGCTGACCGTTCCCGGGATCAAGTACGTGATCGACCCCGGTACGGCGCGCATCTCGCGGTACAGCCATCGCACCAAGGTCCAGCACCTGCCGATCGAGCCGGTCTCGCAGGCGAGCGCGAACCAGCGCAAGGGCCGCTGCGGCCGGACCAGCGACGGTATCTGCATCCGGCTGTACTCCGAGGAGCACTTCGAGAGCCGGCCCGAGTTCACCGACCCGGAGATCCTGCGGACGAACCTGGCGTCGGTCATCCTGCAGATGACGTCGATCGGACTCGGCGACATCGCCGCGTTCCCGTTCATCGACGAGCCGGACAAGCGCAGCATCACCGACGGCCTGCAGCTGCTCACCGAGCTCGGTGCGATCGAGGCCGCGAAGGCCGGCGAGCGGCATCGCCGACTCACGCCGGTGGGACGCCAGCTCGCCCAGATCCCGCTCGACCCGCGGCTCGCCCGGATGATCGTCGAGGCGGACAAACACGCCTGTGTCCGCGAGGTGATGGTGATCGCGGCCGCGCTGTCGATCCAGGACCCGCGCGAACGCCCGACCGAGGCCGAAGCTCAGGCGCAGCAGGCACACGCCCGGTTCCGCGACCCGAACAGCGACTTCCTCGGCTACCTGAACCTCTGGAACTACCTGAAGAAACAGCAGAAGGAGCTGTCCGGCAACCAGTTCCGCCGGATGTGCCGCAGCGAGTACCTGAACTATCTCCGGGTCCGCGAGTGGCAGGACATCTTCGCCCAGCTCCGCCAGGTCGCGTCGCAGATCGGCGTCACCCTCAACAGCGGCGAGGCGGCCGACCCGCAAAGCGTGCACGTCTCGCTGATGTCGGGTCTGCTCTCCCACCTCGGCATGAAGGACCCGGCGAACCAGCACCAGTATCTCGGTGCCCGTGGCACCAAGTTCGCGATCTTCCCCGGCTCCGGCCTGTTCAAGAAGCCACCGCAGTTCGTGATGGCCGCCGAGCTGGTCGAGACGTCCCGGCTGTGGGCCCGCGTCAACGCGAAGATCGAGCCGGAGTGGGCCGAGGACATCGCCCAGCACCTGATCAAACGCACGTACTCCGAACCACACTGGGAACGCAAAGCCGGTGCGGTGATGGCGTACGAGAAGGTCACCCTGTACGGCGTACCGATCGTCGCGCGGCGCAAGGTCAACTACGGCAAGGTCGACCCCGAAGTCTCGCGTGAGCTGTTCATCCGGCACGCGCTGGTCGAGGGCGACTGGGACACCCACCACAAGTTTTTCCACGAGAACCGCAAGCTGATCGAGGAAGTCGAGGAGCTGGAGGAACGCACCCGGCGACGCGACCTCCTGGTCGACGACGAGACCCTGTTCGCCTTCTACGACGAGCGGATCGGCAGCGAGGTCGTCACCGGTCGCCACTTCGACACCTGGTGGAAGAAGGCCCGGCAGCGCGACGCCGATCTGCTCGACTTCGAGCGGTCCCTGGTGGTCCGCGAAGGCGCTGAGGTCAAGGAAGAGGAGTTCCCGCTCACCTGGACGCAGAACGGGATGACCTTCGACCTCACCTACGCCTTCGAGCCCGGCACCGACGCGGACGGTGTGACCGTGCACCTCCCGCTGCTGGTGCTGAACCAGGTCTCCGCCGACGGGTTCGAGTGGAGTGTGCCCGGCTTCCGCGAGGAGCTGGTCACGACCCTGATCAAGTCGTTGCCGAAAGCAATCAGACGGAACATCGTGCCCGCCCCGGACCATGCCCGGCAGGTCCTCCCCCGGCTCGATCCGGCCTCGGGTCCGCTGACCGACGCCCTCGCCCGCGAGCTGCACAACCTCCGCGACGTGGTCATCGAGCCGTCCGACTGGGACTGGAGCCGGGTGCCCGAACACCTGCGGATGACGTTCCGGGTGGTCGACGACAAGGGCAAGACCGTGGCCGAGAGCAAGGATCTGGCCAGGCTCAAGGAACGGCTGAAACCGAAGACCACGGCCGCGATCTCGCAGGTCGCGTCGAAGGCGGTCAGCGGGCTGGAGCGGTCCGGTCTGACCGACTGGACCTTCGGCGACCTCCCGCGCAGCTTCTCCGAGCACCGCAACGGCCTGACGGTCGCCGGCTACCCGGCGCTCGTCGACGAGGGCAAGACCGTCGCGATCCGGCTGCAGGAGACCGAACGTGATCAGGCGGCCGCGATGTGGACGGGCACCCGCAAGCTCCTGTTGCTCACGATGCCGCCGGTGATCGACGTGGTCCAGCGGAATCTGACCAACCAGCAGAAGATGACGCTGATGGCAGGCCCGCACCGCAACGTCGGGGAGCTGCTCGACGACGCGATCGCCGCGGCCGTCGACCAGCTGATGGCCGCGGCGAACGGCCCGGCGTGGAACCTGACCGCCTTCTCTGTACTGCGCGACGCCGTACGGTCGGATCTCGCGGACACCGTGCTCACGATCCTGACGCAGGTCGAGCAGGTGCTGTCGCATGCGCGCACGGTGGACAAGCAGATCTCCCGGGCCTCGAGCCCGGCGCTGCTCGCGGCGTTGTCCGACGTCCGCGGTCAACTGGAAGGGCTGGTTCATCCCGGCTTCATCACCGAGACCGGCGCCCAGCGCTTGCCGGATCTCGTCCGCTATCTGCGCGGGATGGAGCAGCGGCTGGACAAGATCGGCGCGAACGCGATGCGGGACCGCTCGGGAATGGCGATCATCCAGATGCTCGGTGACGAGTACCGCGTCCGACTGAACGCAGTACCGACCGGAAAGTATCCGAGCCCGGAGCTGCTCGAGGTCCGTTGGATGCTCGAGGAGCTCCGGATCAGCCTCTTCGCCCAAACTCTCGGCACCCCGTACCCCGTCTCAGAAAAGCGCATCCGCAAGGCCCTCGCAACGGCGTGATCGCCTAGTACGACAGCCGTGGATCGTGATCGCGTCCCTGTCGAGGAGGTAGTCCTTCGCGAACGGGTGTAGGCCGCCTGCCTTACATCCGGGCGGCCCCGGACTAAGGCGTCGGCATGGAGAGCTGGTAGCGCTCGATGACGTCCGCGAACCATTCGGGTTCCGCGATTGGGACCTCGTAGCGGTTCGCGAGTTCGACGATCTTCGACATCTCGGCTTCGCCGCGCTCGGTCAGGTCGACGACCGTCCGGAAGAGCTCTTCGAGTCCGGCAGGCGAGATGATCTCGATCATGCGCGCCGGTGTCGGCCCGGCGTTCCACATCGCGTGGACCTCGCCGCGCGGCTTCACGATGTATCCGCCTGGACCGAGCACGATCTCCTTGTTCTCGGACCGGAAGCCGATCTCGCCCTCGAGCACGATGGAGATTTCATCCTCGCGGTGGTGGACGTGGGGCGGGACGAGTCCGCCGACCTCGAAGGGGTGTTCGACCACGGCGAGGGCCCCACCGGAGTCGGCACCGTCGATCTTGAAGATCACCCCGACGCCGGGCATCAATCCGCCGCGCCGACCTTCACCGGGCTGGACAACCTTGACGGTCGTGGCCGCTGCAGTCCGTGCACTCATGCCGCACCTCCATTTGGGTGACACCTCTGTATAATGAAGCAGCAGCACAGTGCCCTGTCAAGATTGGCTAACATATGTGTTCAGCGAACATCGCGTCGCCACGCCCATACCGGAAGACGAAGCGTGCGCTCACCGAAGCCGAGACCCGGCAACGAATCATTGAAGCGACGGTCGAGCTCCACGAAACGATCGGCCCCGCGAAGACGACCATCAAGGCCATCGCCGAGCGCGCGGGCGTGCAGCGTGCCACGGTGTACAACCATTTCCCCGAGCTCCAGGCGCTCTTCGAGGCGTGCAACGCCCACTACTACGAGCGGCATCCCATGCCCGACCCGACGTCGTGGGCCGGCATCGCCTCACCCAAGGAGCGCTTTCGCGTTGCGGTGCGCGAACTGTATCGGTGGTACGAGGAAACGGAGGCGATGCTCTCGGCAGGCATCCACGATATCGATGCTGTCCCGCCGGCGGCCCGCGAGGCGTTCTTCGGATACTTCCGCCGCGTCGCTCGTTCACTGATGACGGGACGCCGCGAGCGAGGTCGTGTGCGCGTGCGCACGGCGGCGGCCGTCGGCCACGCGATCTCGTTCGTGACATGGCACTCGCTCGTCCGGGAGGGATCGCTCACGAGCGAAGAGGCTGCCGATCTCATGGAGGCGATGGTCGGCGCGGCGGCGGGATGACGGCTTCGTGTGAGCGAGCGTCGTGACGATGGGCACAAACACGGCTTTGGGAATTGCCCTGGCCCATGCAATGCGCCTGGGCCGCCTAGTACTATAGCCCTGGATCGTTGCCTAGGCTGATTCGTTTTCCTGGTCTGGGATCTGGGATCGGCGTGGCCCACACGCCCGGCACCACACCCATTGACACCCAACACCAAACAGCGATGATTCCCCTTACATGCAACGAGATCCGGCACCTCCGCGCAGCACTCACCCGCACCATCCACGACCAGCTGCACATCGCCCGATGGAGCCGATCCCGCCGACGCCACCAACGCCGAGCCAGACGCTGCCACTACCACGCGCGACAGGAACGGGATCACGATCTACGGCTGTAGTACTAGGGCACAAATGCTCGTTGAGAGCGTCTGCGGAACTCTCTGGGTGAGAGATGGTGGGCGGCGGTGAAGCGGCGGGTGAAGTAGGACTGGCTGGTGAAGCCGCAGCGGGTGGCAATGGCGGCCACCGGGTCATTGGTTGCTGCTAGCAACGATGCGGCGTGTTCGAGGCGGACGTCGGTGACGAAGTCCGTGGGGGTTACGCCGTACGTCGCCCGCATCGACCGGGACAGGTGGGCCGGGCTGACGCCGGCGAGCTCCAGGAGTCGGGGCACACCGCCGTGGAGGTTCTCTTCGGCGCGCATCGCCGTACAGGCCTTCGCCAGCCAGCTTGGTGTGCCCGGTCCGGCGGTGTCGCCCGTCGGCGCGAGCAGCTCGAGGAGGTCGATCCAGAAACGGACCAGGTCGTAGGCACCGGGTTCGTCCTGGAAGCGTTTGAGCGCGTGTTCGAAGACCGTCATCGCCTCAGGCGCGTGGAAGGTGACGGGGCCTCGGGCGGACGCCCAGCTGGTGCTCGGGGTCCGGGTCAGGTCGAGGAAGCCTTGCCAGGCCGAGCTCGGGAAGGCCACGTTCACGAACTCCAGCCCGTCGGGTGCCGCGCCGCGGACCGCATGCCGGTCGCTCGGACGGACCAGGACGACGTCGCCGGCCTGTAGCTGCTGAGCACCGGTGGTCAGCAGGTGTTCGCCGCTGCCCGACACCACCCCCATGAACTCGTGGAAGTCCGCATGCGTGTGCAACTCGGTGTCGCGAGCACGGGCCGGGATGCGGACCCGAGCCGCGTGATACGGGCGGCCGAAGGCGTGCGACTCGAAGCGCAGCACCTGATCCACATCAACACGCTACAAGTTTCCGTCAGCTCGTTGCTAGTGCGCGGAGGCTTCCCACCTCAGCATGAAGACATGTATGAGACCGACGGCTACGTCATCTTCAGAGACGTCATCGACCAGGAACTGATCAAGGAAGTGAACGATCATGTCGAGTGGCTGCAGGCTCGGCATCCCGACGTACGGCCCGAACAGCTCGGGCATGTGTACCTGCGCGACGACCCGTTCTGGCTCCGCCTGGTGAGTGACCAGCGGCTGCTCGACATCGCCGAGCAGTTCGTCGGACCGGACCTCGCGCTGTTCGCGTCGCACTACATCTCCAAGCCGCCGTACTCCGGCCAACCCGTGCTGTGGCATCAGGACGCGGCGTTCTGGCCGCTCGAGCCGATGAAGGTGGTGACGCTGTGGCTGGCGGTCGACCACTCGACACCGGAGAACGGGTGCGTGCGGGTGATCCCCGGCAGCCATCGCTCGGGGGTGGCCGGGATGCGGGACAACACGGACGTGGAAAGCGTGCTGGGCAAGGAGATCGCGCTCGAGGTCGACGAGTCGGAAGCGGTCGACATGGTGCTGGCGCCCGGCGACGTCGAGGTGCACCACCCGAACATCGTGCACGGCAGCAACGCGAACACCTCACCCCATCGGCGCTGCGGCCTGACGATCCGCTACATCCCGACGTCGACCCGGATCACGGACCCGGAGACGCCGTATCCGAGTGCCTTCCATCTGCAGGGCGATCCGGGCGTGAACAGCTACCAGCCACGACCCCGGTACGACGAAAGCCGGCACTTCCCGTTCAGGGGAAGTGCCGACTGGGGCTGAGTATGCGGCCCGCCCCGACCGTAAAGGCCGGGGCGGGCACGGGGAGGCCTACTCGAGGCAGATACGGAACGGGTGACCCGCGGGGTCGGCGTAGATGCGCCAGCCACGGGCGTTGTCGGCGGGTGGTGGGTCCAGGGGGTCGAGCGGCTCGGCCCCGAGCGCGGTCACACTGGCGTGGCCGCTGGAAAGGTCGTCGACGATGAGGTCGAGATGGAGATCCTGCGCGTCGGTGCCGGGCCACGTGGCCGGCACGTACTGCTCCGAGCGCCGGAAGGCCAGCGTCGAGAACCCGAGCGACGAGCCGGGGCCGGTCAGGCTCCGCCAGTCGTCGTCACCGTTCTCGTCGATCTCCAGCCCCAGCAGCGCCGAGTAGAACTGGGCGAGCTCGAGTGGGTCCGGGCAGTCCAGCACCACCGAGCCGAGCCGCCCGGCAGTACTGCCCGGCTGCTCTGCCACCTGCGTCATCTGTCCTCCAGCTTCTGTTTCGACTGCCCGCCCCGGTGCGGGGCAGGACCGGCCAGGCCCGTCGTGGTCGGAAGGCCCGGCCGCCTACGATGACAGGTCGGACGGACACTTCGCATCTTTCGACACGCCTTGTTGACGTGTCATGCGAACGCGGACGGTGAGCAGGAGGTCGTCGTACCGGCTAACCGGTCAGACGGTGGAAGCGGATCGGCGGCGGGCGCTGAGTTTGCGGATCTTGGCACGGGTCCCGCAGTCGTCCATCGAGCACCACCGGCGCGACCCGTTCCGGCTGCGGTCGAGGAAGAGGAAACCACAGCCGCCGTCGTCTACCGGACAGGCGCGCAACTGCCGGAGCTCGACCGTCCGGAGCAGCTCGACCGCCGTGGCGACGAGGCGATCGGGGATCATCAGCGCCGGCGACGTACCGACCTGAAGGTCGGCCACACCCGGGCCACTGTCGGTCGACACCAGCATCGATCGGGCCGATGCCGCCGCCCACCGCAACATCAGCCGCTCGAACGCCGGGCCCTGTTGTTGTTCGAAGTCCGCGGGTTTCGGACCGACACCGGATGCCCGCTGGGCGAGCACCACGTAGGTCGCCTCGCGGATCTCGACGGTCGCGCGCAGGGCCTTCTCGGCCAGGTCGGGCGCACTCCCCCACACCGCGGCGACAGCCTCCGCGTCGGCCGGGTCGACGATCTCGATCCGGCGGCTCCAGGCCAGCAACTCGGCGGGGTCGGGCAGGTAGTCGCGCCCGCCGGTCTCACCGGGCAGGCGGGGAGCTACCGTGTTCACCAGGTCGAGGGCGGGGTGCCCACCGACAATCCGGAGTTCTTCCTTGCGGTCCTCTGCCATGGATGAGATGCTACCACCATACGGCTTAATACTGGAATCACAGGTGAAGTCATGCCCCTCACGTCCCGCCGAGCCAACGCCGCCCTCCTCATGCTCGCACTGAGCACTTTCTCGTACGTGACCATCGAAGTGCTGCCGATCGGCCTGCTGACCGTCATCGCCGCCGACCTCGACCGCTCCCGATCGGAGGTCGGACTGCTGGTCACCGGGTACGCCGCCGTCGTCGTCCTGGCCTCGATCCCGCTGGCGCGGCTCACTCAGCACCTCCCGCGCCGGCTCGTGCTCGGCAGCACGCTCGGGGTGCTCACTCTGTCGACCGCCGTCGCGACCGTCGCACCGACGTACGAGACGCTGTTCGCCGCACGGCTGATCACGGCACTGTCCCAAGCGCTCTTCTGGGCGATCGCACCGCCGATCGCGACCGGACTGTTCCCGCCGACCATGCGCGGCCGGGTGGTCGCACGCCTCGCGATCGGCACCGCCCTCGCGCCGGTGCTCGGCATTCCGTTTGGCACCTGGCTCGGCGAGCAGGCCGGATGGCGGGTGCCGCTCGGCGTGATGGCCGGACTCGGCGCGGTGGCCTGCATCGGGATCGCCTGCCTCCTGCCCGCCAGTGAGGTCCGGAACGCCGCGTCCGGCCGTGGCAGCGCTCCCGACATGCGTCGGTTCGTCGTACTCGTCGCCGCCTCGGCGGTCGGAGTGACGGGGTTCCTGACGTTCAACACCTACGTCACGCCCTTCCTGCTGGACATCACCGGGTTCTCCTCCGATGTGCTCGGCCCGATGCTGCTGGCCAGTGGGCTCGGCGGTCTGGTCGGGACCCTGATCGTCGGCCGCCTTCTTGACCGGTATCCCTGGGCAGCGGTGGTTGTGCCGTTCGCACTCCTCAGCTGCGCGTTGGTCGGGCTCTACGCGTTCGGACACCTCCAGGTGCCCACAGTCGCCCTGCTCGCCACCGTCGGCATGGCCTTCAGCGGTCTGGCCGTCGCAGTGCAGAGCAGGACACTGGAGGTCGCGCCAGGCAGCACGGACGTCGCGTCGGCGGGGATGAGCTCCGCCTTCAATGTCGGGATCGCCGCAGGTGCCTTTGTCGGCGGCACTCTGATCGACCACGTCGGCGTGCACAGTGTGGCCCTGATCGGCGGGCTTCTGAGCGCTGCCGCGGTTCTGGTGCTGTTGAGCGAGCCGGTGCTGGCTCGGCGTCGGGTGCGAGTGGCAGAGTGCGAGCATGACCGACCTGGGCGACAGGTTTGTGAAGAGGCGGCATGACGCGCCACCGGGGTTCTTCGAGGTCGAGGCCGCGGGGCTGCGGTGGCTCGCCGTACCGGGTGGAGTACCGCCTGCGGAGCCGGTCGACGTCTCACCGAGCCGGCTGAGCACAGTCAAGCTGGAACTCGCCCCACCGACCGGTGCTGCGGCTGACGAGTTCGGACGGCGGCTGGCCGTCACCCACGACGCCGGCGCGCGGCACTTCGGCGTACCGCCGGATGACTGGGACACGGACGGCTACATCGGCACGATCGGACTGCCACACGCGCTGGAGCCGGTGAAGTCGTGGGGCGAGTTCTACGCGAACCTGCGGATCCGGCCCTACCTGCGGTCGGCGTACAACCAGGGCACGATCGACGGTCACCAGCTGCACGTGTTCGAGCAGGTGTGCACTCGTCTGGAGGCAGGGGCGTACGACGACCCGACCGAGCAGCCGAGCCGGATCCACGGCGACCTGTGGTCCGGCAACGTCGTGTGGAGTGTCGACGGCGTACACCTGGTCGATCCGGCAGCGCACGGCGGACACCGGGAGACAGACCTCGCCATGCTCGGCCTCTTCGGACTGCCACAGCTCGAGCGAGTGCTCCGCGCGTACGACGAAGTCCACCCACTGACTGACGGCTGGCGCGACCGGGTCGGCCTCCACCGGCTACACCCGTTGCTGACCCACGTGGTGATGTTCGGCGGGAGCTACGTGCCGCAAGCGATCGCGATGGCCCACAAGTATGGCTGAGACCCTTGCAAGATCTTGACCCGGTGAGTGAGCAAGCGAACACTTCCGGTCATGAAGCGACTAGTCCGCTCCCGTCGTCCACTCAGAGGTCTCCTCACTGCCGCTCTGCTGGCCACGCCACTCGTCGTCGGTAGCTCCGTAGCCGCGGGAGCACCGCCTGCGCCTGCCCTGATCCCCAAGCCCGTGTCACAGACCGCTCTCCACGGTCAGACCTTCACGCTGCGGTCCTGGAGCACTGTCGGCGTGATCACGAACTCCAAGGAGCGCGTGGCCGCCCACCGGGTCGCCGATCAGCTCACTGCCCAGCTACGCCGCGCGACCGGCTACCCGCTCCCTGTGAAGCCCGGTGCGGGCACGATCACCCTCTCCACCAACGGCCCGAGCTCCCTTGGCGCGGAGGGCTACCAACTGCGCGCCGAGCGCTCCGGTGTCGACGTCACGGCCGCCACGCCAGAGGGCCTGTTCCGCGGCATCACGACCCTCCGCCAGCTACTGCCCGCCAAGGCCGACGCCGCCACCCGCCAGACCGGGCCGTGGCAGATCGCGGGTACGACGATCTCCGACTCACCGCGGTACGCGTACCGCGGCGCCATGCTGGACGTGTCCCGGCACTTCTTCTCGGTGGCCGAGGTCAAGCGCTACCTCGACCTCGCCTCGCTCTACAAGCTGAACAAGTTCCATCTGCACCTGTCCGACGACCAGGGCTGGCGGATCCAGGTCGACTCCTGGCCGCGGCTCACGACGTACGGCGGCAGCCTCGAGGTCGGCGGCACACCCGGCGGGTACTACACCAAGGCCGACTTCGCCGAGATCGTCCGGTACGCCGCCGAGCGGTACCTGACCGTGATCCCCGAGATCGACACCCCTGGCCACACCAACGCTGCCCTGGCGTCGTACGCCGAACTGAACTGCGACGGGGTGGCTCCGCCGCTCTACACCGGCACCAGCGTCGGGTTCAGCTCACTCTGTGTCGGCAAGGACATCACCTACAGCTTCCTGGACGACGTGTTCCGGGAGGTGTCCCAGCAGACGCCCGGTGACGTCGTACACCTCGGTGGGGACGAGGCGCACTCGACTCCGCACTCGGACTACCTCACTTTCGTGCCGAAGGCGGCCGGACTGGTCACCAAGCACGGCAAACGGGTGATGGGATGGCAGGAGATCGCCGAGACCCCACTGCCGGCCGGCAGCATCGCGCAGTACTGGGGTACCGACGACGCGCGGTCGCAGGAGCTCGCACGCAAGGCGGCGGCGCAGGGGACCAAGGTGGTGCTGTCACCGGCCAACCGGGCGTACCTGGACATGAAGTACCACAAGGACACCCCGTACGGGCTGTCCTGGGCCGGCCTGGTGAGCGTGGAGAAGTCCTACAGCTGGAACCCGTCCACCCTGATCCCGAACCTGCCGGAGACCGCCATTGCCGGTGTGGAGGCGCCGCTGTGGTCGGAGACGCTCGACGACACGGACAAGGTCGAGTTCATGGCCTTCCCGCGGCTGCCGGGCATCGCGGAGCTGGGGTGGTCACCGGCCTCCGCACTCGACTGGCCTACGTACAAGGACCGGCTGGCCGGGCAGGGGTCACGGTGGGACGCACTGAGCGTCAACTTCTACCGCGCGCCTGAGATCGCCTGGCGCTAGCCCTGGAGCACGCGGTCGAGCAACCAGGCGGTGGTCTCGTCCAGGTCCTGCTCGGCGACGGTGAGGTGGGTGGCGTCCCGGTCCGGGGCGTCACGCACCTCGACCCGGTACACGTACCGGTCGGGTTGTGGACGACCGGAACCGAGTCGCGCGGGGTCGAGAGCCCGCAGGGCCGCCTCGAGCCGGTCCGCGTCGGGTTGGCCGCTGGTGTCGAGCTCGCCGTGGGCCATCAGGCCGGCGAAACCTCCGCTGCGGGTGACTTTGACGATCAACCTTGCCTCCTCGGGGCCCACCATTGCGTGCCGTGCAACGAATGTCCAGAGTCGTGCGACACGCCGGAAAATTCGATCAGGTTCGCGCGTCCATCACCCGGCGTACCGGTGTCCAGTCCCACGTTGGAACGCCCCGGCACCGGGTCACGAGGACGAACCAGCAGGTCGGCGCAGGATTTCGTGGTCCCGGCGGGATCGTGCGAAGCCGCAGCGGCGTGTTCACAGAGCGTGGCAGGCGGCGACAATCAGCGACACGTGTTCGTGGTCACCCCTTCCACAAGGCCTCAGATCGGCTACAGTTATCGCGTTGCAGTTTTGGACTCCCACTGACTTTCGCTGTGCTGCATGGCCGGTTCTGTCGTCTGGGGCCTTTCGGCGACACGTGGCTCATGAGGTGTGGGTCGCGGTTTGTTACAAGCCATCAAGGAGATAGACACAAATGGCTGTCGGTACTGTCAAGTGGTTCAACGCTGACAAGGGCTTCGGCTTCATCACCCCGGATGACGGTGGCGCGGACGTGTTCGCGCACTACTCGGCCATCCAGACCTCGGGCTTCCGCTCGCTGGACGAGAACCAGCGCGTCGAGTTCGAGATCACCCAGGGCCAGAAGGGCCTGCAGGCGGAGAACATCCGTCCGATCTGATCTCACGATCAGCCCTTCTCGAAACTGAAGTGAAGGGGCCGCACACCGATCGGTGTGCGGCCTCTTCGCCGTTTCCGGACGGGTACCGTCAGGAACATGACCGAACCTGAGGCGGGGTACCACCGCGACGGTGAGAACGAGGCGAAGAAGCTCGACCGGCACTGGGCCGAACTGCTGCAGGAGCTGCGCCTGGCGCAGACCGGCACCCAGATCCTGTTCGCGTTCCTGCTCACGATCGCGTTCCAGGCCAAGTTCCAGGAGGCGGACGCGTTCACCCACGATGTGTACGCCGTCACCCTGATCGCCTCGGCCCTGGCCGTCGGCCTGTTCCTCGCGCCGGTGTCGTTCCACCGGCTGGTCTACCGCCAGAAACTGCGCGACCGGATGCTGCCGATCGCCGGTCACATGACGTCGGCCGGGCTCGTCTTCCTCATCGTCGCGATCGCCGGCGGTGTGCTGCTGGCGCTCGACGCCGTCCTGTCCCGGACCGTCGCGCTCGTCATCGTCGCGCTCGTCATCGTCTGGTTCGTCGTCTTCTGGTACGTCATCCCGGCCTGGGTCCGCGCTAACGCCAACGGGGAATGACCTCGGTCGCCACCTTCTCGAGCACGTCCACGGAGCCGGCGTACACGCCCTCGGCGCGGGGCCAGTGGGCGATCACGTCGGTGAAGCCGAGCTCGGCCGCGCGGCCGACCACGTCCTCGAAGGCGTCCACACTGCTCAGTGAGAAACGTGCGGAGTCCAGGGCGAGGTAGCGGTCGAACGGCCGGCCCTCGAGTACGTCGTCCATTCGGCGGCTCAGGTCGACCACCGTCGCGAACCAGGTGTCGAAGTCCGGCGACTTCACCCCGGTCGTGACCCAGCCGGCGCCGTACTGCGTCGCCAATCTGAGCGACCTCGGCCCGTTCGCGGCCATGATGAACGGCACCCGCGGCTGCTGCACACACCCCGGCAAGGTCCGCCCGTTGCGCGTCTCGAAGTACTCACCCTTGAAGTCGACCCGATCCGTCGTCAGCAGCTTGTCCAGCAGTACGACGAACTCGGCGAACCGGTCCACCTTCTGCCGCGGGGTCAGGTCGTCGCCGCCCTGGATCGTGGTGTCGATCCCGCCGCCCGACCCGAGCCCACAGAGGAACCGGCCGTTCGAGACGTCGTCCACCGCGAGGATGTCCCGGGTCAGCGCGAGCGGATGCCGGAAGTTCGGCGAGATGACGAAACTGCCCAGCTTGATCGTCGACGTCACCAGCGCGGCCGCGGTCAGCGTCGGCGTCGTCCCGTACCAGGGCGAGTCCTGCAGACCGCTCCAGGTCAGGTGGTCGTAGGTCCAGGCGTGGTCGAACCCGAGCTCCTCAGCCCGCCGCCACAACGGCGCTGCCTCGCTCCAGCGGTACTCCGGAAGGATCGTGATACCGAATCGCATGGCCGCACCCTAAACCTTGCCCCCTGGGTGCCGGCTCATCGAGTGTGGCCGAGACCACGATTGTTGCGTTTTGCCACGATCTTCGACACGGTCGTACGGCAGTACCCCCCGACCAAACGGAAACGGAGGCGCGCCGAAGCGAGGCGTGATTCACCTGTGGCGATCGATATCGACAGCCCGACAGAGAACACGAACCCCGACCATGCAGAGCATCCCGCAATCGCAGCACCCCCACCGCCCGGCAGCCGAAGTCGCGGCTCCGGCCTGGACCGCGTCGTCTTCGGCGTCACCGCGGTCATCGCCCTGGCCTTCGTCGCCTGGGGTTTCGCCGACGCCACCGGTCTCGGTACGGCGTCCACCTCGGCCCTGACCTGGGTCGAAACCAACACCGGCTGGCTGTTCGTCCTGCTGGCCTCGGCCTTCGTCGTCTACGTGCTCTGGCTGGCGGCCGGCAAGTACGGGCGGATCCCGCTCGGCGCCGACGACGAGCAGCCCGAGTTCAAGACCGTGTCCTGGGTGGCGATGATGTTCAGCGCCGGCATGGGTATCGGCCTGATGTTCTACGGCGTCAGCGAGCCGCTGACCCACTTCACCAGCCCGCCGCCCGGTACCGTCGAGGCCGGCTCATCGGCCGCCCTCGAGACCGCGATGGCGACGACGTTGTTCCACTGGACCCTGCACCCGTGGGCGATCTACGCCGTCGTCGGCATAGCCATTGCCTATGGCACCTTCCGGCGCGGCCGGTCGCAGCTGATCAGTTCCGCATTCGCGCCGCTGCTCGGCCGCCGTACCGAAGGACCGATCGGCAAGGTGATCGACAGCCTCGCGATCTTCGCGACGCTGTTCGGCTCGGCCGCGTCGCTCGGGCTGGGCGCACTCCAGATCGGCTCCGGCGTACAGATCCTGGGCTGGCTGGACAAGACCGGCAACGGCGTCCTGGTCGGCGTCATCGCCGTACTGACTGCCGCGTTCGTCGCTTCCGCGGTGTCCGGTGTGGCGAAGGGCATCCAGTGGCTGTCCAACATCAACATGGTGCTGGCCGTCGCACTGGCGCTGTTCGTCTTCGTCGCCGGGCCGACCGTGCTGATCCTCAACCTGGTCCCGACCGCGATCGGCGACTACTTCCGCGACCTGGCCGAGATGGCGGCGCGGACCGAGGCGAGCGGCGGCGACGCGATGGCCACCTGGCTGTCCGGCTGGACCGTCTTCTACTGGGCCTGGTGGATCTCCTGGACGCCGTTCGTCGGGATGTTCATCGCGCGGATCAGCCGCGGCCGGACCATCCGGCAGTTCGTCACCGGCGTGCTGCTGGTGCCGTCGCTGGTCAGCCTGGTCTGGTTCTGCGTGTTCGGCGGCGCGGCGATCAACCTGCAGCGTGACGGCGTCGATCTGGCCGGGCAGTCGACCACCGAGGGGCAACTGTTCGGGCTCCTCGACCACATCCCGCTCGCGTCGGTGACGACGATCCTGGTCGTCGTACTGGTCGCGATCTTCTTCGTGTCCGGCGCGGATGCCGCGTCGATCGTGATGGGCACGCTGTCGGAGAAGGGCGCGATCGAGCCCAAGAAGCCGCTGGTGGTCTTCTGGGGCGTGCTCACCGGAGCCGTGGCCGCGGTGATGCTGCTGGTCGGCGGTGGTGGCGAGCAAGCGCTGACAGGTCTGCGGAACCTGACGATCGTCGCCGCGCTTCCGTTCGCGGTGGTGATGGTCGGGCTGGCGGTCGCGCTGGCCAAGGATCTGCGGACGGATCCCCTGATGCTGCGGCACGCGATCGGCTCGGAGGCGGTCGAGGCTGCGGTGATCGAGGGGGTCAGCAACCACGGTGACGACTTCACGCTGGTTGTCGCCGGCAACGGGCACGACGATGCCGGGACCGACGTCCCCGCCTCGCCACAGCCCCGGGACGAGGTGCCGCCGCCGAAGCCCGGGTCGTAGGGGTCTAGGAATAAATTGAGGGTTCAACTACATTGGAAGCAGTATGACTTCCGAGAAGGTGGGATCCTCGATGACCTCCGTGACCTCGGCGCCTGAGCGACTGCCGGTGCTGTACCTCAGCCATGGCGCACCGCCGCTGGCCGACGACCGTCTGTGGACGGCCGAGCTGGCGGCGGTGTCCGCCGGAATCACGCGCCCGACCGCGATCCTGATCGTGTCGGCGCACTGGGAGGCCGCACCGCTCACCCTCGCCGCGACCGAGACCGTCCCGCTGCTCTACGACTTCTGGGGCTTCCCGGAGCGCTACTACCAGGTCCAGTACGCCGCTCCGGGTGCACCGCAACTCGCCGAGCAGGTGCGCAAGCTGCTGCACTCCCCCGCAACACCCGTGTACGACGACCCGCACCGAGGACTCGACCACGGCGCGTATGTGCCGCTGAAGGAGATGTACCCGGATGCGGACATCCCGGTGCTCCAGGTGTCGATGCCGACCCTGGACCCGGCCGAGCTGTTCCGGATCGGTCAGAAGCTGGCCCCGCTGCGGGACCAGGGCGTACTGATCGTCGGCAGTGGCTTCACCACCCACAACCTGCGCGAGATGAACCTCGGCGCACCGGCCGACGCACCGGCGCCGGCCTGGTCGATCGAGTTCGACGAGTGGACCAAGCGCATGCTCGAGGCCCAGGACGTCGACTCCCTCATCGACTTCCTGCACAAGGCCCCCGCCGCCACCATCGCCCACCCTCGCACCGAACACTTCGCCCCACTGTTCGTCACCCTCGGCGCCTCCGAAGACAACCTGAGGCAGGCCGACACGGTCGTCGACGGCTTCTGGTACGGCCTCTCCAAACGGTCCTGGAAGATCGGCTGACCCGAGCGTCCGCGGGCTCGTCAGCGGGTGGGCGTGGGGAAGGTGGCAAGGGTGCTGGTGCCGATGCTGCCCAGCCAGACCTTGCCGTCGCGTTCGCGGACGCCGGTGGGCATGTGGAACCGGGGGTGTTTGCCGCGGAGGTCGTGGACCAGCGTGCCGTTGTCGTCGTACGCCTGGATCTCGATGATGTCGGCGGCCTTCGGCTTGAGTGCGTCGGGCAGGTTCCACACCAGCGTCCGCAGGAACGGCTGCTTCGGCAGCAGGAAATCCAGCAACGCATTGCGCGGCGAGCCGAGCGTCACCCAGATGAGCCCGTCGGAGCCGCGCGCGATGTTGTCCGGCAGACCCGGGACCTGAGCCACCAACACGGGCTCGGCAGCCTCAGCGGTGAGGTCGAGCTTGTAGAGACTGTACGTCGCGGTCTCGGCCCAGAAGAGGGTACGACGGTCACTGCTGAGTGCGACGCCGTTGGGGAACCCCCGACCGGTGGCCAGCATGGTCAGTTGGCCGTCCGGGGTCAGGCGGTACACGCTGCCGGTCGTCGAGTGCTCGAGCAGATCCGCCATCCACTCGTCGATACCGAACCGCGTCGACGAGTCGGTGAAGTAGATCGTCCCGTCCGGCGTCACGTCCGCGTTGTTGCAGAACCGCATCGGCCGGCCGTCGACCTCGGACAGCAGCGTCGCGATCCGGCCGTCCTTGCCGAGGGTCAGCAGTCCGCGGTTGGCGTCACAGATCAGCACGTTCCCGTCCGGCAACCACTCCAGCCCGAGCGGCCGTCCACCGGTGTCGGCGAGTGTCGTGATCGTCTTCCCGTCCGCACTGACGCGCAGGATGCGTCCGTCGTACAGCCCGGTGAGCACACTGCCGTCATCGTCGATCAGCGTGTCCTCCGGCCCCTCCCCCGGCAACGCGACGGTCTCGACCTCGATGCTCGTGGGTTCCCGCTGCGGCGGCGCAGCCGGCGGCGTCCAGCGGACCGGCGCAATCCTCGACTTCATGCCGCCGACATTAGCGCTCCCGCTCCCGCTCCGTAACCACCCGACATGCCGAGCGGAGGTCGCGTGGGTGGTGATTACAGCTGTGCGCGAACAGCGTCTCGGAACGTCAGCAGGGCGTCGGTGTCCCAGTCGTGGCCGTCGGTGTCTCGGTCCTGCGGTGCCACCGGTCGAGCGCTGCGATAGCAACTGAGGGCCTGCTCGACGAGCGGCAAGTGGGCCGTCGGCAACGAATCACGCGCCCAGACGGCTCCCTCCTCCTTGCTGAGCACCGTGCCGGGACCCAGCTTCAGGGTCGCCAGGACCCTGCAGGCGTTCAGTACGCCGTAATAGGGCGCGGACAGCAGGCTGTCTCCGGAAAGCACTTCGTGAAGGTCGGAGGTGATCGCCGCGAGGTAGTCGTCATGAGGTACTTCGGCGAACAAGTCGGCCGGGGATGGTCCGCTCACGACAGCACCACGCTGGCGGACGACGGTGATGTGCGCCGCGAGATCCGGGTCGGAATGCTGAGTCCCGCAGTCGACGCGATCGGCGAGGATCTCGGCGGTCCAAGCCGCCGAGTAGTGCACCTCGAATGGCCGCGGGTGCTGATGGTTCGCCGCCTGCTCGACGGTGAGGACCGACAGCTCGAGATCGCCCAGCATCGGCCGATCGCCCGACCGCTGGGCAAGGGCGCGTGCAGCGTGCCCACGCTCAGCTTCGCTGAGCGTTTCCGGCACCACCACCAGCAGATCGACATCGCTCTTCGCCCGGTAGAAGCAGTTCATCGCCAGCGATCCATGCAGGTAGACGCCGACGGGATCGAGCCTCATCGCATCCACGGACTGAAAGATGTAAGTACGCAGATCCGGGTCACAGTCATTCCACGACTGTGGGCGGTCGGCTGGGTGCGCGACCTGGTGGACCGACCCCGATGCACTCATAAGGACGAGCCCGGGTAGATGCCGGGTACGGCGCCCGGGGGCGGTGTGTAGTCCGGGACCTCGCCGCTGGTCGCACCGAGGAGGCGACGAGTGAGGGCGTCGCGGGAGGACAGCAGCTCGGCTACGGCTGAACGCAGGTGGTCGGCATCAGGTTCGGCTCCCGACTCCGCGGCGAGCAGGACAGTTCGCCGTACCAGCTCCTTCATGAAGGAGGCCGTCGTACCTTCCGTTTGCGCGACGACCTCGTCGACGACAGCGGGCTGCAGATCCAGACCCGGGCCGTAGAGGTCCAGCAACCGAGCGCGGCCTACAGCGTCTGGCAGCGGCACCTCCACCGCCAGGTCGACGCGGCCGGGGCGCTGCATCAGCGCAGGCTCCAGGAGGTCGGCGCGGTTCGTGGTGAGCAGGAACGCCACGTCGGCGTCCTCTGCCAGGCCGTCCATCTCGTTGAGCACCTGGAACAGCAGCGGGTTCTCCATCCCGTGCGAGTAGTCGCGAGCCTCCGCCACCAGGTCGCAGTCCTCCAGCACCACCAGCGCCGGCTGCAGCATCCGCGCCAGCGCGCACGCCTGCGAGATGAACCCGATGCTCGTCCCCGCCAGCAGTACGACGGTGAACGACGGCAACCGCGACAGCAAGTACCTCACGGTGTGCGTCTTTCCCGTCCCAGGCGGGCCGTAGAGCAGCACACCTCGACGCAGGTGCTGACCGGCATCGAGCAGCGTCTGGCGGTGGTCCGCAATCCCGATCACCTCACGCTCGACCCGCTCCAGCACCCCATCCGGCAGTACGACGTCCGCACGCGCGATCCCGGGCCGCGGATGCAACCGGAACGGCCCCACGCCCTGCCCGAACTCATGCCCCTCGAACGACACCACCTTCCCGCGGAAGATGTTGTGTTCCCGGATCAACTCCGGCAGTGCACTCAAGAAGCTGTCGGCCTTGGTGGTCGCCAGCACCTCCAGATCGACCCGCATCCGGCCGTACTGCGGATTGGCCGCGCGCAACAGAGCGACGTACCGATCCTCACCCTGCACGCCGAGGTAGAACCCGAACGCGACGCAGTCCATCTCCTCGTCAACGT
Source organism: Kribbella sp. NPDC049174 (assembly GCF_043197365.1). Lineage (NCBI taxonomy): Bacteria > Bacillati > Actinomycetota > Actinomycetes > Propionibacteriales > Kribbellaceae > Kribbella > Kribbella sp. NPDC049174. Next base: position 1,334,028 of record NZ_JBICSZ010000001.1, on the reverse strand, counting down.
CGATCTGCAGCCGCTGGTAGTCGACCGCGCCGATACCGAACCGGTCGTACTGCGCGAGCTCGAGCAGCTCACCGAGAGAGTGGTGACCCCGGTTGGAACCGGCCAGCCCGACCACCTCGTACGAGTCGAACCACGCCTCGACGGCGAGCTGTACGTTCGGCAGGTCGTACGACGGGAAGTTCGACGCGACCACCGGCACCTGCTCGGGCTCGACGCCGAGATGGTCGCGCAACCGGTCCCGCAGGCTCTCCCGGTCGCCGCCCGCCCGGCGCGACTGCATCCGCTCCAGGAACCCGGTGAACAGTCGCGCGAACTCGTCGATCTCGGCCTCGTTCGGCATCCCGCCGTACCCCCTGGTTGTTCGGATACCGGCCTGATCCGGAGGGTCCTCCGAAACGCCGGATAGGATCACCACCATGACAGCTTCCGAGTCCACCGACCGTCCGTACGCCGCCTTCCCGGTCCGGATCGGCCTTCAGATTCAGCCCCAGCACGCCCAGTACGCCGACATCCGGCGGACTGTCGCCGCGGCCGAGGAGATCGGCGTCGACGTCGCCTTCAACTGGGATCATTTCTACCCGCTGAGCGGTGAGCCCGAGGGCCTGCACTACGAGTGCTGGACCATGCTGGCCGCCTGGGCCGAGGCGACCGAGCGGATCGAGTTCGGGGCCCTGGTCACCTGCAACTCCTACCGCAACCCCGACCTGCTCGCCGACATGGCCCGCACGGTCGACCACATCAGCGACGGGCGGCTGATCTTCGGCATCGGCTCCGGCTGGTTCGAGAAGGACTACGACGAGTACGGGTACGAGTTCGGTACGGCGGGCGGCCGGCTGGACGCGCTCGGCGAGGCCCTCCCGCGGATCGAGCGCCGGTGGGCCAAGCTCAACCCGAAGCCGACCCGGGACATCCCGGTGCTGATCGGCGGCGGCGGTGAGAAGAAGACGCTGAAGCTGGTCGCCCAGCACGCGAACATCTGGCACGGGTTCGGCGACGCGGAGACGATCGCGCACAAGCACGCCGTACTGGACGAGCACTGCAAGACGATCGGCCGCGACCCGGGCGAGATCGAGCGCTCGGCCGGCGTCGGCAACAAGTCGCCGGAGGACCTCGGCAAGTCGCTGCTCGACGTCGGCACCCGGCTGTTCACGGTCTCGTCGTCGGGCCCGGACTACGACCTGGGGCTGCTGCGGGAGTGGGTCGCCTGGCGCGACGAGGTCAACGCGAAGTAACCCAGGCTGCGTCCGGAGAACCGCACGGTTCTTCGGACGCAACCCGGTCTGGGTAGGATTTCCGCCATGTCTACGTTGCCTGCGAACGGTTCGGTGCTGCCCATCACCCGCTGGGGTGAGGACGTCATGCACCGGGTCAACAAGCCTGTGACCGAGTTCGGGGACGAGCTGCAGAAGCTGGTCGCGGACATGGTCGCGACGATGAACGCGGCCGAGGGTGTCGGCCTGGCCGCGAACCAGGTCGGCGTGGATCTGCAGCTGTTCGTGTTCGACTGCCCGGACAAGGACGGCAACCGGGTCCAGGGCGTCGTCTGCAACCCGGTGATCGATCTCCCGGAGGGCAAGGAGCGCCGTCTCGACGAGGGCGACGAGGGCTGCCTGTCGCTGCCCGGGGCGTTCACCAAGTGCGCTCGTCCGGACTTCGCCCGGGTCACCGGCGTCGACCAGCACGGCAAGCCGGTCACCTACGAGGGCGACGGCCTGCTGGCGCGCTGCCTGCAGCACGAGACCGACCACACCCAGGGCACGGTCTTCGGCGATCGGCTCTCCCGCAAGTACCGCAAGCGCCTCTTCGCCGAGGCCGAGGAGTTGGCCCCCGACTACCCGTCCGACTGGCCCGTCTCCCCGATGGTCGACCACGAGGACCACCACGAGGAGACTCCAGCCACCTGAGGGTGCTGTCCTACCAGCGGGCCTTCGGCAGGTCCGCGAGGATCGCCTCGACCGACTCCTCCGGGGTCTGATCGGTCGTGTCGAGCCAGAGGCCTCGGCGTGGCGTGTTGTCGACGTACGTCTGAAAGGCTCGAACGGCATCGGTCAGGCTGTCGGACGAGCCCTGCCAGTCGCGGTAGGCATTGTTGCCGCCGCGCGCCAGTTCACGTTGTACGACGACCTCGACAGACGGCGTCAGCATGACCAGGTAGGGGTCAACGCCGTGGAGCCTGCCGAACCAGCGCTCGACGTCGTGCTCGAAGATGTTGTCACTGCAGACGAAGTCGAACCCGGCATCGGCGTAGTGCTGGGCGATCAGAGCCGAGGCGTCGTACCTGAGCTGCAACTGACGCACGGCCTCCGGTGACGGGTCAGGCGTCATGATCTCGGCGCCGGCGACGACCCCGCGGTAGAACACATCACCGTCCAGAGTCGCCGCGGGCGGCCCCAACCGACTGGCCAGCAACGGCGCGACCGTCGACTTCCCCGCAGCCTGCATCCCGGTAACGAGCACTACCTTCGGCATGCCCCCATCACATCACCCACGTCCACCGGTTTTCGCGTTCCAGACGCTCGGCTTGTCAGCGGGTCGCGTAGAACGCGACTGCTGCCGAGGATGCCACGTTGAGGGAGTCGACGCCCCCTGCCATTGGGATGCGTACGGTCAGGTCCGCCTTTTCGAGCACGTGCGGCTTGAGGCCGTGCCCTTCCGTGCCGAAGATCAGCGCCAGCCGATCGTCTCGCCGCGCGGCCAGGTCGTCGAGCGTGATCGAGTCGTCGGTGAGCGCGAACGCCGCCGCGACGAAGCCCTGCTCCTGCAGGGTTTCGAGATCGCCCGGCCATGCCTTGAGGCGGGTCCACGGCACCTGGAACACGGTGCCCATCGACACCTTGATCGACCGCCGGTACAGCGGATCCGCGCAGGTCGGCGTCACCAGGACCAGCTCGACCCCCATCGCCGCGGCCGCCCGGAACCCGGCCCCGACATTGGTGTGATCCACGATGTCGTCGAAGATCGCGACCCGCCGGACATCGTGCTTGAGCAGCGTCGCCAGCGGGACCGCCGGTAGACGCTTGTACGACGCCAACGCGCCGCGGTGCACGTGGAAACCGGTGACCTGCTCGGCCAGTTCCTCCGACACGACGTACACGGGCGCGTCGGGCCACTTCTCAAGGACGTCAGCCAGCGAGTCCAGCCAGCGCGGCGCGAGCAGGAACGACCGTGGTTCGTAGCCGGCGTCCGCGGCCCGGCGGATCACTTTGTCGCCCTCGGCAATGAACAGCCCGTGCTCCTCCTCCAGGAGGCGGCGCAGGTTCACCTCCCGCAGCTGCACATAGTCCGCCAACCGCTGATCGGCCGGATCGTCCAGCGCGACGAGCGGGCTCACGTCGCCCCAGGCCGGGCGCCGCCGCCTTCCGCCGCAACGCCCGCCGCGCCCCGGACCTGTGCCGCGACCTCCACCACGTTGCCGATGACAACGATCGCGGGAGCGCCGACACCATCGTCCTTCATAGCTGCAGCGATTCCGGCCAGGTCGGAGCTCACCATCCGCTGGCCCGGAAGGGTGCCGTCGGCAATGGCCGCCGCCGGCGTGGTGGCGGGTCGCCCGGCGGCGATCAGTCGCTCGGTGATCGCGGGCAGGTTCTCGACCGCCATCAGCAGCACCAGCGTGCCGGACAGTTGCGCCAGCGCATCCCAGTTGATCAGCGAATCCGGATGCGACGGCGGGATGTGCCCGGACACGACGGTGAACTCGTGCGTCACGCCGCGATGCGTCACCGGGATCCCGGACACCGCCGGCACCGAGATCGAGCTGGTGATCCCCGGCACGACCGTCCACGGTACGCCGGCCTCCGCGCAGGCCAGCGCCTCCTCGAAGCCGCGGCCGAACACGTACGGGTCGCCGCCCTTCAGCCGGACCACGACCTTCCCCTGCCGACCGCGGTCGACCAGGATCCGGTTGATCTCCTCCTGCTGGGCCGCGCGACCCCTCGGCAGCTTGGCCGCGTCGAAGAGCTCCACGTCAGGGTGCAACTCGTCGAGCAACTGCTGCGGCGCGAGGCGGTCCGCCACGACCACGTCGGCCTCGGCGAGCAGCCGCCGACCGCGGACGGTGATCAGGTCCGGATCGCCCGGTCCCCCGCCGACGAGGTAGACGCCTGGGTGCTTGTCGACGTCGCGCGCGGCCAGTGCACCAGTGCGCAGCTCTTCCAGGATCGCGTCCCGAACCGCCGCTGAACGACGGTGGTCGCCGCCGCCGAGGACGCCGATCGTCACGTTGTCGTGCTGCCCCGACGCCGGCGTCCACGCCGTTGCGCGGGAGCGGTCGTCGGACCGGACGCAGAAGACGCGCTTCTCCTCGGCTTCCTGCGACACCTGGTCGTTGACTGCGGCGTCGTCGGTGGCCACGACGACGTACCAGGCGCCGTCCAGGTCGCCGTACTGATAGCCGCGTTCGATCCAGTTCAGCGACGGGTTGGAGAGGAGACCCTCGATGGTCGGGGTGATCGACGGCGAGATCAGGTCGATCCGCGCGCCGGACTCGAGGAGTCGCGGCAGCCGCCGCTGGGCGACTCCCCCGCCACCGACCACGACCACGCGGCGTCCCTCGAGCACCAGGCCGGACAGGTACTGACTCGTCACGAGCTGATCCCCGCGGACTCGAAGGTGGCCATCTCGCCGAGTGCCCGCACCGCGCAGGTGAGGATCGGATACGCCAGTACGGCGCCGGTCCCCTCGCCCAGCCGCAGGTCCAGATCGACCAGCGGCTGCAGGCCAAGTGTCTTCAGCGCGACCGCATGACCTGGCTCCGCCGATCGATGCCCGGCGACGCAGTAGTCGATCACCTTCGGGTGGAACGCCTGCGCGACGAGGGCCGCGGCGCCCGCGATCACCCCGTCCAGGACGACCGGCACCTTGTTGGCCGCGCCGCCGAGGATGTAGCCGGCCAGGGCCGCGTGTTCGAGGCCGCCGTACGCCTGGAGCGCTTTCAACGGATCCGTCGCCGGTACGTCGTGCAGCGCGAGGGCCGCCTTGATCACCTTCGTCTTGTGGGCGAGCGTGGCGTCGTCGATGCCGGTGCCGCGACCGGTGACCGCCTCCGCGGTCGAGCCGGTGAAGGTCGCGATGAGCGCGGCTGACGCGGTCGTGTTCGCGATGCCCATGTCGCCGGTGAGCAGGCAGCGGTAGCCGTCCTTGACCAGCGTGTCCGCGAGGTCGAAGCCGACCGCGATCGCTGCCCGTGCCTCGTCCTCGGTCAGAGCCGGCTCGGTGGACAGATCGCGCGTGCCGGCGCGGACCTTCGCGTGGACTATGTCCAGTTGATCGACATCGGTCGCCACGCCGACGTCTACCACGCGCACGTCGACCCGGTTGTTGGCCGCGAACGCGTTCACCGCGGCACCGCCGGCGGCGAAGTTCGCCAGCATCGCGGCGGTCACTTCCTGCGGCCAGGGCGACACACCCTGTGCGTGAACGCCATGATCGGCGGCGAAAACCGTCACCACTGCGGGCGCCGGGACTGCAGGCGGGCAGCTGCCGACCATCCCGGCGACGCGGACCGACAGGTCCTCCAGAACGCCGAGGGAACCGGCCGGTTTCGTCAACGCGAGCTGCCGCTCCGTGGCCGCCCGCATCGCCGCCTCGTCCGCCGGGCCGATCCGGGCCAGGTACTCCTCCACCGCACGTCCTCCACTCGTCGTGTGGTCCGATCTTCGCATCCCCGAGAGGGTGCCCCGAGACGTAACGGTGTGATGTGGACAGTAATGTCGGAATCACCACACGTCGCGAGATCCCGGAGGCTCACAGATGTCCCTCGATCGGCCCGTCACACCGGACCCGTACGAACTCCTCCCGAAGGCCGGTACCTTCACCGTCACCAGCACCGACGTGGCTGACGCCGAGCCCCTGCCGGACGACCACGCCTTCGCCGGCGGCAACACGTCGCCGCAGCTGAGCTGGTCCGGGTTCCCCGAGGAGACCAAGGCCTTCGTGGTCACCTGCTTCGACCCGGACGCCCCGATCGTGTCCGGCTTCTGGCACTGGGTCCTGGTCAACCTGCCCGCGACCGTCACGTCGCTGGAGACCGGCGCAGGCACCACCGAGCGCCTCGAGAACGGCGCATTCCACGTCCGCAACGACTTCGGCACCAAGAACTTCGGCGGCGCCGCCCCGCCCGCAGGCGACCAGGTCCACCGCTACTACTTCGTCGTACACGCCATCGACGTGGAAGCCCTGGACGTCGACGCGGACGCCACCCCGGCCGTCGTCAGCTTCAACCTCGCCTTCCACACCCTGGCCCGAGCCATCATCACCCCCACCTACCAAATAGCTGAGTAACCTGGTCGACCCACGCGCCGCTACGCGCGCTCCTTCGTCGCGTGCTCGCCAGTCGCTCCCACCCACCCGGGCGCGTGCTGTCGCCCGCTTGATCGACTACCGACCGCGGAGTCGCCTGACCGTGATCCTCCGAGGCGACTCCGCACGGCCTACCACGTCAGTAACCACAGGACATTGCGCGGCCAGGACACCGCCTCCCGACTGTTGGTCGCCGGACTACTCCCCTTCGTCCACCGCAGCCCGCAGCGGAAACGTCCTTGCGCTTTCCCACAAGGTTTCGAATTGCCCGGCAAACAACCCGAACCACCGACCATCACGATCTGCTCGCAGACTGAAGGACGGATTGGCTTCTATGGTTCTGTGCTGATACACCTCGACATGAATTCTTCCGTGTCGCTGCCTGGCGTCGAGCAAGCACATTCCAAACGTGGGGACGAACGGGAGAACACGGAGTTCGAGAGCACCTTCGTTTCTGGCGGACGATGCAAGGATCCGAAGTAGATCGATCGTCGACGACAGCCGATGACGATAGAAATCCGGGCTGCTCGCTTTCTTGCTTCGAGCAACAGCCTCGGTCTGAGCGTCGCTGTCGACATCGATGAGGATGACCCGGACAGTCGCGCCCTCCCGCAGACGTTGATCCAAGACCGGAAGCAGATCCCGAACGGTCCTGGTCAGCGTGATGCCAACCAATCCGATATCGACAGCTGTTGCGGCCTCGCTATCGAGCGCTGGAAGACGAGGTGAGAGAAAGCGCTCGGCGGGGACATTGCCCGTCTCGCCCGAGGCCAGCCGATCCAATGCTGCCTTGACCTCGTCGACCTGGTGGCGGCTCGTGAGCGCGGACGACGCCATCACGGCGAGCACCGCAAGTGTGGCGGCTCCGATCACTCCTGCATCAACGACATTGAAAACACCAAGGACGGCCATGGCGACAGCCACAATGAACACGACATACAGATCGAGGTTGCGTCCGCGCTGCAGGTCGGCTCCCGCGAGCCGCAGCGTTGTCGGAAGTCGATTCGAATCTGTGCGTTCTCTGTTACCCGAGTCGGAGCGCGAGTCTGGCGGCATGACGTGACTCTGCCACAGAGCGCACCGAAGTTCCCGATGCTGCGCGTACGAACGTCAACTCGGGGCTATGCGTACGGGTGGCACCCGTTGGAAGGCGAGGACCAATGAGGCGACTACGACCCAGATCCCGCCGGCCAGGCCAATTCCCCCGGCCGGTCCGATCGGTATGAGCGCGACGGCCAGAACGACCGTGAACGCGAGGCTGAACCAGCAGAACGCCGCCCCGAGGAGCGCGGCACCGGTCCGGGCGTCGTTCGCGTACTGAGCGAAGCCGGCCGCAAGCTCCTCATTGGTCTGGCCCGGATTGAGCCCATGACCGCCTTGTCGGCGAGCGTTGTTCCGGCCCCGGCGAGGATGATCGATGCCGCACCCGCACAGTGCCGCGAATCGCTCCATTGGTTCGACTCGCTCGGTGTTGATGCGCACGCGAGTCTCATCGGACATGTCGCACCTCCAATGCCCCACCACGCGGCGTGCGACCGCAATGGCCAGTTTCCGCTTCTCCTGTGCAATTTCGGATGCCAGGTCTGACCTCCTCCTGGGCCCATTGCGGTACTGGTGGGTTCTGTTGCCGGGCAGGGGTTCGGGCTAGCCTCGGATGATGGGGATCGGTGGGCCGGTGCTCGAGCTTCGTGGGCGGCGTGCGGAGTGTGCTCGGCTGGATCAGGTTGTGGGCGGCGTGCGCTCCGGTGAGGGGCAGGTGCTGATCGTCCGTGGTGAGGCGGGGATCGGGAAGTCCGCCTTGCTCGAGTATCTGGTTGGACAGGCCGAAGGGTGCCGGGTCGCGCGGGCGGCTGGGGTCGAGTCGGAGATGGAGCTCCCGTTTGCCGGTCTGCACCAGTTGTGCGCTCCGATGCTGTCCTTCACCGACAACCTGCCGCGTCCGCAGCGCGACGCGCTGGCGGTTGCGTTCGGCCTCGAGTTCGGTGGTCCGCCGGACCGGTTCCTGGTCGGGGCTGCCACGTTGACGCTGTTGTCGGCGGTGTCCGACAGCCGCCCGCTGCTGTGTGTGATCGACGACGCGCAGTGGCTGGATCAAGCGTCGGCTCAGACGCTGACCTTCGTCGGGCGGCGGCTGTTCGCCGACCGGATCGGCGTGGTGTTCGCTGTCCGGGAGCCGGTGACCGGGCCCGAGTGGCGAGGCTTCCCGGAGCTGGCTGTTGGCGGCTTGGCCAACCGTGACGCGGTGGCGCTGCTCGACGCCGTCGTACCTGGGCGGCTGGATGAGCATGTTCGGGATCGGATCGTGTCGGAGACCAGGGGCAATCCGCTGGCCCTGCTGGAGCTGCCGCGGGGACTCACCGCAGGCGAACTGGCGGGCGGGTTCGAGCGACCGGAATCCCGGCCGCTGACGAGCCAGATCGAGCAGAACTTCGCCCGACGGGTTCAGGCGCTTCCACCGGACACCCAGCGATTGCTGCTGACCGCGGCCGCCGAACCAGTCGGCGACGTACCGCTGCTGCTCCGTGCGCTGGCCGTCCTCGATATTCCGGTGAGCGCGGCCGCACCCGCCGAGGCGGCCGGCCTGATCGACATCGGCGCGCAGGTCCGGTTCCGGCATCCGCTGGTACGGTCGGCGGCGAATCGCGCGGCGGATCCCGCCGACCGCCGGCGAGTCCATCAGGCCCTTGCGGACGCGATCGACCCGGCCCGCGATCCGGACCGCCGCGCCTGGCACCGCGCGTACGGAGCGGCCGGCCCGGACGAAGGCGTCGCCGCCGAACTCGTCGGTTCCGCCGATCGGGCCCAGCGCCGGGGCGGAATCGCGGCGACGGCGGCGTTCCTGCAACGGGCGACCGAACTCACCCCGGATCCGGCCACCCGCGCGATCCGGGCCTTGACGGCTGCCCAGGCGACGCTGCAGGCCGGCGACTTCGAGACTGCGTTGCGGCTGCTCCTCATCGCCGACGAAGGACCGGTGGATGCCCTGCACCAGGCGCGCGTGGATCTCGTCCGGGCGCAGGTCGCGTTCCTGTCCGGTCACAGCGTGGCGGCTCCACCGCTGCTCCTCGAGGCCGCCCGCCGGCTCGAACCACTCGACCTCGACCTCGCCCGCGACACGTACCTCGACACGCTGTCGGCCGGCGTGTTCGCCGGGCGGCTGGCCGGAAGTACCGGGCTGGCCGAAGTGGCCCGGGCGGCCCAGACCCTGCCCAAGCCCGACCTGAGCCGCAAGCGTGACCTCGTGCTGGAAGGCCTCGTCGCGATGTTCACCGACGGGTACCCGGCAGCGGTCGCGCCGGCCAGAGAAGCGGTACGGGCGTTCGCCGCCGAGAAGGGACCGCCGGACGCGGACGACGTGCGGTGGCTCGGGCATGCGTCACTCCTGGCGATCGACCTCTGGGACGACGAGAACTGGGAGGTGGTCACCGCGCGGAACGTCCACAGCGCCCGCGAGCGAGGCGAGCTCACCGAACTTCCGCACGTACTGAACCACCGGGCCATGCTGAACCTGTTCGCCGGCGAGATCTCCGTCGCCGCGTCGCTGGTCGCCGAGATCAGGACGATCAACGAAACGACCGGGGTCGGCCTGTTTCCGTACGGCGAGGTCTGCCTGGCGGCCTGGCGCGGCCGGCCCGACGAGGCCGCAACGCTGATCACCGTGAGCGGGGAGGATGCCCAGACCCGAGGCGAAGGTTGCGGGGTGACCGGCGCTCACTTCGCGAACGCCCTTCTCCACAACGGCCTCGCGCAGTACCAAGAGGCACTTGAATCGGCGCGCGCCGCGATCTCGTATCCGGTCGAGCTCAGCATGGCGAACTGGGCGCTGCCCGAGCTGGTCGAATCCGCCGCGCGCAGCGGCCGCGAGGACCTGGCGGCCGACGCCCTCGACCGGCTGAGCGAGATGGCGCACGCGTGTGGCACGGACTGGGGGCTTGGCGTGCTCGCGCGATCCACGGCGCTGCTGACGACAGCCCCGTCGGCGGCCGAATCGGCGTACCAGGAAGCCATCGAGCGACTCGGCCGGACGCGGATGCGGATGGAGCTCGCGCGTGCTCATCTGGTGTACGGCGAGTGGCTGCGTCGGGAGGGCCGGCGTCAGGACGCCCGCGAACAACTGCGGACGGCGTACAAGACGTTCACCACGTCCGGCGCCGACGCGTTCGCCGACCGGGCGGGCCACGAACTGGTGGCGACTGGTGAAGCGGTCGGCCAGCGGACCGACCGCGCTCACGACACGTTGACCGCGCAGGAGGCGCACATCGCCGAACTCGCCGGCGCAGGCCTGACCAACGCCGAGATCGGCGCGCAGATGTTCCTCAGCCAGCACACCGTCGAATGGCACCTCCGCAAGGTCTTCACGAAGCTGGGAATCACCTCCCGCAAACAACTCCGGCCTTGAGGGACGGCGTCGCGGCCCTCACCGTCCGCTGCGGCGGACCAGCAGGTACGCCGCGGCGCTCAGCGCGGTGGCGACGCATGCCCAGGTGACGTTGTCGTGCAGCACTACGGCGAGGCTCGCTGTGACCCCGGCGATCGACTGCGCGAGGAATCCGCACAGGGCCACGGCGTACGCTCCGTTGCCCTTCACGCTGGTCACCGCGACAGCCATGCTGCTGGGGAACAACGCCGCCTGTCCGAAGGTCGTGACGCAGTACAGGACGATGAAGACCGCCAGCGCTGCGACGAGCGGGATGCCGGGCAGCAGCCACAAGGTGACCAGCAAGAGGCCCGATCCGGTCATGACGAGCGCACCGACTCGCATCAGCCTGGCTGATCCCGCTGAAGCCGCCAGCCGATTCACCGTTATCGCACCCGCGAAATAGGACAGTCCGATCAAGAGTCCGACGTTGCCGTACCCGTCGACGCTCATGCCGAAGTGCTGCTGGAACACGAACGGCGCCACTTCCTGCAGCAGGACGATCGTGGCGAATCCGAGCCCGGCGGCGACAGTAGGCAAGAAGAATGCGGGGGTGGTCAGGATGCAGAGGTAGATGCGGCTTGTGCCGGCCAGTCTGTTCCGTCCTTGCCCGGTTGCCAGGGGCAGAGTCAGCGTGCCGAGCGCGCCGGCCGTTCCCACCACCGCCAGTACGACGAAACCCATCTGCCAGTGGGAGTACTTGCCGATCAACCCACCAAGGAACTGGCCTCCGCCGAGTGCCGCCACGAACGCGATCGACAGGACCGACAGCCTGCGGGCGAGTACTTCACCGTCGCCGAGATCCCGGACGAAGATTCTTGCGAGGATCGCCGCGCCACCCGCGCCGATGCCCTGGAGCGAACGCAGGATCAACAATCCCGCGGCCGACGTGTTCAGCGCCAACAGCACACTGGCGACGATGAAAAGGGCCAACGACGCAAACACGGCCGCCCGGCGGCCGTACCGTTCCGCGGCACGTCCCCAGAGCAGTACAGGAGCAGCCGCGGCGATGACGAACAGAGAGACGGACAAGGCTGCGTAGCTGCGCGAGATCCCCAGTTCGCGCTCGACGGCCGGCAGCGACGGGAGGTAGATCGTCGTAGCCATCTGAGTCATGAACACCAGCAAGCAGGCAACCAACACGGTCCGCCGCTCCGGCCCCGAACCTGCTTCCGGCACAACCCACACGCTACCTCGTCACACCGGCCGACCTCCTAGCGGTCTCAGCCGGGTCCCTCACAGTCGGGGGGGCTGCGTCGTCGTAAGCGGTATGAGCAGAGAATCACGCGTACAGACGACGTCGCTCGAGATTGAGGTTGGTGAGGTGTTGGACCGGCGGGTCGAGGCCTGCCGCGCGAAGGACATTGATCAGCTGATGTCGGTCTATTCGGACGACATCGTCTACTTCGATGTTGTGCCACCGCTGCAGTTCATCGGGACGGACGCGGTACGGCGAAACTTCGTGCGGTGGTTCGACGAGTACGACGGCCCGATCGGCCTGGAGACCCAGGATCTGAGTGTCGCGGTGAACGGGGATGTGGCGTTCGCCCACATGCTCCACCTGGACAGCGGAACCCGAAGGAACGGCCTGGAGCTCGCCGTCTGGGTGCACTCGACCGTCTGCCTCCGCCGGCTCGACGACCAGTGGCTGATCACCCACGAACACATCTCCATCCCCCACGACCCCAACGACTGGAGCGCAGTAGTCGACGCCAAACCCTGACCACGCACCGAAGCCGAGCGGCCGTCCGTCAACGGGGACGGCCGCTCGGGCTGCTGTCATCCGCACGATCCGGTGGCAGGATCGGGTGCGGAAAGGGGCCAACGTGGCAGAGCGATCGGGAACCCCGGCCGGCGATCCGTTGGGAGGGCGGCTCCCTACTAGTCATGAGCGGATGGCGGGGCGGCCGTGGGATGCGTCGTATCGGGATGGGCCCGCGCCTTGGGACTTTGGTGGGCCGCAGCCGGCGGTTGTGCGGGTGGCGGCTGGTGGTGGGTTCAGCGGGACGGTGCTGGATGCGGGGTGTGGGAGTGGGGAGAACGCGCTTCACCTCGCCTCGCTGGGGTTGCCGGTGTTGGGGGTTGATGTCGCTGAGACCGCGCTGGCGATGGCGCGAGAGAAGGCTGTTGAGCGTGGGCTCGAGGTCGAGTTTGCGCTGGCTGATGCGTTGCAGCTGGAGCGGTTGGGGCGGACGTTCGAGACGGTGCTCGACTGCGCGCTGTTCCACACCTTCGACGATGAAGAACGAGCTGGGTACGTGGCGAGTCTGGCTTCGGTCACCGAGCCTGGCGCAACCCTGTACGTGCTCTGCTTCAGCGACGACGGGCCTGACACCGGCCCGCACCCTGTCAGCCAGGAAGATCTGAGGAGAGCCTTCACCTCGACCGCCGGCTGGAACATCGTCACCATCGCCGCGGAGCGAGTCCGCACCAGATTCCACGACGCCAACGGCGCCCCAGCCTGGCTCGCAACCATCAAACGGTCCTAGGGACGTTCCGCGCACTCGGTCAAGGCCGGGGTCCGCGTACGACGACGTACAGAAACAGGACTGCCATCACGGCAACCCCAGCCCACATGGCCTGTTGCCAGCCGTCGACGAAGGATTCCTGAGCGGCTCGGACAAGCGCTTCCGCGTGCGCCCCGGCCCCGGGTGCGACTGCGATCGCGTTGGCGATGCCTTCGCGGGCAGTGTCGGCGGCGTACTGCGGGATCCCGGCGAGCTCCTTGTCGATGGCGCCGCGGTAGCCGGCGGACAGTACTGCGCCGAGCAGCGCGACACCTAGTGCGGTGCCGAACTCTCGCGTGACGTCGTTGAGCGCGGATGCGACGCCTTGGCGCTCACGCGGCAGCGCGCCGGTGATGGCCTCGGTGGACGGAGTCATCGACAAGCCCATCCCGAGTCCCATCGCGAGCATGCCGGGCAGGACAGAGAAGTAGCCACCGTCAGCGGAGACCAGCGTCGCCATGAGCACCAGGCCGACCCCGCCGAGAAGAATCCCGGACGCCATCGTCGAGCGACCCCCGATCCGCGCGGCCACCCGTGGAGCGAGGCCCGACGCGAACATCATCAACAGGGCCATCGGCATGAGCGCGAGAGTGGAGCGCAATCCGGACCAGCCGAGGACGGCCTGGAAGTACGGGAAGAGTACGACGAAGATCCCGGCCTGCACACCGAACACCGTCAGGAGCGAAACGGACCCGCCGGCCAGACCGCGCTTGCGGAACAGGCGAACGTCGAGAAGCGGGGCCGGCTGTCGCAGCTCCCACGCCACGAAGCCGATCGCACCGATGACACCGACAACGAGGCCCAGCAGGGTCAGTGGCGCGGTCCAACCTCGGCCCGGCCCCTCGTGAAGCGCGAGGACGAGCCCGATCACGGCCACCATCGACGCCAGCGAACCGACGACGTCGAACCTGTGCTCCGACTCCTCGCGCGAGTTGGGGACGGATCGCAGCGCGATGACGATGGCCACGACGACAAGCGCGACGGGCAGTACGAAGAGCCACCTCCAGCTCGCCAGATCGACCAGTACGGCGGACAGGTACATGCCCAGGATGCCTCCACCACCAGCGACACCGGTCCACACGCCGATCGCCCGCGAACGATGCTCGTCCGGGAACGCCGAGGTGATGACGGCAAGGGTGACCGGCATGATCATCGCCGCGCCAACGCCGCTGAGAAGCCGGGCAGCAAGCATCATCTCGGACGACGTCGCCAGGCCGGCCGCCGCACTGGCGACTCCGAACAGGACCAGGCCGGCCAGCAGCACTGGCTTCCGGCCCCACCGATCACCTGTCGCGCCGAGCGGAAGGAGCAGCGCGGCCAGGCTGATCGTGTAGATGTTGATGAACCACAAGACCTCGATCTGCGAGGCGTCGAACGTGACAGCAAGCTCCGGCTGCGCGACGTTCAGGCCGGACACCGACGCGATGACTGCCATCAGGGCAACGCAGACCGCGATCAGAATCGCTCGGCGTTGGCGTGGGTCATCGATGATCGGCTCAAGGGCGGCCGGCTGTGGCGTCGGGTTCGTACTCAAGGTGTTCCTTTCAAGATGGCAACGCGAATGGACACCTGGCGCAGGCGCCCGGTGGGCTGTCGGGGGTCGGTCGATGCGACCGGCAGTGAAGGACTCGCGGGGTGACTACCGGCGCCGGGCGGCGCGTACGACGACGTCGTACAGGGTCCGCTGTCCGGCGACCGTGCGGCGGCACTCTTCGGCGGTGACGACCTCCCACTTCGTGTCGGCCAATCGCGCCGTGATGGTCGCGGCGGTGGCCGACGCCTCAGTCGGAGGTTGGTGCCCGTGGCCCGTAGATCCAGGAGTGTGCAGATGCCCGACGATCAACAGCGTGCCGCCGGGTGCCACCCACTCGGCGATGCGGTCATAGAACTCCAGCTGCGGCATCTGCGGGTGCGCGTAGTGAGTCATGACCAGGTCGAACTGTCTGTCTGGGCTCCAGACGCTCAGATCCGCCTCGGCCAACCGCACCCGCTCGGAGACCCCGGCCGCCGCCGCACGCTCGGCCGCGCGGGCGAGGGCGCTGGGCGCGATATCGGCAGCAGTGACCTGCCAGCCGGTCGATGCGAGCCAGACCGCCTCTGCTCCCTCGCCACAACCGGCGTCGAGCGCGGTCCCTGGCGTCAAATCGTTGGTCTCACGAGCAACGTACGGGTTCGGCGTCGGCTCGCTCAGCGATCTGCCCGGCGGCGTGCTTGGTGCGCAGCTTGTCCTCCTCACTGTGGAAGGCCTGCTCTGCGCCTCCTGCCAGTGCCGCTCCCAATAGTCCTTGTCGAAATCGTGTCTCATCGATCGTGCTCCCTGCCTGCTCAGATTCAGTACCGATGGTCACGTTGGATCGGGCAGATCAGCAAAGTTTGTTGCCGAATGGCAAAATGAGGACATGGACGATGGTGTGAACCGCACCCTCGACGCTGTCGGCCCCAGGCTGAAGCACCTTCGCCTGCGTCGCGAGGTCACGCTCGCCGACCTCGCCGACGAAACCGGCATCTCGATCAGCACGCTGTCCCGGCTCGAGTCCGGGCTGCGGCGTCCGACGCTGGAGCAGCTACTACCGCTCGCACGCGCCTACGGCGTCACGATCGACGAACTGGTCGACGCGCCGCCCACCGGCAACCCCCGCATCAACCTGCGCCCCATCTCCCTGAGCGACGGGTCGATCATCCTGCCCCTGACCCGCAGGCCCGGCGGCATCCAGGCGTACAAGTTCGTCCTCCCGCCCGGCCGCGACGACACCGAACCCGACCTTCGCACCCACGAGGGCTACGACTGGGCCTACGTCCTCAACGGCAAACTCCGACTCGTCCTCGGAGACAAAGACCTCATCCTCGAACCCGGCGAGGCCGCCGAGTTCGACACCCGGACCCCACACTGGTTCGGCGCCACCAGCGCCGGCCCGGTCGAGTTCCTCAGCCTCATCGGCAAACAAGGCGAACGCACCCACGTCCGAGCCGCCCCAAAACCCAAACCAAGAGCCGACTAGGCCGTGTTGCTCAAGGGAGTTGGTGAGCCGGGCGCACCCCAGATTTCCGGCGTCGAGCGCGGTCTCACAGCATGGACCACGCCTGCCGCCTGCGACAGTGCGGCCGTGTCCATCTTGCTGCGTAAACTGTTTGGCTCGTGTTCCTGTCCGTGACGTCAACGCGCGCACTGACGGTTACCCGTTCGATCCGAAGGACTGAGCTGTGCCTGACCGACCTGAGATTGTGTGCATCTGCGGCTCTACCCGGTTCGTGGACGAGATGCGCGCGGCGAACCGCGACTTGACCTCTGCAGGCGTCATCGTCGTCGGGCCAGGCGTCTTCCTGCGCGCCGAGGATCACGAAGCAAACGAGTTGATCACCAACGAGCAGAAGACCGCGTTGGGCGCCCTCCACCTGCGCAAGATCGACCTGGCTGACCGCGTTCTGGTCGTCAACCCCGGCGGCTATATCGGCGAGTCCACGAGCAGGGAGATCGCATACGCCCGCGCCACCGGCAAGCCGATCTCGTTCACCGATCCCGTCTGACCAGTCGACGCTTCGTGGTGCGCGCGGGCAACGAGTCTCGGTCAGTCACCTAGCGTGTTGCTAGAGGGTCCTTGATGTCGTCGGGCGCAGCCTTGTGCTCGTGTCGCGTGACGTGGTCTCGGATAAGGCGTGGGCGGTGATCGGGCCGCTGTTCCCGGCGCCGAAGGCAACAGGCCGCCCTCCTGTGGACCGGCGCACGGTTGTCGAGGCCACGGCGTGGCGGTTCCGGACCGGGGCGCCGTGGCGGGACCTGCCCGAGCGGTTCGGGAACTGGAACACGATCTACAAGAACTTCGACCGGTGGTCGAAGACAGGGGTGTGGGCGCGTGCTCGAGCAGGTCCAGGCGATGGCCCACCAGGGCGGCGACATCGGCTGGATCGCGTCGATCGACTCCACGATCGTGCGCGTCCACCAGCACGGTGCGCCCCGCCCAGCGACACAGGGGCAGGAGCGAACTACAAGAAGTTTGGCGATGAGCCCGCTGATCACGCGATCGGACGCTCCCGCGGCGGGCTGACCACCAAGACGCACCTGCTCGCGGACGGCAAGGGGCGGGCGCTGGCGTTCATCCTGACTGGCGGTCAGGTCGCCGACACGACCATGCTGCCCGCAACACTCGACGAGATCCGCGTGACCGGCGCGTCCGGGCGGCCACGCCAGCGCACAGACCGCCTGCTCGCGGACACCCAAGGGCTACCCCTCGAAGACGAACCAGGCATGGCTGCGCGAGCGCGGCGTCGCCGCGCCGATCCCGGAACGTGACGACCAGATCGCCCACCGCCGCAAGCGGCCCGGGAGGCCGATCGACTTCGGTGACGAGCAGCGTGAGCGCTACCGGGGCCGCAACGTCATAGAGCGGTGCTTCAACAGGCTGAAACAGTGGCGTGGGCTCGCAATGCGATCAGACAAGACTGCCCGAAACCACCACTCCGGTCAGTGCCTCGCAGCCACACTCCACTGGGTCCAGACCTTAGCAACACGGCCTAACCCCGGACAGCTCAGCAACAGCCGTCGGAAGCGCGCCTAGCTATTCTGCTGGCGTGAAGACGTGCGTTGGAGACTGAGTGAGTACGGCCGACTGGACCATGGGGTCGACGACCGCCCGACAGACGGCGGTCGAACCTGGCCGTACGTTGATCGGTGAGGTGGTCAGCAACGGTGCCCTGATGTACGCACCCCGCACGCTGCGTCTGCTGGTCGGGGCGGACGCCACCTGCGTCCGGAGCCCCGACGGCCGGCTGATCTGGCTGGAGACGACCGACTCGAGCGCCTTCACCGCGGCCGATGGTCAGGTCCACAAGTACACGCACACCGACGAGGCAACAGTCCTGGTGCCTCGCGATACAGCAGCTGAGGCAAGGGCGCTGGTCAACCTGCCCGCTGCCCTGGCATGGTCCACGGCCACACTCCAGCCCGGCAGTCAGCCAGCCGACCCCCAGCAGTTCGAGCACCGCCCCGCCGACATCCAGACGGCCGCCGCAGCTGACGGCCGCCAATTGCGCTTAGCCGTCGACCGCGAAACCGGCGTCATCCTCGCGATCACCGGCAAGTCACTGCGTGGCGACTTCGACCTGAAGCTGCGGTCGGTGCACATGGTGAACACCACTCCCGACCACTTCGCAGCTCGCCACCTCTGACGCCTCGCCAGCCCGGCACGCGGCACCCACGAACACCATCAGCACGAACCCGAGCTCTCAGAGCGTCTGCACAGCAGACGGGTCCGGACATATCCGTCGCCTTCGGGCTAGTGCCGCAGCGTTTGCCCTGTCCTTTAACGGCATTCAAGGGCGCGGGGCTGGGCTGATAGCGTCGTCGGTCGTGGGCAGCGCTGATGACTTACAACTCGCGTTCGAGACGTCGGATCGGGCGGCGGATCTCGCGCTCGCGTACTTCGAGTCCGGCGTTTCGGCGACGCTGAAGGCCGACGGCACACCAGTCACGGAAGCCGACCGCGCAGTCGAGCGGCTGTTTCGCGAGACGTTGTCTGCGGCGAGGCCAGAAGATGCGCTCCTCGGCGAGGAACTTGGTCGGCTCGGTGAGTCCGATCGGGTCTGGATCATCGACCCGGTCGACGGCACGTCGTTCTTCAGCCGGCGTGACCCGAACTGGCGAGTTCAGATTGCGCTGGAGGTTGCCGGACGCATCGAACTCGCGGTCGTCACCGCTCCTGCGCTGCGACGCTGCTGGTGGGCGACCCGAGGTGGCGGTTCATTCGAGTCGTCCTGGCCACGCGAGGAGGCCACAGCGCAGCGCCTCGAAGTCAGCACCACTTCGACGGTGGCTGATGCTCGCCTCACTGCTCTGGACGACGCGTCCAGAGCGCGTCTCCCACCGAGCGCGCCCCGCCCACCCGCAAGCCCCCTCCCGCTCGTCGAGCTGGTCCGCGGCGAAATCGACGCCTTCATGGTCGAGCGCTACCACATCTGGGACCACGCGCCATGGATCCTCCTCGTCGAGGAAGCAGGCGGCCGTTTCACCGACCGAACCGGAGGACACGCCGGCGATCAAGGCGGCGGCCTCTACTCCAACGCCACCCTGCACAATCAGTTGCTCACCGCCCTCAACTACCCGGCGCACCCCTGACCATCGGAACCAAACGACCTCCGACGAGGAGCCTGGTGGACTCCCCGCCGGGGGTTCTCTCAACTCCTTGATGGAGTTGGAGTCTCTTGCTTCAGCCGCTCACGCAGCTGGTACGCGCGGATCACATGAGTCCGTCGTCTGGTCGGCGGCGCGGCCGGAGGCCGCCGAGAGAACTGTCGCCGCCGAAGGCGGTGTCCACTCCGGAGGTGGTGTCCGCTCTGCTCGGATGCTGGCCGGCGGGGAGCCTGGTGGACTCCCCGCCGGGGCTTCTTCAACTCGGTGTGCGAGTTGGAGTCTTGTGGTTCTGCCGCTCATGCAGTTGGTTCGCGCCGATCACATCAGTCCGTGGTCGGGTGCCGGCGCGGCCGCAGGCCGCTGAATGGACAGTCGCCGCCGAAGGCGGTGTCCGTTGCCGGAGGCGGTGTCCTTTCGGGCGCTCGCCACCCGTCTAGTCCTTGATGCCGGACTGGGTTACTCCTTGGATCAGGTAGCGCTGGAGGAACAGGAAGATGAGGACCAGCGGCAGGATCGAGACCGCTGCGGCCATGAAGAGTTCGTGGATGTTGATGGTTTGGGCTGTGACGAACGTCGACATCGCGACCTGGACCGTCCACGAGTTCGAGTCCTGCCCGATCACCAGCGGCCAGAGGAAGGAGTTCCAGTTGCCGATGAAGGTGATGGCGGCCAGGGCGGCGAAGAACGGCAGGGAGTTCGGTACGACGATCCGCCAGAACACCCCGAAGTGCCCGGCACCGTCGACCCGGGCAGCCTCCTCCAACTCGCGCGGGAAGTTCAGGAAGTACTGCCGGAACAGGAACGCCGCGAACCCACTGAACAACGTCGGAATGATGAGACCCCGCAGCGAACTGACCCACCCCAGTGAGGACACCACGATGAAGCTCGGGATGAAGGTCACCGCACCCGGGATCATCAGCGTCGCGATGATCGCGTAGAACACCTTGTCCGCGTGCTTGTAAGGAATCCGGGCCAGCCCGTACCCCGCCATCGATGCCAGCAGCAACTGTCCCGCAGTACCGAGGATGCCGACCACCGCCGAGTTGTACAGCGATCGCGCCATCGGCACCTGGGTGTCCCTGAACAGTTCGCCGATGTTCCCCCACTGCAAGTCCTTGGGGAACAGCGTCCAGTCCGGTGCGGTGATGTCGGCCTCGGTCGACAACGCGTTGCGCAGGATCAGGTAGAACGGCAGCAGGAACAGCACCACCGCGATGAACAGCGCGATCCAGCGGAGCACGAGACCGATTCGTCCCGCGCCGCTGCGGCTGAAGCCGATCGGTTGTGGTGTTCCGGTCGTACGTTCGGAGACGGCCATCAGTCACCTGCCTTCCCGAATCCGAAGATTCTGTTCTGCAGCAGCGTGACGAGCATGATGATGACGGCCAGGATCAGTGCGCCGGCCGAGCCGTGGCCGAGGTCCTGGATCGATCCCAGCGAGATGCCGTACAGATACACCAGTGGCGGCCGGGCGAAGCTCGCGTTGCCGATCAGGTTGTAGAACTCGTCGAACGCCTGGTACGCCGCGATCAGGTTGAGGATCAGTACGGCGACCGACGTGGCACGCAACTGTGGCAGCGTGATGTAGCGGAACACCTGCCAGCCGGGTTTGGCACCATCGACGTACGCCGCTTCGTAGAGCGTCGGCGAGATCCGCTGGAGCCCGGCGATGAACAGGATCATGTAGAACCCGAGCTGCAGCCACAGCCGCACGGTGACGATCGGAATCCAGTAGTACGGCGGATCGATCGTGGACAGCCAGGCGACCCCGTCGATGCCGAACCAGCCGAGCACCGTGTTGGCCAGGCCGAACCGGACACCGTTGAAGATCGACAGCCGCCAGATCAGCGACGCGACCACGTAGGAGCAGGCGGTCGGCAGGAAGAACACCGACCGGAAGAACGCCCGCGCGATCTTCACCTGGTTGACCAGCAGCGCCAGCGCCAGCGACAACGCGAACGTCAGCGGCACGATGAACACCGCGAACAGCGTGAACGTGCCGAGGCTGGACAGGAACGCCTGGTCGGTCAGCATGTCGACGTAGTTCTGGAACCCGACGAACTTCGACGGTGTGACCGTGTTGTAGGCCTCGAAGAAGCTGAGGACCAGGCTCCAGATGATCGGCAGGTAGGAGAAGATCAGCAGACCGAGGACGAACGGCCCGACGAAGATCCAGAACCAGCGGGTGTTCCCCGCGATCCCCTTGTTGCGTCGGGTCCCCCGCCGCTCACCAGTGGCGGCGGGGTCAGCTGCCTTCGTAGGGGTGCTCGTGCTCATCCGAACAGCCGCGTCAGTTCAGTGTTGACGGTCTTCTCTGCTTTCGTGATCTCCGCGGCGGGGTCGGCCCCCTTCCGGATGATGTTGGTGAGCATATCGGCGAACGCCGTACCCATCTTCGGAGTCCACGCCGGGTTGTCGGTGTGGCCGTAGTCCTGGGTGAGCTTCACCGTCTCCGCGGCGACACCGCTCTGCAGTTTGGCCGCCTTGGCCGCGAGGCTCTTCCGCGGCGGGATGTGGAAGCCGTAGTTCAGCGACCAGTCCTCCTGGAAGTCCTCCTGGTCGATCCACAGCCACTTGACGAACTTCTTCGCCGCGTCGATGTTCGGGCTCTTCGCCGAGACGAACTGCGTCCAGCCGCCGGAGTACACGGCCGGCTGACCCTGGGCGTCCAGCTTCGGGAACGGGATCACGCCGATGTCGTCGCCGAGCACCTTCTGCATCCCCGGGACCGCCCACATGCCGATCCACTGCATCGCGACCAGGCCCTGGTTGATCGCGCCCGGGTCCCACCAGTCCGTCGGCGCACCGAGCAGCACGCTCTTGTCGGCGTACAGCTGGTGCAGCTTGGAGAACGCCTGGGCCGCGCGGTCGCCGGTGAAGCCCGGCTTGTTGTCCTCGGTCAGGTAGGAGCCGCCGGACGACCACAGTGACGGTCCGCCCATGGCGAGGCCGCCGTCGTTGCCGACGAAGATGCCCTTCGCCTTGTTCGTGGTGAGTTCCTTGGCCGCGGCGATCAGGTCGTCGATCGTCTCCGGCGGCTTGATGCCGGCCTTGTCCAGCAGGCTCTTCTTGTAGTAGATCACCTGCGGGTCGACGATCATCCGGATGCCGTAGATCTTGCCGTCGACGGTGTTGGTGGCCAGGTCACCCGGCTGGAAGTCGTCCTTCACGTCGGCGATGATGTCGTCGAGGGGCACCACCTGGTTGCCCTTGACCATGCCGATGTTCAGCTGGCTCTCGAAGACGTCCGGTCCCTTGTTGGACAGCAGACCGGCCGACAGTTTGCTGCCGTAGTCACCAGGGGTCCACTGCACGGCGACATTGGAGTCCGTGTACGCCTTGGCGTACTTCAGGGCGGCTTCCTTCGTGCCGGCCTCGCCGTACTGGTGGTACCACTGCGCGAGGTTGACCTTGGCTCCGCCGCCGTCTCCCCCGCCTCCGGACGGTCTGCCGGTATTGCCACCGCACGCGGCGGTGAACGCGGCCAGCGCGGCCAGGCCGCCGGTCCGCTTCAGCAGGTCCCGCCGGGACAAGCCGGCGTTCGGAACATGAGCAGGCATAACTTCCACCTTCCCGAGAGCAGCGCCGCAGGGGTACGACGCCGACGGTTCCGAGTTACTTAACAGCGTTAAGCATCTCCGATTTCGCACACGCTACAACTCGATCGAACATCGCAACAGCCTTCGGCACATGACGTTTCGGGCACGGAGTCGTTGCCCTCGACGATCCCAGTGCCGCGGGCGGTCAGGTGAATCGTTGGAGAAGTGGTAGCACGATCGCTCAAAAGCGCGCCCGGCGCAAGACCGGGCGCGCTGTTCTTTGTTCGAAAGTGTGGAGTGTTGCTCGGCCCGGTTTCGCTGCGTGGTCAGCCGAAGGTCTCGCCGGCCTCGGCCTTGCGGACCAGCAGCGCGGGCGGCTCGAAGCGGGGTCCGTACGACGCCGCCAGCTCGCGCGACCGGGTGACGAAGGCCGGCAGACCGAACGCGTTGATGTACTGCAGCGCGCCACCGTGCAGCGGCGGGAACCCGATGCCGAAGATCGATCCGATATTCGCGTCGGCGACGGAGCGTAGTACTCCCTCGTCCAGGCACTTGACCGTCTCCAGCGCCATCGCGAACGTCATCCGCTCCTGCACATCGAGCAGCGGTACGGCGCCCTGTCGCGGGAAGTGCTCCCACAAGCCGCGCCAAAGACGCTTCGGCCCATCCGCGGGGTAGTCGTAGAAGCCGGCACCGGCCGCCTTCCCCCGGCGGTCGAACTCGTTGACCAGCCGGTCGGTCACGGCCATCCCCGGGTGGTCGTCGAAGGCGCCCGCGTTGTCGCCGGCGGCGAGCGCCGCGTCGCGGATCTTCTGCGGCAGCGTCAGCGTGACCTCGTCGAGCATCGCCAATGGCGGTGCCGGGAAGCCCATCTGGGTCGCGGCCCGCTCGATCGTCACCGGGTCGACGCCCTCGGCAACCATCGCGGCTCCCTCCATCACCAGGGTGCCGAACACCCGGGAGGTGAAGAAGCCACGGCTGTCGTTGACCACGATCGGCGTCTTCTTGATCTGCCGGACCACGTCGTACGCCTGGGCGATGGCCCGGTCCGAGGTCTTCTCCCCCACGATCAGCTCGACCAGCGGCATCCGGTCGACCGGTGAGAAGAAGTGCATGCCGATGAAGTCGTCCGGCCGGTCGATACCGTCGGCGAGGCTGGTAATCGGCAGGGTCGAGGTGTTCGAGCAGAGCAGCGCGTCCGGCTCGACCACGCCGGCGATCTCGGCGAAGACCTTCTGCTTGAGCTCCTCGCTCTCGAACACCGCCTCGATCACCAGATCGCAGCCGGCCAGGTCGTTCGGGTCCGCGGTCGGCGTGATCCGGCTGAGGAACTCCTCCACCTGAGCAGCGGTCGTCCGGCCCTTCTGCACCTGCTTGGCCAGCAGCTTCTCGGAGTACGCCTTCCCGCGAGCGGCCGCCTCGAGCGAGACGTCCTTCAGCACGACCTCGATGCCCACCTTCGCGCACACGTAGGCGATCCCGGCGCCCATCATGCCCGCGCCGAGGACGCCGACCTTACGGGCGGAGTACTTCGGTACGCCGCTCGGCCGCGAAGCGCCGGCGTTGATCGCCTGCAGGTCGAAGAAGAACGCCTGGATCATGTTCTTGGCGATCTGCCCGGTCGCCAGTGACACGAAGTACCGCGACTCGATCCGCGATGCCGTGTCGAAGTCGACCTGACTGCCTTCGACCGCGGCACTCATGATCGCCCGCGGCGCGGGGTACGGCGCACCCTTCAACTGCTTGCGCAGGTTCGCCGGGAAGGCCGGCAGGAACGCGGCCAGCTTCGGGGACGACGGCGTACCGCCGGGGATCTTGTAACCGTCGCGGTCCCACGGCTGCTTGGCGTCACCGTCGTACGACGCGATCCACCGGTAGGCCGCATCGAGCAAGTCGTCAGCCGGGACCACCTCGTCGACGATGCCGACGGACTGGGCGTGCGCAGGCTTCATCCGCTGGCCCTGGAGGAGCACCTTCATCAGGGCGTCCTGCAGGCCGAGCATCCGGACCGTGCGGGTGACACCACCGCCGCCCGGAAGCAGGCCGAGAGTCACCTCGGGCACACCGATCTCGATCCGGTTGTCATCGGCAACGATGCGGTGGTGAGAGGCCAGCGCGATCTCGAGCCCACCACCGAGGGCGGCACCGTTGATCGCGGCAACGACCGGCACACCCAGCGTTTCCAGGGCGCGGAGCTGTCGCTTGACCTCTTCGATCGTCGCGAAGACCTCGCCGACCTGCGCGGGCTGGATCTGGGACAGCATCTGCAGGTTGCCGCCGGCGAAGAACGTCGACTTGGCGCTGGTGATGACGACGCCCTTGAGCTCGGATTTCTCCGCCTGCAAACGTTCGATGGTCTGCCCCATCGCGGCGACGTACGCCTCGTTCATGGTGTTGGCGGACGCAGACGGATCGTCCATCGTCAGCGTGACGACACCCTCGACGTTGTTCCAGGAGATCATGCCGCAAGCCTCTCGATGATCGTCGCGACGCCCATCCCGCCGCCGACGCACAGGGTGGCCAGTCCGTACCGGAGCTCACGCCGCTCCAGTTCGTCCAGCAGGGTTCCGATCAGCATCGCGCCGGTGGCGCCGAGGGGGTGGCCGAGCGCGATCGCGCCGCCGTTCACGTTGACCTTCTCGTGCGGTACGCCGAGATCGGACATGAAATGCAGGACCGCGGCGGCGAACGCCTCGTTCATCTCGAACAGATCGATGTCGCCGACCTCGAGACCGGCCTTGGCCAGCGCCTTGCGGGCGGCCGGCGCCGGACCGGTGAGCATGATGGTCGGTCGGCGCCGCTGACACCGGTCGCGACCACCCGGCCGCGGGGCGCCTGGCCGAGCGCCTCGCCGGCCTTCTCATTGCCGATGGCAACCAGGGCGGCGCCGTCGACGATGCCGGACGAGTTGCCGGCGTGGTGGACGTGCTCGATCCGCTCGACCGTCAAGTACTTCTCCAGCGCGACCGCGTCGAACCCGCCGTGCTCCCCGATCGCCGCGAACGACGGTGGCAGGCCGGCCAGCGTCTCGACCGTCGTACCGGGCCGGACCAACTGGTCGTGATCCAGGATCTGGAGGCCGTTGCGGTCGTTCACCGGGACCACCGAGCGGGCGAAGTAGCCGTTGGCCCAGGCCTTGGCGGCCCGCGCGTGCGACTCGGCGGCGTACGTGTCGACGTCGGTCCGGGAGAAGCCGTCGAGGGTCGCGATCAGGTCCGCGCTGATGCCCTGCGGGATGAAGTTCGTCTCGAGCGCCGTCTCGGGATCCATCGCCCAGGCGCCGCCGTCGGAGGCCATCGGCACCCGCGACATCGACTCGACACCACCGGCCAGGATGAAGTCCTCCCAGCCGGAGCGGACCCGCTGGGCGGCCTGGTTGACCGCTTCCAGACCGGACGCGCAGAAGCGGTTGAGCTGCACGCCGCCCGTCGTCTCCGGGTAGCCGGCCGCGAGGACCGCCGTACGGGCGATATCCATGCCCTGGTCGCCGATCGGCGTGACGACGCCCAGGACCACGTCGTCGATCGTCGCCGGATCGAGGTCGGGGTGCCGGTTGCGCAGCTCGTGCAGCAGGCCGGTGATCAGCTGGATCGGCTTGACCTCGTACAGCGCACCGGTCGGTTTGCCCTTACCGCGCGGGGTGCGGATCGCGTCGTACAGGAAGGCTTCACTGGTCACGGGGCCTCCCGGCCTGGACTGAGGAGTGGAGGGAGCGAAGCGACCGGAACGACGAGGGAAGGCCGGGAGCACAAGCCCCGTGGCCCGCCGCGCCGGAGGCGTGGCATCAATACAGTCATGATGATCCCGTCGGTCGAGTCGTCTCCCCGATTGTGACAGTTCTGGTGTCACGGTGGTCAAGTGGGGTCGTTATGATCTCCGCCATGTCTGAAGTCGCGGGGGATGAAGCGACCCTCACTGTCGACGAGTTGTCGACGAGGGTCGGGATGACGGTACGGACGTTGCGTTTCTACGCCGGGCGCGGGTTGATACCGCCGCCGATCCGGCGTGGGCGGGTCGGGTACTACGGGCCGGAGCACATCGCGCGGCTGGACCTGGTGCGGGAGTTGCAGGCGCACGGGTTCACGCTGTCGGCGATCGAGGGCTACCTGGACCGGATCCCGGCCGACGCGACACCGCAGGACATCGCGCTGCACCGGACGCTACTCACTCCCTGGATGCGGGACCTGCCGGAGACGCTGGATCGGTCGGCGCTGGTACGTCGTACCGCCCGCGAGCTGAGCGATGACGACATCGAGATGCTGGTCGCCCTCGGCGTGGTCGAGCCGACCCCGGACGAGGACGTCTTCCAGGTCGCGACCGCCCACCTGAGCCTCGGCGTCGAGCTCCTCGACCTGGACCTCCCGGTCGAGGCAGTGCAGGCCGCCGGCCGCATCTTCACCGAACACGGCCGCGCCATCGCCGAGGAACTCACCGAGGTCTTCCGCACCAAGGTCTGGCCGCACTACCGCGACTCGGGCGGGCCGCCGGAGCACATCCAGCACCTGGTCGAACGGTTCAAGCCCGTGACGATTCAGGGACTGGTGCTCGCCTACGAACGAGCCGTCGGCGAGACGCAACGCGACACCATCCGCCGTACCGGCACCAAACCGTCCCGCCGCTAGGCGCGACCATGCGATGTCCTGGCTAGAGGGTGATCACGAAGCCTGTGTGCCCGGTCGGCTGCTCCTCGATGACGTCGACCCGCTCGACCCGGGCGTACGCCGGTCCGCGCCGGACCCAGTCCAGCATGCGCTGGACATCGTCCTCAGACCCCTCGAAGAGCGCCTCCACGGTGCCGTCCGGCCGGTTCCGCACCCACCCGCGGACTCCGGCCTTCTGCGCCTCCCGGCGACAGCTGTCCCGGAAGAACACGCCCTGGACGAGTCCGTGCGCCACAACGCGACGGCAGATCACTTGCCGGCTACTCGTTCGGCACCTTGAGGTAGGTGAGGCCGCGGAGATCCACGTAGGTGTCCGTCGGGGTGGTCACGACGCGCAGCAGTACGCCGTCGCAGCCGGAACACCGGGCGACCAGGCCGGGTGCGTCGACGTACAGCCGGGTGTCGGCGAACACGCCGGTGTGGCCGCAGCCGGCGCAGCGAGCGATCGCAGCCGTGATGTCCACGGCGAACAGATTGCTCAGCGCACCTGCGGCCGCGTTGCCGTCGAGGTAACGGGTCTCGGTCATCGCGGGCCTCCTGTCTATCCGAAACGTTCAGTTCGCACGCGAGCCGGGTCGTGCCCGGCCGCGACCAGCAGGTCCGCCACCGTCTCCACGAACGGCGTCGGTCCGCACACGTACGTCGTCGGCGACTCGGCCGGCGTGAACGCGTACTGCTCGATGACGTCCGCGTCGATCCGCCCGACGCGAGGCTCCCCCGCCGGCGCCTCCCGCGTATACACGAGATGTACGTCGACGTGGTCCGCCGCGGCCAGCTCCTTCAGGTCGCCCACGTAGATCACCGAGGCAGGACGTCGTACCGAGTAGAGCAGCCGCACGGGCGCCGTACTGTCGGCCGCGGCGTGAGTGCGCAGCATCGACATCAGCGGGGCGATCCCGGATCCGCCGCCGATCAGCTGCACCGGCCCCTCCTGCTCGGGCTTCCACACGAACCAGCCGCCGACCGGCCCACGGACCTCGAACTGGTCGCCGACCTTCACCACATCGACCAGGTACGTCGAGACTTCGCCGTCCGGCACCTGTTCGACGGTGAGGTCGATGGTGTCACCGGCCCAGGCGGACGCGATCGAGTACGACCGGGAGGCCCGATAGCCGTCCGGTGCGGTCAGCCGTACGTCGAGGTGCTGACCGGCCTGGTGCCCAGGCCAGTCCGGTACGTCCAGAACCAGCGTCCTGGCGGTCGCCGTCTCCCGCCGTACGTCGGAAACCGTGGCAACCTGCCAGCTCAGTCGCCGGCGTATCGCTGTTCTTTCCATGGATCTCCGTACTCGTGGTAGCCGGCGGTCTCCCAGAACCCGAGGTCCTCGGTGTCGGACAGGACCAGCCCGCGGACCCACTTGGCGCTCTTCCAGAAGTACAGGTGCGGCACGAGCAGGCGGGCCGGGCCACCGTGTTCGGGGTCGAGCGGATCGTGGTCGTACTCGTAGGCGATCCAGGCCTGGCCGTCGAGCAGGTCGTCCATCGGCAGATTCGTCGTGTAGCCGCCGTAACTGTGTGCGAGCGCGAAGTCGGCCGCGGTCTCGACATCGGCAAGCAGGGTGTCGAGTGACACGCCCTTCCAGGCAGTCTCGAACTTCGACCATCTGGTCACGCAGTGGATGTCCTTGGTGATCTCCTCGGCCGGCATCGCGAGCAGACCGGCCCAGTCCCATCGGTAGGCCTCGCCCGTCTCCGTGGTGACGGTGAACTCCCAGTGCTCGGTCCGGATGTGCGGCGTCGGACCGGCGGACAGCACCGGGAAGTCCTGGGTGACGTACTGCCCCGGCGGAAGGTCCGCGCCACCACCCCGTCGACGACCGCTGAACCCCTCCGACACGATCCCCATGGCGACCTCCCTCTTCGCACCTGACAGAAGTCAACCACGGCATCGCCGGAAGTCCACCTCCCGCGGATCATTTCGTCGCGCCGGAGGCGCGCGATCGACGAGCGCCACGCGTGGCCGCGGTCTAGACTTCAAGCTTGTTGTGCTAGCCCAGACCTCGGCCGCCGCGCGTGACGCGACGTGTCCGGGAGAGAAGCACTGATGAGCGAATGGTTCGCCCTACGCCCTGCTGCCGGCACCGAGGCGCCGGTACGCAAGGAGGCCGACAAGCCACGGCCGCCGGTGGACTCCGACGCGGACGTACCGCCTCCCGAGGAAGCGCCGACGGACGAGTAACCGGTGAGTGCTACACCCCCATCGTCCGGCCGATGATTTCCTTCATGATCTCGGTGGTGCCGCCGTAGATGGTCTGGATCCGGGTGTCGAGGTAGGCCTTGGCGATCGGGTACTCGGTCATGAAGCCGTAGCCGCCGTACAGCTGTAGGCAGCGGTCCACGACCCTCTTCTGCAGTTCGGTGGTCCACCACTTCGCCATCGCCGCCTCGGCCACCGTCAGACTGCCGGCGTTCAGCTCCTGGATGCAGCGGTCGACGAAGACGCGGGCGATCTGGGTCTCGGTGGCGATCTCGGCCAGCACGAACCGGCTGTTCTGGAACGAGCCGATCGGGCGGCCGAACGCCTTGCGGTCCTTCACGTACTCCAGCGTCCGGGCCAGCAGGTTCTCACAGGCCGCGGCCGCGACGACCGCGATGGCGAGGCGCTCCTGGGGCAGCTTCTCCATCAGGTAGACGAAGCCCTTGCCCTCCTCGCCGAGCAGATTCCCGACCGGGACGGCCACGTTGTCGAAGAACAGTTCGGCGGTGTCCTGCGCCTTGAGGCCGATCTTGTCCAGGTTGCGGCCCCGCTCGAACCCCGGCATCCCGCGCTCGACCACCAGCAACGAGATGCCCTGCGCACCCGCCGCCGGGTCGGTCTTCGCGACGACGATGACAAGGTCGGCCAGGATGCCGTTCGAGATGAACGTCTTCTGGCCGTTCAGCACGTAGTGATCGCCCTCGCGGCGCGCCGTGGTCTGGATGCCCTGCAGGTCGCTGCCGGCACCGGGCTCGGTCATCGCGATCGCGGTGATGGTCTCACCGGAGCAGAACCCGGGCAGCCAGCGCGCCTTCTGCTCGTCGGTGGCGTAGTCCAGCAGGTACGCCGAGTTGATGTCGGTGTGGATCGCGAAGCCGACACCACTCGCGCGGGCCCGGGTCAGCTCCTCGATGACCACGGCGTTGAACCGGAAGTCACGGGCACCGCCACCGCCGTACTCGTCCGGAATCATGAAGCCGAGCAGCCCTGCTTGCCCGGCCGCGGTCCAGACCTCGCGCGGGACGATGCCGGCCTCCTCCCAGGCGTCGTGGTGCGGCACGATCTCCTTGTCGCAGAACGCTCGCGCGGTCTCCCGGAAGGCATCGTGATCGGCGTCGAAGAGCTGACGTTCCACGGGCGGTTTCCTCTCAGAGCTGGACGGCGGCGCCGGTCTCCAGCAGGTCGTCGATATCGGTGATACCCCACTCGGCGAGAGCCTCGCGGGTGTGCTGTCCGGCCCGTACGGGCGGTCGGTCGAGGCTGGTCGGCGTCCGCGAGAAGCGCGGTGCGGGGGCGGCCTGGCGGACCCCGTCCTTCTCCACAAAGGTGCCTCGGGCAACGAGGTGCGGGTGGTCGGCGGCGAGCGAGAGAACCGGCGCGACGCAGGCGTCCGAGCCGTCGAACTCTTCCGTCCACTCGGCCTGGGTGCGCTGCAGGAAGGTCTCGGTCAGCACCTTCCGCAGCTCGGGCCAGTTGGCCGGGTCGTTGCGGTCCGGGGCGTTGATACCGAGCTTGGTGATGAGCTCGTCGTAGAACGGCTGCTCCAGCGCTCCGACGGCGACGTGCTTGCCGTCCGACGTCTCGTACACGTCGTAGAACGGCGCACCGGTGTCGAGCAGATTCGTGCCACGCTCCTGCTTCCAACTGCCGGCGGCGAGGGCGCCGAGCATCATCGTGGTCAGGTGTGCGGAGCCGTCGACAATCGCCGCGTCGACAATCTGACCACGACCGCTCCGCTGTGCCTCGTGCAGCGCGGCCAGTACGCCGATGACGAGGTACAGCGAGCCGCCGGCGAAGTCCCCGAGCACGTTGGCCGGCACCTGCGGCGGGCCACCCGCGCGCCCGATCAGATGAAGGGCACCGGACAGTGCGATGTAGTCGATGTCGTGGCCTGCCGCCTGAGCCAGCGGTCCGTCCTGGCCCCACCCGGTCATGCGCCCGTAGACCAGCTTCGGATTGATCGCCTGGAGGTCGTCAGGCCCGAGCCCGAGCCGCTCGGCGACACCGGGCCGGAACCCTTCGACCAGTACGTCGGCCTGCGCGACCAAACGTCGTACGACGCCGGCCGCGGCCGGATTCTTCAGGTCCAGGGCCACGCTGCGGCGACCGCGGTTGACCAGATCCAGCTCGGGCGGACCGAAGGACAGGCCGCCGCCGGGCCGGTCGATCCGCAGGACCTCGGCGCCGAGCTCGGCCAGCATCATGCAGGCGAACGGCCCGGGACCGATGCCGGCCAGCTCGACGACCTTGACCCCCTGAAGTGGACCCATAGGCGCTATTGTGACAGTGCTACTGTCACAGTCGTCAAGTCACCTTGCGCGCCGCGACGATCGCAGAGGCGGGGACGAGCACACTCAGCGCGAGGATGACGGCCAGAGCGATCGACCAGCCGAGCGAGTCGCCCTCGAGATGCCCGAGATGGAAGACCAGGTGCGGGACGGCGAAGGCGAGGTACGCGAGCAGCGCCACCATGGTCAGCAACCGGTCGAACCGGATCGCCGCGGCGGTGAGCACGATGCCCAGCCCGAGGGTCGCACCGCCGAAGTCGCGGAACAGGTGCTCGCTGTACGGCGGCGTCCAGTCCACCGTCGGCACATTGTCGTAGAACGTCGACGGCAGGAGCGTCAACCACAACCCCAGGACCAGTTGGTACGCCGCGAACACCACCAGAACCGACCGCACATAGCCCCTCATGCGACATGCTCCTCAAACGTGATCCGCCCGTACGACGGCCGGTCGACGAGCGCCGCACCGGAGGCGTACGCACGGAAGGTCTTACCGGGGACCCGCAGCGGAACGACCGGACGCCGGGAGCCCCGGGCCGACGCCCACGCGCGGGCGAGATCCGGGACCCGCCGCTGCTCCGGACCACCGATGTCGGGCACGCGACCGTTGTGAGGCGGCTCAGCCGCCAGCTCGGTGAGGCGGACAGCGACATCCTCCACCGCGATCGGTTGCAGCGTGATCGAAGGAGCGAAGATGACGGGGAGCTTCAGGCAGAAGATCCGGTCGAGCAGGTCGTGGAACTGGGTCGCCCGCAAGATCGTGTACGGCGTCCCGGACTCTGCGACGAGCCGCTCGACCTCGAGCTTCGCGCGGTAGTACGGCAGCGGGATCCGGTCGATGCCCACGATCGACATGACCACCACAGGAGTGGTCGGCGGTGTGGCCTGGAGAAGGTTGCGCGCCTGCTGCACGTCCCGCCGTCCGAGTCCGGTCGCGAGGTGGACGATCGTGTCGACACCTTCGACGGCCGGGGCGATGCCGGTGCCGGTGTTCAGATCTCCTGTGATCAGCCCTGGTCCCGACCGGCGGCTGAGGACGCGGACCTCATGGCCGGCCGCGCGGAGATGTTCGACGGTGGGCCGGCCGAGGGTGCCGGTGCCGCCGGTGACGAGGATGCTGGTCATGGGGCCTCCCGGCCTGGAGTGAGGAGCGCAGGGAGCGAAGCGAGTGGAGCGACGAGGGAAGGCCGGGAGCAAAAGCCCCGTGACCCGCCGCGCCGGAGGCGTGGCATCAGTACTGCCATCTGGTGTCCTTTCGTTCACCAGCCCAGATCCGGTGGCCCTCCGATTCGTGACAGCTGGGCGACGGCGAAGGTGAGTTTGTCCGGGTTCATCACGAACCGCAGGTCGCTGATCCGGTCGCCGGTGAACTCGATGAAGCACACGGCCTCGACACCTTCGGGGCTGACGGCAACGAGTGCGGGCCGTCCGTTCGCCTCGCCGAAGCGGGGTTCGATCCCGGCGCCGAACCGCTCCAGGACGCCGACCAGGTACCGCGCGACGCGGTCGCGACCGGCGATCGCGTTCCGGGCCGCGAACGTCTTGCCACCGCCGTCGGCCCGCGACACGACGTCTTCGGCGAGCAACGCCTCCAGCTCACCGATCTCACCGAGCTGGGCGGCCGCGATGAACCGTTCGACCAGCTTCCGCCACTCCCCCGGATCCACCCGGCGCTCACGCCGCGGCCCGGCAGCGGCCCGCTCGGCGGCGACCCGCTTGGCCGCGCGGGACGCGAGTTGCCGCGCGTTGGCCTCGGAGGTGCCGATCAGTTCGGCAACCTCGCGATGGCTGTAGGCGAACGCCTCTCGCAGTACGTACGCCGCTCGCTCGGCCGGAGTCAGCCGTTCGAGCAGGAGCAGCAGGGCGAACGACACCGACTCGCGCTCGGCAACAACCGCCAGAGGCCCGAGCTCGTCGAACTCCGGCCGGCCGGTGAGCACCGGCTCCGGCAACCACTCCCCGACATACGTCTCCCGCCGTACGCGGGCCGAGGTGAGCTGCTTGATCGACAGGTTCGTGACCACCTTCGCCAGGAAGGCGCCGGGATCCTTCACCGCGGCTTGGTCGGCGCTCTGCCAGCGCAGCCACGCCTCCTGGACGATCTCCTCGGCATCCGTCGCCGTACCGAGCATCCGGTAGGCGATCCCGAACAACCGCCCCCGCACCCGCTGGAACGCGGTGAGTCCGTCCGTGGTCACGGGCTCAGTCTGTCAGGAAGGTTTCCGCGGCTTGCTGGATCTTGGTGTAGAAGTCGGTCCAGCCGGCTTCGTCGAGCATGCCGGCGTCGGCGCCACCCTGGCCGTCGATCAGTTCGCGGAGGATGTCGGCGTGGCCGGCGTGGTGGGCGGTCTCGTCGACGACACGGACCAGCAGGGCGCCGAACGTCGTACCGCGTTTGCCTTCGGCCCAGTGCGGGACCTCCGCCGGGGTGTCCAGCGGGAGCTCGGCGATACTGCGGTCGCCGTGCGCACAGGCCTGCTTGTAGAGGTCAGTGATGTACGCCGTGCTCTCGGACGGGAGGGCCCACATGTCGGCGCCTTCCCACACCGAGCCGTCCTCCTCCCACGGGAGCTGCTTCTCCGGCGGGCGGCCCACGCTCGTCCCGAGGTAGACGTACTCGATCCCGGTCAGGTGCTTGACCAGGCCGAGCAGGTTCGTCCCCGACGGCACCAGCGGGCGGCGTCTGTCGTACTCGGACAGGTCGTCCAGTTTCGCCAGCATCAGCGCACGCGTGGCCTGGAGGTACTTCTGCAGCTCAACCGCCAGTGGATCCGTCATGCCGAGGACAGTAGCCCGGCCTTCAGACAGTTTTCGGCGCACCCGGTGGAACGAACGGCGGCGAGGTCGGGCCGTGCTCGATCAGCTTCATCAGCGCCGCTGTGTCGACGTACGAGTCGATGGCGTCGGCGAGCCGATCGAGACGCGCCTCACGAAGAGCGGCGAACGAGACGGTGCCGTCCGGTGCCGGCTTGCCGGTCAACTCGGCGACCTCGGTCAGGAACGCATGCCGGGCCGCATCGTCATCGAGTAGCCCGTGCCAGATCGTCCCCCAGGTGTTCCCGACCCGGCACCCACCCGGGAAGCCGGCCGCGTCGCCGGTGACCGTCACGACACCGTGATGGATCTCGTACGCCGTCCGCGCCGGCCGGGCCAGCACCTTCTCCGCGGCAAACACGGTTGCTACCGGCAACACCCCGAGCCCGGTGTGTTCCCCGCCGCCTTCGACACCGTGAGGATCTGAGATCGCCGCACCGAGCAGCTGATACCCACCACAGATCCCCAGCACCGGCCGCCCGGCCGCGACCCGAGCAGCCACCGCATCGGCCAGCCCGTGCTCCCGCAACCACTGCAAGTCCGCCACGGTCGCCCGCGATCCCGGCAGTACGACGAGATCCGCGTCCCGCACCTCCGCCGGACTGGTCGTGAAGAACACACTGTTCGTCGGCTCGACCGCCAGCGCGTCCAGATCCGTGAAGTTGCTGATCCGCGGGAGCCGGACCACAGCAACAGTGAGCACGTCGGCCGACGAAGTCCGCCGTACCGGGATGTCGAGCGCGTCCTCGGAGTCCAGCCACAGCTCGGGCAGCCACGGGAGTACGCCGTACGTCGGCCGGCCGGTCGCGGTCGTCAGCATGTCGATCCCCGGCTGGAGCAGCGACACGTCACCGCGGAACTTGTTCACCAGGAACCCGCTGAGCAACGCCTGATCCGAGGCGTCCAGCAACGCGACCGTACCGAACATCGACGCGAACACTCCGCCGCGATCGATGTCACCGACCACGACCACCGGCGCCTGGGCGTGCTGCGCGAGCCCCATGTTCACGTAGTCCGACTGGCGCAGGTTGATCTCCGTCGGGCTGCCCGCGCCCTCGCTGATCACCACGTCGTATCTGGACGCGAGGTCGTCGTAC
The DNA here is from genome assembly GCF_043197365.1 of Kribbella sp. NPDC049174. Classification (NCBI taxonomy): domain Bacteria; kingdom Bacillati; phylum Actinomycetota; class Actinomycetes; order Propionibacteriales; family Kribbellaceae; genus Kribbella; species Kribbella sp. NPDC049174. Next base: position 1,298,088 of record NZ_JBICSZ010000001.1, on the reverse strand, counting down.
GCCGCGAAGGCTGCCTTGGCCAACTCGACGCGCTCGGTCAGGAATCCGCGGGCGGTGAGTTCACCCCACGGCTCCCCCATCAGCACGACGTGGCTCCGGCGGTCGCTACCGGGTTTGAGCAGCACCGGGTTCATCGCGGCCTCCGGCTCGGCACCGGCGGCGACAGCCTGGATCCACTGGGCCCGGCCGATCTCGGCGCCGTCCGCACAGACCATCGAGTTGTTCGACATGTTCTGTGCCTTGTACGGCGCCACCCGCACACCCTGGCGGGCCAGCCACCGGCACAGCCCGGTCACCACGGTCGTCTTACCCGCGTCGGACGTCGTACCGGCGATCAGCAGTGAACCCACGCGGGCAACCTTAAGCCGTCCTACTCCGGCGGTTCGTCGGTCCGTCGTCTGGCGCCTTGTTCGTCCTCCGGTGGTCAGCCGACGGGAGAGGCGAGTTCCAGCACTTCGGCGGTCGGGAGCTTGGCGAGGTCGGCGCCGTCCACGAGCAGCTTGGATGCGCGGATACCGCCGCCGATCACGACCGGTCCGGCGTTCGCGACCGCCGCGTCGACCAGGACCGGCCAGTCCGCGGGCAGCCCGATCGGCGTGATGCCGCCGTACTCCATCCTGGTCGTGCTGACCGCGTCGTCCTGGGCGGCGAACGAGATCTTGCGGACCCCGAGATGCTTGCGGATCACGCCGTTCACATCCGCGCGGTGGGTGGCGAGCACCATCACCGCGGCGTACGTCGACTCACCCGCACGCTTGCCGTGGACAATCACGCAGTTCGCCGACGCGGCCATCGGTACGTCGTACTCCGCGCAGAACGCGGCCGTGTCCGCGAGGCCGGGATCGATCGCGGCCGCGTATCCCGGGATCGACCCGAGACCGTCGCGGACCGGCTCGGCCAGCAACTCCGGCACCTCGGCCGCCGGCCTCCAGTCGAGCTTGCCCAGCACCGGGCCGGTCATGGGGCCTCCCGGCCTGGACTGAGGAACGGAGGGAGCGAAGCGACTGGAGTGACGAGGGAAGGGCGGGAGTTACAGCCCCATGACCCGCCGCGCCGGAGGCGTGGCATCAGTACAGTCACTCGCCGGCCCGCTTCACGAGGTCGGCGTACTCGGTGTGCTCGGCGAGGTATTCCTGGTAGAACGGGCAGGCCGGCTTGACCCGCAGCCCGAGGGCCCGTGCGTCGTCGAGTGACTTGGTGGCGATCCGGCCGGCCACACCACGGCCGCGGAAGGTGGGCAGCGTCTCAGCATGCAAGAAGGTGATGACACCGGGGTGCAGCTTGTAGTCGACGAAGCCCATCAGGCTGCCGTCCGAGTCGACCGCTTCGTACCGGCTGCGCTCCTTGGCGTCCACCACGCTGATCTCGTTCTCCATGCCCGCCACTCTAACCAGACGGCCACGGCGGCGTACCGGGAGTAACTTAGTGGGCGGGATAGCGCCTGTTGCCGTGGACAGGCGGTAGCATCGCGGGCTGAAATGGGTGAGTGGACGGGGTGCGGGGTCTCCCCGCCAACCCCGAGCGAGGCGAGGGCGTGGGTGCGGAAGTGACGGTGGCTGGTGGAGACGGTGGACCGACCGCTCTCCGGATCATGCTCGGCGGACAGCTGCGGCGGATGCGGGAGCAGGCCGGGATCAGTCGTGCCGACGCCGGCTGGCAGATCCGCGCCTCCGAGTCCAAGGTCAGCCGGATGGAGCTCGGCCGGGTCGGGTTCAAGGAACGCGATGTCAGCGACCTGCTCGAGCTCTACGGCATGCAGGACGAGGACGAGCGCTTCCGGCTGATGGAGCTGGCCCGGGCGGCGAACAACCCGGGCTGGTGGTCGCGGTACGGCGACGTGATGCCGAGCTGGTTCACCAACTACGTCGGCCTGGAGGTCGCGGCGACGCTGATCCGGACCTACGAGGTGATGTTCGTCCCGGGGCTGATGCAGACCGAGGAGTACGCGCGCGCCGTCGTCCAGATGGGCAAGGCGTATCTGCCCGCCGAGGAGGTCGAGCAGCGGGTCGCGCTGCGGGTCACCCGGCAGCAGATCCTGGCCCGGTCGAATCCGGCCCGCCTCTGGGTGGTCATCGACGAGTCCGTCCTGCGTCGCCCGGTCGGCGGCGAAGACATCATGCGGGCGCAGATCGAGCACCTGATGAAGTGGGCACAGGAGCCGAACATCACCTTGCAGATCATGCCGTTCAGCAGCGTCGGGTACCCGGGCGCGGGTGGCGCGTTCAGCATCCTGCGGTTCCCCGAGGGCGACCTGCCGGACATCGTCTACATCGAGCACGCGGCCAGCGCGCTGTACCTCGACAAGCTCGAAGAGGTCGACGAGTACGTCGCGATCATGGAGGCCCTCACCATCGCGGCGGCACCGGTGTCGCAGACCGAGACCCTGCTGAAACAAGCCCTGGCCCGGATGGACTGAACCCCTGGGACCGTCAGGTTCCCAGGGGCTCTTTGCCGCTCTCGGTAGGACGCTCAGGCGACCTTGAGGTCGACCTTGATGTTGCCCCGGGTGGCGTTGGAGTACGGGCAGACCTCGTGCGCCTTGGCCACCAGCTCCTCGGCGACGGCGCGGTCGACGCCGGGCAGGCTCACCTCGAGCACGACCTCCAAGCCGAAGCCGGCGCCGCCGTTGATCGGGCCGATGCCGACCTCAGCGGTGACGGTCGAGCCGTCGGCGTCCTGGCGGGTCTTGCGCGCGACCAGCTTGAGCGCGCTGTGGAAGCAGGCGGCGTAGCCGGCCGCGAACAGCTGCTCGGGGTTCGTGCCCTTGCCGCTGCCGCCCATCTCGACGGGCGGCGCGACGACAACGTCGAGCTTGCCGTCGTTGGTCGCGACCTTGCCGTCGCGACCACCCTGGGCCGTCGCCGTGGCGGTGTACACAACCTTGTCTACTGCGATCGTCATATCAGCTTCTCCAGATTCAGCGGGTGGGGTCGAGGACGAGCTTGCCGACGGTCCGCCGGGCTCGTAGGTCTTCGTGGGCGGAGGCGACGTCGGACAACGGGTAGTCGCCACCGACGATCGGGGTGAGCTTGCCGCTCGCGGACAGGTCGAACAGTTCGGCCAGCGGGTCGCCCAGCAGTGCCGGGTCCCGGAAGCAGTCGGCCAGCCAGAAGCCGGCGATCGTCTTCGAGCCCTTCATCAGCCGGCTCGCGTCGATCGGCGCGGCGGCCTGGCGGGACGCGGCACCGAAGGTGACCAGGCGGCCGAAGCGACCGAGTGCCGCGAAGGACTCGTCGAACGTCGGTCCACCGACCATCTCCAGCACGATGTCGACCGGCTTGCCGCCGTTCGCCTCGAGGATGCGGTCCTTCAGACCTTCCGGCTCGCCGTCGATCGCCGCATCGGCACCGAGCTCGAGCACCTGCTTGCGCTTCTCCTCGGTGGACGCGGTCGCGATCACCCGGCCCGCACCCCACAGCTTCGCGAGCTGTACGGCGAGGGACCCGACACCACCGGCGCCGGCGTGCACCAGCACGGACTCACCAGGCTGCAGATGCGTCGACGTCTTCAGCAGGTGCCAGGCCGTCGTGCCCTGCAGTACCAGCGCGAGCGCCGCGCCGTCACTGACACCTTCCGGTACGTCGAAGGCGTACGGCGCGTGGGCCACCGCCTTCTCGGCGTACCCGCCGGACCCGACGAGCGCGACCACGCGACGGCCATCCGCCGTCCGGCCGACGACCTCACCGCCCGGGATCAGCGGCAGCTCGGTCTTGGACAGATAGCTGTTCTCGACCTGGTGGGTGTCCGCGTAGTTGATACCGGCCCGATCGACCGTGATCAGGACCTGCCCGGCACCGGCGACCGGCTCCGGTACGTCGCTGACCGTGAGGACCTCGGGCCCGCCGAACTCGGTGATCTGAATGGCTCGCATACACCGTACTATACACTGTACGTTATGAACGTCGAAGGGAGGTGCGTCACATGGCGCGGACGCCGCGCAACACGCTGAGCTCCGAGCTGATCGTGCGGACCGCTCTCGAGCTGATGGAGTCCAAGGGCACGGACGCGTTCAGCCTGCGCGGGGTGGCCGCGGAGCTGGGTGTCGGCCCGATGGCGCTCTACACCTACTTCCGCAACAAGGACGACCTGTACGACGCCGTCCGCGACCACCTGATGGGTCTGCTGCCCGCCGTACCGCAGGAGGTGGCGTGGCCCGACCAGGTGCGGGCGGTGTGCCGGAGCCTGCGCCTGCTGATGCTCCAGCATCCTTGCCTCGCGCAACTACTGGCCGGCCGGCCGTTGAGCGGGCACGAGACGGCGCGGGTCGCCGAGGGCCTGCTGGGCGTCCTGCGGTCGGCCGGGTTCGACCCGGAGACGGCGGCGCGGACCCACACCACCTTGTTCACCTACGTGCTCGGGGCAACGTCCTGGGAGATCCAGATGGCCGCCGAGCGCCGGGACCCGGACTCGTGGCGACGACTCCGGACGACGATGGAGTCGCTCTCGGGCCTGGACTTCCCGACCGTGGTCGACCTTGCGCCGGAGCTGGCCCGGACCACGGGCGGCGACGAACAGTTCGACTACGGCCTGGACCTGCTGCTGGCGGGCCTCGAGGTCAGAACACCATCGTGACGATGGCGACGATGCCGATGCAGACGATCAGGACGCGCAGCGCGACCGGCGGGAGCCTGCGGCCGTAGCGGGCGCCGAGGAACCCGCCGAAGGTGGAGCCGACCGCGATCAGGCCGGCGGCCAGCCAGTCGACATCGGCGACGATGATGAACAGCACCGCGGCGACCGAGTTCACGACGGTCGCGAGGACGTTCTTCAGACCGTTCATCCGCTGCAGGTCCGGATCCAGGCCGAGGCCGAGGATCGCCATCAGCAGCACCCCCTGGGCGGCACCGAAGTACCCGCCGTAGATGCCGGTGGCAAACACCGCGGGGATCACCCACCAGGCACCGCGATGGGCATGCGCGGGGACACTGATCCACTTCTTCAGCCACGGCTGCAGCGCGACCAGCACACACCCGAGCAGGATCAGCACCGGCACGACGGCATGGAACGCGGAGTCGGGCAGGGTCAGCAGCAGGACCGCCCCGACGATGCCGCCGATCAGCGAGGCCGGGATCAGCCGGATCATCCGGCCGCGCTGGCCCTCGAGCTCTCGCCGGTAGCCGATCGCGCCGGCCGCCGTACCGGGGGCCAGACCGACGCTGTTGCTGACGTTGGCCAGCACCGGTGGGATGCCGACGGCAAGGAGTGCGGGGAAGGTCAGCAGCGTGCCCGACCCCACCACGGCGTTGATCGTGCCCGCGCCTACCCCCGCCACCAGGACGAACAGCGCCTCGAACCATGTCATCGCTGCCAGACTTTACGCACCTGACCGGTCGCTCCGCTCAGCAGTCCGTCCGTTGAGCAGACAACCTTCGATCGTTACATCTCGGCACCGGCAGCACAAAGCCCTCCCAGGATGTCCTGGGAGGGCTTTGTTTTCAGCGTCTTCAGCGCTCCAGCGGCGGCTCGGGCGACGGCGGCACCGGCGGCTCCGGGCTCTGCCCGATGGGGTTCTGGCTGATCGGGCTCTGGCCGGCCGCGGGCGGCGGCTGCTGGCTGCGGGTGCTGACGGCCGCATTCTGCGCCGCGGCGATCGCTTCCGCGACCGCGTTGTCGGCCTCGACCACCGCGGCATCCGGCGCAGTCAGGTCGGCGCCGGCGTCGATCGCCGCGACCTCACCGTTGGCGAGCTCCGGCGCTTCCCACGAGCCCTCGGCCTTCTGCGGGATACCGGCCACCTGGCCGACCGCACTGCCCAGACCCTTGAGCGCGTCGCCGATCTCGCTCGGCACGATCCACAGCTTGTTCGCGTCGCCCTGAGCGATCGACGGGAGCATCTGCAGGTACTGGTAGGCGAGCAGGCCCTGGTCCGGCTTGCCGGCGTGGATCGCGTTGAAGACCGTGGTGATGGCCTGCGCCTCACCCTGGGCCTTCAGGATCCGGGCCTCCCGCTCGGCCTGGGCGCGCAGGATCCGGGACTCCTTGTCACCCTGGGCGGTGAGGATCGCGGACTGCTTCTGACCCTCGGCCGACAGAACGGCGGACTGCCGCATACCCTCGGCGGTCAGGATCGCGGCGCGCTTGTCGCGGTCGGCGCGCATCTGCTTCTCCATCGAGTCCTGGATCGACGGCGGCGGGTCGATCGAGCGCAGCTCGACCCGGTTGACCCGGATCCCCCACTTGCCGGTCGCCTCGTCCAGCACGTACCGGAGCTTCTCGTTGATCTCCTCACGAGACGTCAGCGTCTGCTCCAGGTCCATGCCACCGATGATGTTGCGCAGCGTCGTCATGGTCAGCTGCTCGATCGCCTGGATGTAGTTGGAGATCTCGTACGTGGCCCGGACCGGGTCGTTCACCTGGAAGTAGATGACGGAGTCGATCGACACCATCAGGTTGTCCTCGGTGATGACGCCCTGCGGCGGGAACGCGACGACCTGCTCGCGCATGTCGATGGTGTAGCGGACCTTGTCGACGAACGGCGTCAACAGGTTCAGGCCGGGTTGCAGACCCGTCTTGAACTTGCCGAACCGCTCGACGATCCCGACGGTCTGCTGCTGCACCACCCGGACGGACTTGATCAGTGTGACGATCACCAGCAAGGCGACCAAAGCCAACACTACGAGGAACGCGGTCACTAGACCCTCCACTCGACAGAACCCTCAGGACGGACAGTCTTTCCTATGGACGGTCCACTCGCCGTACCGGTTCCCCGGCGCGTCGGCTGCCTGATCACGCAGGTACTTCTGTCGTCCTCCGTAACCGACAGTACTGCGCCTTGGCCGGGCCTCCGGCGCCGGCGTGGTCATGGGGCCTTGGCTCCCGGCCTTCCCTCGTCACTCCAGTCGCTTCGCTCCCTGCGCTCCTCGGTCCAGGCCGGGAGGCCCCATGACCGGCGTCAGCTCTGCGGCGGGTCGGTGGGATTCGGGTCCTGGGTGGGCCGCGGGTCGCTGAGTTGATGGAGCGAGTCGCCGACCGGATAGACGACGGCGGTGGCGCCGTCGATCGACATGATCTCCACCCGCGTGCCCGGCGGGATCGTGGACACCTCGTCGAACGGGCGGGCCGTCCACAGGTCACCACCGAGCCGGATCGAACCGCCGCCGTCCGGATGGATCTCCTTGACCACGGTGCCGGTCCGGCCGATGACGTGCGCGGAGCCGGTCTTCAGCTCGGTGCCGTGATGGAACTTGCGGGCCAGCAACGGACGGATGGCCACCAGCATCGCGGCGGAGGTGATCAGACCGACGACGATCTGCAGCCAGAGCAGTCCTGGGAAGACGGCGCTCACCCCGGCAGCGGTCAGCGCACCGGCCGCCAGCATCAGCAGAGTGAAGTCGAGTGACGCCAGTTCGGCCAGACCGAGGACGGCGGCAACAGCCAGCCACGCCGCCCAGATGTTGTCCCGCAGCCAATCCATCATTTGCCAAGCCTATCCAGGTTCAGGGCCCTTGGTCGGTTCTTTGACGCGCCCTGGGTGCTGCGGGATCCCGCGTCAGAGGGCGCGGGCGGTGTAGCGGCCGTCTTCCTGCTTGAGGGAGAGGGCCAGATCGAAGGTGTCGCTGAGGGTTTCGGAGGTGAGGGCTTCGTCCATCGGACCGGCCGAGACGATCCGGCCCTGCTTCAGCAGCAGGGCGTGGGTGAAGCCGGGCGGGATCTCCTCGACGTGGTGGGTGACGAGCACCATCGCGGGGGCGCCGGCCGCGGTCGCGATCGAGCTGAGTGAGCGGACCAACTGCTCGCGACCGGTGAGGTCGAGACCGGCCGCGGGCTCGTCCATCAGCATCAGCTCGGGGTCGGTCATCAGCGCGCGGGCGATCTGGACCCGCTTGCGCTCCCCCTCGGACAGGGTGCCGAAGGTCCGGTCGCCGAGGTGGCCGATCCCGAGTTCGGTCAGCAGCTCCTTGGCCCGCTGGTGGTCCAACTCGTCGTACTCCTCGCGCCAGCGGCCGAGTACGGCGTACGACGCCGAGACCACGACATCCGACACACGTTCGCCGCGGGGAAGCCGGTCGGCGAGGGCGGCGCTGGTCAGTCCGATCCGCGGCCGCAGCTCGAACACGTCGACCGCACCCAGCACCTCACCGAGCAGCCCGGCGACACCGTAGGTCGGGTGGATCTGGGCTGCGAGGATCTGCAGCAGCGTCGTCTTGCCGGCGCCGTTCGGGCCGATCACCACCCACCGGTCGGCCTCGTCGACGGTCCAGTCGATCCCGTCGAGCAGCCGCGCCCCACCACGAACGATCGACACCTCGGCCAGCTCCACCACTGCAGTCATGCCCCAAAACCTACGGGGTCGCTCCCCCGCTCCCGCACACGGCCTGCTGATGTCGTACGGCGACCAGGGTGGTGGGAGACTGGCGGGCGTGTTGACGACCTCCGCCTCGGTTCGGTTCACCGTGTGGACCAACGCGATGCTGACCGGCGCCTGCGACCCGGACACCGCCGCCCTGAAGATTCTCGGCGACGATGTCGGCCACCACGTCGCCGGCCTGGCCGCGCATCCGGCACCGGCGACGCTGCCGGTCGCACTCAACCTGTTGCGCGCGGCGGGTGCCACGCAGGCACACCTCGCCCTGCCGGTCCCGGGCGATCCGATCGGGCTGGCCGGGCCGCCGGTGTTCAACGAGGCCGCGCTCGACACGGGTGAGGCCGTCGTCCTGACGGGCGCCGAGGTCGGGCTCGTTCCGGCGTACGTCGGTCCGGCCGTGCAGTGGACCGTGATGGCGGCGGCGAGTCCGCCGCCGGCCGACATCGGGGAGGCCGACCGTGGCCTGCGGATGGCGTTGATCGACGCGGCCGAGTCGCTCGCAGCCCTGGACGTCGCGCGGTGGAAGCCGGAGATCGCGGACGCGCTGATCGACATTCGCAAGATCGGCAGCGGACGGAACGACGACCTTGCTCCCGGCTACGAACCGCGCGCGGTGAAAGCCGCCGCCACCGCTCGCCGGTGTCTGGCCATCGCCGACGCGGCGCTCGAGGACGACGGTGCCGCGGTCACCGGTGCCGAGGCCGACGCCCGCCGCCGGACGCTGACGGAACTGGCTGCCGCCGCCCGCCGCGCCCTCGTCGCGGCATGTGGACCGCCGGTCCGCGGCTGACCTCGTTTGGGTACCGTTCGTCCTGCCATGACTGGACAGGCTGAGCTCGAGACGCCAACGCCCGATCGCCCGACGTTGCTGGTCACGTTGACCGGTACCGACCGCCCGGGCCTGACCTCCGCTGTGCTCTCGACGCTAGCCACCCGCGGGCTCGAGGTGATCGACGCCGAGCAGGTGGTCCTCCGGGGTCGCCTGGTGCTCGGTGTGCTGGTGTCCGCACCGCGCGATCACAAGACCCTCAAAGAGGAACTGAAGGCGCTCGAGACCGTTCTCGACGTCGACATCTCGGTGAAGAAGGGCATCGGCGACAACGAGCCCCGGCGCAAGGGCCGCAGCCAGGTGACGGTGATCGGGCACCCGCTGACCGCGGCCGGCCTGGCCGCGATCGCCGGCCGGATCGCCGACACCGGCGCGAACATCGACCGGATCAGCCGGATGGCGCGCTACCCGGTGACCGCGATGGAGATCGCCGTGTCGGGTGCCGATCCGGAAGCGCTCCGGACTGTGCTCGCGCTGGAAGGTGTCCGGCAGGAGCTGGACGTCGCCGTCCAGGCCGGTGGGTTGTACCGGCGGGCCAAGCGGCTGATCGTGATGGACGTCGACTCGACGCTGATCCAGGGCGAGGTCATCGAGATGCTCGCCGGGCACGCCGGCCGGCAGGCGGAAGTTGCCGCGGTCACCGACCGGGCGATGCGCGGCGAGCTCGAGTTCGCCGAGTCCCTGCATCACCGGGTCGCCCAGCTGGAGGGCCTGCCCGAGTCCGCGCTCGACGAGGTGTACCGCGCGATCCAGCTGGCGCCCGGAGCGCGCACCCTGGTGCGGACGCTGAAGCGGCTCGGGTACCAGTTCGCGATCGTCAGCGGCGGCTTCAGCCAGATCACCGACAAACTGGCCGCCGACCTCGGCATCGACTACGCCGCGGCGAACGAGCTGGAGATCGTCGACGGCAAGCTCACCGGCCGGGTGATCGGCGACGTCGTCGACCGGGCCGGCAAGGCCGTCGCATTGCGCCGGTTCGCGGCGAGGTCCGGTACGCCGCTGTCCCAGACGGTCGCGATCGGTGACGGCGCCAACGACCTCGACATGCTCGCGGCCGCCGGGCTCGGGGTCGCCTTCAACGCCAAGCCGGTCGTCCGGGCGGCGGCCGACACCCACCTGAGCCACCCGTACCTGGACACGATCCTGTACCTGCTGGGCATCAGCCGCGAGGAAGTGGAAGCCGCCGACGCGGACAACCCGGCCTGACCAATCGCCCGGATTCGCGCGCGGGTGCGCGATGATCGAGGCATGTTGCCGCAGGGGTTCGCGCGCCGCTCCGCGACGATGGATGACGCAGAAGCGATCTACCGGCTGATGGCCGCGGGCGAGGTCCGCTGGCACGGCCGGGCCGAGGTCGTACCGGACGCGGTCGCGGCGGATCTACGGCGACCCGAGCTGGACCGCGAGCGCGACACCCTCGTCGTCGAGGCCGGCGACGGCGAGCTGGCCGGGTGGGCGTGGCTGCACCTGGGGAAACGCGCCCAGATCGACGTGCATCCGTCGTACTGGGGGCTCGGGATCGGTACGGCGCTGCTCGACTGGGCGGAAGCACGGTCGCGGGAGGAGGGCAGCGAGTGGCTGGCCCAGGCCGTGGACGACGCGGACAAGCCCGGGACCGACCTGCTCCGCTCGCGCGGGTACGAGGTGCTCGCGACCAACTGGCTGCTGGAGCGCCCGATCACGGCACCTGGACCGCGGAACCTGCCGGCCGGCGTCACGCTCAGCCCGTACGACGAGGCGCGGGCGCACGATGTGTACGAGCTGATCGAGGGCGCCTTCGGCGAGTTCCAGCAGCGGCGGAAGTCGTACGCCGAATGGACCCGGCTGACCGTGGAGCGGTCCACCTTCCGCCCGAACGCCTCGGTCCTCGCGTACGCCGGTGACGAGCTCATCGGAGCCGTGATCGCACTCGACCTCCCGGAGACCGACGAGGGGTACGTCGAGCAACTCGCCGTCCGGTCGGATCAGCGGGGCAAGGGCGTGGCGCGGGCGATGCTCGACGACACCTGCGCCGAGTTCCACCGGCTCGGGCGGCGCGACTGCATCCTGTGGACACATTCCGGGACCGGCGCACTCGGCATGTACGAACGCCTCGGCATGCGGGTCCGGCGCAGTACGACGGTCTATCGTCGGACGCACTGAACTCCGACCGTGACGAGCTGTTGACACCGCGCCATGAGAGCGCTCACATAGACCTCACCAACCCTGGAGGTCGCTATGCGTTCCCGCCCCTTGCTCACCGCATTGCTCGCCCCACTTCTCGTCACCGGCGCCCTGGCTGTCGCGGCACAAGCCAGCGTGCCGCCGCCTCCGGCCGGCTGGACCACAGTCTGGAGTGACGACTTCGACGGGCCCGGCAACACGCTGCCGTCGAGTGCCAACTGGATCATCGACACCGGCCACGGCTATCCCGGCGGCCCCGGAAACTGGGGCACCGGCGAGATCCAGAACTACACGAACAGCACCAGCAACCTCGCTCTCGACGGCACCGGCAACCTGCGCATCACGCCCCGCCGCGATGCGGCCGGCAACTGGACGTCGGCCCGGATCGAGACTCACAAGAGCGACTTCAAACCGCCCGCCGGCGGTGTCCTCGCGATCGAGAGCCGGATCCAGATGCCGAATGTCACCGGCAACGCGGCCCTCGGCTACTGGCCGGCGTTCTGGGCGCTCGGAGCGCCGTACCGGGGGAACTACTGGAACTGGCCGGGGATCGGCGAGTTCGACATCATGGAGAACGTCAACGGGATCAATTCCGTCTGGGGTGTGCTGCACTGCGGCGTGAACCCCGGCGGCCCGTGCAACGAGACCAGCGGCCTCGGCGCCAGCCGTGCCTGCCCGGGCTCCAGCTGCCAGTCCGGCTTCCACACCTACCGCTTCGAGTGGGACACGAGCATCTCGCCGAACCAGTTGCGCTGGTACGTCGACGGCCAGCAGTACCACTCGGTCAGCCAAGGCCAACTGCCGGCCGACACGTGGACGAACATGACCTCGCACGCCGGCTACTTCATCCTCCTGAACGTCGCCATCGGCGGCGCCTTCCCGGACGCCCTCAACGGGCCGACCCCGCGGCCTGAGACCGTCCCAGGTCACCCGATGATCGTGGACTACGTGGCCGTGACGTCCCGCGGCGGCGGCACGACTCCCCCGCCCACCACGCCTCCGCCCGGCGGCACCAGCGCGTACAGCACCGTCCAGGCCGAGACCTCGACCCAACGGTCCAGCATCGGCGTTGAGACGACCACCGACACCGGCGGCGGCCAGAACCTCATGCAGATCGGCAACGGCGACTGGGCGCTCTACCGCGGGCTCGACTTCGGCAGCACGGCCGCGACACAATTCATCGCCCGGGTCGCGTCCGGTGCGGCCGGTGGGGTCAGCGGACTGGTCGAAGTACGCCTCGGCAGTCGCTCGAACGCCCCGATCGGCAGCTTCGCCATCGCCAACACCGGCGGCTGGCAGTCCTGGCGGACCGTCCCGGCCAACATCAGCGGCGTGACCGGCGTGCACGACGTCTACATCACCTTCACCAGCGGCCAGCCGTCCGACTTCGTCAACCTGAACTGGCTCACCTTCGCCCGCTGACCGGATTACGGCCGCACCGGGGGTGACCACCTATCCTTCGGCTATGTCTGAACAGCAGGGTGGGGTGAACAGTGGGCCGGGGGCCCTGTTCGCCATCGGCGGCGCCGAGGACAAGCTGAAGAAGCGGACGGTGCTGCAGGAGTTCGTCGAGGCGGCGGGCGGGCCGAAGGCCCGGATCGTGGTCGTGCCGACCGCGTCCGCGCTCGGTCCGGATGTCGTCGACGTCTACCACGCGCTGTTCGCCGCCCTCGGTGCCGAGAGTGTCGTCGGCGTCCGCCCGGAGAACCGGGAGGACGCCGACGACCCGGCCTTCATCGAGCCGCTGCACGACGCCACCGGTGTCTTCATGACCGGCGGCAACCAGCTGAAGCTGGCCGGTGTCGTCACCGGTACGGCGTTCGGCCGCGCTGTCACCGCCGCCCACGCCCGCGGTGCCGCGGTCGGAGGTACGTCGGCCGGCGCGAGCATCCTGGCCGAGCACATGATCGCCTTCGGCCGCTCCGGCGCGACCCCGCGACAGCGGATGAGTCAGCTGGCCGGGGGCCTCGGGCTGGTCCAGGGTGCGATCGTCGACCAGCACTTCGCCCAGCGGAACCGGTACGGACGGCTGCTGTCGCTCGTCGCCCAGTCCCCGGGTCTGCTCGGCATCGGCGTCGACGAGGACACCGCGGCCGTCGTCCGCGGTACTCATCTGGAGGTCGTCGGCCGCGGTGCGGTGACGATCTTCGACGGCAGCCGGATCACGTCGAACGCGCACTACGCCAAGCGGTCCGAGCCGATCCTGGCGTCGGGCGTCGTACTGCATGTGTTGCCCGCGACCGCGACGTTCGACCTGCAGGCGCGCGTGCTGCTGTCGTACGGGCCGCAGCCGCCGGCCGAGGAGATCGCCGAGATGCAGGCCGCGGAGGCGGATCTGCGCAAGCTGGCCAAGGAGATCGCCGCCGAGGGGGTGTCACCCAAGTACTACGAGGACCGCAAGCGGCGGGCGGGACGTCGGACGGCCAGCGCCTCGAAACGGGCCACCGCGGCCGGGGAGTCCAGACCGGAGGCGACCGAGCCGATCACGGCCGGCGCCGAACTCGACGACACCTCCGACCGCAAGCAACCAGACAGTGAGACCGAATGACTGTACTGAATTGCCGCGCCTCCGGCACGGCGCGGTCATGGGGCCTTGGCTCCCGGCCTTCCCTCGTCACTCCAGTCGCTTCGCTCCCTCCGCTCCTCAGTCCAGGCCGGGAGGCCCCATGACCGAAACGCACGGCACCCCCAGCCCGGACCTGAAGATCATCGAGACCCGTGTGTACCGCGGGCCGAACGTGTGGAGCTACGACCCGGCCATCCATCTCGTCGTCGATCTGGGCTCGCTGGAGAACTTCCCCTCGAACGCCATCCCCGGCTTCCCCGAGCGGCTGCTCGAGTACCTGCCCCGCCTCGACCAGCACCACTGCTCGCGCGGCCGCAAAGGCGGCTTCATCGAGCGGCTGCACGAGGGCACCTGGCTCGGCCACATCGCCGAACACGTCTCCCTGCAGCTTCAGCAGGAGGCCGGCCACGACATGCGCCGCGGCAAGACGCGCCAGGTCAAGGGCTTCCCGGGCCGCTACAACATCACCTACGCGTACGCCGACGAGTTCGTCGGACTGGCCGCGGGTGACCTCGCCGTCCGGTTCGTGAATCACCTGGTGCAGCCGGACCCGGCATTCGACTTCACCACCGAGCTGGAGAAGTTCATCAAGCAGGCCGAGCGGACCGCGTTCGGCCCGTCGACGCAGGCGATCGTGGACGAGGCGGTGTCCCGCGACATCCCGTGGATCCGGCTGAACAAGGCCAGCCTGGTCCAGCTCGGTCAGGGCGTGCACGCGAAGCGGGTCCGGGCCACGATGACGTCGGAGACCGGGTCGATCTCGGTCGACATCGCCAGTGACAAGGACCTGACCACGCGGCTGCTCGCGTCGGCCGGGCTGCCGGTGCCGCGGTCGGAGTCGATCCGCACGGTCGAGGAAGCGGTCGCGGTCGCGCAGAAGATCGGGTATCCGGTGGTGTGCAAGCCGCTCGACGGCAACCACGGCCGGGGCGTGTGCCTGAACCTGCAGGACGCGGACGCCGTCCGCGAGGCGTTCCCGATCGCGGCCGAGCAGTCCCGGCGCGGCTGGGTGATCGTGGAGAACTTCGTCACCGGCAAGGACTACCGGTGCCTGATCATCAACGGCCGGATGGAAGCGATCGCCGAACGCGTGCCCGCGCACGTGGTCGGTGACGGCATCCACACCGTGGCCGAGCTGGTCGACATCACCAACGCCGACCCGCGCCGCGGTGTCGGGCACGAGAAGATCCTGACCCGGATCACCATCAACAACGCCGCCCGGGAACTGGTCCGCGGCCAAGGGTTCGAGCTGGACGACGTACCGCCGGAAGACACCATGGTCAAGCTGACCCTGACCGGGAACATGTCCACCGGCGGCATCTCGATCGACCGGACCTTCGAGGCGCACCCGGAGAACGTCGAGATCGCCGAGGAGGCGGCCCGGATGATCGGGCTCGACATCGCCGGGATCGACTTCATCTGCCCCGACATCACCCAGCCGGTGCGCGAGACCGGCGGCGCGATCTGCGAGGTGAACGCGGCACCCGGCTTCCGGATGCACACCAACCCGACGATCGGCGAACCGCAGTACATCGCGAAGCCGGTGGTCGACATGCTGTTCCCGCCGGGGGCGACCAGCCGGATCCCGATCGTCGCGGTGACCGGGACGAACGGCAAGACCACCACCGCGCGGATGATCAGCCATGTCTTCAAGGGCATCGGCCGCAAGGTCGGGATGACCTCGACCGACGGCATCGTGATCGACGAGCGGCTGGTGATCCGCGCCGACGCGTCCGGGCCGAAGTCCGCCCGGATGGTGCTGCAGAACCCGCGGGTCGACTTCGCCGTCTTCGAGGTGGCCCGTGGCGGGATCCTGCGCGAGGGCCTCGGGTACGAGCGCAACGACGTGGCCGTCGTGCTGAACATCCAGCCCGACCACCTCGGTCTGCGGGGCGTGGACACGCTCGAGCAACTGGCCGACGTGAAGGCGGTGCTCGTCGAGGCGGTGCCGCGGACCGGGTACGCCGTACTGAACGCGGACGATCCGTTGGTGCGCAAGATGCGGCGGAAGTGCTCCGGCCAGGTGGTGTGGTTCAGCATGGCCGAGCCGGGCAGCGAGGTGCGCGACTACATCGAGGGCCATTGCCGGCGTGGTGGGCGGGCCGTCGTCCTGGAGCGGTCGGACCTCGGCGACATGATCGTGGTCAAGCACGGCCGCCGGTCGATGCAGCTGGCCTGGACACACTTGCTGCCGGCAACGTTCGGCGGGCGGGCGATGATGAACGTGCAGAACTCGATGGCCGCCGCGGCCGCCGCGTTCGCCGCCGGTGCGCCACTGCACGACATCCGGCAGGGCCTGCGGACGTTCAGTACGTCGTACTACCTCTCCCCCGGCCGGTTGAACGAGATCGACGTCGACGGCCGCACCGTGATCGTCGACTACTGCCACAACGCGCCGGCGATGCGGATGCTCGGTGACTTCGTCGACCGGCTCGGCGAAAGCCTCAACGCGTCGTCGGAGCTCGGCCGGCCGTCCCGGATCGGCGTGATCGCAACGGCCGGCGACCGGCGCGACGACGACATGCGGGAGCTCGGCGAGGTGGCGGCCCGGCACTTCGACGTGGTCGTCGTCCGCGAGGACGCCCGGCTGCGCGGCCGCAAGCGCGGTGAGTCGGCGGCGTTGGTCGTGGAGGGTGTCCGGGCCGCGATGGAGAACGGCGCGCGCTGCCGCCAGGTCGACGTCGAACTGGAGGAGCTGGAGGCGGTCCGGCATGCGCTGGCCCGCTCCAACCGGGGCGATCTCGTCGTCTTGTGTGTCGACCAGCATCAGACGGTCCTCACGGAGCTCGAGTCGGTGTCCCATCTCGCCCAAGCGGGTGCCCGCTCGGGCGACGAGGGCGGCGACCCGGACTTCGTCCAGCCCGACGACGAGACGGCAACCGCGCAGACTGACGACTGAGGTCGGGGTGATCCGGGACACGGCCGGGATCGCCTGACACCGGAACTCACCTGGGGTCATGGTCGTTGGCCTGTCCGTGAAGCTGAAGTTGCTGACGGCCGCGCTGGCCGTCGCCCTCCCGGTGTTGCTGTCCTCCTGTGGATCTTCTCCGGAGCCCGCGACCCAAGCCGCCGCGTCCACGCCCTCGGTGCTGGTCGAGGACGCGTGGGTGCGGGCGACGGTCGGCGCGAAGGACACCGGTATGACGGCCGCGTTCATGTCGCTGACCAACCCCGGGAACGCGGACATCCGGTTGACCTCGGCAACCTCTCCGGTGGCCGGAATGGTGCAGTTGCACGAGATGGCGGTGAAGGACGGCAAGATGGTGATGCAGGAGAAGGCGGGCGGCATCACTGTCCCGGCCACCTCCCACACGCACCTCTCCCCCGGCGGCGACCACGTCATGCTGATGGGCCTCAAACAGCCGTTGAAGCCGGGTGACGAGGTCCCGGTGACGCTCGAGTTCTCCGACGGGACCTCCCACGACCTGACTGTTCCGGTCAAGGCCTTCACCGAGGAGGAAGAGCACTACCACCCGACTCCGACGCCCAGCGCGAAGTGACCACCAGACGACAATTCTTCGGATACGCCGGAGCGGCCGCCGCGGGTGCGGCCGTCTCCGGCGGCGCTGTGATTGCCCTCGACAACGACAAGCCTCAGGAACAGGCCGCAGCGCGGCTGATCAGCCCGTACGGCGAGCACCAGCCCGGCATCACGGCTCCGTCGCCGAAACATGCGGAACTGGTGGGGTTGAAGCTGCTGCCGGGCACCGACCGGGCGGCGCTCGGGCGGCTGATGCGGTTGTGGAGCAACGACATTGTTGCCCTGGCCAACGGGCGGCCGGCGCCTGGCGACACGGCACCGGAGCTGGCGGTAGCCAACGTGGCGCTGACCACGACTGTCGGCTTCGGTCCGCGGATCTTCGAGCTGACCGGGCGCAAGCCGGCCGGGCTCGATGATCTGCCGGTGATGAAACACGATCGTCTCGATCCGGCCTGGTCCGGCGGGGATCTGCTGGTGATGGTCGGCGCGGATGACGCGGTGAGCGTCGTACACGCCGTACGGCGGCTTGTTGCCGACGCGAAGCCGTTCGCCACGCCGCTGTGGCGGCAGTCCGGGTTCTGGAACGGGACCGGCTCCGACGGTCAGCCCGTGACCGGCCGGAACCTGTTCGGCCAGGTCGACGGCACCGGCAACCCGGCCGTCGGTACGCCGGAGTTCGACACCACAGTGTGGTCGTCGGACGGCCCCGACTGGTTCCGCGGCGGTACGACGCTCGTCGTACGGCGGATCCGGATGAACCTGGACACCTGGGACGAGCTGACCCGATCGGAACAGGAGCGCGCAGTCGGCCGCAAACTGTCGACCGGTGCACCGCTCACCGGCACCGCCGAGCACGACGAACTGGACCTCGAGGCCCGGGACGCCGACGGCCGGCTCATGATTGCTGAGAACTCGCACGCCCGGCTCTCACATCACTCGGAGAACGACGACCGCCGGATCTTCCGGAAAGGCCTCAACTACGTCCAGGACAACGGCCCCGACCGCGAGTCGGGCCTGATCTTCCTCAGCCACCAGGCCGACGTCGCCGGCCAGTTCCTCCCCCTGCTGGCCCGCCTGGACGCGGCCGACGCCCTGAACGAGTGGACCACCACGATCGGCTCCGCCGTCTTCGCCCTCCCACCAGGCTTCCAGCCCGGCGGCTGGCTGGCCCAGAAACTTCTCGGCTGACCTGTCACCCTGCGACGCTGATGACGGCGTTCTTGGGGGTGACAGAAGGGATGCCGATGAGATCTGATCCGGGCAGCGAGGATTTCGATGCCTTCGTGCGGGCTCGCTGGACTGCGACCGCGCGGCTCGCGTACGCGCTCACGCTGGACCATCAGAAGGCGGAGGATCTCGCGCAGGAGGCGTTCACCAAGCTGTGGTTCCACTGGCGCAAGGTGCGCGGCGGGAATCCGGAGGGGTACCTGCGCAAGATCGTCACCACCATGTTCCTGTCCGCGCGCCGCCGCCGCTGGATCGGCGAGCGGCCGACGGAGACACCGCCCGACATCGCGGTCGGCGCGGCCACCGGACAGGTGGACGAGCGGCTCGCCCTCCGCGCGGCGATGGCGCGGCTGAGTCCACGGCAGCGCGCCGCTGTCTATCTGCGGTACGCCGAGGACCTGTCCGAACGATCCGTCGCCGAACTGCTCGGCTGCTCGGTCGGCGCCGTGAAGCAGCACACCCGGCGCGGCCTGGACGCGCTCCGCACCGACCAGCACTTCAGCACACCCGACGAACTGGCCGACCTGGCCGGGAGGGGTATCGCATGACCGACGACCTGAGCGCGAAGCTCGCCGTGCTGACCGAAGCCCGTCCCGAGCCGGCCGACCCGGCCGCGCCGATCCGCCTGCGCATCAGGCGCCGCCGGCGCCGCCGCCGCGGTACTGCGGTCGTCGTCGCGACCGCCGCCGCCACCGCGGCCGTCCTTGCCACCGGCCCGGTGCTCAACAACCTCCGATCGGCCGGCAACGAGCCCGGTGTCGCCGGCTTCGCGCCCTCGATCCCGGTGCAGACCCTCCAGACGATGCCGAAGCTGCCGAGCACCTCCACCACCGGCGATCACACGACCGTGATGCAACCGCCGTGGTCGGACGAGGTCTTCTCCAAGCTGCCGGACGCGAACGCCTACAAACCGAAGGCGTACTACGTCTCGAGGGGCACGATCCCGACCGAGACCTGGGCGATGCTCGCCTTCTCGCAGTACGGCTGCATGGTCAGCGACGAAGGCCCGGCGAACAGCTTCGGGCGGCCGTACGTGTGCTTCAACGAGTGGAAGCCCGGCCAGCGGGTCAGCTACCACCTGGTTCAGGGGCACCAGAAGGAGAAGGGCGCCGCGAAGATCGACCACACCCTCGTGTTCGGCGCCGTCTCCGCCGATGCCCGGAAGGTCGTGGTCAAGGCGGCCGGACAGACCTACATCGCCCACGCGGTCGGCACGCCCGCGACGGATCGGCTGCGCTTCTTCGCCCTCGTGCTCCCGCACAAGGACCTCAGACTGACCTCGGTCACTCCACTCGACGCGACCGACAAACTCACCAACACACCCACCGGCGTCCCCACCGGCCTGCCATGCGACAGCGACCCGGACTCCGAATGCGGTGCCGCGACGCCCGCCAAATGACACAGACCGTCCGGGGAGGAGTCATCCTCCCCGGACGCCTGGAGCCTTCGTCAGCGAAGTGTCAGGCTCGGCGGGTCAGGAGGCGTCGTTTGGGCTCTTGCTGGTCGATCCAGTCGAGGTCGTCGGACAGGACGGCGTCGTTGGGGCGGTCGGCGTAGGGGTCGGGCGGTGGCGGGGGTGGCGGCAGGGCGCGGAGCTTGAGCGCGACCATCGGGATCGCGAGCAGCACGGCCAGCACCAGCCAGGGCCAGTACTCGCGCAGCATCGGCTCGAACGACTCGAAGAACGCGTTCGTCGCCGCATCCGCGATCAGGTCGGTCGACTGACCCGCGGGCGCCCGGCTGACGGTCCGGATCGCCGCGACGATCCCGAACGCGGCGAGATAGAAGCCCGCCAACGGCAACCAGAAGTATGCCGATCTCCAGCCGCGCCGCCAGCAGGCGACGTACAGCAGGAGCGCCAAGCCGGCCGCGACCAGCAGACCGTTCAGCTGCCACAGCCAACGCCAGTCCTGCAGTTGATTCGCCGGGCGGAGTGCCAGCCAGGCGACCGGGATCGCGACGGCGAACGCGGCCATCACCGAACTTCTGGCGCCCAGGGCACCGAACAGGGCGCCGACAGCGCTTGCCACCAGCAACGTGATCAGGAACCCCTTGTCGGTGAAGGAGTTCCCGGTCAACCACCACATGCCGGTGGCGACAACCAGGACGAGCGGCAGGGTGAACCGGATCCGGCCGACGAACAGCCCGGCCGCCACCCCGCCGGCGAACCCGCCCAGCACGAGCAGGTCCAGCCGTGCCGGCACGAACGCCGTCGTACCGTCCGGGAGTCCCTTCAGATACGTGGCCGCGAAACCCGCCACGAACCAGGCGACAACCGCGGACGGGACCGTCCACAAGTAGCGCATCTCACCCCGTTCCCGCCCCGACCGCGGGCGGCGAGGCTAGTGCTGGGCTCTGTCGACCTTGTCCTTCAAGATCTCCGGTGTGTCGACGGTAGCTCCCTCGGCCCGCAACCAGGCGTCAAGACTCGCCCGATCCTGCAGAGACATCACCGCGACCACGTCCCCGGGCTTCGCCTCCGCGACCAGCGCCTGCGCCGCCTCCAGCTCGGTCGGGTACGCCGGTACGTCGTCCACGCCGACCGAGGAGGCGCCCTCGCGGAACACCGCCTCGAGCTCCGACGGCGGCCGGCCGCGCAGGTACTCGGTCTTGTGTCCGATCGCCACCCGGTCGGCGCCCCGGGCACCGATCGCCCCCAGCGCGGAGACCATGTCGTCGGCCCGGTCCCCCGGCGACCCGAGGGCCAGCAGCAACCGTCCGCCCGGCTCCCGGACACCGTTCATGATCTCGAGCAGCGCCTCCAGACCGGCCTCGTTGTGGGCGAGGTCGATCACCACGGTGAAGTCGCGCAACGAGTACATGTTCATCCGGCCGGGGTTGTTCTCGTTCGGCGCGAACGAGCTCAGCCCCTCGATCACCGCGGCCCGCGGCAGCCCGAGCCCGAGCGCTGCCGACGCCGCGGCCAGCGCGTTCTCCACGTTGTAGTGGGACAGCCCGGACAGCGTCATCGGTACGTCGACGACCTTCAGCAACGGCTCCGGGTCGCTGGCCTGGTCGAGGACCGTGATGAACCCGTCCAGCACGGTCGTCGCCCGGCCGCCCTCGTCCAGCACGGTCCGGATCGACGGCGAGTCGGCCTCGCGGGAGAACACCCAGCACTTGGCCGGCGAGCCGAGCCGCATCGCGAACGTCCGCGGGTCGTCGCCGTTCACCACGCACCAGCCGCGTGGCTTGGTGATCTGCGTGATCACCGCCTTCACCTCGGCCAACTGGTCGACGGTGTCGATACCGCCCAGGCCGAGGTGGTCGGCGGTGACGTTGGTGACCACCGAGACGTCGTTCGAGGCCACACCGACGCCGCGCCGGAGGATGCCGCCGCGGGCGGTCTCGGTCACCGCGAGCTGGATGCCTGGCTGGGACAGCACCTGACCGGCGCCGCTCGGGCCGGAGAAGTCGCCGTACTTGACCAGTTCGCCGTCGAAGTACACGCCGTCGGTGCTGGACCAGCCGACGTGCAGGCCGGCGGCCCGGCCGATGTGCGCGATCATCCGCGAGGTGGTGGTCTTGCCGTTCGTCCCGGTCACCGCGACCACCGGCACCTTCGGCCGCAGGGTCGGCGGCGGGTTGCCCGGCGGCTCGTTCCGGACCCGGTCCCCGACGGTCGCGATCAGCTCGGAGAGGTCGTCCTCGCCGAAGGCATCCAGGACCTCGACGATCGCGGCACCGAGCGCGCGGGCCCGGTCCTCATGGGCCCACGGGAAGGCCACGACAAGACGGCGTACGTCGGACTCGGGGCGGACCCGGACGCCGATCCGGCCGATCCCGGCCTCGCGCGCGATCCGCCGGACGACGTGACCCGTGACCCGGATCGCGAACCGCTGCCGGAACCCGGAGCCGATCCGGCCGGGCCGGGTGGTGCCGAGACCGATGGCCTGGCCGTACGCCTTCGCGGCGGGTGCCGGGGCGTCGACGAGTGCGGACACGTCGAGCGTGAGCTTGACGGCGGCACGACTGAAGTAGAGGTTGGCGCCGTCCAGGACCCGGAGCTCAACCAGCGATGTGGCCAACCCCTACGCTCCCATCGCGTGGTAGCCGCCGTCGACATGCACGATCTCGCCGGTGGTCGCGGGGAAGAAGTCACTCAGCAGGGCCACGATGGTCCGGCCGGTCGGCTCCAGATCGGACGGGTCCCAGCCCAGCGGGGCGCGGTCCAGCCACGGCTCCTCGAACTTCTCGAAGCCCGGGATCGCCTTGGCGGCCAGCGTCTTCAGCGGCCCGGCCGAGACCAGGTTGCAACGGATGCCCTGGGCGCCCAGGTCACGGGCCAGGTACCGGCTGGTCGACTCCAGGGCGGCCTTGGCCACCCCCATCCAGTCGTACCCCGGCCAGGCCACGGTGGCGTCGAAGGTCAGTCCGACCACGCTGCCGCCGCGGCTCATCAACGGCGCGCAGGTGACGGCGAGCGCCTTCAGCGAGTACGCCGAGACGTGCACCGCCTGCGACACGTCCTCCCACGGCCCGTCCAGGAACTTGCCGCCGAGGATCGTCTCCGGGTTGCCGTAGGCGATCGAGTGCACGACGCCGTCCAGGCCGTCGACATGCTCGCGGACGGCGTCCGGCAGCGCGGCGAGGTGGTCGGGATTCGTGACGTCCAACTCCAGGACGGGAGGCTCGACCGGCAGGCGTTTCGCGATCCGTTTGGTGATGCTCAGCGCGCGGCCGAAGTTCGAGATCAGCACGGTGGCGCCTTGTTCCTGCGCCACCTTGGCCGTGGCGAAGCCGATCGACGAGTCGAGCGTGACGCCCGCGACCAGGATGCGTTTGCCGTCGAGGATGCCCACCGGCATGCCCTTTCTAGATGATGAGAGTTAGTTGCCCATGCCGATACCGCCGTCGACCGGGATCACCGCACCGGTGATGTACCCGGCCTCGTCGGAGGCAAGCCAGCGGACCGCGTTGGCGATCTCCTCGGTCAGGCCGAACCGGCCGAGCGGGATCTGGCTCAGGTACTGCTTCTGGGTCTCTTCCGGCAGCACCGCGGTCATGTCGGTCTCGACGAAACCGGGGGCGACCACGTTCGCGGTGATGCCGCGGCTGCCGAGCTCGCGGGCGATCGAGCGGGACATGCCGATCAGGCCGGACTTGCTGGCCGCGTAGTTCACCTGGCCGGGCGAGCCGAGCATGCCGACGACCGAGGAGATGAAGACGATCCGGCCCCTGCGCAGCCGCAGCATCCCCTTCGCCGCCCGCCGCGCGACCCGGAACGAGCCGGTCAGGTTGGTCTCGAGGACGGCGTCCCAGTCGTCGTCGGACATCCGCAGCAGCAGGGTGTCGCGGGTGATGCCGGCGTTCGCCACCAGCACCTCGACCGGACCCTGGGCCTCCTGGATCGTGTCGAACGCCGCGTCGACCTGCTCCTGGTCGGTGATGTCGCACTTGACCCCGAGGAAACCCTCCGGCGGCGGGCTGGTGTTGTACGTGACGGCGACCTGGTCACCGGCCTCCCGGAACGCGGTCGCGATCGCCAGCCCGATGCCCCGGCTGCCACCAGTCACCAACACAGACCTGCTCACAAGTCCTCCTCACACGACGCCAGTCGGACGAACGCTATCGCCCGCCACCCGGATGCCCGGATGGCGGGTGGTACCGGCGGTTCGGATCAGGAGTCTTCGAGCCGGAAGCCGACCTTCATCCCCACCTGGTAGTGGTCGATCTGGTTGTCGACGATGTGACCGCGGATCTCGGTGACCTCGAACCAGTCGAGGTGCCGCAGCGTCTCGCCGGCCCGGGTGATGCCGTTGGTGATGGCCTCCTTCACGCCCTCCTTGGACGTGCCGACGATCTCGGTGACTCGGTAGGTGCGATCGGTCATGAGCCAGTCCTTCCAAAATTAGCGCAGCCCTCTCCATCCTGGCTGCGCCCGCGCCGCAGGCACGGCGTACCGTTGTTCTTGGTGAGGAGGATAGATGTCGAGACGCCGTGAGCGGTCCGATGAAACCGTCATTTCGGTGACGAGTGCGCAGCCGGGCCGGTCCGAGGATCTGGACAGCCGGATCGTCCGCTATGCGTGGATGATGTCGATCCGGATCGTCTGCTTCGTGCTCGCCGTCGTCACCCCGTCGCCGTGGCGGTGGATGTTCATCGTCGCGGCCGTGTTCCTGCCGTACATCGCGGTGGTGCTGGCGAACGCGCACCGGACGACACAACTGTCCAGTGCCGACCCGTTCATCGCGCCGGATCGCCCTGCGATCGGGTCGCATCCGACGGTCATCAGCGACCCCGAACCAGACGCCGATCCGGCCCACAAGATCGACACCGAAAAGTGATCTGTGCCGGGACTGGAAACTTCGGCGCCATCCGTGTCAGAATCTCCCGCGTGCTCTGAAGTTCATGGCTGAAATTCAGGGACTTGATGCGGCGTCGGACGGCTCCCCCCGTGGCTGTCCGACGTCGCTTCATTTTCCCCACCGTTTGATAATTGAGTGGTCAGGGACAATTCCCCTGCATCCTCAGGAATGGCTCTGATGACTGAAGAAGCCCTGCCGTCCGTCTGCTCTGCCAGGGGATGCGGCGCACCGGCGCAGTGGGCACTGCGGTGGAACAACCCGAAGATCCACACCCCGGACCGGCGCAAGACCTGGCTCGCGTGTGACGAGCACAAGGACAGCTTGTCCGACTTCCTCGCCGCCCGGTCATTCCTGCGCGAGGTCGAGCCTTTCTCCGGGTAAAGGCAGCGCACCGAAAAAGTACATTTCCGGTTTGGGCCGGTTTGGCGTTCAGCCGCCGATCGCGGACATCGGCCGGGTCGGCTGCAGGAAGCTCGGGTCGTTGATGCCGTGGCCGGGCAGTTTGTTCCGCATCGCCCGCCGCCACCGGTCGGCCAGTTCCTCGTCATCGGCGCCGGAACGCAACGCGGTGCGCAGATCCGATTCGGTCCGGGCGAAGAGACAGTCGCGGACCTGGCCGTCGGCGGTCAGCCGGACCCGGTCGCAGTCACCGCAGAACGGCCGGGTGACGGAGGCGATGATGCCGACGGTCTGCGGCCCGCCGCGAACCGTGAACGATTCGGCCGGCGCACTCCCCCGGGCCGCCGCGTCGGTCGGTTCGAGACCGAACGGCTCGGCGAGCTGCTCGAGGATCTCGTCCGCGGTGATCATGGTGGCGCGGTCCCAGCCGTGCTGGGCGTCCAGCGGCATCTGCTCGATGAACCGCAGCTCGTAACCGCGCTCCAGACAGAACTCGAGCAGCTCCGGCGCCTCCCGGTCGTTCAGGCCGCGCATCAGCACCGCGTTGACCTTCACCGGTGTCAGCCCGGCCTCCTGGGCCGCTTCGAGCCCGGCCAGGACATCCTTCATCCGGTCCCGCCGGGTGAGCTGCTGGAAGGTGTCCGACCGGACCGTGTCGAGGCTCACATTCACTCGGTCCAGCCCGGCGTCCTTGAGCGCCTGGGCCTGCCGGGCCAGGCCGATCCCGTTCGTCGTCAACGACACCTCGGGACGCGGCAGCAGTTCCGTCGTACGGGCGACGATGCCGACCAGGCCACGGCGCAGCAGGGGCTCGCCGCCGGTGAAGCGGATTTCGTGTACGCCGAGTAACCGGACGGCGACGGAGACGAGCCGGACCACCTCGTCGTCGGTGAGCAGCTCCGGCTTGGCCAGCCAGTCCAGGCCCTCCTCGGGCATGCAGTACGAGCAGCGCAGGTTGCAGCGGTCGGTCAGGGACACCCGCAGGTCCGTGGCGACGCGGCCGAACCGGTCCGCCAGGCCCAGCTGAGTCACCTCTTCAGTCGCTGTCACGGCTCCAGCCTACGTGCCGGGCATCAACCATTTCACGGGATGGCTTAAGTTCGAGATGTGCGTCGTCTGATGAATGTGCGCTGGATCGCCACCGCACTGGCGGTCCTGGTGCTCGCCGGAGTGTGCGTCCAGCTCGGTCGATGGCAGTTTCACCGCCTCGACGAGCGCAAGGCGCGCAACGACGTCACCCGCACCAATCTGGCCGCTCCGCCGGCGCCGATCGACCAGATCGTCGGCCCGGACGGGGTCGTCGGCGACCAGCACGCCTGGCGGACGGCGGTCGTCACCGGCCGGTACGACGCCTCGAAGCAGATCGTGCTGCGGTACCGGAACGTCAACGACCGCCCCGGGTTCGAGATCGTCACCCCGCTGACGCTGCCCGACGGCAAGGCCGTCCTGGTCGACCGCGGCTTTCTGGCCCGTCAGGGTGCCGAGCTCGCCCCCGGCAACGTCCCCGCCGTACCGACCGGCGAGGTGACCATCACCGGCCGCCTGCAGCGCAGCGAACGCGGCGGGCACACCAACGGCGGCACGCCGGACGACGGTACGGCGCGACTCATCAACGGACCGGACTTCGCCACCGCCCTCGGCCTGAACCTGTACGACGGCTACCTGACCATCGACAAGCAGGAGCCGGCCAACGACCCGGCGTTCGGCGGGTTCCCGGGTCCGGAGATCGACGACGGGCCACACTTCTTCTACGGGCTGCAATGGTTCTTCTTCGCCTTGCTCGCCCTCGGCGGGCTGGTCTATTTCTCCCGACAGGAAGTACGCGGTGGTGACTCCTCCTCCGAAGGCGATGCGTCCGACCCGGCCCGGCCCGAAGTCCGTGCCGGAGCGGCGGATTGAGGACTATGCGCTGATCGGCGACACCCAGACCGCGGCCCTGGTGTCGAAACAGGGCTCGATCGACTGGCTGTGCTTCCCGCGGTTCGACTCGCCGGCCTGTTTCGCCGCGCTGCTCGGCACCGACGACAACGGTCATTGGCGGCTCAGTCCCCGAAACGCCGACGCGCGGAGCAGTCGCCACTACCGCGGTGACACGCTGGTTCTGGAGACCGAGTGGTCCACCTCGACCGGCTCGGTGCGGGTGATCGACTTCATGCCACCCCGCGACAAGGCGCCAGACGTCGTACGCATCGTGGAAGGCATCAGCGGGCGGGTCGCGATGCGGTCCGAGCTGCGGCTGCGGTTCGACTACGGGCAGGTCGTCCCGTGGGTCCGCCGGGTCGACGGGCAGGTGGTCGCGATCGCCGGGCCGGACGCGGTGTCGTTGCGGTCCGACGTCCATCAGTACGGGCGGGACTTCGCGACGTACGCGGACTTCGAGATCTCGGCGGGTGAGCGGGCCTGGTTCGTCCTCACCTGGCATCCGTCGCACGAGCCGGTCCCGGAGCCGACCGACGCGCTCGCCGCGCTCGAGCCGACCGCGACGTACTGGACCGACTGGATCGCTCGCAGCACCGACGTGGATGGGTTCGAGGCGGAGGTCACCCGGTCGCTGCTCACGCTGAAGGCGCTCACCTACTCGCCGTCCGGCGGCCTGGTCGCGGCGCCGACCACCTCGCTGCCTGAGTCGCTCGGCGGCCCGCGCAATTGGGACTACCGGTTCTGCTGGCTGCGGGACGCGACGATGACGCTGACCGCGATGCTGCGGTCCGGGTTCACCGAGGAGGCGCACGCCTGGCGCGACTGGCTGCTCCGAGCCATCGCGGGCGCGCCGACCGATCTGCAGATCATGTACGGCGTCACCGGCGAGCGGCGGCTGACCGAGTTCGAGGCGGACTGGCTGCCCGGGTTCGGCGGATCCAAGCCGGTGCGGATCGGGAACGCGGCCGCCGAACAGTTGCAGATCGACGTGTTCGGCGAGGTCATGGACGTCCTCGCCCTCGCCCGGGAGACGCAGATCGGGCCGAGCGAGGACGCGTGGGCGATGCAGCGCGGCCTGATGCGGCATCTGACCGACGTCTGGGACGAGCCGGACGAGGGAATCTGGGAGGTCCGCGGCGGCCGGCAGCACTTCACCTACTCGAAGGTGATGGCGTGGGTCGCGTTCGACCGGGCCGCCCGGGCGGTCGAGCGGTTCGGTATGAGCGGTCCGGCCAGGCAGTGGTGGGCGACCGCGGACCAGATCCACCGGGAGGTCTGCGAGAAGGCGTTCGACACCGACCGCGGCACCTTCACCCAGTCCTACGGCAGCAAGGCGCTGGACGCGTCGGTGCTGCTCATCCCCCAGGTCGGGTTCCTGCCGCCGGACGATCCGCGCGTGATCGGCACCGTCGAGGCGGTCCAGAAGGAACTCGGGTACGACGGGTTCGTCCGCCGGTACATCACCGATCACGTCGACGACGGCCTGCCCGGCGACGAGGGCGCGTTCCTGATCTGCTCGTTCTGGCTGGCCGACTCGCTGGCGCTGATCGGCCGGGTCGGCGAGGCGCGCGCGATGTACGACCGACTTGTTGCCCTGCGCAACGATGTGGGCCTGCTCGCGGAGGAGTACGACCCGGTGAGCGGACGGATGCTGGGCAACTTCCCGCAGGCGTTCTCGCATCTGGGGTTGGTGAACACCGCGTGGCATCTCAACAGCACCGAGACCCCGCTGCGCCGGTCGGCGTACTAGTTCCGCTTCCTCGACGAGACACCAGAGAACTTGCCGTCGGCCACCAACTGGCCGTCGGCGTGCGAGATCCGGTGGGGTGAGGCAGGATGGTGGCCGTGGACCTCGGACTGCGCGATCGCACCTATATCGTCACCGGCGCCAGCGCCGGCCTCGGCTTCGCCACTGCGAAGGCCCTGGCCGCGGAAGGTGCCCGGCTCGTCATCTCCAGCCGGAACGAGGAGTCGATCACGCGGGCCGCGGCCGAGCTCGGCGAGAACGTGGTCGGCATCTCGGTCGACAACGCGGACCCGGAGAGTGCGGAGCGGCTGGCCGCGACCGCGATCGCGAAGTGGGGCGCGCTGCACGGTGCCCTGATCAGCGTCGGCGGCCCACGTCCCGGGACGGCGCTGGACACCGACGAGCAGGACTGGCGGAACGCCTTCGACAGCGTCTTCCTCGGCGGCCTGCGGATCGCCCGCGCGGTCGCCCGGGCGGGTTCGGACGGTACGTCGATCGCCTTCGTGCTGTCGTCGTCGGTGAAGTCCCCGATCCCCGGCCTGGCCATCTCGAACGGGCTGCGTCCGGGCCTGGCGATGGTCGCGAAGACACTGGCCGACGAGCTCGGCCCGAACGGCATCCGGGTCAACGGCCTGATGCCGGGCCGGATCGCCACCGACCGGCTGAAGGAGCTCGACGCCAAGGGCGGCGACCCGGAGGCGTCCCGCCGCGCGTCGGAGAAGACCATCCCGCTCCGCCGCTACGGCACCCCGGACGAGTTCGGCCGCGTCGCCGCCTTCGTCCTCTCCCCCGCCGCCTCCTACATCACCGGCGCCATCCTCCCCATCGACGGCGGCGCCCTCCGCAGCTTCTAGTCCTTGGGGCGGTCGCGGTCCTTCGGCGGCTGGACCCGTTTGGCGCAGCGGTCGAGGAGGAACGGCAAGGCGTAGGCGCCGACGGGACAGCACCAAGGGCTGTCGGCCCTACGGCGCGATCCGGTTGCCTTCGTCGTCCCAGTGATCGGCGACCTTCTTGCTCGGCTGGACACGCGGCGGCTCACCCGGCATCTTCGGGTAATCCGGCGGGAAGTTCAGCTCCCCGCCCGGCAGCTCCTCCCACAGCCGCAGCAGCGGGTCGAGCGAGTACGCCGCCTCGTCCATGTCCGCCCACGGGTCACCATCAGTGAGGTAATCCGGGACGGTGTGCAGGTTGAACGCGCGCGGATCGTCGACCTCGGCCAGCCGCTCCCACGTCATCGGCGTACTGACCGGCGCACCGGGCCGCGGCCGGAGCGACCACGCACCGGCGACCGTGCGGTCGCGCAGGTTCTGGTTGAAGTCGAGGAAGACGGCAGCGTCGCCGCGCTCCTCCTTCCACCAGGCGGTGGTGACGGCGTCGTCGCGGCGCTCCAGCTCCCGCCCGAGGCCGATCGCGGCGTGCCGGGTCTCGTCGAACGACCACTCCGGCCGGATCCGCACGTAGATGTGGATCCCCCGGTTGCCGCTGGTCTTCGGGTACCCGCGAAGACCCAGCTCCTCGAGCAACTCACGGGCGACGCCGGCTACCCGCCGGGCGTCGGCGAAGGTCGCCCCCGGCTGCGGGTCGAGGTCGATCCGCAGCTCGTCCGGATGGTCGAGATCGCTCTTGCGCACCGCCCACGGGTGGAAGGTCAGCGTGCCCATCTGGGCCGCCCACACCGCGGCCCCGATCTCAGTCAGGCACAGCTCGTCGATCGGGCGGTCATTCGGCGTCAGCACCCTGCAGGTCTCGAGCCAGTCCGGGGCGCCCTTCGGCAGGCGCTTCGAGTAGAAGCCGTCTCCGGTCTGCCGACCGGTCGCGTCGACGGACAGCGTCATCCCCTCGCGCCAGCCGCCGGGCCAGCGCTCCAGCGCGACCGGACGGTCGCCCGACGCGTGCATGAACGCGGCACCGACGCCGGCGAAGTACTCACAGACCTGGAGCTTGGTGACCTCGGGGGCCCACTCGGTCGCTTCGTAGACGACCCGCTCCGGGCTGGAGACGCGGACTTCCCGGTCCCCTGCGGGGAGCATCACCGCTGTGGTCTTCGCCATGGCGTGACGGTATCGCCCGGGACCGACCAAATCCGGTGGCAGCTCGGCGGAAAGGCAACTTTTCTCAACCTCTGGCCACGGTAGGTGACCGGGCGGTAACGTTCCAGCACCTCGTTCCTGGGGCGTGAGGCCCCCGGGACACCTCTGAAGGAGCGCGAGGATGAACAGATCCGCCCTGTTCGCCGCTGCCACCGCAGTGGCGACCACAACCGCCCTCGGTCTGACCAGCGCCACCACCGCCACCGGTGCGCCGACGGCAGACCCAGTTCCCACCCCGAGCGCGGCGGTAGCCCGCGCCAAGGCCGCCATCAGCGACAACCTCGCTGCGCTGCGGGCCACCGGCACCGACGCGTTCGTCGTCCGGGACGTCATCGTCGACGCCGACGGGAGCAGCCACGTCCGGATGGACCGGACCATCGGCGGGCTCAAGGTGCTCGGCGGCGATGTCGTCGTCCACCAGGCCAAGGACGGCAGCTGGAAGGGCGCCAGCCTCAGCCTGAGCCGCACCGCCGACGTCAGCCGGACACCGAAGGTCAGCGTCGCCACCGCCACCTCGAAGGCACTGGCCCGTGGTCAGAAGGCCGAGGGCAAACCGTCGCTGGTGATCGAGGCCCGTAAGGGCGCGCCGCGGCTGGCCTACCTGGTCACCACCGCCGGGACCCAGGCAGACGGTACGCCGAGCCACATCACCACCACGATCGACGCACTGACCGGGGCGAAGCTCGTCTCCGAGCAGCACGTCCAGACGGCGACCGGCGACGGCCAGAGCCTGTACAGCGGGACCGTCCCGATCGACAGCACGCCGGCCACCGGCGGGTTCACACTGACCGACCCGGCCCGCGGCAACGGCTACACGGCCGACGCGAACAACAAGACCGACTCCATCCTGTGCCAGCTCTTCGGCTTCGGCTGCCCGGTGCCGACCCGGTTCACCGACGCCGACAACCACTGGGGCACCGGGCTGAACACCAACCGGCAGACCGCCGCGGTCGACGCGCACTACGGCGCCGCGACGACGTGGGACTACTACAAGACCCAGCACGGCCGGAACGGCATCTTCAACAACGGCAAGGGCGTCCCGAGCCGGGTGCACTACGGCACGAACTACGTGAACGCGTTCTGGGACGGCAAGCAGATGACGTACGGCGACGGCGACGGCGTGGTGGCCGGTCCGCTGGTGTCGATCGACGTGGCCGGCCACGAGATGTCCCACGGCGTCACCACGGCGACCGCGAACCTCACCTACTCCGGTGAGTCCGGCGGCCTGAACGAGGCGACCAGCGACATCTTCGGCACCTTCGTCGAGTTCTACTCGAACAACGCCTCCGACCCCGGTGACTACTACATCGGCGAGGAGATCATGAAGGACCGGCCGGCGCTGCGGTACATGGACAAGCCGAGCAAGGACGGCAACTCGGTCGACTGCTACTACTCCGGCGTCGGCAACCTGGACGTGCACTACTCCTCCGGCGTGGCGAACCACTTCGCCTACCTCGCCTCCGAGGGCAGCGGCGCCAAGGTGATCGGCGGACTGCAGCACAACTCGCCGACGTGCAACGGCTCGACCATCACCGGGATCGGGAACGCCAAGGTCGGCAAGATCTGGTACCGGGCCCTGACCACCTACATGACCACCGGTACGACGTACGCGCAGGCCCGGACCGCGACGCTGAACGCGGCCACCGACCTGTACGGCGCGAGCAGCAACGAGCGCGCCGTCGTGGCCGCAGCCTGGTCTGCCGTAAGCGTGAATTGATCCTTTGAGGTCATGGGGCCTCCCGCCCTGGACTGAGGAGCGTAGGGAGCGAAGCGACCGAAGCGACGAGGGAAGGGCGGGAGACCAAGCCCCATGACCACGTCGGCGCCGAAGGCCCGGCCAAAAGTGCAGCCGGTCCTGTCCCACTGGGGCGGACAGGACCGGCGATCAAACGTTTTGACCATTGCCCATCGATGGAGGCGGACCTACCGTCACATGCATGGGAGGGGAACCCGGGGGAAGGTCCAATCTGCGTGAGGCGCGGCCGCTGCTGCTGGTCGTCGATGCCGATCCGGTTCAGCTGGAACGCAGTGAGACAGAGCTCGAGCGGGCGTTCGGAGTCGATTTCCGGGTCCGCGGCGAGCTGACCGCGGCCGCCGCGTCGGAATGTCTACAGCGCGCGCACGAGTTCGAGCAGCGGGTGGCCGTCGTCCTGGTCGACCACGCGCTCGACGACGCCGACCGGTCCGCGATTCTCGATCTGTCCCGGACGCTGCATCCCGATGCGCGCCGGGCGTTGCTGATCGAGTGGGGTTCGTGGGCGAAGCGCTCGACGGCGTCGGCGATCCTGTCCGCGATGGCGGTCGGCGACATCAACTACTACGTGCTGAAGCCGTGGATCGAGCGCGACGAGTTGTTCCACCGGACGGTCGCGGAGTTCATCCAGGAGTGGTCCCGGTACGAGGTCGCCAACCTGCGCGAGGTGGTGGTGATCGCCTCCGACCACTCGGTCCGCGGTCAGGCGATCCGCAGTCTGCTGGCGCGCAACGGGATCCCGAGCGCCTTCCGGGTCAGCGGTTCGCCGTTGGCGGACGCCGTACTGCGCTGGATCGACGAGCCGGACCCCGGTGCGGGCGTCCTGGTGTGGATGCCCGCGGTGGGCGGCCCCGTACTGCATGATCCGACCGATGCGGAGATCGCCGAGGCGTGGGGTGTGCCGACGACACTGGCCGACGGCGAGGACTCGTTCGACGTCCTGGTGATCGGGGCCGGACCGGGTGGTTTGGCCGCGGCCGTGTACGCGTCGTCCGAGGGTTTGCGGACGCTGGTGGTGGAGCGGGAGTCGATCGGCGGGCAGGCGGGGACGAGTTCGCTGATCCGGAACTATCTCGGGTTCTCGCGCGGGATCCGCGGCTCCGAGCTGGCGCAGCGCGGGTATCAGCAGGCGTGGGTCTTCGGTGCGCACTTCGTCCTGATGCGGTCGATCACTTCGCTGGAGAAGCAGGACGGCCACTTCCGCGCCGTGATCGGGGACGTGGGCGAGGTGACGGCCCGGGCGGTCGTGCTGGCGACCGGGGTGTCGTACCGGCGACTGGACGTCCCGACGCTGGAGCCGTTGATGGGGAACGGCGTGTACTACGGCGCGAGCGTGTCGGAAGCCCATGGTTTGCAGGGCCTTGACGCGTGCGTGGTCGGTGGCGGCAACTCGGCCGGACAGGCCGTGCTGCATCTGGCCCGCTACTGCCGGCAGGTGACGTTGGTGATCCGGGGCAACGATCTGACCGCGAGCATGTCGCAGTACCTGATCGACGAGATCGACGCCGCGCCCAACGTGACGGTACGGGCCAACAGCGAGGTCGTCGGCGGTGGCGGTGACGGGCGACTCGAGCACGTGACGTTGCGCGACCGGCTGACCGGGGCCGAGGAGTCGCTCCCGTCCAACGGGCTGTTCGTGATGATCGGCGCCGTACCCGGCACCGACTGGCTGCCGGACAAGGTCGGCCGGGACGGGCGCGGTTTCGTGCTGAGCGGTTCGGATGCCGCGGGCGACCCGCAGTGGAACGAGTCGCGGCCGCCGCAGCCCTACGAGACGACGCTGCCCGGTCTCTTCGCCATCGGCGATGTGCGCTGTGGATCGGTCAAGCGGGTCGCGTCGGCGGTCGGTGAAGGTTCTGTCGTGGTGTCCCAGATCCACACGCATCTCAAGGGTTCCGCAGATGCCTGAACGGCGATTCATCTACACGCCGGGCATGATCGTCCTGACCGCGCTGGCTCTCCTGGTACCGCTGGCGGGGTTGGTGTTGCTGCTGCAGAAACCGCAGTTGGACGTGCATTGGGAGCACCACCCGTCGCACTTCTGGCTGGTGCTGGTGACGGCTGTGCTGAGCGCCGTACTGGCCTACATGACAGGTGCGGCGGCGTTGCGGCGTGGGGATCCGCGGGTGCTGCTGGTGTCGCTGGCGTTCCTCTCGGCGGCCGGGTTCCTCGGGTTGCATGCGCTGGCGACGCCGAAGGTGCTGCTCGACACACCGAATGCGGGCTTCATCCTCGCGACGCCTGTCGGTGTAGCCCTGGGCTCTGTGTTCGCATTCCTGTCGAGCCTGAACCTGTCGGGCGAGCGGGCGGTCGCCGCCGTCCGGTGGGGGCGCTGGCTCCGGGCCGGCCTGCTGATGCTGATGGCGTTGTGGGCGGTGGCCTCGGTACTGCGGCTGCCTCCGCTGCACGACACCGCCGTACCGGAAGTTGCCGACGGGATCCTCAGTGCACTCGCCGTACCTGCTGTGTTGCTCTACGCGGTCGCAGCCGGGCGTTACCTGCGCACCTGGTGGGAACGTCCGTCGCTGATGCTGCTGTCGATGATCGCCGCGTTCGTGCTGCTCGCCGAGGCGATGGTGGCGCTGGTGTTCGCCCGGAACTGGGCGTTGTCGTGGTGGGAATGGCACGTGCTGATGCTCGCCGCCTTCGTCCTGGTCGTGGTCGGCGTACGAATCCAGTGGTACGAGGAGCGGTTCGCCGACCTCTACCTGGAGGACACGGTGTCCGGGCAGCGCGATCTGAGCGTGCTCTTCGCCGATCTGCAGGGGTTCACCACGTTCTCCGAGCGCCACGATCCGGCCGAGGTCACGGCGATGCTGAACACCTACTTCCAGGTCGTCGTCCCGCCGGTGGTACGTCGGCATGGCGGTAACGTCGACCGGATCATCGGCGACGCGCTGATGGTCACCTTCAACAAGCGTGGCAACCAGCCGGACCACGCGGCGCGGGCCGCCGCCGCGGGGCTCGCACTGCAGGAGGCGGCGACGGCCGTCCAGATGGCGCACCCGCAATGGCCGCGATTCCGGGTCGGCATCAACAGCGGCATTGCTTCGGTCAGCCTGCTCGGCACCGAGGGCGGCCGCACCCACACGGTCATCGGCGACACCGTCAACGTCGCCTCCCGGATCGAGGGCAAGGCGCCCGGTGGAGGGGTGGCCATCGGACCGGCTACCAAGGCACTTCTCCCCGACGCGGTCACCGAATCGCTCGGCCTGCTGGAGCTCAAGGGCAAGGCGGAACCGCTCGAGGTGTACCGCCTGGTCTCCTTGCCTCGCGAATGATCACCCGTGCCTTTCGGCGCCGTACCTGGTGTTCACGTGTTGGACCTTGGCCGGGACCAGTCCGGGTGTGAGAATCCGGCCATGTCTGCCCTGAACCGACCGCGGCACCGCCTGGGCGCCCTCGTGGTCACCTCGACTCTCGTCTTCTCCGGTGCGGCGGTCGCATTCGTCGCCGCACCGGCGGACGCCGCCTCGTCCACCGTGGTCATCACCGAGGTGTACGGCGGTGGCGGCAACACTGGTGCGCCGTACACGAATGACTTCATCGAGCTGACCAACAACAGCAGCTCGCCCGTCGACCTGAGCGGCTGGTCGGTCCAGTACGCGTCCGCGGCCGGCACCACCTGGGCAGTCACCCAACTCACCGGCAGCCTCGCTCCGGGCGCCGCGTACCTGGTCCAGGAGGGCGCGGGCGCCGGAAACGGTCAGCCGATGCCGACCCCCGATGCCACCGGCACCATCGCCATGTCCGCGGCGTCCGGCAAGGTGGCCCTGGTCAACGGCCAGACCGCGCTGACCTGTGGGGGCGCCTGCTCGACCGCGGCCGGTGTGGTCGACTTCGTCGGGTACGGGGCGGCCAACGACTTCGAGACCGCCGCGGCGCCGGGACTGTCCAACACCACCTCGGCCACCCGCAAGGTCCCGACGACGGACGCGGACAACAACAGCACCGAGTTCGCCGCGGTCAACCCGTCGCCGAAGACACTGACCTCCACGCCGCCGGACCCGGACCCGATCGACGCCAAGATCCACGACATCCAGGGCTCCGCGCACCTGTCCCCGCTGAACGGCAAGCTCGTCGCCAACGTCACCGGTGTCGTCACCGTGAAGGGCGCCAACGGCTTCTGGTTCCAGGACCCGCAGCCCGATGCGGACCCGGCCACCAGCGAAGGCCTGTTCGTCTTCACCAGCTCGGCGCCGACCGTGAACGTCGGTGACGCCGTGACGGTCAAGGGCACGATCGCCGAGTTCCGCCCCGGCGGCTCGGGCGGCACCGACAACCTGACCACCACCGAGCTCACCAACCCGACGATCACCGTGACCGGGACCGCATCTGTACCGGCTCCGACGATCGTCGGCCCGGGCGGCCGAGTGCCGCCGTCGACCGTGATCGACGACGACTCGAACGGTGACGTCGAGACGACCGGCACGTTCGAGCCGGCCACCGACGGGATCGACTTCTGGGAGTCGCTGGAAGGCATGTGGCTGGGTATCAACCAGCCGGAGGTGACCGGCCCGACCAGCTCGTTCCGTGAGCTGTCCGTCGTACCGGCGGGCTCGAGCGTGCGGACCGTCCGTGGCGGCATCGTGCTGCAGAAGGCCGACAGCAACCCGGAGCGGGTGTTGCTCGACGACGTCCTGGCGCCGATCCCGGACGCCAAGACCGGCGACAAGCTCGCCGGAGTCGTGGCGGGTGTCCTGGACTATTCCTTCGGCAACTTCAAGTTCCTGCCGACGCAGACCCCGACGGTCGTCGACGGTGGCGTGAAGCGCGAGACGACCAAGGCCTCCTCGCCGCTGCAGGTCTCGGTGGCGACGTTCAACGTGGAGAACCTGGACCCGTCCGACGGCGAAACGAAGTTCGACGGACTGGCCGAGGCGGTGGTGCGGAACCTCGCCGCGCCGGACATCCTCGGTCTCGAAGAGGTGCAGGACAACGACGGCGCGACGAACTCCGGCAACCCGCAGGCGGACGTCACACTGAACATGCTCGCGGCCGCGATCGTGAAGGCGGGCGGCCCGACGTACGCCTGGCGCCAGATCGACCCGGTCAACAACGCCGAGGGCGGCGAGCCGGGCGGCAACATCCGGGTCGCGTTCATGTACCGCACCGACAAGCCGGTCCAGTTCGTCGACCGTCCCGGCGGCGGCTCGACGGTCGCGACCACGATCGTCACCGACCGGTTCGGCCGGCCGCACCTGAGCTCCTCGCCCGGCCGGGTCGACCCGGCCAACCCGGCGTGGGCGGCCGCCCGGGTCCCGCTCGCCGGTGAGTTCAAGTGGCACGGCCAGAGCCTGTTCGTGGTGGTCAACCACTTCAGCTCCAAGGGCGGCGACGACCCGCTGTGGGGCCGGACCCAGCCGCCGGTGCAGGTGACCGCGGCCAAGCGGCACCAGCAGGCCGAGTCGGTGCGTGGGTTCGTCGACCAGATCCTGGCCAAGGACAAGGGCGCCAACGTCATCGTGCTGGGCGACATCAACGACTTCGACTTCTCCCAGACGACCGACATCCTGGTCGGCGCCGGGAAGACGGCGCTGATCGACATGCCGCGGACGCTGCCGGTGAAGGAGCGCTACAGCTACGTGTTCGAGGGCAACAGCCAGATCCTGGACCAGATCCTGATCTCGCAGAACCTGACGCCGGCCTCGACCTACGACATCGTCCACATGAACGCCGAGTTCCCCGACCAGATCAGCGACCACGACCCCCAGGTCGTACGGGTGACCCCACTGCCGTCCTGGTTCCGGTGATCACGGGAGTCTTACGTGCGGCCGCCCGGGCGGGGTTTTCCTTGCCCGGGCGCCGATACTGGAACCGTGACAGATGACATCAAGCAGTACGCCGTACAGAAGTCCGATGCGGAGTGGAAGGCGCAACTCTCCCCTGCCGAGTTCCAGGTACTGCGCAAGGCCGGCACCGAGCGGCCGTTCACCGGTGAGTACACCGACACCAAGACGGTCGGTGTGTACAAGTGCCGGGCCTGTGACGCGGAGTTGTTCCGCAGCGAGACCAAGTTCGACTCCCATTGCGGCTGGCCGTCGTTCTTCGCGCCGCTGGCCGAGGACCGGGTCCAGTACATCGAGGACACCGCTCTCGGCATGAAGCGTGTCGAGGTCCGCTGCGCCAACTGCGGCTCCCACCTCGGCCACGTCTTCGAAGGCGAGGGCTACGGCACCCCCACCGACCTCCGCTACTGCATCAACAGCATCAGCCTCACCCTCACCCCGGCCTGAGCCTGCGGGCGCGGGGCACCGAGGTCCGGCCGTCGGCCGCTGACGCACTAAAGTGAGCCAGCGCGATGCCCGACGGGCGGAAAGGATCCAGGTGGCTGACGACATCCGCAGACCGCGTGTTCTCGACGTTCTCGCTGCCGACCAGCCCTGGGAGGTGCCGGATGCGTGGATTGCCGGTGTCCGGGGCCGGTTGCGCACCTGGGCCGAGGATCCGAGCACGCTGCGGCCGCCGCCCGCGGCCGCCTTTCCGGACTTCGTCAAGGGGACGCCGGCCGCAGTGTGGTTCACCCATCAGGTCGCCCCGCTGCTGACCGGATGGATCCCGGTGCTGCACGGCGACTGCGCCGACATCGCCGCTGAGCTGACCCGGGACTTCTACCGCCCGTCGGTCCGGCTCGGCGGCGCCGGACACGTGATCCGGGTCGCGGCCGCCGACTGGCCGCTGCAGGTGGTGTCCGGCGCGCGGAGCTTCCGCGAACAGAGCCGCCGCCAGGCCTTGCAGCTGTCCCGGGACGTGGTGAGCCTGTTCGTCGACGCGCCGCCGATGGCGACCCGTGCCCGGGCCCTGACCGCCGCGTTCGACCGGGTGCTGGCCGACCGCGAGGCGACCCGCATGCACACCACCGCCGACTACGAGACGATCGCTCAGTTCTGGCGGACCGCCGTACTCAGCGACGATGAGCGCGCGGTGCTCCCGGAGCTGGCGGGCTCCGGGGCGGCCTTGCAGTACTCGCTCAACACGCTGCGGGACGTGCACGCCAAGTTGTTGATGGCGACTTCCGACGACGATGCCGACGACTTCGCGCAACTGCTGGCCGGGCTGATCCTGACCATCGGGCTCGGCGGCCTTCCGCCGGCCGTTGCGCAGAGCCTGGGGAGCGCCGGCTGGGATGTCGAGAATGCCCTCGCCGACCTCAGGGGCGGCTTCGATCCGCACGCCTGGCTGGCCGGCAACACTGGCTGGCTGGCCCGCGCGGTACGCCGGGACCAGGAGGTGCTCGCGCGGTCCTGGGCCGCTGCGGCCACCCGGGTCACGGTCCACCTGTCCGGCGTGCTCGCGGACGCGCCGTGGCCGGAGCCGCAGGTCCCGGACCTGGGTGCGTTCTTCCGGCTCCTCGACCGTGAGCGCCGGCTGGTGGCCGACGACAGTTCCAGGCCGGCCACCGCTCCGGCGCTGTCGCTTGCCTGGGACGCCGTACGCGATGATCCGGCCGGTCCGCAGGCCGAGGCCGAGCCGGTGATCCAGGCCGTCCCCGCACCTGTTGCCGAGGCCGGGCCGGAGCCCGACCAGCCGGCGGTTCCAGCGCCGGTTGACTTCGGCGACGACCCGCTCGCCGAGCTGGACGCGCTGATCGGGCTGGACTCGGTCAAGGAATCGGTGCGCCGGATGGTGGCCGAGATCAAGACCAACCTGCGTCGCCAGGAGCTCGGCCTGCCGAGTCACGACCGGGCCCGGCACATGGTGTTCGTCGGCAAGCCCGGTACCGCCAAGACCACGATCGCCCGATTGCTCGCCCGGATCTACAAACAGCTGGGCGTGCTCGAGAAGGGCCACGTGGTCGAGGTCGACCGGTCCGACCTGGTCGGTCCCAGTGTCGGCACCACCGCGCCGATGACCGCGGCCAGGTTCCGCGAGGCGCTCGGCGGGGTGCTGTTCGTCGACGAGGCGTACACCCTGGTGCCGGAGAGCACTCCTGGCGACTTCGGCCTCGAAGCCGTCGCCACCATCCTGAAGATGATGGAGGACCACCGCAACGACTGCATCGTGATCGTCGCCGGCTACCACCGCGAGATGCAGCGGTTCATGGAGTCCAACACCGGGCTGGCGTCGCGGTTCCCGAAGTTGCTGTCGTTCAGCGAGTACGACACCGACCAGCTCATCGCGATCTTCGAGCTCCAGGCCCGGCAGAAGGGCATGATCTACACCGACGACGTGCTGGACGTGGTCCGCCAGGTCATCCCGCCGGCGCCGCGTGGCCACAACTTCGGCAACGGCCGGTTCATCCGCAACGTGCTCGAGGAGGCCATCGCCAACCAGGCGACCCGCCTGTCCGACCACCACCCGGACCGCCTGACCGAGCGCACGCTGCGCGAACTCCTCCCCGAGGACGTCAAGCCGCCCACCTCGATGCGCGCCGAGGACTACCTCTTCCAGAAGCCAGGCACCTGACCCGGCTCAGACCGGGGTGGCGAGGGCGACCGGGTTCTGGTCGGGGTCGGAGATGTAGGCCTGGCGTTCGCCCCAGGGCATCGTGGCCGGCTCCTGCAGGATCCGGTGGCCGGCGGCCCGGAAGGTCTCGACCTGCGCTTCGACGTCGTCGACGTACACGAAAAGCTCGAAGCGCGGCGCGGTTCCCACGGTGATGCCGAGTTGGGCCTCGGGCCAGTTGGAGTCGGCGATGCCGAGGGAGGAATCGCCGCGCTCCAGGCCGACGTAGTGCGGGTCGCCTTCGAGCGGGAACTGGTACGTCTGTTGGTAGCCGAGCAGGGCGTAGAAGTCGACGGACCGGCGCACGTTGGTGACGTACAGCACCGGGAAGGCTTTGCGGTGCACGCGGCTAGGCCAGGTTGGCGACCAGCTCGCCGAGCTCGGTCCGCTTGCCGGTGTAGAAGGGCACTTCCTCACGCACGTGCCGCCTCGCCGTGGACGCCCGCAGGTCGCGCATCAGGTCGACCATCCGGTGCAGCTCGTCCGCCTCGAACGCCAGCATCCACTCGTAGTCGCCGAGCGCGAACGACGCCACCGTGTTCGCCCGGACGTCGGGGTACCCGCGGGCCATCTTCCCGTGCTCGGTCAGCATCGCCCGGCGCTCCTCGTCCGGCAGCAGGTACCACTCGTAGGACCGCACGAACGGGTACACGCACACGTACGCCCGTGGCTCCTCGTCGGCCAGGAACGCCGGGATGTGGCTCTTGTTGAACTCGGCCGGCCGGTGCAGCGCGAACTGCGACCAGATCGGCGCCAGGTGCCGCCCGAGCCGGGACCGGCGCAGCGCGTGGTACGCCTTCTGCAGCGCGTCCGACGTCGGTGCGTGCCACCAGATCATGAAGTCCGCGTCCGCCCGGAATCCTTCGACGTCGTAGATCCCGCGGATCACCACGTCGTCGGCCGCCAGTTTCGCCACCAGGTCGGACAGCTCGGCGGTCAGCTCGTCCCGGTCCGCGTCGCCCAGCGGCGTCTCCACCTTGAAGACCGACCACAGGGTGTAGCGGATCACATTGTTCAGCTCACGCGCCTTCGGCTTCTCTGTCACGGAACCATTGTCTCCAATGTGCCTAAGTACGCCTGCACCCGGGTGGCTGCCTTGCTGCCCGACGCGACGCACGCAGCGATCCCCACACCCCGGTACGCCGCTCCACACACCGCCAGACCAGGCTCGCCCGCCACAGCCGCTTCAACGCGGTCCACGCGGTCCAAATGCCCCACTGCGTACTGCGGCAGGCCACCACCCCATCTGGTCACCAGAGAGCCCACCACAGGCCCCTGCAACCCCACAGCACGCTGTAGATCCGCAGTAGCCAGTGCCACCAGCTCCTGATCGGACCGCTGCAGCACGTGCTCCTCGCCGAGCCGCCCCACCGAGGCTCGGAGCACAGCGAGCTCTCCCCCGGCGTCACTCGACCACTGCCACTTGGCGTGCGAGTACGTCGACGCCTTGATCGTCCGCCCCTCCACCGACGGCACCAGGAACCCAGACCCCGTCGCGCCCTCCGGCCAGTCCTGCTTACGCACAGCCAGTGTCACGATCGCCATGCTCGCGTACTCGATCGTCGCCAGCTCGGCAGACGCCGCGGGCACCAGCTGCGCCAGCATCCGGGCCGCAGGAGACGCCGGTACGGCGACGATCACCGCATCCGCAGTGAAGAACGTCGGAGCCGGCACCGGCCCGGCCTCCAGCTCATAGCCGTCAGCGGTCCGCGTGATCCGTCGTACGGCCAGTTGGCGCCTGATCTGGACGCCGCGACCCGTCAGGTCCTTCTCGAGTGCAGAGATCAGCCGGTTGACCCCGCCCACGATGCCCGCGAACACCGGCTGACCAGCACGCCGCTGGCCCGCCTCCCGCAGCTCAGCCGTCGCCGCGAGCAGGCTCGGCGCGGTACGCAGCTTGGCGTAGAGCTCGGGTACGGCGGCCGCCAGCGAGATCTCCTCGGCGCGCCCGGCGTACACCCCACCCAGCAGCGGGTCGATCAGCTTGTCCGTGACGGCCTTGCCCATCCGATCCGCGACGAACCGGCCGATCGCCACGTCCTCACTCAACGCCGGAGACGGCAACTCCGCCTCGTGCGCAACCTCCGCGGCGGCATCGGCTCCCAGGACGTCAGCGGTCGCGGCAGGGTCGACGGGAACGCCCATTACCGTCGCCGGGATCGCGCGGATCCGGTCACCGATCCACAATCCGGCCGAGGTCGTCGCCGGGTGCACCAGCTCGTCCCCGAGTCCGACCGCCTTGATCAGGTCGACCGCCTCCGGCCGCCGCGCGAGCACCGATTCCGCACCGAGGTCGACCGGAACACCTTCGAGCTCGTCGCCGGCCAGCTTGCCACCGAGTCGAGGCGACCCCTCCAGCACGCTGATCCGCGGCGGGTTCGGCCCGGTCGCCAGCGCGTACGCGGCCGCCAGCCCGCTGATGCCGCCACCGACCACGACCACCGAGCTCACGCGTTCTCCAGCTTCAACTCGTACTCCGGGTCCGCAGCTTCGTCGCTCACCCGCCGGAAACCGGCCCGCACCAGCACCGCCTGCGACGCCACGTTCTCGTGCGAAGTCCCCGCTCGCAGAGCCGTCAGCCCGTACTCCGCTGCGGCAACCCCCACGATTGCCCGTACCGCCGCCGAGGCGAGCCCTTTCCCGGCTGCCTTCTCCGCGATCCGGTAGCCGAGCTCCGCCGAGCCGTTCTCGAGGTCCATGAGGTTCACCCGCCCGACCACAGCACCCGCGTCGTCCACCAAGACATGGAACTGGCAGATTCCGGCCTCCTGCTCGGCCAGCAGCGCCGCAAGGCGCGCGTCGAACTCGGTGAAGAACGAGTCCCCGCGGTCATGCA
This sequence comes from Kribbella sp. NPDC049174, assembly GCF_043197365.1. Classification (NCBI taxonomy): domain Bacteria; kingdom Bacillati; phylum Actinomycetota; class Actinomycetes; order Propionibacteriales; family Kribbellaceae; genus Kribbella; species Kribbella sp. NPDC049174. Next base: position 1,254,019 of record NZ_JBICSZ010000001.1, on the reverse strand, counting down.
CCGAGGCCGCGAAGTACTCCCGGTTCTCCCGCTCGAAGGCCAGTACAGCGTCTGCGTGTGCGGTGGTGAGGCGCTCCAGGGTCACCTTGTGGTCAGGCAGCCGGATCATGAGGCCGACGTGGTCTGGACGTGCCGGACGATCCGGTGCAGCACCTCGGGGTCGGTGTCCGGTGGGACCCCGTGGCCGAGGTTGAAGATGTGGCCGGGAGCCGCCTTCCCCTCCGCGAGGATGCGGTCGATCTCCGGCTCCAACGCGTCCCAGCCGGCGAACAGCAGGGCCGGATCCAGGTTGCCCTGAACCGGCTTCGGACCCGATCCGGCCGCGGCGATCCGCCGTACCGCCTCGTCCAGCGGCACCCGCCAGTCGACCCCGACGACGTCCGCGCCGGCCTCGCTCATCAGCCCGAGCAACTCGCCCGTGTTCACGCCGAAGTGCAGCCTCGGTACGCCGTACGACGCCAGCGCGTCGAACACCTTGGCCGAGTGCGGCTGGACGAACTGCGCGTAGTCGCGCGCCGAGAGCCCGCCCGCCCACGAGTCGAACAGCTGGATAGCGGACGCGCCCGCCTCGATCTGCACCGACAGGTACGCGATCGCCACATCGGCCAGCCGGTCCGCCAGCGCGTGCCACAGCTTCGGGTTGCCGTGCATCAGCGCCTTGGTCTTCGCGTGGTCCTTGCTCGGCCCGCCCTCGACCAGGTACGACGCCACCGTGAAGGGCGCACCGGCGAAGCCGATCAGCGGGGTGCCGTCGAGCTCGGAGACCAGCTGCTTCACCGAGTCCGAGGTGTAGGGCACGTCCGCGGGAGTGACCGGGCGGACCGCGTCGAGGCCGGCGGCGTCGCGAACCGGTACGGCGACGACCGGACCGACACCCGGCTTGATCTCGATGTCGAAGCCGGTCGCCTTCAGCGGCAGCACGATGTCGGAGTAGAAGATGGCCGCGTCGACGCCGTAACGGCGTACCGGCTGCAGCGTTATCTCGACGACGAGGTCGGGGCGCATACAGGACTCGAGCATCGTGGTGCCCGCACGGATCGCCCGGTACTCGGGCAGCGAGCGCCCGGCCTGCCGCATGAACCACACCGGCGTGTGCGGCCCCGGCACACCCCGGGCCGCGAGCAGGAAAGGGGATCGGTCGGCAGAAGGCGGTGTCAAGGGCACACAGCGATGATGCCACGCCTCACCGACCCGTTCACATGCGGTCACGGGGCCTCCCGGCCTGGACTGAGGAGCGCAGGGAGCGAAGCGACTGGAGCGACGAGGGAAGGCCGGGAGCCAAGGCCCCGTGACCACGCCGTGCCGGAGGCGCGGCCATAGGCACCGCGCGTTACCGGCGCGTCGTCGTGGGCGTCGGTGAGTAATCAGTCGTAGGCTGCGAAGCATGGGTGCCCGCAAGCAGGTCGACGCGCCACCCGCGGAGTTCGCCGAGGCAGTGTCGCAATTGCGCAGTGCCCGGTTCCGGCCCGAGGTATTCGTCGAGGAGATGCCCGCGCCGCAGCGGATCGCACCGCATGCGGCGGCGGTCAGCGCTGACGTGACGGTCGACGGTGACGATGTCGCCACCGGCCGCCTGGTCATCCTCTACGACCCGGACGGGAACGACGCCTGGCAGTCGACCTTCCGCTGTGTCGCGTACGTGCGTGCGGCCGTCGAGCCGGAAATGGTGACCGACGCGCTGCTCGGCGGCGTGGGCTGGACCTGGCTGATGGAGGCCCTGACCGACCGGGGTGCCGACTTCCTGGCCCCGAGCGGTACCGTCACCAGGGTGGTATCCGAAAGCTTCGGCGGAATGGCCGACGACGACGCGACGGCGGAGATCGAGATCCGTGCGTCCTGGAGCCCGGTGCCCGGACCTGGTGACAGCGGTGGTGCCGTGGACGTGACCCGGCACGCCGAGGCGTGGGGCGAGGTGCTCTGCACGGCGGCCGGACTGCCGCCGGTGCCGCCGGGGGTGGTGGCGATGCCGACCCGGCGCGGACAGCGGGGCCGATGAGCCCGGCCGAGACCCAGCAGCCGCCAGTCCCGGACGACCCGACCGCGCACCAGCCACTGCTCGAACTCCGTGACGGCCTCTCTGAGGTCGTCGACACCAGCCCCGCGTTGACCGATGTGGTCGACGCGTTCCGCTCTGGCTCCGGGCCTGTCGCCGTCGACGCCGAACGTGCCTCCGGTTACCGCTACTCGCACCGCGCGTACCTCGTCCAGCTCCGCCGCGAGGGCGCCGGCTCGGCCTTGGTCGACCCGATCCCGTTCGGGGACCTGTCCGCCCTCGGGGACGCGATCGTCGACGCCGAGTGGATCATCCACGCCGCCAACCAGGACCTGGCCTGCCTGGCCGAGGTCGGGATGGTGCCACGGAAGGTGTTCGACACCGAGCTGGCCGGCCGTCTGCTCGGGTACCCGAAGGTCGGCCTCGCCTCGCTGGTCAGCGAAGTACTGGGCTACCGGATGCGCAAGGAGCACTCCGCGGCCGACTGGTCGACCCGCCCGTTGCCCGGGCCGTGGCTGATCTACGCCGCACTCGACGTCGAGATGCTGATCGAACTGCGCGACGCGATCGAGGCCGAGCTGCGTCGCGAGGGCAAGTGGGACTGGGCCGAGCAGGAGTTCGCCGCGATCCTGTCCGCTCCCCCGCGTGAACCGAAGCCCGACCCCTGGCGTCGTACGTCGGGGATGCATCGGGTCCGCAATCGTCGCAGCCTGGCCACCGTCCGGGCGTTGTGGGAGGCCCGCGATCAGATCGCGGAGGCCGCCGACATCTCCCCCGGCCGGATCCTGCCGGACGCCGCGATCGTGGAGGCCGCGTCGGCGATGCCGGCCGACCGGGACACGCTGCAGCGGTTGACCGCGTTCAAGGGCCGCGGAGCCCATCGGCACATGCGCACGTGGTGGGAGGCCATCGACCACGCGCGCCGGCTGCCGGAGTCCGAGCTACCGAAGCAGGGACCGCGGTACGACGGCCCACCGCCGGCCCGCGCCTGGGCCGACCGGGACCCCGATGCGGCCGCTCGCCTGTCGGCCGCCCGGTCCGCCGTCGGTGAGATCGCCGAAGCGCACCGCCTGCCGACCGAGAACCTGATGGCGCCGGACACGATCCGCCGGCTGGCCTGGTCGCCGCCGACCGATCCGAACCTCGAGGTGGTCAGCACGTTCCTGCGCGACCACGGCGCCCGCGAGTGGCAGATCGGCCTCACGGCCGAGGTCCTCACGGACGCCATGGCTGCGGAAGCCCCGGCGAAACCGCTGGACTAAGCGGGCAGCTGGGCCTCGATCGCCTCGACGACCTCGGGAGACTCCGGCTCGGTGCGGGGGCGGAAGCGCGCGGCGACCGTGCCCTCGGGGCTGATCAGGAACTTCTCGAAGTTCCACTGGATGTCGCCGGCCTCGCCCGCGGCGTCGGGGGTCGCGGTGAGCTCGGCGTACAGCGGGTGCCGCGCCTCACCGTTCACCTCGAGCTTGTCGAGCATCGGGAACGTCACGCCGTACGTCGTCGAGCAGAAGGTGGAGATCTCGTCCGACGTGCCCGGCTCCTGGCCGCCGAACTGGTTGCAGGGCGCGCCGAGGACGGTGAAGCCGCGGGAGGCGTACGTCTTCTGCAGGTTCTCCAGGCCCTCGTACTGCGGGGTGAGACCGCACTTCGAGGCGACGTTCACGATGAGAACGGCCTTGCCCTTGTACTCGCCGAGCGAGGTGGCAGCGCCGGAGAGGGTCGTCAGCGGAATGTCGTAGAGGCTCATGCGGATCCTTGGGAGGTAGGAAGTTGACGGGAGAGAAACGCGACAGTACGCCGCCACGCCAGCTCGGAGGCCTCGGCGTGGTGGAAGGCGGGCAACGGGTTGTCGAAGGCGTGACCGGCGCCGGGATAGCGATGGACCTCGGCATCGTCCAGGACGGCGACGATGTCGTCGACCGGCAGGTACGCGTCGGCGTCACCGAAGTGATGCAGACTCGTCGCGGTCACCTTCGGGGCGAGGTCCAGCAACCGCGGTAGGGCCGAGCCGTAGTAGCTCACCAGCACATCGGCCGGGGACACCGCGGTCACATTGAACCCGAGCCCGCCGCCGAAGCAGAACCCGACCACACCGGTGCCCGCGTCGCGACTGCGCAGGTACTCCAGCGCGGCAACCGAGTCCGAGACGGCCTGGTCCCAGTCGAGCCGGCCCATGATCGCCATCGCCTTCTCCAGCAGATCCGGCGCGGACTCGTCCAGCTCGGTGTCGTCCAGCCGCCAGTAGATCTCCGGCGCGATCACGTAGTACCCGAGGGCAGCAAGATCTGCCGCACGCTGCTTGATGTAATCGGAGACCCCGAAGATCTCCTGCAGGAGCAGCAGCCCAGGTCCGCTGTCGCCGTCGGGCTTCCACTCGTGGACTGGCATCAATCCTGAACCGGTATCGATCTCCAATGTCACACGGTGAAGCCTACTGGTCGCCTACCGAACTTCCACGGCCTCTTCACGGTGCGGCTGCGGCTGCGGCTGTACGACCGGTGCCGGCTTCGGCATCCAGGCCGTGCATTCGTCGATCGCCGCGGTCAGCAGGTTGAGGAGCCGGTCGTCCGGGTCCGGCACACAGGCCTGCGAGATGCCTTCCACCGCACAGGACACGGCCCGTGGTGCGGTCCGCTTCGCGAAGTCCGGCGTACCCCGGTGGGCCCGGGAGGTGAAGGACCGCGCCCACTTGGTCGCGGACGGGACCGACTCGAGGGCTTCCCGCGAGGCCGGCTCGAGGTCGTCCAGCGGACGCCCGTCCAGCGCCGCGAGGTGCCGCTCCCCCACCAGCAGCGCCACCGCGAGGATGTACTGCCGCTCCTGCGAGACGATCGGCAGCGCGTGCTGGATGCAGCGCGCCGTGACCCGCGGTACGACGTGTGGGTCGTCCGGCGTCAGCCCGATCACCGACGGGATCAGCGGAGCCAGCCGGGCGCGGCCGGCGTCCGTCGTACAGTCGTTGACGTCGCGCGCCACGCCCGCGAGCAGCGGGTGGGTGCAGGACGGATGGTCCGACCACGGCTCGCCGGCCAGGTAGGAGGCGAACTCCATGAAGCAGGCGCCTTTGCGCGGATTGCGGTGTTTGCCCCGGCTCAGGACCGGTACGGCGAGATCAAGGTTGTTCATAGAACGGCTCCCCTAAGCTACCTGCCACCAGCATGCGCCGAAACGCCGGTGTTCGCCACGGGTTAGGCCTGCGTGACCACACGGTTGTGGTTTGTGAGCAGCCGCACAGGCGTGGGTACTTTGGGAGTTCTGTTACCCACGGGTAGCATCGGGATAGCTTTCCCAACCCCAGAGGAGGGCCCTCGTGCCCCGTGAGATCCGCGATGTCGTGTTCGTCGACGGCGTTCGCACCCCGTTCGGCAAGGCCAAGGGCCAGTACGCCGAGACGCGCGCCGACGACCTGGTGATCAAGTGCATCCGGGAGCTGCTGCGGCGCAACCCGGAGCTCCCGCCCGAGCGGGTGGACGAGGTGGCGATCGCGGCCACCACCCAGATCGGCGACCAGGGCCTGACCATCGGCCGGACCGCGGCCCTGCTGGCCGGTCTGCCGAACACCACGCCCGGCTACGCCATCGACCGGATGTGCGCCGGCGCGATGACCGCCGTCACCACCACCGCCGCGGGGATCGCCTTCGGTGCGTACGACGTGGTCGTGGCCGGCGGGGTCGAGCACATGGGCCGCCACCCGATGGGCGAGGGTGTGGACCCGAACCCGCGGATCATCTCCGAGAAGCTGGTCGACACCTCTGCCCTGGTGATGGGGTCGACCGCGGAGAACCTGCACGACCGGTTCCCGACCATCACCAAGCAGCGCGCGGACGCGTTCGCCGCGGCGTCCCAGGAGCGCGCGGCCAAGGCCTACGCGAACGACCTGATCCAGCCCGACCTGGTCCCGATCGCGACCCGGTCGGCCGAGCAGGGCTGGGGCTACGCCGGCACCGACGAGCCGATGCGCCCGGGGACGACGGTCGAGGACCTGGCCGGCCTGAAGACGCCGTTCCGTCCGCACGGCCGGGTGACGGCCGGCAACTCGGCCGGCATCAACGACGGCGCGACCGCCTGCGTGCTCGCCTCCGCCGAGGCCGCCGCGGAGCTCGGCCTGACCCCGAAGATGAAGCTGGTCTCGTACGGCTTCGCCGGGGTCGAGCCCGAGGTGATGGGAGTCGGCCCGGTCCCGGCGACCGAGAAGGCGCTCAAGCTGGCCGGGCTGACGATCGAGGACATCGACGCGTTCGAGGTGAACGAGGCGTTCGCCGTCCAGGTGCTGGCGTTCCTGGAGCACTACGGCATCGCCGACGACGACCCGCGGGTCAACCCGTACGGCGGCGCGATCGCCTACGGCCACCCGCTGGCATCGTCCGGCGTCCGGCTGATGAACCAGCTGGCCAAGCAGTTCGAGCAGCGCCCGGAGGTCCGGTACGGCCTGACCACCATGTGCGTCGGCCTCGGCATGGGCGGCACTGTCATCTGGGAGAACCCGAACTGGGAAGGGGCGGCCGCGTGAGCCTCCAAGACTTGATTGACGCAGCGGTCGCGATCGAGACCGACGAGGTCGTCACGCTCGCGCACTCGCGGGACGTCGTGCTGCCGGGCAAGGCCGGCACGATGGCCCTCATCACGCTGGACAACGGGCACGACCACACGAAGCCGAACACGTTCGGCCCGAAGGGTCTGGCGTCGCTGAACACCGCGATCGACGCCGCCCTGGCCCGCGACGAGGTCGTGGCCATCGGTGTCACCGGTAAGCCGTTCATCCTGGCCGCCGGCGCCGACCTGACCGGCGTACCGAAGCTGATCGACCGCGAGCAGGCGCTCAACCTGGGCCGGATCGGGCACGGCGTGATGCGCAAACTGGTCGACGGTGGCAAGCCGTCGTTCGCGTTCGTGAACGGTGTCGCGCTCGGCGGCGGCCTCGAGGTCGCGCTGCACGCCACGTACCGCACGGTCTCGGTCGCGGCCGGCATGCTGTCGACCCCCGAAGTGTTCCTCGGCCTGATCCCGGGCTGGGGCGGCAACTTCCTGCTGCCGAACCTGATCGGCGCGGACAACGCGGTCAAGGTCGTCGTCGAGAACGCCCTGAACCAGAACAAGATGCTCAGCGGCCCGGAGGCGGTGAAACTCGGCATCGGCGACGTCCTGCTCGACTCGGCCGACTTCCTCGAGCAGTCGCTGCTGTGGGCGAGCAAGGTGCTCAAGGGCGAGATCACGGTCGAGCGGGCGGAGATCGCCCGTGGTGACGCCTGGGACGCAGCTGTTGCCCGCGGCAAGGGGTTTGCCGACGTCAAGGTGAGCGGGGCGGCCCCGGCGCCGTACCGGGCCCTCGAGCTGATCGCGGCGGCGAAGGACAACGATCGCGACCGCGGTTTCGCCGCCGAGGACGAGGCGCTCGCCGACCTGATCATGAGCGAGGAGCTGCGCAGCGGCCTCTACGCCTTCGACCTGGTGAACAAGCGGGCCAAGCGCCCGGCCGGCGCGCCGGACAAGTCGCTCGCCCGCCCGGTCACCAAGGTCGGCGTCGTCGGCGCCGGCCTGATGGCAGGACAGCTGGCGCTGCTGTTCGTACGGCGCCTCGAGGTGCCGGTCGTACTCACCGACCTGGACCAGGAGCGGGTGGACCGTGGGGTCGGGTACGTGCACGGCGAGATCGACAAGCTGCTCGGCAAGGGCCGGATCCGGCCGGACAAGGCGAACCAGCTGAAGGCGCTCGTCACCGGATCGGTCGACCGGGCCGTGTTCGCGGACGCGGACTTCGTGATCGAGGCCGTGTTCGAGGAACTGCAGCTGAAGAAGACGATCTTCGCCGACCTGGAGAAGATCATCCGGCCGGACGCGGTGCTGGCGACGAACACCTCGTCCCTGTCCGTCACCGAGATGGCCGCGGACCTGGAGCACCCGGAGCGGGTGGTCGGGTTCCACTTCTTCAACCCGGTCGCGGTGCTGCCGCTGCTGGAGATCATCCGCGCGGACCAGACCGACGACGCGACGCTGGCCACCGCGTTCGCGGTCGGCAAGACGCTGAAGAAGTCCTGCGTGCTGGTCAAGGACGCGCCGGCATTCGTGGTGAACCGGCTGCTGACCCGCTTCCTGGGTGAGGTCAGCGCGGCGGTCGACGAGGGCACCCCGATCCGCGAGGCGGACAAGGCGCTGACCGCGCTCGGCCTGCCGATGCCGCCGTTCGTGCTGCTGCAACTGGTCGGTCTGCCGGTCGCGCTGCACGTGGCGGAGACGATGAACCGGGCCTACCCGGACCGGTTCGCGGTGTCGGAGAACCTGGCCAAGGTGGTTGCTGCGGGCAAGAGTTCGTTCTACGTCTGGCCGGAGGGCAAGCCGGTGGTGGACCCGGAGGTCGAGGCACTGGTGACCGTCGGCGACAAGCCGTCGACGGCCGAGGAGCTGCGGACCCGGGTGCTGACCGCGCTGGCCGAGGAGATCCGGATCATGCTCGACGAGGGCGTGGTCGCGGAGGCGCAGGACATCGACCTGTGCCTGCTGCTCGGCGCCGGCTGGCCGTTCCACCTCGGCGGCATCACGCCATACCTGGACCGGACCGGAATCTCGGAGAAGACCAACGGCTCACGCTTCCTGCCGAAGGGCATCGCAAGCCTGAGCTGACCAAGACCGCTGGGGGTCGGTGCGGAGCCGGAAGCCCGCTCCGGCCCCCAGCAGCTTTTCCGGCGCTAGCTGACTCGCTCCCGGACAGCCGGAGCGAACGGGCTCCAGAGGAACCAGGTCGGCAGGGCTCGGATGAGCCGTGGTGGGCCGGCCAGGGCGACAGTCCCGTCCGCGGTGGCTTGCGTCAGGCTGATGATGCCGGAGAAGACGCGCATCAGGTCCACCGGCTCGGTGGTGAGGACGACATCGGAGTCGAAGCCAGGGTGATCGGTGCACACCGAGGCTTCCAGCCGGTCGAGGATCAGCCAGATGTGGGTCGGGTCGTCACCGCGGTACTCGAACTCGACGGTGACCCGCTGCCCGGGCAGCTTCTGGAAATCGACCCGCCGCGACATCCACCAGGTCAGCGTGACCGGATCGACCTCCCGGGGCTGCGGCTCGGAGAACATCCACCGCACCGCCCACTCCCCGATCGCCATGATGACGCCCTCGAGGTCTCGACCGGCCGGGGTGAGCTGGTACTCGTGGCCGCGGGCGACCGGGATCAGCTCCAGCACGCCCTTGCGTTCCAGGTGGTTCAGGCGTTGCTTGAGCAGCGTGCGGGAGATGCCGGGCAGACCGCGGTCGATGTCGTTGAACCGCCGGCTCCCGAGCACGAGCTCGCGCACGATCAAGGGCGTCCAGCGGTCGGCCAGCACCTCGCTGGCCAGGGCCACGGGACAGTACTGGCCGTAGTCTCGCATGGCTCATTGTGTGCCCAGGTCCAGGATGTGTACCAGGTAGGTCCAGAACCAGTACTAGAACCCGTACGGCCCGGCTGCTGGGCTGGAACCCTCACACAGGAGGGGAACCATGACCGTCACTTTCGACCCGAAGGTCTACAAGCAGACGACGCGCGCGCAATGGGAGGACGCCGCGGAGGCCTGGCACCGATGGGGTCCGACCATCGAGGACTGGCTCGGCGACGCCACCGCGTCCATGCTCAGCGCTGCCGGCATCGGCGCCGGTGATCGCGTGCTCGATGTCGCCGCCGGAGCGGGCGGCCAGACCATCGCCGCGGCCCGGCTGGCAGGCCCGAGCGGACACGTGCTCGCGACCGACATCTCGCCGGCCATCCTCGGGTACGCCGCTCGCGTGGCCGCCGAGTCCGGAGTGTCGACGGTGGAAACGCTGGAGGCCGACGGCGAGGACCTGTCCGCGCTCGACGAGGGCAGCTTCGACGCCGCCATCTCCCGCGTCGGCCTGATCTACTTCCCGGATCAGCAGGCCGCGCTGCGCGGCATTCACCGGGCGCTCCGACCGGGTGGGAAATTCTCCGCGGTCGTCTACTCGACACCGGACCGCAACGGCTTCTTCTCGATCCCGGTCGGCATCATCCGCCGTCGTGCCGAGCTCCCGCCGCCGGCACCCGGTCAGCCCGGTCCGTTCAGCCTGGGCGCTCCCGGCGTCGCCGAGCAGGCCTTCACCGCGGCCGGATTCCACGACATCACCGTGGACGTCGTACCGTCGCCGGTCCGGCTGCCCACCGCCGCCGACTGCGTCCGCTTCGAACGCGAGTCCTTCGGCGCCCTCCACCAGATGCTGTCCGGCCTCGACGAGCCCGGCCGAGCCGCCGCCTGGCAGGAGATCACCGACCAACTGACCCAGTTCCAAACCCCCACCGGCTTCGCCGGCCCCTGCGAAATGCTCACAGTAACCGGCACCCGCTAGCGTCCGAGGCCGTCGCGCGGAAGCTCCTAGCCTTTGAACTTCTTGACGGCTGTGACCAACTGCGCGGCGGTCTTCCCGGTGTGCTTCTTCAGGATCGCGGCGTACACCTTCTGACTGGTGTTGTGCTTGGCGAGGTCGGTGTAGAGATCGGCCACACCCTTCTCCCCCAGCTCATCGACCAGGTACACCGTGATCCACCAGCTCTGGCCGTACGACCGATCCCCCGCGACATTGAACTCCGCCTGCGTCGGCAGCACCTTCATCGACGGCAGGTACTTGCTCCGGACCGTCTTCCGGTAGGGATCGACAGTCCAGTGCGGATCGTCCTCAATGGACGCGCACCGCACGTACTCCGCGATCCCCTCGACCAGCCAGACCGGGGTCTTGATCCCCAGCTGCAGCGTCGCGACATGCGTCATCTCGTGCACCAGCAGATCCTGATCCAGCTTCGACCGCACGGCCGGGTTGACGACGATCCGGCTGCTCACCGGTGGTACCGACTTCTGCGCCCACGGATCGCCGTCGTACAGGGAGACCGCCTTGGCCGCGATGGTCCAGCCGGACCCGCTGCCCGCGGTCCAGACCGTCGCCATCACCCGCGGCTCGGACATCGCGACCACCATCACCTCGCCGTTCCACGGTCGCCGCCAGTGCCGCTGTACGCCGTCGACCGCGCCCTGGGACACCTTGGCGATCTTCTGGCCGAGGGCTTGTTCGCCCTTGTCGACCACGACGAGCACCCGGCCCTTCCGGATCACCGAGATCTCCTGGAAGTCCCACGGCTGCCGGTGCCCGTCCGGGCTCAGCGTCTCCTCGATGGCGCTGTCCTCGACCAGGACCCAGGCGCCGCCGCGCTGGACGAAGGCGTAGCCCACGTCGGTCTGCACCGGCTTCCGATCCAGGCCGGTGAGTTGGTAGCGCATCATCACCCGGGTCGAGAAGATGTCCGCGCCGTACTTGGCGGTCAGCTCCTTCGACGGTCGCTCGTCGGCGACGAAGTACTTCAGGGTGGTGAACCGGAACTTGCGGAGGTTCGTGAACAGCATCCGCTGCCGCGCGACCAACTGCGGCTGCTTCGGGTCGACGGCCGCGAGGAAGCCCTTCAGATCACCCTTGAGCACCGCGGTGGAGCGCTTCGCGAGCACGGCGTCGACCGCGGTCTTCCGGGCCGCGCTCTGCGCGTCGGTGAGCTGCCCCGGCGCCGCCGTGGCCTTGATCGCCGCCGCACTACTACCGACCGCGGAGCCACCCTGTTGCAACCGTACGGCGACCACTCCGGCAGTCCCCGCCAGCACCAGCGCGGCGACACCCGCGAAAAGCCGTCGCGGGTGCTTCATCAGATCCCCTCCAGTGGTCGGCTGACGGATACTATCGCCAGCCGACCCCAGAGTGGACTAGGGCGCCCTAGGCGCGGGTGCTTTCGCCGGTGCGTTCTTCCTCGCCGACGCGGCTCTTGCGGTAGCCGTAGAGGAAGTAGACGACGAAGCCGAGCGCCATCCAGATCGCGAACCGCAGCCAGGTCTCCAGCGACAGGTTCAGCATCAGGTAGATGCAGATCAGCGCGGCCAGGATCGGGATCACCGGGTTGCCCGGCACCCGGAAGGAACGCTTGATGTCCGGCCGGCTCCGGCGCAGCAGCGGTACGGCGATCGACACCAGGGTGAACGCGGCCAGCGTGCCGATGTTCACCATCTCCTCGAGTTTGCCGATCGGGGTGAGCCCGGCCACCAGCGCGACCAGGAGGCCGATCCCGATGGTGAGGCGGTACGGCGTACCCCACTTGCGATGTGTCTTTCCGAGCTCACGCGGCATCAGGTGGTCGCGGCTCATCGCGAACACCACCCGGGCGGCGCCGATCATCAGCGTCAGCACCACCGTGGTCAGACCGGCCACCGCACCGGCGGAGATCAGCGTCGCGAAGCCCGGCCGGCCGACCGACCGGAACGCCTCGGCCAACGCCGCCTCGCTGTTGATGTCGGAGTAGTGGACCATGCCGGTGATCACGATGCAGACCAGCACATACAGCACGGTGCAGATCGCCAGCGAGCCGATGATGCCGCGGGGCAGGTCGCGCTGCGGGTTCTTCGCTTCCTCGGCGGTGGTCGCGACCACGTCGAACCCGATGAACGCGAAGAACACCAGCGACGCACCGGAGATGACGCCCATCACGCCGAACGTCGACGGGGTGAACCCGAACAGCGCCTGGAACAGCGGGGTGGTGATGGTGACGTCACCGCTCTCAGTCGGCACGCTCGGCGGGATGAACGGCGTCAGGTTCGAGCCCTTGACGTAGAACAGGCCGGCGATGATCACGAACAGCACCACGAACAGCTTGACCGCTACCAGCACCAGGTTGACCCGCAGCGACTCCTTGATCCCGATCGTCGCCAGCGTCGCCAGAATGAGGACGAGCAGCATCGCCAGCACGTTCACACTGCTGTCCGGCCCGATCGACTCGGGCCAGCCCAGTCCGATCTGTTCGAGGAACAAGGCGGCGTACGTCGACCAGCCCTGCGCCACGACGCTTGCCCCGAGCATCAACTCGAGCAGCAGGTCCCAGCCGATGATCCAGGCGAAGATCTCACCGAGGGAGAAGTACGAGAACGTGTACGCCGACCCCGACACCGGCACTGTGGACGAGAACTCGGCGTAGCACAGCGCGGCCAGGGTGCAGCAGATCGCGGCGAGCACGAACGAGAGCGCGATCCCCGGCCCGGCGTACGTCTTCGCCGCCCGGCCGGTCAGGGTGAAGATGCCGGCACCGATGATGACGCCGATCCCGAAGACCGTCAGATCGACCGCGGTGAGGCGTTTCTTGAGCTGGTACTCCGGCTCGTCGGTGTCCGCGATCGACTGCTCGATCGTCTTCTTCCGCAACAGACTCATCAGCGCCTCCTCGCAATGGACGGACCCATTCGAGATTGCCCCTCTGACACCGCGAGGTCAAACCGCCACTCAGCGTTGCGGTTGGTAGGTCTTGAGTGACGTCCACAACGTCACTTCGTCGAGGCCGCTGCGGCTGAACAGGATCCGGTCCCGGGACGCCTGGTCGATGCCATGCATCGCCATGTCCTCGTACAGCTCCTCGACTTTCTCGAGTCCGAGCCGCTGGACCAGGAACCGGACGGCGAGCCAACTGACGCCGTACACGTCCGCGTTGTTCTGGTAGAAGCCGGCGTCACTCGGCAGCGCGGTCAGCGCCGGCAACGCATCGTCGATGACCTCTTGCTCCCACTTGCCGACCTCGCCCGGTCCGCTGATCGCCTCGATCCCCCGCCACGACACGTACTCCGCCGCGCCCTCGGCCAGCCACAGCGGTTCGTAGCCGCCGAGGTCCGCGGTGGCCACGTGGGTGATCTCGTGCGCCAGCAGGATCTCGTCGATCCGGTCGCGCTCGTTCGGATTGATCACTATGTAGGCGCCGGCCACAGTGCCGTCGGCGGTGTCCTGACCGGGCAGCGACGAGAACGTCGATCCCGCACTCGCGGCCGACTCGATGTCCTCGTCGGCGAACCGCGCGTCGCGCACGTCGGCCTCGTCCAGCGCGATCAGGAACACCGACCCGCGCCATGTCCGTGGCCAGTACGCCGTCACCTGCTCCAGTGCCTCGGTCGCCTCGGTGACCATCGCCCGGCCGCGCTTGGTGTCGCCCTTCTCCACCACGGCCAGCACCCGCGGAGCGCGGTGCACCTCGATCCGGCCCAGGTCCCACGCCTCCTGGTGCGCGCCCGGCCCGAGGTCCTTGTCGAGGTCGTCGTCGTCGGTGAGCACCCACCGGCCGCCGATGTTGATGAAGGTGTAGCCGAGCTCGGTGGTGACGGGCGTCAGGTCGACCTTGGGGATCTGGTAGCGCATCAGCACCCGCACCAGGTACGTCGTACGCCCGTGCGACTTCACCACGCCCGGGTTGAACCGCTCCTCGGCCTGGCTGTAGCCGAGCTCGGTGAAGCCGATCTCGACCAGGTTCGCGAACAGCACCTTCTGCTCGGCCCGGAGCGCCCGGTCGGCCGGGTCGACGTCCTGCAGGAACAGCGCCTCGTTGACGGTCTGCACGGCCTGGGCCCGGCGGAGCAGGATCGTGTCGATCGCGACCCGGCGGGCGGCGATCGCGGCGGCGGTCTTCGACGGTTTGGTGGGCTGGTTCGGGCTGGGCGCGGTCTGCGTCGTACTGGGCCTGGCCCGGGCATCCCGTTCCCGGTCTTCAACGGTGTAGACCACGCCACCGGACACGAGCGCGACCGCGGCCAGCAACCCCAGCCAGCGGCGAGGCCCATGGGGCGAATCCTGAGCGCCTGGCGGTTCGGCGCTAGAGGTGGTCACACTCACGTCGGGTCATTCCTCCGAGTACCCGTCTGTCACAGCCCGGCTACCCTACTCGGTTCCCCGGATTCCACCACCGACACGCCGTCAGACGGCAGCCGCCTTGAGTGCCTTGAAGAGATCGGCCTCCGTCATCCCGACATGCTCGAGCATGATCCGGTCCCGCTCGGGCTGGGTCGAGCCGAGGGCTGCCATCTCCTGGTACAGCGTGCCGACCTCGGTCCCGCCGAAGCGCTCGAAGAGGTAGTCGACCGCCAGCCAGGACAGCGGATACGAGCTGTCGGACTGCTGGAAGAACACCGCGTCGGCCGGCAGACTCTTCGCCTTGACCAGGTACTTCGTCCTGACCTCCTGCCGGTACTTGTCCAGGGCGAGGTTGTCCGCGCCGTCCATCGGCAGGAACTCGACGTACGTCGCCGCACCCTCGACCAGCCAGCGCGGCGCATAGGCGCCGTACGGCGCGGTCGCGACGTGGGTGAACTCGTGCGCCAGTGTCCGGGCGTCGACCTTCGCACGGTTGCGCGGGTTGATGACGACGTACGAGTCCGCTCGCTGCCCCTCACCGGTGACCTCACCGGGAAGCGTGCGGTACACCCAGGTCGCCATCGCGATCGCGTCCTCGGCGTTCTTCGGCGCGGTGTAGTCGGCGCCGCGGACGATCTTGTCGTCGAGTGCGATCACCACACCGGCGCCGTTCCAGCCGCCCGGCCAGCTCTTGGTCACCGCCTTCACCGCGCTGCTCGCCTTGCCGAGCAGGTTGTTCGCGAGCGCGTCCTGACCCTGCTCGACTACCACGAGGACCCGGGGCGCGCGTTTCACCAGCACCGCGCCGGTATCCCACGCCTCCTGATGCGATCCGCGTGGCAGCCGCTTGTCGAGGTCGGTGTCCGAGACCAGCATCCAGCGGCCATCCGGGCGCTCGGTGAACGTGTACCCGAGCATCGCCCGCACGGGTACAGCGTCGATGCCGCGGATCTGGTAGGTCATCGCGATCGCGACCAGGTACGTCGACGGGCCGTACTTCCGCGTCACGGCTTCGTCGTACTGCTGGCCCAGCTGCTGGTAGACGAGCCGGGCGAAACCGAACTGGCGCAGGTTCGCGAAGAGGGAGCGCTGCCGGGTGACGAGGCTCTTGTTCCCCGCATCGACGTCGGCGAGGAACGCGGCCTGATTGTCCTGGAGCACGGCCTGGGCGCGCTTACCGAGCAGCTGGTCCACGGCCGCGGCTCGAGCGGCCAGGTCGATGTCCGGCGTACTGCGCGCTGTCTTGTCGGAGCCGGCGGCGCGGTCGCTCGACTGGTGCAGAGCGAGACCGCCGGCCACCGCAACGACCACGAGAACCAGGGAGAGCAGCAGCGGCCAGATCCGTGGGCCCTTGGCCGCCGCGTGCTTTCGTCGCGGGGGCGACGAGTGCCGCCCCGACCCGGTCATGGGGCCTCCCGGCCTGGACTGAGGAGCGCAGGGAGCGAAGCGACTGGAGCGACGAGGGAAGGCCGGGAGTCAAAGCCCCATGACCCGCTGCGCCGGAGGCGCGGCATCAGCGCAGTCACGGGGGCCGGCTCAGGCGCCGCCCGGGCGGCCGCTTGCCGGGTCGGGCTCGTGCATCGCGTCAGCGGAGTGCTGAGCGATCAGCTCGGTGATGTCCCGGGCCAGCTCCTGGCCGGTCAACCCGATCTCCTGCAGTACGGCGGGACGCTTGGCGTGATCCAGGAACTGCTGCGGGATGCCGAAGTCCCGGACCGGAGTGGTCACCCCGGCGTCGCGGAGTGCCTGCGCGATCATCGACCCGCAGCCACCGGCCCGGCCGTTGTCCTCGATGGTGACGACGAACTTGAACCCTGCCGCCAGCTCGACCAGCTTCGGGTCGACCGGCTTGACCCAGCGCGGGTCGACCACGGTCACACCGAAGCCCTGCGCCTCCAGCCGGTTCGCCACGTCCATCGCCGTGGCCGCCATCGAGCCGATCCCGACCAGCAGTACGTCGGTGCCGGCGCGCTCGAGGACGTCGAGCTCGCCGATCCGCTCGATCGCGTCGATATCCGGGAACACCTCGCCCTTGGCATAGCGCAGTACGGTCGGGGCGTCGGACACGTCGACCGCCTCGTTGAGCAGCTCTTCCAGCCGCTTGCCGTCGCGCGGAGCGGCGAGCCGGAGGCCGGGGACGAGCTGCAGGATCGACATGTCCCACATGCCGTTGTGGCTCGCGCCGTCGTCACCGGTGACACCGGCGCGATCGAGCACGAAGGTGACGCCGCACTTGTGCAGCGCGACGTCGAGCAGCAGTTGGTCGAACGCTCGGTTGAGGAAGGTCGCGTAGAGGCCGACGACCGGGTGCAGACCGCCCATCGCCAGACCGGCCGCACTCGTCACCGCGTGCTGCTCGGCGATGCCGACGTCGAAGATCCGGTCCGGGAACTCCTGCGCGAACGCCGCCAGGCCGGTCGGGTGCAACATCGCCGCGGTGATCGCGACCACGTCCGGGCGGCGGTGGCCGATCCGGACCAGCTCGTCGGAGAACACGTCGGTCCAGCCGCGCGGCTTGTTCGCCGGCCGGACCTGGTGGAAGTTGTCCTCCTCGTCCTGCTCGGCGGCGGCGTACCCGAACCCCTTCTGGGTCACCGCGTGCACGATCACCGGTCCCCCGAACGCCTTCGCCTTGCGGAGTGCGTCCTCCATTGCCTGACGGTCGTGCCCGTCGACGGGACCGACGTACTTCAGGCCGAGGTCCTCGAACATGCCCTGCGGGGCGAGCACGTCCTTCAGGCCCTTCTTCACCCCGTGCAGCACCTCGTACATCGGCGCTCCGACGTACGGCGTCCGCCCGAGGTTCTTCTTGATCAGGTCGAGGATCTTCTCGTACCGCGGGTTGGTGCGCAGGCTGGTCAGGTGCGTGGCCAGGCCGCCGACGGTCGGGCTGTAGGAGCGGCCGTTGTCGTTGACGATGATGACGAGTTTGAGGTCCTTGGCGGCGGCGATGTTGTTCAGCGCCTCCCAGGCCATCCCGCCGGTCAGGCCGCCGTCGCCGATCAGCGCGACCACGTGCCGGTCCTCTTGGCGCAGCCGGTAGGCCTTGGCGAGGCCGTCGGCGTACGACAGCGCGGTCGAGGCGTGGCTGTTCTCGACGATGTCGTGCTCGGACTCGGCCTGGCACGGGTACCCACTCAGGCCGCCCTGCTGACGGAGCGTGTCGAACTCGGACGCCCGGCCGGTGAGCAGCTTGTGCACGTAGGTCTGGTGACCGGTGTCGTAGACGAGACGGTCCCGGGGCGAGTCGAACACCCGGTGCATCGCCATGGTGATCTCGACCATGCCCAGGTTGGGACCCAGGTGGCCGCCGGTCCGTGACACGGTCTCGACCAGCACATCCCGGATCTCCGCCGCGAGATCGGTGAGCTGCTGACCGGTCAGCTTCTTGAGGTCCGCCGGCCCTCCGACCGTCTCCAGCACGCGCATCGAGCTCCTCCCGCGGATCGTCCTCGAATGCTTGAGTCTATGCACCCCGCGCCCGGTTTCCGAACTCACCAGGGCACTCGGAGCAATCTCACACTCCAAGACGCCCACTCGGTCCGGTTAGTTCGGTCTTCACCTACAGTAATCGGCATGGAAATGGTGACCACGCTGTTCCGGAAGTACGACGGACAGCCACATCGCCTGGTGGAAGCGGTCCGGCTCGGCGAGGACGAGCACGGCCTGTGGGTCGGCTCGGTCCCCGGCACCCAGGGCCAGCGTGCCGACGGCGCCTGGGTCACCATCGACCACCACCGCGTCCGCCTCTTCCCGCACGGCCAATGGTGGAGCGCCCTCTTCAACGACGACCCCCACCAGACCCGCATCTACTGCGACGTCACCATGCCCGCCGAATTCGGCGTAGACACCGTCACCACGGTCGACCTGGACCTCGACATCCGCCTCATGCGCGACGGCTCGGTCCGCGTCATGGACGAAGACGAGTTCCACGCCCACCAGGTGAAGTACGACTACCCACCCCAGGTAGTAGCCACCGCCCAAGCCACCTGCACCTGGCTAGCCACCCACATAACCACCACAGAACCCTTCACCACCGCCTACAAGCCCTACCTGGAAATGACCCGCTCCCTGAGCACCGGCGTCTGACCCACGCGGACACGCGAACCCACCAAAGTGGCCAGCCGACCAGCCAAGATGCGTCTACGAACCACCGCGGCAGCATCCTGCAGGCAGACGCACCCCGCCCCACCGAAAGCCGCTGCTTTCACGGGGACCAACCCCGATCCCTGACCCTCGCCGGATAGGCCCCCCTACGTCGGCGAGGGTCGGGGACGACTAGGAGCCGCAGTTCGGGAGGCCGGGCCACTCGGTGCAGGCCTTGGTTTGGGAGAGGACGCCGGCGTAGATGCGGACGTCGTCGAGGCGGCCGATCAGTGGGGAGCCGGTCGAGCCGCCCAGGACGGTGCTGCCGGTGCGGGTGGGGGCGCTGTAGGTCTCCAGCCCGCGGGTCCTGAGGTCGACCGACACGGAGATCCTGCCGACCGGCTGACCGAGAGAGTCCTGTCCGGCCGTCTCGTAGGTGCCGATGAGCAGATGCCAGCCCTCCGGCGAGTCCCACTCACGGTCGACAGTCCCGGTGGCCACCGTCTCGGTGTCGGAATCGGCGTCGGCACGGGCGAACGACCACTCGCTGGTGTACTCGTCGATCGGCTTGTACTCGAGACGCCAGGTGTCCTTGGTTCCGGCGCCCTGGCGAGCGATGACCATCGGCTTCGAGATATCGCCGAGCTTGACCCATGCGGCCACCGAGAAGCTCGCGCTGCCGTCGATCACCGGCCGGCCGAGGCTGACGGACTCACGGGAGCCACCAGTCAACTCCAGCACCCGGCCACGTTCGGCATCGTCGACGAACGCCTTCGACTGGTCGGCGCCACCGAAGCCCGACACCGTCAGGTCCGCACCCCGCACCGTCTCCGCCGTCCGCCATACACGGTCGGTCCCACGTACGGCGGAGTCGAGCGGCCAGTGCGCCGCGATACCGGACTCGATCGGACCGCTGGGACTGCGCGGATCCAGCAGACCGGCGATCTCCTCGGTACGGAGTGCCCGCTGCCAGACCTGCACCTGATCCAGAGATCCGGCGAACCCTCCGATCGACGAACCCTGGAAGGTGCCCCGGCCCACAGTGAGCGTGCCGCCGGCCCTCCAGGCGTTGGCAGCCGGGAAGGCGGTGGTCTGCTGCAGGCGGCCGTTGACGAACAGGCGGAGTTCGTTCGCGGTGGCGTCGTACGACGCCAACAGGTGGGACCAGGCACCGTTGACCGGCGCGTCCTTCGACGAGGCGCGGTAGAGGGTCGGCGTCCGGACGTCAGCCGAGGTGCGGGCGAAGACCCAACGCTTGGTCGACGGGTCGTACCCAAGTCCCACCGAAGGACTGTTGATCCCGTTGACCGCGGCGACGATCCCGAGCTTGGTTGCACTCGTCGGCCGCACCCAGGCCGAGATGGTGAAGCTCTTCGAGGTGTCGACCACCGAGTCGGCGGCGGCTGCGTAGTCATCGGCACCGTCCAGGGCCACCGAACCCTGCAGGCGTCCCTTGCCGTCGAACGCGGCTCCGCCGTACAGGGTCAGCGGGTGCGTGAGACCGGGGCCGTCGGCTGCCGTCGTACCGCTGCCGTCGTCGAAGGCCCACGAACCGACCGGCCCCGGCGACGGTGCGACGTTGAACAGGAACGAGGTCACGTCGCTGAACTGCCCGAGCGAGTTGATGCTCTGCGCGTCCAGCCTGGTCAGGCCCCAGTCCGGCGGCCTGAGATCCAGCGTCGCGGTCGACCCGTCGACCGTGCCTTGGCTCCCGCCGACGAAGCGGTACTGGAAACGGACCACATCGGGCGACGTCGCGGTGAAGGTGAAGCTGACGGGGTCGTCGAAGACGACGGTCCTCGGACACACCGTCTGGTCGATGCAGTTGGTGAGCGGTGCGCCCTGGTACGTCGCGGTGACCGTGGGCGGCGTCGGCCGGTCGGCGGCGGTTGCCGTCAGCATCGACAGACCACTGACGAGTACGGCGACCAGCCCGGCCACCGCCAGTCTGACCCCGCGCCGACGATCCCACCCCACCATGAGCCCTCCCAGGCACCACTTCGTACGACGGACGAATCATCGTGGCCGGCCCTGGCCCGGGTCCACGAAACTGCAGCAACCTGCAATTTCTGTAACGCCGGGCCGGATGGTGCTGCGGGGGCAGGTTGCACCTGGGCGGGGATAGGTTGGGCGTTATGCGTGACGTCCGGGTCGTTTACCGCAAGTACGACGAGAAGCTGCATTGGCATCAGTGGATGCGGTGGTTGGGGGAGGATGAGTTCGGGGTTTGGCTGGGGGCGCCGGCGGACTCGGTGTCGCAGCGGGGGGCGGAGCCTGAGGTGAGGCACTCGCAGGCTCATGTGCAGTTGTTTCCGCGGGAGCGGTGGTTCACGGCGATCTTCAACGACGAGCCGCGGTCGACGGAGATCTACTGCGACATCACCACGCCGGTGGAGTTCGGTGAGGATGTGTTCACGATGGTGGATCTCGACCTGGACGTGATCAAGAAGCGCGACGGGACGATCATCATCGACGACGAGGACGAGTTCGCCGAGCACCAGGTGAAGTACGGCTATCCGGCCGACGTGATCGAGACGGCGCAGGCGACGTGCGACTGGCTCGCCACCCAGGTCGCGACCGAGGAACCCTTCCTGACCGTCTACAAGACCTATCTCGACCGGGTGCGGTGAACGCTCAGCGTCGAGTCCTTCAGTAGTAGCGCCCCGGGCAGTGGTCCGCGTTGGCCGGCGTACATGTCGGCGACCGGGGTGACGGTGAGGTAGAGGTTCTTGCCGGCCGGTACGTCGACCGCGATCGCCGGCAACTCGATCGACCGCCGCTCCCCCTTCACCACCCGCTTCTCCCGGAACGGCATCGTGTTGTTCTGCACGACCTTCGCGGTCAACGGATTCGTCCCGACGCTCAACGCGAAGAAGGCACCTGCGTCCGGCAGCAGGGTGTAGATGCGCGCGTCCAGCCGCGGTACGCCGGAGACCGTCAGCGGGCCGGCCGCGACCTTGACGCTGAGAGGGAGACCGGCACCGGTCGGGGTGAGGATCTTGCCGAGCTTGAAGCGTGCGTTCGCGACCAGGTTCTGTTGCGTCAGGCAACGACCATCCGCGGTCGACAAGTGATAGGCGCCGTACCCGGACAGGCCGGTTGCCTTGCCCAACAGCTTGGTGGACATGAAGCGCACCGCGAGCCCGGAGAAGTTGGACGATCCCAGCGCGACCGAACACGGCTCACCCGCAACAGCCCACCCCGGCGGCAGCACACTCGGCAGCGTGTGACCGCCGTTGTAACCGACGAAGATCGATCGCGCTCGGGCCCGCGGAGTCAGCGCCCGGTCGAAGTTCGACAAGCCCTGGTTCAGGTTGAACAGGTTGTCCGAGATCCCCTGACCGAACAGCACCGGGATGTCGAGCTTCCGCCCCTGCGCCACATGCCAAGCCGGACCGTTCTTGGCGAAGAACGCATCGAGATCGCGCCCCGCCTTCCCGGGCGGCCAAGCCCCGGTCGCGATCAGTACGACGAACGCCGCCGAGACCGCAGGTGGAAGGTGCGTCCCGCCGCCCGCGTACAGCAAGGACAGCCACATCGTCCGCGCCGCCTCGTCCGGAGCGAGGCTGCCCTTCAGATCCCACCAGGTCACCTCAGGCGCCAGCGCGTCGAACCTGGTCCGGCCGCTGTCCCGCAACTCCGTGAACGCACCGGCGAACTGGAATCCACCGCCGTACGATCCGCCGATCGCACCGATCAGCGGATCGCCGGGCCGTTGCTGCGTCACCCAATCGAGGCCGGCGACGAGGTCGACGAGCTTGATCACGTCGCGGCCCTCGAAGTCGGGGTTCATCACGTGTGCGACGCCGGTGCTCTCGCCGAAACTGCGCTGGTCGAAGCTCAGCACGCCGAAGCCCGCGTCGAGCCAGGACTTGAACGCGGCCGGGTCCTTGGTCCGGCTGCCGGCCCAGCCGTGACTGTGCAGGATCAGCGGGACGGTGTGCGATGCGGAGGCGCCCGCGGGTTTGAAGAGCGAGTAACAGATCCGCACCGGAGTGGTCGTCCCCGGCTCCGGCACCGAGGCCACGCAGCCGGCCGTGACCGCGGCGGCGGCAGGGAGCGCCACCAACGAGGAACCGAGCAAACCAAGGGCACCGGCCACTGCAGCCACACGACGATGCATCAGTCACTCCTCGTGATCGACGGATCCCGCTGCGCACACGCTAGACGACCGCGACCAGGCTGACCAGATCCCGGCTGCGGTCGAGCCGGCCAGCTCCCCGCTGCGCTCAGGGCGAACCGAGCCGCGCAAACCGGCTCGACGCTGCGAGACTGTGCTCCGTGCATATCGCGATCGAGGTCGTGGCCCTCGTCGCCGTGGTCGCGGCCGGGGCCGCACTGGCCCGGCGGCTCGGGACCTCGGCTCCCCTGCTCCTCGTCGTCATCGGGGTCGCCGCGTCGTACCTCCCCTTCGTCCCGCGAGTCGAACTCGAACCCGAGGTCGTCCTGGTCGGCTTCCTGCCGCCGCTGCTGTACGCCGCGGCGATCCGGACCAGCCTGGTCGACTTCACCAGACACCGGCGCTCGATCGGCCTCCTCTCGGTCGGCCTGGTCGCGTTCACGGCGCTCGGCGTCGGTCTGGTCGCCTGGTGGCTGCTCGGCGTGGTGGCCGAGGCGCAGGGCCAGGAGCCGCTGCCGCTCTGGGCCGCCTTCGCGATCGGCGCCGTGGTCGCACCACCGGACGCAGTCGCCGCGACCGCGATCGCCAAGCGGGTCGGTCTCCCCCGCCGCGTGGTCACGATCCTCGAGGGCGAGAGCCTCGTGAACGACGCGACCGCCCTGGTCTGTCTGCGGACCGCGATCGCCGCCGCGGCCGTCACCCCCACGGTCCTCGACGTCGGCCTCGACTTCCTCCGGGCGGCCGGCGGCGGAGTCCTGGTCGGCTTCATCGTCGCGATCGTCCTGGCCAAGATCCGCCGGCGCTTCACCGACCCGGTGCTCGACACCACCCTCAGCCTGACGGCGCCGTTCATCGCCTACATCGCGGCGGAGAACCGCTACGTGCACGCGTCCGGCGTCCTGGCCGTGGTCGTCACCGGTCTGATCCTCGGTCACAAGGCGCCGATCATCCAGTCGGCCAAGTCGCGGATGTCGGAGCGGACGAACTGGCGCACGTTCCAGTTCCTGCTGGAGAACACGGTCTTCCTGCTCATCGGCTTGCAGACCCGGTGGATCCTCGACGATCTCGCCGAGAGCCCGCTGCCGGGCTGGCTGATCGCGGCCGCCACGGTCGGGGTGTTCGCTGCCGTCGTCCTGCTCCGGCCGATCTGGATCATCCCGACCACGTTCCTGTCCCGGCGGATCCTCGGCCGGTCGCGGCCCGGGCCGATCTCGTGGCAGAGCCTGATCGTCGTCTCGTGGGCGGGGATGCGCGGTGTGGTCACGCTGGCGGCGGTGTTCACGCTGCCCGAGGACACACCGCATCGCGAGGTGCTGGTCTTCATCGCCCTGGCCGTCACCGCGGGCACGCTCCTGCTGCAGGGCTCCACCCTTCCCTGGCTGGTACGACGCCTGCGCCTGCCCGGCCCGGATCCGGCGGAGGACGCGCTGCAGGAGGCCGCCGTACTGCAAGGAGCTCATCGGGCGGCGATGGAGAAGCTGGAGGAGATCTCGTCTCCGGACGACCCGGCGGATGTGATCAGGGTGCTCCGTCAGCGCGGTGAGTCGCGGGCCGAGGCTGCCTGGGAGCGACTCGGCCGGCCCGAGAGCGAGTACGAGACTCCGAGCGAGGCGTACCGGCGGTTACGGATGGCCATGCTGGAGGCCGAGCGGGCGCACATCCTGAAGATCCGGGACGCGGGTCTGGTCGCCGACGAGGTGCTGCAGCGGGCGCAAATCGCGCTCGATGTCGAGGAGTCCATGCTGGACCGGGACGAGGACGACGACGTCGGTGGACAGTCCGAGGACCTGCGGCTGCCGCCGCCACCGGGCGGTGCCTGCGAGCACCTGGAGAGCGCACCGATGGTGCTGACGCCGAACACGCCCGACGGCTGCGAGGAGTGCCTCGCGGAAGGCGGGACCTGGGTGCACCTGCGGCTCTGCCTCGGTTGCGGGCACGTCGGCTGCTGCGACTCGTCGCAGGAGAAGCACGCCAGTAAGCACTTCAACACCACCAACCACCCGGTGATGCGAAGCTTCGAGCCGGGTGAGACGTGGCGCTGGTGCTTCGTGGACGAGAGGCTGGGCTGATGGCCGACTGTCTGTTCTGCTCCATCATCGCCGGGACGACGCCGGCTCAGATCGTCCTCGACACGCCTGACGTGGTCGGGTTTCTCGACGTACGGCCGGTGTTCAAAGGGCACACCCTGCTGGTGCCGCGCGACCACGTGCCGACGCTGGTGGAACTGCCGGACGAGTTGACCGTGCCGCTGTTCGGCGCGGCCCGGTCGCTCGCGGCGGCGGTGCGTACGGCGTTCGACGCGCAGGGATCGTTCGTTGCCGTCAACAACGTGGTGTCGCAGTCCGTCCCCCATCTCCACGTGCACGTGGTGCCACGGACGAAGGGGGACGGACTGCGCGGGTTCTTCTGGCCCCGGACCAAGTACGCCGACGATGCCGAAGCAGCGGAGTACGCCGGCAAACTGCGCGCGGCCCTGGCGGACTAGCCGACTGGCTGACTAGCTACGGCCGGGCGGTCTCCCACGCGACGGTGTCGTCCGCGGCGGCGGTGCCGTCCGCGGCGGCGAGGGTGCGCGCTGCGGCGGCGGCTGCGGCCGGCGGGTTGTCGGCGGTGAGGTTCAGACCCGGCTCGCGGTCCTCGATGGTGAACTGCGCCCGGGTGAAGACCTCGGCGTCCTTCGTCTGCACCTTGCGGACGGTGCGGAAGTCGGCGACCAGGGACTCGCGGGTGATCGTGGTGTTCACGTAGCCGCGGAGGTTGTTCTGGAACCGCAGGTGCGGGTTCCACTGGAACCACGGGTGCGAGCCGGTGGCCGAGTCCGCGCCGTCGCCGCCGCTGGTGATCGACGAGCAGACCAGCTCCGACCCCACCGTCCGCGACGTCGGGTCGTCGTAGTCCAGCTTCAGGTCCGAGGCCCAGTGCGCGTGCACGTCACCGGTGAGTACGACGGGATTGCGCACGCGCGCGTCGACCCAGCCACGGGTGATGCGGTCGCGAGAGGCGACGTACCCGTCCCACGAGTCCATCGAGGTCACCTTCAGCGGTCCCGAGTTGTTGTCGCGCTGGGCGAAGAACACCTGCTGACCAATGATGTCCCAGCGTGCCTCCGAACGGCGGAAGCCGTCGATCAGCCACTTCTCCTGCCGCTCGCCGGTGATCGAGCGCTTCGGGTCGACCGCGGCCGGGCAGTCCTTGTACCCGTCCCCGCAGCCCTGGTCGTCGCGGTACTGCCGGGTGTCGAGCATGTGGAACGTTGCCAGCTCACCCCACTTGACCCTCCGGAACAGCTGCAGGTCGATCCCCCTCGGCTTCGACGAGGCGCGCAGCGGCATGTTCTCGTAGTATGCCTGGAACGCGGCCGCGCGGCGGGCCAGGAAGCCGTCCTCGGGCTTCTCCGGCGTCTCGTTGGCCCAGTTGTTGTCGAGCTCGTGGTCGTCCCAGACCACCAGCCACGGCGCGACCGCATGGGCCGCCTGCAGGTCCAGGTCGGTCTTGTACTGCGCGTGCCGCTGCCGGTACGACGCCAGGTCGGTGGTCTCCGGTCCGGCGTGATCACGGATGTTCCCGCCCGGGGCGACGTACGCGCCCTTCGTGTACTCGTACTGGTAGTCGCCGAGGTGGAGCACCAGGTCCGGGTGGTCCTGGGCCAGCCGCCGGTACGCCGTGAACCAGCCGTGCTCGAACTGGGAGCACGACACGAACGACATCGACAGCTCGCGCGGCGTCGTACCGCGGGCGGGTGCGGTCAAGGTCCGGCCGGCGCGGGACACGTGGCCCTCGGCGCGGAAGCGGTAGTAGTACTCGCGGCCGGGCTGTAGCCCCTGCACGGTGACGTGGATCGCGTGCGCGTGCTCCGGCCGGGCGACGGCGACACCGGCCCGGACGACGTGGTGGAAGCGCGAGTCGGTGGCCACCTGCCACTGGACGGCGTACGCGCGACTCGGCATGCCGCCGAGGCCGTCCGGTGCGACCGGGTCGACGGCGAGGCGGGTCCAGAGCACGAAGCCGTCCGGCCACGGGTCGCCGCTGGCGATGCCGAGGGTGAACGGGTTCTGCCGGACCGGCGTCGCAGCGGCGGTGCTCGGGGTGGTCAGGGCAGTGGTCAGGCCGGCGACGGCCGCAGTGGAAGCCAGACCGGCTTTCAGGACGGATCTACGGGAGGTCTCCATGCGACCGACCGTTCCCGTTACTGATGTGCGGCGGCTGACATCCAGATGGCCAATGGGTGACACACCGCTTTCAGTGGCCGCCTCCCTCAGCGGAAGCTGCGGTCGAGCCGGGATTCCAAGCGGTCGAGGGCCTTCTCGGCGGCGGCGCGGACGGTGTGGTCGGGGTCGTCGAGGAGGTCCTGCAAGGCCTCGGCGTGCTCGGCCTCACCGGCTGCTCCGACGGCTCGGGCGGTGGTGGCACGGACTCGGGGCAGCTCGTAGGTCAGGCCTGGGAGCAATACGTCGACGAGTTGGCCGAGCTCGCGTTGAGCGGTGACGCGGGCGACATGCTCGCGAACGCGCCAAGCTTGGTCGTCAGCGGCTTGGCGGAGTGCGTCGACGGCATCCTCGCGCCAGATGTAGAGGAAGATCCGGGCCGCCCAGACGCGGGCCCAGTAGAAGTTGACCGGGTCGAGCTTGGCCCATCCCCCGACGGTCGGGCCGACCAGCCATTTCAGCTTGTCGACGTCGGTGGTGAATGCCTCGTCCGGGCTGACCTCGCCGGTCAGTACGGCGATCGCGAAATCGATCACCGCGTCCTCACCGTACTTCGCGCATGACTCGAGGACGATCTCGCGCGGTGGCTGCCGATCGGTCATGGACCCAGTAGACCCCAGCCCATCGACAATTCCGGCGTGCCGTCCGCACCAAGCGGAGAAGAAGCGAAGAGCCGGCCGACAGGTCGTCGGCCGGCTCCTCGGGTGGTTCGTCAGCTCGCGATCAGCGAGCGGAGGACGTACTGGAGGATGCCGCCGTTGCGGTAGTAGTCGGCCTCACCGGGGGTGTCGATCCGGACCACCGCGTCGAACTCCTTCTCCGACCCGTCGGGCGCGGTCACCTTGACGTGGACCGTGCGCGGGATGGTCCCGTTGTTCAACTCGGTGACGCCGGTGATGTCGAAGGTCTCCTCGCCGGTCAGACCGAGCGACTCCGCGTTCTCGCCCTCCGGGTACTGCAGCGGCAGCACGCCCATGCCGATCAGGTTCGACCGGTGGATGCGCTCGAAGGACTCGGTGATCACGGCCCGCGCACCGAGCAACGCCGTACCCTTGGCGGCCCAGTCACGCGACGAACCCGAGCCGTACTCCTTGCCGGCCAGGATCACCAGCGGCGTACCGGCCTCGGCGTACGCCTGGGCCGCGTCGTAGATCGTGGTGACCGGCGCGTCGGCCTGGGTGAAGTCGCGGGTGAACCCGCCCTCGGTGCCGGGCGCGATCTGGTTGCGCAGCCGGATGTTGGCGAACGTGCCCCGGATCATCACCTCGTGGTTGCCGCGGCGCGACCCGTACGAGTTGAAGTCCTTGCGGTCCACACCGTGCTCGGCCAGGTACTTGCCGGCCGGGCTGTCGGCCTTGATCGAACCGGCCGGGGAGATGTGGTCGGTGGTGACCGAGTCGCCCAGCTTGGCCAGCACCCGGGCACCGGCGATGTCTGTGACCGGCTCCGGGTCCTTCGCCATCCCATCGAAGTACGGAGGCTTGCGCACGTACGTCGACTCGGCGTCCCAGGCGAACGTCTTGCCTTCCGGCGTCGGCAGCGACTGCCAGCGCTCGTCACCGGCGAACACGTCGGCGTAGTCCTTGGTGAACATCTCCTTGTTGATCGAGGAGGCGATCACCTTCTCGACCTCGTCGGCGGCCGGCCAGATGTCCTTCAGGAACACGTCGTTGCCGTCGGTGTCCTTGCCCAGGGCATCGGTCTCGAAGTCGAAGTCCATCGTCCCGGCCAGCGCGTAGGCGATCACCAGCGGCGGCGAGGCGAGGTAGTTCATCTTCACGTCCGGGTTGATCCGGCCCTCGAAGTTCCGGTTGCCGGACAGCACCGACACGACCGCCAGGTCGGCCTCCTGCACGCCGGCCGAGACCTCCTCGGGCAGCGGGCCCGAGTTGCCGATGCAGGTGGTGCAGCCGTAGCCGACCAGATGGAAGCCGAGCTTCTCCAGGTACGGCGTGACGCCGGCCTTCTCGTAGTAGTCGGTGACGACCTTCGAGCCGGGCGCGAGCGACGTCTTCACCCAGGGCTTGCTCGACAGGCCCTTGTCGACGGCGTTCTTGGCCAGCAGCGCGGCTGCCAACATCACCGACGGGTTCGAGGTGTTGGTGCAGGAGGTGATGCTGGCGATCACGACGTGACCGTGGTCGAGCTCGACCTCCTGGCCGTTCAGGCTGATCTTCGTCTTCTTCGACGGGCGGCCGTTGCCACTGCCGTGCGGCACGTGCGGCTCGTCGTTCACGTTGCCGTGACCGTTCGGCGCGTCACTGGCCGGGAAGCTGCCGGTCTCTGACGGGTCGACGTCCAGCTCTTCGGTGGCGTAGTCGACGAGCGCGCCGCGGAAGCCTTCCTTGGCCTCGCTCAGCGCGACCCGGTCCTGCGGCCGCTTCGGGCCGGCGATCGAGGGGACCACCGTCGACAGGTCGAGCTCGAGGTACTCCGAGAACCGCGGCTCGACCGCCGGGTTGTGCCACAGGCCCTGCTCCTTGGCGTACGCCTCGACCAGCGCGACGTCGTTGTCGGAGCGGCCGGTCAGCCGCAAGTACTCCAGCGTCACGTCGTCGATCGGGAAGATCGCGCAGGTGGAGCCGAACTCGGGGCTCATGTTGCCGATCGTGGCCCGGTTCGCCAGCGGCACCGCGGCGACGCCGTCACCGTAGAACTCGACGAACTTCCCGACCACGCCGTGCTTGCGCAGCATCTGCGTGATGGTCAGCACCACGTCGGTCGCGGTCGCACCGGCCGGGACGGACCCGGTCAGCTTGAAGCCGACGACCTTCGGGATCAGCATCGAGACCGGCTGGCCGAGCATGGCCGCCTCGGCCTCGATACCGCCGACACCCCAGCCGAGCACGCCGAGGCCGTTGACCATCGTGGTGTGCGAGTCGGTGCCGACACAGGTGTCTGGGTACGCCTGGCCGTTGCGGACCATCACGGTCCGGGCGAGGTGCTCGATGTTCACCTGGTGCACGATGCCGGTGCCGGGCGGGACGACCTTGAACTCGTCGAACGCGGTCTGGCCCCAGCGGAGGAACTGGTAGCGCTCGCGGTTGCGCTGGTACTCCAGCTCGACGTTGCGCTCGAACGCGTCCTGCCGGCCGAAGACGTCGATGATGACCGAGTGGTCGATGACCAGCTCGGCCGGGGCCAGCGGGTTGATCTTGGTCGGGTCGCCACCCAGCTCGGCGACCGCCTCGCGCATGGTGGCCAGGTCGACGACACACGGCACACCGGTGAAGTCCTGCATGATCACCCGGGCCGGGGTGAACTGGATCTCGGTGTCGGGCGCCGCGTTCGCGTCCCAGTTGCCGAGCTTGGTGATGTGCTCGGCGGTGATGTTCGCACCGTCCTCGGTGCGCAGCAGGTTCTCCAGCAGCACCTTGAGCGAGTAGGGCAGCGTCTCCGCACCCTCGATACCCGCCAACCTGAAGATCTCGTACGACTGTCCGCTGACCTCGAGTGCCCCCTTGGCACCGAAGCTGTCGACGCTCGCCATCAACCTGCTCCTCTATCCGGTCCTGTTCCGCTGTGCTCATCCTGCCGAGCGCCCGGCCCGGCCGCGAGGTCAGGTTCCCCTAACCCGCACCCACAAACTCTCTCGACATCAAGATACACGACATCGAGCCACCCCAGCACCCCATTCCCCGACCTGTGGACAACCGCTGCGGCCGCCGTACCCGAGCCGCGGAATTGTTCCGACTTACGCGGTCCAAGTCGGAACAACTCCCTCGTCGTTCCGACTTCTGCCGGCTCGGGAGCGGCCTACAGCTCAGGACACCTGTGGGAGGACTTCGGCGGCGATGAGGTCGAGGTGGGCGAGGTCATGGAGATCCATGATCTGGACGTACTGGCGGGCGGAGCCGACGGCAGCGAATTGGCCGAGGCGGTCGACCACCTCGGCGGGGGTGCCGGCGATGGCGCCGGACTTGAGTTCCTCGACGTCGCGGCCGATGGCGGCGGCGCGTTGCTTGACCTGGGCGTCGTCCTTGCCGACCACGACGGTGTGGGCGGTGGACAGGGCCAGCGTGTCGGGGTCGCGGCCGATCGCCTCACAGGCGGCCCGGACGCGCTTGAACAGGGTCTCGGTCTCCTCGACCGAGCGGAAGCCGGCGTTGAACTCGGCCGCGTGCTGTGCGGCGAGGGACGGCGTACGCTTCTTGCCCGCTCCGCCGACGATGATCGGCGGGTGCGGCTGCTGGACCGGCTTCGGCAGCGCCGGGGAGTCGGTCAGCTGGTAGTGCTTGCCGTCGAAGTTGTACTTCTCCCCCACCGGCGTGTCCCACAGGCCGGTGATCAGCTCCAGTTGCTCGGTGAGCAGGTCGAACCGGCCGGGCGTGTCCGGAAAGTCCAGGCCGTACGCCTTGTGCTCGGCCTCGAACCAGCCGGCGCCGAGCCCGAGCTCCGCGCGACCGCCGCTCATCTGGTCGACCTGGGCGACGGTGATCGCCAGCACGCCCGGGTTGCGGAAGGTCGCGGAACTGACGAGTGTGCCGAGCTTGATCCGCTTGGTCTCGCGCGCCAGCCCGGCCAGGGTGACCCACGCGTCGGTGGGTCCGGGCAGCCCGTCGTTGTCGCCCATCACCAGGTAGTGGTCCGAACGGAAGAACGCGTCGAACCCGTTCTCTTCGGCTTTGCGTGCCACCGCGAGCTGGTCGTCGTACGAGGCACCTTGCTGGGGTTCGGTGAAGATCCTGAGAAGCATGCGGACAACGCTATCTCGCGGTGGTGTACAGCCTCTCCAGGTACGACGGCTGCCACTCGGGACCGCGGTCGTTCAGCCGCCGCACCAGACCGTGCACGTCGAGGCGCGGCTCGACCGGGTTGTCCCACCAGTCGGGCACCCGGTCGTACCACCGGTCGATCCGCAACGTCCGGCCGGCCGCGTCGATCCGGGCGAACAGCCAGCCGCCGAGTTCACCTGACGCCTCGGTGATCCAGAGGTCGCCGAGCAGACCGCTGAGCTTGTCGGCCGCGAATTCCGGGTCGTCCGCATCCGGCGGCTCCAGGTCGAACCGGTACGACGGAGCGGACGGATCGAGCACCTGGACCTGGATGGTGAACCCGGACGGCACCACTGCGGTCCGAGCCCGGCACCACGCGTGCAGAGCCTTGAAAGCCTCGGACTCCTGCGGCCGCGGCCGCGGCCGCTCGACCTCGGCCCGCATAGCCTCCTCGATCGACCCCGGCGGCGCCTCGATCCGCGGCCCGTCGGTCCCGACCAGCCCCAACCCAGGAATAGACATCCCCACCGCCGCCGCCACATCCACAGCCGCCGACCGATCCACATCCCCTGCGTGCTCCCCGTCCACCACAGGAATGAAACTGGTCGGCTCATCGTCATCATCCGCGAACCGCCCCGCACGCTCGTCGTAGAACCCCTGCCGACTCGGCTCATCGAGGTGCGCCGCGTGCTCGGTGGGGTGGCCTGGGGCGTCGTACCCGGCCTCGTCCTCCGCCTGTGCGCCTGGGTGTTCTGAACCGTTGTAGCCGGTCTCGTCGGACTGTGTGCCTGGGTGTGCCGGGGCGTCGTACCGGGCCGCGTGGGTGGTGGGCTCGGGGCGGGGCATGGGGTCTGGCTGTGGGGACGGCTCGGGCTCCGGCCAGGGGGATGGCTCGGGCTCGGGTTGGGGGGACGGCTCGGGCTCAGGTTCTGGCCAGGGCTCGGGCTCTGGCTCCGGAGTGGGTTGCGGGCTCGGCTCGGGTTCGGGCCAGGGCTCGGGGTCGGGGCCGGGCATCGGGCCTGGGGTGGGCTCCGGCTCCGGCCCGGGCTGTGGGTATGGGTCGGGCCCGGGCGTGGGCTCGGGGCCGGTCGGGTCGGGCTGTGGCCACGGGGCCGGGTGGGGCTCGGGCTGGGGCCAAGGCTCGGGGCGCGGTTGCGGCTGGGGCCAAGGCTGAGGTTGAGGATGAGGCTCAACCTGAGCCTTAGCCGCCGGAGCAGCCCCGAAGACCTCGTCCTCCTCAGCATCCGGATCCACCTGCACGCTAAACCGCAACGCCGGCGCCACGCCTCCCGGCACAGGCTGCTCATGCTCGGCCCCGGGCCGCTCTGCCCCAGGCAGCCCCGCCGAGCGCTGCTCCAGCACGGGCTGCTCCACCGTGCGCTGCTCCAGTGCGGCGTGCTCCGATGCAAACTGCTCCGCCGTGCGTTGCTCCAGTGCAGGCTGCCCCGGCGTGTGCTGCTCCAGCACAGGCTGCTCCACCGTGCGCTGCTCCGATGCGGCCTGCTCCGGTGCGAGCTGCTCAGCAGTTGCCGTCGGCAGCTCGTCTGGGACCACGGGGATTTCCGCGGTGAGGTCGTCCTCGGGGTCGTCGTACTGCGAGGCGGGCGCTGCGGACTCGGGCGCTGACGTGCCGTACTGCGCGTCTGCAGTGGTCGCTGGGGTGTCGTACTGCTCCGCAGGCGCGGAGGGCTCGGCCGTGGGGCTGTCTGCATGACCGGTCCGCGCGTCAGCGCGAGCAGCTGGCGCAGAGCCGTGCGCGGCGTCCTGGCCGGGGTGAGAGAAGGGCTGCTCGAGACGAGCCCCGGGCTCGTCGCCGCCTCGGTCGAGGCGGGCGGCGGGCTGGTCTCCGGACCGGTCGAAGCGCGCGGACGACTCCTCGACGCGAGCCCTGGGCTCCTGGAGGTGCGCTGGGTGCTGCTCGGTCCCCGCTCGGCTCTGGTCGAGGCGAGCGGCCGGCGAGTCCGCGGGGTGGTCGCGGCGGGCGGCGGACTCTTCGAGGTGTGCCAGGCGCTCCTCGACTCCGCCGTGGGACTGGTAGGGCCGAGCGGGCCGCTCGTCGAAGCGTGCGGCGGGCGGGTCGAACTGGGCGGCGGGTTCCTCGGCGCGGGGCTGGTTGAAGCGGGCTGCGGGGTCGTCGACCGGGTGGTGGGTTGCCGGGGTGGTGACGGGGGCGAAGGGGGACGGGCCGGTGAAGGAGGAGGGTTCGTCTTCTTCGTCGGGGGCGTCGGCAGGCTCGGGGTCGAGGATGGCGGCGATCTCGGCGGTTGGGGCGTCGTCGTCTTCGAAGGCTGTATCTGGAGCGGAGGGGATGGCGCCGGGTTGGTCGGCCGCCGGCTCGGCTGGGTACGGCCGGTGCTCTGCCGAGTACGACTCGGGCTCAGCTGGGAACGCCTGGGACTCAGCCTCGAGCGGCTGGTCGGCCGGGAACGAGTGGGGGTCGGCCGGCAGCGGCTGGCGCTCGGCCGGGAACGAATGGGCATCGGTCCGGAACGAGTGCGGCTCGGCCTGGGGCCTGTGGGGGTCGGCCTGGGGCGAGTGGGGGTCGGCCTGGGGCGCGTGGGGGTCGGCCGGGAACGGCCGGGTGGCTGGGTGGGGTTGTTGGGGGTCGGAGCGCGCCGTGTGGTGTTCCGGCTGGGCGGTTGGAGCCGGGTGGTGGGAGGCGGGGTCTTCTATCCATTCGCCGTTGATCCAGGCGCCGCCTATCCATTCGCGGTCCGGGGGCGCGGGTGGGTCGACGGGGGGTGCGGCGTCGGCGGGGTCGTCGGTGAAGGGGGTGTATTCGCTGGTGGCGTCCTGGTCGGACCAGGCCTGTTGTTCGGCGGTTTCCCAGTCCTGCTCGTCGGCGGGCGGGGTTTCCTGGTGGTACGCAGCGGCGGATGGGGCGTCGGCGAAGAGGCTGGCGTAGAAGTCTTCGCCCTCGTGGACGCCACCGCCGACACGTGGCGGCTCTGATGAAGGCAGCGCGCCGTAGGGCAGGCTGCCGCCCAGTTCGCCGTCGGGGAGGTAGGTGCCGGACGCGGGGCCGCCTGGGAAGGCATCGGCCGGTGGGTCGAGCTCCGGCTGGGGGGTGTCGTCGTGCTTCCGGCGGCGCAGCCATCCTTGTTTCTTCTCGACCACGCCGTAGTCGTCGGAACGAGCCGGAGGCTCCGCGCGGTACGGCGTCTGCACGTACGACGCCATGTGAGGCTCCCCAGCAGGCGGCGCGGCAGGCGAGCCAGCAGGCGGCGCTGCAGGCCCGACACCAGGCGCGACGCCACGCGCCGCAGCGGGCCCGACACCAGGCGCCGCACCGGCCCCGATACCAGGCGCTGCTCCGGGTGCGCCAGCAGGCGAAGCCGCAGAGGACGCAGCCGCCCGATAAGGCGCCGAGTCGTCGATCGGCTGGCCGGTGAACGGGCTGATACCGGGCGGGACGACGTACGACTCCTCGTCCTCCGGACCCTCGGATGCTCCTGTCACGACATCTTCAACGACCGAGACCTCGGCTGTGTCAGGTTCGTCGGCCAACCGTTCGGCGAATGCAAAGTTGAAGTCCTCGGCCGCGACGACGCCGGCGGGCAGATCCGGCTGCACCGGCGACCGCGGGTCGATGCCGAACCGGTCAAAGAACTCCCCCAGTACGTCGGCCGTGATGCAGCCCGCCCCGGCCGCCCGGATCAGCTGGACCCCGGACGGCAGCAGCTCGTCCAGCCCGCCGAGGTAGTCGGCCCACTCGGCGACCCACTCGATCATCTCGCCGGCGGCTTCCTCGTCCGACGTGATCCACTGCCCGATCGGCGCGAACCCGTCGTCGGCCGGCTGCCACGGATCCCCCGGGTACGACGCCCGCGCCCACGTCCCGTTGAACGCGCCGTACACGAAGCCCAGCTCGCCCCTGGCGATCAGGTGCCGCACCTCCGGCTGGCCGATCCAGTCCGGCGAGCCCGCGAGCAGGTCCGACCCGGTGGTCCGGCTGTGCTGGGTGTGGAACCCGAACAGCACCGACCGCCCGCCCTCGAGCCGCACCATCCGCAGGATGGATCCGGTCTCGTCCTGGTGGTGGTAGCCCGCCTCGTCGGCGTACCACCGCCGGTCGAACCCGGTGGCATGGGCGACCGCGGCGAGTGCGCTCCAGCGGGCGCGCAACTCCTCCGGGTCGTCCAGGTCAACGAGCGGCATCAGGTCTCCAGCGCATTGGAATCCAGGGCCAGAACGCTACCCGAGCCCCCGGCCACTCACCACTTCACTGTCCACAGGCTCCAGGATCGCGACGCACTCGATGTGGTGGGTCATCCCGAAGAGGTCGAAAGCCCGGAGCGACGCGATCCCGTAGCCGAGGCCGCCGAAGGTCTTCAGGTCCCGCGCGAGCGCTGCCGGGTCGCAGGCCACGTATGCCACCCGCCGAGGTGTCAGCGCCGCGATCCGCCGTACGACGTCCTTGCCGGCACCGGTCCGCGGCGGGTCCAGGACGACCAGGTCGACGTGTTCGAGCCCCTGCCCGACCGCTGTGTTAAGTACGCGGTCCACGTCGCCGGTCTCCAGCGTCACGTCCGGCAGGTCGTGCAGATTCCGCCGCGCATTGCGTACCGCGTCCTTGTCACCCTCGATGGCCAGCACCGCGCACCCAGCCTCAGCCAGGAAGGCAGCGAACAGCCCGACACCCGAATACAGGTCGAGCGCCGTCTCCCCCGCCGCGGGCTCAAGTCCACTCAGTACGGCGTCCACCAGCGTCTCCGGAGCGGCAGGATGCACCTGCCAGAACCCACCGGCCTCCACCCGGAACCGCCGATTGCGCACGACCTCCACGACGCGCCCGCTGGATTCCTCGTCGGTCAGTACGGCGGTCTTGCCCTCAGACGAGACGACAGTCTGCACCGATGCCGCGCCAGGCCACCGCTCCCCCAGCACGTCCGGACTGTCCGGGTGCGCGATCAGGCATTTGTCGATCTGGATCAGGTCGTGCGACCGGTGCGCGTACATCCCGGGTCGCCCGTCTACCACGGCGTACCTCATCCGGGTCCGCCAGCCGAGACCGTCGTCGCCTGGGGACTCCATCACCACCGTGCGCTCGATCCCGCCGATCCGCCGCAGCGTGTCCGACACCACGGTGGCCTTCAGCCGGCGCTGCTCCACGATGTTGGCGTGCTGGAAGTCGCAGCCTCCGCACAGCCCCGGCCCGGCGTACGGGCAGGGTGGCTCGATCCGCTGCGGAGACGGCGTGAGGACCTGGACGACGTCCGCCCGCAGGTACTTCGCGTTCTGTTCGGTGACGCGAGCGTGCACCAGTTCACCCGGCAACGCGTGCCGGACGAACACCACCTGTCCCTCGTGCCGGGCTACACAGTGTCCCCCGTGCGCTACTGGTCCTACTTCGAGCTCTACTACCGCCCCGACGATGTCCTCGCCTGTCACCGATCTCCTGACGCCTTGCGGGCTCCACGCCGTACCTGGCCTGCCACCCGCTCCTCCCGGTCCTGCCGTTCCTCTGCTGCCTGCGACGAGATCAGCTGGTAAGGAACCGACGTAACCATGACACCAGGTGTGAACAAGAGGCGCCCCTTGAGCCGCAGGGCACTCTGGTTGTGCAGGATGTGCTCCCACCAGTGGCCGACGACGTACTCGGGGATGTAGACCATCACCACGTCGCGCGGCGACTGCCGCCTGATGTCGCGGACGTACTGCAGGATCGGGCGGGTGATCTCCCGGTACGGCGAGGCCAGCCGCTTCAGCGGGACCGGGATGCCCCGGCGGTCCCACTCGGCCTGCAGCGTCTCCGACTCCTCCCGGTCGACGTCGACCGTGACCGCCTCCAGCGTGTACGGCCGGGCCGCCTTGGCGAAGGCCAGCGCCCGCAGGGTCGGCTTGTGCAGCTTGGAGACCAGCACGATCGAGTGCACCCGGGACGGCAGCATCAACTGCTCGTCGCCTTCGGCCGCCATCTGCTTGCTGAACGTGGTGTAGTGCCGGCGGATGCCCTTCATCAGCACGAACAGCACCGCCATCGCGATGATCGCGATGTAGGCGCCGTGGGTGAATTTGGTGAGCAGCACGATCACCAGCACCACGCCGGTCATGGTCAGGCCGATCGTGTTGATCGTCCGGGACCGGTGCATCTGCCGCCGCTTCGCCCCGTCGGTCTCGGTCTTCAGCAACCGGGTCCAGTGCCGGACCATGCCGGTCTGGCTGATCGTGAACGAGACGAACACGCCGACGATGTAGAGCTGGATCAGCCGGGTCACCTCAGCGTCGAAGGCGATGATCAGGAAGATCGCGAACGCGGCCAGGATGATGATTCCGTTGCTGAACGCGAGCCGGTCGCCGCGGGTGTGCAGCTGCCGCGGTAGGTAGCCGTCCCGTGCCAGGATCGAGCCGAGCACCGGGAAGCCGTTGAACGCGGTGTTGGCGGCGAGCACCAGGATCACGCCGGTGGCCGCGGCGACCAGGTAGAAGCCGGGCGAGAAGTGGTCGAAGATCCCCTGGGCCAGCTGCCCGATGACCGGGTCCTGGTGATAGCTGTCCCCGACCGGTACGCCGTCGCGGAGCAACTGGTGCGCAGGGTCCTCAGCGAAACGCACCTTCATCACGTTGGCCAGCGCCACCACACTGAGCATCATCGCGATCGAGATGCAGCCGAGCAGCAGCAGCGTGGTCGCCGCGTTCTTGCTCTTCGGCTTCCTGAACGCGGGCACACCGTTGCTGATCGCCTCGACTCCCGTCAGCGCGGCACAGCCGGACGAGAAGGCGCGCAGCACCAGGAAGCCCATCGCCAGGCCACCCGCCCCCTGCACGAACGGGTCTTCGGCGGCGACGTCGAAGACCGCAGTCTCGGCCTGCGGCAGCGTCCCGAACAGCAGCCGGCCGAACCCGAACGCGGCCATGCCGAGGATGGTGACCATGAAGATGTACGTCGGTATGGCGAACGCCGCCCCGGACTCACGGATACCGCGCAGGTTCATCGTGGTGAGGAACAGCACCGCGATCACCGCGGCGGTCGCCTGGTGACCCTCCAGCGACGGGATCGCCGAGGCCGCGTACTGCGCCGCCGACGAGATCGACACCGCCACGGTCAGTACGTAGTCGACCAGCAGCGCGCTGGCCACGGTCAGACCGGCGGTCGGCCCGAGGTTGACGTTGGCCACCTCGTAGTCGCCGCCACCGGACGGGTAGGCGTGAACGTTCTGCCGGTACGACGCCACCACTACGAGCATCACCAGCGCGACGACGATGGCGACCTTCCACGAGATCGTCAGCGCGGTCAGACCGGCCAGAGACAGGGTCAGGAAGATCTCGTCGGGCGCGTAGGCGACCGACGACAGTGCGTCGCTGGCGAAAACGGGCAGGGCGATGCGCTTGGGCAGCAACGTCTCACCGAGCTGCGTGCTGCGCAGTTTGCGGCCGAGCAGCAGCCTTTTGCCGATGTCGCCGAGAGCGGGGGTCACACCGGTGATGTTAGAGGGAACCCCGGTCCGGTGATGTTAGCGGGAGCCCTCTTCCGGTGTAGCGTCTATCCCTGCCGAACCGATGCCAGTGGCCCCAGCCGGGGCAAGGAGTGATCACCCAGTGCACGTCGTCATCATGGGCTGCGGCCGCGTCGGGTCGACGCTGGCGAGAACCCTGGAGAAGCGGGGCCACACGGTCGCGATCATCGACCAGGCGGGCGACTCGTTCCGCCGGCTGAGCCCGAACTTCACCGGCCGGACGATCACCGGGATGGGTTTCGACCGGGAGATCCTGACCGAGGCCGGGATCGAGCAGGCCGAGGCGTTCGCCGCGGTCTCGAACGGCGACAACTCCAACATCCTGGCCGCCCGGGTGGCCCGGGAGACCTTCGGTATCAACAACGTGGTGGCCCGCATCTACGACCCGGGCCGCGCCGAGGTGTACCAGCGGCTCGGCATCCCGACCGTCGGCACCGTGCGCTGGACCGTCGACCAGATGATGCGCCGGCTGCTGCCGGAGGGCTCCGAACCGGAGTGGCGCGACCCGTCCGCCACGGTCCGGCTGGCCGAGGT
Organism: Kribbella sp. NPDC049174; assembly: GCF_043197365.1. Classification (NCBI taxonomy): domain Bacteria; kingdom Bacillati; phylum Actinomycetota; class Actinomycetes; order Propionibacteriales; family Kribbellaceae; genus Kribbella; species Kribbella sp. NPDC049174. The sequence goes on along the minus strand of NZ_JBICSZ010000001.1, from coordinate 1,214,237 downwards.
CCACGTGCACTCCGGCTGGGTCGGGCGGCCCGCGTTCGACATCGAGAAGGCCACCGGCGCCCGGGTCGCGTTCCTGACCCGGCTGGGCGAGGGCCTGCTGCCCAAGGCCGACACGGTCATCCAGGAGGGTGACCTGGTCCACGTGGTGATGCTGGAACGGGACGCCGCCGCGGTCGAGACCCAACTCGGCACCAAGCCTGAGGAGCTGTGATGCGGGTAGCCATCGCCGGCGCCGGCAACGTCGGCCGTTCGATCGCCGCCGAGCTGCTGGAGAACGGCCACGAGGTGCTGCTGATCGACAAGGACCCGCGGGCGATCAAGGCCGAGTCGGTGCCTCGGGCCGAGTGGCTGCTGGCCGACGCCTGCGAGCTGTCCTCGCTGGAGGAGGCCGCGCTGCAGCGCTGCCAGGTCGCGATCGCCAGTACCGGGGACGACAAGGTCAACCTGGTCGTCTCGCTGCTGGCCAAGACCGAGTTCGGCGTTCCCCGGACCGTTGCCCGGGTCAACCACCCGCGGAACGAATGGATGTTCAACGAGGCCTGGGGTGTGGACGTCTCGGTGTCCACCCCGCGGATCATGTCCGCACTGGTCGAGGAGGCCGTCTCGGTCGGCGATCTGGTCCGGCTGTTCACCTTCCGCCAGGGCGACGCGAACCTGGTCGAGCTGACCCTGCCCGAGGACTCCCCGATGATCGGCCTGCGGGTCGGCGACATCGACTGGCCGCTGGACACCGCGCTGGTCGTCATCCTGCGCGAGGGCCGCGTGCTGCGCCCGGACCCGGAAGGCACCCTGGAGCTGAACGACGAGCTCCTGTTCGTCGCCGCCGACGAGACCGAGGAACAGCTCGAGGACATGCTCTCGCCGCACCACCGCAAGTAGGAGCCAGACAAAGGGAAAGCCCGGGCCGTGTGGCCCGGGCTTTTCCTACTTCCTGTTCCCGCGGAGCAGATGGGTGACGTGGTCGCGGGCCTCGTCCCACTTGTCCGGCGGCAGCGATCCACGCAGTACGGCGTACGCGAGCCACAGCGCGAGCGCGTAGAGCGGAAGGCCCATGCCGACCTTCGCGATGCCGAGGGCGTTCAGGCTGTCGATGAGGTACAGCGGCACCTGAACGACAAGCCGGAGGGCGAACAGCGCCGCGAAGACCAGCGTTGCGCGGGTGAAACCTCTCAGCATCGCGGGGTCCCGGCGCCAGGCCGTGCCCGTCTGGGTGATCACGCCGTACAGGACGCCGAACAGTGGCCAGCGGATCAGCACGGTGAGCGAGTAGAGAGCGAAGTACGCGAGGTTCGTGAAGAACCCGGGCAGGTAGACATCCTTCGCATCGCCGGTGCGGTTCGCGACCCAGGCGGAGATGAGGACGCCGACGAAGCCGCCGGCCACGTTGCGCAGCGGTTGCTTGCGCAGCACCCGCAGTACGGCGACCGCCGCGCCGCACGCGACCGCGACGATCAGCGCGAGCGACAGATCGTGGTCACTGGCGGCGTAGACGATCAGGAACGCGATCCAGGGCAGGCCGATGTCGAGCAGCGCACCCCAGCCACCGAGGGCGTGGAAGAAGTCCTTGTCCGTGGTCTGCGGCTTGCCCGGCTCGGCCTTCGCGGCGCCGTCCTTGTCCTGCTCCTTGTCACGGTCCTTGTCACCGTCGCCGGTCAGGACGGACTCGGCGGCCTCGACCTCCGGACGCAGCATCTCGACGAGTTGCTCGTCGAGATGTTCGTCCAGTTGCCGGCGCAGGCCGTGCTCGGCCTGCTGGTCGCCCTCGACCTCGTCGCGGGGCGACGTCGGGTCAGCCATGCGCTGCCTGCGGACGGAGCTCGTAGCGCGGGTTGAACATCACCCGGTCGCCGTCGACCACACCGATGCGCCCCGACGCGATCAGCTCGGAGCCGGGGTGGATCCCGGCGATCTTGCGCCGGCCGAGCCAGATCAGCTTGACCGTGCCGGTGCCGTCGTACAACTCGCCCTCCAAGGCTGGTACGCCGCCGCGAGGGCTGAACGTAATGGTGCGCAGCGTGCCGAACAAGGTGACCATCTCGCGGTCGTGGCAGCCGGTGATGGACCGGGCACCGCAGTCCTGCGCGAAGTCCCGGAGAACTTCGGCGTCCTGCTGGTCCCGGTCACCGGCCAGCCCGCGGAAAGCACGCCGGAACAGCCCCGCGGGTTTGTCGCTACCCATGATTCGAGTGTAGTCCGTCACGCCTCGGCTTCGGCAGCCGGTTGAGCGCCCGGCGGCAGCTGCAACGGCAGCGATTCACGCACCGCCATCGGCTCGGTCCCACGGACCACGATGGTGTTGCGCAGCGTCTCCTCCATCGGCGGCGCCGCGTCCGGCTCGACGGCCGCCCGGCCGAGCACCGTGGCCCGGAGCAGCCAGCGCGGACCGTCCACACCGATCACCCGCGAGGTCTGGCTGAAGATCTGGCCGTCCGGGTCCTCGACCGGGACGACGAGCACCAGCTCCGTGCCGAACGGCCCCTCGGTCTCGGTCGCCGTGCCGCCCATCCGGCTCGCCTCGGCGGCGATCTCACGCCGGACCTCGGACCAGATACCGGTCTTCTTCGGGGCCGCGAACGCGCGCAGCTCGAGGGCGGAGTCCTCCAGCACCAGCAGGATCGCCTGCACCTGGCCGGACTGCTCGTCCACCTGCAGCCGCAGTTCCATCCCCGGCTGGCCGGTGATCACCAGGGCGCCCAGGTTGATCCGGTCCTCCGCCTCCAGGACGTCGGCGTCGACCTCGGTGGAGTCGAACGGGCCCTCGGCCCGCGGTTCCGGCGTACCGGCCTCCTCGTCGGCGAGCGCCTGCTCGTTCTCGAGGTCTTCGTTCTTGGCCTTGCGGCGGAAGATCACTGCTCTTGCCTCTGCTTCTCCATTGGTACTGCCTGATTCTTCTTGACGTACAGCCGCCGTAGTCTCGCGCATCCGTCAGGTCAACGGGCGCACCTTGTTCAGCGTGTCACATCACCGAAACCGCCGGTCGAGCCGTGCCCCCCGTCGCCGCGGGCCGACCCCGGCAACGTGGTCACCTCGACGAACCGGGCCCTCTCCACCTGCTGGATCACCAGCTGCGCGATCCGGTCACCGCGCCGCAACGTGATCTCGGCATCCGGGTCCAGATTGATCAGGCAGACCTTGATCTCGCCGCGGTAGCCCGCATCCACGGTGCCCGGTGCGTTGACCAGTGTCACCCCGTGTTTGGCGGCCAGTCCGGAGCGAGGGTGCACGAAGGCGGCGTACCCGTCCTGGAGCGCGATCGCGATCCCGGTGCCGACCAGGCCGCGTTCGCCGGGTTTGAGGGTGATGTCGCTCGCCGCCACCAGGTCCGCGCCGGCGTCGCCGGGATGCGCGTAGGACGGGAGGGGCAGGTCGGGGTCGAGTCGCTGGATCAGAACCTCGGTCACGGGAGGACCCTACCGATGGAGCCGGACCGGCCACGTGCCAGGCTGGTCCTGTGGGTGTCTATCGCGAGAACCTGAGGGTGCCGGTGTCGTGGTGGATCATCGCCGCCGCCGCGACCGTCACGCTGTTCGTCATCACCGCCGTACCGGTCGGCACGTTCGCCGGCGTCCTGGTCGGCGGCACCGCCCTGCTCCTGCTGGTCCTCTTCTTCCTCCAGTACGGCGGTGCGCGGGTCGAGGTGGACGGTGAGCGACTCCGGGCCGGGCGGGCCGTGATCGAACGGGCGCACCTGGGCACGGTCGAGGCACTGACCGGGGACGACGCGCGGCACGCGTTCGGGCGGGACTGCGACCCGAAGGCCTACCTGCTGCTGCGCAGCTACGTGCGGGGCGCGGTCCGGGTCGAGATCACCGACCCGCGTGACCCGGCGCCGTACTGGGTGATCGCCACGCGGCATCCGGACCGATTGGCGGCCGCCCTGACAGGGAACAGCGTGGCAAGATCCTGACTGTCGGGGACTGTGCGTTAGGAGGCTGTTGTGGTCGGAGCGAAGATCGGCTGGAAGCTGGTGCTGGCCGCGTTCACGCTGGTCGTGGGCCTGGTCGCGAACAAGGCGGTCAGCACGGCCTGGAAGGTCGGCTCGGGTGGTAAGCCGCCGAAGGCCGGCGAGGGTGGCTACGCCGAGGTGGTGACCTGGGCGGTCGCGAGCGGGGCCGCGGCGGCGGCCGCGAAGCTGTTCGCCGAGAAGCGCGCGGCGGCGTACTGGCTGAAGTCCACCGGGTACGCACCGCCCGGCTACGAGCAGGACGCCGTCAAGGGCGGCCTGGTCAAGAGCATTACGAAGGACGACGACTAAAGGCCCGGAGCACAACAGCGGGACCGTCCCCAGAGGTCTGGGGGCGGTCCCGCTGCGGTTGATGCCGAAGTAGGGCGCTGGTGTCAGGCTGCGCAATCGCGGCAGATCAGCTGCCCGTTCTTCGTCTCGGCGAGCTGACTGCGGTGGTGAACCAGGAAGCAGCTCGAACAGGTGAACTCGTCGGCCTGACGCGGGAGCACCCGCACCGCCAGCTCTTCGTGGCTCAGGTCGGCACCGGGCAGCTCGAAGCTCTCGGCGGCTTCGGCCTCGTCCTCGTCGACCTTGCCGGAGTTCTTGTCGTGACGGCGAGTCTTCAGTTCCTCGATCGACTCTTCGGAAGCATCTTCATCCGTCTTGCGCGGGGCGTCGTAATCAGTCGCCATGGTGTTTCCCTGCCCTCTTCGTACCCGTGGTGTTGCCTGCTGAGCCCTTGAACGGGTAGAGCGGCCGAGAAATTCCGCACTGGAATCTTTCGTCCCCCGAAACCCTTGACAGCCAGGCCGGGACCGGCAACAACCGTTCCCGAGGACGGGATTGTGCCCTATGAAGGGCCCTACCCGCGCGTCAGGGTCCACCTAGCGACCCGCGTGTCGCCACATTTGTCAGGACCGAACACCAGAATGCTCATGGATGCTCAATCCTGCGCACTAATGAGCACTCAGCGACACTTACGCGCGCAGTGGGTTTGCCGCGGCCAGCAGGTCGTGGAACGGCTCGAACAGGGCCGGACTGGCCGCGATCGACATTTCCGGCGACACTGCGGCCCCGTTCAGCCCGCCGACCGCCGCGCCGGCCTCGGCCGCGATCAGCGCACCCGCTCCGTAGTCCCACGGATTCAGTCCGCGTTCGTAGACCGCGTCGAGCCGGCCGCAGGCGACGTAGCAGAGGTCGATCGCTCCGACCCCGATCCGCCGGATGTCGCGGACCTCGGCGATCAACTGCTGGATCACCGCGGCCTGGACCTCCCGCCGGGCCGGGTCGTACCCGAACCCGGTCCCGACCAGGGCCTTGCTCAGCTCGGTGCACCCCGACACCCGGATCGGCTTGCCGTCCAGGAACGCGCCGCCGCCCTTGGTCGCGGTGAACACCTCGCCCCGCGGCGCGTCCACGACCACACCGGCCACGGTCTCCCCGTCGTACTCGACCGCGATCGAGACGGCGTACGTCGGGATGTCGTACAGGTAGTTCACCGTGCCGTCGATCGGGTCGACCACCCAGCGGACGCCACTGGTGCCGACCACGTCGTCACCTTCCTCGCCGAGGAACGAGTCGTCCGGGCGGGCCTGCAGGATCCGGGCCCGGATCAGCTCCTCGGACTCCCGGTCGACCGCGGTGACCACGTCGGTGACGGTGCTCTTGGTGTCGGCGACCGTGATCGTGCCGCGGCGGCGTTCGACGATCAGCCGCGCCGCCTCCTCCGCCACCTCCACGGCCAGCTTGAGCAGGTCCTGGGAGTCAACGGCGGTCATACAGCTTCCTTCACTGGTTGGGTGGGTCGACGCAGGGGTGGGCAGCAGTCGTGGCGGCAGTCGTCCCAGGCCGGGCCGAGCTTGCCGACGCAGGGCCGGACCGGCTCCTCGCCGCGCTCGGCCGCGGCCCGCTCGACGACCAGGTCGCGGAGCATCCTGACGAACAGCGCGTCGGTGCCGGGGGTTGCGGCCCGGACCATCGGCAGGTGCAGCTTCTCGGCCGTCTGGGCGGCCTCGGTGTCGAGGTCGTAGATGACCTCCATGTGGTCACTGACGAACCCGATGGGTACGACGGCCACCCCTGGTACGCCGGCCGCCACAAGGGCCTCCAGATGGTCGTTCACGTCCGGCTCCAGCCACGGCACCTGCGGCGGGCCGGAGCGCGAGCAGTAGACCAGGTCACTCCGGCGGGCCTGGCCGGTCCGGCGCTCGATCTCGGTGTCGATCTCCGCCGCCACATCCAGGTGCCAGTCGACGTACCCGTTGCCGTCAGGTCCGCTGGTCGCGTTCATCGCGGTCGGGATGGAGTGCGTCACGTACGCGATCGCCGAGCCCTCGGGCAGCTCGCTGAGCGCCTTCGCGGTCGCCTCGACGAACGAGCCGACGAAGCCGGGGTGGTTCGCGTAGTGCCGGAGCTTGTCGATCCGTGGGGCGTTCGGGACCAGCCGTGCGGCGTCCTCGAGGTTCTCGCGGTACTGCCGGCAGCCCGAGTACGACGGGTAGGCCGAGGTCACGATCACCACCGCCCGGCGGATGCCGTCGTCGGCCATCTGCCGCAGCGTGTCGGTCAGGTACGGTGCCCAGTTGCGGTTGCCCCAGTAGAGCGGCAGGTCCAGCCCGATCTCGTCGAACGACTCCCGCAGGGCCTCGAGCAGCGCGCGGTTCTGGTCGTTGATCGGGCTCTTTCCACCGAACGCGTAGTAGTGCTCCCCGACCTCCTTCAGCCGCTCGTCGGGGATCCCCCGGCCCCGCGTCACGTTCTGCAGGAACGGCAGCACGTCGTCCGGCTTCTCGGGCCCCCCGAAGGACAGCAACAGCACCGCGTCGTACGGCGAAGCATCCACTGGCATGCTCCAAGTTTCTCAGCCGGGTGGTGAGACCGGTCCGCCGGGCGGCGGTGAAATGGATACACGGGTCCGGGCCGGGCCCGGTTAGGGTGTTCCCGGTCCCTCATGCTCAAGCCCTATGTCCATCTCATGCGCCGTCCCGGTGCGAGTGCGTTCTTCACCGCCGGGATCCTCGGGCGTATGCCGATCTCGATGATCGGGCTCGGCATCGTCATCCTGATCGCGCAGGAGAGCGGCTCGTACGGCCTGGCCGGAGCGGTCTCCGGTGTCGCCGTGATCGCGGGCGCGCTGACCGGGCCGATCCAGGGGCGGTTGGTCGACCGGTTCGGGCAGCGCACGCTGCTGATCATCGGCTCCGTGGTCTGCACGATCGCGCTCGCGGCATTGCTGGTCGCCGTACGGGCCGACTACGCCACGTGGGTGCTCTACGTGTTGTCGTTCGTTGCCGGTGGCACCCGTCCGCAGGTGGGCTCGTTCGTCCGCGCCCGCTGGACGCACCTGCTCGGCCGGGGCCGGGCGTTGCAGACCGCGTTCGCCCTCGAGGCGGTCGGTGACGAGGTCGTCTTCATCGTCGGCCCGGTGCTGGTCACGGCGCTCGCCACCCAGGTCAGTCCGTACGCCGCTCTGGCCGCAGCCGGCGTACTGGGACTGGCCGGTGGCATCTGGCTCGCGCTGCTGCGTGCGTCCGACCCGCCTGGCCGCGGCAAGTCCGATGGAGCCGAGCAGGCGCCACTCCCCTGGGTCTCGATCCTGCTGCTCAGCCTGATCGGTCTCGGCCTCGGCGCGACTCTCGGCGGCGCAGAGGTCATCACGGTCGCGTTCACCACCGAGAAGGGCCAGGCCGGCATGTCCGGCGTCGTACTGGCCGTGTGGGCGTTCGGCAGCCTGCTGGCCGGCCTCTGGTACGGCTCGGTGCACTGGCGCGCACCGGTCGAGCGCCGCCTGCTGATCGGCACGATCCTGCTCGCGCTCACCCTTGCGCCGCTCCCCTTCGTCGACAGCGTGCTCATGCTGGGCGTCGTCCTGTTCTGCTGCGGGATGACCATCGCGCCGACCATGGTCGCGGTCACCGCCTGCGTCGAGGAGTGGGTGCCGCCGCAGCGGCTCACCGAGGCGATCACCTGGACCGTCACCGGCATCCTCCTCGGTGTGGCCCCCGGCAACGCCGCCTCGGGCCACGCCGTCGACCTGTGGGGCCCGTCCGACGCGTACTGGGTCCCGGTCGCCTTCGGCAGCGCCTGCGCCCTGATCGCCGCCGTCTCGATCACCTTCGCCCGCCCGAAGACGCGGTTCGCGCACAACTAGCCTTGTATCTCCTCCGAGGGGAGATGTGAGGGTGTGGGCATGGACCACTCGATCGGTGAGCTGGCACGACGGGCCGGGGTGACCGTCAAGACGGTGCGGTACTACTCCGACCTCGGGCTGCTCGAGTCACGTCGTACTGCTGCCGGTCACCGCCGGTACGACGCCGGCGCGGTGGCGCGGCTGGAGCTGATCCGGACGTTGCGGGGTCTCGGCATCGAGCTGGCTACGGTGCGGGCGGTGCTCGAACGGGAGCGGGCGCTCGCCGACGTACTCACTGCGCACGCCGAGGCCGTCGCCGTCCAGATCCGGACGCTGCAACTGCAGCACGCGGTGCTGTCGGTGGTCGCCCATCGTCACTCGACGCCAGAGGAGCTCGAACGCATGCATGAACTGACCGCCCGGTCCGCCCAGGAGCGCCAGGCCCTGATCACCGACTTCCTGACCTCGACCCTCGGCGACGACCCCGGCTTCGCCGCGATCCGGCAGAACCTCACGCCGGTGCTGCCCGACGACGCTGACCCCCGGCAGGTCGAAGCCTGGCTGGAGCTGGCGTCGCTGGTCCAGGACGACACCTTCCGGGCCGCGGTTCGGCGGATGGCTGCGGGGTACCGCACGATCGCGGCGGAGGCCGACGCGCCGCTCCGGCACGATCCGGGGCTGCGCGACCGGCTGATCGAGCTCCGCCGGACCGAGGCCGGCCCGCGCTGGCATCGCTATCTGGAGTTGGTTGCCGTCGTCAACGGCTGGGCCGCGCCGTCACGGATGGCGGGGTAGCGGCGCGTTCCAGCCGCGCCGGATGGCCAGCAGTCGGATGGTGAAGCAGGTGACCGCGCCGACGATCGGCACCCACACAGCGTCGTAGTCGAGGGCGGCCGCGACGACCACGATGCCGGCGCCGAGGAACGCCGGGGTGGCGTAGATCTCGGCGCGCAGGACGACCGGGACGCGGCCGCTGAGGATGTCGCGGATCACGCCGCCGCCGATTCCGGAGATGGTGCCGAGCAGAGCGGCCGAGAGCGGCGACAGGCCGAAATCGATCGCCTTCAGTGCGCCGGTCACGCAGAACAGCGCGAGCCCGGCCGCATCGAAGATGTTCATCAGCCGCTCGACCCGGCCGATCCTCGGATGCAGGAAGAACGTGATCAGCCCGGCCACGACCGGGACCACCAGATAGCGCCAGTCCTCCAGCGCGGCCGGCGGGATCGCGCCGATCAGCACGTCCCGGATGAAGCCGCCGCCGAGCCCGGTGACGAGCGCGAGCACCAGGATGCCGAACACGTCGAGCTTCTTGCGTACGCCGACCAGCGCGCCGGTGATCCCGAACACGAAGATCCCGACCAGGTCGAGCGCATGCAGTGCCTCCAGTCCAGTCACACCCGGCACGGTAAACCACAGGCGACCGGCCGCCGCGCACTCTAGGGTCTTGCGGTATGACCGGAGCGCCCGATGTCGACTACACCGCAACTTCGCTGCGACCGGATTGGGACACGCTCCCGGCGAGCTTGCGAGAGTCGCTGGCCGTTGCCCTGGGCAGCGAGGTCGTCGAGGCCGGACCGTCGGTCAGCTCAGGCTTCACCGGCGGGTTCGCCGCACCTGCCCGCTTGTCCGACGGCCGGCGCGTGTTCATCAAGGCCTCCGACGACACCCTCCACTCGTACCGCGCCTACCAACGCGAAGCCGGGGTGGTCCCCCGACTTCCGTCGGCCATCCGAGTTCCCGCCATCGTCGGTTCCGCACACGCCAGTGCCGGCGAGCGTCAGTGGTTCGCGGTGGTTTCCGAGTGGGTGCAGGGCCGGATGCCTGGTGCGCCGTGGACGGCCGAGGACTTCGCGCGAGTGACCGCGGCCTGCGAGCGGATGGCCGATGTGATGGACCCGAGTCCGTTCGACGGCTTACACAGCTTCCTGAGTGACCTCGACGAGAACGACTCGCCGCTGCAAACCCCCGCCCGGATCCTGGCTGGCGAGATGCCGCTGGCGACCGGCCTCCAACCGTGGGTGCCGAAGGTCTTGTCCGAGCTGGTCGACCTGATCGGACTGGCGCCGGAAGTGTTCGCCGGAGAGTCGGCGACACACAGCGATCTGCGGCCGGACAACATGCTGATCGACGCGGACGGCACCTGCTGGACCTTCGACTGGAACTGGCTCGCCCTCGGGCCGCGCTGGATGGACTGGGTCGGTCTGCTGCCAGTCGCCCAGCACCACGGCATCGACACGACCGCCGCGATCCACAGCAGTCCGCTGACGGTCGACGTACCGGCTGATCATCTCGACTGCTTCATCGCGGCCGTGGCGGCGTACATGATGACGCGGGCCGACGCTCCGCCGCCGGTCGGGTGTACGCCGGCGCTCCGGGAGCACCAGCGGTTCTACGCCTGGACCTTCCTCGAATGGCTCGCCTCGCGCCGCGGCTGGTGAGAGCGCCTACGGTGGAACTATGAACGAGCGGAGCGAGTTCATCATCAAACACAGCGACGCATGGTCATCGGCGCCCGGAGCGAAGCGAGGACGACGATGACCAAAGGTCCGACGACGAGGTTCAAGGTCGAGGTGCTGGACGGCGATCGGACGTCGCGGCGTGAAGACGTCGTCGTCACCGAGGAGCCGCTCGAGCTGCGGCTGGAGTGGCCCGGTCGCCCGCCCGAGCCGCTGGTAGTGACGATGCGGACGCCCGGCTCCGACTTCGAGCTGGCGGCCGGGTTCTGCCTCGGCGAAGGGTTCGCGGTGCGGCCGGACGCGATCAGGACCGTTGCCTACTGCACCGATGTGAAGCTGACCCGGGAGCAGCAGTTCAACACCGTCACCGTCACGTTCGACGGCCCGCCTGACCGGGAGCCGCCACAGCGGTACGGCGTGACGTCGGCAGCCTGCGGTGTCTGCGGTCAGCAGAGCCTCGACGAACTGGCCGAACGCGACTACGCCCCCGTCGACCCGGTCGAGACAAGCATCGACGTCGTACGACGCCTGCCCGACCTGCTCCGCGACGGTCAGCCGATGTTCAGCCGCACCGGTGGCCTGCACGCGGCCGGCCTGTTCACCGCCGACGGCCGGAAGGTCGTGGTGAAGGAGGACGTCGGCCGTCACAACGCCGTCGACAAGGTGGTCGGCTGGACCGTCCTCAACAACCACAGCCGCAAAGGCCTCGTCCTGGTGGTCAGCGGCCGCGCCGGGTACGAGATCATCCAGAAAGCAGTCGCCGCCGGGATCGGCATGATCGTGGCGGTAGGCGCACCGTCGAGTCTGGCGGTCGAGCTGGCCCGGCGGTTCAACGTCACCGTGGCAGGCTTCACCCGGGGCGACCGCTGCGTCGTCTACAGCGCGCCGGAGCGGATCACCCGTCCAGCTTGATGAAGGTGGCCTTCGGGACGTACTCGTAGCGGTCCGGCATGCAGGTCAGGATGATGACCTGGCCGTGGTCGCCGGCCCGGCCGAGGAGTGCGCCCATGTCGCGCAGGCGGGCCTTGTCGGACCAGCCGAGGGCGTCGTCGAAGATGACCGGCACACTGTGCTTACCGGTGCTGACCAGGTGGCTGATCGCCAGCCGGGTGATGATCGCCAACTGCTCCTGAGCACCCGTCGACAGCGCCTCGACCGGCAGCCGAGCGCCATCCAGCTCGCGCTCGGACACGGCGAGGTCGTCGTCCAGCCAGACCCGGAACGACGGTCCGTACACACTGCGCCCGAGCGACTCGATCCGGCTCTGCAGAGGCTCGGAGTACTTCGTCTGCGCCTCGGCCCGATGCCGGCTCAACGTCTCGAACACCCGCCGAGCCGCGTCGGCCCGGCGCCGCAAGCTGTCGTGCTCCGCCCGTACGGCGGCCAACTCCAGCTCGGCCACATCGCGCCGCGTCGCCAACCCGTCCCGGCTCGACTGCTCCAGGCGACCCTCGGTCGTCCGCAGCGCGTCACGCAAGGTGTCTCGCTCGCCCTGCAACCGCCCAGCCACAGCCAACGCGTCTGCCAACTCACCGGCGACCTGGTCAGCCCCAGCAGCATCCGCCTGATCTTGTACGGCGGTCAGCTCCTCGAGCACCGCCTCGACCTCACCGGTCGCTTCGGCCTCGGCGACGGCAACAGCCTCATCGTCGAGAACGCTCCGAGCCGCCTCCAACGCGTCGACCGCCGCAGCCAGCCGCTCCGCTGCAATCTCCGACCGCGCCCGCGCGTTCTGCGCCTCCGACCGATCCTCGTCCGCCGCCTTCCGGGCCTGCGCCGCCGCGAACTCCGCGTCGCCCAGCAATCGCTCGGCCTCGGCAAGAGCGTCACGCGCCTCCTCGAGCGTGCGCTGCGCGCCGGTCAGGTCGTCAGGCTCGCTGACCGGAGGCTCGAAGTCGTCGAAGAGCGTGTCATGCGGCGACGCGAACTCCTCGAACAACGACATCTGACCCGGCACACCTTCGACCGCGGCGTGCTGGTCCGCCGCGTCCTCAGGCTCGTCCGGCCCGAGCCGCGCGGTCAGCACCGCGATCCGCTCCCCCGGATCACCACCAGCCGTCAGCGACCGCTCGGTCCGCCGGGCCTCGTGCAACTCGGCAGATGCCGTGTCGGCCTTCCGCAGCAATTCCCGCGCGGCCGCGACATCCTTCACGCCGGCCTTCTTCAGCAGGTCCTTCTCGCGCCGAACCGCGTCGTCCACCCGCGACCGCAGCGTCGCGGCTTCCCCGCCGGCCCGGACCGTCACCTCGACCTGCCCCGGTACGCCGATCATCAGCTCACCGGAGACCAGCAGCTCGGTCGATTCGTCGAAGCCCAGTTCGGCCGGCACACCGCCCGAGCCCGCATCGAGCCCGGTCCCGGACAACTCGACCAGCTCCGCGCCAAGGCGTCGTACCGACACTTCCGGGACGCCGGCCGCCAGCGCGGCGCGGGCCTCGACGACCGCGGCGTGCGCTTCCTCCAGCGCCGCGACCAGCGCATCGTCGACCTTGATCCGGTCCAGGATCGTCCCGGCCGCCGCGATCCGGGCACGCACGTCGATCAGCTCGGTCTGCTGGCCGAGCAACCGGTCCAGCTCGGCGCGGTCCATCAACTCCGAGACCCGGCGTTCCGCTTCCTGGACGTCGGTACGGCGTGCGTCCTTGAGCTCGACCACCTCGGCCAGCGTCGCCTCGGCCGCGTGCACCATGTCGGCCGCGGTCTTGGCGACCGTCTCGGCATCGGTCCGGCGTTCGGTCAGCTCGGTGTCGGACTTGGTGAACCGCTCGACCTCGTCGAGCAGCCGCTCCCGCTCGACCCGAGTCCTGGTGTGGTTCTCCAACCGGGCGCGGGCGGTCTCGGCGCGGGACTTCACCGAGTCGCGGCGGAGCAGGATCTCGTCGGTCGCCTTCTTGCGTTCACGCAGTTCCTCGACCGAGGTGAGGTGATCGGTGCGCCGGCTCGTGACGTCCTCGAGGTCGAGCGCCAGCCGCTCCGCGCGGCGGATGTCCTGCTGGACCTCCTCCATCGCCTTCAGCGCCTGCGCCGCGGTGAGCTCTGCCGCGGAGACGGCCTTCTCGGACCTGGCGAAGTCACCGGTCGCTCGACCGCCGCGCGTCCAGTAGCGCAGGTACTCGTGCTCGACCGCTGTCACCAACGGCATCGACGCACCGTCGACCGGCGTCCCCGACTCCGCTGTCACCGCGGTGATCAGCGGTTCGGCATCGGCCGGTGTCGGCAGCACCAGCGACTGCCCCTGGCTGACCATCAGTGTCTGCCACAGGACCGGGTCGACGTGTTCGTGGAAGAGCCGCTCGGCCTCGTTGTGCGCCTCGCGGCCGGTCCACGACTTGCGCCGGCCATCGGAGTCGACGACGGTCAGCTCGGTCGAGCGGTTCTTCAGCCAGCGCTTGGTGTAGGTGAGCTCGCTGCCGCCGAGGGTGAGCTCGACCGTCACCTCCGGGGCGACATCCTGGCCGACCGGCTGGATGTCGCGGATCCGGGTCGACTTCGAGTCGTCCGGCAGGTCGAAGATCAGGCCGAACGCCTCGACCAGGCTGGACTTGCCGACCTCGTTGTCGCCGACGACCACAGTGGTGCCGAGCGCGGGCAGCCGGACGGTACGGTCCTTGACGCCGCGGAACTCCCGCAGCGTCAGACTGTGCAACCTCATCCCGCGTCCCGAGCCAGTCTGTGCATCAACGACAGCGCCACCCCGGCACCCTCGTCACCCGCGGCCAGCGCCTGCCGCAACTCCTCCATCGCCGCCCGCGCCGGGCCGCTCAACTGCAAGGCGTCCAGGTCGCCGGCGTCCGGCGCCGGCCGGACGGTCCAGAACTTCGCCCACCGCTCGACACTGGCGAACACCTCGCCCTGCGCGTCGATCATCGCGTCGAGCCGGCTCAGCAACGGGAGGGACAGCGAACCGTCGCCGGCCAGCCGGACATAGGTCCGCTCCTTCTCCGGCAACTCCGCGAACCAGTCCTCCAGCCCCCGCAGTGACTCCTCGTCGAACAGTTCGGCCCGATGGTCGACCATGTGCCAGGCGCCGACCCGCACCGGCTCGACGTCGATCTCATCGCCGCCAACGGTCACCTTGAGCACGTTGCCCGGATCGTCCTCCTCGGGCGACGTGACCTCCTGGGTCCCGGAGAACCAGATCCGATCGGTCACCCGCGTTGTCGAGTGCCGGTCGCCGAGACCGACGTACTGCAGCCGTCCGTCGGCGACCGCCGCTTCCAGAGCGGCCTGATCGATGGTCGGTACGTCGGACATGCCGCCGCTCAGGCTGGTCAGCTGACCGTGCGCGAGCAGGATCCGCGTCGTACCGGGCGCGGGCTTGAGGTCGGCGTACCCGGGTGCCGCCGGGTCCGACAGCGGGCGGCGCGACCGCCACGGCGCGCCGACGATCTCGACACCGGGCACGATCTCCAGCGGCTGGGTGTCGGTCAGGACGGTCACGTGCTCGGGCGCGTGCGCCTGCCACTGCGCCGACGTCCAGAGCGAACCGGGCTCGAGGGCGTCGTGGTTGCCGGGCAGCAGGACGACCGGGACCGGGATCCGCTTGAGTGCTTCACAAGCACGCAAGATGGTCTGCCGCTCGACCTGGTTGTGCTCGAACACGTCGCCGGTGACGACCACGAAGGCCGCACCGGTGCTGGTTGCGACGGCACCGATCCGCGCGACAGCATCCAGCCGGGCCTGACCCCACCGGGCCTGACCGTCCGGCCCCAGGAACCGGCGCATCATCCCCAGCTGCCAGTCCGAACTGTGCAGAAACGTGATCGACTCTTCCATCGCGGTGAGAACGCTAACCTGCACCACCGACAACCGCCCAACCCAACACACCCCAACCCCCACACCGCCCACACTCCGGACAGCCGGATGAGAGGGTCGGAGGGTGGAGACGGAGCGATTGCGGTTACGCCGGTTCACGGCAGCGGACGCCGGCCTGCTCACGGAGCTGGACTCGGATCCGGAAGTGATGCGGTTCCTGACCGGGCAGCCGACGGCACGGGACGAGGTCGAGAGCGTCGTACTGCCGGAGATCCTGCGGGTGTACGACGAGCATCCCGGCCTGGGCACGTTCGCCGCCGAGCAGAAGTCCGACGGGGTGTTCATCGGATGGTTCGGGTTGCAGCCGACCGGGGACCCCCAGACCGTGGACGTCGGGTACCGGCTGAATCGGACCGCCTGGGGCAAGGGGTATGCGACCGAGGGCACGAAGGCGCTGATCGACAAGGCGTTCGGGGAGCTCGGGATGGCCCGGGTGATCGCGGACACGATGGCGGTGAACCATCGGTCCCGGGCGGTGATGCGCCGGTCCGGGCTGCGGTTCGTCCGGATCGTCCACGAGCACTTCGAGGATCCGCTGCCGGGGACCGAGTTCGGCGAGGTCGAGTACGCCGTCGACCGCCGGACCTGGGAGGCTGGACGACGTGCCTGACACTCCACGCCCGTACGCCGTACTGGACATCGACGCGACACTGTCCGACACCAGTGAGCGGATCCACTTCCTGCAGACCCGGCCGAAGGACTGGGACTCGTTCTTCGCCCATGCCAAGGAGGACGCCGTCCTGGACGAGGGGCTCGCGGTCGCGACCACGCTGGCGGCCGACCACGAGATCGTCTACCTGACCGGCCGGCCCGAGCGGCTGCGGCGGGAGACGCTGAAGTGGCTGAAGGACAACGGCTTCCCGGACGGAAAGATGTACATGCGCGGGAACACCGACCGGCGCCCGTCGGTGACGATGAAACTCGGCCGGCTGAAGCGGCTGGCCGAGGACCGTCCGGTCGCCGTCCTGGTCGACGACGACGTCAAGGTGTGCGCGGCGGCCGAGAAGGCCGGATACACGGTGATGAGGGCCGACTGGGGACTCGATGCCGAGACCCAGCCGACCCTCTTCGAGGCCCAGGAGAAGGAGGGCCGGACGTAACTACTTGCTCAGGCCGACGATCAGCACGTTCGGGTACGGCGGGTAGGGCGGCAGGTAGAAGTTCTGCACCTTCGACCCGTGCAGGAACGCGTTACGGGCGTAGATCAGCGGTACGACCGGGGCGTCGGCCATGATCTGCTTGTCCACCGCACCCCACAGACCTGCTGCCTTGGCCGGGTCCGACTCCGCCGTGGCCGCGGCGATCGCGGTGTCCACCGCCGGGTTGGAGTAGCGCGAGATGTTGTAGCCACCGTTGCCGGCCTCCGAGGACGCGAACAACGGCTGGATGTTGCCGAGCGCGCTCGGGTAGTCGGGCAGCCAACTCGACACGGTCAGGTCGAAGTCAGGCTTGTTCCCGGTGATCAGATCGGTCAGCGGCTCGTACTCCAGCGGCCTGATGCTGACCGTGATACCGGCCCGCTTCAGGCCCTGCGCGACGGCTTGGGCCACCTGGAGACCGGACGTGCTGTCCGCGGCGAGGACGAGGTTGAGGTTGCTCACCCCGGCCGCCGCCAGCATCTGCTTGGCCTTGTCCGGGTCGCCTTGCGGCGGGGCCTGGTAGAGGTCGTACTTGGCGTAGCCCTCGATCCCCGGCGTGATCAGGGTCGTCGCGATCTCACCGCCGTACTCCGGTCCGCCGTCGGCGACCTGGACCGCCTGCTTGTCGACGGCGTACTCGATCGCCTTGCGGACCTCGGGATTGGCCAGTGCCGGGCGCTTGGTGTTCATCGCCAGGTACAGCAGCGCACCGGACGGCGACGTCGCCACCCGAGCCTTGACGGCCGGGTTGCCCGACACCGTCGGGATCAGCGCGGCCGGCACCGACACACCGGTGGACGCGGCGAACTTGTCGTCACCCGCGTCCGCGATCAGTCGCTGGTTGACCACGTCGGGCTGCAGGCCCATGTCGATCACGATCGAGTCGGGCAGGCCGGTCCGGGCCTCGTCGGTGGACTTGTCCCAGTTCGGGTTCCGCTCCAGCTCGAGCTTCGCCCCGGGCGCGTACGACTTCACCTGGTACGGACCGCTCGCGACCGGGTCCTCGCCGTAGTGCGCCGGGTCCTTGTCGGCCGCCTTCGGCACCGGCGAGAAGGCCGGCATGCTGACCACCCACGGCCAGTCGCCGAACGGCTTGTTCAGCTTGAAGACGATCGTGGTGTCGTCGGGCGTCTCGATCGACGCCAGCTGCGCACCCTTGTAGGGGCCGGTGTACTTGTCGCCGCCGACCAGCAGCGACTTGTGGTAGCCGAGACCGCCGGACAGTTCCGGCGCGAACGACCGCTCGATGCCGTACTTGATGTCGGCGGCAACGATCGGCGAGCCGTCGGCGTACTTGAGACCGGACTTCAGCTTGTACGTCCAGGTCTTGCCGCCGTCGCTGACCTGACCGGTGTCGGTGGCCAGGTCCGGGACCAGCTCGGCCGCCTTGTCCGGCGAGGTCTTCCACGAGGTCAGGCCGCGCAGCACCAGGTGGATCGTGCTC
This sequence comes from Kribbella sp. NPDC049174, assembly GCF_043197365.1. Lineage (NCBI taxonomy): Bacteria > Bacillati > Actinomycetota > Actinomycetes > Propionibacteriales > Kribbellaceae > Kribbella > Kribbella sp. NPDC049174. Next base: position 1,196,308 of record NZ_JBICSZ010000001.1, on the reverse strand, counting down.
GTGCCCAGGTTCTGGCTCTTGGCCGGGTCGAGGCTGATCTCCTTGCTGGTGCTGAGGACGTGGAACGTGCCGCCTTGCTCCGCGGCCGCAGTACTGGCACCACTCGAGGTGGACTGGTTGTTGGCGTTGCAGGCGGCCGCCGCCAACGCCAACGCGGCCGCAACCGCGACCGCTCGGGTTATGCGCTTCATCATTTCCTCTCAGGAGGTGGGGGGCTCAGGGAAGTAGCAGGCGGCCCGGTGTTCGGTGCTGCCCTCGACGGGTTCGAGCACCGGCCGCGTCGTCGCGCAGACGTCTTCGGCCTTGTAACACCGGGTCCGGAACGGACACCCGGACGGCGGGTCGATCGGTGTCGGCACATCGCCGGACAGCACGATCCGGTCCCGGACGACGCCGGCCTCGGGCACCGGCACGGCGGACAACAAAGCCTTCGTGTACGGGTGAGCGGGCGCCGAGTACACGTCGGCCGCCGGCCCCTCCTCCACGATCGTGCCGAGGTACATGACGGCCACTCGGCTCGCCACCTGCCGTACGACGGCCAGGTCGTGAGCGACCAGCACATACGACAGGCCGAGCTCGTCGCGAAGGTCGGCGAGCAGGTTCAGCACCTGCGCCTGCACCGAGACGTCGAGAGCAGAGACTGGTTCGTCACAGACGAGCAGCTCGGGCTTCATCGACAGGGCGCGGGCGATACCGATGCGCTGGCGTTGACCGCCGGAGAACTCGTGCGGATAGCGGTCGAGGTGCTCCTCGGCCAGCCCGACCTGCTGCAACAGCTCGACGAGTTGTGTCCGAGTCGGACGGATGCCCTGCGCGCGGAACGGCGTAGTCAGGATCGTCCCGACGGATTGCCTCGGGTTCAACGACGCCTGCGGATCCTGGAACACCATCTGGATCTTGCGCCGGACCGGCCGCAGCCTGCGTCCGTGCACCTTCGTCACGTCCGACCCACCGATCGCGACCCGGCCGGCGGTCGGATCGAGCAGCCGCGTGGCGACCCGGGCCAGCGTGGACTTGCCGGAGCCGGACTCGCCGACCAGCCCGACCGTCTCGCCCTTGCGGACGACGAAGTCGACACCGTCGACGGCCTTGACCGCCTTGCTCTCGCGCCACGGTGCGCCGCGGACACCGAAGTACTTCCTGACTCCGTCGAGGCGGAGCAGCTCGTCAGACATCGGACGGCCTCCGACCCAAGTGGCAGGCGGCCTCGTGATCGCCTTCGCCCGGTCGCGGCGTCAGCTCTGGACGCTCGGTGACACAGCGCTCACCGACGCGTTCGGCGTACGCACACCGCGGCTGGAACGGGCAGCCGGTGGTGATCGACCCGGGCGACGGCGGACTGCCCGGGATCGTGGTCAGCCGCGGCTTCGGCGGTACGTCGACCCGCGGCATCGCACCGAGGAGGCCGAGGCTGTACGGATGCGCCGCGCGCTGGAACAGATCGCGGACCGTGCCTCGTTCGGCCGCGCGTCCGGCGTACATGACGAGGACGTCGTCGGCGGCCTCCGCGACCACCCCGAGATCGTGCGAGATGAGGACGAGCGCCGTACCGAACTCCGTCTGGACGTCCTCGAGCAGCCGCATGATCTGCGCCTGCACGGTGACGTCGAGCGCGGTGGTCGGCTCGTCCGCGATCAGCACCTTCGGGTCGTTCACCAGAGCCATAGCAATCACGACCCGCTGCCGCATTCCCCCGGAGAACTCGTGCGGGTAGCTGTTCGCCCGGCGGGCCGCGTCCGGGATGCCGACCAGGTCGAGCAGCTGGGCGGCTCGCTGCTGCGCTTCCTTCTTCGAGACGTCGTGGTGCAGGCGGTACGCCTCGGCGACCTGCCAGCCGACCGTGTAGTACGGGTTCAGGGCGGACAGCGCGTCCTGGAACACCAGTGCGATGTCGTTGCCGCGGATCGTGCGGAGCTCGTCGTTCGGCAGGCCGACGAGCTCGCGGCCGTCGAGCAGCACCTCGCCCCGCACGTCCGCGTTCGACGGCAGCAGACCCATCACCGCGGCCGAACTCACGCTCTTCCCGGACCCGGACTCGCCGACGATCGCGAGCGTCTTGCCGGGTGCGACCGCGAAGTCGATGCCGTCGACGGCCGGGACGAGGCCGTTCTCGGTCCGGAAGGTGACGTGCAGGTCGTGGACCTCGAGCACGGGCCGGTCAGCCATGGCTCACCCTCGGGTCGAGCATGCCGTGCACTATGTCCACCACCAGGTTCGCGAGGATGATCAGGAAGGCCGAGAACAGCGTCGTACCGACCACGACGGCGACGTCCAGCTGAGCGACCGCGCTGAGCAGCAGCTCGCCGAGGCCCTGCATGCTGAACACCTTCTCGGTCAGGATCGCGCCGCCGAGCAGAGCGCCCAGGTCGAGACCGAACAGCGTCACGATCGGCACCAGCGCGCCACGCAACCCATGCCTCAGCACCACTCGCGACTCACCGGCGCCCTTGGCCCGGGCGGTGGTGACGTGGTCGAGGCTCAGCTCCTCGAGCATCTGCGCGCGCGTGAGTCTGATGTACGCCGCGGCCTGGATCAGCGCCAGCACAAGCCACGGCGTGATCAGGTGCCAGGCCCAGTCGACCGGGCTCTCGGTGAAGGGCACGTACCCGTTGACCGGGACCATGTTGAGCCAGAACCCGAAGACCAGGATGGCCAGCAGACCGACCAGGAACGACGGCGACGCGACCCCGATCAACGCGAAACCGACGGCCAGCCGGTCGAGGAGCTTCCCACGATTCAACGCGGCGACGACACCGAGCGTCACCCCGACGAGCAGCCAGATCACCGCGGCACCGAGCGCGATCGACGCGGTGACCGGCAGCCGGTCGACGATCAGCGTGGTGACCGGCCGGGCCAGCGGGAACGAGTACCCGAAGCACGGTGCATTGCACTGCACGGCCGCCGCGCCCTCACCGAAGGTCCGGCCGGCGAAGATGCCCTTGAGGAAGTTCAGGTACTGCTGGAGGGTGCTCTGGTCCAGCTGCATGAAGTGCCGGGCCTGCTCGAGGCGGTCCGGCGTACAGGGCTTGCCGCAGGCCAGGTGGGCCGGGTCCGCGGGCAATGCGTAGAAGATCAGGTAGACGGCGAAGCTCAACGCGACCATCACCAGCAGGGCAGCGGCCAGGCGTCGCACGACGAACCAGGCGAGGTCGGGCATCAGCCGGCCCTCCGCATCCGTACGTCGAACGCGTCGCGGACCCCGTCGCCGAGCAGTGTGAACCCGAGTACGGCGAGGAACAGCGCGCCCCCCGGGAACACCAGGAACCACGGGTCGGCGCCGGTGTAGACCCAGGCGATCGAGTCGGAGATCGACCGGCCGAGACTCGGCGTCGGTGGTGGTACGCCGACGCCGAGGAACGAGAGTGCGGCCTCCGCGGTGATGTAACCGGGCACGGCCAGCGTCGCGACGACGAGCACCGGGCCGAGCAGGTTCGGCAGCATCTCGCGGGTGATGACATGCCAGCCGGACGAGCCGACGCTGCGCGCCGCCTCCACGAACTCACGGGCGACCAGGGACTTCGCCTGGTTGCGGATCAGCCGGGCGAGCGTCGCCCAGCCGAATGCGCTGAGCACCAGGATCAGCAGCAGCCAGCGCGGGAAGGCGGCCGGCACGATGATGCCCAGGGCAATCATGAAGACCAGTTGCGGGAACCCGAACAGGAAGTCGATCAGACGCGACACGACCGCGTCGTACCAGCCGCCGAAGTAGGCCGCGCTGATGCCGAGCAGAGTACCGACGACTGTGGTGACGACGGTGGCGACGACCGCGATGAACAGCGAGGTGCGCAGACCGAGGACCACGATCGAGAACAGATCGCGCCCGGTCAACGGCTCCACGCCGAACCAGTGATCGCTGCTCACGCCGCCCACTGCGCCTTGGGGGGCGTTGCCGCGGGCCGGATCGAGCAGATCGATGTGGTAGGTGTACGCGTCCTGCCCGGACAACTTCACCAGCAACGGTGCTGCCACCGCGACCAGGATGAGCAGGGCAACGATGACGAAACCGACGCGCGCACTCCGATCCCGCCGAACCCGGCGCAACGCCTGCCGGGTCGGTGAAACGGTCCCGGCGACCGACGAACTCACAAGCACTCCCGACAGATCGAAACCACAGCCAACAAAAACTAGGCGGCATCCTCCCACCGCCGGAGTCCCATCCCGGATCCTGAGAATCCCAACCCAGAAACTCCTGATTCAGGTAATGACTGAGCTCCGCCCGTGGACGACGCACTACGGAGCGGCGAGCTGCTTCGGTGGCTTGGTTGGCGGTAGCCGTCAGAGCGGTAGTTGGTAGCGGCTCACCCGGGTCGTGGGGCCGTCGGTGTCGCGTTGGCCGGGTAGGCCGCCGACCGGTACGTCGCCTTGGTGCTGGAAGCCGCGCGACTCGTAGGTAGGACCTGAGCCGGCTGTTCGAACTCACACAGTCCAGGCGGAGATACCCACAGCCGAGGGCGCGAGTGGTGGCGACGGCCCAGTCGAGCAGGGCCGCACCCAGCCCGGTCGCCGAGCGACGGATCGCCATCCGGTGCACGTAGCCCGCGGAGCCTTCGAGGCCGGACCAGAGCGGATCGTCCCAGTCGAGAGTGATCGTTCCGGCGGCGACACCGTCGAGGCGGGCCAGCCAGGTCTCGCCGCGTTCGATCGCGGGCTCGACCCACTCGGACTTGAAGCGATCCGGCCATTGGTCGACGCCGGAGGACCGGAGCCAGGCAGCCGCTTCGTCCAGCACGGCGAGAACGTCATCGAGGTCCGCCGGCGTCGCGCTCTCGAGCGTCAGTCGCTTCGCCTGCCAGTTCTTCCGCACGCATCGCAGCCTACGGCGACGTCAGGAGCGTGGGACGAGTCAGGCGGAGCTCGCGCGGCGGAGCGGGCTGAGCAAGCCAGAAACCCGGTGGCAGCCCAGCGGTCGGTGGCCGGACACTGGGGTGATGGTGAAGGACGCGGCAGAGGTTGCACGGCGGTTGGTGGCTGACGAGTACCCGGAGGCGCGGGCAGCGTGGCTGGGTGGGAGCGTCGTACGGGGTGACGCCGCCTCGACGTCCGATCTGGACATCACCGTTCTCCTCAGCGGTCCGCCGGCGCCGATGCGGCGGTCGCTCGAGTACGGCGGTTGGCCGGTCGAGCTGTTCGTGCACACCGAGGACTCGCTCGCACACTTCCGCGAGAAGGATCAGAAGCGGTGGCAGCCGTCGATGATGCGGCTGGTCGGCGAGACGGTCGTCCTCCTTGACACGGACGGGTCCGGGGTGCGGCTGCAGCAGGACTGCCTCGAGGAGATCGCCGCCGGTCCTAGGCCGTTGACGACCTCGGAGCTGGACCTACTGCGCTACGGGATCACGTGTCTGCTGGACGACCTGGCTGACGCTGCGACAGACGACGTACGCACGGCCATCGCGTCGATCCTGTGGCAGGACGCGGCGCGCCTCCTGCTCACCGGCTCGCGGCACTGGTCCGGAACCGGCAAGGGACTGTTGCGGGAGCTCAAGGCGTACGACGAGCAGCACGGGACCGACCACGCTCGGGCACTGGTGGCCGGCGTACGAGACACCGATGCACTGGTCGAGGAGGTGCACGGGATCCTCGACCAGTACGGCGGGCGACTGTTCGCCGGTTTCGAGCTGGCCGCTCAGCCGGTCTGACCCCTCACTCGGCGTCGACCAGTTGCCAGTCGCGGCGCTTGGGTAGGAAGCGGACGGCGATCACCGCGATCACCGCACCGAGCAGGAAGCCCGGGATCGTCCATCGCCACCCGGTGAACACGCTGGTCGAGGCAACCTGCGCCTGTGCCGGCGGCGCGGCCTCTTCCGCCGGAGCTTCGGAACTCGAACTGCCCTCGCTCCCGAGGAAGGTCGGACCGCCCCACGACGAGTCACCGTTGGTCTGGCCGGAGAGCAGGTTCATGGAGTGGAGGAGCTTCAACAGGCCCACGCGGTCGTTAGCGGTGTGCCAGGTGGGTTTCTCCGGCAGCGTGGAGCCGTCCATCGACGCCCTGGTGGCGATCCACGGACCGCCGGGTGCGTCGGGGTAGATGATGTCGATGCGCCACACCGACATGTCGTGGATCAACCAGGTGGCCCGGACGACCTGGCCGCTCTCGTGGTTCTCCTTGCCGACCGGGTCGCGTGCTCCGGACGCCTCCGTGAGCCGCTGGAGTTCGGCGTACTGCTTGTCGTCGTAGCCGACGGCAACCACGTTCGGTGGGCTGCTGAGCACCACGCTGGTAGGCCCGCCGGCGTGGGCGGGAGCTGCGCCGAGGGCGGCAACGGCGAGCAGGGCGACGAACAGAGCAAGAGTACGGCGGACCATGGCAGCTCTCCCTGATGACGAGGACTCACCCCTGGTACACCGCCGACGGCTACGAGGTTCCCCGCGCCAGCTGGACGGCACGGTCCTTGTCGGTGACCCCCTCCAGCCGGAAGGTGACACCGAACTGCACCCAGACCAGTGTCGGCCCCGCCACGCGTACGCGGCGCTCTAGTCCGGCAGGGTCCTCCAGCACGAGCTCATGCGGTGTGTCGAACCAGTAGCCGTTGACCTCCGGTACGCGCTGCAGGGTCTGGTAGTACTTCTTGACGTAGAGCGGCGACACGTCGGCCCGGAACTGCTCCAGCCGTACGCCGTCCCACCCGATCGCCACGAACCCCGGCGACGCCTCAACACCCTTGGGCGCACCGAGCTCACTAGGCAGAGCCGGCTTGAACCCAGCGACCCGCTCCGCCTCCTCCAACGACAGCTGACCGGTCACAGCAGGTGGTGCGGTCGGAGCACTGGTCGGCCCACTCCCGACAGGTTGGGCCCGCACTCCCCCGATGTTGAGCCACTCCGCCACCGTGGCACGGACCGGCGGTGTCGCCACCGCACCCGCGAGCAGCACCAGGAACAGTGCCAGGAAGGTCCGCCACCGGTCGCGTAGGGAGCGCCGTACAGGCAGGTCAGCGACCCGGGTCAGCACTGCAGCCGTCAGGCCCTCGTCGACAGGAGGTACGACGGCAGAACGCCCGAGAGCCCGTAGCTCGTCGTCCAAGCTCATCGCTGCACCTCCTTGTCAGGTAGCGAATCCCGTAGACGTCCCAGTGCACGGTGCAGGCGGGACTTGACCGTCCCGCGCGGCCAGCCGAGCACCACGGCTGTCTCCTGCTCGTCCAGGTCCAACAGGTAGCGGCAGGTCACCACGAGCCGGAAATTCTCCGGCAACGACCGCACAGCCACGAGCAGCTCCTGCCGCCGCTCCAGCGACACAGCGTGCTCGGCAGGATCCAGTACGACGTCAAGCGGCGCCGCCAGCTCCTCACGGTGGGAGCGGCGGCTGCGCGACCGCAGTACGTTCCGCGTCTCGTTGGCCACGATCCGCAGCAGCCAGGGCCGGAAGGCCGATCCGGTCCGGAAGCTCCCGAGCGCCCGGTACGCCTTCACGAACGACTCCTGCACCACGTCGTCCGCGTCCGCGCCGGCCCCGAGGAAGACCGCTGTACGCTTCGCCACCTGGGCGTGCAGCACCACCAGCTCGCCGTACGCGGCAGAATCCCCACCCCGCACCCGAGCCACAACCGCAGCCTCATCCGCCTGGCTGATCACGCCTCCATCCGCACCGCACGCAGCACCGCCGCCCTCGAGCCGCCCCACCCGCGAGGCGGCCCCCAAACCAGCCCGCCGAGTGAAGCGAGGCGGTTTCTTGTCATTGTCTCTACACCGCAGGTCGACTGACGGTTCCGTGACATAGGGTCGATTTCGTGCCACAAGTCGACGCGAGCTTCCTCGCCCTTCCCCGTCATGAGCTTGCCGAGGCCGCCCTGCAGCGGGCCAAGGACCTCGGCGCCACCTTCGCCGAGTTCCGGCTGGAGCGGATCCGGTCGGAGTCCATCGCGCTGCGCGACAGCCAGCTGGAGAGCGCCAAGGACGACGAGGACCTCGGCCTCGCGGTCCGGGTCATCCACGACGGCACCTGGGGTTTCGCCGCCGGCGTCGCGCTGACCAAGGACGAGGCCGTCCAGGTCGCCGAGCAGGCAGTGAACATGGCCCAGGTGTCGCGGCCGATCAACGCCGAGACGATCGAGCTCGCCGACGAGCCCGTCTACACCGACGTCAGCTGGGTCTCGTCGTACGAGATCGACCCGTTCACGCTGCCGCGGGCCGAGAAGGTCGCGCTGCTGACCGACTACAGCGACCGGCTGCTGCAGGCCGAGGGCGTCGCGCACGTGAGCGTCCACGTCGCCTCGGTCCACGAGTGCAAGTACTACGCGAACTCCGCGGGCACGTCGTACACCCAGCAGCGGGTCCGGATCGGGCCGCGGATCACCGCATTCGCGGTCGACGCCGAGACCGGTCGGTTCGACTCGATGAGCACCTGCGCACCGCCGGCCGGGCGCGGCTGGGAGTACCTGACCGGCACCGGCTGGAACTGGGACGAGGAACTGGCCCAGATCCCCGGCTGGCTGGCCGAGAAGATGGCTGCCCCGACCGTCGAGGCCGGCACGTACGACGTCGTGATCGACCCGACCAACCTCTGGCTGACCATCCACGAGTCGATCGGCCACGCCACCGAGCTCGACCGCGCACTCGGCTACGAGGCCAACTACGCCGGCACCAGCTTCGCCACCACCGACAAGCTCGGCACGCTGAAGTACGGCTCGCCGATCATGCACGTCACCGGCGACCGCACCGCCGAGCACGGCCTGTCCACCGTCGGGTACGACGACGAGGGTGTGGCCGGTCAGCAGTGGGACCTGGTCAAGGACGGCATCCTGGTCGGCTACCAGGTCGACCGCCGGATGGCCAAGGTCAACGAGGACCTCCTGGGTACGCCGCGCTCCAACGGCTGTGCGTACGCCGACTCGTCCGGTCACATCCCGATCCAGCGGATGGCGAACGTGTCGCTGCAGCCGGCCGCCGACGGTCCGTCCACCGACGAGCTGATCTCCAGGGTGAAGAACGGCATCTACATCGTCGGCGACAAGTCCTGGTCGATCGACATGCAGCGGTACAACTTCCAGTTCACCGGTCAGCGGTTCTACAAGATCACCGACGGCAAGCTGGATGGCCAGGTCCGCGACGTCGCCTATCAGGCGACCACCACCGACTTCTGGGGCTCGATGGAGGCCGTCGGCGGACCGCAGACGTATGTCCTTGGCGGCGCGCTCAACTGCGGCAAGGCGCAGCCCGGGCAGTCCGGTGCCGTCAGCCACGGCTGCCCGTCCGCCCTGTTCCGCCGCGTCCGCATTCTCAACACCACGCAGGAGGCCGGCCGGTGACGACCGCCATTCAGCTCACCCCGCAGGACACCATCGAGCGGGGTCTCACCCTGGCCGCGGCCGAGGGTGCCGACGGCTGTGTCGTCATCGTCGCCGAGACCTCCAGCACCAACCTGCGCTGGGCCAACAACACCCTGACCACCAACGGCGCGATGCGCGGCTCCAGCGTGACCGTGATCGCGACGGTCGGAGCCGGCGAGGGTACGGCGGCCGGGGTGGTCGGCCGCTCCTCGGTGACCGACACGTCGTTGCGCGAGATCGTGTCGGCCGCTGTGGCGACGGCACGAGCGTCGAGCCCGGCCGAGGACGCCCGCCCGCTGATCGACGGCGCGGCCGGCGCCGACTGGGACGCGGAACCCGAGGAGACCTCGGTCAGCGTCTACGAGAAGTTCGCGCCCGCACTCGGCGAGACGCTCAAGCGGGCCGGCCACGAGAAGCGCTGGCTCTACGGCTTCGCCGACCACCAGGTCATCACTCTGTACGTCGGTTCGTCCACCGGACTGCGGATGCGCCAGGCACTCCCCCGCGGGTTCGTCACCGCGACCGGCAAATCCGGTGATCTGAGCCAGTCCGCGTGGGTCGGCGCAGCCACCCGCGACTTCTCCGACATCGACGCACACGCGGTCGACGCCGAGCTGACCCGTCGGCTCGGCTGGGCGAGCCGGACCGTCTCTGTCGAAGCCGGCCGGCACGCCACCGTGTTGCCACCGGCTGCCGTTGCGGACCTCACGACGTACCTCTTCTGGTGCCTTGACGGGCGGGAGGCGTTCGAGGGGCGCAGCGTTTTCGCCAAACCGTCAGGTGGAACGCGCGTCGGCGACGAGCTGACGTCGCAGCCGGTCAACCTGCGCTCGGATCCGCAGCTGCCCGGGCTGGAGACGTTCCCGTTCGCGGTGGCGCGGTCGTCCGGCGGTTCGTCGAGCGTGTTCGACAACGGGCTCACGCTGACCGCGACGGACTGGATCCGTGGCGGCAGGCTCGAGGCGCTGATGACGAGCCGGCACACCGCCGACCTGATCGGCGCCTCGTCCGCCACGCCGGATATCGACAACTACGTCCTGTCGGTCGACGGCGCGACCGGGACGACCGACGACCTGGTCGCGGGGCTCGACAACGGGCTGCTGCTGACCTGCCTGTGGTACATCCGGATGGTCGACCCGCAGACGCTGCTGCTCACCGGGCTCACCCGGGACGGCGTGTACCTGGTCGAGAACGGCGAGGTGACCGGTGCCGTGAACAACTTCCGGTTCAACGAGAGCCCGGTCGACCTGCTGGCCCGCTTCACCGCGGCCGGCGCGACGGTGCCGTCGTTCTCGCGCGAGTGGGGTGACGACTTCTCCCGGACCGCGACGCCGCCGCTGCTCGTCCCGGACTTCAACATGTCGAGTGTCAGCCAGGCCAGCTGACCTTTATCCACAGGGCCACATCTTTATCCACAGGCCCACATTCCGCAGGATTTCCACCGGGCAGCGAAACGCCCCGCGAACCGGCGTTGTTCTCGCCAGGTTCGCGGGGCGTTGAGCTTCGGGCAGATCAGACCGTCGGGTAACCCGGCTCGGCAGGACCCGCACCCGGCTGGCCGAAGCGCTCGGCGGCCTTCGGGTCCGGACCGTACTGGTTGTCACCGGCCGTGCCCTCCTGGGCGGCCAGCACGATGAACCAGATGAAACCGACACACGGGATCAGGTTGATCAGGATCCACCAGCCGCTGCGGTTCGTGTCGTGCATGCGCCGGATGCCGACCGCGATCGACGGCACCAGTACAGCCAGGCTGTAGATGGTCGACAGCCAGCCGGACGAGCTGGCGCCCGAGCCGTAGTCCAGGCCGAGGATCCGGTCCAGGATGCTCAGGATGATCGAGATGATCACGTTGAAGAGTACGAACATCCAGTACTCTTTGCGCCGGGCCCGCCCACTGAACACGGCGTACTTCTTGAGGACGTCGATGTACCACTGCATTGCTGTTTCTCCGATGGTCGAAAGTGAGACGCGGACTGAGCCTGTCGGAACCGGTCGGGTTCGTCAATGCAACTATTCGCTTTGGTGACCACACCGCAATCTGCCGCGCCGCAGCTAGAGTGAACTTCACCTTTTCGGAATCGAGGCGGGCTAGAGCCGGCTTCAGCTTTCCGGCGGAATCAGCTTGCAGGGTTGGGTTTCGCGAGTGCGACCCGCCAGAGCCGGCGCGGACCTTCCTGGTACGGCGTCGTGTCGTCTACGCGCCAGCGGTCGGCCAGTTCGTGGACCAGCGCTTCGTCGAAGAACCGGCCGGCGAAACCGTCGTGTACCGACAGTCCGTCGTCCAGTTCCTGCCAGTGACCGGAACACGGATCGTCGGCCGACCACACGGCGTACACGAACAGACCGCCGGGCCGCAGGACGCGATGGATCTCACCGACCAGTGACCGCAGTTCGGCGCGGGAGAAGGCCATGTTGAGCAGGATGTTCGCGAACACCGCGTTGACGGTCGCGTCGGCCGGCGGCAGCGGATCACGGACGTCGTGCAGCGCCGCGGTGACGCGGTCGTCGAGTCCTTCGCGCTGCGCTTCCCGCCGCAACTGGTCGAGCGCGGACTCGCTGAAATCGGTGGCGTGCACGCTGAACCCCTGCTGTGCCAGGAAGAACGCGTCGCGACCCTGCCCGGCGCCGAGCTCGAGCACGTCATCGATGCCTGCGGCACCGAATGCCTCGGCCGCCCAGCGCGCCGCCGCGGACGGCTCCGTCCCGTGCAGGTGCGGCTGCTGCTGGTACGCGGTCTGCCAACGTTCCTGCTGAGCCCTCGCGAGCTCGACATGCCCAGTGTTCATGTTGCTCCCCGTGTTCGTCACGCCGGTCTGGACGACCGGCAGACCGCAGCAGCCTACGGCACGAATTGAGTAGACGTACTCACGCGGCTGCCCGTTCCGCGGCGAGAGAGTGAGGTGAGACTCAGGAGGAATGCCATGAACGCGCATGTCACTGCCCCCTTGCAGTGCCCGGTCTGTCACACCCTGCTACACCTCTCGGTGGAAGCCGCCCCGCAACCCGTGCAGCCGCCTCCGCTGCCGTTCCCACCGCCCGCGCCGGCCTATCCGCCTCCTCCTCCGCGCGGCATCCCTGCCTCCACGCCGCTCTATCCACCGGCTAGCGTCCCCGCGCCACCTAGCGTTCCCGCGGAACCGCGGCCTGTTCGCCGGCCCGCTGCGAGCTTCCAGCCCCTGCCGCCACCGCCTCAGCCGGTACGGCGTCCCGAACCGCCGCGCCGTCGCCTGAGTCCGCAGGCCACGCTGCTCAGCCTCGGCGTACTCCTCCTGCTCGCGGCCGGCGTCACCTTCCTCGCGGTCAACTGGGACAACCTCCCCGTCGCCGCACAGGCCGGCATCATCGGCCTGCTCGCTGCCCTGGCCTTCGCCGGTTCGATCCCCGCCAGCCGTAGCTCGCTGGCCGCATCGGCCGAAGCCCTCGCCATCCTCGGCTGCGGTCTGCTCACCGTCGACCTGTACGGCGCCCGCGCCCTGGGACTCATCTCGAAGGACGCTGTCGACGGCGTCACCTACAGCGCGATCGTCTTCGGGACCGTTGCCCTGATCAACCTCCTGATGACCCGGCTGGCGCCGACGGTGGTCACGTACGGCGTCACCACCGTCATCGCGGGCCAACTGCCGCTGCCGCTGGTCCTGGTCGACCGGGTCAGCCTGCCTTGGCTGCTCGCCGCGCTGCTCGTGCAGGTCGTCGTCACCCTCGTCCTGTCCGAGCTGGGTACGGCGATCGTCCGTCGTACCGGCGCCGTCACCTCGGCCGTCGTGTTCTGCGGCATCCTCGTCACCGGCATGCTGCGGACCTTCGAGGGTCTGCTGACCAAGTACTCCTTCGACTACCGCAACTTCACCCTGACGACGTTCACCGATGCCGACCTCAGGACAGTGATCGCCACCACCGCGGTCGTCTGCGTCGCCGCGGTTACCGGCATCCTGATCCTGCGGAAGCGTCCGCTCCCCGCCTCGATCACCCAGGGACTCGGCGAAGGCGTCTGCGCGGCGGCCGCCGGCTTCGTGGTCGCCACCTGCCTTCCGCAGCTCCCCGGTCCCGGCCGCTGGTTGACCACCGGCCTCGCCACGGTCCTCGCGATCGCGGTCATCCTGCGCGGCCGCCGTACCGGAATGGTTTCCGTGATCCTGCACACCGCCGTGATCACCGTTGCCTCGGTCAACCTTCTGTTCTGCCTGTGGACAGGGGACGTACGGCAACTCGGCTTCATCGCCGGGATCGTCGCCGTCCTCGCCGTCTTCGCCGCGCTGCGCAAGGTGGTCGACGCCGAGCCCGCCGCCGGACTCGCCAGCCTCAGCGCGCAGTTCGCCGTCGTGCTGTTCACCATGGACGACTTCATCGGCCTGTGGGCGGGCGCGGTCAGCCTCGCCGTGATCGGCGCCTGCGGGGTCGGCCTGGCCGGCCGGTACGTCGGCCGGCCGCTGGAGCGGGTGCTGATGTACTCCGCGGCGAGCGCCGTCGTTGTCGCCGAGATCGTCGCGTCGATGGTGTCCGCGGACGCCGGCACCGGTGTCGTCCTCACCATCGCCGCCGCACCGCTGATTGCCTACGGCATGAACCCGGCCCGCCGCTACGCATTGCTGGTCGCCGGGCTGCTGCTGATCATCGCGAACACCGCGTTCGTGCTGGCCGCGGGCGGTACGACGATCGAGTGGTTCACGGTGCCGCCGGCGATCGTGATGGTCGCGATCGGAATCCTGGCCTGGCGCGACCAGCCGAGCTGGGTCTACCTCGGCCCGGGCCTGCTGATCGGACTGGTGCCCTCGGCATTGATTGCTGATGGCAACGACAATTGGATCCGGGTGACGTGTGTGGTGGCCGCCGCGCTGGTGGTGATCGTGATCGGCGCCCAGCTCGGGCTCCAGGCACCCTTCGTGATCGGCGCCGCCGTACTGGCGAAGATCGGCATCTGGCAGTTCATCGAGGTCGCACCACTGATCCCGCGCTGGATCACCCTCGGTACCGCCGGCGCCGTTCTGCTCGCCGTCGGAGCGACGTACGAACGCCGCCTCTCCCAAGCCAAACAAGCCGCCCGCTGGCTGTCGGCGTTGCGGTGACGCGCGCGGCCGGTTTCCCCCGTGGCCCCGTCATCCGCATACTTGGTTCGAGGAGAATCGCGACCCGGGGGCCGGATGACGAACCGCAGCGACAAGCAGACGGCGGATGTGCTGCTGCTTGCCAGCGTGCTCGAGAAGCTGCGGACCCATGACGGCCTGACCATCGCCCGGCTGCACGCCAACCGGACCGGGATCGCGGCGCCGTTGATGGACCTGGCCGCGACCCGCCGGTTCGCCACCGTCCACGAGCTCGACCTCGCCTCGGCCGCCTTCGACCTGGTCGCCAACTGCGTTCGCGACGACCTGCACGGCACCCAGCAGATCGTCGCGGACGCGATCCTCGCGCTCGGCTTGCACACCGACACCCACGCCCACGCCGGCATCGACGTCCGCATCACGCGTTCGCTCTACAGCACTTCCCTCGGCCGTCGCCGGGAGACCCTGCTCAACCACTGGCACCGCCTGCACCAGGCAGTCGGCAATCAGCCGGCCGAGGCCCCCAGCGATCGAGCTCTCCGCGGCACAACCGAGCCTGCCGTACTCCGCGAGCTCGCCAACCAACTCATCCGCCGCGACATCTACTCGGTCGGCTCCAAGACCGTAACCATGATGGACGCAGCCCCGGCCGCTGACGCGATCCCGGCCGGGCGGGTGATCGTGGTCGGCGGTGCGGTGATGGACGCGACCTGGCGGATCAAGAACCTGCCGGCGCCCGAGACCTCGACCGAGGCCTACGGCTTCGACCTGTCCCCCGGCGGCAAGGCGGTGACCCAGGCGGTCGCGGCGGCCCGGCTCGGGCTGAAGACGTCGCTGATCGCCGCGGTCACCGACGACCGGTTCGGCGACGAGATCGTCCAGTATCTGCAGGACGAGGGCATCGACACGTCCCTGGTCAAGCGCTTGCATGGCCGCCGGACGCCCTTCACCGGGGTGTTCGAGAAGGAGCTCGGCGACAGCATCGCCGTCGTCTGGCGGAACCAGAACGACGTCTACCTGTCGCCGGAGGACATGGACGAGCGGCAGGAACAGCTGGCCGGGTGCGACGCGTTGCTGATGACGTTCGAGGTGCCCCGGGAGACGATGCAGCGGACCCTCGCGGTGGCACACCGGGACCCGGACAACCGCCCGCTGGTGATCGTCACTCCAGGTCAGCCCTACGTCGACGAACGCATCTCACCCGACACGTTCGGACGGATCGACTATCTCGTCGCGCACCCGTGGGAGCTGGGGAGCTTCGCCTCACAGGGCCACGGGCCGTTCGACCCGGACCCGGTCGCGCGGAATCTGCTCGCCTTCGGTGTCGAGACGCTGTGCATGCTGGTCAACGGCGGCTGCACGGTCTACTCCGGGCCGGCGCACGACGTCATCAGCGTGCCGACGATCCCCTCGATCTACAAGGAGTCGTCGGCGGCCCGGGACGCGTTCTGCGCGGCCCTCGCGGCCAAGCTCATCGAGAACGACCGCAAGTTCTCCGGCTCGGTCGCGCTCTGGGCCGCCGCGGCGATGTCTTGTGCCACCGCCGACTTCCCGCTGTCCAATTCGATGCCCGACCGCAAGCGCATCGACGCCCTCCTGGCCCGCTCCCCGTTCAGCGTGAACGGCGGCGGACTGGGCTGAGCAGCGGCTCAGCGGCGGAGGCGGCGCTGGTCGACCAGGGGGACAGCCTCGGTCTCGCCGCGGATCCGGCAACAGTAGATGACGGAGTCGAGCAGCTTGGCCCGGCTCTGCTCGAACCGGCCGTGCGGGTACGCCGCACGCAACTCGGTCAGGTTGGCGCCGCCGAAACGGGTCCGGAGCTGGCGCGGGCTGGCGTAGACGCCGTCGACGTACAGATACGGCCGCGGCTCGATCGACATCCATTGCTGCCAGTTGGCCGCCCGGTAGCTCGCGCCGACGAATCCCAGATTCGGGTCGACGGCGGTGGTGAGCACCTGAACCGAAGGAATCTCGCGCCGGATCACCTGCCGCACTTTCGCCAGCAGAAAGGAGATCGCATTCGGCGGGGCCACGTCGAACGAATACACCCGGGACACGTCCCAGGCCGCGCCGAGCGGCACCCCGAACTGGGCCTGCAATTGCCGGCCGACCTTCCGCCATTCCAGCGACGAAACGCTGCACAGCGTCACCGGGAGCTTGTTCACCGGGTCCACCAGGGCGAAGACCATCGACCCGGCGCGGGCGCTGCGCAGGTAATGCAGCCGGCTGAAGATCTGATCCGCATCGGCATTCCCGAGCCGCACGAAACGCAGGTCGGCCAAGTCGAACTTGTCCTGCGGAATGAGTTTCTCGATACTCCGCTGATCGTGTGCCAACCGGCCGCCGTTGCGATTCAGCTCGGCGATCACCTGATTCCGTCCGACGGTGCCGTTCGGGCGGGCCAGCCGGGGCAGATGCAGCAGCGTGCGGACACTCAGGGCACGGTGCGGGACACCGTGCCGGCGCACGGCATCGGCCAGCAGGCCGGCGAACTCCGGAGCGTGCCGTCGGCAATCATCGAGCGAGAACCGGGGTGCCGGGGAGGTTGCGGTTGCTGGAACGGGGGGCGGCGGGACGACCGCGGAAGCCGCCGGGCCGGCGGCGCTGATCACCACGCGAGCATGCTAACCGACCGTTGCCTCGTCATCGCAACTTCCCAACCCGACGAGTTTTGGCGGCGTGTTGCGGGTGGTGCTGCCATTTGGCAGCCCGGGATTGCCAACTGGCGCGGAATGATACGCCGAAAGGCCGCGGCGTACCGCCAGGCGCCGCCAAAGCTGCACCCACCACCCCGGACCCGACTGCCAAAATCATGTCCGGACATAGAAGTGGGTGCCAAATTATCTGGATTGACAACCGATTGTCGTGGCGTTCACTGAAAGCGTAACCAGTAACACCGGACCGCCGACTCACTCTAACCCAGGAGCGGCGAAAGACAAGCAACCAAGGGAAGTGAACCGAAGGAAAAGAGGAAACGCCATGCCTCCCAACGAATTCGTCGCGACCATCGTCGTGCTGGCCAGTGCGATACTCCTGATCTCCTTCTGGAAACAGATTCTGTTCATTCTGCTCTTCGGAGTGGTCATGGTCTTCTGCTTCGGCCTCTACAACGTTGCCACCGCGATGGGACGCTGATCACCGCCGCTTCCGCGGCACCGCTCGACACCCGCCCGGGACTCCCCGGGCGGGTATTTTTTCGTAGGCTCACAGTCGTGAGTGACTCCGCCGCGGATCTCAGCCTGACCGAGGTGCTCCAATTACTGGGGCAACGCAAACTCTCCGCGCGCGAACTCGTCGAGGACTGCCTGCGCCGGATCGACCTGGCCGAACCCGCGATCCGCGCCTTCGTCACCCGCACTCCTGATCTCGCCCTCGAGGCCGCGGACCGCGCCGACCAGGCCCGCGCCGGAGGTGAGCCGGTCGGCCCGCTGGCCGGCGTGCCGGTCGCGGTGAAGGACGTGTTCCTCACCAAGGGCGTGCTCACCACCGCGGGCAGCCAGGTCCTCGCCACCTACGTCCCGGCCGAGGACGCGGCCGTGTGGGAGCGGCTCGCGGCGGCCGGTGCGGGGATGCTCGGCAAGACCACCACCCACGAGTTCGCCTACGGTACGGCGTCCACTCCGACGGCCAACCCTTGGGACATCCGTCGTACCCCAGGAGGATCGTCCGGCGGATCGGCCGCCGCACTCGCGGGTCGGATGGTCCCGATCGCCACCGGGACCGACACCGGCGGCTCGCTCCGCATCCCGGCCGCCGCCTGCGGCGTCTCCACCCTGCGCAGCGCCCGCGGCCGCATCTCCCGGTACGGCGTCATCCCACTGAGCCCCTCGTTCGACGTCGCCGGACCGATGGCCCGCCGGATGCTCGACATCTCGATCCTGATGCGCGTCCTGGCCGGCCACGACCCCCGCGACCCGGCCACGCTGGACGAACCGTGCCCGGCGTACCCCCTCGAGCCGCCCCGCGACCTCACCGGGACCCGCATCGGCCTGCCGATCGCGATGTCCTGGGAACACGTCGACGAACGCATCGCGGTGGTCTGCCGCGAAGCGCTCGACCTTCTGGTCAGCCGCGGCGCCGAACTGGTCGAGATCGAGAACCCACCGAACGCCAAGGTCGTCCTGGAGAAGTCCACCGGCGTCTTCGACACGATCAACGAAAGCGAAGCCCACCAGATCCACGACGCCCTCGTCCTCCACAGCCACCTCTACACCCCGCAGGTCCGCGAACGCGTCCGCAAAGGCGAACGCATCAGCCGCCAGCGCTACGACGAGGCCCTCCGCCTCCGCGACCACTGGACCCGCGACTGGCGCCAACTCATGCTGTCGCACCAACTCGACGCGATAGCCCACCCCACCATCGACGCCGCTCCCCCGCTGATCGACCACTCCCGACCCCCCAAAGGCCCCCGCATCCGCTTGTCCGTCCCGTGGTCCATCGCCGACTTCCCCGCCCTGAGCGTCCCAGCCGGCGTCGACGACCGAGGCCTGCCCGTCGGCCTCTCCCTGGCCACCCTCCCCGAACGCGAAGCCGACCTAGTCGCTCTCGCCATCGTCATCGACGAGGACCTCCAACTCTGGCGCCACGGCCCCCCAACCTCTACTTCGGTGAGCTGAGCACGGCGCTGCTGAGTGCCAGCAGGCCGGCGCCGGCCAGGGCAGCCACTATTCGAAGGGCCAGCGGGGATGCCTCCCCGACCATCGCCGGCAACGCCACCAGGACCGCTCCCGCGCTTGCGGCGATCCACCGCCAGAACATCCTCGACCGCGATCGCTTCACGACCAGGGGCAGCTCGACATGAGCCGGCACTGTCTCCGCTGCCGCCTTCTCACTTGCCAAGCTGATTGTCACCTGTGCGAAGGTGTCGAAGTTCTGCGCCGCCAGAAACTGCCAGAACTCGACCGAGTCGTACTTGTGTCCGACGTGGTAGACCTCGCGCGACGCCGCCCGTAGGTTGGTGCCGTCAGGCGGACAGGTCAGCTTGAAATCCGCGTCAGGCGCGTACTGGCCGCCCCAGAAGTTCGTAACGATCCGCAGTGGCTGACCGTCGTCCACCTCGAGCCGACCGTCCTTGTCGAAGCGAAGTTTCTTGCCTTGCCGGGTCTCGACCGGGGCGACGCGCAGGAAGTACGACTTCTCGAACGTGGGATGGAGGGCCAGCCGCCGTGCCGCGGCGAGCCATCCCTCAGGAATGTGGTCGGTGACGCCCGCCGGAATCTGCGGGACGGTCGACGTGACGGGATAGAACCCGCCGTTCTTGTCCGCCGCCAACTGGTTGATCGTGTCCCGGCTCTTCGCGACGAGTCCGGGCAGCGACTCCGGGTACTCCGTCAGATCCGGGTATCCGCCGACCCGCAGCTTGAAGATGATCATGTCTGCGATGTGCTCGACCTTCGCGACGGTGGCACTGCGGATCGGCAACACGAACGGTCCGTCGGTACTGGCAAAGCCGACGACAACTGGCATGCCGTCGGCCTGCTGATTCGTCACCGTACCCCGCAAGGCCGGCATGACGAACTTCTCGAGATAGCGGAACTGGACGACCGCACCAACTGGCGCGGCCAGCGCGGTTTGGATGTCCTCGACATACTGCCTGCGCTGATTGGATGAGAGAAGCAACAGACTGGTCATCGATCCCCCTCCCGGCGAACTGGAGTTCTACCCAGGAATGACCGGACTCATACGCACAGCAGGCGGTCGAGGTCTACTTGGGGGTCTGCGGCGATGTCGATTTGGCGGTGTGCAGCGGGTTGGGGATGGTGCCGGTGGAAGGGATGGGTGGGCGGGTGTCCAGGTCGGTGTAGCCCAATGTCAGGCGGTAGGTGTTTAGGGGGTAGCGGGTGAAGGTTTTGGCTAGGAAGGCGGTGGATGCCAGGCGGTCGGCGTACTCCGGGTGTTGGTTGGCGTAGAGCTCGAACTCGCCTCGGGTTAGGCCCCAGAAGTCGTCGGGGGTGAGGAGGTCGGAGTCTTCCAGGAGGTTGGACAGTGGGTTCAGGACTCCTAGGAGGAGGGCGTCTACCAGGTACTGGCGGAGGATGGGCCAGGGTTTTCTGGGGAGGACTCGGGTGTGGGAGTCGGGTTCGGGGCCTCGGGCAAGGATGGGGTCGGTGGAGATGTTCATGTCGTCGACGAGGTCTTTGATGACTATGCGGGCGGGGAGGCCTTCGGGGCCGCAGATGACGGCTAGGTTCTCGCCGTGGGGGTTGACCGTGATGCCGTAGTGGTGCATCAGGTGCAGGAGCGGGCGGAGTAGAGCGGACAGCAGGTGTGAGACCCACTCGCGAGGTGTGGCGCCGGACTTCTCGATGAGGGTCTGGACGAGCGGGCCGTCGGGGGTGGTGTGCAGTACGGCGGCCAGAGCCCAAGCGGACTCGTTCGGGAGGAGGCGCGGGTCGAGCGGGTCGCGCCAGATGCAGCCGAGCGTTTCGGTCCACTGATACGGGACGCCGGGAGCGGTGGAGAGTTGCGGATGCCGAACCGTGACGGACGCGACTTCACCGAGCAGTTCGGTGCCGAGCCGGCTGAGCACCTCGTCGCGGTGCCAGAGTCCGCGCAGCCACTGGGTGATCATCGGCGCCGCCAGCGTGCAGTGCTCGGGGATGCCGCGATAGACCGAGGTGTTCAGGATCTTCAGGGGGAGTTTTGCTTGGTGGCGCGTGGGGTCGGAGATGTTGACCATGGTGCGGATGGACTGGGTGGGGAGGTAGTCATCGGGGCTCTCGCCCAGTACGACGATTTCGCCCGTGGCCAACTCTCGGGCCCAGTGGGTGCGGATGACGTGGTCGAGTTGCCAGGGGTGGCATGGGAGCCAGACGTAGGTGTCGGGATCGTCGAGCCGGGAGCGGAAGGCCTCGATGGTTGCGGGGGCGAGTTCGCGGGCGATGACCGCGTGTTCCGATAGGTCTGGGGTGCCGCGGAACTCTGCGAGCCCTCGTCGTACGGCGAGCCACACCAGACGCAGCGGGGTACGAGCCTCTGGCGCATAGCGCAAGCTGTCCTCGGCCGAGAACCCCAGCCGCCCTTTGTTGGCCACCAGCAACGGATGCCCGGTCAGATGCCCTTCCAGCCGACTGTGGTGCAGGTCCAGCAGCTCTGAAGCCGCCACTGCAGTTGAAGCCATCCGTACGTCGGCCGCCAGCGTGCTCGTCAGTTCGGCGACGTACCCGGCCACCGTCGACCCGTCCAGCCCTAGTACCTCGGCCGCCTCGACGAAGAACTGGATCGGGTCGGTCGCGACCTCGCTCTCGTCGTTGCCGAGGATCCCGGCAGTCGTACGGCGTACCGAGTCCGGAGCCACCCGCCAACTGCCAAAAGCACCACGGGTTGCTTCAAACGTGTAGGAGACGTCGCCGAGGTCGAGACGGTTGTCGACCGGCTGCAGGAGGTTCTCCGTGCAGAACTGGGAGATCAGCTTCGCCAGCAGCTCTGACGAGCAACGAGTCCAGTCACTCATCCGGGGATGGCGAAGCTCGTGAACGCGGTGGACTTGGGCAGGCGGAACACCTCGCGGCCGGCGACCGCGTTCAGGATCGTGGCGTTGCGGATGGCCCCGATCCCGAGGTCCGGTGCCGCGACACCATGACTATGCAGGTCTGCGTTCGAGACGAACAGCCTGCCGGTCAGGGTGTCGTCGGTCTCGACACTGTGGTCCCGGTTGATCACCCAGCGGCCGGCGGCGTCTCGTCGTACGCGATCCTCCAGCGCGGTCAGGAAGGGCAGTGGACGGTTGCGGTAGCCAGTGGCCGCTACCACCGCGTCGCAGAAGTGCTGGAAGTTCTTGCCGCTGTCCGCGTGGTGCAGCGTCAGCTCGATGCCGTCCGCACGAGCCACAGCAGACACCACGGCCACACCGCACTGCAGCTCCACCGGCGCGACTGAAGCGGCACCGAGGTCACGCTGGTAGAGCACGTCGTGGATGTCGTCCAACGTGTCCGACGAGATGCCCTTGTAATGCCGCCACTGCTCCTTGACCAGCTTATCCCGCGCCGACTCGTCCAGTGCGTGGAAGTAGTCGACGTACGACGGCGTCGTCATCTCCAGCACCAGCTTCGAGTAGTCCAGCGGCGCGAACGACGGCGTACGCGTCAGCCAGGACACAGCAGGTCCACCTTCGGCGTTGGCGCGCAGCAGGTCGAGTGCGCACTCCGCACCCGACTGACCCGAGCCGACGACAGTCACTCGTCCTGCGCGCAGGAGGTCGTCCCGCCGGAACAGGTAGTCGGCAGAGTGCAGGAAACGCTCCTCCGGCAGTCCGGCGAGTGCAGCCGGTACGGCGGGCTCGGTGCCGACGCCAACGACCAGATGGCGTGCTGCAAAGGTCTCAATGGCCTCACCCCGCTCCACGGTCAGCTCGAACACCGAGCCGTCCCAGGACACGTCCCTGACGTGGTGACCGAAGTGCAACGAGTCCAGCTGCGCCGCACACCAGCGCAAATAGGCCTCGTACTCACGCCGGGTCGGGTGGAACTTCTCCCGTACGTAGAACTGGTACAGCCGGTCGTTGTCACGCAGGTACGACAAGAACGACAGCTTGTGCGCCGGCTCGACCAGACTGACCAGGTCGGCCAGGAACGACACCTGCAGCATCGCGTCGTCGAACATCAGGCCGCGATGCCAGGTGAACTCCGGACGGCTGTCCAGCACCGCGATGCGTACGTCGTCCACGCCGTCGGCCAGCGCGGCCAGTCCGAGGTTGAACGGCCCGCAGCCGATCGCGATCACGTCATAAGGGGCGGTGCTCATGTCATGCCTCCACTGTCCGGGTGCGGACCATCAGTAGTGCGGTCTTGTCGGGGAGCTGTAGCTCTCCTTGCCTGACGAAGCCGGCCGCGGCGAACGCGCGGACGGACTGCGTGTTGTCGATGTCGGGCTCGGCCACGACCCGGCGGCAGTCCGGGTCGGCTCCCAGCAGGGCATCGCTGAGCGCCCGCAGCAGGCGGCGTCCGAGCCCTCGGCCGTCCCGGGTGACCTCGCCGATGGCGACGTGCACTCCCCAGTCGTGCTCGTCACTCGCGTAGTACTCGGCCAGCCGGTCGTGCCGCACCCGGTAGAGCTCGACGTACCCGAAGTCCTCCGAATCGACCGCGACCACGCACGGGATCGAGTGCTCCCCCGCCGACTGCGTGCTGAGCTCCTCCACCCACCGCTCGACCGACCAGTCCTGATGCCACCAGCGCTGGATGTGCGGCTGCGCCATCCACAACGCGATCGTCGCGGCGTCTTCAACGCGGGCAGGTCGCAGGTCGAAGCCGTTGTCCAGATGCAACATCGGCTCCACCTCACACTGCACGGTCACCGAGCCGGAGTGGGTTGGGGATGTCCAAGTAGACCGACTGCGCGTCCAGCGGCGCCACCACCTCGTCGATCCCGCGGAGCCGCGTCAGCATGTTCGCCTTGCACGGCAGGGTGTCCGCGTCCAGCCACCGCCGAGCCAGCCGGTCGCCGTCGGGCCCAGCAGACTTCAGCAACGGCAGCGCCAACGTCAGCCGGTCCCGCACCACACCCAGCAACGAGTCCTCGTCCGCAAGCCCGTCATAAGCCAGGCACCCCACAACGGCCAGAGCCTGGTTGTGCAGCAAGTAGTAGGTCAGTCGATCGTCGACAATCGCATCATCGACCACAGCCAGCGTCGAGTCCCGCAGACCCGTCACAGCCAGCAGCCCACGCAGGTACGACGACGCCAGGTAGTACCCCTGGTTGTCGCGGTAAGCCCCACCCTTGATCCGCCCAGCACCGTCCAGCCGCACCAGCGTGTTCTGCTGGTGTGCTTCCAGTCCGATGCCCGTCTCGGCGTACAGGTGAAGCATCGGCACCAACACGTTGTCGATGTACGTCGCCACCCACGCGGCCGGGTCCTCAGCGGCGTACTCACTCAACCGGCTGACCCCGCCAGGCCGTGGCGCGACCAGACCGGCCAGACACGCGTAGCTGTTGACGTCGGCCGGCACCTCTCGTACGGCGACGTCCAGGCCGGTCAGCGTCGGACCACCCTCGTCAAGGGCCACCCACGCCGGATCACGGACGATGGTGAACCGCGGGTGTGCGGTCGCCGTACCGGCGTTGTACGCAGCATCCAGCAGCCTGTTGATCTCCAGACCGCGGCGCAGCTCGGTCGGCGTCGACTCGCGGCGGGAGTTCGTGATGCGCAGGCCGAGCGACAGCTTGAGCATCACCGGCAGGTCCGGGTGGTACACGGTCCGGAGACTCGAGGTCGGGTACCACTGTGCTCCCTGCGGGCCGAGCGCCTTGACCCGACCAGCAGAGATCAGCTCGGCCACCCGCGGGCGCTGGGCCACCGCAGCGGCCTGCCACGGGTGTACCGGGATCAGCACTCGGCCGGCTGACGGAGTAATGCCGGCCAGCGCGCCCATCAGCTGCAGGGCGTCCAGTCCCTGCAGTGAGGGCGCGCCGGCCACCTGGTCCGACGACACCAGCTCCGCGTCGGCCTCGAACCAGTGCACCGCGAAGCGGCCACCGAGCTCCGGCGAGTACGCCGCCAGCTCGTCACCGCTCAGTCCGTCGCGACTCTTCGGCGCCGGATGGTTCAGATGACCGAACAGCAGTGCTTGCTCGACCTCCAGGAAGCGCCCCGGACCACGCCCGCCGTCCGCACCGGCAACGAACAGCTCGACGTTGCGCACCGACTCTGCCGTCCGGGCGGCAAGATCCTCAACCTCAGCGGGTTCCGCGTCGGTCGACAACAGCCTGACCAAGTCCTCCGGCGCCAGCGGCTCGCCGTCCACGAGTACGTCGGTGAACTGGTGCAAGCCGGTCCGGGACGCGTGCTCGACCCTGGCAGCCACCGTCGAGCCGCCGACCGGGAAGGTCAGAGGTCCGACCGAGACGGGGATCGACCTCTCCCGCGTGTAGCACCGCAGGATCGCGTTGAGGTGGGCAGCAACTGCTGTAGAGGTCATGGGGCCTCCCGGCCTGGACTGAGGAGCGCAGGGAGCGCAGCGACTGGAGCGACGAGGGAAGGCCGGGAGATCAAGCCCCATGACCACGCCGGCGCCGGAGGCCCGGCCGAAAGTACAGTCACGCCGCTCCTTCGCCGCTCTCTGCCTGGACGTCGAGGCCGGTGGCCACGACCTGGTCGAGCAGGTCCTCGATGTCCGATGCGGTGGCGTTCGGGTTCAGCAGCGTCAGCTTCAACGCGACCGCTGCCGGGCGGCCGCCGCGGGCCGGGAGCTTGGTCCGGCCGATCAGCACCCGTCCGGACGTCAGCAACCGGCGCCGGACCTCACCCTGGACGGCGTCCAACCAACCATCAGTGACGTCGGCCGGCTCCAGGCCCTGCCCGGCGACCCGGAACAACACCGTGGTCAGGGTCACCGGCGCCAGCAACTCGAGGTTGCTGTCGGCAACGACTCTGGCCGCGGCGGCGTGCGCGAGCTCGTGGCAGGTGTCGAGCATCTTGCCCAGTCCGGCCCGGCCGTATGCCGTCAAGGTGGTGGCGACTTTCACCGCGTCCGGGCGGCGGGTAGTCTGCAGGCTCCGGCCGAGCAGTCCATCCAGGCCGGAGTCGATGTCGTCGGCCGGGTTGAGGTAGTCGACCGAGCGGCCAAAGGAGGCGAAGCGGCGCTTGTCCGCCACCAGCAGCACGCTGGTCGCGGCCGGCTGCCAGCCGATCTTGTGCAGGTCCAGCGTGACCGAGTCGGCATGTGACAGGTCGGCCAGCAGCGGCGCGAGCTGGTCGGAGAACAGCGCACCGAACCCGTACGCCGCGTCCACGTGCACCCAGGCGCCGTACTGCCGGGCCAGCGCGGCGATCGGCGCGATCGGGTCGACCGATCCGTAGTCCGTCGTACCGGCCGTCGCGACCACCGCGACCGGGGTCCGGCCCGGCTTGGCGAGCTCGTCGGCCAGGACGTCGGTGCGCATCCGGAAGTTCTCGTCGGAGGCGATCGTGACCGCTGCCTCCTCCCCGAGCCCGAGGGCGGCACAGGCTCGCTGGACGGAGAAATGGGCCAGCTCGGAGCAGAACACGACCGGGTGATCGAGTCCCTGCAGGCCGTTGCGCCGGACGTCGACACCGATGGCGGCGGCCGCGCTGTCCCGGGCGATCAGGACGGCGAGCAGGTTCGAGATCGAACCGCCGGGTGTGAGTACGCCGTCCGCCTCGGGACCGAACCCGGCCAGCCCGGCCAGGGCCTTCACGACCCACTGCTCGATCGCCAGCGTCGCCGGGCCTGAGTCGTAGGTGTCCATCGACGCGTTGCTCGCCGACGCCAGCGCATCCGCGTCCACCGCCACCTGAAGGACCGGCGGTTGCAGATGCGCCGCCGCGTGCGGGTGGCTCAGATCGATCCCGTTCTCCCCCAGCAGCCCCGCTATCAGGTCCAGTGCGGCCGATTCGCCGACGCCGGTCGAGGGGATCCGCGGTTCCCCCAGCACGTCGGCGGTCCGCCGCAGTACCTCGGCGGGCGTCCCGGCCGGCAGCGGGCCGCGGCTGGGGTCGGATACGGTCGAGGCCATCGGCCACGAGGTGAACGGGCTGCGTGCCGGGGCGGGCAGCGCAGTCAGACGCGCGGGTTGCGACATCCAGATCTCCCGAAGAAGTTGTTAGGTAAACCTTAGTAAGGCACGCCTAACTTAGTCCGGGAGCGCAGTACCGTGTCAACTCCGGTGCGTGGCGGTCCAGCAACTGGAATTCCACCTCTGCCAGGGGAATCAAGGATCGGCGTCCTCCAGGGCAGCCCGAATGTGGTGAGGTTCACGTGGCCGATCTCCCGCCCCTCCCGAACCACCCGTAAGTTCCCACCCGCAAACTCAGTCGCGCTGGGCCCAATGCGGGCCGACTGACCAGCCGAGCAACCGTCGTCCGCCGGAAGATATCCGGCCGGAGCCGTCGAAGCGACTGCCGTCGATGACCGCCTCCAGACCGTCGACGGCTGGTGCGAAGCGCGGTCCGAGAACGGCCGCTCGATCGCGGAGCCGTGCCATCGACTCCCGCTGGGCGACCTGGTCGCAGAAGCTCAAGAAGAAGATCGCCTGCCGCCAGGCGTAGGCCGCGTTCTTGATCGTCTGCAAGCCGTTCACCCAGGTGGGCGCCGGCTGTGCCATCCGACGGACCAGCCAGGCAAAGGAACGGTCCGCGAGGTCGGCACCGACATCGCGAGCCCAGTCGGTCAGCTCCAGCGCCTCGACCAGGACCGCGAGATTCTGAGTGGTGAGGATCTGGCTCTGTTCCAGTACGACGCCATTGCTCGCGACGTAGCCCTTGGCGTCCCCGGTCCGGGCCTCCTGAGAACGGCGGACGCACAACTGGGCGAAGTCCTCGGCGGTGGACTTGCGCCAGCGCTTCCAGGTCACCTCGACCACCGGCCAGTCCTCGGGAAGGTCGTAATACCGGCCGTACAGGGTGCCGCTGAGGACCCGGCTGGCGACCGTCGCGGCGTCCCGCCACTTCGTCGTGAACGTCCCCATGAAGATGTCCGCCGCGACCTCCTCGACCAGCGGCAGCCGAAGGCCCGCCTGGTTCGTGAGGGCGCTCAGTTCCCGCAACAGCGGGTTCGGCAGGATCGTCTGGGGGAACGCACCGAGGGCGAGGACAGTCGTCTCCCGGAGCGACTGATCGGCGGCCCGAGCCGCCTGCTCACGTCGTGCGCGGAACGGCGCGACCGCGGCGATCCACGGCAACTCGTCGAACCGGACCTGGTGCTCCAGGTTGAGCAGCAAGAGGCTGCGGCGGCGCCGGAACGCGGCGTACGTCCGTGCGTACGCCGATGCCAGCGAGCTGTCATCGATGTTCGCGGCGGTCAACTGCGACGTGATCTGTGGCAGGACTCGCGCCAGCACCTCACCGGACGGGATCACACCGCGATCCACCAACTCACCGACCGGCGCCTCCAGAGCGCGCGCCGCTTTCGCCACCAGGTGAGGCGGAATCGGATGCCCCGGGGACGCGACCGATGCTTCCTCCTCGGTGACGTCGGCCGCGATCGGATCGAGCGACGGCAGCCCGCCGTCAGCGGGATAGCGGTCCATCCGGGCGCTCAGCACCCGGGCGAGCGCGGCGTACGTCGGACGGGCAGCGACGACTGCCTGAGTAGCGCGCAAGGCGGCGCGGGGTTCGGATCGCGGTGCACCGTGTGCGCTGATCGTGTTGGCCAGTGACCGGCGGATCCAACCGACGTCGCGACCAGTGAGCGCCGCGCTGTCCTCGGGGCAACGCTCGAGGGCCGACCGGAGCCGGGCGAAGTTGCTCTTCGAGTGCTGATGCGCATCCGAGTGGCGATGGCTCTCGACCGCCGCCCGATAGTCGTCGAGCCACTGCCGGCGTCGCTCCGACCAGTCCGCAGGCCACACCCGGCACGGCCATCCACCCACAACCTCAGCAGAGCCGGCCAACGAGGGCAGCTCACCCTCGACGGTCTCGCACCAAAGCTCCACAAGCCTGTCGTACAACGGGTTCCAGACCCGCAACGTCTCCAGCATCGCAGCGATCGTCGGCCTGACGGTTGCCTGTCGCAACGAGTCTCGGACCTCACCGACCGGCTGCAGCCGGACCACCGCACCGGACGGCACCTGCGTCGCCTCGAAGCGCGGCGTGAAGCGCAGCCGGTGCATCAGTGGACGCAGCTCGGCAACCAGGTCAAGAGCCGCCGCGTCACGTCCATGGTCGAGCAACCATGCGACCACCAGCAACGCCGCTTCCTCGGGCACGTCGATCCGGTACCGGCCAGTGCGCAAGGCGTCGAGCAGCTCGGCCAGCCCATCATCGCCGAGGTACCACAAGTTGAGGCGCTCACGATCCGAGGCACCCGGCGCATCGGCAGGAACCGACCGAAGCCGCTCAAGCTCGTCGTCACGCAGCGCTGACTCGGCCAGATACCGCCCAGTCGCGAACCCGCCGTGCGCGACCTCCAGGGTCACCCACGCCGGCGTGTCCGCCACCGGCGTACGCGAGCCGATCGCCAACCGTCCGGTCGCAACACCGTCGAGCACGGCACGCCACATCTCCACCCGGCCGGCAGCCCGTCGACGTACGCCGGCATCGTCAGCGGCGAGCGCTCGCTCGAGGGCGCGCCGCAACTGCCCCACCGCGTAGGCGGGAGACGCCGTCAGCTCTGTCTCGTCCGGCACAAGACACCCCGTTCACTCGACCAGACTTGGACATGGAGGCAGGACTCGAACCTGCGCCCTCCCGGTAAGCAGCCGGGTGATCTACCCCTGATCTACTCCATGTGATGCGCCACGTAATGCGCCCTGTAATACGCCACAGCCTAGCCAGGCTGCATCGCGCCACGCGACCCGTTTCCGGCCGCCTGTGGACAACCTCAGCGACCGTACGGCGTCCGGGTCAGCGTGAACGTCGCGAGGTTGAGCTCGCGAACGGCAGCCGTGTCGTCGCGGAGTACCTTCAGCTTCTCCCCCGCGAAGTACCCGTCACGACCCTGGTAGAGGTCCGGGCCGACCGGCCAGAACCGCGAGGTCAACGCGCCGGAAAGCTGCAGGATGCCACCTGAGACGCTCATCGTCACGGGCGAGTTTCCCCAGTACCAGTGGCCGAGTAGCTCGTCGCCCTGGTCCAGCACAGGCTCCGGGACCCATTCCTGGGCGAGGGGCGGCTCGTGCGTGACCAGGGTGCGGAGAAGGTCGGGCGGGAGTGATGCGACCTTGCCGTACGTCGCGTTGCCCAGGGTCACGCCGCCGATCCGGCGGACCCGGTCGACGAACAGGCCGGCCAGGAAGCCGGGCATCGAGCCGGTGTGGCCGATCAGGAGGTAGGGGTCGTCGGCGATCAGGCGGAGGCCGAGACCGTACGACGCGGCCAGGCCTTCCCGTGGATCGGCGGCCGACGGGGACGCCATCTCCTCGACCGTCTCCCGGCTGAGCACCTCGTAGACCGGGTCGATCCAGAACATCGCGTACTTCGCCAGGTCCTCGATCGTGCTCCACAGCTGCCCGGCCGGCGCCATCGCCCCGGCGTCGTACGCCGGCTCCTCCACCAGCTGACCGCTGAACGGATGCACCGAGAAGCCCTCTGCCGACGGCTCCGTCGGGAAGTACGACGTACGCCGCATCTCCAACGGGTCGAGGATCCGCTGCTGCACGAGTTCGAGCCAGGTCGCGCCGCGCAGCCGGGCGACGACCTCGCCGAGCAACGCGTAGCCGAGGTTCGAGTAGTGGTGCCGGCGATCGGCCGGACCGGCGGCCTGCGACTCGTCCATCGCCGCGGTCAGCTGGTCGAACGAGACCCCCGGATTGCGTTCCCACCACGGGCCTTCCGGCTCGGCGTTCATCCCGCCGGAGTGCGCGAGCAGATGCCGGATCGTCCTGTCCCCGAAGGCGATCCCGGGCAGATGTTTGCCCACGGCATCGTTCAGCCCGAGCAACCCGTCATCGCGGCACTGCATCACCAGAAGAGCGGTCAGCGTCTTGGTGATCGACCCGATCCGGTACTGCACGTCCGGACCGGGTGCACCGCCGTCCGCCGTGGCGAACTGCCCGCGCGACCCGGTCCACACCAGCGAACCGTCCCGGACCAGCCCGGCGTTGACCGACGGCAACTTCCATTCGCTCTGCGCCGCCGCGATCTCGGCGTACAGAGCGTCGGCGGTGTCAGGTCGAACTGAAGTCACTCAAAGGCCTCCGGGGCTGGGCAGGAGCAGATCAGGTTGCGGTCGCCGTACGCACCGTCGATCCGGCGGACCGGCGGCCAGTACTTCGACGCGCGGTCGACCGAACGCGGGAACGCGGCCTCCTCGCGAGTGTAGGCGTGCTCCCACTTGTCGTTGATCACCGACTCGGCGGTGTGCGGCGCGTTCACCAGCGGGTTGTCGGCGGCCGGCCACTCCCCTGCCGCGACCCGGTCGATCTCGTGCCGGATCGCGATCATCGCGTCGCAAAAACGATCCAGCTCCCCTAGATCTTCAGATTCCGTCGGCTCGACCATCAGCGTGCCGGCCACCGGGAACGACATCGTCGGCGCGTGGAAGCCGTAGTCGATCAGCCGCTTCGCGACGTCGTCGACGCTGATCCCGGTCTCCTTCGTCATCGGCCGCAGGTCGAGGATGCACTCGTGCGCGACCAGGCCGTTCTCGCCCTTGTACAGCACCGGGAAGACGCCCTCGAGCCGCTTCGCCACGTAGTTGGCCGTGAGTACGGCGGCCTTGGTGGCGGCGGTCAGGCCCTCCGCACCCATCATCCGGATGTAGGCCCACGAGATCGCCAGCACACCGGCGGACCCGAACGGCGCCGCGCTGATCGGGCCGACCCCGGACTCCGGACCGGCCTGGTCCAGCAGCGGGTGGTTCGGCAGGTACGGCGCCAGATGCGCGGCCACCGCCACCGGTCCGACACCCGGACCGCCACCACCGTGCGGGATGCAGAACGTCTTGTGCAGGTTCAGGTGGCTGACGTCGCCGCCGAACTCACCGGGCCTGGCCAGGCCGAGCAGGGCGTTCAGGTTCGCGCCGTCGACGTACACCTGGCCGCCGTGGTCGTGGACGATCCGGCAGACCTCGGTGACGCTCTCCTCGTACACCCCGTGGGTGGACGGGTAGGTGATCATGATCGCGGCCAGCTTCGTCGCGTGCTCGGACGCCTTCGCGCGCAGGTCGTCCAGGTCGATGGTGCCGTCGTCGTTGCCCTTGACAACGACCACCTTCATCCCGGCCATCACCGCGGAGGCGGCGTTGGTGCCGTGCGCGCTGGCCGGGATCAGGCAGACGTTGCGGTCCTCGTCGCCCTGGGCCCGGTGGTAGCCGCGGATCGCGAGCAGGCCGGCCAGCTCACCCTGGGAGCCCGCGTTCGGCTGGATCGACACCTTCGCGTACCCGGTCACCTCGGCCAGCCAGCGCTCCAGCTGACCGATCAGCTTCACGTAGCCGGCCGCGTCCTCGATCGGCGCGAACGGGTGCAGGTCGGCGAACTCCGGCCAGGTGACCGGCTCCATCTCGGTGGTCGCGTTCAGCTTCATCGTGCACGAGCCGAGCGGGATCATGCCGCGATCCAGCGCGTAGTCCTTGTCGGACAGCTTGCGCAGGTACCGCAGCATCGCCGTCTCGGACCGGTGCGTGTTGAACACCGGGTGGGTCAGGTAGTCCGTCGTACGGCGGACTGCCTCGGGCAAGGCCGTCGTACCGAGTGCAGCGTCGTACCGGAGGTCGAAGGCGTCGCAGACCGAGCGCAGAGCGTGGGCGTCGGTCTTCTCGTCGCAGGAGATGCCGACGTGGTCGGCGTCGACGAGCCGGAGCCAGATGCCGTTCTGCCGGGCGGCGTCGACCACATCCGCGGCGCGGCCCGGGACGCGGGCGAGCACGGTGTCGAAGAAGCTGTCGTGGACGACCTCGACACCGCCTTCACGCAGCGACGCGGCCAGCTTGGCGGCGTAGTCGTGGACGCGCTCGGCGATCGCCTTCAGCCCGTCCGGGCCGTGGTAGACGGCGTACATCGACGCGACCACGGCCAGCAGCACCTGCGCCGTACAGATGTTGGACGTCGCCTTCTCGCGCCGGATGTGCTGCTCGCGGGTCTGCAGGGCGAGCCGGTACGCCGGCGCGCCGTCGGAGTCGACCGAGACACCGACCAGGCGACCCGGCAACGACCGCTCGAGGCCGGTGCGCACGGACATGAAGCCCGCGTGCGGACCGCCGTAGAACAGCGGTACGCCGAAGCGCTGCGACGACCCGATCACGATGTCGGCGCCGGCCTCACCCGGTGCCTCGAGCAACGTGAGCGCGAGTAGGTCCGACGCGACCGCGACCAGGGTGTCGCGCTCGTGCGCGGCGGCGATCAGCGGCTTCAGGTCGCGGACCACGCCGCCGGAGCCCGGGTACTGCACCAGGAAGCCGAAGAAGTCGCCCTCGGGCAGACCGTCGGTGGTGTCGGCGACCACGACCTCGATGCCGAGCGCCTCGGCCCTGGTCTGGACCACCGCGATGGTCTGGGCGAAGCAGTCCGCGTCGACCAGGAACCGATCCGACTTGCTCTTCTTGTTCGACCGGTGTGCCAGGGTCATCGCCTCGGCGGCCGCGGTGCCCTCGTCGAGCAGCGACGCGTTGGCCGTCGGCAGTCCGGTCAGGTCGGAGACGACCGTCTGGAAGTTCAGCAGCGCCTCGAGCCGGCCCTGGGAGATCTCCGGCTGGTACGGCGTGTAGGCCGTGTACCAGGCCGGGTTCTCGACCAGGCGGCGGACGATGACGGACGGGGTGAAGGTGCCGTAGTACCCCTGGCCGATCATCGAGGTGGCGACGTTGTTCCGGGCGGCGAGCTGACGGAGCTCGTGCAGCGCGTCCACCTCGGAGGCCGGGTCGGGCAGCCGGAGCGCCTCGGCGGACCGGATCGACGCGGGGACGGCGGCATCCACCAGCGCGTCGACGTCGGCGTACCCGAGCAGCTGGACCATCCGCGCGACCTCGTCCGGGCGCGGCCCGATGTGTCGGTCGGCAAAGATTGCAGAGAATTCGGTCATCGAGAGGCTCCGTTGCTGACTGTGCTACCGGTCGCCTCCCCCTCTGTCACGCGGTGCGCGCTCCAGAGTCGCCTGTGGCACTCGGTCCATGGGCCTGAGAGGTTCCGGGGAGGAATTGCCCCTTCGGCGCCCGGTCAACGGGTCTCTCCCGAATGCTGTGTACGGCTGCCTCCGAGGCTATCAGGAATCCCCGAACAGTTCGGGCAGGAGGTTCAGCCGCAACACAAAGGCGCCCACGCACCGCATCCTGATCGGCGGTGAGTGGGCGCGCAGTGCGGAGAGTGAGATCAGCCGGTCATCCGGGCGCGGCGGCGGGCGGCGAGCTCGTCGTTGGCGTGCTGGTCGCCGTCGTCGTGACCGTCGGCACGCTCGGTGGGGAGCTCGGACAGGGAGCCCTCGACCTCGCGCCAGACACCGCCGAGGGCGATACCGAACACGCCCTGGCCGCCGGCCAGCAGGTCGATCACCTCGTCCGGCGAGGTGCACATGTAGACCGAGGCGCCGTCGCTCATCAGGGTGATCTGGGTCAGGTCGTCGATCCCGCGCTTGCTCAGGTGCGCGATCGCGGTCCGGATCTGCTGCAGCGAGATCCCGGCGTCGAGCAGCCGCTTGATCACTTTCAGCAACAGAACGTCGCGGAAACCGTACAACCGTTGCGTCCCCGAGCCGGTGGCCGGGCGGACGGACGGGGAGACCAGGCCGGTGCGGGCCCAGTAGTCGAGCTGACGGTAGGTGATCCCGGCCGCGGCGCACGCCGTCGGACCGCGGAACCCGACGTCCTCCGGCATCGGCCGCAGGTCGTCGTCGAAGAGCAGACCCTGGACGCCGGCGGTAGCGGCCGCCTCGGCGTGCGCTTCGGACGTCGACTGCGCCGTCAGATCCGTGTCGCCGGTGCGTGTCACGCCTGAGCCTCCCTGGGTACCGACTGGAACGGGTCACATCCGTGGAGTGACAACACCCCACAACTCCTTCAAGGTAAGCCGCCGATCAGGGAGGGTCAACGATCACAGCCCTCCCCCGAGAGCGTGTCGCAATCCCGACCTCAATCGTTACCTGCCGTGGCTTGTACCAGACCGTTCAAATCTGCCCGGCAAACTGTCAGCTCTTGTCGAAGTCTTCCGGGGTCACCTGGTCGAGGAATTCACGGAACCGCTCGACCTCTTCTTCCTCCTCCACCTCGTCGGTGCCGGTCGCCTCACTCTCCGGAACCGGGATGCCGGCCTCGGCCAGAATCTCCTCGGTGCAGAACACCGGTGTCCCGGTGCGCAGCGCCAGCGCGATCGAGTCCGACGGCCGCGCCGAGATCTCGGTCTTGTCGTCGAACACCAGGATCGCCTCGAACACCCCGTCGGTCAGGTTCACGATCCGGACCTGGCTGAGCGTGTGCCCGAGCACCCGGATGGTCTCGGCGAACAGATCGTGCGTCAGCGGCCGGGGCGGCTCCATGCCCTGCTGGGCGAAAGCGATCGCACTCGCCTCGGCCGCGCCGATCCAGATCGGCAGATACCGCTCGCCGCCGACCTCCCGGAGCAGCACGATCGGCTGACTCGAGGGCATCTCCACCCGGACTCCGACCACGTCGACTTCGCGCACGTCTTCAGCCTACTCCGCAGGGCAGCCCCGGGTAGGCCCGCGGGTGCGCCGGTGGACAACTCAGGCTCAGCGCGGCAGGCGGGACCGGACCAGGGCCGCGTGCAGGCGGACGGCCAGGGCGGCCAGCTCCTCGGTCTTCTCGGTACGGCGGGGGCCGGTGACCTGCTCGATCAGGCCGGCCTCGCGGTCGGCCGCCGTACGGAACGGGCGCAGGTGGCGCGGCTCGATCCCGTACCGGGCGAACTCGCCGGCCAGTGTGGCGACCAGCAGTGCGTCCCCGTCGTAGTGGTTGCCGCGGGCCACCACCAGGCCGTGGTTCTCCACCTGGTCGAGCAACTCGACCGGGATGTCGGCCGCGGCCCGTAGCTCCTCCCGGGTCAGCCTCAGCTCGGTGCCGTAGGCCCCGAAGTCCTCGGCGACCGGGAGACCGGGTGGCTCCGGCAACGAACTGGGTGCCACCGGCGGACCGCCCGCCGACGGGCGCAGGCCGCGATCCATCGCGGCGAGGTGTTCCTTGATGACCTTCAGTGGCAGGTACTGGTCGCGTTGCGCGGTCAGGACGTAACGCAGCCGCTCGATGTCGGCGGCACTGAACTTGCGGTAGCCCGACGCGGTCCGGGCCGGCGCCACCAGCCCCTCGGCCTCGAGGAAGCGGATCTTGGAGATGGTGACGTCGGCGAACTCGGCCTGCAGGAACTGCAGCACCTCACCGATGCCGCGGCCTTCGACCGACTGCTCAGGCTTGGCCACTGGCGTAGTACACCAGGCGGTACTTGCCGATCTGGACCTCGTCGCCGTTGTTCAGCTGGACCTCGTCGATCCGGTCGCGGTTCACGTAGGTGCCGTTCAGGCTGCCCACGTCGCGGACCTTCACGCCGTACGGGCCCCGGCGGAACTCCGCGTGCCGGCGGGACACGGTCACGTCGTCGAGGAAGATGTCGCTGTCCGGGTGCCGGCCGGCGGTGACCACGTCCACGTCGAGCAGGAACCGGCTGCCCGCGTTCGGCCCGCGCTGGACGATCAGCAGGGCGGACCCGGCCGGCAGGGCGCCGACCGCGGCCTCGTCGTCGGCCGACAGCGGCTCACCGGTGCGCTCCGGCTCCGGCTCGACACCGATCGGGGTGAGCATCGCGGTGTCGGTGACACCGGGTGTCGCCGGGGCTGCCGCCGGGCGGTCCGCGCCAGGGAGCATCGCTCCGCACTGCGAGCAGAACCGGCTGCCCTCGGAGTTCTCGTGCCCGCACTGGTTGCAGAACGGCATGCTGTGATCCTCCCGATCGCCGGCGGTCCGGCGACGTTTTTGATAGACCCCGTATGAACAAGTGTGGACTCAGAACCGCGGACCTCAACCCTCTACCAGCGGTTGAGGTCCGGCCAACCTATCAGTTCGTGCCAGGCCGGCTCCGAGCGGTTCTGCTCAGCTCTGGTCGAGCTGGCCCTGGTAGGTCTCGGCGTCCATCAGCGCCTCGACCTCCTCGGCGTCCTCGACCTCGATGTCGAGCAGCCAGCCCTCGCCGTACGGGTCGCTGTTGACCAGGTCCGGCTGGTCGGCGAGCGCCTCGTTCACCGCGGTCACGGTGCCGTTGACCGGCGCGAACAGGTCGCTCACGCTCTTGGTCGACTCCAGCTCACCACAGGCGTCACCGGCCCGTACCTTGCTGCCGACCTCGGGCAGCTGCACGTAGACGATGTCGCCGAGCGCGTCCTGCGCGAAGTCGGTGATGCCGACCCGCACCGGGGCGTCGCCGTCGGCCTTCAACCACTCGTGCTCGGCCGTGTACTTCAGGTCTTCGGGGTACACCTTCGTCCTCTTTCGCTCAAAGCACAGCTCGTTTGGTCAGGCGCTGGGCTACTTGGTCGGGCTGGGCGCCGGGCGAGCGTAACGATGCTCCTCGGGCGCGTGCAAGGCGGTGATCTGAACCAGCGGGAGCTCGGTCACCTCGGCCGTCCCGCCCACCTGCGGACCGGTCACCTCGCTGACCAGCCCGCCGGGGAAGTTGGCCGCCTCGGCCAGGTTGTGCGACTCACCGATCGCCTCGATCACGTACGGCGAGTTGACCTTCTGACCGTCGATCCGGATACCGGGTGCGTCGTCGACGAAATCGGTGCTGGCGACCACCCGGACCGAGCCGTTGATCTGGATCGCCTCGGCCCCGGCGTCGCGCAGTTCCT
The DNA here is from genome assembly GCF_043197365.1 of Kribbella sp. NPDC049174. Taxonomy (NCBI): domain Bacteria; kingdom Bacillati; phylum Actinomycetota; class Actinomycetes; order Propionibacteriales; family Kribbellaceae; genus Kribbella; species Kribbella sp. NPDC049174. Next base: position 1,158,818 of record NZ_JBICSZ010000001.1, on the reverse strand, counting down.
CGATCGCGTCCAGCAGGTTGCTCGAGGTCATCTTGCTGTCGGGGTCGTTCAGCGTGATCCGGACCCCCGGTCCCTGCGCGGGCAGAGTGCCGGCCAGGATGCCGAGCACCCGGACCTGCGCCTCGGCCTGCTCGCGGGCGGTCTGCGCCTTGTCGGCGCTCGACGACAGCGAATTCTTCCGCTCCTCCAACTCGGTGATCTCGCTCTCCAGCCGGCGGGTGTTCTGGCCCAGGCCGTCCAGGATCGCGATCAGGTCCTCGCGGCGGGCGTTCTGGTAGCCGTCGTCGGCCCGGTTCACCCGGACCTGGACGACCGCCATACACGCGACCAGCGCGAGGACGACGGCCACGATGGCCTGGCCGCGGGACGGTTTGAACCCGGCCTTGAGCCGGCGCAGCGCCAGGTTCGGCGTGCGCGGCTTCTTCGGCTGCGGCATCGGGGTCGGCTCGTCCGGGTGCGGCGGCTCGACCGAATCGGGAGCCGGGCCGGGCTTCGGCTCGGGAGCCGGGCCGGGCTTGGCGTCGGCAGCCGGGCCGGGCTTGGCGTCGGGAGCCGGGCCGGACTTCGGCCCGGGCTCCGGGTCAGGAGCCCGGCCGGGCTTCGGGTCGACCGGATCGGGTTTCGGGTCCGGCTTCGGGTCGGGTTTGTCGTCGCTCATGTCAGGCCCTGAAGACGTGCCGGCGGATCGCGGCCATGTTGGTGAAGATCCGGATGCCCAGGACGACGACCACGCCCGTGGACAGCTGGGAGCCGACCCCGAGCTGGTCGCCCAGGTAGACGATCAGCGCGGCGATCAGCACGTTGGAGATGAACGAGACGACGAAGACCTTGTCGTCGAAGATCCCGTCCAGGAACGCCCGGAGCGCCCCGAACACCGCGTCGAGCGCGGCGACGACGGCGATCGGCAGGTACGGCTGGGCCCATTCCGGGACGTCGGGCGCGACCAGCAGGCCGATCACGACACCGAGCACCAGTCCGAGTACGGCGATCATCTCGGTCCACTCACCTTCGCATAGCGCAACGCGATGGTCGCATCGGCGGGCACCAGCAAGGATTCCTCCGTCGTGATCGTCATCCGGACATCGAAGTTGCTGACCAGGTACTGCACCCACTGACCGCCCGAGCTCTGGGCGAACCGGGCCGGCAGGGTCCCCGTGTCCCCGATCGCGAGCACCGTGTACGGCGGGGTGAGCGAGCTGTAGTCGACCGTGATCGCACTGCCGGCGCCACGGATCGCGGTCATCGAGGTGAGCCGGTGACCGTTCACCGAGATCGCCTCCGCGCCGGCCGTCCACAGACCGTTGACCAACTGCTGCAGGTCGACGTCGAGCAGGCGCCCTTCCTTGTCGGCGTCCTTCGCGTCGTCGACCACGGCCTTGAGCCCGGGCCCGGTGACGGCGATCGCGCCGGTCTGCAGTTCCAGGGCGTCCAGCTGCTGCTGCAGGGCGGCACCCGAGCTGGTGTTGCTCAGTCCGCTGGCCTGCAACCGCCGTACCTCGTCCGCCAGCTGTGCCTGCTGGGTGCGCATCGTGCTCAGCCGGGTGTCGGCCTGGTTGATGCGGGTGATCAGCTCCCTGCGCTGCTTCTCGGCCTCGGGCGCGCTGCGGTAGTTCTGCGAGGCCGCGACGGCGAGCAGGAACCCGAGCACGAGGGTCGCCGCGATCAGCATCACCCGGTGCCGGGCCCGGGCCGGCCTGTCCTGCTTCGGGCGGGTGCGGGCGGCGACGGCGTACCCCTCGTCGAGCGGGTGGGCCATCAGGTTGTTCAGCAGCGACATGGACGCGTCGACACGCCGCGGCTTGGGTGGGCCGTCCTTCGGTGGGGCTTGCTGAGTCACGGGTCTACCCGGCCGGGTCGTTGATCGGTTTCACCGTTTGGACGAGGTGGCGCAGCTGGACGAAGTACAGGACGCCGGCCCAGTAGTACAGTCCGGTCCCCCAGATCGCGAACGCCCAGCCGAACACCCGCGCGAGCAGGTTGAGAGTGCTGTCGCCGTCACCGAGCAGGAGCAGCGGGAACGCGTACAGCAGGCAGAACGTGGCCGACTTGCCGAGGAAGTGCACCGGCAGCGCGTTGAAGCCGCGGCGGTGCAGGGCGGGCAGGGTGAAGATCAGCAGCAGGTCGCGCAACGGCAGCGCGATCGCCAGCCACCACGGGATGATGTCGCGCAGCGCCAGGCCGATCACGGTGGCGAAGATATAGAGCCGGTCCGCGACCGGGTCGAGCATCTGGCCGAGCCGGGTGGTCTGGTTCATCCGCCGGGCGATCTGGCCGTCGGCCCAGTCGGTGAACCCGGAGACGGCGAGCACCAGCAGCGCCCAGCCGTCCTCCTGCGGTCCGAGGATCAGCCACAGGAACAGCGGCACCCCCAGCAACCGGAGGAAGCTGAGCGCGTTCGGGATCGTCAGTACCCGGTCGGACACTTCCAATTCCGGCACGCGACCCCTCCCTCTCTCACCCTGAATACGGTCGTAACTGTACTTGGGCACGTCGACAGGTTTACGCCCGGCCACACCGGGGCATGCCCTGCCTTTCCCCTGATACCAGAACGCCCCTGCTCCGTTCCCGCTACGCCCGCGATGAACCGGTGACCCGATCGATATCCAAGGGTGATGCTTGCCCTGCGTCTACGCTGAACTGAACGGGAGGAGTGCTGGTGAAGTTCCTGGTGCTGATCTACGGCAACCCGGAGTCCCGCAAGGTCTGGGACTCGCTGAGCGACGAGCAGAAGCGGGAGGGGATGGCCGGCTACACCGCGTTGCACGAGGCACTCTCCGCGAGCGGCGAACTGCTGGCATCGGAGTCGCTCGACGACCCGGACGCCACCTTGCAGGTGCGGATCCGCGACGGCCGGGTGATGACCACCGACGGGCCGTTCGCGGAGGTGAAGGAGCAACTGGCCGGGTTCTACCTGCTCGACTGCGACAGCCTGGAGCGCGCGGTCGAGATCGTTCCGCAGATCCCGGAGGCGCCGTTCAGCATCGTCGAGATCCGTCCGGTCCGGGACCTCGGCGCCCTGATGTGATGGTCGAGGAGCTGCTGCGCGAGCTGGCTCCGCAGGTGCTCGGCCCGCTGGTCCGGCGGTACGGCGATTTCGACGCGTGCGAGGACGCCGTACAGGAGGCTCTGCTGGCCGCGTCGCAGCAGTGGCCGGCGGACGGCGTACCGGACAATCCGCGCAGCTGGCTGATCACGGTCGCGTCCCGGCGGCGGATCGAGGTCCTGCGGAGTGAGGCGGCGCGGGCGCGGCGGGAAGAGGCGCTCGCCGCGGAGCCGGCCCCGATGGTCGACGACTCGCTCACGTTGCTGATGCTGTGCTGTCACACGGCGCTGACCCCGCAGTCGCAGGTCGCGCTGACGCTGCGGGCGGTCGGCGGGCTGACCACCGGTGAGATCGCCCGGGCGTTTCTGGTGCCGGAGGCAACGATCGGGCAGCGGATCAGCCGGGCGAAGGCCAAGCTGCGCGACGCCCGGTTCGCGCTGCCGCCCGCCGCGGAGCTGCCGTCGCGGCTGGCCGCCGTACTGCATGTGCTGTATCTGATTTTCAACGAGGGGTACACCGCGTCGTCCGGTTCGTCGCTGCACCGGGTCGAGCTGAGCGCGGAGGCGATCCGGCTGACCCGGCAGTTGTGCTCGGAGTTGCCGGCCGAGGGCGAGGTCGCCGGGCTGCTGGCGCTGATGCTGCTGACGGACGCTCGACGACCGGCCCGTACGACGGCCGACGGCGCGCTGGTCCCGTTGCCGGAGCAAGACCGGTCGTTGTGGGACGCCGAGGCGATTGCCGAGGGCACCGAGCTGATCGCGTCGACGTTGCGGACGGCACCGGTCGGGCCGTATCAGTTGCAGGCCGCGATCGCCGCCGTCCATGACGAGGCCGAGCGGGCCGAGGACACCGACTGGCGGCAGATCCTGATGCTGTACGAACTGCTCGAGTCGACCGCGCCCGGCCCGATGGTCACCCTCAACCGCATCGTCGCGGTCGCGATGGTCCACGGCCCGGCCCGCGGTCTCGCCCTCCTCGACGACGTCGATCCGGCGTTGAAGGACCATCACCGGCTGGCCGCCGTACGCGCGCATCTGTTGGAGCTCTCCGGCGACCTCCCGGCCGCCCGCTCCGCCTACCAGCAGGCGGCCCGCCGGACCGACAGCATCCCCGAACAGCGCTACCTGCAGTCTCGCGCCGACGCTCTCTAGCTTTCCCAGGGTGCTGCACCCACCTGGCCACACAATCATGGGGTGCAGAATCCCGAGGCTGAATACGACGCCCTGATCGACCGCGCGGCGCTCTTGTACGAGCAAGGCCGCTACCAGGAGGCGCTCGCTGAAGCCGACCAGGCCGACGACTCCATCCTGCCGTGGCTGGCCGAGGTGACCCACCTGCGCGCTTGCCTGCTCGCCGTACTCGGTCACCCGGACCAGGCCTTGGCCGCCCTCCAGTCCGCCGCTACTGCCGGCGCCTGGTGGGATGACACTCTCCTCACCGAGGACGACGACCTAGCCACGCTCCAGAGTCTGCCGGGCTTCACCGACCTGCTGGAGTCCTCCCGCTCGCTGCGTGCGGCTGCGCGTCCAGAGAGGGTGGAGCCTGTACTTCGGCTGCCGACCGGTGACGTGCGGGGTGTGGTGGTCGCTCTGCATGGGGCCGGGCAGCGGGCTACGCATGCAGCCCGCGACTGGGCGAGTGTGACGACGCTCGGCTACGCACTGGTGTGTGTGGAGTCGTCGCAGCTCATGTCGCCCAGGTACCGCACCTGGCCCGACCCCGAGCGCTCCCGCGACGACGTTGCCCGGGCACTGACCCGCTTGCCAACAGAACTGCAGTCCGCGCCTCTCATCGCAGCAGGCTTCTCCGCAGGTGGCCGAGTAGCCCTCGACTGGGCACTCACCGCTCAACCACAGCCAGTGGCCGGCGTCGTCGTACTGGCTCCGGCACTCCGCCAACTGCCGACAGAGGCCCACCGTGCATTGGAGCCGGCGGTGGTGTTGATGGGGACGGACGACGATCTGCGAGAGGTCATAGAGGACGCTGGTGAGCAACTGCGTGGCTTCGGTGTCTCGGTGGAGTGGTTGCCGGGGGTGGCCCACGAGTTCCCGACGGACTTCGCTGATCGCCTCCAGGACATCCTCGTTCCGGAAGCAGAGCGTCCGGAATAGGACTTAGTCTGCCGATCATGAGCCGGCTGAGCGCGATGACGCCGATCGAGGCGGACCAGTTGACCGTCGTACCCGCGAACGAGGCATCGTGGGCGGACCTCCAGGCGATCTTCGGGACCGCCGACGCGGGGCACTGCCAATGCCAGCGGTTCAAGATCCGCGGCTGGATCTGGCGCGACTCCACCCAGGAGGAACGCACCGCGATGCTCCAGGACCAGACCGCCTGCGGCGACCCCGGCGCGACATCGACGAGCGGCTTGGTCGGGTACGTCGACGGCGAACCGGCCGGCTGGGTCGCGGTCGAGCCACGAACGGCGTACCCGAAACTCCGCACCTCCCGCGTCCCCTGGACCGACCGCTCCGAGGACAAGGACGACGACGGCGTCTGGGCGGTCACCTGCATGGTCGTCCGCAAGGGCTTCCGCGGCCGCGGCCTCACCTATCTCCTCGCCCGCGCGACCATCGACCACGCCCGCACCCGCGGGGCTCGCGCCCTCGAGGCCTACCCGATGGTCACCCAGCCGGGCAAACAGATCACCTGGGGCGAACTCCACGTCGGACCGCACCAGGCCTTCGAGGAAGCCGGCTTCAAGGAGGTCACCCGGCCCACCGTCCGCCGGACCGTCATGCGCATCGACTTCTAGCTCTCCGGCCCTCCTTGGAACCTCGGCCGGGTGCCAACGTGTCTATACGGGTGAGGGCAACGGGGAGAGCGGGTGAGCATGAGCACGGACGACTTCAGCGAGTACGTGGCGGCGCGCTGGCCCAGTCTGGTGCGATCCGCGGTGCTCTTGGGGTGCACACACCCCGAAGCTGAGGACCTCGTCCAGACCGCTCTCGAACGGTGCCTGCTGAAGTGGGGCAAGGTCCAAGCCGCCGATGACCGGGACGCCTACGTCCACCGGGTTCTGATCAACACCTTCCTCTCCGGACGACGCCGCCGCTGGATGGGTGAGAAGCCGACCGCAACCCTGCCCGAACCGGCCGGCATCGACCACACGACCAGCATCGACGACACCGACGCCGTCCTGCGTGCCCTCGACCGACTGCCCAGCGACCAACGCACTGCGGTGGTCCTGCGGTACTACACCCACCTGAGCGAACAGCAGATGGCCTCCGTGCTCGACGTCGCCGCCGGCACCGTGAAGAGCCGCCTGTCCAGAGCCGTGAAGGCCCTCGCCCAGGACCCAGACCTGGCAGAACTGCGAGGATCCCGATGATCGAATCCAAGCTGACCGAGCTTCTCGAACGCGCCGGGGATCGGACCAACGTCGGGCCACCCCCGATCGACGCGATGCACGCCCGCGTCACCCGGCTGCGTCGTCGTCGCACTGTGGCGGTGTCTGTTGCCGCCGCGGTTGCTGTGGTGACCGCGGTCGGCGGAACCGCGGTGCTTGTGCGGCCTGACGCGAGTCCCGAGATCTCTCCGCCGCCGGTCGCCTCCGCCAGCCCGGGCGTCGTACCCGCGGACATGCGTCTAGTGGGCCTTGGTCACGCTGCGATCGCCGTACCCAGCGCTTGGGGTACGAATCAGACGCACTGCTGGACACCGCAGCAGGACACGGCCATCCTGCGGCGGGACGGTCTCCTTTGTGCGATGCCCCGTCGCGTGGGGGTCGAGAGTGTGGATGTGGGGCGCGGCCGGCCGACGATCTTCGACCTCACCGCCGACGAAACCATCGAGATCGACGGAGTGCGCGCCGAACGCCGGCACACGACCTGCGTCGAGGGGAACGTCTATAAGGTCAGGACGTGCTCAGGTGGGGTCCGCATCCCGTCGCTGGACACCTGGTTCTGGGCGGAGTCGTCGACGAGCGCCGAGGAGGTCGATCGCATCCTCGAGCGGATCACGATCGTTCCGGACCAGGTCGGCGTACCGGATATCTACGCCATGGCAACGAACGGGCAGGGACCGACCGGAGCCACGTACGCCGCCGCACTCCGCAAGCTGGGCCTGAAGTCCACGATCCGAACCATCAAGTCCCCCAGCTATCCCCCCGGCCAGCTCATGGCCGTCTCGCCCGTCCCTGGCACGATGCTGCCCGTCGGAGCCACCGTCACCCTCACGGTCGTCGCGCGCTGACATCCCAGCTGGTGGGTCGTGCGCGGCGCCGGTGCAGCGCTCAGCGGGATTCGAGGATGGTCAGGTCGCGGGTGGCGAAGCGGTAGTGCTCGCATTCCTCCTCCATCAGGACGCCGAGGCATTCGCCGACCGGGCGTTCTTCTTCTGGATAGCCGGGCGCGGGCGATCGCAGACAGAGCCGGCCAAGCTCAGCATCGGTCAGACCGTCGAGGACACCGTGCACGACCGCCACCCGGTCCGCGCGCGCTTCGAGCACTTCGGCGTACGACGGCTTGGCGTCGAGCTCCATCCCCAGCGCCGCGGCATCCGCGGGCGCGTAGGCGGTCTGAGGCAGCGCGAGCGGATGGAACGGCCTCTCCTCATCGAGGATCGTTCGGCTCACCCAGGAGTCGGTGATGTAGACGAGGTGCCGCAACGTCTCGACCAACGACCACTCGTCGGCGACCCGCTCATGCCGGACGGCCTCGGGCAGCCGCTCGGCCCGCTCGATGAGCTCCGACCACAGCCGCTCGGTCGTGGCCCACATGGCGCGGAAGTCATCCGCGTTCTGCACGTTCCGCAGTTGCACCCGCTCGGGATGCCGCCGATCGAGCTCGGCCTCGACGTACTCAGTGACGTCGATCCCGTTGACGACCAGGTTGCTGACATACCCCGAGATGGCGACGTCGACCAGACACCCGTCGACGATCCTGGCCCCGGTCAGATCACAGTCGACGAACCGCGCGTCCCGCAGATCCCCCACCATGAACGTCGCCCCACGAAACCTCTCATCCGCACCGTGGTACCCCGCCGACCATCGGTGCGGCCCGAACTGCGCTGACTCGTCCACCGCGCCATTCTCACCCCCACCTCCGACAATTCTGTGCCGACACCGTAGATGGCTTCCGATCAGACAGAGTCAGTCGCCTCTCGGAGGGTTAGTCGTAGGTGGCTTCGGCTTGCCAGGTGGTTTGGTGGAGGGTGAAGAGCCAGGCTCGGGTGTCGGCGGTGGTGAATTGGAAGCGGGCTCGGCGGGATTCGGCGCGGGGGTCCCACCAGCGTTCGTCGACGAGCCAGGGGCCGGCCCAGGCGGTGATCGGGTGGAGTTTGTTGCTGTCGGCAACTCGGGGGTCGGGGTCGAGGCGGAAGGCGGTGGGGGTGCCGGAGAGGGCACCGCGGGCGCTGACGGAGACCTGGCTGCCGTCCTCGGCGAGGACCTGGGCGGGCAGCGGGGTGGGGAAGATGGTGGTGGGCGCGAGCGTGGGCCAGCGCGCCGGGTCGGCGGAACTGATCGCGCCCGGCCACGGCTGATCCGCCGGATGGGCCGGCACCGGACGATCGCCCCACGGAATCAAGGTCTGCCGCTCGGCGGACCCGCGACCGCCGCCGATCACGACCGATGCGACGGCACCATGACCGAGCATGCTCTGGACCCGCGACAGCGCCCGGTGGATCCGCTCGTCCGGCCCACCTCCCCACAGTCCGTCGACATGCGCACCGACCGGATCGACCTGTTCAGGAATGAGCCGGAGCCGTACGACGGGTGACGTCAGCTCGCTGGTCGCCGTACCACTCCCCTGTAACTGCCAGCGGACCCGATCCACCACGTCGGCAGCAGTGAACCAGCGTGGATGCAACCACTCCCGCTCGTGGATCCGGCCGGACTCCGTGCCGGCCTCGACCCGCAGCGTCGTACAGACCAGGCCGAGCTCGGTCAGCCGGGCGATCAGTTCGTCGGCGACCGACCGGACCGCGAAGGCGACCTGGTCGACCCGGTCCACCGCCGGCTCGAAGTCGAGGGTGCGGACGAGCTCCGGCGGCACCTCGCGGCCGACCACCGGACGTACGTCGTACCCGCAGGCGAGCCGGTGCGCGAACGCACCGTCGGGGCCGAACCGGGTCAGCACCTCGGTGGGTGACAACCGCGCGAACGCACCCAGCGACCGCAGCCCGAGCCGGCGGAGCAGGTCGGCGAGCGTCGGCTGCTCGAGCGTGTCGACACTGAACGGCGCCAGGAACTCCGCGGACTCCCCCGGCGGGACCACCAGGATCCGGGTCTGCGCCGGACTCGACCGGGCCGCCTGCTCGGCGGCGAACGGGCCGTCGGCGACCCCCACCCGGCCTCCGGGTACGTCGAACGTCTCGAGCCGGTCGAGTAGCTTCTCCGCCGCCGCGGACTCGCTGCCGTAGAACCGGGTCGGCCCGCGCGCCTTCAACGCGCACATGCCCGGGCGGATCACCTGGATGCCGGGGATGAGCGCCTCCAGGCAGCCGATCACCGGGTCGAACGCGCGCGCGTCGATCACCGGGTCGTACTTCAGTACGACGAGCTCCGGGCAGCGCGACTGTGCGTCGCGGGCGCGCAGACCGCGGCGCACCCCTCCGGCCCGGGCGGCGGCGGAGGTGGCGAGCACCTTGCCCTTCTCCAGGACGGCGATGGGCTCGTCGGGGGATCGTCCGGCCGCCACCGCGGCTGCCGTCACCGGCCAGTCGGGCACCCAGACCACCATCGTGCGAGTCAGTCCGCGACCACTCATCAGCCCACCGCCTCGTCCTGCCAGCGCAGAGCTTCCTCGCCGAGTGGATCAACCGAGTGGACCTGATCAACCGATTCGACCGAGCGGACGGTGCCGTCCGGTCCGGGGAGCCAGAGCTGATGCTTCCGTTGGCGTACGGCGGCGCGCCGACCTGTCACCACGACGGTCGCCTGTCTCGCGGCGAGCATGCCTTCGCCGGACCCCAAGCCGGTCCAGGTGTTGCTCTCCACCTCCAGGCGCGCCTCGCTTCCCGGCCAGGAGCCGACCGCGATCAGCACCGCACCCCTGGTCCGCAGACGCGCGGCGAGCCGGGATGCCTCCCCAGGTGTCACCTCACCCGGTGGACGGACGACCACCACGGTCAGAGCGTCGACCAGTGCGGCGACGACGTTGAGCCAGTCGTGCTCCGGGTCCGGCACCAGGACCAGGCGATCCAGGTCGACCCCGAGCCCTCGCGCCGCCTCCGCACCGAACGACGGCAGCCCGACCACCCCGCACCACGCACCCTCCGCGGACGGGCCGGCCATCATCGCCATCACCAACGCGGACGAACCGCGCACGGAGTACGCCGAACCGCCGCGCAGTCCGGGCCCGGCCAGCAACTCGGAGACCGCAGGCAGGGTGGGCAGCACCCGATCCACACTCGCGGTGTCCAACGCCTGCTGCACCCGCACCTCGGTGGTCCGTGGCGCCGGCACCAGTCGTCTCAGCCCCGCAGGCCCTGCTGTCACCACAGAGCCGAGCTCCCCCGAGTCTGCGGCGAGTCTCAGGCGGGTGGGGTCGGCGGCGCTCAGCCGACCCGCCGAGCCGAAGCCGCTGGAAGCGGCCGTGGGGTCGAGGTGGGTGGTGGAGTCGGAGGCAGGGGGGATGCGGGGAGTTGAGGCGCCGGGGTGGGCGGAGAGGGGGGCGCGGAGGTGGTCAGGGTCGGTGGGGTGGAGGTGGGCAGCAGAGCCGGAGAAAGCAGCCGTGGGGGTGGTGTGCGAGGGGGTGCTCGGGCGGGGTTTGGGGGGCTCGGGCGGGGTGATGGCTGCTTCTTCTTGTTCGCGGAGGCGGGCGGCTTTCTGGGCTTTGGCTCGGGCGAGGAGCATTCGCGCCTGGTCCAGCGCCGTGACTCCCGGTCGCGCTCGATCTGCTTCCGTCGTCCCCGTCATGAATCCATGTTCGAACACCTGTTCGAACATGTCAATGTGGTCGTCCCCAGCCCACCGGAAGACTAAAGTCACCGCATGCGACGGGTCGATCATCCGCGGCAGATCGCCGCGCTCCTGCAGGTCGAGGACAGTATCGACGAGGCCTGGCGCCGGTTCCGCGCCGAGTCCGGGATCACCGCCGGAACGGCGGATGAGCGCGAGCTGGCCGAGGTCGTCCTGCAGGACACCTCCGAGTTCGACTGGCGGATCGTGGACGGCGCGCTCAAGCAGCTGACCTGCCCCGACTGTGGCTCCGGCCTCGGCGCCGGACCGACCGGGTGTGCGAGCTGCGACCGGGCCAACGGCTTCCGGTTCGCCGCCCGCGAGATCGACCGCGAGGGAGTACCACCGGGCAACGAGCACGCCATCCGCGTCTCCTCCGCCGTGGCCCGGACCAGGCACAGGTACTCACCACGAGCCCGCGCCGGCTACGAGCTCTACCTCCCCGACCTGCTCGAAGGCGCGCTCCCGACGACCCCACAGGCCCAACGCCTGAAGGCCCTCGTCAACCAACTCACCGACGAGGAGCTCGAGCAGCTCCTCACCCCAGCCGATCTGCAACCGAACGACGCCTGACGACCTGCACCGGCAGGACACCTGTTGGACTGCATAGGGTGGAGTCATGCCGAGGACTATTGCCACCAACACCAAGGTCGGGGTCGACGAGCTGCTGGAGTTCGTGCGGCCGCGTCACCACATGCTGCTGATCACCACTCGCGCGGACGGTACGCCGCAGGCGTCGCCGGTGTCGGGTGGTGTCGACACCGAGGGCCGCATCGTCATCTCGTCGTACCCGGAGCGGGCCAAGAGCACCAACGTGGAGCGGGACCCGCGGACCAGTGTCGTAGTGCTGTCGGACGACTGGAACGGCCCGTGGGTGCAGGTGGACGGTACTGGTGAGGTGATCCAGCTGCCGGACGCAGTGGAGCCGCTGGTGGACTACTACCGCTCGATCTCCGGCGAGCACCCGGACTGGGACGAGTACCGCGAAGCCATGCGGACGCAGGGCAAGTGCCTGATCCGCATCACCCCGGAGCGCTGGGGCCCGGTGGCGACGGGTGGCTTCCCGGCCCGGCTGGCCGACTGAGTGCGCACAGCCCTTGTAGTACAGGCGCACCCGGACGACGAGGTGTTCGCCACGGGTGCCGCGACCGCAGTACTGAGTGAGGCGGGGTGGCACGTCGTACTGCGGGTTGCCATGCAAGGGATCGGCGATGCAGCGGACAAGCTGCAAGCCTCCTGCGACCTGCTGGGTATCGACGAGTGGGGCTGGCTGAGCACCAAGGATCGCTGGGTCGACGACGGCGGCTCAGCTGGTCCAAACACTCTGGCGAGTGCTGAGCTCGGTGACGTCGCACATGCGGTCGAGAGCACGATCAGCGAAGTCGAGCCGCAACTGCTGCTCACTGTCGGCAGAGACGGCCTTACCGGGCATCCGGACCACATCGCCATCTCACGAGCCGTACAGCGGGCTGTGCGACAGCAGCCGTGTCATGCGCTGGGAGCCCGGTTGCGGGCGCAGGACGTCCGCGCCGGTCAGGAACTGATGCAGCAACTCCTGCCGGGTGAGCAGGTGGGGTCCGGCCAAGTTGTCGGCTGCGACGAGAGCACAGTGCTTCAAGAGGTCAACGGTGGGCCGGAGCTGCGGCGTCGCAAGGCATTGGACCACTACTACGACGGACTGGGTACGACGGCCATCCCCGAGCTGGTCACGACGTACGGCCGACGAGGTGACTCCCTACTGCTACGGGCGATCTTCGACGCGAGTGGCTGGGACACCGATCGTTTCGAGGTGCTCAGCTCTTCTGGTAGCGACGCTCCATCGTTTCCGTGATGCGCTGCATCGCACCCTCGAGGTGTTCGCGCAGTGCGGCCTCGGCACCGGCTTCGTCGTGCGCGACACAGGCGTCGAGGATCGCCTGGTGCTCACGCCGCGTCTGCTCGATCCGCGCCTTGGTCTGACGGGAGCCGAAGCGGTAGCGCTCGCTGTTCTGCCACACGGGCTCGATCGCGCGCGGCAGCCAGCGAGACCCGCCGGACCGGTAGATCGCGAAGTGAAACTCGGTGTGCGCCTGCCGGGAGGCGATGTTGTCACCGGCCTTCGAGAGCCGGACGTGCTCGGCCAGCGCAGCTCTGGCCAGGGTGGCGTCCGATTCGGAGAAGCGCGTCGCGGCGGCCCGGACGGCGAGGGACTCCAGCGCCAGCCGGGTCTGGTGGGTGTCGCGCAGGTCCTCCATCGACAACTCGCGGACCCACGCACCCTTGTGCGGCACGATCTCGACCAGCCCGAGCGCCTGCATCCGCCGCAGTCCTTCGCGGATCGGCATCTGACTCATGTCCAGCCGCTTGGCCAACTCCTCCAGCCGGAGCGCCGTACCACTCGGAAGTTCACCGGACAGGATGAGTTCGTGCAGTTCGGCCGCAGCCTCCTCGGCGAGAGTACGACGGCCGGTCGGTCCCCCGGGCGTGAGCTCGAGTCGTCGGGTCATAGGGTGCGGGCTGCCTCTCTCCTCCACGGCACAACTCTGGGAGGTAACCGTAGCGGGCAGCAGGTGATCTGGGGCACTTCGACAACCGATTGCCCAGTGGAGACTTGCGCAACACCGATTGGTCTAGTCCAGCAGTCCAAACGGGCAGAGCGCTAGAACGTCGACAGATCAAGGAAAACCCGGCGATCGAGGGCGTTGCGATCAAGTGCGTCAGCAACTCGATCGGCAGGTAACACCTCGACGTCCGGGCGGAACTGCGCGGGCGCCACGTCAGCCAGCGCCTGGCTGACCGCACCAGGCTCGAGGACGGTTCGCTGCAGGTTCACCGGCAGCACTCGCAGATCCCGCCCGATCAACTGATGCAAGTCGATGGTGGTGAATTCACCAGCCTTGTACCCCAGTACGGCGACCCGCCCGCCCGGAGTGATGTGTCCGAGCACCCCACTGGTCACTGGACCGCCCACAGTGTCGATGGCCGCGTCACACCACGGCAGCTCGCGTCCGATCTGGCCCAACTCGTCCACTCGCACGATCTGGTCGACCAACGGGGCCGCCACGTCCACGGACTCACCGAGCCGCGCCAGCCCGATCACCTTCGTCGCACCGGCCGATCGAGCGACTGCAGCACACAGTCGACCGACCAGGCTGGTGATCCCGGTGATCACGACAGTCTCGCCCTCCAGTACGCCGGCAACCCGTCGTACCGCGGTGTGGGCCGTGAGAGCTGGTGTCAGCAGCACCAAAGCGGCAACAGGATCCAGTGTGGCCGGCAGACGATGTACGGCGGCGTCCGGCACGACGGCGTATCGACCCCAGAGGCCGGGCCTGGTCACACCGACTCCTTCGCCCCGGATCACCACCGGCGTCCCGGCTTCGAGGACCGACGAGGTGACCACGACGCCGGTGCCCTCGGATCCTGGAACGAAGGGTTGGGTTGGCTGTTTGCCGGCGACCACCGACCGGTCGGCCTGCGTCACCGCGGCCAGCCGCATCTCGACCAGCGTCTCCTCCGGTCCGGCAACCACCTCGAGCTCCTCGGCCTTCAACTGCTGCCCTGGCCCGTGACAGCGCAGCGTCGCCCCCGTGCGAGAACTCATCTGTCCACCCCGTTCATCCACATTTGATATCTGATCACATCTAGGTCCTGACAAAAACCGCGTCTCACGGCGCAACGACCCCCTTCGCCAGTGGCGCGGTCAGCGCACCGGCCGCCACCGCCCGCGCGGCGGCCACCGAATCGCTGCCCATCGGGAACGGCCAGTCGCTGCCGGCCAGCACCCGGTCACCCCCGAAGGTCGAGCCGAGCAACTCCAGTACGGCGTCGTCGTGCACCAGATCGTCGACGTAGAACCGGCGCAACGCGTCCGCCACCGGCAACGACGGCGGCTCGATCCCCGGCCGGGCCGTGTCGATCCCCCGCTGCCACCGGCCGGCCAACGCCGCCGTGACACCACCCCCATGGCACAGGCAGAACCGGATCCCCGGAAACCGCCCCGGCACATCCGCGAAGACCAGGCTGGCCGCGGCCAGCCCGGTCTCGTACGGATTCCCCAACAGATTCGTCAAGTAGAACGACTCAAGCCGCTTGTCGTCACTGTGACCCGGGTGGATCAGCGTGAAGGCCTCAACCGCGTGCAGCACTTGCCACACCGGATCCAGCCCTTCGTAGCTCGGCGTACCAAGAGCAAAGCCACTGAAGACGCCCTCACCAGCCAGAGACGCAGCAACCGCAGGTGCCTCCGGGTCGAGCAGTGGTAGCTGGCCCAGCACGCGTAGCTGAGGTGTCGCGAGTTCACGGAGCCCTTGGTTCACCAGCTCCGCCCACTCGACGCCGGCGTCGTACCGGAACAGTGCGGGCGGTACGGACACCACAGCACCGTCCAACTCCTGCTCCACAACCCACTGCAGCAGAGCTGCCGGGTCCGCCAGGCGCCGCAACGGCAGCCGCTGCCCGTCGACGACCAGCGAGCCGTTGTCGACGGACAGCCCGAACTCACCCTTGTGCGCCGCGGACAGCACAGTGGGCGGGATCAGGTGGGTGTGGACGTCCCAACCGGCCATGTCAGCGAGCGTCCTCGTCGTTGTCGTAGAACGACGGCCGCTCCGGATAGTGCGGTCCGTCGTACACCTCCAGCAGGACAGAGGTCTCCTCGGCGAGCGTCGGCCCGTGCACGGCTCCCTTGGGGTTCCAGTAGAAGCTGCCCTTGGTCAGCGTCGTCCCGGTCGGCAGGTACACGTACCGCCCGGACAGGCAGAACATGAACTGGTTCGACGCGTGCTTGTGCTCCGACGGGATCCCCGAGCCCTTCTCGAACCGCACCAACGCTATCGACGCCTCGGTCTCCGGATCACGCCACAGCATCTTGTGGGACAGCCCGGCCAGGGACTTGTCCACCCACTCCAGGTCGTCCGTCTGCAGCAGTAGTTCGCGCAGCGGCTCGTCGAACGAACTCATCAGCCCTCCCGCGGTACAGGCCGACCGGTGATCCCGGTGTACAGCTCCTCCGCCACGCCGGCCCGCAGCGGAGCCACCGCGGCGATGTGCCCGTCCGGCCGAACCAGTACGACGCTCTCCGGCGGTACGCCGTACCTGTTCGTGGCAACGCTTCCCGGGTCGAACAGGGCGCGGTCACGCAGGCCGGAGTCGTGCGGCGCGTCCCACCGGGAGACGGCGTAGTGCTTCAACGCAGGTGAGTCGTTGACCGGGATGTCCGGCCTCCGTCGTACGTCGGTGAAGTAGAGCGCGACGAACGACTGCCGGCACAGCTCGTGCACCGTCACCCGGCCGGAAGGTCCCTGCAGTTGAAGGTCCGGCGCCCGGTCACCAGCTCGTACGGTCGGTGGCTCGGCAGCAGTGGCCACCATGGACCAGTCTCCCTCACCGTCCACGTCCAGCCGCACCCCCAGCAGCGTCCGTGTGTACGCCGTCGCCCAGTCACTGCCCGATGCCGTCACCGCACCGCGCTGGTGGGACATGTACTTGCGAGCAGCCTCGGCCATCTCACCGGACCCGTTGACCGCCACCGGCCGCTGCTCCTGCTCGTAGCCGTCCAGCAGCGTCTCGTCCGCCCAGCCCCGCAGTACCCAGGCCAGCCGCCACGGCAGGTTGGACGCGTCCAGCGCACCCGTGTTCAGACCCAGTGCCCACATCGGTGTGATCAGGTGGGCCGCGTCGCCCATCAGGAACACCTTGCGGTCCACCGACCACTGGTCCGCGACCCGGTGGTGCACGTTGTAGACGACCGAGCCGAGCAGCTCGATCCGGTCCACCTCGCCGATGAACTGCTTCACCTTCACCAGCAGGTCCTCGTCCCCCGGCGGCTCGGCACCCGGACCGAGCGGGAACAGGAACCGCCAGTTGTCCGGCTGCCGGATCAGCACCATCCACTCGGACCGGTCCGAGAAGTACGCCAGGTACGGGTAGTCGCGCGCGTTGTCGACGTCCAGGTCGACCACGACGTCAATCAGCATGTACCGCTCCGGCAGAGTCTCCCCCACGACGGTCACGCCGAGCGCGTCGCGGATCTTGCTCCGGCCACCGTCGCACGCCAGCAAGTGCGAGGCCTCCAGGGAGCGCGGTCCCTCCGGCGTCTCCACCTGCAGGACGACTCGGTCGTCACGCACCTCGAACGACGTCAGCCGATGCCGCGTGCGGACGGGCTGCGACAGCGCGGCCGCGAGGATCGGCTCCATCTTCTGCTGCGGCAGGTTGATCACGAACGGGAACTGCGTGTCGTTGACCAGCTCGGCCAGTCGGACCGAGGCCCGAGGCGTGTTGGTGGCCCGGTCGATGTCACCGATCTCGTCGATCCGCAGTGCGGCCGCCAGGATCTCGTCCACCGCGCCATACCGGTTCCAGATCTCCAGTGTCCGGCTCAGCGTCGTACCGGCCTTGGTGTCCGAGGACAGGACGGCGTCCTCCTCGAGCAGCACGTACGGTACGCCGTAGTGCTCCAAGCCGAGTGCCGTCGTCAGGCCGATCGGCCCGGCACCCACTACGGCGACGGGCAGCTGGTCAGCAGTCACTCATCACTCCGCAAAGGTCGCTAGCTTGGCAAAGGCTCGCTCACGGGTCAGGACAGACCCGGTCATCGCGGCCGCATCGGACAGCAGGTACAGCAACGGACCGACCACGTCCTCGGGGTCTCCGATACCAATGGTGTCCTGCCAGTGCTCCCGGTCCGCACCGGCGTTCGCCCCTCGGAACTGCTCGGTGTCGATCACGCCCGGCGCGGCCACGTTCACCCGCACCCGGTGCTCGGCCACCTCAGCGGCGAGTGACTTGGCGAAGGCGATCAGAGCGGCCTTGCTGGACGCGTACGCCGCCGCACCGGCGTACCCGGTCACAGCCATACCCGACGTGAACACGATCACCGATCCGGACCGCCGCGACACCATGTGCGGCACGACGGCCTGGCAAGCCCACACCACGCCGTCGAGATTCACCCGCAGCGTCCTGGTCCAGTCGGCCGGCTCCAGCTCCAGCACCGACGACCGAGGCTGCACAGCAGCTCCCGCGACCAGTCCGTCGATCCGACGATGGCGCTCGACGACAGCCGAGACAGCCTCCTCGACAGCAAGCCGGTCCGCCACGTCCACCTCGACGAACTCGACAGCGTCGTCCAAAGGCTTCATCACATCGAAGACCACCGCAGTACCACCGCAGGCCGTCACAGCCCGCGCCAGCGCCGCTCCGATGCCCTGCGCGCCACCTGTGATCACCACGACCTCACCGGTGGCGTCGAAGCTCACCTTCATGACGTCTCCTTCTGCTTCGACGGGCTGTGCTGATCTCCCTCGGCCCGCCTCGTCATGGTCTCGGTGATCCGCTGGAACGCGCCGGCCAGGTGGTTACGCAGTGCCCGCTCAGCCGCATCTGGGTCGCGCGCGACACACGCGTCCAGGATCGCCTGGTGCTCCGCCCGGTTCCGCTCGATCAGGAACGCGGTGGGCCGGCTGCCGAAGCGATACCGCTCACTGTTCTGCCACACCGGCTCGATGGCCCGGGCGAGCCACTGCGACCCACCGGCCCGGTAGATGGTGAAGTGGAAGTCCGCGTGCGCCTGCCGAGCACCCACCGAGTCCTCGGCCCGGGACAGCCGAAGGTGCTCGGCCAGTGCGGCCGCTGCCTTCTGCAGGTCCTCGTCGTTGAAGTGCTCCGCGGCAGCCCGTACGGCGAGACTCTCCAGAGCCAGCCGGGTCTCGTGCGTGTCCCGCAAGTCGTCCAGCGACAGGTCCCGGACCCAGGCACCTCGGTGAGGGATGATCTCGACCAGTCCGAGTGCCTCCAGCCGCCGGAGCCCTTCCCGGACTGGCATCTGGCTCATCTCCAGCCGGCTCGCCAGCTCGACCAGCCGTAACGGCGTGCCGCTCGGAAGCTCTCCCGACAGGATGAGCTGGTGCAGCTCGGCGGCAGCATGCTCAGCGAGCGTACGACGCCCTCCGCGGCCACCGCCCGGCAACAACTCCAACGGACCGCTCATGCCCGAGCCACCCGGTTGCGAAGCTCACCGATCTTGTCAGCTCGGGTGATGACCACATCACCTTCCTGCAAGAACACCTGCGGCTCGCGGGCGTTGCCGATGCCTGCCGGCGTACCGGTGAGCAGCAGGTCGCCAGGGCGCAGGGTCATGCCGAAGGACAGCTCACTGATCAGCGTGGCGACGTCGTAGGCCATCTGCTTGGTGGAGGCGTCCTGCCGTACCTCACCGTTGACCAGGCACTGCAGTCGCACGTCCTGCGGATCACCGAGCTCGTCCGCGGTCACGATCCACGGACCGAGCGGCATGGTGTTGTCGATGCTCTTGCCCTTCAGCCACTGGCCGCCGTGCGCCCGCTGCAGGTCCCGCTGCGACACGTCGTTGGCCAGTGTGTAGCCCCAGACGTGGTCCAACGCCTCGGCGACGGGGATGTTCCGCCCGGTCTTGCCGATCACCAGCGCCAGCTCCGCCTCGTAGTCCCACTTGGCCGAGATCGCCGGGTCCCAGGCGATGTCGTCGTACGGGCCGATCACCACGTCCGGGCCCTTGGTGAAGAAGGTCGGATGCTCGGGCCGGTCGACGTCCTGGCCCTCGCGCTTACCGCGGCTCTCCTCGAAGTGGTCCCAGTAGTTCCACCCGGTGCACAGGATGTCCCGCCGGAACCGCCGCAGCGGCGGACGCAGGATCCCTTCGCTGTAAGGGATCCTCTCGTTGCCAACGGCAACCTCACCCGAGATGACCGCGGTCAGATCGGGTGCCGCGAGCATCAGCACGGAATCCCCGTCGAGCACGCCCGGCCGCTCCCGGCCGGCGTGCTCCACCATCACGTACCGCATCTCAGGTCCACTCGACGCCACGCATACGATCACCCCCGGTCAAGAGATCACCGCAATGGCGTTGATCTCGATCAGATAGTCAGGATGTGCGAGCTTGCTGACCTCGACCATGGTCGAGGCCGGCAGCGGTTCGGCGAAGTACTGCGCCCGGATCTCGTGGATCTTGGCGAAGTCCTCCATGTTGCGCACGTACACATCCACCCGGCAGACATCGGCGAGCGTGCCGCCGGCCGCGCGGACCGCGGCCTGCACGTTCTCGCACACCTGCCGGGTCTGCTCCCGGATGTCGCCGACGCCGGCGATGGTGCCGTCCGGACGGCGCGCGGTCATCCCGGAGACGAACACCAGCCGCCCGGTCGCCTCGATCACGGTGGCCTGTGAGAAGACCCCGTTCGGCGTGTGCAACTCGGTCGTCGAAACCTGTGTCTTCGGCATCAGTCGAGCACCCCTCCCGCCGGAACGACGGCACCGACCGCCCGTGCGGCTGCCAGCAGACCGTCCAGCCCCGACCTTTCGATCAGTACGCCGTGACGACGCTGGTGTGCGGCCCGTTCCGCCTCGATCTCACCCGGCAGGTACAGCCGGTTCACCCCGGGCGCCGTCGCGCTGCCGCGAACCCGCGCGGCCAGTCCGGACGAGCGGCGCCGGAAGCTCTCGACCCCGCCGAGCAGTTCCGGGTCGATCGCCAGGAACAGATGCGCGCAGTCGTTCGGCCGGTCCGGCTCCCGGTACAGCGGCCGCACCTGGTCGCCCCAGCCGCCGCCGCTCAGTACGCCGGTCAGGACGTCGATCATCAGCGCCAGCCCGAAGCCCTTGTGCCCGGCGGCCGGCAGCAGCATCCCGAGGACCGCTTCCTCGGCGTCGGTGGTCGGTGTCCCGGACGGGTCGGTCGCCCAGGTGTCCGGGATCGGCCGGCCGGCCGACGCCGCCAGCCGGATCTTGCCCAGAGCAACCGCCGACAGGGCCATGTCGAGCACGATCTCCACCCCGGCCGAGGTCGGCACCGCGATCGCCAGCGGGTTGTTGCCGACGATCCGCTCGGCGCCGCCGGGGGCCGGCATCAGCGGTGTGGTGTTGGACATCGCGACGCCGACACAGCCCGCCTCGGCGGCCTGCATGGCCCACCGGCTGGCCGCGCCGAAGTGGTGCGCGTTGCGGACCGACACGAGTCCGATCCCGAACCGGCCGGCCCGGTCGATCGCGTGTCCCATCGCCTGCGGACTGGACAGCTGGCCCATCCCGCCGCGGGCGTCCACGACCAGCGCGGCGCCGGCGTCGTACAGGATGTCGAGCTCGCGCTCCCGGGAGACACCGCCGGCGTTCAGGCGCTCGACGTACATCGGGACGAGCATGACGCCGTGCGAACTCACTCCGCGTAAGTCCGCCTCGACCAGGGCCGCGGCGATCTTGGCGGAGTCGGACGGATCGAAGCCGAGGGCGCTGAAGACGGCCGAGACAGTGGCCTCCAGCCAGGCAGGACGGACCAGCACCCGCCGGTCAGCGTCAGAAGCTTGGGCGGTCACCTGGACTCCTGTGCCCAGGGGAGGAACAGGTGCTCGAGCAGGACCAGTCCGTAGAACAAGATGATGCTCATGATGCTGAGGAGCGTGATCGCGGCGAACGCCAGCGCGGTGTCGGCACTCGCGCCGGACTGCTGGATCACGTACCCCAGGCCCTGGGTGGCGCCGACGAACTCGGCGATCACCGAACCGATCACGGCCAGCGAGATCGCCACCTTCAGCCCGGTGAAGATCTGCGGCATCGCGTAGCGCAGCCGCAGCTTGAAGAACTCCTGCGCCCGGCTCGCGTTCAGCGACCGCAGCAGCTCGACCAGCTCGACCGGCGTCGACTTCATCCCCTGCGCGGTCGAGATCACGATCGGGAAGAAGCAGACCAGCAGCACCATCACGACCTTCGGCAACTGCCCGAAGCCCATCCAGACCACCAGCAGCGGCGCGATCGCGATCTTCGGGATCGCGTTCACCATCAGCAGCAACGGGTAGACCAGCCGCTCCAGGATCACCGAGCGGACGATCAGCAGCGCGATCGGCACCCCGAGCAGGATCGCGAGCAGGAAGCCCTCGACCGTCTCCAGGAACGACACCCAGGTGTGCTCCAGCAGGTACGCCGGATCGTCGAGGAACTTCGCCATCACGTCGTACGGCGTCGGCAGCAGGTACGACTCGATCGAGAAGACGACCGTGGCCAGCCACCACAGCGCGATCGCACCGGCCAGGCCGAGGATCGGCAGCAGCACCGCCGCGGTCGGCGACGTCGTCAGCCAGGAGCGTTGCTTCACGGCCGCACCTCGTCGACCGGCCGGGATTCCTTCTCGGCCAGCAGGCCGTGCAGCAGGCCGCTGATCTGCGCGACCTCGGTCAGGTGCGCGTTCTGGCCGAGGCTGCGCGGCCGCGGGATGTCGATGTCGACGACCTCACGCACCCGGCCCGGCCGCGGCGTCAGCACGACGACCCGGTCGGCCAGTACGACGGCCTCCTCGATCGAGTGGGTGACGAACACGATCGTGGTGGACAACTCCATCTTGATCCGCTGCAGCTCCTCGGACAGCTCGGTCCGGGTGAGTGCGTCTAACGCGGAGAACGGCTCGTCCATCAGCATCACCTGCGGGTCGCGGATCAGCGAGCGGCACAACGACACCCGCTGCTGCATCCCGCCGGACAGCTCGTGCGGCAGCCGCCGCTCGAAACCGGTCAGCCCGACCAGCTCGAGCAGTGCGTGGGCCCGGTCCCGGTACGTCCGCCGGCCCCGGTCGCCCTCACCACCGTCGATCTCGATCGGCAGCATCACGTTCGACAGCACCGACCGCCACGGCAGCAGGGCCGGCCGCTGGAACATGAACGACACGTCCCGGCGCGGCCCGGTGACCGGTTCCCCGGCCACCGTGACCGTGCCGGACGTCGGCGACAGCAGTCCCGCGATCAGCCGGAGCAGGGTGGACTTGCCACACCCGGACCGGCCGATCAGCGTGACGAACTCGTTCGGCCGGACGTGCAGGTCGATCTCCGCGAGGGCAGTGACCCGGCCCTCGCGTCCGTCGAAGACCTGCCCCACACCGTCCAGCCGGATCATCTGAGCTGTCTCAGGTCGTGTCTGATGGTCCCGCGCCGTAGCGAGCAGGTGCTCGGTGCGGTAGCTCGGCGTGCTGGAGTGAAGGCCTCGATGTGGTTCCATCGTGGCCTTTGCTCCAGTGCGGCGAGCTGCCGTGCCGAGTGCAGCGCAGTAGGCGGGGGACCGTCAGACATGGCCTAGCCCTTCGGCGCGAGGTCGACCGTGACGACGTCGGCCGTCTTGACCGAACCGGCCGGCTGGATCGCCTTCGCGTCGTCCAGCAACTTGATGATCTTCTGCACGCGGTCCTGGTCGACCGCGCCCAGCTCGGCCTTGAACTGCGGCGGCTTGATGTACGGCTTCATCAGGTTCAGCTCCTCGGTGGCCACCGCGAGGTCGGTCTCCGGCACGTACTTCTTCAGGATCGCGGCCGCCGCGGCCGGGTCGTCGTACGTGTCCTGCAGGCCCTTGAGCAGCGCCGTGGTGAACTTCTTCACCTGGTCTGGATGGTCCTTGGCCAGGTCCGACCGGGTGATGATCGCGTTGCCGTAGAGGTCCTGCAGCTTGTCGCCGTACGGGAGGGTGAGCACCTTCTTCTTCGCCGCCTTCTCCACCAGCGGAACGCCGACCACGAACTGGCCGATGCCGTCCACCTTGTTGGAGGCGAGCAGCTGCGGCAGCGCCGGCGGCGGCGACGGTACGAACGTGACCGACTCGGGGTCGATGCCGATCGCCTTGGCGTAGACCGGGAACATCACCTGGTTGGTCGAGCCCGGCTGGTCGCCGATCCGCTTGCCGACCAGATCCTGCGGCTTGCTGATCTTGCCGCCCTCGAGCGAGACGATCGCGGCCATCGAGCGCTGGTGGATCATCCCGACCGTGGTGATCGGCAGCTTCTGCTTGCCCAGGGTGATCACCGTGCCGGTGAAGTCGCCGATGCCGTAGTCGGCCTGGCCGCCGGCGACCAGTTTCATCACGTCGACCGTGCCGGAGCCCTTGTTGATGGTGACGTCGAAACCGGCGTCCTTGAAGTAGCCCTTGTCCAGGGCGACGTACGCATAAGCCTCACGACCGAAGGCGTTGAACGAGGTCAGATAGCTGACCTTCTGAAGGCCCGAGTCCTGACCCTGGCCTTCGTTGCCGTCATTGCATGCACTGACCAGGGCGAGCCCCAGGACCGCTGTCAGAGCGACAACGGAACGCCTCAACCTCATATCGACCTCTCTCCTCCGATATTTGATCAAACATCAAATATGGAAAGGTGGTCAATCGGCCTCCGGGGACTTCACGGTGACTTTACGTCCACCGCACCGGTCCCCGCAGAGCCCGCTTGCCACCCGTCCTGGAGCCGTTCCCCAATACCTGTCCGCACCGGACGGGCATCCCGCCCCGACCACAGACCGTACCCGGCCGGACAGCAGATCGCGACGCCCATCGGCTCCGACCCGGTCCTTCCCACGTCAAATTTGTGTAAACCCAGCGTGGTGAGTGATCCACCCCACGTGTTGGCCGCACAGTCAAGGGTTAACCGTCGGAACGCACAACTCCCCCGGGCGACACGGCCGTTCCCTCCGCGGAGGGAGGTGGCGTGGACCGGGGTTTGGCACGATGTGGGGGTGATGGACGGGCTGGTGCGTGGGTCGGCGTCTTCCGGGCGCGGCACGACGCGCCCGGCGGGCCGGTTCGCGCGGACGGCGTCGTACCTGCTGCGCGGTGTCACCTGCCTGGGCCGGGCGTCGACGTACCTGCGCTGGGTCTACCTGCTGCTCGGCGCGGCGCTGGTGCTGGCGTTCATCCTGGTCGACAGCGCGCTCGGCGCCCTCGCGCAGGATCTCGACCTGCCGGCCGTCGCCAGCGGCATCCTGATCGCGATCCTGGTCGCCGGACCACCGATCGCACTCGGCACCCTGCCCGCGGTCCGCGAGGTCGAGGGCATCGCGGTCGAGTCGCTGCTCGGCGTCCGGTTCGAGGAACGACCGCTCGGCCCGGCCCGGACCTGGGCGCAGCGCCGGCGGACGGCGACCTGGTTCTGCCTGCACCTGATCACCGGCGGCATCGTCGGCACCCTCAGCACGATCGTGTTCGGCGTCGGCGCGGTGTTGCTCGCGGCACCTTTCCGCTCCCCCGGCCGGCACGAGCTGCTCCCGGACTACTCGTACCAGATCCGCGGCGGCTGGGCCGATCTGTGGATGCCCGCCGTCGCGCTGGCCGGGATCGTCTCGCTGTTCTTCCTGTCCGCCGCCGTCGGCGCGCTCCTCGCCTACCTCGCCCCGCGCGTGCTCGGTCCGACACCGGCGGAGCGCATCGAGCTGCTCGAGCGCCGTACCGCGATGCTTGCCGAGCGCAACCGTCTGGCCCGGGAGCTGCACGACAGCGTCGGGCACGCGCTGAGCCTGGTCACCATCCAGGCGGCCGCGGCGCGCCGGGTGCTGGCGACCGATCCGGAGTTCGCCGAGACCGCGCTGGCGGCGATGGAGACCTCGGCCCGCAACGCGCTGGCCGACCTCGACCACGTCCTCGGCCTGCTGCGGGACGACCGCCGGCCCGGTTCGCAGACCGCGCCGCAGGCGACCCTGGACGAGCTCACCCGGCTGGTCGATGCCACCAGAGCCGGTGGGATCACGGTCGAGGTCCGGCGCGACGGTGACCTGAGCCAGCTTCCGGCGGCGGTGTCGCGGGAGGCGTACCGGATCATCCAGGAGGGCCTGACCAACGCCATCCGGCACGCGGGTCGTTCGGCCGAGGAGCTCTCGGTCGACCTGTCGATCCGGCTGGATGCATCCGGGCTGCGGCTCGAGCTGACCAATCCGGTCAACGGCAGCTCCGACCATTCCGGTGGTGGGCGCGGCTTGGCCGGTATCCGTGAAAGAGTCGCCGTACTGCGTGGCACCGTGGACGCCGGCCTGGACGGGAACGTCTGGCGGCTCGCGGTGACACTGCCGGTCGCTGTGACGACGAAGGGATGAGATGAACCTGTCGGTGGTCGTGGTCGACGACGAGCCGCTGATCCGCAGCGGGCTGCGCGCCATCATCAACGCCGAGCCCGACCTCACGGTCGTCGGTGAGGCCGGTGACGGCGCGGAGGTGCTGCCGGTCGTCCGCCGTACCGGGGCCGACGTCGTCCTGATGGACGTCCGGATGCCCGCGGTCGACGGCATCCAGGCGACCCGGCTGCTGCTGGACAGCCTCGACCCGGCGCCGCGCGTGCTGGTGGTGACGACGTTCGAGAACGACGACTACGTGTACGACGCGCTGCGCGCGGGCGCGTCCGGGTTCCTGCTGAAGCGGACACCGCCGGACGACATCATCGCGGCGATCCGGACCGTCGCCAGCAGCGAGTCGCTGCTCTTCCCCGAGGCGATCCGGGCGCTGGCGCTAGCGCACGTGGGAGTGCAGCCGTCGCGTCCGGCCGGGCTCGACGAGTATCAGCTGACGGATCGGGAGCAAGAGGTACTGCGCCTGATGGCCAAGGGACTGTCGAACGCGGAGATCGCGGCGGAGCTGATCCTCGGCCTGCAGACGGTCAAGACCCACGTCGCGAACGTGCTCGCGAAGCTGAACGCCCGGGACCGCACCCAGGCCGTGATCCGCGCCTACGAGTCAGGCTTCGTGCCGCTGCACTAGGCGTGCGTCACTGGGCCCGGTCGACCGCGTCCTCGGCCAGGTCACAGGCGTTGTGGATCGGGTCGATCGCCTGGGCCTTCATCGCCACCCGCTGCAGGAGCAGGCGGAAGCTGGCGCGCTCGGCCTGGTCCAGGCTGCCGAGGATCTCGTCCTCGGCCGTGGACAGGCGTCGCTCCATCTCGCAGAGCACTTCCTTGCCCTGGTCCGTCGGCACGATCAACCGGGCCCGCCGGTCGGCCGGGTCCGCCTGGCGCTGCACGAGGTCGGCCTTCTCCAGGTCGTCCAGCAGGTACGTCATCACGGTCCGGTCCACCCCGAGCTGGGCGGCCAGGTCGAGCTGCCGCCGCGGTCCTTCGGCGACGGTCGTCGCCAGCACCTGATAACCCCGCGGGCCGCCTGGTACTTCGTCCAGCGCCGCGGCAGCCGCCTTCGCATACCGGCGGAACACGACACCCAGCGCCCAGCCCAGGTCGGACTCGACCGGGGCACCACTGGCAACCCGCGGTTCCGTCCCGCCGGCGCCGCGACGTGCCACCTCGCGGGCGATCCGGCCCTTGACGTCGGGCGAAGTACTGGTCATGTCCCCATCGTACGTGGTGTACGCCACCCGGAATACGATCTGACTTGAATATGTTCTGATCTACAGACTATCTTCAGAACAGCTCGTTTCGAGCGCCCCCTCATGATGATGGAGACAATTCAGATGACGACCCTGCTACGCGTCGACGCCAGCATCCGGCTGGACGGATCGGTCAGCCGCGCCCTGGCGGACAGTGCCGAGGCCGCCTGGAAGGCGGAACACCCGGACGGCGTCGTGGTCCGGCGTGACGTCGGTCTGCACCCGCTCCCGGCGACCGCCTGGCCGGCCCTGGTGGCCGCCAAGCTCGGCGCCGAGCCCGGTGCGGACCACGCCGAGGCCGCCGCACTGGCCCAGGAACTCGCCGCCGAGGTCAAGACCGCCGACGCGATCCTGCTCGCCGCACCGCTGTACAACTACGGCATCACCCAGCACGTGAAGGCCTGGATCGACCTGCTGATGATCGATCCCGAGCTGGTCTACGGGCCCAGCCCGGTCGCGGGCCGGCCGGCGATCTTCACCCTCGCCCGCGGCGGCGGCTACAGCCCCGGCACCCCGAAGCACGGCTGGGACCACGCCACGCCGTACCTGGAGCGCATTTTCGGTGACGTCTTCGGTATGAACATCCGCACCGCCGTCGCCGAGCTCACCCTCGCCCCGGTCACCCCCGGGATGGAGGAGCTCATCGACGCCTCCAAGGTCTCCGAGTCCGAGGCCCACGTCACCGCCGAGCAGCACGGCACCGTGGTGGCCCGCGAACTCACCGCCAACGCCGCCTGACCTCGACCGGGTGGTGGTGCCGAGCTCGAGCCGGCATCACTCAGCCGACCCGCCAGGTGGACAGCGTCACCGACAAGGTGACGATCGCAGGCTCCGGCAGTACGGCGATCTTCGCCGCGAGCTCGCGGTAGTTCAGATGCCGCGCACTCGGCGTCATCAGGACCAACTGCTCGACCGCGGTCCGGTCGAGCCGCATCGCCGATTCGACCACCTCGCTGCCGATCTGATCGAACTTCCCGGACAGCGACTCCTGCAGCCGTCGTTCCTTCTCTTTGTCGACCTTCACCAGCCCGAGTACGCCGATTAGCTCGGCCAAGTGATCCTGATTGGGCGTCACCACGAGCAGCGTGCCGCCGGGCACGAGTACGCGCGCCATCTCGGCCGCGTTGCGCGGGGCGAACACGTTCAGCATCAGCTGCGCCGAATCGTCGAGCAACGGCAGCTCCTGCCACGCGTCGCACACCACCGACCCGATCCGCGGGTCCACCTTGGCTGCCCGCCGGGCGGCGTACCGGGAGACGTCCAGTGCGATCCCCCGCCGGCCGGCCGTCGCGCCGACGAGTCCGGCCAGGTAGTACGCCGTACCCGCGCCGACCTCCACGACCAGCTCCTCGCCGTCGACCTGCAGGCCGTCGGACGCCGCGGTCAGGATCAGGGCGTCCCGGATCGGCGCGTAGTGGCGGCCGCCGAGGAAGACGGTGCGGGCACCGATCATCGCGGCCGAGTCGCCGTCGATCCCGGTCGATGCCGACGGCAACAGATTGAGGTAGCCCTGCTTGGCCAGGTCGTACGAGTGGCCGCGCGGACACCTCGCCGTACGGTCGTTCAGCGCGAGCGCGTCACCGCAGACGGGACAGCGCAGTACGGCGACCAGGTCGGCATCCACCGGCCCATTGTCTCAGCCGTTGATGTCCCGGCTGGTGATGCGGGCCCAGGCGGCGGCGTAGAAGACCGCGAGATAGGCCCCTTGGAGGAGCAGGTTGCGGCCGATCGCGTCCCAGTACGGCGGGTCGCGCAGCAGATCGGCGAACGACGGCCAGCCGTACATCAGCAGCCACGGGTGGATCACGTCGATCTGCGGGATCGCTCCGAGGATCCCGGACACGATGAACGCGCCGAACGTGGCCGCCATCGCCGCCAGCGGAGTCGAGGTGAACGACGACACGAACAACCCGATACCGGCCAGCCCGAGCATCGACAGCGAGATCAGTACGGCGATGCCGAGTGCGCGAACCAGGCCGTCGGCCAGCGAGACCGTCGTCCCGGAGAGCAGGAGGACGTCGCCGACCGGGAACAGCACCACGCCGGCGATCAGCCCGGACAGCCAGATGACCATCGTCGCGGCCAGACAGAACACCGCGAGCGAGACCATCTTCGCGGCAAGCAGCCGGGACCGGCCGGCCGGAGCGGTCAGCAGGTTGCGGAACGTGCCGAGGCTCGACTCACCGGCGAGCGACTCCCCCGACACCACCGTCACGGCGGTCGGCAGGAAGAACGGCAGCGAGATCGCGAGGCTCGCGACGATCAGGAACAGCCCGTTCCCGGCGATCTGGCCGAGGAACCCCTCGGCGTCCCCCTCGGACCCGGACAGCTTGATCGCGACACCGATCATCACCGGCACCGCGGCGAGGACGGCGAGCAGCACCCAGGTCCGGGCCCGGCCGAACACCAGGTGCAGCTCGGACATGAAGAGGGCCAGCGTGTGCCGCCCGGCACTCGGCCGGAGCTCCGTGGTCTCCGCCACTGTCACGTCACTCGGCGACATCGAAGCCTTCTCCGGTGAGGGCCACGAAGGCGTCTTCGAGGCTGGGGCGTTCCAGGCCGAAGCCGTGGATGCGGACGTCGGCGGCGACCAGGGCGGCGGCGAACTTGTCGATCGGGAGCTCGCCGGCGTCGCCTTCGACGGTCTCGGCCGTGGTCTTCAGGTCGGTCACGCCGAGGCTCTTCAGCGTCTCGGCGGCCTGCCCGACGTCCGGCGTACGGACGACCAACCGGGGACGGAGCTCGGAGCGCAGTTCGGCGACCGTGGACTGGCGGACCAGGCGGCCGCGGCTCATCACGGCGGCGTGGGTGCAGACCTGCTCGACCTCGGCCAGCAGGTGGGTCGAGGTGAAGATCGTGGTGCCGTCGCTCGCGAGCTCCTGGATCAGGTGCCGGACCTCGCGGGTGCCTTGCGGATCGAGGCCGTTGGTCGGCTCGTCCAGGACCAGCAGTTCACGACGCTGCATCAGGGCGACCGCGATCGCCAGCCGTTGCCGCATGCCGAGCGAGTAGGCGCGCACCTTCTTGTTCGCCGCGTTGGACAGCCCGACGCGCTCGAGCGCCTGCCCGGCCCGTGCCTTCCGCGTCCGGGGGTCGGCCGTCCGGTCCGCCGCGTCGAACCGGAGCAGATTCGCCTGCCCGGTCCAGAACGGGTAGAACGCCGGCCCTTCGACCAGCGCTCCGACCCGCGGCAACACCCGCAGCTGAGCCTTCGGCATCGACTCCCCGAGCAGCTCGACCGATCCCGCCGTCGGCGAGATCAGCCCGAGCATCATCCGGATCGTCGTCGTCTTCCCGGACCCGTTCGGCCCGAGGAAGCCGAACACGCTCCCGGCCGGCACCTCGAGGTCGACCGCGTCCACCGCGACCTGCCCGCCTCTGAACCGCTTGGTCAGCCCCCGTGTCACCACAGGCGGCGAGGTGGCATTTGCCACGGTTAGCGCGGCGCCTTCGGTGCGGCGGCGACCAGAGTGTCCGGGCTGACCATGCCGACCAGAACCCGGCCGTCATCGGTGATCAGGGCGTTGACCATCTTGCTGGTCAGGATCTTGCCCTTGCCCCAGGAACCCTCGACGGTCCGGGCGTTCGCGAGCAGCTGTCCGAGCGGACCGCTGCGGGTCTGCTCGACGTCGCGGAAGGCGACCACCGTCTCCCAGCCTTCACCGATCACCGTCGGCTTGTCGCCGGCCGGCTTGGTGGGCTTCTCGATGGCCTTCGGCGGCTTGACCGGGGTCGGGACCTGCCGGGTGGCGGGAACCTTCTCCTCCTTCACCTTCACACCCTTCGGCGGGGTGAAGGTGAACGTACTCGCCGCCGGTACGTCGAACGACACCGAGGAGAAGCCGAGTTGCACGGCCGGGTCCGACCCGGTCCGCGGCATCACCGTCACCTCGAGCGGCACCCAGTTCTTCGAGTCGATCGCCAGGGTGACTGAGCCGACCGTGGACTTGTCGGTCTTCGGCACCAAGCGCAGCTTGTAGGCGTCCCGGCCGGCGACCTTCTCGGTCCCACTCACCTCGACCTTGGTGGTCGGGTCGATCGCGTCCAGGAACTTCTTCGCCATCGCCTGCGGGTCGTAGGACTCCGGCTTGGCCTCGGGCTTGCTCGGCCGCTGGGTCCGGGCCGGCAGCGTCAGCTTGACGGCCTCGCGCTCGGAGGAGTCGTAGGCCCAGGCGGTCTTGCCGTCGGTCGTCCAGACCCGCTCGGCCATGTTGTCCAGGACCGAGACGCGGGCCTTGTTCGGGCTCGCGAAGGCGACCCGGGCGGTGTGCTCACCGGTCAGCAGGTCGGGGATCTGGCTACCGCCCTCGACTCCGGGCAGCGCGGGCAGACCGAGGTCCGCCGCGGAACGGACGGTGCCGCTGAGGCCGTCGACCTTCGCCGTCTGGACGTTGGTCAGCAGCTCCTGCGCGGTGATGTCGGGGAGATTGGGTGACGCGTCCGCAACTACCGGTCCGAGCGTGCCCACCCCCGCGACCACTGCGACTGCCGTGAGCGGTACCAACCACCGTCGACTGCGCTGCGCTGTCCCCATGGGTCAAGACTCGCACCGTGACCGGGCGGAACCAAGTGGTCTCAGGGTCACTTCACCCAAAAGAGTGAGGAGGGCATACGACGAGCGCAGTACGCCGGGCGTATGACGTACTGCGCTCGGTGGATGTCACCGGCTCTGGAGCGCGTCCAGAGCAACGGTCATGGCGGCGGCCACGCGGAAGTCCAGGCGGGTGTCCTGGACGGTGATCCGGTAGCGGTCGCGGACGGACATCTTGCGCTCGACCGACAGGACCGGCTGGGACGTCTCGTGGTCGGTGAAGTCGAAGTGGAAGATGAACGGCAGCGGGATCTCGCCGATGAACGGCACGAAGTCCCAGAGCCGGCGGACGATCGCGATCGTCGGGTTACGCTCCGTGCCGCTGGCGTGCAGGTGACCGCTGGACAGCAGCCAGCTGGACCGCAGCAGGCTCTTGCCGAACTCCTTCTTGAACCAGCCGATCGGCTGCCCGGTCGCGTCGAACACGTCGTACCCGGAGCCGAGGTCGAGCGTCTTGCGCGCCTTGAACGAGAACACCGCCTGTGACTTGGACGCGTCGCTGTAGAAGGTGACCTGTTCCTTGAAGGCCATCCGCTTCTGCTGCGCGAACGCCAGCAGCGCCCCGTCCGAGCCGTCGGGGTTGGTGGCGATCAGCTCGTACTTGTTCGCCATCATCGTGATCCGCTGCTTCATCGAGAACGCGGGCACGTACATGGCTGCTTGATCCTGGCTAGGGCCCTGTGGTGGAACGGTCATACGAAGGAGTGTGTCACCCCGACCAGGCCACTCCACAAGCACTTGCACCGGCCCGGAGTCCGCGTTCCAAACCGTCAGCGAGCTCTGACTGCTCTACGACCTCTACGACGAGCTGCCCTACCCCCTGCAGCGCCAGATCGCGTGCAACCTCGACACCTAGCTCTACCGCTTCGACCGGCGTACGCGCGGGCCGCCAGAGCACTCCGAAGTCAGCCACCGGCTTGTCAGGCCCCAGCTGTACGACGAGCGCGTCCGCCTGCCCCAGGTACTCCGCTGGAGCGCCACCCACGATCACTCGCACCCGCTGCCGGCCGACAGCCTGTACTGCGTTCTCACTGGCGTTTGCCGCGTCCTCCTCGATGGAGGTGGAGCCCCGCTGGCCCCACTGCTCGTGGTGGATGGCCCAGGCGAGTGGACGACGTGCAGCCCAGCCAGTGCGCACCAACTCGGGTGCAGCCGCGAACTCCTCCACATGCCCGACACAGAGGTAGCCGACCAGCTCCACGTGGGCTGGAAGGTCCAGCACGGCCGCAACCTCACCGGGCTCGAAGAAGGAGACCCAGCCGACGCCGATGCCTTCGGCGCGTGCCGCGAGCCAGAGGTTCTGGATCGCGATGGCTGCCGAGAACCAGGTCGTCCGCGGATCCGCATGCCTTCCCAGAACGTGCCGGCCGCCGCGGCCGGGGTCGCAGGTGACCGCGATGTTCAGTGGGGTGTCGAGGATGGCCTCGATCTTCAGCACGTCGAACGCCTGTCGCCGATCGGGCGGAAGCGACGCTGCGAAGGCATCACGCTGGGCGGTGGCGAGGTCGTGCACCTTCCGGCGCGTGGCGATGTCGCGGATCAGCAGGAAGTCCCACGGTTGGCTGAGACCCACACTCGGCGCCCGATGTGCGGACTCCAGCACCCGGGTGAGTACGTCGTCCGCGATCGGCTGGTTCACGAACCCCCGCCGTACGTCCCGGCGCTCGGCCAGCACCCGGTGCACCACGTCCCGCTCACTCGGTGGATAGCCAGGTGCGGCTGGGAGTCGTCCGACCGCTGTGGTCGCGTTGATCGAGCGGCGCTTGGTGACGACCAGTTCGGCGCCGGTCAGGAGTACGGCTGCCTCGGCAACGCTTGGCGTGCCCTTGAGGTGCTCGACGCGGTCACTCGGCGTCGGCACCGGCTGACGTGACAGGTGAGCAGTCGGCGCGGTGTGGAGGTCCGCGTTGAGGTAGGCCGCCAACCGCTGCAGCCCCGGCTCCCTCTCGCGGCCGTCGACGGTGACTACCGTGCGCACGACTCCCCCGCCCGCTGCAGCCAGTGCGGCGTCGACCAGGTCGCGGAGTTCGCGGTACGACGTACCGGACCGCAGGCCGACGCCGACGACCAGGCTCACTTCTCCAGCCCCGCGTGAACACGGGCAGCCGCTACCAGACGCGCTGGTACATCGGGGGTCGCCGTCCAATGCAGATGCAGGTACGACGCGTGCACCCGAGGCTGGGCGATTCCTTCGACGCCGCCCGGCAGGTACCAGGCCGGATCCACCTCGGTGTCGAGGTCGATCGCGGTCCGGTGGAACTCGTGGCCGCGGACGCGACGGCCTTCGTCGAAGAACGCGGTCGTGGTCGCGGCGATCGCCGCCCGGTAGCCGAGGGTCAGGCTGCCGGTCATCCGGCCGGTCGCGGGGAGGACGCCGGTCATCGGGTGGCCGTCGAGCTCGCGGCAGAGGTACAGCAGGCCGGCGCATTCCGCGATGACCGGGAGGCCGGCCGCGACCTCGGTCACCACCTGTCGGCGAAGCTCGACGTTGGCGGACAGAGCCTCGGCGTGCAGCTCGGGGAAGCCGCCGCCCAAGTACAGGGCTGCTGTTGCTTCAGGCAATGGATCGGACAGTGGGTCGAAGGTGACGACATCGGCGCCGGCAGCAACGAGGAGCTCGGTCGTCTCGGTGTAGCGGAACGAGAACACCGGGCCGCCGGCAACAGCCACGACCGGTCGCCCTTCCGCTGCAGGCTCTACTTCCGTCGCCGGATCCCACACCTCGGTGTGGAGCTCCACCGCGGCGCGGGCAGCCGCGACGAAGGCCTCGAGATCAACGCCCTTCCGGACCAGATCGGCCGCCGCCTCTACGGCCGCGACAGCCTGTTCACGCTGTTCGTCGGCGGGCACGAGACCGAGGTGACGGCTGGGCACGGTCAGACGGGTATCCCGCCGGAGTACGCCGAGAACCGGTACGCCGGTCGGCGCGACACCGGCCCGGACCTCGGCCTCGTGCCGGTCCGAACCGACCTTGTTCAGGATCACCCCGACGATCCGCACCTCGGTGTCGAAGGCAACGAAACCGTTGACGACCGCACCGACACTGCGACCGGCCGCGGAGGCGTCGACGACCAGAACGACGGGTGCCTTGAGCAACTTCGAGACGTGCGCCGTGGATGCGTACCCCTCGGTCCCGAGTGCACCGTCGTACAGACCCATCACACCTTCGACGACGGCCAGGTCCGCACCCTCGGCACCGTGCGCGAACAGTGGCGCGACCCGCTCCTCGCCTTGCAGCATGGGGTCGAGGTTTCGCCCCGGCCGCCCGGTCGCAACCGCGTGGAAGCCGGGATCGATGTAGTCGGGGCCTACCTTGAAGCCCGCGACCGTGTGCCCGGCCTGCCGGAGCGCCGCCATCAGGCCGACGGCGACCGTTGTCTTCCCGGCGCCCGAGGCGGGCGCTGCGACCACCAGCCGTGGGATCACCACTCGATGCCTCTCTGGCCCTTCTGGCCGGCGTCCATCGGGTGCTTGACCTTGGTCATCTCGGTGACCAGGTCGGCGGCGTCGATCAGCCGCTGATCGGCGTTGCGGCCGGTGATGACGACGTACTGATGCCCCGGCCGGTTGACCAGCGTGTCGACCACCTCGTCGACATCGACCCAGCCCCACTTCATCGGGTAGGTGAACTCGTCGAGCACGTAGAGATCGTGCGTCTCGGCCTTGATCCGGCGCTGGATCTCGCGCCAGCCCTCGAGCGCGTCGGCGGCGTGGTCCTCCTCGGTGCCGGCCTTCCGCGACCAGCTCCAACCCTCGCCCATCTTGTGCCACTCGACCGGGCCGCCCTGACCCGTTGCCTCATGCAACTGCCCCAGGGCCTTGAAGGCGCCCTCCTCGCCGACCTTCCACTTCGCACTCTTGACGAACTGGAACACGCCGATGTTCCAGCCCTGGTTCCAGCCGCGCAGCGCCATCCCGAAGGCGGCCGTCGACTTTCCCTTCATCTCGCCGGTGTGCACCATCAGCAACGGCCGGTTCCGCCGTTGCCGGGTGGTCAGGCCGTCCTGCGGCACCACGCTCGGCTGCCCCTTCGGCATCAGGCGACCCTCCGCTCGGTGACCGTGCGGACGAGATTGCCTGCGGCAACGTCGCCGAGATCGAGGTACTCGGCGCCCAGATCCGCGGCGAGCTCCGCCGCCAGTCCGAGCCGGACGCCCCGATGCGGTTCGCAGTCGACGACGACCGTGGCGATCCCTTGCTGGGCAAGCCATCCGGCTGCCTGGCGGGCGCGCGGGAAGGCCTTCTCGCCGTGCGTCGCGCGGCCGTCGGTGACGAGCACGAGCAGGGGTCGGCGACGCGGGTCCCGGATGGCGGCGATGCGTAGTACTTCGGCCGTTTGGAGCAGACCTTCGGCGAGTGGGGTGCGGCCGCCGGTGGGGAGCGACTCGAGACGTCGTACGGCGGTTTCGACGCTGCCGGTGGGCGGGAGTGCGACCGTTGCGGCGGCGCCGGCGAAGGTGACGAGGCCGACGGTGTCGCGGCGCTGGTACGCGTCGAGAAGGAGCGAGACGATCGCTGTCTTCACCTCACCCATGCGCTTCTTGGTGCCCATCGAGCCGGACGCGTCGACGCAGAAGAGAACGAGGTTGCCCTCGCGGCCTTCGCGTACGGCGAGTCTTACATCCGCTGGCCGAACCGCAAGACCCGGCCCAGTCCTCCCCCTCGCATGCTGATGAGGTGCAGCCGAGCGAATGGTTGCCAAAAGGTGCGGCCGACCAGACTCCCGGCCGATCCGCTGACGATCCCCGACCACGCGTCCTACGTCGGTGATCGCCCGAGACCGTCGCCCAGCAACTCCAGCGCCGGCGGACTGAACGCTCAACAGCCGAGCTTTGTAAGGCTCGGAGCTCCCGACGACCTCACCAGCCGGCGCAAGGCCTGGTCTGGGACCGTCGGCCTCGGCCTCGGCCTCGGCCTCGGTCGGGTCGGTGGCGTCGGGCTCAGCCGGGTCAGAGTCAGCCCGGTCTGCCGCGTCGGACGAGTTACCGCTGTCCGGATCGGACGGATCGGCGCCACCACCGCCCCCGGGACCGTCCGGGTCGTCGTCTGGGTCCGAGGGTGGGGTGCTGTTGTTGATCGCCTCTTCGAGTTGGTCGTCGTCCAAGCCCGGGGCATCGAAGGGGTTGCGGCGCTTGCGGTGCGGCAGTGCGAGTTTGGCGGCCGCGCGGACGTCGTCCACCTCGACGACCGTCCGGCCGGACCAGGCCGCGTGGGCGACCGCCGTACGTGCGGTGACGAGGTCGGCGCGCATCCCGTCGACGTCGAAGGACGCGCAGATCTCGGCGATCTGGCGCAGGGCGGAGTCGGTCAGGATCACCTCGGACAGCAGGTCTCGGGCCTTGACGATGCGCTCAGCGAGTTCGCGCTGCGCGCCGTCGTACTTCGCGGTGAACCCGGCCGGGTCGGCCTCGTAGGCGAGGCGGGCGCGCATGACCTCGACGCGGACGGCCGGGTCGCGGCTGGCGACGACATCGACGGTCAGACCGAAACGGTCGAGGAGCTGCGGGCGCAGCTCGCCCTCCTCCGGGTTCATCGTGCCGACCAGGACGAAGCGGGCCGGGTGGGTGACGGACACGCCGTCGCGCTCCACGGTCGCGCGGCCCATCGCGGCGGCGTCGAGCAGTACGTCGACCAGGTGGTCGTGCAGCAGGTTGACCTCATCGACGTAGAGGAGCCCGCGATGCGAGGCCGCGAGCAGACCGGGTTCGTACGCCGTGATGCCCTCGGCCAACGCGCGTTCGAGGTGGAGCGAGCCGAGTACGCGGTCCTCGGTGGCGCCGACGGGAAGCTCGACCAAGCGGGCCGGGCGGGTGAGCGCCTCGGCCGCGGTCTGATGCGGGCCGTCCGGGCATGTGGGGTCCGGGTGATCGGGGTCGCAGGAGAAGCGGCACCCCGGCACGACCTCCACCGGCGGGAGGATCTCGGTCAGCGCCCGGACGGCGGTGGACTTGGCGGTGCCCTTCTCGCCGCGGATCAGCACGCCGCCGATCGCGGGTGAGATGGCGGCCAGGATCAGTGCCAGCTGCAGATCCTGCATCCCGACAACCGCTGTGAACGGAAAGCCGGCGGCGGAACGCTCCCGCGGAGTGAGGTTGCCTGAGGTGGTCGGCGCAGGCCGCATCGCGGGTCCCTTCGTCGAGCGGGTGTCCGCGCCCGCTACGGCTGGTACGCCGTACCGCGGTGATCGCAGGCCGGCGGACGGACGCGGATGTCCTGGCTCCCGGGTCTCCCCGGTCACAGTGGCGGGACCGCCCCGGACTCCCGGCCGCAGCCGGTCACCGGTGTTCCTCCACAACCGTCCGCCCGATCATGGCACACCCCACCCACCCCTTCAGCGACGAGGTTCACACCACGGCGAGGCTGAGGTGAGCCGCAGCCGCTCAGGGTCGGCGGTGTGCGTGCCTAAGTTGTCGGTGCTGGAGTGGGGCGGCAGAGTCGGGATGTGCAGATCCTGTCGTTTCCCGAGGCAGCCACTCCGGGTGGGCTGCGTGTTCAGGTGTTGGAGTTGCAGCGGGAGGCGTGGCCGTCCGTCGGGGGTGTAGGGCTCACGCATGATCCGTTGCTGCGGCCACTGTCGGTGGTTGGGGTTGATGGTGGTGTTGTGGTGGCTGCGTTGGATGTGCTGTTCAAGGACATCGTTCATGGTGGCCGGCGGTTTGCCGCGGGTGGGTTGAGCACGGTGGTGACGCGCAGCGAGAGGCGGGGGCGGGGGTATGGACGGAGCCTGGTGCGGGCGGCCCGGGAGTTGATGATCGATCATCAGCTCGACTTCGGGCTGTTCACCTGTGACCGTCCGCTCCAAGGGTTCTATGAGAGTGCGGGCTGGCAGGTTCTGCCTGGGGCGGTGCTCGTCGGGGGAAGCCGGGATGATCCTTTCCCCAGCGATCAACCCGGCTTCGACAAGGTCACTATGGGGGACTTCTTCACCGAGGCGGGTCGGCAGGCGGAGGCGTCGTTCCAGCACGCTCGCATCGAGCTCTACCCGGGCGACGTCGACAAACTGTGGTGATCCGCCGTTAGCTTTGGAAGATGGCGCGGATGGTGAAGGTGTGTTTGAACGGGGATCGGGGGCGGGGTGATCATCCCGGGGTGCCGATTACGCCGGCGGAGTTGGCTCGGGAGGCGGAGGCGGCGGTTCAGGCGGGGGCCCAGGCGATTCATCTGCATCCGCGCGGAGCCGATGAGAAGGAGAGTTTGGGCTGGTCCGATGTCCGGGTCGCGGTCGAGGCTGTGCGGGCTCGGTGCCCCGGCGTACCGATCGGGGTGTCGACCCGGCAGGAGATCGTTCCGGACCTCTGGGAGCGCTTGGCGCTGCTGGCCGAGTGGGATCGTGGGCCCGACTTCGCGAGTGTGAACTTTCACGAGGTGGGCGCCGAGCAGATCGCCGACCTGCTGATCGAGCGAGGGATCGAGATCGAGGCCGGGTTGTTCACGCCGGCCGCGGCG
The DNA here is from genome assembly GCF_043197365.1 of Kribbella sp. NPDC049174. NCBI lineage: Bacteria > Bacillati > Actinomycetota > Actinomycetes > Propionibacteriales > Kribbellaceae > Kribbella > Kribbella sp. NPDC049174. The sequence continues at coordinate 1,119,721 of NZ_JBICSZ010000001.1, read as the reverse complement.
GAGGACTACGTCGCCTGGGGCGGTCCGTTCACCCGGGTGCTGGTCGAGGCGATCCCCGGCATCTCACCAGGTCAGGACGGAGTCGAGGCGGCTCAGGCCACTCTCGCCGTACTCCCGACCACCGACGTACTCGTGCACGGCGAGAACGAGTGGGCCTGGCCGGTACTGCGTTGGGCGATGACCCAGGGGTACGACGTACGCGTCGGCCTCGAGGACATGCTCAGCGGCCCCGACGGCGAGCAGGTCCGTGGCAACGCGGACCTACTCGGCTACTTGTCAGACGAACAGCTTCACCGGTAGCTGGAGAGGCGTTTGGTGAGGGCGGTTGCGGCCGCGTCGTCCTTGACCTCGCGGATGCCGATGATCGGGGTGACGGTGACGAAACCGGCGGCCAGGAGGGCTTCGTCGGAGCCTGCGACCGGGTTGGCCGCGGGTGGCTCGAGCTCGATCATCGGCTCGCCGGTCGGGGCGGTCGCGCCGGTGATCCGGGACCGCTTGATCGGGGCCAGCGAGGCATGCCGTGCGCCGGCCAACTGGTCGAGCGGACGGTCCGGCACGTTGATGGTCAGCACAGTCCCGGCCGGCTCCGGCACGATCCAGGTCAGTGCTTCGGCGGCGACCGCACCCGCGGTCGCCCAGTGAGCGGGGTCCTCCGAGTCGATGCTGATGGCAACCGCCGACAGCCCCTGGCCGGCTGCGGTCAGGGCGGCGGCCACGGTGCCGGAGTGGAAGATCGGTACGCCGATGTTGTGGCCCCGGTTGATCCCGGACACGACCAGGTCCGGCGCCGCTCCGAACGCCCCGACAGACGCCAGGGTCACCGCGAGCGCCGGCGTACCGTCGATGCCGTGGTAGGTGATACCACCCTCGTCCTCCGACAGAGTCCGGATCGGCCGCCCGACCATCCCGGCCCGGGCCGAGCCGACGCCGCTCTGGTCGTCCAGCGGGGCCACCACCAGGACGTCGTACCCGAGCTCGACGATCGCGGGGGCGAGCGCCCGGATCCCCGGAGCCTGGTAACCGTCGTCGTTGGTGATCAGGACTCTCAGCTTCTCGGGCGCCATACCTCTACCCAATCAGCCGCGATCTTCGATGTCACCTTCCGTCTCAAGGACTGCGGTGCGGAGTGTCTCGAGTGCCTCGGCCGAAGGCTCCGCCCACAGACCGCGCTGGGCCGCCTCGAGCAGGCGTTCGGCGATCCCGTGCCGTGCCCACGGGTTGGACTTGCGGAAGAACTCGGCCATCTCCTCATCGGCGACGTACGACGTGGTCAGCGTCTCGTACATCCAGTCGTCGACCACGCCCGCGGTCGCGTCGTACCCGAAGAGATAGTCCACCGTCGCGGCCATCTCGAACGCGCCCTTGTACCCGTGCCGCCGCATCGCCGCCATCCACCGCGGGTTCACCACCCGGGCCCGGAAGACCCGCTTGGTCTCCTCCTCCAGCGTCCGCGTCCTGACCTGCGCGGGTACGGCGGAGTCCCCGACGTACGCCTTCGGGTTCGCACCGGTCAGGTGCCGGACCATCGCGATCATGCCGCCGTGGTACTGGAAGTAGTCGTCGGAGTCCATGATGTCGTGCTCACGGGTGTCCGCGTTCTTCGCCGCCACCTGGATCCGGGCGTACGCGCGCTCCATCGACCCGCGCGCCTCGGCACCGTCGAGACCCTTGCCGTACGCGTACCCGCCCCAGACGGCGTACACCTCGGCCAGCTCGGCGTCGGTCCGCCAGTTCCGCGCGTCCACCAGCGGCAGCAGGCCGGCGCCGTACGAGCCGGGCTTGGAGCCGAAGACACGCGCGGTGGACGCTCTCAGATCATTGCCCGCAGCAACGTCAGCGTCGACGTGTGCGCGCAGGTAGTTGTCCTCGGCGGACTCGTCCAGCGCGGCCACCGTGCGCACGGCCTCGTCCAGCAGGGCGACGACATGCGGGAAGGCGTCCCGGAAGAAGCCCGAGATCCGGATCGTCACGTCGACCCGCGGCCGGCCGAGCTCGTCGACCGGGACCACCTCGAACCCGGTGACCCGGCGTGACGCGTCGTCCCAGACCGGGCGGCAGCCGAGCAGCCACAGCACCTCGGCGAGGTCGTCGCCCTGGGTACGCATCGCCGACGTACCCCAGACCGTCAGGCCGACGGACCGCGGCCACTCCCCTGTCTCGGCCTTGTGCCGCGCCAGCAGCGAGTCGGCCAGCGCGACGCCGACGTCCCAGGCGTTGCGGCTCGGGATCGCCTTCGGGTCGACGGCGTAGAAGTTGCGGCCGGTCGGCAGCACGTTGACCAGGCCGCGGGTCGGCGACCCCGACGGACCGGCCTCGACGAAGCGGCCGTCCAAGGCCCGCAGTACGTTGGCCAGTTCGTCCCCGGTACGAGCCAGCCGCGGCACAACCTCGGTTGCGGCGAAGGTCAGCGAGGCCTCGACCCCGGCCGACGAGCGGCCGAGCACCTCGGCCAGGACCACCGGGACCTTCGCGGCGTCCCAGCTCAGCGTCTCCATCCCGACGACGAGCTTCCGCGCGACTGCCTCCAACAGGTCGACCCCGTCCGCGCCCGTCACCGCGGGGAGGTCGGCCAGCGTCGCCAGGTCGGCGAGCTCCGGAACAGCGCGGCCCGGCTCAGCGAGCAACGAAGATTCGTCCACGCCGAAGCTCTCGCCGAGCGCCGTACGCAGTCCGGGGATCGAGTAAGAGCCACCCCACAGCTGCCGGGCACGGAGGATGGCGAGTACCAGGTTGATCCGCGCCTCGCCGGCCGGCGCACCGCCGAGCACATGCAGGCCGTCGCGGATCTGCACGTCCTTGATCTCGCACAGGTACCCGTCGAGGTGCAGGACGAACTCGTCGAACTCCTCGTCGTCAGGCTTCTCCGAGGTGTGGAGATCGTGATGCAGCTGCGCCGCCTGGATCAGCGTCCAGATCTGGGCCCGCAGGGTCGGCACCTTGTCCGGGTCCAGCGCCTGCACGGTCGCGTACTCGTCGAGCAGATACTCCAGCTTCGCCATGTCGCCGTACGTCTCGGCCCGCGCCATCGGCGGCACCAGGTGGTCGACGACGGTCGCGTGTGCCCGCCGCTTCGCCTGCGTCCCCTCACCGGGGTCGTTGACGATGAACGGGTAGACCATCGGCAGGTTCCCGAGTACGGCGTCCGGCGCACAGTCGGCCGCCATCCCGATGCCCTTGCCCGGCAGCCATTCCAGCGTCCCGTGCTTGCCCAGATGGACGACGGCGTGCGCACCGAAGCCACCCTCGTCGGCCGATGCCTCGAGCCAGCGGTAGGCCGCCAGGTAGTGATGCGACGGCGCCATGTCCGGGTCGTGGTAGATCGCCACCGGGTTCTCGCCGAAACCACGCGGCGGCTGGATCATCAGGACGACGTTCCCGAACCGCAACGCCGCCAGCGCGATCGCGGGCTCGTCACCGGACGTGTCGACGTACAGCGAACCCGGCGCCGCACCCCACGCCCCGGTCATTGCCTCCCGCAACGATTCGGGGACCCCGCCGAACCACTGGGCATAAACAGACAGCGGGATCTTCGCGACCGCGGTGGCCAGCTGCTCGTCGGTCAGCCAGTCCACATCGTGACCACCGGCGGCGATCAGGCGGTGGATCAGCCCGTCCGCACCGTCGGGCCCCTGGAGCTCGTCCAGGTCGAGATCGCCGAGGTCGTAGCCGGCGTCCTGGAGCTGGCCGAGCAGGACGACGGCCGACGCCGGTGTGTCCAGACCGACCGCGTTCCCGATCCGCGCGTGCTTGGTCGGGTACGACGACAGCGCCAGGGCGAGCCGCTTCTCGGACGCGGGGACGTGCCGGAGCCGGGCGTGCGCGACCGCGATCCCGGCGAGCCGATCGCAGCGCTCCGGGTCCGGCGCATAGCGGGCCAGGCCGTCCTCGTCGTACGCCTTGAAGGAGAACGGGATCGTGATCAGTCGCCCGTCGAACTCGGGGATCGCGACCTGGGTCGCCGCGTCCAGCGGGCTGACCGCCGCGTCGCTGGCCAGCCACTGCTCGCGCGTCGAGGTCAGCGCGAGGCCCTGGATCAACGGAATGTCGAGTGAGGCGAGCGCACCCGCGTCCCATGCGTCGTCCGAACCACCCGCGCTCGCGTCGGCCGCGACGGAGCCGCCGGCGGCGAGCAAGGTGGTGACCAGTACGTCGCACTTCCGCAGCAACTCGAAGAGCCCGGCGTTCTCGGCCGACATCGGATCCAGCCCGCGCAGCGTCCCGCAGTACACAGCCAGCGGCTGCGCACCCGCGGCCTCCACGGCCGCCGCGAGCGTGTCGACGAAGGCGGTGTTCCCGGAGATCTCGTGCGCGCGGTAATAGACGATGCCGACCACCGGCCGCTCGTCCTCGACGAACGTCCCCCGCACCCCGTACGCCGGTAGCGCGCGAGGCGGATCGAATTCGTCACCGGTCAGCAGAAGTGTGTCGCGGAGAAAGCCGGCCAGGTTGCGCAGATTCTCCGAGCCACCCTCGCGGAGGTAGGCGAGAGCCTCGGTCACGGCGCCGGCGGGCACGGTCGAGAGCGACATGAGTTCGGCGTCGGGTGCGGCCTCGCCGCTGACCACCACGGCCGGCCTGCCGGATGCGATGACCGCGTCGAGCCCTTCCTCCCAGGCCCGGCGGCCGCCGAGCAGACGGACCACCACGATCTCGGCGGCCTCGAGCAGCGGAGTGAGCTCGTCGAGGGTGAGCCGGGCGGGGTTCGCGACCTTCCAGCCGGCCTCCGCCTCGGCGGCGGCGAGCAGGTCGGTGTCGGCAGTGGAGAGCAGCAGGAGGTTCGCAGGCATGCGAGACCGGTCCTTCCTCGGGGTGTCCACGCCCCGTCCGGAGGTCGACGGCGGCAGTTCCTGACTCCCACACGAGGTGGTCACAGTGGCGGGACCGTCCCGGACTCACACCGGGTTCCTGTTGATGCCGTCGGATGACGTGCTGACTCTAGCCGACCCGTCCGGGCGAGCCAGTTCTGACCAACGCTTGAATGCCGACCGAACCGGACGAGTCCTTGACCCGCTCACCCCACAGTGCTAGGCCGGAATGACAGGGCTTGTTCGGCTGACGCCCTCCGGCATCGCGCACAACGCTGCTTCAGCACAAGTCGTTCGACTTCCACTGAAGGAGATTCTCGTGCGCTTCCACTTCCCGGCACTCGCGACCGCGGTCGCCGTCGCCGGACTCGCCACGTCCGCCGTCGCCGTTCCGCCCAGTGTGGCGACCAGCGTCAGACACTCCGATCCCGCCGTGATCACCACCTGGAACTCGATCGCCGTGCGGACCATCTTCACCGAGAACGCCACGCCGATCCCATCCTCCGGCCTGTACTTCGGCTTCGTTTCCATCGCCGTGTACGACGCGGTGGTCGCGATCGAGGGCCGGTACCAGCCGTACCTCAAGCAACCGAAGGTCCGGTCGAAGGCGTCGACAGAGGCCGCTGCGGCCACCGCGGCGTACCGCGTGCTCAGGTACTACTTCCCTGCCTCGGCCCAGAACCTCGCGACTGACTACGCCGCATCGCTCGACGACATCCCCGACGGCAGGGCGAAGGCTCGTGGACAGCAGGTCGGCAACGCCGCCGCAGCGTCGCTGATCGCAGCGCGAGTCAATGACGGACGCAACGCGGCCATCACCCTCGATGTCACACCGGCACCTGGCGTGTGGCGTCCGACTCCGGAGGCGTTCGCGCCGATGGTCGTGCCTTGGCTGGGGTTCGTCCGCCCGCTCGCACTCAAGTCGCCCACACAGGTGCGGTTGCCCGGTCCTGACCCGATCACCTCGAAGGCGTACGCCCGCGACTTCGCCGAGGTGAAGGCGAATGGTGCGCTCGTCGGCTCGACCCGCACACCCGCGCAGACCGAGACCGCGTTGTTCTGGAACGCGAACGCGGTCACGCAGTACCAGACCGCGCTGCGCGACGAAGTCACCCAGCGCGGGTACGACATCGTGAAGAGTGCACGAGCCTTCGCGCTCCTCAGCACCAGCCTCGGCGATGCGCTGGTCGCGTGCTGGCGGTTCAAGTACGACGAAGCCTACTGGCGACCGATCACGGCGATCCGGCTGGCCGACACCGACGGCAACCGCGCGACCAAGCCCGATCCGACCTGGTCATCGCTCGTCCCGACACCGGCATACCCGGACTACGTCAGCGGACATGCCTGCGGCACCGGCGCCTCCGCTGAGATCTTCGGCCGCCTGTTCGGACCACGGTCGGTCAATCTCGACATCTCCTCGACAGTGACGGGTACGACGCGCCACTTCCGCACCACCGCCGCACTGGACACCGAGACCAAGAACGCCCGGATCTGGCTGGGTCTGCACTTCCGGCAGGCGATGGACGACGGGAACCGGCTCGGTCACCGGGTCGCCACCTGGACCGCGACCCACGAGTTCCTGCCGAAACGCTGACGTCAGCTGTGCATCGCGTAGTGCGCCGCCAGGAGGTCGGTGCCCCAGTCGTTGCGGAGGTCTCGCCAGACGGAGTGGATGTGGTTGGCGTTGTCCTGGGTGTTGTCGTACTCGGCCAGGAAGGTGGGGCCGGCGATCGAATAGTAATGACGGTGGCCGACGCCGGGTTCGGTGGCGCCGGCCCAGGCGAAGGTGAGCCGTTCGATGCCGTGATCGGTGATGTCCTGCCACGTCTGCAACCCGATCGGACCGGCGGCGCGTCCGACGTACTGGCCGATCAGGAGGCTCAGCAGCTGGCGTTGCTCCGCGTCCATGTCGCCGTACGCGAGGCCTTGGTGGAGTAGGGACGCGTCGGCGACCGGGTCGTGCCGGGTGAGGATGTCGTCGGGTGCCTCGTCGGAGACGACGGCGATCGCGCGCTGGCCGGGCTCGAGGGCGTGCAGGAGCCGGAAGCCGAGGTCCTGCTCGTCGGCGAGAAAGCGCCGGCCGGTCTGCGGTCCGGACCTCACCTCGGCCGGGTTCGCCCCGAGGAACTGCGGTGTGAACGCGATCGCGCCGTCGACCAGTGTCACGTGCAGCGCCAGGTGGTGCCCGTTCAGGCGCCAGGCCCACGGCTCCGTCCCGGCCGGATCACCGAGCACGCGGAGGAAGTACCGCCCGCCGAGCACGGACCCTTCCCACTCCCCCGTCGGCGGCAGCTCGGGGATTCCGCGCAGGATGACCTCCGACTCCAGCACGGCCTTCGAGTCGGCCGCGCCGCGTTCGCTGCAACCGATCTCGACCAGCCGCTCGGCGAGCTGCTGCTGGGCCGGCGTCAGCTCCGCCAGCGGCAACCCCGGCCGGTCCCCCGGCAGGTAGGTCCACTCCTGGTGATCGGGCGTGTCGAACGCCGCCTTGATCTTGTCCAGTTGGGCGGGCGTGAGACTCGCCAAGAGGTCGAGTACCGCGTCCCGGGTCTGCTCTACAACCATGCCGATCGCTCCCGTTCCGTCGGTTCGTAAGGTGTCCACTGCTCGAACGGCCGATCCAGCTTGTACCGGAAATCCGGCTGCCGCAGCAGGACGCGTGTTTCGGCGTTCTCCGGGTTCTGCAGCGACTCGAAGAACCGGACCGACCAGTGGAACCAGCGCATGCAGAACAGGCGCATGGTCAGCCCGTGCGACACCAGCAGCACGTTGCGCGGCGCGTCGGGTGTCTCGAAGTCGCGGTGCAGCGTCTCCAGGAACGTGGAGACCCGGTCGTACACATCGGAGCCGGACTCGCCGTGGGTGAACCGGTAGAAGAAGTGCCCGAACGAGTCACGCAGCTGCTGCTGCCGCTCGATGTCCGCGGTGTCCTGGAAGTTGGCCCAGTCCTGTTCCCGCAGCCGCGGCTCCTCGCGGGCGAGACCGATCAGGTCGTCCAGCCCGAGTGAGTCGAGGGTCTGACAGGCTCTGAGGTACGGCGAGACATAGACGCGGACCGGTTCGTTGTCGAACAGCTCCCGCAGCCGCTTACCCGCCTCGGCCGCCTGCTCGTGACCGTGCTGGGTGAGCGGGATGGCGTGGTCGGGGACGCGTTCGAAGATGGTCTTGTCCAGGTTCGCCTCGGACTCGGCGTGCCGGATCAGCGCGATCCGCAGCGGTCGCCCGCTCAGACCCATCGTCACCCCTTCCATCGCCCACCCGATCGCGCCGCCAGTGCCAGGATCGCCGCGACGCCGGCCGCGGCGACGCCGACGCGCCGCGCGAGCGCAGCGGTACGGCGGACGTCCGCGACCGTCGGCGTGGGTCCATCGCCCAGCGTGCCACGGTCCTCCTGATAGTCGCCGTAGCTGTTCCGCCCACCGAGCTGCAGGTCGAGCGCACCGGCGAACGCGGCCTCGACCGGACCGGCGTTAGGACTGGGGTGCTTGGACGCGTCCCGTCGCCACACCCTGACCGCCTGTTGTGGCCGCCCCGCCGAGAGTCCGGTCAGCAGCGCGCAGGCCCGAGCAGGCAGCAGATTGAGTACGTCGTCCAGCCGGGCAGCGGCCCATCCGAAGTTGAGGTACTTCGCCGACTTGTAGCCGACCATCGCGTCCAGAGTGTTGGCAGCGCGGTAGCCGAGCAGCCCGGGTACACCGAGCACGCCGCCCCAGAGCAGCGGCGCCACACAGGCATCCGAGGTGTTCTCGGCCAGCGACTCCACGGTCGCCCGGGCCAGTTCGTCAGCTTCGAGGTTGGTCGCGTCCCGCGCGCACAGGTGGCTGAGGCGATCGCGGGCCGCCGGGATGTCCTTCTCCTCGAGCAGGCCGGCCATCACCTCGGCCTCGCGGTCCAGGCTGCGGGCACCGAGCACGGTCCAGGTCGCGGCGGCGGTGACCAGGGTGTGCAGGATCGGGCGGTTCCTGGTCAGCCGTTCCGCGATGGCTCCGGCGGCGGTCGCCGTACCGACGAGGACGCCGGCGTACGCCGTACCGGCCACGCGCGAGTCGTCGTACCAGCGGGACTCCAGGCGGGACGCGACCTGGCCGAAGCCTGCCACCGGGTGGTACCGGCGCGGATCGCCGAGGACACGGTCGGCGGCGAACCCGAGGATCAGACCGAACGCTCTGGACACCCTCGGCAGTCTGCCAGGCGGCGATATGGAAGGGTGAGCGGCATGGGAATCGCGGGGTTGCTCCGGGAGGTCGACGGGAGCGGCGAGTTCGGGGTGTGGCTGGGCCGGCTGGACGGCGTACCGGTGTTCGAGCATCAGGCGGAGCGGACGCATTACTCCGCCAGCACGATGAAGCTGCCGGTGGCGATGGCGATGATGCGCAAGGTCGAGGCGGGTGAGCTGGTGCTCGACCAGCCGGTGACCGTGCACAACGACTTCGAGTCCGCGGCCGGTGGGCGGTTCGGCGTGAGTGCGGACCACGACGATTCACCGACGACCTGGACGAAGCTGGGCACGCAGGTACCGCTGGGCTGGCTGGCGACCGAGATGATCACCGTGTCCAGCAACCTGGCGACCAACCTGGTGCTGGAGCAGGTCGGTGTCGACGCGGCCCACGCCGAGCTCGGGCCCGGACCGAGCGCGGTCCGGCGCGGGATCGACGACGTCGGGGCGAAACGGGCCGGGATCAGCAACGAGATGAGCCCGGCCGGGCTGGCCGGCGTACTGGTTGCGGTGGGCAATCAGAACGGATCCTCGGGTGAGTATCTGCGCGACCTGCTGGCCGGCAACCAGTGGAACGGCGAGATCCCCGCGCTGCTGCCGGCCGGTACCCGGGTCGAGCACAAGAACGGCTGGGACACCCGGATCCGGCACGACGGCGGCATCGTCCGCCCGCCCGACGCGGACCCGTTCGTGCTGGTCGTGTGTACGACGTCCGACCTGGCCGACGCGGACGCGCAGAAGCTGATCGCTTCGATCGCCCTGGAAGCCTGGAACCACCGGCACGACCTGGGGGCGGTTCGATGAAGATCTCCACCCACTTGGTGTCGGCACCGCTGCACACGCCGTTCGTGACAGCCCTGCGGACGGCGACGCACGCCGATTCGCTGCTGGTCGAGATCAGCGACGACTCGGTCAGCGGGTGGGGCGAGGCACCACAGGTCTGGAAGGTCACCGGGGAATCGCTCGCGGGTGCACAGGCCTGTGTCGAAGGACCGATCGCGGCCGCGCTGGACGGACTCGGACCGGACGACCTGACCGAGGCGCTGCGCCGGGTGCAGAACGCTGCCGTCGGCAACTTCGGCGCGAAGGGCGCGGTCGACGTCGCGCTGCACGATCTCGCCGCCCGGCGACGCGGGCAGACGCTGCACGGATTCCTCGGCTCGACGGTCGACACCGTGGCGACCGACGTGACGCTGGCCGCCGGTGACGCGGACGCGTTGGCCGCCGCCGCGCGTGATCGGGTCGCGGACGGGTTCGACGTACTGAAGGTGAAGGTCGGCACCGGTGACGCGGCCGCCGATGTCGCGCGGGTCCGGCGGATCCGTTCAGAGATCGGGCCGGGACCTCGTCTGCGTCTCGACGCGAATCAGGGCTGGACGCGCCGCGGTGCCGTCACCGCGATCCGTGCGCTGGAGGACTGCGACCTCGAACTGGTCGAGCAGCCCGTCGCCGCGGCCGATCTCGAAGGGATGGCGTGGGTGACCGATCGGGTCAGTACGCCGATCCTCGCCGACGAGTCCGTGTACGGCGTACGGGACCTGGTGGCGGTGATCCGCCACGGTGCCGCGGACCTGGTGAACGTGAAGCTGGCCAAGTGCGGCGGGCTCGGACCGGCCCGGACGCTGCTGGAACTGGCCCGGGAGCACGGGATCGGGTCGATCGTCGGGTCGATGATGGAAGGCCCGATCGGCGTCGGAGCGGCCGCCGCACTGGTGTCGGCGTACCCGACCTCGGCGGTCAACGATCTGGACGCGGCCTGGTGGCTTCGCGAGTCGCCGGTGATCGGTGGGATCGCCTATGACGGCGCGCGGATCCACCTGCCTTCGACTCCTGACCTCGGCGTGACAGGCTTGACCGTATGAAATTAGTCGCCGCCAAAGTCCCGGTGAGCACGGTGTGGACCTCACCGGACGCACCCCGGGACATCGACGCTCCCGCGATCGCCGCCCAGCCTGACGTGGCCGCGTGGGCCAAGTCGATGGACACCGAGACGCGCCTCGGTCTGCACGACCGGACCCTGACCCAGCTGCTGTTCGCCGAGCCCGTGCTGGTGCGGTCGGAGCGGGACGGGTGGTCGGAGATCGTCGCGCCGTGGCAGCCGTCGTCGCAGGATGAGCTCGGGTACCCGGGCTGGGTGCCGTCGAGCCACCTGGGTGAGCTGCCCGGGGCCGCGTCCGATCCGGTCGCCGTCGCCGTACCGACTGCGCAGCTGTTCGCCGAGCCGGGCGCTGGCGCGTTCGCCGAGTTGTCGTTCGCCACGGTGCTGGCGTCGATCGAGCACGCGGACGGGTACACGCGGGTGGCCACGCCGGATGGTGGGTCGGGCTGGCTGGCGGACGACGTACTGCGGACCGGGCCGGGCACGGCGGAGGACCGGCTGCGGCTGGGAGCGCAGTTCCTCGGGCTCGAGTACCTGTGGGGTGGCACCGCGGCGTACGGCCTCGACTGCTCGGGTCTCGTGCACACCGTCAGCCGGGTGCTGGGTCTGCGTACGCCGCGCGACGCACACGATCAGGCGGACACGCTGGAGAACATCGCCATCGACGAAGCACAGCCTGGTGACTTGTACTTCTTCGCCCGGCCCGGCAAGACGGTCCATCACGTCGGCTTCGTCTCCCCCGAAGGCATGCTGCACGCCTCCGAAACCGGCAAACGCCTGGAGAACGAACCAGTCTCCGACGACCGCCGCGCCACCTTGGTCGCCGCCGCCCGACTCTGACCCGCGGCCATCACACGCAAGTCGCCCCGGACCTCGCGGTCCGGGGCGACTTGGTGTTCAGGGGTCCTCAGCTTTTCTTGGCGTCCGTCTCTTCCGGAGCGCGCAGCGCCTCGAGCTCGGCCTTGGTCTTGTCGTCGAGATCGGTGTCCGACTTGCCGTTCAGGCTGTCGGTCGGACGGCCCGGGCCGTCGGCGACCGGGGTCGCCTCGTCCAGCTCGCCGCCGCCGGCCGAGTGCTGCAGGTCCTCCGACCGGTGGCCGGACACGCGCAGGCTGGCGATGGTGGTGATGCCGAGCGTGACGATGATGAAGCCCAGCGAGAACCAGATCGGGATCTCCGGGGCCCACTCGATGTGGTGACCACCGTTGATGAACGGCAGTTCGTTCTCGTGCATCGCGTGCAGGACCAGCTTTACGCCGATGAAGGCGAGCACGACGGACAGGCCGATCGACAGGTACACCAGCCGCTTCAGCAGGTCACCGAGCAGGAAGTACAGCTGGCGCAGACCCATCAGGGCGAACACGTTCGCGGTGAAGACCAGGAACGGCTCCTGGGTCAGGCCGTAGATCGCCGGGATCGAGTCGAGCGCGAACAGCAGGTCGGTGGTGCCGAGGGCGACGATCACGATCGCCATCGGGGTGACGAGCCGCTTGCCGTTCTTGATGACGGTCAGCTTGACGCCGTTGTACTCGTCGGTCGCGTTCAGGCGCTTCTTGGCAAACCGGATGACCGCGTTCTCCTTGAAGTCCTCGTCGTCGTTCTCACCCTGCATGGCCAGGTGGACCGCGGTGTAGAGCAGGAACGCGCCGAACAGGTAGAAGATCCAGGAGAACTGGTTGATCGCGGCCGCGCCGACGGCGATGAAGACGCCGCGGAAGACCAGCGCCAGGATGATGCCGACCAGCAACGCGGTCTGCTGATACTTCCTGGGCACGCCGAACCTGGACATGATGATCAGGAAGATGAACAGGTTGTCGACGCTCAGGCTGTACTCGGTGAGCCAGCCGGCGAAGAACTCCCCCGCGTAGTTGCCGCCGGAGAACACCCACACCCCGAGGCCGAAGAGGACCGCCAGACCGACGTAGAACGCGATCGCGATCGCCGACTCCCGGGTCGTCGGTTCGTGCGGGCGCCGTCCGATGATGAAGACATCGAACGCGAGCAGCGCGAGCAGCACGCCGACAGTGATGTACCAGACGTAGTCAGCAACATGCACAGGAAACCTCCGGAGCGCAGACGGAACAGGACTCCGAAGGTCTCTTCCGCCTGACTCGTTGGTCGAGCCTGGCCGGCGGCACCGGGCGAGGAAAACGAACCCCTGACCGTGATGACGATACCGCCGCGAAAGGAATACTCCCCTTCTCCGCCCCTATTCTGACCGGTCGGTGTCCAAGTCTCCAAATCCGGAGCGCCGTATCCACTTGTCGGAATGATCACGGCACGCAACGGGAATATCCCCGTTCGGTGACCGGTTGTGCACGAACAGCGGCTCTGTCACACCCGGTCAGAATGTCTACGGCGTACTGTATACGCTGCGTTCGGAGCCACGTTCACGCACCGTAGTTGCTCACGGCCGCTTGGATTTCGGCAGTTTGGCGACGATCGTCTCGTAGGACGAGTCGATCAGTTCCAGGATCTCGTCGTCGGGGACCGCGCCGCCGAGGCGGACGGTGTTCCAGCCCGAGCGACCGATGTACGCCATCTTGCCGACGTCGTCCGGGTAGGTGTCGACCAGTTCGTCGGCCTCCTCGCGGTTGCCGCCGCACTTGAGCCCGACCCCGTCGCCGCCGAGGAACGCGAAGATCTTGTCCCCCACCTTCGCGACCACGTCCCCCTCCCACGGCTCGTCCTGCCACGCACCAGGCTTGGCCAGACAGTGCTCCAGTACGTCGGCGCCGCTCAGTCGCGCCATCTCACTCCCCTCTCCGCCCGGACAGTCCTCCCAGGTCAGGCGTGCGTGACTGCCTCGATGTTGTTGCCGTCCGGGTCGCGGACGAAGACGGCGTAGTAGCCGGGGTGGTACTCCGGCCATTCGCGCGGCTCGTGCAGGACCTCGGCCTCCAACTCTCGGGCAATGGCATGGATCGTGTCCACGGTCGCCCGATCCGGAGCACTGAAGGCGATATGAATCTCCCGCTGCGCTCCCCCGGTCGTGGTCTTCCCGAGCCAGAACTTCGGTAGACCGTCCGGCCCGGCCAGACCGAGTACGTCGCCGAAGTCGAGGCTGACCGTGATCCCCAGCGGCCCGAGCAGCCGCTCGTAGAACCGCCGGCTCGCGTCCAGGTCGTCACACTGCACGGACAGATGATCGAACATGCGCTTCCTCCCCCTGTGGGTTTGGGAGGCACAGTAGTTGTCGGCGCCGACAAAGACCGCCTGCCGGACCGGTTCTACGCTGCTGGGCATGACTTCCGTTGTTGTTGCTGCTGTGCAGGCCGGGTCCGCGTTGTTCGACACGCCCGCGACGCTGGTGAAGGCCGAGCGGTATGTGCGGGAGGCCGCGGGGGCCGGTGCGCGGCTGGTCGTCCTGCCCGAGGCGTTCCTGGGCGGCTATCCGAAGGGGCTCGACTTCGGGATCACCGTCGGCGCGCGGTCGGCGGAGGGGCGTGATGTGTTCCGCCGGTATCGCGAGGCCGCGGTCGAGCTGCCCGGGCCGGAGACCGCGCGGCTGGCGGAACTCGCGGCTGAGCTCGACGTCCATATTGTCGGCGGGGTGATCGAACGCGACGGCGGGACGCTCTATTGCACCGCGATCTTCGTCGATCCGCGGCGTGGGCTGGTGGCGACGCATCGGAAGCTGATGCCGACCGCGGCCGAGCGGTTCCTCTGGGGGCAGGGCGATGGGTCGACGATGCCGGCGGTGCGCACCGAGGTAGGCGTGCTCGGGGCGGCGATCTGCTGGGAGAACTACATGCCGCTGTTCCGGCAGTCGATGTATTCCAAGGGTGTGGAGATCTGGTGCGCGCCGACGGTGGACGACCGGGAGCAGTGGCAGGCGACCATGCGGCACGTCGCGCTCGAAGGCCGGTGCTTCGTCATCAGCGCGAACCAGTACCTCACCCGGGCAGATCTGCCAGACGACGTCCATCCGGTCCAGGGCGAGGCGCCGGAGACGGTCCTCATCGACGGCGGCAGCACGGTGATCTCCCCGCTCGGCGAGATCCTGGCCGGCCCGCTACGCGGTCGCGAGGGCGTCCTGGTCGCCGAACTCGACCTCGGCGACCTGGACCGCGCCAAGTTCGACTTCGACGCAACCGGCCACTACGCCCGACCGGACGTGTTCACCCTCACCGTCAACGAGTCCCCAAAGCCCACCGTCGTACGCCACCCCTAACCACCGGCCGCCGAGCGCGCGGCGTGGCGTCCGGCCAGAGCACGGGACGGCGTCCGGCCAGAGCACGGGACGGCGTCCGGCCGGAGCACGGGGCGGTCTGCGGCCGGAGCACGCGGCCGCGGCCGGAGCGCGAGGTGAGCTGCCGCCGGAGCACGGGGTGGCCTGCGGCCGGAGCGCGTCGGCCACCGCGTTCCGTTCCTCATCGCGCGCTCGCACCTGGTCCGGCACCAGGCAGCCAGCAGAGCCGAACAGGTCCGGCCGGACGTTTCCCCCTCACCGTCGACCAGACACCGAAGACCACCGTCGGAAGCCACCCCCTGACCAGCGGACGCCGGGCGCGAGGGGTGGCCTTCGACCGGAGCCGGCGCCGACGGGGCTGGCGCCTACTTGGCGCCGGCGGCGGTCATTTGGCGGAGTTCTTTCTTCAGTTCGGAGATTTCGTCGCGGTAGCGGGCGGCGATCTCGAACTGGAGCTCGGCCGCGGCGTTGTGCATCTGGTCGGTGAGCTGCTGGATCAGGTCGGCCAGGTCCGACGACGGCAGGCCGCCGGCCAGCTCCTTCGCCTTCTCGCCGGCCTTCGCCTTGCCGCCACCCGGCACCGGGGCCTTGCCGCGCGACTGGTTCCGGCCGGAGCCGAGCAGCTCGGCGGTGTCGGCGTCCTCGCGGGCCAGCATGTCGGTGATGTCGGCGATCCGCTTCCGCAGCGGCTGCGGGTCGATCCCGGCTTCCTTGTTGTACGCGTTCTGCTTGGCCCGGCGCCGGTTCGTCTCGTCGATCGCCTGTTCCATCGACGGGGTGATCTTGTCGGCGTACATGAACACCTGGCCGGACACGTTCCGGGCGGCGCGGCCGATGGTCTGGATCAGCGACCGGCCGGAGCGCAGGAAGCCCTCCTTGTCGGCGTCCAGGATCGCTACCAGCGACACCTCGGGCAGGTCGAGACCCTCACGCAGCAGGTTGATACCGACCAGCACGTCGTACTCGCCCATCCGGAGCTCGCGGAGCAGCTCGACCCGGCGGAGCGTGTCCACCTCGCTGTGCAGGTACCTGGTCCGGATGCCCATCTCGAGCAGGTAGTCGGTCAGGTCCTCGGACATCTTCTTGGTCAGCGTGGTGACCAGGACCCGCTCGTCCCGCTCGACCCGGAGCCGGATCTCGTGGATCAGGTCGTCGATCTGCCCCTTCGTCGGCTTCACGATCACCTCGGGGTCGACCAGACCGGTCGGCCGGATGATCTGTTCGACGAACCCGTCCGACTTGTCCTGCTCGTACTGCCCCGGCGTCGCGGACAGGTAGACGGTCTGACCGATCCGCTCCAGGAACTCCTCCCAGCGCAGCGGCCGGTTGTCCATCGCCGACGGCAGCCGGAACCCGTGCTCGACCAGCGTCCGCTTCCGGGACATGTCGCCCTCGTACATACCGCCGATCTGCGGCACGGTGACATGCGACTCGTCGATGACGAGCAGGAAGTCCTCGGGGAAGTAGTCCAGCAGGCAGTGCGGTGCCGTCCCCGGTTCGCGGCCGTCGGTGTGCCGGGAGTAGTTCTCGATCCCCGAGCAGGTGCCGATCTGGCGCATCATCTCGATGTCGTACGTCGTCCGCATCCGCAGCCGCTGGGCCTCCAGCAACTGACCGCCGCGCTCCAGCTCGGCCAACCGGTCGGCCAGCTCCGCCTCGATCGAGGTGATCGCGCGCTCCATCCGCTCCGGCGCGGTCACGTAGTGCGTGGCGGCGCCGATGTAGACCTCGTCCTCCTCGCTCAGCACCTCACCGGTCAGCGGATGCAGCGTCATCACCCGCTCGATCTCGTCGCCGAAGAACTCCACCCGGACGGCGAGCTCCTGGTAGACCGGGAAGACCTCGAGCGTGTCGCCGCGGACCCGGAACGTGCCGCGGGTGCCGGCCAGGTCGTTGCGCGCGTACTGCACCCCGACCAGCTTGCGGAGCAGGCCGTCGCGGTCCATCTCGGTGCCGACCTTCACGTGGATCATGCGGTTCAGGTACTCGTCCGCGGAACCCAGGCCGTAGATACAGGAGACGGTCGCGACCACGATCACGTCGCGGCGGGTCAGCAGCGACCAGGTCGCCGAGTGCCGCAGCCGCTCGACCTCCTCGTTGATCGAGGAGTCCTTCTCGATGTAGGTGTCCGTCTGCGGGACGTACGCCTCCGGCTGGTAGTAGTCGTAGTACGAGACGAAGTACTCGACGGCGTTGGCCGGGAAGAAGTGCCGCAGCTCGTTCGCGAACTGGGCGGCGAGGGTCTTGTTCGGCTGCAGGATCAGCATCGGGCGCTGGATCCGCTCGGCCAGCCAGGCGATGGTGGCCGTCTTGCCGGTACCGGTCGCGCCGAGCAGGACGACGTCCTGTTCGCCGGAGTTGATCCGGCGCTCGAGGTCCGCGATCGCGGTCGGCTGGTCGCCCGCCGGGTCGAAGTCGGACACGACCTTGAGCGGCGCGACCATACGCTGAAGATCCGAGACCTGTCTCATGCCCTCCACCGTACGGCCCGCCCCCGACAGTTTCTAAAAACCCCAGGTCAGAAGCCCAAAAGCACCGCCTCGCTCCGCTCGGCGGGCTGGGAGTGAGGCGCTCCGCCCCTCAGCTGGCGGCTGGGCTCACTCAGCCGGAGGCGGGGCTCAGAGCGCGGTTCAGAAGCTCTTGATCAGGGTGTTGTTCATGTAGATGAGCTCGTTCACGCGGCGCTTGTAGACGGTGGCTTCCAGGCCGGCGTCGGTGGCGGTGACCTTGTCGAACTGGTCCTGGTACGCCGTCACGAAGCCCTTGAACGGGATCAGCTTGCCGCTGCTGGTCTGCACGTAGGCGGAGTACGACAGCGCGTAGCAGGCCTTGATCGCCTCGTTGGCCGGCTTGCAGACCACACCCTTGCTGATCCGCACGTTCTTCATGTTGTTCGACTCGACGTCGACCAGGTGCTCGGCGAAGCCCTTGGCGTCGTACAACTCGGTCTGCCGGACCCAGTAGTACCCGTCGATCAGGCCGCGGCGGTTGAACTGCTGCAGGATGTAGTTCTTGCCGCCCTTGGACTTGTCCCAGTCCGGCAGCCAGCCCTTGGCCGGGGTGAACCAGATCCCGCCGCCCACCTCGACCCCGGTGTCGTTCGGGCCCTTGGTGATGACCGCCTTCGTCGGCGTCGGCGGCGTGTACAGGGTGCCGGTCGGGTCCGGGGTCTGGTTCGCGACCGGCTTCTCCTCCTCGCCGCCACCGGTGACCAGCAGGACCACGCCGACCGCGACCAGCGCGACGGCCAGGATCGCGCAGCCGATGATGATCAGCTGGCTCCGGTTCGACTTCCGCGACCGCTGCGGCTGCCGCGGCCCGGTGCCCCAGCCGCCGGGGCCAGGTCCACCCGGGCCAAGTCCACCCGGGCCGGATCCCCCGGGACCGGAGGCGCCCGGAGCCGGACCCCAGCCGGACGAGGGGGCGGGTGGCGGTCCCGGGGGCGGCCCGTACTGCTGACTCATAGCTGTTCCTCGTGGTGTGTCTGGGTTGTCGTCATCAGAGGCTGTCGAGTACCGACTTCTTCATCGTCTCGGCGTCCGCCTCGGCCTTCTGCGCGAAGTCGACCCGGGTCCGGAAGTCCAGGGCGGTGGCCACGTTGTCCTTGCGCCGATAGACCTCCACGTAGCCCTGCACCTTCACGTCCAGCCCGTTCTTGTCCTTCGCGGTGGAGGTGTAGCTGATCGCGACGCACTCCTCCAAGACGTCCTTCGGGCACGGCAGGTTCCGGGTGTTGCCGAGCTGGGCGATCTCGTTCTCGGTCTCGCCCTCGACGATCGCCAGCAGGTACGCCTGCGCGGTCACGTTCTGCTTCTGCCGGACCCAGAAGAACGCCCGCGGCTCACCGTTCGGCGCGTAGGTGACGAGCTCCTTGCCCTGCGTCTCCTTCTCCAGCAGGCTCCAGCCCTCCACCGGTACGACGGACACGCCGAAGCCGACCTGCATCGCGTTGGCCGGCGGCACGTACGACGTCACCGGCGTACTCGCGGTCGGCGCCGGTGACTGGGTCGGCGGCTGCTCGGCGGTGTCGTCGCCACCGGACAGCAGGACCAGCGCGACCGCGACCAGCACGACCACGATCAGCCCGGCGCCGATCGGGAGCAGCAGCGACGGGATCCGCGGACTCTTCTTCTCCGGCGGCGGCCGCCGCAACGACGGCGCCCCCACCTTCTCGCCCCACGCCGAACTCGTCTCCGTGGCCGGACCGGGACCGGGCCCGGGCGTGTCGGTCCACGGACTGGCTGGAGGGGCTACCTCCTGGTTCCACGGCGACGGCGGCAGCTCCGGTTCCGTCGGAGCCGCCGCGTCGTTGTCCGGTCCGGGCTCGTTGACCCAGGGGTTGCCTGCGCCGGCACCCTTGTCGCGCTTACCGGTCACTGGCTCCTGACCACCGACTTCAACATCGCCGTCGTGTCCGGCTCGACGGTGGCGATCTTGTCCTTGCGCCCGTACACCCGGATGATCGTGATCACGCCGTCGTTGCGCTCGATCACGCCGACGAACCCGACCACCGGCAGGCTGCCGTTCTGGGTGCTCGACACGGCCTGGAAGCTCTGGGTGGTGACGACCTTGACCTCGGTCTTGTCGTTCTCGCCCGGCTTGGTCTCCCGCGGCTGGCCCGTCTTGACCTGGGACAGACCCTTCGTCTCGATCTTCAGCAGCTCCGGCAGCACGGTCGAGGTGGTCTCGCCGTCCGCCTTGAACGCGTTCACCATGAAGTAGGCCTCGCCCTGCTTGAGCAGGTAGACGCCGGAGAAGTTGTCCAGGCTCTTGCGGACGTAGCCGGGCTGCGGCTTCACGTAGACGCCTTCGGCGACCTCGATGCCCTCGTCGACGTTGCCGGTCGGCTCCGGTGACGGGCTCTCGGTGCTGGTGGTGGTCGGCTCCGGGTTCGGGTTCGGGTTCGGGCCGGCCTCCTTGTCGTCACCGCCGCCGAAGATCAGGGCCAGGACGACACCGATCACGGCGACGACGGCGAGCCCACCACCGGCCAGGTACAGGATCTTGTTCCCGCCCTTGCCGCGCGGGGGCTGGCCGCCGTACTGACCCCACTGCTGCTGGCCACCGCCATACGGCTGCTGCTGTTGCTGCTGGCCCGGGTACCCCTGCTGCTGCGGGTAGCCCTGCTGCTGCGGGTAGCCCTGCTGGCCGCCCGGATACTGCTGACCCGGGTACTGCTGGCCGGGGGGCTGCTGGCCCGGGTAAGGCTGCTGCCCTGGTTGCTGGCCCGGCTGCTGACCCTGGTACGGCGGCTGGCCCGGCTGACCGTAGCCGGGCGGAGCCTGCTGCGGCCGCCCGTACCCGGGCTGCGCCTGTCCAGGCTGCTGACCGTACCCCGGCTGCCCCTGCGGCTGCCCGTAACCAGGCTGCCCAGGCTGTTGACCCGGCTGCTGCTGACCCGGCCGGCCCTGGTACGGCGGCTGACCCGGCTGGCCGCCGTACGGCTGCTGCCCCTGGCCGCCCTGTCCGTACGGCGGTTGCTGGTTGCTCATGCCTGCGCCTCCCCAGTCGTCGCCTCGTACCCACCTGCTGCCGCCGGCGCTGTCACACCCCGGGCGGATTTCGCCACGGACCGGACCGAGTTGCCGCACGCGGAGCAGAAGTCGGAGTGCGGAAGCAGCGGCATCTCACACCGCGAGCAGAAGGCCAGGTCACCCGACGCGTGGTTGGAACCACCCCGCGCGGCCGACTCCAGCGCCGCCTCGAGCAGACCCTTGTGCAGCACGGTGCGGACCCGGATGATCAGCGCGCCGAGCAGCAGCAGACCCCAGACGACGGCGAGGATCGCGCCGATCGTCGAGCCGTGTCCGCCGACGAAGCCGAGCAGGTAGACCCCGCCCTGGAACAGAACGTTGATCAGGATCGCCTGGATCACGCCGGCCACCCAGCGCGGCGTGAAGCCGTCGTACCCCTCGCCCAGGCCGGAGAACTCGGCGGCGGCGAGGCCGGTGGCCGATCCGTAGATGAGCGGCTTGATGAACCCGTGCAGGACCACGATCGAGATCCAGGTCCCGGTGCTGCTGCCCGGACCGGCGAAGCCGCCGCTGATCCAGCCCCAGTGCAGCACCAGCGTCTCGAAGCAGGCGAACCCGACACCGGCCACCACGCCGAACGTGAAGCCGTCCATCAGGTCGTCGTACCGCGGCCGGGAAGCCAGGTAGAGCGGGCCGATCTGACGGATCAGCTCGGACACGACCGGGACCAGCAGGAGCAGGATCAACAGGTCGCGTGCGGCCGGTCCGGCGTCGTTGCCGCCGATCGTGTCGATCGACAACACGACCTTGTCCGACCACAACCAGGTGAAGACCGCAGCCAGTACGCCGGTCAGCACGAACGCCGCGGCGACGACCGGGACCGGCTCGTCCTCCCACAAGTTCACGTCGTACAGATAGAGGATGTAGACGATCGGAATGGAGAAGGCGGCCACCATGATCGCCACCGGCAGGGCGCCGAGCGCGGCCGTCACGACCGTCAGCAGCAGCGCGATGCCCAGCGCGACCTTGTAGGTGTAGGGCTGCCGGCCGGCGCCCTGCGGCATGATCGTCGAGACCAGCCGGAACGACGCCACCGGCTCATCGGGCCTGGCGGCGTACGCCTTCTTCCGCTCGGCGTCCCCGGAGCGCACATCGTTGCCACAGTGGTGGCAGAAATGCGAGACCTCGGGGACGTCTGAGTTACAGCGCGGACAGACCACGCCATCCTCCCAACCTCGGACGTCCGGACCGGCGCGGGGCCGCGCCGACGGTGGTGCCGGCCGGAGTCACCCGGGCCGGACCGGGACAGATTCTTGTACAGGCCGCCCTGGATTCATCATTTACCGCGCAGGGGTCACGCTTTCGTGTCCGGACCGTGCCCTACCCGCTGCTGTAATCCGGCCCACACCTCGTCGATCCGCCGATCGAGGTCGTCGAGCGTGCCGGAGTTGTCCACGACGAGATCGGCCACCGCGAGCCGGTCCTCCCGCGACGCCTGACTGGCGATCCGCTGTTTCGCTTCCGCCTCAGTCATCCCGCGCTGCGTGGTCAGCCGCTCGACTTGTACATCGACCGGCGTATCGACGACCAGGGCGACGTCGAACTTGTCCGCCTGACCGGTCTCGACCAGCAGCGGGATGTCGTGCACCACGACCGCGTCGGCCGGTGCGGCCGCCTCGATCTCGGCCGCTCGGGCCCGGACCCGCGGGTGGATGATCGCCTCCAGCTTGCGCCGGGCGGTCTCGTCACCGAACACGATCCGCCCGACCGCCGGCCGATCCAGCTCACCGTCAGCGGTCAGTACGCCGTCGCCGAACGCGTCGACCACCTCGGCCAACCCATCGGTGCCCTTGGCGACCACCTCGCGCGCCAGTACATCGGAGTCGATCACCACCGCCCCGCGCTTCGCCAACCGCGACGACACCGCACTCTTCCCGGACCCGATCCCACCGGTCAGTCCCACTCTCAGCACACCAGCACCCTATCCGCGCCGCGACCCGCCACCTGTCGCGGCCCACAAACGTGCGAGACCCCCGCATCCAGTACGGGGATGCGGGGGCCTCGGGCCTTACGCGGTCAGAACCGCCGGGTCAGGGTCAGCCCTGGCCGGTCAGCTTCTCGCGGAGAGCCTGCAGCGCCTCGTCGGAAGCGAGCGCACCCTCGACGGGGGCGTCGTCCTTCGGAGCCGCGGCGGAGGAGTACGTCGACGCCTCGCCGGCCTCGACGTCCGCCGTCTTGGCGTCCTCGATCTGCTTCTTGTGGGCCTCCCAGCGCGCGTGGGCCTCGGCGTACTGCCGCTCCCACTCCTCGCGCTGCTTGTCGAAGCCCTCGAGCCACTCGCCGGTCTCCGGGTCGAAGCCCTCGGGGTAGACGTAGTTGCCCTGCTCGTCGTACGTCGCCGCCATCCCGTACAGCGTCGGGTCGAAGTCGTCCGAGACCGGGTCGACACCCTCGTTG
This sequence comes from Kribbella sp. NPDC049174, assembly GCF_043197365.1. Taxonomy (NCBI): domain Bacteria; kingdom Bacillati; phylum Actinomycetota; class Actinomycetes; order Propionibacteriales; family Kribbellaceae; genus Kribbella; species Kribbella sp. NPDC049174. The sequence goes on along the minus strand of NZ_JBICSZ010000001.1, from coordinate 1,096,698 downwards.
GCCTGCTTCAGCGACAGCGAGATCCGGCGCCGCTCGAGGTCGATGTCGATGATCTTGACCATGACGTCGTCGTTGACCTGGACGACCTGCTCCGGGATCTCGACGTGCCGCTCGGCCAGCTCGGAGATGTGCACCAGACCCTCGATGCCCTCCTCCACGCGGACGAACGCACCGAACGGAACCAGCTTGGTGACCTTGCCGGGCACGATCTGGCCCATCTGGTGGGTCCGGGCGAACTGCTGCCACGGGTCTTCCTGGGTCGCCTTCAGCGACAGCGAGACGCGCTCGCGGTCCATGTCGACGTCCAGCACCTCGACGGTGACCTCCTGGCCGACCTCGACCACCTCGGTCGGGTGGTCGATGTGCTTCCAGGACAGCTCGGACACGTGCACCAGACCGTCGACGCCGCCGAGGTCCACGAACGCACCGAAGTTGACGATCGAGGAGACGACACCCTTGCGGATCTGGCCCTTCTGCAGCTGGGTGAGGAAGTTCATCCGCACCTCGGACTGCGTCTGCTCCAGCCACGCCCGGCGGGACAGGACCACGTTGTTGCGGTTCTTGTCCAGCTCGATGATCTTGGCCTCGATCTCCTGGCCGACGTACGGCTGGAGGTCGCGGACCCGGCGCATCTCGACGAGCGACGCCGGCAGGAAGCCACGCAGGCCGATGTCGAGGATGAGACCACCCTTGACGACCTCGATGACGGTACCGGTGACGACGCCGTCCTCTTCCTTGATCTTCTCGATGGTGCCCCAGGCCTTCTCGTACTGGGCGCGCTTCTTCGAGAGGATCAGACGGCCTTCCTTGTCCTCCTTCTGGAGAACCAGGGCCTCGACGTGATCGCCGACGTTGACGACCTCGTTCGGGTCGACGTCATGCTTGATCGACAGTTCCCGGGAGGGGATGACGCCTTCGGTCTTGTAACCGATGTCGAGCAGGACCTCGTCCCGGTCGACCTTGACGATGGTGCCCTCGACGATGTCGCCGTCGTTGAAGTACTTGATGGTCTGATCGATCGCCGCGAGGAAGTCTTCCTCCGACCCGATGTCATTGACCGCTACCTGCGGGGTGGTGCGTACTGCGGGGTCGAGAGGTGCCTCGATGCTGGCCGTCATGTGGTGGGTTGCTCCGTGGACTGGTGGTGTTGTGCGGTCGCGTCATGAACCGTTGGATCGCATCAAACCGCTGGATTGCCTGAAGAGCACAGATTCACCACCGAGCTGCTGCGAGCACGAGCCTGCTCCGTCCGAGGTCGCGCGGGCTCATAGCGCATCTGACAGAATACTTGTATCGACGAACGCACGGCAACCCGGGGCACCCGGCACCGCACCGGCTGCCCGCCGAGGTTTCCCGACGTGCCACTCATCTCAATGTACGACGTCCAGGGCCACTCGGCCTCCGGCAAGGGTGCCCGTGTCCGCCATTCGGGAGACCAGAGCGTGCGCCGCCGCGGCGATCTCGTGCTCGGCCGACCGGGAGGCCAGCTCCAGCAGCGCCCACAGATCCGCTGCCCGGCCGAGGTCCACCAGCGGCTCGCCCAGCTCCAGTCCACTCCCCCGGACCACGCTCAGCACGGCCCCGGCCAGAACCGGATCGTCACAGAACCGGAAAAGGTTTCCCAGATCCGTGTACGGCGACCCGGCGTGAGCGAACTCCCAGTCGATCAACCCGGTGATCCGCGCCGTGGCCGGGTCGACCAGCAGGTTCTTCGGGTTGAAGTCGCTGTGCACCAGGCAGACCCGGTCGACCCCCTCGGCCTGGACGTCCTCGGCGTACCGGATGACGTCCCGGAAGCCCTCCTGGTGCTTCTGGTCGAACCCGAGGTCGAGACCCTCGAAGAAGCCCTCCAGGTCACCGAACCCGAACGGCTCCACGGCGAGCTCGCCGTCGCGGAACATCCCGAAGGTAAGGAACGGCATCCCGCTCAACCGGACCAGTAACTCCCCCAACTGCTCGCCGACCCGCCGGCGGTCCTCGTCTCCCGCCGCGTCCAGGTAGACCTGCAGATTCACCCCCGGCAGCCGCTCGGTCAGCAGGTACGGCGGATCGTCCGGGGACCCTTCGCGCTTCGCGTCCAGGATCCGCGGCACCGGCAGCAGCCCGTGCACCAGTCGCAGCAGCGCCGCATCCACCGCCGCCCTCCCGGGATCCTTCACATACAGCTTCAGTACGGCGTCCTCACCGCCCGCGCTGACCGCATACGTCTGACCGCCGTACCCACCCGCCAAAGGCACCGCACTCGCCGCGAAGTCACTCATACCCGTGATCCTGCCAAATCGGCTGGGCGGATAGCGCTGGATAAGGTGAGCGGGTGGTCGAGCCGCGGAGGGTTGAGCTGACCGAGGCTCAGACGTCACGTGCCAGCCGGACGTACTGGGACTCGGCGGCCGAGGAGTATCTGTCCGAGCACGGCGAGTTCCTCGGCGACGACCGGTTCGTCTGGTGTCCCGAAGGAGTCGACGAGGAGACCGCTCAGCTGCTCGGGCCCGTCCGCGGCAAACGCATCCTCGAGGTCGGCTGCGGCGGCGCCCAGTGCTCGCGCTGGCTGGCGGGCCAGGGCGCCGACGTGGTCGCCTTCGACATCTCGGTCGAGCAGCTCCGGGTCGCCCGGCAACTCGACCAGCGCACCGGCACCGCCGTACGGACCGTCGCCGCCGACGTCACGGCCCTGCCGTATCGAGATGTCACGTTCGACATCGTCTGCTCGGCCTTCGGCGCGCTCCCGTTCGTGGCCGAGGCCGAGACCGCCCTGCGCGAGATCGCCCGGACCCTGAAGCCGGGCGGTCTGCTGGTGTTCTCCGTCACCCACCCGATCCGCTGGACGATGCCGGACGACCCGACACCGGCCGGTCTGCACATCACCCATTCGTACTTCGACCGGACGCCGTACGTGGAAGTCGACGGCGCCGGTACGCCGATCTACGCCGAGCACCACCGGACGACCGGCGACTGGATCCGCGCACTCACCGGTGCCGGGTTCGTCGTGGACGACCTGCTCGAACCCGAGTGGCCGGCTGGGCACGACCTGGTCTGGGGCGGGTGGGGACCGGATCGCGGCCGCCTGGTCCCAGGCACCGCGATCTGGTCCGCCCACAAGCGCTGATCAGGTCCGCGGACGCAACTGCCGGAAGCCGACGAAGCCGAACAGGAGCAGTCCGGCGACCAGGGCGCCGAGTGGCACCCAGAAGCCGATCAGGTTCAGCTGCGACGCCTTCGACTGGTAGCCGCCCTCGGCCACCCCGTTCTCGGTCGCACCCTTCACGTTCTTCGTCACGGTCGCGTCGTCGTACGCGATGGTGACCTGGGTCGCGACCAGTTTGTCCTCGCCGTTGTAGGCGATGGTGGCGTGCTGTTGCTCCTGGCCCTTGATGATCGCGCCGGTGATCGGCTCGACCCACAGGGTCCGGGTGTTCTTGTACGTGCGCTGCACCTCGACCGAGTCCCGGCCCGGCTCGTCGACCAGGTTGCCCGGCACCATCAGCGGCTTGGCCAGCGGAACGTCCTGCTTGGGCACTTCCTGCTCGAAGACGTACACCTTGAGACCCTGCAGCGTGGTCTCGTCCTTGAACTGGATCGGGAACGCCTTGCGCAGCGTGGAGTCCCAGAACTTGTACGTCTTCTTCTCGGTGCCGAACGGGAACTTCAGCACCAGGCCCTCGTGCCCCTTGAACAGCGGGCTGTTCTGATCCGGCTTGAGCCGGTCGGCCTTCTCCAGCGTGGTGGCGATGTACTCGCCGCTGTTGTCGTCACCCGACGGGTTCCAGCGCACCGCCTCACCGGTGTGAGCGTCCAGGACGACACGCTCCTGGACGAAGCTCAACGGCATCTCGTCGGTCTTCGACGCGTCGTCGGGGAACTGGTAGTTCTTCGAGTCGTCGGTGACCACGGCGGTGTCGAACACCACGACCTTGCGGTCCAGTGCCTTGCTGATCTTCTCGGCCGCGGCCACGTCACCGCGGACAGTACGACGCGCCTCCAGTTCGACGCCGCCCTTCTCCTTCAGCTCCGCGATGCTGAAGATGGTCGCGTCCGGCCCGGCCGACACCGTGTGTGCGATCTGGTCCGCCGGCGCCACCGCCAGCGTCGGATACGCGTAGAACCTGGCCAGCGCCGCAACGCCGACGAAGAACACCCCGAGCCCGATCATCAGTGCTCGACTGCGATTCCCCACAACATCCCCTCCCGGTCTGTCCGCGGGACGCTACCAGCGGGTAGCCACCTTGAACAGACGGCAGGGACAACAAAATTCGCCGGTGTCCGAACTGTCATATAGTCGCGCCGCATGAGGGGGATCTCCGGCGTGCCGACGGCACCTGATTCATCGGTGCTCCGCGGCGTCGTGGTGGCGATCGCGGTCGTGCAGGCCGCCGTCCTCGGGCTGCTCGCGCGCCGGGGTTCGTGGCTGACCGACGACCTCGCCTTCCTCGTCCAGGGCGACCGCGGGTTCGCGCCAGCCGAACTGCTCACCCCGGTGAACGACCACATCGCGCCCGGCTTGCGGTTCGTCTACGCGGTCTTCGCCGAGGTGGCACCGCTGAACCACGACTTCACCGTCGCCTGGCGGGTGGTGATGCAGGCCGTCGCGATCTACCTGATGGGCCACCTGCTGCTGCGCCTCCTCGGCCCGAGCTGGTGGGTCGTCGCCGGGACGTTGTTCTACGCGCTCACCCCGCTCAGCATGGTGTCGTTCATGTCGCTGTCGAGCGGCGTGAACAACCTGCCCGCGCACGTCTTCGGCCTGCTGTTGCTACACGCAACCATCGACTGGTACGCCGGCCATCGCCGCCGAGCCGTCGCCTATGGCCCGTTAGCACTGCTCATCTCCCTTGCGTGCTGGGAGAAGTCAGCCCTGATCCTGTGCACGGCCGTCGCTCTCGCTCTCTACCTGCGCGACGAGCCGATCCGGGCCTGGCTCCGCCGTACCTGGCCGTACGCCGCCGCCCTCGCCGTCGCCGTCGTGGCCTTCGGCACCCTCTACCTGACCAACGGCAACCCGTCGCAGGGCCGGCTCCCGACCGGGCAACTGGTGGAACTCACCCTGCGGGGCTTCCGGGTGCCGTTGTCCGCGCTGGCCGGCGGCCCCTGGACGTGGACCGACACCGGGCAGCCGCTGAGCTTCGCCGCCCCTGGCGTCGCTGAGCTCCTGGTCGGTGGACTGGTGACCGGCGTGCTGCTGGTGGCGGCCTGGCGCCGGGACCGGCGAGTGCTCCTGCTGTGGGCCGCAGTGGCGGCGTACGTCCTCGTCACCGTGTTGCTCGTGTCCTACGGACGCTTCGCGACGTTCGGGTCGGTCTTCACCATGCACTACCACTATTGGTCCGATCTCTCGATCCCGTTGACGTTGGCCGTGGTTCTGTCGGCCCGGACCCTGCGGATGCGGCTCGTTGTCCCCGTTGCCGCGGTGGGAGGTCTGGTCGCCGCAGTGGTCGTGTCGGACGCCGGGTTCGCCAGGGAGTGGGCGAACAATCCGGCGAAGGCCTACTTCGCGAACGTGACCGCGGAGCTGGAATGGGCCGGACCCAACGTGAACATCTGGGACACGGACATGCCGCAGCCGATCGCGACCGCTCTCATGACCGACACCCGGTTGTCGCCGGTGCTGCGGATGGCGGGGATTCCGTTCCGGTTGCAGGAACCGGGCACTGAGCCGCTCCTGGTCGACGAGACCGGGAAGCTCCGGCCCGCGCAGTTCGCGGTGTGGTCGCGTGGTGAGCCGACATCCAGGAGCAACTCCTTCTGCAACCTGCTGCTGCGCGGTACCGAGCCGTTGACCGTGCCACTGACGTCGACGCAGTCCGAGCTGGCAACCGCCAAGTGGTCCGTGAAGGCCGGGTACTTCTCCGACCGGGAGAACCAGGTGTCGGTCGAACTCGTCGACGCCGATGGCAACGTCGCGGCGTTGCCCGCCGCCAAGTGGCCCGCCGGAGTCGGCACCATGTACCTCGGCCCGTCGCGGCGCATCACCGCCACCGCGGTTCGGCTACGCTCCTCCGATCCCGCGACGAACCTGTGCGTGGAGAACCTCGAGATCGGATTGCCCAGATGACACGGACCAGATTCCCGGCGTTGGACGGGCTGCGGGCGATCGGGGCGCTCGCGGTGCTGACCACGCATGTCGGGTTTCACAGCGGCGAGTCGCTGAACGGCCCGTTCGCCGGCCTGCTCGCGCGGCTCGACGTCGGTGTCGCGATCTTCTTCGCGATCTCCGGGTTCCTGCTCTACCGGCCGCACGTGGTCGCGTGGTTCGAGGGCACCCTGCCCCCGTTGACGCTGCCGTACCTACGCAACCGCGCGCTGCGGATCCTCCCGGCGCTCTGGGTCGCCGTCGTGCTTGCCGCACTCCTGGTCCCACACAAGGACAGCATCACGTGGGCGACGTACCTGCAGCACGCCACACTCACCCAGATCTACTTCGACGGTCTGGCAGCGGACGGGCTCACGCAGCTGTGGAGTCTGGCGACCGAGGTCGCGTTCTACCTGCTGCTGCCGGTGCTGGCGAAGCTGCTGACCGGGTACGAGCGTCCGACCCGACGCAGTGTGCGCTGGCGGCTCGCCGTACTGGGTGCCTTCACTCTGCTCGGTCCGATGTGGATGGCCGGCGCGAACGCGACCGATCACGCCCGTGCCGGGCTCTGGCTTCCCGGGTACGTCGGTTGGTTTGCGGTCGGCATGGGGTTCGCTCTGTGGCAGGTGGCTCGTAGCAGCGGGAGGCTCGGGCCGTCCGCGCTGGACATGCTGACCAAGATCCCCGGAACGGTGTGGGGTATCGCTGTCGCGCTACTGGTCGTCGCCGCGAGTCCGGTGGCCGGTCCGTACAACCTGTCGGCCCCCACACCCGGCCAGGCGTTCGTGAAAAGCCTTCTGTACACAGCGATCGCGGCCTGCGTGCTGTTCCCGGCTCTGAACCCGACAGCACGTGCCGCCCGCGTCCTTGGCGGCAAGATGGGCCACATCGCCGGTGACATCTCGTACGGCGTCTTCGCGTACCACGTGATCGTGTTGGGCGTCGTCGAGCGGGTCACCGGGTACACGCTGTTCGGCGGCCGGTTCGCCCTGCTCTTCTTCCCGACGCTCGTGGTGTCGGCTGCTGTCGCGGCAGCCAGCTACTACGGGATGGAGCGGCCGATCATGCGGCTCGGCCGGCGCGACAAGAACTACGACGTCTCACCGGTCGGCCGGGACAACAGCACGAGTGCACAGCCGAACAAGATCGACGCCTGGACCACTCCGGAAGTCAGCCCCGCTCCCCCGTCCGGCCAGGGCTGAACCGCGGCGATCAGCGTTCCGACGGCCACCACACCGGCAGCCATCGCGATCACCAGGCGGCCGGACAAGAACCACGTACACGCCGCAGCGACCGCGACGGCCACCAAGCCGATCCAGCCGGACATGAACGCACCTGCCGCTAGGCCGAGGCCTACAGTCACCCACGGGCCGACATACCGACCTTCGCGCAGCCGGTGCCCCGAGTGCCTCGACCGGCGCCGGAAGAACACGGCCATCGCGGTCACGGCCAGCATCGCGAGCAGACCGACCAGCAACCCGGCCCGGTACGTGCGATCGGGCATGAACCGGGCCTTGACCACCTGCTCGGTTCCCTCCGGCAACACCCACCCCTGCTGCCAGCCACCGACCCGGATCGGGGTCAGCTTGCGCCCATTGCCGTCGTACGCGGCCCAGCCCTCGTTGTAGTTCTGCGCAATGGTCAGCACCGACTGCTCAGCCGCGGCCGGCACCTCCACGGTCAGCTCGGCAGGGTTGGGCCGCCACACCTCAACGGCCTGCACGGGGTTCTTCGACACATTGCCGAAGCCCGCCTTGGTCCACGTCGCCTCGATCGGCACGAACCCGCCACCGGCCAGTACGTCGAGGTTGTGCCGCCCGGCCTGCACGGCAACCGTGCTGTCCTTACCGCACGTCGTGAACGTCACCGGCCGCCGTTGCAGCAGGTCCCGCACCGTCGCCTTCACCTGAGTGTCCGCAGGTACGCCGTCCAGCCGCACGCCCGGGCCGTAGCCGCAGAACGAGCCAGTCTGGCCGTCCAGGTCGAGTGCCTTGCGCAAGTCGTCGGCCCCTAGCACCCGTACCTCTGCCACGCCGACCGGAGCGTTCCGGGCGAGGCCGGTCGCGGAGTCGAAGTCGACAAACGGTCTGGTGCTGGTGAAGTCCAATTCGATCGTGCGGAGCGTCCGTGCCGCGAATCGGACGTAGCCCTCTGGATCGACCGTGCTGGCGGCCGGTGGGCCGCCGTCGATCCGGAGCGTCACCTCGGTCGGCCGGGACGCGGTCAGGTATGGGTCGGTGAGGAACTGCAGCCCGCTGACCGTCCTTGCCCTCGGCAACCTCAGGATCAGGGTCGGACGGCCGTCGGAGGGATCGGCGACCCAGCCGGTGCCCAGATCGCGGTCCACCGCGGCACCCGGTCGACCCTCCGGAGCCGTGACGGCGCGCGACGAGGCAGCGGCCGTGATGGCACCTGGAACCCGCAGCAGGGCTTCCAGCGCGGCACCGTCCTTGGGCAGCGCGGTCCCGTGCAGCTGGTACGACGCAGACTTCGGCAACTCCACACTGCGCTGCAGCCCGGTGGGTTCCTCGGAGTCCTTGGCGACGCTCTGCCGGCACAGTGGCCGCGTGTCCACGTGCAGACAGGCGGAGCGGCCGATCTGCTGGTTCCTGAACACCAGTGCGCTCGGCTGACGATCCTCCGCCGGCACGGTCAGCCGACTGACCCCGAGCATCCCCGGCAGGCTCACCTCGGCGATGGACACACCGTTCGGGTTCTTGCCGTCGGTGATGCCGACGCTGAGCCGCAGTCGCTGCGTCGTTCCCGGTGGTACCGGGATGTTCTGCGGCTCGATCGACCCCCACACCACAGAGGTCAGCGAACCCGCGTCGGTCTCCACCTGCAGCGTCCGGACCGGTTCGGTGGTCGGAGGCGCCAGCGAGAACTGGACCTTCAGGCCGTCGACAGTCCGCGGCGAGGCGAAGCTCAGCTCCAGCCATTCACCACTGCTCCGGCCGAAGGTGCCGGAGATCCAGCGACTCGACGGATCGCCGTCGACTGCCGCGAAGGGCCCGTTGCCGGCCCCGGTCCGCAGGGTGGCGTCCGCATCGGCCGCCGACGACGATGCCCGTACGTCGACGATGCCGCCGCCCCACGTCCGCGTCGTACTCGGTGCTGCCGGGCTGACGTCGTACCCGAGGGCGCGGCGGCCTAGCCGGCTGGGCTCCGTTGCGGAGAGAACAGGTGAGTAGTTCTCGGCCGGGCGGCCGACGGACACCTCACGGCGTTGCTGGCCGTCGGTCTGGATCAGCGGCAGTCCGGTGAGCTTTCCGGCTGCGTCTGACGAGGTCACGGCGTCCCGCTCGCCACCCAGTGCGGTCAGAGCGGCCGGCACGTCTTCGGCGGCTCCACGGACCTCTACGAGCTGCGACTGCGGGATCAGTCGGGCCGGACTCGTGTCGCCGACGTCGTAGATCTCCACGCTCGGGTACGGCAGCCGGGTGCGTCCGTCGAGTGTCACCTCGGGCTGCTCGATGGTGCTGCCGGTGGCCGGTCCGAAGTTGGCCACGCGCTTGATTCCGGCCTCGGCCAGGCTTTCGTGGACTGCCAGCGTCGGCGTGACCTGTGCGTCGTACCGGAGGTCGTTGCGCACCACGACGTACCTGACTCCGGCACGGGCCAGTGCCTGCCGGAGTGTCTGGTCGCCGACACCTGTGCCGAGTCGGCGTTCCACCTCGTCCAGCCACCGCGTCGTACCAGCAGACCCCAGCGGTACGGCGTCTCGCACGGCCATGGGTCGTTTCAGCAACGCCTGGAACGGCTCGTCCTTGGTGGAGCCCCAGGTGAAGTCGGCGAACGATGCGGCCGGTACGACGAGGACTGTGCCGCTGTTCGTCTGGCTGTCGAGCCAGGTCGCAGCTTCACGCCAGTGCGCGGGGATGGCGTCGTACCCCTCCCGTCTGGGCAGCTGACCGAAGATGGCCGGTGTCGCGACGGAGACGATCAGACAGGCAATCAGCACGGGCACTACCCGACGGTGGAGCCCTCGAGCCGTTGCCCACACAGCGAGCCTGCTCATCGCGTGGGCCGCTGCGAGTGCGAGTGGCAGCCGGACGACGAGCTCGAACTTGTGGGTGTTCCGGAGTGCGGCGAGCGGTCCGTCGAGCAGGTCCTGCAGCTGCGACGCCAGCGGTGAGCCGGCCGCACCTGCATGGCCGAGTGTCACCAGCAGGAGTCCCACGACCAGCGAGAGCTGGAGGAACCCGCGGTGCTTGAGTGACCCCATCGCCAGGCCGACCAGGCCCAGCAACGCGATGACTCCGGTCGTCAGGATCAGCATCGGCTGAGTGACGTAGAGCCAGCCGGCCGGCCAGCTGGGTCCGTCGGCGCCGGACAGGAAGTTGAGCCACTGCGACGTACCGCGGAACGACTCGAACACGCTGGCCATGCCGGTCGTGATGGCAGCGTCCTCGATCCAGTCCAGGAACGGCGGGCTGTAGCGGCCGAGCAGCATCAGCGGGACGAGCCACCAGACCGACACGGCGACCACACAACCCAGCCAGCCGACCGCGACCTTCAGTGTCGACCGGTCCATCCGTCGGGTGATCAACCACAGCGCAGGGAGTACGAGCGTCGCACCTGTGGCGACTGCGTTGACTCCCCCGACCAGTGCGAACGCCACGGCCGACCAGCCGACCCGCCACCAGCCCGACCGCGCCCGCGGTGTCACCAGCGGCACGAGCACCCACGGCGCCATCGCCATCGGCCAGACCTCGATCGAGGTGATCGACACCTCGCCAAGGATGCGTGGGCTCAGCGCGTACAGCAGTGCCGCGGCAAAGCGAGTCCAGGGCACTCCGTAGTCGAAGGCGTTGCACAGCTTCCAGACACCGAGGAAAGCGACGCACAGCACCACCGACCACCACAGCCGTTGCGTCACCCAGTCAGGAACCGACAGCGCGTCCAGCAGCCAGTGGAACGGGCCCATCGGGAGCAGATAGCCGTACGCCTGGTTCTGCAGTTGCCCGAAGGCTCCCTGCGGATCCCACAGGTGCAGCGAGCGGGCGAGGAAGCCGCCCGGCCCCGCGGTGAGGTCGAGCTTGGTGTCCGGCACGATCTTGCCCGGTGCCTGGTGGAAGGACAGGGCGATCAGGACCAGGCAGCCCAGCACGAGCCTCGCCCGCCAGACCACCTGCTCCGTACTTCCTGCTTTCAGCCTCCTCATCGCCGCCGCAGCACCAGGACGAGGTTCCAGGTCACGACTTCACGCACCCCGGGCAACGCGAGTACGCCGTACGCCCAGCGCGGGTGATACCTCGGTACGGCGGCCACCAGATCCGCGTCCGGGCAGGATCGGGCCCAGCGCAGTCCGCCGGCGACAGTGATCGGGAAGAGCGACTCACCGAACCGATTCTTCGGCGGGTGGCCTTGCAGGCGCTCGTACCGACGCGCGGCCCGGTGTCCACCGAGGTAGTGCCACGGAGCTGTCTCGTGGCCGCCGTGTGGACCCCACCAGCCGGTGTACGAGAGGAAGACGGTTCCGCCCGGCTTGGTGACCCGGACCATCTCGTCGGCCATCAGCCACGGGTCGGGCACATGCTCCAGCACGTTGGACGAGAAGCAGATGTCGACGGAGGCGTCCGCCACGGGCAGTGCCATGCCACTGCCGAGCACTGTGCCCGGTGAGGGTTCACCACGGCCGCTGAGCTCGCCCAGGTCGGAGTCGATCGCGTAGTACATCGCTCCGGCCTGCCGGAACGCGTCCGCGAAGTACCCGGGGCCACCGCCGACGTCGAGCATCAGCGCACCCGACATGTCGGCGTACTGCTGGAGTTGACCGACCGAGTCCGCGGCCAGCGTTCCGTAGAAGTGATCCGGGTCCGACTGCTCGACCCCGAACGCCCGGAACAGCCGGACCGCACGACCGAGGTCGGCTGTCCACGCGCTGCTCGCTGTGGGGTTCGTCATCACTGGCACAGGCGGGACATTAACGGATCTTGCGAGGTCTGGCGGACATCGTTACTCCTTGGTAACGTCCCGCCCCATTACCTCGGGGGAGGTTACCGGAGGGTGGGGCTCACAAGGTGCGTGCGCAGAGCGTGCTGTTGCTGAACTGGCGGGACATGACGAACCCCGAGGGCGGAGGGTCGGAGCGGTATGTGGAGGAGGTGGCGAGAGGCCTTGCGGCGCTGGGCTGGCGAGTGACCGTGCTGTGCGCGGCCTACCCGGGCAGTCCGCGCGAAGCACGTCGCGACGACGTGAGGTACCTGTACCGCGGCACCAAGGTGACGGTGTACCTGCGTGGCCTGCTGCACACGTGGCTGCGCCGTCCCGACCACGTGATCGACGTGCAGAACGGTCTCCCATTCTTTACTCGCCTCGTACGTCGTACCGGCGTCGTCGTCCTCGTGCATCACGTCCACGAGGAGCAGTGGCAGGTGGTGTACCCGGGCTGGCGTGGCCGGCTCGGCTGGTGGCTCGAGTCGCGCGTCGCACCACGGCTGTACGACGACTGCCGCTACGTCACCGTGTCGTCGGCCTCACGCGATGAGCTGGTGAGTCTTGGCGTGAAGAGCATCGACGTGATCCACAACGGCACCGACCCGGCACCGCCGCGGCAACGACCTCAGTCGCCGGTGCCGACCGTGGTGTGCGTCGGCCGGATCGTGCCGCACAAGCAGGTCGAGCACGCCGTCGACGCGATCGCCGCGGCCCGCAAGGTGCTGCCCGACGCGCGACTGGTCGTGGTCGGCTCAGGCTGGTGGGAGGACTCGCTGCGGACGTACGTCGAGGAGCGCGGACTGCAGGACGCGGTGGAGTTCCGCGGCCACGTCAGTGAGGACGACAAGCACGCCGCGTACGACGAGGCGTGGGTGCTGGCGCTGCCGAGCCTCAAGGAGGGCTGGGGACTGGTCGTCGGTGAGGCTGCGGGTCACGGCGTACCGACTGTGGCCTACCGGAGTGCGGGTGGACCGACGGAGTCGGTGCACGACGGAGTGTCGGGTGTGCTGGTGGACAGCCCCAGTGAGTTCGCCACTGCGATCACCGAACTGCTGCAGGACGTCGAGCTTCGGCGGCGGCTGTCGGACGGGGCAGCGGCCAGTGCGGGCAACTTCACCTGGGGCGCGACCGCACTGGCCTTCGACAGGCTGCTTTCTACTTCGTTCCGTAGCCCACGATCGGAACGTCAGCCTGCCCCTGGGTCTGTCCCGGCGGCGGCGTCGGATCGTCCTTCACCGACTGCACGACTCCGACAACCGTGGTCGTAGCGACCGCCATCCCGGCGAAAATGGCGATGGCCGCACCGATCAGTGATCCCATGAAGCGTGTCCCCTCCTCGATAAGTGAACCGAAGAGTAACAACCGCTCAGCGACTCCGCCAGACCGTGGAGCGTCGTGTGACCAGACCGGCTCCCGCGGCCATCAGCGTGGCGCCGGCCAGCACCCACGCGGCCAGGACGACGGCCGTCCGCCAGGGCTGATTCCGTTGCGGTGCGGGCGTTCCGGGCAGCTGGTAAACGCTCACCGTCGAACCGGCGTACGCCTCGGTCAGCCCGGCGATCGACTCGCGCGGTGACGGCCCGCCCGCCTCGCGGTCGACGACCAGCCAGCCGACGCCCTGCTCCAGCAGCACCGGTGTCGGGTCGGTTCCACTGCGGACCGCCGTACGGAACGCCGTCGCCACTGTGGCAGCGCGTGGATCCTCACCGGCCAGGCGGTGGCCGCCGACGATGAGCTCGTCGGGGACGACGGCCGGCTGGTCGAAGTACCGCGGCATCGGATCCAGCACCGGACGGCGGCCGTTCCAGACCGGTGCCCGGTAGGACTCGAACGGCCACGGGATGAACGGCCCGGCCAGCACCTGCTGTGCCCGCGCCCAGTCAGCCGGATAGTGCGACACCTTGAGCCCGGCCCCACCGGCCAGCGCTGGCAGAGCTGCGATCGGCAGCAGTACGGCGGTCGCACCGACAACTCGATGCAGTGGGGCACGCTGCAGCACCGCATGGACCGCCACACCGAAGCCGACGGACTGGAGCAGCACCAGTGGAGCGAGGTAGCGCTGGCCGTCACGGAAGAGACCTGCACCCGGGACGTTGGCCACGACGTCCGCAACGGCTCCTGGTGCGACCACTCCGGCCATGCCCACCATGACGGCGATGCCGGCCGCCACGACCAGTGCGCCGGCAATGCGATCCTGCCGCCACCACAGCACTACACCGGCCACGGACATGAGCAGCATGAGGAACGCGAAGATCAGCGGCAGCAGGTCGCCACGGTTGCCGGGGACAACGTCTGCGTTCCAGACACCGCCGAGTGTGAGCAGAGTGGGTAGCGCTCCTCCATAGCCCTCGTTACGAGCGGCGAAGGCAGTCACCGACGCAGGGTCGACCGTGGCTTTGCCAGCGTGCACCAGGCCTGCCACCAGCCAAGGAGCGTTCAGCAACACCGCTGCGCCGAGCGGCCACACCCGGCCGCGTCCCGGCCACAGCAGGATGAGACCAGCGACGAGCAGTCCGGTGATGCCACCCGAGGCAGTCAGTGCGCAGCCGGCAGACGCGAGCAGGAACCCCGGCCATCCCGAGCCCTTCCGCAGTCGCAGTGCGGACCGCACCAACCACGGCAGAGCGGCGTAGCCGAGCAGCAGCGCCCACGCGCCCAGTCGGAGGCGTTCGGCGACGAAGGGGTTCCAGACAAAGAGAGTGACGGCCGCGGCACCCGGTAGCGCGGTGCCGAGTCGTAGCTCTCGCCACAGGGCGGTCATGCCGAGTCCGGACAGTAACGGGATGGCCACCAGGACGGCCTTGTTCAGGACCTGGCCGCCGACGACCTCGTCCAGTACGGCGACAATCACGTCCGACGGGACCGCTCTCGGCATGGCCGTTGTGACACCGAACAGGTCAAGCCGTACCGTGAGGTCCGGCACGAACACCATGTCGTAGCCGACCACATAGCCTGGAGCGAGCAGCGGAGCAGTGATCAACAAGGTGAGCAGGACAGGCCACAGCCAGGGCAGGACGCGCACGGCACGTTCTGACATGACCACCTCACCACCCCCTCACTGCAGCGCAACCTACCGGGTCACCAGACCGGACAGCAGAGCATGACATCAGAGACGACGCCAGAGCAGCAGCCGAGGCTGGCGTTCCTGCGCAGCGCGACCGTCGTTGCCGTCGGCATGGCCATCATGAACGTGGCCGCCTACGGCTTCACGCTCATCGGCGTGCACCGGCTCGTGCCGGAGCAATTCGGCGCGATGACCGCACTGCTCGGCCTGTTGCTGATCGGCAACGTCGCGTCACTCGGCCTGCAAGCGACCGGCGCCCGGCGACTCGCCACTCACACCGGAGAGGGCGCCGCGGCCCTGGCCGACGCGATGCTCAAGGCAGGACGCCGTGCCGCGCTCGGACTCACGGTTGTCTGCGTGCTGGCGACGCCGCTGTTCGTCTGGCTGCTACACATCGACTCGGTCGTCGCGATCCTGCTGCTTGCCCCCACACTCGGCTGCCTCACGCTGATGGGCTCCCAGCTCGGCGTCCTCCAAGGCAGTCAACGCTGGACCGAGCTGGCAGCCGTGTACACCGCGGTCGGCGTGGGACGTCTGGTGCTGGGTGGTGGAGCGCTGCTCATCCACCCGTCGCTCGACGCGGCGATGATCGGTCTGGCGCTAGGCGCCGCCGTACCGGCTCTGCTCGGCGGCTTCCTGCTGCGTGGATCCGCTGGAGGTACGGCGGCCCAGGTCAAGGAGGTACTGCGGGAGACGGTGCACGGGACGCACACGCTGCTCGCGTTCTTCGCGATCGCCAACGCGGACGTCCTGTTCGCCCGTGCTCTGCTCGACGGCCGGCACAGTGGGTACTACGCGGCCGGTGTCATCGTGGCGAAGGCTTGTCTGTTCCTGCCGCAGTTCGTGATCGTGATCGTGTTCCCATCCCTTGCCAGCTCCCCCGGCGACACGATCCGCCTGCGCCGGGCGATCCAGGCCGTCGCAGGGCTCGGCGTGTGCACGGTCCTCGGCGCGCTGGTCCTGCCCGACCTGGTCGTCGCCGTGATCGGTGGCCAGGAGGACTACGGGCCACTCGGTCCGTACACCTGGCTGTTCGCGATCTCCGGCTCGGCGTACGCCGTACTGCAACTCGTCGTCTATGCCGCGATCGCCCAGCAGGAGAAGCGGGCCGCCCTGCTGATCTGGATCGGGCTGATCGTGCTCGCGATCGGCGCCGGGATCGTCCTCGGCACCGGCATCGCCACCGGTATGGCCGGTGTGAAGGTCCTGGTCGCGATGACCAGCACCTGCGCCGTACTGCTGTCGGTCGGTCTGGCGGCAGGACTGCACCGCCAGACCACCGACGACAGGTGACTCACCAAAGACTGGCCACTCACCAAAGGCTGCTCCGCGCGAAGCGACGGGCGAACGTGTTCGCCAGCACCAGCAGCACCAACCCGATCACCGACCTGAACAAGCCGATCGCGGTCGCATAGCTGAACTGCGGCACCGCCGATGCCAGACCAATCTTGTACACGTAGGTGTCGATCACTTCCGCTGTGTCGAGGTTCAGGCTGTTCTGCATCAGCAGCACCTTCTCGAACCCGACCGACAGGATCGAGCCGATGTTCAGGATCAGCAGGATGACCGCCACCGGCACGATCGACGGCAGGTCGATGTGCCACATCCGCCGCAGCCGCGACGCACCGTCGACGATCGCCGCCTCGTGCAACTCCGGCGGAACGCTGGTCAGCGCGGCCAGGTAGATGATGGCCGAGAACCCCATCGTCTGCCAGGCGCCCGACCAGACGAACAGGTGCCGGAACAGCCCGGAATCACCCAGCATGTCGACCGGTCCGAGGCCGAACAGGCCGAGGATGTGGTTCGTCACCCCGGTGTTCGGGTTCGTCAGTACGACGATCAGGCCGACGACGACCACGGTCGAGATGAAGTGCGGCGCGTAGGTGATCAGCTGGGCCGACCGGCTGAACCACTTCCTCCGAACCGTATTCAGGCAGAGCGCGAGAATGATCGGCAACGGGAACGTCGCGACCAGCTCGTACACGTGCAGGTAGACCGTGTTCCGGATCAGCTTCCAGAACTGGTACGACTCGATGAACCGGTCGAAGTACTTGAACCCGGCCCACGGGCTGCCCCAGATCCCGGACACCACGTTGTAGTCCTTGAAGGCGATGATGACGCCGTACATCGGCCAGTAGGCGAAGATCGCCAGCCAGATCAGCGGCAGCGCCAGCATCGCGTACAGCTGCCAGTTCCGGCGCATCCGGATGCCGAGGCGGACCGAGGGTTTGGCCGGCTTGCCCCGGTCCTTCCGGCGGCGGTCCGGCGATCGATGCCCGGCCGGCGGTTTCGGCGCGGCCGGTACCCGGGTCTCCGTCGATGCAGTCATCTCGTCACCCCTTCAGCGAGCCGATCATGGCCCCCTTGACGAAGTGCTTCTGCACAAAGGGGTAGACCAGCAACGGCGGAATCATTCCGATCACGATCAGCGAGTACTTCAGCTGCTGCTGCAGCTCCTTCAGCTGTGCCAGCTTGCTCGTGTCGGGCATCTGGGACGGGTCGACCTTGGTCTGGATCAGGATCTGCCGCAGCACCACCTGCAACGGGAACAGATGCTCGTTGGTCAGGTAGATCAGTGCGTTGAAGAACGAGTTCCACTGCGCGACCGCGTAGAACAGCAGGTTCACCGCGATGATCGGTTTGCTCAGCGGCAGCACGATCCGCCAGAAGAACCCGAAGTCGCTGCAGCCGTCCACCTTGCCGGCCTCGACCAGCTCCTCCGGGATCGTCACCATGAAGTAGGTCCGGGTGATGATCACGTTCCAGACCGCCAGCGCGGTCGGCAGGATCATCGCCCACCGGGTGTTCAGCAGGCCCAGTTGATCCACCACCAGGTACGTCGGGATCATGCCGCCGCTGAACATCATCGTGAAGACGAACGCGGCCATGATGAAGCCCTTGCCCGGCAACCCCTTCCGGGACAAGGGGTACGCCGCCAGCAGGGTGAGGACCGTGGCCACGACCGCGCCGACCACCGCGTAGTACACGGAGTTGCCGAAGCTGCTGACGATCGCGTCGTAGTCGAAGATCGCCTTGTACGCGTCCAGGGTGAAGCCGACCGGCCACAACCAGACCTCACCTGCCGCCACCCTCTTGGTGTTGCTGACCGAGGCACTGAGGACGTAGATGATCGGATACAGCACCGCGAGGCAGAACAGTCCGAGCGCGGTGTAGATGCAGGCGAGCGCGATCTTGTCGCCGCGGGTGTCCTGGATCGGGGCCCCGACCGCCAGGCGTTTCTCGTCCGGCGGCAGGGTGCCGGTGGCGGTCATGAGTTGTACGTCTCGTAGGCAGCCTGCTGAAGCTCGAGATACGGCTTCACGCCGATCTTCTCGACCCGCTCCTTGTAGTCGTTCCACGCGGCGTCGTCGTTCGGGTCGAGCTGCCCGGTGAGGAACTTGGCGAACGACTGGCTCACCTCGTTCTTGAGGTTGGTCTTCAGCTCCGCCTCCTGCGCGGCCTGGTCCTGGTCCAGGGTGACCGGCGGGAACTGCATCTCCTGCGGCTGCTTGTAGGGGAAGTAGTTGTCCTTGGTCTGCTGGTAGAGCGGCTGCTCGAAGGTGAGGTCCTTCGGATTCACCCGCTCGCCGAGCCGGAAGTCCTGCGACCGGTACATCGGGTTGTCCTGGCTCCAGTTGATGTTCTTCTGCGAGTTCCAGGTCGCGTCGTAGCCGTAGATGGCCTGCTTGCCGTTGATCCCGAGCTCGCCCTTCTTCGCCCACGCGAACTGCGGACCGCCGTACCCGCGCAGGATCGCCTCCAGCTCCATCTGGGAGTCGGCCCACTGGACCAGCAGCTCCGGTTTGGCGCACTTCTTGGTGATCACCAGCTGGGACACCTCGACGCCGACCTCGAGGTAGTCCCAGGCGGCGTACTGGACGCCGTTCGGCCCCTTCAGCGGCGGACAGGCCTGGTACTTGCGCCAGCGGGCGTTCGGGTCCTTCTGGTCGATGTCGAGGAAGTTGCCCCAGTAGTTCACCCGGGCGCCCCCGATGAGCGGCTTGCCCGGCGCGTTGCCGTAGCGCTGCAACTGGTCCTCGTCGGCGGTGAACACGTCCCGGTTGATCAGGCCCTCGCCGTACAGGGTGTGCATGTACTTCAGGCCCTCGCGCCACTCGTCCTTGTCGAACGTGACATCGACCTTGCCGTCGTGGACGACCAGCCACGGGTCGCCCGGGTTGTAGAGGAACGCGTTCATGAAGAACGGATCGATGGGAGCGTCCTTGTAGCCGGCGAACGGGATGGTTCGGCCGCCGCCCGCCGGGTCCGCCTTCTTGATCGCGCGCATCACCTCGAGGAACTCGTCGGTGGTCTTCGGCATGGCCAGACCGACCTGCTCGATCCACTCGGTGTTCAGGAACGACCGGCCGGCACTGGCCCGGCAGTGGTAGCAGTCGTTGATGTTCGGGAACGAGTAGATCTTCTTGTCCGGCGCCTGCACCAGCTTGCGCGCGTCCGGGTAGTCCTTCATCGCCTGCTGCAGGTTCAGCGCGTAGCCGTCGATGTACTGGTTGACGTCGGCGAACAGGTCCTGCTGGCCGTACAGGAACAGCTGCGACCGGGAGAAGTCGATCCCCATGAAGGCGTCCGGGATGTCGCCGGCGGCGATCATCGCGTTCACCTTCGTCATCACGTCGTCGTCGGTGCCGCCGATCTGGTTCCACTCGATGTGGATGTTGGTCTTCTGCTCCAGCCACTTGGTGAACGCGTTCGTCTTCCAGTCGCCGATCGTCACGTCCTGCTTCACGACGATCTTGAAGGTGACCTTCTCGGTAGTGATCGGCTTCAGTTGCCGGGCCACCGGGCCGACGTACCCGTCCGGGTACAGCACCCCTTCCAGCTTCGGGCCGAGGGTGACGCTGGGCGGGGCCGGAGCCGCACCTCCACCGCCCGCGCCGCTCGCGTTGCTCGAGCCGCTGCAGCCACTGAGCAGACCTCCGCCGGCTGTTGCGGCGGTCAGTCCGAGCGCTCCCGCGATGAGTGATCGACGGCTGATTCCCGTCGACCGGGCGGCGTTGTTCGGCATGGGTCCCTCCAAGGCGGTATAGGACGGTACGAGACGAAATATCCGATAGGATCTCGGATCTTTGGCGGGAGAATGGCACAGATCCGATGTCTTCGGAAGGGTTCGGACGTAACTAGCCGAGGCCGGGCGCACACAGTCCGTGTCTTGCGCGGAAAACGCTTGCCGTTTGCAGCGCGCTGTCCAACTTTCTTGCGTAAACTAAAGGGAGACCCCTGCTTCTATAGGGTTCACACCATGGCGACCCCGAAGTTCATCCTCGACCTGCGCGCGAAGATCGGTCACGACCCGCTGTGGCTGACCGGCATCAGCGGCGTGGTCCTGAACGACGCCGAACAGGTGCTGCTGGTACGCCGCGCCGATGACGGGCGCTGGACTCTGGTCGCCGGTGTTCTCGAGCCCGGCGAGGAGCCGGCCGCCGCGCTGGTTCGCGAGATCCAGGAAGAGACCTCCGTGCAGGTCACCGTCGAACGCCTGGTCAGCGTGAAGACGCTGCGTCCGCACACCTACCCCAACGGCGACCAGGTCCAGTACCTCGACCTCTGCTTCCGCTGCCGCCCGCTGCACGGGGAACCGCGCGTCAACGACGACGAGTCCCTCGAAGTCTCCTGGTTCCCGCTGTCAGCACTCCCGGCCCTGTCGCCCCAGGAGCAGGAGTCGATCGCCAACGCCCTCTCCCCCGACCCGATGCCGGTCTTCGCCCGGACCTAGCGACGCAGCGCCGACTGCAGCTCGCGCAACCAGCGCTCAGCGGTCGCCGGTTCGCGCGTCAGCCCGTCGCCGCACTGCGCCAGCACGCCGGCGCGATCGATCAGGTCGTCGAGGAAGAAGAGGTCAGACTCCTCGACGCCGTCCAGGAGGGAGCCGAGTCGGTCCGGCCGGACCAGGTCCCAGCGGAACGGCCGGATCGGCTCCACCCACGTGCCCTAGTGGGCGGCCTCGTGCCAGGTGCGGCCGATGCCGACCGAGACGTCGAGCGGTACGGCCATGTCGACCGCGTGGCCCATGTCGCGGCGGACCAGCTCCTCGAGCGCCTCCCGCTCGCCCGGGGCGATCTCGAAGACGAGCTCGTCGTGCACCTGGAGCAGCATCCGCGACTTCAGGCCGGACGCGCGCAGCGACGCGTCGACCTTCAGCATCGCCATCTTGATCACGTCCGCGGCCGAGCCCTGGATCGGCGCGTTCAGCGCCATCCGCTCGGCCATCTCGCGGCGCTGCCGGTTGTCGCTGGTCAGGTCCGGCAGGTAGCGCCGGCGGCCCAGGATCGTCTCGGTGTAACCGCTCTTGCCGGCGTCGATGACGATACTGCGCAGGTAGTCGCGGACGCCGCCGAAGCGCTCGAAGTACTCGTCCATCAACCCCTTCGCCTCGTCCACGCCGATCTTCAGCTGCTGGCTCAACCCGTACGCCGACAGGCCGTAGGCGAGGCCGTAGTTCATCGCCTTGATCTTGGCCCGCATCTCCTGCGTGACGGCGGCCGGCTCGACCGAGAACACCCGGGCCGCGGTGACGGAGTGGAAGTCCTCCCCGGAGGTGAACGCGTCGATCAGCCCCTGGTCCTCCGACACGTGCGCCATGATCCGCATCTCGATCTGGCTGTAGTCGGCCGACATCAGCGACTCGTTGCCCTCGCCGACGATGAACGCCTGCCGGATCCGGCGGCCCTCCGCGGTCCGGATCGGGATGTTCTGCAGGTTCGGGTCGGTCGAGCTGAGCCGGCCGGTCGCCGCGATGGTCTGGTTGAACGTGGTGTGGATCCGGTCGTCCTTCGGGCTGATCGTCTTCAGCAGCCCCTCGACGGTCTGCCGCAGCCGGGTCGCGTCCCGGTGCGCCAGCAGGTTCGCCAGGAACGGGTGCTCGGTCTTCTCGAACAGCGCCTGCAGCGAGTCCGCGTCGGTCGTGTACCCGGTCTTGGTCCGCTTCGTCTTCGGCATCTGCAGCTCGTCGAACAGCACCACCTGCAGCTGCTTCGGCGACCCGAGGTTGATCTCCTTGCCGATCACCTCGTACGCCGCCGTGGCGGCTTCCCGCACCCCGGTGGCGAACCGCTCCTCCAGCTCCTCCAGGTACGGCCGGTCGACCGCGATACCGTCCCGCTCCATCGCGGCGATGACATCGATCAGCGGCAGCTCCACATCCGCGAGCAACGCCGTCCCGGCCTGCTTCTCCAGCTCGGCGTCCAGGGTGTCGGCGAGGTCCGCGATCGCGCGGGCGCGCAGCATGGTCGCGTCAGCGGCCGGACCGCCCTCGACGTCGTCGAAACTGAGCTGGCCGTTGTCGGCCTCCTCGTTGCGCAGCTCCCGCTTGAGGTAGCGCACGGTCAGGTCGGCCAGGTCGTACGACCGCTGGTCCGGCCGGGCCAGATACGCGCTCAGCTGGGTGTCCGAGCTCAGCCCGGCCAACGTCCAGCCGCGCTCCAGGAAGCCCAGCAGCGGCCCCTTCGCGTCGTGCAGCGCCTTGGGCTGCTTCGGGTCGGCGAGCCAGGCCTGCCAGGCCGCGTCGTCGTCCGCGGTCAACGTGGTCGGGTCGAACCAGGCCGCCGCACCGGAGGTGTTCGCCAGCGCCAGGCCGGTGATCTCGCCGGTCCCGCGACCCCAGCTGCCCTGGACCGCGACACCGATCCGCTCGCCGGTGCTGACATGCTCCTTGAGCCAGCCGGCCACCTCACCCGGCTTCAGCTGGACGCCGTCCAGCTCGAACCCGTGGTCGACGGTCGCGTCGACCTCCTCGTGCTCGGCGACCAGCCGCTCCCGCAGCACCCGGAACTCGAGGCTGTCGAACAGCGTGTGCACCTTGTCCCGGTCCCACGGCGTCCGGACCAGGTCGTCCACCGTGACGTCCAGGGTCAGGTCGCGGACCAGCTCGTTGATCTGCCGGTTCCGGATCACGTCGGCCAGGTGCTCGCGCAGCGACTCACCGGCCTTGCCCTTGATCTCGTTGACCCGGTCGACCACGTCGTTCAGCGAGCCGAACTGGTTCAGCCACTTGGCCGCCGTCTTCGGCCCGACGCCGGGCACACCCGGCAGGTTGTCGCTGGTCTCCCCCACCAGCGCGGCCAGGTCCGGGTAGAGCCGCGGCGTCACGCCGTACTTCTCCTCGACCGCGGCCGGGTCCATCCGGGCGATCTCGGACACGCCGCGCTTCGGGTACAGCACCGTGACGTCGTCACTGACCAGCTGGAACGCGTCCCGGTCACCACTGCTGATCAGCACCTCGAAGCCCTGCTCGGCCGCCTGGGTGGCGAGCGTGGCGATGATGTCGTCGGCCTCCCAGCCGTCGATCTCCGTGGTCGGGACCCGGAGCGCCTCCAGCACCTCCTTGACCAGCGAGACCTGCCCCTTGAACTCGTCCGGCGACTTCGACCGGCCCGCCTTGTACTCCGCGTACTGCTCGGAGCGGAAGGTCTTGCGGGACACGTCGAACGCGACGCAGATATGGGTCGGCTGCTCGTCACGGAGCATGTTGATCAGCATCGAGGTGAACCCGTACACCGCGTTGGTGTGCTGCCCGGTAGTGGTGGAGAAGTTCTCCACCGGCAGCGCGTAGAACGCCCGGTACGCCAGCGAGTGCCCGTCCAGCAGCAGGATCCGCGGCCGGCCGGTGCCAGGCTGCGCGGGGTCCTTGGTCATCGTCGAGGTGTTGGTTTCTGGAGCCACACACCGACTCTAGTGGTTCCCGCCGACACTTTCCCTTCACCGCCCCACCGGCCCGGACAGGCAGATCTGACACACCCGCGTAGTCTGCTTCCGTGACTGATCAGATGAACCTCGGACCGGGTATGGGCATGGAAGGCACTCTCCTCCAGCTCATGGGAATCGTTGTCACCGAGGCCGCGCCGGAGCGGATCGTCGCGACCATGCCGGTCAAGGGCAACACCCAGCCGTACGGGCTGCTGCACGGCGGCGCGTCCTGCGTCCTGGCCGAGAGCCTCGGCTCGATCGGCTCGGCCCTGCACGCGGCCGCCTACGGCAAGGTCGCGGTCGGCGTCGACATCAACGCCACCCACCACCGCGCGGTCCGCGACGGCGTCGTCACCGGTGTCGCCACGCCGATCTACCTCGGCCGTACGACGACGTCGTACGAGGTCGTCATCACCGATGAGCGGGACAAGCGGGTCTGCACCGCACGGATCACGTGCCAGCTGATTCAGGCGCCGCCGGGAAGCTGACGTCCGGGGCGACCGGCCCTGGGTCGAGCGTCAAGGGCGGCCGGCCGAGCTGGGCGCGGCGGGCGATCACCGATCGTCGCGACGAGAGCAGGGCCAGCAGGTTCGGCGCGTGCTCGGCGGCCAGCCGCCGACGCACGGTGTGCGTGGTGGCGAAACGCAGTACGCCGGCCTGTCCCAGACCCAACCGGGCCAGGAACCTGTTCGCCTCGCGGGCGATCGCGGGGGCGACCGCGGCCAGGTGTGCGCAGTTCTCGTGCTCGGCCCAGGCGGCCGCCTCCGCGATCAGTGCCTTGCCCAGACCGTGCCGCCGGGCGGCGTCACTGACGTGCAGGTACTCCACCGTGACGGTGTAATCGTCGTGCAGCGGGCTGATCGCCGTCCGGCGCAGGTAGGCCATCCCGTGCACGGCGCCGTCCAGCTCGCCGACCAGCAGCCGGCCGAACGGGTCGTCGTGATGTTTGCCGACAGCAACCTCGACGGCCGCGGCCGTCGGCGGCGTCGGCAGTCGCAACGGGTGACCGGCTCCGGTGGTCATCTCACGCCACAACGCAACCAAGGCGTCGGCATCACCGCGTTGGGCGTCCCTCACCTCGATGGCTGCTGCCACAGCGACCTCCTGGTCTGGTCCACCCCCGAGGTGAACGGGACGTGCGGATACGCTCGTCCTCGCGCAACAGTAGGCCCTCGGGGGTCACTTGCAAAGCTGCCCCCCGGGGCCGATCGGAGACCAGGTTTGTTCATCGGAATCGGTACTGTCGTGAATGTCGCGACGGTACTCGTCGGCTCGGTACTCGGCGTACTCATCGGCCATCGGCTCAGTCACCGAACCCGCGACCTCGTCACCGACGCACTCGGCCTGGTCACGCTGCTGATCGCGATCATGTCGGCACTCACCGTCGGCGATCAGGTGCTCAGCGACGCGGTCGGCGACAGCGCACCGGTCCTGATCGTGCTCGGCGCGATGCTGATCGGCGGGATCGCCGGATCGCTGCTGCGGATCGAGCAGCGGCTGGAGGATTTCGGCGCGTGGATGCAGCACCGGTTCAGCCGGGGCGACAGCGAGAGCACGTTCGTCGAGGGGTTCGTGACCTCGTCGATGGTGTTCTGCGTCGGGCCGCTGACCTTCCTCGGTGCGCTGTCCGACGGACTCGGTCGGGGTGCGGACCAACTGTTCCTCAAGGCGACGCTGGACGGGTTCGCCGCGATCGCCTTCGCCGCGTCCTTCGGCTGGGGCGTGACCGCCTCCGCGCTCGTCGTCCTCGTCGTCCAGGGCCTGGTGACCGCGGTCGGTGCGGTGCTCGGCGACGTACTCCCGGACGCGCATGTGACCGCACTGGGCGCGACCGGTGGGGTGATGCTGATCGGTGTCGCCCTGCGGCTGCTGAAGCTCAAGCAGATCGCCGTGGCGGATCTGTTGCCGGCGCTGATCGTCGCGCCGCTGCTGGTGCAGCTGCTGGTCGTCATCCGGAGCTGACAAGAGCCCCGGCCCGTACCCGGACCGGGGCTCTCGGCAACTACTGGTGCTAGTCCTCGCCGAGGTAGGCCTTGCGGACGTCCTCGTTGACCAGCAGGTCGCGGCCGGTGCCGGACAGCACGATCTTGCCGACCTCCAGCACGTACCCGTAGTCGGCCCGCTTCAGGGCGGCCTGTGCGTTCTGCTCCACCAGCAGGATCGTCGTACCCTGCCGCTGCAGCTCGGTCACCGTCGTCATGATCCGCTTCATCATGATCGGTGACAGACCCATCGACGGCTCGTCCAGCATCATCAGCTTCGGCCGGCTCATCATCGCCCGGCCCATCGCCAGCATCTGCTGCTCACCGCCGGAGAACGTCCCGGCCGGCTGCTTGCGCCGCTCCCCCAGGATCGGGAACAGGTCGTACGCCGCGTCCAGGTCGGTCCGGATACCACCCGGGTCCCGGCGGGCGAACGCGCCGAGCATCAGGTTCTCCTCGACCGACAGCCTCGGGAAGATCCGCCGGCCCTCCGGCGAGTGGGCCAGCCCGCGCGCGACGATGTCGTGCGCCGGCGTGGTGTCGATCCGCTCGCCCTGGAACAAGACCTCGCCCGACGTCGGCCGGAGCAGACCCGAGATCGTCCGCAGCGTGGTGGTCTTGCCGGCGCCGTTGGTGCCGATCAGCGACACCACCTGCCCCTGCTCCACGCTGAAGCTGATCTTCTTCACCGCGACGATCTTGCCGTAGGCAACTTCCAGGTCGCGGACCTCGAGCATCGCGGTCATGGGGCCTCCCGGTCTGGACTGAGGAGTGGAGGGAGCCCGGTTATGGGGCCTCCCGGCCTGGACTGAGGAGCGGAGGGAGCGTAGCGACTGGAGCGACGAGGGAAGGCCGGGAGTTCAAGCCCCATGACCCGCCGCGCCGGAGGCGTGGCATCCAACACAGCGACTGGAGCGACGAGGGAAGACCGGGAGCTAAAGCCCCATGACCCGCCGCGCCGGAGGCGTGGCATCAATACCGTCATGGCGTCTCCTCCCCATCGGCGACGTCCTGCGGACGCTCGTCCTCCTCGTCCTCCTCGCCGGTGCCGATGTAGGCCTCGATCACCCGCGGGTCGGACTGCACCTCGGCCGGTGTGCCCTCGATCAGGGCCTCACCGCGGACCAGGCACAGCACCCGGTCGCAGAGGTTGAAGATGAACCGCATGTCGTGCTCGATCACCACGACCGACAGCCCCGAGTCCCGGATCTTGAAGATCAGGTCACTGGCCTGCTTGGTCTCCAGCGGGTTCATACCGGCCGTCGGCTCGTCCAGCAGGATGAGCTTCGGGTCGGTGGCCAGCGCCCGCGCGATCTCGAGCCGGCGCTGGTCGCCGTACGGCATGTTCCGGGCCAGGTGCTCGGTGGACTTGCCCAGCCCGACGAAGTTCAGCAGCTCCTGGGCCCGTTCCCGGGTGGCCGCCTCCTCCCGGCGGAACTTCGGCCCGCGCAGGACCGAGGTGAGCGCGCCCGAACTGGTCCGGCAGTAGCGGCCGACCATCACGTTCTCGAGCGCGGTCATGTTGGCGAACAGCCGGATGTTCTGGAACGTCCGCGCCATCCCGGCCCGGACCACGGCCCGCGGCTTCGGCGGCAACGGCGTCAGCGCGGCCAGCGGCTGCACCGCCACCGCGTCGTCCGCCTCGCTCACCTGGCGCTTGGCCGGCTCCGGCTTGCGCGGCGTACCGGCGAACCGGACCGCCCCGGACGTCGGCTTGTAGAGGCCGGTGAGGCAGTTGAAGAACGTCGTCTTACCGGCTCCGTTCGGGCCGATCAGACCGACGATCTCACCTTCCCGCACGGTCAGGTTGACGTCGTTGACCGCCAGCAGACCACCGAACCGCATGGTCACCCCGGAGGCCTCCAGCACCGGCTGGCCGCTCGCCCGGGTCGATGTGGATGTCGTCTCGGTGACGGTCATTTCGCCTCCTCCGCGAGCTCTTCCTCGACCGCGACGGCCAACGCCTCGTCCTCCTCGTGGAACTCCAGCTGCCGGCGTCTGCTCGCCACCAGGCCCTCCGGCCGGAACCGCATCATCAGCACCAGCAGCAGGCCGAACAGCAGCAGCCGGTACTCCGAGAAGAACCGCAGCTTCTCCGGCAGCAGCTTCAGGATCGTTGCTCCCAGCAACACACCGGCGATGGTACCCATACCGCCCAGCACGACGGCCGCGAGCAGGAACGCCGACTCGAGGAAGATGTACTGGTCGGGGCTGACGGCGACGTCCTGGTGCGCCTTGATGGTTCCGGCCAGACCGGCCAGGAAGGCACCGATCGCGAACGCGAGCACCTTCAGGCCGAAGACGTTCACGCCCATCGCCTCGGCGGCCTTCTCATCCTCCCGGATCGCGACCCAGCCCCGGCCGATCCGGCTGTCGTTCAGCCGGGCGAAGACCAGGATGACGAACGCGATCAGGAGCAGCAGCAGGAAGTAGTAGTTCGAGAAGCGACCCAACTCCAGCCCGGCGACCGTGTGCTCGTCGCCGAAGTTGAAGCTGCCGATCTCCAGATCCGGGATGCCGGGGATACCGTTCGGGCCGTTGGTCAGCAGCGGACCGTTGATGCCGTCCAGGTTGAACATCGCCAGCCGGAAGATCTCACCGAAGCCCAAGGTCACGATGGCCAAATAGTCACCTGAGACACGGAGTGTCGGTGACCCGATGATGAGACCGAGGGTCGCCGCCACACCCGCGCCGATCAGCATCACGAGCAGGAACGGCGGGTGCCAGTCGATCGTCGAGAACGCCGACTCCGACAGCATCGCGGCCACATAGGCGCCGGAGCCGAGGAAGGCGATGTAGCCGAGGTCCAGCAGGCCGGCCAGACCGACCACGATGTTCAGGCCCATCGCGGTGGCCGCGAAGATCAGCACCTGGCACGCGATCGACATGTTCGCATCCGACCCCCGCTGGGTGAAGGGGAAGAAGAACGCGACCACGAAGGCCGCCAGCGTCAGCACCTTCTTGTGCCGCTGGGCGACATGGCCGAACCAGGTCATCATCCCGGTCCGGAACAGCGCCAGGATCACCGTGGCGATGAAGAGCAGACAGAGGATGAACGACCATGCGTCGGTGAGGCCCAGCGCGTACGCCGCACCGAACAGGATCACCGCCATCATCACGGAGATGGCGAGGATCTCCACCCAGCCCGGCAGCCTCGCCTCGCTCAGGTCGCGAAGCTGCCGCAACGGGAGCATCCGCGCGCTCACCAGGATCAGAACGGCACCGGCCAGGGAGACGTAGGCACCCGGGTTGACGTTGATCAGGCCGTCCGACTCCACCGTGATCGCCACGATGACCAGCACCATGTACACCGTCAGGCCGAGGCCCAGCGCCCGCAGGCCGAGGGTCGCGTCCAGCCATGACCCCAGCGTCGTCAGCGGCCCGCGCTCCGCGAGCAGCAGGACCAGCGCGAGCAGGGCCCCGATGATCGCGAGGATCTGCAGGCCGCCCGGGTAGAGGTTGATCGACAGATCGTTCAGGATCGAGGGGTCGTAGCTCCAGGACAGGAAGGAGCCCACGATCACCAGCACCACGCCGGCGATACCGGCCGGCCAGGCGATCGGCTTCATCGGCTGTTGAGCAGCCGCCTCCGGTTCCGCCGGAGTGCTTGTCTCTACCTCGCTCATGCCCGATCCACCACCCTCGCTCCGAGCAGGCCCTGCGGCCTGAACACCAGTACCAGGATCAGGATGACGAACGCCCAGACATCCTTCCAGGAACCGCCACCGAACTGACCTGGGATGTACTGGGTGGCCAACGCCTCGACGACGCCCAGCACCAGGCCGCCCACGACGGCGCCGTAGACGTTGCCGATACCACCGAGAACCGCGGCGGTGAACGCCTTCAGACCGGCCAGGAAGCCCATCCGGAAGTCGATGTTGTTGTTCTGGAAGCCCTGCGAGATCCCGGCGATCGCCGCCAGCACGGCACCGAGGGCGAAGGCCACCACGATGATCCGGTCGACGTTGATACCCATCAACCGGGCGGTGTCGGGATCCTGCGACACGGCCTGCATACCACGGCCCAGCCGGGTCCGATTGATGAAGACCCAGAGCAGCACCGCGCACACCACCAGCGCCGCGACGGTGAAGATCGCCGACCGCTGGATGGTCACCCCGCCGACGTCCAGCGCGGGGCCGGTGACCACATCGATCTGCGGGAACGGGATGCGCTGCTTGGCGCTCGGCCAGGTGATGCTGGTGATGACCTGCTTGTAGAACACCCAGAACAGCTCCGCGAACACGACCGCCGCGGCGGCCGCTTCCACGACTGTCAGCAGCTTGACCTCGATCTGTGCCCGCCCTCGCGCGGCGAGACCGGCCAGCCAGCCGACCGCCGTACCGACGACAGTGCCGAGGACGACGACACCGACGGCCACGAGCACACTCAGGTCCGGCTCGATCAGCCGGGCCACGACCCACAGCGCGACGGCGCCGAGCGCGGCGCCGATCAGCGGAGCACGGTCGTACCACTTGGTCGTCTGATGGTTCAGATCAGCCTTCGTCAGCACCGAGCCGACGTAGTACCCGACCCCGACCGCGATGACGGCGAACGCCACCACGGTCCAGCCCGGCCGCTCGTAGAAGAGCCGGACGAACTCCTGCAGGAAGACCGAGATCCCGATCGCGGTGATCAGCGGTGCGAGGCGTGGCGCGTTCCGCAGGGGACGGTACGCGACACGTTCCATCGCCACCGCGGTGCCGACCGATGCGATGATGGCGCCGACGATCATGACCGGCAGGATCCACACGCTGGTCTGACCATCGAAGAACAACAGGTAAGTGGTCAGTGCGCCGAACGCACCGATCATGAACACCTCGCCATGGGCGAAGTTGATGAGCTGCACGATGCCGTAGACGACGGTGTACCCGACCGCGATCAGGGCGTACAGCGATCCCAGGGTCAGCCCGTTCACGAGCTGCTGGAAGAACTGGTCCACGTCGACCTCCCAACTGCCTCAGTTCCGACATGCCACGGGGGTGGGAGGATCAGCTCCCACCCCCGAGACATGAGGTCGACTCGATTACTTGGTCTCGAAGTCCTTGGTCTCGACGGTGGTCCACTTGCCACCGGCAACCTTGTAGACGGTCAGAACCTTCGAGGTGGTGTCGCCGTACTGGTCGAACGCGACCTTACCGGTGACACCGTCGAACGAAACCTTGCTCATGGCATCGACCGTGGCCTGGCGCGCCGACTCGACGTCCTTGGCGTCCTTCAGCGACGTCTTCAGCGCGTTGATGATCGCGTTGGCAGCGTCGTAGGAGTAGCCGCCGTACGCCGCGTACGGGTCCTTGAAGCCGGCCGCGTTGTAGTCGGCGACGAACTTCTTCGCCGACTCGAGCGCGTCGACCGGGGCGCCGACCGAGGTGGCGAGGTCGTTGTCGGCGGTCTTACCGGCCAGGGTGATGAACTTCGGGTCGTAGATACCGTCGCCACCCATCAGCGGCACGTTCAGGCCGGCGGCCTTCATCTGCTGCGACAGCGGACCGGCCTGCGGGTACTCGCCGCCGTAGTAAACCGCCTGCGGGGCGGACGGCTTGACCGCCGAGATCACGGCCTGGTAGTTCGAGTCGTCCGGGTTGATGGTCTGGGCCGCGACGACCTGACCACCCAGCTTCTTGAACTCCTCGGTGAAGGTGCCGACCAGGCCCTGGCCGTACGCCTTCTTGTCGTGGATCGTGGCGACCTTGGTGATCTTCGCGGTCTCGTACAGGTAGCGAGCAGCGAAGGGACCCTGGACCGCGTCAGTGGTGCAGGTGCGGAAGTACGTCGCGTACGGCCGCTTCGGGTCGGTCTGCCAGTTGGCGCCCTGGGTCAGGCCCGGGCCGGTGTTGGCCGGCGAGACCTGGACGATGTTCTTCGGTGCGAGAACCGGCTGGACCTGCTGGCTGACGCTGGTGTTCAGCGTGCCGACGACGCCGATCACGTCGGCGTCACTGGCGAGCGCGGTGGCCGCGTTCTTCCCCGGCTCCGGCTTGGCCTCGTCGTCCTTGGCGTCGACCTCGAGCTTCCAGCCCGGGATCGCGTTGGAGTCGTTGGCCTGCTTCACGGCCAGCTCGACCGAGTGCTGGATACCCAGACCCAGCGCCGACAGGTCTCCTGACAGAGGCGCGATCACGCCGATCTTGGCGGTCTTGGTCGCATCTCCGGAGCCCCCGCCAGAGTCGTCGCCACTGCGCGAACCGCACGCAGTCAGGGCCAACGACGCAACGATCAGCGACGCGCCGACCCGTACTACGGAACGCTGGTGCACTGTTCCTCCCATGTCTGGATAGTCCGAGCAGATCCTCGGACTCCCGCGAATGCCGCGAGCACCCGCAGGTTAGACCTCTGGTGGCTCTTGAGGCGATGTCACAGAGCGTGTGTTGTGAGGTCGTTACAGCGGTAAGTAGCGTGGAAGGCAGTCAGTACTGTACGCCCGCTCAGCGCTGTACGCGGAGAGTGAGTCAGTCACTACCGCCAGCCTCGTCAACGACCAACTCCGCGACCTGACGCATGGAAACTCTTTTGTCCATGGCGGTTTTCTGGATCCACCGGAACGAGTCCGGCTCGGACAACCCGAACTTCGTCTGCAGGATCGACTTGGCCCGATCCACCAGCTTGCGCGTCTCCAGCCGATCGGCCAGGTCGGCCACCTCACGCTCCAGCTCGGCCAGCTCGACGTACCGGGACGCGGCGATCTCGATCGCGGGCAGCAGGTCGGCCTTGGAGAACGGTTTCACCAGGTACGCCATCGCGCCGGCGTCGCGGGCCCGCTCGACCAGCTCGCGCTGCGAGAACGCGGTCAGCATCAGCACCGGCGCGATCCGCTCACCGGCGATCTTCTCGGCCGCACTCAGCCCGTCCAGCTTCGGCATCTTGACGTCGAGAATGACCAGATCAGGCCGATGCTCCGTCGCCAGCCGGATGGCCTCTTCCCCATCCCCCGCCTGCCCGACGACGTCGTACCCCTCCTCGGCCAGCATCTCGGCCAGATCCATCCGGATCAACGCCTCATCCTCAGCAATCACCACACGCTTCGCAGTCACACCCGACACTGTATCGAGGCCGATCGTGCTGCGATCGAGCGCCGGACCGATCGAGGTCGGCGTTGCTACACGCGGGTGGGCGGTTCGCAGTTCCACCGGGGCCATGGGCTAGGATCTTGGTCCGCAAGCCCTGGTAATCCAATCGGCAGAGATGATGGTCTCAAACACCATACAGTGTGGGTTCGAGTCCCACCCAGGGCACAAATCGAGCGACCGAATCTGTCGGTCGTGGCTGGCAACCTCGGGTCATGTACGACGACGAGATGCGAGCCACCGCGCGCGCCGCGATGGCTGGCGGTGAGAGTCTCAACGCGATCAGCAAGCGGCTTGGGATCAGTCGCGCCACGCTCCGTGACTGGCGGGACCGAGAGGGTAGTAGGCCCTTCCCGAGCGACTGTCCGCGGTGCACGAACAGGCAGCCGCCGACGTCGTCGTACGCGCATCTACTAGGGCTCTACCTTGGCGACGGATGTCTTTCGAAGCACAGGAAAGATGTCTATGCCTTGCGGATCGCCTGCGACGACGCCTATCCGCGACTCATCGACGAGGCGGAAGCGGCGATCGTCGCCGTACACCCGAGTCGGCCGGTCCACCGCGTTCAGGCGGTCGGCCATACGTCCGTCGTCTCTTACTGGAAGCACTGGCCGTGCCTGTTCCCTCAGCACGGGCCTGGTCCGAAGCACCAACGCCGGATCGAACTCGCGGTTTGGCAGCGGCAGATTGTTGCCCAGCACCCCGGGCTCTTCCTCCGCGGACTGTTCAACTCCGACGGGTGCCGAGTCGCGAACTGGACCGTCCGGACGGTGGGCGGCGTACGGAAGAGATACGACTATCCGCGCTACATGTTCTCCAACGAGTCCGCGGACATCATGGCGCTGTGCCAATGGGCGCTCGATCTGTTGAAGATCCGCTGGCGGATGCCGCGCCGAAACGCATTGTCGGTCGCACGCCGAGAGGCAGTCACAACTCTCGACGAATTCATCGGGCCGAAGTCCTAGCGACTCTGCCGGTCGGCGGCCGGCCGGGGTCTACCGTGAGTTGCGGCGAGAGGAGTGGACTGTGTTTGTCGGGTCGCACGTGATCATTTACAGCGGGGATGCTGAGGCTGATCGGGAGTTCATCGGGGAGGTGCTGGGGTTTCCGCAGGTTGATGCGGGGGCGGGGTGGTTGATCTTTCGGTTGCCGCCGGCGGAGGTTGCGGTGCATCCCAGTGATGGGGCTGAGCGGCACGAGTTCTATCTGATGTGCGAGGACATCGAGGCGTTGCTGGACAAGCTGGCTGAGGCTGGGGTCGAGGTGTCGCGCGAGATCACCGAGGCGGGGTGGGGGCGGCTCGCGAGTATCCCGCTGCCCAGCGGTGCCAGCTTGCCGGTGTATCAGCCGCTCCACCCGGTTGCCTACGACCTGCCGGACTGAGCACCGCGGACCGGCCGGTCAGGATACCCGGCGGTCGAGGGCTCAGGTCCACCAGGAGTGGAGCCAGGTGGTTTGGGCCAGGGCGGCCTGGCCGGTGAGGCTGGGGTGGAAGTAGTCGAGTCGGCTGACGTGGCTGCGGCTGAACTGGAAGTTGAAGACGGCGTTGTCGTCGAATCGGCACCTCGCGAGGCTTGCGCACTCGTCCCGGAGTACGGCGTTGAAGGCGATCACGCGCGCACGTACCGCCTGCCGCTCGGCCTCGGTTCGCTCCGTCGCCAGCAGGGACTGGCAGATGCTGGCCGCCTCCCAGACCACCCTCGCCAAGAAGTCGGTGTGGTAGATCTGCCACAGCCGATACACATCCGGAACGCTGGCCACGAAGATGCGCGCCGAACCAGGCAGGCCGGCGTCGAACGTCTGCAGGGTCTGGCGGAACTGGCTGCGGAAGGTCTCCACCGGAGTCATCGAGGCGGGAGTCGACGTGCAGGCGTCGTTCGCACCCATCAGGATCGTCACGTAACCGACCTGCTGGGTGACTGCGAGCTGCGCTTGCGCCGGGGCGTCGGCCATCCGGGCGCCGGACCGGGCGTCGTTGTAGTTGCGACCGGAGATCGCCGGGTTGAGAGCACGCAGCCGCTCGTAGTTGCTGGTGATCCCGTCCCAACTTGCGCCGCCCGTGCTCCACGAGTTCGCCGGATGGTCGCCGTACCAGCAGCAGACGTCGGCCGCCCGCGTCATCGAGTCCCCGATCGAGGCCATGCTCGACGGCGCCGGGAGCGCCTGAGCAGGTGTGGTGCCGCCAAGGGCGAGCACCAAGGTCAACAGGACGGTGAACACTACTGATCGACGCATGGCCAACTCCTCGCAGAACTGCGAGCTTGGTACCCGGCCGGCATCATCCGAAACGCGAAAGAGCCACGACAGCGGTACGACGTGTTCGTCGGACGCAGGCGAGTGCCCGTGTACCCGCCCCGGCATCCGTCGCCGGCCGGACTGAAGACATGGCTGAGGCGGGCAGTCAGGTGACTGCCCGCCCCGAGACCAGGTGCTGTTACGGGTTGGGGGTTCGGTACGCCGGGGCGATGCCTTCGATGGCGTCGCCCATCCGGTGGACACGGAGGGCGTTGGTGGAGCCGGGGATGCTGGGGGGTGAGCCGGCCACGATGACGACCAGGTCGCCCTTCTTGAGCTTGCCGAGTTCGAGCAGGCGCTGGTCGACCTGACGGACCATCTCGTCGGTGTGGTCGACGGTGGGGACGATGTGCGTCTCGATCCCCCAGACGACACTCAGCCAGGAGCTGACCGACGGGACCGGTGTGAAGGCGAGGACCGGGATCTCGGTGCGGTAGCGGGCCAGCCGCAGGGCGGTGTCACCGCTCTGGGTGAACGCGACCAGGAACTTCGCGTCCAGCCGCTCGGCCACGTCCGCGGCGGCCCGGGCGATCACGCCGCCCTTGGTGCGCGGCTCCCACTCGATCTCCTTGACCCGGCTCAGCCCGTGCTGCTCGGTGGAGGCGACGATTCGCGCCATCGTCGTCACCGTCTCGATCGGGAACCGGCCGACGCTGGTCTCGCCGGACAGCATCACCGCGTCGGCACCGTCCAGGACGGCGTTCGCGACGTCGGAGGCCTCGGCCCGGGTCGGCCGCGGCGCGGAGATCATCGACTCGAGCATTTGGGTGGCGACGATGACCGGCTTCGCGTTCAGCCGGGCCTGGTCGATGATCAGCTTCTGGACCAGCGGGACCTCCTCCAGCGGGAGCTCCACGCCGAGGTCGCCGCGGGCCACCATGAACCCGTCGAAGGCCTCGATGATCTCGTCCAGGTTGGCCACCGCCTGCGGCTTCTCGATCTTGGCGATGACCGGGACCCGCAGCCCCTCCTCGTCCATGATCTTGTGCACCAGCTGGACGTCGGCGGCGTCCCGGACGAACGACAGCGCGATCATGTCGGCCGGCAGGTGCAGTGCCCAGCGCAGGTCCTCGGCGTCCTTCTCCGACAGCGCCGGCACGCTGACCGAGACACCCGGCAGGTTGATGCCCTTGTGGTTCGACACCGGCCCGCCGACGGTGACCCGGCAGACGACGTCGGTCTGGGTCACCTCCTCGGCGACCAGCGCGATCCGCCCGTCGTCGATGAGCAGCTGGTCGCCGGGCTTCACGTCACCGGGCAGACCGTCGTACGTCGTACCGCAGATGGTCGCGTCGCCGGGGACCTCCCGGGTGGTGATGGTGAAGCGTTCGCCGTAGGTCAGCGTGACCTTGCCCTCGGCGAACTCGGCCAGCCGGATCTTCGGGCCCTGCAGGTCGACCAGGATGCCGACGTTCTTGCCGGTCTCGGCCGCTGCGGTGCGGATCCGCTGATAGATGCGCTCATGCTCGGCATGGGCACCATGGCTCAGGTTGAGCCTTGCGACGTCCATACCTGCTTGGACGAGTTCCAGGATGCGCTCGGGGGCGGCCGTAGCCGGGCCAAGCGTACAAACGATCTTTGCGCGACGCACGTCACAAAACCCTACTCCTACAAGACCACTGGCCCGCTGGTCCGCCCCCCGTTACTGGACGGTCAACAGCTGACGTCGATCCGGTACAACCGCTGAATCGTCAAGAAGGCAAGGGGGTGTAGGCCCCGACGGTGACCTCGCCGCTGAGCTCGGCGGTCACGGTCTGCAGGCCGATCGGCTGGCCGTCGGAGTAGGTGATCAGGGTGACCTCACCCGGCCGGCGCAACGTGTAGCCGAGGGCGAAGGCGTACGCCGCTCCCCCGGTCGTGCCGTTCGTGTACGTCGTGACCGGACGACCGTTGACCACCTTGTGCTCCGGCCCGACCTGGCGATGCAGATGCCCGGACAGCAGCAGCGTCGCGCAACCCCGCGCCGCCGTGTCCGCGAACGACGAAGGGTCGTGCACCACGAACGTGGAGATCCGCTTGTCGTCGGGTTGCTCGCAGGCGATGTCGGCGAGCCGCTCGGACTGTTCGGCGATCGTCTCGTCACCTTGGGAGTCCGCACTGCCCAGCCCGGTCCGGGTCGGATCGCTGTCGCCGAGGAACCGGATCCCCTCCACCTCGACCGGTTTGCTGTCCAGCACGGTGAACCCGTTCTTGCGCATCGCGTCCTCGATGTGCCCGCCGGCGTCGTGGTTGCCGGCCACCGCGACCACCTTCAGGTCCTTGAAGTGCTGGCGCAGCGAGTTGATGCTGAACACCTCCCACGACTGTCCCGCCGAGGAGTCGTCACCGGCGTCGATGAGCACCTTCGCCCCGGCCACCTCGGCCACCTCGGAGGCGAACCGGTCGATACCGATGTTGTCGTGCCGGTCCGACACCAGCAGCGCGACGGTCTCGCCCTCGCTCGCCTGGTGGATCCGGCCGCCGACCCGAGTGACCCGCTCCTGCAGCCGGCCGTAGAACTCGGTGGATCGCTCGTACGTCTCGACCGCCGTACGGATGACGCCGACACCGCCGGTGGTGGAGAACCCGGACGCGACCTCGACCCCCTTGAGCCGTTCGTCGAAGGAGAGCTCGGGCAGCAACTCGTGGAGCGGGCGCCACGCGGTCGGCGGCATTTCGGCCGCTCGCATCTGGCCCGGGCCGAAGATCGACGCGATCGTGATCAGCATCGCGACCAGTACGACGATCGCCCGGTGCTCGACCCGGCGTTCGTGCTTGTGCACCAGGTCCCACAGTTCACGCCGGCGGCGCGGACCGAGAGCGGTCCAGACCGTTGCGACCGCGACCGCGACCAGCAGACCGGTACCGGCGCCGGCGACCGCGTTGTCGACGGCCATCTCCTCGATCACCTGCCGGATCCGCGCGATCTCACCGTCCGGCTGGGAGGCGATCAGGGCGTCGCGGTTGAGCAGCTCGGTGAGGTTGTCGGCGTCGGTCTCCTGGACGTCGATGTTGACGCCGATGCCGATCGCGGTGTGGGTGGGGAGGCGCAGCCGCGGCAGTACGGCGCCGAGATCGAGCGTGGCGTGGCCGTCGAAGGTCGGGGAGACGGTGGCGGCGTGGGCACCGATGGTGACCCGCTCGGAGTCGTTGGCGAATCCGAACATGCCGACCGCGACCGAGGTGACCAGCCAGAGCATGCTGAGCGCGGCCCACGGTGCGATCGCACGGAGCCGGGCTCTGGTCACGAGGCGGCTAGCCATGGGTCAACCGTATTGGTCCGGGCAAACCGATGCATCTCGAACCGCTGCGGGCCGCAGGCAACAGTTTGTTGCCTACGGCCCGGTTCATCGCGATCGGTTCAGACAGCCAGCGGGCGGGCTGTCGGCGGGATGGGGGTCGGCAGGGTGGACGATCCGGTCAGATGAGTGTCCACACCGTTGGCGCAGGAGCGGCCCTCGGCGATCGCCCAGACGATCAGGGACTGACCGCGGCCGGCGTCGCCGCAGGCGAAGACCCCCTCGACCGAGGTCTGGTAGTTCTTGTCCCGCTTGACGTTCCCGCGCTCGTCCAGCTCGACACCGAGCTGCTCGAGGAAGCCCTCGCGCTCCGGGCCGAGGAAGCCCATCGCGAGCAGCACGAGCTGGGCCGGGATGGTCCGCTCGGTGCCCTCGATCGGGCTGAACTTCCCGTCCTTGAACTCCACCTCGACCAGGTTCAGCCCGGCCACGTTGCCGTCGGCATCGGCTTCGAAGTTGACGGTCGAGACCGAGTAGACTCGCTCGCCGCCCTCCTCGTGCGCCGAGGCGACCCGGTAGATCATCGGGTACGTCGGCCACGGCTGCCCGGCCGGCCGGTCGTCGCCGGGCCGCGGCATGATCTCCAGCTGGGTGACGGAGCGAGCACCCTGCCGGTGCGCCGTACCGAGGCAGTCCGCACCGGTGTCACCGCCACCGATGATGACCACGTCCTTGCCAGTGGCAACGATTTGGTCGTGGACGGTCTCGCCGAGAGCGACCCGGTTGGACTGCGGCAGGTACTCCATCGCCTGGTGGATGCCGCCGTACTCGCGTCCCGGCACCGGCAGGTCCCGGGCCGCGGTCGCACCGGTGGCGATGACGACCGCGTCGTACCGCTGCTTGAGCTGGGTCCCGGTGACGTCCACGCCGACGTTGACGCCGGAGCGGAAGACCGTGCCCTCTTCCTTCATCTGCTGGATCCGGCGGTCGACCTGTTCCTTCTCCATCTTGAACTCAGGAATGCCGTAGCGCAGCAGACCGCCCGGGGCGTCGGCCCGCTCGTAGACCGCGACGGTGTGACCGGCGCGGGTCAACTGCTGCGCGGTGGCCAGGCCGGCCGGGCCGGAGCCGACGACGGCGATCGTCTTGCCGGTCAGCCACTCCGGTGGCTGCGGCTTGACGTCACCGGCCTCCCAGGCCTTGTCGATGATCGCGACCTCGACGTTCTTGATCGTCACCGGCTGCTGGTTGATGCCGAGCACGCAGGCCGGCTCACACGGCGCCGGGCAGAGCCGGCCGGTGAACTCCGGGAAGTTGTTGGTCGCGTGCAACCGCTCGATCGCACCCGACCAGTCGTCCCGCCAGACCAGGTCGTTCCACTCCGGGATCAGGTTGCCCAGCGGGCAGCCGCTGTGACAGAACGGGATCCCGCAGTCCATACAACGTCCGGCCTGCTTGGTGATGATCGGCAGCAGCGCCTTGCCGGGCCCACCGGGGTAGACCTCTTTCCAGTCCTTTACCCGCTCCTCGACCGGACGCCGCTCGGCGACCTCCCGCGGGGTGGTCAGGAATCCCTTCGGGTCAGCCATCAGATGGCCTCCATCATCGCTCGCGTGGTGGCGTCCTCGTCCAGCCCGTCCCGCTCGGCGGCCGCCTTGGCCGCCAGCACCCGGGCGTAGTCGCGGGGCATCACCGTGGTGAACCTGGCCGCCGCCGCGGGCCAGTCGGCGAGCAGCTTGGCCGCCCGTTCCGAACCGGTCTCCTCGTGGTGGGTGCGGACCAGGTCGTGCAGCAGTTCGGACTCGTCCTCGGTGACCGGGTGCAGATCCACCAGCTCCGGGTTCACCAAGGCGTGGTCCAGGTCGAGCACGTGGGCCACGCCGCCCGACATGCCCGCCGCGAAGTTCCGGCCGACGGCGCCGAGTACGACGACGCGCCCACCGGTCATGTACTCGCAGGCGTGGTCGCCGACCGACTCGACGACCGCGGTGGCCCCGGAGTTCCGGACACAGAACCGTTGCCCGGCCCCACCGCTGATGAACAGTTCGCCCGAGGTCGCGCCGTACGCGATGACGTTGCCGGCGATGATCTGGTCGGCCGCGTCGAACCGCGCGTGCCGATCGGGCCGGATCACCACGCGGCCACCGGACAGACCCTTGCCGACGTAGTCGTTGGCGTCACCCTCGAGGCGCAGCGTCACACCGCGCGGGACGAAGGCGGCGAACGAGTTGCCGGCCGACCCGGTGAAGGTCAGGTCGATGGTGCCGTCGGCCAGGCCGGCGGCCCGGTACCGCTTGGTGATCTCGTGACCGAGCATGGTGCCGACGGTCCGGTTGACATTCCGGATCGGCAGCTGCGCCCGGACCGGCTCACCGGTCTCCAGCGCCGGCCGGCAGATCCGGATCAGCTCGTTGTCGAGCGCCTTGTCCAGACCGTGGTCCTGCAGGACCGTCTGGTGCCGTGCCGCACCCTCGGGCAACGACGGCACGTGCAGGATCGGCGACAGGTCGAGCCCGTCGGCCTTCCAGTGATCGACCGCGCGCCGGATGTCCAGCACCTCGGCGTGCCCGATCGCCTCGTCCAGCGACCGGAAGCCGAGCTCGGCCAGGTACTCCCGGACCTCCTCGGCGATGAACTCGAAGAAGTTCACCACGAACTCGGGCTTGCCGGAGAACCGCTCGCGCAGCACCGGGTTCTGCGTGGCGACGCCGACCGGGCAGGTGTCCAGGTGGCAGACCCGCATCATGATGCAGCCCGACACCACCAGCGGCGCGGTGGCGAAGCCGTACTCCTCCGCACCGAGCAGTGCCGCGACGATGACGTCCCGGCCGGTCTTCAGCTGACCATCGGTCTGTACGACGATCCGGTCGCGCAACCCGTTGAGCAGCAGGGTCTGCTGGGTCTCGGCCAGACCGAGCTCCCACGGACCACCGGCGTGCTTCAGCGACGTCAGCGGAGCCGCACCGGTACCACCGTCGTGGCCGGAGATCAGTACGACGTCCGCGTGCGCCTTGCTGACCCCCGCGGCGATCGTGCCGACGCCGACCTCGGAGACGAGCTTCACGTGCACGCGCGCCTGCGGGTTGGCGTTCTTGAGGTCGTGGATCAGCTGAGCCAGGTCCTCGATCGAGTAGATGTCGTGGTGCGGAGGCGGCGAGATCAGGCCGACACCCGGGGTCGAGTGCCGGGTGCTGGCCACCCACGGGTAGACCTTGTTACCGGGCAGCTGACCGCCCTCGCCGGGCTTCGCGCCCTGCGCCATCTTGATCTGGATGTCGTCGGAGTTGGTCAGGTACTCCGCGGTGACGCCGAACCGGCCGGACGCGACCTGCTTGATCGAGCTCCGCCGTACCGCGTCGTGCAGGCGGTCGGAGTCCTCGCCGCCCTCACCGGTGTTCGACTTGCCGCCGAGACGGTTCATCGCGATCGCCAGTGTGGTGTGCGCCTCGGCGCTGATCGAGCCGTAGCTCATCGCACCGGTCGAGAACCGCTTGACGATCTCGCTGACCGGCTCGACCTCGTCGACCGGGATCGGCTCCCGGTCCGAGCTGAAGCCGAAGAGCCCGCGCAGCGTCATCAGCCGCTCGGACTGCTCGTCCACGCGGGAGGTGTACTGCTTGAAGATGTCGTAGCGCCCGGTCCGGGTGCTGTGCTGCAGCCGGAACACGGTGTCCGGGTCGAACAGGTGCGGCTCGCCCTCACGCCGCCACTGGTACTCGCCGCCGATCTCCAGCTTGCGGTGCGCGGCCAGGATGCCGTCGGCCGGGTACGCGCGCAGGTGCCGGCGGCGTACCTCCTCGGCGATCGTGTCGAGCCCGAGTCCGCCGAGCTTGGACGACGTACCGGTGAAGTAGGTGTCGACCAGCTCGGGCGACAGACCGGTCGCCTCGAAGATCTGGGCACCCGTGTACGACGCGACCGTCGAGACACCCATCTTCGACATGACCTTGAGCACGCCCTTGCCGAGCGACTTCACCACGTTGCGGACCGCCTGCTCGGGCTCGATCCCCGGCAGATAGGTGCCCTGGCGGCACAGGTCCTCGACCGACTCGAGCGCGAGGTACGGGTTGACCGCGGCCGCGCCGTATCCCATCAGCAGGGCGACGTGGTGGACCTCGCGGACGTCACCGGCCTCGACGACCAGACCGACCTGGGTGCGGGTCTTCTCCCTCACCAGATGGTGATGAACCGCGGCGGTCAGCAGCAGCGACGGGATCGGCGCGCTGTCGGCGTTCGAGTGCCTGTCGGACAGCACCAGGATGCGGGCGCCGTCCTTGATCGCCGCGTCGGCCTCGGCGCAGATCGCCGCGAGCCGCGCGGCCAGCGCCTCTCCCCCGCCCTCGACGTCGTACACACCGCGCAGCACCGTGGTCGCCAGGCCGGGCATGTCGCCGTCCAGGTTGATGTGGCGCAGCTTGGCGAGCTCGTCGTTGGTGATCACCGGGAACGGCAGCACCACCTGACGGCAGGACGCCGGGCTCGGGTTGAGCAGGTTCGCCTCCGGGCCCAGGGACGACGACAGCGAGGTGACGAGCTCCTCGCGGATCGCGTCCAGCGGCGGGTTGGTGACCTGGGCGAACAACTGGGCGAAGTAGTCGAACAGCAGTCGCGGCCGCTCACTCAGTACGGCGATCGGCGTGTCGGTGCCCATCGACCCGATCGGCTCGGCGCCGGACCGGCCCATCGGGGTGAGGAGGACCCGCAGCTCCTCCTCGGTGTACC
The DNA here is from genome assembly GCF_043197365.1 of Kribbella sp. NPDC049174. Taxonomy (NCBI): domain Bacteria; kingdom Bacillati; phylum Actinomycetota; class Actinomycetes; order Propionibacteriales; family Kribbellaceae; genus Kribbella; species Kribbella sp. NPDC049174. The sequence goes on along the minus strand of NZ_JBICSZ010000001.1, from coordinate 1,053,646 downwards.
CGAACACCTGCTGGCGCCGGGTGACCGAGGCGTGGCTGTGCACCACGTGCTCGCGCTCGTGCAGATCCTCGAACCGGATCAGGCCGGCGTGCAGCCACTCGTCGTACGGGTGCTCGGCGGCGAGCGCGTTCTTCACCTCGGAGTCGGTGATGATCCGGTGCGCCTCGACGTCGACCAGGAAGATCCGGCCCGGCTCGAGCCGGCCCTTCTCGGTGACGGTGGCCGGGTCGATGTCCAGGACCCCGGCCTCGGAGGCGAGGACGACGAGACCGTCCTCGGTGACCCAGTAGCGCGACGGGCGGAGACCGTTGCGGTCCAGCACCGCGCCGACCTTGGTGCCGTCGGAGAAGACCACCGACGCCGGGCCGTCCCACGGCTCCATCAGGGTCGAGTGGAACTCGTAGAAGGCACGCCGCTGCGGCTCCATCGTGGTGGCGTTCTCCCACGCCTCCGGGATCATCATCAGCATCGCGTGCGGCAGCGACCGGCCGCCGAGGTGGAGCAGTTCCAGCACCTCGTCGAACGAGGCCGAGTCCGACGCGCTCGGCGTACAGATCGGGTAGAGCTGCTCGAGGTCACCCGGGATCAGGTCGCTGGCCAGGAGCGCCTCGCGGGCGCGCATCCAGTTGCGGTTGCCCTGGACGGTGTTGATCTCACCGTTGTGGGCGATGTACCGGTACGGGTGGGCCAGCGGCCAGGACGGGAACGTGTTGGTGGAGAACCGCGAGTGCACGATACCGATCGCGGAGGCGAGGTCGGCGTCGGTCAGCTCGGGGAAGAACTTGTCCAGCTGGTCGGTGGTCAGCATCCCCTTGTAGGTGATGGTCCGGCCGGACAGCGACGGGAAGTAGGTCTCGGTCTCCTTCTCGGCCCGCTTCCGCAGCCGGAAGGCCATCCGCTCCAGCGCCAGGCCGAGCACGCGGCCGGCCTTGGCGGTGACGAACAGCTGCTTGAAGGTCGGCATCACCGAACGGGCGGTGGCGCCGAGCAGGTCCGGTGCCGTCGGTACGTCGCGCCAGCCCAGGACGGTCAGACTCTCCTCCGCGGCGAGCTCCTCGATCCGGGCGATCGCCTTGTCGGCGTCGTCCGGGTCGGCCGGGAGGAAGGCGATACCGGTGGCGTACGCACGCTGCACCGGCAGCTCGAAGTCGCACACCTTGCGGTAGTACGCGTCCGGGATCTGGATCAGGATGCCGGCGCCGTCGCCGGAGTCCGGTTCGGCGCCGGAGGCGCCGCGGTGCTCGAGGTTGCGCAGGGCGGTCAAAGCCTTCGCCACGATGTCGTGGCTGGGTTCACCGGTCAGGGTCGCGACGAAGGCGACACCACAAGCGTCATGCTCGTGCTGTCCGTCGTACAGACCCTCGCTCGGGAATGGGGGGCGACCAAACATTCAGGAGCTCCCGTCGTCCTACGGTCAACAACTGGCCGCGGGACAACATTGGCCCAAGCCGGGAGTCCCGAGACTACCTCATGACGCCCGACATCTGGACGCCCATTCCACCGTCACAACACCCTACTCACTCTTAGTAAGCAAGCGCTCACTACCTGCCCCTTCATCTTCCCAGCAACCCTCTTCCACAACCACCCACCTCACCTGAAATTCACCTGCTGAGACACCCGGCGGCCGGTAACCCATCACTATGACCTGGCAACCCTCCCGTCGTGGCGGGCCGGTGGCCGTGGCTGCCGCTCTAGGCCGGTTTGCGCGGCTTCCGCTGGACGAGCCTGCTTGGGGTACTCGCGGCTTACTGCGGGACCGTCTGGCGACCGTAGAGCGCCGGGGATCACGTGGAGCGGTTGATGGTCGTGGTGGAGGAGGCGGTCTGCCAGGCCTCGTGGAAGGCGGAGTAGGTGGGGTAGCGGGTGGTGGTGGCTTCCTGGAGTACGGCGTGCTGGGCTTCGGTCGGCTCAGTCAGGTAGATGAGGGCGGTTCGAGCCATTACGTAGGCGGTGGTGCGGGTGTCGATGGGGGCGCCCAGGGCGAACTCCTCGGGAGCCATGAAACGGGTGGAGCCGAACATGCGACCCATGTGGTTGCGGTAGGGGCCGTGGTGGTAGCTGTCGAGGTCCATGACGGTCAGCCGGTGGTTGGCGAAGTCGTAGAGCAGGCTGCCGTCGTAGAAGTCGCCGGCGACCCAGCCGGCCGCGTCGAGGCGGGCGTGCAGGTCGTAGAGCGCGTCGAAGGCGACGAGGATCTCGTCGGCGGGCAGGGCGCGGAAGCGTTGATGAGGGCTCGTGGGGTCGTCGCGGTTGGTGCCGAGGTGCTCGCCGTCGCGCCAGTCGTAGACGAGGAGTGGGCCGCCTGGTGACTCGATGACCGCGTGCAGGCTGGGCATGGTCGGGTGTACGACGTCCCGAGCGAGCAGCGCGGCGTTGCGCAGCAGGCCCACCCGGCCGGCGAAGTCGAGGTACGGCGCGGTGGCGGCGGGGTCGCCCGCAGTCTTGACGAAGTACCTGTGGCCGGCGGTCTGGACGCCGTACGAGATGTTGCCGGAGTCCTGGGTGGCGGCGCCGAAGCGGGCGAAGATGGTGCCGAGGTGGTCGAGGTAGGTGGACGGCTGGACATCGATCTCGCCGGGGAACATCTGGCCGACCCTAGTCACGGCGCCCGCCGGCGAGCGACCGAGTTTCGGAGGAACCATGGCACTGGCTGACTTCCCGCGTTACCCCCTGCTGTTCGGGCCGAGCCCGGTGCATCCGCTCGATCGGCTCACTGCGCACCTTGGCGGCGCGAGGATCTGGGCGAAGCGGGAGGACTGCAACTCGGGGCTCGCGTACGGCGGGAACAAGACGCGGAAGCTGGAGTATCTGATCCCGGACGCGCTGGCCCAGGGCGCGGACACGCTGGTGTCGATCGGCGGGTACCAGTCCAACCACACCCGGCAGGTCGCCGCGGTCGCCGCGAAGGTCGGGCTCAAGGCGGTCCTCGTGCAGGAGAACTGGGTCGACTGGCCCGATGCGCTGAACGACCGGGTCGGCAACATCCTGCTCAGCCGGATCATGGGTGCGGAGGTTCGGCTCGACCCGGCCGGTTTCGGCATCGGGTTCAAGGACAGCTGGAAGCAGGCGCTGGCGGACGTGGAGGCTCGCGGAGGTACGCCGTACGCGATCCCGGCCGGTGCGTCCGACCACCGGCTCGGCGGACTCGGGTTCGCTGAGTGGGCCTACGAGGTGGAACAGCAGGAGCGTGAGCTCGGCGTCTTCTTCGACACGATCATCGTGTGCGCGGTGACCGGGTCGACCCAGGCCGGCATGATCGCGGGCTTCGCCGGCCAGGACCGGCCCCGGCGCGTGCTCGGCATCGACGCGAGCGCCAAGCTGAAGGAGACCCACGATCAGGTCGAGCGGATCGCCCGCGCCACCGCGGAGCTGATCGGGCTTGACCGGGGCCTGCGCGAGGACGAGATCACCGTGCTCGAGGGCTGGGCCGGCGACCTGTACGGCGTACCCGTGCAGTCGACCCTCGACGCGATCCGCCTGACCGGTCAGCTCGAGGGGATGATCATCGACCCGGTCTACGAGGGGAAGTCGATGGCCGGCCTGATCGACCTGATCCGTAACGGCGAGATCCCGACCGACTCCAACGTCCTCTACGCCCACCTCGGCGGACAGCCCGCGCTGAACGCCTACAGCGGACTCTTCCGGGCCTAGATGCTCGGGCCGACCAGGGTTCCGACGAAGTAGGTGAGGGCTGCGGCCAGTCCGCCGAGGATCAGTTGGCGGAGGCCGGAGTACCACCAGGAACGCGTGGTGACGCGGGAGACGACGGCACCGCAGACGAAGAGGCCGGTCAGCGACAGGATCAGGGCCGGTACGACGTTGCCGGCGCCGAGCAGGTACGGCAGCAGCGGGATGGACGCGCCGACCGCGAAGCAGATGAAGGAGGACGCGGCCGCGAGCAACGGGTTCGGCAGGTCGTGGGGATCGATGCCGAGCTCCTCGCGGACGTGCTCCTCCAGCGCCTGTTCCGGGTCGGTGTGGAACTGCTTGGCGACCTTGCTGGCGAGGTCCGGGTCGAGGCCTTTGGCCCGGTAGGTCTCGGCGAGCTCGATCTCCTCGTCGATCGGGTGCCGCTGGATCTCCTTGCGTTCCACCTCGATCTCGGCCCGGGCCAGCTCGCGCTGCGAGGCGACGGAGGTGTACTCCCCTGCCGCCATCGAGAACGCACCCGCGGCCAGGCCGGCCAACCCGGCCAGCACGATGAACCCCGAACCGGACTCGGTGCCGCCGTCCATGCCGGCGATCAACGCGAAGTTCGACACCAGCCCGTCCATCGCGCCGAACACGGCCGGCCGCAGCCAGCCGCCGTTCACGTCCCGGTGGGTGTGGTCCCCGTGGTGTTCGGCGGAGACTTCCGGGGGCGATCCGCTCGGGTCGCCCTCGGAAGCTGAGATCCGATCGTCAGTCACGAGACCCGTCTGTCTCGGCCCCGTTCGTGCTGGTCGCTTGAACCTTTGTCTTGTCGGTCTGGTCCTTCACCTCAGGCGACGCCGAGTCCTCGGCTTCAGCCTGCTGGTCAGCATCTGTCTCGTCAGCCGGCCTGGTCTCGTCAGCTTCCGGCGTTGGCTCGTCGCCGGTGGGCTTGGTGGCTTCTGCCGGCGGCTGGCCGGCGGCGGGGCCCACAGAGATGTCTTCCATGCCGGGGCGGAGGCGGGCGCTGATGACGAACGCGACCACCGCGAGGACGAAGAGGACCATCGAGGTCCAGACGTTCAGGCGCAGGCCCAGGAAGTGGTTGACGGTGTCGATGCGCAGGTTCTCGATCCATGCGCGGCCGAGGGTGTAGCCGGCCACGTAGAGGAAGAACGCGCGGCCGTGCCCGAGCTGGAACCGGCGGCCGGCCAGGATCACCAGTGCGATCACGCCGAGGTTCCAGATCGCCTCGTACAGGAAGGTCGGGTGGAAGGTGGCGAAGTCCTTGAACCCGATGGGCCGGTTGTCGAAGGCGATCTCCAGGCCCCACGGCCGGTCGGTCGGCTTGCCGAACAGTTCCTGGTTGAAGTAGTTCCCGAACCGGCCGAGGATCTGGGCCAGCGCGATCCCGGGCGCCATCGCGTCCGCGACCGCCAGGAACGGCACCTTGGCCCGGCGGCAGGCGATCCAGGCACCGAGCGCGCCGAAGCCGACCGCGCCCCAGATACCGAGGCCGCCGTGCCAGATCTTCAGCGCGTCGATCGGGTTCTTGCCCTCGCCGAAGTACAGCTCGGCGTCGGTGATGACGTGGTAGATCCGGGCCCCGACCAGACCGAACGGGATGGCCCAGAACATGATGTCGGCCAGCACCGTCGGCGAACCGCCGCGGGCGACCCAGCGGTGCCGGCCGAGCCAGTAGCCGGCGAAGATACCCGCCAGGATGCACAGCGCGTACGCGCGGATGGGCAGCGGGCCGAGGTGCCAGACACCCTGGCTGGGGCTTGGGATGAACGCCGGAACGATCACGGCGGGGATCAGACTAGACATGGCAACCAGGAACGCTACTCGACCGGCCCCACCGCGACCAGAAACTCATGGTCACGATGGGGACTCAGTGCGTCAGCGTCCACGAGGCCTCAGCCGGCCGCGACCGCTTCGTCGACGGCCTTCTGCAGGCCCTCGCCGGTCAGGTTGTCGGCGTCCAGTTGCTTGTCGTTGACGTAGACCGTCGGCGTCCCGGTGACACCGCGGTCGTCAGCGGCCTTGGAGACCGTGTCGAGCCAGCCGAGGTAGGTGTTGTCACGCACCGCCTGCTCGAACTTCGGGTCGTCGATCCCCAGCTGCTTGCCCAGCTCGATCAGCTGGTCGGTGGTCCAGGACTTGGCGAAGTCGGCGTACATCTCGTCGGCGAAGCTGAGCGCCTTGCCGTTCGCGGCCGCGGCGGCGAACGCGTTCGCGAGCCGCGGCGAGGCGTCCGGGTTCACGAAGGTCAGCGGCCAGTAGGTCAGCGTGGCGGTGCCGTCCTGGACCAGCTTGTCGACGGTCGCGCCGGTCCGCTCCTCGAACTCCGCGCAGTGCGGGCAGCGGAAGTCCAGGTAGATGTCGATATGCGCCTTGGCGCCTTCCGTGCCGACGGTGACACCCTTGCCGCTCGTGCCCGGACCCTGGATCACGGTGGGCTCGGGGCGGCCGTTCGAACTCACCTCGACCTTGGAGTGGCTGCGCCAGTACTGCACGCCGACCCCGCCGGCCAGCGCCAGCACCAGCACGATCACCACGACGATCCCGGGTGTGATCCGCCGCTTCTTCTGCTGCAGCAGCGGGTTCACGGGGGTTTTGGTCTTGCTCACGACGCGGGGACTCCTGTCGGGGTGTGCGGATCGGACTCGAGGGCGAACTTACTCACCGGGCTCAACCAGAGCCAGACTGCCAGCAGCAGCAGGCCGACGTCCCGCAGGATCTCCTGCAGGTACTTCGTCTCACCCGGGGCGACCTGTCCACCGCCGCCGAAGCAGCCGCAGTCGATCGCCAGACCGCGCGCCCAGGCGGAGGCCACCGCGGCGATGAACACGACCATGAAAACACCCGCGGCCACGGCCGCGGCGCGGACACCGAAACCGACGATCAACAGCAATCCGATCGCGATCTCCAGGAACGGCAGTCCCCAGCCGACCGGGGCGACCAGCGCGGACGGCAGGAGGTCGTAGGCCCGGACCGCCTGGGACGCGGTCTCCGGATCGGTCACCTTCAGCGCACCGGCCACCAGCATCACACCGCCGAGCACGAGCCGGGCCGCCAGCGACACCCAGGGGGTCCAAAGCTGGTGCTTCACCTTCACTGGTTGTCCTCCACCAGCTTCCCGAAGTCGTGTGCGAGGTCGCCGATGGCGGCGTTCGACAACCACAGCACGTTCGCCTTGTCGTTCTTTCCGAAACCGAGCACCTGCGCGCCGTGGCCGACCTCGTACCCGCCGGACGGCAGCTTCTTCATGCCCTCCACCGGTACGCCGACCGCCTTGGCGATGTCCTTGATCTGGGTCAGCGACCCGGTCAGCCCCACGAACGACGGGTCGAACCGGTCCAGGTACTTGCGCATCACCGGCCCGGTGTCGCGGGACGGGTCGGTGGTGATGAACAGCAACTGCACCTGGTCACGCACCGGCGCGTCCAGCTTGGTCAGCGCGGACGCCACGTCGGCCATCACGGTCGGGCAGACGTCCGGGCAGTTGGTGTAGCCGAAGAACACCAGCGTGACCGGCTTCTTGGTCGACGTGACCAGGTTGAACTGGTTGCCGCCGGTGTCGGTCAAGGTCGCTGTGGGCAAGGAGTACGGCCGGTCCAGCGTCGCCCCGCGCAACCCGTTCGGGTACTGGGTGGTGCGGATGATCGCACCGCCGGGGTTGTCCGCCTGCTCCTTGTCCTTGCCGCCGCTGCAGCCCGCGAGGGCGAGCAGAGCCACCGCGGCAAGCAGAACGGCCGCGTTCCTGGTTCGACTCACGGCGTGTCTAACGACCGGCGGCCGTGCTGGGTTCCCGTCGGACACCTTCGGCCAGCTCCTCGGTGAGCGCACGGACGGCGGCCGGACCGTCGGCGGCGGCCTTGACCAGCGCCGAGCCGACGATCACCGCGTCCGCGTACGCCGCGATCCCGGCTGCCTGGTCGCCGTTCGACACTCCGAGGCCGACGCCGACCGGGAGTCCGGTGACCGCCTTGGTCCGCGCCACCAACGGCGGAGCGAGGTCCGACGGCTTCTCCCGCGCCCCGGTGACACCCATCACAGCGGTGGCGTAGACGAAGCCCCGGCACGACGACGTGGTCAGCCGGATCCGCTCGTCGGTGGACGACGGCGAGACCAGGAACACCTTGTCCAGGTCGTTCTTGTCCGCGGCCGCGATCCATTCCGCACCCTCGTCCGGGATCAGGTCGGGCGTGATCAGCCCCGCTCCCCCGATACCGGCGAAGTCCACGGCGAACCGATCCACGCCGTACCGCTCGATCGGGTTCCAGTACGTCATCACCAGTACGGGGACGTCGGAGTACGACGCGACCTTCTCGACCGTGCTCAGCACGTCGCGCGTCCGCAGACCGTGGGCCAGCGCGACCTCGCTCGCGCGCTGGATGGTGACACCGTCCATCACCGGGTCGCTGTACGGCAGGCCGATCTCGAGCACGTCGGCACCGCCGTCGATCATCGCCTTGATCGCGTCGATCCCACCGTCGTACGACGGGAAGCCGGCCGGCAGGTAGCCGATCAGGGCCGCCCGGCCCTCGCCGTTCGCCTTCCGGACCGCGGCCCCGGCCTTGCCCAGGGCAACGAGCTCACTCACGACCGGTCTCCTTGTCGGCCAGGCCGAACCAGGTGGCGGCCGTGTCCATGTCCTTGTCCCCGCGACCGGACAGGTTCACCAGAATGGTTGCCTCCGGCCCCAATTCCTTGGCGATGTCGAGCGCACCGGAGACCGCGTGCGCGGACTCGATCGCCGGGATGATGCCCTCGGTCTTGGACAGCAGCCTGAACGCCTCCATCGCCTGGGCGTCCGTGATCGGCCGGTACGACGCCCGCCCGGTCTCGGCCAGCCACGCGTGCTCCGGGCCGACACCCGGGTAGTCCAGCCCGGCCGAGATCGAGTGTGACTCCAGCGTCTGCCCGTCCTCGTCCTGCAGCAGGAACGACCGCGCTCCGTGCAGTACGCCGACCTGGCCCGCGCTGATCGTGGCCGCGTGCCGGCCGGTGTCGAACCCGTCACCGCCGGGCTCGATGCCGTACAGCTTCACGTCCGCGTCCGGGATGAACGCGGCGAACAGGCCGATCGCGTTCGACCCGCCGCCGACCGAGGCGACCGCGGCGTCGGGAAGCTTGCCGAGCAGTTCGAGCGACTGCTCCCGGGCCTCGTCGCCGATGCCGCGGACGAAGTCGCGCACCATCGCCGGGAACGGGTGCGAACCCGCCGCCGTGCCCAGGATGTAGTGCGTCTTGTCGACACTGGCGACCCAGTCGCGCAGCGCCTCGTTGATCGCGTCCTTCAGCGTCCGGCTGCCGGTCTTCACCGAGATCACCTCGGCGCCGAGCAGCTTCATCCGGGCCACGTTCAGCGCCTGCCGCTCGGTGTCGACCTCACCCATGTAGACCACGCACTCGAGGTCCAGGTAGGCGCAGGCGGTCGCGGTCGCTACGCCGTGCTGGCCGGCGCCGGTCTCCGCGATCACCCGGTGCTTGCCCATCCGCTTGGTCAGCAGGGCCTGACCGATGGCGTTGCGGATCTTGTGCGCGCCGGTGTGGTTCAGGTCCTCGCGCTTCAGCAGGATCCGGGCACCGGCCACGTCGGACAGCCGGGTCGCGTCGTACAGCAGGCTCGGCGCACCGACGTACTGGCGCAGCATCCGCTCGAACTCACCGGTGAACACCGGGTCGGCCATCGCCTCCCGCCACGCCGTGGTGAGCTCGTCGAGCGGCGCGATCAGCGCCTCCGGCATGAACCTGCCGCCGAAACGGCCGAAGTGCCCGAACTGGTCGGGCAGCACAGTTGTCATCCGTAAAAGCCTTCCAAGTACCCCGGGCCGGCCTTACGGCGCGGGGGTCTAGTGTCCTGGGAGCGGTGTAGCTCGGCGCTACCGGCGCCCAGGACACTCTAGTGCCGCTGCTGAATGGCGGGGTGCGATCCGGCAGCGACCAGGTCGGCGACCGAGGCGCGAGGATCGCGGCCGGTCACCAGGGTTTCACCGACGAGGACGACATCGGCCCCGGCGCGCGCGAACTCGATTACATCATGCGGGCCGCGAACCCCGGACTCCGCCACCCGGACCAGGTTGGTCGGGATCGTCGGCGCGACCCGGGCGAAGGTGTCCCGGTCGACCTCGAGGGTCTTCAGGTTCCGGTTGTTCACGCCGATCAGCTGAGCTCCGGCATCCACCGCACGCCGGGTCTCCTCCTCGTCGTGCACCTCGACCAGCGGGCAGAGCCCGATCGAATGGGCCCGCTCGATCAGCGAGACCAGCGCCTCCTGCTCCAGCGCCGCGACGATCAGCAGGGCCATGTCGGCACCGGCCGCCCGGGCCTCCCAGAGCTGGTACGAGGACACGATGAAGTCCTTGCGCAGCACCGGTACGTCGACCCGGCCGCGGACCGCGCGCAGGTCGTCCAGGCTGCCGTTGAACCGGCGCTGCTCGGTCAGCACCGAGATCGCGGCCGCACCGCCGCCCTCGTACTCCCCGGCCAGCGCTGCCGGGTCGGTGATCTCGGCCAGGTCGCCCTTGGACGGGCTGGACCGCTTCACCTCGGCGATGATCGCGATCCCGTCGCCGCGGAACACCGGCATCGGGTCCTTGGCGTCGGGCTTGCGTTGCGCCTCGAGCTTCAGGTCGTCCAGGCTGACCCGCGCCTGGCGCTCCGCGAGGTCCTCCCGGACCCCAGCGAGGATGTCGTCAAGCACAGTCATGTCGGTCCGCCCCTCAGTGCCGGTCGTCGGTCGGAACCCCGAAGCCCAGCAGCTGCAGCACCTTGCCGGCCAGTGCGCCGACCAGGGCGATCGCGACCGAGATCCAGAACAGCAGCCAGTTCGGCCCCAGCACCATCGCGATGGCGCCCACGGTGAAAGCGATCAGCACGATGGTCACGGCGGTCCAGGCCGCCGGGCTGTTGCCGTGCAGGTCATGAGCCTCCTCGCTCACCTGCGTCACCGGTTGATCCGCCGTCGTCTTGTCCATAGTGGCGCCACTCCTCGTTGTCGTCCCGTCCTATTGTGGCGGTAGCCCGCCGCGATCAGAGAGTCGGGTCCTCCCCGGCGTCGATCGCCTTCCATTGATCGGCCCCGTGATCGGACCCCGCGGCGGCCGGATCACGCTCGTAGCGCGCCGTCGCCCGCCGCCAGCGATGCGCTGTCAGTACGGCGAGCAGCCCGGCCGCGACCAGTGCCACTCCCCCGGCCAGCGCGAACCAGGGAGCCACTCCGGTGGTGATCTCGAACGAGTCGGTTCCGAGCGTGAGCGCCGGCCGCAGCCGGGTCAGTTCCTCGAGTCCTGGGCGGACCTGGAACGCGACCGCGACGGCCAGCACGCCCAGCAGCACGACCACGACGGCCAGCACGCGGCGCAGCGCAGTACCGGCCAGTTTGGTCACGATCACGGCCACCACTCCCGCCACAGCCAGGAAGACCGGTGCGCGGGTCAGGTCGTAGCCCTTGAAGGTTTCCGTGTCGTTGACCGTGGTCCAGGGCAGGTACGCCGACAGGCCGAGCAGGACCAGGGCTACTACCGCCAGCAGGTCAACGAGTCGCTGTGGCCTCATCACACGTCACTGAAGGTTCCCGCGACCGCGATCGCGTTGAGTACGGCGGCCGCCTTGGTCCGGCACTCCGCGTCCTCGGCGGCCGGGTCGGAGTCGGCGACGATGCCCGCACCCGCCTGCACGTACGCCGTCGTGCCGCGGAGCACCGCGGTCCGGATGGCGATCGCGGTGTCGGCGTCACCGGCGAAGTCGAGGTAGCCGACCACACCGCCGTACACGCCGCGCCGGGTCACCTCGAGCTTGTCGATGATCTCCATCGCCCGCGGCTTGGGTGCTCCGGACAACGTTCCGGCCGGGAACGCGGCGGTGAGCGCGTCGAAGGCGGTCTTACCGGCCGCCAGCTGCCCGGTGACCGTCGACTCCAGGTGCATCACGTGGCTGTAGCGCCGTACGTCCATGAAGTCGACGACCTCGACGGTCCCGGGCGCACAGACCCGGCCGACGTCGTTGCGGCCCAGGTCGACCAGCATCAGGTGCTCGGCCCGCTCCTTCGCGTCGGCCCGCAGCTCCACCTCCAGCGCGTGGTCCTCCTCCGGCGTCACGCCGCGGCGGCGGGTGCCGGCGATCGGGTGCAGGATCACCTTGTTGTCGGTGACCTTGACCAGCGCCTCGGGGCTGGAGCCGACGATGTCGAAACCGTCCAGGCGGACCAGGTACATGTACGGGCTCGGGTTCGACCGGCGGAGCACCCGGTAGATGTCCAGGGCGGTCGCGGTGGTCTGCAGCTCGAACCGCTGGGACACGACGATCTGGAACGCCTCGCCCGCGCGGATCTCCTCCTTGGCGTGCTCGACCGCCTCCCGGTACTCCGCGCTGGACCGCTGCCGGTGCGGATCCGGCTCCGCGAACCGATCGGCCCGGACGACGTACGACGGGGTGGGCTGCGCCAGGTCTGCCTCCATCGCGTCGAGGCGGCGGACCGCGTCCGCGTAGGCCTCGTCGACCCGCTCGTCGGAGTCGTCCCAGTTCACCGCGTTCGCGATCAGCCAGATCTCGCCGGTCTCGTGGTCGAGCGCGGCCAGGTCGGTGGCGAACAGGAAGGTCAGCTCGGGCAGGCCGAGGTCGTCGGTCGTTGTGTCGGGCAACCGCTCCAGCCGGCGGACCGCGTCGTACCCGAGGAAGCCGACCATGCCGCCGGTCAGCGGGGGCAGGTCCGGCAGCCGTGGGGTGTGCAGGATCTCCAGCGTCTCGCGGAGCGCCTTCAGCGGGTCACCGGTCTGCGGCAGGCCTACCGGTGGGTTGCCGGTCCAGACGGCCTCGCCGTCGCGCTCGGTCAGGGTCGCGGCCGAGCGGACACCGATGAACGAGTACCGCGACCAGACGCCGCCGTTCTCGGCCGACTCGAGCAGGAACGTGCCCTGACGCTCGGCGGCGAGCTTGCCGTAGACACCGATCGGCGTCTCGGCATCCGCGAGCAGCCGCCGCGTCACCGGAATGACACGGCGGTCCTTGGCGTACTCACGGAAGGTTTCGATAGCCGGGTTGGCGTCGGTCATGGGGCCTCCCGGCCTGGACTGAGGAGCGTAGGGAGCGCAGCGACTGGAGCGACGAGGGAAGACCGGGAGCCAAGGCCCCATGACCCTGCCGGCGCCGGAGGCCCGGCCAAAAGCACAGTCACAGCGCGACCTCGATCTCGCCGTGCTCGAAGCAGCTTCGGGTGCCGGTGTGGCAGGCCGGGCCTTCCTGGTCGACCAGGACGAGCAGGGTGTCGGCGTCGCAGTCGACCAGGATCTGCTTGACGTGCTGACGATGGCCGCTGGTCTCGCCCTTCACCCAATACTCCTGCCGGCTGCGGGACCAGAACGTGCTCCGCTTGGTCTCCGCGGTACGGCGTACCGCCTCGGCGTCCATCCAGCCCACCATCAGGACCTCACGCGTGTCGTACTGCTGTACCACTGCCGGGATCAGCCCGGCCGCGTCGAAGGTCAGCTCGTCGATACTCACCGGTCCATTGTCGCCGATCACAAGTCGTGCCCTGCACACGGTGCCCTTGCATGAACACCTACCGCTGCCCGGACTGAGAGGATGGCGCAATGACGACGAGTGAGGCACGGGTCCGGCAACTGTTGCAGGAGCACCCGGTGGTCGACGGGCACAACGATCTGCCGATCGCCTTCTACGAGCTGTGCGACTACGACCTGGACGCACACGATCTGAGCGGTCCGGTCCCCCAGGTGCACACCGATCTGCCCCGGCTGCGAGAGGGCCATGTGGGTGCCCAGTTCTGGTCGCTGTGGGTGCCGCAGGACGCTGACGCCGTACGGCGTACGTTCGAGCAGCTCGACTTCGTCCGGCGACTGGTCGAGCGGTTCCCGGCGGACCTGGAGCTGACGTCCTCGGCCGACGACGTGGAGGCGGCGATCAAGGCCGACCGGATCGCGTCGCTGATGGGGATGGAGGGCGGCCACTCGATCGGCGAGTCCCTCGGCGTCCTGCGTGTGATGCGTGCCCTCGGGGTGCGCTACATGACGCTGACGCACAACAACAACGTGTCCTGGGCGGACTCCGCAACGGACGAGCCGATGCTGGGCGGGCTGAACGACTTCGGCGAGGAGGTCGTCCGGGAGATGAACCGGATCGGCATGCTGGTCGACCTGTCCCACGTCTCCCCCGACACCATGCGGCACGCGCTCCGGGTGACGAGCGCGCCGGTGATCTTCAGCCACTCGTCGGCGCGGGCGGTGTGCGACGTACCGCGGAACGCTCCCGACGACGTCCTCGAGACGCTCGCGCGCAACGAGGGTGTCTGCATGGTGACGTTCGTGCCGGCGTTCGTGTCGCAGCGGTACGTCGACTGGATCGCGGGTGCGCGGGAGGCCGTGCCGGAGCTGAATCCGCTCAACCCGGCCGATCAGCTCAAGCTGGCCGACGCGTACGACGTACCGAAGCCCGAGGTCACCCTCGACGACGTGGTGGAGCACTTCGAGCACGTCCGCGGGATCGCCGGGGTGGACCACATCGGGATCGGCGGCGACTACGACGGGTGCCCGGAGTTCCCGACCGGGCTGGCCGACGTGGCGTCGTACCCCAGGCTCTTCGAGGCACTGGCCGACCGCGGCTGGAACGACGCCGAACTGGCAAAACTTGCCGGTGGCAACATTCTCCGCGTGCTCCGCGCGTCCGACGAGGCGGCCGGCTAGGCCGTCCGGTACACGTCCCGGGTCTCGGGCAACGGCTCGAACCCGGCCGACTTGTAGGTGGCGACCGCGCCGACGTTGAAGGCGGGCGTGCACACGACCGCGCTGGACGAACCCAGCTCGCGCAGGACGCGCGCCGCCGCGACCGTGATCGCCTGGCCGTAGCCATGACCGCGATGGGCCCGATGCACTCCCATCGGCTCGATCAGCCCCGGCTTGCCAGGGCCCGCGGACCAGACCGTCACGCCGGCGACCGCCTCGCCCTGCGCGTTGCGGCCGATCAGGCACCGCGCGTCGTCGTACGCCGCTCCGGCCGCCATGGCGTGCCAGCGCTCGTCGGTGAACGTAGACCCGTCGAACGACGCCCGCTGGATCGCGGTCCGCTCGGCTGCCTGCTCCGGCCCGACCACCTGGATCCGCAGACCCAGGTCCGGCACCGGCTCACTGAGGTCACGCCGCAGCGGAATCCACGGTTCGTCGAGCTCCCAGCCGTCCTTGATCAGCAGGTCCTGCACGAGCGATCCGAGCGGCGCCTCGACGTACACCTTGCCTTCGATCAGGACGCCGCGCTCCGGCTCCGACAGGTCCTCGACCAGCTGCCGCGCCAGCTCCTCGTCGTGCTGGACCTCCGGCGCGATCGCCAGTCGCAGCAGCTCAGGGTCGTCCAGCATCCCGACCGCCAGGGTCTCCCCGTCCCGGCTCCACGTCCTGGTCGCCGCCGCGGTCTGCTCCCCGCCGAAGCGCCAGTACCACCCCAGATCCCCCGGATGCAGTTGCACCACTGCTCCGTCGTACTGCCACTCCCGCAACACCCGCACCACGTCGCTGAGCCCGTCGACCCCCGGCACATCCATCCCAATCGCCATACCCCGATCACACACCACCCCACCGACAGTCGCACCCGACTTTCCGGCGAGCAGCCGGGTGACCTGGCCCACGCCCCGTTTGGGGTCGGGGGGATCGGGCACGGGGCGGGCTCAGTGATTCCTAGAGGTTGGAGTAGTTGTGCTGACGCTGACCGAGAACGCGACGCTGGTGATCAAGAGCATCACGGGCGTCGAGGGTGCGCCGGAGGGTGCAGGGGTACGGATCTCGCAGGAGGACCCGGCCAACCCCGCGCTCGCGGTGACGACCACGGAAGCGCCGCGCCCGGGTGACCAGGTGGTCGAGGAGAGTGGCGCGCGGGTCTTCCTCGAGGAGAACGCCGCGACGGCGCTCGACGACAAGATCCTGGACGCGGCGGTCGACGACAAGGGCGGCGTCGAGTTCCTGCTGGTGCCCCAGCCGGGCACGGGCCGGGAGAACGGTGCCGCCCCGACTCCCTGAGTCGACCTGATCGCACGCGCAACGGCCGGGACCGGCCCCTTTCCGCGGTCCCGGCCGTTGCGCGCGTTGACCCTGGTGCAGCGTGTTCTAGAGCGCGCTGCGCTGGGCGATCCAGCTGTCGTGCAGCCGGGTGTACACCCCGCCTGCCCGGACCAGCTCCGCGTGCGGACCGCGCTCGACGATCTCGCCGTTGTCGAAGACCAGCACCTCGTCGGCCGCCTCCGCCGTGGACAACCGGTGCGCGATCGTCACCGACGTCCGCCCCGCCATCAGCCGCTCGAGCGCCGCGTTGACCCGGACCTCGGTGCCCGGATCGACCGCCGACGTCGCCTCGTCGAGGACCAGCAGATCGGGGTCCGCGATATTCGCCCGGACCAGCGCGACCAACTGCCGCTCACCCGCCGACAACGACTCGCCGCGCTGACCCACCGGCGACTCCAGCCCGTCCGGCAGCGAATCCAGCCAGTCCGTCAGGCCGAGCGACTCGAACGCCTCCAGCAGCTGAGCGTCCGTTACCTCCGGCCGCCCGAAGCGCACGTTCTCCGCGAGTGACGCGTCGAAGAGGTACCCGTCCTGCGGCACCATCACCACCCGCTCCCGCAGCGACGCGAACGAGATCTCCCGCGCGTCCACCCCGTCCAGCAGGACGGCACCCGACGACGGATCCATCAGCCGGGTCAGCAGCTTCGCGAACGTCGTCTTCCCCGACCCGGTCTCCCCCACCACCGCGACCCGCCGATGCGGTTCCAGTCGTACGTCGACATCCCGCAGGACCAGCTCGCCTTCCGGATACGCGAAGTCCACGTCCGAGAACTGCACCGAGATCGGCCCGCGCGCCTGCACGACTCCCGACTCGCCCGGGTCGACCACGTCGGCCGGCGTCGCGATCACCCCGAGCACCCGCCGCCAGCCGGCGAAGGCGCTCTGCGCATCGGTCAGCACCTGGGTCGCGATCTGCACCGGGTCCGAGAACAGCGCCACCAGGAACATGAACGCGAGGATCTCCCCCAGCGTCGCGTCCCCGTCGACCCCGAGCAGTACGCCGGCCGTCAGCACCCCGGCGTTCGCCAGACCGGCCGCGAGACCACCGATCGAGAACGTCAGACCGGTGATCGCCTGGGCGCGGGTCGCCGTCCGCCGGTAGTCCTCGATCGAGGCGTCGATCCGGTCCTGGGTGCGCTTCTCGATCGAGTACGCCCGGACCACCTGCGCGCCGACCACCGGCTCGGCGATCGCGGACAGCATGTCGCCGACCTTCGCCCGGACCACGCCGTACGCCGCGGACATCAGCCGCTGCAGGTACTTGAGGCTGGCGAATAGCGGGATGAAGCAGATCAGCACGACCAGCGCGAGCTGCCACGAGTAGATGAACATGACCACGGTCGCGAGCAGCATCTGCCCGATGCTGACCAGGAAGATGAACCCGCCGAACTGCAGGAACTGCGACACCGTGTCCACGTCCGACGTGACCCGGCTGACCAGCGCGCCCCGCCGCTCGGTGCTCTGGGTCAGCACCGGCAGGTCGTGCACGTGCCGGAACGCCTTGATCCGCATCGTCGCCAGACCGCGTTCGGAGTTGATCGCGAGCCGCACGGTGGTCAGGTACGACGCGACGGCGGTGACCAGGATCGCGATCGCACAGACCACGCACATCCAGACGACGAAGGACATGTCCGGCCCGCCCGGCCCGGACAGCCCCTTGTCGATCGTCTGCTGAACAGCGATCGGTACTACGATCCGCCCGCCCGTCATGACCAGCGCGAGAAGCCCGGTGATCCACCAGCCCTGACCCAGCTCGGGCGACACTCGCACGCCCTGCCGCAGCGTCTCCATCCCGCCCGCGTCATCGCCGTGATCCAGCCGGCTCGTCTCTACCGTGCTCATGCGGAAGCTCCTTCCGCGTCCAAGTCGTCGATCTCGGCGGCCAGGTCCGCCTCTTCCTGTCGCCGGGCGGCATCCTTCTCGTACGCGTCGACCAGCTCGCGATAGGCGGCCGACCTCTGCTGCAGCTCGGTGTGCGTGCCCTGCGCTGCGATCCGGCCCTCGTCGAGGAACACCACCTCGTCGGCGAGCGAGATCGTCGCCTTGCGGTAGGCGATCACCAGCACGGTCGTCGCGGCCTCGGAGTCCTGGACGGAAGACCGCAGCCCGGCCAGGATCCGCGCCTCGACCTGCGGGTCGACCGCACTGGTCGCGTCGTCCAGGATCAGCAGCCGTGGTCGTCGTACCAGGGCCCGGGCCAGGGCGATGCGTTGCCGTTGGCCACCCGACAGCGTCGTACCGCGCTCGCCGACCTTGGTGTCCAGCCCGTCCGGCATCGACTTGACGAAGCCGTCGCCCTGGGCGATCCGGAGCGCGTCCCAGACGTCCTCGTCGCTGTAGTCGCCGCCGAGCGTGATGTTGCCGCGGATCGTGTCGTCGAACAGGAACGCGGTCTGCGCCACCAGCGCGACCGAACCGGACAGCTCGTCGCGGGCGAGGTCGCGCAGGTCGAGCCCGTCGAGCTTGATCGCACCCTCCTCCGGGTCGACCAGCCGGGTCAGCAGCGTGATCAGCGTCGACTTCCCCGCGCCGGTCGGACCGACCATCGCGACCGTCCGGCCGGGCTCGACGGTGAAGTCCACGCCGGTCAGCACGTCCCGCTCGGGCAGGTAGCCGAACCGTACGTCGGACACCTCGAGCCGGGCCGCCTTGGTCGACGTCAGCTTCGCGGCGCCGTACTCCATCCCGCCCTCGGCGGTCAGCACCCGCTGGACGCGGTCCCACCCGACGACGGATCGCGGCAACTCGCCGAGCACCCAGCCGAGCGCCCGGATCGGGAACCCGATCAGCGTGAACAGGAACGCCACCTGCACCACGTCACCGGGGTCGGCCGCGCCGGACTGCACCCGGCCGACACCGACCAGCAGCACCGCGAGCACGCCCAGCCGGGGCAGACCGTCGATCACCGGGTCGAACACGCCGCGGGCCTTGTTCACCGCGATGTTCGCATCCCGCAGCGCGTACGTCGGAGTCCGGAAGCGCTCGGTCTCGGCGGCCTCGCGGCCCAGCGTCTTCACCACCAGCGCGCCGTCGAACGACTCGTGCGCGACCTCGGAGACGTCGGCACGGAGCTGCTGCGCGCGGGTCGCGAGCGGCTGCAGGTAGCGCTGGAAGATCACGTTCGCCACGAACACCAGCGGGAACACCAGGCAGCCGACCAGCGCCAGCCAGACATCGGCCGCGAACATCGCGACGGTCGCGAAGGCCAGCATCGCGAGCACACCGATGGCCATCGGCAGCGGCGCGATCACGAACCAGATCGACTCCACGTCCGCATTGGCGTTCGAGAGCAACATGCCGGTCGAGTGCTGGTGGTGCCACTCGAGCGGAAGCTTCAGGTACTGCCGGGTGACGCGGCGCCGGTACGTCGCCTGCAGCCGGTACTGCATGATGCCGGCCCCGATCCGCCGGCCGACCACTCCGATGGCCCGCAGGATCGCGATCCCGAGGAAGAGCGCGATCAGCCCGGCGATCGCACCGAACGTGGTGTTACCACTCTCCAGCGCCGGCTGGACCACGTGATCGGTGGCCCACCCGAGCGCCCATCCGTCGGCCACGGTCATCGCGCCGTACAACATGCTCGCCAGCACGGACAGGGCGAAGATCCATGGCTCCTCCCAGATCGCGACCCTCAGGACCGCGAAGCCCCTCCGGGTCACGCTCCCCTTGTCTGGGACTTTCGGCGGCACGGGCAACACGCTCCAGGACAGTCAGGTGCATCAACCAGGCACAGGCATGACAACGATTGACATTCTGCCATTCCACACCGACAACTACGATCGAGATATGACGGACTACAGCCGGGTAGAACGACTTGCTCTGTGTGATCTCTTCGACCGGCTCGGCCCGGATCAGCCAACGTTGTGCGAGGGGTGGACCACGTACGATCTGGCTGTCCACCTGCACGTCCGCGAGGCCGATCCGATGGCCGGGCCGGGCATCATGATCCCGGCGCTGTCGGACACCACCGCGAAGCGGATGGCCCGGGTCAAGGCGCAGTACAGCTTCACCGAGGTCGTCGACAAGGTCCGCAACGGGCCGCCGACGTTCTCGATCTACTCGGTGCCGCGGTTCGGTCATCAGCTGAACACGACCGAGTACTTCGTTCACCACGAGGACGTCCGCCGCGCCCAGCCGTCGTACGACGTCCGCAGCCTCCCACCCGGGCAGCAGGCCGGGCTGTGGAAGGCGGTCCGGCTGGCCGCCAAGTCGATGACCCGGAAGGCGCCGAGCGGGCTGGTGCTGCGGTTGCCGGATGGTACGACGTCGGTCGCGAAGAAGCCGACCGAGCTGGGCTCGGTGACGGTGACAGGCAAGCCTTCGGAGCTGGTGCTGTTCTGCTTCGGCCGGCAGCAGGTGGCCGACGTACAGCTGGACGGTGAGGCGGAGACCGTCGAGCGGCTCCGCAGCGCGTCATTCGGGGTCTGAGGCGCGCCTCTTCCGCCGCCAGCGCTGGACCAGGCCACTCGCCACGGTCGTGAGGAACACGAGCACGATCGCCGCGGCCACGCCCTGCCAGGGCTCGTCGAACAGCGCGTACCCGAGCAGCCCGATCGCCATGTAGACCGCGGCCCACAGCGACGACGCGGTCAGATCGACCACGGCGAACCGCTCCCATTTGTACCCGGCGAGCCCGGCCGCGAGCAGCACCGGCACCCGCCCACCCGGAATCAGCCGGGATGTCAGCAGGACACCGATCTCGTGGTCGGCCAGCCGGTCCCGCAGCGCGTCCAATGACGCGTTGTCGCGCAGCCAACCGACCCGCTTCGCCAACCGCTCTCCGCCGAACCGGCACCCGGCGTACACGATCAGATCCCCGACATACGCCCCGAGCGCACCCGCGATCAGTACGCCGACCAGCCCGATCGGATTCCCGTGCGACGCGAGTACGGCGCCGGCCGACACCGCCGCACCGGTCGGCAGCACGGGCAGTACGGCGCCCAGCAGGACAGCACCGGCGAGCGCGAACAGGTACCAGAGATCGAAGTGGGTATTTCCGCTCATGGCGCGTCCACCTCGGTCGACTCGCCAGGCACCAACAGCTCCACCTTCACTGCCGGATCCAGCTCGGCCATCGCAGCCTTGAACCTGTCCCCCGGAGGCAGGAACAGCTCCGGCTTCAGCCAGTCGCACCCGATCGGCCAGAACGTCCCGAAATGCACCGGTATCGCCATCCGGGCCCCGACCAGCTGAACCGCTTCCGCCGCCCGGACCGGATCCAGGTGCCCGGGACCGAGGGACGGCCCCCAGCCGCCGACCGGCACCAGCGCCAGGTCGACCGGCCCGGCTTCCGCGGCCAGCTCGTCGAACAGGTCGGTGTCACCGGCGAACCACGCACTCGGCGAGCCCTCCACCCGGAACCCGAGCGCCGGTCCGCTGTACGACGACCACGGCAGCCGGCGGCCGTCGTGATGAGCCGTGGTCGCGGTGATGTCGAGTCCGCCGATCCGTACCTGGTTGCCCGGAGCAACCTCGATGCAGCGGTCCGCGATCTCGGGACCGCAGTCCTGCTGGATGAGCCGGGCCGCACCCCGCGGCACGACCAGCGCGGCGCCTGGCGCGACCATTGGGATCGACGTGAGGTGCAGGTGGTCGGCGTGCATGTGAGAGATCAGTACGGCGTCGCACTCGGCCGCGGCGGGCAGCGGCGCCGGTCCACGACGGCGGCGCAGATGCGCGATCCGTGAGGTGAGCACGGGATCGGTGAGCAACCGCGTGCCGTTCTCCTCGATGGTGGTGGTGGCGTGCCCCCACCAGGTGATCCGCACGCGTCAGGCCTCCACACTCGTCTCGACCGATTTCCGGAGGTCCTTGCGGTGGCCGAGGTGTTCGAGCCAGCTGATCAGCAGCGCGTGGACCGCGTCGGAGCCTACGGGAGCCTGGTCCACCACCCAACGACTCGGGTGCACCAGCACCGCCTCGGTCTGCCAGCCGCCGATCCCGCCGTGGCACCCGACCAGCTCCTCGAACGCCGCCACCTCGTGCGTGTAGTGGTCCAGCCGGCTGATCACCACGATGTCCCCGTTGTGCGGCATCTCCGCCTGCCGCAGCATCGACTCGGCCGCGAACGGCCCGTACGGCGTCAACGGGTCGTCGCCTTCGATCCGGCCGGACTTCAGGACGTGGACGCCGGCGCCGCCGATCGCGACCGGCCCCTCGGCCAGCGAGTCGACCACCACGAAGCCGACCCCAGGGTGGGTCGCCAGACCGGGGATCAGCTTCGGGTGCAGCAGCTCGATCTCCTCCAGCGGCACCCGGCCGGGCGTGGTCGCCAGGTAGATCAGCGCCAGGTTGCCCGACGACGTCACCACCATCTGCTCGTCGGCGGCCACCTCCGGCGGGCAGTCCTTCGGGCCGAGCTCCACCTCGCCGCTCCTGGCCTTGCCGTGCAGTGCCTTCCGGGTGACCGAGCCGGCCACACCGCGGCGCAGGCTCAGCTCGGTCAGGAACGCGTTCACCGGACCCCAGCCCTCGGTCTTGCCGACCGCCGCGACCGGCTCCTTGGTGGTGTCGACCAGGTCGTCGACGACCTGGGTCAGCGTCCGGCCGTACCGCTGCAGGAAGGTCGAGCCCTGGCTCTGGCCGTGGTCGGACAGCACGACGATCTCGTACGAGTGCGGCAGGATGTCGATGATCCGCTGCAGCGCGCCGAGGACGCGGTCCAGCCCTTCCAGGGTCTGCAGCGACTCCGCGCGGGTCGGGCCGGCGTGGTGCGCGACCTCGTCGTAGTCGACGAAGTCGCAGTAGATCACCGGAGTGCCCTTGACCAGCTCGTCGGTGATCAGCGAGACGTTCAGGTCGCGCAGCAGCACGTTGCTGATCGCGCGCAGGAAGATGTAGGCGCCACCGCGCTTGACCCGCGGGACCAGGTGCCGGACCCGTTGGCGCCGGGCCTGGTGCAGCTCCTTGACCATCTCGGCGACACACAGCACCAGCCCGCGGGCGGCGCCCTGCGGGCTGGAGAAGAACCGGACGTACCCACGGCTGCGGTTGCTCGGCAGCGAGGCCCGGCTGAAGACCAGCTCGCACCGGTGCGCGTCCCCGGACCAGTTGTTGCTGATGCTGACGCCGCCGTCGGCGAGCAGGCCGCGCCCGGTCGACATCCGGTCCTCGATCTCGGCGGCGTCCCGGCCCCGGTTGGTCACCATCACCCGGGCGGTCTCTTTCTCATACCACCGGAACGCCGGGATCTGCCGCGAGCCGCCGTGCAGGATGCCGGCCTGACTGGCCGGAGTCGTCGACGGTACGCCGGTGTGCCAGCCGACCATCGAGTGTTTGCCGTCCCGGATCCAGCCGCCCAGGTTCGGCAGGTTGCCGGCCAGCACCATCCAGTTCAGCAGCGGCTCGGACAGGCCGTCGATCTGGATGATCAGCATCCCGGTCTTCGGCGCCGGGGTGATCTTGCGGGCCCGGCGGTGCACGACCCGCATGACCTCGGCGACGTACGCGTCGTCACTGCCGGCGTACGCGACCCAGCCGACGAACGCGCTCACCGACGACATCACGATCGCCACCAGCAGCGCCGCCTCGACCCCGCCGTGCAGGTTGATCCCGGGGTCGACGGTGATCCCGAGGTAGACGACGCCGAACTGGGACAGCAAGCCGCCGACCAGGACGCCGATCGAGCCGATCAGGATCGCGATCCCGGCCAGCACCCAGCGCATCAGCATGCTGAACACGGCCAGCAGCACGACCAACCGCAGGATCGGCAGCCGCCCGTCACTGCTGATCTGCGGCAGCGTCCAGAACGTGATGATGAGGGAGATCAGCGAGGCCAGGCCGCCGAACAGCATCGCCTGCAGCCCACGCCCGGTACGGCGGCGCAGGTCCAGCCAGACCGGGCGTCGTCGCCGCCGGTCCCCGGACATCTGTTCAGGTGGTTTCGCCATCTCCCGCTTCGTGCTCCCCGTCGACGCAGTGGTGCTGTACCGAGCCTACGAGGCATCGTCCAGCACCAACGCATCGCGCCACGCACCGGGACGGGTGGATCCCGGGTTCACTCCGGGACCCACCGGGCCATTCCCTGACCCGTCACTGAACCTCGAGGTAGTCCACCTCCGCGTACAGCGTGCCCTTCGTCAGGCGGATGGTGTTCCAGCCGGCGTTCAGCGTGACCGACACCGAACTCTGCCGCCAGTTGTCCCAGCCGGTGACCGGGTAGCTGACCGCACCCTGGTTGTTGCCATTGACAACGACTCCGTGGCTGGCGGTGGCTCCCGAGCCGTTCGCGTACCCGACGTGCAGGGTGTAACCGCCCGCAACCGGCGCGTACACGGTGTTCTCCACCCAGGAGTCGGCGTAGTCGATGTAAGCGACGACCTTCCCGTCCGAGGCCCCGGCCGCGTTCGACCGGACCACGCAGTGGTTGAGGGTCCCCCGCTCGGCCTCGTACCGCACCCGGCTGCCACGGACGACCGGATAGTCGTTGGCCCAGCCGAGGTCGGCGACGTACAGGTGCCGCGCCCCGCCGACCCACCCATGGACGAACACCTTGTTGCCGACGAAGTCCGCGCCGCCCGGCCCGCAGATGTGGTTGTCGAGTGTCGCCGTCGTCATCAGTGGCCGGAAGGCGGTCGTCCACGGACCGCTCAGACTCGGCGCCGTCGCGTACGACGTCAGGTAGTTGCAGTCGGTGTAGCCGCCACCGGAGAAGAAGAGCACGTACTGGCTGCCACGCTGGACCAGATCGGGTGCCTCGATGATCCCGCTCGACGTGAGCAGGGCCGAGTTGCCGCCGACCAGGGTCGTGCCGTTGTTCGCCGTACGGGTGAGCCAGAGGGTCGACGGCTGACCGATCGCGTTGCCGTCGTTCTTCCAGACCAGATAGCGAGTGCCGTCGTTGGCGACGAAGGTGTTCGCGTCGATCGCGCCGCCGAGCTCGAGCGGGCAGATCAGCGGCTGGCTGCCGACCGGGCTGAACGGGCCGAGCGGATTGGTCGCGGTGGCGACGCCGATGCATTGTCGGCCGGACGCCTTGTGCCAGGCCGTATAGGTGAGGGTGTAGCTGCCGTCCGGGTTCGGGTAGACGTCCGGCGCCCAGGTGCGGCCCGACTGCGCCCAGCCCGGCGACGGTCCGCCGGGCATCGTGTCACCGCGGATCGTCCAGGGGCCGTTCGCGCTGGGTGCGGTCGCGGCCGGCACGTGGCCTCGACCGTTGTTGGTCGAGTACGCGTACCAGGTGCCGTTCTTCTCGAACACGTCCGGATCCGGGAAGTCCTCCCCGATGATCTGCGCGGGGAAGACGGCCGCGGTGGTGGCCGCGTGCGCCGGTGGTGACAGGGCCGGCGGTGACAGCAGAGCGGAGAGGCCGAGCACAACCAGCAGGGCCGTCAGAAGTCGTCGCATGGGGACTCCTCAGGTGGGGGCGGATACCTGTGGACCGAACTTTTCCATCGATTCACCTGGATGACCAGAGGTCGATTCGGCTGATGACTGGACCAGCGGCGCTCGGGGGTGTTGACTCCCGCTAGTTGGTTTCCGCCTGGGTTGAGGGGAGTTCTCGTGAGGTTTTTACCGAGAGTGTCGGGGCGTGGGGTGATCACCGCCGTCGCCGTGCTGGCGACGGCCGCCGGCGGCGTGGCGATTCAGTCGGGTACGGCGCCGACCGCCGTGCAGGCGACGCCGCTGCAGACACAGCTGGACACGCTCCTGAACGACAGCCGCTACAACGGCTCACAGGTCGCACTGGTGGTCCGGGACGCGACGACCGGCGAGACCTTGTACGACCGCAACGGCGGTCAGCGGATGCTGCCCGCGTCGAACA
Organism: Kribbella sp. NPDC049174; assembly: GCF_043197365.1. NCBI lineage: Bacteria > Bacillati > Actinomycetota > Actinomycetes > Propionibacteriales > Kribbellaceae > Kribbella > Kribbella sp. NPDC049174. The sequence goes on along the minus strand of NZ_JBICSZ010000001.1, from coordinate 1,028,182 downwards.
CCAAGCTCTTCTCCTCGACGGCCGCGATGCACGTCCTCGGCCCGTCGTACCGCTTCCACACCGATGTCCTCGCGACCGGCCCGGTCCATCGCGGCACGCTGCTCGGCAGCCTCTACCTCAAGGGGTACGGCGACCCGACCGCCCTCGAGTCCGACTACGTCTCGTTGGCCAAGCAACTCGCGCAGTCCGGCGTGAAGCAGGTCGTCGGCGACCTGATCGCGGACGACACGTACTTCGACCACGTCCGCCTCGGTGACAGCTGGGCCTGGGACGACGAGCCGTTCTACTACTCCGCCCAGATCTCCGCCCTCACGCTCGCCCCGAACACCGACTACGACTCCGGTACGGCGATCGTCGAGAGCCGGCCCGGTGCGTCGGTCGGAGCACCCGTGCAGCTCGCACTGGTCCCGGCCAACGGCGTACTCAAACTGGTCAGCACCGCCAAGACCGGAGCGGCCGGATCGTCGAACACGCTGAACATCGAGCGCGAGCACGGCACCAACATCGTCCGGGTGACCGGCTCGGTGCCGCTCGGCGCGAGCGTCGGCCAGGAGTGGGTGACGGTGTGGGAGCCGGAGCTGTACGCGGCTGACGTGTTCCGGCGGGCCCTCGCCGCGCAGGGCATCAGCGTGATCGGCAACGTCAAGAACGCGGCCTCCCCCGTCGCCGCACGGGTCCTCGCCCGGGACGAGTCGATGACGGTCGGCGAGCTGATGAACCCGTTCCTCAAGCTGTCCAACAACATGCACGCCGAGACACTGGTCAAGGCGATGGGCGCGGTGGCGGAGGCCGAAGGCACGTGGCCGGCCGGCCTGGGTGTGGCCACCGAGTACGCCAAGAGTGTCGGCGTCGACACCAGCACGATCCGGTTGTCCGACGGCTCCGGCCTGTCCCGCAAGGTCAACGTCACCGCGGACAGCATCACCGACCTGCTGATCGGGGTGCAGAAGGAGCCGTGGTGGAAGCAGTGGTACGACGCGCTGCCGATCGCCGGCAACTCGCAACGCTTCGTCGGTGGCACCCTGCGCAGCCGGATGGCCAACACTCCGGCCGCGAACAACCTCCACGGCAAGACCGGCTCGCTCACCGGCGTCACGTCCCTGTCCGGCTACGTCACCAACGCGGACGGCCGCAAGCTCGTGTTTTCGATGATGAGCAACAACTACCTGGTCAGCCCACGCTCCATCGAGGACGCGGTCGGCGTCACCCTCGCCTCGTCGTCCGACCAGGCCCCGGTCGCCATCGCCCCCAACACCCTCAGAACCACCACCGAGCAGTGCGACCTCGAATGGGAGAAGGCCTGCTAATCGGTTCGACAGCACGGCGGTCGTTCACCACGATGTGTGAATGACCGCCGTACTGCCCGAAGGTTTCGAGGTCCGTCCGATGACGGTGGACGACGCTGCGCTGATCGCTGAGCGGAGTGCGACTTACACGAGCGCGCTGCTGGGGTTTGCGAAGCACAGTGCGGAGGACGTCGCCAACTATCTGCGCGATCCCGGGTTCGATCCGGGGACCGACGGGTGGGTTGTGCTGGATGCCGACGGGGAGTTTGCCGGGTCGGCGACGGCGGCGGCGAACAGTGACGGGTCGCGGGTGGAGCTCGAGTTGTTGAGTGAGATTCCGGCGGTGGCAGACTGGTTGCTCGATCGGGCGGTGGCGCGGGCCGAGGAGGCCGCCCGGGCGGCCGGGCCCGGCGAGGTTGTGCTGAGTGTCGGCGTGATCCGGCAGGACGAGTTCCTGCCGGAGATCGTGGCCGCGAAGGGCTTCGCCGTCGCCACGTCGATCCACCGGATGCGAATCACCTTCGACGGCCCGGTCGAACCACCGCCTGTTCCGGCCGGAGCAGTCGTACGACGTGGGGCCTTCGACGACCCGAGTCGCCGGGCGGCGCACGCCGTACTGCGGGAAGCGTTCAGCACGCAGCCCGGGGCGGATCCACGGCCGTACGAGGCGTGGGCCGCGTCCCGGGAGAGCCGGTCGACCTTCGACTGGTCGCAGCTCACCACGGTCGAGCTCGACGGCCGGGCCGTCGCGGTCACCGAGTGCAACGACAACTTCGTCAGCACCGACAACTGCGGCTACATCGGCCGCCTCGCCGTCGTACCCCAGGCCCGCGGCAAGGGTCTCGCGAAGTTCCTGCTGTACGACGCCTTCGCCGTCGACGCAGCCGCCGGCCGGGCCGGGACGATGCTGCACGTCGACAGCTCCAACCCGACTCCGGCCGTCAGCCTCTACACCTCCGTCGGGATGCGCCCCGACCTGATCAGCGACATCTGGCGCCAAACCCTCGACCGGTAACCACGCACACGTGTAAAGGACACCGCTACGCGGCGGCTGCTTATTGCGCCTTCGGCGAGCGCGGACCGGCGACACGGACTGATCTGACAGGCGGATGTGCTGTGACTACGGATGCCGGTCAACGTCATCGGCAGATATGTCGTGGAAACCGACGGGATCGACGGTGATGTGGCAGCAGACTGTTTCCCCGGGTGGCATCTCCGAACCGGTTATGGCATCGAGTCACGAGGTTGTCGCTGCGCTGTACCCGGACGATGCGGCCTATCGAGGCCACCCCAGCACCAATCGATCGAAAACCGGCGAGTCTGGGAACGGCTGCTTCTCCCCTAGCTGCACCCATCCCACCCCAGCACACCCGCCGATCACATCAGCCCGCGTTCCCGGTCCGCGCCCCGCCGAAGGCGCAAAGAACAGCCGCCGCACAGCGGTGTCCTTTAGACGTTTCCCCGCCGGTCGTCCGAGCGGTTAGGTGTTGCGGTCCGGAGATCTGAGAGATTACTCTCGAAACATGTCTCTCAGAAATCCGTACGGCGACTTCGAGATCACCGACCCGCAGGCGATGCGGGCGCTGGCCCATCCCGTCCGGCTGGCCGCGCTGAGCTGGTTGCAGAAGAACGGCCCGGCGACGGCGACCCAGCTGTCCGAGCACGTGGGCGCGTCGCCGTCGGTCACCAGCTGGCATCTGCGCCACCTGGCGAACTTCGGCCTGGTGGTCGACGAGCAGCCGCCGGACGCGGACAAGCGGCAGCGCTGGTGGCGGGCGGTGGCGCGCGGCTTCCGGTACGAGATGCCGGACACCCCGGAAGGCATCGAGGCAGGCCGGCTGCTCCGGGCCGAGATGATGAACCAAGCCTTGGAGTCCGCCCAGCAGTGGCTGGTCGAGACCGAACCCGAGCTCGACCCCGAGTGGGACCGGCTGGCCGGCTCGGCGAACACCCGGCTGGTCCTCACCTCCGCCGAGGCCGAGGCGATCGAGGACGCCATCGAGCAGGTGCTCGCCCCCTACGTCCAGCGCGGTGAGGAAGGCGCACCGGAGGGTGCCCGCGCGATCCGCTATCTCCGCATGTCTTTGCCCGAAGCAACAAACTGATCCTGGGGGAACCGACCGTGAAGACTCTTTCCGCCACGAGTCTCTGGCGTGACCGGCAGTTCCGGACCTTCTGGTCCGCGCAGACCGTCTCCGAGTTCGGCGACCGGGTCACCGAGTTGTCCCTGCCGTTGATCGCCGTACTGCTGCTCGACGCGTCACCCAGTCAGGTCGGTTTCCTCACCGCTGCGGTCTGGTTGCCGAACCTCGCCTCACTGTTCATCGGCACGTGGGTCGACCACCGGCCGGACAAACGCCCGCTGATGATCGCGGCCGACATCGCCCGGGCGATGCTGCTGCTCACCCTTCCGGTGGCGTACTGGCTGGACATGCTGACGCTCGGGCATCTCTACGTGATCGCGATCCTGGCCGGCATCGCGGACGTCGTGTTCGGTACGTCGTACGCGTCGTTCTTCGTCCGCCTGGTCTCCCGCGACCAGTTCCTGGAGGCGAACAGCAAGCTCTCCGCGACCCGGTCCATCTCGTTCATGGGCGGCCCGGCGATCGCCGGCGGGCTCGTGCAGTGGCTGACGGCGCCGATCGCGATCGTGGTGGACGCGCTGTCGTTCCTGGTGTCGGCGTTCCAGCTCGGCCGGCTCAAGACACCGCCAGGCGAGCCCGAGGAGTCGGCCGAGCCGCTGCTGAAGCGAGCCAGTGCCGGGATGCACTACCTGCTCCACCATCCGTATCTGCGCAGCAGTCTCGGTTGCGCGACAACGGTCAACTTCTTCAACCTGATCAGCCTGGCGCTGCTCGTGCTCTTCGCCAGCCGCAACCTCGAACTGTCCGCCGGGACCATCGGCCTGGCCTTCGGGATCGGTGCCTCCGGCGGCCTGCTCGGCGCGCTCGCCGCGTCGCCGCTGACCCGGATCTTCGGCGCCGGACGGGTGATCGCGGCCAGCTCGATCGTCTTCCCCGGGTCGATCGCGATCGCGGCGCTCGCGGACGGTCCGACCTTGGCCCGCGCCGCCGCGCTCGCCGCGGCCGAGTTCATCGGGGCGTTCGCGGTGATGTGCTTCGACGTACCGCTCAACTCACTGCAAGCCGCGGTCACCCATGACCACATGCGCAGCCGGGTCGCGGGCGCGTTCAGCAGCATCAACTACGGTGTCCGCCCGCTCGGTGCGGTGGTCGGCGGCCTTCTCGGCACCTGGATCGGCGTCCGCGAGACCTTGCTCGTCTCAGCTGCCGGCGGCTTCCTCGCCGTATTGTGGCTGATCCGCTCCCCCATCATCCGCACCCACAGCCTCGACGGCCTGCAGCCCCCGGAGCTCTAGTCGGCGTCGACCTCGATCTTGGCGACGGTCCGGCGGAGTGGGACCTCCTTGATGAAGAGGACCGCGATGAGGCTGACCACCGCACACGCTGCCGCGATCAGGAAGATCCGCCCGGTCGCGTCGCCGTACGACTGTCGCACCAGCTCCGCCAACTGCGGCGGCAGGTGATTGACATCGAGCAGACTCGTGCTGCCTGAGCCGCCTTCCTGCAACTTCCGCGCGGCCTCGGCACCACCCGGACCGGCGAGCAGGCCCTGGATGATCAGGTCCTTCACCCGGACCGCGAGCACGGCGCCCAGCGCCGAGACACCGACGGCACCGCCCAGACTGCGGAAGAACGAGACCGTCGCGCTGGACGCACCGATCTCACTGACGTCCACGGTGTTCTGTACGGCGAGCACCAGGTTCTGCATCGTCATACCCATGCCCAGACCCATCGCCAGCATGCCGAGACCGACGTACCAGTACGGCGTGGTGTGGTCGATCGTGCCGAGCACCGTCAGGCCGGCGACCAGAAGGATGCCACCGGCAACCAAGTAGCGCTTCCACTTGCCGAACCGGGTGATCATCTGACCGGAGCCGACCGAGCCCAGGAACGACCCGAGCATCATCGGGATGGTCAGCAGGCCGGCCTCGGTCGGGCTGTAGCCGCGGGCCACCTGGAAGTACTGACCGAGGAACAGCGCGCTGCCGAACATCGCGACGCCCACGGCGAGACTGGCCACGATCGCCAGCGCGGTGGTGCGCTGCCTGACCACCTTGAGCGGGACCAGCGGCTCGGCGACGCGGTTCTCGACCACGACGGCGAGGATGCCGAACACCAGGGTGCCGCCGACGAACAGCGCCGACTGCCAGGACATCCAGGCGAAGTCGTGACCGGCGAAGGTGACCCAGATCAGCGGCAGGCTGGCGGCGACGCTGATCAGTACGGCGCCCAGATAGTCGATCCGGACCCGGCGCTTGATCAACGGCAGGTGCAGGTACCTCTGCAGGATCACCAGGCTGATCACCGCCAGCGGGACGCACACGTAGAAGCACCAGCGCCAGCCGAGCCACGAGGTGTCGACGATGACGCCGCCGATGAGCGGACCGCTCACGGTCGCGACGGCGATCACAGCACCCATGTAGCCGGAGTACCGGCCGCGGTTGCGGGGTGGGATCGCGGCGCCGATGATCGCCTGCGCGAGCGCCATCAGGCCGCCCATCGCGAGGCCCTGCAGGACGCGGGCGCCGATCAGGAACGGCACGTTGTGGGACAGGCCGGCCAGCGCCGAACCGACCACGAACAGCGAGATCGCCAGCTGGACCAGGAGCTTCTTGCTCATCAGGTCGGCAAGCTTGCCCCAGATCGGGGTGGACACCGTGGTGGCCAGCAGGCTCGCGGTCAGCACCCAGGTGTACTGGGTCTGGGAGCCTTCGAGGTCGGCGATGATCGTCGGCAGGGCATTGCTGACGATCGTGGAGCTCAGCATCGCGGTGAAGAGCGCGGCGAGCAGGCCGATCAGGATCTCGAGGATCTCGCGGTGGGTGAGTTCCGGCGTGCTGGGCGCTACGTGCCGGGTCTCGGTGACGGTCATCAGTCTCCAGTCGAAGGTACGGGCGGTGTGCGCCGTGCGGACCTGGTGACCTCGGTGATGGCGTGCGCGATCCGCTGCATCGTGTCGGCAGCGGCCAGCAGCGCATCGTCGTCGAGGTCCGCCAGAGCGGCGCGAAGATGCCGGGTGTAGGACGAGTAGAGAGCCTCCAGCTGGGCCTGGCCGCGCGGCGCCAGGCTGACCAGCCCGACCCGCGCGTCGGCCGGATCCGGCCGACGGCTCACCAGTCCGTCGGCCTCCAGCGCGGTCAGCTGCCGGCTCACCACCGACGCGTCCACACCGAGCTTGGCGGCGAGCTCGCCGCCGCGTTGCTCGCCGTCCCTCAGCAGGACCTTGAGCACACTCGCATCGGCCCGCCGCAGGCCGCCGTCGAGCGCCAGATGCCGGTGCTCGACACACCGCACGGCGCGGATCAGCGAACTGACTCCTTCGAGCAGCTCCTGCGCCGGCGCGTCCCGCTCCACCCTCGGGACAAGGGGTTCCTGAGCTAGTTGCATAACCCAACTATATACGCAATTAGTTGGTTTCTGCAACCATGTTGGCAGACTGACCGGTTTCGAATACCGACTGTGAGTTTTCGGCTGAGCCCGTCCCTTTTCGGCAACTCTCCGTTATCCTCGCAGGAGGGGGGGCGCACTGTGCTGCCAGCGGTGCACCGAAGTCCAGGGGAGCGACTGAGGTGGGGGCCATGCAGGCCACAGGAATCGATCAAGGCCGGTTCGAGCCGACCGTCTTCGGCGCGGTCCGCCGGTACCGAATCATGGTCCTGGTCATCGCGGTGCTGATGGCCGGGGCCGCGGTCGGATACTCGCTGCTGCAAGCCGAGGTCTACCGCGCGTTCGCCACGGTCACCGTGCCACAGAGCGCGCTCGACCAGGGCGAGTCCGCCGACCAGTACTTCGACAGTCAGGTCCTGCTCCTGCAGTCCCAGGAGGTCGCCGACCGCGCCGCCCGCATCGCCAACGCGGCGCTGAACGGGAATGTGCTGTCCATGCGCGACTTCGCGGGCGAAACCAAGTCGCTGGAGATCACTCCGCCGGAGGGAACCACGCCCGGCGGCTTCGGCTCCAGCATCGTTGCCCTGACCTTCACCTGGCCGAACTCCACGGTGGCCCAGACAGGTGTCAACGCGGTGCTCCAGGCCTTCGACGACGTACGGGCCGCCTCGATCGCCGCTCAGGGCACCGCCGACGTGGCCGCTCTCGAGCGAACCATCCGGGACGCCCGGACCAAGGGCCAGCTGACCGACCTGCAGAACCAGCGGACGGAGACCCTGGCCAACCTGCAGTTGGCCCTGGCCAGCCACCCGACCGTTGCCTGGGCGCCGGAGCCGCAGGTGCCGATCAACGGCAACTCGAAGCGGTCCGGTGCCATCGGCCTGGTGGCCGGGCTCGTACTCGGTGCCGCGCTGGCCTACTGGCGGGCCGGTCGCCGCCGGACTCTCGACGACCGGCTCGACCCGCTCGCCATCTACGACGCACCGATCATCGGTGACATCCCACCGGGCGGGAACGGGCGGATCCGGTCACGGCTCTCGGCCGGCACCGATCCGCTGCCGATGGCCGCCGACCCGCAGTCCCCGGCCGCCGAGGCGTTCCGGTTCGCCGCGGGCTCGGTCGAGCGGATTCGCGCTGCCCGCGACGACCAACTGACCGTCGTGTTCGTCTCCGCGGACTCCGGTGCCGACCGGAGCAAGGTCGTGGCCAACGTCGCGCTCGCCGTCGCCGAGAGCGGTACGCCCGTGCTGGCGGTGGACGCCGATGCGACCAAGGGCGCCCTCACCGGTCTGCTGCTCCCCGGCAGCCCACCGGCAGACGGGTTCGAGCAGGTCGTGGCCGGCTGCCTCCCGGTGTCCGACTGCATCGAGCCCAGCCCGCTCAACGCGGACGTCACCGTGCTCAGGGCGGGTCCCGCCCGGGTGAACCGGACCACCGGCCAGGCGTACTCCGAGGCGGTGGAGAAGGTGATCGCCGAGGCCAAGGCGTCCTTCGGCCTCGTGCTGATCGACAGTCCCGCGCTGCTCCGAGTGGCGAATGCCATCGAGCTGGTGCAGGACGCGGATGCATCCGTCGTCGTCCTCGGCCCCGGCGAGCCGGTCCAGGACCACGTCACCATGGTCGAACGGCTCGACGAGGTCGACTCCGACCTTGTCGGCTACGTCTACCGGCAGCCGGACCGCGGGCCGAAACTCCTGCGCCGGCTTCGTGAGCGCTTCGCTACCCGGGCCGTTCGCCTGACCGACCCCGAGAGTGTGCCGTTGCCCCAGCAGTTCGCCTTCCGCCCGGCCAAGAACCGCCGATCGTCGGAACGCGTACCGCAGGGTTGATGTCCCGATGTCACCGCCCGCCGGTAGTCCACGCACGTACGGCGGCTTCGTGGGCGCTCCTTCGCCGCAGGCATCGGGACGTCTCTTCGTCCTCTACGGCCGCCTGCTCGGTCCCCTCCTGGCCGGATACCTGCTCTTCGACCGGGCCTTCGCCTACCTTCATCTGCCGGGCAGCCCGCTGTTCGTCGGCGAGATGGTGCTGGGAGTCGGCGCGGTGGCCACCCTCGTGGCCACCCGGTACCTTCAGGTGCCGATCAGGGACGAGCCGGTTCTCGCGCTGCTCGGGGCGTTCGCTGTCTGGGGATTCATCCGCATGGTGCCCGGCGTGGGCACCTACCAGCTGGACGCGCTGCGGGATGCCGCGCTGTGGTCGTACTGCCTGTTCGCGTTCTTCGTGACGGCCGCGCTGGCCACGTCACCGGAGCTTCTGGACCGGTTGATCACCCAGCTCGCCCGGCTGACTCCGTGGCTGTTGCTGTGGCTGCCGTTCGCTGTGGTGCTCTACCCGCTGGCCGACAGGGCTCCCACCGTGCCCTTCTCCACCGTGTCGGTGCTGTCGCACAAATCCGGGAGCGCAGCCATCGCGGCGCTGCTCGTGCTCGGCTGCATGTGGCTGCTGCCCGGCACTCGCAGCGCTCGCAGCCGCGCGGTCTGGAGCTTGATGGCGCTCCTGGTGATCGCCCTCGCCGCCACCCAGAACCGGGGCGGTCTGCTCGGCGTGATGGCCGGCCTGGCGGTCGGGTTGGCGTTCGTCCGCAACCGGGTGGGGCTCGCTGCCCGCGTCGTACTCGTGATGGTGGCCGGGTTGGGCCTGGCGTCGCTGCTGTCGCTGAACGTACCGCTCGGCGGACTGCAAGGCCGGGAGTTCTCGGCCTCGCAACTGGTCGACAACGTGGTGAGCCTCAGCGGGAAGGAAACGTCCGGAAACCTGGGCGGAACGGTTGAGGGACGTCAGCAACTGTGGACGCTGATCCTCGACAAGCAGGTGGCCGAAGGTCATCTCGTCGACGGGTCCGGGTTCGGTCAGAACCTGGCCACCGAGGTCGGCGTGTACGACGCCGGCAAGGACACACTGCGGAGCCCGCACAACTCGCACCTGCACATCGTGGCCAGGATGGGTCTGGTCGGCATCTCGTTGTGGATCGCCTTGTGGGTCGGCTGGTACTGGCGGATGGTCGCCGGTTGCCGGCGGCTGGCACGGGAGGGTTTGCACACCCGACGGCAGGTGGCTGTGCTCTCGCTGATGGTGACCACGGCCGTCCTGGTGTCCTGCTTCTTCGATCCCCAGTTGGAGGGACCGCAGGTGGCAGCCCTGCTGTGGACCACGTTCGGGATCGGGGTGGCCGTGACCACGGCCCGGCCCTGGTTCCGTGACGGGGCGGGGCCGTGAAACCTGGGTCGAGCCGGCGACGCTGGATCGCTGCCGCCTGCGTGCTGGTCGCGCTGCTGGCCCTGGCCTGGCCCTTGGACGGTACCGGCGAATCGACAGCGCCGGGTCGCGCGGGCCTCACGGGTCCGGTCGGTCCGATCCCCAGATCCTGCGACGGTGTCACGGTCGGCCCGTCCGACGACCTCCAATCGACGATCGACGCCCACGCGGCCGGTACGACGTACTGCCTCTCCCCCGGCACATACCGGGTGGAGAAACCCTTGCTTCCGAAGGACGGCGACGCGATCATCGGCCGGTTGGGGGCCGTTGTCAGTGGGTCGAAGGTGCTGACCGGCTGGCAACAGTTCGGCCATGCGTGGTCAACCAAGGGATTCTTGCCTGCTGATCCCGGCACCCACGGCGAGTGTCTGGAGTCCGTGCCGACCTGTGCGTACGCCGAAGACGTCTTCGTGGACAAGCAGCCGCTGACCCGGGTGGACTCGCCGTCCGCAGTCGTCGGCGGCACCTTCCATACCGACTACAGCACGAACACGATCACGATCGGCGACGACCCGGGAGGCCACCTGGTCGAGCAGGCGGTTGCGGAAAGCCTCATCAGCGCGACAGTCGACGATGTCACCGTCGCCAACCTGGTCCTCGAGCAGGCTGCCAACGAGGCCCAGGTCGCGGCCGTCGAGAGCCGTCAGGTCGGACCGGAGCGATCCGGGGCCGGCTGGCGCATCGTCAACAACGAGGTGCGCCTGAACCACGGCGTCGGCCTGGGATTTGCCGACGGAGCAGTCGTCACCGCCAACTTCGTGCACCACCAGGGTCAGCTCGGTTTCGGTGCCTGGGGCACCGGATCAGTGGTCAGCGACAACGAGATCGCGTTCAACGGTGTGGCCGGCTACTCGGCGGGTTGGGAGGCGGGCGGCAGCAAGAGCTGGCACACCGACCGGCACACGGTCACGCACAACTACGTCCACGACAACCTCGGTCCGGGGCTGTGGACCGACGGCGGCAACATCCACACCGAGTACACGGCCAACAAGATCACCGGCAACTGGGGAGCCGGCATCCAGCACGAGATCAGCTACGACGCCGTCATCCGGCACAACGAGATCTCCGGTAACGGCCAACGGCACATCGGCTGGGCCTGGGAGGCCGGGATCCAGATCCAGTCGTCGGGCGGCACCGGACTCATCGAGGTCGTCGGCAACACCGTCAGCGACAACGCCAACGGCATCGCCCTCATCGACAGCGGCAACCGCGCGGAGGAGATCCCCGCGCCGCACGGCCCGCACGTCGTCCGCAACGTCTGGGTGCATGACAACCGCATCACCATGTCCAGCGGCCAGAGCACCGGCGCCGTCCAGGACATCGGCGACACCGCCGTCTACACCGAGCGCAACAACCGGTTCGAGGCCAACACCTACTACCTGACGTCCCTCACCGAGGCGCACTTCTCCTGGAACGACACCGATCTGACCTGGGCCCAATGGCGTGAGCTGGGCAACGACGAGAAAGGCCGGGCCGAACGAGCCGGCCGCTGAACCCCAGGTGATCAGCTCAAGTCGGCGTTCAGCCGGGACAGGAGGCGGCCCAGGTCGCCGAGGTCGGTGGGGTTCCAGCGTTCGAGGATGGCGCGGAATTCGGTCTGGCGCTGGGTGCGCATCGCGCCGAAACGCTCGGCGCCGACGGCGGTGAGACGGAGCAGCCGGGCGCGGCCGTCGTCCGGGTCGCCGACGCGTTCGATCAGGCCGAGGTTCTGCAGTTGGGTGATGCCGCGACTCACGGTCGACTTGTCCAGGCCGAGCGCCTGGGCGACATCGGACGCTCGCACGCCCGGACCGCCGCTCGCCGTACCGAGCTCGATCTGGGAGATCAGCGCGTAGCCGGCCGCGTCCATCTCCGGGTGAACCCTGCGGGCAAGCCGCAGCGAGGCCGACCGCGACCGGCGGAACAGCGCGGACAGCTCCTGCTCGATGTCGGCGACCAGCCGCTCACTCTGCTCCGGCCTGTCGGTCTCTGAGGTGTGCACGGTCACCGGACCACGATCCCGGCGTCGCGGAGCGCCTTCTTCACATCGGCGATCCGGAAGTCGCCGAAGTGGAACACACTCGCGGCCAGTACGGCGTCCGCACCCGCCTCGACCGCGGGCGGGAAGTGCTCAGGCGCTCCCGCTCCCCCGCTCGCGATGAGCGGTACGTCGACCACCGCACGAACCGCCCGGATCAGCTCCAGGTCGAACCCCTGCTTGGTGCCGTCGGCGTCCATCGAGTTCAGCAGGATCTCCCCCGCACCCAGCTCACAGCCACGCTGGGCCCACTCGATCGCGTCCAGGCCGGCCGACTTGCGGCCACCGTGCGTGGTCACCTCGAACCCGCTCGGCTGGTCCGGCGCCCGGCGTACGTCGAGGGACAGCACCAGCACCTGGTTGCCGAACCGGTGAGCGATCTCGCGGATCACCTCCGGCCGGGCGATCGCACCGGTGTTGATACCGACCTTGTCCGCGCCGGCCCGCAGCAGCCGGTCCACGTCGGCCGCCTCGCGGACACCGCCGCCGACGGTGAGCGGGATGAACACCTGCTCAGCGGTCCGCCCGACCACGTCGTAGGTCGTCTCGCGCGACCCCGAGGAGGCGGTGATGTCGAGGAAGGTGAGCTCGTCGGCACCCTCCGCGTCGTACACCTTGGCCATCTCGACCGGGTCCCCGGCGTCGCGCAGGTCGGTGAAGTTGACCCCCTTGACCACCCGCCCGGCATCGACGTCCAGGCAGGGGATCACTCGCACGGCAAGACTCACGCGGTCAGCGTACCGAGTCGGCGCCGAGTAGCAGCGCAACCCGTCCACAGCAGGCCGTCAGAGGAGAAGCGCCCGGACGATCGGCCAGGCGATCAGGACGCCGGCGCCGGCTGCGGCCAGCAGCACGAGCACGTGCACGGGATTTCTCTTGAACTCCGGATCGACGCCGAGCTCACGCACCATCTCGATCTGCCCAACCACAGGCCGGCGCTCGATCGGCACCCGGCCGGCCGAGACCGCGGCCGCCACCCGTTCCAGCGTGTCCTGGTCCCACAGCCAGCGTGACGCACCGAGGCGTGCGCCGTTGGCCGAAAGGATGACCAGGACTCCGATCGGCAGCGAGTTCTTGATCCGGCCGATCGACATCACCCGCACGACTTGCGACAGGTAGAGCACTCTCGGCCGGCCCCACGGACTCGCCTTGCAGGTGACCGTCTCCGCGTCGATCGCGACCCAGGTGTGCCGGAAAGTGAGTACAAGCATGCTCGCGAGCACCAGCACGACACCGACGTAGAGAAAAACGGCGGCGATCAGGCTGATCGCCCAGGTTGCCAGCGACGCGCACAGGATCGCGCCGATCAGCAGGTACGCACCCGCGAGCACCCAGAACTGACCGCCGGCCGAGGCGAACCTCGGCCGGAACACCAACGGCGTCATTTCCAGGCGCGGCGCTTGGAGCCGGCCGGCTTGATCGGGGCGGTTGACTCCCAGACGCGGCGCCAGCGGGCGGCGTCGGGGCCGGACTGGGACGGCGAGGTGCCGGCAGCGACCCGGCGACGGGCCTCCCACCAGGTGGTCGACTCCTCGTCCAGCAGGGCCGAGACCGCGGCGGAGATCTTCGGCGCGAACACGCGGGCACTCTCGCCCTCGGCCGGCACCAGCGGGTCGCCGTACCGGACCGCGACCGTCGGGCGGCCGGGCACCGGCCAGCCACGACCGCGTGGCATCGCGGCGAACGAGCCCTTGATCCCGACCGGGATCACCGGGACGCCGTGCTCGACGGCCAGGTACGCCGCGCCCATCCGGAACCGCTCCATCCATCCATCAGGCGAACGCGTGCCCTCCGGGAAGACGACGACGTTCCAGCCGTCCGCGAGCAGATCGCCCGGGGTCGAGCTGAGCTTGCCGCCGCGGCGCTCGATCGGGAACGTGTTGAACACGATCGCCGACGCGGTCGCCCGCCACCAGGTGTCGAAGAAGTAGTCGGCGGCCGCGGCGACGGCGGTCTTGCGGCGCATCCCGTCCGGCAGCGTGCACAGCACCAGCGGGGTGTCCAGGTGCGACGAGTGGTTCGCCACGATCAGGGCGGGGCCGTTGAGCTTGAGCAGCGAGTCGAGCCCGCTCACCTGCGGGTTGACCTCCCACCGCAGCACCGAGTTGAGCGCGCCCTTCTGCAGCACCTCGCGTACCGCGATCGCGGCCGGAGTCCGGGCCCACTTCGTCGGGAAGACCGAGGTCTCCTTCGGGATCACGTACGGCTCGGCCGACCGCGGTACCTGCGGCCGCCGGCCCCACCGCCAGCCGCGCGCGACCTGCTTCACGTCCCGCGCGGTGTCGCGGCTGAACTTGACCAGGCTGGTACCCATCAGCGCACGTCCGCGAGCAGATGCGGCGGGTTGTGCAGGTAGGTGATCGACGGCGACCGGCCGACCGAGTGGCTGACCATCTCCAGCGCGTCCTGCAGCGTCGACGCCGACCGGAAGCCCATCCGCTCGACCGTCTTGCGGTTCGCGCCGACCCAGACGATGTCACCGCAGTGGTCCAGGGCGTGGGAGATCCAGTACCACATGTAGAACGGGTGCACGCCGTGGTACGCGTACGACGTCCGGTACAGGTGGATGTACCACGGGTCCTCGGCGTACTGCTTCTCGAACTTCGCCTCGATCGTGGCCGGGTCGGTCGACTCCGACAGCACCTCTTCGAAGAAGTCGACGTACGACGGGTGGTGCAGCTGGCTGAACTCGTACGGCACCGGGTGGTAGAGGATGACCGCGCCGTCCTTGCGGACCACGGGGTTGCCCCGGTACGAGTTGAAGTAGTACCCGAGACCCATACAGGCGGCCAGGATCGGGTTCATCACCGAGTTCACGTTGTACGGGCCGACGAACGGCACGCCCATGATCGCGACGTCGGACTGGCCCTGCACCTCGACCAGGTGCTGGCGGTGCACGGTCTCGATCGTCTTCTCGTGCACCGGCTCGATCTTGCCGGCGTTGATCCCGGTCAGCCCGTAGTTCGAGCGGACGTCGGTGAAGATCTTGTGCCGCAGCTTGGCCGGCGCGGCCGCGAGCGCCCGCTTGGTGCCGAGCATCGAGGCCTGGTCCTTGATCGACCACTCCCACTCGCGCTTCTGCAGGAACTCCAGCGGACCGCCGAAGATGTCGTTGTTGAGCGTGGTCTCGATCTGGAAGACCTTGACGTGCTCGGTCAGCACCGCGCCCATCCGCCAGGCCGAGTGGTGCATCTTCGAGGCCTTGTGGTCCATGAACGACCGCGAGTGGATCATCGTGTGGCTGTTGTGGTGGTGCTTCAGCGACTTGTACGACGCCAGTCCGATCGACGTCGACTTGTGGCCGCCGTCCATCGCCACCAGGTTCACGTTCACGTAGACCAGCAGGTCCGACTCGGCCGCCCGCTTGGAGATCTCGACGTCCTCGCCGTGCTTGGTCTGGCCCAGGTGGGTCAGGTTGGCGGTGTCCTCGGCGTCGAAGTTGTACAGCTTGCCGTCGGGGAAGAACGACCGGAACACCCGCTCGCCGACGATGTCGCGCAGCTCGTTCGGGGTCAGCCGGCGGTGCAGCGCGTTCGCCGAGATCAGCTCGACGTCGTCGACACCGGCGTCGGCCGCCATCGTCAGCACCGCCTCGATGATGCGCTGCCGGATGTCCGGCTTCTTCATCGGCGGCAGCGGCAGCGAGATGTCGTCGAACGCGATCGTCAGCCGCATCCCGGCGGTGAGCAGCTCCGGCAGCGGTTCGGAGTCGATCGGGTTCAGCAGCGCGTTCTGGATCGCCTCCTCGACGTCCCGGACCGGCGGCAGCGCCTCCGGCGGGTACACCACCCGGGTGCCGAGCGGGAAGCGCTCCAGCAGGAAGCCCTCACCGTTGTGCACGAGCAGCGGCGGCGTCCGGTCGTCCACCTCAAGCACGAAACCTGGCCGAGACATGTCACAAACCCTCTCGTCGTACGTTCAGCGCCCTCATGAGGCCCTCACATCGAAAGCAACCTTGACCGTGCCGAGACGGCCGGCCGAGTGCGCGTGGTCGATCGCCTCGCGCCAGCGGTACAGCGGGTAGCGTGCACCGACAATTCCATCCAGCGGAGCCTTCGCGGCCAGCTCCAGCGCGGTCTCGAAGGCCGGCTGGTCGTTCGGCTCCTCCCGCGCGGACGCGTAGGTCCCGGTCAGCTCCAGCTCCCGGAACCACACCGGCGACAGGTCGGCACCGCTGGCGGGCATCCCGGACAGCAGCACCCGGCCGCCGGCCTTGGTCACCCGCAGGACGGTGTCGATCGAGTCCTTGCTACCGACCGCGTCCACGGCGATGTCCACACCGCCGAGCAGGAACTCCTTGGCCATCTCCGGCTTCAGCCGGAACGCACCGGTCGAGCGTCGTACCCCGCGGAACACCTCGTCGGGGGCGACCACGTCGCTGGCACCGAAGGCACGAGCCAGTTCGCGCTGCTTGGCGTGCTTGGCGACGACCGTGATCCGGCCGGCCTGGGTCAGCTCGCGCAGCGCGAGGGTCGCGAACAGCCCGACCGCGCCGGCACCGCTCACCAGGATCGACTGACCCGGCTCCACCTTCGCGCGCAGGGCGGTGTGGACGGCGCAGGCCAACGGCTCGGCCAGTACGGCGCGCTCGTCGGACATCCCGTCCGGTACGGCGTACAACTGGCTGCGGTGCGCGACCATCACGTTGCCCCAGCCGCCACCGGTGTCCTGGCAGAACCCGGTCTGCAGCCCCGGCGCCACATGGCCGACCGTGATGCGGTCGCACCGGTTGGTGTTCCCGGACGTGCAGCCCTGACACGGCTCGACGCCGCGCGCGGCACAGGTGAGAACGGAGTCCATCACCACCCGGGTGCCCTTGGGCAGGTCCTCGCAGTCGTCGAGCAGCTCGCCGACGATCTCGTGACCGGGGACGAACGGCATCGACACCATCGCGGAGAAGTACAGCTTGGTCGAGCCGGTGACCATACCGAGGTCGGAACCGCAGATGCCGGACAGGATCGGGCGGATCCGCGCCCAGCCCGCCCGCTCGGCTTTCGGCTCGTTGATGGTGACGAGGCGCAGCGGCGCGGCCGGGCCGGTCAGGATGCCGGGAATCCGGCCGCCGACCGCCTTGGCCGCCAGGTACTTGGCCGGCGACCGGTACATCTCGAGAGCGAGCATCATCGGGCGTTCACCCCAGGCAGCTCCAGTCGGGACGAAGTGGACGGGGTCTTCCAGTCGACGATCTGCCAGCGCGCGGCCCGGGCGGCCCGGAACAGCGACACGTCCGGCGAGACCGCGACCGGATTGCCGACCGCCTGCAGCATCGGGAGATCCGAGTGGCTGTCGGCGTAGGCGTAGGACTTGGACAGGTCGATCGACGTACCGCGGGCGCGGTGCTTGATCCACGCGGCCCGGGACTCGCCGACCAGCGGCGGCCCGGACAGGAACCCGGTGCACCGGCCGCGGTCGTCCACGGCCAGCTCGGCGGCGACGATCTCGTCGAACAACGGCTCCAACGGCCGGGTCAGCGGCCGGACCGCACCGGTGATCAGGATCGTCTTGTGCCCGGCGGCGCGGTGCTCGCGGATCCGCCGGACGGCGGCACCACTCAGCCGCTCCAGGACGTGCTCGGCCAGGAGCTCGTCGACGATGCGGTTGAGCTCTTCGAGATCGGCGCCCTCGTACCGGCGGTAGATCGTGCGCAGGAACGTGCCGCGGTCCTTGCGCTCGGCCGAGATCAGCTTCGGCAGCTTGCGCAGCATCGCGCCGATCTCACCGACCCGCTGGTGGCTGTCCAGCTCGGGCAGCCGCATCCACAGGTAGGTCTCGATCACGTTCGAGGACAGCAGCGTGCCGTCCATGTCGAACGCCGCGATCACCTCGGCGTCTGTGTCGCTACCAGCAGGCTCGCCGATCTTCTTGAGCACACCGGCGGACTCGGCCAGCGCCTTGTTCCGCTTCTTGCGGACGACGTCCAGCCGGCGCAGCGAGTCGGTGACGCTCGGGCAGTGCACTTCCTGCAGGTAGTGCTGCCAGTCGACGATCGAGGTGTCGCACCAGAACTTCTCCCGGTCGTCGCCCTCGAGCGCGTTGTGCAGGGCCAGCACGTTGTCGTCGATGAACTGGAGCTCCGCCTGGGCGTACTCGGCGTACAGATCCATGTACCGGCGGAGGAAGTCGAGCCGGCGCTTCTGCACATCGAGCTCGCGCGCGTACTTCCGGGTCCGCTCGCCGCGCGGGACGTGGGTGACGATCTTGTCGGCGATCTTGTGCGCGCGTTCGCCGTACCGCAGCATGCTCTCCACCGAGTCGCCGCCGGGGAACTTCCAGACCGGCAGCCGGACGGCGCCGCGCTCGCCCAGGTCGAACGGGTGCTTGGAGAAGTACGCCCGGACACCGGCGTACAACTGCTCGAAGGTCAGCGGGTTCCGCGCGCCGGAACTGACGTGGTAGTACTCCGGCTTCGACAGCTCCGGCTCGATCGCCATCACCGCGCAGATCGCGCCGACGACGTGGTCGACCGGGATGATCTCGACCACCGAGTCCGGGCTGGCCGGGAACTCGGGCAGCTCGCCGCGGCCGTAGGCCAGGATCAGCGGCTCGGCCATCTTGAAGCCCTCGATCCAGCCCGGGTGCGGGCTCTGCACCGCGGACTCGATGATGGCGGGCCGGACGATCGAGGTCGGCAGCTTGGCCGAGAACTCCTCGACCACGCGCTCGCCGAGAGCCTTGGTGAAGGTGTAGCAGTCGGTCCAGCCGAGGCTGCGGGCGCGCTCGGTGCCGGTCTCGACCAGCTTCTTCGCGACCCACTCGATCCGGCGCCGCTCGGTGTCGGCCGCGGCGGTCAGGTGGCCGGCCCGGCGGTGCAGCTTCTCGGCGTCCTTGCGGAACTTCGCCAGCATCGGCGCCGACCGGGACTGCTCCTCGACCCGGGCCTTCATCGCCATCCCGGCCTCGGCCTCGGCCCGCCAGTCGACCGTGTGCTCGACCGGCGCCTCCGGGATCGCGCCCCGTCGGCGTCCAGCGGTGTATGCGGTGGAGATGTGGACGTAATGGATCCGGCGATCCGTCCCTGCGCGGCTTTCGTCGATCCGCTCGAGCAGGCTCTTGGTGCCCAGCACGTTGGTCGTGAACGCCTCGTGGATCGGCGGGTCGAAGCTGACGTCGCCGGCGCAGTGCACGACGATGTCGAGATCCTTCGGCAGCTCCGGTACGTCGGCCAGATCGCCCTCGACGACCTCGATCCGGGCCGCGGTCAGGGCCTCGGCGTCGGCATGCTCGGTGCCCTCGCCGTAGAACGGCTTGAAGATGTCCTTCTTCAGCAGCTGCGCCATCCGGTCGGTGCCCGTCAGCGAGCCCTTCGGCCGGATGATCGCGACCACCGTCGTACCGGGCAGGTCCCCGATGATCCGGTGCAGCAGGGCCTCACCGACGAACCCGGTGACGCCGGTGACCAGGACCTTCTTGTCCTTGAGCTTGTCGGCCAGACTCACTTGTCGCCTCCACGCGTGAGTTCGAGTGCCTCGGTGAGGGTGAACGCACCGGCGTACAGAGCCTTACCCACGATGACGCCCTCGACGCCGTCCTTGACGAGCGTGCTGAGTGCGGTCAGGTCGTCCAGGCTGGACACGCCGCCGGACGCGATGATCGGCTTGTCGGTGCGCGCGCACAGATCGCGGTACAGGTCCAGGTTGGGTCCCTGGAGCATGCCGTCCTTGGTCACATCGGTGACGACGTACCGCTCGCAGCCGGCCGCTTCCAGCCGCTCGAGCACCTCGTAGAGGTCGCCGCCTTCCTTGGTCCAGCCGCGGGCCGCCAAGGTCCGGCCGCGCACGTCCAGGCCGATCGCGATCCGGTCGCCGTACTGCCGGATGATCCGGTCGCACCACTGCGGGTCCTCGAGCGCGGCGGTGCCGATGTTGACCCGGCGCGCGCCGGTGGCGAGGGCCGCCTCGAGCGAGTCGTCGTCGCGGATCCCGCCGGACAGCTCGACCTGGACGTCCAGCTTGCCGGTCACGTCCGCGAGCAGCTCGCGGTTGCTGCCACGACCGAACGCGGCATCCAGATCGACCAGGTGGATCCACTCCGCGCCGGCGTCCTGCCAGGCCATCGCCGCGGCCAGCGGATCGCCGTACGACGTCTCGCTGCCGGCCTCCCCTTGCACCAGCCGGACCGCCTGACCGTCCGCCACATCGACGGCGGGCAGCAGCACCAGGTTCCCCGACCGGGGCGGTGGGGTGGGGAAAGAATCCGACACAGACATGGCCCACACCCTAGATGGCCTCAGTTCAGCTTTCGTAACCCGCTGCCCCGCTGAGTCGTTGACATCCAATCTGTCTCAGCAATACCAGTCTAGCCAGTGGTCTGCACGATCTAGGGTGGCTGGATGGTCACCCTGGAGGAGCTCGAGACGGACCCGCACCTGGCGCTCGCAGCCTTGCGGCCGGTGGGGTGGGTGGATGCGCTGGGCGGGTGGGTGGTGGCCGGCCGGGAGCATGCGTTGGCGGTGATGCGCGATCCGGTGACGTTCACGGTCGACGATCCGCGGTTCTCGACCGCGCAGGTGGTCGGGCCGTCGATGCTGTCGCTGGACGGCGCCGCGCACAAGGCGCACCGGGATCCGTTCGAGTCCCCGTTCGGACTCGCGGAGACCCGCCGCCGCTTCACCGCCGTCGTCCAACAGACCGTCGACGACCTGATCGCGGCGATCCAGCCCACAGACGCGCTCGACCGCGCCGAGCGGGGAGAAGCGGGCACACCGCGGCCCACCGTCGACCTGCGGCGGACCGTGGCCGGGCCGTTGTCCGTGGCGGTGGTGGCCTACTCGCTCGGGCTCCCGCCTGCCTCGGCCTCGACAGTGCTGGACTGGTACACCGCGATCTCCGACTCGGTGACGGGGGTCTCCGCCGGACGGCCGGTGACGCAGGAGGGCGCCGAGGCGTTCGCCCAGCTGCACGCACACGTTGCCGCAGGCATCGATTCGGCCGACTCCCTGATCGCCGCCGCGGCCCACGCCGGCCTCGGCGTCGACGAGGTGGTCGCGAATGCCGCAGTACTGATGTTCGGCGGGATCGAGACCACCGAGGGCATGATCACCAACGCCCTCTGGCATCTGCTCAACGCGCCGGACCAACTGGACCTCGTCCGTGCCGATCCCACCCTGCTACCGAACGCCCTGGAGGAGTCACTCCGCCTCGAGCCGGCTGCAGCCGTCGTCGATCGCTACGCAACCCGCGACGTCGAGTTGGCAGGCGCGTCGATCCGCCGCGGCGACCTGGTCACCGTCTCCCTGGCCGGCGCCGGCCGCGACCCGGCCGTCTTCTCCTCCCCCGACACCTTTGACGTCCGCCGTACCAACGCGCGCCGCCACCTGGCCTTCGCCAGTGGCCCGCACATCTGCCTGGGCATGCACCTGACCCGCCTCGAGACCCAGACCGCGGTCAGCGCCATCCTCGACCTGTCCGGCCTCCGACTCGATCCGGCCTCACCGCCCCCACACGGCCTCGTCTTCCGCAAACCGCCGGCACTCAACGTCAGCTGGGACGCCTGAGCACCAGGATCGCGGCGGGGTGCACCGGCATGACCTTGTCCGGCTCCTGCTCGACATCGACCGCCAGCCGGGCGAACCCCTGCTCGATCTCCGCTTCGGGCAGGTGCTCGAACGTCGACAGCGCCCTGAGCTCGAGCCGATCGTGGGCTTCGCGGAGCGTGCGCGGCTGCTCCGCACTCACCCAGACCGGACCTTCAGCCGGTCGCAGCCCGGCGGCCTCGGCGAGCGCCTTGCACTCGTCGAGCGTGCGATACATGGCCGCGTCGACCTCGCGGGCGGACGGAAAGTAGTCGTACCAGAACAGATCCGGCATCAGGTCGGCGAACTGGCTGCGCAAGAAGGCCGCGCCCTCCGGTTTCAGCACCCGGCGGACCTCCTGGAGTGCCTTCAACTGGTCCCGGAAGTGGTGGAACGACAGGAACATCAGCACCCCGTCTACCGATGCATCGGGCAACGGAATCTCCTCGGCGCTACCGGGTCGGTAGGTCACTCTCGGGTGTGCGGCGGCATCCTCAGCGATCTCGCGCATCCGGTCCGACGGCTCCACGCCGTACACGGGCCCGCCGAACTCCTCGGCCAGCCCCGGCGTGAGCCGGCCGGTCCCACTGCCCAGGTCGAGGAGCGTCAGCGGCCGCTCCTCCGGGAGGTACGCCTGGATGGCAGCGGTCCAGCGCTGGACCTCGTCCGCGGTCATGACACGTCCCGCGGCGTACACACTGCTTAACCGTCCGTTGTAATCGACCATGATCCGGACCCTAGTTGTCTCGCCGGGGCACTGACACTGGCGCTGCTTGCTCGGCGCCACGCACAATGACCGCATGACGAACCTGGCGGCCGCGCAGACCCTGGCCGAGGTCGGCGAGATCGTCCGGGTCGAGGCCCGGCGGCTCACCGGTGCGCAGGGCGCGACCTTCGTCCTCAGGGAGCAGGATCGCTGTTTCTACGCCGACGAGGACGCGATCGCGCCGCTGTGGAAGGGTCAGCGGTTCCCGATCTCCGCCTGTATCAGCGGCTGGGCGATGACGCACGACGAGACCGCCGTCGTCCCCGATATCGAGCTCGACGAACGCATCCCGCTCGAGGCGTACATGCCGACCTTCGTCCGCAGCCTGCTGATGGTCCCGGTCGGCTCCCCGGCCCCGACCGCCGCCATCGGCGCGTACTGGTCCCGCCACCACCGCGCCACCCCACGCCAGATCGCCGCCCTCCAAGGCTTGGCGGAACGCACGGCCGAAGCCATCCACCGCATCGGCCTCGGCGATGCCCCCTGGGCCCCGACGTTCAGCAACAGGTGATCCGCCGTCAGCCCCAAAAGACGTCGTAGGCGAGGCGGAGGATGAGGGCGGAGACGACGACCAGGAAGATGATCCGGACGAAGCGGCTGCCTCGTGCGACCGCGGTCCGCGCGCCGAGCAGGCCGCCGAGCATGTTGGCGGCGCCCATGATCAGGCCGAGGATCCACAGCGGGGCGCCGTTGACCGCGAAGATGATGATGGCGCCCAGGTTGGTGGCGACGTTGGCGATCTTCGCCTTGGCGCTGGCCTGCAGGAAGTTGTAGCCGAGGAACCCGACCAGAGCGAAGATCAGGAACGACCCGGTGCCCGGCCCGACCGCACCGTCGTAGAAGCCGATCAGTACGCCGACCACGCTGGCCGCGACGTAATGGTCGCGGCCGTCGAACCGCAACGCCGTCCGCGCCCCCAGCGACGGCTTCATCGCGGTGTAGATCGCGACCCCGATCAGCAGCACCAGCACGATCGGCTTGAACCACGACATCGGGATCTTCGTCGCCACCAGCGCACCTGCGGCCGACCCGAGTCCGGCCAGGATCGCCAGCGGGATGACGGTCCGGCGATCGGGGCGGACCTTCACGCCGAAGGTCACCGCGCTGGTCGCCGTACCGCACAAGGACGAGATCTTGTTCGTCGACAGGATCTGCGCCGGGGTCGCGCCCGGGAGACCCAGCAGCATCGCCGGCAGTTGGATCAGCCCGCCGCCCCCGACCACGGCGTCGATCCAGCCGGCCGAGAAGGCCGCGATCACCAGGAAAACCAGGGTCCACAGTGAAACGTCAGGCACGGCGGCACACCAGGCGGAAAGCACTCACCCGCCCATCATCAGGTAAGGACGTTGTTCCAAAAAACCCTTACACCGACGGACGTGATCCACCCCACTGATCAGGACTGTCGACCGCGCGTCGGCGACCACGGTCCCGGTGGCAGACAAAGCCGCACCGGCGGTGCGACAGTGGGCGGATGGCGTCCTCGATCCTGCCACCGGAAGGCGAATCGCTCGCCACCGGCTGGGAACCGGACCTCGCCCCGACGGACTCACTCGTCCGGCAGGCGGTCCTCGCGCACGCTTCCTGGGCCACCGACGCCGCCCGCCGGGCCGGCAAGCCCTGGTACGACGGTGATGCCTGGGCCGGCGGCTTCCTCGGTGACCGCGGACCGCTGACGAACTGGGTCGTGCAGAAACAACCGATCGACCCGGCCGAGGTGATCGCCGACGTCGCCCGGCGACTGCCGAACAACGTGCCGTACCTGTACCTCAGCCCCTGGCCGACCCGCGATCTGCGCGAACACGGCCTCGCCCTCGCCGGCCACCCCCCGCTCATGCTGCGCCTCCCCGACGCCGCGACCACCCCGCCGGTCACCGACCTCGAGATCCGCCAGGTCACCGACGAGACCGGCCTCGCCGACGCCGAACGCGTGCTGATCGAGGGCTACCCGCTCCCAGAACTCCAGCCCTTCCAGCCCGGCGCCCTCTACAACGCGACCTGCCTCGGCGGTCCGTCCACCGTCTGGGTCGGGTACGACGGCGACGTACCGCTCGCCACCGCGACCGCCCACGACGCCGCCGGCCTGACGGTCGTCGAGAACGTCGCCGTCATGCCTGCCGCCCGGGGCCGGTCCGCCGGCGCCGCCATCACCTGGTCCGCCACGAGCCACCACGCGGCCCAACCCGCAGCCCTGATCGCCTCCGACGCCGGCCAACCCGTCTACCAACGCCTCGGCTACCTCCGCCTCGAACGCTGGACCGTCTGGATCCGCCCCTGAACCGGCCGCAGGCCGTCCTCCCTCAGGAGGACAGCCTGCAGCTCAGGTGTTCCGTCAGCCGTGGACGACCGAGGCTGAGGTGTTCCGTCAGTCGTTGGACGACCGAGGGCTGAGGTGTTCTGTCGGCCACTGACGACCGACACCGGGGTCAGCCGCGGACGACCGACACCAGGTGGTCGACGACCTCGGCGACCGGGACGTCGGTCCGGTCGCCCGAACGGCGGTCCTTGACCTCGATGGTGCCGTCCACGAGGCCCTTGCCCACCACGGCGATGGTGGGGACGCCGATCAGTTCGGCGTCCTTGAACTTGACGCCCGGCGAGACCTTCTCGCGGTCGTCGTAGATCACCGTCAGGCCGCGGGACCCCAGCTCGGCGGCCAGCTCGGCGGCCTTCTCGAAGACCTCGGAGTCCTTGCCGGTGGCAACGAGGTGGACGTCGGCCGGGGCGATCTCGCGGGGCCAGACCAGGCCGAGCTCGTCGTGGTTGCCCTCGGCGATGGCGGCCACCGCGCGGGTGACGCCGACACCGTAGGAGCCCATGGTGACCGTGACGAGCTTGCCGTTCTGGTCCAGCACCTTCAGGTCCAGCGCGTCGGCGTACTTCCGGCCGAGCTGGAAGATGTGGCCCATCTCGATCCCGCGCGCCGACGACAGCGGACCCGAACCGTCGGGGGCCTCGTCACCGTCGCGCACCTCGGCGGCCTGGATCGTGCCGTCGGCGGTGAAGTCGCGGCCGTGCACCAGGTTCATCACGTGGAAGCCGGGCTTGTCCGCACCCGTCACCCACGCCGACCCCTCGGCGATCCGGGGGTCGAGCAGGTAGCGGATCCCGGAGGTGTTCTCCGAGCCGAGCACACCGGGACCGATGTAGCCCTTGGCCAGCGAGGGGAACTTCTCGAAGTCCGACTCCTCGAACGCGACCACCTCGGCGGGCTCCAGTTGCGCACCCAGCCGCTTCTCGTCGATCGCGCGGTCACCCGATACGCCGATCGCCAGCGGCTCGCGGGTGCCGTCGGGATGCACCAGCATGACGAGCACGTTCTTCAGCGTGTCCGCCGCGGTCCACTCGCGCCCGTCGGTCCGGGCGTGCTTCGCGTTCATCGCGTCCACGAGCGTGTCGATCGTGGGCGTGTCCGGCGTGTCGACGACCTCGGCCGCGGGCACACCGGAAGCGTCCACGGGCTCGGCCTGCGGAACCACGACCGCCTCGACGTTGGCGGCGTACCCGCCGGCCGAACGGACGAAGGTGTCCTCACCGTTCTCCGCGATGGCCAGGAACTCCTCCGACCGCGAACCGCCCATCGCACCGGACATCGCCTTGACGATCACGTAGTCGAAGCCGAGCCGGTCGAAGATGTTGATGTACGCCTGCCGGTGCAGCTCGTACGACGCCGCCAGCCCGTCGTCGTCGATGTCGAACGAGTACGAGTCCTTCATCACGAACTCGCGCCCGCGCAGCACGCCGGCCCGCGGCCGCGCCTCGTCGCGGTACTTGTTCTGGATCTGGTAGATCGACAGCGGCAGGTCCTTGTACGACGAGTAGAGCTCCTTCACGACGAGCGTGAACATCTCCTCGTGCGTCGGCCCGAGCAGCATGTCGGCGCCCTTGCGATCCTTCAGCCGGAAGATGTTCGGCCCGTACTCGGTCCAGCGGCCGGTCGCCTCGTAGGGCTCCCGGGGCAGCAGCGCGGGGAACACCAGCTCCTGCGCGCCGATCGCGTCCATCTCCTCGCGCACGATCCGCTCGACGTTGCGCAGCACCCGCAGACCCAGCGGCAGCCAGGTGTAGATCCCGGGCGCGGTCCGCCGGATGTAGCCGGCGCGGACGAGCAGCTTGTGGCTCGGGACCTCCGCGTCCGCCGGATCCTCGCGAAGGGTGCGGAGGAACATCGACGACATACGCAGAATCACGGGAGTCTCCAAAAAGCCTGAGAAAAGATGGATGAAACAACGGACGTCACAGAGGATATCCGCCCCGCGACCATGCTCTCACCACGTTATCCACAGGGCGCGGGTCAGCGACCCTCACGCGACGCGCGCAGCGCGGCCCGGATTTGCGGGAGTTGCAGCGGCAGCCGGGCCCACGCGACCGCCTGCGCGGGCCCCGTTCCCTTCCGCCGCAGGTCCATCGCCATCTGCACGTTGGCCGGGAAGATCGCCACCAGCAAGGCCGCGCTGACCAGTCCGGCCGCCCGCCGCGTCCGCGGATGCAGCAAGCCGGCCGCGCAGGCCAGCACGGCCAGACCGGTGGTGCTCCTGCTCCGCGAAGTCATCCACGGAGCATAGCCGAGTTGTTACCCAGAGGTAACAGGCAGCTTCCCATACGGCGCCGCCGCAGCCTTCGCCGCATAAACCAACGCTGGTTTCAGCGCCGGCCAGAACGTCGACGACACACATGAGTACGCCGGCAGGAAGCCCGCGCAGGCCCCGGACGCCGGCCCGATCTCGAATGTGTACGCCGGTACGCCGCGCGTCCCGTAGAGCCAGTCGTCGGTCGCCCCCGGCGCGAAGTACCCGACCCCGCCGTCCCCGGTCGACACCGGATATCCGGTGAACTCGCCCATCTTCTTGCCCAGAGCAACTAGCTTCGCCTTGTCCGGCGCGTCCGTGTTCGTGTAGCCGTACGGCGCCAGGATGTCGTTGCCGAAACTGTGCAGGCTCAGCATCACCCCGGTCGTGGTCGCGGCAGCCGGCTCGCCCACCTCCCCTTTGGTATCAGGGAAGATCGTGTCCAGCAGTCCTTGGATCGCGACCGTCTCCGGCTCGGACACCGCCTTCGCACCCGGATACGTTTCGTCACACGGTCCGCCCTGCTGCACGTCCCACTGGAACGACGAGTTCCGGTTCAGGTCGACACCGGCATCGGCCGCCGGGCAGCCGCCCGCGCTGTTGTCGACGTTCTTGCGCTGCAGCACCGGCCGGCTCGGGTTCGAGGCGACCACGTCCACGCCGTCCGGGTTCGCGATCGGCACCACCCACAGCTCCCGGGTGTCGAGCAACGCGGTGATCTCGGGGTCCACGCCGTACGACGTCACGAGCAGATCGATCCAGCGGTACGCGATCTCACCGGTCGCGATCTCCCGCGCGTGGATCTGCGTGTGCAGGACGAACTTCGGCTTCTTGCCCGTGCTGTTCAATGCGCAGTCGCCGGTCGCGAGCTTGGTGATGCACAGGGCCTGGATGTCGTGGCCGCCCTGGCCTCTCACCTTCTTCCACGAGTCGCCGATGTCATACAGCTTCACGAGATCCGGATGCTCCGACGCGACCGTCGCGTTGTGCTGCTCGTGTCCGGCGGTGGTGCGATACCCGCCGTAGTACGTCGTACCTCCTGGCTCCGAGCGCGGTACCGGCTGATAGACGTCGCCCGTCTTCCCCAGTACGACGCCACGCGCGCGCAACCGCTCCACCTCGGACGGCGTCGCGATCAAGGTCCCGTGGCCGACGTCGTACCCCTCCCGGATGAGATCTCCGATCGTCAGACCGGCCGGCAGCTTCATCGAGTAGTACGAGACATCCGGTGGGGCAGCCGACGACAGGCTGGTCAAGGACACCAGGATGAGGGCAAAGCTGCACAGAGAGACGACGAGTCGTCGCATTCGACAGATCCTTCCGCTGGGCGGGGCGGTTTCATACTTTCCCCACCCCACCGCCCCGGTCAGGGCAGAGATCAGCAAACCCCACCAGCCGTCACCGAGAGATCACGGTGAGCGCCCAGTATCAGAACAGGATCGTCGCGAACGTCTCGATGGTCCGGAAGCCGACCCGCTCGTACGCCGCCCGGGCCGGAATGTTGAAGGCGTTCACGTACAACGTCACCACCGGCGCGATCTGCCGGGCCAGCTCGACCACCGCCGCCATCCCCGGCGCGGCCAGCCCGCGGCCGCGGAACTCCGGATCCACCCAGACCCCCTGGATCTGGCAGACCCCGGTCCCGACCGACCCGACCTCGGCCTTGAACACCACCCGGCCGTCCTCGATCCGCGCGAACGCCCGCCCGGCCCGGATCAGCTCGGCCACCCGCGACCGGTAGAACGTCCCGTCCGGCCCGGTCTGCGGCGGTACGCCGACCTCCTCGGTGTACATCGCCACACAGGCCGGGTAGAGGACCGACAGCTCGACCGGTTCGACCGCCCGGACCAGCGGATCCGGTGCGATCGCCGGCCCGGTCTCGATCACCATGAACGGCTGGTCGTCGCGCACCTCACGGGCAGGACCCCAGTGCGGTTCGAGGGTGGACCACAACAGTTCGACAGCGCGGGCCGGGCCGAGGATCTGGAAACAGTTGCGGCCGCGGCGCAACGCGTACGCCGCGAACGCGCGCAGGGCCGCGTCGTCCGCGCCCACCGGGACCATGTTGCCGCCGGCATGACACAGTGCCTCGAGGACGCCCTTCTCGACGTACCCCCAGACCTCGGCACCGCGCCGTGGATCGAGTCCGGACGCCTGCACCAGGCTGTCGACGAACACGTTGACGACCGGGTCGCGGGCGATCACCGCGCGCGCCGCCGCGAGGTCACGAGGACCGAGAACCCGTACGCCCACGCGCAGAACCTAGCGGATGTTGGTCCCTCAGGCGTGCAACGGGTCGTGCTCCGGGTTGTGCGCGGCCGCGATGCGGCGCAACGGCGACGTCCACGCGACCGCCACCGCGACGAATCCGAACGCACCCATCACGACCATCGCGGTCCGGATGCCGTACTGATTTCCGAGCAATCCGCCGGTGATCGAGCCGAGTGTCCAGCCGACTCCCCACGACAGCATCCGGCCGGCCGTGTTGACCCGGCCGAGCAACTGCTCGGGTGTCACCTGCTGCCGGTACGAGATCGAGTTGACGATCACCAGCACGTACGCCGAACCCCACACGAGCAACGCGAGTGCGGCCAGCCACCAGCCCGGCATCAACGCCGTGACGATCCCCAGCACCGCCGACATCGGCAGCGCGTAGAGCGTGATCGCGGCCGGCGGCATCCGCTTCAGCAGCCGCGGCAGACCGACCGCGGCGATCAGCCCACCGATCCCCCACGCACCCCACACGAGTCCGAACCGCACACCCGACGTACCGACGTGCAGGATCCGGTCGCACCACACCACCATCAGCGCGACGAACCCACCGCCGGCGAACGACTGCAGACTGCCCACGATCGTCATCGTCCGCACCCCGGGATGCCGGACCAGGAACCGAACCCCTTCCGCGATGTCCGCGAAGATCACCCGCGGCCGCAGCGGCAACTGCCCCTCCCGCCGCTCCGACATCGCCCGCACGATCCCCCGTACGGCGATCGCGGACGCGACGAAACTCAACGCGTCGAGAGCGAGCAGACTGGCTGGATTCAGCACCGCCAGCGCCAGACCGGCGAGCGCAGGGACGAACAACTCGATCAGGCTCGACGCCGTCCAGACCACCGAGTTCGCCTGCGCCACCCGTGCCCGCCCGACCAGCACCGGCAGCGCACCGAAGTTCGCACCGTCGAAGAACGTGTACACCGACTGCACCGCGAACCCGACCACGAGCACCTGCGCGACGGTCAGCACGCCGAGTAGATGTGCGACCGGGATCGACCCGATCAGCACCGCGTTGACCAGGTCCGCCGACACCATCACGCGCCGGCGGTTCCACCGGTCCGACAAAGCGCCGGCGAACAGCCCGGTCAGCAGGTACGGCGCTGCCTCGAGCGCTGTCGTCAGGGCGGTCAGGAAGGTCGAGCCGCTCAGCCGATAGACGAGCACCGGCAGCGCGACCGCGGTGACCATCGACCCGGTGAACGACAGCACCCGCGCCAGCCAGTACCGCCGGAAGTCCGGATCGTCCCGCAGCCGCAACGGCGCCGTCTGAGTCGTCATGCGGGGCACTCTGCAACTTCAACTCGTCTGGAGGTCAAGTCTCATCCACATCAGTTCGACGCCGAGATCGCGGTCGGGTGTCCTGACAGCATCGCCGAATCCGTTGGCCCGATAGAAGCCGATGGCCTTCTCGTTCGTGACCAGGACGTCGAGCAGCAGTTCCGTCGTACCCTCCGGAAGCGCCTTGATCGCCGCGTCCAGGAGGGCCTTGCCGACGCCCTTGCCCTGATGGTCGGGCAGCACGTAGAGCTTCCACATCACCCAGAAGTCATCCTCCCGGCCGAGCCCGACCATCCCGACCAGGTCCTCTCCCTCGGCCGCGACCAGGGTGATCCCGTTCCGGATCACCCACTCGACCGCCTCCGGCGACCACCACTGCGCCAGCCCGTCGGCGATGAACTCCTCCGAGATCAACCCGCCGTACGCCACCGGCCAGGTCCGCACCCCGATCTCCCGCACCGCGTCGACGTCGCCGACCTCGGCCCTGCGTACTGCGATCATCCGTGCACCACCACGAGCTGCCCGTCCGGATCCACAACCTCGAGACCCTGGTCGGTCCGCGTCGACTCGTACCCCGCCTCGACGAGCCGCTGGTGTACGTCGTCCAGATCCTCGGTGGTGGTCAACTCCAGCCGCAGCGCATACTCCGAGCCAGGACCGAAGTGGACCCGCTGATCGGTGCCGAGCACGTCGAGGAGCCGCTCCCATGCGGCTTGATCAACGCCGAACAGGCCCGGCGTCACCGACCATCGCTCGTCCGGCCGCGTCTGATGGACCTTGTAGCCGTACAGGTCCTTGGTGCGTTCGTCGATCCACAGCTTGATCCCGTCCGGACTGGCGGCCGACAGAACGCGGCCGAACGCCTCGTCCCAGATGGTCGCATCGTCGTACCCGGCTGTTTCGAGCGTTTCCTTCAGCTCGTCGATGTCCTCCGCCTCGAAGGTCAGGCTGGTGTGCCCGGACGGGCTGCGGGTGTCACTGGTCGCGGCATCGTGCAGCGAGACCGCCCCGCGGCCGGCCAGCAGGACCGCCCAGCCACCGCGCTCGGACTCGATCCGCGCCTGCAGTCCCAGCGTCTCCAGGAACGCCCGCATCGCATCCACATCCGCTGAGAACCGCAGCGGCCGGATCACCACGTCGTTCATCCTCGGGCCTCCCCATGCTTGTCCAGGTACTCCGTCAACGCCTGCTCCACCAGCGCGGACAGACTCGCCGCCTCGTCGATCGCCTTGTGCTTCACCCGGCGAATCAACTCAGGCGGCAGATACACGTTGAACTGCGCCTTCTTACCGCCATCCTCGCTCATGTCTAGAATGCTAGCATCCTAGACAGCTACCAAACAAGAAACCCGGCCAACGGGTGCTGTCGACACCCGCCGGCCGGGCCTCGGGGTCAGACGGCGGCCAGGAGGGCGTCGTCGAGTTCCTTCACCAGCTTGTGTTTCGGCCGGGCTCCGACCACCGACCAGATCACCTCACCGCGGTGGAACAGCATCAGCGTCGGCAGCGCCATCACCCGGTAGCGGGCCGAGATCGCCGGGTTCTCGTCGGAGTTCAGCTTCACCACCGTCAGGTCGTTGCGATCGGCATCGATCTGCGCGAGCACCGGCGCGATCTGGTGGCACGGCGGGCACCACTGCGCCCAGAAGTCCACCAGCACCGGCTGATCCGCGCCCAGCACCAGGTCGTCGAAGGTCGCTTCGTCGACCGACTGCAAACCACTCATAGTTGTCTCGTCCTCCAGCTCTCGGCATCGGTCAGGAGGTCGGTCAGCCGGGCCCGCAGTTCGGTGAGTTCGGTGATCCGCCGGTCCACCTCGGCGATCCGGGTCCGGTACGCCGTCAGCGACGCCGGGCACACGTCGGCCCGTTCATTGCCGGCCCGCAGGCACTCGATGAACGGGTACGTCTGCTCCGCGGTCAACCCGAGGGACAGCAACGCCTTCACCTCGCGTACGACGACCACGTCCTCGGCGTCGTATGCCCGGTACCCGTTGGACTCCCGACGGGGCTTGAGCAGTCCCTGCGCCTCGTAGTACCGGACCGCCTTGACCGTCACTCCGGCCTCGGCCGCCAGATCGCTGATTCGCATTCCGCCTCCTTCACCCCGACGCTAAACCTTGCCCCCAGGGTCAAGGTCAAGCCAGCATAGTCCGCATGCTCCTCGGCCGGTTCAGCTCAGCGGATCTCGTCCCCGGCGGTCGCGTGATCGAGCGGACCGCGGTCCGCGGCGTGCTGTTCCGGGGCCGGGAGCTGCTACTGCTCGCGTCCCGGCACGGCGACTACAAGTTCCCCGGCGGCGGGGTCGAGCCGGGTGAATCGCATGCCGACGCGCTGCGCCGGGAGTTCCGCGAGGAGTGCGGGCTGGTCGATGTCACAGTAGGCCCTGGAGTGGGCTCGACGATCGAGGAGGTGCCGGCGGCCGAGTCGGCGTACGACGTGTTCCGGATGACGTCGCATTACTTCGAGTGCTCGGGTGGCGCGCTCGGCGCTGCGCGTGAGCTGGAAGGCTACGAGGCCGAGCTGGAACTGGTGCCGCGGTGGGTGTCAGTGGATGACGCGCTGGCCGCGAATCAGGCCGTGCAAGCCGGTGGTGTCGGGGTGATGCGGTGGCTGGTGCGTGAGATCGCCGTACTCGAATGGCTGGCATCTCAGGAGACGTAGTCGCTGACCCACTCCCCCAGCACCTTCGCGCTGGCGTCCACCAGAGCCGGCCAGTCGAGGGCGCTCTCGTCGGCCGAGTCCGACACGTGCTTCACGACACGCACCGGTACGCCGTACTCCCGGCACGCGTAGACGACGCCGTACGCCTCCATGTCCACCAACTGCGCCCGCTCCGCCAACCGCGCCCGCACAACCGGATCGGTGACAAACACATCCCCCGACGCCAACACCGTCCCGTCCCCACCCTCGACCTCCAGCACCTCCTGCGGGTCAACCCCCAACGCCCGCACCGCATCCGCGTTGATGTCGTGATTGATCACCCGCGACGGCAGATAAAGCCCCGCCATCCCATCCCGCAACGCCCCGGTAGTCCCCACATTCAGCACCACCAGGTCGCTGATGTCCCGCTCCCCCAAAGCCCGAGCAGTAGCCACCGCCGCCGCAGTCTTCCCAATCCCGCTCACCACCACCGGAATCCCTCGAGGGATGTACTTCGCCTCACCTGCGACCGCACTGACCACCAAGTACTTCGTCCCGCTCAAAGCGACCCCTTCGGTGCAACCCACTCCACCGGCTGCCCGGTGATCTTGGCAATCCGGTCGTAGTCCTCGTCGTAGTGCAGGACCGTGAGCCCAGCCAACTCTGCGGTCGCGGCGATGATCAAATCCGGCAGCTTGAAGCCCCGGTGCTGACTCTTGTTGGCAAGCGACCGGTGCACATCCAGTGCTCGATCCATCGCCGCAGCGGTGACGTCCACCCACCGCTGTCCGTGCAAGGTCGCCCACAGCCGCTCGTACGACTTGAGGTCGGGGGCGTTGTTGAGGCATTCGAGGAGCACCATCTGGCAGAACACCAGCCGTCCCTCGATCAGCAGGCTGTCGAACCGCTGCTTCACGTCGTCGTGTCGGCCACGGAGGACGAAGACCGTCGTGTCCGCCAGGTAGGCTGCGCCCGCCATCATGCGGAGCGCTCCTCCCGGGCATCCTTCTCCACCTGGCTCAGGTCACGCCCGCCACCGTACCGCCACGTATCCGCCGAGCGGCTGACATCCAACTCGATGTCATCGAGTGTCGCGATGAGATCTCGCGCCCGCTTGCGCGCGGCGAACTCGCGCAAAGCCGCGTTGATCGTCTCCACCTTGCTGTCAGTGCCGAGCTCAGCGCGAGCAGCGTCCAGCCACTCGTCGTTCACGTCCACGGAGATGCGCGTCATG
This sequence comes from Kribbella sp. NPDC049174, assembly GCF_043197365.1. Classification (NCBI taxonomy): domain Bacteria; kingdom Bacillati; phylum Actinomycetota; class Actinomycetes; order Propionibacteriales; family Kribbellaceae; genus Kribbella; species Kribbella sp. NPDC049174. The sequence continues at coordinate 993,881 of NZ_JBICSZ010000001.1, read as the reverse complement.
GTAGCGATCATACACCAACTGGCCGCTGAGCCAGACACCATCATCTGCTGGATTCGCGCACCAATGATCGGTACCGACAGGCACCAGCGTACTCAAACAGAAGGTGCTTCCTCCCGGCGGGAGGAAGCACCTTCGAGTTTGATGTCTCAGCTGACGGTGACGGTGGGTTCGCCGGATTCGGTGGATTCGCCCATTTCTTCGGCGATGCGGAGGGCTTCTTCGATCAGGGTCTCGACGATGGCGGACTCCGGGACGGTCTTGATGACCTCGCCCTTGACGAAGATCTGGCCCTTGCCGTTGCCGGAGGCGACGCCGAGGTCGGCCTCGCGGGCCTCGCCCGGGCCGTTGACGACGCAGCCCATCACGGCGACGCGGAGCGGGACCTCCATCCCCTCCAGGCCGGCGGTGACCTGCTCGGCCAGGGTGTAGACGTCCACCTGGGCGCGGCCGCAGGACGGGCAGGAGACGATCTCGAGCTTGCGCTCGCGCAGGTTCAGCGACTGCAGGATCTGCAGGCCGACCTTGACCTCCTCGACCGGCGGCGCGGACAGCGACACCCGGATCGTGTCGCCGATGCCCTTGGACAGCAGCGCACCGAACGCGACCGACGACTTGATCGTGCCCTGGAACGCCGGCCCGGCCTCGGTCACGCCGAGGTGCAGCGGCCAGTCACCGGCCTCGGACAGCAGCTCGTAGGCACGCACCATCACGACCGGGTCGTTGTGCTTGACCGAGATCTTGAAGTCGTGGAAGTCGTGCTCCTCGAACAGCGAGGCCTCCCAGACGGCCGACTCGACCAGCGCCTCCGGCGTCGCCTTGCCGTACTTCTTCAGCAGCCGCGGATCCAGCGACCCCGCGTTGACGCCGATCCGGATCGACGTGCCGTGGTCCTTCGCCGCGGCCGCGATCTCCTTCACCTGGTCGTCGAACTTGCGGATGTTGCCCGGGTTCACCCGGACCGCCGCACAGCCCGCCTCGATCGCGGCGAACACGTACTTCGGCTGGAAGTGGATGTCCGCGATGACCGGGATCTGCGAGTGCTGCGCGATCTCCGGCAGCGCGTCCGCGTCGTCCTGGGACGGGCAGGCGACCCGGACGATGTCACACCCGGCAGCGGTCAGCTCCGCGATCTGCTGCAGCGTCGTGTTGACGTCCGAGGTCAGCGTCGTCGTCATCGACTGCACGGACACCGGTGCGTCACCGCCGACCAGCACCTTGCCCACCTTGATCTGGCGGGTCTTGCGGCGCGGGGCGAGGGTCGGTGGCGGCAGCGCGGGCATGCCCAGGTTGATGCTCATGGGTCCTTTATCCGTTGAGGGTGGTGCGTTATCCGTTGAAGAGCCTGATCGGGTTGACGATGTCGGCGATGACGAGCAGGACGCCCATCACGACGATGACACTGGCCGCGACGTACGCGACCGGGAGCAGCTTGGCCACGTCGACGTACCCGGGGTCGGGCCGGCCGAAGAGCTTGGCGAAGCCGCGCCGGATGCCCTCCCAGATCGCGCCGGCCATGTGCCCGCCGTCCAGCGGCAGCAGCGGGATGAAGTTGAACAGGGCAAGGAACAGGTTCAGCGAGGCGAGCAGCGAGATCCCCAGCACGATCCGCTCGCCGCCGGTCATCGACTGGTTGGCGGCGATCTCGCCGGCCACCCGGCTGGCGCCGACCACGCTCATCGGGCTGTCCTCGTCGCGGTCGCCGCCGACGATCGACTTGGCCACGCCGACCAGCTTCTCCGGGAAGTTGCCGATCGCCTTGACGGTGGCGACGGTCATCTCGCCCATCTTGTCCACCACGAAGCCGAAGTCCTGCCGCTCGACCTTCATCTCCGGCGAGACGCCGAGGAACCCGACCGAGACGATCTTGTCCGACCCGGCCTCGTCGCGGACCTGGTTGATGATCGTGTTCGTCTGCAGGGTCACCGGCTGGCCGTTGCGCTCGACAACGATCGTGGCGGCCTTGTCGGTGTTGGCCCGGATCAGCGGGGTGAGCTGGTCCCAGCTGGTGATCTGGGTGCCGTTGAAGGACTCGATCCGGTCGCCGACCTGGAACCCGGCGGTCTTGGCCGGCGACACCTGGTCAGCCGGCTCGCACTTGCGGTCGGCGGTCGCCTGGGAGGCCGGGATGACACAGTCGGTGACGGTGGCAACCGTCGTCTGCGCGACGCTGGCGCCGTACAGCATGAACAGGCCGCCGAACAGCACGAACGCGATCACCACGTTGACCAGCGGCCCGGACGCCATCACGATCAGCTTCTTCCACCACACCTTCTGGTAGAACAGCCGGCCGTCGTCCGCCGGGTCGATCGTCTCGTACTCCGCCGATCGCGCGTTCTCCACCATCGACTGGATCGGTCCGGTGTTGGCCTTGCGGACCTTGCTCGGGTCCGCACCCTTGGCCGGCGGCATCATGCCGATGATCCGGACGAACCCACCGGCCGGGATCGCCTTGATCCCGTACTCGGTCTCACCGCGCTTGGTGGACCAGACGGTCCGGCCGAAGCCGACGAAGAACTGGGTCACCTTCATCCCGAAGGCCTTCGCGGGCACCATGTGACCCAGCTCGTGCAGCCCGACCGAGATCAGGATGCCGGCCACGAACAGCACGATGCCGATAAAGGTGAGAAGCGCGGTCATGCCTTCGTGGTCTCCTGTACGCCTGTCAACTCCCGGGCCCGGGCGCGAGCCCAGGTGTCCGCGGCGAGCACGTCGTCGATGGACAGTTCCTCATATGAGGGTACGTCGTGTTCGGTCACCACCCGGGCCACGGTGTCGACGATCGCCAGGAACGGCAACCGCCCGTCCCGGAACGCCTGGACACAGACCTCGTTGGCGGCGTTGAGCACGGCCGGCGCGGTCCCGCCGCGGGCACCGGCCTCGCGGGCCAGCTGGACCGCCGGGAACGCCTCGTTGTCGAGTGGCTCGAACTCCCAGGTGCCCGCAGTGGTCCAGTCGCAGGGCGTCGCGACGTCCGGTATCCGGTCGGGCCAGCCGAGGGCGAGTGCGATCGGCAGCCGCATGTCCGGCGGCGAGGCCTGAGCCACGGTCGAGCCGTCCACGAACTCGACCATCGAGTGCACGATCGACTGCGGGTGCACGACCACCTCGATCCGATCCATCGGCAGCCCGTAGAGGAGGTGCGCCTCGATCACCTCGAGGCCCTTGTTCACCAGGTTGGCCGAGTTGATCGTGATCACCGGGCCCATGTCCCAGGTCGGGTGGTTCATCGCCTGTTCCGGGGTGACGTCGGCCATCTCGGCTCGTGACCGGCCGCGGAACGGCCCGCCACTCGCGGTCACCACCAGACGCCGTACCTCGTCGGCCGTGCCGCTGCGCAGGCACTGAGCGATGGCGCTGTGCTCGGAGTCGACCGGCACGATCTGGCCTGGCTTCACCCGCCGGGTCACGATCGGGCCGCCGATCACCAGCGACTCCTTGTTGGCGAGGGCGAGGGTCGTCCCCGCGTCGAGGGCCGCGAGTGTCGGCCGGAGTCCGACCGAGCCGGTGATGCCGTTGAGAACCACGTCACACGGCATCGCCGCGAGCTCGGTGGACGCGTCCGGGCCGGTGATGATCTTGGGGATCCGGAACTCGCCCTGCGCGTAGCCCTGGCGCTTCGCCTCGGCGTAGAAGGCGAGCTGCAGGTCCTGGGCGACCGTGGCCTTCGCCACACCGACCACCTCGACGCCGAACTCGAGCGCCTGCGCGGCGAGCAGACCGACGTTGTCGCCGCCGGCCGAGAGCGCCAGCACCCGGAACCGATCCCGGTTCCGGCCGATCAGCTCCAGCGCCTGGGTGCCGACCGAGCCGGTCGAGCCGAGGATGACGACGGTTCGCGGATTCACGCCAGCCATTGTCCCAGGTCAGGCCACCACGAAGCGATTCGGTGTGATCACTCCAGATAGAGGCTGAGGCGGAAGCTTCCGAGGCGGATCTCGTCGCCGTCGCCGACCAGCTGGCGACCGACCCGCACACCGTTGACGAAGGTGCCGTTGGTCGAGCCGAGGTCCCGCAACTCGAAGCTGACTCCGTCGATCCGGAGCAGCTCCGCGTGATGCCGGTCGACCTTCGGATGATCGAGGATCAGGTCGCAGTCAGAGGCTCGCCCGATCAGCACGAGGTCCAGGAGCGGTACGACGTCACCGTCAGGCCCCACCAGCACCGGCTGGGGCGCGGCCTCCGTGACCAAGGCCGACGCCACCTCTGCCACTCCCTCCGTGAAGATCGCCAGCGAGACGATGAGATCGTCTCCGCTGATCAGCCGGAGGTTGTTCTGAGCGCCGTACCCGAGCAGCACGTCCTCGTCGGCGTCGATCACGACTGCGGACACGTGATAGAACCCGGGCGGCAGTTGGGCCGACGCGGCACCGCCCAGCGTGGTGGTCAGCACCAGAGCGTCGAACTCGGGGTGACTGACATCGCTGATGGTGATGAGCACCGGATCGTTGGCCGTCAGGCGAGCCTCGGCACGGGTGTCGCCCGGCACGAACTCCACCGTCAGCAGCGGAGCCGGACTGGCCTGTTGGAGGCCGACCATCCTGTCGACCGCGGGCACGGTCCTGTTCAGGACGAAGAGCGGCTCGTACTGACCAGGTGTGTGCACGAGCATGTCCAGCTGCGGCTGCACCGACCTGTCGTGCCGGGACTTGCGCCGCGCCCCGAGGAACGCGCTCACGACGCCCTTGCCGAAGTTGAAGGCCACGTCCCCGACCGAGGCCGTCACGAACCCACTGATCGGCTCCATCAGCACACCCCCAGCCAACGCCTGCAGTTCAGTATCGCGGAACCGGCACCGCAGTACGGCGGCTCGCGGTGTGCCGTCGTGGTCTACGGTTGACGACTGTGTCTGCAGCTGTCAGCCGCCCGATGACGGTGTTGATCATCGAGAACGATCCCGGCAGTGGTCCGGGCCGCTTGCTCGGCTGGCTGGAGGAGCGGGACTTCACCCCGGTCGTCGTACGCGCCTGGGCCGGAGAGCCGATTCCTTCCGACGTCGACGGCCACTCTGCGCTCCTTCTGCTGGGCGGCGGGATGCTGCCGGACGCCGACGACGCCTCGCCGTGGCTGAAGGCCGAGCGAGAGCTGCTGCGGGCGACGACCGAGCAGGACCGCGTACCGGTGCTGGGAATCTGCCTGGGCGCGCAACTCCTGGCGCACACGTTCGGCGGTGAGGTGCGCGGCAAGTACGGGCTGCCCGAGAAGGGCGTGACCGAGCTTCGCCTGGTGCCCGGCGCCGAGGACGACCCGCTGCTCGCCGGTCTGCCGGCCGTCGTGCGAGCGGTCGAGAGCCATCAGGATCAGATCACCCGGCTGCCGGCCGGGGCGGTGCTGTTGATGTCGAGCGACCGCTGCGCGCACCAGATGCTGCGCATCGGCCGGAGCTGGGGTGTCCAGTTCCACCCCGAGGTCACTGTCGACCGGGTGCGGAGCTGGGATCCCGACCGGCTGCGGTCCTGGGGGTTCGATCCCGCGGAGGTCGTCGCGGCGGCCGAGCGGCATGCGGCCGAGCTGGAGCAGACCTGGTCCGTGGTGATCGGCAGGTTCCTGGACCTGGCCCGCCGCTCCGCGCGGACCCGGTACCCGTAGCGGCGCTACCTTTGGGGAATGAGTCTGGAGCAGCCGCCGCCCGGTCATCGGGCCTCTGACAACGACCGCGAGCGTGCCGCCGCCGTGGTCCAGGAAGCACACAGCGACGGGCGGCTGGATTTCCAGGAGCTGGACGAGCGGCTGACCCAGATCTACTCGGCCAAGACCCAGCTCGAGCTGCGGAACGCGACGGCCGACCTGGTGCCGGTTCGCTCCGGTAGCAACCGGGCCGAGATCGTGATCAAGGCCGCGCACAGTTCGCAGAAGCGCGAAGGGGCCTGGCAGGTGCCGGAGCGCGTGGTGACGCAGGTGAAGCACTCGTCGGTGCGGCTCGACTTCACCGACGCAGTGGTCCACTGGCCCGAGGTGAACGTGCAGGCCGACATCCAGCACAGCTCGATCGTGATGATCGTCCCGCCGGGCTGGTCGGTCACCATCGACGACGTGGACCTGCACGGCAGCTCCGCGAAGAACAAAGCCACGGCCGCCGCTCCGAACGGCGTCCACCTCTACGTCACCGGCCGCGCCCGGCACAGCTCGCTCACCATCCGCCACCCGCGCAAGCGGCACTGGTGGTGGCCCTGGTACCGGAAGTGAGCGAGCGAAGCGAGTGAACCAAACAACACAGCATCCCTCGGATCGCTTGGATGGCGAGCGAAGCGAGCAGTCCAAGTGATCTGTGCCGCTCCGGGATACCCGCCGTACCGGCTAGCGTGAGCCCTATGACCGCTTCGCTGGATCTTGTGGACGTGGACTCGCTGTTGACCGAGGAGGAGGTCGACGTACGGGCGACTGCCCGGCGGTTCGCGGATGAGCGGCTGCGGCCGTCGCTGCCCGAGTGGTTCGAGTCCGCGAGTATTCCGGCGCGGGAGCTGGCGAAGGAGCTGGGTGCGCTCGGCTTCCTCGGCATGCATCTGACCGGGTACGGCTGCGCCGGCCTCGGTCCGGTCGCGTACGGGCTGGCCTGTCTGGAGATCGAGGCGGCCGACTCCGGGATGCGTTCGCTGGTGTCGGTGCAGGGGTCGCTGGCCATGTACGCGATCTGGAAGTACGGCAGCGAGGAGCAGAAGACCGAGTGGCTGCCGCGGATGTCGGCCGGCGAGGCGATCGGCTGCTTCGGCCTGACCGAGCCGGACTTCGGCTCGAACCCCGCCGGGATGCGCACCAACGCCCGGCGCGACGGCGACGACTGGGTGCTGAACGGTTCGAAGATGTGGATCACCAACGGCTCGGTGGCCGACGTCGCGGTGGTCTGGGCCCGGACCGACGAGGGTGTGCGCGGCTTCGTCGTACCGACCTCGACGCCTGGTTTCACGGCACCGGAGATCACCGGGAAGCTGTCGTTGCGCGCGTCGGTCACGTCCGAGCTGGTGCTGGACGACGTACGGCTGCCGGCGTCGGCCCTGTTGCCCGAGGCCCGTGGTCTGTCCGGTCCGCTCGGCTGCCTGAACGAGGCCCGGTTCGGCATCATCTTCGGCGCGATGGGTGCGGCCCGCGACTGCCTGGAGACGGCGCTCACGTACGCCGGCGAGCGGACGGTCTTCGACAAGCCGCTGTCCGGCTACCAGCTGACCCAGGCCAAGATCGCCGACATGGCGGTCGAGCTGAACAAGGGCATCCTGCTCGCCGTCCACCTCGGCCGGCTGAAGGAGAAGGGGACGCTGCGTCCCGAGCAGGTCAGCGTCGGCAAGCTCAACAACGTCCGTGAGGCGATCGCCATCGCGCGCGAGTGCCGGACGATCCTGGCCGCGAACGGGATCAGCGGCGAGTACCCGATCATGCGGCACGCCAACAACCTCGAGTCCGTCCTCACCTACGAGGGCACCTCCGAGGTCCACCAGCTGGTCATCGGCCAGGCTCTCACCGGCCAGGCCGCCTTCCGCTGACCGGAGTGCATGGCGATTCGCGGTTTGGGTACCGTGAGTGAGCGGGGACTACACAATGTCATCCTGACACCCCGCAGTGTCGTCGCTGTGTCGTCTCCGCCCGCGGCGCTCGCACGCCAGGAAGGAGCAATCATGAGGATCGGTGCCGGGATCGCGCTGATCGCCATCGGTGCCATCATCGCTTTCGCCGTCCGGGACACGTCCGACTGGCTGAACCTGACCGCGCTGGGCATCATCATCATGCTCGCCGGCGTCGCCGGCATCTGGGTCTCCTACCGGCTCGCCAACCCGCACAAGCGGGACGATTTCACCGTCATCGACCCGGCGGTCGAGAAGCAGTACAACACCGACCCGCCGGAGCAGGTGGCCACCAAGCCGATCGACGTGACGCCGACGCACCTGCGCGAACGCAAGGACTAGCTCAACGGCTTGAGCAGGTAGTCGCAGCGGTCCTCGTGCGAGTGGACGATGTTGCCGTCGGCATCTTGTTCGGTCCAGGTGTCGATCACCTGGGCGCCGTCCCACGGCTGGTAGCCGAGACGCTCGTACAGCCTGCGGGCGACGTGGTTGTCGGGACCGACGGCCAGGCCGATCGCCGGCCGCGACCAGTCCGCCGCGATCGTTTCGGCTGCGTTGATGATCGCCGTACCGACGCCCTGCTTCGGAACGTAGGCGTGCAGTGCGTTGATCTCGGCGACCTCGTGCGCGGCGCGGACCTCGGCGTACTTCGAGTGCTTGAACAGCATCGTGTGGCCGACGATCTCGCCGTCGCGGTGAGCGAGCAGGAACAGGCCGTCACCTCGTTGCTGGGTCTCCCAGCGCTCGCGGAGGTGATGCCGGGCGGCGGGCTCGGCCAGGGCGATCAGCCTGTCGAGGTCGGCTTGGGTGGCTGGCCTGATGTCCATCGTCCGACCGTACGACGCTCGCGCGGTGACCGCACCGGCTTTAAGGCTGGCTGAAGAGTCCGGCGGACGGTGGCGTCATGGACCGGAATCGGGAGTTGCTGGAGCGGTTGTGGCCGATGGAGGGCCAGTTGGCGCTGTCGGCCGAGGCGGAACACGAAATGCGCGCGGAGGACTACGTCCTGGAGATGCCACAGTCCGGTGAGCGCCTCGTCGGGCGGGACCGGATGTGGGCGATGCAACAGGAGTACCCGAATCCGCCGTCGATCCAGATCCTGCGCATCACCGGCGCGGGCGACCACTTCGTCGTCCTGGGCCGCTCGGACTACAGCGGCGACATCTACTACGTCGCGAACATCGTGGAGTTCCGCGACGGGCGGATCGCGCGCGAGACCCGGATCTACGGCGCGCCGTTCGATCCGCCGGAGTGGCGGGCGAAGTACGCCGACTGAGCCAAGTGCCTGGTCCCGGCCGGCGTACCTCGGTCTACTTGGCTACCTCGGTGGCGCGGGACTCGCGGACGACGGTGACGCGGATCTGGCCGGGGTAGGTGAGCTCCTCCTCGACCTGCTTGGCGATATCGCGTGCCATCACTTGTGCGCCGATGTCGTCGACGGCGTCCGGCAGCACCATCACCCGGATCTCGCGCCCGGCCTGCATCGCGAACACCTTCTCCACCCCGTCGTGGTGCATCGCGATCTCCTCCAGGCGCTCGAGCCGCTGCACGTACGCCTCCAGCGACTCCCGCCGCGCACCCGGCCGGCCGCCGCTCACCGCGTCCGCCGCCTGGGTCAGCACCGCCTCGACCGTCCGCACCTCGACCTCGTTGTGGTGCGCCTCGATGCAGTGCACGACGTCGTCGTTCTCGCCCCACTTCCGGGCCAGCTCCGCGCCGACGATCGCGTGACTGCCCTCGGACTCGTGCGTCAGCGCCTTGCCGATGTCGTGCAGGAACGCACCGCGCTTGCACAGCTTCGGATCCAGCCCGAGCTCGGCCGCCATCATCCCCGCGATGTGCGCCGATTCGATCAGGTGCTTCAGCACGTTCTGCCCGTACGACGTCCGGTACCGCAGCAGCCCCATCGTCCGGGCCAACTCCGGGTGCAGGTCGGTGATCCCGACCTCGGCCATCGCGTCCTCGGCAGCGCGCTCACACAACTCGGCGACCTCACCCTTGCTGCGTTCGTAGATCTCCTCGATCCGGCTCGGGTGGATCCGGCCGTCGAGTACCAGCGAATCCAGGGTCAACCGCGCGGTTTCCCGCCGTACCGGATCGAAGCAGGACAGCAGCACCGCTTCCGGAGTGTCGTCGATGATCAGGTTGACCCCGGTGGTCTGCTCGAACGACCGGATGTTGCGGCCCTCGCGGCCGATGATCCGGCCCTTCATGTCGTCACTCGGCAGGTGCACCACCGACACGACGGACTCGCTGGTCTGCTCCGACGCCAGCCGCTGGACCGCACCGGTGATGATCTTGCGGGCCTTCGTCTCACCCTCGTCCAGCGCCTGCCGCTCGATGTCGCGGACGATCGTGTGCGCGTGCCGCTTCGCCTCCGTCTCGATCGCCGCGACCAGCTCGCTCCTGGCCTGCTCGGTGGTCAGGTTCGCGACGCCCTCCAGGATCCGGCGACGCTCGTCCTCGAGGTCGCGGATCTCGGCCTTGCGGCGGTCCAGCTCGGCCAGGTGCGCGGTCAGCTCGGTCTGGCGTTCCTCGATCGTGCGGTGCTGCTCGTCGAGCCGCTCCTCACGCTCGGTCAGGCGGTGCTCACGGCGTTCCATCTCCAGGCGCTGCTCGCGCAGATCGTCCCGGATCGACTGCGCCTCGGACTCCGCTTCCCGCCGTACGTCGGATGCCCGCTGCTCGGCCTCGCGCCGCACCTCGATGGCCCGGTCCTCCGCGGCGCGGCGGATCTCCTCGGCCCGCTGCTCGGCGGCCTCGGCCCGGACCCGCAGGACGGCGGCTTCCTCCTCGGCCTGGCGACGTACCGACTCCGCCGCCGACTTCGCGCCGGCGGTGATGGCGGCGGCCTCGAGCTCGGCGGCCGCCGAACCCTCGGCGGCTTTTCGGCGGGAGAGGGTGAACCCGATCCAGGCCAGCAACCCGGCGATCAGCAGTCCGATCAGAGACAGCCCGACTGACGTCGCAGTCATCGGCGTCTCCCCTCTTTCGAGTCACGCACCAGGCGGGACTTTGTGGTCGGTCGAAGGGATTCGCCACATGTACGGTCGACTGACGGTACGGCTGACCGCACCACCGGCGTACGGCGGTGCGCTTGTCCGTACCGTTGCGGTACCGCTTCGGCGACCGGGCGGCCCCTGGGTGCTCCTCACCCAGACACGGTGTTCATGGCCGCCACCGTCGAACCGCGGTGCCGTCTATTCGACGGCGCTGCGAGTCGCCGTCGTCAGTCCTTCAGCTCGGTCGAGCGTGGTGTCGTGTCTTCTCTCCGGCCGGTCGGCCGGTGATCAACCGACCTGCCGGTGCTATACCCGCCACCGTCAGGTGGAGTGATCCCTTACTGATTCCGAGGCTAGGCGTGCCCCACCACCCGGTCAAGACGGACACTCCCACCCCGCCCCACCATCACCGAAGGCACCGAAACCAACGACCTCCGTCATCCTGCGACCCCGTCGCACAACAAACCAGCACTCTCGCTGGTCTACTCCGGAACGCTGGCCCGCGCGTGTGCGGGGTACCTCGGTTGTGCTGCAGGTCTGGCTACCCGCGTGGGCCGGGGAGGCCTTCGTCGGACTCGGTGCTGTCGGTCTGGCCGCTGTCGGTGCCGTTGGTCTGGCCGGTGACGGTGCTGCCGGTCTGGGTGCCCTCGGGGCGTGAGCCGGCCGAGCTCGCCGGCTCGGTCGACGGGTCAGGCAGGTCTCCGCCCACGACTCCCCCGCCGCCAGCTTCAGGATCGCCGCCACCACCGGGCTCAGCGACACCGCCGGCTTCACTCCCGGTTTGTCCCTCAGCTCGATCGTCGGCGGCGCCGGGCTCACCCTCTGCGCTCGCGCTGCCGGCGTCAGCGCCGGACGCCTGTGGTTCCTCGGCCCGCGCCTCTCCGTCACCACCCTGCTGCTCCGCGGTCGCCTCTCCCCCGGCACTCGCCTCGGTGGTGGACTCGGTCGGAGGCTGGGCGGGCGAGGTCTCGGCGGACTGTGAATCGACGTACCCGCCGACCTTCTGCTGTACGGCGTCGACCTTCTCCGCGTACTTGCCACCCGTCTGCTTGTCGATCAGGTCGCCGGCTTTCTCCACGCCGGCCTTGATCTTGTCCGGGTTCTGCTTGACGACGTTCCGGAGCCAGTTCTTCGCCTGTTCCTGGAAATCGCTCATTGCACCCTCCGCGGTGTCAGGGGCGGATCGACCGAAAGTCCCAGCCTACGGACCAGTCCAAACACCGGCCCTCTTCGGATGACACACCGTCAACCCCCACCCGTCAACGCCCCTCGCCGCCCGCGCTCCCACCGATTCCCCCACCCCGCCCGATCCCACCCCTTCAACTGCGGCTCAGCGGGTGGCGGTCAGGGCTGTGTTGGTGGGGGTCGCTGGATGCGTGTAGTCGGCGGGGCGGCCCTCGTACAGGATGGTGCCGCCATGGCGGCCGGGGCCTGGGCCGAGGTCGATCAGCCAGTCGGCTTGGCGGATGACGTCGAGGTTGTGTTCGACCACGACGACGGTGTGGCCGTGGTCGACGAGGCGGTCGAGCACGTGCAGCAGCATGTCGATGTCACTCAGGTGCAATCCGGTCGTCGGCTCGTCCAGCACGTACGTGGTCGGCTCATCCATCGGCCGAAGCTCCTTGGCGATCTTCACCCGCTGGCACTCACCACCCGACAGCGTGTTCAGCGACTGCCCCAGCCGCAGATACCCCAGCCCAACCGCCGCCAACTGATGCAGAGCCCGCGAGATGCCCGCGTCGGGCAGTCGGTTGGTGGCTTCGTCGATGGTGAGTTCGTCGACGTCGGCAATGGAGAGGCCGTTCACCTTGTGCGCGAGGATCTCCGGGGTGAAGCGACGCCCGTGACACGTTTCGCAGACAACTTCCTGCCCGTCCATGAACGCGAGGTCGGTGTAGATGACTCCCAACCCCTTGCAGTCAGGGCAGGCCCCCGCCGAGTTGGCACTGAACAGAGCAGCGGGTACGTCGTTGTGCCGCGCAAACACCTTGCGAACCGCCGGAGCGATGCCGGTGTACGTGATCGGCGTCGACCGGCGGTTGGTACTCACCGGCTTCTGGTCGATCACCACCGCGGAGTGCTGCGCCACCAACTCCTCCGCCAGGCTGGACTTACCAGAACCGGCCACACCGGTCAGCACACTCATCACACCCGTCGGAAAGCTCACGGTGACGTTCTGCAGGTTGTTGCGGCTGGCATCCACCACAGTCAGCTTCCCGTTGCCACGACGTACCGAAGCCTTGAAGGGCCGCTGCCGAGCCAACGCCCGTCCGGTCGACGTACCGGCGTCGCGAAGCTCCGCGAACGTCCCTTGGAACACCAGCCGTCCACCGGCATTCCCCGCCTCAGGACCCACTTCGACGATCTGGTCCGCGTGGGCCATCACGGCAGGGTCATGCTCAACGACCAGCACGCTGTTGCCGCTGTCGCGAAGCCGTTCCAGCAGTTCGATCATCGACTCGACATCGGTCGGATGCAGCCCGACGGTCGGCTCGTCCACGACGTACGTCATCTCGGTGAGACTCGACCCGAGATGCTTCACCGTCTTGATCCGTTGCGACTCACCACCGGACAAGGTGGTCGTTGCCCGAGACAACGTCAGGTACCCGAGCCCGATCGTGACCATCGCCTCCAGCCGCGCGATCAACGCAGCCACCACCGGTACGACGCCCGCCGCGTCGACCGTGCGTACGACGTCGACTAGTTCGGTGATCTCGAGTCGCGACAGTTCACCGATCGTGTGACCGAGTACGGTCACCGTCCGCGCCGCCTGGTTGAGACGATCGCCGGCGCAGTCCGAACAGGTCTCGGAGCGGGTGAACTTGCGAATGGCCTCCTGCTTCCGTTCGGACAGGTTGTCCGAGGTGTGCAGGTAGATGCGCTCGAAGCGTTCGACGACCCCCTCGTACTCCTTCGGGAGCTTCCGGCCCAGGTCGGCTGCCGCTTGGCCGCCGTACAGCAAGGCCTGACGCTCAGGCTCGGTCCACTCCCGCAATGGGGTGTCGACGTCGAAGGTGCCGATATCGGCGTACTGGGCATGCCAATAGCCGCCGTTGCCGAATCCCGGCAGCAGGATCGCACCGTCGCCGAGCGATTTATCCAGGTCCAGGAACTGTTCGACCGCGCTCACGACCACCTCCCCAAGCCCGGAGCAGGTCGGGCACATGCCGACGGGATCGTTGAAGGAGAAGTGGTTCGCCTCCCCGACGTACGGCTCGCTGAGGCGGGAGAACAGCAACCGCAAGTAGGTCCAGGCGTCGGTGATCGTGCCGACGGTCGAGCGGGCGTTGCCGCCGATCCGGCGCTGGTCGATGACGATCACGGGCGTCAGGCCGCCGATGTGTTCGACCTCCGGGCGCGTCCACTTCGGCAGCCGGTTCCGGGCGAACGGCGGGAAGGTCTCGTTGAGTTGATAGCCCGCCTCCGCGGCGATCGTGTCGAACACCAGCGACGACTTGCCCGAACCGGATCTGCCGACGAACACGACCAGTTGGTTCCGCGGGATGTCGAGGTCCAGGTCGGCCAGGTTGTTCGTCCGGGCTCGGCGCAGGGTGATGGTTCGCTGTGTCAGTCGGTGGGTCATGCGTACGACGCTATGAGCAGATGTGGCCGGATTCTGGCCGGATTTACTGCGATGATCGGGTCATGGCCGATGTCACCGCACGCATGCTGGCGCTGCTGTCGACCTTGCAGTCAGGTCGGTCGTTCAGCGGCGACGAGTTGACCCGACGGCTCGGCGTCAGTCCACGGACCCTGCGCCGGGACGTCGACCGGCTGCGTGGTTACGGCTACCCGGTCGAGACGCAACCCGGCCCCGGCGGCTACTACCGCCTCGCCGCCGGCCGCACCATGCCGCCCCTAGTCCTGGACGACGACGAGGCCGTCGCAACCCTCCTAGCCCTGGCATCCCTCGCCGCAGTCGGACCAACTGCAGTCGAATCCGCCGCGGGCGGACCCGCCGAAGCCGGACCTGCCGCGGTCGGGGCGTCGGGCGAAGGCGGCATCGGCGACGCCGCGACGCGTGCCTACGGCAAGGTGGATCAGTTTCTGCCGGCTCGGCTTCGGGGGCGGGCGGTGTCGGTTCGCTCCAGCCTGGAGACCAGCCCTCAACCGGCCCCGAGCGTGACCGCCGAACAACTCGGTCTGATCGCCGAGGCAATCGCCGCCCAGGAAACGATCTCCTTCAGCTACCAGAACGCTCGCCGCGAACGAGCCCTCCGGCGGGTAGAGCCCTATCGGCAGGTCCACCACCTGCTCCGGTGGTACCTGCTCGCCTGGGACCTCGAGCGCGAGGACTGGCGCGTATTCCGCCTCGACCGCATGACCGACCTACTCCGCAGCGGCTCCCGCTACGAGCCACGTCCACTCCCCGCCGAGTCAGCCTCCGACTACCTGCGCCAAGGCCTCAACCGCCACAAGCAAACGGTCAGCCTCGTGGTCGACGCACCCGCGGCAGCCGTCATGGACGCACTCCGCTACCAGGACGCCGAGATCCAAGCCGTCGACGACCACCGAACCAACGTCACCCTCGCCCTCGACTCCTGGCAGTGGCTGATCCTCAACCTCGCGTTCCTGAAGGCAGATTTCCGCATCACCGAAGGCGAACCCTTCACCACCGACTGCCGAACCTTCGCCCACCGCCTCCTCAACGCCACCACCTGACGTCATCACGGCTGAACTCGGCGCCGACGTACGAGTCCCGCTCGATCGATCAGCCCGGACGCCCTGGCGCTTGCTCGCCGTCGAGATGCGCCTTCGCCAACTGTGGCGGCGCAAAGACGAGCCAGCCATCAACAAGCGCTTCCCTCAGCACAGGCTCCGAGACCTTGTCGAGCTCGATCAGTACGGCCGCATAGTTGTCGAAATGCGGGATCGTAAAGAACCCATCTCCCGCCCGTGCTGCCAGCACCGCTTCCTTCTCCGCGAGATCCTCCACCCGGATCGCCAGAATCGGACCCTCCGGCGGAGTTTCATCCCCGAATCGCCTCAAATCCGCCTTGCTGAACGGCCGTTCCCACGCGTACGCCTTACCCCCAACCGCCCAAGTCCGGTTCCCATGCCGCGCCGTCTCCACAGTCTCCGGCAACCCCCCAACCAGCCGCTCCACATCGTCGTACGTCGCCATGCCCGCCACGCTACTGCGCCCCCACAGCCCGGTCGAGCAAGAAGGCAGCCCCGCTGCGCACGCCGACGGTCTGCACCCCGAGCGAGACACCGACGCATGAGCGAGTCACCACGTCAACGCCGCATCGGAACTCCACCCGCACCCACGCGAGCCCACCACGCCAACCGCCACACCCGAACCCAGCCCAGCCACGCGAGCCCACAGCCGTACCGGAGCCTCAGCCCCAGCCGCGCGAGACCAGCGGTGTACCGCCGACCGCTGTCACGTGAGATCTGGCGGAGTTTGAGCAGGCATCCCGTAAGGAGTCCCGGTCGTAGCCCGCGCCGTACCTCCAGGAACCAAGCGCGACCCCACGAACCATCTGCCGTCGGCCAAGTCGATCGGCTCCGCCGGCTGCCTTCCCCGGGGTGTCAGGTCCGCACCGACTCATCCACCACGTCGTCCGGAGGTAGGAGTCGGACTCATCTGGCTGGGCATTGGTTGGGCAAGGCAACCACGTACCGAGGGGTCAGTCGGGTTCGAGGCCGGAGGGGTCGAGGAGGGGGAGTTCTTCGTGGCTGGCGGAGAGTTCTTGTTTGACGACGGTCATGGCGACTCCGCCGGGGTAACCCTTGCGGGCGAGCATGCCGAGGAGCCGGCGCATCGCCACCTCGCGATCCAGCGAGCGCATGGACCGAAGCTTGCGGCGTACCAGAGCGCGGGCCGTCTCCTCTTCCTGCTCCGGCTCCAGCTCATCCAGCGCGTCGCGGGCCAACTGATCGTCCACGCCTCGGCGCCGGAGTTCTTGGGCCAGCGCTCGCTTGCCGAGACCGCGCCCACGATGGCGAGACTCGACCCACGCGGTGGCGAACGCGGCATCATCGATCAAGCCGACCTCGGTGAACCGATCGAGCACCTCGTCAGCGACCTCATCCGGAATCTCCCGCTCAGCCAGCAGACCAGCCAACTCAGCACGCGTCCGGGGCTGCCCCGTCAACTTGTCCAGCAGGATCGTCCGAGCCACCGAATGCGGATCCGCCTCCCCATCCAACGCAGGATCCGCCGCCCCCTCCGGCCCGTCGCCCGAACGCTTCCTCCCCCGCCGAGACCCCCCACCGCCAAACTCCCGCCGCCGCACCACCGCACGCTGACTACGACCCCCGCCCCCACCACGACCCCCAGCTACAGCCCCACCACGAGCCCCGGCGTCAACCTCACCACGAGCGTCGGCTTCAACCCCACCAGAAGGCCCGGCCTCAGCCCCACCACGAGTCTCGGGCAGAGCCCCAGTCCCGCTCTCGGGCACACCCTCAGCCCGGGTCTCGGGCACAGCCGCAGCCGCACTCCAACCGGCAGATCCGCCATCCCTGGCGGAATCTGCACTGTCCTCGGCTCCAATGGCGGCATCTTCACCCGAAGCATCGTTGCGCGGGCGTCGCGCACCAGCGGCAGTGTCGGCGGGCGGACCAACTGCCTGGCTGGTCGTGTCCGCGCCACGGCGTCGCTCAGGTATAGCGGGAGCCTGCTGCTGGTGTTGTGAGCTGTCATTCAGCACGCCGTCGAGATCTGCCCGAGTGACGGGCTTACTGACCGAATGAGAACCCCGGGCCCGGCTCGGGGTCGGCGCGTCCTCGGCCGCGAAGGCTTTCGCAGCGGCCAACGCATCGTCGGACCCCGCAGTACGCCGGCTTCCACCGGCACCGCTCCCAGATTCCGACGGACCATCGGGCGCAACGTCTTCGGCTTCTCCCCAGGGATCCGCGGTCGCCGGCCGCTGCCTGCGTCCACCGGTACGGCGGCCCGCGCTGCCCGACTCCGACGAGTCGACGGACGCGGCATCGTCAGCGTCGCCCCACGGATCCCTGATCGCCGGCTTCTTCCGACCTGCACCAGTACGGCGGCGAGCCTGCCCCTGCTCGGGCGAGTCGTCCTCTGCCCATGGATCCGGAGTCCCTGGGGTCTGCCGAATCCTGCCGACGCGAACGCCCGCCGGGCTCGACTCCGAGGGCTCGTCGGCAGCGACGCCTTCTGCCCAGGGGTCGTCAATGCGGCCGGTCCTGCCGCCGGCACGGCGGGGTGGCCTGGAGCTCGACAGATCCTCGGGTACGGCGTCACCCGCGTCCGCCTGTGGATCGGCAGCGGCGCGTGTAGGCCGGGTGCTTGGTCGCCGACGCGAGTTGGCCCCAGACTCCGGAGAGCCGCGGGACCCCTCGGCTATGAGGGCTCGGGCCAGTGCCAGACGGTCGGCATGAGGTAGGGATAGAGCCTCGGGGGCAGCGTCCCCGGCAGATAAAGGCCGAGGAGCGCTGCCGTCCGAAGTGGGTCGATCAGAAGTCGACATCGACCTCGGCCGTGGCGGCCTCGTCGGCCGGCTGGTCCACCGCCGCTCCGATGCCCATCTTCTCCTTGATCTTCTTCTCCAGCTCGTTGGCCAGATCGGGGTTGTCGCGCAGGAAGTTCCGCGCGTTCTCCCGGCCCTGGCCGAGCTGGTCGCTCTCGTAGGTGAACCAGGCACCGGCCTTGCGGACGAAGCCCTGCTCCACACCGAGGTCCAGCAGGCTGCCCTCGCGGCTGATGCCCTGGCCGTAGATGATGTCGAACTCGGCCTGCTTGAACGGCGGGGCCACCTTGTTCTTCACGACCTTGACCCGGGTCCGGTTGCCGACGAAGTCGGTGCCGTCCTTGAGCGACTCGATCCGGCGCACGTCCAGCCGGACCGAGGCGTAGAACTTCAGCGCCCGGCCACCGGTCGTGGTCTCCGGCGAGCCGAACATGACGCCGATCTTCTCGCGCAGCTGGTTGATGAAGATCGCCGTCGTCCCGGTGCCGTTGACCGCACCGGTCATCTTCCGCAGCGCCTGGCTCATCAGCCGGGCCTGCAGACCGACGTGGCTGTCACCCATCTCGCCCTCGATCTCGGCCCGCGGCACCAGCGCGGCCACCGAGTCGATCACGACGATGTCGATCGCGCCGGAGCGGACCAGCATGTCGGCGATCTCCAGGGCCTGCTCACCGGAGTCCGGCTGCGAGACCAGCAGCGCGTCGGTGTCGACACCCAGCTTCCGCGCGTAGTCCGGGTCGAGCGCGTGCTCGGCGTCGATGAAGGCCGCGATCCCGCCGGCCCGCTGGGCGTTCGCCACCGCGTGCAGGGCGACCGTCGTCTTACCCGAGGACTCCGGTCCGTAGATCTCCACCACCCGGCCACGCGGCAGACCGCCGATCCCGAGCGCGACGTCGAGCGCGATCGACCCGGTCGGGATGACCTCGATCGGGGCCCTGCCCTGCTCGCCCAGCCGCATCACCGCACCCTTGCCACACTGCCGCTCGATCTGCGTCAGCGCGGTCGCCAGCGCCTTCTCCCGATCCGCCACCGCGCGTTCCGCACTCGCTGCACCAGCCATGTGACTGCCACCTGACCCATCTACGTATCGGGGCCGCTGTCACAGCCGCCCGAAGGATTTCCTTGTCGCCAGAGAAGGTACGGGTTAGGTCGGACAGTTTTCGTCGCCACTTCGAAGCTGTGGACAAACTCGGCCGTCCGGCGCACCTTCAGGAAACCAAACTATCCCGAACAGGTGTTCGAATCGCAACTGACACGCCGAAGTTGCCTCCGCAACGATCCTGAACCGCCGAGTCCCTACCCTGACGGCGTGACAGACCGTCCAGACATCCCCGACTCCGCCGTCATCCTCGCGCTCAGCCGGGTCGAGTTCGGCATCGACTCCGTGCTCGACGCGCTCCGCAGCCAGGACCCGTTCGGCATTCGCAGCATCCTCACCGACTACTCCGCCCAGGAGCAACCGAACCTGGCCGAGAAGGGTCTGATCCTGGCGATCGACCGGCTGCTGAAGATGAAGGTGCCGGGACACACCGAGTGGCCGGCGCTGCCACTGGCGAAGCGCTGCGACTGGTGGGTGGAGCGGCTCGGCGGGTTCGCCGCCGTGGTCGCGGGCCTCCCCCGCATCAGCGGCGCGGCCGCCGACTACCTGCCGCTCAAGGACACCCTCGGCGCCTCGGTGCAGGCCATGGTGATCGGTGCGGTCTGCCGCGAGTACGGCGTCGAGGCGCATGCCGACCGTACGGCGGTCATCGCACGCGTACTCACCGGCCGCCCGATCACACCGGACGAAGTACTCAAGTACGACGACCCGACCTCGGCCGGCGAGGACGTCGCCAAGCAACTAGGGCTCGGAGACGAGTCGAACGAGGCAGGACTGCGCAGGGGCATCCGGTTGGTCTGGCGGATCAGCAGGCTGCTCGGCGGACTCGGCGACGTGTTCGAGGATCGCCCGCGCGGCAGTATCGGCGCCAGGTTCATCGGCCGGCTCCCCGCCGTCGGAGTGGTCGGGGGCTACTTCGACGAACGTAAGGGCATTCGCAAAGCGGCGTACGCGGCCGCAGACCTCCTCGCGAGCAGCGCCTTCCGGGTGAAGCCCATCTAGAGGCTGCGGGCAGAGGCCCGGTGCTGGGATGATCTCGGCATGACTGGGATCGTCATCGTGAGGGCGGACGAGAGTTGGCCGGCGCAGTACGACAAGATCGCACACGCGGTGAGCAACCTGCTCGGAGAGGTGGCGCAGCGGATCGACCACATCGGGTCGACGTCCGTCCCGGGGCTGGCGGCCAAGGACGTCCTGGACATACAGGTGACGGTCGCGTCGGAGCCTGAGCTGGACGACGTGGTGGAGCGGATGGCCGCGGCGGACTGGGAGGTCCGGCCGCCCAGACGGGACCACCCGGTGCCCGGTCTGCCCACCGACGATGTGCAATGGGTCAAGCGCCTGCTCGTCGAGCCGATGTACAGGCGACGGGTGAACCTGCACGTCCGCGTCGCCGGACGGGCCAACCAGCGCTATGCCCTGCTGTTCCGGGACTACCTGCGCAGCCACCCGGAGACTGCGGCCGCGTACGGCGAGTTCAAGCGCCGGGCAGCAGCGCTGCCGATCGAGTCCGTCGGGGACTACGCCGACCTGAAAGACCCGGTCTGCGACCTCATCTACCTGCCCGCGGAAGAGTGGGCCGCTCGCACCGACTGGACTCCCTGACCAATCGGGCAAGGGGACGCAGGGTGAGTGCAGTACTACTGCGTGGTCGTTGACCCTGTCCGGGTTCAGCCCGCAGGCTGGATCGGGGGTGCGTCGTGAGCAGTCCGACGTACGGGCGGGCGACCCCTCAAGGGGGCGTGGTTCTGGTGGGCGGAGCAGGACGGCTGGCGGCATTGCCATGCGGCAAGGTGTCCAAGTGGATCGTGCTGGCACTGTGGATCGTCGCGGTGGCGGTGTCCTTCAGTCCGGCGGGGAAGCTGACCGGTGCTCAGGAGAACGATGCGGTGTCCTGGCTGCCCGGGAAGGCCGAGTCCACCGAGGTGCTGAAGGCGACCCAGCAGTTCTCGTCGCCGGACGAGATCCCGGCGGTCCTCGTCTACGAACGTCCGGCCGGCATCACCCCTGCTGACCAGCAAGCGGTCGCTCGCCACGTGGCGCAGTTCGCGCAACTGGAGGATGTCGACCGCGAGGTGATCGGGCCGATCCCGTCGGAGGACGGCAAGGCGCTGCAAGTACTCGTACCGATCAACGCCGGCTCCGGCGGCTGGGAGACGATCGGTGAGCGAGCAGAAGACATCAGGCGGGTGGCAGCCGACCGCCCGGACGGTATGTCGTTCCACGTGACCGGACCCGGTGGCTTCGCAGC
This sequence comes from Kribbella sp. NPDC049174, assembly GCF_043197365.1. Classification (NCBI taxonomy): domain Bacteria; kingdom Bacillati; phylum Actinomycetota; class Actinomycetes; order Propionibacteriales; family Kribbellaceae; genus Kribbella; species Kribbella sp. NPDC049174. The sequence continues at coordinate 972,534 of NZ_JBICSZ010000001.1, read as the reverse complement.
TGACTCGCAGGAGGCCTTTGCCGGCATCGACGGCAAGCTGTTGTACTCCGCTGCAGCCGTGGTGATCGTCATCCTGTTGCTGACGTACCGCAGTCCCGTGCTCTGGTTGCTGCCACTGATGTCTGCCGGAGTGGCTCTGTTCGCCGCGCAAGCAGTCATCTACTACCTGGCAACCGAGGCGGACCTGACCGTCAATGCCCAGAGCGCAGGTATTCTCACAGTCCTTGTGTTCGGTGCTGGGACGGACTATGCCCTGCTCCTGGTGGCCCGCTATCGCGAAGAGCTGAGGAGACACGAGGACCGGCACGAGGCCATGGCGTTCGCGCTGCACCGCTCCGGCCCGGCCATCATCGCCTCCGGTTCGACTGTGGTGGCAGGCATGCTCTGCCTGCTGTTCGCCTCGATGAACTCGACCCGTGGCCTCGGTCCGGTCGCAGCGGTCGGCATCGTCGTCGCCCTGGCCGCCATGCTGACCTTGCTGCCTGCTCTGCTGGTCATCTTCGGACGCTGGGTGTTCTGGCCGCTGCGGCCGACGTACGGCTCCGAGGACCACACCGAGACGAGCGTGTGGGGTCGCATCGGCCGACGGATCGCCGTACGACCGCGCCTGACCTGGGTCACCACCACCGTGGTGCTGGCAATCGCTTCACTCGGCATCCTGCGGCTCGACCCGAACGGTCTCAGCAACGAGGAGTCCTTCGTCGGTACGCCGGACTCAGTGGTCGGTGAGAAGGTCCTGGCCGCCCACTTCCCCGCCGGCGCGGGCAACCCGCTGGTTGTGGTGAGCAACGCGGACAAGGCAGCAGAGGTGCGTACGGCGATGGCTTCGACGCAAGGTATCGCCTCCGTCGCCGAACCGCAGGTGGCCGGAGGACTCGCCTACCTCGAGGGGACGATGACGGACGCGGTGGACACCCAGGCCGCGAAGGACACCGTCGACCGGGTCCGGGCCGCGGTGCATGCGGTGCCGGATGCCGACGCGCTGGCCGGCGGCGGAGCCGCGATCCTGCTGGACACGCAGCGAGCCGCCGATCGGGACAACAAGATCATCATCCCCATCGTCCTGGCGGTGGTGTTCCTGATCCTCGCGCTGTTGCTCCGTGCGTTGCTCGCGCCGGTGCTGCTGGTGGCGACGGTCGTGCTGTCGTTCGGCGCCGCGCTGGGCATCAGCGCCTTGTTGTTCGACCAGGTGCTCGGGTTCGGCGGCACGGATGTGTCGCTGCCGCTGTTCGTCTTCGTCTTCTTGGTTGCCTTGGGCATCGACTACAACATCTTCCTGATGACCCGGGTGCACGAGGAAGCGAAGACCCACGGCACCCGGCGCGGCGCGTTGATCGGCGTCGCCGCGACCGGCGGCGTGATCACGTCGGCCGGGCTGGTGCTGGCCGGGACGTTCGCGGTGCTGGCGACGCTGCCGGTGGTCGCGTTCGCCGAGATCGGCATCGCGGTGGCACTCGGGGTCCTGCTCGACACCATCGTGGTCCGCTCGGTGCTGGTGACAGCGCTGAACCTCGACATCGGCCGGCACCTGTGGTGGCCGAGCAAGCTGGCCAAGAAGCGTGATCCGGAACCGATCGAGGAACTGCCGGAGCAGGAGCCGGAGCTGGCCAGGTAGGACGACACTCCCCTACCTGGCGAGGTCAGCGCTCGCTGGGTGGGAGTTGCAGGTGCGCCCAGACGGCGCGCCAGACGGTCTTGGCGTGCTCGCCGTCGGCCAGGGCCTCGACGACCGTGCGGCCGCCGAGCTCCCGGACGACCTGGGTCTCGGCCCAGGTCCGTGCGTAGGCGGGACCGAGATGTTCATCCATCCGCGCCCAGAACTCCGTCAGTCTCATGCCTGCCCGTCGTCATCCTTCGGTGGCTGTCCCCAACCGCCCTGCCCGCCGCCCTGTCCCGGCTGACCCTGCTCGGGCTGACCCTGCCCCGGCTGGCCTTGCTGAGGCGGTGCCGGCGGACGGCCTTGCTGCGGACCCCAACCGCCCTGCTGCTGTTGCCCTGGTTGACCGTAGCCCTCTTGCGGCTGGCCGGGCTGCTGTCCCCAGCCGCCCTGGCCCTGCCCCGGCTGACCCTGCCCTGGCTGGCCCTGCGGAGGCTGACCCTGCTGAGGCGGCTGGCCCGGCGGACCCCACTGGCCCGGCTGAGGCTGTCCAGGGTACTGCGGCTGGCCAGGCTGTCCCGGGTACGGCGCCTGCCCCGGCTGACCGCCCGGACCAGGCTGGCCCTGACCCGGCTGACCGCCGTACTGCCCGGGCTGGCCGCCGTACTGGCCGGGTTGTCCAGGTTGACCGCCGTACTGGCCAGGCTGACCGCCGTACTGACCCGGACCGGACTGCGCGTATCCCTGCTGCCCTGGGTACTGACCCTGCTGGCCGCCGTACTGCGGGCCCCACTGGCCCTGCTGGGGTTGACCCGGGTACTGACCGTATGGCCCGTAGCCCTGCTGGGCCTTGGCCTTGCGACTACGCAGTACGAAGAACACGGCCGCAGCAGCCACCAGCAACAGCAGCACGACGATGAGGATGATCGCCCACGACGGGAAGCTGCTGCCCGCCTCAGAGGTCAGCGACACGTTGCCGAGCTTGTCGAGGCTGTCGTACGTCGCCGTCCGCCCGTCGACCTTGGCACCGTCGTCGTGCTCGAGGATCTTGCCCGGCATGGTGATCTTGAAGTTCACCGTGGGCTGGCTGCCGGACGGCAGGTTGCCGCCGAGGTCCGGCACCTTCACTGTGACCTTGACCTTGTCGCCGTCCTTCTGGAAGCCGACGCCGTCGCCGCTCGAGCTGCCCATCTTGTCGAACGGCACGCTCTCGAACGTGCAGTTGGAACCGACGTACCGATCGTCCTCGAACGCCTTGCAGGTGACCCCGTCGGTGGTGGTCTCCTTGATCCCGTCCTCGATCCGCTCCCGGACCCTGTCGAGCGACTGGCCGCTGGACTCCAGCAGCTGCTTGTCGACCCCGATCTGCATGTTGCCTGAGACGGTCTCGTTCGAGTTGACCTTCAGGTCGGCATCGAGTTTCACGCACCCGGTCAGCGCGACCAGACACGCCCCGACGACGAGCGCAGCGCGTACGCGGTTCATCATGCGGCCGATCATTCCAGACGATGGGGACAACGCCGCCACCGGACGGAAAGCGCCTGGTCAGGAGGCGAAATCCGAAACTGTCGGAGCAACCGGGCAAGATGGGCGACGTGAAGAAGACCAGCGCGTTGAGCCGGTTCTCGCCCGCGACCCGGGCGTGGTTCGGCGACGTCTTCGAGGCGGCCACCCCGGCCCAGCTCGAGGCGTGGGACGCCATCACCGCGGGCCGGGATGCGCTGGTGGTCGCCCCGACCGGTTCGGGCAAGACGCTGGCGGCCTTCCTCTGGGCACTCGACCGGCTGGCCACGGTGCCACCGCCGGACGATCCGAAACTGCGCTGCCGGGTGCTGTACGTGTCACCGCTGAAGGCACTCGCGGTCGATGTCGAGCGCAACCTGCGCGCTCCGCTGATCGGGATCCGCGAGACCGCGCGACGGCTCGGCGAAGCGCCGGTCGACGTCGAGGTCGCGGTCAGGTCGGGTGACACGCCGGCCGGTGAGCGACGACGGTTCGCCACCCGGCCGTCCGACGTACTGATCACCACGCCCGAGTCGCTGTTCCTGTTGCTGACCTCGCAGGGACGCGAGTCGCTGCGAGGCGTGGAGACGGTGATCGTCGACGAGGTCCACGCCGTCGCCGGCACGAAGCGCGGTGCGCACCTGGCGCTGACGCTCGAGCGGCTGGACACCTTGTTGCCGAAGCCGGCGCAGCGGATCGGGCTGTCGGCGACGGTTCGGCCGGTCGAGGAGGTCGCACGCTTCCTCGGTGGCGAGCGGCCGGTGACAGTGGTGCAGCCGAAGTTCACCAAACAGTGGGATCTGAGCGTCGTCGTGCCGGTCGAGGACATGGCCGAGCTGGCAAGTACGGAGGTGGAAACGTCCGGATCGGCTGCCGGCCCACCGCAGCACGCGTCGATCTGGCCGCATGTCGAGGAGCACGTCTTCGACCTCATCGCGCAGCACAAGTCGACGATCGTCTTCGCCAACTCGCGGCGACTGGCCGAGCGGCTGACGGCCCGGCTGAACGAGATAGCCGCCGAGCGGGCCGAGCTGGAGCTGGCCGACGCGGGCTCGCCCGCTCAGGTGATGGCTCAATCCGGCGCATCGCTGGCTGCACCTCCGTTGATCGCGCGAGCGCACCACGGTTCGGTCAGCAAGGAGCAACGGCTACTGATCGAGGCGGATCTGAAGTCCGGCCGGCTGCCGTGCGTAGTGGCGACGAGCAGCCTCGAGCTCGGTATCGACATGGGTGCGGTCGACCTGGTCGTCCAGGTGGAAGCGCCGCCGTCGGTCGCGAGCGGTCTGCAGCGGGTCGGCCGCGCTGGTCACCAGGTCGGTGCGGTGTCGCGGGGTGTGTTGTTCCCGAAGTTCCGCGGCGATCTGATCGACACGGCGGTCGTTGTGCAGCGGATGCGCGACGGACTGATCGAGAGCCTCCACATCCCGGCCAACCCGCTCGACGTGCTGGCCCAGCAGATCGTGTCGATCGTCGCACTGGACACGGTCGATGTCGATGAACTCTTCACGCTGGTACGACGCTGTGCACCGTTCGCGACGTTGCCACGATCGGCGTACGACGGGGTCCTCGACATGCTGTCGGGTCGCTACCCGTCGGACGAGTTCGCCGAGCTGCGACCGCGGATCGTTTTCGACCGGGTGAGTGGGGAGATCTCCGGCCGGCCTGGTGCGCAGCGGCTGGCGGTGACGAGCGGCGGCACGATCCCCGATCGCGGGTTGTTCGGAGTCTTCCTGGTCGGCGAGTCGACGAACCATCGTGTCGGCGAGCTCGACGAGGAGATGGTGTACGAGTCGCGGGTGGGCGACGTGTTCACCCTCGGCGCTTCCAGCTGGCGGATCGAGGACATCACCCACGACCGTGTGCTGGTCTCCCCCGCGCCAGGTCAACCAGGTCGCTTGCCGTTCTGGAAGGGCGATGCGGTGGGCCGACCGGCTGAGCTGGGTGCGGCGACCGGCGCGTTCGTGCGGAAGATGGCGTCGCTACCGACGAGCAAAGCGGTTGAGCGAGCGCGTGCCGCGGGGCTGGACGAGTATGCGGCGAACAACCTGGTCTCATATCTGGCCGAGCAACGCGATGCGACGAGCCGGGTGCCGGATGACGTGACCGTTCTGGTCGAGCGGTTCCGCGACGAGCTCGGCGACTGGCGCGTCTGCGTGCATTCGCCGTACGGCGGCCAGGTGCACGGGCCGTGGGCACTGGCGATCGCGGCGCGGTTGCGCGAGCGGTACGGGATGGATGCGCAGTCTGTCTCGGGTGACGACGGGATCGTGCTGCGGTTGCCGGAGACGGACGAGCCGCCACCGGGTGCCGACCTGGTGCTGTTCGATCCGGCCGAGATCGAGGACCTGATCACCGCGGAGGTCGGTGGCTCGGCTCTGTTCGCCGCGCGGTTCCGCGAGTGCGCGGCGCGAGCGCTGCTGCTGCCGCGGCGGAATCCGGGTCGGCGCTCGCCTTTGTGGCAGCAGCGACAACGGTCGGCACAGCTGCTGAGTGTGGCGAGCAAGTACGGCTCGTTCCCGATCGTGCTCGAGACTTTGCGTGAGGTGCTGCAGGACGTCTATGACCTGCCCGCGCTGAAGGATCTGCTGACTGGGATCAGCGAGCGACGGATCTCGGTGGTCGAGGTCGAGACATCGGAGGCGTCGCCGTTCGCGAAGTCGCTGCTGTTCGGCTACGTGGGCGCGTTCATGTACGAGGGCGACACGCCACTCGCGGAGAAGCGCGCTGCTGCCCTCGCGCTGGACCAGAGCCTGCTCGCCGAGCTCCTCGGGCGGACGGAGTTGCGCGAGCTCCTCGACGCCGAGGTCGTCCTGCGGACCGAGGCGGAGCTGCAACGGCTCGCCGAGGATCGCCGCGCTCGCAATGCCGAAGGGCTGTTCGACGTACTGCGGATGGTCGGTCCGCTGTCCTTGTCCGAAGCATCACAGCGCTGTGTGGACGATGCCGATGCCGAGTCCTGGCTGACCGAGCTGGCGGCAGCGCGTCGGGTCGTGCGCGTGCGGATCGCCGGCGAACACCGGTGGGCCGTGGTCGAGGACGTGGCTCGGCTTCGCGACGCACTCGGCGTACCGCTTCCACCAGGGATCGCGGAGGCGCACGCGGAGCCGGTCGCGGATCCGCTTGGCGACTTGGTGTCCCGCTACGCGCGGACGCACGGGCCGTTCCGTGCGGTCGATCTCGCGACGCACCTTGGCACCGGTGTGGCGGTGGTCACTGATGCGCTGCGGCGGTTGAGTGCGGCGGGGCGGGTCGTCGAGGGCGAGTTCCTGCCCGGCGGTATCGCGATGGAGTGGTGCGACAGCGAGGTTCTCCGGTTGCTGCGGCGCAGGTCGCTGGCCGCGCTGCGCAAGGAGGTCGAGCCTGTCGACCCATCTGCGCTCGCGCGCTTCCTTCCTGCTTGGCAAGGCATCACGAGCAGCCGCGGGCGTGGGTACGACGTACTGCTCGGTGCTGTCGAGCAGTTGGCCGGATGTGCGGTGCCGGCGTCGGCGCTCGAGTCGATCGTGCTGCCGTCGCGGGTGCCCGGGTATCAGCCGTCGATGCTGGATGAGTTGACCTCCACCGGCGAGATCGTGTGGGCGGGTTCGGGCTCGTTGCCCGGGACGGACGGTTGGGTGTCGTTGCATCTCGCGGACAACTGCGATCTGACGTTGCCCGATCCGGATCCGGCGTTCGAGCTCGGCGAGACGCATCAGGCCGTGCTCGACGCATTGTCGGGTGGCGGTGCGTTCTTCTTCCGCCAACTCAGCGACGTCGTCGGAGCGGCCGCTGGTGTGGTGGACGACGAGACGCTTGTCAGTGTGCTGTGGGATCTCGTCTGGGCCGGTCATCTGACGAACGACACACTCGCGCCGGTCCGGTCGCTCGTCGGCGGTGGCCGCGGCAGTCATCGGACCCGCCGTACGACGCCACGCGCACGACCGGGTCGTTCGATGCGTCCGGGGCGGCCGGCGATGCCGGCTCGGAGCGGACCGCCGACGGCCGGTGGGCGATGGTCGTTGCTTCCAGCCCGTAATCCGGATGCGACTCGGCGGGCTCATGCGGCGGCGGAGACACTGCTTGATCGGTATGGGATCGTCACGCGAGGGTCGGTGATCACTGAGCGGACGCCGGGTGGGTTCGCGGCTGTGTACAAGGTGCTGAGCGCGTTCGAGGAGTCGGGACGGTGTCGGCGCGGGTACTTCGTGGCCGGGCTTGGGGCGGCGCAGTTCGCGTTGCCTGGAGCGGTTGATCGGTTGCGGGCGATGGCGGAGTTGCCTGGCTCGGTCGGTGGCTCCTCGACTGGTGCTGGGCCTGGGCCGGGCGGTGGGGCTGGATCTGGGCTGGGCAAAGGCGCTGGATCTGGGGCGGGTGGCGCTCGACCTGGTGCTGGGCCTGGTCGGATCGGTGGTGCGGGGCGCGGGCGGCGTGATGAGGAGCCGGCGGCGCGGGCCGTCGTACTCGCGGCTTCTGATCCGGCGAATCCGTACGGCGCTGCGCTGCCGTGGCCAGAGCGTGAGAGTGCGGGCGGGCATCGGCCCGGGCGGAAGGCTGGAGCGCTGGTGATGCTGGTGGACGGGCAGTTGATCGTGTACGTCGAGCGAGGTGGGCGGACCGTGCTCAGCTTCACCGAGGACCCCGACCTGCTGCAGCCGGCTGTCGATGCGCTCGCCCTCGCGATCAGGGACGGTCAGCTCGGCAAGCTGAGTGTCGAGACGGCCGACGGCGAGCAGGTCCGGCACACGGCGTTCGGCGATGCGCTGGCGAAGGCGGGGTTCCACGCGACGCCGCGGGGATTGCGATTGCGGGCCTGAGTCATGCCTGAAGGGGACACCGTTTGGCGGGCGTGCAAGCGGCTTGATCAGGCACTTGGCGGGCAAGAGCTGCTCCGGACCGACTTTCGCGTGCCCGCGTTGGCAACGACGGACCTCAGCGGCCGGACGGTCCTGGAGGTCATTGCGCGTGGCAAGCATCTGCTCATGCGGGTGTCCGGCGGACTGACCGTGCACAGTCATTTCCGGATGGACGGCAGTTGGCATCTGTACCGACCGGGTGAGCGTTGGCGAGGTGGACCAGACCACCAAGTCCGCGCGGTGCTGGAGACGGCGTCCTGGATAGCGGTTGGCTACCGGCTGCCGGTGCTCGAACTGGTCGCGACCGACGCCGAGGAGAGCGTCGTCGGGCATCTCGGGCCGGACCTGCTGTCGCCGTCGTTCGACCGTGAGCAGGCGATCGCCAACGTCGAGGCCGAGCCGGAGCGGACGATCAGTGAGGCGCTCCTGGACCAGCGGAACCTCGCCGGGATCGGGAACTTCTACCGCACCGAGATCTGTTTCCTGCTCGGTCTCCATCCGTGGCGAGCGGTCTCGTCAGTCGACGTGGCCGCGGCTGTCGATCTGAGCCGGCGGCTGATGAAAGCCAACCTACGGAACGGCACGCAAGTGAGCACCGGTGTCGACCGGCCGGGGCAGCGTTCGTGGGTGTTCGAACGGGGTGGCAAGGCGTGCCGTCGCTGCGGCACGACGATCCGCACCGCGACCATCGGCGAACCACCGCGGGACCGCGTCACGTACTGGTGCCCATCCTGCCAGCCCGAGAGCTGACCCGGAGACCCACAGCCTCGGAACTGGCCCGCCTTGACCTGAGCAGCCTGGGTTGGACCGACGGCGGGTGCGCCTGGAACTGGGCTGTGGACAAGCGCAGTGACGGGGTGGAACGCGGATATCTTCTCTGACGTATCGAACATCTGTTCGAGCGAGAGGAGAGGTTCATGTGTGACCTGTGCGGCGGGCTGACCGACGAGCAGTACTCGCAGCGCCTGGAGCGGAACATCCTGACCTACGGCTGGACCATGCAGTTCGTGGCGGGCGAAGGCGTACGCAATCCCGCCTTCGGGTACACGCTCGGCCTCAGCCTGTACGACCACCCGGAGATCATCGCCTTCGACCCCGACCCGGACTGGGTGTACCTCGGTGTCAAACCGCTGGCGTGGGCGGTGCAGAGCGGTGAGGTGTTCGACGAGGGCGACGACCTCACGGCGTACTTCCCGCCACCGGAACGGGCGGAGTTGCTCCGCTTCCCCGACTCGGCAACGCACCTGTTCACGGCGAACAGCATGTTCAGGCAGCCCGGGGAGCCTCCGATCCCGGCGTTGCAGCTGATCTGGCCGAGCCGGAACGGACTGATCCAGGCAGCCGTGGCAGCCACGTCACGCAAAGAGGATGACCGATGACGCGCCCGGCTGCGGCCCTACTGACCGATTCGGCCGACTTGTCCGCTCGCCTGGTTCTGGACGCCGGTCCTCATAACTCGGTTGGCCCGCTCAGCGACGACAGCCCGGCCGGTAGCTCAGCCTGCTCTCGCGTGGCTGACCGTCAGACGGCTCGATCAGGCGGCGGAGGCGACCTCAGGCTCGATGGTCGGGTGCGTCAGGACCAGCGCCTCTTCACGGGCCAGGTCCTCGCTGACCTCGGCGAAGATCGTCGACAACGGGACGTCCAGCGCCATGCAGATCGCCGCGAGCAGCTCGCTCGAGGCCTCCTTCTGGCCGCGCTCGACCTCGGACAGGTAGCCCAGACTCACTCGCGCATCAGCGGAGACCTCGCGGAGGGTGCGCCCCTGGCGCAGCCGCTTACGCCGCAGGACGTCGCCCAGCAGGCCACGAACCAGCACCATGAGGTTTCTCCCTTCCGCCTGTCCGGTCGTCTCTACTCGCACGGTAGCTCGACCGTAGGAACCAACGGTACCCGTTGCTGGGTCACTACTCCTCGCAATGTCCACCTTCGGTGCGCCGTGCCAGTCTGCCCTACCTGTCGCCATGCTGGTCTCAACACCCCGGTCAGTCGAGTTCTTCCGCCACCAGAGCCGTGGCAAGTTCCAGAACGGCTTGCACACTCCCCCTGCGGATGGCTGTCCGATCCCCGCTCAGTTCTAGCTTGCGCACTTCGACCCCGTCTGGTCCAGCGGCTGCGACGTACACAGTTCCGGCCGACACCCCAGCCTGCGGGTCCGGGCCGGCCACACCGGTCGTGGCGAGCCCGTAAGTGGCGTCCAGGCGCTCCCGTACGCCGGTGGCCAGTGCTGCAGCTGTGTCCGGGTGAACCGGCCCCACAGCGGCCAGGAGGTCGTCAGGCACGCCTGCAAGCTTTGCCTTCAGGTCAGTCGCGTACACGACCACACCACCGCGGTAGACGGCGGAGACCCCCGGTACGTCGGTCAACGCCGCGCCGACCATCCCACCGGTGAGCGACTCCGCCGTAGCGAGCGTCTCCCCCCGACGCTTGAGTAACCCAACCAACCGCTCCAGCACCACCTCAAGTTCACGCCCACCACCAACCAGCTCATCACTTTCGGCCGAGGACTTGGAGGCGGCCGCTGGGCCTGAAGTCATGGGAGGGGACGTTTGGCGGCGGCGCGGAGGCGGAGGGCTCGGCCGACGTAGTCGATACCGGTGACGATGGTCACGATCACGGCGGCGCCCATGAATGCGACGGCGGCCCAGTGGATGATCGCCACCGACTGCCACGGAAGGAGGTAGAGACCCAGTGCGATCGCCTGCAGGACGGTCTTCAGCTTGCCGCCGCGGCTGGCCGGCATCACGCCGTGGCGGATCACCCAGAACCGCAGCAGAGTCACGCCCCACTCACGGACCATCACCACCACGGTGACCCACCACGGCAGTTCGCCGAGGATGGACAAGCCGATGAACGCCGCTCCGGTGAGCGCCTTGTCTGCGATCGGGTCAGCGATCTTGCCGAAGTTCGTGACCATGTTCCAGCGGCGCGCGATGTCGCCGTCGAACCGGTCGGTGACGATCGCGACCACGAACGCGGCGGTGGCGAGCAGCCGGTTGCCGTCGTCGGTGCCACCGTCCCGCAGCAGCAGCCAGACGAACAGCGGGACCAGGATCAGCCGCAAGACCGTGAGCGCGTTGGCCACGTTCCACGCGCTGGGCGCGCTGAGCGGACCGGCTGCGTGCGGCACCGGGTTCGTCGGCGGGTTGGTCACGCGGTCAGGTTAGCTGCCGGACGGCCGTCCCGGGTGATCTCGAGTGCCGCGAACTCGGCGATCAGGTCCACTCCATCGCTCCCGACCACCTTCGCCGACACCAGATCACCCACTCGTACTCCGTCCGGAAGCCCAGTTACGGAGGTCGACCCATCCACCTCCGGCCCCTGATGGGCAGCCCGCCCCTCGGCGGTCGCACCCTCGACGCCATCGGCACCCGCAGCGTCGATGGACTCGACGAGGACCTCGAGGAGTTCGCCGATGCGGGATTCGGCACGGGCGGAGGTGAGGTCTTCGGCGAGGCGGGTGACCCGGTCCAGGCGGGCGGCGATGGTGTCCTCGTCGAGCTTGCCGTCGTACGTCTCGGCCTCGGTGCCGTCCTCGTCCGAGTAGCCGAACACACCGATCGCGTCGAGACCGGCGCGGGAAAGGAAGTCACACAGGATGTCGACGTCTTCCTCGGTCTCCCCCGGGAAGCCGACGATCACATTGCTGCGAATGCCCGCCGACGGTGCGGCCGCGCGGACCTGGGCGATGAGTTCCAGGAAGCGCTCGGCGTCGCCGAAGCGGCGCATGCGGCGGAGCAGCGGGCCGGAGGCGTGCTGGAACGAGAGGTCGAAGTACGGGACCACGCCAGGGGTCGACGCCATCGCGGTGATCAGGGTCGGGCGCATCTCCGCGGGCTGCAGGTACGAGACCCGGACCCGGGTGATGCCTGGCACCTCGGCGATCTCGCCGACGAGCGTTTCGAGCAGGCGCAGGTCGCCGAGGTCCTTGCCGTACGAGGTGGAGTTCTCGGAGACGAGGAAGAGTTCGCGTACGCCGTTCTCCGCGAGCCAGTGCGCCTCGCCCAGTACCTCGGTCGGGCGGCGCGAGACGAACGCACCACGGAACATCGGGATCGCGCAGAACGCACACCGCCGGTCGCACCCGGATGCCAGCTTCAACGGCGCCATCGGGCCGCCGTCCAGCCGACGCCGCATGACCCGCGGACCGCTCGCCGGGGCCGAGGTCAGGTCAGGCGCTTCGATCTTCAGCTCGAGGCCGCTCCCAGAGCCCGCGTCGGCCGATGCACCGTCACGCCTCGCCGCGGCCGACGGGCCGCTGAGCACACTCGCAGGGCCTGTCGCGAGGCCGCCAGCTGCCGGGGTCCCGACCGCTGCGCCGTTGGCGCCCCCTGCCGCGGTCCCGGTCGGTTGGGTGGCGGAAGCGCCGTTGGGTGGTGTGTCTGGGTGGCCGGGTGGGGTGGGTGCGCCTGGGGTCGTCCTGCCCTTGAGTTGCTGTGGGATGTGGTCGCCGTGGCCGGGGATGACTACGCCGGGGCTGTTGGCGCGGTCGGCGGGGGCCAGTGGGAGGAGCTTGCGGCGGTCGCGGGGGACGTGGGGCTGGTGCTTGGTGCCGGAGAGGATCGAGCGGAGGCGGTCCGAGATGTCCGCGTAGTCGTCGAAGCTGAGCACCGCGTCGGTTTCGGGGAGGGCTTCGGCGAGCTGTTCGCCGTACCGCTCGGCGAGGCAGCCGACTGCGACGACGGCCTGGGTGCGGCCGGCTTCCTTGTAGTCGGCGGCCGCGAGGAGCGTGTCGACGGAGTCCTTCTTGGCGGCTTCGACGAACCCACAGGTGTTCACCACCACGGTGTCTGCTTCGGCGGCGTCCTCGACCAACCGGAATCCACCGGCTTCGAGCCGGCCGGCCAGTTCCTCGGAGTCGACATCGTTGCGAGCACAGCCCAGCGTGACCAGGGCGACGGTGGTGGGTGTCGTAGTCATCACCCCGAGTATGACGCGCCGCCCACTTTCCCACCTAACTCACCGCCACATCTCACACGCCTCTACACGCGGTCCTGGCGGTACCGGCTGTGGGTGTTGGAGTACAAGCCAGCGGTCGGTCTCAACCGGGAGCCGTGATGGGTGGCAGGCCGACAAAACTGGCTGTTGGGCAGGTGGGTGGGGCTACTCGGGTTTGGTGAGGGTGCCGTTGGGGTGGGCGGTGAAGCGGTAGAGCTTGGTGGAGTGGGTGTGGCCGTTGACGGTGATGGAGAGGTTGGCGGGGACGCCTACGGAGACGCGGATGTCGCCGGTGGCGGTGATGGTTTGGGTGGTGCCGGTGCCGAGGAGGCCCTGGAAGAGGCGCTTGCCCTTCTTGTCCCGGACGGTGACGTAGGAGCCGTCGCCCTTGGCGTGCAGGGTGAGCTTGGTCTTGGTCGGGACCGGGGGTTTGGCAGGCTTGCTGGTGGTGGGTTTGGTGGTTGGCGTGGGGGTCGCCTTGGGGGTCACGGTGGTGACGACCGGCGTCGCGGCGGCGGTCTTGGAGGCGTTCGCCTCGACGTCGCTGGGCACGGTGAAGAGGCGGACCATGCCCCAGCCCATCAGGCCGACCAGGATCGCGCCGACCACGACGGCCCAGCGCGGGCGGGCCGGGTGGAGGGTCGGGCCCTTGATCGCGGCACGTTCCTCGCGGCGGGACTTGTCCTCCTCGACGGCGTGCTCGGCGTCGAAGGTGGCGAGTAGTGGCGCCGGGTCGGCCTTCACCACGCGAGCGATCGCGCGGATGTGACCGCGGGCGTAGAAGTTGCCACCGCAGCGGGAGAAGTCGTCGGCCTCCATGGCGACGAGCAGGCCGGTTCTGATCCGGGTTGCGGCGCTCAACTGCTCGATCGTCATGTCGGCCCGTTCGCGGGCCGCCGTGAGCTCGCTGCCGATGCTCACGTCCCCACCGTCCTCTCCATCGCCCGACTATTTGGCGGACCGTCGACATCGAATCGCCGGCGGCTGGACCGTCGACATCAACTCAACGGCCTTGGTGCGACGGGGTCACGGACGAGTCAGAGTTGTTCCCTGACCGGACACCTGGCATCCGCCAGCATATGCAGAGCCTGCACCACTTCCCCGTCCGACGGCCGGGCCGTCAACCCGAACGGTACCGCGAGCGACGAGCCGGTCAACCGACGGTTCGCATCAGTTGTCTTGCGAGTCGAACTCGGCATCGCGCCCAGGATCGGGCCCGGATCCTGCAGATGGACGGCGATCCTGCCGTCGTCCAGCAGGTGCCGGCGCTTCAGCACCGTCACCTGGTCGATGTCCTCCCAACGGGTTCCGATCCACTCGCTGCCGATCCGCAGCCGGATCCCGACGTCGTCGGCCACCAGCATGTCCCCGACCGTCAGTGCTCGCGCGCAGACCAGCGCCAGTACGGCGAACGCGGCTGCGGCGATCCAGCGCAGTACGCCGGTCGGACTGGTGGATGCGGACGCGGCGAAGCCGACGGCGACCAGCGCGGAGCCGAGGGCGAGCCCGCCGTGCACCTTCTGGGAGGCATGCACGGTGAACGGTACGGGCTCAGGTTCAAGCTCGAAGCGGTCTTCCCTGGGCTGAGCACTAGCAGCAGTCACAGTCATACTCCTTGCCCAATCAGCGGCCGCCCAATCAGGCGGGAGTCGGCGCCATCCGGCCGTTCCGCGGCTGAGCGGAGGACGGCGGCGCCGGAGTGCTGTGGGGCGGGACGGAACCGGTACGGGTGCTGTGGGGCGGGAAGGTGCTGGCGAGATGAGGCGGGGTTGATGGCGCTGCACGGCGACTCCGCGGCTGAGCCGAGGGCGGTGGCGCCGGAGTGCTGCGGGGCGGGAAGCATCCGATCCCGGTGCTGCGGGGCGGAAGGGAACCGGTGCTGACAGAGTGCGGCGGGAAGCAACCGGTCCTGGTGCTGTGAGGCGAGAAGGAGCCGGCGCTGAGGGCGTGGGGCGGGAAAGTACCGGTCCTGCTGGGGTGGAACTGGGAGGTCCTGGTGGGGTGCGGCGCGAAGGTGCCGGTGGGATGGGGCAGGGGTGACGGCACCTAGGGGCGGGACGGCGGGTGCGATGGGGGCCTCGGGGTTGCGGGGCTTCCAAGGGGTGGGCACGTCACTCTCCTCGCAGGGTGGCGATGAAGTCCTCTAGGTCGTCGGGTTTCACCAGTACGTCGCGGGCCTTGGAACCCTCGCTCGGTCCGACCACGCCCCGGCTCTCCAGGATGTCCATCAGCCGGCCCGCCTTGGCGAAACCGACCCGGAGCTTACGCTGCAGCATCGACGTGGAGCCGAACTGCGTGGAAACGATCAGTTCGGCCGCCTGCACGACCAGGTCGAGGTCGTCGCCGATCTCGTCGTCGAGGTCCTTGCTCGGCCCGGCCACGGCGGTGACGTCCTCGCGGTACGTCGGCTGCAGCTGCTCCTTGCAGTGTTCGACGATCGCGTGGATCTCGTTCTCGGTAACCCAGGCACCCTGGATACGCATCGGCTTGCTCGCGCCCATCGGCAGGAACAGGCCATCGCCCTGGCCGACCAGCTTCTCCGCACCCGGCTGATCCAGGATGACCCGGCTGTCGGCGAGCGACGAGGTGGCGAACGCCAGCCTCGACGGGACGTTCGCCTTGATCAGACCGGTGACGACGTCCACCGACGGTCGCTGGGTGGCCAGCACCAGGTGGATACCGGCCGCACGGGCGAGCTGGGTGATCCGGACGATCGAGTCCTCGACGTCGCGCGGGGCGACCATCATCAGGTCGGCGAGCTCGTCGACGATCACCAGCAGGTACGGGTACGGCGTCAGCACGCGCTCACTGCCCGGCGGTGGCTTCACCTTGCCGCCACGGACCGCCTTGTTGAAGTCGTCGACGTGCCGGAACCCGAACGCGGCCAGGTCGTCGTACCGCATGTCCATCTCGCGGACGACCCACTGCAGCGCCTCGGCCGCCTTCTTGGCGTTGGTGATGATCGGCGTGATCAGGTGCGGGATGCCCTCGTAGCTGTTCAGCTCGACCCGCTTGGGGTCGACCAGGATCATCCGCACCTCGTCCGGCGTGGCCCGCATCAGGATCGAGGTGATCAGCGAGTTGACGAACACCGACTTGCCCGAACCGGTCGCACCCGCGACCAGCAGGTGCGGCATCTTCGCCATGTTCGCGACCACGAAGCCGCCTTCGACGTCCTTGCCGAGGCCGGCCACCATCGGGTGATGGTCGTTGCGAGCCGTTGCGCTCCGAATGACGTCGCCGAGGCTGACGATCTCCTTGTCGGTGTTCGGGATCTCGATGCCGATCGCGGACTTGCCCGGGATCGGCGACAGGATCCGCACGTCGGCCGAGGCCACCGCGTACGCGATGTTCTTGCTCAGGGCGGTGACCTTCTCGACCTTCACCGCCGAGCCGAGCTCGACCTCGTATCGGGTGACCGTCGGTCCACGGGTGTAGCCGGTGATCTGTGCGTCGATGCCGAACTGCTCGAACACCTCGGTCAGCCGGTCGACCACCGCATCGGACGCCTTGGTCCGGGCCTTGTGGACCGAGCCCGGCTTGAGCATCTGCCCGTCGGGCAGCGTGTACGTGATGTCGCCGGACAGGCTGAGCTGCTCGACCCGCTGCGGGATCGGCGTGTGCGGAGGCGGCTCGGCCGCGGGCTCCGACTTGCTGGGACCGCCGCCGGCACCGGCGGCGATGCCGGGACCCGTAGCCCCGGCTCCAGCGGCCGCATCCGTGTCGACGTCGTACGCGTCCTCTTCGGGGACAGCGGCGGCCTTGGACTTGCGGCCACGCTTGGTGAGCTCACGCCCCTCGAGCACCGGCGAGTCGTACGGCTTGATGGTGGGCTCGCCGTCCTCATCCAGAGCGGCGGCTGCCTTGGCCCGACGCTCCTTGCGGGTCAGTCGCACGGTGTCGTCGGTCGGTGCGGCCACGACGGACGGTGCGTCCTCGGGCAGCGCCGTACGTCCCATCAGTACGTCGAACGCCGCGCGGACGCGGAGTGGGATCGCGTAGACCGGCGTACCGGTGATCACCAGAGCGCCGAAGATCGACAGCAGCACCAGCAGCGGTGCGGCCACGTACTGAGTCAGCAGGTCGGACAGGAGTGAGGAGACGACGTACCCGATGGCGCCACCGGCGTCCTGGAGCGGAGCGTCGGCCGGGTTGCCGGGACGCGGTAGGCCGTTGGCGATGTGGACCAGGCCGAGCACGCCGAGCGAGACGGCGGTCCAGCCGATCACCTGCCGGCCGGCCGGGCCGTTGCGGTCCGGGTGGCGCAGAGTGCGCAGCGCGATGAACAGGAGCATCAGCGGGACGGCCCAGCCGAGCATGCCGACGCTGCCGCCGACGACGGTCCGGATGCCCTTGCCGACAGCCCCCGGGAGGTCCCACCAGATGGCGGCGGCCACCACGACCGCCAGGCCGATCAGGAACAGGCCACCGCCGTCGCGGCGGTGCTCGGGGTCGAGGTCGCGGGCGCCGTTGCCGATCCCGCGGACCATGCTGCCGAGCAGGTGCGCGATCCCGATCCAGATCTTCACGATGCCGCGCCCGACGGCGATCATGGCGGCCGCGAACGGGCCCGGTCCGCTGTTTTTGGGCGTGCTGGTCCGCGCGGCGGTGGATCCACCGCGCTTCGCGCTCTGCCCACGCTTCTGGGCGCCTGACGGACGGGAGCGTCCACCAGCAGCCGACCGTGCCGTACTCGGCCGGTTGGCTGCCGACTTCTGCGCCCGCGCCGGGGAAGACGTGCGGGTCGCCATGCTTAGCAGGCTACCCCGATTACCTCTCGAGTCACACGTGTCACACGCCGATCACACTGCCCCATCCGTAGCGTCACGGCGCCGCCACCGGACTAAATGCCAAACCGCGACGTACCACCCGACGGCCGCCAGTCCGCCGAAGACGAGACCTGTCAGCACCAGTCGTACGGCGGTCTCGCCGGCCAGGTCGTCGGCCCCGCTCAACTGAACGGAGGCTCCGGCCACACCCAGGGCAAGCACTCCGGCGAGTACGACGTACCGCACCCAAGGCGGGACCTGGTTCGTCGGGTTCACCGGCGAGGTGCGCCGGTACCAGCGGCAGAGCCAGATGGCGAGGATCACACAGCCGACGACGGTGCTGACGTACTGGAGGATCCGGTTGACGTCCCAGGTCGCGGTCACCTCGGCGCGGAAGAAGTCGGGGAAACGCCGGACGAAGTAGCCGTCGCCGTGGGTGAACGAGTCCCAGAGCACGTGAGTGAAGGCGCCGAGGATGGCGGAGATCACGGTCCAGACGAGGACGGTGGGCGTTGGGCGTGGTGGTGCCGGGAAGCGGCTGGCAAGGCTTGGTGGTGCCAGGGCCGCGAGTGGCCGCCTGACGACCAGATGGAAGGCTGCCAGCAGGATCAGCGCGATCGCGGGGTCGAGCCAGAACGCCGACGAGAACTTGTGGGTGAGCGTCAGGGTCAGGTTGCCATGGATCTGCTGGGTGGCGAGGTGGTAGATCGGGTCCAGGTACAGCAGGTCGGGCGCCACAGCTCCTGCCACCAAGGCCGATGCGATCAGCGGGCGCCGGATGAGGGGCAGGACCGCGGCGGGGTGGGCGAGCGTGAACGGCATGGCCAGGGCCTAGGAGACCAGGAGGTCGTCGCCTTAGGCAACAATCCGGACGAGGCGCCGGCGGTCAGGCGCCGGTGGTCCCGTCCAGTTGTTCGCGGACGAGATCGGCGTGCCCGCAGTGCCGGGCGTACTCGCCGATCAGATGGATGTAGATCATCCGGAGCGTCGACTCCCTGCCCTTGAAGGTGAACCGGGCGTCCAGCGAGCGCCCGGCCGCGGCCTCGTCGGACAGCTTCCACTCCGTGATCAATCCCTCGTACGCCGCCTGCGCCTCGGCCGGATCGATCAGCTCGAAGTCCGCGTCCTTACCCAGTTCCAGCGGAAACACCGGGTCGGCGGGCTCGGTGGCGAAGTGGATCCGGAACCAGATCCGCTCGACCTTGGTCAGGTGCCGGATCAGCCCGAGCAGCGAGAGGTTCGACGGCGGGGACGGCCGCTCGGCCAACTCGGAAGCGGTCAGGCCGGCGCACTTGAACAGCAAAGTGGTGCGATAGAAGTCCAGATATCCCTGGAGAAGCTTGCGTTCAGGCGCGGTCAGCGAGCCGTCCGGTCGGTCGACGGCAGGTGCTCTCCAGGTCATGCGTTCCTCACTTGTCTCACGATGTGTTCGACTATCTCACCACATGAGATAGCCACTGGCGTTCTCCGTATCCCGTTCGTTACCGTCTTCGACAGGTCATGAGTGCCAGCGTCAAGCCCCGGCTCGCTGGCCGGCAACCCTCCTCCGCGGTGGGGTGCCCCGGGTGAAGACCAGGCCGTGCGGATACCCCGTTCGGCAAGCGCGGACTTCCTGGGAGCAGCACCATGTCGATTCTCTCCATCCTCGAGCCTGCCAGTACGACGACGCCGCGACCGACGGTCGCCCGGCTCGCCACCGGCACCATCCCCGCCACGGTCGGGTCGGACCTGCTGGTCCCACTGGCCGACGGCCGGGTCACCGACTACGCCAACTTCGACCACGGCGCCAGCGCGCCGTGTCTGGAGTCGGTCCGCGCCAGCGTCGAGGCGGCACTGCCGTCCTACGCGTCGGTGCACCGCGGCAACGGCTACGCGTCCCGCATCACCACCCAGTGGTACGAGCGGGCGCGCGCCGAGGTGCACGGCTTCGTCGGCGCCCGTCAGGACGACCAGGTGATCTTCACCCGGCAGACGACCGACGCGCTCAACCTGCTCTCCCACGCCGTACCCGCGGACGCGACCGTGATCGTGTTCGAGTCCGAGCACCACGCCGCGCTCCTCCCCTGGCCGGCCGAGCGGACCGTGCGTCTCAAAGCGCCGAGCTCCCCGAACGAGGCCGTGAGCAGCGTCGCCGATGCCCTGCGCGAAGCGCCCGAGGGTCCGCGGCTCGTCGTCGTCACCGGTGCGTCGAACGTCACCGGCGAGATCTTCCCGATCGCGGAGATCGCTGCCGTGGCCAAGGCCCACGGTGCCCGGGTCTGCCTCGATGCCGCGCAGCTCGCCCCGCACCGGCCGGTCGACATCGCCACGCTCGACGTCGACTGGGTCGCCCTGTCCGGCCACAAGCTCTACGCCCCGTACGGCGCCGGCGCCCTGATCGGCCGCGCGGACTGGCTGGACGCCGCTGAGCCCTACCTTTACGGCGGCGGCGCCACCACGGCGGTCACCGACGACCTGGTGGTCTGGGCGACCGGACCGGCCCGGCACGAGGGCGGATCCCCCAACGTCATCGGCGCCATCGCGCTGGCCTCGGCCTGTGCGGCGATCAGCAAGCACCGGGACGCGATCGAGCAACACGAGCGCAGCTTGCTCGCCCGGCTCCGTACCGGTCTCGCACAGATTCCCGGCGTCACGACGTACTCGATCTTCGGCCAGGAGGCGGACCGGGTCGGCACGGTGTGTTTCACCGTCGCCGGGCTGACCTCGACCCTGGTGTCCGCGGCGCTGAGCGCGGAGTACGGGATCGGTGTCCGCGACGGCAAGTTCTGTGCGCACCCGCTGGTCGGTCACCTGCTCGCCGACTCCCCCGAGCACGGCACGGCCGTCCGGGCGAGCCTCGGCCTCGGTACGACGCGTGAGCACGTCGACCGGCTCGTCAACGCCGTACGGACGCTGGCCACCAGCGGACCGCGGTCGGAGTACGAGGAGTCCGCGCACGGCTGTCAGCCGGCCGACGACCCGCGCGACCTCCAGGCCCCGCGGATCTGGTGACCCTCCCCTCCTACTGCTCAGGAGGAACAAGACCTACGTGGTGAGCAGCGAACGCCAGTAGGTCCGCCCATTCGGACGCGACCATCGCGGCAGGCTTTCCGAAGCCGTGGCCGGTGTTGACCTCGATGCGGGTCAAGACAGGTACGGAAGAGGACTGGGCATGCTGCAACGCGGCGATGAACTTGTGACTGTGCAGCGGCACCACCCGGTCGTCGTGGTCACCGGTGACCACGAGAGTGGCCGGGTACGCCGTACCATCGCGCAACCGGTGCAGCGGCGAGTAGGCCAGCAGATCCTCGAACTGCGCGGCGTCGTCCGGGTGCCCGAAGTCGGAGGCCCACGCGGCTCCCACTGTGAACAGGTGGAACCGCAACATGTCCATGACGCCGACGCCCGGCAGGGCGACCGCGAACAGGTCCGGGCGCTGCGTCATCGCCGCACCGACCAGCAGACCGCCGTTGCTGCGGCCGTGAATGGCCAGCTGCGACGGAGTGGTCACGCCGGTGTCCCGCAGGTGCTCTGCCACGGCGATGAAGTCGTCGAAGACGTTCTGCTTGTTCTTCAGCCGTCCGGCTTCGTGCCAGTCGCTGCCGTACTCGCCACCGCCGCGCAGGTTCGCGATCACCAGCACGCCACCTGCCGCCAGCCACGCCGGCCAGCCCGGCCGGTACTCGGCCAGGATCGGGATGCGGAAGCCGCCGTACCCGTAGAGCATGGTCGGACGTGGTGACGAGAAGTCCAGGTCGGAGCGGGTGATGACGAAGTACGGCACCTCGCGACCGGGCTCGAGCCGCCGCTCGACGGTGATCGCCGGCGACGTGAACCCGCCCGCCCCGCGGACGAGTTCGGGCAGCGCGCGGACGGCGCCGGACGAGGCCGAGACGACGTACGACAGCGTCGGGTCGGTGGCGGTCGACAGGCCGACGAAGAGCTCGTCGTGCTCCGGTGAGGCGTTGAGGCCAACCACTCCCCCGCCCGGTGCATCGACGACACGTGCATCGGAGCCGTCGAGCGCGTACAGCGTCAGCAGCGGCTGCGCATCCACGAGCGTCAACGTGGCCAGCCCGGCAGCCGTACCGCGGACCGCCTGCAAGGTGTCCGAACCCTCCGGGATGAGGTCAGTGAACTGCCCATCGAGCGAGGCGAGCACGACGCGACCACGCGGAGCGTCACGATCTGTCCGCAGTACCAGCTGATCCCCGGACATCCGCACGAACGCGATCTCGTCGGCGAACCAGTCCACCACCTTGACCGGCTCGCCGAGTCCGTCGGACGTGATCGGGAAGACCCACAGCCGGGTGGCCGGGTCGGTGCCTTCGGTGATGTGGACGACGAGATAGCGGTCGTCCTCGGACACCTCGGGCGTGATGAAGTAGCGGTCGTTGTCCGGGAAGCTCAGCACCAGCTCGTCCTCGGACTGCGGCGTACCGACCTTGTGCAGCATCAGCCGGCCGCCGGACAGCGTCTTCGTCTCGGTGCCCTCACTGCGACCACTCGCCGGGTAGTGCAGATAGAGGTACGCCGAACTGTCCGGCAACCAGGTGGCCTCGCAGAACTTGGCCTCCGTCACCGCGTCGTCCACCGGAGTGGCAGTGGCGATGTCGAGCAGCCGGAACGTCGTCCAGTCGCTGCCGCTCTCGTTGATGCCGTACGCGAAGTACTTGCCGTCAGGGCTGACCGTGAACGACCCCAGCGAGTCGGTGCCGTCGGCGGACAGCGTGTTCGGGTCGATCAGCACCCGGCCGGCGGAGAGCAGTTCGTCGAGGGACTCGGCGACGTACACGACGTCCTGCGCCTGCGTGCCGTCGTTCCGGCCGACGAAGTACCAGCCGGACTTCCGCGCCGGTACGCCGGCCCGCGGCCGGGCCAGGATCGCGGACATGGTGCGCTGGAACCACTCCCGCTCCGCGTACCCGGACAGCTCCGCCTCGGTGAACTCGTTCTGCCTGCGGACCCAGTCGACGGTATCGGGTGAGTCGGGGTCTTCCAGCCAGCGGTACGGATCGGCGATCTGGTGCCCGTGCAGCGTCTCGACCACATCGTCGCGGCGGCTCTCCGGATAGGTCATGCGGACAAACCTAACCAGCGAGTGCAACCTTGAGCAGCAGCTCATAGGTGGGTCTCGGATCGACGTCGTCGTGGCGGGCGATCCGGTGCAGGATCAGTCCCTCCGAGGCGGCCGCGATCGCCCGGGCGGCCTCGCGCGGGTTGGGCGCGCCGAGCTCGGCCAGCGCGGCGGTGGCAGTCGACTCCATCACCTCGCGGCCGCGGGACAACGCCTCGCGAATGACCGGATCGTGACTGCCCTCGAGGAACAGGATCAGCCGGGCGGTGGTCCGCACCCGGTTGATCCGGGTGATGTAGTCGAACAGCCCGCACATGGTGTCGACGAACTCGTCGGCCGTGGCCGGGCTGAACGCGGTGCCGAGCGCCTGGCTCTCGCTCTCGGTGATCCAGTCGACCACCCCGGTCAGCAGGGCCGCCCGGGTACGGAAGTAGTTCGAGGTCGAGCCCTTCGGGAGGCCGGCCTTGTCGTCGACGCGGGCATGGGTCAGGGCTCGCAATCCCTCGGTGCCGAGTAACTCGATGGCGGCGTCCAGGGCGCGAGCACGCGTTGGCGTCATGTCGTCACTATAGACATAGTGACATCGCACTATGTTCGTAGTACCGTCGAACCATGCTTCCAACACTCGATGGGGTGACCCACACCTTCGTCGATCTGCCTGGACTACGGATGCATGTGACCGAAGCCGGCAGCGGCGAGCCTGTCCTGATGCTCCACGGTTTTCCGCAGCACTGGTGGGAGTGGCGTGACGTCATTCCCACGGTCGCTCAGCACTACCGTGTGATCTGCCCCGACCTGCGTGGTGCCGGCTGGACCGACGCGCCGCGCGACGGCTACACCGGCGACCAGTTGCTCGCCGACCTGCTCGGGCTGCTCGATGCCCTGGAGCTAGACCGGGTCCATCTGCTGACGCACGACTGGTCCGGGATCGTCGCCTACCCGCTGTGTCTGAAACATCCGGACCGCGTCCGCGACCACGTGTCGATCGCGATCCCACCGCCGAACATCGACTTCGACGGAGCCATGGTGCGCAGCCTTCTTCGCCACGCCTGGTTCAACCTGGTGGTGCCCGTGCCGGGGATCGGTCCGAGGGCGCTGCGCGCCGGGCTGGCGCGCTATCTGTTGCGCGACGTCTCGACCGGCATGTCGGATGAGGACGTCGAGATCTTCGCCGAGCGGCTACGCGAGCCGGCCCGCGCTCGAGCGGGTTCCGCGTTGTACCGCCACTTCATACAGCCCGAGGGGATGAAGATGCTGCGCGGCAAGTACCGGGATCAGCGACTGACGACGCGGACCCTGGTTCTCGTCGGTTCGGACGACCCGAACGTGCGGGCCGAGTTCCTCCACGGCTACGAGCCGTACGTCGACGACCTGCGCATCGAGACGGTCGACGGGGCGTCTCACTTCGTCGTCGACGACCAGCCGGCGGCGGTCGCCCAGCACGCACTGGAGTTCTTCAAAGGTTGAGCGTCGTACCCACCCGGCCCCGGTGGGCGGCATCCCGCGCAGGCGCCGGGGCCGGGTGAGTACGACGGACCCTCAGTGGCGGGCCGGGTGGATGTCCTTGGTCCAGAGGACCGTGCCGTAGAGGTCGCGCAACGACGCGGTGAAGACGCCGGTCCGCGGGTCGATGTCGACATGGCCGAAGAACTGGTTGCCGCCGCTCGGCGGCTGGTTCGGGAAGTCGGCCGCCTTGACGAACTCGACCTTCGGCCCGAACGTCGAGTCCAGCGAGTTCGGCCCGAACGTGCCCGCGTTGATCGGCCCGGCGACGAGCTCCCAGAACGGGTCGAAGTCGGTGAAGGCCGCGCGCGACGGGTCGTAGTGGTGGGCGGCGCAGTAGTGCACGTCCGCGGTCAGCCAGATCGTGTTCCGGATCTTGCGCCGCTTGAACTGGCTCAGGACCCAGGCCAGCTCGTGCTCGCGACCGCCGGGCGCACCAGGCAGACCGTTGGCGACCGCCTCGATCTCGGTGCCGTCCGGGACCAGCAGGCCGATGGGCATGTCACTGGCGATCACCTTCCAGGTCGCCTTCGACCTGGCCACCTCGCGGACCAGCCACTCGGCCTGCTCCGCGCCGAGGATCGCGACCTCGCCGGCGACACCGGGCTTCGGGTTGGCGTCGCGGTAGGTCCGCATGTCCAGGCAGAAGATGTCGACCAGCGGGCCGTAGCTCACCTTGCGGTAGATCCGGCCGCGACCGGCCGTGTGCTCCATCGGCAGGTACTCCAGGAATGCCTTCCGCGCCCGGGCCGCGAGCACGTCGACCCGCTTCTCGGTGTAGCGGTCGTCGGCCAGGATCTCGCCCGGGTACCAGTTGTTGACCGTCTCGTGGTCGTCCCACTGGCTGATGATCGGTACGTCGGCGTACAGCGCCCGGACGTTGTCGTCGAGCAGGTTGTACTTGTACCGGCCGCGGTACTCGGCCAGCGTCTCGGCGACCTTCGAGACCTCCTCGGTCACCACGTTCTTCCACACGGTGCCGTCGGCAACCTTCACCTCGGCCGCGATCGGGCCGTCGGCGTAGATGTTGTCCCCGGAGTGCAGGAAGAAGTCCGGCCGGGTCTCATGCATCGCCTTGTACGCCGCCATGCCACCGAGCTCGGGGTTGATGCCGTACCCCTGCCCCGCGGTGTCGCCCGTCCACACGAACGACAGTCCGCGGTTGCGTCCCGGCGTACTGAACGAACCCTCGAGCGACTGGCCGCGGCGGCCGTCGGAGTCCTCGAACGAAATCCGGTAGTCGTAGCGCTGGCCCGGGCGCAGGCCCTTCAGCGGCAGTTGCGCGGTGAAGTCGTCGTCCGGGCCGGTGACCGGACCGCGCAGCCGGATCGCCCGGTCGAACCGGCCGTGGCTGGTCAGGTCGACCACCACGCGGGCGCGGCGATCGGTCCGGGACCAGACGACGGCCGAGTTCGCGGTAACGTCACCGGACATGATCCCGGACGGCAGCCCGGGCCGGTCCCGGCGGACAAGATTCGGTGTCGCGGCGGCTACCCCGGGTACTGCGAGGGATGCGCCGGCGACGGTGGATGCGGCCAGGAGCTGGCGGCGGCTCAGGTTCATGGTCCGAAGGTGCGCTGCCCCGATGACGGTCAGGTGACGACCGGGCGAACTGGGACCGAATCCGCCCGCGAGCGAGCACAATGGAACGACCGGAGGAACGGACGGAGATGAGTCGCGAACACCGGATCACGCAGGTCTTCATCGAGCTGGCCGACACGCTGGTCGACGAGTTCGACGTGGTCGACTTCCTCCGCACCCTGGCCGAGGTCAGTGTCGAGTTGCTGGACGTCGACGCCGCCGGGCTGATGCTGGCCGACGGGAACGGCGTCCTGCAGGTGATGGCGTCGTCGGACGACCAGGTCGAGTTGCTGGAACTGTTCGAACTCCAGCAGAACGAAGGCCCGTGCCCGGAGTGTTTCCGGATCGGTGCGCCGGTCGTCAACACCGACCTGCGACGGTGGCCCGAGTTCGCCGCGGCGGCAGCGGCCGGCGGATACGCCTCGGCCCATGCGGTGCCGTTGCGCCTTCGCGGGCAGGTGATCGGCGCGCTCAACCTCTTCCGGTCCAGTACGGAACCACTCACCGACGAGGACCTCGCCCTCGGCCAGGCGCTCTCCGACATCGCGACGATCGGCCTCCTCCACGAGCGGCGGCACCGCGGGCAGCAAGAGCTGGCCGAGCAGCTCCAGCACGCCCTCAACAGCAGGATCGTGATCGAGCAGGCGAAGGGCATGCTGGCCGAGCGAGCCGGACTGAGTACAGGTGACGCGTTCACCGCGATGCGCTCGTACGCACGAGGTTCAGGCCAGCGGTTGAGCGCGGTGGCGCACGGCGTACTCGACGGCAGTCTCGACACGTCCGAGCTGCTGACTCGCTAGCTGGACGACGGCTTGCGCGTACCAGTCGGCCGTGGTTCCGTTGACGGTAACAGCCACTTTCTCGTGGCGCTGCCCTGGACCCGGTGGCGCATCGACCGATGCACTCCGGAGCGGGGCGTTTTCATGTCACAGCTCGTCGCGGACGAAGATCATCCGCAGCGGCCGCAACAGCGGTACGCGAATCTCTACACCGACCTCTCGCGGACCGTCCGTGAGCTCGGACTGCTCCGCCGGCGCCACGGCTACTACTGGACCCGTATCGGCCTGGTGATCGCCGCCTTCGCGGGAGTCTGGGTCGGTTTCGGCCTGCTCGGCAACTCCTGGTTCCAGCTCCTGATGGCCGGCGCGCTGGCGCTGGTCCTCACACAGGTCGCGTTCCTCAGTCACGACAGCGCGCACCGGCAGATCTTCGACTCCGCGGCGTGGAACGACTGGACCGCACGACTGCTGGCCGGTGGGCTCGTCGGGATGAGCGCGAGCTGGTGGCGTTCCAAGCACAGCCGCCACCACCAGGCGCCGAACCAGCTGGATCGCGACCCCGACATCGGCGCCGGAGTCGTGGCGTTCACGCCTGCGGGCTTCACCGAACGCCAGGGTTTGGGCGGCTGGCTCACCCGCCGCCAGGGCTGGCTGTTCTTCCCGCTGCTCACCCTGGAGGGCCTGAACCTGTACGTCTCGAGCCTGCGCCATCTGCTCCGCCGGTCCGCGTCCACCGTGGAGCGGATCGAGGCCGCGATCATCCTGACCCGGCTCGGCGGCTATCTCGCGGTGCTGTTGCTCCTGTTGCCGATCGGCAAGGCCGGCGCCTTCCTCGGGCTCCAGCTGGCCGTGTTCGGGATCTGCCTCGGCGCGTCGTTCGCCCCGAACCACAAGGGCATGCCACTCGTGCCGGCCACGATGAAGCTCGACTTCCTGCGACGCCAGGTGCTGATGTCGCGCAACATCCGCGGCGGCGTGATGGTCGACTTCGCTCTCGGCGGCCTCAACTACCAGATCGAGCACCACCTGTTCCCGAGCATGCCCCGGCCGACCCTGAAGCAGGTCCAGCCGATCGTGCGCGAGTACTGCGAGCTGCACGACGTCAAGTACACCGAGGTCGGCCTGTTCTCGTCGTACCGGATCGTCATCGACTACCTGAACAACGTCGGCCTCCGCGCCCGCGACCCCTTCCAGTGCCCGCTCGTCGAGCTCTACCGGAAGTGAACGGCGCTTTGCCAAGCCGACCTCGCCGGGCCATCTGACCGCAGGCCCGGCTTCACGATCGCTTGGTCCTGATCCCCCATGATGAGGTGGCGGCTGCCTCGGTCCCGGTGGCGCATCTCGACCGGTGCACACTGGAGGACGAATGACACAGCACGCCCTGGGCACCCAGCAACGGTACGTCAGTCTCTACACCGACCTCCTTCAGACCGTGCGAGAACTCGGCCTGCTGCGACGCCGTCGGGCTTACTACTTCACCCGGCTCGGCCTGGTTCTCACGGCGCTCTTGGCCATCGCCGCGGGCATGGTCCTGGTCGGCGACTCCTGGTACCAGCTGTTGCTGGCCGGTGCGCTCGCGCTCGTTCTCGTCCAGGTCGCGTTCCTCAGCCACGACAGCGCGCATCGGCAGGTCTTCGACTCGGCGGCCCGCAACGACTGGCTGGCACGCATCCTGGCGGGCGCGATCGCCGGCATGAGCGTCACCTGGTGGCGGTCCAAGCATTCCCGGCACCACAGCGCACCGAACCAGATCGACAAGGATCCTGACGTCCAGCTCGACGCCATCGCCTTCCACCCGGATGCGGTCGCGAAGCGCGGGCGACTGGGCCAATGGATCGCCGCGCGCCAGGGCTGGCTCTTCTTCCCGCTCCTGACGCTGGAAGGGCTCGGCCTGCATGCGTCGAGCGTGCGGCACGTGCTCCGCCGCGACGCGAACCGGCTGGACCGCGTCGAGGCCGCGATCGTGGTGTCGCGGATCGTCGGCTATGTGGCTGCCCTGTATCTACTGCTGCCGGCCGGGAAGGCCAGTGCCTTCCTCGGGCTGCAGCTCGCGGTGTTCGGTCTCTGCCTTGGTGCCTCGTTCGCGCCGAACCACAAGGGCATGCCGCTCGTCCCGGCCGGTATGAAGCTCGACTTCCTCCGCCGCCAGGTGCTGACGTCACGCAACATCCGCGGCGGCGTCCTGGTCGACTTCGCGATGGGCGGGCTGAACTACCAGATCGAGCACCACCTGTTCCCGAGCATGCCCCGGCCCACCCTCAAGCGGGTCCGGCCGATCGTGCGCGAGTACTGCGAACTGCATGGCGTCGCCTACACCGAGGTCGGACTGTTCGCGTCGTACCGGATCGTCGTCGACTATCTGAACAACGTCGGGCTCAAGGCCCGGGATCCGTTCGACTGCCCACTGGCGACGCAACTGGGGCGTTAGCCGGGCGGAGGGATCTCGCCTGACCCGCGGATGGTGAGCTTCACCGGGACCCGGACGGTCCGGCCCGGGCGGTGCGGCTCCGGAAGGCGCTCGGTCATCAGCTGGATCGCCGTCCGGGCCATCACGTCGGCCGACTGCGCGACCGCGGTGAGCCCGGGGCTGAGCAGATCGCCGAGGGCGAGATCGTCGAACGAGACCAGCGCGACCTTGTCCCGCCGGCCGGCGAGACCGCGCAGCACCTCGGCCGTCGTCATGTTGTTTGCCGACAGCAACGCCGTGGCCGGCTCCGGACGATCCAGTACGGCGGACAGCGTGATGCCGATGCCCTCGGTCGTCGGCTCGGACAGGTGGACCAGGTCCTCGTCCACCTCGATCCGGTGCCGGGCCATCGCGGCCCGGTAGGCGACGACGCGTTCGCGGGCGGTGAAGATCCGCTCGTCGTCACCGAGGTACGCGATCCGCCGGTGACCCTGCCGGACCAGGTGGTCGATCGCCTGGTCGATCCCGCCGGCGTTGTCGGCCAGGACGGCGTCCGCCTCGATCCCGTGCGCCGGACGGTCGATCGTGACAACCGCCATACCGGCGTCGACATGTGGCGCGAGGTAGTCCTGGGTCTCCCCGATCGGCGCCATGATGAGCGCGTCCGGCCGGCGGGCGACGAACTCCAGGCAGACCTCGCGCTCCCGGTCCGGGTCCTCGTCGGTCAGACCGATCATCACCACCGAGCCGGACGACCGGGCCCACAGCTCGACCGCGCGGCCGAGTGAGGCGAAGAACGGGTCACCGATGTCGCGGATGACCACCGCGATCGTCCCGGTCTTGCCCCGGCGCAGCATCCGGGCGCTCTCGTTCGGGGTGTAGTTGAGCTCCTTGATCGCGGCCTGGACCTTGGCGGTCAGCTCCGGGCTGACGTTCGGCTCCTCGTTCACCACCCGGGAGACCGTCTTCAGCGCGACCCCGGCCCGGGCCGCGACCTCCTTCATCGTGGGCCGGCGCTGACCCGCACCGTTCACACCGCTGATCGTCATCGCCGGCCCCTCTCTCCCCTGTTGTTCCGTTCAGCTCTCGACGACGACCGGGATGATCATCGGACGGCGGCGGTGGGTGTCACTGACCCACTTGCCGACCACCCGGCGGATCACCTGCTGCAGCTGGTACATGTCGTCCACGCCGCCGCCGATCGCCTTCTCGATCTCTGCCTCGATCTTCGGCTTGAGGTCGTCGAAGACAGTGTCGTCCTCGGCGAACCCGCGCGCCTGGATCTCCGGCCCGGCTGTCAGTTTGCCGGTGACAGAGTCCATCACGGCGATGACCGAGATGAAACCCTCGTCGCCGAGAATCCGGCGGTCCTTCAGCGAGGTCTCGGTGATGTCGCCGACCGTGGACCCGTCCACGAACACGTAGCCGCAGTCCACCTTGCCGGCCACGACGGCCTTGCGATCGATCAGATCGACCACCACGCCGTCCTCCACGACGACCACGTTCTCCGCCGGGACGCCGGTCTGGATGGCCAGCTCCGCGTTCGCGTGCAGGTGCCGGATCTCGCCGTGCACCGGCATCACATTGCGCGGCTTGACGATGTTGTAGCAGTACAGCAACTCGCCCGCGCTGGCGTGACCGGAGACGTGCACCAGGGCGTTGCCCTTGTGGATCACGTTCGCGCCGTGCCGGGTCAGCCCGTTGATCACCCGGTAGACCGAGTTCTCGTTGCCCGGGATCAGGGACGACGCGAGTACGACGGTGTCACCCGACTGGATCTGGACGACGTGGTGGTCGTTCGCGGCGATCCGGGACAGCGCCGACATCGGCTCGCCCTGGGAACCGGTCGAGACCAGCACGACCTGCTCCGGCGGGTAGTTGTCCAGCTCGCGCATGTCGATCAGCGTGTCGCCGGGCACGTTCAGGAAGCCCAGATCACGGGCCACACCCATGTTGCGGACCATCGACCGGCCGACGTACGCGACCTTGCGACGGTGCTTCACGGCCGCGTCCATCACCTGCTGGACCCGGTGCACGTGCGAGGCGAAACAGGCGACGATGATGCGCTGGTTCTTCGCCTTGGTGAACACGCCGTCCAGCACCGGCGCGATGTCGCGCTCGTGCGTGGTGAAACCGGGCACCTCGGAGTTGGTCGAGTCGACGCAGAACAGGTCCACGCCCTCCTCGCCGAGCCGGGCGAACGCGCGCAGGTCGGTGATCCGGTTGTCCAGCGGCAACTGGTCCATCTTGAAGTCGCCGGTGTGCAGCACCAGGCCGGCCGGCGTCTTGATCGCCACCGCCAGCGCGTCCGGGATCGAGTGGTTGACGGCGATGAACTCGCAGACGAACGGGCCGATCTGGAGCGACTCGCCCTCGACCACGGTCTGCTGCGGCACGTTGCGGTGCCGGTGCTCCTTCAGCTTGCCCTCCAGCAGCGCGAGCGTGAGCTGCGAGCCGATGACCGGGATGTCACCCCGCTCGCGCAGCAGGTAGGGCAGGCCGCCGATGTGGTCCTCGTGGCCGTGGGTCAGAACGACGGCGACGATGTCGTCCAGCCGGTCCCGGATCGGCTGGAAGTCCGGCAGGATCAGGTCCACACCGGGCTGGTTCTCGTCCGGGAACAGTACGCCGCAGTCGACGACCAGCAGCTTCCCGTCGTACTCGAACACCGTCATATTGCGGCCGACCTCGCCGAGGCCGCCGAGCGGGATCACCCGCAAAGCGCCCGGTGCCAGTGGTCCGGGCGCGTCGAGATCTGGATGGGGATGGCTCATGCAATCAGTCCTGCCGTCTTGAGGTCGGTGGTGAGCCAGTCCACTTGCTCGGCGGTCGCCTCAACCAACGGCGACCTGAGTGTCGCGTGCTCGATGACGCCGGCCAGCTTGAGCGCGGCCTTCACCATGATGGCGCCCTGGGTCCTGGTCATGATCGCCTCGACGGCGGGCACCATCCGTCGATCGATCTTCTGTGCGGTGGCGAGGTCGCCGGCCACCACGGCGTCGATCAGCTGCCGGTACGGCTCACTCGCGACATGCGCGACGACGCTGGCGACGCCGACCGCACCGATCGCGAGCCAGGCGAGATTCAACTCGTCGGCACCGCAGTAGTAGAACAGATCGGTGTTCGCCAGCACCTTGGTGGCCCCGGCCACGTCGCCCTTGGCGTCCTTCACCGCGACGATCCGCGGGTGCTCGGCGAGCGCGATCAGGGTCTCGGTCTTGATCTCGACACCGGCCCGGCCGGGGATGTCGTAGACCAGGATCGGCAGGCCGGTGGCGTCGGCGACCGCGGTGAAGTGCGCGCGCAGCCCGTCCTGCGGAGGCTTGTTGTAGTACGGCGTCACGACCAGCAGACCGTCCGCACCGGCGGCCTCGGCCTGCTTCGCGCACTCGATCGTGTGCGCGGTGTCGTTGGTGCCGACCCCGGCGACCACCTTGGCCCGGTCACCGACCGCGTCGAGCACCGCCTTGACCAGCTGGACCTTCTCCTGGTCCGAGGTGGTCGGCGCCTCGCCGGTGGTCCCGTTGATGATGAGTGCGTCGTTGCCGCGGTCGACCAGGTAGGTGGCCACCTTCTGCGCAGCATCGAGATCGAGCGAGCCGTCGGGCCGGAACGGGGTGATCATCGCCGTCGTCAGGCGGCCGAACGGCAGCTTCGCTGCCGCGGCTGAAGATGCTGAGGCAGTGCTCGATCCGAAAGACATGGGGCTCAGATTACCGCTCCGCAGCCTCGGAGAAATGAGTAGGCCTGATGGCTGTCCGCTCGGGGGTCCGGGCAGCCACCAGGCTCACTCGTCCTATCGGGCCGGGCCAGGCAGTCGTTACAGCTTCCGGCAAAAAAGTCAGGAAAAAATTCTGTGAATACTCTCTGCTGTCCGAGCGTCGCTGATTGTCGATCATTCGATGACGCTCCGGGCCGCTAGTCTCTGCCGGTGCCCACTGTCTCTCCCGCGCAGCGATCGCTGACCATGACCGCGAGCGCCCTGCTCGGTGCGATCCCGCTCATCACGCTGACCCTGTGGTTCGTCCTGGCCGCCGATGGGATGGGGGACTTCCCGCCCACCTGGGCACCGTCGGTCGTGCTGCTCGCCGCCGCGCTGGCCTACGCGTTCTGTGAGCTGGCCGGATTCCGGACTCCCCCGCTCCAGCACAGCGGCCGGCCGGCGGCCGAGATCGAGGCGGAGTCGTGGCGGCGGTTCACCACGTCGACGTTCCTCCGGTTCGCGGTTTGCGAGGCCGTCTTCCTGATCTCGATACCGCTCGCGTTCGTGGTCGACAGCTTCTGGGTCGTGCTGATCGGGGCCGTGATCGCGGTGCCGCTGGTCTTCTGGGAGGTGTGGCCGGGGTCGCGGAACCAGCAGCGATTCGCGGCCTCCCTCGAGTCCGGCGGCGTCCCGTCGTACCTGACCGGTCGAGTCCAGGACTACTGACCCGCGATCCAGATCGACGTTGCGTCGAAGAGTTGCTCGACTGCTTGGAGAGCACCGGGCAGGAGGAGTACGGCGGCGCCGAGCAGGAGCGGGACGATGATCAGGCGCTCGAACCAGCCGTTGGTACGGAACCGGAGTGGGCGCGGGAGGCGGATCTCGTACCAGGTCTCGCCGCGGATCGGCAGCGGCCACAGCCACGGGCAGCCGGCGCGGGTCAGGCTGTCGCCGAGGCAGTGAACGAACATGCCGAGTCCGACAGCCACTCCGATCCAGCCGCCGATCCCGCTCAGACCGGCTTGTACGGCGTCCGCGGCCGTCGTACCGGGTAACGCCGTACCGGTGACTGACCAGGCGGTCGCGCCGAGGACGAGGGTGATCAGCCAGTCACCTAGTACGTCGGCTGCCAGCAGCAGACCGGTGACGGCTACGGCGAGGACTGCCCATTTGCCGCGGTCACCCGCGCTGGCCGCGAGCATGCCGAGCAGGATCGCGGCGACGAGGGTGTGGGTCGCGTGGCGGTGCTTACCAGTGCTGTCCTCGTCGCGCGGGCCCTTGGTGAGGTTGTAGAGGACGCTCGAGAAAGCGCGGACCGCTTCCGAGATGATGCGGGTCAGCGGGCCGACCAGGCGGGACGCACGAGCACCCGGGTGATCCAGGTCCGGCACCAAGGCGTACCCGGCGGTCGCCGCCGCGAACGGCACCACCTCGGCCACCGTGGTCAGCCCGATGAGCGGCGCCACCACCAGCCCGGCACACCACCCCGACAACGCATGCGACCGCCCCATCATGGCGTCCCACTCCCCTCACCTCACCGAACCCTCATCCTCCCAATTCCACCCCAACTTCCCCACCAGCCACGCTGACCACTCAGTCACAACCCACTCGCGGCGAGAGCAACCGGATCTGCGCCAACGCGAACTCCCCCTCGCATGCGGCCGGTTTGCATAATCATTCAGGGGAGTGCATACTTTTCCTGTGTCCAAGGTTCTTACTTCTCTGCCTGTTGGTGAGCGGGTCGGCATCGCCTTCTCCGGTGGTCTCGACACGTCGGTCGCGGTTGCGTGGATGCGGGACAAGGGCGCCGTCCCCTGCACCTACACCGCCGATCTCGGTCAGTACGACGAGCCCGACATCGCCTCCGTCCCGGGTCGCGCCACGGCGTACGGCGCCGAGATCACCCGCCTGGTCGACTGCCGGGCGGCACTGGTCGAGGAGGGCCTGGCCGCGCTGGCGTGCGGTGCGTTCCACATCCGGTCGGCCGGGCGGACGTACTTCAACACCACCCCGATCGGGCGGGCGGTGACCGGCACCCTGCTGGTCCGGGCGATGCTCGACGACGACGTCCAGATCTGGGGTGACGGGTCGACGTTCAAGGGCAACGACATCGAGCGGTTCTACCGGTACGGCCTGCTCGCGAACCCGTACCTGCGGATCTACAAGCCGTGGCTCGACGCTGACTTCGTCTCCGAGCTCGGCGGGCGGAAAGAGATGTCGGAGTGGCTGGTCGCACACGGCCTGCCGTACCGGGACAGCACCGAGAAGGCGTACTCCACCGACGCGAACATCTGGGGCGCCACCCACGAGGCGAAGACGCTGGAGCACCTCGACACCGGGATCGAGACCGTCGACCCGATCATGGGCGTGGCGCACTGGGACCCGTCGGTCGAGATCTCGCCGGAGGACGTCACCATCGGGTTCGAGCAGGGCCGGCCGGTGACCATCAACGGCAAGGAATTCGGCTCCGCGGTCGACCTGGTGCTGGAGGCCAACGCGATCGGCGGCCGGCACGGCCTGGGGATGTCGGACCAGATCGAGAACCGGGTGATCGAGGCCAAGAGCCGGGGGATCTACGAGGCTCCCGGGATGGCTTTGCTGCATGCGGCGTACGAGCGGCTGGTCAGCGCGATCCACAACGAGGACACGCTGGCGAACTACCACAACGAGGGCCGGCGGCTCGGGCGGCTGATGTACGAAGGCCGCTGGCTGGACCCGCAGTCGCTGATGCTGCGGGAGTCGCTGCAGCGGTGGGTCGGTACGGCGGTGACCGGTGACGTGACGTTGCGGCTGCGGCGGGGTGAGGACTACTCGATCCTCGACACCAGCGGCCCTGCGCTCAGCTACCACCCGGACAAGCTGTCGATGGAGCGGATCGAGGACTCCGCCTTCGGCCCGGTCGACCGGATCGGCCAGCTGACCATGCGGAACCTGGACATCGCCGACTCGCGGTCCAAGCTCGAGCAGTACGCCGGGCTGGGTATGTTCGGCAGCTCGAACCCCGCGCTCGCGTCCTCCACCGACCTGATCGGCCCGATGCCCACCGGCGGCGCCGAAGCCATCGCCTCCCGCGGCGAGGCAACCGAAGAAGACGAACTCCTCGACCGCGCCGCCATGGAGTCGGGCACCGACTAGCTTCTCGCCTGTCCACCCTGACCGGCTGCTTCCTCTGCGGCCGGTCAGGCCCGCTCCCCCACCCGCCGCTGCGGCCGAGTTGGAACGAGCGCAGAGCCTTTCCCCCAACCGGGGTGGGTGGCCGTGCGCTGCGTGCCGGGTCCTACGCGTCGAAGTCGAGGGTTACTTTAGGGGTGGTGGGGTGGGATTGGCAGGTTAGGACGTAGCCGGCTCGGAGCTCGTCGGGTTCTAGGGCCCAGTTGGTGTCCATGCGGACCGATCCTTCGAGGACTTTGGCGCGGCAGGTGCCGCAGACGCCGCCCTTGCAGGCGAAGGGGGCGTCGGAGCGGACCACGAGGGTTGCGTCCAGGACGGCCTTGGAGTGTTCGGCCAGGGGGAAGCTCGAGCGGCGACCGTCCAGGATCACAGTGACCTCGGCGGCGTTCTCGTCGACCGGGGCCTCCTCGACCGGAGCCGTCGGAGCCTCGTCGCCGACGTGGAAGAGCTCGGCATGCACGTGCTCACGCGGAACACCTTCACCGAGCAGCAACTCCTGCGCGCCGACGACCATCGCGTACGGCCCGCACAGGAACCACTCGTCGACACTCCCGATCGGCAGGATCGTGGTGAACATCCGGCCCAGCCGCTCGGCGTCGATCCGGCCGCTGAACAACTCCACCTCGGTCGACTCCCGCGACAACACGTGCACCAGGTGGAACCGTTCGGCGTACCGGTCCTTCAGATCGGCCAGTTCGTCGGCGAACATCACCGACCCGGCCGTCCGGTTGCCGTAGAGCAACGTCACCCGGCTCATCGGTTCGGTGGCGAAGATGGTTGCGATCAGCGAGAGCACCGGCGTGATCCCGCTGCCCGCGGCGACGAACGCGTAGTGCCTCGCATTCGCCGGATCGAGCGTCGTACCGAACCGGCCGAGCGGCGTCATCACCTCAAGCTCGTCGCCGACCTTCAACTCGTGCGCCGCGTACGCCGAGAACTCGCCGCCCGGGATCCGCTTCACGCCGATCCGCAGTACGCCGGACCCGGCCGGTGAGCAGATCGAGTAGCTGCGGCGGACGTCTTCACCGGTACGGCGGATGGTCAGATGCTGACCCGCGGTGAACTCGTACTCGTCCACCAGCTCCGGCGGCACGGAGAACGTGATCGCGACCGAGTCGTCGGTGATCGCCTCGATCGCGGCCACCTTCAGCGGATGGAAGACCGCCCTCCGCCGGGGCGCCACAGTCGTCGTCATCTAGATCGCCTTGAAGTGATCGAAGGGCTCCCGGCAGCTGTTGCACCGCCAGAGCGATTTGCAGGAGGTGGAGCCGAAGCGGCTGAGCTCTGTGGTGTCGGGCGAGCCGCACAACGGGCACCGGATCGTCAACGACAGAAGGACAGGCCCACCAACAGCGCGACGACCAGTTGGCGGGGCGATGCCGTACTCGGTCAGCTTGGCCTTACCGGCCTCACTCATCCAGTCTGTCGTCCAGGCCGGCGAGAGCACGGTCTCCACCCGCCCGTCCACGTGCAGGGCCTGAAGCGTCAGCTCGACCTCGTGCCGGATCAGGTCCATCGCCGGACAGCCCGAGTACGTCGGGGTGATCGTCACGACGACCTCATCGCCGTCATGACGCACGCCGCGCAGCACTCCGAGGTCCGCGATGGTCAGCACGGGGACCTCCGGGTCGGCGACCTCGCCCACCGCTTCGAGGATCGCCGTGTCGGTCACCATGTCGCCCCCGGATGCGAGCGAGCCACGTGCTGCAGCTCGGCGAGCAGAAACCCGAGGTGCTCGGTGTGACGACCAGTCCGACCACCTGTGTGCTGGTACGACGCCTCCGGCCGGCTGCACGTGGATTCGTCGATCACTGCCAGGACCCGACGCGTCCACTCGTCCTGCAACGTCGACGGGTCCACTGCGACGGCAAGACGGCGTACCACGTCGTCGGACTCGAACATCTCCGCGGTGTAAGGCCAGAACCCCTCCAGCCCGGCCTGCATCCGGCGGTGACTCTCCTCGGTCCCGTCCCCCAGTCGCAGCACCCACTGGGTCGCGTGGTCGACGTGGTATGCGACCTCCTTGACCGCCTTGCCCGCGACACCGGCCAGCATCTCGTCGGCACACCCGCGCAGCTCTTCGTACAGCAGGTGCTGGTACGTCGCGAAGTACAGCAACCGAGCCATCGCCGTCGCGAAGTCGCCGTTCGGGAGCTCGCACAGCTGCAGGTTGAGGAAGTCACGCTCGTCCCGGAAGTAGGCGAGGTCGTCCTCCGACCGCCCCTCCCCCTCGACCTGACCGGCGTACTGCAGCAGCGATCGGGCCTGGCCGAGCTGGTCGAGGCCGATGTTGCCTAGGGCAACGTCCTCCTCGAGCTGCGGGGCGGCCGCGATCCACTCGGCGGTGCGCTGTGCGGAGATCAG
Organism: Kribbella sp. NPDC049174; assembly: GCF_043197365.1. NCBI lineage: Bacteria > Bacillati > Actinomycetota > Actinomycetes > Propionibacteriales > Kribbellaceae > Kribbella > Kribbella sp. NPDC049174. The sequence goes on along the minus strand of NZ_JBICSZ010000001.1, from coordinate 934,331 downwards.
CGCGTCGTCGCCGAGGCGGAGGGTGTAGGTGAAGAGGTCGTTCACAGGTGCTCGACGCCTTCCGGGACCTGGTAGAAGGTCGGGTGCCGGTAGACCTTGTCACCGGCCGGGTCGAAGAACTCGTCCTTCTCGTCCGGGCTCGACGCGGTGATGTCGGCCGCGCGCACGACCCAGATCGACACACCCTCCTGCCGACGGGTGTACACGTCACGCGCGTTGCGGAGCGCCATCGTCGCGTCCGGCGCGTGCAGGCTCCCGACGTGCGTGTGCGACAGTCCACGACGCGACCGGACGAAGACCTCCCACAGCGGCTCGATCATGCCGCACTCCCCTGAGCCTGGTCAGCCTTCTTCGAGGCGTACGCCGCCGCGGCCTCACGGACCCAGGCACCGTCCTCATGCGCCTTCACCCGATGTGCGAGCCGCTCCTGGTTGCAGGGCCCGTTGCCCTTCACCACGTCGTACAGCTCGGTGTAGTCGGGCTCACTGAAGCGGTAGTGCCCGGTCTCCTCGTCGTACGACAGGCCGTCGTCGGGCACACGAAGACCGAGTACGTCGGCCTGCGGGACGGTCATGTCGACGAAGCGCTGGCGCAGTTCGTCGTTGCTGTGCCGCTTGATCCCCCACGCCATCGACTGCTCCGAGTGCGTCGACGCGGAGTCCGGGGGCCCGAACATCATCAGCGAAGGCCACCACCAGCGGTCCAGTGCGTCCTGAGCCATCGCCTTCTGCGCTGGAGTGCCGTTGCACAGCGTGTGCAGGATCTCGAACCCCTGTCGCTGGTGGAACGACTCCTCCTTGCAGACCCGGACCATCGCCCGCGCGTACGGCCCGTAGGAGCAGCGGCAGAGCGGGACCTGGTTCACGATCGCGGCACCGTCGACCAGCCAACCGATCGCGCCGATGTCGGCCCAGGTCAGGGTCGGGTAGTTGAAGATGCTGGAGTACTTCTGCCGGCCGCTGTGCAGCAGGTCGAGCAGCTCGGCCCGATCCACGCCGAGCGTCTCGGCGGCGGCGTACAGGTAGAGCCCGTGACCGGCCTCGTCCTGCACCTTGGCCATCAGGATCGCCTTGCGGCGCAGCGACGGGGCGCGACTGATCCAGTTGCCCTCCGGCTGCATGCCGATGATCTCCGAGTGCGCGTGCTGCGCGATCTGCCGGATCAGGGTCTTGCGGTACCCGTCCGGCATCGCGTCCCGCGGCTCGATCCGGCCGTCGGCGTCGATGGTCGCCTGGAAGCTGTCCATGCCGGTCAGCATAGCCGAGTTGTGACACTTTCTGTCCAGATCAACGCAGAAGTGTCACAAAGTCGGACGGAGGGTGGTGGTAGACCCACCCCCGGAAGTGGTGGCAGCGCGCTGGGTCCACACCGGGTCCGGCCGGGAGTATTTCAGTGCAAGGTTTACACAGTTTCTCTGAAGGGGTGGACCCCGTGACCACGTTGACTCTCCCGGCCGCCGATCACCGTGGGCCGGTCACCGGTAAGGAACGCGCCCTCGCACCCGACCTGATCCGGGGCGCGATGCTGCTGCTGATCGGGCTGGCCAACAGCGCCAACTTCGCCTTCGCCGGCCAGCCGGGCGTCGAAGGTACGCCGCACGGCCTCGAGCGCATCCTCAACTTCCTCAAGCTCACCCTCGTGGACGCCCGGGCCTACCCGGTGTTCGCGGTGATGTTCGGCTACGGCCTGGTCCAGCTGGCCCGGCGGCAGCGGTCGGCCGGCGCCACGACGAGCGCCGTACGGCGGATCCTGCTGAAGCGGAACGGCTGGCTGATCGCGTTCGGCGCCGTCCACGCGACGCTGCTGTACTTCGGTGACTTCCTCGGTGCCTACGGGATCGTCGGGATCATCTGCACGCTGTTGCTGCTCAACCGCGGCGGCAAGTTCCACCGGATCGTGGTCGGCATCTGGATCATCGAAGTCCTGTACGTCCTCTACGCCGGCGTCCAGGCGTGCGTCGCTGTGGCGAACAGCTCAGGTCCCGCGCATCCGCTCACCAACAGCCCGAACCCTTCGCTCGCGGCTTCGTCCTACGGCGCCAGCCTGGTCGACCGGTTGCACGAATACCCGATGCACACCGCCAGCGTGATCGGCTTCATCATGGTCGTCTGGCTCGGCATCTGGGCCGCGCGCAAGCAGATCCTGGAGAACCCGGCCGCACACCGCACGCTGCTGAAGGGTGTCGCCATCGTCGGCCTTGGCATCACGATCCTCGGCGGACTGCCGCTCGCGCTGGTCGGCGCCGGCTGGCTGCACGTCGACTCGGCTGCGGTCGATGCGTTGAGCTACCTGTCGCATGTGAGCGGCATGTTCGGCGGGCCTGGGTACGTCGCTCTGTTCGGTCTGCTGGTCGCGCGGCTGACCCAGCTGACGCTGCCGGTCCGGGCGATCGCCGCACTGGGTCAGCGGTCGATGTCGGGCTACCTGTTCCAGTCGGTCTGCTGGATGGTGCTGCTGGCGCCGTTCACCCTCGACCTGCAGTTCGGGAGTACGGCGTACACAGCGGCTCTGGTCGCGATCGGTGTGTGGATCACCTCGGTGATCGGCGCCTACGCGATGAGCCGGCGGGGGTACCGCGGCCCGGCCGAGACGCTGCTCCGGCGGCTTGTCTACTGACCGCCCAGTGCCTCAGCGGCAGGACCAAGTGTCCTGCAGCTGAGGCGCTTTGCGAGGATGGTGCCCGTGAGTGACGACTTCGGCGTACCGGAACCTGCCAGCCTCTCGGATCTGTCCGGCGCGAACGAGAGCCCGGTGGCGGAGACGAGTGTGCGCCTGGCTCTTCCGGCCGAGGCGAACGAGATCGGCGAGATCCAGGTCGCGTCCTGGCGGGCGTCGTACGCCGGGCTGCTGCCGGTGGATGTGCTGGCCGATCTGAACCCCGCGCAGTTCGCCGCCCAGTGGCGGGCCGCGCTGATCGCCCCCGGCGAGGCGCGGAACCGGGTCATGGTCGCGCTGGCCGGCCGGACCCTGGTGGGCTTTGCCGCGATCACGCCGTCGGACGACCCGGACGGCGATCCGCAGCGGGACGCGTTGATCGCCGAGCTCGCGGTCAAGCCCGAGGCGACCCGGGCCGGCCACGGCTCGCGGCTGCTCAACGCGGTCGTCGACACCGTCCGCGCCGACGGCTTCAGCCGGGTCACCGTCTGGGTCAACTCGACCGACGACGTCGTCCGCGCCTTCTACACCGATGCCGGCTGGGCCCCCGACGGCGCCCACCGCGAGCTCGACCTGTACGGCGACGAGTCCGTCCGGATCAAGCAGATCCGCCTTCACACCGACCCGGGTTCAGCCGACTGACCTCAGCGCGAACCGCCGGCGGTAATCGCTCGGTGTCAGGCCGGTGGTGCGTTTCAGCTGGATCCTGAGGTTGGCCGCCGTACCGAGGCCGCAGTCCCTCGCGATCGCCTCCAGCCTCACCTCGCCGCGTTCGAGCAGGCGGCAGGCGAGCGCCACCCGCTCGCCCGTCAGCCAGGCCAGCGGCGTAGTCCCCAACTCGGCCTGGAACCGCCGGTGCAGCGTCGCCTGACTCACCGCGGCGCCGGCGGCGATGCCGGCCACCGTCAGCGGACTCCCCAGTCGCTCCCGCGCCCACTCGAGCACCGGCGCCAGTGAGGTGTCCGCGACCGCCGGCACCGGCTGGTCGATGAACTGCCGCTGCCCGCCGTCCCGATGCGCGGTGAAGACCAGCCGCCGACTCACCGCGTTCGCGACCTCGGCGCCATGGTCGCGCCGGATCAGGTGCAGCCCGAGGTCGAGGGCCGCCGCGCTCCCGGCCGCGGTCAGTACGTTGCCGTCGTCAACGAACAGGACATCTGGCAGCAACTCGATCCGCGGATACAGCCGCCGGAAGGCCCCGGCCCAGCGCCAGTGGGTCGTCGCCCGCCGGCCGTCCAGCACCCCGGCCGCCGCCAGGGTGAACGAACCGGTGCAGAAGCTCACCAGCCGCGCTCCCCTCCGCTCGGCCCGCCGGACCACCTCCAGTACGGCGGCCGACGGCGGCACCTCGGGGTCGGGGCGATTGGGCACGATCACCGTGTCCGCGCGATCGGCCTGGTCCAGTCCGGCGACACCGGTCAGCGTGAAGAACCCCGAATGCATGCGGACCGACGGGTCCGGCGTACACAGGCTGAACTTGTACCACTCCCGGTCCAGCTCGGGCCGGCGCAGGCCGAACAGCTCGGTCGCGACGCCGAGCTCGAACGGGTTCGAGCCCTCGTCGACGATCATGGCGACATGATGCGAGGATCCTTTCGGCATCTGCCATTTCTAGCACTCACACCCGCTCCGCGCACCCAGGAAGACTTGGCGGCATGAGCAACGAACCGATCGATCTGCAGGCCGTGCTGAAGACCTTCGACGACCTCTGGAACCCGCGGATCGCCGCGCGGATCAACGACTACGACGTGCGCCTGACCAAGGTGGCAGGCTCGTACATCTGGCACGTGCACGAGACCACCGACGAGTTCTTCCTGGTCCTCGACGGTGACCTGGGCATCGCCGTCCGCGACCCGGACGAGCGGGTCGTCTCGCTCTCCCCCGGCCAGGTCTTCGTCGTACCGCGCGGCGTCTACCACCGCCCGTTCTCCGACGCCGGCGCCTCCATCGTCGTGATCGAACCCGCCGGCATCCCCACCACCGGCGACCACCACGACCCGCTCCCTGACCACATCTCCACCCACACCGGCCTCGAGATCTAGCCCAAGTGGTCCTGGCGGCCAACGGCGTACGCCTTGGTCAGCCAGACGACGACCTCGTCGTCGACCTCCGCGGCCCTCCGCAGCCGGAACGCGTGCAGGACGTTGCGCGCCGAGTACACCTCGACCTTCGTGAACCGAGCACTGTCAAGCCGCTCGGCCAGTACGACGTGACCGTCCAGCCAATGCACGCGCGGCACGAACGCGGCAAAGCTCATCCGGTTGTGCAGAGCGATCCGAGTCTTCTCCGGGAGCACCTCGACCGGGCCTAGGCCCTGGACGACCCGGACGATCCGCTCGAAGGTCTCACGCACAGCCGGATCCTTGCCCACGAAGTGCGCATCGACAGCCCCCAGCGGCCGGCACGTGTGGGTCTGGTTGCGGTTGGCGAACGTCCGCCCACACCGCTCACACCTCCACAGCTGCCGGCTCTCGTCCGTGACGCCTCCTCAGGCCAGGCAGAACTCATTCTGCTCGGGGTCGCGCATGATGATGTGGAAGCCGTCCGGGGCGTCCATCCGGGTGGCGACGGTGGCGCCGAGGGCGGTGAGGCGGGCGGCTTCGGACTCGATCGCCGTGCGGCGGTCGTCGCCGCCGAGGCCAGGGGCGACTTTGATGTCGAGGTGGACGCGGTTCTTCACCTGCTTCGACTCCGGGACCTGGAGGAAGAAGATGTCGGGGCGGGTGCCGCGGTCCTTGTCGACCAGCGTGCGGCCGGCGTTGCGCTGATCGACCGGGATGTTGTTGGCGTCGGCCCACTCGTCCCAGGTCGCGAAGCCTTCCGGGACGCCGACCGGGAAGTCGTACCCACCCAGCGCGGCCATCCAGAACCGGGCGACCCGGTCCGGATCCGCGCAGTCGAAGACGATGTGCAGGTCAAACGACGGCACGGTCATCACCCCGCTTCTCGGCCAGGCCGGCGCGGTAGAGGTCGCGGAGCAGGCAGATCTCGGCGCCGTGGTGGATGGCCTCACGGTTCACGTGGGTGATCAGGCCGAGCATGGTGTCGTCCGCGAAGTAGGCGCCCTTCGGCCCGAGCGGCTGGTGCAGCGCGTCCTCGTCGAGGCTCCGGATCGCCTCGTTCCACCGGCGGTACCAATGCTCGAGGAACTCCAGCGCGTCGGCCGCCGTACCGGGCAGGTCGGCCGGGAGGTGCCGCGGGTCGAACATGTCCGCGTCGTCCGGCACACTCCCGTCACCGAAGAACGAGCTCACCCGGGTCGCGAAACAACCGACCCCGACGTGCACCAATCGCCACGCGATCGTCGTCAGCGGCGGCGGATCCGGCACCGGATCCTCATGGTCGACCACGATCCGCCCGCTCGCATCGGGCCGAACCGACCACGCACCCGCAGCCGGCTCCCACAAGTACTCGTCATCCGTCAGTCCCTGGAGCCGAGGCCACAGATGGAAGTCCCAGTAGAACTCCAACTGCCCGATCACCAAGTCACCACAGCCGGCCATCAGCGATCCTCGCTTCCCCATCGAGCCTGTGCCGAAGACCCTAGAACCCGCCGCCGACAAAACCACAGCGCCCATAGCACGGGGCGGATCGGCGACGGGCCGGGGGTGGTGCTCGACCGATGGAGGCGAGCATGACAGATTGCGACGGTCCGATTACGCGTGGCCATCCGCTGGAGTCTGCATGAAGTACCTCACCCTGGCCGTCGGCCTGGGCGTATCCGCTGCCGCTGTTCTCGTCGTCCCGGGATCGGGTGCGACCGCCTCGATGGACCAGGCGACGAGGGTCGACCAGGCGCATCCGGTGGCCAATCGGTACCTGAAGCAGAGACCGGTGTGGCAACCGTGCGGCGAGACGGAGTACCGGACGTACTGCGCCAAGATCACCGCGCCCCGCGACTGGGCGAACCAGTACTCCGGTCACGACATCCAGATCGCGGTCAGCAAGGTCGCACCGGTGAAGGGCAAGCCGAGCCGGGTGGTCTTCGGCAACCCGGGCGGACCAGGTGGCGCCGGTCTCGGCATGGCGCCGTACCTGGCCAGTCAGGCACCGCTGGCCAAGGACCACCTCGCCGTCGGGTTCGACCCGCGCGGCACCGGTGACAGCACCAACGTCACCTGCCAGGGCGCGCCCGGGTACACGATGGACGCGCGGGACCGCGACCCGTGGAACCTCGACCTGATCGCGGAGGCGTCGAAGCTCAGCCAGCCGTACTGCGACCGCCAGTCCCGCGGCCTGCTCCCGTACGTCAACACCGCGCAGACCGTGCAGGACATGGACCTGATCCGCCAACTGCTCGGCTTCGACACGATCGACTTCGTCGGGTACTCCGGCGGCACCTGGATGGGGGCGTATTACCAGACGTACTTCCCGCAGCACGTCGGCCGCTTCGTGCTGGACTCCAACACCGATTTCACCCAGCCCTGGATCAACACGTTCCTCGGCCAGCCGGAGGGGTTCGAGCGCCGGTTCCGCGAGGACTTCGCGACCTGGGCGGCGAAGTACGACGGCCAGCTGAAACTCGGCTCGTCGCCACGCACAGTGATCCGGACCTACGAGCGGCTCCGGGCGGCGCTGAAAAAGCAGCCGGCGGTCGAGGAGTTCCTGGACGGTTCGATCAAGATCAGCTACGACCAGAACACCCTGGACGAGATCGTCTCCGGGGATATGTATACAAAGATTGACTTTCCGTCGCTCGCGATCGATTTGGCATTTCTGCGCGACCTTTCCGCCGCACAGACCAAAGGCGGTCCGCGCGCCGCGCAACGGAAAGTGGACGCGTTGTCACTGGCCCGGCAGCACCAGCTGGTACGACGGGCATCCCGCGACACCGTCGGCCTGCGTCCGCTCGGCCGGATCGTCGGTGACGACGCCGAAGGCGCGACCTTCACCGCGGTCACCTGCAACGACACCCCGTGGCCCCAGGGCCGCGAGTACGGCGACCAGATGGCCGGCCGGCTCGGGCCGAAGTACCCCTTGCTCGGCTGGGGCGTGAACGAGAACCCGTGCTTCTACTGGAACCGTCCGAACCTCACCATGCCCCAGCCCACCGGCAAAGGCTTGCCGACAACGCTGATGGTCCAGTCGGTGCACGACCCGGCGACCAACTACTCGCTCGCCGTCTCGGCCCACAACCGGTACGCCGGCTCCCGGCTCGTCACCGTCACCCGCGAGGGCGATCACGGCATCTACGGCGGGGTGAACAAGTGCGCCGACAAGATCGTCAACACGTTCCTCACCACCGGCACGGCACCGGCCAAAGACGTCACCTGTGTCGGCGAGGGCATCCCGGCCCCGTCGCCACCGCCGGGCGACGAGTACGGGGCCGGCGAGCACGGGTACGACGGGACCACGCCGCTGCGCCGGATCGCGGGATTCACCAAAGCGGTCTCGGGATATCTGCACTGAGGCTGCGTAATTCCGCAAAGGTTTCACCGGCGGACGTTTTACCGCAACCATCGACAGCGCTCCGAACGAACGCTTGACCGGTGTGCCCGATGGGGCAGGAAATCCGCACGAATTCGGCGGTTTTCGCCTACGCTCGGGAAGTCCGCGATCACCGTCGGCGAATGCCGCGCGCGGATTTCGTTGTCAGGACATATTTGTCAGGGCGATGTCAGGGTTCCGTCCCTGTGCGACAGAGCGTGATTTCGACAACCTTGTGTCAGCGCGGAGGAACCGGCCGTCGACTGGGAGGGCTCGACGAGAGGCGACTTCGCCGACGTGGCTTCGGCCGGCTGTGAGGTGGGGGGACTGCCTGGGGGGTCAGACAGGGACACAGCCGGCCGGGTCCGTCACGTGAAGCCCGCGCTCTCAGATCCCTCGCGGGGTACCGTCGATCCCCCAGGTCGTGGTGCCTCGCGAGGCAACCATCCGATCAGCAGTTCTGGTGGACTGCTGATCGGTTGTTCTGTGTCCCGGGTCAGAGCCGACCGGTGTGGTTGGGGTTGGAACTGCTCGGAGCGGGTGGGTATCCGTCGGCCACGGCGGCGAGCGGAGCGGCTCGGCCGGCCGACCAGGCTGTTCGGAACGCCCGGCGATCGAGGGACTGCTCGATCGCGGTCCGAGTGGCCAGATAGTCGGCCTTCTCGATCTCCGGCACCGGCGCACCGATGACCTCGCGCACCCCGTCCGCGGCCCCGATCAGGAAGGCGGCGTACTCGCTCCTCCCCCGCTGCTGAACGACTGTCGCCAGTTCCTCGAGGACACTCGCGGACCGCCACCGGTCGCCCAGGTCGCGGTGCTCGGCGAGGCTCTCGTCGAGCAGATGTACGGCGCGCTCGGTCAGCCCGCGACGTCGTTCGACGATGCCGAGCTGGTTCAGCGACCAGGCGACACCTTCGCGGTACCCGAGCCGCTGGGACAACGCCAGGCTCTCCTGCAGCAAGTCCTCGGCCTCGACCAGTTCACCGCCGTACTGCGCGATGGTGCCGAGGCTGATCAACGACCACGCGAGCCCTTCACCGTCACCCAGCAGCCGGAAGCTGTCCCGCGCCCGGCGACACCGCCGGGCACCGACCTCCAGATCACCGCGCAACCAGGCCACGAATCCGAGGTGGTTGTGAGCCCACGCCATCCCCGACCGGTCGCCAAGACTCTCGTACAGGTCGAAGCTCTCGCAGTGCAGGTCCTCCGCGGCCTCGTAGTCTCCACGCTCCCGTGCGACACCACCGAGCCGTTGCAGCACCAGCGCCGTACCGGCTGCGTCGTTCAAGTCCTTGTACTGCGTCAGGGCCGTTTGCAGCCGTGCGGTCGCGGCGTCGTACTCGCACTGGAGGAAAGCGAGCATCCCTGCGCCCAGGTTGGCCTTCGCACACGCAGGAGCGAGTCCCTCCATCTCCGCGGCTGGGACTGTGTCGCCCAGCGCCAGTGCGCGCTCCAGCCACTGACCGCCCTCGGCGTAGTGGCCGCGCAGGTAGCAGAAGAGCCAGAGCCCACCGGCCAGATGCAATGCCTCGCGCACCGACCTCGTCCGCAGTGACCACGCCATGGCGGACCGGAGGTTGTCCAACTCGCCGTCGAGCCGTTCGAGCCACTGTGCCTGGTTCACGCCGCGCAACTGGCCCTCGGCCTCCTCGGCGAGGGTGATGTAGAAGTGCGCGTGCCGACGCGCCGCCTCCTCCGCCATCCCAGCGGCCATCAGCCGGTCGGCGGCGAACTCACGGATCACCGCGAGCATGTAGTACCGCGCGACGCCGCTGCGCCGGGTGACCCGGATCAGCGACTTGTCCACCAGCCGTCCGGTCAGGTCGAGTGCCTCCGCACGCTCCAGCGGACCCGGTGCGGCTTGACCGGACATGACTGTGGCGGCAGCGCTCAACGTCCACCCGCCGACGAACACCGACAGCTGCGCGAACACCTCCCGCTCCGCCGGCGTGAGCAGGTCATGGCTCCACTCGATCGCGCCGTACATGGACTGCTGTCGCGGCGACGCCGTCCGCGATCCGCCGGCCAGGATGGTGAACGAGGTTTCCAGCTCGGACGCCAGCTCCTCGACGGTCATCACGTTCGTCCGGGCCGCGGCCAGCTCGATCGCGAGCGGCATTCCCTCCAGCCGCCGTACCACCCGGGCGACCTGGTCGACCTGCCCGTCCAGGTCATACCCGCGCGCGGTCGCCCGCTCGATGAAGAGCCGTACGGCGGCCGACGACTCGAGCTGGTCCTCGTCGTGCGGCAGCGCCAGCGCCGGTACGACGTACACGCTCTCGCCTGGCACGCGCAGAAGCTCGCGGCTGGACGCGAGGACCGACAGGTTCGGGCAGGACTCCAGCAGCGCGGCGCAGATCTGTCCGACCGTGGCAACGACGTGAGAGCAGTTGTCGAGCACCAGCAGCATGGTCCGGCGCCCGATCTGGTCGGCGATCGCCTCGATCAGCTTCGAGGTGTCCATCGGGTGCAGACCGGCGGCGGCCGCGACGGCCGGGACCACGCCGGCGGGATCGGTGAGAGAGGCGAGCGGAACCCAGCAGACGCCGTCGTGGAAGCTCTCCTCGAGCTCTCCCGCCAGCGCCAGGGTCAGCCGCGTCTTGCCGACGCCGCCCGGTCCGGTCAGGGTCAGCAACCGCGTCAGGCGTTGACCCAGCAAACGTTTGGTTGCGGTGAGTTCGGTAGTGCGACCGATCAGCTCGTTCGGCGGGGCAGGTGGCCGGCGCAGCTGTGGCTGCGGGGATTCGGTGTCGCGGCGGGCAGAGGTGGTGAGCTCGGCACGATCCGTTGCGCCGAGCCGCAGAGCGTCCGCGAGCAGGCGCAACGTGTGTGCTCGGGGCGCGCGACGGCGTCCCCGCTCCAGAGCCGCGATCGCGTCGACACTCAGACCGGCGAGCTCGGCCAGACCCTCCTGCGACAATCCGGCCTCACGCCGGTGTCGTCGCAACAGACCGCCGAAACCCGTCCCCTGCATGTCGTCCGAGCCGCGGCGAGACCCGTCTGATGGCACAGGACGGCTCCACCCAGTCTCCGACCTACACGTGGCGGTTGCCACGCGCCTTCCCCTGAAAGTATCCCGTTTCACACCGCGTTGTCAGTTACCTCGGTGTCCTTCACGGCCAACTCCCAGGTAACTCCCGGCTAGCTCCGGTCGTGATGGGCGATCGCGGTGCGCATGGTGGAGCGGGCTCGTTTCCGATCGCCGGCCGCGTCGTAGGCCGTGGACAACCGGAACCAGACCCGCCAATCGTCGGGCGCGGCCTCTGCCTCCGCCTTGTACTTCTCGAACGCCGCATCGGCAGCGGCGCGATCGATCCGGCCCGACGGCCGCCGCGGTAGATCGTCCACCGGCAGCCCGCCCGCCGCCTCCAGTTCGCGCGCCAAGGCCTCGGTACGACGACCGAACTGCAGCTCACGCCACACCAGGTACGCCCCGAGCACCGGGATCACCAGCACGGCGACGCCGAGGATGACCGCGACCGGATCGCCGGTGCCGATCAGCAGCACTCCCCGCCACCCGAGCAGTACGGCGTACGCGACGAAGACAACCGCGAGCCCGATCGCGACCCGCTTCGCGGTCACGAGCCAAGGCCCCGTGACCACGCCGGCGCCGAAGGCCCGGCCAAAAGCACAGTCATCTCAGTCCAGGTTCATGAAGTGCTCGAGACCGACGGTCAGTCCGGGCGTGTCGACGATCTTGCGGACGCCGAGCAGGACCCCGGCCATGAACGAGACGCGGGCCATCGAGTCGTGCCGGATCGTCAGCGTCTCGCCGGTGTCGCCGAACAGGACCTCCTGGTGCGCGATCAGCCCGCGGAGCCGGACGCCGTGCACCCGGATCCCGTCGACGTCCGCACCGCGCGCGCCGTCAAGCGACGTGGTGGTGGCGTCCGGGATCGGCCCGGCGTCGGCCTCCCGGCGAGCGGCCGCGATCAGTTCCGCGGTACGGCGCGCCGTACCCGACGGGGCGTCGACCTTGTCCGGGTGGTGCAACTCGATGATCTCGACCGACTCGTAGTACCGCGCGGCCTTGGCGGCGAACTGCATCATCAGGACGGCGCCGATGGAGAAGTTGGGCGCGATCAGGACACCGGAGCCGGGGTTGGCGGCCAGCCGCGCCCGCAGCGTCGCGAGCCGCTCGTCGTCGAACCCGGTGGTGCCGACGACCGCGTGGATGCCGTGGTCGATGCACCAGGCCAGGTTGTCCATCACCACCTCGGGACGGGTGAAGTCGACCACCACCTGGGCGCCAGCCTTGACCAGCTCTTCCAGTTCGTCGCCCTGGTCGAGCCGGGCGACCAGTTCGCAGTCGTCGGCTTCTTCCACCGCGAGGCACGTCTGAGCGCCCATCTTGCCCTTGGCCCCCAGCACACCGACCTTGATCATCCGCACCCTTTCACCGACGTTCGACCGCCCAAGGATCTCATCAGGCCTGCACAGCCCGAGTCAGGGTGTCTTGGTGGCCCGTTCGTTGCGCGGCACGTAGACCTGCAGGTCCATCGTCTGCTGCGGCGGGGCGAGCAGCGCGTAGTCGGCGGTGAAGTCCAGCGCACAGGCGCGCAGCGCGGTGATCTCGACCTCGGAGATGCGGCGGTTCAGCAGGATGATCGGCGGCCGGCCCGGGTTCCACGGCTGACCCTTCTGGCAGACCTCTTCGATTCCGGCGGCCGTCCGATTGCGCTCCTTCGGCGCGACCCAGGCCTCACCGACCGGCTTGCCCTGCAGCATCAGGACGAGCCCGGCCATCTTGTCGAAGGCGAGGATCGGCCGTCCGGCCGGCTGGAGATACGGCCGCAGCGCCGCCTCGAGCTCGGCGTAGTTCCGCGCCGCGGCGGGCTGGACGTAGACGCCCTTCAACGGCGCCGGCGTGGCCGGCTCGGTCAGTTCCGCATGTCCGACCGAGCGATACGGGTGCAGGAACATCCCGCTGTAGGAGATGGACGCCACCGCCACCAGCGAGGCCACCGTGACCAGACCGACCGTCACCCGCGCCACCACCGGAACGGCCCAGATCCCGGTCACCACCGCGATCATCACCGCGGCCCAGGCGGCGAACGCGTTGAAGCCGATCGTGTACAGCGGGTTGTTCGTGCCGAACGCCTGCACCAGCGGCAACACCACGAGCAGCCCGAGAACGACCCAGCCGCGCGCCGTCTCCCGGCTCAACGCCGACCGCCGTGTCAGCCCGTACCGCCCCGCGAGCACAGCGGTGACAGCAGTCACGAGGGCCACCAGTACGGCCGCCAACAACGTCACCGTGTAGTCCGAGGTGTGCGCCGATCCACCGACCGCGGCATCGTCGACGAGAACCCGCCGTACCGAAAGCACGAAACCCACGACCGCGATCACCGCGGCCGCGATCCGCAACCACGGCCAGCGGCCGATCACGGCGACCGCGGCCGCGATCAGCAGCAGCGCATGCTCGCGCAGGGTCTTGCCCAGCAGCTCCAGACCGGTCGACCAGTAGACATGCAGCAACGCGGTCGGCGAGTACGACGTCTCCGCGATGAACCTGTTCACGGCCATGATCCCGGGCACCGCGACGTTCAGCCGGACCACGAACAGCTGCACCACCAGAGCCGCCACTCCCAGCCCGGCCACGGCGAACCCGATACCCCGGGCAACAGCCTGCAGGCCTTGACCGGACAGCACGATCAGGGCCGCGATCACGATCAGCCCGATCACCACGACCGAGGTCCACTTCGCCAGCACCATCATGCCGATGACCACGCCGGCAACCATCAGCACCCAGAACGGCACCGGTGTCCCGCGATCCACCGCGGTCGCCATCCACAGCACGCAGGAGACCAGGGTCAGCGCCCCGAGCAGGATGACGTCGTTGTAGCCGGGCGACATCGGCAGCCAGCTGTAACACATCCCGCCGGCCGCCAGGATGGTCGCCATCCCGGCCAGCTCCCACAGCTTGGTCGGAGGTGCGCCCGGCCGCCGGCCCCGCAGCCAGCGCATGAAGCTGTACCCGAACAACAGGTGTACGACGACCACGGTCAGCAACCGGAAGAACCGCAGCCGGACGACGTCGTACCCGAGCCACTCGAAGACCGGCCCGTAGAGATACTGCACCCCAGTCAGCGCCAGCGGATTCTGGTCCCACCACCGGTAGGACAGCAGGTAGTAGCCCTCGTCGGTGATGTCGAAACCCTCGTTCGCGGCCCGGCCCGCGGTCAGCACCCACCACGCGGCGAGCCCACCCGCAACCACGATCACACCAAGAAGTAACACCGTCTGCCTACGCAGCGTGCTCCTCCCGGCGACCGACTCCACGGCGGCCACCTTAAGGCATCACTTCACAGCTACTTCCGGCGTGTAGGCGGTCTGGGCGTCTTCGGCGAAGTGACAGGACACGGTCTGGCCGGCCGGTATCAACCGAAGCTGTGGTTCCTCCGTGCTGCAGCGGGACTCCGCGCGCAGGCACCGGGTGTGGAACCGGCAACCGGACGGCGGCATCACCGGCGACGGCGGGTCGCCGGCCAGCACGATCCGCTTGCGACCCTGCCGGGCCAGACCGGGCTCCGCGGACAGCAGCGCCTGGGTGTAGGGATGCGCCGGTACGTCGTACACCTGCTGGTGCTCGCCCAACTCGGCGACCCGGCCGAGGTACATCACCGCGACCCGGTCCGAGACGTGGCGTACGACGGACAGGTCGTGGGCGACGAAGATGATGCTCAGGCCGAGGTCACGCTGCAGCCGCATCAACAGGTTCACCACCTGCGCCTGGACCGAGAGGTCAAGGGCGGACACGGGCTCGTCGCACAGCAGCACGTCCGGATTGAGCGCGATCGCCCGCGCGATCCCGATCCGCTGCCGCTGCCCGCCGGAGAACTGGTGCGGGAACTTCGTCTCGTCCTCGGCCCGCAACCCGACCAGCTCGAGCAACTCCCGGACGCGCTTCCTGACGTCCAGACCGCGCGAGACGTCCGGGTGGACCTCGAGCGGCTCGGCCACGATCTCGCCGACCCGCATCCGTGGATTCAGGCTCGAGTACGGGTCCTGGAACACCACCTGGACGTTCCGCCGCCACCGGCGCAGCTCGCGGCTCCCCAGCGTGCTCACGTCCACCCCGCCGTACGAGATCTCGCCGGCGGTCGGCTTCTCCAGGGCGGCGAGAAGCCGGACCAGTGTCGACTTCCCGCAGCCGGACTCGCCGACGATGCCGAGCGACTCACCCTTGCGCAGGGTCAGATCGACACCGTCGACGGCGCGGACAAGGGTCTTGGTCCCGAAGCTGAGCGCCGGGCTGATGTCGTAGTGCTTGACCAGCCCCGTGGCCACCAGCAACTCGTCGGCCATCACACTGCCTCCTTCGCGGCGATCCTCGTACGACGGATGCACGCGGCATCTCGATCCGGCCCGACGGTGAGCAGCGGCGGCACCTCCGACGCGCAGTCGTCGATCGCGATCGGGCACCGGGGCCGGAACGCGCAACCGGACGGGATCGCCCGCAACGACGGCGGCGTACCGGGGATCGTCGGCAACTCCTGCCCCTTCAGGTCCGCCGACGGCATCGAGCCGAGCAGGCCTTCGGTATAGGGATGCATCGGATACTCCAGCGCTTCGGCGGTCGAGGCCCGCTCGACGACGTGGCCGGCGTACATGACGACCACGTTGTCCGCGACGTCCGACACCACGCCGAGGTCGTGGGTGATCAGGACGACGCCCATGTCCCGCTCGGCCTGCAGCTCCGCGATCAGCTCGAGGATCTGCGCCTGCACGGTGACGTCGAGCGCCGTCGTCGGCTCGTCCGCGATCAGTACGTCGGGATCGAGCGCGAGTGCCATCGCCAGCATCACCCGCTGCCGCATACCGCCGGAGAACTCGTGCGGGTAGTCGCGCACCCGCTTCGCCGCGGCCGGGATCCGCACCTGGTCGAGCATCTCCGCGGCCCGCTTGAGCGCGTCCTTCTTCGACATTCCGCGGTGCACCCGGTAGCACTCGGCGATCTGGGTGCCGACCGACTGGACCGGGTTCAGTGCCGACAGCGAGTCCTGGAACACCATGGTGATCCGGTCGCCGACGATCCGGCGCCGTTCGTTCTCGGTCATCGCGATCAGGTCCGCGCCGCGGTACTCCGCCGTACCGGAGACGATCCGGCCCGGCGGCATCTCCAGGATCCCGGTCAGCGCCTGAGTCGACACACTCTTCCCCGACCCCGACTCCCCCAGGATCGCGAGGGTCTCGCCCGCCCGGACCTGCCAGGACACCCCGTCAACAGCCCGCACCGGCCCGCGCGGAGTGTCGAACTCGACGGTCAGATCGTCGACTTTCAGCAATACTTCGCCAAGCCTGGTCATCGGGCCTCCCGGTCTGGACTGAGGAGTGCAGGGAGCGAAGCGACCGGAGCGACGAGGGAAGACCGGGAGCCAAGGCCCGATGACCCACCGAGCCGGAGGCGAGGAATGTGCACAGTCATCGGATCAGCTTTGGGTCGAGGGCGTCGCGGATCGAGTCGCCGATGATCATGAACGAGATCGTCATCGTCGAGATGAACAGCGCCGGCCAGATGAACAGGTGTGGGGTGTCCCGGTACGACGCCGCGACGCCGAACTGTGAGCCCCAGGAGATCGACGGCGGTTGCAGGCCGACACCGAGGAAGGTCAGCGCCGCCTCCAGACCGACCATGCCGCCGATGCCGAGCGTAGTCATCGCCAGCAGCGGCGCCATCGCGTTCGGGAACACGTGTTTGCGCAGGATCCGCACCGGTGGCACCCCGATCGACCGGGCCGCCAGCACGTACTCGCGGTTGCGCACCGAGAACACCGTGGCCCGCATCAGCCTCATCCCGCCCGGCCAGCCGATCAGCAGGATGACACCGACGATGATCCAGATGCTGCGATTCGGGACCGAGTTCAGGATCACGATCAGGACGACGATGCCGGGCACGCTGAACAGGACGTCGGCGGTCCGTGAGATCAGACCGTCGACGAACCCTGGGAAGTAGCCCGCCAGCAGACCGAGTGATCCGGCCAGCACGAACACCCCGAAGCTGGCGCAGATACTGACCAGCACCGACGGGCGGGCGCCGTACACCACGTTGGCGAAGTAGTCGCAGCCCTGGATGTCGTAGCCGAACAGGTGCCCGGGACTGCGGCCCTGCCGGCTCTTGGTCAGCTCGCAGAACCGGGGATCGACGGACGTGAACAGCTTCGGCACCGCCGCCATGGTGAAGAACAGCAGCAGCAACAGGCTGCAGACGATGAACTGCGGTTTGCGGAGCAGCGCCCGCAGCAGCTCGCGGTTCGACAGCGTTCTGCCGTCGCCGAGCTCCTGCGCCTCCGCTCCGACCACCGCTTGGATCTCAGACATTGCGCACCCTCGGATCCAGGACGCCGTACAGGAGATCGACCAGCAGGTTGATCAGGATGAACGAGATGAAGGCCAAGGTCGACAGCAGCACCACCACACCGCCCTCCTTCAGCTTGATCGCCTGGAACATGAACTGACCCAGGCCGGGCAGGTTGAAGATGCTCTCGGTGATGATCGCCCCGCCGAACATGCCGGCAAGGTCGATCCCGATGAAGGTGACGATCGGGAGCAGCGCGTTCGGCAGGATGTGCCGCCACAGCACCCGCTGCTCCCCCAGTCCCTTCGCTCGCGCCGTCTTCACGAAGTCGGCGTTCACCGTCTCCACGATCGACGTCCGCATCAGCCGCGCCAGCCCGGCGAAACCGAGGACGCCGATGACGAGCGCGGGCAACAGGTAGGACCGCGGGAACCCCTCGAGCACCCCGGAGACCGGGAACCACTTCAGCTCGACGCCGAACAGGTACTGCGCGGCGAAGTACGCCACCAGCCCCGGCACCGCCAGCAGCACCAGCGTTGCCAGCAGCAACGACTTGTCGATCAGCCCGTTGCGCTTGAACCCGGCGTAGATCCCGAAGAACAGCCCGAGCGTCCACTGGAACGCGTTCGCCAGCAGGGTCAGCTTGAGCGTCACCGGAATCCGCAAGGCCAGCTGGTCGCGGATGTCGGCGCCGGCGAACGTGGTCCCGAAGTTGCCGGTCAGGATGTCCTTCATGCTCAGCAGGTACTGGACGATGAAGGGATCGTCGAGGTGGAACTGGGCCCGTTTGGCGGCCAGCACTGCGGCCGGGATGGGCTTGTCGCCGGCCAGCTCCCGCAGGGGGTCCCCGGGCATCGCGAAGACGAGCGCGAAGACCCCCAGCGTGACGACCAGACCGATCGGGATCGCCGTCAGCATCCGGCGGAGGAAGAACCGGATCACTTGAACGTCGCGTAGAGCGCCGACACCCCGGTGTACTTCGACACCCGCGGCTCGATCCTGGCCGAGTGCAGGTAGGCGTTCGACTTGGTGTACAGCGGGATCAGCGGCAGGTCCTCGAGCGCGATGTCCTCGGCCTGCTGGTAGATCGCGATCGCCTTGTCCGGGTCCGGCTCGGCGTCGCCCTTGGCCAGCACGGCGTCCAGCGCGGGGCTGTTGTAGCCGGCGAAGTTCGCGTCACCGGTGGACTTGAACATCGGGGTCAGGTAGTCCTCGATCGACGGGTAGTCGTGACCCCAGCCGCCGAAGCGCAGACCGTCCAGCTTGCGGGTGTCGGCCAGTTCGGTGATCTCCGAACCCTGCTTGCCGGTGTACTTCACCTCGAGGCCGAGGTTCTGCCGGATCATGTTGCCGATCGCCTCGGCGAAGATCTGACCGGTCGCCGACGTGGTGTTGTAGTTGATGTTCACCGGACCGGAGAAGCCGCCGGCCTCCTGCAGCAACTGCTTCGCCTTGGCCGCGTCGAAGGCGCAGTACTTGCAGGCGTTGTCGCGGTAGCCGGCCATGTCCGGCGCGACCAGGCCCTTGGCCGGCTCGGCGAGACCGACCAGGTCGGCGAACGCCTTCCGGTCGATCGCCATCGAGAACGCGTGCCGCAGCTTCGGGTTCTTGAACCTCGCGTCCCAGGCCGGGAAGACCAGGTAGTTCGCGCCCGAGCTCACGCTCTTCACCCACTGGTCGGGAGCGTCGGCCTCGAAGCTCTTCACCTTGGTGGACGGTACGTCGACGAAGTCCACGTTGCCGGCCAGGAACTCGTTGTACGCCGTGTCCGCGTTCGGGATGAACCGGTAGGTGATGGCATCGGCCTCGGGCACGTTCGGGCCCTTGTAGCCGTCCCACTTCACCAGCTTGATGTCGTCACCGGCGTTCCAGGTACCGTCCAGCTTGTACGCGCCGTTGCCGATCGGCTTGCGCTTGTAGGCGTCCGGGTCCTTGCGCACCTCCTCCGGCAGCGGGGCCAGGCCGAGGTACTGCAGGGTCAGGCCGAACTGGGAGAACGGCACCTTGAGCTTGACCGAGAAGGTCAGGTCGTCGATCTGCTTCAGGCCGCTCAGCGTCTTCACCGCGGTCGGCTTCGGGGTGGCACCGTCCGGGGTCGGCGGGTTCAGCGCGTCGTACCCCTCGACCTTGGAGAAGAAGCCGTTGTTCTTCCACGCGTTCGAGCCCTGCGCGGTCATGTTCCAGCTGTCCACGTAGTCCTTGGCGGTCAGCGGCTGGCCGTTCTGGAACGTGTTGCCGGCCTTGAGCTTGATCGTCCAGGTCTGGCTGGCCTGGTCCGGCGTGACCGAGTCGGCCAGCACGTTGACCGTCTTGCCGGTGTTCGGGTCCGTCGTCACCAACGGGGCGAACATCGCCATCGCGACCTGGATCCCCGGACTGCCGTTCTCGTTCAGCGGGTTGATGTACTCCAGCGGGTCGGCGGCGATCGCGATGGTCTCGCTCTTCGCGCCGTCACCGGAGCCACTGCCGCTGGACTTGCCGTCACCACAGGAGGCCAGCACCAGCGATAAGCCCAGTGCCACCCCCACAACCCCAGTCAGACGTCGCACGGTCGAACCAACTTCCTCGGCGGGAGGGCCGTTAGGCGGGCGGATCAAGGAGCATGTTCGCTGGTCGAAACTGCGCATGTCAACGTTGTCAGGCGCACAGCGGCGGCGCGTAACGTAGGCGTTACTTTCCCAAGACCTCAGACGATCTCCGGAAACCATGGCAAAACCGTGCGGCCTTAATCGATAACCTCAGCTAGTCATCAGATGTCAGCCGAAGTCCTGGTCCGATTCCGCTCGTGCGCACAAGTGCTCAATCGGTCATGACACTCAGTGTGGCGACGAGTGCGCTGGGTGTCCGATGCTCACTCTTGTCGAGTTGCGAACAATCGGGCGAACCGACCGTCCGGCTGGGACATCAGCTCCGGATACGTTCCCTGCTGGACCACCGAGCCGCCGTCGATGACGTAGATGCGGTCCATCTCGATCAAGGTCCACGCATGGTGGGAGACGACGATCGTGATCCGGCTGTACTTGGTCCGTCGCAGCTCGGCGAAGATCTCCCGCTCGGCCTCGGCGTCGATCGCCGACGTCGGCTCGTCCAGGATCCACACGCCGGCGTTCCGCAGGTGGGTCCGGGCCAAGGCGAGTCGTTGCCGTTGCCCACCGGAGATCCCGTTGCCTCCCCACTGCTGGGTGTCGAGTGGCAGGTCCTTGGCGAAGGCGGCTGCCAGCCCGGCCCGGATCCGCTCGTCGGATGCGGCCTGCGGCAAGCCGAGGGCCACTGCGTCGCGAAGGGTGAACTCGAACCGCCCGAACTCCTGCACCAGCAGGCCGAAGTGCCCGAGCCGTTCGGTCTCGGTCAGGTCCGCGGCCGAGCCGCAGCCGTAGCATCATCCGCTGGCCGGCGTCGCGAGCCACCGCGCCCAGCGGATACATCGAGCCGACCACCACGGTCAGCCAGAGCAGTGGACCCCAGGGCGATCCCCCGTCGATCAGGTTCTCCAGCAGGACGACCTGAGCTCCGGGCAGCACGGCCTGGATCAGGACCAGGGTGGAACAGAGCACGAGCCAGCCCGGGGTGATCCGGGCGGCGTCGGACAGGGCTTCGCGGGCAGTACGGAACGCATCACGGAGCGGAGCGAGCACGGTGATCCTCTTCTCAGCACGAACGGCGGACGCAGACGGCAGGCCGAACCGCGCTGGGTCGATCCAGCGCGGTGCGGCACGTCGGCCGTCAAATGCGTGCGATCCCGTTCAGAGAGGAATCCAGCGGCAGATCACGTGGTGACGCGACACAACTCCCAGAAGGTTACCGGCTCAGAGAGGCGGGATGTTCTGGTTCAGGTGGAACAGGTTGCCCGGGTCGTACTTCCGCTTCAGCTCCTGGAGCCGGTCGTACGTCGCGGCGCCGTACGCCGACCGGATCCGATCCGAGCCTTCGTCGCCGAGGAAGTTGACGTACGCGCCGCTCTGGTGCGGCTCGATCGCCCGCCACGACTCCCGGACCCACTCCCGCT
This sequence comes from Kribbella sp. NPDC049174, assembly GCF_043197365.1. Lineage (NCBI taxonomy): Bacteria > Bacillati > Actinomycetota > Actinomycetes > Propionibacteriales > Kribbellaceae > Kribbella > Kribbella sp. NPDC049174. The sequence continues at coordinate 912,945 of NZ_JBICSZ010000001.1, read as the reverse complement.
GCTCCTCGAAGCCGTCCGGCCCCAGGGTCACGCCGACGAAGTTGAAGGTGTGCCCGCTCGATCGGTCCCCGAACGCCGTACTGTCCGCAGGCACCCGGGCGATCTCACCGCCGAGATGGAAGATCGGGTAGGCCGTGTACGGCGAGTCGATCGCCAGACCGCGCGCCGCGGCGATGTCGACCACGTCGTCGGTCAGCTCGGCGACGTCACAGGCCCGCATGTAGTACCAGCGGCCGTGCGGGAAGCTGGGATCGAACATCGCCTGGTGGTCCACGAACGGCTTCGCCGTACACAGGTCCAGCAGCGGCGGGGCGAAGGCCTTGAGCGGCGCGACCGCCCGCTCTCCCGCTTCGACCGAACCGGCGTAGCACGCTACCACCACGACCACCGGCCGGCCGTGCAGCTCGGCCGGGATCGTCGGCAGGTCCGGAATCCACCGGTGGATCACCGCGGTGGTCAGCTCGTCCGGAATGTCGGTGATCCAGTCCCGGTAGAAGCGCAGCAACTCCGGCGACTGCTCCATCGGCCACATCACCGGGCCGGCGTAGACGATCGGTCCGACCGGGTGCAGCTGGAACTCGAACTCGGTGACGATGCCGAAGTTCCCGCCACCGCCCCGGATCCCCCAGAACAGATCGGCGTTGGCCTCCGGACTCGCGGTCAGCAGCTCGCCCTCGGCGGTGACGAGATCGACCGAGAGCAGGTTGTCGATGCTCAGCCCGTACTTGCGCATCAGCCAGCCGATCCCGCCGCCCAGCGTGAGCCCGGCCACGCCGGTGTGGGTGACGATGCCGGACGGCACGGCGAGGCCGAAGGCCTGGGTCTCGCGGTCGAGTTCGCCGAGCAGCACTCCCGCCTGCGCCCGGGCAGTACGTCGTACCGGGTCGACCCGGATGCCCTTGAGCGGCGCCAGGTCCAGCAGGATACCGCCGTCACAGGTCGAGTGCCCGGGGAAACTGTGCCCGCCGCCGCGCACCGCGACCGGCCCACCGGTACGGCGGGCGTAGGCGAGCGCGGACCGGATATCGGCCACACCGGTGCAGCGGGCGATCAGTCCGGGCCGACGGTCGATCGACCCGTTCCAGACCGCACGGAGATCGTCGTACGACGACTCCCCCGGATGGATCAGCTCTCCGCGGAAGTCTTCCCCCAGTGCCTGCACGTCCGGCGTGATCGTGCTCATGACCAGCTCCCCGAGTCCCTCCCCCAGGCCCCCTGTCACCGGCCAGTCTGCTCCTGCGGGCGGAGGGCTGTCGAGGATGCTGAGAGCGCTCAGCGGGTGAAAGCGGTGCTGTCCTCGTCGAACGGGCCCATCACGGTCAGGGCCGGAGTACCGGCGTACAGGTCGGCGGCGAGGTGGATGACGTCGTCGAGGGTGACGGCGTCGATCCGGTGCAGGATCTCGTCGACGGTGGGCAGCTCGCCGTAGACGAGCTCGGCCTTGGCGATCCGGGTCATCTTGGCGCCGGTGTCCTCCAGGCCCATCACCACCGAGCCGCGCATCTGCCCCTTGCCGCGGAGCAGTTCGTCCGGCGTGATGTTGCCACTGGCAATCGACTCCAGCTCGGACCGGACCACGTCGAGGACCTCGCCGGCCTTCTTCGGCAGGCAGCCCGCGTACACACCGACCATGCCGGAGTCGGCGTACGCCGACCCGAAGCTGAACACCGAGTAGGCCAGACCGCGCTTCTCCCGGACCTCCTGGAACAACCGCGACGACATGCCGCCGCCGACGATCCCGTGCAGGACGCCGGCCACGTACCGCCGCTCGTCGTTCCGCACCAGCCCCGGCATCCCGAGCACCAGATGCGCCTGCTCGACGTCCCGGTGGTGCACCCGCACCCCGCCGTACGTCGGAATACGTCGAGCCGATCCGCGTCGTACCGCGGCGGGCTCGGCCTCGCCGGTCACCCAGTGGCGCTCGAACGCCTTGCGAACCAGGCGGACCACGTCGGTGTGGTCGACGTTGCCGGCGACCGAGACGACGATGTTGGCCGGCTTGTAGCGGCGGCGGTACCAGCCGGCCACCTGCTGCCGGGACAGTCCGGCCACGGATTCCGGCGTACCGGTGATGGAGCGGCCGAGCGGTGAGCTGCCCCAGAGCTGCTCGGCGAAGAGGTCGTGGATGTGGTCCGACGTCTCGTCGGCGTGCATCGCGATCTCCTCGTCGATGACGTCGCGCTCACTCTCCACGTCCGCCTCGGTCAGCGTGGCGGAGGTGATCATGTCGCAGATGACGTCGACCGCGAGCGGCAGGTCGGAGTCGAGCACCCGCGCGTAGTAGCAGGTGTACTCCTTGCCGGTGAACGCGTTCATCTCGCCGCCGACCGCGTCGATCGCGGCGGAGATCTCCAGTGCGTCACGGCGCTCGGTGCCCTTGAACAGCAGGTGCTCGAGGAAGTGCGTGGCGCCGGCCAGCTGCTCCGGCTCGTCCCGGGAGCCGACGCCGACCCAGAGACCGAAGGTGACCGAGCGGAAGCCCGGTACGGACTGGGACAGCACACGGAGCCCGGAGGGCAGGACGGTCCGTTTCACCGGACCGCCCGCCTCCGGGCTCAGCAGTGTGCTGGTGATCGCTCGGGTCACTCGGCGGTCTCGGCCTCAGCCTTCGGCTCGGCCTTCTTGTCGTCCTCCTCGACCACCGGGATCAGCGACAGCTTGCCCCGGTCGTCGATCTCGGCGATCTCGACCTGCAGCTTCTGGCCGACCGAGAGCACGTCCTCGACCGCCTCGACCCGCTTGCCACCGGCCAGGCCGCGCAGCTTGCTGATGTGCAGCAGGCCGTCCTTACCCGGCAGCAGGCTGATGAACGCACCGAAGTTGGTCGTCTTCACGACCGTGCCCAGGTAGCGCTCACCCTTCTCCGGCATGGTCGGGTTCGCGATCGCGTTGATCGCGGCCCGGGCCGCCTCGGCCGACGGACCGTCGGTCGCGCCGATGTAGACGGTGCCGTCGTCCTCGATCGAGATGTCGGCGCCGGTGTCCTCGGTGATCTGGTTGATCATCTTGCCCTTCGGGCCGATGACCTCGCCGATCTTGTCGACCGGGACCTTCACCGAGATGACCCGCGGCGCGAACTCGCTCATCTCACCCGGCGCGTCGATGGCCTTGGCCATCACGTCCAGGATGGTGAGCCGGGCGTCCTTCGCCTGGGTCAGGGCCGCGCCCAGGACGCTGGCCGGAATACCGTCCAGCTTGGTGTCCAGCTGCAGGGCGGTGACGAAGTCCTTCGTGCCGGCGACCTTAAAGTCCATGTCGCCGAACGCGTCCTCCGCGCCCAGGATGTCGGTCAGCGCGACATACCTTGTCTCTGTCTCGCCGGCCTCATTCTTGATTTCACCCGAGATCAGGCCCATCGCGATACCGGCGACCGGGGCCTTCAGCGGCACACCGGCGGACAGCAGCGACAGCGTCGAGGCGCAGACCGACCCCATCGAGGTGGAGCCGTTCGAACCGAGCGCCTCGGACACCTGACGCAGCGCGTAGGGGAAGTCCTCGCGCGACGGCAACACCGGCACCAGGGCCCGCTCGGCCAGCGCGCCGTGACCGATCTCGCGACGCTTCGGCGATCCCACCCGGCCGGTCTCACCGGTCGAGTACGGCGGGAAGTTGTAGTTGTGCATGTAGCGCTTGCGCGTCTCCGGGGAGAGCGTGTCGAGCTGCTGCTCCATCCGGAGCATGTTCAGCGTGGTGACACCCATGATCTGGGTCTCGCCGCGCTCGAACAGCGCCGAGCCGTGCACCCGCGGCAGCACCCGCACCTGGGCCTTGAGCGGCCGGATGTCGGCCAGCCCGCGGCCGTCGATGCGGACCTTGTCCTTGAGCACGCGCTGCCGGACCAGCTTCTTGGTCAGCGACCGGAACGCCGCGGACAGCTCCTTCTCGCGACCCTCGAAGTCGGCGGCCAGCTTGTCCACCACGGCGGCCTTGACGGCGTCGGTGGCGTCCTCACGCTCGTGCTTGCCGGCGATGGTCAGCGCCTGGCTGAGCTCCTCGGCGGCCGCGGCCTCGACGGCGGCGAACGCGTCGTCCTGGTAGTCCGGGAAGACCGGGAACTCACCGGTCGGCTTGGCCGCCCGCGCGGCCAGGTCGGCCTGCGCCTCGACCAGCGTCTTGATGAACGCCTTGGACGACTCCAGGCCCTGGGCGACGATCTCCTCGGTCGGCGCCTGGACACCGGCGGCGACCTTGTCGAAGGTGCTCGGGGTCGACTCGGCCTCGACCATCATGATCGCGACGTCACCGGTCTCGGTCACCCGGCCGGCCACCACCATGTCGAAGACCGCGTCCTCGAGCTCGGTGTGGGTCGGGAACGCCACCCACTGGTCCTCGATCAGGGCGACTCGGACGGCGCCGATCGGGCCGGAGAACGGCAGACCGGCGAGCTGGGTGGACATCGACGCCGCGTTGATGGCGAGGACGTCGTACAGCTTGTCCGGGTTCAGCGCCAGGACGGTGATGACGACCTGGATCTCGTTGCGCAGGCCGGAGACGAACGACGGCCGCAGCGGGCGGTCGATCAGCCGGCAGGTCAGGATGGCCTCCTCGGACGGGCGGCCCTCCCGGCGGAAGAACGAGCCCGGGATGCGGCCCGCGGCGTACATCCGCTCCTCGACGTCGACCGTCAACGGGAAGAAGTCGAACTGGTCCTTGGGCTTCTTGCTGGCCGTGGTGGCCGAGAGCACCATCGTGTCGCCGTCGAGGTACGCGGCGGCCGAACCGGCGGCCTGCTGGGCCAGACGGCCCGTCTCGAAGCGGATGGTGCGGGTGCCGAAGCTTCCGTTGTCGACAACGGCTTCAGCGAACTCTGCGCCCTCCATGGGCGCGCTTGTGGATCCCGACACGGGATACCCCTCTCTAGCAGTGTGACGACTGCGAGGCGCGAGCTTCCGGGGTGCCGGTCTTCGATCGAGGCCCGCGGCTGACTGTGGTGCGTCATCCGAAAGCCACTACCGAGGACCGGTCGTCCTCCCGCCACGCGCTTCGCGTCGCCTCGTACGTCTTGCGTGCTTGTATTCAGTTGTGACCCGCGCCCTGATTCAGCACTGGCGCGGATACGCCAGGAGCGGCCACCCGAGTCCGGGGGCCGCTCCTCGCGACGTCATCGGCGAAGGCCGAGCCGCTCGATCAGGGACCGGTAGCGGTTGATGTCCTTCTTCGCCAGGTAGTTCAGCAGCCGGCGGCGCTGACCGACGAGCAGCAACAGGCCACGACGGCTGTGGTGGTCGTGCTTGTGCTCTTTGAGGTGCTCGGTCAGATCGGCGATCCGGTGCGTCAGCAGCGCCACCTGAACCTCGGGGGACCCGGTGTCACCCTCGGTCAGGGCGTACTCACCGATGATCTTCTTCTTCGTTGCGGCATCAACAGATGACACGGAGTTCCTCTCGATTCGTTGCGCGGCGCACCGGGGCTTTCGTCACCCGAGCACTCTCGGTCCGCGGCCGTTCAGACGGCAGCAGTCAGCGTATCAGTCCGTGGACGCGTCACCCTAATTCCCCGTCAAGATCCGGCGGGCGCCGTCGACGTCGGCTTTCATCTGGACCAGCAGTTCGTCGATGCTGTCGAAGCGGATCTGGCTGCCGCGGAGCCGGGCGACGAAGTCCACCGCGATCCGGGCGCCGTACAGCTCCAGGTCGTCGCGGTCCAGCACGTAGCTCTCCACCCGGCGGTCCACGCCGTCGAAGGTGGGGTTGCTGCCGACGCTGATCGCCGCGGGCAGCGGATCCGGGTACGCCGGAGCGCCCTCGGCCGGGTCGAGTACGGTCAGCCAGCCCGCGTACACGCCGTCGAGCGGGATCGCGGCCTGCGGATCGGCGGGGATGTTCGCGGTCGGGAACCCGAGCTCGCGGCCCCGCTTGTCGCCTTCCACGACGACGCCGGTGACCCGCAGCGGCCGCCCGAGCGCCGCCGCGGCCGCCTCCACATCCCCCTCGGCGATCCGGCCCCGGATGTACGTCGACGACCAGGGCTGCGCGTCGCCGGCCAGGCTCAGGCCCTCGACCTGGAACCCGTGCGTCGCCCCGGCCGCGACCAGGGTGTCCACGTGCCCGGCCGCCTTGTGGCCGAACCGGAAGTTCTCGCCGACCACGACCGCCTTGGCGTGCAGCGTGCCGACCAGGACCCGCTCGATGAACTCCTCCGGCGACCAGCCCGCCACGTCCTTGTCGAACGGGAGGATCAGCACCGCGTCGGCGCCGTGGTTGCCGAGCAGTTCGGCCCGCTCCACGGGCTCGCTGAGCATCGCGGGCGCCCGATCGGGCCGCAGTACGACCATCGGGTGCGGATCGAAGGTGAGCGCGACCACCGGCAGGCCACCCAGCTCGGCCGCTCGCGCCTTGGCGTGCGCGAGCACCTCCTGGTGTCCCCGGTGCACGCCGTCGAAGTTGCCGATGGTGACGACCGACGGGCCGAATTCCGGCTCCACCTGGTCCAAACCGTGCCAGACACGCATGACAGCAGGATTCCATGTCGCACCCGAGTCCGGTGCGGCAGGTCGGCGATCACCCCTTGTAATCGGCGTGTCACTCAACTTAGGGTGTGGCGGCACGGACGTTCGCCGGCCTGGGGAGGTTGCACGTGAAGATCCGTCGGATCGCCGCGGCTGCGCTGGCTTTCCTGCTCTTCCCGGGTACGGCGCTCGCGGCCACGCCGGCCTCGGCGTCGTCCGAGGCGCCGCTGTTCAAGCACTACGTGGCGCTCGGGGACTCCTACTCGTCGGCGCCGCTCGTGCCGCTGCCGGACCTGCTGTCGCTCGGGTGTGTGCGGTCGACCAGCAACTACCCGAAGATGCTCGCCGTGATGCTGCGGACCTATCGGTTCACCGACGTGACCTGCGGCGGCGCGGACACCACGAACATGACCGAGCCGCAGAGCACGGCCCTCGGTACTGCCGCCCCGCAGTTCAACGCGCTGCGGCCGGACACCGACCTGGTCACCCTCGGGATCGGAGGCAACGACTTCGGCGTGTTCGGCGACATCATCGGCACCTGCCCGGGGCTGCGGGCCAGTGATCCGACCGGTGCGCCGTGCAAGGCGCACTTCACCGTCGACGGGGTGGACACGCTGAAGGCGCGGATCGTCCAGACCCAGGCCCGGATCACGACCGTTGTCCAGGGCATCAAAGTACGGTCGCCGCAGGCAACGATCGCGCTGATCGGCTATCCGAGGATCGCACCGGAACACGGCACCTGCCCGGCGATCCTGCCGTTCGCCGACGGCGACTACACCTACCTGTACTCGATCGAGCAGGCGCTCAACACCGCGATCGCCAACGCGGCGGCCGCGACCGGAGCGACATACGTGGACACGTTCGGGCCGTCGACCGGGCACGACGCCTGCGCACCGGACGGGCAGGCGTGGATCCAGGGCAAGGACATCAACCTGCTGCGAGCGCTGAACTACCACCCGCGCTACGAAGGACAGGCCGGCGTCGCGTCGCTGACCTACAAGACCTTGACCGGTGAGCCGGTCGTCGTCACCGCGGCCGAGCAGGCCGCCTGGGCTGCACGCGGCCGGGAGCTGTCCCGGCAGGCCGCTGCTTCCCCTCAGGCCTTACAGGCCTCCCTGAACCGCCTACGGACCAGCGCGCAACGCTGACCCTTTCCAAATCCGTAGAGCGGACCCCGGGTCGAGCCACCTCACGCGTGGCTCGGCCCGGCGGTGTTTTACAGCCGTTGGGTCAGCTCGGTGAGCGCCTGGCCCAACGGGAGGTTGACGCGGTGGGCGGCGTACGGGTCGCCGCGGGTGACGCCCTGATTGATGATCAGGACCTGTCGCCCGGCCTTGGCGGCATGGCGGACGAAGCGGAAGCCGGACATCACCGTCAGGGACGAGCCGAGGACGAGCATGGCGGCCGCGTCGTCGATCAGGCGGTAGCAGCGTTCGACCCGGGGCTTCGGCACGTTCTCCCCGAAGAACACCACGTCGGGTTTGAGTACGCCGGTCCCGCACGCCTCACACGGGACGACGTTGAAGGTGCGGACGATCGAATCGGGCAGCTCCACGTCGCCGTCGGGGTTGATCCGCGTGGCCTCGCCCTCGAAGTCCGGGTTGGCCGCACGGAGACGACGGTCGAGTGCTTCGCGGGCGGACGTCGTACCGCAGGTGAGGCAGATGACCCGATCCAGATTGCCGTGCAACTCGATCACGTCGCGGGCGCCGGCCGCGTGGTGGAGGCCGTCGACGTTCTGGGTGATGACGCCGTTGAGGTAGCCGCGCGCTTGCAGGGCCGCGACGGCCCGGTGGCCTTCGTTCGGGCGGGCCCGGGCGATCGTGCGCCAGCCGAGGTGGCTGCGGGCCCAGTACCGTTGCCGGCCGGACTCGCTCGCCACGAAGTCGCCGTACGTCATCGGGGTGTGGGTCCGGAGACTGCCGGTCTCGCCGCGATAGTCCGGGATGCCCGACTCGGTGGAGATCCCGGCGCCGGTGAGTACGACGACATCGCCGGCAGACATCACGTCCGCGATCGGGGCGAGGTCCGTCGTACCAGGCTCGAGCGCCAACACGTCGGGGCCGGGGACCCATTGCAATGTCGGACGCGAACGCACGGGTCCAGGGTAGCCAGTCAGTGGTCGCCGCGGTTCAGGTCGTGTCTGGTGGTCCCGCGCCGTAGCGAGCAGGTGCTCGGTGCGGTAGCTCGGCGTGCTGGAGTGAAGGCCTCGATGTGGTTTTCATCGTGGCCTTTGCTCCAGTGCGGCGAGATGCCGTGCCGAGTGCCGCGCAGTAGGCGCGGGACCATCAGACACGGCCTAGCCCGAGGGTCGCGATCAGGTCCTCGTGGAGCTCGAACCAGACCTTGTGGCAGGAGTCGACGTTGGTCCGGTCGACCCATCCGGTGTCGCCGGCCTGGACGCGCTCGAGCGCGGTGACGAATCGGGTTCGGTAGCCCTGGAAACGGTCGAGAAGTCCGGACAGCGTCTCTGCCAGTGGGCCCAGCTGTTCGGCGAGTGCTGTCAGTTCGGTGATGACGCGGCGGTCCCAGGCCGGGTCGTTGTGGTCGTTGAAGGCGTGCGGGTCGTCGTCCGTGGGCCTCAACTGCCATTGGGTGCAGGCGAGCTGCAGACGCTCGTTGAGTGGGAGGAAGGCTCGGAACGTGTCGCGGACGGTCTCGGTGCCGGCGACCAGTTCGAGCTCCGCGGCGAGGCGGCGTTCGTTCTCCGCCCGGCCCGTCGCCATCAGGGACCAGCCCCCGATGCCGGCGAACTCGCTCCAGGTGATCCACCCGAAGGCCTGATAGTCGAGCAGCAGCTCCTTGGTGACCGCCGGGTCGAGCCTGAACCGTCGCGCGACCTGCTGGTCGTCAGCGACGCCCTGCAGCCGTACGGCGTGCAGCACGAGGAGCTCTGGGGTGGAGACGTGGGTCATGGCGTCTGTCCGTCCGCTGGGCGGCTGCTGCGTGCGGTCAGCCGGTCGAGTCGTTGCTGGCAGGCCTGAGGTGAGTTGAGGCCGAGTGCTCGCGCCATCTCGGCCCAGGTGAGGCCGAGACCGCGCGCCGTGAACAGCAGGCCGGCCTCGAGCTGTTCGAGCTCGGCCCGAGCCGCCGGAAACAACTGCAACGCCGCCACCGCCGCCTCCTTTGACAAGTCGCCAGTGTCGCTTGATTGCCAGAGGAAGAACCGGATCAGGTCGACGGCCGACGGCGGCACCGGTCCCGGCTGCCAGGGACGACGGGCCAGCCGATCGGCTCCGTGGTCCAGGAGCAGCCGGCGCGCCTGGCGCTCCCGCCTGGCCTGGGCCTGGTCGTCGAGGTGGTCGTGGTTGCTTTGCACCTGAGAACCGTGGATCCTTCAACAGGATGTTGTCAATATTTTGTTGAAAGGATGGCTTCGTTGCTCGTCAGTCTCACCGAGGCCACCCAGCAACAGGCGGGCGGTAAGGCCGCCGTCCTCGGAGCGCTCGCACGGGCCGGCTTCCCGGTCCCGCCCGGCTTCGTCGTACCGATCGAGGTGTATCGAGCCGAGACGCGTGGGCTGGATCTTGCTGAGGTGCGCGGGCCTGACGAGGTGCGTCGGCTGATCGAGTCCCGGCCGTTGCCGTCTGAGCTTGTCCGTGAGGTCACCGAGGGGGTGACGCGGCTCGGTGGTGACGCGGTCGCCGTACGGTCGTCTGCGTCCACCGAGGACACGGTCGGCGCTTCGGCTGCCGGGCAGCACGACACATTCCTGGGCGTCAGCGGACCGGGGGCGGTGATCGAGCGGCTGCCGGCGATCTGGGCGTCGTTGTGGTCCATGCGCGCTGTCGCCTACCGGTCGGCTGGTGCTGTCGCGCCGGAGATGGCTGTGATCGTGCAGCGCCACATCGACGCCGACGTTGCCGGGGTTCTCTTCACGGACGCTCCTGGGGTCCTGATCGAGGCGTCCTGGGGCTTGGGTGAGAGCGTCGTCGGCGGGCTGGTGACGCCGGACTCGTTCTCGGTGTCTGCGGATGGCGTGGTCGGGCGCCGTACCGGTGACAAAGGCACACGAATCGACCGCCGTGGCAACGGGACCGTCACCACGGCTGTGCCACCCGAATCACGCCGTCGGCTGTGCCTCGACGATCGGCAGGTGATCCAACTGGCGCGGCTGGGGCAGGACGTCGCCGCGCATCTGGGTGGTCCGCAGGACATCGAGTTCGCCGTCGAGAAGGACCGGATCTGGCTCCTTCAGGCCCGGCCCGTCACCGCTCCCCTGCCACAGCCCGACCCCACCCCCGCCGATCCCCGCCCCGCCTCCGCCGCCGATCCACAAGCCGCCCACACCGCTGGTCCGGCGGCCGGCGTCGCCCACCTGCGCGGAATTGCTGGGAGTCCTGGGCAGGTCTCGGGCCCGGCGAGGGTCGTGCACGGGCCGGAGGACTTCAGCCGGGTGGGTCCCGGCGACATCCTGGTCTGCCGCTTCACCGACCCGGCCTGGACACCGCTGTTCAGCGTCGTTGCCGGAGTGGTGACGGAGACCGGCGGCCGCCTCTCCCACGCCGCGATCGTGGCCCGCGAACACCGCATCCCCGCCGTCCTCGGCGTCCCCACCGCCATGACCACCCTGTACGACGGCCAACCGCTGACCGTCGACGGCACCAACGGCACCGTCCACGGCTAACCGGGATGCGGTCGGGAGGCCGGACGGCTAGCGTTCCAGCCCGGGCTACCGGCAATCGGAGGGACCTGAGTGGACGCGGGTTGGCAGGGCATGACGCTTCGGTTGTTCCGCCGGGTGCGCGACGACGTACGCACGTTGGTCGACGGGGCCACCGCCGAGGAGTTGGACCGGCGACTCGGAAGCAACAGTGTCGGGTGGCTGGTCTGGCACATCTCGCGCGGGCAGGACCGGAATCTGTCCGAGCTCACCGGAAGCACCCAACTCTGGCTCGCGGACGACTGGGCGACCCGATTCGACCGGCCGGCCGACCCCAGTGACACCGGCTTCGGTCACTCGGCCGAGCAGGCCGCCGCGTTCCGCAGCCCCACTCTCGAGCTCCTGCTGGCCTACCACGACGCCACCCACGGACTCGCCGAGAAGTACCTGGCGTCCGCGGCTGATGACGACCTCGGCCGGCTCGTCGTGAGTCCCACCCTCGGCAACACCCGCTCCGTCGAGGAACGCCTGGCCGGGCAACTGCAGGACTCCTTCGCACACGCCGGCCAGATCGGCCTGTTGCGCGGGCTCTGACGTTGCCCGCTCACGCGATGCGGGGTGGGCCGGCCTTGAGGCGGCGTTCGGCGTTGGCGCGGACTTCGGTGGCGTCCATGGAGGACCAGTCGGCGTCGATCCACCAGGTGGCGCCGGCCTCGGCCCAGGGGCGTACGGTCTCGGCGGCCTTCGGGTCGTCGGCCGTGGTGGTGCCTTCGGCGACCACGTCGTACCCGTCCATGGTCAGGCCGTGGGCGGCGCGCTCCTCGCGGAGCCAGGCGACGCCTTCGGCGAGCAGCTCGGGTGACCACTCCCCTGGCTCCTCACCCGGCTGGACGATCGGCGCGTGGTGCGGCAGCCAGCCGTCCTGCAGCGCCACTCGCCGCATCGACTTCGGTCGCGGCCAGGCGCCCACCACCCAGGTCGGGATCCGCGGCTGCTGCACCGGTGGCGGCGGCGCGGGCGGCATCAGGTCGGCGACCTTCTTGGATCGGTAATGCTTCCCGGCGTACTCGAACGGCTGATCCCGCCACAGGTGCTGCAACATCGCGAGCGAGTCGTCCATCAATTCGGCGCGGACCTTGCGCCCCGGATCGTCCTCGAACAACCAGAACCGCTCCTCACCGGCGACGCCGAGCCCGACTGCCAGCGTCACCCGGCCGTTGCTCAGGTTGTCCACCGTCGAGGTCTGCCCGGCCACGTCCCACGGTTTCCGTCGCGGCAGCGGCGTCAGCATCGTCCCCAGCCGGATCCGCTCGGTCGTCATCGCGGCCGCGGCCAGCATCGCCCAGGCGTCGATCCCCCACACCGACTCCCAGACGAAGAAGCCGTCCCAGCCGTGCTCCTCGGCCATCGCCGCCAACTCGGCCGCCGCCCGAGCATCCCCATATGCCATCACGAAGCCGTATCTCATGCCCCAGACGCTAGAGGTCAGCACGGACAGTTCGCGTTCGTGCGCGCGGAGGTCGTTCAGGACTGGTCTGGAAATCAACCGATTGAAGGACCGGTTCTGCGACCGCATCGCAGTGGGGAGGTGTCCGCTCAGCGGTGCACTTCGCACAAATTCCGGTACGGCCCGGTCCGGATCGTCTTACTGTAATGATGTTCGCCTGGCGGCTATTACCCCACTACCCGGACGCCAGCCGAGTTGCGCTGGGCCGCGATTCTCCCCCACGAGCATCGCCGAATTTGCCCCCGATCGGCACAGCAGCTTCCGGGGCCGCCAGGCGGGCCCACTTCAGCTGACGAAGACGGCGGTGGGTTTGGCGACGGGTCCGTGCGGCTCGTACAGGGCCAGGAAGGTGCCGGTGGGGTCGAACATGGCGGTCTGCCCGGCGGCGAGTTTCAGGCCGGACAGCGGACGGCCGGTGCGGATGGCGGCGGCCTGCTCGGCGTCGGCGTCGTACCGCGGGAAGGTGCCGGCGGCGACCTCGGCGATGGGCAGCCACTCGAACGAATGCTCCAGCGACTCCAGCGTGTGGGCGGCCGAGAGGTCGAAGGCGCCGACTCGGGTACGCCGAAGTGCGGTGAGGTGACCGCCGACGCCGAGTTCGGCGCCGAGGTCGCGGGCCAGGGCACGGATGTAGGTGCCGCTGGAGCAGTCGACCGAGATGTCGACCTCCAGCCCCGACGGACCCGGGCGTACGTCGACCACGTCGTACCGGGAGACCGTCACGCTCCGGGCCTTGAGGGCGACCTCTTCACCGGCCCGCACACGTTCGTACGCGCGCCGCCCGTCGACCTTGATCGCCGAGACCTTGGACGGAACCTGCGAGATCTCCCCGCGGAACCCGGCCACCGCGCCCTCGATCGCCTCCGCCGTCACCCCGTCGACAGGCGCTGTCGAAACGACCTCGCCCTCGGCGTCGTCGGTGGTCGTGGCAGCGCCGAGCAGGATGGTGGCGTCGTACGACTTGTCGGCCAACTGGAGATGACCGAGCAGCCGGGTGGCGCGGTTGAGGCCGACGACCAGGACACCGGTGGCCATCGGGTCCAGCGTGCCGGCGTGGCCGACCTTGCGGGTACCGGCCAGCCGACGGATCCGCGCCACCACGGTGTGCGAGGTCAGACCCGCCGGCTTGTCGACGATGACGATGCCGTCGGCAACGGCCGGGGCACCGGGCTCATTCGTCGTCGCTGTCATCGTCCTCACGGTGCTTGTAGGGGTCGGCCTCGCCGGCCGGCTTGGCGCCCGCGGCGGCCTTGGCCACCTCGGCGTCGGCCTGCCGGGCCTGGGCCAGCAACTCCTCGATGTGCCCGGCGGTCTCCGGTACGGCGTCCAGGAAGAACGCGACGCTCGGGGTGTGCCGCAGGCCGAGGGCCTTGCCGACCTCGCTGCGGATCAGCCCGCGCGCCGACTCCAGCGCGGCCGCGGTCGAGGCGCGCGCCTGCTCGTCGCCGTACACGGTGTAGAAGACACTGGCCTCCCGCAGGTCGCCGGTCAGCCTGGCGTCGGTCACGGTGACGAAGCCCAGCCGTGGGTCCTTCACCCGGCGCTCGAGCAGCTCCGCGACGAGTACCTGGATCCGGTCGGCCAACTGCTTCGCCCTTGCTTCACCCATCAGGGCTCACTCCCTCATTCATGAACAACGTCCGGAGAGGCAGGCTCACCGCCTCTCCGGACGTTACTCCGGTGCCCAGAGGACCTGGGCACCGACTGCTGTCAGTTGCGCGGCTTCTCGCGCAGCTCGAACGACTCGACGATGTCACCGATCTTGATGTCGTTGTAGCCGTTCACGGTCAGACCACACTCGAAGCCCTCGCGGACCTCGGACGCGTCGTCCTTGAACCTCTTCAGCGACGACAGCTCGGTGTTGTCGACCACCACCGCGCCGTCCCGGATCAACCGGACCTTGGCGTTGCGCCGGATGACGCCGCTGGTCACCCAGCAACCGGCGATGTTGCCCACCTTCGAGGAGCGGAAGATCTCGCGGATCTCCGCCTGGCCCAGAGTGGCCTCCTCGTAGATCGGCTTGAGCATGCCCTTCAGGGCGGCCTCGATGTCGTCGATCGCCGAGTAGATGACCGAGTAGTACCGGACATCCACGCCCTCGCGCTCGGCCACGTCACCGGCCTTGCCGGCCGGCCGCACGTTGAAGCCGATGATGACGGCGTTCGACGCGATGGCCAGGTTGACGTCGTTCTCGTTGATCGCACCCACACCGCGGTCGATGACGCGGAGGTTGACCTCGTCGCCGACCTCGATCCGGACCAGCGCGTCTTCCAGCGCCTCGACCGAACCGGACACGTCGCCCTTGAGGATGAGCAGCAGCTCCTGCGTCTCGCCCTTCTCCATCGAGGCCATGAAGTCCTCGAGGGTCCGGCGCGCACGGCGCTTGGCGTTGGCGGCCGCCCGGGCGCGAGCTTCGCGCTTCTCGGCGATCTGCCGTGCCCGCCGGTCGTCGTCGACGACCAGGAACTTGTCACCCGCACCTGGTACGGCGGTCAGACCGAGCACCAGGACCGGACGCGACGGAGTCGCCTCCTCGACCGGGTCGCCGTGCTCGTCGAGCATGGCCCGGACCCGGCCGTACGCCGGACCGGCCACCATCGAGTCGCCGACCCGCAGCGTGCCGCGCTGGACCAGCACGGTCGCCACCGGACCACGACCCTTGTCGAGGTTGGCCTCGATCGCGATGCCCTCGGCGTGCATGTTCGGGTTGGCCCGCAGGTCCAGCGCCGCGTCCGCGGTCAGGACCACGGACTCGAGCAGCCCGTCGATGTTGATCCGGGACTTCGCCGAGACGTCGACGAACATGGTGTCGCCGCCGTACTCCTCGGGGACCAGGCCGTACTCGGTCAGCTGACCGCGCACCTTGGCCGGGTCCGCACTCGGGACGTCGATCTTGTTCACCGCGACCACGATCGGGACGTTCGCCGCCCGGGCGTGGTTCAGGGCCTCGATCGTCTGCGGCATCACGCCGTCGTCGGCCGCGACCACCAGGATGACGATGTCGGTGGCCTGCGCACCACGGGCACGCATGGCGGTGAACGCCTCGTGACCCGGGGTGTCGACGAAGGTGATGGCCCGCTGCTCGCCGTCCACCTCGGTGGTCACCTGGTACGCACCGATGTGCTGGGTGATGCCACCGGCCTCCTTGGCGACCACGTTCGCCTCGCGGACCGCGTCCAGCAGCTTCGTCTTACCGTGGTCGACGTGACCCATCACGGTCACCACCGGCGGCCGCTTGACCAGGTCGCTCTCGTCGCCCTCGTCGGTGCCGAAGTCGATGTCGAACGACTGCAGCAGCTCGCGGTCCTCGTCCTCCGGGGACACGATCTGGACGTCGTAGTTCAGCTCGGTGGCGAGCAGCTGCAGGGTCTCCTCGTTGACCGACTGGGTCGCGGTCACCATCTCACCGAGGTGGAACAGCACCTGCACCAGCGACGCCGGGTCGACGCCGACCTTCTCGGCGAAGTCCGTCAGCGACGCACCGCGGGCAAGGCGCACGACCTCGCCGTCACCGTGCTTGACCCGGACACCGCCGACTGCCGGCGCCTGCATGTTGTCGAATTCCTGGCGCTTCGCCCGCTTCGACTTCCGGCCACGACGGGCCGGACCACCCGGACGCCCGAAGGCACCCTGGGTGCCACCACGACCGCGGTTGCCCGGACCCGGACGGCCACCGCCGCCACCGGGCGGGCCGCTCGGGCCGCCACCGCCACCCGGACGGAAGCCGCCGCCACCGCCGCCGCCACCCGGACGGGCACCGGCACCAGGTCCACCCGAACCGCCGCCGGGACGGCCACGGCCACCGCCGCCACCACCCCCGCCACCGCCGGGACCGGACGGACGGCCGGTGAACGTACCGGCCGAGGACTTCGGCATCATCGCCGGGTTGGGCCGCGGCGCACCGGGCACACCCGACGGACGCGGACGGTCGCTACCGCCGCCGCCACTGCGGGCCTGCGGCGGACGCGGCGGCATACCGGCCGGGCTCGCACCCTGACCGGAGCCACCGCCCTGACCACCCTGACCCGGGCGAGCGCCACCGCGCTGCATTCCCTGGGTCGAGCTGAACGGGTTGTTCCCCGGACGCGGGGCACCCGGACGGGGGCCACCGCCCTGACCGCCTTGACCACCCGGACGCGGGGCACCACCCGGACGCGGAGCGCCGGGACGAGGTGCGCCGCCCGGACGCGGGGTCGCACCCGGACGCGGCGCGGCCGGGCGAGCCGACCCACCGTCGGCAGCCGGACGCTGCTGAGCCGGGCTGGGCGCCGGACGAGACGGCGCGGCCGGAGCCTTGCGCTCGGCCGGAGCCGCCGGAGCAGCTGCCTCCGGGGCAGCCTTGGCCGCCGGAGCCTCGAACGCCGGTGCCGGCGTGGCCGCGGGGGCCTCGGCCGGAGCCTGCGGTGCGGGCTCCTGCCGCGGACCCGGCTTCGGGCCAGGCCGCGGACCGGGCTTGACCGGGGACGGCGCGGCAGCAGCCGGCGCAGCCTTCTCGGTCACCGTCGGTTCGGCGGCCACCGGAGCCGGGGTCGCCTCGACGGCCGGCGCGGGACGCTCGGCCGGGGCCGGGGGTGCGGACTTCTTCGCCGGCTCGGCAGGCGCGACCGGTGCGGTCGCCTGCGGCGCGGCGGACGTGCTGGCGGCGGCCTTCTTGGCCGCGCGCTTCTTCGGCGGGTTCTTCTCGAACTCTTCCGCCAACCTACGGACTACTGGTGCCTCGATCGTCGAGGACGCCGATCGGACGAACTCGCCCATGTCGTTCAGTCTGGTCAGAACGACCTTGCTGGTAACTCCGAGCTCCTTCGCGAGCTCGTAGACCCGGACCTTTGCCACTACTCTCCCTCTGGTCCGAGCCTGGGCGCGGACCGTTAGTTGACGTACGTGCTCATCGCATTGCACTCATCGGTAGACACTCATCGAGTGGTCATGAGTCGATGACCCGCCTTCATGTCGTCGCGACGGTCCCGCTAGACCGCTGCGGGCGGCCGGGTGGCCGCCTTGGTTACTTCAACTGCGGTACTTCCTTCACTGCACTGCGCAACATGTTCCCGCACCAGCTTCAGCTCAAGCGGACCGGGGACCCGGAAGGCCCGCGGGAACGCCTTACGTCGCTCGGCGAGGTCGAGGCACTCGGCCACCGGGTGCAGATGCGCCCCGCGGCCAGGTGCCCGATGAGCGGGATCCGGGAGGACAAGTCCTCCGGAAACCGTCATCCGCAGCAGGTCAGCCGGACTGGACCGCTTCCGGCACCCGATGCAGGTGCGCTCCCTGGGCTTACCAGGGCGCCCCGGATCCATCACAGTCACCGTCACTGTCACGTGATCCTCAGGGTGTGGTTGCGACTCAGTCGACCGACCGAGAGATCAGTCTACCTTCTCGCCATCACGAGTCACATCGGTATCCGGCCGGATGTCGATCCGCCAGCCGGTGAGCCGGGCGGCCAGGCGGGCGTTCTGCCCCTCCTTGCCGATCGCGAGCGAGAGCTGGTAGTCGGGTACGACGACCCGCGCGGCGCGGGCCGCGGCGTCGACGACCTCGACAGACGTAACCTGCGCCGGGGACAGCGCATTCCCGACGAAGGTGGCCGGGTCGTCGCTGTGGTCGATGATGTCGATCTTCTCGCCGTGCAACTCGTGCATGATGTTGCGCACCCGCTGCCCCATCGGCCCGATGCACGCGCCCTTGCCGTTCACCGACGGATTCAGCGTCCGGACGGCGATCTTGGTGCGGTGACCGGCCTCACGCGCGATCGCGGTGATCTCGACCGTGCCGTCGGCGATCTCCGGCACCTCGAGCGCGAACAGCTTCTTGACCAGGTTCGGGTGGGTCCGGCTGACGGTGATCTGCGGGCCCTTGAAGCCCTTGCGGACACCGACCACGTAGACCCGCAGCCGGGAGCCGTGCTCGTACTTCTCCCCCGGCACCTGCTCCGGGGCCGGCAGCACCGCCTCGATCTTGCCGAGGTCGACCATCACCGAGCGCGGGTCGCGGCCCTGCTGGATGACCCCGGAGACGATGTCGCCCTCCTTGCCGGAGAACTCGCCGTACCGGACCTCGTCCTCGGCGTCGCGCAGCCGCTGCAGGATGATCTGCTTGGCCGTGGTGGCGGCGATCCGGCCGAAGTCGTGCGGCGTGTCGTCGTACTCGCGGGCCAGCGTGCCGTCCTCGGCGAACTCCCGCGCGAACACGGTGACGTGCCCGGTCTTGCGGTCCAGCTCGGCCCGGGCGTGCTGCTGGGCGCCCTCGGTGCGGTGGTACGCCACCAGCAGCGCCTGCTCGATCGCCTCGACGACCACGTCGAGGGAGATGTCCTTCTCCCGCTCCAGCGACCGCAGGACGGCCATGTCGATGTCCATGTCAGTTCTCCTCCACCGTGCCGCCAGCATCTGGGGCAGTTTCGTCGTTGCCGGCAGCCCGGTTGAACTCGATCTGGACCTTGGCCTTGGCCACGTCGGCGTACGCAACCGTCCGCAGCGTGCCGTCGACGTCCAGTTCGGCCGCCTCCTCGGAGGCGGACTTGATCCGGCCGGTCAGCTTCCCGCCGGCGGTCAACGTGACCACGACCAGCCGGCTGACGTTGCGGCGCCAGTGCCGGGGCAGGGTGAGCGGCCGGTCGACGCCCGGGCTGGAGACCTCCAGCGTGTAGGCGCCGTCGCCCATGATGTCGTCGGCATCGAGTGCCTTGGAGATGGCCCGGGTGACGTCGGCGACGTCGTCCAGGTTGATCCCGCCGTCGCGGTCGACGAGCACGCGCAGCAACCGTCGGCGGCCGGCCGGCGCGATGTCCGCGGCCTCCAGGTCGCAGCCGAACTGCTCGACGATCGGCCGCAGGAAGTTCTCGAGGCTCGAGGTGTCCGTGTGGTCAGTCCTTCGGCTCACAGGTAGACCTGCCTCTCTCTCCAGTTGTGCACCCGTTCCACCACCCGGCGATCCGACCGAGGGCAGTAGCCCACCATATCCGGCCCGCGACGGTGTTCACGTCACCGCCTCGTCCCAGGCCGGTCACCGGCTCGTCACCGGACCGGCCACCCGCTCGTCACCTCCCTCGCCGGGTATCGTTCCGCCGTGCCGAACGAAACCCTCCGCCTGTCGCGCCGCGCCGCGCTGACGACCGCCGCCCTCGCGTCGGGCGCCGTCGTGCTGATTGGCTGCGACGACGACCCGAGCGGTTCCGGTACGCCGGGCGCCGCGAAGAACCCCAAGCCGGGCCAGGCCGCCGAGGAGACGCCCAGCACCGACCCGGTGATCGTCGCGGCACTCAGTACGGCGGCCGCCCAGGTGACTCAATTGTCACTCCGGTACGCCGGAGTCAGTCAGAAGTTCCCCGCCCTGCGCAGCCAGCTCGCGGCCGGGGCGAAGTACCACGCCAGTCACCTGGCCCGGCTCAAGGAGACCGCCGGCGTCCAACCGGCCGCGGCCGGCAAGCTCCCAGCACTCCCGAGTACGTCGTCAGGCGCGCTGAGCGACCTGGCGAAGCGCGAGAAGGCCGCAGCCATCGCCCATGCCGCCGCGGCCGCCAAGGTCTCCGGGCCGGCCGCTCGCCTGCTCGCGATGATCGCCGCGGCCGAGACCCAGCTGGCCACCACGCTCACCCCGAAGAAGAAGGCGGAGTCCCAGTGACCGAGGTGGAGGCGCTCCAGGCGGCGCTCGCCGGTGAGCACGCGGCCCTGTACGGCGTGGGCGTTGCCGGCGGCAAGCTCACCGGCGCCCGCTTCCGCGCGGCGACGGACACTTACGAGCAGCACCGCGGCAACCGCGACCGGCTCACCCGGTTGGTGGTCGCGGCCGGCGAGACCCCGGTCGCCGCCGAAGCGGCGTACGACCTGCCTCAGGTGGTGACCAATGCGGCGACCGCCTCCGCGCTGGTCCTGCTGATCGAGCGGCGGCTGGCGGCCGTGTACGGCGATCTGGTCGAGGCGGCCGAGCAACCGGCGGTCCGCGCGTTCGCGATCCAGAGTCTGCTGGCGACTGCGAGCGCCCAGCTCGCGTGGGGTGGCGCCCCGGTCGCCTTCCCGGGTGACGCCTGAGCGTAACCGCTCGATCACAAATAGCTGCCGCAACGAATAGCTTCCGGCCCGGTTACGGATTGACCGGAAATTCGGCGCGCATTCCCCTTTACTCGCAGCGCGACCTTACCTATATTTTCGCCACGGAGACTGGGGGGTCGCCGAGTTTCACGACCGCGTTGGTGGCGTAGGTCGTTCCAGGCTGACTTAAGCGTCTGTTCCGTACCTTCATTCCGCTCTTATTCAACTTCTTGAGCCGCGCCTTGCGTCGGCTACGGAGGGTGGCGAAGCATGCGCACATTCGATCTGAGCACCGGCGACGACCAGTACGTGAAAGACATCCGAGTGGTCCGCTGGGAGCAGTACGCACTGGAGCGGGATCTGCCGTTCCAGGCGATGTGGTACAGCGTTCCGCCGGGTTCGGAGAGCCCGGTCGACCAGCACCCCGAGCTCGAGCTGTCGGTGGTCGTCGCGGGCACCGCGCACGTCGTTGTCGGCGGCAACGAGCACGTGGTCCCGCAGGGCGACGCGTTCCTGCTCGGCAGCACCGAGGCACACGTCGTACAGAACCGTTCGGCCGAGGTACCGCTGACCATCTTCAGCGCGTACTGGATGCCGCTGGCCGAAGGCGGCCGGCCATGACTGATCCGGTCACCGTCTTCACGTTCCCGCAACCGACGATCAACGGGCCGCTGCACGTCGGCCATCTCTCCGGTCCGTACCTGGCCGCCGACATCGCTGCCCGGGCCGCACGCGCCCGCGGGGAGCGCGTCGTGGTGACCACTGGACTCGACGTGCACCAGAACTACGTGCTGACCAGGGCCGAGCGCGAAGGTATCGAGGTCGAGATGATGACGGCCGACTTCCGCGACGACATCAAGGACACGTACCGCCTGGCCCGGATTGGGTTCGACTACTTCACCGACCCGCTCGGAGACGAGCACACGCCGATCATCCGGCACCTGATGAACCACCTCGTGGCCACTGGCGCCGCACCGCTGCGCGAGGTCACCTTGCATGCCTGCGCCGACTGCGGCCGAACCCTGCACGAGTCGTACCTCAGCGGGCTCTGCGGCGAGTGCAAGGCACCCGCGGCCGGCGGCGCCTGCGAGCAGTGCGGCACCTTCACCCAGGTCGACACCATGGTCGATCCGGTCTGCGGCCGCTGCGGCGGCGAACCCCGTCCGTTCACGGCGACAGTGCCGGTACTGCGGATGGAGGACCACCGCGAAGCCCTGATCGCGACGTGGTTGCGGGCCGACCTGCCCCCGACCGTCCGGGACCTGATCGACCGCACCCTGCGGTCCGGTCTGCCGGAGATCGCCCTCGCCTACCCGACCAACTGGGGTATCGAGGGCGACGGCCCACTGACCGGCCTGCGGATCGGCCCGTACACGGAGATCGCTCTCTCCGACCTGTACGGCGTCGCGCGTGCCGTCGACCCCGATGCCGACGACGTGACCGGGTACCTGGCCGCACTCGGCCGAGTAGACCACCTGTGGCATTTCCTCGGTCTCGACAACGCGTTCTGGTACGCGCTCTACTGGCCTGCCGTCTGGGCCGCGGCCGGGGTCTCCCGGCTCCCGTTGGCCGGTCTGGTGGTCAACGAGTTCTACACATTCGACGGCGAGAAATTCTCCACCAGCCGGAATCATGGAATCACCGCGACGGAATTGCTGCGTGCCGCGGATCCGTCAATCGTCCGTTTGTTTCTGGCCTGGGACCGGCCCGATCGTTATCGCAGTGATTTCACCTTCAATTCTTTCCGCGCGTTCGCGGACCGGGTCGAACCATTACTCGCCGGGGTGCACCGGGTTTCCGAACCACTCGACCCGGCGCTGGCCGCGATCGAGCGCGCCCGCGGCGAGAGCGCGCTCCGGCCGAGCGGGTTCGACCTGCCACTGGCGGTCCGGAGCCTGCTCACCCTGCTGGCCGGTGGTGTCCAGGACACCGGATCGCTTCGGGCCGCTCTGACCGGGCAGTGCTCTGACCGGGCAAGGGAGTAGTCCGATGCGAGTCTGCGTGATCGGGGCCGGTATCGCCGGCACGCTGCTTGCCTGGCGGCTGAGCGAGAGCGTCGAGGTCGATCTGGTGACCGGTCCGCCCGGGACGGACGCGACCGCGGCATCGGGTGGCGGCGTGCGCGGTTTCGAGACCCACCCGGTCCAGCGCCGCCTGGCGATCGAGAGTCTCAGTGAGCTGTTCCAGAGCCTCCAGGAGGAGGCCGGCTACACCGAAACCGGCTGCACGTACCTCTTGCCGTCGTACGCCGGACTCGAGAGAGCGGTCGGGGAGGTCGAGGACGCCCACCCGGGCTCGACCGAGATCCTCGATCGCGACGAGCTCCACCGCCGGGGCTGGCACGGACTGCCCGAGGGGACGGTCGGCATCTGCGAGAGGCGGGCCGGCTTCATCAACCCGGATCAGCTCCGTACGGCGGTGCTCCCGCAACTCGCCGCAGGCCCCAGGAGCCGGGTGCTCGACGGACCGGTCTTACGGCTGGTCCCGCACCCGGACGGCTCGGTCAGCTGTCGTCTCCCCGGCACGAGTCACCGGTACGTCGCCGTCGTGGTGGCCGCCGGCCCGTGGACACCGGGACTGCTGACCGGCAGTGCCCTACCGGCCGAGCCGTACCGGACCAAGGCGATCCAGGTCGCCATCTACAAGGTCGACGGGGCCCTGCCGACCATGTTCGTGGACGAGACCAGTGATCTGTTCGGGCGGCCAACAGCCGACGGCAGGTTGCTCCTCGGTGTGGACACGCACCGCTGGTCCGTCCCACCAGGCAGCAGCAGTCCGAGCCCGGACCTGGCCGCGCAGGCCGTCCGGATCGCCGGCGAGCGGCTGCCACACCTCAAGCTGTCGGCGCCCGACCACCTGGTCAGCAACGCCGACTGTTATGCCGATCCGCCGGTCCTGACCCTGTGGTCGGTTCTCGGCAGCACACATCGGCTCTTCACCTTCACCGGTGGGTCCGGCGGCAGCGTGAAAACCGCGCTGGCCGCTAGCCGGGCGGCTGCGAGCGACCTGCTCGTCACCGGTGATACGCGCACCACCACTTCGCGGACGGAGAAACAGCACATGACCATCACGGAACCAGGCAATCGCCGAAGTACGCCGAGGTACCACACCATCGGGATCGGAGCCGGGCCCTCCAACCTCTCGTTGGCGGCGCTCTACAAGAACGTCACCACCGAGAAGCTCGCCCTGTTCGACGCCCGTCCGGGCAGTGGCTGGCACACTCCCCTGCTCTACCCGGGCGTCCGGATGCAGACCGGCTGGATGAAGGACCTGGTCTCGCTGGTCGACCCACGGCACGAGCTGACGTTCCTGAACTACCTGGTCACCTCCGGGCGGCTCTATGCGCTGATCAACTCCCAGTTCGACTCGCTCCCCCGGATCGAGTACGAGCGCTACCTGGCCTGGGCCACCCAGCGGCTCGGCGTGGTCAACTTCAGTTCCCGGGTGGAGGCGATCTCGATCACCGACGAAGGCTTCGAGGTCACCGTCGACGGCGTACCGACGGCTGTCTCCGAGCACCTCGTGCTCGGGCTCGGCACCCGGCCGGTCCGGCCGGAGTACCTGCGCGGCCTGCCCGCCGAGCAGGCGTTCATCGCCGACGACCTCGCCGCCCGGTTGCCGGCGCTGGACAAGGCCGCGCCGACCGCTGTCATCGGCGGCGGTCAGACCGGTCTCGAGTGTGTCCTGCGGCTGCTCGGATCCGGCTTCACCGACATCCGCTGGCTGGGCCGCAACCAGTGGTTCCGCAGCATCGACGACTCGCCGATGGCCAACGAGCTCTACCGGCCGTCGCACATCGAGTACCTGCAAGGCCTGAACCGGGGCAAGCGCCGGGAGATGATCGACGACTCGCGCTACAGCGGTGACGCGATCACGCCGGGCGGACTGCGGGCGCTGTACCAGGCCAACTACGACGGCTTCCTGACGCTCGGCCGCTTCCCGGTCACGCTGCTGCCGGGCCGTGACGTACGGGCGTCCGCCCCGCTGCCCGACGGCGACATCCGGCTCTGCTGTACGACGTCCACCACGCCGGAAGAACACGACGTACGCCAGGTCGTGGTGGCCGGCGGGCGGGAGCACGTGGAGGCGCCGTTCGACGACGACCTGCGGGAACGGATCGAGTTCGACGACGACGGGCAGTTGCTGGTCGAGCCGGACTACTCGGTGCGCTGGAAGGGCATGAACGGGCACAAGATCTACACGTTCAACGCCAGCCGGTACAGCCACGGCCTGACCAACGCCGGGCTGACCCAGCTGCCGGTCCGGGCCGCGATCGTGCTGAATTCCATGTTCGACCGGGAGATCTACCCGATCACCGACGAGCTCTGCGCGGTGCAGTGGTGACCGCGGCCCAGGAGACGGCACTGCCGGAGCCGCTGGTTCCGGACGTCGACGGGGCCTGGTTCCGGCTCGAGGTCGAGGACCCGGCGGCCGGTGCGCCGTACGGGCAGTACCACCGCGCGGACGACCTGGTCTGGGCCGAGTTCTACGCCGGCGGCACCTTGCGCAGCGGCCGGCTGGTCGGGCACCTGCGGCCCGACGGATCGTTCGACGCGGCGTACTGCCTGCTCAGCGCGACCGGCGAGCTGGTCAGCGGCGAGTGCCTCAGCGTCCCGGAGTTCGATGCTCAGGGCAACATCCGGATCACCGACCACTTCCGTCGCAGCGACGGCACCACCGGGACCAGCCGCATCCGGCAGATCCCCGCACCGGTCAGGGAGGCATGAGATGACGGAGAGACCTCATCTGCTGGTGGTTGCCACCGGCATGCGGCTGTTCCGCGAGTACATCCTGCGGTCGATCGCACCGCAGTACCGGATCCACATGTTCCTGCACAGTGAACCGACCTGGGAGAAGGACTACCTCGAGGGCTGGACCGTGCTGGAGAGCACCCTCGACGCCGACGCCCTGGTCGCTGCCGCGAACGAACTGCACGACAAGGAGTCGATCGACGGGGTGTTGTGCTGGGACGAGGCACGGATCCTGCAGACCGCCCACGTCGCCGAAGCGCTGGGCCTGCCCGGCGGCGACGTCGCGATGGTGAACCGCTGCCGCGACAAGCACCTCACCCGTACGGCGCTCGCCGAGCACGGGGTCCCACAACCGAAGTCGGTCCTCGTGGACACCGTCGACGAAGCGCTCGCCGTGGACGTGGGCTACCCGCGCATCCTCAAACCACGCGCACTGGCCGCCAGCCTCGGCGTGGTGAAGGTGAACTCACCGGATGAGCTACGGGAGAACTGGGACTTCGCGCACGACACGACCGTGCCCGAAGCACCGCACTACGGCGTGAAGGTGCTGGTCGAGGAGTTCGCCGACGGCTACGAGATCAGCATCGACGCGGCCGTGTTCCAGGGCCAGGTGACGCCGTTCTGCCTGGCCCGCAAGGAGATCGGCTACCCGCCGTACGCCGAGGAGGTCGGCCACTTCGTCGACGCGGCCGACCCGTTGCTCGCCGACGACCAGCTGATGCAGGTCCTGGTCGACGCGCACAAGGCGATCGCGTTCACCGACGGCGTCACCCACACCGAGATCATGATGACGGCCGACGGCCCGAAGCTGATCGAGATCAACGCCCGGATCGGCGGCGACCTGATTCCGTACCTCGGCCTCAAGGCCACCGGCCTCGATCCGGGACTGGCCGCGGCCGCGGTCGCCTGTGGGCGTGCGCCGGAGCTGCTGCCGGACCGCACCCTGGTCGGCGGGGTCCGGTTCTTCTACGTGGACGAGAACGACACCGTGCTGGACTCGGTCGAGTTCGACCCGGACGGCCTGCCGGCGTCCATCGACCAACTGGTGCCGCTGATGGAGGCAGGGCAGACGACCAGCCCGCCGCCCGACGGGACGTTGTGGGGCCGGATCGCCTACGCGACCGCGGTCGCGGGATCGATCGAGGACTGCCGGGCCGGGCTCGACGCGGCGGAGAAGGCGCTGCGCTGGTCGGGCACGGTCAAGGCGAAGGAACCCGAGGAGGCGGCCGGATGACGCCCACCGCGGACGAGAGCACCGGTATCTGGGCGACCATCCGGGAGGCGCCGCTGCCGGTGAAGGCGCTGCTGGTCGGCGTCTTCGTGAACAAGCTCGGCTGGTTCCTGCAGGTTTTCCTGGTGCTGTTCCTGACCACCTCGAAGGGTTTCACCCCGGTGCAGGCCGGTACGGCGCTCGGCGTGTACGGCGGTGGTTCGGTGATCGGCCTGATCATCGGCGGATCGCTGTCGGACAAGGTCGGGCCGCGGGCCGCGGTGATGATCAGCATGTTCGGGATGGCCGGTTTCGTGCTGGCGATCGCCTACGTGCCGAACTACACGGCCGTGGTGCTGGTGGTCGCGCTGGCCGGTGCGGTCGGGCAGTTCTACCGCCCGGCCTCGGCCGCGCTGCTGACCGAGCTGACGCCGCAGAGCCGCCAGGTAATGATCTTCGCGGTCTACCGGCTGGCGATGAACCTCGGGACCACCGCGGCACCGCTGATCGGTGCCGCCCTGGTCGCGGTGTCGTGGAACCTGCTGTTCATCGGCGAGGCGTTCGCTGCCCTGGCGTATGCGGCGGTCGCGATAGTTGCCCTGCCCAAGCGATCCACCAAGGCGGTCGACGACAGCGTTGCGGATCAGGCGCCAGCAGGCGGTTACGTCGCCGTACTGCGGGACTACAAGTACGTGCTGTTCCTGCTGTGCATGTTCATCAACGCGGCGATCTACATGCAATACCTGGCCGTGCTGCCGTTGCACATGAAGGCCGACGGATTGTCGACCTGGTGGTTCAGCGCGGTCGTCGCGCTGAACGGCTTCATCGTCATCACCTGCGAGTTGCTGGTGACGAAGGTGGTGCAGAACTGGCCGGCCCGGATCGTCGCGATGACTGGCTTCGTCCTGCTCGGCGGCGGGCTCGCGTTCTATGCGCTGCCGGGGGGACTGGCGATCTTCGTGATCGGCACGCTGTTGTGGACCTTGGCCGAGATCGTCGGCGGACCGACCATGTTCGCCTACCCGGGGATGGCCGCGCCGAAGCCGTTGCTCGGCCGGTACGTCGGGTCCGCGCACGCGATGTTCGGACTCGGCTCCGCACTCGGCCCGTTCCTCGGGGTGTGGGTGTGGAACCGGTCCGGCAGCGAGGTGTGGGTGTGGTGCGGGCTGGCCGGCGCGATCGGCGTCGTCCTCGCGTACTTCGGCATGCGACCGGCCGAGGAACCCACCACTGAGATCACCACGGCCGCGGAACCGGCGCAGAGCGCCTAGGAGGATGCCATGAGCAACTACACGATCATCGTGGACCCACTGTCCACGGGACAGGAATATCCGGCTGCATTCCGCGAGGCCGGTCGGCTGCCGGTCGCCGTACTGAGCGGTGCCGAGCCGCCGCCGGCGTACACAGCCAGCTGGCATCCGGACGACTTCGAGCACGTGCACTACTTCACCGGCGACGTGCAAGCGCTGGCGAACGAGCTGAGGCAGTACGAGCCGGAGTACCTCATACCGGGAGCCGAGAGCGGGGTCGAGCTGTCTGACCAGCTGATCGAGATCCTGGTGCCCGGCACCGGGAACGTGCCGGAGCTCGCCTCGGCACGGCGGGACAAATGGGAGATGGCGCAGGCGCTCGCCGCGGCGGGGGTGCCGCGGTTGCGGCAGTTCCGGACCGCCGATCCGGCCGAGGCGGAGACATGGCTGAAGGAGAACGACCTGCTCGGGGAGCGGCTGGTGATCAAGCCGCCGAAGAGCGCCGCGGGTGACGAGGTGTACGTCGTCTTCGAGGACGGCGACTGGCGGGAGCGGTTCGACCGGGTACTCGGGCGGACCAACAAGATGGGGCTGACCAACGACGCGGTACTGATTCAGGAGTACGCCGAGGGCACCGAGTACCTGGTCGACACGTACAGCGTGGACGGCAAGCACGCGCTGGTCGACGTGTGCCGTTACACGAAGGTCGGCCGCGGAGACAAGATCGGCATCTACCGGCGGATCGACTTCCTGGCCGAGGACGACCCGGAGGTGCAGGCGCTGTGGCCGTACACCCAGCAGGTGCTCGACGCGGTCGGCATCCGGATCGGCTGCGGTCACGTCGAGGTGATGATGACGGCGGACGGCCCGCGGCTGATCGAGGTCGCGGCCCGGCCCGCCGGCGGTGGTCACCAGATGGTCAGCGAGCTGGCCACCGGCGACAACCACATCAAGCGGACCGTCGCCCATCGCGTCCGCGGTGAGGTCCGGGACGGGTTCGACCTGGTCCAGCACCTGCGCGGCATCTTCGTGATCGCACTGCGGGAGGGGTACTTCCGCAACCGTGAGGTGTTCGACGGGATCGACGCGCTGAAGTCGTTCCACTGGATGAAGATCCTGTACGACGAGGACGCCGTCGTACCGGAGACCGTCGACCTGTTCACCTGCCTGGCCTGGGTCATCCTGATCCACAGCGACCCGGCCACCCTCGACGCCGACTACCACCGCGTACTGGAGATGGAGGCCGGGATCGTCATCGAAACCCGCTGACGCACAGCCCACGAAGACCCCCTGACCGGGCCCGGGCGGACCACCACCGCCCGGGTCCGGTCACAATCTGTCCATGGCCAAACGCGCTCTCCCCTGCCCGTGCGGGCTCGGCATGTCCTACGCCGACTGCTGCGGCCGCCTCCACGACGGCCGCGCTTCGGCCGCCACCGCGGAACAACTCATGCGCTCGCGCTACTCGGCCTTCGTCGTCGGGGACGCGGCGTACCTCCTCCGCACCTGGTCGTCGGCCACCCGTCCGGCCGACCTGCACCTGGACGACCACATCCGCTGGACCGGACTCGAGATCCTGAACACCACGGACGGAAGTGCCTTCCACACCGAGGGCACGGTCGAGTTCCGGGCCGGCTATCAGCTCGACGGCCGGCCCGGCCACCAGCAGGAACTCAGCCGCTTCGTCCGCGAGAACGGTGCGTGGGTGTACGTCGCGGCGCTGTGACTCCTGGCGACTACCTCCTCCGGCGCCAGGGTCCGGTGATCGCGTAGGTGATCCCCGGCGTGTAGACGTTGAAGAACATCGTCCGGCCGTCGGCGGAGAAGCCGGCCCCGGCCAGCTCGCCGAACTCCGGGTCCTCCGGGGTGCCGTTGTTCACCCGGTTGCGGGCGAACTTGAAGACCTCGCCGTCCTCGGTGGTACCGAGGATGTGCTGCTCGCCGAGCCCGTCCTCACACATCATCAGCCCGCCGTACGGCGACATCGTGATGTTGTCCGGGGCGTCGAACTCCGGGTCGTCCGACCCGGGCGCCGGCCGGGTGAAGATGACCTCGAGGCGCAGCGTCGTCTTCCGCGGGTCGAACCGCCAGACCTGACCGTCGTGGTTGACCTTCGGGCCGAGCTCGGTCCGGGCGAACGACGAGACGAAGTACACGCAGCGGTCCCGCGTCCCCCACCAGCAGCCCTCGAGCTTGTAGCCGCCGGTGATCGGCTTGCCGTAGTCCTGCGCGCGGACCGACTCGGTCGTGGCCAGAGGGTCCGGCACCTTGATCCACTGCACCCCGCCGAACTCGGTGCCCGCCTCCTGGACGACGGACAGGTCAGGCAGCCCCGGGATGTACATCGCCTGCAGTTCCCCACCTGCCCGCAGCGATCCCCAGCCGCCGCGCGGACGGTTCGGGAGGAACCGGTAGAACCCGCCGAGCGGCGCGACGAACGCGTCCTCGGTCTCGTAGACGATCCCGGTGGCCGGATCGACCGCGACCGCCTCGTGCTGGAACCGGCCCATCGCGGTCAGCGGGGTCGGGTTGGTGTTGCGGCGGTCGTCGTACGGGTCGACCTCGAAGATGAAGCCGTGGTCCTTGGTGTATCCGGCCGGGTCGCCGGCCTTGGCCTCGGTCTCCTCGCAGGTCAGCCAGGTGCGCCAGGGGGTGATGCCGCCGGAGCAGTTGATCGCCGTACCACCCAGGCTGACGTACTCCTGGGTGGCGTGGTTGTGCCGGTCCACCACCAGCGTGCTGGTGCCGCCGGCGCCACCCGGGTCGTAGGTGCGCTCCGGTGGCGCGACCACCTTGATCGTGGCGGTCGGGCTGCACTCGTGGTTGCGGACCAGCCGCGAGCCGCCGTGCCGGTCCGAGAAGGCGCCCATACCGTCGAACCGGCTCGGCGTCTTCAGGCCGTCGGGACGGACGGTGCCCTCCCGGGACAGGATCTTGTAGCTGAACCCGCGCGGCAGGTCGAGCATGCCGTTCGGGTCCTCGATCAGCGGTCCGTACCCGATCTTCGGGCCGGAGGTGCCGAGCGCGGGCTGGGCGGTGTACAGCGCCTCGACCGAGCCCGCGACACTGACCGCGACACCGGCGGCGGCTGCTCGGGCGACGAACTGCCTTCGGGACAGGGGATTCTCAACGGACACGGTACGGCCTCCTCGTGGGCGGAAAAGATCTGCCGGTCACCGATGAACGTACGGTGAACAACAGACAACGACAAGGCGAACCGCGCGCCGTATTGCCTTCCCGTTGTGCCTAGGCGCCGAGGACGTGCTGAATGCCTGCCACCGCTCCACCACGGGCCCAGTCCGTGAAGGTCAGCGGGGTGGTGAGGAGGTCGAGCGTGCAGCGCTGGGTCTCCAACGGCCCCGGGCGGAGCCGGTCGTCGATCGCTTCCTGCAGCGCCGGTGAGTCGGTGAAGGCGGCGACGTCCTCGCCACCCAGCACGATGCAGGTCGTCTGGAGCGCGCCCGCGAACGAGGCCACCACGTGTCCGAGCGCCCGGGCGGCGCCGTCGAGCCGGCGGGTGGCGTCCTGATCGCCGGCGGCCCGGGCCCGGACGAGGTCGTCAAAGGTGACCGGGCAGTTGGCGGCCGCCGAGGCGTGACGCTCGAGATCCTCCCGGTTGAGATAGGCCGCCACGCACCCTTGGTGGCCGAGGCTGCACCGGGGGCCGCTGCTGTCGACGGGGGCGTGCGCCAGCAGATGACCGTTGTCGATCAGTTCCTCGAGCGCGATCCCCTCCCGGACGACACCCACGCCGAGACCAGCGCCGACGGTGATGATGCCGAAGGTCGAATGCGTCCGGCCGGCGCCGAACCAGAGTTGCTCACGAGCCAGCGCGGTGACGTCGTTCGTGACGATGACCGGCAGACCGGTCCGGTCCCGCAGTGGCCCGGCGAGATCGACGTCCCGCCAGCCGAGGAAGGTCCCTTCCCGCACGATCGAACGGTCCGCGACCACCCCACCGACGGCCACCCCGATGCCGTCCACGGACGGCACCTTCGGAGCGAGCCTGTTCGTCAGCTGGGCGATGACCTTCACCGTGGGCGCGACCGGGACAGCACCGCCCTCCCCGGGCCGGGGCAGGGCTGCCCGCGCGGTCGCCCTGACCTCGCCGAACATGTCGCAGACGACGCCGTAGGCGGTGTCGCCGGTGAGCTTGACGCCGACGACGTGCCGGGCGCTGGGCACAGCCGTCAGGATCTGGCGGGGCCGGCCGATCGCGGCCGCCGGCTCGAGGTCCTCGGAGGCCATGCCGCCGAGGATGAGGGCCCGGGCCAGCCGGGACATCGACGCGTAGGAAATGTTGAGCCGGTCACCGAGGTCACCGCGGGTCGCCGGCCCGTGGATCAGCAGCTGGCGGGTGACCGCGAGCTCCCCCGCGGTCAGCCCCCGCTCACCGGCCGGTCGTTCCGACGCGCCAGTCACCATCCGCCCAGCTTACAAACAGGGCCTGTGACCCTTGTCACATCGGCTCTCCGGGCTTATTTTCAATCTGACTGTAAATAGCCCCAGACCCCGGCTCTCGCAGTCCCCGGGCGAAGGAGAGCTATGGTCACCACACCCACGATTCGGCCGGTGCGGGCCGAACGCGCCAGGAGCGGTCCGCGCGACGACACCCGTCTGGCGCTGCTGTTCATCCTTCCCGCCCTGATCGGCTTTCTGGTCTTCCTGGTCTGGCCGACCCTGCGCGGGATCTATCTCAGCTTCACGAAGTTCAACCTGCTCACGCCGCCGGAGTTCAACGGCCTGGACAACTACATCCGGATGGTCCAGGACCCGGTGTTCTGGAACGCGCTGAAGGTGACGCTCTACTACGTCATCCTGAACATCGGCTTCCAGACGGTGCTCGCCCTGGTGATCGCGGTGATGATGCAGCGGCTGACGCAGCGGACCTGGTTGCGCGGCATCGTGCTCACCCCGTTCCTCGTCTCGAACGTGGTGGCCGCGATGGTCTTCCTCTGGATCCTCGACTACCAGCTCGGCATCGGGAACACCATCATCGCCTCGATCGGGCTCGACCGGATCCCGTTCCTGTCCGACAGCGCCTGGGTCATCCCGACGATCGCCTTCATCAATGTCTGGCGGCATGTCGGCTACACCGCGCTGCTGATCTTCGCCGGCCTGCAGATGATCCCCGAGACCGTCTACGAGGCGGGCCGCATCGACGGCGCGAGCGAGGTCCGGATGTTCCGCAGCATCACGGTGCCGCTGCTGCGCCCGATCCTCTCGCTGGTCCTGATCATCACCGTGGTCGGCTCGTTCCAGGTCTTCGACACCGTGGCGATCGCGACCCGCGGCGGACCGGTCGATTCCTCCCGGGTGCTGCAGTACTACATCTACGACGTGGCGTTCAGCCGGTTCCAGTTCGGCTACGCGTCGGCCATGTCGGTGGCGCTGCTCGTCGTCCTGGTGATCGTGACGTTCGTCCAGTACCGGCTCAGCCGCGCCGAGTCCTCCGACCTGGCCTGAGGAGGCGACCATGACCACCGAAACCACTCCGAAGGTCGCCACCGCGCCGCCCACAGTTGTCAGGGAACCCGCGGCCACCTCGAAGAAGCCGTACCAGTTCAGCGCCGGTCGTGCGCTCGCCTGGACCTTCATGATCCTGGTGATCCTCGTCAGCCTGTTCCCGTTCTACTGGATGCTGCGCACCGCGCTGTCCAGCAACAACGCCCTCTATGCGGGGTCCGACAGCCTGCTGCCGGTGCAGACCTCGGCCGGCGGCTTCGAGCGGGTCTTCGGCCTGCAGACCGGGCAGGAGGCCATCGATGCCGGTGGTGCCGGGCAGGCGATCAACTTCTGGCGTTACCTGTTCAACTCCGTCGTCGTCGCCACCCTCATCACCGTCGGGCAGGTGTTCTTCTCCGCGATGGCGGCGTACGCGTTCGCACGGCTGCAGTGGAAGCACCGGGAGAAGGTCTTCGCCTTCTTCCTGGCCGGCCTGATGATCCCGGCGATCTTCACGCTGCTGCCGAACTTCGTGCTGATCAAGCAACTCGGTCTGGTGGACACCCTGCTCGGGATCTCCCTGCCGACCATGTTCATGACGCCGTTCGCAGTGTTCTTCCTGCGCCAGTTCTTCCTCGGCATCTCCCGCGAGGTGGAGGAGGCCGCGCTGATGGACGGCGCCTCCAAGGTCAGGGTCTTCTTCCGGCTCATCCTGCCGATGTCGGTGGCCCCGATCACGACGCTGGCGATCCTCACCTACATCGCGGCGTGGAACGAGTACTTCTGGGCCCTGATGGTCAGCTACACCGACAAGTCCCGGGTGCTCACCGTCGCGCTCGGGGTGTTCAAGTCGCAGACCCCACAGACCGGGCCGGACTGGGCCGGCCTGATGGCGGCCACCCTCGTCGCCGCGCTTCCGATGCTGCTGCTGTTCATGCTGTTCGCGAAACGCATCGTCAACTCCATCGGCTTCAGCGGGATCAAGTGAGGGGCCCGGCATGATCACCTTCCGGCAACGGATCCGGACCGCCGCGGTCGCCGTACTCACCGTGAGCGCCTTGACCGCCTGCGGCGGTACCAGTGGCAGCAGCGCGGACGGCGCGATCGAGTACTGGCTGTGGGACTCTGCCCAGCAGCCGGGCTACCAGAAGTGCGCCGACGCGTTCGAGCAGGCCAACCCCGGCCTGAAGATCAACATCTCGCAGTACGGCTGGGACGCCTACTGGTCCAAGCTCACGGCCGGTTTCATCGCCGATACCGCACCTGATGTCTTCACCGACCACCTGTCGAAGTTCGCGCAGTACGTCGATCTGAAGGTCCTCCGCCCCCTCGACGACCTCGGCCCGACCAGCGACATCGAGGACGGCGACTACCAGGAGGGCCTGGCCGAGCTGTGGAAGGGCCAGGACGGCAAGCGGTACGGCGCCCCGAAGGACTGGGACACGATCGCCATGTTCTACGACAGCGCCGCGCTCAAGGCGGCCGGTGTGGATCCCGCCGAGCTGGAGACCCTCGACTGGAACCCCCAGGACGGCGGCTCCTTCGAGAAGCTCGTCGCACATCTCACCATCGACGCCAAGGGCGTCCGGGGCGACGAGCCGGGCTTCGACAAGTCCAACGTGAAGACGCACGGCCTCGCCTCGGAGGGCTCCGGCGGCGGTGGCTGGGGCCAGACGCAATGGTCGGCGTTCACCGGCAGCGCGGGCTGGCAGGCGACCGACAAGAACCCGTGGGGCACGAAGTTCAACCTGGACGACGCCGTGCTGCAGGACACGCTGAGCTGGTATTTCGGTCTCGTGCAGAAGGGCTACATGCCCAGCTACGAGCAGATCGGCGGCGCGAACGCGATCGGAACGGACAAGCAGATCCAGTCCGGTACGGCGGTCCTGGGCCTCAGCGGGTCGTGGATGATCTCCACCTTCACCAAGCTCACCGACTCGGCCGGCAAGAAGCTGGACATCGGGCTCGCACCGACCCCGATCGGGCCGAGCGGCAAACGGGCGTCGATGTTCAACGGCCTGGCCGACTCGGTCACGACGCTGTCGAAGCAGCCCGAGAACGCCGCGAAGTGGGTGAAGTTCCTGTCCGGCGCGGAGTGCCAGAACATCATCGGCGAGTCCGGCGTCGTCTTCCCGGCCAGGCCGGCCGGCACCGAACTGGCGATCGCCTACAACAAGTCCGAGCGTCAGCTCGACGTCACCCCGTTCACCCGGCAGGTCGGGGACAAGACGACGTTCCTGTTCCCGGTGACGACGAACGCGGCCGACATCGCGGCGCTGATGGCGCCACGCTTCGACGCCGTCTACATCGGCAGCTCGCCGGTCAGCTCGCTGACGAAGCTCAACACCCAGCTCAACGAGCTGTTCGAGGTCGCCCAATAGGTCGCCCACGAGAGCGCCCAAGAAAGCGCTCAGCAGGGCCCGGCCGGGTGGACCACGAGGGTCCACCCGGCCGGCAACCTCGACCTAGATCACTGGTAGCAGGGCTTGGTGAACTCGTGCGCCTGGGCCGTCTTGCCGGTGAAGAAGTCGCGCTCCACCTTCACGCCGGTCGGGGCCGTCGGGTCCACCTTGGAGATGATGCTGGCCCGGAAGACGCGCTCGTTCGGCTCACCGGTGAACCGGCCCGCCTCGGCCGGCAGCATCCCTTCGTAGTCCACGGTCTGCAGCGACTTCACCGCGGCCAGCAGCCCGGCCCGGGTGAGGTCCTTGGACTCGACCGCCTTCTGCAGCGCGGCCTTCAGCGGGTACGACCAGACCCAGCCGGCCGTGTATCCGTCGTTCGGCGCGGCCTTGAAGGTCGCCTGGTCGATCGACTCGGCCAGCGCCTTGTGGCCGGGTGTGTCGGTGCCGTACGGCGCCCAGGGCCCGGACTGACGGTAGAGCGCGGTCAGCGCGGGGGCGGCCGGGCTCTTCAGCAGGGCCGGGTTCCAGGTCGGGCTGGTGCCGATGAACTGTCCCTTGAAGCCGTTCTGCGCGGCGCCGCCGACGATCGTCGCCGCCTCGGTCGGGCCGGTGGTCAGGATGACCAGGTCCGGCTTGGCCGCGATCAGTTTCTGGATCGCCGCACCCTGGTTCTCCTGCCCCGGCGCGGTCGGGATGTCGGTGAACGTCAGCCCGTTGGCCTCGGCCGCGATCTTCGTCCCGGCCGCGGCGTCGTCACCGTAGTCACCGGGGAAGTGCACCGCGGCGACGGTCTTCGGCTGGAGCGTCTCGACCGCGAAGTCGACCGAGTTCATCGACTCGAAGCAGTAGTTCGTGCCCGACTCCAGGATCACGTCCTCGAACGCCCAGGCCGACGTCCAGGAGGCCGGTACGCCGATCATGCTGCTGGACTTGAGGTCGGCCAGGATCGCGGCGGTGGTCGGTGAACCGAGGGTCTGGGCCAGTCCGAGGACGTCGGGCTTGATCTCGGCGTACACCTCGTTGT
The DNA here is from genome assembly GCF_043197365.1 of Kribbella sp. NPDC049174. Classification (NCBI taxonomy): domain Bacteria; kingdom Bacillati; phylum Actinomycetota; class Actinomycetes; order Propionibacteriales; family Kribbellaceae; genus Kribbella; species Kribbella sp. NPDC049174. Next base: position 876,275 of record NZ_JBICSZ010000001.1, on the reverse strand, counting down.
GGATCTGCGGGTTGTACTTGTTGTCCTTGATGTACTTGGTCGCGTCGACCTCGAAGGCACCGATCCCGCCGGCCTTGTTGACCCGCTGCCAGAACGACTTCTGGCTCTCGGTGATCGGTACGCCGAGCGCCTTGAACGGACCCTCGGTCAGGTCCGAGATCGAGCCGAGGTAGATACAGCCCTTGGACTTGTCGACCGCGGCCGGACACGGTTCGGCCGTGACCCCGACGTCGAACTTGACCCCCGAGCCGGCCTCCTGCGTCTCCGGGGCGTCGTTCCGGCACCCCGCGACCAAGACCATCGCCGCCACCAGCGCGATGACGATTCCCCTGTGCACGCTCATCGATACTCCTTCTCCGGCCAGTCGGCGCGGGCCCTGGGGCGCAGGGTCAGTGCGAGAACGGCCACGACTTCCAATAGGTGCGGATCCGGATCCAGATCCCGAACAGCCCCCGCGGTTCGAAGATCAGGAAGCCGATGATCAACAGGCCGTAGAGGATCGTCTCGACCTGGAAGACCGTGATGCCCCCGGCCGCCGAACTGCTGCCGATGAACGGCAGCACGGCCGGAAGCTCGCGGGTGACCCTCGGCAACAGGGTGATGAACAGCGCGCCGAGCACCGATCCGGAGATGGTGGCGACACCGCCGATCAGCACCATCGCGATGTACTGCACCGACATCCCGAGGTTGAACGACCCCGGCTCGACGAAGCCGATCATCACGTACAGCAGCGCGCCCGCGACGCCGGCGTAGAACGACGACACCGCGAACGCGATCATCTTGTACCGGGTCACGTCGACCCCGATCACCTCGGCGGCCAGGTCCCGGTCCCGGACCGCGGCCAGGGCCCGGCCGGTCCTGGACCGGACCAGGTTCCGGGCCAGGACGCCGAAGATCACCAGCAGTATCAGCATCAGCAGGTAGAGCTTCTGCGCCTTGGTGAACATCGCCCCGTCGACCGCGAACTGGAACCCGAACAACTCCGGTACGGCGGCCGGCCGCCCGACCCCGACTCCCCCGGTGAGCTCACTCCAGTGCTTGAACACGTGCTCCCCGATGAACACCAGCCCGAGTGTCACCACGGCCAGGTACAACCCGCGCAGCCGGGCCGCCAGCGGCGCGACGATCAGCCCGGCCAGCCCAGCGACCAGTCCGGCCGCGAGCAACCAGACCGGCAGCGAGGTGATGCCGAACCCGATCAGCCGGGTGCTGTCCGGATCGCCCGACAGCGCCGCCGCGGTGTAGGCGCCGACGCCCAGGAAGAACGCATGACCGAGCGACACCTGACCGCCGTACCCGGTGACGATGTTCAGCCCGATCGCCCCGATCGACGCGGCGCACGCCGTGGCCAGGACGACGAGCAGGTCGTCGGTCAGCATGAACGGCAGCGACACCGCGAGAATCCCGAGGACGAGCGTCCACCCCCGTTTCGCCGGCGTGTTCAGCAACGCCATGTCCTGCTTGTACGACAGGTAGAGCAGTGGCCGACTCATATCCGCTCCACCTCTCTGGTGCCGAACAGGCCGTACGGTCTGATCAACAGGACGAGCAGCATCAGCAGGTACGGGACGACCAGGAAGAAGTCACCGCCGAGGAGGGGATGCAGGTCGCCGCCGTACCCACCGACCAGCGCCTCCACCACTCCGATCGTGAGGCCCGCGATCACCGCTCCACCGAGGGAATCGAGGCCGCCGAGGATGATCACCGGCAGCGCCTTGAGCGCGGTCAGCCACAGGTTCTGCTCGAGCCCGATGCCGGTCGACAGGAACACTCCGGCCAGCCCGGCGAGCGCGGCCGCGAGCGCCCACGACAGCGAGAACACGCGCCCGACCGAGACGCCCTGTGCGAGTGCGACCTCCTGGTCCGACGAGGCCGCCCGCATCGCCAGACCGGTCCGCGACCAGCGGTAGAACGCGAACAGCGCGGCCACCACGATCAGCGTCGTCACCAGCGTGGCCAGGTGCCGCTGATCGATCTTGGCACCCAGTACGTCGACCTGTTTGAGCCCCCACGGATCACCCATCTGCCGGATGTCCAGGCCGATGAACGAGTTGACCACCGTGCGGATCACGATGTCGACGCCGAGCGTGATGATCGCGATCACGAACACCGGCTTGCCGATCATCGGCCGCAATGCCAGCCGTTCCACTCCCATGCCGAGCAATGCGGTCAGCACCAGCGCGACCAGGACCGCGAGGAAGAAGTTCATCGACAGCACCAGGTAGCCGACCAGCAGCGCACCGGCCATCATGAACGCCGGCTGGGCGAAGCTGATCACCCGCATCGACTTGTAGACGATCACGAATCCCAGCGCCAGCAGGGCGTAGATCGACCCGTTGCCGAGACCGCGGACGACGGTGGCGACGAACTCGTTCACCGGACACCCCCGGCGTACATGGACTCGACCAGGCCGGCGAACGCGGTGGCGACGGCTGTCCGCTTCACCTTCTGGGTCGCGGTCAGTTCGCCGTCCTCGTGATCGAGCAGCTTCGGCAGCAGCCGGAACGACCGCACCTGCTCGACGGTGGCGAACCGTTGGTTGACGTCATCCACGACCCCTTGGACAAGCGCGATCACCTCGGGTTTCGCGGACAGGTCGCCGTACGTCGAGTAGGGCAGGCGATGGACCTGCGCCCAGTGGCCGACCGTGTCCGGCTCGATCCCGATCAGCGCGGTGAGGAACTTGCGCCGGTCGCCGATCACCACCGCCTCCTTGATGTACGGCGATGCCTTGAGCGCGTTCTCGAGTTCCGACGGGGCGACGTTCTTACCGCCCGCGGTGATGATGATGTCCTTCATCCGGTCGGTGATGCGCAGGTGCGTGCCGTCGACCCACTCCCCCACGTCGCCGGTGTGCAGCCAGCCGTCCGGGTCGATCACCTTGGCGGTCGCCTCCGGGTCCTGCCAGTAGCCGGCGAAGGTGCCGGGATGCCGGGTGAGGATCTCGCCGGTGCTCTCGTCGATCCGCACCTCGACACCCTTGTGCGCCTCGCCGACCGTGCCGACCTTGACCCGGCCCGGGCGGTTGGCGGTCGCCACGGCGGTGTTCTCGGTCATGCCGTACACCTCGTGCATCGGCAGACCGAGACCCATGAAGAAGCGCAGTACTTCGGGTGCGATCGGTGCGGCTCCGGAGGCGGCGTACCGGACCTTGCGCAGGCCGACGCGATCCTTCACCGCTCGGTAGCAGAACAGCCAGCCGATGGAGTAGACCGCTCTGGAGGCAGCGGTATGACGTCCGCCGTTCGCCGCGAGGACGGCGCCGATCCAGTCCGCCCGGCGCAACCAGTAGCCACCGATCCGGCGCTTGACCGGGTCCGCGGACGCGATCCGGATCTGCACGCCGGCCGCGATCTTCTCCCAGATCCGCGGCACCCCGAACAGGATGGTCGGCTGGACCTCGTGCAGGTTGGTCGCCACGGTCTCGATCGACTCGGCGAAGTGCACGCAGACGCCGGCCCCGGCGCCGAACCAGCCGCTGAAGATCCGCTCGGCCACGTGGCACAACGGCAGGTAGGACAGCACGCTGTCGCGCGGCGACGGCGGCGGTGAGGTGAAGCCGCCGCGCACGACCAACTCCTGGATGGCGAAGTCGACGTTCGCGGCCGTCAGCATCACACCCTTCGGCGGGCCGGTGGTGCCGGAGGTGTAGATCAGCGTCACCACGTCGTCCGGCCGGGACTCCTCCATCCGCTCGGTCACCGCGTGCGGATTCGCCTCACGATGCTCGTTGCCGATCGCAAGGAAATCGGGCCAGGCGATCAGCCTCGGGTCGTCGTACCGGAACCGGATGCCGCGTGGCTCGACGTACACGATGTGCTGGAGATCGGGCAGGTCGTCGATCGCCAGTGCCTTGTCGACCTGCTCCTGGTCCTCGGCGATCAGCACCTTCGCGCCGGAGTGGCGGAGCAGGTAGCCGACCTCGGCGACCGGGTTGGTCGGGTAGAGACCGACGGTGGCAGCCCGGACGGCGACCGTGCCGACGTCGGTGTAGAGCCATTCACGGCGGTTCTCGGAGTGGATCGCGACCCGGTCGTCCGGCTCGATGCCGAGGGCAATCAACGCGTGGCCGACGAGTTCGGCGGTGTCCCAGTACTGCTCCCAGCTGACCTGCTGCCAGATCCCCAGATCCTTCTCCCGCAAGGCGATCACGTGCGGTGTCGTCTTCGCCCGCTCCTGGACCCGGGTCGCGATGGTGGTCATGGGGCCTCCCGGCCTGGACTGAGGAGCGCAGGGAGCGCAGCGACCGGAGGGACGAGGGAAGGCCGGGAGTCATGGCCCCATGACCCCGCCGGCGCCGGAGGCCCGGCCAAAAGCCCAGTCATGGCTTGTCCACCACCTTGTGCTCCTCGCCCAGATAGGCGCGGACGACATCGGGGTCGGTCGCGACCTCCGTCGGCGTACCGGTGCGGATCGGTTTGCCGAAGTCGATCACCATGATCCGGTCGGCCAGATCCATCACCAGGCCCATGTCGTGCTCGACCATCACCATCGGCAGGCCGAGCTCGTCGCGGATGTCGAGGATGAACCGGGCCATGTCCTCGGTCTCCTCCAGGTTCATCCCGGCGACCGGCTCGTCCAGCAGCAACAGCTTCGGCTCGGAGGCGAGGGCGCGACCGAGCTCGACCCGCTTCTGGACGCCGTAGGGCAGCAGACCGACCGGGAGTCGCCGCCACTGGGCGAGCTCGAGGAAGTCGACGATCTCCTCGACGGCCCGGCGGTTGGCCCGTTCGTTGCGCTGGGCCTTGCCGAGCCACGCGAAGGCGGCGAGGACCCCGTACGGGTGATGGTGGTGCCGGCCGAGCATCAGGTTGTCCAGCACGGTCAGGTTGGAGAACAACTCGATGTTCTGGAAGGTCCGGGCGATGCCGAGGCGCGCGATCGCGTGCGGCCGGCGGCCGATCAGGTCCTCGTCGCCGAACCGGACGGTGCCGCGTTGCGGCCGGTAGACGCCGGAGAGCACGTTGAAGATCGAGGTCTTGCCGGCACCGTTCGGGCCGATCACGGCGAACAGTTCACTGGGGTTCACGGTGAAGCTCACGCCGTTGAGGGCGGTCACCCCCTCGAATCCGAGGACGACATCCTCGAACGTGAGCACCGGGTCGGCCGTTGTCGTGCTCTCGCTCTCCCTGGCCTGTGTCGCGGTCATGGGGCCTCCCGGTCTGGACTGAGGAGCGGAGGGAGCGCAGCGACTGGAGCGACGAGGGAAGACCGGGAGTCAAGGCCCCATGACCCCGCCGGCGCCGAAGGCCCCGCCAATAGCACCGTCACGAGAGCCACCGCTTCCGGCGGCGGTAGTGCTTGACGTCGCGGAACGACTTCGCCGAGCCTTCGGCGCCGAGGCCGAGGTAGAACTCGCGTACGTCGCCGTCCGCGAGCAGCTCGGCCGCGGGCTTGTCCATCACCATCGCGCCGTTCTCCAGCACGTACCCGTGCTCGGCGATCGACAGCGCCATCGCCGCGTTCTGCTCGACCAGCAGGACCGTCGTACCCTGCTGGTTGATCTGCACGATCACGTCCCGGATCTGCCGGACGATCATCGGGGCCAGGCCGAGACTCGGCTCGTCCAGCAGCAGGTACTTCGGATCGGACATCAGCGCCCGGCCGATGGCCAGCATCTGCTGCTCGCCGCCGGACAGATAGCCGGCCAGCTTGCGGCGGCGGTCGGCCAGCACCGGGAACAGCTCGTAGGTCCGGTCCAGGTTGGTCCGGATCGAGCGCGGACTGACGTGCCCGCCGATCCGGAGGTTCTCCTCGACGGTGAGGTCGGCCAGGATGCGCCGGCCCTCCATCACCTGTTTGATGCCCAGGGCGGCGACCCGGCTGGCGCCGTACGTGTGGATCGGCTCGCCATCGAGCGTGATCGACCCGCGCCGGACCTCGCCGTCGTGGACGTCGAGCAGGCCGGAGAAGGCGCGCAGCAAGGTGGACTTGCCGGCACCGTTCGCCCCGAGCAGGGCGACGATCCGTCCCTGCGGGACCTCGAGGCCGACGCCCCGCAGCACCAGCATCACGTCGTCATAGACGACCTCGAGGTTCTTCGCCGCCAGCACCCGGCCTCCCGGATCCCCGAAGGTTCCCAACCAACGTCTTGGCGAGTGAGTGTGACATCCCAACTGACGAGTAGGAAGTCCTCGCAGGCCGAAAATCGGACACCACACCCAACCGTGACGAATCGTCAGGTGTAAAACCAGCTATGCAACTGGTATTACAGCGAACGAACCCGGTTGGCAAGCAGGGCGGTGCCGGCGTCGCAGGTCGCGCCGCGGTGGGATCGTCCGGGCTGGGGGAGGTTTCCGGCCCGGACGGGCAGTCAGGCTGGTGGGATGAGCTCCGAACTCGGTCTGGGACTGACAAGCCTGTTCGTGGTCGTGCTGGTGGCGGCCCTGACACCTGTGCTCGTCGGGTTGTTCGGCCGCTTGCGGATTCCCCAGGTGGTGGTGCTCATTCTCGGCGGCGTGGTGATCGGGCCGGAGGTGCTCGATCTGGCCGATCCGGACAGCATCAGCTTGCTCGCGAACGTCGGTCTGGGGTTCCTGTTCCTGCTGGCGGGCTACGAGCTCGAACTGGCGGTCTTCCGGCACCGGGCCGGCCGGCTCGCCGTCGCCGGGTGGCTGGTCACCGTGGCGCTGGCCATTGCGGTCGTCGCGGCGCTCGCGGCACTGGGGGCAGTGAGGGCGTTCGTACCGGTCGCGCTCGGCCTGACGACGACGGCGCTCGGCACGCTGCTGCCGATCCTGCGGGACAACAACATGCTGGGCGGATCGTTCCGCCCGTACGTGCTCGCCGCGGGCGCCGTCGGCGAGTTCCTGCCGATCGTGGCGATCGCGATCTTCCTCGGGTCGAACGGCCGGTTCGTCGGTCTCGTCTCGCTCCTCGCGATGGGAGCCCTCGGGCTCGTGCTGAGCCTGGTGCCCCGGTTGAGTCGCGGCGGGCGGATCACCCGAATCCTGAAGGAGGGCGAGCACGCGACCTCGCAGACCACGCTGCGGTGGACGGTCGCGTTGCTGTTGCTGCTGCTCGTCGTCGCCAACGACTTCGGGCTCGACGTCGTCCTGGGCGCGTTCGTGGCCGGCGTCGTCCTGCGTCGATGGGCGCCCGGCAACGTCGAGACGCTGGAGCGCAAACTCGATGCGGTCGGCTACGGCTTCTTCATCCCGATCTTCTTCGTCTCGTCGGGGATGGGTCTCGACCTGCAGTCCATCCTCGACGCACCCGCGCGGCTGTTCCTGTTCTTCCTGCTGCTGCTCGTCGTGCGCGGCCTCCCGACGCTGCTGGTGTACCGAACGGCCCTGCCCCGGGGCCGGCGGTTCGAACTCGTCTTCATCGTGTCGACCGCGTTGCCGCTCCTCGTCGCGCTCAGCGAGATCGGGCTCGAGACCGGCCACATGCTCCCCGAGAACGCCGCCGCACTGGTCGGCGCGGGCGTCCTGTCGGTGCTTGTCTACCCCGCGATCGCAGTCGCCATCGACCGAAGGCTCGCCCGCACCCGCGACGAGGCGGGCGAGCCCCGGCCGTAGCCGTCCCTCCGGTCAGGTCGCCGCCGCATCCGCCGCCCGGCGCGCGGCCGGGATGCCCATCGCGGCGGACCGGCCGTTGGACTTCGCGTGATCCAGCGCGGCGTCGAGGGTGATGGCCGCGTCGATCAGCGCCAGGTGCGTGAAGGCCTGCGGGAAGTTGCCGAGCTGCTCACCGGTCAGGCCGATCTCCTCGGAGTACAGGCCCACGTGGTTGGCGTAGGTGAGCATCTTCTCGAAGATGAGCCGCGCTTCGTCGAGGCGGCCGGCCCGGGCCAGGGCGTCGACGTAGTTGAACGTGCAGAGCGAGAACGTGCCCTCATCACCGGCCAGCCCGTCCGGTGAGGCGGACGGGTCGTAGCGGTACACCAGGCTGTCGACCACCAGCTCGGCCTCCATCGCGTCCAGGGTCGACAACCACATCGGATCGGTGGGCGCGATGGCGCCGACCGTTGCCATGCGCAACAAGGACGAGTCGAGCACGGTGTCGCCGTAGTGCTGCACGAAGGCCCCGAGCTTCTCGTCCCAGCCGCGCTGCATGATCTGGTTGTAGATCGTGTCCCGGGTCGTCACCCACCGGCCGATGGTGCCCGGCAGACCGCGTTCGGCGGCCATCCGGATGGCCCGGTCGAAGGCGACCCAGCTCATCACCCGGCCGTAGGTGAAGTCCTTCTGACCGCCGCGCGTCTCCCAGATCCCCTCCCCCGGCAGGTCCCAGTTCTCGGTCAGCCAGTCGACCAGGCCCCGAAGCGCGACCCACGTCTGGTGGTCGACCTCGATTCCGTGCTGGTCGGCGAAGTAGATGCTGTCCAGCGCCTCGCCGAAGATGTCCATCTGCCGCTGGTCCGAGGCGCCGTTGCCGATCCGTACCGGCCGCGAGCCGCGGTAGCCCTCCAGGTGCTCGAGCGACTCCTCGGTCAGATCGGACGACCCGTCCACGCGGTACATGATGTTCAGCGGGCTACCTTTCCCGCCGGTCTTCTCCTGGACGCGGTCACGCAACCAGCCGCAGAAGTCCGCCGCCTCCTCGGTGAAGCCGAGGCCGAGCAGCGCGTAGACGGAGAACGACGCGTCCCGCACCCAGGTGTAGCGGTAGTCCCAGTTGCGCTCGCCGCCGACCTGCTCAGGCAACCCGGCCGTCGGAGCGGCCACCAGAGCGCCGGTCGGCGCGTACGTCATCAGCTTGAGCGTGATCGCCGAGCGCTGCAGCATCTCCCGCCACCGGCCCGTGTACGTCGACTGCGACAGCCAGTCGCGCCAGAAGGCTGCCGCGTCGTCGAACATCGCGGTGAACTCCGCGACCCCGATCTCCCGCGGTGGCCCGTCGGCCGCCGACTCCAGCACCAGCCCCCGGACCTGGCCCGCCGACATCTCGTAGTCGATGTGGATGTCGCCGCCGTCCAGCCGTACCTGCGCCAGCCGCTCGTCAGCCGGCTCCCGGACCGAGTGCAGCGTCAGGCTCAGGTCCTCGGTCACGAAGACGGCCCCTTGCTCGACCAGCTCCGTCTCGTGCTCCTGGCGGCCGTAGTCGAACCGGGGCGCGATGTCCACCTCGAAGGCGATCCGCCCCCGCACGCACCGCATCATCCGCAGGATCCGGTGGTTCGCGGTGGGCTGCTTGCCGGCCGGCGGCATGAAGTCGACGACCTCGCCGACGCCGTCCTCGGTCAGGAACCGGGTGATCAGGATCGCGGTGTCCGGGAAGTACAGCTGCCGGCTCGTGACGCCGGTGCCGGTTGCCCGGGCCCGGAAGTAGCCGCCACGCTCCTGGTCGAGCAAGGCGGCGAAGACGCTCGGCGAGTCGAACCGTGGACAGCAGTACCAGTCGATGGACCCGTCCGTCGTCACCAGCGCGGCGGTCTGCAGGTCGCCGATCAGCCCGTGTTCGGCGATGGGGGGGTAGTCGGCCATGATGGGTCGTCTCCTGTTCGGTCGTGGTAGAGATCGGCGCCGCCGGGCGCGACCTGCTGCATCGTGAAGGCTCGTTCGCGCCGCGTCTCCCGGCTGAAGGCGATCGCCCAGCTGAGCACCGCCCCGAACCGGTTGCGGAAACCGGTCAGGAAGGCGAGGTGGATGCCGAGCCAGGCCAGCCAGCCGACCCGGCCGCTCAGGTGCACCCGGCCGACCGACACGACCGCCTGACCGCGGGCGATGTAGGCCGCGGAGCCCAGATCGCGGTACCGGAACGGCTTCGGCGGACCGGTCTGCCCGTCCACCTCGTTCCTGATCCGCTTCGCCGCGTAGTACCCGGTCTGCATCGCCACCTCGCCGACGCCGGGAAGGTCGTCGAGGCTCATCACGTCACCGACCACCGAGATCTCCGGGTGGCCGGGCAGGGTGAGGTCAGGCTGGACCTTGATCCGCCCGGCCCGGTCCTGCTCTGCGCCCGTCGCCTTCGCGAGCAGGTCGGCGACCGGCTGCGCCGCCACCCCGGCGGCCCACAGCACGGTTCCCACCTCGTACGCCGTACTCGCGCCGTCGGGTCCGCGGACCACCAACCCGTTCTGGTCCACGTGGGTGACGATCGACTTCAGGTGGAGCTCGACGCCGAGGCCGGTCAGCGCGACGGCGGCCTTGGCGGACAGCTTCGGGCCGAACGGCGCGAGCGGCGCGTCACCGCCGTCGAAGAGCAGCACCTTGGCCTCGGTGGGATCGATGTCGTGGAACTGCTTGCTCAGCGTCGACGTGGCCAGCTCACGGATCTGCCCGGCCAGTTCGACACCCGTCGGGCCGGCGCCGACCAGGGCGAAGGTCAGCCACCGCCGGCGCTCCTCGGGAGCGGTGGCCGACTGGGCCATCTCGAACGCACCGAAGACCCGGCGCCGGATCAGCAGCGCGTCGGCCAGGGTCTTCATGCCGGGCGCGAACGCGGCGAACTCGTCGTGCCCGAAGTACGACTGCCGGACGCCGGCGGCCAGGATCAGGTCGTCGTACCGGAACTCGATCTCGCCGCCGGTCGGCCGGCGCGCGCTGACGATGCGGGCCTGGACGTCGAAGCCGGTCACCTCGGCGAGCACGCAGTCGACGTTGGCGTACCTGCGCAGGATCGCCCGCAGCGGCATCGCGACCTGGCCCTCGGACAGCATCCCGGTGGCGCACTGGTACAGCAGAGGCTGGAAGAGGTGGTGGGCAGCGCGGTCCACCAGGGTGACCTGCACCCGGCCGCGCCGGAACGCGCGCGCCGCGAACAGACCGGCGAAGCCCCCGCCCACGATCACCACCCGGCGAGGCTCCGATCGATCCGTCGCGCCGCTCCTGGTCCGCAGTCTCATCCGGCCGCCCTCCTGGATCATCCAGCCGGGTCGTGCCAGATCACGCCGTGCGGCAGCAGGGCGTCGGCCTCCTTCGGCCCCCAACTGCCCTTGGCGTACGGGACGACCGGGACGGCATCACCGAGCACCGGCTCGACCACTCGCCAGGCGGCCTCGACCGTGTCCTGCGCGGCGAACAGCGCCTGCCGGCCCAAGAGCGCCGCCCCGATCAGCCGGTCGTACGGTCGCTGGTCGGTTCCCGGCGCCTCGGCGAAGGTGAGGTCCTCGACCTGTGGGGTCCAGCCGGCGCCGGGCTTCTTCCCGGTCAGGGTGAACGCGACCTGACTCTCCGGCCAGATCCGGAACCGCAACTGGTTCGCGCCCGCGGTCGGCCCGAGCTCGAAGTAGTCCTGCGGTGGGCGGCGGAACCGGACCGCTACCTCGGTCGCGGTGACCGGCAGGCACTTCCCGGCCCGGATCGCGATCGGTACGCCGGCCCAGCGCCAGGTGTCGAGGGCGAGCCGGACCGCGACGTAGCTCTCGGTCCGCGACTGCGGATCGACGCCGGCAACGTCCAGGTAGCCGTCGTACTGCCCGAGCACCGTGTCTTCGGTGGTGAGCGGGCGCAGTGAGCTGATGATCGCGGTCTTCTGAGCCCGCCAGGCGGCCTCGCCAAGCCGACCCGGCGGATCGGCCACAACGCTCGCGAGCACCTGCAGCATGTGGTTCTGGAGGACGTCGCGGATCGCCCCGGTGCGGTCGTAGAAGCTGCCCCGGTCGGACACGTCGAAGCTCTCCGCCATGGTGATCTGGATGCTCTCCACGTGGTCGCGGTTGAGCAGCGGTTCGATCACCGAGTTGGCGAAGCGGGCGAACAGCACGTTCTCCAAGGGGTCCAGGCCGAGCCAGTGGTCCACCCGGTAGATGGCGTCCTCGGGGAAGACCTGGTTCATGGTCGCGTTGAGCTTCTGGGCGCTGGCCAGGTCGGTGCCGAACGGCTTCTCGACCATCACTCGCGCCCCCTCGGCCTTGCCCGCGGTCGCGATGCCCTGGGCGATCCGGCCGAACAGCGGCGGCGGCACCTCGAGGTAGAACAGCGCCCGTCCACCGGTGCCGACCTCGTCGGCCATCGCGGTGTACGTCGCGTCGTCACCGAGGTCGCCGTCGACGTAGCGCAACAGGCCGAGCATGGCGGCCGCCGAGCGGCTGTCCGGATCGATCCCGTTGGCCTGTAACGACGCCGCGGCGTACGCACGGAACTGGTCGAGTCCCCAGCCGCTCTTGGCCACCCCGACGATCGGTACGTCGAGCACGCCCCGGTCGACCAGCCCGACCAGGGCAGGGAAGGTCTCCAGCTTCGCGAGGTCACCGGTCGCACCGAAGATGACCAGCGCGTCCATGTCTGCGGTTGCCATAGTGGTTCTCCGAATCAGTCCGGGGCGCGGTGCTCAGCGCAGCCGGTCGAGGATGTGGTCGCCGACCCGGAGCGCGTTCGCGATCGCGGTCAGCGAGGGGTTCACGGCACCGATGCTCGGGAAGAAGCTGGTGTCGACGACGTACAGGTTGTCGAGGTCGTGGGCTTTGCAGTTCACGTCGAGCGCCGAGCTCGCCGGGTCGTCGCCGAACCGCACGGTGCCGGCTTGGTGAGCGGTGGCGCCGATGGGCATTCCCTTGTGCAGGTAGATGCTGTGGTCGAGCAGCCGGTGCTCGTGCATCCCGAGGTCGCCGAGCATGTCCTGCAACCTGTGCCTGAGCCGGTTGACGCCCTCGACGTTGTTCTTCTCGTCGAGGGCCAGCTGGATCGATCCGTCCGCGCGCACGGTGACCCGGTTGTCCGGCTGCGGCAGGTCCTCACCGCACAGCCAGAAGTCGACCGCGTGGTGGGCGATCATCTCGAACGGCATACCCGGTGAGACCTTGCCGGCCCAGCGTGGCGCGCCGCTGCGGACCTGTTCGGTGTCGGACTTGCCCAGCATCTGGATCCCGCCAAGCGGGTAGTCCCAGTCGTCGGCGCCGAAGTACCAGTCGTTCATCGCCAGGGTCTTCTGGAACAGGGTCGGGTTCGGCTCCTTCGAGACCGCCATCAGCGCGAGGTTGTTGTGCCGCAGGTAGTGGCGGCCGACGACGTCGGAGCTGTTCGCAAGACCCTGCGGATGGCGGTCGTTCGCCGACTTCAGCAGCAGTACGGCGGAGTTGACCGCGCCGCAGGCGACGACCACGAGGTCCGCGCTGAACTGAACGGTTGACCCATCGATCTCGGTCACGACCTGCGAGACGGTCCGTCCGGTCGGGTCGGTCTCCAGCCGCTGTACGTGCGCGTTCGTCAGCATCGAGACGTTCTCGTGCTGCAGCGCGGGGTCGACGCAGATCACCTGGGCGTCCGACTTCGCCTGCATCAGGCACGGGAACCCGTCCACCCGGTCGCATCGGATGCAGACGCTCTCCCTGGTCGCCCGGCCGTGCTCGTCCTGGACGAGGTCGACGCCGATCGGCAGGTGGAACGGATGCAGCCCCTGCTTCTCCAGGTCGTTGCTCAACTGCTGGATCCGGGGCTCGTGCTCGACCGGCGCGAAACGGTACTCCGCACTGGCCGGCCCCTCGGTGGGATCCTCACCGTGGCGGCCGTGAACCCGGTAGAGATGCTCGGCCTCGGTGTAGTACGGCTCGAAATCGCCGTACCCCAGCGGCCACGCGGGCGAGATGCCGTCATGGTGCCGGAGCTCGCCGAAATCCTGTGGCCGCAAGCGGAACAGCGCGGCGCCGTAGAACTTGGTGTTCCCACCGACGTAGTAGTTGGTCTCCGGCGGGAACTCGTGGCCGTGCTGGTCGTACCAGTACTCCGGTGCGCGGTACCGCCCCTCGACAAAGACCGACGAGGAGTCCCAGTTCTCCCGTTCGCGCGGCAGGTAGTCCCCCCGCTCCAGCAGGAGGACCCGTTTGCCGGACGGCGCCAGCCGATGGGCCAGCGTCCCGCCTCCCGCACCGGTACCGATGATGATCACGTCGTAGTGCTGTTCGCCCGCCATCCCTCTACCTTTCGGCGAGTGCGGTGCGGATAAATCATCCTCGCTGGATGACTGGCCTACGTACTCAGGCGATGACGGAAGACGAAGTACGACCAAGTCTGGTACGCAAGCACCAAGGGAAAGAACACCAGCGCGACCACACTCATCACCGTGAGCGCGTAGTCGGCCGACGCTGCGTTGGCCACGGTGAGACTGCTCGCGGGGTCTGTGCTGGACACCAGGACCTGGGGGTAGAGGGCGGCGAACAGTCCGGCCACCGCACACGCCATCGCGGTCGCCGACAGGACGAACGCCGTACCGTCGCGTGCCTGATGCACTGCCCAGATGGAGCCGACCAGCGCCGCCGGGCCGACGGCCAGCGGCAGGACCGGCGCCCAGCCGTGGTCGGAGATGACCAGGATCCAGACTGCGTAGACCGTCACCACCACAAACCCCACCCAGCCGAGCCGGCGAGCGGCGCGGTGGGCTCGCTCACGCAGCTCATCAGTCGTCCTGATGCCGAGGAACGTCGCCCCGTTCACGAGGCAGAGCACCACGAGCGTCAGGCCGGTCCACAGGCCGAACGGCGTGAAGAGATCCCAGAACGTGCCCGTGAACTCGCCGTCCGCGTCGATCGGCAGGCCCGCGACCAGGTCACCCAACGCGACCCCGAGGACGAGCGGCGCAACCAGGCTGCCGGTCAGCAGCGTGCCGCTCCACAGCTTGCGCCAGCCGCCCCGGTCGACCTTGCCGCGGAACTCGAACGACACGCCGCGGGCGATCAGCGCCACCAGCAGCAGCACGACCGCGAGGTAGCTCGCCGAGAACCAGGTGGCGTACCAGTCGGGGAAGGCGGCGAAGATCGCCGCTCCGCCGACCACCAGCCAGACCTCGTTGCCGTCCCAGAACGGGCCGATCGTGTTGATCGCCACCCGGCGCTCGCGCCCGGTCCGGCCGAGAACCCGGTGCAACATCCCGACACCGAAGTCGAAGCCCTCCAGGACGAAGAAGCCGGTCCACAGGATCGCGATGATCACGAACCACAGCTCGGGTAGTCCCACAGCCGCCTCCCGGAACGCTCGCTAGTAGGTGATCGCCGGAGTCCGGGGATCACGGCCGGGCTCTTCCTCGGTATGGTCGAGTTCGAGGCCACGCCGCGCGTAGCGCAGCATCAGGAACAGGTAGACGATCCCGAGCAGCACGTAGACGACGACCAGCGCCGCGATGCTGATCACCAGCTCGGTGGTGCCGACCGAGGTGGACAGACCGTCCGCGGTCTTCATCAGCCCCTGGACGATCCACGGCTGGCGCCCGTTCTCGGTCAGCATCCAGCCGGCCGTGTTCATCAGGAACGGCGCCACCACCGCCCAGGTCGCCACCGCGAGGAAGATCCGCGACGTCGTGAGTTTCTTGCGGTACAGCAGCCAGGCGCCCCAGACGGCCAGGAGCGCCATCAGGCTGCCGAGGTAGGCCATCACCCGCATCGACCAGTACTGCACGAACACGTTCGGTACGTAGTCGCCCTCGCCGTACTGCTGGACATCCGCCGCCTGGAGTTCGTTGAGCCCCTCCACCTCGCCGTTCCACGTGCCGGTGGCGAGCAAGGACAGCAGATGAGGTACTTCGATCAGCTGGGTCGGGGTCTCGTCGTTCTTGCCGCCGCCGATCTGGAACAGCGAGAACGAGCAGGGCTGACAGGTCTCCCACTGCGCCTCGGCGGCCGAGATCTTCATCGGCTGGTACTCCGCCTCGACCACGCCGAGGTGGCTGCCGACTCCCAGCGCCAGGACCGAGACCGGGAGCAGGACGATGATCGCGAGTTTGGCCGAGCCGCGGAAGAGT
The DNA here is from genome assembly GCF_043197365.1 of Kribbella sp. NPDC049174. NCBI lineage: Bacteria > Bacillati > Actinomycetota > Actinomycetes > Propionibacteriales > Kribbellaceae > Kribbella > Kribbella sp. NPDC049174. Next base: position 860,660 of record NZ_JBICSZ010000001.1, on the reverse strand, counting down.
CCGCTGTGCTCGCGTCGCCTGAGCTGCCACGCGGACACGGCCAGCATCACCACGGCTCCGGTCAGCAGCGAAGCCAGGATCACGTGGATGTAGCCCCAGATGAACACCGGATTCGTGAACACGTCCCCGATCGAACTGAGCTGCGGCCGCCCCGTCTCGGCATCGGTGGTGTAGCCCACCGGGTGCTGCATCCACGAGTTCGCCGCCATGATGAACGCGGCCGAGAGCGAGGCCCCGACGGCGACCATCCAGATCGTGGCGAGGTGGACCCGCCGGGGCAGCACGTTCCAGCCGAAGACCCACAGCCCCAGGAACGTCGACTCCAGGAAGAACGCGGCCAGCCCTTCCATCGCCAGCGGTGCGCCGAAGACGTCGCCGACGAACCGCGAGTACGCCGACCAGTTCATGCCGAACTGGAACTCCTGCACCAGCCCGGTGACGACCCCGACCGCGATGTTGATCAGCAGCAGGTGGCCGAAGAACCGGGTCAAACGTTTGTGGTCCTCCTTGCCCGATCGGTACCACTTGGTGTGCAGGACGGCCACCAGGAACGCCAGCCCGATCGTCACCGGGACGAAGACGAAGTGGTAGATGCTGGTCGTGGCGAACTGGATACGCGCCAGATCGGTCGGGTCCATCGCAGACCTTCCTCGGGCTGATCACCCTCGTCGGAAGCGTTCGTCCTTCCCGGCAGGCTCACGCGAGCCCCGCCGTCAGCACATCACTCGGGCTGGATGAGATCTGCCTGTTCCCGGGCCCAGATCCGCGCGTACGCCCGGCCGGCCGCGACCAGCTCAGCGTGCGTGCCCGACTCCACCACCCGGCCTGCTTCCAGCAGAACGATCCGGTCGGCGGCCTGCAGGCCGCTCAGTCGGTGGGTGATGAGCAGCGTGGTGCGCCCGGACGTCGCAGCCAGCAGGTTCGCGGTCAGCGCGTCGGCCGCCCGGGGGTCGAGGTGCTCGGTCGGCTCGTCGAGGATGAGCACCGGAAAGTCCGCCAGCAGGGCGCGCGCGACGACGAGCCGCTGCCGCTGGCCGCCGGAGAGCCGGGCGCCGTGCTCGCCGACCTCGGTGGCCAGGCCCTTCGGCAGGCCGGCGACCCAGTCCAGCAGACCGGTCGCCGCGAGCGCGGCCCGGGCCTCGGCCTCGGTCGCGTCCGGCCGCCCCAGCCGGAGATTGTCGCCGATCGAGCGGTCGAAGACGTGTGCGTCCTGCCCGGCCAGGCCGATCACCCGGCGGACGGCATCGGATTCCAGGTCGCCGAGGCAGACCCCGTTCAGCGACGCCGCACCGGACTCGAGCTCGAGGAACCGCAGCAGCACGGCGGCCAGCGTGGACTTGCCGGCTCCACTGGGTCCGACCACCGCCACCCTGTCACCGGGAGCCAGATCCAGGTCGATCCCGTCGAGGGCGAGGTGTCCGGACGGGTAGCGGGCGCGCACGTCGCGGAGCCGAATCGAGTACGGCGCGGCCGGCAGCGGTATCGGCGCCGTGGGCTCGCGGACCGGGACATCGGCGGCCAGGACGGCATCCACCCGGTCCCGGCACCGTCGCACCCGCTCGAAGGTCGCGAAGGCCTGCGGGAGTCCGGTCACCAACTCGAAGGCGGCCAGGGAGACCAGGACGACGACGGTGAGCAGGACACCGGGGAGCTGGCCGTTGTTGACGGCAACGATTCCGGCCGCGAGTACAGCCCAGACACACAGGCCCGCGAGCAAGGTGGTCAGCCCCGAGCCGGTCCCGGCGGTACGAGCAGCCGCCCGGGCCACCCTGGTCAGCTCGGCATCGGCTCGACCGGCCCGTCGCAACTGCGCCTCCGCGGCACCGTAGGCGATCAGGTCAGGCGCACCCTGGACCAGGTCGACCACAGCGGTCGACAGTTCGCCTCGCGTCTCGGCCTGGCGCGCTTCGGACCGTCGCACCAGCCGCAGTGCGAGGACGGGAACGGCGGTCGCGCAGAGCAGTGCGGCGACCAGGACAACGAGGCCGGCGGCCGGTACCAGGGTCCCGACCAGGCCGACCGTCAACCCGATGGACGCGACGAAGACGACGTACGGCGCGACCACGCGCAGCAGCAGATCCTGCAGTGAGTCCACGTCGTCGACGAAACGGGCCAGCAGATCACCACTGCGGAAGGCCTGCAGGCCGGTCGGGGCGAGACGCTCGAGTCCAGCGTAGACCTTCATCCGTACGTCGGCCAGGACGCGGAACGCCGCATCATGGCCGACCAGACGCTCGGCGTACCGGAACAACCCGCGACTGATCCCGAAGAACCTCACCCCGACGACGGCGAGTCCGAGCGCCGCCATGTTCGGGTGTTCGGAGGCGCGGGCGATCAACCAGCCCGCGGTCGCCGCGAGACCGAGGCCGGCGGCGGCGCCACCCGCCCCGAGCAGGCTGGCCGCAGCCAGCCGGGCCGTCAGGCCGGACGTCATCGGTAGCTCACCGAGGTCGCGCGTTCCAGCCGGATCTCCGTGTCCGCCAGTGTGACCAGACCCGGTCGGTGCGCGGCGATCACGGCGGTCCGGCCGACAGTCAGGCGGGCGACCGCAGCGAGCACGGACGCCTCGGTCTCCCCGTCCAGGTTGGCCGTCGGCTCGTCCAGTAGGAGCAGCGGCGCATCCATCAGGAACGCCCGGGCCAGAGCGAGGCGCTGCCGCTCCCCCGCGGACAGCCCGGCGCCGCGCTCGCCCAGTGGCGTCGCGAGGCCGTGCGGCAGCCGGTCGGTCAACTGCGTCAGCCCGGCGTCGTCAACCGCTCGCAGTACGTCCTCGTCGGCAGCGTCCGGCCTGCCGAGCCTGACGTTGTCGGCCAGGCTCGCGGCCAGCAGGTAGGGCCGCTGCGGGACCCAGGCCACGGTCCGGCGCCAGCCGTCGAGATCGAGCTGGGCGAGGTCCACCCCGCAGACGGTCACCTGCCCGGAGTCCACGCCGACGAAGCCCAGCAGTACGGCGATCAGCGTCGACTTGCCGCAGCCGCTCGGACCGGTCAAGGCCACCACCTCTCCAGGCCGGACCGTCAGGCTGACCCGGTCGAGCGCGGGTTCGGCCCGGTCCGGGTAGCTCACGCACACCTGGTCCAGGCGCAGCTCTACGGCCGGGGAGCACGGGAGACGGGTGCCGGTCCGGGCGGCCGGAAGCGGGCTGTCCAGCACCGTGAACACGTGGTCCGCCGCGGCGGCACCATCCGAACTCGCGTGAAAGCTCGCGCCCAGGGTTCGCAGCGGGAGGTAGGCCTCCGGAGCCAGGATGAGCACGAACAGGCCGGTCGAGAGGTCGAGATCGCCGCTGACGAGCCTGATGCCGACCGCCACCGCGACCACCGCCACCGACAGCGACGCGAGCAGCTCCAGCACCAGGGCGGACAGGAAGGCCACCCGCAGTGTGCCCATCGTCTCCTGGCGGAAGCTGTCCGTCGTCCGTCGGACCCGGCCTGCCTGGGCACGCGCCTGTCCGAATACCTTGAGCGTCGTCAGTCCGGCGACGCTGTCGAGGAAGTGGCCACCCAGCCGCTGCAGGGCGACAAGACGCTTGGCCGCCTGGGCCTTGGCGCCGGCACCGACAACCGCCATCAGCAAAGGGATCAGGGGAACCGTGCCGGCGATGATCGCCGCGGCCACGATGTCCTGAGTCACGGCCGCGGTGATGACCGCGGTGGGAACGACGACCGCCAGCACCAGTTGCGGCAAGTAGCGGGTGAAGTAGCCGTCGAGTGCATCGAGGCCGCGGGTCCCTAGTGTCTCGAGCTCAGCGGTGCGGTGCCGGGAGAGCCAGGCCGGGCCGAGGGCGACAACCTGCCGCAGCAGGGCCATCCGCAGCTCCGCCTTGGCCTGGGTACCGGCCCGGTGCGCCATCAGCTCGGCCGACCAGGCGAGCACGGCACGGGCGATGATCACGCCGAGCAGGACCAGCAGCGGGCCGCGCAACTCGTCCAGGCCCGCGCCATCCTGGAACGACGCGGAGAGCAGCCCCGCCAGCAGCCAGGCTTGCGCGACGACCAGGGCCGCGGTCGCGACCCCGAGAGCGGCGGATCGCAGCAACAACGCCCGGACCGCCCGCGTCCGCGCGATCAGTCTCCGATCAACGGCGGGCATCGGAGGTCTCGCCCGGTCGGGTGGTGCCGAGGCCTTGCCGATCACTCATCCGCGCCAGCGCCCGCTCGAACGGGTCGGCGAACGCCGCGTCCGTCGCCCGATCCAGGGCGTCGAGCTGATGCTGCACGGCCGCCCGGCGGGCGGGCAGGACCCCGGCCCGCAGATCCTCGAGCATGGCGCGCAGGCGCCGGCAGATCTGCGGTGAGCCGGCGCCGTACAGACGGATCTCGGTCACCCCGATGTCGAGGTACTCCGCCCAGCCGCGGGTCCGGACGACCAGGCGGACCTGACCGCCGGCGTCGAGCGCGGCGCCACGGAAGGCGCGGTCCGAGGAGCCGATCCCGAGCAGCAGGGCGTCGATGTAGTTGAGCACCTGCGTTGCCGTGGTGGGGTCGTTGACGGCCGGAGACAGCGCCCGGATGGCGATGTCGACCAGAATGCGCAGCGCGAAGGCCGGGTCCTGGTCGATCGTGCGCTCGCGGCCCAGCGCGACCATCGCCCCCAGCCGCCGCAGGTCGTGCTCGTCGGCCGGCCCGTGGACCTCGATCAGCACGCTCCCCGCGGTGACGAAGTCACCGATCGTGTGCGGTACGACGCAGACCTGGCCGCGCGCCGCCGCGAACCGGACGAGGCCCGCGACGTCGATGTCCTGGATGGCACCCGACCGTCGGGCCGGCACGCGTGCGTCCGGCGGACCCCGGAGGTGCTCCTGGTCCTTCGCGCCGACCGAGACGAGGCCGTCCTCCTCGGCCTCGATCGCGAGACCGGCCGCCGCCATCGCCGCCGCGACGGCGACCGGTCGCAGGGCGTGGACGAAGCGGTCGAAGTACAGGAGCAGGAGGATCAGGTCGGACGCGACGGCGAGGCCGACCAGAGAGACGCCCAGATCGGGCACCGAGCCGGACTCCACATGGCGCAGCAGCGCGAACGAGAAGGTGAACGTCGCCGTGAACGCCGCGAGCACGAACTTCTGCAGCCGGTCCCGGTACCACAGCCGCATGAAGCGTGGCGACAACGTGCCGGTCGCCATCTGGACGACCAGCACGCCGATCGTGACCACGAAGCCGATCAGCCCGACCATCGCGGCCGCGGCGGCTGACAGCACGCTGTTCGCGGTGCCTTCGGAGTACGACCACTCCGGTGGCAAGGTGATCCGGCCTTCGAACCACTGGTCGATGTCGGCCAACAGCGCACCGATCACTCCACCGATCAGCGGTACCACCCACAGGCTTTGCCGGACGAACTGGCGGACCCGGAAGCCGGCGGCCCAGGACATCGGCGATCGCTGACCGGTCACGATGCCGCACCGGTCAGTGATGGAATCCAGCCGGCGCCTTCTCCGGTGGCATCGGAGCCACCAGCCCGTCGAGCCAGTCGACCGCGACCCGCACGTCCCGCAGGAACAACTCCGCCATGTCGTGACTGAACCCGTTGCGCACGACCACGCGCAGTACGACCAGATCCTCCCGGTTCGGGGGCATCGTGTACGCCGGCACCAGCCAGCCCCGCTCCCGCAGTTTCCGCGAGACGTCGTACGCGGTGTACTTCGTGACGCCGTCAGCGACGCGGAACGCGAACACCGGCAGGTCCCGCCCGTCCGAGACCAGCTCGAACTCGGGCATCTCCTTGATCGCGTCACTGAGGTGTACGGCGACGTCCTGGCAGGTCTGCTGGATCCGCCGGTAGCCGTCCCGTCCGAGCCGCAGGAACTGGAAGTACTGCAGCAGCACCTGCGCCCCGGGCCGGGAGAAGTTCAGCGCGAACGTCGGCATGTCCCCGCCGAGATAGTTCACCTTGAAGACGAGTTCCTCCGGCAGGTTCTCGCTGTGCCGCCACAGCACCCAGCCGACGCCCGGATAGACGAGCCCGTACTTGTGCCCGGAGGCCTGGATCGAGGCCACGCGCGGCAGCCGGAAGTCCCAGATCAGGTCGGGCTGCAGGAAGGGAGCGACGAAGCCGCCGGACGCCGCGTCGACGTGCACCGGCACGGACAGACCGGTCCGCTCCTCCAGTTCGTCCAGCGCGGCGCAGATCTCGGCGACCGGCTCATAACTGCCTTCCATCGTCGAACCGAGGATGGCGACCACTCCGATGGTGTTCTCGTCGACGTACCGCAGGACCCGGTCGGCGGTCAGGTAGAGGTTGTCGCCCTCGAGCGGCACGTACCGCGGCTCGACGTCCCAGTACTCCGCGAACTTCTCCCACACGACCTGCACGTTCTGGCCCATCACGAGGTTGGGCCGGTCGAACGGCTTGCCCGCGGCGCGACGGGCGTGCTGCCAGCGCCGTTTGAGCGCCAGACCGCCCAGCATGCACCCCTCGGAGCTACCCGTCGTCGACGTCCCGATCGCGTCGGCCGCGTCCGGGGCGTTCCACAGGTCCGCGAGCATCAGCACGCACCGTGCCTCGATCTCGGCCGTCTGCGGGTACTCGTCCTTGTCGACCATGTTCTTGTCGACCGTCTCGGCGTACAGCCGGTCCGCCTCGTCGTCCATCCACGTGGTCACGAACGTGGCCAGGTTGAACCGGGCGTTGCCGTCCAGCATCACCTCGTCCCGGACGATCTGGTACGCCGACTGCGGCAACATCTCGTGACCCGGCATTCGGTCCTTCGGCACCGCCAGCACGCTGTCCCTGGTGAACCGCGGCATCACCGCCATGTCGCCGGTCTCCCGCTTCGTGGTGCTGCTGATCCCGCCCATCGCCGACCCCCTAGATCACGACGGCCGTGTTGCCGCCGCAACCCATCCCACCTCCAGGCAGCCGGAATTGCCTCACCCGCTCCGCATGAGGCACACGCGGTACGGCGGGGGTGTGGTCAGAGTGAGCGGACCCAGTTGGCGAGCAGGGCGGCGCCGGCGTCGCCGGACTTCTCCGGGTGGAACTGGGTGGCCGAGAGCGGGCCGTTCTCGACAGCGGCGACGAACCGGTCGGCGCCGTACGTCGTCCAGGTCACCAGCGGGGCCACCGACTCGCGGGCGCCCTCGAGCTCCCACTCGCGGACGCCGTACGAGTGGACGAAGTAGAACCGCTCCTTCTCGATGCCGTCGAACAGCTTGGTGCCGGACGGGACGTCGATGGTGTTCCACCCCATGTGTGGAACCGGCTCGCCGTTGAGCGGCTGCAGGCGCTCGACCGTACCGGGCCACTGCTCGCAGCCCTCGGTCTCGACACCGTGCTCGATCCCGCGGGCGAACAGGATCTGCATACCGACACAGATGCCGAGTACTGGACGGCCGCCGGTCAGCCGACGATCGACGAGTACGTCGCCGCGCACCGCCTTCAGCCCGGTCATACAGGCCTCGAAGGCACCGACACCGGGGACGAGCAGGCCGTCGGCGTTCAGCGCCTGGTCGAAGTCCGAGGTGACCGTGACGTCCGCGCCGACCCGCTGCAGCGCCCGCTCCCCCGACCGGATGTTGCCGGAACCGTAGTCGAGCAGGACGACCTTCTTGCTCACAGGGCGCCCTTGGTGGACGGGATCCCGGGCTGCCGCGGGTCCAGCTCGGCGGCGGCCCGCAGCGCCCGGGCGAACGCCTTGAACTGCGCCTCGACGATGTGGTGCGGGTCGCGACCGGACAGCACCCGGATGTGGATGCAGATCGCGGCGTTGAACGCGAGCGTCTCGAACACGTGCTGGGTCAGTGAACCGGCGTAGTCGCCGCCGATGATCGCGTACACCTGACCGTCCGGCTCGCCGGTGTGGACGCAGTACGGCCGGCCGGACAGGTCGACCGTGCAGTGCACGAGCGCCTCGTCCAGCGGCACGGTCGCGTCGCCGAACCGGCGGATACCACGCTTGTCACCCAACGCCTCGCGCAGCGCCTGGCCGAGACCGATCGCGGTGTCCTCGACGGTGTGGTGGGCGTCGATCTCCAGGTCACCGACCGTGTTCACGTGCAGGTCGAGCAGCGCGTGCTTGGCCAGCGCGTTGAGCATGTGGTCGTAGAACCCGACCCCGGTGGAGATGTCGGCGCGGCCCTCACCGTCGATGTTCAGCTCGACCAGGACCTTCGACTCGCTGGTCTCCCGATCGATCCGTGCCGTGCGCGTCATGTCAGCCTTCCGATATCAGTCTTGAGGACGCGCTCCAGGGAAGCGCGGAATGCGGCCATCTCGGCGCCGGTGCCGATCGAGACCCGCAGCCAGCCGTCCGGGCCGGTCTCACGGATCAGTACGCCGTCGTCCAGCAGCGACTGCCAGACCGCGTGCCGGTCGGCGAACGTCCCGAACAGGACGAAGTTCGCGTCCGAGTCGACCGCCCGCAGGCCCAGCGACCGCAGCCAGTCGACCGTCTCGTCCCGCTCGACCCGCAACTGCTCGACCCGGCCGAGCAACTCGCCGGAGTGCCGCAACGCGGCCCGCGCGACCGCCTGGGTCACCGCGGACAGGTGGTACGGCAACCGCACGATCCGCAGCGCGTCCACCAACTGCTTGCTCGCGGCAAGGTATCCGACCCGGCCGCCGGCCAGCGCGAACGCCTTCGACATCGTCCGCGCGACCGCCAGGTTCGGGTACGACGGCAGCAGTGTGACGGCACTCGGGGTCCCGGTCCGGCGGAACTCGGCGTACGCCTCGTCCACCACCAGCACGGCACCGATCGCGGCGGTCCGGGCGGCGATCGCCTCGACCACCTGGATCGGCAGCGCCGTACCGGTCGGGTTGTTCGGTGAGGCGAGCAGGACGACGGACGGGCGGTGCCGGGAGATCGCAGCCAGCGCCTTGCTCTGGTCGAGAGTGAAGTCCTCGGCCCGGCGACCGGTGACCCAGGCTGTGTTCGTGTCGCGCGCGTACTCCGGGTACATCGAGTAGGTCGGGGCGAAGGACAGCGCCGTACGCCCCGGACCGCCGAAGGCCTGCAGGATGTGCAGCATGACCTCGTTGGACCCGTTGGCCGCCCACACCTGCTCGGCGGTCAACTGCGCACCGGACTCACGGCCCAGGTACGCCGCCAGGTCCGCGCGCAGGTCGAGGAACTCGCGATCCGGGTAGCGGTTCAACCCGCGGGCCGCCGCGGTGACCGACGCCGCGATGTCGGCGACGGTCTCCTCACTCGGCGGATACGGGTTCTCGTTGACGTTGAGCAGGATGGGTACGTCGAGTTGCGGGGCGCCGTACGGCTCGAAGCTCTTCAGCTCCTCGCGGATCGGCAGCCCGTCGAAGCGGCCCATCATTTCTCCTCAGGGAATCGGACACTCACCGCGGCGCCGTGGGCCGGCAGGTCCTCGGCGTGGGCCAGCGCGACCACGTGGCCGGCGACCTGCTGGAGGGCGTCGCGGGAGTAGTTCACGACGTGCATCGCCTTGAGGAAACTGCGCACGGACAGGCCGGACGAGTGGCAGGCGCAGCCGGCGGTCGGAAGGACGTGGTTCGAACCCGCGCAGTAGTCGCCCAGGGAGACCGGTGACCAGCCGCCGACGAAGATCGCGCCGGCGTTGTTGATCAGCGCGGCCCGCTCCTCGGCGTCGGCGGTCTGGATCTCCAGGTGCTCGGCGGCGTACGCGTCCACGACCGCGGTGCCCTGGTCCAGATCGTCCACGAGGACGACGGCCGACTGCTGACCGTTGAGGGCTTCGGTGACGCGGTCCTGGTGCTTGGTCCTGGCGACCTGGAGCGGAAGCTCGGCTTCCACCTTGGCTGCCAGGGTTTCGCTGGGCGTGACCAGCACGGCGGCGGCCATCGGGTCGTGCTCGGCCTGGCTGATCAGGTCAGCGGCGACGTGCGCCGGGTCGGCGGTGTCGTCGGCAAGGATCGCGATCTCGGTCGGGCCCGCCTCGGAGTCGATCCCGACCTCACCGAGCAGCAACCGCTTGGCCGCGACCACGTAGATGTTGCCGGGACCGGTGATCAGGTTGACTTTCCGGCAGCCCGTGACACCAGCACCGAAGCCGTATCCGAAGCCGGCGATCGCTTGGGCGCCGCCCATCGCGTAGACCTCGTCGATCCCGAGCAGCGCGCACACCGCGAGGATGGTCGGGTGCGGCAGGCCGCCGTACGCCTTCTGGGGCGGGGATGCGACGGCAAGGGACGGCACTCCGGCCACCTGCGCCGGGACGACGTTCATCACCACGCTGGACGCCAGCGGAGCGCGACCGCCCGGGACGTACAGACCGACGCGCTGGACCGGGACGAAGCGCTGCGTGACCCGGCCGCCGGGCGCGGGCTCGGAGGCGATGTCGGCGGTCAACTCGTCCTGGCTGACCTCGCGGACCCGGCGGATCGACTCCTCGACCGCGCTGCGGACCTCGGGGGCGAGTTCCTCGAGGGCGGTCTTCAAGGCGTCGGCCGGGACGCGGACGTCCTCGACCCGGACATGGTCGAACTTCTCGCCGTACTCCCTGATCGCCTCGAGTCCACGATGGCGGACGTCCAGGCAGATCGGTCGGACGACGTCGAGAGCCTTCTCGACGTCGAACAGGGCTCGGGGGACGAGGGCGTTCACTTCGGCTTGGAGGTCGGACACCTCTCCGGCCGCCACTCGGCCCCGCAGGTCGACGCGGCGAATCATGGCCTCAGTCTAGTGGTGACGACCCTGCGCCTTGCGCCCTATCCACAAGCTGGCAGTTACGAGGCGTGATCAGGGGTGGCGGGCACCAGGTCATGTCTGGCAGTCCCACGCCGTAGCGAGCAGGTGCTCGGTGCGGTAGCTCGGCGTGCTGGAGTGAAGGCCTCGATGTGGGGTTCATCGTGGCCTTTGCTCCAGTGCGGCGAGGTGCCGTGCCGAGTGCCGCGCAGTAGGCGGGGGACTGCCAGACATGGCCTAGGCTCACTGACATGGACTCCCGCCTGCCGCTGCTCACTGTCGACACGGTGATCTTCCCCGGGCTGGTGCTCCCCATTCCGGTCACCGATGTCCAGGGCCGGGCAGTGGTCCGCGACCTGGTCGAGAACGGCGGCGAGCTCGTCTGCGGCGCCCTCGCCGTCCGGGACGGGTACGAGCTGGGTGAGCGGGTGTTCCGGTCCCTCTACGGCACCGGCTGCGCGGCGACGATCTCCGAGATCACGCTGGACGCGGACGACGACGGGCCGGTCGAGATCACGCTGACGGGCAACCGGCGGTTCAAGGTGGCGGAGCTGGACGGCAGCGGCGACTACCTGGTCGCCGACGTCGAGTGGCTGGTCGAGAGTCTCGGCGACGATCCCCTGGGTACGGCGACGATCGCGATCGACCGCTTCCGCCGGTACGCCGCAGCGGTCAGCGAGATCAGCCGTCCGGGCCTGCACATCGCCGACCTCCCCGACGACCCGGGCACGCTGTCCTACCTGATGTCCGCCGCGATGACGCTGCTCACGCCCGACCGCCAGAAGCTCCTCGAGGCCGCCGACACCACGTCACGCCTCGTGCAACTGGTCGGTCTCCTCGACAGCGAGCTCGCCGCCATCTCCGCGCTGCCCTCCCTCCCGGCCACCGACATCAACTGGTCCACCATGTCGCCGAACTGAGCCCTACCGAAGTGAATCCCACAGCGGTATGCTTTTGGTATGAGTAAGCAGATCACTGTGCGGTTGCCGGATGAGTTGGTGGACTTCATGGACCAACTGGTGGCCGCCGACAAGGCGTCGAGCCGGGCCACCGTCGTTGCCCGGGCGATGGAGCGTGAGCGGCGCCGGGAGCTGGCCGCGCGTGATCTCGCCATCCTGACCGAGCACGGCGAGTACGACGACCTGGACGGCCTGTCCACCGCCGCGTCCGGCACCGTGCTCAGCGACCTCGACTGATGCGGCCGATCCACATCGCCCGGCTGGACAAGCCGCGGCCGGTGGTGGTCCTGACCCGCGAACTGATCCGCCCGCGCCTCACCAACGTGACGGTCGCGCCCATCACCAGCACCATCCGCGGCCTGTCCACCGAGGTCCCGGTCGGCCCGCGCAACGGCCTCGACCACGACAGCGCGATCAGCTGCGACAACATCCAGACGATCCCCAAACTCCAGCTGGGCCGCCTGATCGGCTACCTGCTCCCCGACCAGGAAGCCCAGCTGTTCGAGTCGATCGTCCTCGCCTTCGACCTCGAAGGCGCGCTCTAGCCGAGCTTCGTCACGTCCCGGACGGCGCCCTTGTCGGCGCTGGTAGCCATCGCGGCGTACGCACGCAGAGCCTGCGAGACCTTGCGGTCGCGGTTCTTCGGGGCGTAGACACCGCCGAGTGCTTCGCGACGTGCGGTGAGCTCGGAATCGTCGACCAGCAGCTCGATCGAGCGGTTGGGGATGTCGATGCGAATCTGGTCGCCGTCCTGGACCAGGGCGATGGTGCCGCCCGACGCAGCCTCCGGAGAGGCGTGGCCGATCGACAGACCGGAGGTGCCGCCGGAGAAGCGGCCGTCGGTGACCAGCGCGCAGACCTTGCCGAGGCCGCGGCCCTTCAGGAACGACGTCGGGTAGAGCATCTCCTGCATACCCGGGCCGCCCTTCGGGCCCTCGTAGCGGATCACCACGACGTCACCCGGCTGGACCTGCTTGGCGAGGATCTTCTCGACCGCCTCGTCCTGCGACTCGCACACCACCGCGGGCCCCTGGAATGTCCAGATCGACTCGTCCACACCGGCCGTCTTCACCACACAGCCGTCGACGGCCAGGTTGCCCTTCAGCACCGCGAGTCCGCCGTCGGCGGAGTACGCGTGCTCAAGATCCCGGATGCACCCGCCGGCCGCGTCCGTGTCGAGCGTGTCCCACCGCTCCGACTGCGAGAACGCCGTCGCCGACCGCTTGCACCCCGGCGCCGCGTGCCACAACTCGACCGCCTCCGGCGACGGCGAACCGCCGCGCAGATCCCATGTCTTCAGCCACTCGTCGATCGAGTCGCTGTGCACGGTATGCACGTTCTCGTTCAGCAGTCCGGCCCGGTGCAGCTCACCGAGGATCGCCGGGATGCCGCCGGCCCGGTGCACGTCCTCCATGTAGTACGTCCCGCCCGGCGCCACGTTCGGCGCGACCTTGGCCAGGCACGGCACCCGGCGCGAGACCGCGTTGATGTCGTCCAGGTCGAAGCCGACCTCCGCCTCCTGCGCGGCCGCGAGCAGGTGCAGGATCGTGTTCGTCGACCCGCCCATCGCGATGTCCAGCGCCATCGCGTTCCCGAACGCCTCCTCGGACGCGATCGACCGCGGCAACACGGTCGCGTCGTCGGTGTCGTAGTACCGCTTGGTGATCTGTACGACGGTCTCGCCGGCCTTCTCGTACAGCGCCCGCCGGGCGGTGTGGGTGGCGAGCACCGAACCGTTGCCGGGCAGTGACAGCCCGATCGCCTCGGTCAGGCAGTTCATCGAGTTCGCGGTGAACATGCCCGAACACGAACCGCAGGTCGGGCAGGCGTTCTCCTCGATCCGCAGGATGTCGGCGTCGGAGACGTTCTCGTTGACGGCCTCGGACATCGCGTCGATCAGGTCGAGTTTGCGCACCGTCCCGTCGACCAGCGTGGCCCGGCCGGCCTCCATCGGGCCGCCGGAGACGAACACGGTCGGGATGTTCAACCGGAGCGCGGCCATCAGCATGCCCGGGGTGATCTTGTCGCAGTTCGAGATGCACACCAGCGCGTCGGCGCAGTGCGCCTCGACCATGTACTCGACCGAGTCGGCGATCAGGTCCCGTGACGGCAGGCTGTAGAGCATCCCGCCGTGACCCATCGCGATCCCGTCGTCGACGGCGATGGTGTTGAACTCCCGGGCGATCCCGCCGGCCGCGTGGATCGCCTCGGACACGATCCGGCCGACCGGCGCGAGGTGGGTGTGGCCGGGGACGAACTCGGTGAAACTGTTCGCCACCGCGATGATCGGCTTGCCGAAGTCCTCCCTGGCTACCCCGGAGGCCTGCATGAGCGCGCGGGCGCCCGCCATGTTGCGGCCGTGGGTGACGGTACGGGACCTCAGTGCGGGCACGACGACATCTCCTTAGCGTTTTGCCGGACGACTATCTGATGGTGCCATGAGCGTCCAGATGGCGGTACGGCGGTCCCGCATTCCGGAGAACGTGAAAGTGTCCACGGCCGGATCTAGCCTGTGAACATGACGGGGTTCGAGTTCCACTCGCGGCGAGTCCACCCCGCCCTGCGCCCGTACGTCGCCGAGGTCACCGGCTACGCGTATCCCGGTGAGCCGCCCGCTCTGCACCGCGGCCTCCCCTCGCAGTACCTGACCCTCGTCATCACCCTCGACGAACCGCTCGGCCTCGCCTGGCCGGGCTCCCCCGTCGCCAAGTACGACACCGTCGTCGGCGGGCTGCACTCGACCGCGGTCCACATCGGTCAGTCGCCCAATCGGTCCGGGATCCAGCTCGCCCTCCGGCCCGCCGCCGCGCGGGCCCTCCTCGGCCTGCCACCCGGCGAACTCGCGTCGATGGTGGTCGAACTGGACGACATCCTCGGCAGCCCGGCGCGCGCCGTCAGCGAGCGACTTCGGGAGGCGAAGACCTGGGTCGAGCGTTTCGACCTGGTCGAAAGCCTGCTGCTCGAGCACTGGGCGGACGAGCCCGCGACGGAGACACGCCCCGAGCTCGGTTGGGCATGGCGGCGACTCCGCGAGACGGCCGGTGCGGTCGGCGTCGAGGACCTGGCCACAGAGGTCGGTTGGAGCCGACGGCATCTGACGGACCGGTTCACCATCGAGTACGGGTTGGGGCCGAAGGTGGCCGGCCGGGTGATGCGGTTCGAGCAGGCGGCCGGGCGACTGAGGCGCGATCCGAAGCTCCGGCTGGCGGACCTGTCGGCCGAGCTCGGGTACGCCGACCAGGCCCATCTGACCCGGGAGTGGAACGCGATCGCCGGGTGCTCGCCGCGGCAGTGGATGACCGAGGAGGTCCTCCCAAACGTTCAAGACGAGACCGTCGGTGCGGGCGCAGAGTCAGGGGTATGAACACGACAACCGAGAACAAGATCGTCGTCGGCGTCTGGCCGACGCTCGTGTACCACGATGGCCAAGCAGCTCTGAAGTTCCTCACCGAGGGACTCGGCTTCACCCAGGTCTGCCTGTACCCCGGTGAGGCCGAAGGATCGATCGCGCACTCCGAGCTGGCCTGGCCGGCCGGTGGCGGCGTGATGGTGAGTTCGGTCGGCCGCCAGCACGTGCCGGACGATTTCTCCTGGCTGGCCGACCATCCGCAGTCGGTCTACCTCGTCGTCGACGGCGATCCGGACGCATTGCTGGCCCGTGCGATCGCCGCCGGTGCTGTCGTCGTCCGCGGCCTGCGCGACGAGGACTACGGATCGCGTGGATTCACCGTGAAGGATCACGAGGGCAATCTGTGGAGCATCGGCACGTATCGCGGTGAGATCGTCGCGTAGTCGATGAGCGAGCGGTATCCACAGGTTCCCGCAAGGCACCCGGCGAAGCCGGATGGATCTCATTAGACTCGCGGGGTGACCGAGACAGCCACAGTCCTGGACGAATCCGCCGGCGAAGCACTGCAGGTGCTCCGCCGGGTGTTCGGGTACGACGCCTTCCGCGGTCAGCAGGCCGACATCATCGACACCGTCGTCGCCGGCCGCGACGCGTTGGTGCTGATGCCGACCGGCGGCGGGAAGTCGTTGTGCTACCAGATCCCCGCCCTGGTCAGATCCGGTGTGGGGGTGGTGATCTCGCCGCTGATCGCGCTGATGCAGGACCAGGTGGACGCCCTGACGGCACTCGGGGTGCGGGCCGGATTCCTCAACTCCACCCAGGATTTCGAGCAACGCCGCGAGGTCGAGCAGGCCTTCCTGTCCGGTGAGCTGGACCTGCTCTACCTCGCACCTGAGCGGCTCCGGGTCGAGGCGACCGTACGGTTGCTCGACCAGGGCAAGATCGCGCTGTTCGCGATCGACGAGGCGCACTGTGTGTCCCAGTGGGGCCACGACTTCCGGCCCGACTACCTGATGCTGTCGGAGTTGCACGAGCGCTGGCCCGACGTACCGCGGATCGCGCTCACCGCGACCGCGACCGAGGCGACGCACCAGGAGATCGCGACCCGGCTGAAGCTGACCGACGCGGACCATTTCGTGGCCAGCTTCGACCGGCCCAACATCCAGTACCGGATCGTCCCGAAGGACAACCCGCAGCGGCAGCTGCTCGACCTGCTCCGCACCGAGCACGCGGGCGACGCCGGCATCGTCTACTGCCTGTCCCGCAACAGTGTCGAGAAGACCGCCGAGTTCCTGACGAAGAACGGCATCGAGGCGTTGCCGTACCACGCGGGTCTGGACAGCCGGATGCGCGCGGCCAACCAGGCCAGGTTCCTGCGCGAGGACGGTCTGATCATGGTCGCGACGAT
Source organism: Kribbella sp. NPDC049174 (assembly GCF_043197365.1). NCBI lineage: Bacteria > Bacillati > Actinomycetota > Actinomycetes > Propionibacteriales > Kribbellaceae > Kribbella > Kribbella sp. NPDC049174. Next base: position 844,329 of record NZ_JBICSZ010000001.1, on the reverse strand, counting down.
CGCGTTCGGTATGGGCATCGACAAACCGGACGTGCGCTTCGTCGTACATCTGGATCTGCCGAAGTCGGTCGAGGGCTACTACCAGGAGACCGGCCGCGCCGGGCGGGACGGACTGCCGTCGACCGCGTGGCTTGCGTACGGGCTGCAGGACGTCGTGCAGCAGCGGAAGATGATCGACACGTCCGAGGGTGATCTCGCGCATCGCCGCCGGCTGAGCGCACATCTCGACGCGATGCTGGCCTTGTGCGAGACCGTGCAGTGCCGTCGCTCGCAGTTGCTCGCGTACTTCGGCCAGCACGGCGACCCGTGTGGGAACTGCGACACGTGTCTGACGCCGCCGGAGTCGTGGGACGGGACGATCCCGGCGCAGAAGCTGCTGTCGACGGTCTATCGGTTGCAGCACGAGCGCGGTCAGAAGTTCGGCGCCGGTCAGCTGATCGACATCCTGCTCGGCAAGGAGACGGAGAAGGTCAAGCAGTTCCGGCACGATCAGTTGACCGTGTTCGGGATCGGCACGGAGCTGAAGGATTCCGAGTGGCGCGGCGTGGTCCGGCAACTGCTGGCGCAGCGGCTGCTCACGGTCGAAGGCGACTACGGCACGCTCGTCCTCACCGAGGAGAGCGGCGAGGTGCTCAGCCGGCGGCGCGAGGTGATGATGCGCCGGGAGCCCGAGCGGGTCGCCCGTTCGTCGAGGTCGTCCGGCTCGAAGAAGAAGGCCGCCGCGGACCTCTCCCCCGAGGCCGCGCCGATCTTCGAACGGCTGCGGACCTGGCGCGCCGGCGTCGCCAAGGAGCAAGGCGTCCCGGCCTACGTCATCTTCCACGACGCAACGCTGCGGCAGATCGCCACCGACCTCCCCAGCACCCTCGCCGACCTCGGCACCATCAGCGGCGTCGGCGAAAACAAACTGGCCAAGTACGGCGAAGGCGTCCTGGAGGCGCTGGCCGCTGACGATTAGGTCGTGTCTGGTGGTCCCGCGCCGTAGCGAGCAGGTGCTCGGTGCGGTAGCTCGGCGTGCTGGAGTGAAGGCCTCGATGTGGTTTTCATCGTGGCCTTTGCTCCAGTGCGGCGAGATGCCGTGCCGAGTGCCGCGCAGTAGGCGGGGGACCATCAGACACGGCCTAGTCCGGTCAGCTGAGCAGAGGTTCGAGGGCCTTGGTCAGCTCGCCCATACCGGTCTCGATATGCCTGTCGCCGTCGGCAAGGAGAAGGGCGATCGAGAGTTTCTTCTCCGGGATGACGACCAGCAGGCTGGTGGAGTCGGGCATGTCGCCGCGGTGGCCGAACGCCGTACCGATGCCGAAGAGTCGGGTGAAGAGCATTGTGCCCAGGCCGTAGTCGCCGTCTCCTGTGGTCATCTCGCCGACCAGCTCCATCGGCAGCACGCGACCGCCGTACAACTGGTAGCCCCAGTGCGCGACCGTCGGCGCGTCGGCCGCCAGCGAACCGGTCGCTCCCACCGCGCTCGCGAACGCGCGGCACGGGAGGTAGCCGTCGGGCTGCCCGCCACAGGACTCGTTGTGGTCGATCGCGACCGGGGGCTGCGGTTTCTCCCCGTCCTGGAAGGCGGCATGCCGCAGCCCGGCCGGAGCGGCCAGATCACGCCGGAACGCGGCGGCGAACGGCTGTCCGGTCACGTTCTCGATCAGCTCGCCGAGCAGGAGATAGCTGGGATTGCTGTAGCTGAAGGTGCTGTTCGGCGCTTCGATCGGCGCGGTCAGGTACGACAGCGTCTGCACGGCCGTCCAATGTCTGCCCGGTGCCGCGGTGACTGCCCCGTCCAGACGGAAGTAGTCGTCCGGCAGGAAGTCCGGAACACCTGCGGTCATCGACAGATGCTGCCGGACGGTCGCGTTGTTGGTGGTCAGCTTGTGCTTCACGTACGTCGAGATCGGTGCATCGAGGTCCACCTTCTTCGCCTGCGCGAGCAGCATCACCTCTGCCGCCACGAACGTCTTCGTGATGCTGGCGACCGCGATGCTCGTCTCCGGCCGCAGCGCCGTACCGCTGATGTCCTTTCCGGCCGCTCCCGACCACGTCCAGCGATCGGTCACCACCGCCGCGGTGGCACCACGCGAGCCTGCCGGGCTGTCCGGAAACGCGACGATCTTTGCCAACGCGGCTTGCAGGGGCTGAGCCTTCGCCGCATCCAGCCGCGCCGTTCCCGGCGCAGGAAGACTCTGCGCCTGCGACGGCGTGACTGCGGTCTCCGGCTCCCCATCGCACCCCGCCAGCAGCAGGACCAGCGTCGTGGCGATCCCCCACCACCTCATCTCACGATGGTGCCACCGCTCACCGCATCCAGTCGATGTCTGCGGCGAGCTCCGCGAAGTCGTAGATGAGGGGGGATCGCCGGGAGGCCATCCAGGCCAGGCAGACCTTGTTGGCGGCGATGTCGGTCACCGGTACGGCGGCCACGTCGGGGCGCTGGTAGAAGGTCGCCACCGACAGCGGGATGATCGAGACGCCACTCCCGGCCGCGACGTGCTCCATCTTCTCCTCGACGCTGCGCATTTCCGGCACCGGCTTCGCCTTACCGGTGCGCAGTTCCAGCGCGATGTCCCGCCACTCCGGTACGGCGTCCGGCGGCTGCAGCAGGTGTTCGTCGGCGAGATCGGCGATGTCGATCTCCGGTTTGCCGGCCAGCCGGTGATCGGACCGGAGCATCGCGACCCGTGGTTCCTCGAACAGCGGGCGGATGCTCAGCCCTGCCTGGGCGATCGGCAGCCGGACGATGCTGACGTCGACCCGGCCGTCGTGCAACACGTCCACCTGATCGACCCACGTCGTCCGGATCACCTCGACCTCGACCTCGGGATGTACGGCGCTGAACGCCCGGACGGCCGGGGTCACGGTGATGCCGGGCATGAAGCCGATGGTGAACGTCTTCGGCCCACGGGCCGCCTGGACCACGCGTCTGCGCATCGCCTCGGCCGAGGCGAGCAGCGGCCGGGCGTCGTCGAGCAACTGTCGACCGGCCGCGGTCAGCTCGGTCGACCGCTTGGTCCGAGCGAACAACTGGACCTTGAGCTCGTCCTCCAGGGCGCGGATCTGCCGGGACAGCACGGGCTGCGCGATGTGCAGGCGATCGGCCGCCCGGCCGAAGTGCAGTTCCTCGGCGACCGCGACGAAGTACCGGAGCTTGCGGAGATCGACATCCATAATACCTTCAGGGTATTACAGACGCCCGAACAGGTCTTGGACCGCGGCGACCGTGCGCGCGCACTGTGGAGGAGAGATCCCAACCACGAAAGGCAGTTCCGCCATGACTCTGCAGGACCAGCGCGTCGTCGTTCTCGGCGGTACGTCCGGGATCGGACTGGCGACCGCACAGCTCGCCGCCGATCAGGGCGCCACCGTCATCGTTGCCTCCAGCAACCCCGAGTCCGTGAAGCGCGCACTCGCAACCCTGCCCTCGTCGGCGTCCGGCGAGGCACTCGACCTGACCGACGCCGAATCGGTCAAAGCCTTCTTCGACGGTCTCGATCCGTTCGACCACCTCGTCTTCACGGCCGGGGAGTCGCTGACCCTGCTCGAGGTCGCATCGATGGATCTGGCCGGTGCCCGGCAGGCCTTCGAGGTCAGGTACTTCGGCGTCCTCGGTGCGGTCAGCGCGGCGGCGTCCAAGATCCGCTCGGGTGGTTCCGTCGTACTGACGACCGGTGCGGCGGCCGACCGTCCCGGGCCGGGGTGGTCGGTCGCGGCCGGCATCTGCGGCGCGGTGGACTCACTCGTCCGAGCGCTAGCCGTCGAGCTCGCACCTCTCCGCGTCAACGCCGTGAAGCCCGGCATGGTTCGTACTCCGTTGTGGTCCGACTTCGCACCGGATGCGCTGTACGAGGAGGCGGCGAAGGCACTGCCCGTGGGCCGGGTGGGCGAGCCGTCCGACATCGCGGCCGCCTACGTCTATCTGATGAACCAGGGCTACGCGACCGGCACCATCGTCAGCGTCGACGGCGGCCACGTGCTGGTCTGAGCCTGGCAGAGTGGGGACCATGGCACGGATTCTGGTGACTGGGTCGGCGGATGGACTGGGTCAGCTGGTGGCGGGTGAGCTGATCAGCAAGGGGCACGAGGTCGTTCTGCACGCGCGGAACGCGAAGCGTGGTGACGACGCGATCGGTGCGTTGCCGAAGGCCGCCGGCGTGCTGATCGGCGACCTCGCCAGCATTGCGGAGACGCGTGACGTTGCCCGGCAGGCGAACGAGTCCGGGCGGTTCGACGTGGTGGTCCACAACGCCGCGGTCGGCTATCAGGAACCCCGGATCGAGACCGTCGACGGACTGGAGCACGTGTTCGCGATCAACGCGTTGGCGCCGTACCTGCTGACGGCGTTGATCGACCGGCCGGAGCGGTTGGTGTACCTGAGTTCCGGCATGCACGAGGGTGGCGACGTCGTACTGGACGATCTTCAGTGGGTACGGCGGCGGTGGAGCGGGTCGCGGGCGTACTCGGACTCGAAGCTGCACGACGTGATCCTCGCGTTCGCGGTCGCGCGACTCTGGCCCGGCGTACTGTCCAACGCCGTCGACCCGGGCTGGGTGGCGACGAAGATGGGCGGCCGAGGTGCGCCCGGCGATCTCGGTCAGGCGCACCTCACCCAGGTCTGGCTGGCCACGGCGCCGACCACGCCCAGCGGCGGGTACTACTACCACCTCCGCCCGCACGCAACCCACCCCGCGGCCTCGGACCCCGAGGTGCAGGATGCATTCCTCGCGGTGTGCGGCTCGCTTACCGGGGTGCCGTTCCCCGGTTGATCATTCCTGGACGACGTACAGGGTGTTGCCGTCCTGGTCGCGGAAGGTGAACATCGGCGGCACGCCCGGCCAGCTGATCAGCTCGTCGGTGTCGACGCCTTCGGTCTGAAGGTGCTTGTGCGCCGCGGCGGCGTCGGGCGTGACCAGGCGTACGCCGGTGTCGGCCGGGCTGTCGTTCGTCGCAGGCGTGAGGGCGAGGTTGGTCGGCGCGCCGGGTGGCGCGACGACGATCCAGCGGCCGCCGATCTCGGGCAGCGGTGCGTCCATCAGCACCTCGAACCCGAGCGTCCCGGTGTAGAACGCAACCGCGCGATCCTGGTCGCCCACCGGCACGCCGATGGTCCGGATGTCAGTGAAGTGGTTCATCTCTACCTCCAACAGTTGGGTGCTTTCACCAAGAGGTAGAGACCGCTCCCCCGATTTCGACATCACCCGCACACAAGAAGCCCCGGACACCGTCCGGGGCTTCTTCGGTGGAGCCACTACTTCGCGACGACCCGGAGGCTGAATTCGGCCTTGCCGTCGCCGGTGGAGCGGACGACGTAGCCGCCGGAGCGGAGGGCGGACAGGTCCTTGTCGGAGCTGAACCGCTTGCTCAGGGAGCCGGCTGCCTCGAAGTCGAGGTAGCCGATCGTCACCGCGCCCTTGGTGTCGGGCAGGGCCTGCTTGAAGTTCTCGGTCCCGCCGAGATTGCCGCCCTTGAGGACCTGCTCGGCGTACGACTGGTCGGTGGCGACCACCAGCGAGTCGTCGTCCTTGGCTGTCTCGATCGGGATGTTGGCAGACGCCTCGCGGCGCAGCAGTGTGGTCAGCTTCTCCACCACCGGCTCGGCCTTCGCCGGGTCGGTCTCCATCCGGGCCGCGATCTTCGGGCCGTTGCCGGCGTCCTTGTCGATGGCGACGGCCAGGTTCTTGCCGAGCAGACTCTTCAGGTCGTCGGGCAGCTTCAGCCCGGTCTCCTCAGTGATCTCCTCGGTCATCTCCTGGATGTTGCTGTTCGAGGCCTTCTCGAGCTGCTTCCACATCGTGTCGACCAGGTTCTCGCCGCCGGACACCGCGATCGCACCGGCCGTGGTGTCGGGCAGCTGCCCGATCAGGTCACCGGCGTCGGCCCCGTCGACCTTGATGCTCTGGTCACCGTGGGCGATGCCCTTCAGCTCGACGTACGACGCGTCGAACCGCAGCGCGGCCGCCATCGTCGCGTCCGAGATGCCGGCCAGCTCCTCCGACTGCACCTTGCCGGAGATGTCGGCGATGCCCTTCATGTCGGCCCAGACCGAGGCGAACCCCTGCTCGCCGAGAGCGTCCATGTCGGCGCTGAACTTGGCGTTCTTCTCCAGCGGGTTGTCCTTGCTGGTGGCAACGGCCTGGTCGACGATCGCCTGGTCGTCGGCGAGCAGCACGTAACCGTTGCTGAACGCGCGTCCGGGCTTCTTGTCTTCCTTGGCCATCAGCTTGTCGAGGCCCTTGGCGGCCTCGTCCTCGTTCTTGACCTCGATCGCGACGACCACGGTCGGCTCGTCCTTGCCGTCGGCGGCGGGCAGCGCGGCCAGGCCGGCGCGCTCGCCGAGCCACGGCTTGATGTCCTTCTCGTAGTCCACGTCGGCCAGGTCGTCACCGGCGTACTTCTTGACACTCTCGAACAGCTTCTGCCGCAGGTCGTCGTTCTCGCCGGTCAGGCCGAGGTTCTCCTTCACCGAGGGGAACTTCAGCATGAACCGGATCGCGGCGACCTTCTGGCCGGCTGACGGGTTCAGATCGACCCGGGCGTAGGCGACCGCGTTGCCTGGCAGCACCGCGGCCGGCTGCTTGCCGCCGTTGAGCTTGCCGTAGGCAAAGATGCCGCCGCCGGCGACGACCAGCACCATGGCCAGCGCCGCGATCATCGGGATCAGCTTGCCGCGCTTCTTCTTCGGCTCCGGCTGCCACTGCTGCTGCCCCGGACCGAACCCGGGACCCTGCGGCGGCTGCCCGCCGACATGCATCTGCTCGTACGACGCCTGCCCGCCGGGCTGGCCATACTGCTGCGGGCCGGGCTTGCCCTGCTGACCTGGCTGGCCGTACGAGGGCGCACCGGGCTGACCGTACTGCGGCCCACCCTGCTGGTACTGCGGCTGCTGCGGGCCAGGGCGACCGTACTGCCCGGGCTGCTGCTGTCCCGGCTGGCCGTACTGCTGCGGGCCAGGCTCACCGTACTGCGGCTGTCCCTGAGGCGCCGGACCAGGACCACCCTGCTGCGGTCCCCAGCCCTGCTGGTTGCCCTGGGCATTCATAGGCGGACGCTGCGTGCCGTACTGGTTGGGGTTCTGCGGACCGCCGGCACCCGGATACTGCGGGTTGGGCGGGGTGTTCTGGTCGGACATATGCTCCCTCACGTGGTCCAGTGGCCTCACCCACTGGCTGGGTCGTCTCCAGTGATCCCGACCCGACCAGACAGGCTAGTGCACCTGCGGCGAGGACTCGGACGCGCCAGGTTGCGATGTGGTTGCAACCGGTTCGGCCCGCCAGGTCGCGGCGGCGATGATCGCCGCCGCCAGTGCCGCACCGACCAACCATGCCGCAGCAGGGGTCCACGTGTGCAGTTCGAGCGGCGCCGGGACCAGATCACCCGGCTTGGCCGCCTCCAGCCGCGGCTGGATCGGCTCATGGCCGAGCAGCATGCCGACGCCCCAGGCGACTCCCGAGCCGAGCGCCGCACCGAGCGCCACGATCGCGACCGACCACGGACCGTAGTTCCGCAGCCACCAGAACAGTGCGCAGCCGAGCACGAGCGCGGTGAGGAACCCGATCGCGGTGAAGGTACCGTCCGGCCCGAAGATCCGGGTCATCTGCTCCTCCCCCAGCGCGCCGCCGTTCTCGTCCACGGTGTACAGCGCCAGCGGCGAGAACTGCTGCCACGCCCACCCGGCCACCACGCCGGCGACCAGGAAGACGACCGCGGTCACCGCGATCGCCTTCGCCCACGGCATCGCCGGCTCCGGCGGAGGCGGCGAACCGAACGGAACCCCCGACGGCGGGGGCAGGTACGGCGAAGGCTGACCAGGCTGAGGTTGCGTCACCTCGACAGTGTGGCTCATCAATTGCGGCCCCGCCCCACCACCCCGGTCAGGCAGATTCCACCAAGCCTCAACTGGCCAGGCAGGAAGGACCGAGGAGCGCCTTGAGGTCCGCCATCAGCGACGACGTCGGGGTGACCCGGAACCGGTCGCCGATCCGCATCACCGTCGTCTTCTGCCGGGCCTGCAACCGCAGCTGCACCTCGGTCATCCCCGGATGCGACTGCAGCACGTCCCGCAGCTGCTCGACCAGCGGCGGCGTACAGCGGTTCACCGGCATCGTGATGACCACCGGTCCGCTCGGGCCCTCGGTCAGGTCCGGCACGATCACCTCGGAGCCGCTCAGCTCGAGCCGGTCCTCGCGGCGGCGGACCCGCCCCTTCATCAGGATGATCGCGTCGTTGCTCAACAGGTGCGCGTGCAACTGGTACGCCGACGAGAACATCATCACCTCGATCGAACCTTCCAGGTCCTCGATGGTGACGATCGCGTAGATGTCGCCTCGCTTGTTCACCTTCCGCTGCACCGCGGTGACCAAGCCGCCGATGGTGACCTGCGAACCGTCCGGCCGGTCCTCGTCGGCGAGCAGCTGACCGATCGTGCAGTCACTGCCGTTGGTGAGCACGTGCTCGACCCCGAACAGCGGGTGGTCGGAGACGTAGAGCCCCAGCATGTCCCGCTCGTGGGCGAGCTTGGTCGCCTTGTCCCACTCCTCGATCTCCGGGACGGTGACGGTGAGCCGGCTGTTGCCCTCACCCTCGTCGGCGTCGTCGTCGCCCATCGAGAACAGGTCGAACTGGCCGTGCGCCTCGTTCCGCTTCAGGTCGATCGCCTCGTCGACGGCCTGCTCGTGCACCGCGACGACCGCGCGCCGGGCGTGGCTCATCGAGTCGAACGAACCGGCCTTGGCCAGCGACTCGATCACCCGCTTGTTGCAGACCGGCAGCGGCACCTTGTCGATGAAGTCGACGAAGTCGGTGAACCGGCCCTTCTCCTCCCGGGCCGCGACGATCTCGGCCACCACGTTGACACCGACGTTGCGGATCGCGGAGAGACCGAAACGGATGTCGGTGCCGACCGGGGTGAAGTTCGAGTCCGACTCGTTCACGTCCGGGGGCAGCACCTTGATGCCCATCCGGCGGCACTCGTTCAGGTAGATGGCCATCTTGTCCTTGTCGTCCTTCACGGACGTCAGGACGGCGGCCATGTACTCCGCCGGGTAGTTCGCCTTCAGGTACGCCGTCCAGTACGAGACCAGCCCGTACGCCGCCGAGTGGGCCTTGTTGAACGCGTAGTCGGAGAACGGGACCAGCACGTCCCACAGGGCCTTGATCGACCCCTCGGAGAAGCCGTTCGCCTTCATCCCCTCGGAGAAGCCGACGTACTCCGCGTCCAGCACCTCACGCTTCTTCTTACCCATCGCCCGGCGGAGCAGATCCGCTTTGCCGAGCGTGTAGCCGGCGAGCTGCTGGGCGATCGCCATCACCTGCTCCTGGTAGACGATCAGACCGTAGGTCGTCCCCAGGATCGGTTCGAGCGCGACCGCGAGCTCGTCGTGCGGGTAGCTGATCTCCTGCTGGTTGTTCTTGCGCAGGGCGTAGTTGGTGTGGCTGTTCGCACCCATCGGGCCGGGCCGGTAGAGCGCGCCGACGGCGGAGATGTCCTCGAAGTTGTCCGGCTTCATCAGCCGCAGCAGCGCCCGCATCGGGCCGCCGTCGAACTGGAACACGCCGAGGGTGTCACCGCGGCCGAGCAACTCGAAGGTCGGGCCGTCGTCCAGGGACTTGGCCAGCTCGTCCAGGTCCAGCGAGATGCCGCGGCTGGCCTCGACGTTCTTGACCGCGTCGTCCATGATCGTCAGGTTGCGCAGGCCCAGGAAGTCCATCTTGACCAGGCCGAGCGTCTCGCAGCTCGGGTAGTCGAACTGGGTGATGACCTGGCCGTCCTGCTCGCGGCGCATGATCGGGATCAGCTCGATCAGCGGCTCGCTGGACATGATCACGCCGGCCGCGTGCACACCCCACTGGCGCTTCAGGTTCTCCAGGCCGCGGGCGGTGTCGACGATCTTGCGGACGTCCTGGTCGGACTCGTACAACTGCCGGAACTCGCCGGCCTCGGAGTACCGCTTGTGGCCGGAGTCGAAGATCCCGGACAGCGGGATGTCCTTGCCCATCACCGACGGCGGCATCGCCTTGGTGATCCGGTCGCCCATCGCGAACGGGTAGTCCAGCACCCGGCCGGCGTCCTTGATCGCCTGCTTGGCCTTGATGGTGCCGTAGGTGACGATCATCGCGACCCGGTCGTCGCCGTACTTCTCGGTGACGTAGCGGATCACCTCGGGGCGGCGGCGGTCGTCGAAGTCGATGTCGAAGTCGGGCATCGACATACGTTCCGGGTTCAGGAACCGCTCGAAGATCAGACCGTGCTGGAGCGGGTCCAGGTCGGTGATCCGCATCGCGTACGCACACATCGACCCGGCACCGGAACCACGGCCCGGACCGACCCGGATGCCGTGCTCCTTGGCCCAGTTGATGAAGTCGGCGACGACGAGGAAGTAGCCGGCGTACCCCTTCGAGGTGATGACCTCGATCTCGTACTCGGCCTGCTTGCGGACCTGGTCCGGGACGCCCTCGGGGTACCGCTTGTGCAGGCCGGTCTCGACCTCGGCGACGAACCAGGACTCCTCGTTGTGACCGTCGGGGCAGGGGAACCGGGGCATGAACCGGCCCTCGCCCTCGGTGAAGCTGACATCGCACTGCTCGGCGATCAGCAGCGTGTTGTCACACGCCTCCGGCAGCTCCTTCCACACCTCCCGCATCTCGGCCGCGGTCTTGACGTAGAACTCGTTCGCGTCGAACTTGAACCGGTTCGGGTCGGACAGCGTCGAGCCGGACTGGACGCACAGCAGCGCGGCGTGCGCGGTGGCGTCCTCGGGCTTGGTGTAGTGCAGGTCGTTGGTGGCGACCAGCGGCAGGCCGAGCTCGCGGGCCAGCTTGAGCAGGTCCTTCTGGATGTCCCGCTCGATGCCGAGGCCGTGGTCCATCAGCTCGCAGTAGAAGTTCTCCTTGCCGAAGATGTCGCGGAACTCCGCGGCCGCCTCGACAGCCTCCTTGTACTGCCCGAGCCGGAGCCGGGTCTGCACCTCGCCGGACGGGCAGCCGGTGGTCGCGATCAGGCCCTGGCCGTAGGTGTTCAGCAGCTCGCGGTCCATCCGGGGCTTGAAGTAGTAGCCCTCGAGACTGGCCAGCGAGCTCATCTTGAACAGGTTGTGCATACCGGATGTGTTCTTGGCCAGCAGCGTCATGTGCGTGTAGGCACCGCTACCGGAGACGTCGTCGCGGCCCGAGTTCGCGTCGCCCCACTTGACCCGCTTCCGCTCGCTGCGGTGCGTGTGCGGGGTCAGGTACGCCTCGACGCCGATGATCGGCTTGACGTCGTACTTCTTCGCCGTCTTCCAGAACTCGTACGCCCCGAACACGTAGCCGTGGTCGGTGGTGGCGATGGCCGGCATGCCCATTTCCTGGGCGGTTTTGAACAACTCGTCGATCCGCGCGGCGCCGTCCAGCATGGAGTACTCGGTGTGCACGTGTAGATGCACGAAACTGTCGCTGGACGCCATGTCTGCGCAGACCTCCCAGGGCGTGAGTGAGGATTGACTGCAGCAGCCTAATCGGCCCCACCGACAACTTCTGCAGGGGCACTCAGGCCACGCCGAACCGGTCGCTATCCGGTCACCCCGTCACTCACTCCGGCGATTGGGGAGTCCTGCCTGTCAAATTGCGTGTGCAGCGCTCCCCAAATCCGCAAGGGTGGAAAGGACAGAGCAGGTGGGGGTGCAGGGGGTCGGCAGATCACGCCAGCCGAGCGCACGGAGGACCCGAGCCACCTGGGCCGCTGCCGCGCAAGGATCGCCCACCAGTTGGTACCCGAACCGGAGCGTCGGCTTCGCCGCCATCAGGGCGGCGTTATCGCGGCTCATGTCGCGCCAGCGGGAGCCGGTATCATCGTGTCCGGCGCGGCCGTCGAGCTCGACGATCAGGCCGTAGTCCTCGTACTCGAGGTCTCGGTACACGATTCCACGGCCGTTCGAGGCACGGACCTGCCTCACGGCGGCCGGGAGACCGTGCGCCCTTTCGACCTTGCGCAGGTAGCTCAGCTCCAGGAACGACTCGATCCCTTCGGCGGCGTCCTCGAGTACCTCTACGAGAAGTGCGCGGCGAGGAAGCCGCTGCAGTCGATCCAACTCGGCGAGAAGGCGTTGCGGCGTCGTACGACGCTGGCGACAGGTGTCAAGCACGAGCGCGATGGCGCCCTCCCGCCTGGGCAGTCGGCTTGCGACCGCCAGCACGGCGACCTCGAGCCGGACAATCGGCGGCTCGCGCGAGCCGGCCACCCGGCTGTCGAAGTCACGACACCGGGTGAGCACGACGCCGACCTGCCTGCGCACCCGGCGTTCGTGCGGAATCTCCAGCCGGATCACATCGTCGCCCCACTGCCCGACGAGTCCGTACCGGCGCAGCGCAGTCTCGCCACCCAATGCCGCCTCCGGTCCATAAGCCAACCACGCAGCCCACACCCGCGTCTCCCACGGCACGGGACCGCTGAAATCGACGTACACCCCGCGATACAGGCGCTGAATCAGCCCGCTCCGGCATCGCACCGCGAGCGTCCGGTCGGACACGCCGTACGCATTGGCCTGGCCGCGGCTGAACGCACCCAAGTGCAGGCGCCGCAACTCCTTGAACCCTGACCTCGCTCCGTTCCATCTCACACCCACAACATGCCCGCCCGCCGCCCCGTTCCCCGGCCAATCTCCCCCCTGTGAACAACTGCGCCGCGACGGTTGACGCGAATGGGGAGTCTGACTGGTCATCGCGGGTGTGCAACGCTCCCCAAACCGAGAAGACACCAGCGCGGGCGGCCCGCGACAGGCCTGGGGGTAACACTGTCGCGGGCCGGGGCTCCATCGCTCCGGTCGGAGGGGGGCGAAGAGATGGAGCGGCCGACCTGGCGTCGAGCAGGGGTCTCAAGGACGCCAGGTCAGCCGGTTCAAGGGGTCGCCGCAGCGACCATCAGGTGGACCGCGCCGTGGTGCTCCAGATCTCGCCTCATCATCCGGAGACCACCGTCGGTCAGGTGCTGCGCGGTCGGGACCACCACGGCCCAGACGTCGTTGTCGCCGCGGACCTCGTCCAGCAGCGCCTCGAACGCAGCCGGCGCGGTGCGCGGGTGCTCGAGGTAGACGGTTCCGAGGGCGAGACCTTCGGCCAGGGCGAAGGCGGCCAGGCTCACCTTCGCCGCAGCGATCTCGTCGGCCGTCATCACCACGCGGGCACGGATGTAGCCGAGGGCGAGCGGGCGCGTGCAGGTTTCCATCAGCGGTCGCTCAGGTCTTTGGCCACGTCGCGGACCATCAGGATCGCGAGGAGGCCGGTGACGATCATCAGAATCCACATGCTCGTGATCACGCCTCGGCCTCCAGGAGGGTCCAGACTGCACTGTTCGGGGGGAGCTTCTCGCCGGCCTCCGGGTCGCTGGCGAGGAGCAGGGTGCCCTCGACCGGGTTGCAGACCGGTCGGGGCGAGCAGTTCACGGCACAGGCGAAGCCGTCACCGCGGGTGAAGGCCAGTACGCCAGGCTCCGTCGGCAGCCACCGCAGGTCGCCGGAACCCAGTGCCGGGATCCGGTGCCGCAGCGATAGCGCCTCTCGGTAGAGGTGCAGCATCGAGTCGCCACTACCGAGCAGGAGGTCCGCGGCGTGGTCCGCGAACCAGTCAGGCTGCGGTAGCCACGTCGTACCCGAACCGCCGTCCGGTGAGAAGCCGAAGGAGTCGTGCTCTGCTCTCCAAGGTAGCGGTACCCGACAACCGTCCCGCCCGCGCCGGACGCCGCCGGTGCGGTGGAACATCGGATCGGTCAGCACCTGCTCCGGCAGATCGGTGACCTCGGGCAGCCCCAGCTCCTCGCCTTGATAGAGGTACGCCGACCCCGGCAACGCCAGCATCAGCAGCGCAGCGGCACGCGCCCGGGCCACGCCGAGCTCGAGATCGCCGGGTCCGGCGCCCGGTGCTCCGCCGGCATACCTGGTGACGGACCGAGGCATGTCGTGGTTGTTCAGCACCCAGGCGACGGAGGATCCGGACCCGGCGATCGTCTCGAGGCCCCGGTCGATCACGTCGTACAGCGACCGGTCGTCCCACTCGGCGCGGAGGAACTCGAAGAAGAAGGTCTGGTGCAGCTCGTCCGGGCGCTGGTACCGCGCGAGCTGCTCGGTGTCGAGCAGGCCGACCTCGCCGACCAGGACCCGCTCCCGCCCGGTCCGCTGCGTGTACTCCTCCGCGATCGCTCGCCAACTGCGCCACACGTCGTGCACCTCGGGTTGGTTCCAGGCGTGCGGGTTGATCGGGTCGCCGGTCAGCTCGTCGTGATCGGCGTGCTCGTGGTCCGGCAGCCCCTCGGCCTTGTGCAGCCCGTGCGCGACGTCGATCCTCAGCCCGTCCACGCCGCGGTCGAGCCAGAACCGCAGTACCTCCTCGAAGGCTGCCGACACGTCCGGGTGCCGCCAGTTGAAGTCAGGCTGCTCAGCCGCGAACGTGTGCAGATACCACTGGCCGTCATCGACCTGTTGCCAGGCGGAGCCGCCGAAAATCGATCGCCAATTGTTAGGAGGCTCGTCCCCCTGCCCGTCGGCGAAGTGAAACCGGTCACGCTCCGGACTGCCCGGTCCGGCCGCCAGGGCCTCGAGGAACCACGGGTGTTCGACGGAACAGTGGTTCGGCACCACGTCCACGATCACCTTGAGGTCCAGGCGGTGGGCGTCCCGGATCAGCCCGTCGAACGACTCGAGCGTCCCGTACTCCGGATGGACGCCGCGGTAGTCGGAGACGTCGTACCCGTGGTCGTGCTGGGGTGAGGGGTAGAACGGGTTGAGCCAGAGACCGTCGACGCCGAGGCTGCGCAGGTACGGGAGCCGCTCCCGGACGCCGTCGAGGTCGCCGACGCCGTCACCGTCGGAGTCGGCGAAGCTCCGCACGTAGACCTGGTAGACGACCGCACTCCGCCACCAGTCGCGCGACAGGTAACTCGCTTCGGACATCGGGACCTCGGCAACAGTGGAGGGACAACGTTGTCAGCAAGGATCCCCATGAGAGCGCGCCCACACATCGGTACACCTACGGATATGGCTACGGAGGTACGCCGTCGCGTCAAGGAACCTTTCGGCCTGATTCGGCCGGGTCCTACTTCCCGGGGTGCTCCGCGACCCAGCGGGCGACCTGGGTGCGGGAGGCGAATCCGAGCTTGCTGAGGATGTGTTCGACGTGGGTCTCGGCGGTGCGCTGAGAGATGACGAGCCGGGCGGCGATCTCCCGGTTGCTCAGGCCCTCGCCGATCAGGACGGCGATCTCGTGCTCGCGCCGGGTCAGCCGGCCGGCCATCCCCGGCTTCGCCGTCCGTTCCCGCCCGCTCTCCTGCCCCAACGCGAGCGAGACTGCTTGATCGAAGGAGTACGCCGCGCCGACCTGGAACGCAGCGTCGAACGCGGCGTCGCCGATCACGGCCCGGATCCGCGCCTCGGTCTGATCGTCGAACTGGCTGTACGGCGTCGTCTCGTCGACATGTGCTCCACTCGACCGCCAGACCGCCCGCGACGCACCCATCAATCGGGCCGCCTGCTCGGTCGGCGTGCCCGATCCGGCACACCAGGACAGCGCCTGGACGCAGAACCCGATCCCGGTCCGGTCGTTCAGCGGCTGCCACAACCGGATCGCCTCCCGCAACGACTGCATCGCCTCGTCGACCTGATCGTGGTCACGCCACTGGACGATGCCGACACTCCACAGCGCATACGCCTTCGACGAGACCGCACCCCGGGACTCGGCCAGCTCGTACGCCTGCCGACTGAACCCCTCCACCCGCGGATCGCCGATGAAGAACGTTGCCGCCGACAACAGAACGAGTACGTCGAACTCGCCGAGCTGATCGCCCACCGCGCGGAACCCGGCCAGCCCTTCCTCGAGCCGGCCGATCGCACCGGCCAGGTCGCCCTGATAGATGAGCGCATGCCCCGCGACCTCGGCGATCCGGGCTCGCAGCCGATCGTCGTCGTACCGCTCGGCGAGCTCTTCGCACTCGGCCAGCAGCCGGCCGAGTTGCTCGGTCTCCCCGAGGAACATCGCCAGGTAGCTGCCCGCCCAGAGCCCGAGTGCCCGCGCCGGCGTCTGCTCCGGCGCAGCGTCCAGCGCCCGGGTGAGATAGCGATGGCCCTCGCGCAGGAAGCCGGCGAACCAGAAGTTCCAGAGCGGTGCGGCGATCTCCACCGCGGCCGGCCCCTCATCGGGCTCGGACAGGCAGAAGTCCAGCGCGACCCTCAAATTGCCGTGCTCGCGCCGCATCCGGATGTACCAGTCGGCCTGGCGCGGACCGAAGCTGTCCTCCGCCCACCCGGCGGCCAGCGTCCGGCAGTAGTCCCGATGCCGGAGCCGAAGCTCGCGGGTCCGGCCGGCCTCGGCCAGCCGCATTCCGCCGTACTGACTGATCGTGGTGAGCATGTCGTACCAGGCGACCACGTGGTCGGTGGCGACCGTGCGGGTGATGATCGACTTGTTCACCAGGCCGGCGACGAGATCGAGAACCTCCTCGCGCGCGATGCCGTCGCCGGAGCAGACCTCCTCCGCGCCTTCGAGGTCGAAGCCGCCGGAGAACACCGACAGCCGTTCCCACAGCAGCTGCTCAGCAGGGGAGCACAGGTCATAGCTCCAGGTCACGGCGGCGTCGAGCGCCTGCTGACGAGCCGGCCCGGCCTGCCGCCCGGACGCCAGCAGCCGGAAGCGGTCCTCGAGCCGGTCGAGGATCTGGGTCAGCGTCAGCGTCCGCATCCAGACCGCCGCGAGCTCGAGCGCGAGCGGTACGCCGTCCAACTGCCGGCACACCTCGATCACCTGGGCCCGGTTTTTCTCGTCGACCTCGAACTCGGGCAGCACGGACCGGACCCGGTCGGCGAACAGCACCAGCGACTCGTACTGATCGGCGTCGGCGGCCAGGGCTTCAGCGGGCGGTGTCGACAGCGGAGGCACCGACAGAACCTGCTCACCTTCCACACCCAGCACGTGTCTGCTGGTCGCCAGGATCCGGAGCTGTGGCGCGGCGGCCAGCAGTTTGCTCGCCAGTACGGCGGATGCCTCGGCTACCTGTTCACAGTTGTCCAGCACCAGCAGCAGGTGCTTGTCCTCCAGGTACTCGGCCAGGTCAGCGGTCGGGTTGGCAGACACCTGGCTCAGCTCGAGTGCACCAGCCAGGGTGTGACCGAGTA
The DNA here is from genome assembly GCF_043197365.1 of Kribbella sp. NPDC049174. Taxonomy (NCBI): domain Bacteria; kingdom Bacillati; phylum Actinomycetota; class Actinomycetes; order Propionibacteriales; family Kribbellaceae; genus Kribbella; species Kribbella sp. NPDC049174. The sequence continues at coordinate 827,206 of NZ_JBICSZ010000001.1, read as the reverse complement.
GCGCCGGGTCGCGCAGTGCGGCCAGTTCCACGAACCACACCCCGTCGGCGAAGGTACGTCGTACCTCTCCGGCCATCCGCAACGCCAAACGGGTCTTGCCGACTCCCCCGGCACCGGTCAGCGTCAGCAGACGGCTGCTCGACAGCAACCGCCTGGTGTCCGCCAGCTCACGACGACGCCCCACGAAACTCGTCAGCTCGGCCGGCAGCCGGCCGCGAGCCGTCGCGACGGGCTTCGACTCCGCCATGCCTCAATGTAGGCCGGATCCGCTCAGTTGAGACCGGCTCGGCGCACACTGAGGGCATGGTGCGGATGGCGCTGATCGTGGGGTCGGTAGTCCTCCTGCTGCTGGCCGTGCTGTGGGGGTATCAGCGGCAGCTGATCTACTTGCCCGACACGACCGCGGTGAGTGGCAGTGCGGGTGTCCAGGACGTGGCGCTGGAGACGAGTGACGGCGTGAAGCTGGGTGCTTGGCTGCTGCGGCCTAGCGGGCCGGACCGCGGCGTCGCCGTACTGGTCGCCAATGGCAACGGTGGCAACCGGGCCGGACGGGCTCCACTCGCTCAGGCGCTGGCCGCTGAGGGGCTGACCGTGCTGCTGTTCGACTACCGCGGGTACGGCGGCAACGAAGGCAGTCCGAGTGAGCGAGGGCTGGCCCGGGACGTGCGTGCGGCACAGGGCTACCTGGTCGAGTCCGGCGTACCGGCGGAGCGGATCGTGTACTTCGGGGAGAGCCTCGGTGCTGCGGTCGTGACCGAGCTGGCGACCTCAGTGGCGCCTGGTGCATTGGTCCTGCGGTCGCCGTTCATCGACCTGGCGTCGGTCGGGCAGACCCACTACCCGTTCCTGCCGGTCGGGCTGCTGCTCCGCGACAAGTTCCCGCTGGCAGAGCAGTTGGCCGACGTGAAGGCGCCGGTTGCCGTGGTCTACGGCAGCGACGACTCCGTCGTACCGCCGGACCAGAGCCGTGAGGTGGCTGAGGCGGCGCCCACGGTGAAGGACCTGGTCGAGATCCCGGGAGCCGACCACAACGATGCAGCGCTGGTCCATGGGCCGGAGGTGGTCGCGGCCGTCGTCAGGCTCGCCGATCAGCTTTGACGAGCTCGCGGCGGTTTCCGTCGATCACAAGGGCTTCGCCGTCGCGCATGGGGAGGTAGGGGACGCCGGTGCGGACGTAGAGGCCGGCCACCTTCTCCAGCAGTTCCGTCTCGGGGTGACCAGGTGAGTCGAGGTGCGGGACGATCGCGTGGTCGAGGAGACCGAGGCCGTCCCAGATGATCTCGCCGTCGACCGCGTCGGCGTCGTCGCACAACTCCAGACCGCGCAGGCTCGGCGCGAGGACACACGGTCCGGCGCTGTAACCGGCGTACACGATCTGCTCGGAGCGGATCAGCTCCGGCAGGATCTGGTCTGCTCCGCTCTGTGCCATCACGGCACGCAGGACGAAGACGTTGCCGCCGCGCACCCACACACCGTCGTACGACCTCAGCGCTGCTTGTAGGGCGTCGCCGGTGCACGAGCGCAGGTCGAGCTCCTCCGGTTGGAGGCCCAGCTCGGTGAGCCAGGCGATCTCTTCGGCGACCTTCTCCCGGCGTACGGCGGGAGACTCGGCGTCGATCGAGTTGCAGATGACGGCCACCCGCGCGGCCGGCGGGAGGAGCGCGACCAGGCGCTCGGGATGGTCGCCGAGACGGAACGACGACAGATAGAGCTTCACTGACTGTCGACGAGCAGATCGAGCGCGTGGTCGAGGTCGGCCGGGTACTCCGAGGTGAACTCGACGTACTCGCCCGAACCCGGATGGTCGAAGCCGAGCCGCATCGCGTGCAGCCACTGCCGGTTGAGCTGGAGCCGGTCGGCGAGGACCGGGTCGGCGCCGTAGGTGAGGTCACCGCAGCACGGGTGGCCGATCGCGGCCATGTGGACGCGGATCTGGTGGGTGCGGCCGGTCTCGAGGGTGATCTCGAGCAGGGTCGCGTACCGGAACGCCTCGAGCGTCTCGTAGTGGGTCACGCTCGGCTTGCCGCCGGCGACGACGCCGAACTTGTAGTCGTGGTGCGGGTGCCGGTCGATCGGCGCGTCCACGGTCCCGGTGAACGGGTCGGGGTGGCCCTGGACCAGCGCGTGGTAGATCTTCTTGACCGTCCGCTCCTTGAAGGCGCGCTTCAGCACGGTGTACGCGTATTCCGTCTTGGCCACCACCATCAGCCCGGAGGTGCCTACGTCGAGCCGGTGGACGATGCCCTTGCGCTCGGCGGCACCACTGGTGGAGATGGTGAACCCGGCGCCGGCCAGGTGGCCGATCACGGTCGGGCCGGTCCACCCCGGCGACGGGTGCGCGGCCACACCGACCGGCTTGTCGACCACGATGATCTCGTCGTCGTCGTACACGATCCGGAGGTTCTCGACCTTCTCGGGGACGACGGTGACCTCGGCGGGCGGTGGTGGCAGTTCGACGTCGAGGATGACGCCGGCCGCGACCCGGGCAGACTTGGGCGCCGGGGCGCCGTCGACCTGGACCAGGCCGGACTCGATCATCTCGGCGGCCTTGGTCCTGGACACGCCGAACAGCCGGGACAGCGCCGCGTCCAGCCGCTCACCGGCCAGACCGTCCGGGACCATCACGGTCCTGGAGTCGCCGCTCACTTCTTGATTTCCTTGGTTCCGTCGAGCCTGATCCCGCGCAGGGTCTGGAGCACCAGCAGCACGGCGGCCGAGGTGACGGCCATGTCCGCGACGTTGAAGATCGCCCAGTGCGGCGTCTGCAGGAAGTCCACCACGTGCCCGTGGAACGGCGACGGCTCGCGGAAGATCCGGTCGAGGATGTTGCCGACCGCGCCGCCGAACAGCAGCCCGAACGCGACCGCCCAGCCGACCGACCCGAGCTTGCGGGACAGGTAGACCACGCCGAGCGCGACGATGATCTGGATCGCGCTGATGTACGGCGTATACCCCGCACCCAGACTGAACGCGGCCCCGGAGTTCCGGATCAGGTTGAACTTCAGGAAGCTCCCGATCACGTTCACCGGCTCCCCCGGCGTCAGATGCTCCAACGCCAGCGCCTTGGTCAGCTGATCCAAGAACAAAATCAGCAGCCCGACCGCCGCGAACAGCACCATCAACTTCCACGATGCACGCCGCGCAGGCGTGCTCTCACCCTCAGTGGGTACGGCGTCGCCCTCGGCAGGCTCCGGAGACGACGGAGAACCGGCCGACGGGGAGTCGGCCGGTTCCGTTGGCTCGGGGGGTGCGTCCCCTGCCTGGTGGGACGTGTCGGGGTCGCTCAGCGGCGTTCTTCGCGTTCTTTGCATGACACGCACAGTGTCGCACGCGGGAACGCCTGCAACCGACCCTTGCCGATCGCGTTGCCGCAGCTCTCACAGATGCCGTAGGTGCCGTTCTCGATCCGGGACAGCGCCCGCTCGATCTGGTCCAGCATGTCCCGGGCGTTGTTCGCCAGCGACATCTCGTGGTCGCGCTCCAGCGTGGTGGAGCCGACGTCGGCCTGGTCGTTGCCGGCGCCGTCACCGCCGTCCCGGAGCAGCCCGACGATCTCCTGCTCGGCGTCGCGGATCTCCTTGTTCAGGTGCACCACGTCGGCTTCCAGCTCACCGCGGAGCTCGGCCAGCTCGGCCGCCGTCCACGGGGTCTCGCCGGATTTCACCGTGAGGGTCTCTGCCTTGCCTGCTGCGGACTTCGCCGGCGCCGTCGCCGGTGTCCTGTTCTCGTTCGTCTTCATGGCCACCCTCTTCGTCGGAGCTTGCTTGGCAGGGGTCTTCTTGGCCGGAGCCTTCTTCGCCGCGGTCGAGGCGGTCGACTTCTTCGCCGCCGTCTTCTTCGCGGAAGTCTTCTTCGCCGGCGTGGTCTTCGCCGGTGCCTTCCGGGCCGTGGTCTTCGTGGCCGGTTCAGCTGATTTCGCGGCGCTCTTCTTGGCCGCGGCAGTGCGTTGGGGGGCGGTCTTCTTGGGAGCCGATGTAGCCATGGTCAGCTACCCCCTGCCTTCGTCGGAGACTGAAGCGGACTGGTCGCAAGACACTAGGCCACGTGCCCAGCACGTGCCAGTCCGACGCGCAGACCGTGGACATACGGTAGTCGAGTCTTCAAGCTCACTCGATGTTCCGCGCGTCACAGCAGCATTTCGGCGTCCCGCTGCATTTCAGCCGAGCAAATGTTCGAGCCTCGGCCTGAGTACGCTCTCCTCCCCCTCCACCGCGACCAGTTTGTCCCTGCTGGTCGCTCCCCGCACCAACGTCACCGCGGCGCGTCGTACGCCGAACGCCGTCGCCACCGCCTCGAGGACAGCCTTCGTCGCCTGCCCGTCGACCGCACGGGCCGTGACCGACACCACCAGCGCCGGGCCCCCAGCTCCATCGCCGGCACCGCCGTACCGGCCGCCGACCGTCGTCCGGGAGGCGCCCGGTTTGACCCGCAGCAGAATTCTCATGCCTGAATTCTCGCCTGACCACTGATTAACGATTCGTAGTTGCCTGGTACGAAGTCGTACACTGACAACCGCGATCCGCAAGGCAGTGATGGGGCCATCACCCCGGAGCCGCCGGAAGAACAGTCCGCAGGGACCTATTAGAACCGGCAGCGACGCGTTAAGGAAGTGGGTGGCTGGAACTCTCGGCCACCAAGGAGGGTGGTACCGCGCGGAGCCGGCAATCACGCCGGCGCTTCGTCCCTCGTCCAGCAGGCAGTACGGCTCGACGAAGGACGACGAAGAAATGGCAACAACTCCGTGGCGGCAGGTCCCGGCGCAGGTGGATTTCCCCGCGCTCGAGCGCGAGGTGCTCGTCCACTGGGACCAGCACGACACCTTCGCCAAAAGCCTCGAGGTATCGGCCGGCGGTGAGCCGTGGACCTTCTTCGAGGGCCCGCCGACCGCGAACGGGATGCCCGGCACCCACCACATCGAGGCGCGCGTCTTCAAGGACGTCTTCCCGCGCTACCGGACCATGAAGGGCTTCTGGGTCGAGCGCAAGGCCGGCTGGGACTGCCACGGCCTGCCGGTCGAGGTCGCGGTCGAGAAGGAACTCGGGTTCAACGGCAAGAACGACATCGAGGCGTACGGCATCGCCGAGTTCAACGCCAAGTGCCGCGAGTCGGTACTGCGGCACGTCGACGCGTTCAACGAGCTGACCGTCCGGATGGGCTACTGGGTCGACCTGGAGCAGCCCTACCGGACGATGGACCCCGAGTACGTGCAGTCCGTCTGGTGGTCGCTCAAGCAGATCCACGACAAGGGCCTCCTGGTCGAGGACTACCGCATCACGCCGTACTGCCCCCGCTGCGGCACCGGTCTGTCGGACCACGAACTCGCGCAGGGCTACGAGACCGTCATCGACCCGTCGGTGTACGTCCGCTTCCCGCTGACCTCCGGTCCGCTGGCGGGTCAGGCATCACTGCTGGTCTGGACGACGACCCCATGGACACTCGTTTCAAACACCGCAGTCGCAGTGCACCCAGACGTGCGGTACGTCGTCGCCACCGACGGCACCGAGTCGCTGGTGGTCGCTGAGCCGCTGCTGAGCACGCTGGGCGAGGGCTGGACGGTCACCGGTCGGTACGGCGGGCGCGAGATGGAGCGGTGGACGTACCAGCGGCCGTTCGAGCTGGTGGAGTTCCCCGAGCCGGCGCACTACGTCGTACTCGCTGAGTACGTCACCACCGAGGACGGCACCGGTCTGGTGCACCAGTCCCCCGCGTTCGGTGCCGACGACCTCGCGGTGTGTCGTGCGTACGGCCTGCCGGTGGTGAACCCGGTCGAGTCGGACGGTCACTTCGAGGCCGACGTACCGCTGGTGGGCGGGCAGTTCTTCAAGAAGGCCGACGAGGACCTGGTGAAGGACCTGCAGGAGCGCGGTGGGCTCTTCCGGCACGTCCCGTACGAGCACCCGTACCCGCACTGCTGGCGCTGCCACACCCCGGTCATGTACTACGCCCTCCCCTCCTGGTACATCCGCACCACGCAGGTGAAGGACGCCCTGCTCCGGGAGAACGAGAAGACCAACTGGTACCCGGACTCGGTCAAGTGGGGCCGGTACGGCGACTGGCTGCGGAACAACATCGACTGGGCCGTCTCCCGGTCCCGCTACTGGGGTACGCCGCTGCCGATCTGGCGGTGCGAGGACGACCACCAGGTGTGCGTCGGCTCGCTGGCCGAGCTCGGCGAGCTGGCCGGCCGGGACCTGAGCGCCACCGACCCGCACCGGCCGTACGTCGACGACATCACGTTCGACTGCCCGACCTGCGGTGCCGAGGCCCGGCGCGTGCCCGAGGTGATCGACGCCTGGTACGACTCGGGCGCGATGCCGTTCGCGCAGTGGGGCTACCCGTGGGCCGAAGGCTCGACGGAGAAGTTCCAGCAGGCGTACCCGGCCGACTTCATCTCCGAGGCGATCGACCAGACCCGTGGCTGGTTCTACACGCTGATGGCGATCGGCACGCTGGTCTTCGACGAGTCGTCGTACCGCAACGTCGTCTGCCTCGGGCACATCATGGCCGAGGACGGCCGGAAGATGTCCAAGCACCTGGGCAACATCCTGGAGCCGATCCCGCTGATGGACGACCACAGCGCGGACGCGGTGCGCTGGTTCATGGCCGCCTCCGGGTCGCCGTGGAAGGCGCGCGGTATCGGGCCGAACGTGCTGAACGAGATCGTCCGGAAGGTGCTGCTCACCTACTGGAACACGGTCGCGTTCCACGCCCTGTACGCGCGGCTGGCCGACTGGTCGCCGACCGCCGACGTACCGCCGGTGGCGGAGCGCTCGGTGCTGGACCGGTGGCTGGTCAGCGAGACGCACCGGCTGGTCCGGGACACCGACGAGGCCTACGCCGACTTCGACACCCAGCGGCTGGGTTCGCTGATCAACTCGTTCGTCGACGTGCTCTCCAACTGGTACGTACGGCGTTCGCGTCGCCGCTTCTGGGCCGGTGAGCCCGGGGCGCTGGCCACGCTGCACGAGACGCTCGACGTCCTCACCCGGGTGATGGCGCCGCTGACGCCGTTCGTGACCGAGCGGGTCTGGCAGGACGTGTTCCGCCCGGTCACGCCCGGTCTGCCGGAGTCGGTGCACCTGACGAGCTACCCGGCGTACGACGCGACACTCATCGACGACGGGCTCGCGCAGCACGTGTCGATGGCGCGGCGGGTCGTCGAGCTCGGCCGGTCCGCGCGGGCGGAGGCGAAGGTGCGGACGCGCCAGCCGCTGTCCCGCGCCCTGGTCGGGTCGGCCGCGATCGCGGACCTGTCCGCCGAGCTGCTGCGGGAGATCGCCGACGAGCTGAACGTGGGCTCGGTCGAGCCGCTCTCCTCGGCCGGCGCCGACCTGGTCGAGTTCTCTGCCAAGGGCAACTTCCGCGAGCTCGGCAAGCGGTTCGCCAAGCAGACCCCGGTGGTCGCCGCCGCGATCGCCGCCGCCGACGCCGCCGCCCTGGCCGCGGCCCTGAAGGAGTCCGGTACGGCGACGGTCGTGGTCGACGGTGAGAACGTCGAGGTCGGCGAGTCCGACGTACTGCTGTCGGAGCGGCCGCGCGAGGGCTGGTCGGTGGTGAACGAGCAGGGCGAGACCGTTGCCCTCGACCTCGAAGTCACCCCGGAGCTCAAGCAGGCCGGCCTGGCCCGCGAGGTGGTCCGGACGCTGCAGGAGGCCCGGAAGAACGCGGGTCTCGAGGTGTCGGACCGGATCAGGGTCTGGCTGACCTCCACCGACTCCGACCTGACCGATGCCCTCGGCAAGCACGCCGACGAGATCGCCCGCGAGGTCCTCGCCGTCGAGCTCAGCCAGTCGGCCCCGTCGGAGTCCGCGGACGTTGCCGCCGGCACTGAAGAGGATCTCCAACTCACCTACTGGCTCACCAAGGCCTGACGTCAGCGTGGTGGGCGTGCCGCCCTGGCCCGCAAGGCCGGGGCGGCGCCCAGCAGGCTGATCGCCTCGACGAGCAGCAATCGCGCCTGCTCGACCCGATCGTCACCCAGAGTCTGACGAAGTTCCGCATCCAATGCCGCCCGGTGCTGCCTGGCCGCCGCGATCACACCCTCACCCCTCGATGTCAGCACGATGCGTCGGGCTCGGGCATCGGCGGGATCCGCCTCGCGGCTGAGGTAGCCGCGCTTCTCGAGGTCGGCGACCGTCTTCGACGCGGCCTGTTGGGTGACACCGAGCCGCTCGGCCAGTGTGCTGATCGTCACCGGTCCGGTGACCAGATGCTGGAACACCACACCGTCGGCGAACCGCGTGTCGATGAATCCGTCGGCGACGAGCCGGCGCTGGAGCTTGTCCGCCAGCGCCCAGCCGGTGAACAGCGACGCCAGCGACAGGTCGGCTTCCGCCGGATCGAACTCCATACCGCCGAACTATACAACCACGGTTGTGCATCGGTTAATCTACAACCATGGTTGTGCAAAAGGAGTTCATCGAGAGAGCGCATCGGATCGTGTGGTGCACGGTGGCCACGGTCGGCCGGGACAACCGGCCGCGAACCCGGATCCTGCATCCGCTCTGGGAAACGACCGACGAGATCGGGAGTCCCGCGGCCGGGCCGGCGGAGACGGCCGGAGGCGGGCTGATCGGGTGGATTGTCACCCGGGCGACACCGGTGAAGGTGCGGCATCTTGCTTACAGCCCGTATTTGAGCTGTAGCTACTGGGAGCCCGGCCAGGAAGTGGCGGTGGCGGACTGCCGGGCGGAGTGGGTCGACGATACGGCGACCCGGCAACGAGTGTGGGAGTTGTACCGGGATGCCCCGGCCCCACTCGGCTATGACTTCTGGAGTGTGTTCCCCGATGGTCCGGCCCCGCCCCGTGACCCCCGCGCCGGAGGCGCGGCATCCAACAGGGAATCACCCTCGCTGCTGCGGCTCACGCCGTACCGGCTGCGACTCAGCGATGTGGAAACGCTGAGCGGCCGGAAGGAACCTCTGGCCTGGCCCTGATGGTGACGACACCGTGTTACCGCTACCGGACGGTGTGTCAAAAGGGCCCGGACATGACGAAGAGGCGGTGCCGCCGGAAAGCACCGCCCCTTCTCGGATGCAGCAGAGCCCGAGGTTTTTAGACGCCGTGACCGTGTGCCTGGGCGCGGGCCTCCGGGCGGAAGCCGTTGCGCGGGCTGAGCGTGTCGTCGCCGTTGCCCAGCGCCTTGAGCTGCTCGGTGAAGTACGTCTTCAGCCGGCTGCGGTACTCGCGCTCGTAGGCGTGCAGGTCGTCGATCGTGCGCTCCAGCTGGCCCTTCTGCTTCTCCAGCGTGCCGAGCATCTGAGCCCGGCGCTCGGCGATCTCGCCGTCCAGCTTCTCGGCGCGGGCGCGAGCCTCACCGGTCATCCGGTCGGCCTTGCCGCGAGCCTCGTTCTCCAGCCGCTCGGCCTTGGCGCGGGCCTCGCCGATGATCTTGTCGGCGGTGTCCTTCGCCTCCTGGACCAGGTCGTCGGAGTGCTTGGTCGCCATCTCCAGCAGCCGTACGGCGGAGCTGGAGGCGTCGCCGACGGTCCCTGCCGCGGCAGCAGCCCCCGCGGCCACTACAGGCGCGGTGACGACGGGCGGCTTCTCCTCCGGCTTCTCGACCACGACCGGCGGCTTGGGCTGCTGCACGACGGGCGGCAGCGCGGCGGTCTGGTCGACCGGCCGCTCCTGTCCAGCACCGGCGCGCTGAGCTGCCGCGAGCTTGGCCCGCAGCTCCTCGTTCTCGGCGAGAAGTCGCTCGAGCTCGGCTTCGACCTCGTCGAGGAAGGAGTCGACCTCAGTGACGTCGTAGCCCTCCCGTAGTCGGACGGGCGTGAATTGCTTCGAGCGGACGTCATCCGGCGTCAGCGGCATCTTTCACCTCGTTTGTCTGTGTCTTGGCGGAGTCCCCGTGGCCTTCACCTCGGCGACTCAGTAGATCACGTTATCGCTTCGTTGTGTTCTAACGGAATCCGGGCGGGCAATAACGGCCCACAACCGGCGGACGCCAGCAACGAAACGGCCCCGTTGTCGAGACTTTACCTACCCCGTCCCCGGCGTCCTCACCCTCCGACTCGGCGGGCGATTCACCGGTTCCGTACCACCTCCGGTGCCCTGGGTCACAGTGACCGGAGTGCGGTCGAGTTGATCGACATCGCCAGCGAGACGATGACGAACAGCATCAGCATGGACAGGTCGATCCGGATCCCGCCGGCCCCGATCGGGGGCAGGATCCGCCGCAGCGGCCGCAGGAACGGATCGGTGACCGAGTAGATCAACTCGAAGAAGAGCAGCAGCGGCCCCTTCGGGTGCCACTGCGGCGCGAACATGACGATCAGACTGAGGACGAACCGCGCCACCAACATCAGGAAGAAGGCGAGCAGTACCCAGCTGAGAACCGTGAGGACGAGCGCTAGAGCAACCATGTCGTCAATGAGTGTAGAAGACCGGCGGTAACCGTGGCAGACGCGCGTCGCGTCAGCTTTGGTTGTAGAACCCGTCCGCCGCGATCTTCTCCTTCTCCTCGGCGGCCACCGTCACGTTCGGTGGGCAGACCAGGAACACCTTGGTGGTGATCCGCTCGATGGAGCCACGGCAGCAGAAGATCAGCCCGGCGGCGAAGTCGACCAGCCGCTTGGCGTCGGAGTGGTCCATCTCGGTCAGGTTCATGATGACGGGCGTGCCGTCGCGGAAGTGCTCACCGATGACTCGCGCCTCGTTGTAGCTGCGCGGGTGCACGGTGGTGATGCGGGCCAACTCGGTTACCTCCGGGGACGGTGCGACACCACGTCGTTCTGGAAACTTGCTGACCGTCGCGCCCTGCTCCTCGCGCCCTGAGTGGACTTGGGACTCAGTACGCGGTTCACGGACGTCGCGGCCTTCCCGGCCGGCGGGCACCGGCTCGGGCTCGTGGGACTCCCCGTCGACGGCTTCGTCGTCGTACTCGTCGTAGTCGTCGTACTCGTCGTCGTACCGCGCGTTGTAGCGCTCCCCGTCCTCGACCAAGCCGAGGTACACACCCATCTTGCGCAGCGCGCCGCTCATGGCCCTCCAGCCTCTCGATCCCGGTTCGACGACAACGGTGAGCAGGAAGCAAAACCTGCTCGATGTCGACACTAACCGAGTGGAGGACGCGTACCGAGTAAGGCGCGCCCGAGCCGGACGTGTGTCGCACCCTGCCTGATCGCGGCGTCCAGATCGCCGGTCATCCCGGCCGAGATCCAGTCGGCACCGGGGTGTTCGGAGCGTAGCCGGGAGGCTACTTCCCGCAGCCCGGCGAACGATTCGTCGGCGTCCGATCCCAGCGGGGCGACCGCCATCACGCCACCCAGTTCCAGCCCGTCCGCCGCGGCCACCTCCCCGGCCAGGTCCAGTACGGCGGAAGGCTCGACACCACCGCGGCCGGCGCCGGTCGCGGCCTCCGCCGATCCGTACGACGCCAGGCTCACCTGCAGCAGGCAGCGCACGGTCCGTTCTTCGGCGACCGCGGCCCTGGACAGCGCGGTCACCAGCGACGAGCGGTCCACCGAGTGCACGACCGACGCGTACCGGACCACGGAGCGTGCCTTCTTCGACTGCAGTTGCCCGACGAAGTGCCAGGTGGCGTCCGGGCAGTCCGGTGCCTTCGCCTTGAGCTCCTGCTCGCGGTTCTCACCGACGTCACGAACCCCGAGGGCTGTCAGCGCCCGTACGTCGCTGACTGGGAAGGTTTTGGTGATCGCGACAAGGGTGACCTCGTCCGGCGCCCTCCCGGCCGCCTCACAGGCCTTCTCGATCCGCTCCCGCACCAGCCGCAGGTTGTCCCGCAAGTCGTCATCACGGGTCATGGGGCCTCCCGGCCTGGACTGAGGAGCGGAGGGAGCCCGGTCATGGGGCCTCCCGGCCTGGACTGAGGAGCGCAGGGAGCGAAGCGACTGGAGCGACGAGGGAAGGCTGGGAGGTGAAGCCCCATGACCCGCCGCGCCGGAGGCGTGGCATCCAACACAGCGACTGGAGCGACGAGGGAAGGCCGGGAGCCAAGGCCCCATGACCACGCCGGCGCCGGAGGCCCGGCCAAAGCACAGTCATCACGCTGCCGGCAGTTTGACTAGGCCGGCCATGCGTCCGCTGACCGGGCCTTCGCGGCGGTACGAGTACAGGTTCTCCGACTCGATCGTGCAGCTGGTCGCGTCGATCACCTCGACGTCGAGCTCGGCCAGTTGTGCCCTGACCCCGGCCGCCACGTCGATGGACGGCGTACCCCAGCTCGTTTCCGCGTACGACGCCGGCACCCGCTCGGCCACCTCGGCCCGCATCTCGGCCGGCACCTCGTAACAGTTGCCGCACGCATACGGCCCGAGGACGGCGGTGATCCGCGACGCACCGAGTTCACGCATCGCCTCGACGGTCGCCGGTACGACGCCGACGTACAGCCCCTTGCGTCCGGAATGGGCCGCACCGATGACGCCGTCACCGCTGAGCAGCACCGGCAGGCAATCGGCGGCGCGGACACACAGCACGACATCGTCCCGAGTGGTGACCAGGGCATCGGCCGTCGGCATCGGCCTGACCGGCAGCGCATCACCCGGCCGGACCACGTGGACGTCGCGGCCGTGCACCTGGCTGACCCGCACAATCGCCTCGGGCCGGACATCGAACTCGGCCGCCAGCCGGCGGTAGTTCTCCACCACCGCGTCGGCATCGTCGCCGACCGCGCTGCCGAGGTTCAGCTCGCCGTACGGCGCAGTGCTCGCACCGCCGAAGCGATCGGTGAAGGCGAAGCGGACATCGCGGAGAACCTCGTCATACCCGAACACGCCCAGAGCCTACCGGCCGGAACACTGCTTACCTGAGCGATCCCGGAATGTCTTACTTGAGGAAGTCCGGGATGTCGAGGTCCTCTTCCGGCTCCGGCTTGCGGGCCGGGCGCGGCGTGGTCGGCTGCGGAGTGCTGGACGGGGACGACGCACCGCTCGGGCCGTTCACCGGCCACGAGTGCCCGGAGGTCGGCGTGGCCGGAGTGTGCGGCGCGGGCTGCGGCGTCTGCGGGACGGTGCGCACCGGGTCGCCGGCCTGCGGGCGGGCCGAGTTCGTCGTCCCGGCACCCGGACGGCCTTCGGTCGGAGCCGGCACCGGGACCGTGTCATCGGCCGGAGTCGGCGGCACCGCGGGGGTCGCGAACTGCCCGTTCGACGACCCGCTCGACGGAGTCTGCCCGGTCGAACCCTGGCCTGCCCCTGCCTGCCCCGAAGAGCCCTGGCCGGCCGACGTCTGGCCGGTGGTCTGCCCAGCGGACTGAGCCGGCGCGGACTGACCGTTCGAGGTCGGCGCGGCCGGGGGCTGCCCCTGGGCCGGCTGACCACTCGGCGGCGTGGCCGGCGGAGTCTGCGGCATCGACGTCCCCGACTGCATCGGAGCGTTGTACGACGTCTCGGGCCGCGAGGTGGACTGCGGCCGGGCCGAGTTCATCGCCTGCTCGCGGCGCTTCGGCATCCCACCGTCGAAGCCGGCCGCGATCACGGTGACCCGCACCTCGTCGCCGAGGGCGTCGTCGATGACCGCACCGAAGATGATGTTCGCGTCCGAGTGCGCCGACTCCGACACCAGCTGGGCCGCCTCGTTGATCTCGAACAGCCCGAGGTCGGAACCACCCGCGATCGACAGCAGCACACCGTGCGCGCCCTCGATACTTGCCTCCAGCAATGGAGACGAGATGGCCGCCTCGGCCGCCGCGACAGCGCGGTCCTCACCGCGGGACGAGCCGATGCCCATCAGCGCAGAGCCCGCGTTCGACATGACCGCCTTGACGTCGGCGAAGTCCACGTTGATCAGGCCTGGGGTGGTGATCAGGTCGGTGATACCGGAGACACCCTGCAGCAGCACCTGGTCGGCCTGCTTGAAGGCGTCCAGCACGGACACGGCGCGGTCGGAGATGGTCAGCAGCCGGTCGTTCGGAATCACGATCAGCGTGTCCACCTCCTCGCGGAGGGTGGCGATGCCGTCTTCAGCCTGGGTCGCGCGCCGCTTTCCTTCGAAGGAGAACGGCCGCGTGACGACACCTATGGTCAGAGCGCCCAGCGATCGGGCGATCCGGGCCACCACCGGCGCGCCGCCGGTGCCGGTGCCGCCGCCCTCGCCGGCGGTGACGAAGACCATGTCGGCGCCCTTGAGCGCCTCCTCGATCTCCTCTGCGTGGTCCTCGGCGGCCTTCTGCCCGATCGCCGGGTTCGCCCCGGCGCCGAGGCCGCGGGTCTCTTCACGGCCGATGTCGAGCTTGACGTCCGCGTCGCTCATCAACAGCGCTTGCGCGTCGGTGTTGATGGCGATGAACTCAACGCCCTTCAGACCGTGCTCGATCATCCGGTTGACGGCGTTCACGCCGCCTCCGCCGATGCCGACGACCTTGATGAGTGCCAGGTAGTTCTGCGGTGCCGCCACGTCCGCGCCTCTCGCCTCGTTCTGTTCCCGTTGTGGCCGGTTGGCCCCTGTTCCAGCGAAAAGTTCCAGCGAAAAGACTGAACCTCAAGTGGATGCTTAGACTTATGTCAACTTTAGATTACGCCGCACGGTACGGGACCGATTCGGGCAATGTCCACGCGCCTCGCCGCGCACTGCCGTGATGTGATCCGTCACCGCTTTTCCCCTTTGGTGACAGGGAGATCGGGCGCCGACACGTCGTACACGGTCGCCTTGCGCTTCATCAGTACGCTGAGTACCTCGGCCTTGCGCTCGCTGTCATCGGAACTGCCCCAAACGACCTTCACCCCGGACCCGAGGTTGAGGGTGATCGAGTCCGGCGACGAGGCCGAGATCGACCCCACCTGTACCCGCAGTGTGGACGGCAATGCGGCCGAGACCGTCACGATCGAACGGACCGTCACGTCGCGGCGGGTCCCGGTCACCTTGGCCTCCGGAAGCCCGGCCGGCCGGTTCGGCACCGTCTTGAACGCCGTACCGGTCGCGTCCACCAGCTCGAACCGCGTCCCGTCGGTGACCACCACCACCGGAACCCGTTCGGTGACCACGATCACGACCTTGTTCGGCCAGGCCCGGGTCACCTGCGCGTCGGCCACCGCCGGGATGGTCCGGACCCGTTCGGCGATCGCCCCCAGATCGACCTTCGCCAAGGGTGTTCCCGTCGGGGCCTCGGCCACGTTCTCGATCGTTGCCACCGGCACCGTATCTGCCCCGCTCACCCGGACACCGTCGACCGCGAGGGCGGAGGAGAAGTAGAACAACCAGACGATCAGACCACCCAGCACCAGCAGGGCCCCACCGATCGCCCATGGCAACCAGCTTCGCCATCGCACCAGCCGTTGCCGGCGCGCGAACCGCTGTTGTGCCCGAGCCAGATCAGCGCTCTGGCTCATGCCAATGACCCCACCCTTTTACTCCACCACAGGAGCGAGGGCCTCAGCCGCAGACTCGCGGGCGGCGGCCCGTTCAGCCAGCAAACCGACCACTTCCGGGCCGATCAACGTCACGTCACCGGCGCCCAGCGTCACCACGAGGTCGCCGGACTCGGCCAGATCGGTGACCACCTGCGGTACGGCGGACCACGACGGCTCGAACCGGACCTGCTCCGGCTTCAACGGCACGTGGTTCGCGATCAGCGCACCGGTGACACCGGGCTCCGGGTCCTCGCGGGCCGCGAACACGTCCATCACGACGACCTCGTCGGCCAGCGCGAGCGCATCGGAGAACTGGGTGGCGAAGATCCTGGTCCGGCTGAACAGATGCGGCTGGAAGCACGCGATCACGCGCCCCTCCCCCGCCACCTGCCGGGCCGCGGTCAGGTCGACGGCCAGCTCGGTCGGGTGGTGGGCGTAGGAGTCGAACACGCGGACCCCGTCCTCGAGCCCCTTGAACTCGAACCGCCGGCCGGTCCCGGTGAACGACGCCAGCCCTTCGGCCAGGTCGGCCGCGGAGAACCCGAGCCCCAGCCCGACCGTCAGCGCGGCCGACGCGTTCAGCGCGTTGTGCTTACCCGCCTGCTGCAGCTGGACCATCGGAAGCTTGCGGCCGCGGTACACCGGCACGAACGACTGCGTCGCCCCGGTCGCGGTGATCTCGGTGACCCGCATGTCCGCGTCACCCGACTCGCCGTACGTGCGGACGTCGATACCGCGGGCGCGAGCGAACTCGGCCAGCTTCCGCGCCCCGGCGTCGTCGAAGCAGATCACCATGAAGCCGCCCGGGATCACCCGGTCGCAGAACTGCTCGAAGGCGAGCCGGTAGCTGGCCTCGTCGCCGTAGTTGTCCAGGTGGTCCGGCTCGACCGATGTGACGATCGACACCTCGGGGCGGTAGGTCAGGAACGACTTGTCCGACTCGTCCGCCTCGGCGACGAACAGGTCGCCGGTGCCGTCGTGGGCGTTCGACCCGGACTCGTTCAGGTTGCCGCCGATCGCGTACGACGGATCGGCCGCGCAGTGCTGCAACGCGACCGTGAGCATCGACGTGGTGGTCGTCTTGCCGTGCGTCCCGGCGACCGCCAGCGTCCGGCGGCCGACCATCACCGAGGCGAGCGCGGCGGCGCGCGGCAGGATCGTGATCCCGGCGGCCCGGGCGGCGACGACCTCGGGGTTGGTCTCGCGGATCGCGGTGGACACCACCACCGTGTCCGCGTCGGCGACGTGCTCGGCGGCGTGACCGACCCAGCAGGTGGCGCCGAGCGCGCGCAGCGCGGCCAGCACCCTGCCGTCCTTGGCGTCGGACCCGGACACCTCGATCCCGCGGGACGCCATGATCCGGGCGATCCCGGACATGCCGGCGCCGCCGATACCTACGAAGTGCACTCTGCCCAGCTTCTCCGCGGGCAGAATGACGGCGTCAGGACCTAGATTTGATACTTCGACGATCACGAAGCAGACCCCACCACATCCAGGATGATCCGCGCCAATCGCTCGTCGGCATCGGTACGGATGACACCCGTAGCTGCTGTGGACATGGCTGTCAGACGCGCGCGGTCGTGCAGAAGTTGCGGCACGTTCGCGCGCACCCAGTCCGTGGTCATCTCCGCGTTGTCGATCAGCACACCTCCACCCACGTCCACCACCGGCTTCGCGTTCAATCGCTGCTCGCCGTTACCGATCGGCAGCGGAACGTAGATCGCGGGCAGGCCGACCCCGGACACCTCGGTGACGGTGTTCGCACCCGAGCGGCAGACGACCAGGTCGGCCGCGGCGTAGGCGAGGTCCATCCGGTCGACATAGTTCAGCACGACGTACGGGTACCGGCCGGTCTGCGGGACCTCGAGGGAGTTCTTCGGGCCGATCGCGTGCAGGACCTGGATGCCGGCCGCCTGCAGGTCCGCGGCGGCACCGGAGACCGCCTGGTTGATCTGCCGCGCGCCCTGCGAACCACCGGTCACGAACAGGGTCGGCGCGTCCGGGTCGAGCCCGAAGAACTGCCGCGCCTCGGCCCGCAGCGCGGCCCGGTCCAGTTGGGAGATGGCCTGGCGGATCGGCAGGCCGACGTACTCCGCATGCGGCAGGTCGGTGCCGGGGAACGAGGTCTTGACGTGCTGGGTGCAATAGCGGGCGGCGAACTTGTTCGCGATCCCCGGGACCGCGTTCCCCTCGTGCACGACGATCGGGGTCTTCCGGCGCCAGGCGGCGACGTACGCAGGGGTGGAGACGTACCCACCGAACCCGACCAGGACGTCGGCCTTCGCCTCGTCCAGCACGCGCCGGGCCGCGCTCACCGCGGCGAGCATCTTGCCCGGTACGGCGAGCAGCGCCGGCGTCGGCTTCCGTGGCAGCGGCACCGGCGGGATCAGCTCGAGCCGGTAGCCGGCTTCCGGGACGACCCGGGTCTCCAGGCCGCGCTCGGTGCCGAGGGCCAAGATCTCGACGGTCGGATCGATCCGGCGCAGGGCGTCGGCGGTGGCGATCAGGGGTGAGGTGTGGCCGGCGGATCCTCCACCGGCCAGAACGATGCTGGGCACAGCTTTCAACGCTCCCGCGTGTTCTCGTTAGGGCGTACGCCGCGACGGCAGCCACCCGAAACGTGGCCGCCTGGTCTCCTTCAAAGCGGCCTGCGCGCCGGGCTCGGCCTTCGCGAAGGACAGCAGCATGCCGATCGCGATCAGCGTCGGCAGCAGTGCGGAACCACCGTACGACAAAAGCGGGAGCGGAATCCCCACGATGGGTAGCAGTCCGATGACGGCGCCCAGGTTGACCAGGGTCTGCGCCATGATCCAGATGGTGATCCCGGCCGCCGCGTAGCGGACGAACGGCTCGGTGTTCCGGGTCGCGATCCGCACCCCGGCGTAGGCCAGGGTGAGGAACAGGGCGAGAACGGTGAGTGACCCGACCAGGCCGAGCTCCTCACCGATCACGGAGAAGATGAAGTCGGTGTGCGCCTCCGGCAGGTTGCCCCACTTCTGCCGGCTGTTGCCGATCCCGACCCCCCACCAGCCGCCGGTCGACAGCGCGTAGAACGAGTGGTACGCCTGCCAGCCGATCCCGGACGGGTCGTTGAACGGGTCCCAGAACGACGAGATCCGGTCCATCCGGTGCTTCGCGGTGATGACGAAGTACGACGCGATCGTGCCGACCACCACGATGGTCGCGACGAACAGCCGGGTCGGCGCGCCGACGATCCAGATCAGCCCGATCATCACGGCCATCAGGACCAGCGCCGTCCCGAGGTCGCGCTGGCCGACGACCAGCGCGATGACCAGGCCGCAGACCGGCACCATCGGCACCAGCAGGTGCTTCCACTGGGTGAGCAACTTCTCCTTGCGCGCGTACAGATCCGCGCACCACATCACCAGCGCCAGTTTGGCGAACTCACTCGGCTGGATCTGGAGCGGACCGCCGAGGTTCAACCAGTTGGTGTTGCCGTTCACGCCGACACCCAGGCCGGGGATGTAGGTCAGCACGAGCAGGAAGACCGAGCCGAGCAGGGCGACGTACGCAAGCATCCGGAAGTGCCGCGGCGTCATCCGGGACGCGACGTACGCCATCGGCAGACCGACGCCGACCCAGATCAGCTGGCGGATGAAGATCGTGTAGCTGTTCCCGTTCGCGCGCAGGGACAGCACGCTCGACGCCGACAGCACCATCAGCAGCCCGAGCACCAGCAGCAGGCCGGTCGCCCCGAGCAGGATGTGGTACGACGTCAGCGGCCGGTCCAGCACCTCGCGAATAGCGGCCACCCACGGCCGCTCCGACGTGTTCCGGTCCTGCTTCTGATCCGGCTGATCAGCGATCGACGTCACGCGATCACCTCCGGATCAGCTGTCGCCCAGCCGACGCACGGCTTCGGCGAAGGCGTCCCCACGGGCTCCGTAGTTGGCGAACATGTCCCAGGAAGCGCAGCCGGGGGCGAGCAGCACGGTGTCTCCTGCGTGTGCAAGCTTCGCCGCCTCCCCCACCACGATCTCCATGGCTCCAGTGTCCGTTGCCTCGACAGTGATCGTCGGGACATCCGGTGCGTGTCGGGCAAGAGCTTCCGCGATCACCAGCTTGTCCTGGCCGAGCAGCACGACGGCCCGCAGCCGCTCGCGCGCGGCCACCACGAGTTCGTCGAACGTCGCACCCTTGGCCTGGCCGCCGGCGATCCACACCACGTGCTCGTAGGCCAGCAACGACGCCTGCGCCGCATGCGGGTTCGTTGCCTTCGAGTCATCGACATAGTTGACCCCGGCAACTTCCGCGACGTGCGCGATCCGGTGCTTGTCCGGCCGGAATCCGCGCAACCCGTCCCGCACCGCGGTCGGCGGTACGCCGAACGCCCGCGCCAGCGCGGCAGCCGCCAACGCGTTGGCCACGTTGTGCGGTGCGGCCGGCGTGATGTCGTCCAGGGTCGCCAGCTCGAGCGCCGACGACGCACGCTGCTCGACGAACGCGCGGTCGACCAGCAGTTCGTCGACCAGGCCGAGCATCGAGATGTCCGGCGTACCGAGGGTGAAGCCGATCGCCCGGCAGCCCTCGATCACGTCGGCGTCCACCACCAGCTGCTCGGTGGCCGGGTCGGCGACGTTGTAGACGCAGGCGACCTGGCAGTTCTCGTAGATCCGGCCCTTGGCCTTCGCGTACTCGTCCAGCGAGCCGTGCCAGTCGACGTGATCCGGCGCGATGTTCAGCACGGCGGCCGAGTGCGCGGACATCGACTGGGTGAAGTGCAGTTGGTAGCTGGACAGCTCGACCGCGATCACGTCGTACGGCTCGGGGTCCATCACGGCTTCGAGCAACGGCAGCCCCACGTTGCCGGCGGCAACGGCCCGGTGACCGGCGGCGGTGAGGATCGAGGTCAGCATCTGCACCGTCGTGGTCTTACCGTTGGTGCCGGTGATGCACAGCCACGGCGCCGCGGTGGCCGGGTCGCGCAGGCGCCAGGCCAGCTCGATCTCGCTCCAGATCGGTACCTCCCGCTCGGCCGCCTGGGCCAGGAACGGCGCGTGCGGCGGTACGCCGGGTGACGTCACGACGATGTCGATGTCCTTGGGGAGTTCCGCCGTACTGCCCGGACCGAGGGTGATCGCGGCGCCGAGGGTCTCGAGGATCTGCGCCTTCTCCCGCAGTACCTCGTTGTCCCGGTCGTCCAGTACGACGACATGCTCGGCGCCGGCCTGGAGCAACGAGTCCGCGCAGGCGTACCCGGCCGTACCGAAGCCCAGAACAACAAACCGGGTGGTCGCCCAGCCTTCGTCGATCCGGGTCTGCAGTGTCACGGGGCCTCCCGGCCTGGACTGAGGAGCGGAGGGAGCGAAGCGACTGGAGTGACGAGGGAAGGCCGGGAGCCAGGGCCCCGTGACCCGCCGTGCCGGAGGTGCGGCCATTCAACACTGCTCATCCGGCCACCCATTCCGCGTAGAAGATGCCGAGACCGATCACCACGCACAGGCCCTGGATGATCCAGAACCGGATCACCACGTTGACCTGCTCCCAGCCGAGCATCTCGAAGTGGTGCTGGAGCGGCGCCATCCGGAAGATCCGCTTGCCCACACCGGTCGTGCGCTTGGTGACCTTGAAGTAGCTGACCTGCAGGATCACCGAGGCGGTGATGATGACGAACAGGCCGCCGAGCAGCAGCACCAGTAACTCGGTCCGGGTCATCACCGCGAAGCCGGCCACCGCGCCGCCCAGCGACAGCGAGCCGGTGTCACCCATGAAGATCTTGGCCGGCGACGCGTTCCACCACAGGAAGCCGAACAGCGCGCCCGTCAATGCTGCCGCCACCACGGCGAGGTCGAGCGGATCACGCACCTCGTAGCACTTCGCGCCGACGCCCTGCGCGGTCGCGCAACTCTGGTTGAACTGCCAGATGCAGATCAGCGTGTACGCGCCGAACACCATCATCGACGCGCCGGTGGCCAGACCGTCCAGGCCGTCGGCCAGGTTCACGCCGTTCGACATGCCGGCGATCAGTAGCAGGATCCAGATCACCACGAGCACCGGCCACAGGTGCAGCCAGTTGATGTCGCGGATGAACGAGATGAACGGCGACGCCGGGCTCTGGCCGCGCTCGTCGGGGAACTGCAGCGCGAGCACCGCGAAGATCACCGCGATCATCGTCTGGCCGGCGAGTTTCGCCTTGCTCCGCAGGCCCAGACTGCGTTGCCGGAAGATCTTGATGAAGTCGTCCAGGAAGCCGACCGCACCCATCCCGGCGAACAGGAACAGCACCAGGAGCGCCGAGGCACTCGGTGGGGACATCGTGAGCAGCTTGGCCGCGAAGTACCCGATGATCGTGGCCATGATGAACACGGTGCCGCCCATCGTCGGCGTACCGCGCTTGGTGTGGTGCGAGGTCGGGCCGTCGTCGCGGATCTCCTGGCCGTAGCCGCGCCTGGCCAGCAGGGTGATCGCCCACCGGGTGCCGATCAGGGTCAGCACCATCGAGACGGCCCCGGCGAACAGGATCGAGATCACTGCACGTCCTCCAGCAGAGCGTCGGCGAGGCTGCGCAGTTTCGCCGCCTTCGAGGACTTCACCAGTACGACGTCGCCGGACCGCAACTCGGTTCGGAGCAGTTCGAGGGCTTCCGGAATCGTGTCGACGAAGGCCGACTCGTTCCCCCAGGAGCCTTCGAGCGACGCACCGAGGTGGATCGGTTTCGCGCCGGCGCCGACCACGACCAGCCGGTTGACGTCGAGGCGGACGACGAGCCGGCCGATCGCGTCGTGCTCGTCGGCGGAGGTGTCGCCGAGCTCGAGCATCTCGCCGAGCACCGCCCAGGTGCGTGCGCCACGAGCCCGGCCGATCGCGACCAGCGCCTTCAGCGCGGCGCGGACCGAGTCCGGGTTGGCGTTGAACGCGTCGTTGATCACCGTCACGCCGTCCGCGCGCTCGGTGACCTCCATCCGTGCCGCCGACACCGGGACGGCTGCGATCAGCCCTTCCGCAAGCTGTTCCGGCGTCAGCCCGACCGCGTACCCGACAGCTGCCGCGCCGAGCGCGTTGGAAACGTAGTGCTCGCCGATGTGCTGCAACTGCACAGTGCGGCTGAAGTCGTCGATCCGCAGGGTGAAGCTGGCCCGGCCCTCGGCGTCGAGCTTGACGTCGGTCGCCCGGACGTCGGCGCCGTCGGCCTCACCGAAGGTCAGTACCCGCTGCTCGGTGCGGCTCGCCATCGCGGCGACCCGGTGGTCGTCGGCGTTGAGTACGGCGGTGCCGCCCGGGACCAGGGCCTCGATCAGTTCGCCTTTGGCCAGTGCGATGTTGTCCTGGCTGCCGAACTCGCCGATGTGCGAGGTCCCGACGTTGAGCACCAGCCCGACCCGCGGCGGTGTGATCCCGCACAGGTAGGTCAGATCGCCGAGGTGGCGCGCGCCCATCTCGGCCACCAGGTACTTCGTGGTGTCTGTCGCCTGCAGGGCGGTGAGCGGGTGTCCGATCTCGTTGTTGAACGAACCCTCCGGCGACACGGTCTCGCCGTACGGCCTGATCAGCTGGGCGATCAGGTCCTTGGTGCTGGTCTTGCCCGACGATCCGGTCAGCCCGATCACGGCGAGGCCGGGCAGCCGGCCGATGACGAAGCGAGCCAGGTCGCCCAGCGCCTTCTGCGCGTCGCCGACGACGATGCAGGGGCTGCCCTCGATCGGCCTGGTGGTGAGCGAGGCTGTCACCCCCTGCCGGCTCGCGGCGCCGACGTAGTCGTGTCCGTCGACGCGCTCGCCGGGCAGGGCGACGAACAGCCCACCCGGTCCGGCGGCTCGCGAGTCGATCACCACCGCGCCGTCCACGACGGCCGACGGGTCGACGCCCACCAGTTCGCCCTCGACGGCGTCGGAGATCTCGCCGCAACTGACAGGGATCACCGCTCTGCCTCCAGCAACTCACGCACGGTTTCGCGATCGTCGAACGGGTGGATCACACCGCCGACGTCCTGGCCTGTCTCATGGCCCTTCCCGAGTACGACGACGGTGTCCCCGGGGCCGGCCAGCTCGATCGCACCGGCGATCGCCTGCCGGCGGTCACCGATCTCGTGCAGGTCGGCGCTCGGCACCGCGGCCCGGGCCCCCTCGAGCGCAGCGGCCCGGATCGCCGCCGGGTCCTCGCTGCGCGGGTTGTCGTCGGTGATGATCACCACGTCCGCCGTCCGCGCGGCAGCGGCCCCCATCGCCGGGCGCTTGCCCGCGTCACGGTCGCCACCGCAGCCCACAACGGCGTACAAACGGCCCTTCGTCGCACCGCGCGCGGCCTGCAGCGCGAGCTCGACGGCGTCCGGGGTGTGCGCGTAGTCGACGATCACCGCCAGGCCGTCCTCGCGTGTGAACGTCTCCATCCGGCCCGGTACGGCGGCGGTCCGCAGGCCGGCCGCGATCTCCTCGGCCGGTACGCCGACCTGCCGCAGCATCACGGTCGCGAGCAGCGCGTTGGCGACGTTGAAGTCACCGGGCAGCCCGATCTCGACAGTCACCGTCTCGCCCGGCCCCTCGACGTCGAACACCGTGGTCCCGTGCTCGGACTGGTGCGTGTTGGCCACAGTCCAGTCGGCTTCACCCGTGGTCGACACCGTCACCAGCGGTACGACGGTCTGCGCGGCCAGCCGGCGGCCGTACTCGTCGTCGATCATCACCACCGCCACATCACACCGCTCCGGAGTGAACAACGAGGCCTTCGCCGCGAAGTACTCCTCGAACGTGTTGTGGAAGTCCAGGTGGTCCTGGGTCAGGTTGGTGAACCCGGCGACCGCGAACCGGGCACCGTCCACCCGGCCCTGCGCGAGCGCATGGCTGGACACCTCCATCGAGCACCACGCGACCGCCTGCTCCCGCATCACCGCGAACAGCGCGTGCAGGTCGGTGGCCTCCGGAGTGGTCCGGACGCTCTTCACCACCTCGTCGCCGATCCGGGTCTGGATCGTCCCGATCAGAGCGGCCGGTCCGAGCCGGCGCAGTACGGAGTCCAGCAGGAAGCTGGTCGTGGTCTTGCCGTTGGTGCCGGTCACACCGAGCAGACGCAGGTCCTTGGTCGGCTCACCGTAGATCCGGGCCGCGACCGCGCCGAGCACGTCCCGCGGCCGGTCGACCACCAGCACCGGCAGACCGGTCTCCCGGGCCCGCTCCTCACCGGTGGGATCAGTCAGTACGGCGACAGCGCCAGCCTGCTCCGCCTTGGCGACGAACGCGGCGCCGTGCGTGACGGCACCAGGCAGAGCGGCGTACAGATCACCTGGAAGGACCGACCGCGAGTCGAGCGACACACCGGTCACCTCGACGCTGCTGCTGGTGGGGATCCGCGCATGAGCGGTCCTGGCGACCTCGACGAGGCTGACCGGCACGGTATGCCGCGGCCTGATCGCTGCGACGGCTCCGCCGGCGGCGGTAGGGGTGGACACGGGCCCTGAGGCTACCGCTCCGGGCACCGTGACTCCTACCTGACCCTGCGTCACCAGGTGGTCGGTACGTTGGGCTGCTTCGCCCCAGTCGGTGGGACAACGTACTTCTGCAGCGCGTAGCTCATCACGTCTCGGAACACCGGTCCTCCCTGGAAACCACCACCCCGAGCACCCGTCGGGTCGTGCAGTACGACGTACGTGACGAACCGTGGGTTGTCGGCCGGGGCGAATCCGGCAAAAGAAGTCGCCCACTTGCCGTAGCGGCCGGTCTTCGGGTCGACCTGCTGCGCCGTCCCGGTCTTGCCGGCCACCAGATAGCCGTCGATCGCCGCCTGCGGCGCGGTGCCGTTCTTCGCGGTCACCGCCTCCATCATCGTGGCGACCTCCTTGGCGGCCTTCTCGCTCACCACCCGGCGCGGGGCCGCGGTCTGGTTCGGGGTGACGGCGCCGTTCGCGTCGATGTAGTCGCGGACCAACTTCGGCGGCACGTAGACGCCGCCGTTCGCGACCGCGTTCACCGCCGCGGTCATCTGCACCGCGTTCACCGACAGGCCCTGACCGAACGCGACGTTCGACCGGGTCAGCTCCGGCCACTCGTCACCCGGCTGCATCAGGCCCTTGCTCTCGCCCGGGAAGTTCAGTCCGGTCGGCTCGCCGAAGCCGAAGTCGTGCAGGTACTTCACGAACTGCGGGATCCGCATCTGCTGCGCGGCCATGATGGTGCCGACGTTCGACGACTTCGCGATCACGCCGGCGATGGTCAGGTTCAGGGTGCCGTGGTCCCAGTGGTCCTTGATGGTCCGCCGCTGCACCTCGATGCTGCCGGGCACCCGCAGCTTGGTGTTCAGGTCGATCAGCCCGGCGTCGGCGAGCGCGGCCATCGTGACCACCTTCTGCACACTGCCCGGCTCGTAGGTGCGCTCCAGCGCGGGGTTGTTCAGGTCGCTGGACTTGAGCTTCTTGCTGTTCGGGTCGAAGGTCGGGTAGTTCGCCATCGCCAGGATCTCGCCGGACTTCACGTCCATCGTGATCACCGTGCCGGAGGTGGCCCTGTACTGCTTGACCGCCTGCTCGATCCGCTTCTCCGCGAACCACTGCAGGTCCGCGTCCAGGGTCAGCTGCGCGGTCAGGCCGGGTTTGGGCTCCTCGACCGTGTGGTTCGCGTTCGGGATCTTGTTGCCCTTGGTGTCGACCTCGTACATCGCCTTGCCGTCCTGGCCGGACAGCTTGTCGTTCATGCCGTACTCGAGCCCGGACAGGCCCTTGCCGTCGTCACCGACCACGCCGACCACGTTGGCTGCGATGGTGCCGTTCGGGTGGCTGCGGATCGGGTCTTCCTCGGTGTAGATCCCGGCCAGCAGCGGCGCCTGCTGGTCGTGCGGCCGGCCCTTGTTCTGCTGCGCGATCTGGGCGTTCTTCGCCTTCAGCTCGGCCTCGATGTCGTTCCAGGTCTGCGGGCTGACCTGGCGGGCCAGCCGCGCGTAGCGGCCTTTGCCAGTCATCGCGGCGAGCAGTTTCGCGGACGTCGTACTGGTCAGCTTCGGAGCCAGGATCGCCGCGAGCTGGTCGGCGACCGGCTTGGTCTGGGTCGGGTCTGCGGTGATCGCGACCGCGTCCTCGGACACGCTCAGCGGTACGCCGTTGCGGTCCAGGATTGCGCCGCGGGAGGCGTGCAGCACGAACGGCTTCGTGTTCTCCTTGCTGGCCGCCAGTGCGTAGCTGTCCGGGTCCACACCCTGCAGCAGCACCAGCCGCCCGGCGAACAGCGACAGCACGAACGCCATCACGCCGAACGTCACCCGGAGCCGCAGCGTCGGCCGGCCCAGCTTGAGCGTGCGCGGCGGCTTCCGCTTCTTAGGCCGAGGAGGCCGCCGGCTCTGCGGCGGCCTCCTGCGCGGCGGGCTCTTCTTGGCAGCCGCCTTCTTGACCGGAGCTCTCTTGGCCGGCGCCTTCTTGGCTGGAGCCTTCTTAGCTGGAGCTCTGCCGGCTGGAGCTCTCTTGGCCGGCACCTTCTTCGCTGGAGCCTTCTTCGCTGGAGCCTTCTGAGCTGGAGCCTTCTTGGCCGCCACCTTCTTCACCGGACGCCGCTCAGCACCCTGCTCGGCCGCACGCTGAAGCTGCTCCTCGCGGGCCAGCCGCAGAAGACGCTCGCGGGTGGACTCAGGACGCTGTGGGGTGGAGCGGGTGCTGTCTGTAGCGGACGAACGACGAGGCTGAGCCTTGCGGGGCGGATTGCTCCGGCCCGGTTCACCACGCTTGCGTGGCGGCTCGCTGCCCCGTCGGTCCGTCATCCGATCATCCCCCGGTGGTCGTGGTCGTGGTGGCGGGCGGCTTGTTCCCCGTCGCCGTACCAGTGCGTGCGGTTGTGCCGGTCGCCGGCCTGGTGCCGGTCGCGGGTGGCTTCACCGTGGCCGCGGGCGGCTTCACAGTGGTTGCGGGTGGCTTCGTCGTGGTCGCCGGCGGCTTCGGCTTGACCGGGACCACCGGCGGCTTGACCGTCACACCCGTGGGCGTGCCCGGGCCGAACATCGCCGTACCCGTGCCGGCCTTGCCCTCCTCCGGAACACCCAGCACCCGTCCGTCGGACAGCCGCAGGAAGACCGGGTTCGGGTTCGGCACCATGCCCATCCGCAGCGCCCGGTCGGCCAGGTTCTGCGGCGACTCGAGCGTGCGGACCTGCTTCTCCAGCTGCTCCTGCTGATCCCGCAGCTGATCGGCCTGCTTGTTCAGCGCGGTCACCTGGAACGTCCCGCTCTGCAGCTCCGTGTTGAGCAGTAGCAGACCGACCAGGCCGGCCGCCAGCAGCGACACCACGAAGATGACGAACGGCATCCGCGGCGGCCGGAACGGCGCGCCGTACACGACGCGGAGCTTCGGCTCCGACCGCTTCGCCGGCGCCGGTGTGACCCGGGCCTTGGACGGACTGAACACAGTGCTCATCAGGCCACCAATCCCTTCGTCCGGACCCGTTCGGCCGCCCGCACGCGAGCGGAGGCGGCACGCGGGTTCGCCGCGACCTCCTCCTCGGTCGGCCGCTCGGCACCCCGGGTCAGCAGCTTGAGGTACGGCTCGTGCCCGGCCGGAATCACCGGCAGGTCGTCCGGTACGTCGGACTTGGTGCCGGCCGCGAACGTCTGCTTGGTGATCCGGTCCTCCAGGGACTGGTAGCTCATCACCACGATCCGGCCGTGCAGCGCCAGCGCCTCGATCGCGGCCGGCAGGGCGCGGCGCAGTACCTCGAGCTCGCCGTTCACCTCGATCCGCAGCGCCTGGAACGTCCGCTTGGCCGGGTGTCCCCCGGTCCGGCGGGCCGCCTGTGGGATCGCGTTGCGGACCAGTTCGGACAGCCGCGCACTGGTGGTGAACGGCTCGGTCTCGCGCTCCCGCACGATCCGGTCCGCGATCCGCCGGGCGAACTTCTCCTCGCCGTACTGGAACAGGATCCGGGCCAGGTCGGCCGCGCTGTAGGTATTCACGATGTCCGCGGCCGTGGTCGGGCCGGTGCTGTCCATCCGCATGTCCAGCGGCGCGTCCTGCGCGTAGGCGAAACCGCGCTCGGTCTCGTCCAGCTGCATCGAGGAGACGCCCAGGTCGAACAGGATCCCGTCGATCGCGGGGACTTCGAGGTCCGCGAGCACCTGCGGCAGTTCGTCGTACACGGCGTGCACGAACGTCGTGCGCTCCTGGTACGGCGCCAGCCGGTCGCCGGCGAGTCGCAGCGCTTCGGGGTCGCGGTCGAGGCCGATCAGTCGGGCCTGCGGGAACTCACGCAGGAACGCCTCGGAATGACCACCGAGGCCGAGGGTCGCGTCGACGAGAACCGCGCCGGGGTGCGCGAGTGCGGGAGCCAGCAGCGCGACCACGCGCTCCAGCATCACCGGCACATGCCGCTCCGCAGCGTTCATCCTCGACCCTTCCAGTCGCCGCGGGAGCGACCCTGCCCCCGCAGGTTCTCTGTGTGGTGTTCGTCCTGCCTTTCCGCGCCGGAGTCGCGGACCCGGCGCCGACTTGCCTGTGCGCTGTTCTCCGGGGCGGTTCGGATGCGGCACCGTCCGGTCAGATCACGGGTACGCCTTCCGGGGAAGTACCTCTGGGGTCTTGGCGCCGGGGAAGTGACGCCAACACGTTGAGGTCGGAAGTCGGACCCGTGATCTCACCGGACGGTCGGTTCGGTTCTCGGTCCTGCTCGCCCACTCTTCAGCTAGAAGATCCCTGGCAGTACTTCCTCGGACAGGTCGGCGAATGCCTGCTCCTGCTCCGCGGAGTACCTGTTCCAGTTCTCCGTGTTCCAGATCTCCACCCTGTTCATCGCCCCGATGACGACGCAGTCGCGATCCAGTCCCGCGTAATCGCGCAGCATCGGCGGGATGGTGACCCGGCCCTGCTTGTCCGGCACCTCGTTCGAGGCTCCGGCGAACAACATCCGCAGGTAGTCCCGCGCACCCTTGTTGGTGATCGGCGCCTGCTTCAACTGCTCGGTCAACTGGACGAACTCGCGTTCGGGCCACACGGACAGCGACCGCTCCTGTCCACGCGTGATCACCAGACCCTCGGCCAGTTCGTCGCGGAACTTCGCCGGCAGGAACAGCCGTCCCTTGTCGTCGAGCTTGGGGAAGTGAGTTCCGAGGAACACGCTCCACCTCCCCGTTGCGGACTCTCCGTCTCAGGCGAGCTGTTTCCACCACTTCGGTTCCACTGCGCTCCACCTTACTCCACTTTCCACCACCGTCAACCAACTTCCGCCCCACTTCCCCCACGCGCCGCCCTATTCCCACCCGAGCTCACCGCGTGTCGCCGGCCGCTCGGCCTGCCTGAATCCCCGCTGAGCACCCGGCGTCCGCTCCACTCCCCTCCACCCGGCCGTCCTCCACTTCGCTCCACCGGGGTTACCTCCACTTCGCCCCACCGGGGTTACCTCCACTTCGCCCCACCGGGCTTCCTCCACTTCGCCCCACCGAGCCGTCCGCCGCTTCGCTCCACCCGAATTCCCCCAGGCCGGGGCCGAACCTTCTGGCCGTCCAGTCCGTCGTACGCCCGGCGCAATGTTTTTCACACCCGTACGCTTGGAGGGACGACTTTCCGACCGACGCCGGTGAGGGCCTGTGCCGATGAACACCGAAACGCCAGGTAACGAAACTTCCGCTGCTCTAGGCCGGACCCCTACAGCGGGTGAGAATGTGTCGGCCGTCAACGAATGGGGAGGACACAGGGTGAGCACCACCGCGACCAGCTCGGCGCTGGCAGGAGCCGGGGATTTCGACGAGCTGTCCGAGGTGGCGGGCCGGGTCCGCCGGGCGATGGAGCAGGTGATCGAGGGCAAACCCGACGTGGTCGAGGTCGCCATCACCGTTCTGCTGGCCGAGGGACACCTGCTGATCGAGGACGTGCCCGGCGTCGGTAAGACGATGCTGGCCAAGGCGCTGGCCAAGTCGATCGACTGCACCGTGCGCCGGATCCAGTTCACGCCGGACCTGCTGCCGTCGGACATCACCGGCGTCTCGGTCTTCAACCAGGAGATCCGCGACTTCGAGTTCAAGCCGGGTGCGGTGTTCGCGAACATCGTGGTCGGTGACGAGATCAACCGCGCCTCACCGAAGACCCAGGCCGCGCTGCTGGAATCGATGGAGGAACGCCAGGTCACCGTCGACACCACGACGTACCAGCTCGAGGCGCCGTTCATGGTCATCGCGACCCAGAACCCGATCGAGATGGAAGGTACGTATCCCCTTCCCGAGGCGCAGCGCGACCGCTTCATGGCCCGCGTCTCGATGGGCTACCCCGAGCCGGCCGCCGAGCTGCGGATGCTCGACGGGCACGCCGCCGACGATCCACTGGCCAACCTGCAGCCCGTCACCGACGGTCAGCAGATCCTCCGGCTGGTGAAGACCGTGCAGTCGGTGCACGTGTCGGAGTCGGTCAAGGAGTACGCCGTCGCACTCGTCGGGGCGACCCGCCGGGCGCAAGAGCTCCGGCTCGGCGCGAGCCCGCGGTCGACCCTGCATCTGATCCGCGCCGCCCGTGCGGCCGCGGCACTGGACTCCCGGGAGTTCGTCCTGCCGGACGACATCCAGGAACTCGCCGTACCGGTGCTGGCGCACCGCGTACTCCCTGCGGCTGAGGCGCACCTCGGTGGGCGCGGTGCAGCCGACATCATCTCCGGGCTGGTGGCCACCGTGCCGCTGCCCCGCACACGTCGGGACTGAGTCATGCGGCAGGCACTGCGCGGGTTGACCACCAGAGGGCGGGCCTTCGTCGCGGCAGGCATCACTGCTTCGCTGTGCGCACTCCTGCTCGGGCAGAAGGACCTGCTGCGCGTCGGCATCCTTCTGGTCGCCCTGCCGGTCGTGGCAGCACTCGTGGTCGGGCGGACCCGGCTGCGGCTCCAGGTGCGGCGCAGCCTGACACCGAACCAGGTGCCGGTCGGCTCGCAGGCGACGGTAGAGCTTGCCCTGAGCAACCAGGGCCGGATGCCCGCCGGTCTGCTGCTGCTCGAGGACCGTATTCCTTATGTACTGGGGCACCGGCCCCGGTTCGTGGTCGACCGGGTCAGCCCGAACTGGCGTCGTACCGTCAGCTATCCGGTCAAGAGCGACGTCCGCGGACTGTTCCAGGTCGGGCCGTTGATGCTGACCGTGGCCGACCCGTTCGGCCTGGTGGAGACCAGCCGGACGTTCACTCGCAGCCAGCACCTCCTGGTCACGCCGCGGGTCTACCGGCTGCCCGAGATCCGGCTGGGTGCGGACCGGGCCGGCTCGGGTGAGAACCGGCCGCGGGCGATCGCATCGGCCGGCGAAGAGGACGCGACCGTCCGCGAGTACCGCGACGGCGACGACCTGCGCCGGGTGCACTGGCGCTCGACCGCGCGACGCGGCGAGCTGATGGTGCGGCGCGAGGAGCAGCCCTGGCAGAGCCGGTGCGCGATGTTCCTGGACGCGCGGACCACCTCGCACCACGGCCACGGCCCTTCGTCCAGCCTCGAATGGGCTGTCAGTGCGGCTGCCTCGATCGGCACGGACCGGATCCGCCGCGGCTACGCGACCACCCTGCTGGGCGGGCCGACCACGCTGTCGGCGATCAGCCACCGGACGTCGGCCGCCGTGCATCAACCGCTCACCCCACAGCAGTTGCTGACCGAGTGCGCGACCGTCGAGGAGCACAAGTACGCCGAGATCAGCCCCCTGCTGACCGTCGACCGGCATGCGCAGGATCCGAGCCTGGTGATCGCAATCGTCGGCGCTCTGAGCTCGGACGACATCACGTCACTGAACCGCTGGCGGACCAGTCAGGCGATCGGTGTCGCGCTGGTGCTCGACGCGTCCAGCTGGGCGGTCGGCGCCGAGATGACCGAGAAGGCGGCCCGGCTGGCCTCAGCCGCGGACGCCACCGAGAACGAACTACGCCGGAACGGCTGGCGGGTCGCCAGGGTCCGGCGCGGTGACCACCTACCTACCGTGTGGTCCGGCCTCGGACTACGGAGCGGAAGGATCGCATGAGCAGCGCTATTGGCCGGACCTCCGGCGCCGGCAGGGCCGAGACGGCTCCGCGGCGGGTGGCGCCATGACCGGGCATGCCAGGATCTCGCTTGCTGCCTGGGGTGCGACCGTGCTGGGGGCGCTCGTGCTCACCCCGGTGTTCTCCGGGCCGTTCCTGTTCATCAGCGCGTTCCTGTGCGGTGCGATCACCGGGATCGGCATCCTGCTGCAGAACCTGCGCGCCCCGCGACTCGTCGTACCGTTCGTCCAGCTACTGGTGCTGGTGGAACTGATCTCGTTCTTCTTCCTGCGCGAGACGCTGAAGTTCGGGCTGATCCCGGTGAAAGCGACCGCGTTGGAGTTCAACCAGCAGATGGTCAACGCGATGGACTCGATCAACCGGTTCAGCGCGCCACTGCCCCCGGACTCGCACCTGACCCTGTTCGCCGCCTCGGTGATCGCCGCGACCGGGTTGCTGATCCACGTCATCGCCGTACAGCTTCGTCAGGCTGCGTGGGCCGGGTTGTTGCTGCTGATCATGTACACGGTGCCGGCCGCGACCGTGCACGGCGGACTGCCGGCGTTGCTGTTCATCCCGCCGGCGCTCGGGTACATCCTGCTGCTGTCGGCCGAGGGTCGCAGCCGGCTCAGTCGCTGGGGCCGTCGGATCTCGGGTGTGTCCCACCTCGATGCCGCCGAACCGGTCGAGGCGTCCGCGCTCGGCCAGGCCGGCCGCCGGATCGGTCTGACCGTCGTGGCGCTCGCCGCGCTGCTGCCGGCCCTGCTGCCGACGCTGCCGGAAGGTGTCATCGGCAACGGCCTGGCCGGCACCGGACCCGGCAGCGGGATCGGCGCGTCGATCTCGTCGACGGACCCGATGCTCGACATGGGCAAGAACCTGAAGCGCGGCGACAACGTGGTCGCGCTCACCTACAAGGGCGGCCCCTCGGGCGGCACCTACCTGCGCCTGACCGCGCTCGACTACTTCGACGGCGACACCTGGCGGATCGCGCCGCGTCAGGAGGGCCGCAAGATCAGCGGCGAACTGTCCCCGCCGCCCGGGTACAACGGCGACCTGAGCAAGGTCCCGCAGTCCAAGCTGGAGATCGACGTCAGCCGGAGCTTCCGCTCCCAGTTCGCCCCGGTCCCCTACCCGGTGCGGTCGATCTCGCTCAAGCGGGACTGGCGGTACGACGCCGGCGCGCTCGACGTGGTCTCGTCGAACGGGCAGGTGGTCGGCGGCAAGAACTACGACGTGACCTCGTACGACCTGCAGCCGACGCCGCAGCAACTGCACGACGCCACCGGCGCGGGTGAGCCGGACCGGTACACCAGCCGGGTCCCCCGGACCCCGCAGTCCATCAAGGAACTGACCCAGACCATCACGAAAGGTGCCAATGGCAACCAGTTCGACGCGGCCGTGCTGCTGCAGAACTGGTTCCGCAGCGGCGGCGGCTTCACCTACAGCACCGAGACCGAGCGCGGCAGCGGAATGCAGGCCCTGCGCGAGTTCCTGCTGGTGAACAAGACCGGCTACTGCGAGCAGTTCGCCTCCGGGATGGCGCTGATGGCCCGCATCATCGGCATCCCGTCCCGGGTCGGCATCGGGTTCCTGCCCGGCCAGTCCGGCAAGGACGGCGAGTACACCGTGCGGATGCACGACATGCACGCCTGGCCGGAGCTGTACTTCCAGGGCATCGGCTGGGTCCGGTTCGAGCCGACGCCGGCCGCGCGGGTCGCCAGCACGCCGAACTGGACCGTCGCCCCGACCCAGGAGACCGGCCCGACGACGGCGCCGAGCACCGCGCCGATCAGTCCGGGGGCCACCGAGGACCCGGGGATCGAGAGGCCGGAGGGCGACCGCAACCTGCCGGACGACAGCGGTGTAGCGGTCATTGACAGCGGCAACTGGTTCACCAACGGCGGCGGCCGGGCGATCGCCATCGCCGCCGGGGTGATCCTGCTGCTCAGCATCCCGTGGCTGATCCGCAGCCTGACCCGGCGCCGCCGGTTCGCCAAACCACCCGGCCGGCTCGGTGCCGAAGGCCTGTGGGCGGAGATCCGCGACACGTCCCGCGACCTGGGACTGGACTGGTCTGACATCGCCACGCCACGCCAGGCCGGCGACTGGCTCGTCACCAAACTGCCCGCCGACGCCCATCCACAGGCCCTGCGGCTGGCTCGCGGCATCGAGGCACTGCGGTATGCCGGTGACACCGATCTGGCCCTGGACCTGCGGGCCGAGGCGGCCGCCGTACGCCAGGCGCTGTGGTCGCAGGCACCCCGGCTCCGCCGCTGGCGGGCCCGGCTGCTGCCACCGTCGTGGCGCTGGTACCTCAACCGAGGCAGCACGGAAGCCTCCGACCTCCTGGACGAGTTCGACCTCCTCCTGGCCCGCCTCCGCTCCCTAGCCCTCCGCCGCCGCCACGCCAACTGACGGCCACTGGGGGCGCCACGCCAGCCGACGGCCCCGGGACCGACAACCGCTCACGTTCGGCGCTTTGCCTAGCCAGCAACGGCCAGCCGAAAGGCAACCTGCAAAGCGCCGAACGGGAGCTACCCGCACCCACCAACGACGACTGCGGCAGCGGCACCTGAACACCCCAGGAACAGAGCCCGAACAAAACCACACCCGTGCCTCAGGGGCACGGGTGTGGTTTGTCGGCCGGCTGCGCGCTCAGGCGCGGCGTCCTAGGTCAGAGATCTTCGTCGCGGCGTCGCCGCCAGCGATCCTCCATCCGCTCCATGAAGCTGCCGGACGAGTCGTGCTTGGTCCGGTGCCTCTTGGTCGGCGGCGGAGGTGGCGGCACGTCGTCGGCGTCCCCCGCGTTGCTGATCCGCTTCATGCTCAGCGCGGCGATGTAGAGACAGGCGACCATCATCACGAAGCCGATGACTCCGATGATGGTGTTGGGGATGATCGCGCCGGTCATCAGGACAACGATGCCCAGCACGAATCCAACGCCGGCAAGCACTGCCCGGCGCTTGTAATACAAGCGCACATTTGTCCCTCGCATGGCGGAGACGAACTTCGGGTCTTCCGCAGCAAGGGCGCGTTCGAGCTGCTCGAACTGGCGCTGCTCTTCTTCCGAGAGGGGCACCGTCGATCCCTCCATGGTGAGCGCGATCTCGATAGGCCGTCTTCAGTCTAGGCCGCGCTTGCCTCACACGAAACCCTGACCGCCTGTCCAGCGCGTCACGGTCCGGCAACTGCCCCCATCACACTCGCCTCAAACCCGCCAAAACCCGGCGTGTCGCGCCCCACTCCGACCGGGGAGAGCGTCGGTGCCGACGGCGATCCACTCTCTGACCCGTCTGAGCGGGCGTCGCCGACCCCATCCGCCAGATCCGCCGCGGTCACCACTCCATCACCCTCCGTCGCTCTCCGCCGCCTCCACGGCACCGTGTGACCCACAGCACAGCGCAAGGCGACCGGCTGAGCGCTCAGCGGGTGGCGAGGATGTGGAGCTGCGTGGCCACGGCCCGGAACGCCGGGTGCAGGCTGGCGGCGCGCTCCAGCTCGGCCAGGGCCTCGGCCGCGCCTGGTTCAGAGTCGACGAACGCGGACGGGACGAGGTCCGCGAACGTGCGTACGCCGTGCACGGTGTGCACCATGAAGCCGGCGTCGGCCAGCTGCGCGGTGATCCCCGCCTCGTCGAACCGCCGCGGCATCGGATCCGTCGGACCCCACCGCCCGTCCGGGTCCTGCAAGGCGACCCGCGCCTCGGAGAGGTGGCCCGCGAGCGCCCGCGCCAGGACCACAGCGTTGCGCTGGGCAACGAGAAGGCTGAGTACGCCGCCTTCCCGCAGTACCGACGCCATCGCCTGCAGCGCCTGCACCGGGTCGTCGACGACCTCGAGCACGCCATGGCACAGTACGGCGTCCGCACTCGACTCACCCGCGAGGCCGGGGAGCTCGGCCGCGTCACCCTGCACACCGCGGACCAGTTTGCTGACGCCTTCGTCACTGGCCCGGCGTTCGAGCGAGGCCAGGGCGTCGGGACTCGGGTCCACGACGGTCACCCGATGCCCCTCGACGGCCAGCGGTACCGCGAACCCACCGGTCCCACCGCCCAGGTCGACGATGTCCAACCCGGCCTCGGGATCGACCTGCGCCCGGCCCGCCAGCGCAACCCGCAGAGCCTCGGCCACCAGCGCCGTCCGCACAGACCGCCGCCGCCGATCGACCATCGTCATGACCCTCCTCGAACCATCAACCCCCACCCGCCACACCCTACTTCCCCACCACCCCACCCCACCGACACCGCCCCAGCCGCCTAATGGTCGCCCGGCCGAGGTAGCCGTAAGCGGTCGTTAATTCCCGGCCTCTGTCCTCGGACGGCGCGGATGCCCCAACGTGCGAAGTAAGGGGAGAACCGACGGATCCAGGAGGGGCATCATGGCTGTCTTCAGCAAGTCGTTCGACGAGCCGGACGAGCAACGGTCACCGGACAAGACCAGGGTCGATGTGGTCAAGCTGCCGGGTGCCAGCGTCGCCAGGCTCACCTTCCAGTCCGGCTGGCGCTGGTCGGAGTGCATCCGTCCCGTCGTCGGCGGCGAGTCCTGCCAGGTCCGGCACGTCGGAACCCTCGTCTCCGGCGAGATGGAGATCGTCCACGACGACGGCACCAAGGCGCGGATGGTCCCCGGCATCGCCTACGTCATCGAACCGGGCCACGACGCCTTGGTGGTCGGAGACGAGCCGGCGATCGGCCTGGAGTTCGAGTCGCTGGCCGCCGAGACGTACGCCAAGAGCTGACCCGCCTGCGCGATCCCGGCGCACTCGAGAGCACCGGACCTAGGAGCTCGCACTGGCGTACGAACGCACTCCGCGGCGCCACAGCATCCGGACGAGCGTCACCGCGACCGCCGACAGGGCGATCCCGCCGGCGACCCGAGTCCAGCCGCCGTCGCCCGCCAGCGCCTGGGCCGGGAACGTCGTCG
Source organism: Kribbella sp. NPDC049174 (assembly GCF_043197365.1). NCBI lineage: Bacteria > Bacillati > Actinomycetota > Actinomycetes > Propionibacteriales > Kribbellaceae > Kribbella > Kribbella sp. NPDC049174. The sequence goes on along the minus strand of NZ_JBICSZ010000001.1, from coordinate 790,075 downwards.
CGAACGCCACCGGGAACGCGAACGTGAGGAACGCCCGCACCGCCACCGGGAAGAACACCAGCGGATACCGGCCTGCTTCCATCAGGTTGAGATAGATGAACGCGATCGGCCCCACCGACTGCAGCCAGAACGCGAGGAACGACAGCGCACTCCACACGGTCGCGAGCAGCACCAGCCCGCAGGCCGCGAGCACGAGCGCCTGCAGGATCTGCGGCACGTTCGGGGTGACCCCCGATTGCACGAGGCCGATCACCAGCACGACGATGCCGCTCGCGACGTTGCTGAGCTCCGCGACATTGATCCACCGAAACGTCAGGTAGAACTGGCCCGACACCGGCCGCAGCAGCACGCCGTCGAGCTCGCCCTCGGTGATGTAGCTCGTCATCCGCTGCAGGTTGGGCGCGATGAACACCGCCATCAGCCCGGTGATGATCTGGTACACCCCGACGAGCGTGATCACCTCGGGCCGGGACCAGCCGTGCACCTCCTGGGTGAAGCCGAACAGCAGCAGGATCGGCACGATGCCGAGCCCGAGCTGGACGAGGCCGACGAGCAACGTGGTGACGAAGTGCGCGCGGTAGTGCGTCTCGCGGACCAGCGCCTGCGTGAAGAACCGACGCCACAGCCGGAGGTGACGCACCTGCTTGTGCAGCCAGTTGCGGTCGAGCGGCTGCCGGTCGTCGGCGTACGTACGGGTCTCACTCATGCGCCCACCGCCGAGTACGCGCGGATCCCCGCAGCCCAGACGAGCCGCGCGAGCACTCCGAACACGAGCACATACCCCAACTGGAGCCCCAGGCCCACCAGGAGGTCCTGGCCGGACAGGTTGCCGGCGACGATCTCGACCGGGAACGACACCGTGAACCTGAACGGCTGGTTGTCGATGAACCCGCGCGACCAGTCCGGCATCAGCGCGAGCGGCACGACCGCACCGGACAGGACACTCGCGATGATCAGCCGGGCCTGCGCCAGCGCGGACACGTCGTCCATCCAGAACGCGAGCGACGCGATCAGGATGTCGATCGTGAACACCAGGATCGCCCCGAGCACGATGCTGACCGCGAACACCGCCCACCGGCCCGGGCCCGCCGGGATGTTCATCGAGTCGCGGAAGATCCACCACAGCACGCCGATCATCGGCACCAGCGCGAACAGCTTCAGGAACTTCTCCGACAGGTTGTTGGCGACGAAGCCCAGCAGCAACGAGGCCGGCCGCACCATCCAGCTGGAGAGTTTGCCGAGCCTGATGTCGTTCGCCAGGAAACCGGTCAACCACGACGACGTGACCATCGTGACGAAGCTGAGCAGCACGAAGTACGTCGTGACGTACTGCTCGTCGATCGGGAGCTGAGCCCCGTTCGCGATCGCGGTCCGCCAGATCAGCAGCGAGATGATCGGCACGCAGACGTTGGCCGCCATGAAGATGATCCACGCGCCGCGGTAGACGGACGCCTGGACGATCTGCGCCGCGGTCATCCGGCGCAGGACCCGCAGGTTGCGCACGAGGGTGTTCATGACGCGTCCCCGAGCGTGCCGCCGCGCAGGAAGAGGTCGCGCATGATCTCCTCGATATCGGCGTCCGCGACGTCGAGGTCGACCAGCGGACCGATCCGCGTCAGCTGCCCGAGTACGTCGCCGGCCCGCTCGCGGTCCACCTCGAGTTTGATCGTCAGGTCGGAGCTGTCGACCGCGGTCACGCCGTCGAGCGCCGCGAGTCGGCTGCCGTCGACGGCGGTCGCGTACGTCGCCCGCACGAGTTTGCGCGGCCGGGCCGCGTGTACGAGCTCGTCGAGGCCCCCGTCGTACTGCAGGCGCCCGTCGTCGATGATCATGACTCGGGAGCAGAGTGCCTCGATGTCGTCCATGTCGTGGCTGGTCACCAGGATCGTGGTGCCGCGGAGCTTGTTGACCTCGGCCAGGAACGTCCGCACCCGCGCCTTCGCGACCACGTCGAGGCCGATCGTCGGCTCGTCGAGGAACAGGATCTCCGGACCGTGCACGAGAGCCGCCATCAGCTCGAGCTTCATCCGCTCACCGAGGGAGACCTTGCGGACCTGGACGTTCAGCAGGTCCTGGACCTCGAGCAGCTCGGCGAGCTCGGCGACGTTGCGGTCGAACTCCTTCGTCGTGAGGCCGTACATGTCCTTGTGCAGCAGGAGACTCTCCATCGCGGGTACGTCCCACCAGAGCATGGTCTTCTGGCCCATGACGAGCGCGATCCGCCGCAGGTAGTCGTGCTTGCGGTCCGACGGGGTGAAGCCGAGGACCTCCAGCTCACCGGACGTGACGTACAGGAGGCCGGAGAGCATCTTCAGTGTGGTCGTCTTGCCGGCGCCGTTCGGGCCGAGCAACCCGACGACCTCACCGCGGTTGATGCTGAACGTGATCTCGTCGACGGCGAGCCTGGTCTCGTACTTCCGCCGGACCAGGCTCTTGATCGCGCCGCCGAGACCGGCCTGCTGTTTGTGGAACGTGTAGGTCTTCGTGAGATCGGTCGCCGCGATCACCGGCGGCCGATCCGGAGGGACATCAAAGGATGCGTGCGTCACGGTTGAGCACCGCTTTCGAGAGTCGGTTTCTGCCTCGGACCGGGCAACGTCAGCACAGAGCGTGCGAGCTTCCTGACACCGTCACGGTGCGGGAAACTCTCCTCTGGTCCTTCCGACATACGGCTGCCAGCGGAAACGCTAGGCCAGTCAGGAAAGCGATGTCCACCCGATTTCGCCGCGGCCCGACGAAGAGCCGCTGCGGTCAGGTGGTGGCGCGACGACCGACGACATACAGGCGCTGGGTTGTCTCCTGCCTGGCGGTGATGGGACCGCGGAGGTACCACTCGACGTCGACGAGGCCCGCGGCCTCGACCACCCCGACCACGTATGCAGGGTCGTGCAGCACGAAGTCGAGGTCGACCTCGTGGCCGAACAACTCGTCGACGTGGCGGACCTCGGCTCCGGCGTGCAGGCCGAGGACGAGCCAGCCGCCGGGATCGAGCGGACGCACCAGGGCCGCGACGGCGTCGGGAAGCTCGGAGGCCGCCAGGTGGATGAGCGAGTACCACGCCAGCACGGCCGCCCACCCGGAGCTTGTTGGCGGGCGGGCCAGTCGGCGCAGATCCCCGACCTGGAAGTTCCGGTCCGGGAAGCGCCGGCGGGCCTCGTCCACCATCGCGGGCGAGAAGTCGATCCCGGTGGCGTCGGCGCCATGATCGGCCAGGTACGCGGTGACGTGCCCCGGGCCCGAGCCGACCTCCACCACCGGGAGTCCGGCGGCCTGGGCGATGACCCGGTCCAGGAGCCAGGTCTCGAACGGCAGCTTGGTCAGCTCGTCCAGAAGCTCGTCGGCGTACGTGCCGGCGACAGCGTCGTACGACGACCGCACCCGAGCGTCACGCGCGTCCGCCCCGGCGGCGAGGACCGCGTCCCGATCGACCGCCTCGGTGGCGACCGGCGCGGCCTGCTCCGGCAGCGGCCCCAGGAGATGGATCCAGCGGTGGTCCTGCTGACCGGGGCGCCGTTCGAGCTCGCGAACCAGTGGCTCGGGACGCTCTGCCATCCGGCGCAGGCACTCCTCGACCGCGGTCCGATCGCCGAACGGGTGCAGACGATCGGTGCGAGTCCGCAGCTCACCGGGCGCCTGCGCACCCCGAAGGAGCAACACCGTGAGCAGCGCCCGCTCGTCGGCTTCGAGCCCGAGCCGCTCGTCGAGAGTCTGGTGGTACTTCAGCGTGCGCTGACCCGCGCCGGCCCACACGGTCCGCACCAGCTCCCGGTCCTTGAGCGATCGCGCGATCCGCTCCACCGTCCCCTGGTCGTAGTCGACGACGGGCTCGCGGTTGCTCGTCTGGTTGCAGGCCGTCCGCAGCGCGTTGGCGGTCAGCGGGTACGACGCCGGCACCGTCGTCTGCTTCTCCATCAGACTGCCGAGGACACGCTGATCCTCGGCGTCAAGAACAGGAAGTTCACTCACGCCCCCGACCCTAAAGCCCTCCCCACTCCCCCGCCCGCACCAACACCACAACCCGGTGGCAAGGCGGGAGTGGGCGGGCAGGTGTGGGCGGGGCAGGAGCGGGCGGGGCAGGAGCGGTCACGGCAGGAGCGGGCACGGCAGGAGCGGTCACGGCAGGAGCGGTCACGGCAGGAACGGTCACGGCAGGAGCGGTCACGGCAGGAGCGGGCACGGCAGCTGTGGGCGGGACAGCTGCGGGGCGGGACAGCTGCGGGCACGGCAGCTGTGGGCGGGACAGCTGCGGGCACGGCAGGTGGGGCGGGGCGGTGTGGCCGGATGGTGGTCAGCCGGGTTGGTACGTCTCGGGGTCGATCAGTTCGATGGGCTCGAAGCCGGCGCCGTTGCATCTGTCGCAAATGAAGTCCTGCCAACTGCCGGCGCCGGTGCACTTGCTGCACAAGCCGTCGTGCCAAGAGTCGCCGTCCATCGCCTGGTGCGGGCTTGGGTAGTGGGTGTCGGCGAGATAGCACTCCACGCCGGTGACAGCGTGGACGCGACCGCACAGGTCCTTTCCGACACCTCTGCGTAGCTGGCTCAAACGTCAGATCTCCCGAGTCGGCTGCCGTGGCCTACCTGCTGAAGGCACGCAGCCATCAGCTGGTAGGCGGTCAACTGGCTTGCATCCAGGGTTGGGTCAGGACGGATTGGGGGTCGGTGGTGGCGGTGAGGGCTGGCGTGCTGGAGAGGCGGAGGCTGGTCTCGACCAGGTCGTAGAAGGTCTCCACGGCACGGACGAGGTCGTCGGCCTCGCGGGTGGTGACGGCGCGTTCCAGGCCCGCTTCGGCGGCGGCGCGCTGGGCGGCGCCGGCGGCGAAGAAGGTGGCCCACTCGCCGAACTCGGGCGCCACCTCGGCCAGCAGGACCCAGGCGTTGCGCTGGACCCGGCGGCGAGTGCCGGAGCGGACCGGGCGGGCCCGGACGGCGAGGACCGCGGCCGCGACCCGGAGCGCCGCGACGTGGGCGCTCGAGTAGCGGATCAGGTGGTCGCTCGTCTCCACCGCTTCACCCAGTGCGGCGCGTGCGCGGGACAGTTCGCGGCTGGCCGCGCCGGCGGCTGCCGGAGATACCGGTGAAACAGTCATCGGTCCGTCACCCTTTCCAGTTGCCAGCGGCCGGAGTCCGGGTCGTGCGCGAGATCGAACAGCTCACGCCGACCGTGCCGGCCGCACCCCGCCTCTACTCGGTGGACCGCACGCCGCGGCCCCCAGTCTGCATCCAGTACGCCGACCGCCGCCGGACTCCCCGAGATCCCCGCGGTGTCGTCGGCGATGGCGCTCCCGGCGGGAGCGAGGGCGGTGGTGCTCCCGCCGGGAGCGGGCGCGGCAGCACAATCGGCGCGAGATCGGGGGCTCGCCGGCGCTGCCACGCCGTTCAGGTGGGCACCGGCGCGGGTCCGCGCCGGGCCGGGGCGGCCGTCGTAGGTGGCGCCGAGGCCGGCGCCGATGATGCCGCGCTCCCACCAGGCGGCGGTTTCGGTCCATCGGGCCTGGACGGAGCACACGCGCCAGAGCCGGCCGCGCCAGAGGAACTGCTCCGGGGTCTCGACGCCGTCCACGACATCCGAACGCACCTCGACGGCCTCGTCGAACTCCCACATGCTCCATCGCCTCCTGTGTACGAACGCCTTCCCAAGATCAAGAACTAGCCCTTGATCAAGGACTGGTCCCTGACCGACGGCTGGTGCCGGGGCCCGGCGGGCTGGCCCGAGGTGGGGGTCGAGGTCCACCCCGGTGCCCGGCCCGCCGGGACCACCGGTTTCCGATGCGGCCGCAACTCCGCACCGGAGCCGTCCAGTTGTCCGGATCACCCCTGGCCGGCCTCCCGACGAAGCCGGGCCGGATGTAATCGAACATCTGTTCGAACACGAACAGCGTATCGCCGCCCGCCGACAAACGTCAACGGGCCGTAAGCCCGGCGCGCCCCCACGCGCCCGATCCGCCGTCCAGACTGAGAAAGAGACCAGCGCCGTACGACGCGGGAGAACGGAGGGGACGACGATGCCGAGGCTTTCCACCCGGTGGCGGGCAGCACTGATCGCCGCGGCGGCGGTGGCCGTCGTGGTCACCGCGGTCGCGTTGCCGCTCTTCCAGCCGTGGCGGCTCTTCACCGACACGGTCGTCGACGAAGCGCTGCCCGGCGCCGTTCCGATCTCCACACAGTCATCGTCGACGACGCCACCGACAGTTTCCGGAAAACCTTCAACCGTCCCCGAGGTTCTGCTGACCGGGAAGCTGATCACGCACGAACACGAGACCGAAGGCACCGTCGCCGTGCTCAGACTCGCCGACGGCTCCCGCGTGCTCCGCCTGGAGAACCTCGACACCTCCGACGGCCCCGACCTCAAGGTCTGGCTCAGCGACGCCGCGGTCGTCGCCGGCCGCGACGGCTGGCATGTGTTCGACGACGGGAAGTACCGCAGTCTGGGCAGTCTGAAGGGCAATCACGGCAACCAGAACTACGCCATCCCAAGCACCGTGAAGCTCGACGACTTCCGCAGCGTCGCGATCTGGTGCGACCGCTTCAACGTGTCCTTCGGCGCGGCCGAACTCAGAGCCGCCTGAGAAGCCGCCTGAGAACCCGCGGGACCGGCCGCCTAAGCTGCCGAAGGTGAGCAATCATCCCAACGTGCAACGGGTGGCCGACGCGCTCCAGGCGGCCGGGGCCACCGGTGAGATCGTGATCCTGGACGAGGCGGTCCCGACCGCGGCGGCCGCGGCGGCGGAACTCGGCTGCGAGGTCGGCGCGATCGCGAACAGCCTGATCTTCGACGGCGACGGCGCCCCGGTGCTGATCCTGACGTCGGGCGCGCATCGGGTCGACACCGCCAAGGTCGCCGCCGAGCTTGGCATCACCAAGCTGCGTCGCGCCACCCCGGACTTCGTCAAGGAGCACACCGGCCAGTCGATCGGCGGCGTCGCGCCGGTGGGTCACCCGCACCAGGTGGCGACCTACGTCGACACCGCCCTCGGGCAGTACGACGTCATCTGGGCAGCCGCCGGCATCCCGCACTCGGTCTTCCCCACCACCTACGCCGAGCTCCTCGACCTGACCAACGGCACCCCGATCACCGTCAACTGAGTACGGCGGGAATCGCCGACTGCAGGAACTGCTGGGACAGCACCGCCCGGCGGTGACGCCAGAACGGGTTCGCCCGCTGCGCGGGACCGTACCGCCGACGGGCGATGTCCCGGACGACGGCCGCGGGCGCGCCGAGCGTGGGCAGGACGTCGAGGGCTGCCCGCTTGGTGATCAGCTCGCCGGTCGTCAACGTGACGTGGGCCCGGGCCAGCGTCAGCAGGCCGAGGTCGACCCAGACGTCCAGGTACCACGGTGGCCGTTTCGCCGTGACCGGGAACCAGAACTCGCGCAGATCGTGCCGGACGAAGTCCGCCAGTTCCGCGTCACTGATTGCTGGAAGCAACGACATCGGCGGCGGACCCAGCAGAGACGTGTTGCTCAGGGCGAGCTCCCGACGGGTTACCGCGGTCACCGGCCGGTCGAAGTACCGGCCCTGGGCGAAGGTCGCATGCCGGATCGACGGGTCCGCCAGTTGATCGGCCACCATGTAGGAGCAGTGCAGCTTCTCCGCCAGGGGCTCCGCCGCGATCAGCCGTTTGTGCAGGTCGGCCACCTCGGGCGGCGGTGGAGCTGTTACCACCGCCACCACGTCGAGGTCGCTGCGGCCGGCCTGGAAGTCACCCAGCGCCAGCGAACCGTGCAGCCACACCGCCTCGACGGGTGCGATGTCGCGGACAGACGCGACGAAGCCGTCCAGCATGGACTGGACGGCTTCGTCGATCACAGCGGTCAGCCTAGATCGCAGGCTTCAGATCCACATCGGCGGCGCGGACGTAGGCCATCCGGTGGCCGAACCAGATCTGGTAGTAGCGGTCCTTGCCGAGCACCTGGACCTTGTCGGTCGGCGGCTGCCCGGCGAACGTCACCGCGCGGTAGTAGTCGGTCTCGATGGACGGGTCGCCCACCGGGTAGGCCTGACCCGCGAGGATCGAGTACTGCAGTGGCGTGACGACCTGGTAGGGGATGCCCTCCGGGTACGCCGCCTGCTCCGGGTAAGCCCGGCCGTACACCGGCACCGACGCCTTACCCGCCTTCGGCTTCACCACAAGACCCGGTTTCGCGAACGCGTCCGGAGCCGACGCAGGGCTCTTGAACCAAGCCAGCGCACCCAGGTACCAGACTGCCACCCAGTCACCCTGCTGCTGCGCCACGACGTACTGCGAACCAGCGGCAGCGCGTGCACCGATGTCTGACACCACAGTCGTGCTGTCGGAACCGTCAGGGCGCAGTCCGAGGTCCTTGACCAGCGGAGCCGCGTCGTCCGGTGCCTGACGCAGGTAGACGAAGTTGGTGCCCTGCGGGGTGCACGTGGTGCCCGCACCGGTGCAGTTGGTCAGCACCTGCACGTTGTCGTCGAAACCGGGCTTGATCGTGACGATCGAGCCGGCCTTCACCGGGAACACCGACTTGCCCCAGATCGGCGCGTCGAGCAGGTCGAAGTAGTGCTCCCAGTCCCAGTACGGTCCCGGGTCCCAGTGCATGCCGCGGACCGTGCTCGGGATCGTCCCCGGGATCTGGTCGTGGCCGATGATGTGGGCCCGGTCGAGCGGGATGTTGTTCTTGGCGGCCAGGTAGCGGACCAGCTTGGCCGAGTTGCGGTAGAGCGACTCGGTGTACCAGGTCGCGCCCTGGGCCGCGAAGCCCTCGTGCTCGATGCCGATGCTGTGCATGTTCACGTACCAGTTGCCGGCGTGCCAGGCGACGTCGTTGGCCTTGACGTGCTGCCAGGTGTGACCGTCGGACGAGCGCATCGTGTACTGCCAACTCACGTACGTCGGGTCCTGCACCAGGTTGAGCGTGCCCTGCCAGCCGCCCTCGGTGTCGTGAATGATGATGTAGTCGATCTTGCCGGTGTTCGGCCGGTCCGCCAGGTCGTGGTTGCCGTAGTCGCCACCGCCCAGGTCCTGGTACGGCGCCGGCAGCCATTCACAGCCGAGAGACTTCGGGCACTCCACACCGGTGTTGTCGGCCGGAGCACCCGTCGGCAGCGACAGCTTGCTCACCTGGGACTTGTCCGGTGCGACCGCGACGGCCGGCATCACGACCTGCTGGCCGGTGTTCGTCGTACGGGCCGCACCGCGGGCCATGATCGAGTAGACGTCGTCAGCAAACACCGACGCGGCCACCCGGTCCGAAGCCTCCGCGTACGACGCCACTGCGCCGTACCACTGGGCTGCAGAGGTGTCAGCGCCGACCGGGAGCCCGAGAGCGCGCTGGTACGACGCCAGCAGCGCGGCACCACCCTCGATGTTCGCGGCGGTCTCATTGCGCAGGGCAACCGGGTCCAGCCCGGTCAGCTCGGAGGCCTTGTAGAGAGTCCGCAGTGAGCTGGCCTTGGCGATCTTGCGCTTGCCGGAGAGGTCGACGACCGCGGTGGGGTCGACAGCCGTGAGGTGCATCGGGCCGTAGCCACCGTCGGTGCTGGACGCACCCTGGTGGTCGTCCCAGCGGGTCTCGGCGTACGACACGGCCAGCAGCACGGACTCCGGTACGCCGTACTTCGCGGCCGCCGCGCTGAACGCGGAAGCGGCCATCGCGGTCGGCCCGGGGGTCGACGCAGCAGCAGGTGGACCGCCTGACGACGACACGCCGGTCACCGTGATGGCCAGCGCTACCGCAGTCAATGCGGCGAGAATCTTCGGACGACGACGCATGTTGTTCTCCTGAACCGACGGCGGGGATGCCGGTCACACAGACTGGCAGCCTGATCACTGTGAGTCGAGGCGACCCGGAAGTCAACGGTTAACCAAAACTCGCTGCGAGACGTTCGATAATGACAACACGGGTCGTCGCACGGGGTGGCGACTGAGGGTTACGGAGCAGGACACATGGAAGCGTTGCCGTTGGCGTTCACGTCAGGCTGGGCGAGCGGTATCAACGCCTACGCGTGCGTGCTGATTCTCGGTCTGCTCGGCCGGTTCGCCGGAGCCGACGACGTCCCGACCGCACTGACCAGCAACGCCGTTCTGATCGCAGCGGGTGTTCTGTTCGCCTTCGAGTTCGTCGCCGACAAGATCCCGTACATCGACTCGGCCTGGGACGCGATCTCCACGGTGATCCGGCCGACCGTCGGTGCGATCGTCGCCGCGCTGCTGTCCGGCGAGGCGAGCACGCTGGAGCAGGCCGTGATCGCCACCACCGGTGGCCTGGTCGCGCTGCTCTCGCACGCGGTGAAGTCGAGTCTGCGACTCGCGATCAACACCTCCCCCGAGCCGGTCACCAACATCGCCGCGTCGTCCGGTGAGGACATCGCCGTCGTCAGTGTGGTTGCACTGGCCGCGTTCCATCCCGAGGTCGCGCTCGTCATCGCCGGCATTCTGCTGCTGCTCGGCCTGATCGGCGTGTACGTCGCCTTCCGGTTCATCAAGCGTGGCTACTTCAGGTTCAAGGCCTGGCGGGAGAAACGCGGCGACCCGGCGACTGGGACCAGAGTCGTCTGATGGCCCGTGTGATCGTCATCGGGGCCGGTCTGGCCGGTCTCGCCAGTGCCGTCCGGCTGGCCAAGCTCGGCCATCAGGTCACCATCTGCGAGCGGGACGAACGCCTCGGCGGAGTCCTCGGCCGGATCGAGGCAGACGGGTTCAGTTGGGACGCGGGAGCGGCCAGTACGACGCTCCCGGCCGCACTGCGCGACCTGTTCCGCAAGAGTGGTCGCCCGATCGAGAGCCTGGTCCAACTGGAGCCGGTGACCGAGCCCCGGCGGCACATGTTCGCTGACGGCTCCGTACTCGACCTACCGATCACCGATCGGGGTGAGCAGGCGCAGGCGTGGTCAGCTCTGGCCGGCGACAAGGCGGCCCAACAGTGGACCTCATTGGTCGACGGGTACGGCGAGACCTGGCAGGTACTGCGTAAGACGTCACTGGAGCCGCCACTCAAGGACAGGCTTCCACTGGGTGCCATCAGGTCACTCAAGCCGTGGCAGTCGCTGGAGCGGGTCGCACAACGCCAACTGGATGACGACCGGGCTCGTGCGGTACTGCGGCACTACGCAGCCCAAGGTGGATCGGACGCGAAGCTCACCCCCGGGTACGTCGGCGTGTGGTCGTATCTGGAGCGCACCTTCGGCCGGTGGACGATCGACGGTGGTTTCGGCGCACTCGCGGATGCTCTCGCGCAACGGGCGAGCGAGCGGAAGATCGACGTACGGACTGGGGCCGAGGTGGTCGCCGTCACCACGTCTGACGGCAGTGTGACCGGAGTACGGCTGGCTGACGGGACCGTGCTGGCGGCGGACATCGTGGTGAGCGACATCGACCCGCGTGAGCTCTACGGGCAACTGGTGGACGACCGCGCGGCCAAGAAGGTGCGCAAGCAGGTGCAGGCGACACACCAGGCCCAGGCGGCGTACGTCGTACACCTGGGACTGCGGGAGCCGCTGCCGACCTTGCCGTTCGAGACTGTGCTGCACGGCACGCCGACTGTCGTCGTGCGAGCCGGTGGACAGGCACCGGCTGGGCATCAGGCGTGGTCGGTGCTGGTGCACGGCTATCCGACTGACGACGTACTGGACCTGCTGGTCGCGCGTGGCCTGCACATCCGGGACAAGGTGGTGTCGCGGCAGACGTCCCCGTCCTGGTGGGCCGGTGTGGCCTGGGAGGGCTACCGGACGGCCCGCCGGCGTGCTGCCAACGTCTCCCCGATCAAGGGCCTGTACTGCGTGGGTGCGGGTGCTCACCCGGGCTCCGGCGTACCGGCGACCACTCTGGGCGCGGCGATCGTGGCGGACGCGGTCGGGAAGGCCTGAGACCGGGTGGGGTTGCGCTACCCCGCCCACGTAGGATTGAGCGTTCATGTGTTGCGTGTCGGGCGAGCTGCCCGGCAGTAGAGAGGACCTCGGTGGATCAATCCCCCACGTCGGCCGATCACGAGAACGTCGAGCGCGCTGAACTGGCGGCAGAGCAGCAACACGTCGACCGGGTCTACGACCGGGTCGCCGAGGCCGCCCGGTCAGCGTCGCGGATCGCGGTCGAAGGGCACCAACGCGGACAGGCGCAGAACGTCGGCCGAGTCCGCGAGGAGGAGCAGACCGGTCTGTACGAGCGGGACGTGCTGGTGTTCGCGGCGGCCCGGCGGATCGCCGAGCTGGACGCCGAGCACGAGGGTCTCGTCTTCGGCCGGCTCGACGCCGACCAGGGCGACGACCAGCCGGCCGCCGAGACCGCTGCCGGTCTGGACAAGCTGTACGTCGGCCGGATCGGTGTCCGCGACGCGGAGTACGAACCGCTCGTGATCGACTGGCGCGCTCCGGCCGCCGAGCCGTTCTACCGCGCCACCGCGACCGACCGGCTGAAGGTCGTCCGGCGTCGCGTGCTGCGGAACAAGGGCCCGCGGATCGTCGGGCTCGAGGACGACCTGCTGGCGCCGGAACGCGCACCCGAGGACCTGCCGGTGATGGGTGAGGGCGCGCTGATGGCGTCCCTGTCCAGGGCCCGCGGTCACACGATGCGCGACATCGTCGCCACCATCCAGGCCGAGCAGGACAAGGCGATCCGGGCTCCTGCCCGTGGTGTCACCGTCATCGGCGGTGGCCCCGGCACCGGTAAGACGGTGGTCGCTCTGCACCGTGCGGCGTACCTGCTCTACAGCGACCGCAGGCGGTTCGAGCGTGGCGGCGTACTGGTCGTCGGGCCGTCCGCCGCGTTCATGGCCTACATCGAGCGAGTGCTGCCGAGCCTGGGCGAGAACACCGTGTCCCTGCGGGCCGTCGGCGAGCTGGTGGACGGCATCAAGGCCACTGCGGTCGACGAAGCCGATGTGGCCGCGATCAAGGGTTCACTACGGATGCGCGGCGTACTGTCGCGTGCTGCCCGCGACCGCGTGCCCAACGCACCCACCACGCTGCGAGTCTTCCTAGGTGGAGGCACGGTCGAGCTGGACGCGAACCAGCTGGACAACGTACGGCGGAACGCGCTGCGCCGGACGCCACGCAACAGAGCCGGAGCCGAGGCTCGCAAGGGTCTGGTGGCCGCGCTGTGGCAGCGGTTCCCCGATGACCTCCGTACTGGGGTGTACGGCGACCGCGAGGCCTTCGGCGACCAGGTGACCGACACACCGGCGTTCAGGACGTTCTTCAACCAGTGGTGGCCGGTGCTGACGCCAGAGGCGGTGCTGCGCTGGCTCGGCGACCCAAGGCGGTTGCAGAGGTGGGCCCGCAACGACCTGACCCCTGCAGAGGTCGACGCACTCGCTGCCGCCGTCCGCGGCACCGGTGAGTTCACCATCGCCGACGTAGCCCTGCTGGACGAGCTCAACACGTTGCTGGGTCGCGCACCCGTCTCGGAGGCCAAGGACGAGGAGTTCGACTGGCTGGAGGGTCTGTCGGACGGCGTCAACGAGGTGCTCACCACCTCGGAGCGGCGAGCCCGGGTCGCTGCCGCCAGAGAGGCCGAAGAGCCCGAGGAGTACGCGCACGTCCTGGTCGACGAGGCCCAGGACCTCTCCCCCATGCAGTGGCGGATGGTCACCCGGCGCGGGCCGCAAGCGAGCTGGACGATCGTCGGCGACCCGGCCCAGAGCTCGTGGCCGGACCCGGACGAGGCCCGCGCGGCGATGGACTCGATGCTGTCGCACCTGCAGCGGCACTCGTTCCGGCTGTCCACGAACTACCGGAACTCGGCCGAGATCTACGCCTTCGCGGGTGAGGTGATCCGGCGGACTCTGCCCGACGCGGATCTGCCTGACGCGGTACGGCGTACCGGCGTGGAACCCGAGCACCGGATCGTCGACGACGGCAAGATCGCCGAGGCCGCGGGTGACACCGCGGTCGAGCTGCTCCAGCTGGTCGAGGGCACGGTCGGTGTGATCGTGCCGCCGAAGCTGCGGCCGGCCGTCGACCCGGTGCTCGCCGAGCTCGGCGACCCACGTGTCGTCGCGGTCAGCCCACTGGAGTCGAAGGGCCTCGAGTACGACGCGGTCGTCGTCGTCGAGCCGGACCGGATCGTCAGCGACACCCTGGGCGGCGTCCGAGCCCTGTACGTCGTCCTGACCCGGGCGACTCAGCGCCTCGTCACCGTCAACAGCACCACGAACTGGCTACCCTAGCCGCGCGGTACGACGTACGAGACGAGGTCGGCGTCGTCGGCGGACAGGTCGGGCCACCGGCAGGTGAGGTGGAGGACGGCCAGGCCGGAGGTCGGATACTTCTGGGTGAGCTCGACGCGTTCGGGGCTGGTGCCGTCGAGGGCCAGCTCGTCGGCCAGCCACGGGATGCCGGGTGCGTGGCCGACGAGGACCACAGTGCGGGCCTCGGACGGCGCTTCCCGGATGACGTCGAGGAGCTCGACGGTGTCGGCGTTGTAGATGCGGCGGTCGTACCAGATGTCGTTCGTGCTCGCGCCGGCCTCGGCGGCGAACTCCCAGGTCTCGCGGGTGCGCTGCGACGGTGAGCACAGGACCAGGTCGGCTTCGATGCCCTGGGCAACGAGGTAGCGGCCGGCCGCGAGCGCGTCGGCGCGGCCGCGGTCGGACAGCGGGCGCTCCAGATCCGGCATCGACTCGTGCGGCACCGCCTTGGAGTGGCGGAGCAGGACGAGAGTACGGTCGATCAGCAGATCCGACGGGTCAGCCATCAGGTCAGGATACGACCGTGGACCTCAGGTTGAGGAACACCTGACGCGTCGCGGTGGACCTGTTCAGCGTGATGAAGTGGATACCGGGTGCTCCGCCGGCGAGCAGCTGCTCGCACAGCTCGGTGGCGATCGCGATGCCGACGGCCCGGACCGCGCCCGGGTCGTCCTCGACCGCGAGCAACCGGTCGGTGACCGCGGTCGGCAGCGCCATCCCGGTCAGCTCCGCCATCCGCTGGATCTGCTTGATGTTGGTGACCGGCATGATGCCCGGCAGCACCGGGATGTCGCAGCCCAGCTCGGCCGCGCGCTCGACCAGCCGGAAGTAGTCGTCGGCACCGAAGAACATCTGGGTGATCGCGTAGTCCGCACCAGCGGCAGCCTTCGCGGCGAGCACCTGCGCGTCGGCCTCCAGCGAGGTCGCCTCCGGATGCTTGTCGGGGAACGCCGCCACGCCGACACAGAAGTCGCCGAGCGAACGGATCAGCTCGACCAGCTCGATCGCGTGGTTCATGCCCTCCGGGTGCGCGACCCACGGCTGGTTCGGACCGCCCGGCGGGTCGCCGCGCAGCGCCAGCATGTTCCGGACGCCGGCTCCGGCGTACGCACCGATCACCGACCGCAACTCGTCACGCGAGTGAGCGACACAGGTGAGGTGACCGAGCGGAGTGAGCGAGGTGTCCTGCGCGACCCGCTCAGTGACCCGGATCGTGCCGTCCCGGGTGGTCCCGCCGGCGCCGTACGTGATCGACACGAAGGTCGGCCGCAGCTGCTCGATCTCGCGGATCGACCGCCACAGCACCTCCTCGGCCTCGGGCGTCTTCGGCGGGAAGAACTCGAACGAGAAGGAACGGGCGCCGGTCGCCAGCAACTCGCGGATCGTCGGCGTACCGCCGGGCAGCGTCGAGGGAAGACCGTTCGCCATGGCGACAGGTTACCCGCGGTGTCCACCGTCGCGCTCGCACCGACTACGCTCCGAGACGTGTATGGCGATGTGGACATCCCGGCCGAGGTACAACACGCTCTGACCGGTTTCCTCGACCTGCAGCAGCAGCGGCTGGAGGCGATCGGGCCGGAGCTGACCGAGCAGGTGCAGGCCGCCCGGGACGCGACCAGCGGCGGCAAGCGGCTGCGGCCGGCCTTCTGCTACTGGGGTTTCCGGGCCGCGGGCGGCCAGGTAACCCCAGGAGCACCGTCGGCGCAGCCGATCCTGACCGCCGCGGCCAGCCTGGAGATGCTGCACGTCAGTGCGCTGGTGCACGACGACGTGATGGACTCGTCCGACGTACGCCGGGGTGCACCGGCCGCGCATCGCCGCTTCGAGGCGTTGCAGCGGGCCCGCTCGGAGGCATCCGGGGTCGGCGGCGATCCGGTCGGGTTCGGCATCGGCGCGGCCATCCTGCTCGGCGACCTGTGCCTGATCTGGGCCGACGAGATGCTGCACACGTCCGGCTTCGACGCGGCCGCACTGGCCCGGGCCTCCCGGTTCTTCGACGCCGTCCGGGTCGAAGTGACGGCCGGGCAGTATCTCGACCTGGTCGCACAGGCCAGTGGGGTGTCCGACATGGACCAGGCATTGCGGGTACTGCGGTACAAGTCGGCGACGTACACGGTCGAGCGGCCGCTGCACATCGGCGCGGCGCTGGCCGGCGGTGATCGACGGTTGATCGAGGCCCTGTCGGCGTACGGGCTGCCCGTGGGTGAGGCGTTCCAGTTGCGCGACGATCTGCTCGGTGTGTTCGGCGATCCTGCGCTGACCGGGAAGCCGGCCGGTGACGACCTGCGCGAGGGCAAGCGGACGGTGCTGGTCGCCTACGCGGTCGACCACGCGTCGGAGGTGCAGCTGACCGAGTTCGACCGATTGTTCGGGCGGCCGGACCTGGATGACGACGAGATCCAGTTGCTGCGCGAGATCCTGCAGGACTCGCGTGCGGTGCAGGCCTGCGAGGACCTGATCACCGAGCGGACCGAGGATGCCCTCGATGCCCTCGACCGCGCTCCGCTGGCCGACGACACCGCCCGCAAAGCCCTGGCCGACCTGGCCATCGCCGCGACCTCCCGGCAGCTCTGACCGCACCCCTTCAGGGGGTGGCCATCATGTCGATCAGGCGGAGCAACTCCGCGGTGGGAGCCAGGTCGCCGAGGATGATGACCTTGAGTACGGCGCGGTCCTCGTCGTACACGGTCTCGACCCGGAGCCGGCCGATGCCGCTCTGATTGAGCGAGCCCATCACGTGCGTGCTGATCCGGTCCGCGCCGGCCCGGTCGATCGCGTCGATGTGCACGATGCTCGACGCCTCCACGTGCCGGGTCTGCTCATCCACCTCGAGTGCGGCGGCGCTGGTGCCGGTGAACGCCTCGAGGTCCTCGCGCGCGATCCGGTACTGCTTCCCGATCCGGACGGCCTTCAGCCGGCCGTCGCGCACATAGTTCCGGATCGTCCGGACATGCAGGCCGAGCCGGCTCGCCACCTGCTCGACCGAATACAGCTCCTGGGGCATCCGCATCCTTTGACGTCGTGGGTCTCTAGGCTACGGCAGGTTCCTTAGAGTTCCCTATAGTTAGCAAGATAGGGATGTTTGAGGTATTTTGAGCACATGATTTTCCGGTCCGACGCGAGCCGACGCGTCCTGCACGAGCGCTATCGCGAGCTGCTCGCAACCTGGCCGGTGCCGAGCGAGCAGCGTCTGGTGCCGACCCGCGAGGGCGACACGTTCGTGGTCAGCTGCGGTCCGGCCGGCGCGCCGCCGCTCGTCCTCCTGCACGGCTCGGCGAGTACGACGCTCGAGTGGATCGGCGATGTGGTCGCGTGGGCCGAGCACTTCCGCGTGCACGCCGTGGACCTGCTGGGTGAACCCGGTCTGAGCGCCGAGGTGCGACCCGCCCTGGACGCGCACGTCGACTGGCTGGACGACGTACTGGATGGTCTGTATGTCGGCGGGTCCGTGTCGATGGTGGCCTCGTCGCTCGGCGGGTGGTTAGCCCTCGACTACGCGATCCGGCGACCGGGACAGGTGCGGAAGCTGGCGTTGCTGACGCCGGGTGGGGTCGGGCGGCAGAAGTCGCTGATCTACCTGCCTGCGGTGTTCCTGCTGCCGTTCGGGCGGTGGGGAATCCTGCAGACGATGCGGCTGGTCGCGGGCCCGTTGCCGTCCGGGGACGCAACGGAGTACGGGCGATTCGCCCTGATGGTGCACGAACACTTCCGCCCGCGGCGGGTGTGGTTGCCGATCTTCACCGACGAGCAACTGGAGAAGCTCGAACTGCTCGTCATCGTCGGCGGGCGGGATCGGATGCTCGACTCACACGAGACGAAACGACGGTTGCCGGAGGCGACTGTCTTGCTACCGGACGCCGGGCACGTGTTGCCGGCCCAGACAGAGAAGGTGCTGACGTGGTTGAGGAACTAGGCGGGGTTCGGGTGTTCGTGAGTGACACCCGGGTGGCCGACGACAGCGACGCCGTCCAGCTCATCACGCAGGCGCACTACGAGCACGACGCCGCGTGGGTCGCCCTGGCGGCCGACAGCCTCGGTGACGAGTTCTTCGAGTTGCGGACGGGCTGGGCGGGGGCGATTGCGCAGAAGTTCGTGAACTACCGGATGGGGTTGGCCGTTGTCGGCGACATCTCGGACAAGCTGGCCGCCAGCAAGCCGCTGCGCGACTGGGTGCGGGAGAGCAACCTCGGGCGGTCGGTCTGGTTCGTGGACGAGTTGTCCGTGCTGGCCGAGCGGCTCCGGGGGTGACTCGGAAGCCTCACAGCTGAGGCAGCGACCTCAGCAAGTCCGGGGTCTGGGCTTGCTCGAGTTGAATCAGGACCCGGAGCTGGCCGGAGGCCGTGGCGTCCTCGGTCAGGATCTGCAGCGCGACGTCGACGGTGTCGTGGTCGTGCTCGAGCAGGTGATGGAGACCTGTCCAGAGCACGATCTCGGGCTCGCCGGTGGAGCGGTCGCTCAACGAGTCGGCGAGTGCGTCCCAGTTGCGCCCGAACCACCGCGGCAGGTCGAAGGCGGTCGCACACAGGTCCAGGAAGCCGGACTTGTCGTGGATCTGACTGGTGTCCAGCAGGACGAAGTCCCAGCCGGCTCCGGCGACGTCACGTCGTACCTGGTTCGCTGCTGCGTCGGAGTGCCACCGGTAGACGCCGGGGCGCAGGCCCTTGGTCAGCAGCGGGCGCAGGTCAGTCATCCGTCGGTCCCCCCGTCCGCCGCGATCCGGCGGAACGACTTGTAGTGATCGTCGGTGTAGTAACGCTCGCCGGCCTTCCCGGTCACGATCCGGCGCGCGCCGCGATCGCTCTCCCCCGGTGTCTTCACGGTGTACTCGCGGTAGTAGCCGCGGTGCTGCTTCGGCAGGATCTTCTCGAAGTTCCCGAACACCACGCCGTCCCGGCTGTACGGGAACGGTCCGCCCTGGTCGATCAGCTTCAACGTGTCCCGCGCCTCGCCCGGCAGGTCCGCCGCCGCGACGAAGGTCAGACCGCTGTCCGGGTCGGTGCTGCTGGTGGCGGCCGGCTTGGCGGCGGCGCACCCGAACAGCGAGGCCGCGAGCGTGATCACCAGCATGGCGATCACCACGATGGCGACGATTCGGGCGGCCTTCGGGTTGTTGATCACCCGGCACCCCGCAACCGCCGGCTGAACTCCGCAGCCGCGGCAGCCGGGTCGTCGGCCTCGGTGATCGCGCGTACGACGACAACGCGAGTGGCTCCGGCCTCGACGACCTGGTCGAGCCGGCCGAGATCGATACCGCCGATCGCGAACCACGGCTTCGATTGCGGACGGCTCGCGGCGTACGAGACCAGCTCCAGACCGGCGGCCTGGCGGCCCGGCTTGGTCGGGGTCTCCCAGGTCGGGCCGACGCAGAAGTAGTCGGAGCCCTGCTCGGTGACTGCCGCGTTCACCTGGCTGAACGTGTGCGTGGAGCGTCCGATGATCGGCTCCGGACCGATGACGGCCCGTGCAGCGTGCACAGGGAGGTCACGCTGGCCCAGGTGCAGTACCCGGGCTCCCGCGGCGAAGGCGATGTCCGCACGGTCGTTGACGGCCAGCAGCTTGCCGTGCCGCTTGCAGGCGTCCGCGAAGACCTCCAGCGCGGCCAGTTCGTCCGCTGCCTCCATCTCCTTCTGGCGCAGCTGCACGATGTCCACGCCACCGCCGAGTGCGGCATCCAGGAACTGTTCGAGGTCGCCCTGCTTCGCTCGTGCATCCGTGCAGAGGTAGAGCCGGGCATCGTCGAGTCGGTCGGTGTGGTCAGTCACACCGCACAGCCTGCCATGTTCGGCTGGACGTAGCCTTAGGGCATGCCTGTACTGATTGCCGCGCTGCCGCGCGGCGGGTCATGGGGCTGTGACTCCCGGTCTTCCCTCGTCGCTCCAGTCGCTGTGCACATCGCCACGCCTCCGGCGCGGCAGGTCATGGGGCTTCGACTCCCGCCCTTCCCTCGTCACTCCAGTCGCTTCGCTCCCTACGCTCCTCAGTCCAGGCCGGGAGCCCCATGACCGCACTCTCTCCGCTCCTCAGTCGAGACCGGGAGGCCCCATGACCGGGCTCACATCCGATGTGGTGGTGGTCGGGGCCGGGCTCATCGGTCTCGCCACCGCGTGGCGGCTGGCTGCAGACGGTATCCAGGTGACGGTATGTGACCCGACACCCGGCACCCAGACCTCCGCCGTCGCCGCCGGCATGCTGGCCCCGGTCACCGAGGTCGAGTACGGCGAGGACGACCTGCTCGCCCTCAACCTGGCCAGCGTGGCCGCTTGGCCTGCCTTTGCCGAGGAACTGCAAGCGGTCACAGGCCTTTCGGCCGGTCTGCACCAGACAGGGACGTTGTCGGTCGCGTACGACGTCGACGACGCGGCAGCACTCCGGCGACTCGCGGACTACCAGCGACGGCTCGGCCTCGAGGTCGAAGAGCTGTCCGGTCGCGACGCCCGCAAACGCGAGCCTCTCCTGGCCGCCGGCGTCTCCGGTGGGGTCTGGGTCCCTGGCGACCATTCAGTCGACAACCGGCAGGCAGTGACCGCACTCCTCCGCGCTATCGAGGTCTCTGGCGTCACTCTGCTCCGGCAGCGCGTGTCTCACGTCCTCACAGCTGGTACGACGGCTGTCGGCGTACAACTGGACAACGGGGACACCGTGCACGCTGGGCACGTGGTTGCGGCGGCAGGGCCGTGGTCTGGGCAGCTGGACGGCGTACCGCATGAGCTGCGGCCGCCTGTGCGTCCAGTGAAGGGCGAGGTACTGCGGCTGCGGGTGCCTGAGGCCTACCGGCCCGCGCTGAATCACACGGTACGAGCGACCGCACGAGGCTTCTCCGTCTACCTCGTGCCGCGGCCGGGTGGTGAGCTCGTGGTGGGTGCCACCAGCACCGAGCTGGGCTACGACACTCGGGTGCTCGCCGGTGGCGTGTTCTCGTTGCTGCGGGATGCGCGGACCGTCCTGCCGATCACGGACGAGCTGGAACTGGTGGAGGCGATCGCCGGGTTGCGGCCGGCCACCCCGGACAACGCACCGGTTCTGGGACCGTCTGGTCTCGACGGACTGCTGTGGGCGACCGGGCACTACCGCAACGGCGTACTGCTCACTCCGATCACCGCGCAGATCATCGCGGAGACCGTGCGCACCGGCGTCGTACCGGACCTCGGAAAGCCGTTCCTGGGCAGCAGGTTCCGCCACTGAGCAGTCGTTGCCGGATGCAACACAGCGCGCGGTGACCCTTCGGTTGCTGTGAGCAAGCAGCTTGTGAACTACACACATGTAGTTCAGCCTTGAATTGTCAACATTGGATTACAGCCGTAACAAACACCCCATTCGCCCCTGTTGTCACATCCGTATCAGCACTTACGGTCAAGTGACGTTCACACGGGGAGATGGACTATGCGTAACGTCGTACGTGTTCTGACCGGCATTGCCGTGCCGTTGCTGACCGCAGGAGTGATCACCGCCGGCTCACCGGGCTTCGGCTCGTACCAGGTGAAGGACGGCGACACGCTCAGCCACATCGCGAGCCGCTACGGCACCACGGTGAAGACCCTGGTCGCGCTGAACAGCCTGCCCGGCAACGGCAACGCGATCTACGCCGGCGAGGTGCTCAAGGTGCCCGGCAAAGGCGGCACCACCGTCCAGCAGACGACCAAGCGCTCACAGCTCGGCCGGGTGACGTATATCGTCAAACCAGGCGACACCGTGTCCAAGATCGCCAAGCGCTACAAGTGCTCCCAGGCGAATCTGCTGGCCGCCAACGGTCTGCGCAGCAGCGACCACATCTACGCCGGCAAACCGCTGCAGATCCCGGTCAAGATCCGCCCGAAGGCCGCACCGGCCAAGAAGAAGAACAACAGCTTCGCCGGCCGCACCTACCCCGACCACGTCGTCGCCAAGGCCGACCGGAATCGCGCGATCCTGAAGAACCGCAAGCTGCCGACCCGGGCCCAGATGCGCGCGCTCATCATCAGCACCTCCAAACGGTACGGCGTCGACCCGGAGCTGGCCCTGGCGATCAGCTGGCAGGAGTCGGGCTGGAAGCAGCGGGTGGTCTCCCCCGCCAACGCGGTCGGCGCGATGCAGGTGATCCCGTCGACCGGCAGGTTCGCCTCCTCCATCGTCGGGCGGGACCTGGACCTGCTCCGGCCGCAGGACAACGTCACCGCCGGAGTGGTGCTGCTGGACCGGCTCACCAGCGCCGCCCGGCTGGATATCGCCGTCGCCGGGTACTACCAGGGCCTCGGCGGGGTGAAGCGGAACGGGATGTACCCGGACACGAAGCTCTATGTGAAGAACGTGCTCCGGATCAAGGCGCAGCTGGAGCGGGGCTGGGACCCGCTGCGGTGAGCTGATATCACTGCGGTGAGCCTGGCACGGTCACGCTGAGCCCTTATCTACACTCTCAGAGCAGGACGGCTTCGAGAGGCGGCTCACCGCAAGTGACGGACGACGTGGACACGCAGGTCAGCGACCGCCTCGTCGGGCGAGTGCTCGACGGACGGTACCGCGTGGGCGCGCGCGTCGCCAAGGGTGGGATGGCGACGGTCTACAAGGCTCTCGACACGCGGCTGGACCGGGTGGTCGCGCTCAAGGTGATGCACGACGGGCTCGGTGACGACGCCCAGTTCGCCCGCCGGTTCGTGGCCGAGGCCCGGGCCGCCGCCCGGCTCTCCCATCCGAACGTGGTCGCCGTCTTCGACCAGGGCGACGACGACGGGACGCTGTTCCTGGCGATGGAGTACGTGCCCGGCCGGACCCTCCGGGACGTGATCCGGGAGCAGGCACCGCTCTCGCCCGCTCGAGCGCTTGATCTCCTCGCACCGATCCTGTCCGCGCTCTCCGCGGCACACGACGCGGGCATCGTCCACCGCGATATCAAGCCCGAGAACGTGCTGATCGCCGACAACGGTGTGGTGAAGGTCGCAGACTTCGGTCTGGCCCGTGCGGTCAGTGCCACCGGCAACACCGCGACCCAGGGCCTGCTGATGGGCACGGTGTCCTATCTGGCCCCGGAGCTCGTCACCGACGGCAGTGCGGACGCCCGGTCGGACGTGTACTCCTCGGGCATCCTGCTGTACGAGATGCTCACCGGCAACAAGCCCCACTCCGGTGACACCCCGATCCAGGTCGCCTACGCGCACGTGCATGCCGACGTACCGGCGCCGTCGCTGGAGGAGCCGAGCATCCCGCCGTACGTCGATGCGCTCGTGCAGCGCGCGACTGCGCGTGAGAGGGACCTGCGACCGGCTGACGCACGGGTGCTGAGCCGTCAGGTCCGGCGGGTGCGCAGTGCGCTCGAGGAGGGGCTGCCGGACGACCCGGAACTCACCGGCGACCTGACGATCCCGATCCAGCAGATCCGCCAGGACAGCGGGTACGACGACGGCTACACGCGTGGCGCTCCCGAGGACGACGGTCAGGTCCTGCGCCACGACACGATCGTCGTACCGGTGGAGCACGGACGTCCCACTGGTGCACCGAGGGTTCAAGCGCCTCAGCAGCGCAGGGGCCGCGGGCTGATCGCACTGATCGCGATCCTGGCGGCTGCGATCGGCATCGGTACGGCGGCCTGGTACTACGGCATCCACCGCTACACCACCACGCCGAGCCTGGTGAACATGCTTCCGGCGGCGGCAGCGACTGAGGCCGAGAAGCTCGGACTGCGGACGACGCTGGCGAACCAGGACTTCTCCGAGGACGTGCCGAACGGTTACGTGATGGCGACCGACCCTGCCGCCGGAGACCGGATCCGGAAGAACGGTGAGATCGGTCTCACCGTCTCCAAAGGCCCGGAGCGGTACCGGGTGCCGCAACTCGCCGGACTGGAGCTGGAGGAGGCGAAGCGGGCGCTGGACCCGATCAAGCTCATCACCGGCCAGATCAACGAGCAGTACAACGAGACCGTGCCGGCCGGGCGGGTGATCGCGTTCAGCCCGAAGTTCGACTCGGTCGTGAAGCCGGGCAGCGCGGTCAACTTCGCGGTCAGCAAGGGCAAGAAGCCGATCGCGGTCCCGGACCAGACCGGGAAGTCGTACCGGGACGCGAACAAGGCCCTGCGCAAACTCGGCTTCGTGACCGGACGCACCGACCAGTACGACGAGAAGGTCGCCGAAGGCGTGGTGATCAGCCAGACCCCCAACAGCGGCACGCTGTTCGCCAAGGACAAGGTCCAGCTGGTGGTGTCCAAGGGTCCGCCGCTGGTGGAGATCCCGAACGTCAAGCGCAAGAACCTCGCCGACGCGCAGCGGATCCTCACCGAGGCGGGTTTCACCGTGAAGGTGGAGAAGGCGCCGTTCAACCTCGGACTGAACATCGTCGCGGCGCAGAACCCGGGCGCCGGCAAGAAGGTCAAGCCCGGCAGCCAGGTCATCATCACCGTGCTCTGACACGTTTTGGCGGCTGCCGAAGCCGTCTGGTTAGCTGTGCCGCGTGAATCACCCGCGTCTCGCTGTGCTGGCCCTGCTCGCGGTCGCAGCAGCGTGGGGATCCACTTTCTTTTTGACCAAGGACCTCCTCACCAGGATGGATGTCGCCGACTACCTGGCGTTGCGGTTCCTGATCGCCTCGGTCGCGCTGATCGTGGTGCACCCGCCGGCGATCGGCCGGCTGAGCCGCCTCGACCGCGGCCGGGCCGTTGCCCTCGGCATCACCTACGGCATCGCCCAGCTGGTCCAGACCGAGGGCTTGCGTCATACCTCGGCGAGCGTGTCCGGTTTCGTCACCGGCATGTACGTCGTCTTCACCCCGCTGCTGGCCGCGGTCATCCTGCGGCACAAGATCGGCCGCTGGGCCTGGGTCGCCGTGATCCTCGCCACCGTCGGCCTCGGCGTCCTGTCGCTGCAAGGCCTGAGCCTGGGCACCGGCGAACTGCTCACGCTCGCCTCGGCCGGCCTGTACGCGTTGCACATCATCGGTCTCGGCGCCTGGTCCACCCCGCAGAACGCCTTCGGGCTGTCGGCGCTGCAGATGGTCGTGATCACCTGCGTCTGCGCGATCGGCGCGCTCCCCGGCGGCTTCGCCCTGCCGACCACCGGCGGCGACTGGGTCAGCGTCTTCTACATGGCGCTCGTCGCCGGTGCCATGGCGCTGATCGTCCAGACCTGGGCGCAGGCGCACCTCACCCCGACCCGCGCGGCGATCGCGATGACGATGGAGCCGGTGTTCGCGTCGTCGTTCGCGGTCCTGTTCGGGTCGGAGAGCGTGACGTGGCGGATGCTGGTGGGAGGAGCCTTGGTGCTGACCGCGATGTTCCTGGTGGAGCTGGCACCGCGGCGCAAGTTCGAGGCGGAAGTGCAGCATCTAGCCCAATAGGGGGAGCTATGCGGGACGACAGTGCACGGCGGGTCGGGTGGTTCCCGGCCGTCGTCATCGTCGTCCTGCTGGCGTTCCTGGCCGCCGGTACGGCGAACAATCTCGCTCGCAACCCGCAACCACAGCTGGTCGCCGAGGGCATCCCGGGCCGCAAGGTGCCGGCAGCAACCTTCGACGGCCCGTACGGCGGACTGGTCGGCGCCGCCGTGGCCGATCTCGACGCGCTGACACTGAGCAACGGCGCCACCTTGGCCGGCTGGGACGGCCCGTGGCGGTTCGTCTGGCCGCGAGACGCTTCGTTCGTCGCGGCGGCGTACTGCTCGATCGGCCAGGATGCGGCCGCCGGCCGGGTGCTGGACTTCCTCAACGGCATCAGGCCTTCGACCGGCCGCTGGGAGGCCCGGTACGCCGACAGCGGCGAGGCGATCCGGGACGGTCGCGAACCCCAGCTGGACGGATCCGGATGGGTGCTCTGGGCAACGTGGTTCTGCCGGACCGGCAGCAGGTACTGGGACCTGGTCCGCGAATCCGCCGACCAGATCGTGTCCGAGCTCGGACCGGACGGCCTCCCCGAACCGTCACCGGACTACTGGGAACGCCCGGAGTCGAAGCTGACTCTCGGCACCGTCGCTCCGCTGCTGACCGGCCTGCGCTCCGCGGTGGGCATCGCCACCGACCTGCGTCATGCTGACGAGGCCGCGCGCTGGAACGACGCCTTGGAAAAGTTGACCAAGGCAACGGACCGGCAGTTCGGGCCGGACTATCCACGGACCCCTGCGCGGGCCGTCAGCTTCCTGGAGCCAGGGCTCGAGCCGATCGGGCTGGGCGGCGGCGCCGATGCGATCGTCACCGTCCTCGGCCCACCCTTCGCGCCGGCCCGGGACATCGTCACCACGGCCATCGACCGCGCTCGCGCCGTACTCACCCAGCCGAACGGCGGTGTCACTCCAGGCGAGGAGTGGCGGACCGACGGCGTCTCGTGGACGCCGCAGACCGCGATGTTCGCGTTGAGCGCTGCCGCCCGCGGCGATCGAGCGACAGCCGGTGAACTGCTGACCTGGCTGGACCACTACCGCACCAGTAGCGGAGCCCTGCCGGAGAAGGTCAATCGCGATCTGCAGCCGGCCGGCGAGGCTCCCCTGGGCTGGACCTCGGCCCTGGTCGTCCTCGCCGTCGCTGCTCTCGAGAAGCCCCTGCCGATCCCCTAGCAGATCTCCATCGCGTCGTGGGTCGGCACGTGCGGCCGCGTCGTACTGGTCTTGACCGAGTAGAAGAACGCTGTCGACGCGATGTCGTCCTGTAGCGGCAGGTAGCGGCCGCCGGATCGCCAGCCGAGCGCCTGGACGTCGACGCGGAGCTTCTCCCGGAACCGGATCGGGTCGGGCAGGTGGAAGCGGTACATGCCGAACCGCTGCTGGCTCGCGTACTGCCCGTCCGGCCGGATCACCTGCGGCATCCCGAGGTACGGCGTACTGAACTCGGTGTAGCCGCCGAGGTGTGGCACGTCGAAGTTCCACGCACCCCCGAAGTAGTCCTCGGTCCCGGTGCCACAGATGGTCGGGAACTCCTCGTCGCCGTCGAGGTAGAACTTGACCTCGCCCTCACCCCACCAGCCGCTGCTGTTCACACCCCACGCGACGTACGTGCCGACGTAGTGGCCCGGCCCCTCGACGCCGTCCAGCAGCGTGTGCACGGTCTTGGACGGCAGCGGGTTGCTCCGCCGCCATTGCGCATGCAGATACGCCGTGTTGTCGGGTACGGCGCCCAGCCAGTAGTCGACCTGGAAGTACACCACCACCGACTCGTCGTGAGTGTTCTCCAGGGTCAGCGTGGCCTGCGACTGGAACGGCATCTCCCAATAGCTGTTGAAGCCGCCGTTCGGGTTCACCGCCACCGGCAGCGAGTTGACCTGGGCGAACTTGCCCCAGCCGGAGCAGAAGAAGTCGCCCACCGGCGTCTCGATCGCGGGCGCCTCGTCGCCGTCCCAGTGGCCGCGCAGGACCAGCCGTCGCCAGTTGTCGACGTGGGTGGTGAGCCAGATGTGCGTGATGCACCCCGGCCCGGCGATATCCGCCAAGGTCGCGGTCTCCCCGGGGCCGATCTCGATCGACGGCGACACCTTCCAGCCCTGGCCGAGATCCCGGGCCGCCTTGGCCCCGGTCCCCTCGGTCCGGCGCCCGCCCTGACCGGGCTCACCGGTGGGGTTCTCCGCACTGATGGAGCGCGTCTCGACATCGACGATCGCGCTGATTCCGGACAGCTTCCCAAGAGTCATACCCGGGACCTTAGGCCGCGAACGGGTCGATGAGAAATCGATTGCCCAGCAACTGGACTCAGCAGATCCGGGCTGATCGTCGTCTTTAGTGGTGTAGACCGTGTGACGAACCGGGAGGGGATGTGACCTTCGACGAGTGGACCCGATCGGGTCTGCCGCAGTTGCTCCGGTTCGCCACGGCGCTGTGCGGATCCGGGCACCTGGCCGAGGACATCGTTCAGGACATCGCGATCAAGGCGCACCGGAACTGGGCCCGGATCAGCGCGGCCGGCAGCCCGGACGCCTACCTGCGGCGGATGGCGGTGAACGAGTACCTCTCCTGGCGACGCAAATGGTCCCGCTACGTGCCGCGGGCCGAGATCATCGCGGCCGAGCACACCGCCGACCCCGCCGATCAGGCCGCCGACCGGGACCAACTGATCACCGAACTGGCCAAGCTCCCCCGGCGCCAGCGAGCTGTCCTGGTGCTGCGCTACTACGGCGGACAGACCGACAACGAGATCGCCGAGACCCTCGGCTGCTCACCCGGCACCGTCCGCGCCCACGCCTCTCGCGCGCTCGCCACCCTGCGGATCGAGCTCGACAACCCTTCGCTGACCACGGAAGTGAACCATGCGTACTGAGGAAGACCTCCGCGCCGCCTTCGACCACCTCGGCCGCACGGCACCGGCGCCCGACGACCTGCTCGCGAAACTCGACACCCTGCGGCCGGTACGACGCCGGCGCCGTACGCCGCTCGTGATCGCCACAGCGGTGGCCACCGCAACCGCCGCGATCGCCGGACCGCTCGTGCTGAACCACCTGAACGACCGGGCGAACACGACCGGTCAGGAGCGGCGGAACCTCGCCTGGACGCCGTGGATCGACCTGCCGGTGCCGAAGGGGATGAAGCTGAATCCGCGCGTGTACACGGCGAATCGCCAGGACTACGAGCTGATCGGGTTCACCGGCCGGCCCTGGATCACCGGATGCGTGCTCACTGTGCACCGCAACGGCGACTTCGACCCGGCAAAGGTCCCGGCCGGCAGTCCTCGCGTAGACCTCAACGGCCGGGCGGGCCGGGTCGTCCGCTGGACGCCGAACCGGCCGTTCATCCCGGCACCTCGCGGGTACCTCGGGGTCATCCAGGGCAACCCGCTGCAGACGGTTGTCTGGCAACCGGGCGACGGCCTGTGGGCGCTGCTGACCTGCAGCTCGCAGCAGGAACTCGGCACCCTCAAGGTGCCGCAGGTCGACGCTCCGTTCGAGGCGAACGTGCCGCTGGCGGTGACCATCGCGAAGTCGGTCTCACCGGGGACGCGGACCCTCGGATCGCCGGTCAAGATCGGCCATGTCCCCGAAGGTCTGCGATCCGATCGCGTCATCTACCGCAATCCGACGAGTGAGCCGGAAGGCTCCGGGCAGAGCTTCGTCATCGACCTCAGCGACGGGAACCCAGCCACCGGCTTCCGGCCACGCGAACTGAAAGGCTGGAGCGCCAAGCTCGACCGCCCGTACGAGCCCCGGCCCGGGGACGACGTGCGGATCAGGTTCACCACCGACAAGTTCTGGAACCAGATGTCGCGGCATCCCCAGCCTCCGCCCGACCTGACCATCAACGGCATGAAGGCCTGGTACGTCGCCGACCTGACCTTCGGGGAGCCGCTCGACCGGCCGAAACCGGCCAAGACCGCGATCAGGATGGAAGGCAACGGAGTCGCCGTCGTCATCCAGGGACTCACCACCAAGCCCGACCTCGACGAGCTTCGGAAGGTCGCCGAGACCCTGCGACTGGCCGGGAACCCCCACGACCCGGACACCTGGTTCGACGCCGCGGTCGCGATCCCCTAGACGGCGACCGGTTGTGGGTCCAGCAGGCGCCCGACGTGTGGCTTATATGCCGATTGGGTTATATTGCCGGTA
This sequence comes from Kribbella sp. NPDC049174, assembly GCF_043197365.1. Taxonomy (NCBI): domain Bacteria; kingdom Bacillati; phylum Actinomycetota; class Actinomycetes; order Propionibacteriales; family Kribbellaceae; genus Kribbella; species Kribbella sp. NPDC049174. Next base: position 760,452 of record NZ_JBICSZ010000001.1, on the reverse strand, counting down.
TGGACAGTCGGCGCGGGAGTGTGTTCGGGACCGAGGACGGGCGGGTGGCGATCCGGTTCGTGCGGCTGGTGCCGCATCCGCCCGAGAAGGTGTGGCGAGCGATCACGGATCCGGCCCAGCTGGCGGTGTGGTTCCCGGCGGTCGTCGAGCTCGACCGGCCGGCCGGAAGCGAGCTGTTCTTCGGGGTGACCGAGCAGCAGCGGCAGCGGTTCGGGATGACCGACGACCCGGCGGGCGCGCCGAACGGCCGGATGCTGCGGAACGAGCCGCCGTCGGTGCTCGAGTACGAGTGGGCCGGCGAGATTCTGACCTGGGAGATCACCGGTACGGCGGAGGGCAGCCGGCTGGTGTTCACGAACGTACTGACGGATCCGGACGCCGGTGTACCTGCGGCCGCGGGTTGGGAGGCCGGGCTCGAGGTCGTCGAGGCCCAACTCGACGGCAAGCCGATCACCTGGAACCCGCTCGACCGGGCCGAGGAGCTGGCCGCGTTGTACGCCGGTTGATCGCCGGCGGGCGTCGTACCAGGGTCAGCAGGCGCGGACCTTGGCTTCGAGGCCGTTGGTGAAGGAGACGCAGGCCCACGGGCGGCCCTGGTCGGCCTTGGCTCGGACGATCAATGGGAAGTCGTCGGCACCGCGGACCTGCGGGCTCCGCTCGGTCTTCAGCGAGCCGACCGCGCCGCCGCGTGCCGCGGCGGCCGCCGTCACGTCCTCAACGGTGACGACGCTGCGGGCGTCCTTGGTCGCGGCCTTCTCGGCGTCGGTCGCGACCGCCAGGGCGAAGTCGATCTCCGGCGGGGTGGACCAGGTGGTCGAGGTGACCGGGAAGACGACGCCGAACATGAGCAGGCCGATCCCGGTGATGATCTGACGGAGCCGACGGCTCTGGTCCGTCAGGAGCAGCGCGGTACAGCAGAGCGCGAGAAACAGGGTCAGGCCGCGCAGGATCCAGTGCCGGTCGAGCCGGCTGTCGACCGCCAGCGCCGCAGCGAGGGCAACGACGATGCAGGCGACGGCGACGGCGAGCGCCCGGATCCGGGGAGACACGGATGGCATGGCGCAGACGATAGACGTACGGCCGTTCGTCGCAGCGCACGGGCCGCTCGGCGCTCGACGCGCCGGTCAGGATCGTGCGGTGATGACGGTCCTGGCAGATTCGATCAGGTCGTGTCTGGTGATTCCGCGCCGTCGCGAGCAGGTGCTCGGTGCGGTCGCTCGGCACGACCTGAGTCCCACCGCCCCCGAGGGATTGGATCGACCGTGGACCACACCGACATCGAAGCGCCTGGTTCGTGGAGCATCTCGCGGCGTCGCGCTCTCCAGCTCAGCGGCGGTGTCGCCGCGGCCGGCGCGCTGCAGACCACCGCGACCGCCACCACAACGCAGGCAGCGACCACCACCACCTCCGATGCCCCGAACCAAGCCGTTCTGACCGAGGGCACCAACTTCATGGTCGCCGTCTCGCCGGACGGGAAGTGGCTCGCCTTCGACCTGGTCACCGCGATCTGGGTGACCCCCACCGCCGGCGGCATGTCCCGGCGGCTGACCGACGACCTGCAGGACGCGACCCGGCCACGCTGGTCGCCGGACGGCCGGCGCCTGGTGTTCCAGTCCTACCGTGACGGCAACTTCCACCTCTGGTCGATCGATGCCGACGGCACCGATCTCCGCCAGTTGACGACCGGCCGCTACGACCACCGCGAGCCACACTTCACCCCCGACGGTCGGTACGTCGTCTTCTCCTCGGACCGCGGCGGCACCGGCAGCTACGGCATCCACCGACTCGAGCTCAACACCGGCGAGATCGTCGCCCTCACCGATGACCCTGCCGAAGAAGCCGAGCCGACCGTCTCCGCTGACGGCACCAAGGTCGCCTTCACTGTCGACGCCGCGTCCATCGTCGAGGTCAACGTCACGACCGGCGAACGCACAACCCTCGTCCCCGCGCAGACCGGCAGCAGCGTCTACGGTCCGGCCTACTCCCCCACCGGTCAACTCGCCTACGTTCGGCTCGCCGGACCGGTCTGCGATCTGGTTGTCGACAATCAGCAAGTCACCAGTGGCAAGGACGTCTTCGCCGTCCCACCGTCCTGGGCGTCGGCGAACGAGCTCTACTACACCGCCGACGGGCACGTCGTCCGCCATCAGGTCGGCGGCGCGCACACCGTCGTACCGTTCGCCGCGACGGTGCCGGTGACGTCGAAGCGGCCGCGGCCGAAGGTGCCGGACCTCGAGTCGACGTCCCGGCGGCCGGTGCACGGGATCGCGAGCCCGACCGTGTCCCCGGACGGACGATGGGTCGCGTTCCGGGCGCTGAACGCCTTGTGGCTGGCAGCAACGAATGGCCGCGGGCAACCTCGGAAGCTGGTTGCCGACGGCTACTTCAACTCCGATCCGGACTTCTCGCCGGACGGGACGAAGTTGCTCTACGCAAGCGATCGGGACGGGACCGCGGATCTCTGGCTGCACGACCTGAAGACCGGCGCCGACAGCAAGCTCTCCTCGTTGCCCGGGGCACAGACCGCGCCGCGGTTCTCTCCCGACGGGAAGCAGGTCGCGTATCAGGACCAGGACGGGATCGCCTGGGTGCTCGACCTCGCCTCCGGCCAGGTCCGCCAACTGACACCGACCCTGTTCCAGCCCGGCCGGGTGAGCTGGTCGCCGGACGGGAAGTCGCTCGTACTCGCCGCGGTCAAGCCGTTCTCCAAGCGATTCCGCGAAGGCACCAGCCAGCTGCTGTATGTCGACGTCGCCACCGCGGCCCTGGAGTACGTCGAGCCGATGCCGTTCCGATCGCTCGCCACTCGAGGAGATGACGGGCCGGTCTTCTCCCCCGACGGCAAGTGGCTCGCGTTCATCGTCGAGAGTCTCCTGCACGTCGCCCCGGTCGACCAACGCGGCCGCTTCACCAGCGAGCCTCGGGCCGTGACGAACGAGGTGACCGACTCACCGGTCTGGCAGGACAACCAGACCCTGCTCTACCTGAACAACGGCCGGCTGCGTCGCACCGACCTGCGCGGCTCTCGTCCGCAGACGATCAAACTCGACCTGCACTGGCGCCGCGCGACCGTGAACCAGCACGTCACGATCCACGCCGGCGCGTTGTGGGACGGTCGCGCGACCACGCTGCGCCGTGACGTGGACGTCGTACTGGATGGAGCGCGGATCGCCGCCGTACGACCGCATCAGGGCCGGGCGGACATCGACGCGTCAGACCTGACCGTGATGCCCGGGTTGATCGATGCGCACAACCACTGGCATCTGCGCGGCCGGGCCTGGGGTGCGCGGCAGGGCAACCTGTGGCTGTCGTACGGGATCACCACCACGCGGTCGCCGGGCGATCCGGTCTACCAGATGCAGGAGACGCGGGAGGCACTCGCACACGGGTCGCTGCTCGGCCCGCGGTACTTCGCGACTGGTGAGGCGATCGACGGGTCCCGGGTCTACTACAACTTCATGCGGCCGACGCTCTCGCTGCGGCAACTGGGCCTGGAGATCGACCGGGTCGAAGGGCTGGCGTACGACCTCGTGAAGACGTACGTGCGGTTGCCGATCGAGTATCAGCGGCGCGCGATCGCCGCCGTCCATCGTCTTGGGCTGCAGTTGTCGTCGCACTACCTCTACCCGGCCGAGCACCTCGGCATGGACGGGATGGAGCACACCGGCGCAACGAACCGGCTCGGGTACTCGCACACGGTCAGCCGGCTCGGGCGCGCGTACGCCGATGTCGTCACGCTGTTCACCAAGGCCGGGCTGTCCGTCACGCCGACCTTGTTCAACTCGACGATGGCGCATGTCGACGATCCGTCGCTGCTCACCGACCGGCGGACGACCACGCTCTTCCCGTCCTGGGAGTACGCCGCCTTGCAGAGCGAGGTGAACACGGCGGCGGGACCGGCGGGCGTGACGACGCGGGAGTTGCTCCGCGGCAACGTCGACATGGTGCTGCGGATCCACCGCGGCGGCGGCTTCGTCATCTCCGGCACTGACACCCCACTGGACAACATCGCGATCTCGCTGCACGCCAATCTGCGGTCGATGGTGGCCGGTGGCTTCACGCCGTACGAGGCCCTCACGACGGCGACCCGGAACCCGGCGAGGTGGCTCAACCTCGAAGACAAGCTCGGCGTCATCAAACCCGGTGCTCAGGCTGACTTGTCCTTCGTCACGGGCGACCCGCTCTCGGATATTCGAGCAGCGGCCGCAGTCGAACAGGTGACGATTGCCGGCAAACTCCACACCGTCGACGACCTCCTCGCGCCGTACGCCACCGGCACCCGAGCCCAACCTGCAGTCCACACCGCCAACGCCCCGCAGCCACTGACCCGAGGACAAGCACACGCCCACGACGACAAGTTCTGGTGGCACGAGCCCGAGTGGCTCCACCGTGCCTGCTGCGAGGGCTGACTTTCGTCAGAAGGTGGTGGTGAGGTCCTGAGTCTGACCGGTCGCGGACGCGCGGTACGCGGACTCGATGATGTCGATCACGTGGCGCGCGTGTTCGGCGGTGACGATCGAGGGCTTGCCTTCGCGGACCCAGTCGACTAGCTGCATGACGTCCTCGTACACATGCTGCTCCTCGATCTCGCGGTGCACACCGGTCACGTGCGGAAGGAGCGCCTGGTTGCCCGGCCCGCGAGGCGAGAGTTCGGAGGGGTTACGGTCGGGGAAGTCGAACGGCTCGCCGTTGAGCAGCAGCCCGTCGATCGTCCCCGCCGTTCCGTAGTAGGCACCGCCGAAGCCGCCCCGCATCCCTCCTGCGGCGGTTCCGGTCGCGACGCAGAACAGGTTGTCGCCGAAGTCCATCAGCACGATGGTGTTGTCGTCGGCGTCCGTCCGGACCTCCACGCCTCCGCTGGTGCGCACGGGAACTCGTACGCCGGACATCGCCGTCACGCGCTTGGCCGGCCCGAGGATCCCGGTCACGGCGTGCAGCGCGTACACCGTCATGTCGTACATCGGTCCGCCCCCGGGCTTGCGGAAGTACCACGACGGATCGATGTTCGTCAGTACGTCGCTGCCGCCGCGCACGGACTCGTCCTCGTGATAGGTGCCGAACGCCGCACCACAGCTCACCCAGGACAGCGTGCCGATGGCGCCTTCGGCGATGAGCTCGCGAGTCCGGACGTGATGCGGGCGCAGCATCTCCCCCGGCGAGGCCACGATCCGCAGGTCGTTGGCGGCTGCGAGCTCGATGAGTTCCGTCGCCTCAGCGACCGTGATCGTCATGGTCTTGTTGAAGTGCACGTGCTTGCCCGCCTGCAAAGCAAGCTTGCCCTGCTCGTAGTGCAAACCGATCGGAGAAGCGATCGTGACGGCATCCACATCGCCACGTGCCAACAGGTCCTCGTACTCCGTGAAGCCCTGCTCCACCCCAAACTTCTCCGCCGCCGCGTCGGCCCGCCCCGGCACCGGGTCACACACCGCAGCAAGCTTCACCCGCCCCGCAAGATCCGCCTGCCCCAAATGCGGAAGCAGCCCCCGCACCGAGATGCTCCCCGCCCCGACAACACCCATCCGCACTGTGTCCGCCATGCGACTGATCCTCCCACGCGGTGCTACGCGCGGCGCCTTCGTCGCCGTGCTGCGCGCCGCTCCCACCCGCCCCCCGGCATGTCGCCGGTGCATCCTTGCCGGGTACCGCCGGCGTTTTGCGGGCTGCCGCCCGCGCGCTCGCCCGTGGCCGGCTTATCGCCGGTACTTCCCTTGCCGGCTACCGCCGGTGTGGAGCGACTTGGCAAATGCTCGATTGGAAAGGCGCTCTACCGCGCGTCGGCGAGGATGTTGCGAGCCATCATGAGTCGGTCCTCACGGCGGCCGGGCATGGTGTGCCAGTAGTAGGTGAAGGTGCCGAGCGCCAGGCCGAGCGCCCACGCCCGGCCGCGTAGCCACTCGGCATCTCCCGCACCGAGCCGCTCACGAAAGACCTCCCGCGCCGGCTGGTCGAACAGCTCCCAGGCGCCGTGCAGATCGATCGTCGGGTCCCCGATCCCGACTGCGAAGTCGATGACCGCCGAGAGCCGGCCGTCGGTGACCAGCAGATTCTCCGCGACCAGATCGCCGTGATACCAGCAATCCGGTCCCGCCTCGTACGCCCCCGGCAGCTCGAGTGCGTCCTCCCAGACTGCCAGCGCAAGATCAAGGTCGAGATCGAAGCCGGCGATCGACCGGCATCGCTCGATGCTGCTCCGGGTCCAGTCGTCGATCCCGGCCAGTGCGTCGCCGCGATATCCGCGCAAGGCCGGATCCTGTGCTGCCGCGTCCGGCATCGGCGCACTGCGGAGCGCGATGATCACCTCCGCAAGATCAACGGCGAGTTGTGCCCGTTGCAGGCTCGGGGACTCGGCCGGGCCGCACACCGTCGGATGCTCGCCGGGGAGCCACCCGACGATTGACCACCGTTCGCTGTAGCCGTGGCCCGGTCGGCCGATCGCGACGATCTGGGGCACCCTGACTGGCAACCGAGGGCCGAACTCGCCGGCCCAACGCTGCTCTTTCTCGATCACCGCGCCGTTCCCGGGCTGTCGCGGGACGCGGACCAGCAGGTGGTCGCCCAACCGGAACAGCGCATTGGTTGAGCCCGACGCACCGAGCCGGCGCAGCGGCAGCTCCGCGTACTGCGGGAACTCGGTATCGACGAGCTTGCGGACCAGACCGAGGTCGATCGGAATCTCGTCGTCGTGCAGAACCGTCACGTCCGTTCACACAACAGCAAGCCGGCCATTGAATCCATCCATTTCCAGCAGGATCGGGCTCAGGTGGGTGGAACCACGCAGTGTCACACCCGCTCAGTGCAGCTCCTCAGTCAGCAGGTCGCAACACCAAGGCGTTGGTCTGGACGGTGGTTGTCGACGTCGAGCGCTGGCCCGAGCGGATCGTCCGCAGCGCATCAATGCAGCTGGCGCGCTTGGCTTCGCGGATGGGATCGGGTCTGCCCGTTCACCCTGCCGATCATCACGGTCCGCTCGACCGCGGACGCTGGCCCGAGGTCGTCGACGCGCGATAAGCGCGCAACGTCGGCGGTAGCCGGCAAGGAAGTACCGGCGATGAGCCGAGGATGGGTGGGAGCGGGCGGAGCACACGCGCTGAGGACCGCAGCGACGAAGAAAGCGCCTGCGGAGCCCGCAGGGCCGATCACCCTTAGAACGGGAGTTTTGGTTGCGGTGGCGCATGAGTCGGGTCGACGCCGTCGAAGAGGCTGCTGACCGACTCGCCGCCGTGGATGCGCTTGATGGCCTCGGCGAACAGGCCGGCGACCGTGCTGACCTGGAGCTCGGGGAAGCCGGGCGGGCGCGGCACGGTGTCGGTGCTGATCACCTCGGTGATGGACGGGTGCGACCGCAGCCGCTCAACTGCCTTTCCGGCGAACAGGCCGTGCGTGCAGGCGACGGCGGCCTGGGTGCAGCCGAGGTCCTTGAGCCGGTCGAGCAACTCGATGATCGAGCCGCCGGTGGCGATCTCGTCGTCGAGGATGATGGCCCGCTTGCCGGCCACGTCGCCGACGATCGCGTCGATCACGACCCGGTCGTCGGCCAGCCGCTGCTTGCTGCCCGCGGCGACCGGCAGACCGAGCAGCCGGGCGAACTGGGTGGCCGTCTTCGCGTTGCCCAGGTCCGGGCTGACCACGACGGTGTCGCTGAGATCACGGCCGCGGAAGTGATCCGCGAGTACGCCGATCGCCGTCAGGTGGTCGACCGGGACCGAGAAGAAGCCGTGCACCTGGGGTGCGTGCAGGGCCATCGTGAGGACGCGGTCGACGCCGGCCGTGGCCAGGAGATCCGCGACCAGACGGCCGCCGATCGAGATCCGGGAGGCGTCCTTCTTGTCCGATCGCGCGTACGCGTAGTGCGGCATCACCGCGGTGATCTGCTGCGCGGATGCACCGCGCGCGGCGTCGATCATCAGCAGCAGCTCCATCAGGTGCTCCTGCGTCGGCGGCACCAGCGGTTGCACGATGTACACGTCGCGTTGCCGGCAGTTCTCCTGCAGTTGCACCTGCAGGCAGTCGTTGCTGAAACGATGGACTTCGACGGGCGAGAGCGGTACGCCGAGATCGGCGCAGATCCGGTTCGCCAAACCAGTGTGGGCACTTCCGCTGAACACGACGATCTCTCGCACGGCTCTCCCCGAAACGCTGCGACCCCGACACCCGAACCTTATCTCGCCGGACCACGAACACACGCCAGTGCCTGTGGACAGTCGGATGCTGAGCAGTCAGGCGGCCAGGAGGCGGGCCAGGGTTTGTGCGCCGGTTCGGCAGTCCTCCGTGGAGGCGTCCAGGTGGGTGACGACGCGCAGCTGGGTCGGGCCGACCCCTCCGACGAGCACGCCGGCGGCTCGCGCGGCCTCGACGACCTCGGGGACCGACAGGCCGGTCGCGGCCAGGTCGGCGACGACGATGTTGGTCTCGACCTGGTCGGGCTTCACCGAGCCGGGCGCGGCGTCGGCGAGTATCTCGGCGATCAACCGAGCGTTCGCGTGATCCTCGGCCAGCCGCTCGATGTTGTGCTCGAGCGCGTACAACCCGGCCGCGGCCAGTACGCCGGCCTGCCGCCAACCGGCACCGAGACGCTTCCGCCACACCCGGGCTTCCCGGATCAGCTCGGTCGATCCGACCAGCACCGACCCGACCGGCGCGCCCAGCCCCTTCGACAGACACACGCTGGCAGCAGCCGCACGGGACGCGTACGACGCCAGCGGCACGCCCGACGCCACGGACGCGTTCCACAACCGCGCGCCGTCGAGATGGAGCGGCAGGCCGCGGGCGTCGAGTTCGTCGGCCAGGGCGTCGTACGCGTGCTGGATCGTGCCGCCGCCGAAGTTGTGGGTGTTCTCGACCGAGACGGCCGCTGTACTGACGAAGTACCGGCCGAGGTTCGCGGAGATCAGGGCGCGGATCTGCTCCAGGTCGATCTGGCCGGCCGGGGCGGTCCAGGTGCGCGTGGTCACCCCGCTCACGGTCGCGTGCGCGCCGAGCTCGGCCCGGGCGATGTGGGCGCTTGCCTCGCAGAGCACCTCGGAGCCCGGCGGCACGAGGGCCCGGACGCCGAGGATGTTCGCGAGTGAGCCGCTGACCGTGAACAGGCCGGCCTCGTGACCGAGCAGGTCCGCCAAGGTCTCCTCGAGCCGGTTGATCGTCGGGTCCTCGCCGTACACGTCGTCGCCGACGGGTGCCGACGTCATCGCGGCCAGCATCCCGGCCGACGGCCGGGTCACCGTGTCGGACCGGAGATCGATCACGCCGCGCCCCGGATCACGCCAAGCACTCCGATCGCGCCGAGCCCTCCGGTCACGCCGAGCACTCTGGTCACGCCTGCGCGCCGCGGAGACGCTCGGCGACCAGGAAGGCGAGCTCGAGCGACTGGTGCCGGTTCAGCCGCGGGTCGCAGGCGGTCTCGTAGCGGTTGACCAGGTCCTCCGCGACCAGTTCCTCACCGCCGCCCAGGCACTCGGTCACGTCGTCGCCGGTCAGCTCGATGTGCATACCGCCCGGCCAGGTCCCGACCTGCTCGTGCGCGTCGAAGAAGCCCTGCACCTCGCGCATGACGTCCTCGAAGTTGCGGGTCTTGTACCCGTTCGGGGTCTCGAAGGTGTTGCCGTGCATCGGGTCGCACACCCAGGCGATCGGCGAACCGTGGTCGCGGACCGCCTCCAGCAGCGGCGGCAGTGCCTCGCGGATCTTGCCCGCGCCCATCCGGGTGATGAAGGTCAGCCGGCCCTCGATGCCCTTCGGGTTCAGCTTGTCGATCAGCGCCCGGATGTACTCCGGGGTCGTGGTCGGACCGATCTTCACGCCGAGCGGGTTGGTCAGCGAGGACAGGAACTCGACGTGCGCGCCGTCGAGCTGCCGGGTCCGCTCCCCCACCCAGAGCAGGTGGCCGGAGACGTCGTACGGCTGCTCGGTGCGGGAGTCGATCCGGGTCAGGGCGTGCTCGTACTCCAGGATCAGCGCCTCGTGCGACGCGTAGAAGTCGACCGTGTGGAACTCCTCCGAGTTCGCCCCGCAGGCCCGCATGAAGGCCAGCGCCCGCTCAATCTCACCCGCCAGCTGCTCGTACTTCTGCCCGACCGGGGAGGACTTCACGAAGTCGGTGTTCCAGGCGTGCACCTGGTGCAGGTCTGCGTACCCACCAGTGGTGAACGCGCGGGTCAGGTTGAGCGTCGCCGCGGCCGCGTTGTAGACGCCGCGCAGCCGCTGCGGGTCCGGGATCCGGGCTTCGGGGGTGAACTCCAGCCCGTTGACCGCGTCACCGCGGTACGACGGCAGCGTGACACCGTTGCGCGTCTCCTCACCGGAGCTGCGCGGCTTGGCGTACTGACCGGCGATCCGGCCCACCTTCACCACAGGCACACTCGCGGCGTACTGGAGCACGACGGCCATCTGCAGCAGCACCCGCAGCTTGGCCCGGATGTTCTCCGCGGTCACGCCCTCGAAGGTCTCCGCGCAGTCGCCGCCCTGGAGGATGAACGCCTCACCGCGGGCGACCGCACCGATCTTCGTGGTCAGGTCGTCGCACTCACCGGCGAACACCAGCGGCGGCAGCTTCCGCAGCTCGGCGATCACCTGGTCCAGCGGCGCGGACTCCGGCCACTCGGGCTGCTGCAGCGGCTTCAGCGCCTTCAGCTCGTCCAGGCTCGGAACTCCGGGTACTTCCCCCGCACTCAACGTCGCGAATTGCATGGCCCCAACTTTAGGGCAGGCGGGAGAACCGGTTGTGATCGTCTCAGGTCAGCGAGGCAAGATCCGGCGGTACGTCGACCGCGTGCTCGCGCAGGACCGCCAGCGGAATGGTGTCCAGCGACCGGACGTGCGTCGACGCCAGTACGACGGGAGCCGCCACGCCGTCGTGGTACGCCTGCAGCCAGCGGACCGCGACCACGCACCAGCGATCGCCCGGCTTCAGGCCGGCGAACTGCAGCTCCGGGCGGGGCGTGATCAGGTCGTTGCCGACCGAGGCCTGGTGGGCGAGGAACTCCGAGGTCATCACCGCGCAGACCGTGTGACTGCCGAGATCCTCCGGGCCGCTCGTGCAGCAGCCGTCGCGGTAGAAGCCGGTGACCGGATCGGTCCCGCACTCCTCCAGTGGTTCGCCCAGCACGTTCAGGTCGCTGTCCATGCGGACCATCCTCACCCGCTGTGAGGGCTTCGGGCGTCAGCTGGCCTTGGTGTCGCCGAGGCGGACGTGCTCATCGACCGACTCGCCGGCCTTGATCAGTTCCTTGGCCTTGTCGGCATAGATGTCGACGTACTCCTGGCCGGACAGCTCCATCAGCGCGTACATGATCTCGTCGGTGACCGAGCGGAGCACGAACCGGTCCCGCTCCATCCCCTCGTAGCGGGAGAAGTCCAGCGGCTTGCCGATCGCGACGCCGGGGCGGATCAGCCGCGGCAGCCGGCGGCCCTTCTCGCGGTAGAACCAGTTCGGCCAGAGCTGGCCGGGCGGCTGCAGCTTCTCGGTGTCGATCATCGCGACCGGGATCACCGGTACGCCGGCCACGATCGCCATCCGGGCCACACCGGTCTTGCCCTTGTAGAGCCGGCCGTCGGGCGAGCGGGTGCCCTCGGGGTAGATCCCGAACAGCTCACCCTTCTTCAGGATGTCCAGCCCGGTGTTCAGCGCGGCCAGCGAGGCACGCCCACCGGACCGGTCGATCGGGATCTGGCCGACGGACCGGAAGAAGGTCGCCACCAGCTTGCCCTTGAGCCCGGGCGCGGTGAAGTACTCCGATTTCGCCGGGAAGACGATCTGCCGCGGTACGGCGACCGGCAGGAAGATCGAGTCGCTGAAGGCGAGGTGGTTGCTGACCAGCAGCGCCGGGCCGGTGCTCGGGATGTGCTCCAGCCCGGTCACCTTCGGACGGAAGAGCAGCTTCACCAGGGGTGCGACGAGGAACCGTCTGAGGAACAGGTACAGCATCGCTTACCTCCGTCACTCGTCCACGTCACCCACCGGTTCCCCGGCACATACCTCACCAGGAACCAGTGTCCGCCGGAAGCGACGGTCGCGACAGCTCTGACGCCCACCGTCGGCAGGACCCTACGTTCCAGCTTCCTCCTCAGGCAATGTCACTTCCAGGAATCTAAGCGTTGCTCACCGTGTTGTCACCTGGATGCAGACTGGATGCAGCCCAGATGCGACCATTGGCCTGCGGTCAGGCCCTCGTGCGCCCGACCGCCTGTGAGGACCGTGACCGGCGAGGAGTGGACCGTGCCAGTGCAAGGCCATGCTGAGGAGTTCCGCAGCCCTGGATCCGGGCAGAACGCCGCCGTCGGAGTCCTGCTCAGCCACGGTTTCACCGGTTCACCGAAGGCGATGCGCCCGTTCGCGGAGCACCTGGCCGCCGAGGGGTACGGCGTCGCCGTACCGCGGCTGCCCGGGCACGGGACGTCCTGGCAGGAGATGAACAAGACCGGCTGGCCGGACTGGTACGCCGTCCTGGACAACGAGCTGGAGCGGTTGCGCAAGGAGCACGACCAGGTGTTCCTGGTCGGACTGTCGATGGGCGGCTGCCTGGTGCTGCGGCTGGCCGAGGAGCACGGCAGCGACGTTTCCGGTCTGGTCCTGATCAATCCGTCGGTGCGGACCGATGACAAGCGGCTGGTCGTGCTGCCGGTGCTGTCGCGGCTGGTTCCGTCGTTCCCGGGGATCTCGAACGACATCAAGAAACCGGATGTCGACGAGGGTGCGTACGACCGGATGCCGCTGCGGGCGCTGCACTCGCTGTCGCAGTTGTGGACCCTCACGCGAGCGGATCTGGCCAAAGTCACACAGCCGGTGCTGATGTTCCGCAGTACTGTCGATCACGTGGTGGAACCGAGCTCGGGGCGGACCGTACTGGCCTCGATCTCGTCCCGCGACGTGACCGAGACCCTGCTCGAGGACAGCTATCACGTGGCAACTCTGGACAACGACGCACCGCGCATCTTCGCGGACTCCGCAGCCTTCATCCGGCGCCTGAGCACGATCGGAGAGCAGGGCGCCGATGCGTGACAACGGCCTGACCGCCGCCGAGTACACCTCCGTGGGCGGTATCGACCCCCTGATCGCCGAATCCGTCCTCACCGCCCTCGCCGAAGCCGGCATCGCGGCGTACTGCGGCACGCCCGAGGAGTCGCGAACGCCGGAAGCCGCCGAAGCCGAGACCCGTCCGGCGGACCAGGTGGACAACGGCGTCGAGGCAGAGTCGGCCGAGAAGCCCGAAGCGCCGGCCAAGGCCGAGGAGCCGGCCCGGGTGCCGGCCGGATTCGAAGTGATCTTCGTCGACAGCGGGGCGGTGGATCGGGCTCGGCCGGTGATTGAGCGGAGTACTGAGGACGCGGAGTGGAAGTCGCTGGTCGAGCAGTTCAACGCGCCGTCCGCGCCCGGGCACGACGGCGGAGAGACGCCGGTGCCGCGGTGGCCGGCCAGTGAGGACGTCGACGAGAAGTACGAGCCGCTGATCGACGTACCGGCCGGGCTGATCGTCGGCGACGACGACGAGGACGACGACGAGAAGGAGACGCCGCCGGCGAAGCGCGCCGACGACCCGCACGACCACTTCGTCCCGCCGGAGCCGCCGCGCGGCCCCCGGCTGGACTGGATCAGCCGGATCGCCTGGCTCGGCCTGATCGGCGGCCCACTGCTGCTGATCCTCGCGGCTGTGCTCGACTTCGGCACCGGCCGGATCACCACGATCGCGGTGGTCGGCTTCATCGGTGGCTTCCTGACCCTGGTGATCCGGATGAAGGACCGGCTGCCGCAGGACGACACCCCGGACGACGGCGCGGTCGTTTAGCCCTGTACCGCACTGTGAGCCGGGTGAAGCATTAGTTACATCGGCACGCTACAGTGCGGATCGTCGGACAATCCGACGAATGCCGAGGGAGGTACACCCGTGCAGGTCACCGAGACCGTCGAGATCACCGGCCACCTGATGGATTCCGGGCTGCTGTCCCGGGTCCTGGACGACATCCGCGGGTACGGCGGCGAGTACACGCTGGACAGGTTCGACCTCGGCTACGACAAGGACGACCCGTCCACCGTCCGGATGACGGTCGGCGCGGAGGACGAGGAGTCCCTGCAGCGGCTGCTGATGCGGATCCAGACCAAGGGTGCGAACCTGGTCGACCCCGGTACGCCGGAGATCACCGAGGTGTCCATCGACGGAGTGTTCCCGGACGGGTTCTACTCGACCACGAACCTGCCGACCAGCGTCCGGCTCGGCGGCCACTGGGTCGTCGTCCAGAACCCGGAGATGGACTGCGGTCTGCTGGTCGAGGGTGAGAGCGTCCGGACCATCCCGATGTCCGAGGTGAAGGCCGGGATGCGGATCATCACCAGCGCGCAGGGCGTCAAGGTCATTCCCCCGATCGCGGTGAACACCGAGGAGGGGTTCGGCTTCATGGAGTCGGACGTCTCCAGCGAGAAGCCGCAGCGGGTGCTGGTCAAGCAGGTCGCCGACGGGATGCGCGAGGCGAAGGCGAACGGCCAGAAGGTGCTCTGGGTCGGCGGCCCGGGCATTGTCCACACCGGCGCCGCGCCGGCCATGGTGGCACTGGTCGAGGCCGGTTTCGTCGATGTCCTGTTCGCCGGGAACGCGCTGGCGACCCACGACATCGAGTCGTCCCTCTACGGTACGTCGCTCGGCGTCGACCTGGCCCGGGGTCGCGGGGTGGAACACGGCCACGAGCACCACATCCGGGCGATCAACACGATCCGCAAGGCGGGTTCGATCGCAGCCGCGGTGGAGCAGGGAGTGCTCACCTCCGGAGTGATGCACGCGCTGGTGAAGAAGGGCAACAAGTTCGTCCTGGTCGGGTCGGTGCGCGACGACGGACCGCTCCCGGACGTCTACACCGACGTTCTCGAAGGCCAGCGGGCGATGCGGGCCGAGCTACCCGGTGTCGGCTACTGCCTGATGGCCGCGACCATGCTGCACTCGGTTGCTACCGGCAACATCCTGCCGGCGTCCATCCCGCTCACCTGCGTGGACATCAACCCGGCCACGGTGACCAAGCTGGCCGACCGCGGCTCGTCCCAGGCCCGCGGCATCGTCACCGACGTCGGCCTGTTCATCGAGCACCTGGCCCGCGAGCTCTCCCCCGACTACGAGGGCAACAAGTAACCGTTTGCCGATGACCCCGGCCGCGGGTCAGGCTGGTCCCTGCGTGCGACCCGTGCGAGAGGACAGGAGACAGCCCTGATGACGCAGCCGTTCGAGTCGTTCCTGCGCCGGTTCGAGGAGGCCAACACCGCGTTCGTCAACGGCGACGCGTCACTGTGGCTCTCGCTGGTGTCGCGCAGCGAGCAGACCTCGATCTTCGGCGGCTTCGGTGGTCACGAGATCGGCTGGACGCAGATCGGGCCCCGGTACGAGTGGGCCGCCTCGCAGTTCAGCCCGAGCGGCGCGACGGTCGAGTTCGAGTACCTGGACAAGCACGCGGGCGCGGACACGGCGTACTCGGTGGCGATCGAGCGCTGCACGGTCAAGTACCTCGACCGGTCCGAGGCGGTCCCGCACCTGCTGCGGGCGACGATGGTCTTCCGCCGGGAGGACGGCGACTGGAAGATCGCGCACCGGCACGCGGACCATCTCGTGCCGACGACGCCGCCGCCCGCATCCTGACGCTGCGGCCTTGTGCGGCTGATTACAGCAGGCGAGGCCGAGTGGGTGTTGGATGAGCACATGACCGAACTGGTGCACCTCGAGGCTGCCGACGGCGTGGCGACGATCACGCTGGACTCGCCACACAACAAGAACGCGCTCTCGCAGCAGCTGACCGGGGAGCTGCTGGAGCAGCTGGAGGCGGCCGGCGCGGACGACGCCGTCCGGGTGATCGTGATCCGGTCGGCGCTGGAGGTGTTCTGCTCGGGTGCCGACCTGTCCGAGGCGACCACGATCGGGATGGGGGTCGGCGCGCAGCGGATGGTCGACGTCCAGCGGGCGATCGTCGCCAACCCGAAGCCGGTTCTCGCCCGCGTCGCCGGGCCGGTGCGGGCCGGCGGGATCGGGATCGTCGCGGCGGCCGACATCAGCGTCGCGGGGGCGGAGTCGACCTTCGCGCTCACCGAGGTGCGGCTGGGGCTCGCGGCGGCGACGATCTCGCTGACCGTGATGCCGCGGCTCCATGACCGGGCCGCGTCGTACACGTTCCTCACCGGCAACGGGTTCGACGGGTTGGAGGCGGCACGCCTCGGGCTGGTCACCCTGACGGTCCCCGACGCCGACCTGGACGACGCGGTCGAGAGCGTCCTGGAGTCGCTGCTGAAGGGCGTTCCCCAGGGTCTGCGGGAGACCAAGAAGCTGCTCAACCGCGAACTCCTCGCCGACATCGATGCCCGCGGCAAGGATCTCGCCGAGCTCTCGGCGAGCCTGTTCGGCTCCCCCGCCGCCCAGGAAGCCATGCTCGCCTTCCTCAACCGCCGCAAGAGCTAGTCCAGTTTGCCGGCGGTGGGAGACGGTTTACCACCGCCTGCACGCCAGCGGTCACAAGTGACCGTTGGCGTGAGGTGGTGAGTCGGGTTCAGGAGCTGAACGCCGGGCTTTGCTCGTCGACGATGAAGCCGTTCGACACCGTGGACGGGCGGCGTCGGCGGGGCCGGAGCACGCGGGGCATGAGCCGTGGCGAGAACAGGGCTTGTGGCTCGTCGATCATATTGAGGACTCGTAGGAAGGCGGCACTCACGGCCGCGTCGTCGGAAACGGCGGCCAGGACGCGGTCGAGGTACTTGTTGACGAGCTTGTCCATCCGGCTCTGACTCGCGCCGACTGTCGTCGGGTAGCGCAGGTCCGAACCGGTGGCCAGCATCCACGGCCCCTTGGCCCGCGCGGCGATCGCCCGCTGCGCTCCTCGAAGCGCCCGCGGCAGGTCGGCCTGGGAGCGGCAACCGGCGAGGATGCCCGCCAGAACCTCGACCTCCTTCGCCGCGACCGTCAGCCCTTGTCCGTACGCCGGGTTGAAGGCGCAGAGACTGTCTCCGACGGCGAGGAGCCGACCCGGCATGGTGAGCTTCTCGTAGTGACGCCAGCGGTTCGCAGTCCGGCGGTAGCCCCAGATCGGCGAGACCGGCTGGGCAACCCTGAGGATGTCGGCCAGCAACGGACTGCGCAGGCTGGCGGCGAAGTCACGGAACCCTTGCTCGTCGGTCGGCGGGTAGTCCCCACCGCCACCGATCAGCGTCAGCACCCAGCGGTTCCCCTCGATCGGGAACATGATGCCGCCGCGTGGCTCGACCGGCGGCGCGTTCTGGATGTAGACGGCCTTCCAGCGGGCGCTGAACCCGGCGGGAATCTCGAACAACCTCGTCGCGTAGCCGAGGAAGGAGTCGACGGTGCTCTCCTCGGGCGCCGCGAAGCCGAGTTCGCCGAGCCACTCCGGTAGTTTCGAGCCGCGTCCACTCGCGTCGACGACCAGATCGGCGGGCAGGTCGGCCGTCGTACCGCTGTGCCGGCCGCGCAGCGTCAACCCGGACACGTCGCCGGTTGGCCCGAGCCTCAGCGAGGTGACCTCGTGGTCGGTGTAGAAGCCGATGTTGGTGACCTTCTCGACGTGGCTCCGTACGGTCCATTCGAGCAGCGCCCGGGTGGCCGAGACGATGCGTTGCGTCGGCGGGAACGCTTGGGTCCAGCGGTTGGCGGGCGTCAGCCAGGCCATGTCCGTCGGCAAGCTCAGGTCCACCGCCCCCGCCGCCAGCAGATCGCTCCCGACGCCTGGCAGCAGACGTTCGACGACCTCCATCCCACCCGCCCAGAACGCGTGCAGGTGGCGCGCCTGCGGCACCCCCTTGCGGACGTCCGGGCCGTCGGGCAGTTGGTCCCGCTCGACGACGGTGACCTGCTCGAAGCGCTCGCTCAGCGCCCGTGCGGTCAGGATTCCGGCCATACTCCCGCCGATCACGACGGCATGACCCAGTCGGTCCACGTTCATTCTGATTTCCCCCTCGGAAATGATCCGGGCCGGCCACCCCCTGGCCGTGATCCCGCCGGATCACGGTGGCAGCCGGGGTGCCCGGGTGTCATGAAGAAGATCTGCAGACCGTCCCGAGAACAACTGGAGACCCGGCGGCTCGTTCGTGGCAAACTCGGTCAGAGGGGCCTGATGACGTATCGCTTCCACGACTGCGAAGTGGATCCCCGCGGTTTCGTGCTCCGGCGGGGTGGCGATCAGGTGCGCGTGGAGCGTCAGGTCTTCGGCGTGCTGGTCCATCTGATCGAGCACCGCGATCGCGTCGTACCGAAACGCGAACTCCTCGATGTGGTCTGGGGCAACCGCTTCATCAGCGACTCCGCGTTGACCAGCCGGCTCAAGGACGCTCGCCGGGCGGTCGGCGACGACGGGCATCGGCAAGAGGTGATCGCCACGGTGCACGGGGTCGGGTACCGCTTCGTCGCACCGGTCGAGGTGTTCTGGGAACCGAGCGCGCCGCCCGTCCCGGAAGCGCGCATGACGCAGGAGATCCACTACTGCGACACCCCCGACGGCGTCCGGCTCGCGTACGCGGTCTGCGGTGACGGGCCGCCCTTGGTCAAGGCAGCGAACTGGCTCACTCACCTCGATCACGAGTGGAGCAGCGTCATCTGGCGGCACTGGATCCAGTGGCTCGCCGGAGCCCACCGCCTGATCCGGTACGACGAACGCGGCTGCGGACTCTCGGACTGGGACGTGACCGAGTTCGGGCTCGACGCGTGGGTCGAGGATCTCGAGCTGGTGGTCGACTCCGCGGGGGTGGACCGGTTCCCGCTGCTCGGCGTCTCCCAGGGCGGTGCGGTGGCGATCTCCTACGCCGAACGGCACCCGGAGCGGGTCAGCGAGCTCGTCCTGATCGGCGCCTACAGCCGGGGCCGGCTCGCCCGCGCGACCTCCGAGGAGGAGCGCCAGGAGGCCGGCCTCGACCTCGCGCTGGGGCGCCTGAGCTGGCGCCGCGACGACGCCACCTTCCGGCAGGTGTTCGCCAGTCAGTTCCTGCCGGACGCACCGCGGGAGACGTGGGGCGCCTTCAACGAACTGCAGCGCGCGACCACCTCGGTGGAGAACGTCGTCCGGTTCCTCGACGCGTTCGCACACATCGACGTCTCGGCCGTCGCCCCGAGCATTCGCTGTCCCACGCTGATCGTGCATTCACGCGGCGACATCCGGGTCCCGGAGTCACAGGCCGTGGAGCTGGCCAAGCTCATCCCCGGCAGCCGGCTGGTCTACCTGGACAGCAGTAACCACATCATCACCGAGAACGAACCCGCCTGGCCGGTCCTGGTCAACGAGGTCAACCGGTTCCTCAGCGGTTCTCAGGCCTGATCCCGTTCAGGGTCACGACACCGACGGCGGCCAGGATGGCGAGGCCGACAAGGGCCAGCACGGACGTCAGCGGGCTGAGGTCGAGTGGGCCGCGGCCGTCGTACGTCTGGACGAGGGTCGACGCGATCAGTACGGCGTACCCGACCGCGCCGAGGGCGACGATCCTGACCCGGCGGCGCTCGGTGGACCTGGAGACCAGCAGCAGGATCGCCAACGCCGGCAGGACCTGGACGGCGTGCAGCGTGACGGCATGCGGCACCTTCAGGGCACCGGCCACGCCGTACGTGTTGCCGCCCTCGGCGATCATCTGCGCGCCGACCGCCTGGCTGACCAGCATCAGCACCAGCCCGAGGCGAAGCGCCCAGGCGAGCGACGGCGGCGCGTCCATCCGGACGAACGACCGAACGGTCACGTAGACCGTCAGGACCGCGATCAGCATCACCAGCATGCCCATGAACGAGAAGACCGACGAGTCGAACTGCGTCGTCTCGTTGAAGTGGGAGGCGACGCCGCGCCAGGTCTGCATCGAGATCAGGAACACCTCGGCCACCGACGCCACGGAGAACAGTCCCACCACGATCCAGCCGGTCACCCGGCCGGCCCGCAGGAAGGGCATCAGCCAGGCGATCGTCACCAGGGTGATGCCGAAGGACAGACCGAACACGATCGGCTTGCGCCACGACAGCGGCCCTCCCCACGGTCCGCCGTCGACCAGATAGACGACCAGGTGGAAGAGTCCGCTGAGCACCAGGAGCGCCCCGCAGGCGTACGCGAAGCGCTGGTACGACGCGGTCGGCCTAAACCTCGCCACCTCCGACACCGCGGCCACCAGGCCTTTGCCTGAATCGCGAATCGGCCGGACAGCCTCGTCGCCGGGCTCGTTCTGAATGATGCGTGTCTTCATCGCTGCCCCCTTGGACACCTTCAACGCTGGCAGCCGGGAAGGCGGACGGTAAGGCGGCTGACTGGTCGTTCAGGGGTTCGGTTTTCTGGTCGGCGCGCGTAGCTTGAGCAAGGGGCTCCGATGGCGACAAAACCCGCGCTGCTGCTGACGACCGCCGCTCTGCTGGTCGGAGCCGGTACGACGGTCGCCCTCGCCGCGGCCGGTGACGTCGATCCGGTCCATGCGCTCCTGATCCTGTGGATCGCGACGTCGTACTCCTGTGGCGGCTTGATCGCGTGGCACCACCGGCCGGCGAACCGGTTCGGGCCGCTGATGATCGTGACCGGCTTCGGCGTACTGGCGAGTGCACTGATCTGGGCGAACGCCGCGCTCCCCCACACCATCGGGCAGGCACTCGACCTGGTGCCGCTGGTCCTCGTCGTGCACGTCAGTCTGGCGTTTCCGGGCGGTCGTCTGCGGCACGGGTACGAGCGTTTGCTGGTCGGAACCGGGTACGCCGCGGCATTTGGCGTCCAACTGGTGGTGATGATGCTCGGCGGTCCCGGCGGCGGTCATTTGTTGACAATCGCCGACGTACCGGAGGTGGCCGGACCGTTGCACGCGATCGAGTTGCTCGTGATCAGCGGGGTCGCACTGACCGCCGTCGGGTTACTCATCTCCCGGCGACGAGCCGATGGCCGGCCGCTGCGTCGATCGCTGGCCCTGCTCATCGACGCTTTCATCCTCGGCCTGCTGATGATCGCCGTCCTGCTCATCGTCGGTGTCTTCGAGGGACTCGCGTTTCCGGTGATCCGCGACGTCAGCCTGGCGCTGATCGGTCTTGCCCCGATCGCGTATCTCGGCGGACTCCTGCAAGCTCGCCTCGCGCGTACGGCAGTCGCCGATCTGGTGCTCGCGTTGCGCGGTGATCCGAACGATCTGCGCGCTCTGCTGGCGCAAGCGTTGCGGGATCCGTCGGTGGACCTGGTGTATTGGCTGCCGCAGTTCGGTAGCTGGGCGGACCAAGACGGCCGGCCGGTGGAGCTGCCGGCGGATCCGGCCCGGGTGACGATGATCGATCGGGACGGGGCGCGGGTCGCGGCGCTGCTGCACGACCCGGCATTGACCGAGGAGCCTGACCTGCTCGACGCGGTCAGCGCGGCCGCGGCGATCGCGCTCGAGACCGGTCGGCTGCAGGCGGAGTTGCGGGCGAATGTCGCCGAACTGCGCGGATCCCGGGCCCGGGTGCTCGAGGTCGGCCGGCAGGAGCGCCGGCGGCTGGAGCGGGACCTGCACGACGGCGCCCAGCAGCGACTTGTCTCGCTCTCGCTCGATCTCGGCGTACTCGAGACCAGGCTGGGCTCGGACCCGGAGGCGAAGACGCTGCTGAGCAAGGCCCGCAAGGAGATTTCGGTGTCACTCGACGAACTCCGCGACATCGCCCACGGTCTCTATCCGGCTGTTCTCACCGCGCACGGTCTCGCGGTCGCCTTGGATTCCTTGGTGTCTCGGGCGCCGATGCCGGTCACCCTGACGGTCGCGCCGGACGAACGCCTGGCCGAAGCGGTCGAGGTCGCGGCGTACTACGTGGTGAGCGAGAGCCTGACCAACGTGGGCAAGCACGCCCACGCACAGTGCGCCGGCGTGGACGTGCGCCGGGTCGACGGCCTGCTCGTGGTCGAGGTCGTCGACGACGGCATCGGCGGCGCCGACACCGAGCAAGGCACCGGGCTGCGCGGCCTGGCGGACCGGGTCGAGTCGCTCGGCGGCCGGTTGCGGATCTGGAGCCCCCGCGGTGGCGGCACCCGACTGAGGGCGGAGTTGCCGTGCGGGTAGCCATCACCGAAGACAGCGTGCTGCTGCGCGAAGGTCTGGCCCGCTTGCTCAGCGAGGCCGGGTTCGACGTCGTGGCCAGCTGCGGCGACGCCGACGAACTCCGCGCGGTGCTCCGGGTTCAGCTGCCCGATGTTGTGATTGTCGACATTCGACTGCCGCCGACCCACACCGACGAAGGTCTCCGGGCAGCCGTCGAGATCCGCGCCGAGCATCCCGAGGTCGCAGTACTCGTGCTGTCGCAGTACGTCGAACCAGGCCTGGCGATGAAGCTCCTCGCCGACTCGGCCGATGGCGTGGGCTACCTGCTGAAGGACCGGATCAGCGACGTCCCCGACTTCCTGGCCTCGGTACGACGAGTGGCCGCGGGCGGATCGGCGATCGACCCGACCATCGTGTCCACGCTGCTGTCGCGGCGCCGTGCCGACGATCCGCTGGACCAGCTGACGCCGCGCGAACGCGAGGTCCTCCGGCTGATGGCGGCCGGCAACTCCAACCAGGGCATCGCCGATCAGCTGGTCATCACGGTGCGCGCGGTGGAGAAGTACGTCTCGAGCATCTTCGGCAAACTCGGCCTGCCGTCCACCGGCAGCGAATCCCGCCGCGTCCTGGCCGTCCTTCTCTTCCTCCGCCGCTAGCTCCGCTGGCCGAGCCACTGCTCGGCGTCCCAGGCCTGGAACCGCTCTACCTCAGTGAACCCCAGCTTTGCCGCGAGGCGCATCGAGCCGACGTTGGCGCTTTGGGTGGTGAGCACCACCGGCTCGCCGGGAAGAACGCCGTCGAACCAGTCGAGTGCCGCCGCGCACGCCTCGGCGGCGTACCCGAATCCCCACGCCCGCGGCAGGAACAGGTAGCCGAGATCGGCCTTCCCCGCGGCAGCCGGGCGACTGTGCCCCGTTGCTCTCCGGAGCAGGATCTGGCCGATCATCGCCCCGTCGAGATCGACGACGAAACTCCCGGGCCACCGCTCGGGCGCCTCGGGCAGCTCGCGCTCGAGCTCGTCACGCGCCCGCGGGCCGCCGAGGTAGGTGTGCACCTCTGGCGACGCCAGCAGCTCGATGAACGCCGAACGGTCCCGGGCCTCGGACCCACGGAGGACGAGTCTCTCGGTCTTGATCGGCTCAGGCGGCCAGGCGACGGGTCCGAGCTCAGTCATGCCGGCCAGCTAATCACAGGCTCGGTAGCGAGCAAGACTCGCGGACCGATCACCCCACCGTCCCGGGCCTACTCACCAACGGGCCGGGCCCTCAGGTCGAGGCGGTGCGCGGCCCTGGCGGTCAGGGTGACCGGGATGCGCTGGTCGCCGTACCGGATGATGCGTTGCTGGTCCCGGTTCGCCGTGAGCACGGCGTTGAGCCCGGACGGCGACCAGTCGAGGTCGACCGTGACGCCGCCGCGCGCCCGCAGTCCGGTCACCCGACCGGTCGCCCACTCCACCGGTACAGCAGGCAGCAGCTCGATCTCACCGGTGTGGCTCTGCAGCAGCATCTCTGCGATCCCCGCCGTCGCGCCGAAGTTGCCGTCGATCTGGAACGGCGGGTGCGCGCAGAACAGGTTCGGGTAGACACCCGCGCCACTGCCCACGTAGTCCGTCGAGGTGTCATCGGCCGGGCTCAGGAAGGCGCGCACCAGCCGGTGTGCCCCGGCGGCGTCGCGCAGCCGGGCCCGCAGATTGATCTTCCAGGCCAGCGACCAGCCGGTGGCCCGATCGCCGCGCAGGTCGAGCGTCCGCGCCGCCGCGGTCGCGAGGGCCGGCGTACCGTCCGGCGTGATCGCATCGCCGGGATGAAGACCGATCAGGTGCGACATGTGGCGATGGTGCGGGTCCTGCTCGGGCAGATCGGCCGCCCACTCCTGAAGTTGCCCTTGGCCACCAATCGGCGGGTCCGGGATGCGTTTGCGGGCCGCGGCGAACTGCTCGATCAGCGGATCGGACAGCCCGAGTGCCTCGGCCGTGAGTTCACAGCGATGGAACAGATCGGAGATCAGCGCGAGGTCCATCGTCGCCGACACCGTCACCGAGGCGGGCTTGCCGTCGGCCAGGTAGGTGTTCTCCGGTGACGTCGACGGCGACGTACCAAGAGCGCCGTCCGGCGACTCGACCAGCCAGTCGAGGCCGAATTCCGCCGCGCCGCGCAGGATCGGCCAGGCCCGCTCCAGGAACTCCGGATCGCCGCTGAACGCATAGTGGTCCCACAGGTGCCGGACCAGCCACGCACCGGACATCGGCCAGTTGGACCACCGCGGGTCACCCGCCACCGGGATCGTCCAGCACCACGCGTCGACGTTGTGATGCGCGGTCCAGCCACCGCAGCCGTAGCGCTCCTTCGCGGTACGGCGCCCTGCCTCGGCGAGGTGCTCGAGAAAATCGAGCAACGGTTCATGGCACTCGGGAAGGCTGGTCGTCTCGGCCGGCCAGTAGTTCATCTCGGTGTTGATGTTGACCGTGTAGTTCGAACTCCACGGCGGCTGCAGGATGTCGTTCCAGATCCCTTGCAGGTTCGTCGGCAGCCCACCCGGACGCGAGCCGGCGATCATCAGGTAGCGCCCGTAGTCGAACACCAGCGCGGCAAGGGATGGGTCGTCCGTTTCGACGGCTCGAGCCAGCCGCACGTCGGTCGGTACGTCGGCTTGGTCGCCAGGGTCATCCAGTTCGAGTGACGAGCGGCGGAACAGTTCCTGGTGGTCCGCGGTGTGCTCCTGGACGAGTTCGTCGTACGGGCGATCGATGGCCGCGGCAACCTTCTCGTCAGCCTGGGCGAAGCACTCCTCGGCTGTCCGGGTCGGCGGGGTCAACGGACCGTCGTACCCGGTCGCGGTGGAAAGGATCAGCGTGATGTCGGTGGCTCGGTTGATGGTGAGGCCGGTGTCTGTCGCGGTCAGTTCGCCATCGGTCTTGGTGCGGAGTGCGATGGCCGCCGCCATGCCGCGGTCCGGTCCCTCGGAGTACCGGACGGGTTCCGGTGCCTTGCGGTTCGGTGGCGCGACACTGGCCGGCGCCTGCAGGAGGAGCCCGAGACCGTTCGCGACCGCATGCGGCCGGGCCTGCAATTGTGAGGCGAGTCGCGCGGTGAGCGTGAGCGGTTGCGATGCCGTCAGTCGCAGTACCAGCACTCCGGCCGGAGCGCTCACGAACGCCTCCTGCCGGACCGCAACTCCATCGGTCTTGTACTGCGCCACAGCAGTCGCGGTGTCGAGGTCGAGAGTCCGCCGGTACTGCGTCACGTCGCCAGCCGTCGGTGTGGAGTCGCCGATCTGGACATCGAGCAGCAGATCACCGAGCGGCAGGTACGCCTGCGAGTGGGCGGCCTGGAATCCGCGCGCCAACTCGTGAGCGCGACCGATCTCGCCGGCCGCCAGCGCCGCTCGCACGTCCTCGACCGCCTCGGCACCGGTCGCACCGAGTGGCGCCGACAGCAGCCGCGCAGTCTCCGGACTCCCCGACCAACAGGTCTCGTCGTTCATGGCAATCCGGTCCGCGCCGACCCCACCGAAGCACATCGCCCCGATCCGCCCGTTCCCCAGCGGCAAAGCCTCCACCCATACCTCGGCCGGCCGGTCGTAATACAGCCGCTGCGAGCTCATACCAGCAGACCCTCCATCGCACGCCACCAGTAATTGATCCTATGAATCTCGGGGATCCTCACCGTGCTGGCCGCAGCGATCCAAGGTTGCCCCTGGAGACATCCGATCTATGAGGTCAGTTCGATGAGCATGGGGAGGTGGTCGGAGGCGGCGGCCAGGTCTTCGGGGGTGGCTGGGGTGGGCAGGACTCGGCCGGTGAGGGGCGGGGTGAGGTGGGCGCCGTCGATGCGTTTGTGGGGGTTGGAGGAGCTGAAGGTGTGGCCGGCGTCGGCGCCGAGGTCGGTGAGGCCTTCCTCGGCGAGGCGTTTCCAGACCGGGCCGTCGGGTTCTTCGTTCAGGTCTCCGACCAGGAGGTACGGCGTACCGAAGAAACTGCAGCCGCGGAGGACCTGTTCGAGCTCATGCTGTCGGCCGCGGATGTGCAGGCCGAGGTGACAGACGACCAAGGCCAGCGGCGTGGAGCCGAGGGTGATGCGGCCGCCGACCGCTCCGCCGGGGAGTTGGGTCGCGATCAGCCGGAGCCGGCGGCGGACGAACGGGCGCCAGATCCGCCAGTGCAGTGGCTCGGCCAGTTCGGTGCCGTCGGCAACCAGGATCGCGTTGCGGGCGGACCCGATGACGTACGTCATGCCGAAGCTGTCCGCCATCGCGCGACGCTTCCGCCGGGTGCCCCACCAAGTCGGCGCCTCCTGCACCAGCATCACGTCCGGCGCACACCCCTTCACCACCCGCGCCAACGCCGCCCGGTCGTCCCCCCACCGATGCACGTTGTACGACAGCACCCGCAACACCGCCGCGTCACCGGGCGGTCCGAGGTTGCCCGCCGTACCCGTGCCAGGTTCGCCCGTCGTCCCAGATCCCGGGTCGGGACCCAGCATCATGCGTCGGGGTCGCCCTTCACGTCGGCGTGGTGAAGGTTCTCGTCGGGGGCTGCCGCGCGCATGCCGGTGCGGCGGGCGGCCGACTTGCGAGCGGCTCGTTCGAGGCGGGTCGTCCGGTTGCGGGCGGCCGCGGTCTTCGCCGTGACGGCGGTCGTCTTGACCCGGACCCGACGCAGCCAGGTCGCTTCCTCGCGGGCCAGGTCGGCAGCACCGACCATGCCGGCCTCGGGACCGAGCACCGCGCGCACGATCCGCGCCTCCGGCCGGAACCCGCGCCCGGTCAGCGTCCGCTTGAACGCCTCCCGCGCCGGCGCCAGCAACAGTTCACCCGCATCCGACACACCGCCACCGATCACGAACGTGCCCGGATCCAGCGCCGCGGCGAGGTTGGCGAGACCGATCCCGAGCCAGCGCCCGACATCCTCCAGCAACTCGACCGCGACCGGATCGCCGTCCTTGGCCAGCTCGGTCACCATCGGCCCGTTGATCTTCCGCGGATCGCCGTCGGCCGCTCGCAAAAGGTTGTGCGCGACCGGCGAACCCGAAAGCGCCAACTCCCGCGCCTCCCGGGTCAGCGCATTACCCGAGGCGTACTGCTCCCAGCAGCCGCGGTTGCCGCACTCGCACCGATGCCCGCCCGGCACGACCTGCATATGTCCGAACTCGCCCGCGATGCCGAACTTCCCACGCTGCAGCGACCCGTCGTTCAGGATCGCGCCACCGATACCGGTGCCGAGTGTCACGCAGACCAGGTGGCTCTCGCCCTGACCGCCGCCGAACCGCCACTCGGACCAGGCGGCCGCGTTCGCGTCGTTCTCGACCACCACCGGCAGGCCGAGCCGCCGCTCGACCGCGTCCCGCAGCGGCTCGTGCCGCCAGGCGAGGTGCGGAGCGAACAGGACCGACGACCGAGTCCCGTCGACAAACCCGGCCGCGCCGATGCCGACCGCGATCACGTCGTGCCGGGACTCCAGGTCGCGGACGATCTCCGCGATCGCGTCCTCGGTCTCCCGCGGGTCCTTCGTCGGCGTGTCCCGGCGCAACCGGTCCAGGATGTTGCCCTCCGGGTCGACCACGCCCGCGGCCACCTTGGTGCCGCCGATGTCGATCCCGATCGTCAAAGCCTGCGTCAGAGCCACTGCACGAGCCTCCTCGCCGTACCCCCAGCCCCCGCCGGACTATGTCCAGTATCCCGCGTCCGTCGGTCCACCAGCCGGTACGCCGTCATGCGGAGACGGGCCGGCGGGCCAGGTCGGCGGCACCGATGAGGCCGGCGTCGTTGCCCAGCTCGGCCAGGCCGAAGGTCGGGTGCGGCCGGTTGGCCTTGGCCGGGAGGTTCTTCTCGAACGCGACCTGGGCCGACTTCAGCAGCAGATGCCTGGCCGCGCTCACCCCGCCGCCGATCACGACTACGCTCGGGTCGAACAGCGTCACGATGCTCGCCAGGCCCTCGCCCAGCCAGCGGCCGAGGTCGTCCAGCAGTTCGACCGCGCACGGGTCGCCCGCGGCGGCCGCCTCGGTGATCATCGGTCCGGTCAGCTCGGCCGGATCGGAGATCCCGCACACGCTCAGCATCTGCGCCGCCGCCAGTGAACCCGACTCGGCCTGCGCCCGCCCCTCCCGGACCAGCGCCCGGCCCGACGCGTACTGCTCCCAGCACCCGCGCGCACCGCAACCACACCGATGCCCGCCCGGTACGACGCGCATGTGCCCGAGCTCGGCCGCGACACCATGGGCCCCGCGCAACAGTTCGCCGTCGGTCACGACGGCGCCGCCGATCCCGGTGCCGACGGTGATGCAGACCATGTGATCGACGTCCTTGGCCGCACCGAAGGCGAACTCGCCCCACGCGGCGGCGTTCGCATCGTTCTCGACCACGACCGGGATCTTCAGCTTCTCCGCGACCCGGGCGCCGAGCGGCTCGTCCCGCCACGCGAGGTTCGGCGCGAACAGCACCGTCGACCGGTCCGACGAGACGAACCCGGCGGCGCCGATGCCGAGCGCCTCCACGTCGTTCCCGGCGATCAGTTCGGCCGCCGCGTCGCAGATCGCCGCGGCGGTCTCGTCGACCGACGTGGCTGGGGTGTCGCGCTGCGTCCGGGCGCCGATCGCGCCGTCCGGGCCGACCACACCGGCCGCGATCTTGGTCCCGCCGACATCGATGCCGATGGTCAGTCCCATGGTTCGGGGTCCTCACTCACGTCGATCCGGTCCACCCGGGACCGGCTCGGCTCCTCCTGCTGGGCTGGGCGTTCCGGGGTCCGCGACTCTGCGTCCTCCCGCGCCTGCCGGGCGGCCTCCGCCGCTGCCTCCAGCAACGATCGCACCGACCCGAGCACATGCGCCGCGGCCGTCGACAGTTGCTCGATCGTCTCCGGGCTGGTGCTGCGCACCTTGTTGATCAACTGGCACACCGGACACCACTGACACTCCGGCCCGCGCCCGATCCCGTGCTCGTGTCCGTCGTCCGCGGCAGCATCCCGACGTACGCCGGACGCGTCGTCCTCCCGCCGTACGCCGGAAGCATCGTCGTCCCGCACGTCGCCATCCCGGACGTCGCTATCTCGTGCGTCGCTATCTCGTGCGTCGCTATCTCGTGCGTCGTCCGGCGGCGCCGGACGCGTCGCGTCGGCAGCCGGCGGTTGCGTGTGCGCGGCCTGCTGGAGGACGGCGAACAGCTTGGCCGCCTCCTCGGCGACGGAACCGATCGGTTCCTTGCTCACCGGCCCTCCCCGATCGCAGCCTCGCGCTCGAGGCGCTGTGCGTGGTACTCGGCCGTCAGCCCCTGTGCCAGCTCCTGCGCCGACTCCAACGGCCCGGTCCCGCTCGGCAGGTCGGTCGTGACCGCGCGAGCCGACTCCCGCGGCGCGAACCGCACCTGCAGCCGACCGTCGTCCAGTCGCGCACCCGCGACGACTCCACGCGCCAGCGCGGCCGGCAACGGCAGCACGCGGCGGTAGGACCCGACCGTGATGATCAGCTCGTCCCCGTGCCGCGCCAGCTCCAGCTCACTCGCGGATGCCAACGGCAACGGCATGGTCAGCGTGTACGTGCGCCCATCGGTGTCGATGTGCCGATCCACCCACAGCGATGTCTCGTCCGTCGCCCTGGCGAACGGGTCGTCGCCGCCGTACATCTCCACGGCGAAAGCCGCCAACTCCTCGACACCCACCGGTTCACACACCCGGTACGGCGATTCCCAGATCGGCAGCGGCCGGAACGAGTCGGCGACCTCCTCGAGGATCCCGCGCTGCGCCGCGACCCACTGACGCCGCCAGGTATCCGCACCGGCGGCCGGGAACACCCGGTTCGCCACCACGCCGTCCACGCGGTAGCCGTACAGCGAGAGCCGGGTCAGCGACCGTCGCGCCTCGGCCACGACCACGGCCTCCGGCGTCAGCACCAGCCGCACGGATGCGTCCGGACCAGCCAGCAAGGTGCGGATGTCGGTCAGGTCGCTCTGCAGTCGGCGGAGCGCGTCGAAGACTGTGTCGTCCGGCATCGGGATGCCCGACGTACGACTGAGGAACGGCCGGAAGGTCCGCATCACCTTGCGCTCGGCGTTGAAGATGCGGTCCATGTACCAGTTCAGCGCCTCGGGCAACGCGAGCAGCCGCAGCGTCTCCGCGGTCGGTGCGCAGTCCACCACGATCACGTCCCAGCGGCCGGACCGGAAATGGTCGCGCACCTCGAGCAGCGCGAGCACCTCCTCGGCACCCGGCAGCACGGTCAGCTCCTCGGCCTCGATCGGGTCCACCCCGACCATGTTCAGCACGGACCGCAGGTACGCCTGGATGTCACCCCACGACCGCTCGAACCGGCGCTGCGCGTCGATCTGCTGGACGAACAGCAGGTCGTCGATCTCGGTCGGCTCACCGCCGACCTCGGAGTCGAACGCGTCCGAGAGCGAGTGCGCGGCATCGGTCGACAGCACCAGCGTGCGCAGCCCGCGCAACGCGGCGAGCGTGGCGGTGCCCGCGGCGGAGGTCGTCTTGCCTACGCCGCCCTTACCTGTGTAGAGCAGAACCCGAGTCACTGGATCAGGACTCGACGCGCTTCTTGAGCCCCTTCAGGGCCGTGTCGATGATGACCTTCTCCGCCTTGCGTTTGAGCATCCCGATCATCGGGATCGCCACGTCCACGGCCAGCCGGTACGTCACCTCGGTCCCCTCCGCGCCCAGGTCGCGCAACACATAGGCGCCGTCCATCCCCTTCACCATCTTGGCCCGCACCAGCGTCCAGGTCACCTCGTTGCGGGACCACGTGTAGTCCAGGGTGTACTCGTCCGAGATCGCCCCGGCATCGACCTTGAACCGGACCTGCTTCGGCCGGCCCGCCTCATCGGTGGACAGCACCTCGGTCTCCCGCATCGAGTCGGCCCATTCCGGGTACGCCGCGAAGTCCGCGATCACCGTCATGATCTCTTTCGGGGTCGCGTTCACCACGATGGTCGAGGTGGTCTGTTCCGCCATCGATTCACCTCTTTGCTGCCGGGACGGGACGTGCGTGGACTGCTGCGGGTCGGTTCCCTCCCCGGAGACTATCGCGGGTTCGGATCCGGTACGGCGCTCGCCCGCGGCGCGGCCCGCCTCGACCTCGTCCTTGAACCGCCACAGCCGCTCCCGGTACTGCGCGACGTACCTCTCCTGCAGTCTGGCCAGGGCCCGGCCGCGGACCGGGTGCGCCGGGTCGACCCGCAGATACCAGTGCACCAGCACCCCGTCGCGGACCGGTTCCAGCCACCATTCCGCCGTACCGATCGCCGCACCGGTGACAGCCCAGCGGACCCCCTCCAGCCCGCGCCGCTCGGACGGGGTCAGGGTCAGGTCCGGCCACCACTCGCGCCAGAGGGTGTCCGAACCGAACCGCTCGGCGACGTAGGCTGGATCAGCAACGACCAGGTCGTCGCAACTGATGTCGAGCGCGGGCATTGCTACTAGGCACCTGTTCCTTGGGTCACATGAACCTGGCTACTTATGGGTAGGTGACTGTAGCGTGCGCCGGAGTCGACAATTCGTGACCGACTGAGGAGACGACGCGGATGCGTGAGTACACCGTTCCTGCTGTGACCGAGCCACCCACCGGGAGTCTGAGCGACCCCGTCTGGGCGAACGCGTCCTCTCATCCTGACACTGCCGTGTTCAGCCGCAGAGCCGAGAGTGGCTGGCTCGACGTGACCGCGGCCGAGTTCGCCCGTCAGGTGACCGCGGTCGCGAAAGGCCTGATCGCGGCCGGCGTGAAGCACGGCGACCGGGTCGCCCTGCTCAGCCCGACCCGGTACGAGTGGACCCTGGTCGACTACGCGATCTGGAGCATCGGCGCCGTCACCGTGCCGATCTTCGAGACCTCGTCCGCGACCCAGATCCAGTGGATCCTCACCGACTCCGAGGCGGTCGCCGCCGTGGTCGAGAGCGCCGCGCACGGTGCTGTGGTGGAGTCCGCCCGGGCCGATGCGCCAGCGCTGCAGGAGGTCTGGCAGATCGAGGCAGGTGCGGTCGAGGAGCTGACCGTGCTCGGCCAGCAGATCAGCGATGCCGAGTTCGACAAGCGCCGTACGGCGGTCGA
The DNA here is from genome assembly GCF_043197365.1 of Kribbella sp. NPDC049174. Lineage (NCBI taxonomy): Bacteria > Bacillati > Actinomycetota > Actinomycetes > Propionibacteriales > Kribbellaceae > Kribbella > Kribbella sp. NPDC049174. The sequence continues at coordinate 728,430 of NZ_JBICSZ010000001.1, read as the reverse complement.
GTCCGAGGACCTGGCGACGCTGATCTACACCTCCGGTACGACGGGCCGGCCGAAGGGCTGCAAGATCAGCCACGCCAACTTCATCGCCGAGCTCGACCCGGCGGTGAAGGTGCTGGACGACCTGTTCGACGTCAACGGCGCCAGCACGCTGCTGTTCCTGCCGCTGGCGCACGTGTTCGCCCGGATCATCCAGGTCGGGTGCGTGATGATGCGGGTCAAGGTCGGCCACAGCGCCGACATGAAGAACCTGGTCGACGACCTGGGTTCGTTCAAGCCGACCTTCATCCTGAGCGTGCCGCGGGTGTTCGAGAAGGTGTTCAACTCGGCCAGCCAGAAGGCGCACGCGGACGGCAAGGGGAAGATCTTCGACGCCGCCGCGGAGACCGCGATCGCGTACTCGCAGGCGCAGGACAAGGGCGGCGCGTCGTTCGGGCTGAAGGCCAAGCACGCGCTGTTCGACCGGCTGGTGTACGGCAAGCTGCGCGCTGTTCTCGGCGGCCAGGTCCAGTACGCCGTGTCCGGCGGCGCACCACTCGGTGACCGGCTCGGCCACTTCTTCCGCGGCATCGGCGTACCGGTGCTGGAGGGCTACGGCCTGACCGAGACCACCGCCGCGGTGTCGGTGAACCTGCCCGACGACATCCGCATCGGCACCGTGGGCCGGCCGCTTCCTGGTGTGACGGTCGGTGTGGCGGACGACGGCGAGCTGCTGTTCAAGGGCGGCCAGGTGATGCAGGGCTACTGGAAGAACGACGACGCGACCGCGGCCGCGATCGATGCCGACGGCTGGTTCCACACCGGCGATCTGGGCGAGTTCGACGTCGACGGGTTCATCCGGATCACCGGGCGGAAGAAGGAGATCCTGGTCACCGCCGGCGGCAAGAACGTGGCGCCGGCCGTACTGGAGGACCGGATCCGCCTGCACCCGCTGGTCAGCCAGTGCATGGTCGTCGGCGACGGCAAGCCGTTCATCGCCGCCCTCGTCACCATCGACCCCGAGACGATCGTCCCCTGGGCCACCGAGCGCGGCAAGCCCACCGACGTACCGTCGCTGGTGAACGACGCCGACCTGATCGCCGAGGTCCAGAAGGCCGTCGACGAAGCCAACGGCACCGTCTCCAAGGCCGAGGCGATCAGAAAGTTCGTCATCCTCCCCAACGACTGGACCCAGGAGACCGACGAACTCTCCCTCAAACTCTCCCTCCGCCGCCACATCGTCACCCGCAACCACCAGCCCGACATCGACGCCCTCTACGCGAAGTAGCCCGCGCTTCTGGGACACCGGCTCAGATCCTTCCTTGCAGCATCGCCACGCTCAGTAGTCGGGGGTTAGCTGTGGGGTACCTAGCGGTTGAACGGGGATTGTTGAATGGGTTTGGTTGCTGGTGGATGTGAGGAGACGACAGTGGAGAGTCCTGTCCCGGAGCCGCGGGTGGTTGCGTCTGCTCGGCCGCCGTCGCAGGTGAGTGGGCCGTTTGTTTGTGGGTGGAGTGCTGTCGGGGAGTGTGCGGTGATTCGCGTGGCCGGTCAGGTTGATGACGTGACCGCGCCGGCGTTCGAGACCGAGCTCAGGCATGTGATCACGACCAAGTTGCCGAAGCTGGTGGTGGATCTGCGGCGCGTCACCGTGATGGAGTCGGCCGGCATCGACGTACTGGCCGGGGCCCACGACCTGGCCGTCGAGCACGGTGGCTGGGTGCGTACCTCCGGGGCGGCGAAGTGGCTCGCCGACCTGATCCGGAGCATCGGGCCGGACCACTACCCGTCCTTGGCGGAGGCTCTGCCCGCCTACCGCCGCGCTCTCTGACGGACTGAGGCATCATCCGATCGGTTGATACCGGGTCGATCTTGATGGGCGATGTGACCGAGGTGGGTCGTCCGCGAGGCTCGTTGTATGACCACAGCGAGTACGAGAACGGCGGCCCGCGGGGCTGTTGTCGAAGTCAACGATCTGCGGAAGTCGTACGGCGGCCGGACCGTCGTCGACGGTGTCTCGTTCACCGTCGAGGAAGGTGAGATCTTCGGGATCCTCGGCCCGAACGGCGCCGGCAAGACCACCACCGTCGAGTGTGTCGAGGGCCTGCGGGTCCCCGACGCGGGCCGGATCCGGGTCGCCGGGCTCGACCCGGTCGCCGATCACGCGGCCGTGACGCAGGTCCTCGGCGCCCAGCTCCAGGAGAGCGAGCTGCAGCCCAAGCTCACCGTCCGCGAAGCGCTCGAGCTGTACGCCGCCTTCTACCCGAACCCGGCCGACTGGCGCCCGCTCGCCGAACGCCTCGGCCTCACCGACCGGCTGAACACCCGGTTCGGGGTCCTGAGCGGCGGCCAGAAGCAGCGTCTGTTCATCGCGCTCGCGCTGATCGGGAACCCCAGGGTCGTCGTCCTCGACGAGTTGACCACCGGCCTCGACCCGCGGGCCCGCCGCGACACCTGGCAGGTCGTCGAGGACGTCCGCGCCCGCGGCGTCACCGTCCTCCTCGTCACGCACTTCATGGAGGAGGCGCAGCGGCTCTGCGACCGGATCGCCGTGATCGACAACGGGCAGATCACCGCACTCGACACACCCAGCGGACTCATCGGTCGTACGGCGGGATCCACCGTCATCTCGTTCACACCGTCGGCACCTCTCGACGACACCGAGCTGGCCTCGCTGCCCGCCCTCGCATCCGTCGAGTACAAGGACGACCGGATCACCCTCAGCGGCACCGACGAGACCGTCAACGCGGTGCTCTCGCTGCTCGCCCGGCACCACATCACCGCCCACCAACTCCGCGTCACCGACGCCACCTTGGACGACGCCTTCCTCGACCTGACTGGAGCCAAGTGATGACCACGACTGCACCCACACCCGGCGTCGCCGTCCTGCGGGCCGAGGCCCGGCTCTTCCGGCGCGAGCCCGGCAATCTCTTCTGGGTCATGGGGTTTCCACCCCTGCTGCTGGTGATCCTTGGGTCGATTCCGTCGTTCCGGAAGGTCGACGACGGCCTCGGCGGCCTCCGGCTCATCGACGTCTACGTGCCCGTCCTCGTCCTGGTCGCACTGATCATGACCGGTCTGCAGGCGATGCCGCCCATCATCACCGGCTATCGCGAGCGCGGCATCCTGCGCCGGATGTCGGCGACTCCGGTCCGCCCGTCCGCGCTGTTGACCGCGCAGGTGGGACTCAACGGCGCGGCCGGGGTGGTATCCGCCCTGGTCTGCATGGCGATCGGCCGGCTCGCATTCGACGTACGGTTGCCACACCAAGCCTTCGGCTACGCGCTGGCGCTGCTGCTCACGGCCGCTGCTGCACTCGCCCTGGGAGCCCTGGTGTCAGCCCTCGCCCGGACGGCGAGGATCGCGACCGCGATCGGCACCGCGGTGTTCTTCCCGAGCTTGTTCTCGGCAGGTCTGTGGCTGCCCGTGCAGGCCATGCCCAAGGTCCTTCACCACATCGTCATCCTCACGCCCTTCGGCGCCGCGGCCCGCGCCCTCGACCAGGCGTCAGCCGGCGACTGGCCCGCGTGGTCCCACCTCGGAGTGCTCGCCGCGTGGACGGTGGTCCTGTCGGCCGCGGCCACTCGCTGGTTCCGCTGGGAGTAGGAGATCGGTCGTGCAGACTGGGTTGGTGACAACGGCGGACGCGGAGATCGATCGGCGCCAGCGGGCCGCCCGCAGATGGGCGCCGTACGGACTGCTCGTCGTCGCCACGCTCCTGTCGGCCGCCACGGCCAACCTGATCATGCCGACCTCGGCCCAGCGGATCGCGGCCGCCGCGCTGGTCGCCGCAGCCTTCGTACTCCAGCTCTGGTGGAGCTGGATCGACCGCACCAGCCTGGGGCCGAGCCGCAGTTCGGTGGCGTACTACGTCGTGCGCTGGGCGATCGGCGTCGCGCTCACCGCACTCAACGGGTTCTTCGCGTTCTTCGCCGTCGCCGGGTACTTCGACGCCGACGAGTTGATCCCCGGACGGCGCTGGCGGCGGATCGCCCTGTTCGGCTGCTCCATCCCGGTGGCGGGCGCGCAGACCGGCGGGATACCGGTCGACGACTCGACGAAATGGATCGTGTTCGCAGGCCTCCTGGTGGCCAACAACGTGCTGCTGACCGGCGTCAGCCACTTCGCCCAGCAGGAGGAGGAGCGGTCCCGGGCCCGGGCGGCCACCATCGCCGAACTCCGCCAGGCCCGCGACGAGAACGCGGCCCTGCAGGCCCAACTCCTCGTCCAGGCACGGGAAGCGGGGATCGCCGACGAACGCCGCCGACTGGCCGCGGAGATCCACGACACCATCGCGCAGGGCCTGACCGGCATCATCGCCCAGCTCCAGGTCGTCGCGAACACCTCCGATCCGGCGGCCGTCCAGGAGCGCGTGGGCCGCGCTACCGACCTGGCCCGGCACAGCCTCGGCGAGGCCCGCCGCTCGGTGCAGAACCTCGCCCCGGCCGGCCTCTCGTACGACGGACTGCCTGAAGCGATGCGGAAGACGGTCGACCAGTGGGCCGAGCGGACCGGCGTACGTGCGGAGTTCACCCTCGTAGGCACGGCGCAGCACTTGCACGGAGAGGTCTCGGCGACTCTCCTGCGGATCACCCAGGAGGCCCTGTCGAACGTGGCGAAACACGCGTCCGCCGCCCGCGTCGGGGTCACGCTCAGCTTCATGGACGACGAGGTCACCTTGGACATTCGCGACGACGGGAAAGGCTTCGCCCCGTTGATACTCCCCACTCGTACCGGCACCGGCGGCTTCGGCCTGGACGGCATGCGAGCCCGCGCCGAACGCATCGCCGGCTCGCTCACGGTCGAGTCGGAACCAGGATCCGGTACGGCGCTGTCAGCTCGCGTACCGTTGGTGCTCCATGGCTGACATCTCACTCCTGCTCGTCGACGACCATCCGGTGGTCCGGAACGGGTTGCGCGGCATGTTCGAGTCCGTGCCCGGCTTCACGGTGCTCGCCGAGGCGTCCAACGGTGTGGAGGCGGTCGAGCTGGCCGTCGAACACGACCCCGACGTGATCCTGATGGACCTGCGCATGCCCGGGGGCGGCGGGCTCGACGCGATCACCGAACTGACGCGGCGCGGTGCCCGCGCGAAGATCCTGGTCCTCACCACCTGGGACACCGACATCGACACGGTGCCCGCGATCGAGGCAGGCGCGACGGGTTATCTGCTCAAGGACGCCCCGCAGGACGAGTTGTTCACCGGGGTCCGCGAAGCGGCGGAGGGTCGTACGGTCCTCTCCCCTGCTGTCGCCTCCCGCCTCGTCTCCGCCGTCCGTACGCCGGCCGCGAGTCCGCTGGCCGCGCGTGAACGCCAGGTGCTCGCGCTGGTTGCCAAGGGCACCTCCAACCGCGAGATCGCCAACGAGCTCTTCATCAGCGAGGCCACGGTGAAGACGCATCTGAGCCACGTGTTCACCAAGCTGGGCGTGAACGACCGCGCCGCCGCGGTGGCGAAGGGCTACGAACTGGGCATCCTGGGCCGGGACTGATCACTTGCCACCTGTGAAAGTGATGCCGTTCGTGATCTGCTTCTGAGCGACGAAGAACACCACCAAACAGGGCAGCGTGATCAACACGGAGGTTGCCATCAGCAACGGCGTGTCGGTGCCGTTGACCGACTGGAACCCGGCCAGCGCGAGCGGCAGCGTCTTCCACTCGTCGGAGTTGATGTAGATGGCCGGGCCGAGGAAGTTGTTCCAGTACCCCATGAACAGCAGGATCGACACCGCGACGACGGCCGGCCGGGCCAGCGGCAGGTAGACGAGCAGGAACATCCGGAACCAGCCGCACCCGTCGACGACCGCGGCGTCGGCCAGCTCGGCCGGCATCCGGGCGAAGAACTGCCGGAACAGGAAGATGAAGAACGGCGACCCGAAGAAGGCCGGCAGGATCAGCGGGTACAGCGTGTCGACCATGCCGAGGTTGTTGAACAGCATGAACTGCGGCACCATCGTCACCTCGCCGGGCAGCAGCATGGTCGCCAGGACGACGGCGAACACCACTCCGGAGAACCGCACCCGCAGCCGGGCGAACGCGAAGCCGGCCAGCGCACACGAGAACACCGTCCCGACGATCGGGATGAACGTCGTCAGCACCGAGTTCAGCGCATACCGCCAGAACGGGAACGACGTGACCGCCCGGGAGTAGTTGTCCCAGAGGAACTCCTGCGGCCACACGCTCGCACCCGAACTCCCCACCCCGGCCAGTGATCGCAGCGAGGTCGCGACCATCCACAGGAATGGATAGACGAATGCGATCGAGCCGAGGACCAGAACGACGTACAGGGCGATCGTGAGCGGTACGTTGCGCCGCCAGAACGGGCGGTCCGTGCGGACGGCGGTGACGACCGGACGGACTTCAGCCAAGACAGCCATTACTTCTTCCTTCTCGATCGACGGCGCCCGGACAGTTCGGTCTCGTAGTACACGGCGAAGGCACTCCCTCGCGCCGTCACGGCGGTCAGCGCGAGGATGACGACGAACAGGATCCAGGCCAGGGCCGACGCGTAACCCATCCGGAAGTTCTGGAACGCGTTGTCGTACAGGTAGTAGACGAAGAACAGCAGCGAGTCCTTCGGGCCGCCGTTCGCGATGAAGCCCTGGGTGAAGATCTGCAGCGCGCCGATGATCCCGGTGAGCGCGTTGAACAGGATGATCGGCGACAGCTGCGGCAGCGTCACGTGCCAGAAGATCCGGACCGCGCCGGCCCCGTCCAGCGCGGCGGCTTCCTGCAGGTTGACCGGTACGTCCTTCAGGCCGGCCAGGTAGATCACCATCGCCCCGCCGACCGTCCACAGGCTCATCAGGATCACCGTCGGCAACGCCCAGGACGCATCGTTGAACCACCCCGGACCTTCGATCCCGACTTTGCCGAGTACGTCGTTCGCCAGCCCGTACTGCGGGTTGAACACCCAGAGGAACAGCACCATCTGGGCCACGCCGGACACCAGGCTCGGCAGGTACCAGACGGTCCGGAAGAACCGCATCCCGGGCAGGTCCGCGTTCAGCAGCAGCGCCACCAGGAACGCCAGGGCGGTCTGCAACGGGACGCTGATCACCGCGTACAGCAACGTCACCTTCAGCGCCTGCGCGACCCGCGGGTCCTGGAACGCCTCGCTGTAGTTGGCGAGACCGACGAACTTCGGCGGTGTGATCAGGTCCCAGGAGGTCAGGCTGACGTAGATCGAGGACAGCATCGGGCCAACCGTGAACAGCCCGAACCCGATCAGCCAGGGTGAGATGAACAGCCAGAACGCGATCGTCTTGTCGGCCCGCGGCCACTTCCGCTTCGCCCCGTACGCCGCCACCGCGATGACGGCGTACAGGACGATCAGCAGGAGCAGGAACGGGACCAGCGGCACGAGTACGGCGGGGACGCCCCAGGACTCCGCGAGGCTCCGGATCCAGCCGATGGTCGGGTTCATCGCCTACCTCACTGCTTCAGCGCGGCGGTGCACTTGTCGTTGAGCCCGGGCAGGATCTTGGCCACGTCGTCCTTCCCGCTGCCGAGCGGGGTGTAGCTGGTGATGCCCTTGTCGGCGTCACCGGAGATCTGCGCCTCCCGCGGCACCGACGGGCTGACCAGGCCGGTCTTCATCGCGGTCGTGAACGCGGCCAGGTTCCGCTCGGCCGGGAGCACCTTCTCCAGCGTGCCGGTGGACTCGGCGATGATCGGTACGCCGAGCGCGGTGTTGCCCTGGATCAACTGGCTCTGCGCGTCGGGGTTCGCACTGGCGAACTCGACGAACTTCTTCGCGGTCTCGAGTTGCTTGCCGCTGGCCGTCTTCGAGATCGCCAGCCCGCCGACCTCCATCGGGAATCCCTTGCCCGGCACGGGGACGAGAGTCCAATCCGGTTTGCTGATCTTGGCGAAGTCGGCGATCGTCCACGGCCCGAAGTCGCTGAACGTGCCGAGCCGGCCGGCCGCGAACCACTGCGCCTGGTCCTGTCCCTGGACGTCGAGCGAGGTCGGTGCGGACCGGTTCTTCTGCATGTCCACCACGTACTGCGCGGTCTTCAGACCCTGCGCGTCGCCGAAGGTGCACGCGGTCGCGTCGGCGTTGTAGAACCCGCCGCCGGCCGCGGTCAGCCAGCCCTTGAACCACAGGTTGCTGGCGCCGTACACGCGGCTCTTGCCCTCACCGTGGGACAGCTTGGCGGCGATCTCCTGGTACTCGTCCAGCGTCAGCGGGGTGGTTGCGCTCGGCAACGGAAGACCCGCGGCCTTGAACGCGTCCACATTGATCGCCATCACCTTGGGCTTGGCGGTGAACGGCATCGCGTAGTACTTGCCGTCGTACTTGAGCGACTCGGAGATGTTCGGCTGGACGAACTTGCCCGGATCGACCTGCTGCTCGGCGAAGCTGGGCGCGAACCCGGCCAGGCTGGTGTTGCTGATCTCCATCACGGTGGACTGGGTCCCGGCCGCGATCGAGGTCTGCAGCTTCTGCTCGTAGTCGGACTGGATCCAGTTGGTGGTCACCTTCGTGCCGGGGTTCGCCTTCTCGAACGCGGCCGCGATCGCCTTCAGCGAGGCGGCCTCGGAGTTCGTGCCCCAGAACGAGAAGCTGATGTCGGCGGAGTCGCTCGAGCCACTGGATGCGGGTGGATTGGAGGTGGCGCAGCCCGCTGCCAGCAGTACGGCGGCCACCGCGGGGATCAGGCGGTTGGGAAGCTTCATGAAGGGTCCTTGGTCTGAGTGCTGACCCGGGCGGTCCGACCGGGTTCGAGGGTGTGGGGTCCGGCTGATGCGACCGTCACCGTCAGCGGCCCCGGTCCGCTGTGCACGGTGATCTCGGTCGTGTGCCGGGCTTCCTGGCTGATGCGTAGGTCCCACCCGCCGACCCGGACGTGGTCGGCGGTCAGCCGGCCGATCTCGGCGGGCAGATGGGACTCGATGGTCAGAGCTGCGTGTGGCGCGTCCGGCCGCAGCCCGAGCAGGCCGGCGACCAGGTGCTCGACGACGGTGAACGAGATCTCCGGGTAGTCGTCCCGGCTGTCGATCAGGTGCTTCGTCCAGCGCCAGGCGGTCTCGTCGCGACCATGCGTGAAGAACACGGCCGGCAGGTAGCTGAACGACTCGATGTTCAGCGGCGGGCGGGTTTCCAGCTGGGCTTCCAGATAGTCGAGGAGCCGCTCGTTGCGTTCGCCGGTCCCGCTGAGCCCGAACAGCGGGACCAGATCATGCGACTCCAGCCCCCAACCGAAGTCGAGTCCGTCTTTGGTCCGCCCGCGGGCGAACTGCTCCCCGTTCCACCAGTCGTTCAGGTACGTCGCCTGGATCCGCTCGGCCTCGGCGTGGTGGCCGAGTTTGCGGAGTACGGCGTACTGCAGTGCCATGCCGTCGCCCGCGACGATGAGCGGCGCCTCCCGCTCGTTGTAGGTGGCGGTGCCGAGGAAGATGTCGCCGGTCCCGCCCGCCTCAGGTACGCCGTCGCCGTCGGAGTCGTGTGCATCGACGAACTCACCGATGCTGTGGCGGTAGTACGCCGCGAGGTCGGGATCGTCGAGCCAGTCGCGGTCGCCGGTCCAGTCGTACTGTTCCAGCGCCCGGTAGGTCAGGTCGAACACCGCGGGGATCTCCCGGACGAAGTGCTCGTCGTGGTGGTAGTCGAGGGCAGCGATCCGCCCGTCGAAGTGGAACGCCCAGATCGGGAACCACTTGCGGGCCGGCGTCGCCGAGCGGGCGAAGTGCCGGAACATCGCGAAGTTCTCCGCGTCCAGGCCGAGCAGGTGCGCACCGATCGCCTGGTGGCAGACATCGCGCGAGTAGAACATCGGCCGGGACGGGTAGCCGGCCCAGTACGACGGCAGATTGCCCGCCGCGGCGTCGGTCTGGACCCAGTCGAGGGCCCGCTTCCGGGCCCAGCCGAAGGCGTCCTCGACGATCGGGTTGTCGGAGCTCAGTGCCAGCACGGCCACTCCTCGGAGAATCGGATATTAGCGCTAAAACTAGGAGTGCCCGGCAATTCCGTCAATACCTTCTGACCATCCGGTTTTACCGCTATAGTTCAGGACGTGAGGACTTTCGAGATCAGCTCCCCCGACAGCCGCACGCTCCGCACCGGCTCGGTCTCCGGCGCCCGTTCGATCACCGCACTGCCGGTCACCGAGCCCGGCGTGCTGCGGTACGACGTGGTGGCGGACGACGTCGTCCGGATGCGGTGGACCTGGCCGGCCGAGTCCGCGGTGACGCTGTGGCGGGCGACGCAGGGATCGCATCGCGAGCTGCCGACCGACTGGGGTTCGCACCGCGACATCCGGTCGGTCCGCTCGGCGCCGGTCGCGAGTCTCGTCGACGCCCAGGACCAAAGCCTGCTGACCGTCTCGCTCTCCGCGACGGTCCGCGGGTGCGACTTCGCGATCGGGGTGAACGAGGAAGGCGCCGAGCAGCTGATCCACCTCGCGATCGACGACATCGAGCCGACCGACGGCGTCCGCCGCTTCACCTTGCGGATCGACCTGCGCGGGCAGCACTTCGCCACCGCGCTCAAGGAGGTGACCGACGACTGGACGACCGAGTTGGGCGATCGGATCGCGCCGGTGCCCGAGCTCGCCCGGCAAGCGATGTACTCGACCTGGTACAGCGACCACCAGCACGTCTCGGCCGAGTCCGTCGAACGGCACGCTCGCGCGGGAGCGTCGTACGGCTGCCGGGCGGTGATTGTCGACGACGGCTGGCAGACCGACGACACAACGCGCGGGTACGCCCATTGCGGTGATTGGGAGCCGACCAGCCGGACGTTCCCCGACATGTCCGGGCACGTACGGCGGGTGCACGAGCTCGGACTGGACTACGTGCTCTGGCTCGCGCCGCCGTTGATCGGTGCGCACTCCAAGGCGTGGGACCGGTTGAAGGACCGGACCCTCGGCTACGTCGACGGACTCAGCGCCTCGGTGCTGGATCCGCGGTACCGCGAGGTGCGCGACCACATCGTCGAGAGCTGCGTCCGGCCGGTGCGCGACTGGGGTGCCGACGGGCTGAAGCTCGACTTCCTGGACACGTGGGCCTGGTCGTCTCCCCCGCCGGCACCCGATGGTGACTGCTCGTCGATCGACGAGGGTGTCGAGCTGATTTTGCAGGCGATCACGGCCGAGCTGCGCCGGTTGCGGCCGGAGCTGCTGATCGAGTTCCGCCAGGACTATGTGAACCCGCGACTGTGGCAGTTCGGCACGTTCCTGCGGGCCGGGGACTGTGCGATGGATCCGGTGGAGAACCGGGTCCGCACGATCGACAGTCGTTTGCTGGCCGGCGACCGCGCGGTCCATTCCGACATGCTGATGTGGCATCCGGCGGCGACCCCGGAGACGGTCGCTCAGCAGTTCATCGGCGCGATGTTCAGTACGCCGCAGGTGTCGGTGGAGCTCGATGCGCTGCCAGTGGAGCAGGAGCGCGTCGTGCGGTTCTGGCTCGGATTCCTGCGGGACCACGCTGACGTGCTGCTGCACGGCGTACTGACTCCATCGCGTCCGGACGCGCGGTACACGCAGGTGCGGGCCGTCGGTTCGGAGACCGTGGTTGCCGTTTTCGCCAACCCAGTCGTGCGTTTGAGTGATTCCGATCGGTCGGTCGTGCTGGTGAACGGTGGCAGCGAATCGCGCATCCTGGTCGAAGGAGCCGGGCCTGGACCGGTCGACCTCGTAGTGTCGGACTGCTCGGGCGTCGAGGTCCATCGGGGGACGACGAAGGCGCCGGAACTGTGGGTGATCGACGTACCCGTGGCCGGTGTGGCCCGGATCGAGCGGAACTGATGGAGGGGGCTGGATTGGCCGAGCAGCGGAAGCCACGGCGAACGACGGTCGCGGACGTGGCCCGGCTGGCCGGGGTGTCGGCGATGACGGTGTCGAATGTGCTGAACGCGCCGCACCGGGTGAGCGACCCGACGGTGCGGACCGTGCGCGCCGCGATCGAGGAGCTCGGCTACACCCCGAACCACGCCGCCCGGGCCTTGTCGTCGGGTCGCAGTCAGGTGATCGGGCTGCCGCTGTACCTCGAGGACGACGCGTTCAGCGAGCAGAACCCGGGGCTGGGCGGCTTCCTGCACGGTTTGCTCGGCGGTCTGGTGAAGTCGGCGGCGATCTCCGGGTACGGCGTTCACGTCACCACGCCGACCGAGGGTGCGACCGAGATCGCGCTGTACGAGAAGCTGATCGCGGCCCGGCAGGTCGACGCGATCGTCGTCCTGGAGACGATGCCGCAGGACGCGCGGATCGAGTTCCTCAGTCAGCGGCCGTTCCCGTTCGTCGCGTTCGGGCGGACCGGGCCGCAGCATCGCCAGTGCTGGGTCGACGTCGACAACGAGACCTCGATGGCCGGCATCGCGCGTCATCTGGATGCGACCGGCCGATCCAAGGCTGCCTACCTCGCGACGGACAGCGCGCTGCCGTGGGTGCATCAGCGACAGGAAGGGTTCTGCCGGGAGTTCGCGTCCCCGGTCGCAGTGGAGTCGTTCGGTTCGCTCGAGCAGGTATCGGCGTACGTCGAGGCAGCGCTCGATCGACGTGACCGGCCGGACGTGCTCGTGGCCGACAACGACGCCTATGCCGTGGTCGCGATGCGCGCGTTGCAGCGGCACGGGGTGAAGGTCGGACAGGACATCGCCGTCACCGGGTTCAACGACTTTCCCTTCGCCGGCATGCTCGACACACCCCTGACGACGGCCCGGATCCCGCTCCGCGACATCGCCTCCTGCCTGTTCGACCGGGCGCTGCTGGAAATCAACGGCGACGCGGATCAACCCGGCCGCCTGGTCACGGCTCCGCTGGTTGTTCGCTCGAGTGCCTGAGGGCGCACTCGAGGAAGCGCGCGATCCAGGGCGAACGACTGCCGGCCGGCCAGACGAGCATCATCTGGTACGGCGCGACATCCCGGACCGGGCGATAGACGACATCGGGCCGTTGGTTGCTTCGAGCAAGTGAAGTGGGGACCAGGGCGGCTGCCTGCCCGAACGCGACGACCTCCAGCAGTTGGGAAGCGTCCTGGATGATCGGGCCGTCCACCGGGCGGCCCGGATGGGCGGACCAGTAGTTCTGGTCGGCGTCGCCCGCACCGCTCCACCGGGGCGCGGGGATGCCGGCCAAGTCGTTGGGGCTGAGGACGTCACGGGCAGCCAACTCATGAGCGGCCGGAAGGGCCGCCACCCGCGGCTCGGTCCACAGCAGCTCGGACTCCAGGCCGTGATCGTCGAACGGCCGGCTGACCAGCGCCACATCGGCGCGGCCGTCGCGGACCATGTCTGCCTGCTCACCGAAGCCGCTGACGACGATCTCGATGGCCGGGAAGTCGGCGCTGCCCCGAAGTTGCTCGACGATCCGGTGCAGCAGCGCGGTCGCGACTCCAGGCTTGGCCGTGACCACCAGCGCCTTCGTCGGCAGGCCGGCGCGCTGCGTCCGTCGTACGGCGGAATCGAGGGCGTCGAAGACCGGGGCGGACTCCTTGAGCAGCGTCTCGCCGGCATCGGTCAGCGCGAGGCGTGGACCGGTTCGGTCGAAGAGCGTGACGCCGAGACGGTGCTCGAGTTGGCGCATCGCCCGGGACAGCGGCGGCTGGGCGATGCCGAGGCGCTCGGCGGCGCGGGTGACGTTCAGGTCCTCGGCGACCGCGCGGAAGTACCGCAGCTCACGGATCTCGGGTTCCGGCATACCTCCAGGGTATGGCGCACCACCCAACCGATCTTTGGGTACGGCGCCCGCAGCGGCTCGACTGGATGTCATGAACAGCAACGAAATCGCCCTGGTCACGGGCGCGAACAAAGGCATCGGCCGCGAGATCGTCCGGCGACTCGGGGCCCGCGGATTCACGGTCTATCTGGCCGCACGCAACCCCGGTCTCGGCGCGGCCGCGGCTGACGAACTGGCCGGCGAAGGGTTCGACGTACGGTTCGTGCAACTCGATGTGACGGACGTCGACTCGGTCGAGGCGGCCGCCAAGCAGGTCGAGGCGGATTCGGGCCGGCTCGACGTCCTGGTGAACAACGCGGGGATCGTGTCGGAGTGGGACGTGGCGGTCGCGGACATCACGGCGGCGCAGGTGCGCGAGGCCTACGAGGTGAACGTGTTCGGTGTGGTGACGGTGACGCAGTCTTTTGTGCCATTGTTGCGGCGGTCGCCGAACGGTCGGATCGTCAACATGTCGAGCGGGCTGGGGTCACTCGATCTGCTGTCGGATCCGGACGGCCGGCTGGCCACGCAGGGATTGCTCGCTTACAGCTCGTCCAAGGCTGCGCTCAACGCCTTGACCCTCGTCTACGCGAGCGCGTTGCGGCGGGACGGCATCAAGGTCAACGCCGCGAACCCGGGTCTGGTGCCGACGGATCTGAACTCACGGGCCTCGGTATCGCGCGGCGACCGGACGACCGCGGACGGCGCGTTGGTGCCGGTGCTCCTCGCCACGCTCCCTGAGGACGGCCCGAGTGGTCAGTTCAGGGGACCGGGGTCGCTGGACGAGGTGATTCCTTGGTGAGGGCCTGACGGGCGATCAGCAGCGTGATCGTCGTACCGAGGATGCCGGAGAAGGCGATGGTGAGGTTCGGTTTCACGAACGTGCCGATCAGGCCGGCCAGGGCGATGCTGAGGCCTTGGATGGCCATCAGACCGCTGGTCTGAACGGTGAACAGGCGGCCTCGGTACGACGGATCGACGGTGGCGAGGATCATCGGGTCGATGGCCTGGTTGAAGGCGTAGCCGGCGCCGGAGATCGCCAGCAGGACGGCCGCCACGGCGATGGAAGGCGTTGCCAGGAAGGCGATCGCGGGGATCTGGCTGGCGATCAGGAGTGGGACGACGAGCCGTCGCCGCGTGGAAGGGGGAAACCGCGCGACGACGAGCTCGCCGAGTACTGTGCCGGCCGCGTAGCCGGTGAAGAGAGCACCGGCGGTCGCTGCTGCTGTGCCGGCTTGGGCGGTGTAGGCGACGGCCAGGCCGTCGGGAACCGAGGAGAACGCGGGCGCTACCCAGGTCAGCAGGATCAGGGTGCGCAGCCGCTTGGTGGTGAACAGGTAGCGGAGACCGGTCAGCGAGTCGCTGATCGTGTTGCGCTGACGCTGACCGGGCGGGGTGTACGGCGTTCCGACGCCGATGAGGAGTGCGGACGCGGCGAAGGTGACGACGTCCAGCGCCAATAGCCAGGAGGGGCCGATCGCGGCTACGGCTATCGCGCCGAGGGCGAAGCCGGTGAGGACGGTCACCTGGCTGATTGCCCGGAGCAACGACCGGCCGACCGGGAAGAGGTCGGCCGGGAGCAGGTGGGCGAGGCTGGCGGCGCGGGCTCCGGCGAAGATCGGCGCGATGATGCCGGTCAGGAGCAGGAGGCCCAAGAGTGCGCCGACCGGGAGGTCTGGGATCAGCATGGCGCCGATGCAGAGGGCGCTGAGCAGGTCGCAGATCACCAGGACGCGGCGGGCGGGGAACCGGTCGGCGATCGAGGAGAGGACGATCCCGCCGAGTGCATAGGGCACGAACGAGCACACCAGCACGAGGGCGGAGAGGAGGGGTGAGCCGGTCCGCTCGAACACGAGGATGGAGAGGGCCACTTGGGCCGCGATCGTCCCGACCATGGAGACGGTGTGGGCGAAATAGATGGTGCGCATGCCCGGAATGGCCAGAACTGCTTGATAGGACCTCACGGGGTTGAGGGTGTCTGGTCGAGTGAGGTCGGAGTAGAGTTTTGGGTGTGGCCGAAAGTTCTGGGCGATGACGGTTCTGCGGTTTACGCAGGGGGACGCGTTGCGGTGCCGGTTCGGGGCTTCGCCGTTGTGGGAGACGATGTCGGCGGTGCGGGTTCTGCATGGGTCCAGGCACCGGCCGTTGTACTCGTCCTGGGTCGCGGCGAAGACTGAGCTGGCGGCCACGCTGGACCTGCGCGGACTGTACGCACTCCAGCCGCGCGTCGGCTTCACCCCCGACTTCCTCACCCCACCGCCCAAGGCATCGCGAGCCAAGTTCGCCACCGAGATCGCCCGCGTCCGCAGCACGCCGCTCGACCGGGTGCGGACCGAGCTGATCCGGTCCCGCGACGAGCTCAACAACCCCGGCGCACCCGAGATCAACCGGATGCTGAAAGACCTGTCCGGCACCCGGGAACGGCTCGCCGACGAGATCGAGAGCGCCTGGACCACCCTGATCCAGCCCGACTGGCCGCTCATCAGCCGCGTCCTCGAGGACGACATCGCCTACCGCGGCCAGCAACTCACCGACGGCGGGCTGGCGGCACTCTTCGACGACCTGCACCCGACGCTGACCTGGGAGGACGACCGCCTGATCGCCACCCGGTACCGCGAGCCGGGCCGCGAACTCACCGGACAAGGGCTCCTCCTCGTCCCCGGTGTCTTCGCCTGGCCGTACCTGGTGATGGTCGTCGACCCGACGTACCAACCCACAGTCGTCTATCCAGCACGCGGTGCGGCCCGACTGTGGTCCGATGCCCCGGCTCCCCCGGATCCACTGGCCCGTCTGCTCGGCCGCACGCGCGCAACCTTGCTGGTCGCACTGGACCCACCGGCAACGACCAGTGCGCTCGCAGCACAGTACGGACTGGCCCTGGCAACGGTTGCCGAGCACCTGTCCGCGCTTCACGGCGCCGGGTTGGCGACTCGGCGACGTACGGGTCATCAGGTGCACTACCGCCGTACCGAGGTGGGACAGGCGGTGGTCGACGCCTCCGTCGGTTGAGGGCTGCGCCGGGTCAGAATGCAGGAGTGAACAACGTGCGGCACATTCGGCGGTGGCCGGCTTCGCTGGCAGTGGTCGCGGTTCTGGTCCTGCAACTGGTCGTGCCGACGGAGATCATCGCGTTGCCGCGGTGGATCATGCCGGCACTCGGTGCGGCGCTGCTGCTGCCACTGGTGTGGGCCAACCCGTTCCACCTGCGCCGGGACGAGCCCTGGCTGCGATGGGTCGAGTTGGTGCTGCTCGCCGTACTCGTGCTCGTCAACGCGTTCTACCTGGCCGGGATGATCGTCTACCTCAACACCGGCGGTGCGACCGACGGCGTGGTGCTGGTGAAGGCCGCGTTGCTCATCTGGGTGACGAATGTGGTCGCGTTCGCGGTCTGGTACTGGGAGGTGGATCGAGGCGGGCCGTTCGCCCGGGCGCCTGAGCACGAGCGCGAGGCCGAGCGGGCCGATCTGCTCTTCCCGCAGATGACGGTCGACCTGCCGGGCTGGGAGCGCTGGCTGCCCGGTTTCACCGACTACCTGTTCGTCGCGTTCACCGCGGCGACCGCGTTCAGCCCGACCGACACGATGCCCCTGACCGCCCGGGTGAAGACGCTGATGGGGATCCAGGCGGCCGTCTCGCTGCTGACGATCGCGGTGATCGCGGCCCGCGCGGTGAACGTGCTCTGAGACGACGCTCGACAGAGATGTAATGGGCATGAGAGTGTTATGCCCATGTACAGCACGAAGTCGGTGGGGCTCGGTTTCGCCGTGTTCTCGGCGGTGACGTTCGGTGGTTCCGGACCGTTCGCGAAGGCGCTGATCGGGGCCGGTTTCACCCCTGAACAGGCCGCCTGGCTGCGGATCCTCGGCGCCGCGGCACTGCTCGTCCCGCTCGTGCTGATCTTTCGCGGCCTCAGCGGTCTGCGCGCCGCCCGGTCGTCGTGGCGATCGCTCGTCCTGTACGGGCTGACCGGGATCGCCGGCTGTCAGACGCTGTTCTTCATCGCGGCCAGCCGGCTGCCGGTCGGGGTCGCGCTGATGCTCGAGTTCACCGGGCCGGTGCTGGTGGTCGCGTGGCTCAAGTTCGGGCAGAAGATCGCCGTACCGCGGACCGCGGCGGTCGGGGTCGGGATCGCGCTGGTCGGCCTCGCGACGGTCGTGGAGATCTGGTCCGGGCTGAAGCTCGACCTGGTCGGCCTGATCGCCGGACTCGGTGCGGCCGCGTGCCAGGCGACGTACTTCATCCTGATCGACAAGCTGACCGGTGCCGCGGATCCTTTGGTGATGACGGCGGCCGGCAGCGTGGTCGGTGCGGTCGCGCTGACCGCGATCTCCGCGCCGTGGGGCATCCCGTGGCACGCGCTGGTCGACACGATCGCGATCGGCGACCGCTCCGCACCCGGCTGGGTGCTGGCCGGCTGGCTGATCGTCGTCAGCACGGTCGTCGCCTACCTCGCCGGCGCCGCCGCCGTACAGCGGCTGTCCGCCGCGATCGGCGGTGCGGTCGCGTACGTCGAGGTCGTTGCCGCGAGCATCTTCGCCTGGATCCTGCTGAACGAGACGCTGCGCACCAACCAGATCATCGGCGGCGTGATCGTCCTGGCCGGCGCCTTCGTCGCCCAGTTCTCGGTCGGCAAGGTCGCCCCACCCGAGATCCCCGACTCCGACACGCCCCGCACGCTGGACCCCGCCGGCGTCTGAGCCCGGTGCGTCTCACCTCGTGCCCGGTGAGACGCACCGGTTCTGATCACGGCCTTGGCTAAAGCGAGGGCTGCAGGAGGGAGTCGACCAACTCCCTCGGCAGCCCATGGGTCTCGTGCAGGTACTCGTAGTCGGTGTCCTCGAGGGACTTGTGGAAGCGCTCGTGGCTGAGGACCTTGCGGCCGCGGTCGAGCAGGTTGCTGAACCGGATCTCCTCGTCGATCAGGATCCGGCGGACCAGCGTGACCACCTCGCCCTGGTGGAAGTGGTTCAGCGTGTGCTCGAACAGTTCCATCGGCAGGTCGGACAGCGTGCGGGACTCGTCGTCGCGCCACAGGATGGTCAGCACCCGGCGGATCAGCCGGCGCAGCACGTAACCGCGCCCGGTGTTCGACGGGTGCACGCCGTCGCCGACGATCACGATGCTGGACCGCAGGTGGTCGATGACGATCCGCTGCGACTGCTCGTCCAGCCGCCACAGCTCCGGGATGATCCGCATCCACGGCTCGAACAACGAGGTCTCGTACACCGAGTCCTTGCCCTCCATCAGCATGGTCAGCCGCTCGAGGCCGAGGCCGGTGTCGATGTTCTGCTGCTGGAGCGGTTCGAGCGATCCGTCGTCGAGGCGGCGGTAGCGCATCATCACGTGGTTCCACACCTCGACCCAGCGCTTGTCCGTGCTCGGCGTACCCTCCGGATCGCCCTCGCCGGTCCAGACGAAGATCTCCGAGTCGGGTCCGCACGGACCGGTCGGGCCGTTCGACCACCAGTTGTCCTCGGTGGTCAGCTCGATCGGTAGCCCGAGCTCCTGCCAGGTCCGCAGCGACTCCTGGTCGATCGGGACCTGGTTGTCACCGCCGAACACCGTCACGGACAGGCGCCCAGGGTCGATTCCGAACCCCTGGGTGATCAGCTCGTAGCCCCAGCGCAGCGTCTGGCTGCTGCCGTAGTCGCCGAGCGACCACGAGCCGAGCATCTCGAACACGGTGAGGTGGGTCGGATCCCCCACCTCGTCGAGATCGGTAGTTCGCAGGCATCGCTGGATACCCACGAGTCTGCGCCCCAGCGGATGAGGCTCCCCTTCCAGGTACGGCGTCAGTGGATGCATGCCGGAGGTCGTGAAGAGCACCGGATCACCGAGCCGCGGAATGAGCGTGGACCCGGTGGTCGGAACGTGGCCGCGGTCGAGGAAGTAGTCGATGAAGGTCCTGCTGATGTTCATGGTTCTGGTCCTGTCTTTCACTGACCGGAACCAGACCACCGGGCCTCAGAAACGACGAAACCGGCGAACCGTTTCCGGTCGCCGGTGGGAGGTCGAGATGTCAGGCAGCGGCAGCCGGAGAGCAGTGAGCTCGTACGGCTGCGGTAAGTCGGGACATCTGATGCATGTCCGCCAGAGTACACGAACGGTCACACCGTCTGTCCAGCACGTTCCCGATCACACGTCGAGCAGTTCCCGCAGTACGGCACCGCTACCCGACCACGACCAGCTGTCCCGGACCCAGGCCCGCCCTGCGGCTCCCATCGCCTTCGCCTCGGGCGGCTGGGTGAGGAGAGCAATGAGCCGAGCCGCGACGGCGGGCGGGTTGTACGGGTCGACCAGGTAGCCGGTCTCGCCGTGCCTGACCGTGTCCGCTGCTCCGCCGGAGTCCCCGATCACGACCGGCTTCCCGGTGGCGGAGGCCTCGAGCGTGACGATGCCGAGGGCCTCCGGCTCGAGCCCGAACCGCCGGGTCCGGCACGGCATCGCGAACACGTCCGCGGCATCGACGTACGGCGGGATGTCGGCCCACGGGACCGGCCCGGTGAACACCACTGAGGAGGTGACGCCGAGGGATGCCGCGAGCCCTTCCAGCCGTTCGCGGTCCGGACCGCCGCCGACCAGCAGGAGCACGGCAGACGGTACGGCGGCGAGCACTCGCGGCCAAGCGCGGATCAGCGTGTCCTGCCCTTTTCGCGGGATCAGCCTCGACACGCACGCGACCACGGGCACACCTTCGAGCCCGAGCCCCTTACGCACCTGCTCTCCCCCGCACTCCGGGAAGAACCGGTCCGTGTCGACCCCAGGCGTCAGCCGCCGCATCCGTCGTACCGCGGCCGGTGACAGCGCCGACGCGATCTGATCCGCACACCACGACGACACCGTCGTCACCGTGTCGGCCGCGTCGCCGATCCGCCGCAGCGCCTGGCGAGTGCCCGGCACACCCGCCCACCACGTCTCGTGCCCGTGTGTCAACGCGACGATCCGCCGCGCCCCGGCCCGCCGCAGCGCCGGCCCCATCAGGCCGAGCGGCGCGGCCGCCCCGAACAGCACCCGGTCCGCGTTGTGCTCACGCATCAGCCGTACGGCGTACTTCGTGATCCGCGGCGTCGGCAGCAGCATCGTCGTACGGTCTCGCACCACCGGGAACGGCAGCTCCGAGTCGTACGACGTGTCGCCGGGCGAATGTGACGTGTAGACGACGACATCGGGCAGTTCGTCGCACAAGGATCGGACGAACGTCTCGATCCCGCCCTGACGTGGCGGGAAGTCGTTCGTGACGACGAGGACGGTCATGGCGCCTCCCGGCCTGGACTGAGGAGCGCAGGGAGCGTAGCGACTGGAGCGACGAGGGAAGGCCGGGAGTCAAAGCCCCATGACCCGCCGCGCCGGAGGCGTGGCATCAATACCGTCATGGCTGGACCAACGGCGGCACGGACGTGCCGTGCTCGGCTGCCCAGGCCCGGCCCATCGCGATCCGCTCGGGTGAGGTCGGGTGGCTGGCGAACATCCAGTACCGCCAGCGGGCCGGGTCCAGCCCGGAGATGTTCGTCACGGCCAGGTCGTGCTGCATCGCGACGAAGTTGCGCGGATCGTCCGTCAACTGCAGCGAGTGGTGGTCCGCCCGGGCCTCGATCCGCCGGCTGACCAGGTTCTGCACCGGGGCGGCCAGCGTCGTACCGGCGGCGATCAAGGCCAGCAGCAACGCGGTCCGGCGCGGATCGGACATCCGTGCCCCGAGCAACAACCTCAGCAGGACCACCGCAAACGCAGCGCCGAGCACGCCGATCAGAGTGCCGTGCAGTACGTCGTCCTCCGCGGCGTGACCGAGTTCGTGCGCGACCACCAGCCGCACTTGCGCGGGTGGCGCATCCTTCAGCAACGTGTCGTAGACGACCAGCCGCCGGGTCGACCCGAAGCCGGAAACGTAAGCATTCAAGGCGGTTGTGCGCTTGGACGCGTCCGCGACCAGCACATCCTTGACCGGCACGCCGTCGTCCGCGGCCAGCTTCATGAAGTCGTCGCGCTGCGCGCCGGCCGGCATCGAGGTGAACTCGTTGAACCGCGGTTCGACGAGCACCGGATAGGCGAACGACACCCCGAGCACGAGCACCGCACCGGCGATTGCCGCGGGCAACCACCACCAGGTGCGCCAGCGTTTCGCCAGCCCGATCAGGCCGACCGCGATCACCGCGAGCGCGAGTGACATCAGCAGCCAGTTGACCGCCCGGTCGCGGGTCCACAACCCCCAGTCCTGCACCGACAAGCCGTACTTCCGGGTGACCCGCTCGGCCATCACGTCGGTCGGCACGGTGATGAGGCTGGTGAGCAGGCCGAGACCGACCACGAGCAGCGGTACGGCGACGTACCAGCGGCGAATGCGGATCGCGTCGTACAGGCGGCGGCCGAGCGGGCTGAACCCGATCGCCAGCGGGACCAGCACGGACAACACCCACGAGGTGGTTGACCACGGCAACAACTCGTGCCGGAACGCGTTCTGGCGGGCGATCTCGGCCGCGGTGAAGTCCAGCGTCGCGTCAGGCGCGGGCAGGTCGATCAGGTGCCATGGTGTGGTGACGACGATGACGACGGTGAGTGCGGCAGCGAGGACGACGGCGACCGCAGGTGGCGTCCACCGTGCGGCCGCGTCAGACACCGGCGAGCCTCTTGAGGTACTGCTGCCACTCCGCGACGAACTCCTGCTCGGTCATGCCGAGCACGGACTTGAAGGCGTCGGCCAGACCGGTCGGGCTCTTCGACGCATGCACGGCCCGGTAGAACTTCACCAACTTGCTCGTCCCCTCCCGCTCGGCGATCAGCCGGCAGGCGAGCCAGGCCGACTCATAGGCCTGGGGCAACTCGGTGGACGACGCAGCGAACGCCTCCGGCGCCGGCAACGCGGTCGGCACCTTACCCGCCCGGATCGCCTTGAACAGCTCCTTCGCCGCCGACTCGTCCTGCACGGGTACGGCGGTGAACGCGACGTAGTCCGCGAACCCCTCGGCCAGCCACAACGGTACCGGTGAGGCGGTAGCGGTCGACGCGACATGAGTCGTCTCGTGCGTCAGCACGATCTTGCGACCCTGCTTACCGAGCTCGTCGAACAGCTTGGGATTCGCCACGATCCGCACCGGCGCCCCGACCTGTGGGGTGTCCAGCTCGGCCATCGTGACCGCGGCGATCTGGGTATAGGTGTTCGGCTGCGCGCCGAGCACGTACTCCATCTGGGCTTGTTTGGCGGGCAGATAGACGACCACCTTCTGGCGCCAGCTTCGGCCCCAGACCTTGCTGACCGACTCGACCGCGCGATCGGTAGCGGAGACATAGCTCTCCGCGTCCGCCTCCGAGTCAAGGCTGATCACCAGGCTGCGGTCGCCCTTGGCCACGTCGATCGGGCCGAGCGCCCACACCGGCCGCCGCTGACCGGCCACGAACCGCTCCGAGAAGGAGGCCGCGTACGTCGTCCCGTCGCGGGTGACGAAGGTGATCGGCAGGGTCTCGCGAGCCGGTTTGGCGTCGTACCCGCTGAGTTGCCAGGAGACCTCGACCTGGGCCAGCCAGGACTCGCTCCCGCCCAGCGCGGCCTGGCGCTCGGGTGTGAGCGCCCCGGTGTCGTCGCTGACGTAGCGGAGCTCGAAGCTGCCGATCGGGAGTTTGCCGAGGTTGGCGAAGATCGTCCGGGCGCTCTCGCGGAACTCGGTCGCCTTCGGGTCGATGGTGGCGAGGAACGCGGACCGGCTGCCGTCCTCGACCGCCGTGGACATCTCCTGCAACACCGCTCCGCCGACGCTGGCCCGCCGTACACCCTCCGCGGCCTCGTCCGGGGTCGTCGAGGTCTGCGGGGACTGCGCGGTGGTCGGAGCACCTGGATCCGCGGGCGCGTCGGCGATCTGGCGCAGACCGGCGTACCCGGCTCCGGCGACCAGGCAGACGGCCACGCCGAGCGCGACCTTCCGCACGATCGGACCGAACGTGGGCGGGATCCGGCGCCCGCCATCGACCCGCTGGGCGGTCTCCGGGTGCGGGGCGGGCGGCACCACAGGCAGGGGCACCGTGTCGCCCTGTTCGTCGATCACCTCGGCCTCTCGCTGCTCACCTGCCCCAGTCAGGCGGGACACTACGTGCCTCCTCTGACAGTAGAGCACTCGGACGGTGGTGAAACGACTCGGCTCCGGGGGTGAGACCCCGGAGCCGATGAGTATGACAAAGGTGCGGTTCAGCCCGGACGGACCGCGGTGTTGTACGGCATCAGGTCGATCGGGTCGGTCTTCACCGGCTTGCCCGGGCGGCTCGCGTGCACGATCCGGCCGTTGCCGATGTACATCCCGACGTGGCTGATCGGCGAGTAGTAGAAGACCAGGTCGCCCGGCATCAACTGGCTCTTGCTGACCCGGCGGCCCTCGCTGGCCTGCGCCTTCGACGAGTGCGACAGCGAGACGCCGGCCTTGCCCCAGGCGTACAGCATCAGGCCGGAGCAGTCGAACGAGCTCGGGCCTTCGGCACCCCAGACGTACGGGTCGCCGAGCTGCGCCATCGCGACCTGGACCGCAGTCCCGGCGCGGCCGTTGGCCGGCACCGGCAGGTCGTCCATCCGGTCGCCGTCGCGGCTCGGGCGCTCGTCCTTCGCCTCCTCGGCTTCCTTCTCGTTCTCCGCCTGGATCCGGGCCCGCTCCTCGTCACTGAGCTTGTCGAGCACCTTCTCAGCGGCGTCCAGGTTGGTCTGGATCTGCTTCTTCAGCGTGTCCTGCTGCGCCTGCACGGCCTGGAGTGCGGACAGCTCGGTCTGCTCGCTGGCCTGCAGATCGCCCAGCTTGCCCTGGGCCTGCTGGTACTTGCGGAGCGCCGAGTTCTGCTGGCCGGCGAAGGCCTGGGCGGTGGAGGCCTGGCTGAGGAACTGGTCGGGGTTCGTCGACAGCAGCAACTGCGCCGTCGTCGTCATCCCGGAGGTCTGGTACCCGGCGACCGCGAGGGAACCGATCTGCCGCTTCACCGCGTCCACCTGGGCCTGCTGCTTGGCGATGGCGGTCTGCAGGGCCTTCACCCGGGCACCGGAGGCGGTGATCTGCCCGCGCAGGTCGTTGGCCGACTCACCGGCCACCTCGGCCTTGTGCTGCAGCGCGGCGACCTGCTTCTTCGCCTGGTCCAGACTGGGCGCCGGATCAGCGTCCGCGCTCGTCTGGATGAAGATCACGCCCGCAACGACTGCGGTGCTGGTGATGGCGGCGAGGGCGATTCCCTTGGTGCGGTTGATGCGTCCGGTGGACACAGCCCGGTCGGTCCCTTCCTCTGCTCGCGCCGTCCCCATTGACCACACCGGCCGCAACGGTACTTACGCTGCGGAACCCGGCGGGTCACCCATCGGCTTCGTGCTGCCCGGTCGGTCTGATCGGCCGACACCCTGAGGCAACGAGAGGTAACAGTAGTGACCGTTTCGTGACCAGTGCAATTCGCCCCTCGGGTTTGATCCAAAATTAACGAAGGATCATCCCGACCCAACGGCCGTTTCGCCTTCCCCGTCAGGGGTTTCTGCAGCAGTGTCGGGGTGGACACTACTGACAGCGTGCACAAGGCGTAACGGTGGCACCAGACCGGACTCGGCCAGCGCGTCCAGCGCGGCCTTCTCGTCGTCGTCGATCCGCAGCGTGCCGGCCCGTTCGGCAGAGAAGCCCAATACCACCGTGACGACGCAGTCCTGGCAGCCCGGACCCCTCATCACACAAGCGTCGCAGTCGATCAGCACAACGTCCTCCAAAGTGGGGAAGCACCCGGACTTGCATCCGGCTGAGAAGGACGCTAGAGACCCCCGCCGACAATTTGTGCGGCTTACCCGCCTTCAGGCGCGGGCAATGCGGCTGATCAGAGTGGTTGCCGAGAGCGACCGGGCACCCATCGCGATGATGCTTTCGGCAACTTCGCGGTCGGTCGAGACGACCACGATCGGGCGGCCGGGCGGCTCGGCCCGGACCAGTTGCCGGATCACCTCATCGGCGATCACTCCGGCCGGACTGAACCGGACCCGCACCCCGCGCGGCGGATTCAGTTGCACCGGGCCCGAAAGTTCGGCGCCGTCGAAGACCACCGTAACCTCGATGCGACGCTGCGCGACGAGTGCCCCCAGCGCTGTCACCAACCGCTGACGCTGCGAATGCAGCGGCGAGTTCGGCCATGCGGTCTTCGTCACGTTGTAGCCGTCGATGATCAGATGCACCTGCGGCAACGCCAGCAACTCGTCGAACAACGCCGGGTCGTCGTCCGGCGCCGTACGCCCGATCGGTGCGGCCGAAGGCTCCATCCCGGCGACGGTGTCGGCCGGTCGCAGCTCTCCCCCGGGTGGCAGCGCCAACTCGCGGCGGAGACCGCTCGCTGCCTCGAGCAACGTGTCCAGCAGGAGGCGGGTCCGCGTCGACGCGAGCTCGCGTTCCTGTCCCGCCGTACGACGGGCTGCGTGTTCGACTGCTTCGAGTTCGGTGATGCGGGCCCGGAGTTTGCGTAGCTCGCGGTCCACTTCGGCGCGGGCGGCGTCGACCCGCTCGTCGGCCGTCTCGGCTTCGGTGGTGCGCAGTTCCAGCTCGGTCTGGAGACCGCCGATCCGCTGGCGCGCCTCGTTGAGCTTGCGTCGCAGCGTGACGTTCTCGGCCTTGAGTTCGTTGACCTGTTCGCGCAGCCGTTCGCGGACCTGCCGGGTCTCGGTCCGCGCCTGGTCGAGCTGGTCGGACAGCCTGCTGACCGCCTCCTCGGCGGCGCGCGGTGCCTCGGCCGGCACCTGCGCGGCGGCCGCGGCGAGGTGCTGTTCCCAGTCGTCCGGGCGGAGCAGGTAGGCCAGCGCCGCGACCTCGACCGGGTCCGCGGCCGGCACCGGTACGCCGTCGGCGACCGCATCGCCGAGCTCCGGGTGCTCGCGCCGTACCTGGAACGCCGCCAGCCGGCGGAAGTGCTCGTCGGTCTCCAGGATCGGACCGAGGACGGACGCCGAGAGCTTGGCCCGTTTGGCCGGCGCGAAACTCGCGAACCGGCGCAGCGGCGGCGGGATGTCGGACGCCGGCAACTGGCCGAGAGCCTGCGCGGCGAGGGCGAGAACCCGTTGCCGGACCGGTTCGGGCAAAGAGGTAGCGGCGGAGCTCGCGGCGGTGCCTGCCTCAGTCACCGGTCCGCAGTCCGGCCCGAACGACGGTCTGGCAGCACGAAGCGCTGGGCCAGTGATGCAGACCACAACGCCCCGGCCCGGGGGCCGGTTTCGCGGTAGTCGCCTGTGTACGCATACAGAGAGCCTAGTCGACTCTTACGCGTGTCACCTGCGGAATTGTCGGTGGCGGCTTTTAGCGTCATTGCCATGACCAGCCCGGCTCCGGACCAGTTGACGCCGATTCGTGGTGTGCAACCGAGTTTCGACGACCTCGGCACGCCGCTGCGCGACGTCACGTTCTGCGTCGTCGACCTGGAGACGACCGGCGGCGCGCCGGGTGAGTCCGGGATCACCGAGATCGGCGCGGTCAAGGTGCGCGCCGGTGAGGTGATCGGCGAGTTCCAGACCCTGGTCAACCCGTCCGATCCGATTCCGCCGTTCATCGCCGTACTGACCGGCATCACCAACGGGATGGTTGCCTCGTCACCCCGGATCGGGTCGGTGCTGCCCGCGTTCCTGGAGTTCGCGCAGGGCTGCGTGATGGTGGCGCACAACGCGCCGTTCGACATGGGTTTCCTCAAGCACGACAGCCTCGTGCACGGGTACGACTGGCCCGACTTCGCTGTCGTCGACACCGCGTTGCTGGCCCGCCGGGTGATCACGCCGGACGAGGCCCCGAACTGCAAACTCGGCACACTGGCCAAGCTGTTCCGGGCCACCACCACGCCGAACCACCGTGCCCTGTCGGATGCCCGTGCGACGGTCGACGTACTGCACGGACTGTTCGAGCGCGTCGGCTCGCTCGGCGTGCAGACGCTGGAGGACCTGCAGACGTTCTCGTCCCGGGTCGCGCCGGCCGTGCGAGCGAAGCGGCACCTGGCCGAAACGTTGCCGCACGCACCTGGTGTGTACCTGTTCACCGACGACCGCGGCGAGGTCCTGTACGTCGGCAAGTCGAAGGACCTGCGGAACCGGGTCAGGTCGTACTTCACCGCGTCCGAGACCCGGACCCGGATCGGCGAGATGATCGGCATCGCCACCGGGGTGCGCGGGATCGAGTGCGGTACGTCACTCGAGGCCGAGGTCCGCGAACTGCGGCTGATCGCCGAGCACAAGCCGCGGTACAACCGGAGGTCGAAGTTCCCGGAACGGCAACACTGGCTGAAGGTCACCGTCGAACCGTTTCCGCGACTGTCGCTGGTCAAACAGGTGCGCGACGACGACGCCGGCTATCTCGGCCCGTTCAGCTCGCGGAAGACGGCCGAGCGGGCGATGGCCGCGCTGCACGAGGCGTTCCCGATCCGGCAGTGCACCGCGCGGATGTCGCGGCATCCGCAGCTGTCGCCGTGCGTGCTGGCCGAGATGGGTCGCTGCGTGGCCCCCTGCGACGGACGGATCTCGATGGATTCGTACGGCGAGTTCGTGACGTCGCTGCGGACGGCGCTGACCGTGGATCCGACCCCGGTGGTCGAGGCGCTGGACCGGCGGATCGACGTGTTGTCGGCGGACGAGCGGTTCGAGGATGCCGCCGTACAGCGGGATCGGCTGAGTGCTTTCGTACGGAGTTCGGCGCGGATGCAGCGGATGGCGTCGGTGACGGGGTGCGCGGAGATCTGCGCGGCCCGGCGGACCGACGACGGCGGGTGGGAGTTGCACGTGATCCGGCGCGGACGGTTGGCGGCCGCGGGGTTCAGCCCGCGGGGGACGGATCCGCGCCGCTACCTGGACATGCTTCGCGCCTCCGCCGAAACCGTCCTGCCCGGCATCGGCCCGGTCGCGTCCGCCTCCCCCGAGGAGATCGAGCTGGTCCTCCGCTGGCTCGACCAACCCGGGATCCGCCTGGTCGAGATGGACGGCACCTGGACCTGCCCAGTTAGCGGTGCCGGCCGTCACCTGACCCGCCTCGACAACGCGCATTCCGAGGAGCACCACCACCCCACCGAGCGCCGCCGCCGGCTCCGCCCGCTGGGCCCCGTCCGAGCCGGCTGACGTGTCTTCGGGCTGAGCGGTGGAACGGCCGGCCGTGGTCGGTGCGTCGTACCGGCGTTCGTCGTACCGGTGGAGACCGGGTTTGGGGGTCGGCGGCACTATGCTTCAGCGGGTTGAGGTGTGATTCGAGGAGAGGACGGCATGGTCACCGCGATCGTGTTCATCAAGGCCGACGTCGCGCGGATTCCGGAGGTCGCCGAGCAGGTGGCGGCGATCGAGGGCGTCAGCGAGGTGTACTCCGTCACCGGTGGGCTCGACCTGATCGCGATGGTCCGGGTCCCCCATCACGACGATCTCGCCACCGTCATCCCCGAGAAGGTCAACCGGGTGCCCGGCGTGGTGAGCACCGAGACCCACATCGCGTTCCGCGCGTACTCGACACACGACCTGGAGGCGGCCTTCAGCCTGGGTCAGGAGGACGGTGTCTGAGGGCTGGAAAATCCCGGCCCTGCTGACACGACCCGAAGTTACGGTGAACGCATGAGCAACCCTCCCGCTGGCTGGTACCCGGATCCGACGGGCCAGCCGAACACCATCCGCTGGTGGAACGGGAAGCAGTGGACCAACCGCACCGAAAAGGAAGACCTCACCCAGCACGCCACCCCGGCCGCGGACGCGAGTGAGGCGAGCACCACACCAACTCCCACCGAAGCGGCCGACCCTGCGCCCACCCAGTCCGAATGGTCCCCCCAGTCAGGCTGGACAGCCGTCCCCCACCAGCCGACATCGAACGGTGGGGCACCCCAGGGTGCAGGCGCGGCTCAGGCTGCTGGCGCGGCTCAGGGTGCCGGCGCGGCTCAGGGTGCTGAGGATCCGCGCACCCCGTTCGAGCGGGCCCGGGCAACGTGGGACGCGCCGGTGATCGCACCGGCACCCCCGGAACACTGGACACAACAGCCGGTCCTGAACGAGCCGACCGACGAGCCCGCTGCCGCCACACCCCAGCAGCCCCAGCCAAACCAGCAACAAACCGGCTGGACCCTCAAACTCGCCCCAACTCCGGAGAAGGCCGCAGGAGGCACAACAGCCGCCGCAGCCACTCACGGCACGGCAGCCGGCGCCGCTGCCGGTGCTGCTGCAGGACCCGGCACGCAGGAGTCACAGAGTTGGTCGGACGTCAGCTGGACCCAACACCCGAACACCAGCAACCCCGACCCCGACACGCAACCACCCCAGGAGCACCCACAGCCCTGGGACGCGCAGCTCTCCGACGATCCCACGGCCATCCCGCAAGCCCAGTCCGCAGACCTCGACCAGCCAGACGGCTGGTCCCAGCAGCCACCAAGCCACCCAGCATGGGGCACCCAGCAGGACGACGAGCAGTCAACCCAGGTCCAACAGCACTGGGGCACACAGCCAGACGAGCAGATGCAAAGCCAACAACCGTGGGCACCTCAAACCACCGACCAGCAAGCCCAGGACCAACAACACTGGGCCTCGCAGGCTGGCGAGCAGCAGGCGCAGGTTAGCCAGCAGCCTTGGGGCGTTCAGCCCGGCGACGACCAGCAGGGCTGGGGCCAGCAGACTGAAGCTGACCAAGCACACACCCAGCAAGGCTGGGGCGTGGAGACCGGCCAGGCCCAGCAGCCGTGGGGTGTTCAGCCCGACGCCGAGCAGAACCGGCCCGAGCAGGGCTGGGGTACACAGGCAGCCGACGAGCCCACGCACGTACAGCAGGGCTGGGGCGCACAGCCGGATGACGTGCAGGCGCAGAGCCAGCAGGGCTGGGGCGCACAGCCGGATGACGTGCAGGCGCAGAGCCAGCAGGGCTGGGGCGTACAGGCTGGTCAGGAGCAGGCACAAGAACAGCAGCCTTGGGGTGCGCAGGCTGGCCCGGACCAGGCGTCTGGCTGGGGGCACGAGCAAACTGCCGCCAATCAGTCGCAGGCGGCTGGTGAGCAGGTCGGCACCGACAACGGTTGGGGCCAGGCATCTGCCGACGGCTGGGGTGCTGACCAACAGACGGCTGCCGACGCTGAGAAAGACGGCGGCCAGCAGGCGGCCGGCGACGCGTGGAGTGGCGGCACACAGCAGGCGGCGAGCCAGTCGTGGGGCGGCGACCAGCAGAACTCCGAGCAAGAGCACGCAACTGAGGCCTGGGGTGCGCAACAGAGCACCGAGCTGCAGACCGCAGGCGAGGCCTGGGGTGCGCAAGGCGCCGGGCAGCAGACCGCGACTGAAGGTTGGGGCGCTCAGCAAGGCTCGGGCCAGCAGGCGGGTGCCGACGCTTGGGGTACGCAAGGCGCCGGGCAGCAGGCGGCTGGCGACGCGTGGGGTGACGGCGCGCAGCAAGCGACCAGCCAGTCGTGGGGCGGCAACCAGCAGACCTCCGAGCCAGAAGCGGGAACCGAGGTCTGGGGCGCCCAACAAGGCAGCGAGCAACATTCCGCGGGCGAGGCCTGGGGTGCGCACGCTGGCCAGCAGGCGGGTGCCGAGGGCTGGGGTGCGCAGGGTGCCGGGCCGCAGGCAGGTTCCGAGGCCTGGGGTGCGCAAGGCGCTGGCCAGCAGAGCGCGGCCGATGGTTGGGGTGCACAGCAAAGCTCCGGACAGCAGGCGGGTGCCGACGGTTGGGGTGCGCAAGGGGCTGGGCAGAGCGCGACTGATGGTTGGGGTGCACAGCAAAGCTCGGGCCAGCAGGCGGGCGCCGAGGGCTGGGGTTCGCAGGGTGGCGCGCAGCAGGGCGCGGACGGGGCTTGGGGGGCGCAGGGGGCTGCGCAGCAGACGTCGGGTGAGGGCTGGGGTGGGCAGCAGGGGTGGCAGGTTCGGGAGGTTGAGGGGGGCGCCGGCGGGCGTGGGGGGAAAGGGAAGGGGAAGGCGAAGGGGTCGAATGGTGGGGGTGGAGGGTCTTCGGCGAAGTTGCCGTTGATGGTTGGTGGTGGGGTTGCGCTGGTGATGTTGGTGGTGGCGGCGGTCTTCATGATCACGTCCGGGGACGACAAGAAGGCGGGGCCGGACCCGACGCCGACGAACCAGCCGACCGGGAGCCAGCCGACGAACCAGCCGACGGGCGAGAGCACCACCAAGCCCGGGCAGTCGAAGAACCCGAAGCTGCACGAGGGCGGCCGGATCTCGTCGGACGCGATCTCGTTCCCGCGGCAGAACCCGCCGTGGTCGGACCGGAAGCGACTCGTGGCGCAGCTGCTCAACTCCAGCGGGCAGTACGTACTGCTGCAGGAGAACTTCGACGGCAAGAACGACTGGTACGCCGACATCTTCGTCGGAGCGCTCGGCACCGGGTCCGGCTTCAACGGTGACCCGAAGGCGACCGCGGCGGCGCTGTCGATCCAGTTGCGGAACTCGATGTACGGCGACATCCCGGTGACTTTCAAGACCGTGAGCAACGGTGCGGTGAAGCGCTCGGACAAGTCGGGCTGGTACTTCCAGCAGACGGTGACCGCGAAGTCGACGAAGTTGACCGCCCGGGTGCTTACCCTGACGGTGGCCGTTTTCGACCTCGGTGACGGCACTGCAGTCGCTTACATCAGCGACATCCCCACCAACCGGCCGGATCTGAGGGCGGCCGAGAGTCAGGCCTACAAGGGAATCAACGTTGGCTGAGAACGAAGACCAGACCCCGCAACCGCCCCAGCGGCCTCCGGCCCGGCACAGTGCGCCCCCGCACGCGCCGGCGGCCCAGGGCGGCCATCCACAGGCGTACCCGCCGGACCAGGCGCCGCCGTCCAACGATCCACTAGCAGGCACCCCCCAGGCCCCACCGGCCCCGGACGCCTGGCAAACCGCCGCACCTCCAGCAGGAGCCGACCGGCGCCCAACAGGCGCTGACCCGCGCTCGGCAGGAGCAGACCGGCGCCCAACAGGCGCTGACCCGCGCTCGGCAGGAGCAGACCGGCCTTCGGCGGGACAGGATGCGAGTGGCTCGGGTGACCCGTTGTTCGGGCAGTCGCCGGCGCCGGCGCCGCCGCCTCCTCCACCGCCGGCACACTCTGCCGGAGCTTCCGGTACGCCGCACTCCGGGCAGCCGAGTCAGGCCAATCCGTACGTACAGCAGCCCGGCCCGCAGCACTCGACACCGCAGAGCCCTCGGCAGTCCTGGGCCCAGCAGCAGCTAAGCCAGCAGCAGTCCGGCCAGCAGCACGCAGCTCAGCACCAGACCGGCGCACAGCAATCGGGTGCGCACCAGTCGGGTGCGCCGCAATCGCCGCAAGGGGCAGTGCCTCCGCAGCAGTCGTGGGCACAGCAGCAGCTGAGCCAGCAGCTGTCAGGACAGCAGCCGCCGCAGGGCACCGGTCAGCAGCCGGGGCAGCAGTTCCCCGGGCAGCAGCAACAGGTCGGCTATCAGCAGCAGCCTGGGGGCTCTCACCAGGTGCAGCAGCCGGGCAGGGCGCAGCATGCGGCTCAACCGCCCGGCTCACCACAGGCCGGACAGCAAGGTGGTAGCTACCAAGCCGGCCAGGGGCAGGCACCGTACGGCGGCCAGCCGCAGACGCCGGCCTACACCCAGCAGCCCGGGCAGCCGGGGTCCGGACAGCAAGCCGGACAGCCGTCGTCTGGGCAGAAACCCGGACAGTCAGCGCCTGGACAGCAACTCGGGCAGCCGGGGCCCGGACTGCAGCCCGGGCAGGCGTCGTGGGGACAGCGACCTGGGTCACCTGCTCACGGCCAGCACGCGGGCCAGCAGGCTCACGGCCAGCCGGCGGGTCAGTCGTCGTACGCTCAGCAGCCGGGCCAGCCGTCGCACGGGCAGCAGGCCGGGCAGCAGTCGTACCAGCAGCAGGCTGGGCAGGCGTCATACGGGCAGCAGACGGGGCAGGCGTCGTACGGGCAACACACCGGACAGCAGGCCGGGCAGCCGACGGGTCAGGCCTATAGGCAGACCGCCTCTGGGGTGGACGGGAACAAGAGCGGTGGTGGTGGGAAGTCCGCGTTCGACGGTGTGATGCGGGCGCGGTTGATTGGGGCGCTTGTGCTCGTCGTCGCCGCGCTTGCCGCCACCGGGGTCAGCGTTGGATGGATCTGGACGAAGGCGGACGCGGTGACTCCGGTCACGTTGCCGTCCGGTGGGCAGAAGCCGATGGAGACGGTTGACCCGTCGGTGAAGCCGTCCGAGACGCCGACTCCGACCGGCAAGGTCCTCGGCACCGAGATGGTGGCCGACAACAAGGACGTGATGCCGATCATGAGCTCGGCCTGGACCAGTCAGTACGAGCGGACCGGGCTGTGGGGCGGGAGCGCGATCTGGTTCACCGTGCACAAGAACTACGACGGCAAGAAGAACGACTGGGGCAACTATGTCGCCTTCGGCCAGTTGCCGCCGCAGATCAAGTACGTCAACACCGCGGCCGGCCGGCGGGAGGCCGCGAGCCAGGTGGGGTCCCGGGCGATCGTCGGCCTGTACACGAAGGACGCGAAGATCTCCGCGGTCACGCACAAAGCGATCACGGTCAGCGGGCACCCGGGCCACGAGATCACCGCGCGGGTCGCGATCAACCAGCCGCCGCTGAAGGAGACCTTCTCGACGATCATGATCGCGGTGATCGACCGCGGTGACGGTACGGCGGCGGTCTCGATCGGGGACATCGCCGGCTCCACGCCGGCCTGGCAGAACGTCTGGCGCTACAAGGTCAGCCAGATCAAGATCAACCAATAAGAGAAAGGGCCGGCGGCCAACCCCGTCGGCCCTTTCTGCACAGCAGCTACCGCACCGAGGCGCAGACACCGATCCAGCGGTCCAGCACGTCCTTGGCCGCGCCCGAGTCGATCGCCTCCGCGGCCCGGTCCATCCCGGCCCGGATCCGGGTGGTGATCGGCTCGTCGGTCGGCGCGTACGCCGCCAGCGCCGCACCCGCGTTCAGCAGTACGACGTCCCGCACCGCTCCCGGCTCACCGTCGAGCAACGACCGTACGACCTTGGCGTTGAAGACGGCATCCGCACCCTTCAACGCATCCGCCGTCACCGGCGCGATCCCGAGCTCCCGCGGATCGACCGTGAACGGACCTTCCACCGAACCCCCGCCGACCGTCCACACCTGTGACGTCGTCCGGGTCGTCAGCTCGTCCAGCCCGTCGTCACCGTGGAACACCAGCGCGTCGATCCCCCGCCGCGCCAGTACGCCGGCCATCAGTCCGGCGATCCGGCTGTCGCCGACCCCGACCGCCTGCGCGGACGGGTCACCCGGGTTCGCCAGTGGGCCAAGGAAGTTGAAGGTCGTCGGCACCCCGAGGTCACGCCGCGGTACGGCGGCATGCCGCAGCGCGGGGTGGAACGCCGGGGCGAAGCAGAAGGTGATCCCGGCCCGCTCCCCCACGTCGGCCACCTGAGCCGCGGTGAGGTCGAGCGGAATGCCGAGCTCCTCGAGGACGTCGGCCGCACCACACGCCGACGAGGCCGCGCGGTTGCCGTGCTTGAGCACCTTCGCTCCCGCGCCGGCCGCGACGATCGCGGACATCGTGCTGATGTTCACGGTGTGGGCTTGGTCACCGCCGGTACCGACGACGTCCAAGGTCCGGCCGGAGACGGAGATCCTGGTGGCGAAGTCACGCATGGTCGCGACCAGGCCCTCGACCTCGGTGACCGTCTCGCCCTTGGAACGCAGCGCGATCACGAACCCGGCGAGCTGGGCCGGCGTCGCCGCACCGGACAGGATCTGCTCCATCGCCCACGCGGTGGCGGACGCGTCCAGGTCCTCCCGCCGAAGCAGCGGATTGAGCACCTGCGGCCAACTGTAAGCGGCCATCGTGCGTCAGGCAGTCGTGGCAGGCAGTTTGGCCAGCCGCTGCCGGAGCAGGTCGGCGGTGACCTCGGCCATCCGGATCGGGTCGATCGGGTGCGAGACCGCGGCCTCGGCCCGCGACCAGGTGGCCAGCCAGGCGTCCTGCGGACGGCCGGTGATGACGAGCACCGGCGGGCACCGGAAGATCTCGTCCTTCAACTGCCGGGCGATCCCCATCCCGCCGGCCGGCACCGCCTCGCCGTCCAGGATGGCCAGGTCGATCCCGCCCTTGTCCATGGTCTTGATCACGGCCGGCTCGGTCGCGCACTCGACGTACTCGAGCACGGGCAGATCGGCCGCCGGCCGCTTGCCCAGCGCGAGCAGGACGGATTCCCGGGTCGTACGGTCGTCGCTGTAGACGAGCACCTTCAGCGGACGCTCTGAACTCATCGATCCATCCCAAGCTGTGTGTCTGTGACGAGTGGACATGCGAATGACACCGCGAATGCTACCGGGGCGCCTGTCCACTCCGGCGAGCCTGTTCCTCCAACCGGTCCAGCCGGCGGTCCTCCCGGCGGGCTTCGCGCTGCGAGTCCTTCACCCACTGGACGAAAAGGACGCCGAAGAAGATCAGCCCGACGATGTCGCCCGAGCCCCACAACAGACCGCCGGCGATGTACTGGTCGTGCAGCGGCGACGGCGGCCAGGACCGACCGAAGCTGGTGTACCAGTCCTCGGCGATCAGCGTGTTCGCGGACATGATCGTGATGCCGAGGAAGGCGTGGAACGGCAGCGTCAGGAACACCAGGATCAGTCGGAACGGGTAGATCACCCGGCCGGGCACCGGATCGAGGCCGAGCAGCGGCCAGAAGAACAACGCGCCGACCAGGATGAAGTGCAGATGGAGCAGGTCGTGCAACGCGGTCGACCGTAACGTGGCGTCGTACCAGCCGCTGAAGTAGAGCGCCCACGGGCTCAGCACGAACAGGGTGAAGCCGATCAGCGGGAAGCACATCACCTTCGCGAACCGCGAATGCAACACGGAGAGCAACCACTTTCGCGGCCTGGCCGGCAGGGTGCGCAGGGCCAGCGTCACCGGCGCGCCGAGCGCCATCATCAGCGGCGTGAGCATCGACAGGACCATGTGCTGGGCCATGTGCACGCTCAGCAGCACCGTGTCGTAGGTGCCGAGCGCCGACTGGGTGGCGATTACGGCACTTCCCAGCCCCAGTCCGACGAAGGAGAACGTCCGTCCGCGGGACCATTTGTCGCCCCGCGCGTGCAGCTTGTGGACGCCGTACAGATAGAGCGCGCCCATCGCGATGATCACGCCGAGTAACACCGGTTCGAAGGTCCAGGCAGTCAGCAACCGGAGCGGCGTGAACGGCTCGATCTGGTCGCCGGGCCCGGCGTGGAGGGGAAGCACGCTTCAACAGTAGAAAGGACTGGTCGGCGACATGCATGGGGGTGGTCGTGGCATGCGATCCCCCGACCGACATAATGACCGCGTGGCCACTGCAACCGCGCTCCCAGCGTCTCGTGAACACGGACACCACGACCGTCCCAGCATGGTCAGTGTCGGCACGATCGTCTGGCTCTCGAGCGAACTGATGTTCTTCGCCGCCCTGTTCGCGGCGTACTTCACGATCCGGTCGGTGACGACCGCCGCCGCGGCTCCGGGTACGGAGACCTTGTGGCAGGCGTCCACCGAGATGCTGAACGTCCCGTTCGCCTCGGTGAACACGTTCATCCTGGTCGCGTCGTCGTTCACCTGCCAGGCGGGTGTGTTCGCCGCCGAGCACGGCAAGGTGGGCCGGACCGGCTCGGTCGCGAACATTCGCTCCTGGGGTATGCGGGAGTGGTTCATCCTCACGTACCTGATGGGCGCGGTCTTCATCGCCGGCCAGGTGACCGAGTACGCCGCCCTGGTGCACGAGGGCCTGTCGATCTCGTCGTCGCCGTACGGATCGGTGTTCTACCTGACCACCGGATTCCACGGTCTGCACGTGACCGGCGGTCTCATCGCTTTCGTGTACGTCCTGGCCAGGACGTACATGGCTCGTAAGTTCACCCACGAACAGGCCGTCTCGGCGATCGTCGTGTCCTACTACTGGCACTTCGTCGACGTGGTCTGGATCGCCCTGTTCGCGACCATCTACCTGCTCAAATGAGTGAGAAGAGACTTTCCTTGTCACCGGCGCGCTTTCTCTCCGCGCGACGACGGCACCGGTCCGCCGGCCTCGTCGTGCTCCTGTTCGGCCTCCTGGCAGTGGGTTCGGCGTACGCCGCTTTCGCCCCTGACAACGCGGTCGCGGACAACTCGGCCCAGTCCCAGCAGATCGAGGAGGGCAAGAAGCTCTTCGCGGTCGGTTGTGCCAGCTGCCACGGCCTGAACGCCGAGGGCGGCGGCAACGGCGAGGGCGAGATGGCCGGCCCGTCGCTGATCGGCGTCGGCGCTGCCGCGGTCGACTTCCAGGTCGGCACCGGACGGATGCCCGCGATGCAGCCGGGTGCGCAGATCCCGCGCAAGACGCCGGCGTACACGCAGGAGGAGATCGAGGCCCTGGCCGCGTACGTCGCCTCGCTCGCCCCCGGCCCGGCCGTTCCGGCGCAGGAGTCGTACGACGTGAGCAAGGCCACCGACGAGCAGGTCACCCGCGGCGGCGAGCTGTTCCGCACCAACTGCACGGCGTGCCACAACTTCGCCGGCAAGGGCGGCGCCCTGCCGAACGGGCGGTACGCGCCGTCGCTGATGGGCGTCAGTGAGAAGCACATCTACGAGGCGATGCTGACCGGTCCGCAGCAGATGCCGGTCTTCTCCGACCAGGTACTGCAGCCGGAGGACAAGCGCGACATCATCGCCTATCTGAAGGCGCTGGAGACCCAGAAGGACCCGGGGGGCTTCGGTCTCGGCCGGCTCGGTCCGGTGTCCGAGGGTCTGTGGGGCTGGCTGGTCGGTATCGGCCTGCTGGTCGGCGTAGCGGTCTGGATCGGCGCCAAGGGCGTCAAGGCCAAGGGAGCGAAGGCCGAATGAGTGACGACAAGCTGCCGGTGAAGGCAGAAGAGGAACACGGCGCGGTCGAGGTGGCCGAGCCGATCGCGGACCCGGGCATCGAGCCGCACGAGTACCGGATCACCGACATCGACCCGAAAGCGGCCGACCGGGTCGAGCGCCAGGTGGCCACGATGTTCGGCCTGGCCGGCGTGTTCGCCCTCGGTTCCTGCGTGGCGTACTTCGCCATCCCGCGCGATGCCGAGCTGGTCTTCGGCCCGCTGTCCGGCAACGCGAACAACATGACGCTGGGCCTGTGCCTCGGCCTGGCGCTGTTCCTGATCGGTGCCGGTGCGATCCAGTGGGCCAAGAAGCTGATGGTCGACGAGGAGATCTCCGAGGAGCGGCACCCGGCGCACTCGACGATGGAGCAGAAGGCCGACATCACCGACGCCTTCAAGCAGGGTGTCGACGAGTCCGGCTTCACCCGGCGCAAGCTGATCCGCCGGTCGCTGCTCGGCGCGATGGCCTTGCTCGGCCTGCCGGCCATCGTGTTCCTGCGCGACCTCGGCCCGCTGCCGGGCCGGGCGCTCTTCAACACGATCTGGGCGAAGGGCATCCGCGTCGTCAACGACGTCACGCTGCGCCCGATCAAGCCGTCCGACCTGGTCATCGGCCAGTTGGTCAACGCCGCGCCCGCCAACCTGGCCCCGATCCAGGAGGAGAGCCCGGTCGAGTACCAGAACGCCAAGGCGAAGGCCGCGGTGATCGTGGTCCGGATCCGGCCGAGCGAGATCCAGACCCCGCCCGGCCGGGAGAACTGGGGTGTCGACGGCATCCTGTGCTACTCCAAGATCTGCACCCACGTCGGCTGCCCGATCTCGCTGTACGAGCAGACCACCCACCACGTGCTCTGCCCGTGCCACCAGTCGACGTTCGACCTCGCGGACGGTGCCAAGGTCATCTTCGGCCCTGCTGCCCGGCCGCTGCCTCAGCTACCGTTGGCAGTGGACTCGGAGGGCTACCTGGTCGCACAGAGCGATTTCACCGAGCCAGTCGGTCCGAGCTTCTTCGAACGAGGGTGACCGAAAGTGTCTGACAAGGATTTCCCGCCACCGGTCAAGTATCTCGATGACCGCCTGGGCATCGGCAAGATCGGCCGGAAGAACCTGCGCAAGGTCTTCCCGGACCACTGGTCCTTCATGCTCGGCGAGATCGCGCTGTACAGCTTCATCATCCTGATCCTCACCGGCATCTTCCTCACCTTCTGGTTCAAGCCGTCGATGGCCGAGATCGAGTACCAGGGCTCGTACAGCCTGCTCAAGGGCCTGCACATGTCCGAGGCCTACGCCTCGACGCTGGACATCTCGTTCGACGTCCGCGGCGGTCTGCTGATGCGGCAGATCCACCACTGGGCGGCGGTGCTGTTCATCGCCGCGATGATGGTGCACCTGCTCCGCATCTTCTTCACCGGCGCGTTCCGCAAGCCGCGTGAGCTGAACTGGGTGATCGGCTTCACGATGCTGTTCCTCGGCATCATCGAGGGCTTCATCGGCTACGGTCTGCCCGACGACCTGCTGTCCGGGACCGGTCTACGGATCACCCAGGGCATGATCGGTGCGTCACCGGTGATCGGCACGTACATGAACTTCTTCATCTTCGGCGGTGAGTTCCCCGGCGACGACATGGTGCCCCGGTTCTTCATCGTGCACGTGCTGCTCATCCCGGGGTTGATCCTGGCGTTGGTGACGGTCCACCTGTTCCTGGTCGTGTACCACAAGCACACGCAGTACGCGGGCCCCGGCCGGACGAACAACAACGTGGTCGGCTACCCGCTGATGCCGGTGTACATGGCCAAGGCCGGCGGCTTCTTCTTCGTCGTGTTCGGCATCACCGCCCTGATGGGGGCGCTGATGCAGATCAACCCGGTCTGGTTGTACGGGCCGTACAACCCGGCGGAGGTGACGGCGGGATCCCAGCCGGACTGGTACATGGGCTGGCTGGAAGGCTCGGTCCGCATCATGCCCGGATTCGAGTCGACCTTCTGGGGCATCACCCTCAGCTGGAACCTGATCATCCCGGCCCTGCTGATACCCCCTGCCTTCGTCACCCTGGTCGCGCTCTATCCGTTCATCGAGGCCTGGATCACCGGTGACAAGCGCGAGCACCACCTGCTGGACCGGCCGCGCAACATGCCGACCCGGACCGGTATCGGTGCCGC
Source organism: Kribbella sp. NPDC049174 (assembly GCF_043197365.1). Taxonomy (NCBI): domain Bacteria; kingdom Bacillati; phylum Actinomycetota; class Actinomycetes; order Propionibacteriales; family Kribbellaceae; genus Kribbella; species Kribbella sp. NPDC049174. The sequence continues at coordinate 687,839 of NZ_JBICSZ010000001.1, read as the reverse complement.
CTTCATCACCTTCTACGGGCTGCTGTGGGTCGGTGGTGGCAACGACCTGGTCGCCACCCACTTCGGGATCTCGCTGAACAGCGTGACCTGGTTCCTCCGGTTCGCGGTCATCCTCGGCCCGATCCTGGCGTTCTGGATCACTCGGCGGGTCGCGATCTCGCTCCAGCGGGCCGACAACGACCGGATCCTGCACGGCCTGGAGACCGGCATCATCGTCCGCTCCCCCGACGGTGCGTACTCCGAGAAGCACACGCCGATCTCGACGTACGAGGCCTACGAGCTCACCGCCCGGGACCGGAACCTGCCGCTGGACATCGGTCCGGAGACCGACGACAACGGCGTCCGCGCCCCGCGCCGGGCCCTGAACAAGCTCCGCGCCCGGCTGTCGCGCTTCTACTTCGCCGACGCGGTGCAGAAGCCGACCCGCGAGGAGGTCGAGGACGCTCACACCCACGGCCACGGACCGGGCGACGAGCACGAGGAGCTGTCCGACACGGAGACCTTCCGCGAGGTCACCAGCGACAGGTCCTGATCACGCAGCACACCAAGAAGCCCCGGCAACCTGCCGGGGCTTCTTGCTTTATCCGATGGCGTCCTCTATCCGATGGCGTCGGTGACCGCGTCCAGGTACTTGCCGACGACAACCCGTTCGGACGGCTGGAGTTCGACCGCGATCAGGCGCTCGAGCAGCGGCCCGAAGAACTGCCAGCCGAGGTCGACCGCGCTGTCGGACACCTGGAGGCGCGCACTGCGGCCGTCTGAGCGGCTTCTGAGGCGTTCGACGTGCCCGGCGGCCTCCAGCCGGTGAATGACCGCTGTCGTCGCCTGAGAGGTCATTCCGAGCTGTCCAGCGAGCCATCCCGGCGTTGCATCGACCCCGGCCCGCTCGGCGTCCAGCAGGCGGATCAGCGCCCGTACGTCGGTCCCGTGCAGCCCCGTCGTCCGCGCGAACTCCCCCATCGCCAGCTCCAGCCGCAGCGCGACCTCCCGCAACCTGTGCACCAGCTCCAACGCCGCCGCCCGCTCCGGGTCCGCCGGCATCACTCCCTCACGCATGCCGCCAATTTACCTCACTGAGTGAGCTATCCTCGCGTCATGACCTTCCAGGAGGCGTACGACGCCCTGCTCGAACGCTGGGATGTCCCAGTGGAGCAACTCACCATCGACGGCACCCACGTGAACGCCTGCGGACCGCTCGACGCTCCTCCCGTGATCCTGCTCGCCGGTCACGGCGCAACCTCTCCGGTGTGGTTCTCCGTCGCACCCCGGCTCGCCGAACAGCACCGCGTCTACGCGATCGACCTGCTCGGCGACGCCGGCCGCAGTACCGGCACCCCACCCCGCACGATCGACGACCTGATGACCTGGCTGACCGGCGTACTCGACGGCCTCCGCGTCGACCGACCACAACTGGTGGGCCATTCGTACGGCGCTTGGATCGCCCTCACGTACACGCTGCGAAACCCAGCCCGGGTCGGCCGGCTCGCCCTGATCGACCCGACAGACTGCTTCACCGGCCTCCGCCTCCCCTACATCGCCCGGGCGCTGCCAAGCCTCCTCCGCCCATCCCGGCAGCGCTCCCTGTCGTTCCTCCGCTGGGAGACCCAGGGGCTGCCGGTCGACGAGCAATGGCTCGAGTTAGCCGCCCTCGCCGCCGAGGAACCCACCGCCCCCGTCGTCCGCACCAAACGCCCCACCGACGACCAGCTCCGGTCCCTCCAACCGCCTCTCCTGGTCGTCGTCGCCGGCCGCACCAAGAGCCACGACCCCGACCACCTCACCCGACGCGTCACCGCACTCATCCCCACGGCAACCGTCGTACGCCTCGACACGGCGACCCACCACTCACTGCCCGCCCTGCACGCGGACGAGGTCGTAAAGGCCCTGTCCGCCTAGGTCTGGCGGCATGCAGCGCATCCGTGTCCCGCTGGGCTCAGGCGCGGCCGGCCTGATCACCTACGCACCGACGGCAGTCTGGGGCCCGCTCCTCGCTGCCCTCGCCTGGCAGTACTGGCGGCGCGGGTCAGGACAGGGCTGAGCCGGCCTTGTAGGCGGCCCAGGTGGTGTTCCAGTCGGTCCAGCCGTTGCCGGGCTCCATCTTGCGGGTGGTGCCGGTGACGATGACGGGGTCGCCGCGGAGGGTCTGCTGGAAGTACCACTGGCCGTTCGCGAGGCTCATGCCGACGCAGCCGTGGCTCACGTTCGCGCTGCCCTGGCTGCCGGACGACCACGGCGCGCCGTGCATGAACTCGCCGGAGCTGGTGACCCGCTGGGCCCACTTCACGTCGTGGATGTCGTAGTACTCCGGGTCGCCCGGCTTGATGCCGACGGTCCGCGCGTCCATCCGCTTGGTCGGGAACTTCTCCATGATCACCTTCACCCCGCTGCGGGTGGTGAAGCCGTCCTTGCCGGCGGTGATCGGGATGCTGCGGGCCAGCTTGCCGTTGATGGTGACGTACATCGTGTGCTTCTTGACGTCGACCTTGGTGACCACGGACTTGCCGATGGCGAAGGAGATCGTCCGGCTGGCCGAGCCCCAGGTGTTGCTCCCGGCGTTGACGCCCTGGGTGTCGATGTTGACCGTCACCTTGGTGCCGGCCGGCCAGTAGTTCTTCGGCCGGTAGTTGACCTGCTTGCTGTTCACCCAGTGCCAGGTGCCGTCGACCGGGACCGAGGTGGTCACCTTGAGCCGCTTCTCCACCGCCGCGCGGTCCTTGACCGGGTTGTTCCAGTAGATCTGGATCGGCAACGCGACGCCGACGGTCTCACCGTTCAGCGGGACGACCGAGGCCTTCAGGTTCCTGGCCGCCTTCAGGGTCTTGAAGGTCGAGCTGATCGGCACGGTGGCACCGTCGGTGCCCTCCGCGGAGCCGGTCAGCGTGTACGACGCGCCCGGCTCGAGCTGCGGCACGGACGTCCACTGGTTCTTCTCGGTGTTGAAGCTGCCGGCCACCTTGTCGCCGTCGTCGTCCTTGAGCGTGACGTCCTTCAGCGTGCCCACCGAGGTCTTCACGGTCACCGGGGTGTCCGGCTTGACCGCGGTGGCGCCCTTGGCCGGGACGACCGAGACGCTGGCCGCGCCCGGGTCCTGTGTCGGGGTGGTCGAGGCTCCAGGGGTGGTCGAGGCACCCGGCGTACCGCTGCTCTGCGTCGCACCCGGCGTCGACGGCGAGCCGCCCGCCTCGGTGTCGCTGCACGCGGTGCCGGCCAGCAGCATCACGCAGATCCCCGCCACGGCAAGGCCGTGTTTCCGCACCGAACCGCTCACCATTCCCCAGCTCTCCCCTGTTCAAACCAACCCGCCGCTCAGACTAACCCGCCGAACCGACAGATCCTGGCAGCACACCCGCCACCGGAGTGGTACGGACCACAACGGCCCATTCTCCGGTGGCACCCCATAAGACGCGCAAAGGCGCCATCCGGTTGGCTCCGGATGGCGCCCGTACGACGCGTCAGCTAGTGAGCGTGGTCACCCCGGTAGTACTCGAAGATGAACCCGGACAGCGTGATGATGCCGAGGGCGCAGCCGGCGATGAACAGCCACCAGCCGAAGACGATGCCCAGCACCACGACCGACAGGGTCAGCGCGCACCACAGCGGCCACCACGAGTACGGCGGGAAGAAGCCGAGCTCACCGGCTCCCTCGACGATCTCCGCTTCCTTGCGGTCCTCCGGCCGGGCGTCCATCCGGCGCGCGGTGATGCTCAGGTAGAACGCCACCAGCAGGGACAGGAAGAACGTCATCACCAGTGCGGTGGTACCGGTCGGGTCCTCCGACATCAGCCAGTAGATCGGCGTGACGACCAGCACGAACACGCTCAGGATCCCGAAGACCCAGGCTTCGACCTTCACGCCTTGTCCTTCCCCTCGGTGTCGATACCGGCGTTCTCCTCCAGCAGTTCGACCCGGCCCTGGTCCTCACCGGCGTCGAGCAGGTTGTCCTTCCCGGCCCGGTTGTCCGGGTACTCGGCCAGGGCGAGATCCGCGTGGTGCAGGTCGAAGGCCGGGCTTTCGGACCGGATCCGCGGCAGCCGATCGAAGTTGTGCCGCGGCGGCGGGGAACTGGTCGCCCACTCCAGCGAACGGCCCCAGCCCCACGGGTCGTCCACGCCCACCAGCGGGGCCTTGCGCGACTTGTAGACGTTGTAGAAGAACGGCAGCATCGACAGGCCGAGGACGAAGGCACCGACACTGGACACCTCGTTCAGCGTGGTGAAGCCCTCGTTCGCGCCGTACGACGCGTAGCGCCGTGGCATCCCCTCGACGCCCAGCCAGTGCTGCACCAGGAACGTGGTGTGGAAGCCGATGAACAGCAGCCAGAAGTGGATCTTGCCGAGCTTCTCGTCGAGCATCCGGCCGGTCATCTTCGGCCACCAGAAGTAGAACCCGGCGAACATCGCGAACACCACCGTGCCGAAGACGACGTAGTGGAAGTGCGCGACCACGAAGTACGAGTCGGACAGCTGGTAGTCCAGGGCCGGCGAGGCCAGGATGATGCCGGTCAGACCGCCGAAGAGGAAGGTGGTCAAGAAGCCCACCGACCACAGCATCGGGGTGTCGAACGACACCGATCCGCCCCACATGGTGCCGATCCAGTTGAAGAACTTCACCCCGGTCGGGACCGCGATCAGGAAGGTCATGAACGAGAAGAACGGCAGGTTCACCGCTCCGGTGACGAACATGTGGTGCGCCCACACCGCCACCGACAGGACGGCGATGCCGAGCGTCGCGCAGACCAGGCCGATGTAGCCGAAGACCGGCTTGCGGCTGAACACCGGCAGGATCTCGGTGATGATGCCGAAGAACGGCAACGCGATGATGTACACCTCGGGATGCCCGAAGAACCAGAACAGGTGCTGCCACAACAGTGGCCCGCCGTTCGCGGCGTCGAAGACGTGAGCCCCTAGGGCTCGATCCGCCTCCAGCATCAGCAGCGCGCCGGCCAGGATCGGGAACGCGATCAGCACCAGGATCGACGTGACCAGGATGTTCCAGGTGAAGATGGGCATCCGGAACATCGTCATCCCCGGTGCGCGCATGGTGATGATCGTGGTGACGAAGTTGACCGCACCGAGGATGGTGCCCAGACCGGCCATCCACAGACCCATGATCCACAGGTCGCCCCCGACACCCGGCGAGCGGACCGCGTTGGACAGCGGGGCGTAGGCGAACCAGCCGAAGTCGGCCGCGCCGCCCGGGGTGAAGAACCCGCTGATGGTGATCAGGCCGCCGAACAGGAACAGCCAGAAGCTGAACATGTTCAGCCGCGGGAACGCCACATCCGGGGCGCCGATCTGGACCGGCATGATCACGTTCGCGAAACCGACGAACAGCGGGGTCGCGAACAGCAGCAGCATGATCGTGCCGTGCATGGTGAAGAGCTGGTTGTAGACCTCTTCGTTCACGATCTGCAGACCCGGCTTGGCCAGCTCGGCCCGGATCAGCAGCGCCATCACGCCGCCGATCAGGAAGAACCCGAACGAGACGATCAGGTACAGGTGGCCGATCAGCTTGTGGTCGGTGGTGGTCAGCCACTTGACCGCGATCTGGCCCTTGCTGCGCCGCCGGGGCAGCGCGGTAGTAGCACCGATGACGCCGGTGCGCTCGGCGATGTCGGTCACTTCTCGCCCTCCTCTGGCCCATGACCAGGAATGGTGGTGGCGTCCTGGCCACCGGTGGCGGCGCCGGTCTGGCCCTTCGCGGCCAGTTCACGCAGGTGGGCGTCGTACTCGGCGCGGCTGACCACCTTGACGGAGAAGACCATCCGGCTGTGATAGAGCCCGCAGAGCTCGGCGCACTTGCCGGCGAAGGTCCCGGTCTTGGTCGGGGTCAGCTCGAACTTGTTGGTCCGGCCGGGGATGACGTCGAGCTTGAAGTAGAACGACGGCACCCAGAAGGAGTGGATGACGTCCGGCGAGGTCAGGTCGAACTGGACCGACTCGTTCACCGGCAGCCACAGCTCGGCGGGCTTCTCCAGCGTGCCGGTCTCCCAGACGCCTTCCTCCCCGTCGACGGTGTCCTTGTAGTTGAAGGTCCACTGCCACTGCTGGCCCACCACGTTGACGGTGTGCTGCGGCTGGTTCGACATCGCGGTGATCTGGTTGCCGTGCTCGACGGTGTAGTAGAAGAGCACGCCGATGATGGCGAACGGCGCGAGCGTGTAGAGCACCTCGAGCGGGAGGTTGTACCGGACCTGCCTGGGGGCGTCCTCGTCGCGCTTGCGGTACCGCACGACGACCCACAGGATCAGGGCCCAGACCAACACGCCGACGATCAGAGCGGCGATCCAGGCGCCGATCCAGAGGCTGAGGACGGCGTCGGTCCGGTCCGATGCGCCCACCGGGAGCCCGAGTCGTTTCCACTGCTCTTTGGTCGCCGACGAACAACCGGTCAGCAGCAGGGTGCCGAGCACCACTCCCGTACCGACCAGCAGGCGTCGCTTCCCCGGACGTGTGGCGCCGGCAGGACCTGCCGCTCGCTCGTCCACTCCGGGCGTGCCGTTCGAACCCACGGGGCGCCTTTCCCTTCCCAAGTGAGACTGACGACCAAACACTACTGGACACCTTCCGCGGTCCTGCGCATAGGTAGGGCTTAGCGTTTCCCCTGTGAGCGAGCGTGCGTATCTGGATGCGGCGTCGGCCGAGTCGTTGCATCCGGCAGCGCGGGAAATGTTGCTGTCGGCAGTCGATTCCGGCTGGGCGGATCCGGTCCGGCTGCACCACGAGGGACGGACCGCGCGGCTGCTCCTGGACAACGCCCGGGCGGTGCTCGCGGACGCGGTCGGAGTGCGCCCGGACGAGCTCTTCCTGACCACCTCCGGTACGGCGGCCATCCACGCCGGGCTGACCGCGATCACGGCAGCGCGGCGGCGGATCGGTACGGCGGTTGTCCACAGCGCGGTCGAGCATTCCGCCGTACTGCACACGGCGGGATCCGCGGGCCTGGAGGTCGGTGTGGACTCGAGCGGGCGGGTCGACCTGGCGGCGTTCACCGCGGCGGTTCGTGCACCAGGCGTCGCGGTGGCGGCATTGCAGTCCGCCAATCATGAGGTCGGGACCCGGCAGCCGATCGAGGCCGCGGCCGAAGCCTGTGGCGACGTACCTCTGTTCGTCGACGCGGCCGCGTCGATCGGGCACGACGTCGTACCGGCCGGATGGTCGGCGCTGGCCGCGAGTGCGCACAAGTGGGGCGGCCCGGCCGGCGTGGGGCTGCTCGCCGTACGCAAGGGAACGCGGCTGACGCCGGCCTGGCCGATGGACGAGCGGGAGGACGGCCTGTCCCCCGGGTTCCCGGACATCCCGAACGCGCTTGCCGCGGCGGCCGCCCTGCAGGCTCGCCAGGCCGAAGCCGCGGACTTGAACAAGCAGCACCGGGCCTGGATCGACGAACTCCGGCACCGCGTCGCCGCGGACCTCGCCGATGTCGAGGTGGTCGGCGACCCGGACGACCGGCTGCCGCACGTGCTCACCTTCTCCTGTCTGTACGTCGACGGCGAGGCCCTCGTCACCGCCCTGGACGCGGAGGGCTTCTCGGTCTCCAGCGGCTCGGCCTGTACGTCGAGCACCCTGCGACCGTCCCACGTGCTCGCGGCGATGGGCGTCCTCACCCACGGCAACGTCCGCGTCTCGCTCGGCCGGACCACGACGTACGACGACGTCGACCGCTTCGCGACGGTGTTGCCGGGGATCGTCCAGCGGATCCGCGCGGAGGTAGGCCTGTGAACACCGACCTCGACTGTCTCGGCGTGCTCTGCCCACTCCCGGTGATCAAACTGGCGAAACTCTTACCGTCCGTGGCCGTCGGCGACACGATCACGGTGCTCGCCGACGACCCGGCGGCCGCGACCGACATCCCGGCCTGGTGCCGCCTCCGCAACCAGGAACTCGTCTCCGCCGACGCTCCCCGCTTCGTCGTACGACGGTTGAGCTAAAACGTGTCGCCCTCGGGGCGAGACGGTTGGCACACTGCACGGCGTGACCGACTTCGCGTACAAGCCGACGTTGACCGGCGACCTCGTGATCCTGCGGCCTGTGGACGAGGGCGACTACGACGCGCTCGCCGCCGCGATGGCCGACCCGGACGTGACCCGGTTCACCGGGAGCCGTGGCGACATCGGCGAGGAGAAGGCCCGGGAGTGGTACCGGACCCGGAAGGACCAGACCGACCGGCTCGACCTGGCCATCGTGGACAAGGCGACCGGCGCGGTGGTCGGCGAGGCGGTGCTGAACGAGTGGGATCCGGACAACCAGTCCTGCAACTTCCGGATCCTGATCGGCCCGTCCGGCCAGGGCCGCGGACTCGGCACCGAGGCGACCAAGCTGATCGTCGGCTACGGCATCGAGGAGATCGGGTTGCACCGGATCAGCCTCGGTGTCTACGCGTTCAACCCGCGGGCGCAGCGCGCGTACGAGAAGGCCGGCTTCGTGGTCGAGGGCCGACTCCGCGACGAGCTGTTCTGGGACGGCGAGTGGGTCGACTCGATCGTGATGTCGGTGCTGTCGACCGAGTGGAAAGCAACTACCGTCTGACCCGTGATCGACGCTGAGCACATCGCCGTACTGACCGGGGCCGGGATCTCCACCGCGTCCGGGATCCCCGACTTCCGCGGGCCGCAAGGGCTGTGGACGAAGAACCCGGCCGCGCAGGCGATGTTCGACATCGACGAGTACGTCGCCTCCCGCGCGGTCCGGGTCGAGGCCTGGAAGTTCCGGCTCGCCGCGCCCGCGTGGACCGCCGAGCCGAACCCGGGCCACCTGGCCCTGGTCGACCTCGAACGCCAGGGCCGGTTGACCGGTCTGATCACCCAGAACGTCGACGGCCTGCACCAGAAGGCCGGCTCCTCCGCCGCGATCGTCCATGAACTGCACGGCACGGTCTGGTCCGTCGACTGCCTCGAATGCACCCGTCGCATCCCGATGGCCGACGTACTCCGCCGCCTCGAAGCCGGCGACGAGGATCCGGCCTGCGAGGTCTGCGGCGGCATCCTCAAGTCGGCCACCGTCTCCTTCGGCCAGTCGCTCGACCCGCGCGTCCTCGACGCCGCCGTCGCCGCGACCGAAGGCGCGGACGTGTTTCTCGCCGTCGGGACCTCGCTGCAGGTCTACCCCGCGGCCGGTCTGTGCGACATCGCACTGGCGGCCGGCAAACCCCTGATCATCCTCAACGCCGAGCCGACCCCGTACGACGAGCAGGCCACCACTGTCCTGCACACGCCGATCGAGACCACGCTCCCGGGCCTCGTGACCTGACCGTGACATTCGAGGCCTCCTCACGGTGAAGGTCGCGGGCTAGCGTCCCCGGCAGGGTTCAACGGCTGGGAGGGGACCGTGATGCGCGGGTTCAGGCGATGGACGGCGGGGTTCACCGCGGCGGCGGTGATCGTGCTGGGACTCGGTACGGCGGCACCGGCGCCCGCGCAGGTCGCAGCGGATCGGGTGATCACGCTGGCCGGGTCGCTGCAGAGCGAGCTGGGGTGTGCGGGCGACTGGGATCCCGGCTGTGCGGCGAGCAGTCTCGGGGCGGCGGCGCCGTACACAAAGGTCTTCGACGTTCCGGCCGGGTCGTACGAGTACAAGGTCACCGTCAACGGCAGCTGGGACGAGAACTACGGCGCCGGCGGCGTACTGAACGGCCCGAACATCCCGCTGCGGATCGAGGGACCGGCCCAGCTCTCCTTCAGCTACGACGACATCAGCCACCTGGTCACGGTGAAGCCGGTCGACCTGGCTGGTCCGACGGTGACCCCGGCGGACAAGGCGTTGTCGACGCCGAGCCTGCGGCAGGACCTGACCAAGGAGCGCTTCTACTTCGTGATGGCGGACCGGTTCGCCAACGGGGACACGTCCAACGACGCCGGCGGCCTGACCGGCGACCGCCTCGCCACCGGCCTCGACCCGACGGACAAGGGCTTCTACCACGGCGGCGACCTAGCCGGCGTGATCCAGAAGCTCGACTACATCAAGTCCCTCGGTACGACGTCCATCTGGCTCACGCCGTCGTTCAAGAACCGGCCCGTGCAGGGTGCCGGCGCCGACGTGAGCGCCGGGTACCACGGCTACTGGATCACCGACTTCACCCAGATCGACCCGCACCTTGGCACCAACGCGGACATGAAGCAGCTGATCAGCCTGGCCCACGGCAAGGGGATGAAGGTCTTCTTCGACATCATCACCAACCACACCGCGGACGTGATCGCGTACGAGTCCGGCCAGTACGGCTACATCCCGAAGTCCACCTCGCCGTACAAGGATGCCAACGGCAATGTCTTCGACGACAAGGTGTACGCCGCCGGCGACACCTTCCCGCCGCTGGACCCGAACACCTCGTTCCCGAACGTCCCCGTCTTCCGGACGCCGGCCGACGCGACCGTCAAGGTGCCGGCCTGGCTGAACGACCCGACGCTGTACCACAACCGCGGCGACTCCACCTTCGCCGGCGAATCGGCGGAGTACGGCGACTTCGTCGGCCTGGACGACCTGTTCACCGAGCAGCCGAAGGTCCGCGACGGGATGACCGACGTCTACAAGACCTGGGCCGAGTTCGGGATCGACGGGTTCCGGATCGACACGGTCAAGCACGTCAACATGGAGTTCTGGCAGAAGTTCTCCCCCGCGGTCCTGGCCGCGGCGCAGGGTGCGGGGTCGAAGGACTTCTTCATGTTCGGCGAGGTGTTCGACGCCGACCCGAAGTTCATGTCGACGTACACCACGCAGGGCGCGCTGCAGGCGACGCTCGACTTCGGCTTCCAGCAGAACGCGGTCGCGTTCGCCAAGGGCGACCCGAGCACGAAGCTGCGCGACCTCTACGCGAACGACGACTACTACACCGACGCCGACTCGAACGCGTACCAACTGCCGACCTTCCTCGGCAACCACGACATGGGCCGGGTCGGCACGTTCCTCAAGCAGGACGGCGCGGCCGGGCAGGAGCTGCTGGCACGTGACAAGCTGTCGCACTCGCTGATGTTCCTGACCCGCGGCCAGCCGGTCATCTACTACGGCGACGAGCAGGGCTTCACCGGCGCCGGTGGTGACAAGGACGCGCGGCAGGACATGTTCGCGACGCAGACCACGGACTACAAGGACGACGAGATCGTCGACGGCACCGGTACGACGACGATCGGCAGCCAGGACCGGTACGACGTCAACGCGCCGATGTACAAGCACATCGCGGCGCTGCAGAAGCTGCGGGCGAAGTACCCGGCGCTCGCCGACGGCCGTCAGGTCCACCGGTACTCGTCGAACGCCGGCGGGCTGTACGCGTTCAGCCGACTCGGTAACGACAACGTCGAGTACGTGGTGATTGCCAACAATGCGACAACCGCAAAGTCGGCGACGATCCCGACGTACGGACCCAACACCTGGCTCAAGCCGGTGTACGGCGGCTCGAAGGCGGTCAAGACCGACCGCGAAGGCAGAGTGGTGCTCACCCAGGCGCCGCTGTCCGTGACCGTGTATCAGGCCGCCAACAAGGTCCCCCACCGGACCAAGGCGCCTGCTGTCTACATGAGCTCGCCGGAACTGGGTGCGACGGTCGGTGGGCGCGCTGAGATCGCGGCAGCGGTGCCGGAGAACACTTCGGTGACCGTGACCTTCGGATACCGACCTGTCGGTACGACGGCGTGGCAGCGACTGGGCTCCGACGACAACGCGCCGTACCGCGTCTTCCAGGACGTGTCCGGCCTGCCGAAGGGGACACTGCTCGAGTACCGCGCCGTACTGAAGGATGCGTCCGGCAACTACTCGGTGTCGGGCTCGTACGGCGTGGTCGGCGATGCACCGGCGCCAGGTGGCGGTGGTGGCGGGACAGGGCCCGTCGTACAGCCTGCCAACGTCAGTGTGCCCGGCGACCACAACAGTGAGATGGGCTGCCCGGCAGACTGGTCGCCTGACTGCGACCAGGCGCAGTTGACGCTGGACCCGCAAGACAAGGTCTGGAAGGGCACGTATCCGATCCCGGCCGGCGAGCACGCCTACAAGGCCGCGATCAACAAGACGTGGGACGAGAACTACGGCGCCGGCGGTAACCAGAACGGCGCCAACATCTCCTACACCGCGACCAGTGCCCCGACCACCTTCTATTACGAACACGGCCGGCACTACGTCACGTCCAGTGCCGAGGGGCCGATCATCACCGTGCCGGGCAGCTTCCAGAAGGCGCTGGGCTGTACGAACGACTGGGACCCGGCCTGCATGCGACCCTGGCTGACGGACCAGGACGGCGACGGCACGTACACGTGGTCGACGAGCGAGATCGGAGCAGGCAGTTATGAGGCGAAGGTCGCGCACAACCTGTCCTGGGACGAGAGCTATCCGGCCAACAACATTCCGATCACCGTGCCGGCGGACGGGCTGGTCGTCACCTTCTCCTACGTCCTTGCGACCCACGTGCTGACGGTCACGACGTCCACACCGGGCGCCCAGCCTGACCTGAGCCAGGCCAAGGCCTACTGGCTCACCAAGGACCTCCTCGCCGTACCGGCGGTCGCACACCCGGAGCGGTCCCGCTGGCGGCTGCACTGGTCGTACGACGGCTCGCTCAAGGTCGACGCGGACGACATCGGCGGTATGTCGGCCGGACTCCGCTACGACTCGGCCGGGATACCAGCCTCCGTTCTGGCCAAGTTCCCGGCGCTGAAGGGCTACACGGCACTCAGACTCGGCAAGGCCGACGCCCGGAAGATCCTGACCGGACAACTCGGTCTGGCGCAGTACGACGACACGGGCCGGCTGCTCGACGCGACCGGCGTACAGATCCCCGGCGTCCTCGACGACCTGTACGGCGGCTCGGCGACGAACCGCTCGTACGGCGTGACGTGGCAGGGCGGGACACCTCGGTTCACGCTCTGGGCGCCCACCGCCCAAAAGGTCAGTCTGCTGGTCGGATCGCAGACAATCTCCATGCACCGCAACGACGACGGCTCGTGGGTCGCCAGTGGGCCGCGGTCGTGGAAGAACGCGGCGTACCGCTATCAGGTGACCGTGTTCGCACCGTCGACGGGCGAGGTGGAGACGAACGTCGTCACCGACCCGTACTCGCTCGCACTCACCACCGACTCGACGCACTCGGTCGCGGTCGACCTCAACGATCCGGCCGGGAAGCCGGCGCTGTGGTCGAAGACACCGGCACCGAATCTGCCCCGGGCGGTCGATTCGACGATCTACGAACTGCATGTCCGGGACTTCTCGATCAACGACACGACTGTGCCGGCCGCACACCGCGGCACGTATCTCGCCTTCGCCGACGAGGGCAACGGCACGAAGCACCTGCGGTCACTCGCGTCCGCCGGTCTGAACACGGTCCACCTGTTGCCGACCTTCGACATCGCGTCCATCCCGGAGACCGGCCAGCAGTCGCCGGCCTGTGACCTGAAGTCGTTCCCGCCCGACTCCGACCAGCAGCAGGCCTGCGTCACCGCGGTCGCGGCGAAGGACGGTTTCAACTGGGGTTACGACCCGTTCCACTGGCTCGCGCCGGAAGGCTCGTACGCGACCCAGCGCGACGGTCTGGCCCGGGTCGCCGAGTTCCGCACGATGGTCGGCGGACTGCACAAGTCCGGGCTGCGCGTCGTACTGGACCAGGTCTTCAACCACACGCCGGCCGCCGGTCAGGCGCCGACGTCGGTGCTGGACAAGGTCGTGCCGGGCTACTACCAGCGGCTGAACGCGACCGGCAAGGTGGAGACGTCGACCTGCTGCAGCAACATCGCCACCGAGCACTCGATGGCCGAGAAGATCATGGTCGACGGCACGGTCAGCTGGGCCCGCAACTACCGGGTCGACGGCTTCCGCTTCGACCTGATGGGCCACCACAGCAAGGCGAACATGCTCAAGGTCCGGGCCGCGCTGGACAAGCTGACCCTGGCCAAGGACGGCGTCGACGGCAAGAGCGTCTACGTGTACGGCGAGGGCTGGAACTTCGGCGAGGTCGCGAACGACGCGCTGTTCGTCCAGGCCCGGCAGGGCAACCTCGGCGGCACCGGCATCGGGACGTTCTCGGACCGGCTGCGTGACGGTGTCCGCGGCGGCGGCCCGTTCGACGAGAACCCGCGGATCCAGGGCTTCGGCTCCGGCGCCGCGAGCGATCCGAACGGAGACCCGGTCAACGGCTCCCCCGCGGATCGCGCGAAGCGCCTCGCCCACGACACCGATCTCGTCCAGCTCGGACTGGCCGCGAACCTGCGCGGGTTCACGTTCCGCTCCGCCGAGACCGGGGCCGTCGTCCGCGGTGACGCTGTCGACTACAACGGCAGTCCGGCCGGGTACGCCGACCAGCCGGACGAGGTGATCACGTACGTCGATGCCCACGACAACGAAACCTTGTGGGACGCGCTGACGTACAAGCTGCCGACGGCCTTGACCATGCCGGACCGGATCCGGATGAACACGGTGTCACTGGCAACGACCGCGCTGGCGCAGACCCCGTCGTTCTGGCACGCCGGCGCGGACATGCTGCGGAGCAAGTCGCTGGACCGGAACTCGTACGACTCCGGTGACTGGTTCAACACCCTCGACTGGACCGGCGCGGACAACGGCTTCGGCCACGGCCTGCCGCCCAAGCCGGACAACGAGGCCAAGTGGCCCTACATGAAACCGTTGCTGGCCGACCCGGCCCTCAAACCCACCGCAGCCCAGGTGGCGACGGCGAGCGCGGCGGCCCAGGACCTGCTGAAGCTCCGCTTCTCCACACCCCTGTTCCGCCTCGGATCGGCCGACCTGATCAACGCGAAACTCACCTTCCCGTTGAGCGGTACGACGCCCGGCGTGGTCACGATGCGCATCGATGACACTGTCGGCCCGGATGTCGACCCGGCCCTGAAGGGAGTCCTGGTCGTCTTCAACACCACCGGATCAGCCGTCACCCAGCAGGTCCCAGGCCTGGCCGGCGCCAACCTGGCTCTGTCTCCGGTCCAGGCTGCGGGCTCGGACCCGGTCGTGAAGCAGACGACCTGGACCGCCTCGTCCGGCAGTGTCACCGTCCCGGCACGCTCGGTCGCCGTACTGGTACAGACCTGACCTGCGCCGAACCCTTCCCTGGATGCGCTGTGCTTCCTAGTGTCGAAAGTTGACCAAATTGCACAGCGCATCCGAGGGGGAAAGATGTTCCGACGAGCGAATCTGCTGCTGTCCGGAGCGCTGGTCACGGCGCTGAGCCTCGGTCTGGGGACGGGGACGGCGCCGGCGACCAATCACGCGCCACGTTATTCGCCGGGGGCGGTGGGGGCTGGAGATCCGTACTTCAGCACCGACGGCAACGGCGGGTACGACGTCAAGCACTACCTGCTGGACGTGAAGTACGCACCGGCGACCGACCGGCTCACCGGCGTCGCCACCATCCACGCTCGCGCGACCCAGAACCTGTCCCGCTTCAACCTGGACCTGCAGGGCCTCACCGTTCGCTCGATCACGGTCAACGGCCGGTCGGCGAGTTGGTCCCGCGCGGCCGACGAGCTCACCGTGAAGCCACGCCACGGACTGCCCCGGTCGAAGGACTTCACCACGGTGATCCGGTACGACGGCATCCCGCAGACCCTGAGCGACGGTAGTGGGTTCGTCCACACCGACGACGGCACCGTGGTGATCGGCGAACCGCACGTGGCCGACACCTGGTACCCGGTGAACGACCACCCGATCGACAAGGCGGCGTACACCTTCCGGATCGCGGTTCCGGCCGGGCTCGAGGCGATCGCGAACGGCGTACTGAAGGACAAGCGCACCAAACACGGCTGGACCACCTGGATCTGGGACGCCAAGGAGCCGATGGCGTCGTACCTGACCACCGCGACGATCGGGCAGTTCGATGTGCGCGCCTATCAGCGGCAAGGCGTGCGCTATTGGGATGCCTTCGATCCCGACCTCTTCGACGAGGCCACACCGCGGACCGGGCAGCGGTACGCCCTGTCCCAGCGGGTCGACGCGAACGAGGCGTCGTACAAGCGGCTGGCGCGGACGATCAGTGTGCCGGCCGCAGGCGGGGACCTGTCGTTCTGGATCACTCGCGACACCGAGCCAGGCTGGGACTACGCGTTCGTCGAGGCGCACACGGTCGGCCAGGACAACTGGACCACACTGCGCGACCTCAACGGCCACACCAGCCAGGACACCGGCCTCGTCTGCCCGTTCTGGCTCGAGCTGCACCCATTCCTCACGCATTACCAGACAGCTCAGCCCGACGGCAGCTGCACCGCAACGGGGTCGAGCGGATCCTGGTGGGCGGCGAGCGGCCGCAGCGACGGGTACGAGCAGTGGAAGGTCGACCTGTCGGCGTACGCGGGCAAGAACGTCGAGGTGTCGATCACCTATGCCAGCGACGACGCGATCCAGCTTCCGGGCGTGTTCGTGGACGACGTCGTCGTCTCCACCGGCGCCGGTACGACGTCCTTCGAGGCCGACGCCGATCCGCTCGACGGCTGGACGGTGCCCGGTCCGCCGGCCGGCAGCATCCCCAACCCGAACGACTGGATCACCGGCACGGCAGCGGACGCGCCACCGACCACCGGTGAGGTCGTCGAGGCCTCGTTCGCCCGGCAGAGCGAGATTCTCGGGTTCCTCTCGGACACGTTCGGGCGCTATCCGTTCTCGGCGTCCGGCGGGATCGTCGACGATGTCGACGGCCTCGGGTTCGCACTGGAGAACCAGACCCGCCCGATCTATGCGCGGGACTTCTTCACCGACACGTTCTCCGGCCAGAGTGTGATCGTCCACGAGCTCGCCCACCAGTGGTACGGCGACAGCGTCGCGCTGGCCCGCTGGCAGCACATCTGGCTGAACGAAGGATTCGCCACGTATGCCGAATGGTTGTGGAGCGACCGCGAGGGACTCGGCACCGCGCAGGAGAACTTCGACTTCTTCTACAACCTGTTCCCGGCCGACCACCCGTTCTGGAACCTGACGATCGGCGACCCCGGGCCGGACAACCTGTTCGACTTCGCGGTCTACGCCCGCGGCGCGATGACGCTGCACCAGCTCCGGCTGGCCGTCGGCGACGACGACTTCTTCCAGATCCTGCGGACCTGGGCGAAGACCCAGCGCAACGGCAACGTCACCACCGACCAGTTCATCGCACTGGCCGAGAAGATCTCGGGACAGCAGCTGGACAGTCTGTTCCAGACCTGGCTTTTCACCACCACCAAACCGGTGCTCGACACTGCCGCGGCGACGCGGCTCGCGGCGACGACGCAACCGCCGGCGGCAGCGTTGAGCCTGCTCGAGAGGCACAAGGCCGGCCTGCAGCGTTAGCCCAGGGCGGGGCTTGCAGCGTCAGCCCAAAGCGGCGAAGCGACTGGCCGCTACGAAGGCGCACAGGACCAGAAATGTGACGGTTGCCGCCGTCGCCTTCGGCTCACGGAGGGAGGAGTGGGAGACGGCGGCACCAATCATCACGATGCCGAGGCCGACCGCGGCCAACGGTGTCAGGTAGCGCGCTGTGCCGGTCAGCCATGGTGCGAACAAGCCGACGACGGCGAGCAGTTCACACACCGCGACGACGCGGACGACCGGCATCGGGAACGGTGCGATGCCGGTCTGCCCGCTCGCGATCAGCCGGTCCCGCGACATCGTCGACTTCGCGATCCCGGAGAAGGTGAAGATCACCGCCAGGACGCCGGTCAGGATCCAGGTGATTGTGTTCATGTGGATTGCAGACGATCGACACCCCGATCCTGTGACACTGTCACTGGAAGAGGGCGTCGATCGTCTCAGAGGACGTGATGGAGGAGTTCAGGCCGCTGTTGTTGTCGATCGCGTACCGGATGCTGGGCAGCTTCGGTGACGCGGAGGACGTCGTACAAGAGGCCTACCTGCGTCTGCATCGGGAGGCGCAGGTCGATTCGCCGAAGGCGTTTCTCACCACCGTCACAACGCGGCTGGCGATCGATCAATTGCGGTCGGCCCGTCGGCAGCGGGAGACCTACATCGGTCCGTGGCTCCCCGAGCCGGCCGTCGACGAGTACGTCGACCTCGCCGAGCGGGCGGCATTGTCGGACTCACTCTCGACCGCGTTCCTCGTCGTACTCGAACGTCTGTCGCCGGACCAGCGGGCGGTGTTCCTGCTCTGCGACGTGTTCGGGTACTCGTACGACGAGGTCGCCGCGATCATCGGCAAGACCCCGGCCGCGTGCCGCCAACTCGCCGTACGGGCTCGCCGTCATCTCTCCGAGGACCGGCCACGCTTCGACCCGTCCCGGCAGGAACGGGACGAGCTGGTACGACGCTTTGTCGCGGCCGCCGAGGAGGGTGAGCTCGATGATCTGGTGGAGATGCTCGCGCCCGACGTCACGTTCACCGGCGACGGCGGGGGTAAGGCGCTGGCCTTCCCGCGGCCGATCCACGGCGCCGACAGCGTCAGCAAGCTGGTCCGCGTCGCCTTCGACCGGGTCGCCGACCTCGGCTTCACGATCTGCCGCGTGCACGTCGGCGGTCAGCCCGGGATGCGTGTCCACGATGCCGAAGACCGGACCCACGCGATCTGGTCGTTCGTGGTGACCGACGGCCTGATCACGTCGATCCACGGAGTCGTCAACCCGGACAAGCTGGGCCACCTGCAGCGGTCAGGGCACCCGGACGATCAGGGCTGACGGGTCGACCGACGCGCTGAGCGTGCGACCGTCCGCGATCGTGTCGCCGTCCAACTGCCGTTGGACCGTCTTCGCGGCCGTGACCTGGATCCGCTTGCCGGTGAACCGCTCGACGTGGCGTTCCCGCAACCGCTTCACCACCAGGCTCGCCGCGAGCCGGGGCCACTGGCTGATCCGTCGCGGCTCGAGGACGACGGCGTCGATCAGACCGTCGTCCGGTACGGCGTCCGGCAGCAGCGGGATGCTCGCCTGCAGCGTCCCGACGTTGCCGATCACAACGGTCCGGACCCGGCGCCGGATCGGCGGCTGGTCGTCGACGATGATCTCGACCCGGACGGACGGATGGTTGAGATTCCGTAGCGTGGACACGACGTACGCGGCCCAGCCGACCCGCTTCTTCAACTGGTCGGGCGCGTCCGCGATGATCGCGGCGTCGAGCCCGAGACCCGCCATCACCACGAACCGGTCGGTCGGCAGCTCGTCCCCCTCGACCTCGACGCTGTCGATCCGCCGCTCGTTGCCACCGAGCAGCTCGGTCAGGGCGATCTCCATGTCGAGCGAGATGCCGAGGTTGCGGGCCAGCAGGTTGCCTGTCCCGGCCGGCAGTACGGCGACCGGGATCCCGCTCCTGGCCAGCTCGGCGCAGACCACCCGCACGGTGCCGTCCCCGCCGGCCACCACGACCAGGTCGACCGTCTCCTCGATCGCCCGCTTGGCCATCGTCGATCCGGCATCGTCCTCGGTCGTCTCCAGCCAGACCGAGTCGTCGAACCCGCGCTCGGTCAGTGCGGCGTCGACAGTACGGCGGAACTCGTCGGCATCCGGCACCTTCACCGGATTGACGATGACCGCTGCTCGCCTGGTGGAACTCACCTGATTTTGTCCGTTCGTGGAGATAGCGTGCTCGGGGTGAGCAGCCTTCCACGGAGTACCCCAGAATCCCAGGGTCTATCCGGTGCCGCGCTCGACGTGTTCGTCGCCGCGCTGGATGGGTCCGACCCGGAGATCCAGACCGTGATGCTGTTGCGCCACGGTCACGTCGTCCTCGAGGAGGAATGGTCGCCGTACCGGCTGGCCGATCCACACCTGTTGTTCTCGGTGTCGAAGAGCTTCACCTCGACCGCCGTCGGGCTGGCGATCGACGCCGGGCTGCTGTCGCTCGACGACCCGGTGATCTCGTTCTTCGAGGCCGACGAGCTGCCGGAGACGATCAGCGACAACCTGGCCGCGATGACGATCCGGCATCTGCTCACGATGACAACCGGGCATGCCAAGGACACCGTCGACGCGCTCAGCCGGGATCGCCGGATGGTGAAGATCTTCCTCGGCCTCGACGTCGAGCACGCGCCTGGCACGGTGTTCGTCTACAACAGCGGCGCGACGTACATGCTGTCCGCGATCCTGCAGCGGCTGACCGGTGAGACGCTGCTCGACTACCTGCGGCCGCGGCTGTTCGAGCCGCTCGGCGCGGTGGAGGCGACCTGGCAGGTGTCGACGGAGGGCATCACCACCGGTGGCTGGGGCTTGAGCCTCAACACCGAGTCGCTGGCTCGCTTCGGGCAACTGTTGCTGCAGCGCGGTGTGTGGGAGGGCAAGCAACTCGTCCCCGCCGAGTGGTTCGAGGCGGCGACGTCGAGGCAGGTCCCCAACGACACCGAGGAGAACCCGGACTGGCACCAGGGGTACGGCTTCCAGTTCTGGCGCGGCCGGCACAACTCCTACCGCGGTGACGGCGCGTTCGGCCAGTTCTGCCTGATCTTCCCGGAGTATGACGCCGCGCTCATCATCACCAGCGCGACGTTCGACATGCAGGCCATCCTGAACACCGTCTGGGATCACCTGCTGCCAGTCCTCGAAGGCAAAGAGGTCGCGCCGGTCGCGAGGGCCGAGCGGTTGGAGCTGCTCCCGCCGTCGGGTCCCGCGCCGTCCAGTGGCAACGAGCGCACCTATCGCTTCGCGGAGAACGACGCCGGGTTGGAAGCGGTTCGGTTGGCTGCCGACGGCACCGGGACCTTCACGTTCGGCGGGCTCGAGCCCGGCGCCACCGGGTCGCTCGAGATCGTCTGCGGTCCTGGCGGCTGGCAGGAGCATCGCGCCGTCGGTGTGCTGAAGGAGGCCGATCCGACGACCGGGCAGCGCCTGGTGACGAGTGCGTACGCCGACGGGGACCGCTTCGTGGCAACGATCCGCTTCGTCGAAACCCCGTTCGTCCTCACCCTCGCCTGCCACCCGCCCGCGGACACCCTGACCATCGACGTCACCCAGAACGTCTCCTTCGGCCCAACCTCCTTCACACTTCAGTCGGTGTGACCGGCGTCACTGTCACGGCGCCGAGGTGGGGCGTGTCCTCCGGGTTGTAACAACAGACGACGGAGGAATCGCAATGAAGGTCTTGGTGGCAGGTGCGACCGGCGGACTGGGCCGGTCGCTGGTACCGAAGCTGGTCGCGGCCGGACACGAGGTGACCGGGATGATCCGGTCGGAGTCCGGCGCGGCCGGTCTGCGGGCCGTCGGCGCCGACGTGGTGCTGGCGGACGGTCTCGACGCCGCCGCGGTGAAGGCCGCGGTGCAGTCGGTTCGGCCGGAGGTCGTCGTGCATCAGATGACGGCCCTCAAGAGCGGTATCGACTTCAAGAAGTTCGACCAGAGCTTCGCGGTGACAAACCGGCTCCGCACCGAAGGCACCGACAACCTGCTCGCCGCTTCCCAAACTGCCGGCGTACGACGGTTCGTCGTCCAGTCGTACGCCGGCTGGAACTTGCAGCACGGTGGGTCCGCGACGAAGACCGAGGCGGACCCGCTCGACCCGGACCCGGTGCCGGCACAGCGGCAGACGATGGCCGGGATCAAGCACCTCGAGTCGGTCGTCACCAACGCCGACGGGATCGAGGGCATCGCGCTGCGGTACGCGAGCTTCTACGGCCCGACCGGCGACATCGGCAAGGGCGGCTCGCTCGTCGAGCTGATCCAGAAGCGCAAGTTCCCGTTGATCGGCGACGGCACCGGCGTGTGGTCGTTCATCCACTACGACGACGCGGCCGACGCGACGGTGAAGGCGGTCGAGAGCGATGCCACCGGCATCTATCAGATCGCCGACGACGATCCGGCGCAGGTGGCGGTCTGGCTTCCCGAGTTCGCGCGCATCCTCGGCGCGAAACCGCCGCGCCACATCCCGGCCTGGCTGGCTCGGCTGGCCGTCGGTGATGTCGGCGTTGCCGCCTTCACCGAGATCCGGGGCGTCGACAACTCGCTCGCCAAGGCGACCTTCGACTGGCAGCCCGGTTATGCGTCGTGGCGTGAGGGCTTCCGGAAGGGTCTGTGAGCTCCGGAGGCGCCTCGGCCCGGTGCTCAGCTGTTGCGGCCGACTCCCTCAGTCGCGGCGGCTGACTCCCTCAGCCGCTGCGGCTGACGCGCCTCAGTCGCGGCGGCTGAAGCTGAGGGTTTCGCCGCGGGCGCCGCCCATCCAGAGGTCCTGGCAGGCGGCCGCCATACCGTCCAGGTTCTCGACGATCGCGCCGAAGACGTTGCCTGGCACCCAGCCCTGATCCCCGTTGATCAACAGGTTGTTCCGCCCGTAGAACACGGCCAGATCGACAATCGCGCCGCCGGTCCCGGTGCCCGTGGTGTTCTCGTACCCGTACGCCGGATTGCCCAGATCATCGGAGTCGAACGAGAACCAGCACAGGTCGCCGGGGATCGGCGTCACCGTGGTGTTCTCCTTCCCCGGATCAGCCGGCGCGAAGGCGGGCAGCAGCGTGTAGATCTCGTTCCGCGCGTACTTCCCGTGGAACACCGGCGCAGACAACGGCAGCGCGTCCCACACCGCCGCACAGGTCCGCGGCGCGACATCGTCGAGCAACCTGGCGACACAGCTCACGCCGCGCTTGTCCAGGCTGACGGTGATGAACCTGCTCATCGTGCCTCCAGGGTCGGTGTCCGTGAATGCCAGTCCGTGGCCGCTTGGTAGGCCTGACCGACGCGCAGTGTGAGCGCGTCCTGGTGCCGCGGCGCGACTACCTGAAGGCCGACCGGCAAGCCGGCTTTGGTGAAACCGCACGGCACGCTCAACGCCGGCTGCTGGGTGAGATTGAAGGGATACGTGTACGGCGTCCAGCTGGTCCAATCCGGCGACGACCAACCATCCGGCACGTCCTGCCCGACCGGGAACGCCGTGATCGGCAGAGTCGGCGTGATCAGTACGTCGTACTGCTGATGGAAGCGTCCCATCAGCCGTCCGAGCTCCATCCGTTCGGCGGTGGCGTCGAGGAAGTCGGAGGCGGTGTACGACGATCCGAGCTCGGCGACCCGCCGCAGTCCGGGGTCCACGCGATCGTCGACCGTGTACGCCGACAGCACCTTCGCCGCACCCGACCACCACAGCACGTTGAACGCGTCGACCGGATCCGCGAACCCGGGATCGACCTCGGTCACCTCGGCCCCGGCGTCCGCGAGTACACCGACGGCCGCCCAGACCAGTTCCTCGATCTCCGGTTGATTGTCGACAAACCCAAGATCGGACGAGTAGGCAATCTTCAATCCGGCCACGCCATCGTCGATCCCGGCCAGGAACGACGTACCCGGCGTCGGCATCGCCGACCAGTCACGCGCGTCGAACCCGGTGACGACATCGAGCAGCGCGGCCGTGTCCCGGACCGTCCGAGTCATCGGCCCGGCATGTGACAACGTCCCGAACGCACTCGGCGGAAACAACGGGATCAACCCGTACGTCGGTTTGAGCGCAACCGTGCCCGTGAACGCGGCCGGGATCCGGACCGAACCGCCGCCGTCAGTGCCGAGGGACCAGACCCCCATGCCCAGCCCAACCGCGGTCGCCGAACCGCCGCTCGAACCGCCGGAGGTCTTCGACGGATCCCAGGGATTGCCCGTTGCGCCGTACTTGTAGGAGTCGGTGACGCCCTTCCACGAGTACTCAGGCGTCGTCGTCTTCCCCAGGATCACCGCGCCGGTCTCGCGTAGGCGTGCGACGGCCGGCGCGTCCTCGTCCCACGGTCCTGCCTCGTCGATCATCGTGCTGCCACGCAAGGTCGGCCACCCCTTGGTCCACAGCGCATCCTTGATCGACGTCGGCACCCCGTCGCCGGGGCCCAGTGGCTCCCCTCGTTGCCACCGGACCTCCGACTCCTTGGCCGCGGCGAGCGCTCCCTCGGCGTCCACCAACACGAAGGCGTTCACCAGGCCGTCGTACCGCTCGATAGCCTCCAGCGCCGCCTGCGTCGCCTCAACCGGCGAGACCGCGCCGCTCCGGAAACCCGCGACCAGCCCGGTGGCTGTGAGTTCTGCGGATCGAGCGAGTTCTGCGGGTGGGGTGAAGGAGGTCGCCTGGGGTGACGGATCTGACTGCGTCATCGGGCTCCTGAGGGGATGTAGCCGAGTTTCTTGTCGACCACGTTGAGGAGAGGTTCGCCGGCCTGCCAGCGCCGCAGATTGTCAACAAACTGCGCCGCGAGCGTGTCCCGCCAGCCGATCACGTCACCGGACATGTGCGCGGTGATCGTCGCGCCGGGCGCGTCCCACAGCGGATGGTCAGGTGGCAACGGTTCACGATCAAACACGTCGAGCGTCGCCGCGATCCGCCTGTCCTGCAAGGCGTTCAGCAGCGCCGCCTCGTCGACCATCGGACCACGCGCGACGTTGATCAGGTGCGCGCCCGGCTTCATCGCCGCCAGCACCTTCGCGTCGACCAACCCGCGCGTCGCGGCGGTCAACGGCGCCGCGAGGACCAGGTGATCGACCTCGCCGACCTCGTCCACAAGGTTGCCGCTGGCAATAACCTCACCGAAGTCAGGATCCCCGGACCGCGCCACCCGGCCGGCTCCTCGCACCTGCAGCCCCGCCGCACGCAGCAGCCGAGCAATCTCCCGCCCGATCGCCCCAGTCCCGACCACCAACGCTTTCGACCCGAGCACAGTGCGCGTCTCCCGATGCCGCCACTCCCGCCGCCGCTGCAGATCAACACTGTTCCGGCTGTCCTTCGCATGCGCGATCACCGCACCCAGCACATACTCCGCGATCGGCCGATCAAACACCCCATGCGCATTGGTCACAACAACATCAGAATCACGCAATTCATCAAACAGCAGCGTGTCCACCCCAGCCGCCGTCACATGAATCCACTCGAGCGCCTCCGCCTCAGCCCAAACATCCCTGACCGCCGTCGAAAAGAAGTCCCACAGCAACAACACCCGAGCCCCCCGAACAGCAGCCCGCAACCCCTCCCCATCACAAAACCGAAACTCAACCTCCCCCACCCCCACCAACCCCGGCGGCCGCAACAACCCATCCCCCGCACCCCCAACCACGTCACCAGCAACCCCAGCGCCACGACCCCCGGCACCGCCAGCACCGTCACCCCCGACTACCTGCGCCTCACCGGCACCACCCTCGGCGCGGTCAGCGGGTGAGCTCACGGCGTCATCTCCGCCTGAGTTGGAGCCAACGGGCGCTCGCTCACAGAGCACCGTGATGATGGGTCGCTCGGTGGTGGGAGGCACGCCTTGAGGCTAGGAACCGATCCGTAGGATTGTCAACAATCCCTTGTCGCCGCGACCGCCAGGACCGCACACTGAGTCGCATGACGGTCCGCCCACCCACTCACCCGCTGCCGGCGCCGACACCACCGCTCCTGCAGACGGGGATCGGCGTCGTCGCGCCGTACGACTTCGCCCTGGATCGCGAGCTGTGGCGCTGGGTCCCGGACGACATCACGCTGCACCTCACGCGTACGCCGTACGCACCGCTCGCCGCGACCCTCGCGATGGCGGTGCACATCTCCGACCCGGAGTTGATCGCCCGCGCGACGACCGACGTACTGCCGGTGGCGCCGCTCGCCGTCGCGTACGCCTGCACCTCGGGCAGCTTCGTCGGCGGCCTGACCGGTGAGGCCGCGCTCGTCGACGCGATGGTGGCCGCCGGCGCCCCGACCGCGGTGACGACGAGTGGCGCGCTCCTCCTGGCCCTGCGCCACCTCGGCATCAGCCGGGTCGCGACAGTCACCCCGTACACGGACGATCTCACCGCCGGCCTGACCACGTTCCTCGGCGAGGCCGGAGTCGAGGTGGTCGCGACCGCCGGGCTCGGCCTGATCGCCCAGATCTGGACCGTCCCCTACGAGGCCACCATCGAACTCGTCCGCAGCATCGACACCTCCGCCGCCGAAGCCGTCTTCATCAGCTGCACCAACCTCCCGACGTACGACGTCATCGCCGGCCTCGAAGCCATGATCGGCAAACCGGTCCTCACCGCCAACCAGGTCACCATGTGGTCAGCCCTATCCCTGGCCAACCACCCCGCCATAGGCCCAGGCCAACACCTCCTCACCTAACCACCGCCTACCTACCTCGCCACCGCCTCCTCCCACCCGACCACCGCCTCCCCACCTGACCCCACCGCGTCCCCACCTCCCCAGCCACCGCCTCCCCACCTGACGACCGCCTCCCCACCCGACCGCCGCCTCCTCAACTGACCACCGCCTCCTCACCCGACCCCACCGCGTCCCCACCGCACGCTCACCAGACCACTCACCCACCTAGCTACCGGGTCGTTGACAGCAGAGCCCGACCAGCTGGGGCTTCTTGTTGTTGGACTTCTGTGGTTAAGCTCCATCGTATTGTCGACAATCTGCAATCGACTGAGGTTGAGGTGAGTGTGTGCCGGACTTGCTGGAGCAGGCGGTCGAGTCGGGCGAGCACGCCGGTCGGCTGCAGCGGGTGCGGACCGCGATGGCCGGGCGCGGGCTCGGCGCGCTGGTTGTCAGCGATCCGGCGAACCTCTTCTACCTGACCGGGTACGACGCCTGGTCGTTCTACACACCGCAGTGCCTCCTGGTCCCCGCCGACGGCGAGCCACACCTGTTCGCACGCGCGATGGACGCGGCCGGTGCGCCGTACACCTGCAATCTGCGGGCCGACCAGATCCACGGCTACCCGGAGGAGTTGGTCCACCGCCCCGACGTCCACCCCTACGACTGGATCGCGGCCAGGGCACGCGAACTCATCCCACCCGGCGCCGACGTGGCCATCGAGGGCGACGCGCACTATTTCTCCGCCCGCGCGTACCTTGCCCTCGGCAACGGTCTCCCCGGGCACCGGCTGGTCGACTCGGCCGAGCTGGTCAACTGGATCCGACTGGTCAAGTCACCGCACGAGCTGCGTCAACTCCGGATTGCCGGCTCGATCGCCGCGCAGGCGATGCGGATCGCCCTCGACCAACTCCGCCCCGGCCGCCGGCAATGCGATCTGGTTGCCGAGATCATGGCCGCCCAAGCGATCGGTACGGCGGAACACGGCGGCGACTACCCCGCCATCGTCCCGATGCTCCCGACCGGTGAAGCCGCCGGTACGCCGCATCTCACCTGGACCGACCGCCCGTTCCGCTCCGGCGAGGCGACCACGATCGAACTGGCGGGCGTGTTCGGCCGCTACCACGCTCCGCTCGCCCGCACGGTGATGCTGGGCGATCCACCCCAGCGGCTTCGCGAGACAGCGAAGGTCGTGGCCGACGGCATGCGCGCGACGTTGTCGACAATCCGACCGGGTGTCACCGGCAGCGTCGTACACGCTGCCTTCAATGACGTGATCGCCGCGCACGGACTGGTGAAGGACTCACGGATCGGGTACTCGATCGGCATCGGATACCCGCCCGACTGGGGTGAGCGCACAGTCAGTCTGCGCCCCGGCGAGACCACCGTGCTGGCGGCCGGGATGGCGTTCCACGTGATCCTCGGGATGTGGATGGACGGATGGGGTTACGAACTGTCCGAACCGGTGGTGGTCACCGACGACGGCGTGGAGCGACTGACCGACCTGTCCTACGAACTGACGATCAGGAGATAGCCCAATGACGCAGGAAGCCCGTGGCAGAGCAGATCAGCCGAGCACCGGCGCCCAGCCGACCACCGGCGCCAAGTCGCGCACCGGCGCGAAATCGAGCACCGGCGCCGAGTCGCGTACCGGCGCGAAGTCGAGCATCGGCGCGAAGTCAACCACCGACGCCGAGTCGACCACCGGCGCCGTACTCGGAGTGAAGACTCTCCCGTACGCCGAACGCGTCACCGGGCTGGTCGGGTCGGTGATCGACTCGAGCACCTCGCTGCTGCACAAGCAGACCCATGACATCGTCCGGTTCGCGATGGGCTCACCGGCGGCCGAAGCAGTCCCGTCGACAATCCTCGCCGGTATCGCCGCCGACCAACTGAGTCGCCCCGACGCGTACGACTACGCGGCCACCGAGGGCGATCCGCCCCTGCACGAGGCACTGCTGGAGACACTGCGCGGGACGAGCGACGAGACCACCGCCGACCGGCTGACCATCACCGCGGGCGGGATGCAGGGGCTCGACCTGTTCTGCAAGCTGTTCGTCGACCCCGGCGACCTGGTCGTCGTCGAATCACCGACGTACACGAACGGCAGCGCGACCGCTCTCTCGTACGGCGCCCAACTGCTGGAGGTCCCGGTCGACGCCGACGGGATGATTGTCGACAATCTCGAGCAGCTCCTCGACGGGCGGCGGCCGAAGGCGATCTACACCATCCCGACCTTCCAGAACCCGTCCGGCGCGACCCTCTCGTTGGAGCGACGCCACCGACTGCTCGAGCTGGCCCGGTCCTGGGGATCGATGGTGATCGACGACGATCCGTACGGGCTCCTGCGGTTCGCCGGGGACCCATTGCCGACAATCCGCGAACTCGGCGCCGGTGATCCGCTGGTGTTCGCCGTCCGGACGTTCTCGAAGATCGTCGCGCCGGGGCTGCGGGTCGGCTGGGTGGATACGGACCCGGAGTTGCAGCCGTTGCTGATCAACGCGAAGCAGGCCATGGACACATGCACGAACCTGCCGGCCCAGCGGCTGCTCGCCGGGTTCCTGGAGGGCGGGCATCTCGAGGATCACCTGGTCACGCAGCGCGCGGAGTACAGGCGTCGCAAGGAAGCGATGCACGCGGCTTTGCAGGAGCACTTCGGCGACATCGCCCGCTGGACCGATCCCGAGGGCGGCTTCTTCCTCTGGGTGACGCTGGAGAACGGCGTCAACACCGCCGAGTTGTTCGAGGTCGCGTTGGCCGAGGGCGTGGCGTTCATCCCCGGTACGGCGTTCTCCCCCACCGGCCGATTCACCGACGCGCTGCGGCTGTGCTTCGCGTCGACCAAGCCGGACCGGATCCACGAAGGCGTCGCCAGACTGCGCCGAGCCGTCGACAAACTCACCTGACCGCACCGCGACGACAGGCTGACCGCCCCACGGCGACAGGTTGACCGCCCCACGGCGACGACAGCCTGACGGACCCGGTGACGAGAGCCTGACGGGATCCAGGCAGCACATTTTGTTGCTTTTGGCAACAGATCTCGCGAGCGCCGACCCAGTGAGAGGATTTGTTTACGTCCTTGTTACACAGGACGCGCGCCGCCGAAACCAACGCGCCCTGAACTGAAAGGGACCCGCCGAGACGGCGGGGCGCCCCTAGGGTTCCGCTGCCGGCGACGGCAGGCCTGGTCCGAGAGGGGAGGCGGCGCTGTCACGACGGCGCCGTTCCACGGCGGGACAAAAGCCCGGGAGGCCTTGAAGGCCCCGGGCTGCCGTGTGCATTCCGGGCCGATCCGACGGAGGCCGGAATGTCAGCCACCCCTGAAACACTGACCGCACCCAACGCCAAGGAACCAAGCGCCGAGGACCTGGGCCAGTTCGGTTATGCCCAGCAACTCTCGCGCCGGGTCGGCAGCTACGCGTCGTTCGCGGCCGGCTTCTCGTTCGTGTCCATCCTGACGACTGTCTTCCAGCTGTTCGGGCTCGGCTTCGGCTTCGGCGGCACGGCCTTCTTCTGGACCTGGCCAGCGGTGCTCGCCGGGCAGCTGATGGTCGCCCTCTGCTTCGCCGAACTGGCCGCGCGCTATCCCCTGTCCGGGGCGATCTACCAGTGGGCCCGGCGTCTCGGCGGCGCCGTTGTCGGGTGGTTCGCAGGCTGGACGATGGTGATCGCGCAGATCATCACACTGGCCACCGCCGCGATCGCCTTGCAGGTAATCCTCCCCGCGGTCTGGTCCGGCTTCCAGCTGATCGGCACCGACTCCACGCTGGCATCGAAGGACGGCGCCGCGAACGCCGTCGTACTGGGCTGTCTTTTGTTGACAGCAACCACGATTCTGAACGCGACGAGCGTGCGGATCACCGCGGTCGTCAACTCGGTCGGCGTCACGTGTGAACTGATCGGCGTCGTGCTGATCGTCGTATTGCTGACAAGTCGCGCCGAGCGCGGTCCGTCCGTCGTCCTGCACACGACCAACCTCGACAGCACGACCGGGTACGTCGTACCCCTGCTGATCTCGGCCTTGATGGCGGCGTACGTGCTGGTCGGCTTCGACAGTGCGGGCGAACTGTCCGAGGAGACGCACAAGCCGCGCGCGACGACGCCCCGGACGATCATCCGCGCGGTCGTCGCGTCCGGGATCGGTGGCGCCTTCCTGATCATCGCCGCGCTGATGGCGGCGCCGTCCCTGACCAACGGCGATCTCGCCACGCAGGGTCTCCCCTACGTCCTGACCAGCCAACTCGGTACGACCGCCGGCAAATTGCTGCTCCTCGATGTCGCTCTCGCGGTCTGTGTCTGCACGCTGGCGATCCAGACGGCGGCGGCCCGGATGATCTTCTCGATGGCACGCGACAACGTGCTGCCGGCGTCGGCCCAGTTGCGCCAGGTGTCCCGTCGTACCGGCACCCCGG
Source organism: Kribbella sp. NPDC049174 (assembly GCF_043197365.1). NCBI lineage: Bacteria > Bacillati > Actinomycetota > Actinomycetes > Propionibacteriales > Kribbellaceae > Kribbella > Kribbella sp. NPDC049174. The sequence continues at coordinate 657,535 of NZ_JBICSZ010000001.1, read as the reverse complement.
TGGCGGCCACCATCGTGCCCGGCGTGCTCGCGGCCGTGTGCCTGGTGGTGAACTTCGGCAACGCGGGCCTGTTCCTCGGCCTGGCGAGTGTCTGCATCATGCTGCTCTACATCGCGTACCTGATGGTCACCGCACCTTTGCTGGTACGGCGGCTGACCGGCCACGGACCGGCCGCCGGGATCGACGAGAACGGCCGGCCGCTGTTCTCGCTCGGGCGATTCGGTCTGATTGTCAACATCATCGCGGTCGCCTACGGACTCGCGATGGCGATCAACCTGGGCTGGCCACGGGCCGACGTGTACGACCCGGCCGGCGATGGCTGGCACCTGCACTACCTCCCACAGATCACGCTCGCCATCGTGGCTGTCGGTGGGCTGATCGCCTATCGCGTTCAGCGCCGCGCCTACCACGCCTCCATCGGCCTGGTCGTTCCGGCTGCCGCCACTGCTGGGGTCGCCGAGGCAGAAGGAGCGAGCGCGTGAATCACGACATTCCTGGCGCCGCCGCCTGGTCCGCACCGGTCCGCGCGGGGCGCAGCATCACCCTGACCGCTCTGGCCGACGGCGCGAACGCGTCGGTGCTGATCATCGGCGCGGATCGGCTCGATCGGCTGAACGTGCCGGACACGCTGAAGGCGCAGATGTCGGCCCGGATCCGGGCCGGCCTGGTTCTGATGTCGGACCGCGGTCTGGCGCTGGCGACGGTGGTCGTGTCGAGCCTCGACTGGCATGACTGTCTGACCGGATTCGTCCCCGACCGATTGTTGACAATCGAACTCACCAAGCACGGTTTCGGGCCGGCGGATCTGCACGGCGGCATCAACTTCTTCTCGAAGGTCGCGATCGCCGACGACTCCCGCGCATCGCTGGCCTTCGAACCCGACCACGCGCGCGCCGGAGACACCGTCACCCTGCGAGCCGAACAGGATCTGCTGGTGTTCATCTCGACCGCACCCCATCCCCTCGCGGACAACACAGTCGCCGGCGGGGTCGCCGTACGGATCGAAACCTCAAGTCATAGCGACGATCCCGAACTGCGGGAGGAAGCTCTCCGCGCGCTCGAGCTGACTCGGGAGCTGATCGCATGACCGTCACCGAGACAACCGTCAGCCTCGACACCGTCGTGGACCCCGGCGACGGCGCCCTCATCACCGTGCCCGCAGGCGGTCGATTGCAGATTGTCGACCTGCACGGGAACCAGGCCGTCGACACCTTGTTCTACGACGCGCACGACGTCGACAACCGCTACTCCGCATTCGACACGATCCGCGAACAGTGTGCGGTCTTCCTCACCACTGGCTCGCGGCTGTTGTCGACAACCCTCGACGAACTCGCCGTCATCACCGACGACACCTGCGGCCGGCACGACACCGTCGGCGGCGCGTGCTCGCAGGAGAGCAACGTGATCCGGTACGGCGACTTCACCCGGCACCAGCACGCGTGCCGCCAGACCTTCCTGTACTACGGCGCGCAAGCCGGCATCGGCCAGCGCCAGCTCACGCACAACGTCAACTTCTTCATGAACGTCCCGGTCACCTCCGGCGGCGACCTGAAGTTCGACGACGGCCTGTCGGCCCCGGGCCGGTACGTCGAGATCACCGCGACCCGGGACATCCTGGTCCTGATCAGCAACTGTCCGCAGGTCAACAATCCTTGTAACGGCTGGAATCCGACGCCCGTCCAACTCCTGGGCCGGTGGTGACGTTGGCGGTCATCACTGTCATCACGCCAGGGACGCAGACGACGGTGCAGGACCTGACCGGCCGACCAGGGCTGTGGGACGTCGGCGTGCCGCCGTCAGGCGCGGCCGACGAACTCAGCTTCGCGCTGGTCAACACCGCGGTCGGCAATCCGGACAGCGCGGCGGGTTTGGAGTGCGTGCTCGCCGGACCGGTGCTGACGTGCGACGAGGACCGGCTGATCTGCGTCGGTGGCGCTGTCGACAATGCGACGATCGACGGATACCGGGTGCGACCCGGCATGGTCGTCCGCCTCCCCGCAGGAGCTGTTCTGGATGTCGGTCCACTCGAGGGACCCGGGATGCGGGGCTATCTCGCGATCGAAGGAGGGTTCGACGTCCCGCGCGTACTCGGCAGCCGATCCACCTTCATCCTGGGCGGTTTCGGCGGTCAGGACGGCAGACCGCTCGCGGCCGGTGACCAACTCCCGCTGGGCCGCCGGGAGAACCTGCTCAGCCCGCTGTCGGTCGAACTGCCGACCATCTCGGATTCCTGGAATCTGCGCGTGATCCCCGGGCCGCACGGCGCTCCGGATCACCTCACGGCCGAGGGTGTCGAGGCGTTCTTCGCGAACAGTTGGATTGTCGACCATCGGTCCGATCGCACCGGGACCCGGCTGATCGGACCGGTCCCGGACTGGGCCCGGACCGACGGTGGTGAGGCCGGACTGCATCCGTCCAACGTGCACGACTCGGCGTACCCGGTCGGCGGCATCATGCTGTCCGGCGACACCCCAGTCATCGTCGGCAAGGACGGGCCTTCGCTCGGTGGCTTCGTCGTACCGGCTGTCGTGATCGAGGCCGATCGCTGGATGCTCGGCCAGCTTCGCGCCGGCGACTCAGTCCAACTGGTGCCGGTGACGCTGGAAACCGCGACCGAGGCGATCTCGGTACGACGTCGTTGGCTCGCCGACCTCCGGCAGGAACCGGAGCCGGTCGCCGCCGCCGTCAGCAGTGCCGGGCGTCCTGACGTCCTGCATCAGTCCGACGGCGTACCGCCGTACACGATCAGGTGTGCGGGAGAACGCCATCTCCTGGTGGAGGCCGGACCGGCCGAGCTCGACCTGACCGTCCGCGTGTGGATTCACCTGTTGGCGCAGGCGTTGCGGGGCCACCGGCCGGACGGTGTCGTCGAGATCGTCGAGGGGGTGCGATCGCTCCTGATCGCGGTGGACTCCTCGCGGCTCAGGCTGCACGAACTGGCCGAGCAGCTCGCATTTCTGGCGGCGGGGCTGGCGGACCCGGCGACCGTGGTGCTGCCGGCGCGCGAGGTGACTCTCCCGATCGCGTTCGACCACCCGGAGGCGCACGAGGCGATGCGCCGGTACGCGACCTCGGTCCGGCCCGACGCGCCGTGGTGTCCGGACAACGTGGAGTTCATCCGGCGAGTCAACGATCTGCGCCGGCGGGACGAGGTCTTCGAGATCATGCAGGAGGCGACGTACCTGGTCGTCGGGCTGGGCGACGTCTACCTCGGCGCGCCGGTCGCCGTACCGGTCGATCCCCGGCACCGGCTGGTGACCACGAAGTACAACCCGGCCCGGACCTGGACCCCGCAGAACGCGGTCGGGATCGGCGGGATCTATCTGTGCGTGTACGGCATGGAAGGACCCGGCGGGTACCAGTTGGTCGGGCGCACCGTCCCGGTCTGGCGGCTGTCGCCCAACGACGAGCAACCCTGGCTGCTGAGGCAGTTCGACCTGATCAGATTCATCCCGGTGAGCGCCGAGCAACTCGCCCACGAGCGGGCCGAGATCAAGGCCGGGCGGGCCGACCTGCGGGTCAGCCCGGCGACCTTCTCGATCGCCGACGTACGCCGGATCGAACAGGAGGCACCTGTGGACATTGCGACGGTACGGGCGAAGCGGCGAGCCGCCTTCGACGCCGAGCGGGCCCGGTGGGGCGCGTGAACGTCTGGATCAGCCGGGTCGAGCCGGTCGAGGCCGCGCCGGGACCGTTGCACGGCCTCACCATGGCGCTCAAGGACAACATCGATCTCGCCGGGGTGCCGACGACGGCCGGCGATCCGCGGAACTCCAGCCCGGCGGCGCGGAACGCCTTCGTGGTCGATCGGTTGATCGCGGCCGGCGCCGTACCACTGGGGAAGACCAACCTGGATCAGTACGCGACCGGACTGGTCGGCACGCGTTCGCCGTACGGCGCTTGTCACTCGGTGTTCTCCGCGGACCACGTATCGGGCGGATCGAGTTCGGGTAGCGCCGTCGCGGTGGCGAGTGGGCAGGTCGACTTCGCGCTCGGGACGGACACCGCCGGGAGCGGCCGGGTGCCGGCTGCCTTCAATCGGATTGTCGGCATCAAACCGAGTCGTGGGCTCGTCTCCGCGCGTGGCGTCGTACCGGCCTGCCGATCGCTCGACTGCGTGACGGTGATGGCGCGGTCGGTCGGGACGGCGCGTGCGGTCTTCGACGCGATGGTCGCCTTCGATCCGGACGACGCCTGGTCGCGACGAGCTTCTGATCTGCCACGGAGCAGGGCTGGTCACACGCCGGGTGCCGCCGCGGTGATCGGCGTACCGGATCTGGACCTGGACCTCGATCCGCTGCACGAGCGGGCCTGGCAGCAGACGCTCGATCAGGCTGATCGGCTCGGCGACGTGGTGAAGGTGGACGTGCGGCCGCTGCTCGAAGCGGCGGAGTTGCTGTACTCCGGGCCGTGGCTCGCCGAGCGATGGCTGGCCTTCGGAGACAAGATGGACGACGACCCCGCAGTGGATCCGACCGTGCGGTCGATTGTCCACAATGGTGCGACGCTGACGGCGGCAGACGCCTTCGCGGGCTTCGATCGACTCGCGACACTCGCTCGTGCGAGCGAGCACCTGTGGACGGAGCTCGACGCCCTGCTGCTGCCGGTGACCTCGGGTCACCCGACCCTAGCCGAGGTGGCGGCGGATCCTGTCGGCGTGAACAGCCGGCTGGGACGCTTCACGAACATGGTCAATCTGCTCGACCTGTGCGCGGTCGCGTTCCCCGGTCCGGACCGTTCCGACGGCTTGCCGTTCGGTGTCCAACTGCTGGCGCCGGCCGGTCACGACCGGGTGCTGATCGACCTCGCCGCTCTGTGGTGCGGCGAGGCTACCGAGGACGAGGTCCTGCTCGCGGTCGCCGGGGCTCACCTGACCGGCCAGCCACTCAACGATGAGCTGGTACGACGTGGTGCCCGGCTCGCCTTCGATGCGCGGACTGCTTCGTCGTACCGGATGTATCTGGTCGACGGCCCCAGGCCGGGTCTGACTCGGACGTTGTCGGACGAAGCCGGGCCGGGGATCCAGGTCGAAGTGTGGAGTCTGCCCGCGGCCGAACTCGGTGGATTCGCGGCGACGGTCGAGCCACCGCTCGCGATCGGTCCGCTCGAACTGTCGGACGGACGGCGCATCCTCGGGTTCGTGTGTACGGCCGACGGCGCGGATCCGGCGCGTGACATCACGTCGTTCGGTGGCTGGCGCTCCTACCTGACCGGGAGGTCCGCCTAGGCTTCGTAGCCATGACCCCTGACGAACAGAGCGTCCTCGACCGGATCGACGAAGAGCTGCTGGTGCGGGTCACCTGCCAGTTGCTGCAGGCAACCGGGCAGAACCCGCCCGGCGAGGAGGCCGCGACTGTCGCGGTGCTCGCGGCGGCGGGGCGGGAGCTCGGGCTCGACGTGGTCACCTCACCCGTCGAGCCCGGGCGCGACAACGTCAGCATCACGCTTGCCGGGGGCAACGGTCCAGGCCTGTTGATCCTCGGGCACACGGACGTCGTGCCGGTCGGTGACGGCTGGACGACCGATCCGTACGGCGGGGTGGTGCAGGACGGGCGCATCTACGGGCGCGGCGCGTCGGACATGAAGGGCGGACTCGCCGCGGCACTGGTCGCGTTGGCCGCTTTGCGTGGCGCCGGACTGAGCGGACCGGTCGAGCTCGCCGCCGTGGTGGACGAGGAGGAGACAGGCAAAGGCATCCGGGCGTACGTCGACAAGGCCCGCGGCGTCGGCGGGTCTGGGTTTCTTGGGTGTGTTACGGCCGAGCCGACTGATCTGCAGACAATCATCGCGGCTCGGGGCGACTCGTATCTTCGGGTCGCGGTCCACGGGCGCGCGTGCCACGCGGGGAACCCGGACGACGGCGCGAACGCGATCTATGGTGCTGCCGCTGTCGTCGCCGAAATCGAGCGACTGCACACCGAGCTCGCCGCCGATCCGCACCCGCTGCTCGGGCCCGCGACCTGGAGCGTCGGTCAGATCAACGGTGGGACGGGCGGTTCGATCGTGCCGGCCGATTGTGTGATCGTCGCCGATCGGCGGCTCCTGCCCGGTGAGTCGCCGGCCGCCGCACTCGACGGTCTGCGGTCCCGCGTGGCGGCGCTGCGGCTCGAGGATCGCGGGTTGTCGGTCGAGCTCGAGATGCCGATGGAGATGCCTGCGTTCGAGACGGCTGCCGATGCGGAGCTCGTCCGCGTGATCGAGGCGGCCCGGGTCGAGGCCGGCGGCCCCGATCTGCCGCTCGCGGGATGGACGGCGGCTTGCGATGGCGGGTACGTCGCTCGCGACCTCGGCGTACCCGTGGTTGTGCTCGGTCCCGGCTCCGTCACCACCCAGGCCCATCGGGGGGACGAGTCCGTCCCGATCGCCGAACTCGTCACCGCGGCGCGTGCCTACACTCTTACCGCGCTGCGCCTCCTCGGCTAAGCCCGTCGCCGGCCAGCCGCGGCGGTCATTCGTGGTTGCGGTCAGTCGCGGCGGGGAAGAATTCGGCGCCCGTCACGTACTCCATCCGCCGGGTGAACTCGGGATCCGCCAGCCGCTCCATCATCTCCGCCTCGGTCAGTTCCTCGATCCGAGTCTGGATCCAGTAGAGGTTGCCGAACGGATCGCGCACCCGTCCCACCTTGTCGCCGAAGAACAGATGCGTCACCTCGGTCACCGACGTCCCGCCGGCCGCGACCGCCCGGGCGTGCGTGGCGTCCGCGTCATCGACGTACAGACGGAGAAAAGCAGGCGTCGCAGGCCACTCCGGCCGGGCGTCGAACATCATCACGATCGCGTTCCCGATCCGCATCTCCGCGTGCCCGATCCGGCCGTCCGGACCCACCATCCGGTCGATCTCCTCGGCCCCGAACGCCCGGGTCAGCCAGTCCATCAATCCGTCCGTGTCCTGACCGATGATCCACGGCGTCACGGTCGTATATCCCTCGGGAATCGGCATCTCGGCTCTCCTTCACTCGGTGTCGGACGAGACCAACGCTAGAAGGAGAACCGGACAAGTTCTGTCCGCTACTGAGAATCGGCCGGACTGACGTGGACGGTCGCGCTGTGCAGCCTGGGCAGCGAATGCGAGAGGCGGTGGTGGGCCTCATGCGCGATGGCGTGAGCGGCGGCCAGAGTGAGCGTCGGATCGACGACGACGCTGGTCTCGGCGCGGATGCGGTGACCGGTCCAGCGAAGCCGGAGGTCCTCGATCGCGGTAACGCCGGGCGTCCCGCGCAGGGTCGTCTCGGCGGTTGTCAGCAATTCGGGGTCGACCGCGTCCATCAGGCGGCGGTAGACGTCGGTCCACGCACTCTTCAGTACGACGAGGATCGCGAGGGTGATGGCGAGTCCGACGATCGGGTCGGCCAACGGGAAGCCGGCCAATACGCCGACAGCACCCAGTACGACGGCCAGCGACGTGAACCCATCGGTCCGGGCATGGAGTCCATCGGCCACCAGCGCTGCCGAGCCGATCCGGCGACCGACCCGGATCCGATACATGGCGACAATCTCATTGCCGACAAAACCGGCCAGGCCGGCCGCGATCAGCGCGCCGAGGTGGCCGAGCGGCTGCGGATCGATCAGCCGGCGGATCGACTCGTACCCGGCGATCACCGCGGACAACGCGATCATCCCGACGATGAAGATCCCGGCGAGATCCTCGGCCCGGCCGAACCCATACGTGTAGCGCCGGGTCGCCGGACGCCGCGCGAGCACGAACGCGACCCAGAGTGGCACGGCGGTCAACGCGTCGGAGAAGTTGTGGATCGTGTCCGCGAGCAGCGCGACCGATCCGGTCAGTACGACGAGGATGGCTTGGAGGACCGCGGTAGCACCGAGCCCGGCCAGGCTGAGCTTGACCGCGCGAATCCCCCCGGCGCTCGCCTCCAACGCCGCATCCACCGACTCCGCAGCATCATGCCGATGCGGTCGCACCACCCCAAGCGCCCAGCCCACTACCCCGCGCCGCTCTCCCGCGGCGTGGTCATGCCCGTGCCCGTGCCCGTGGTTCATGAAGACATGCTATCTGCGCAATCATGCATATACGCAAGTAGCTGCAACCTCCATGGGGTCTCAGGATCGGCGGGCAGGTGGTGGCGGGCGTTAGCTCTTGAGGGCCTGGGCGAGGATCTCGGCCAGGTGGTGGGCCTGGCGCGGGGTGCCTTGCGCGATCTGGGTGCGGCAACTGAAGCCGTCGGCCAGTACGGCGGTTGCTTCGGGCAACGAACGTACGGCGGGCAGCAGCACGCGCTCACCGATCGCCTTCGAGACGGCGTAGTGGTCGCGTTCGAAGCCGAAGTTGCCGGCCAGACCACAGCAGCCCGAATCGGGGATGGTCGCGTCGATGCCGGCCGCTGACATCAGTCGGCGGTCGGCATCGAAGCCGAGGACGGCGTGCTGGTGACAATGCGTCTGGACAAGAGCCTCTCCCCCGACCTGCGGTGGTTCCCAGCCGGAGTCGACCAGGAACTCGGCGAAAGTCCGGACCGACTTCGCGGCTTTGTCGGCGAGCGGATTGTCGGCAATCAGATCAGGTGCGTCGTGGCGGATGGCCGCCGTACAACTGGGTTCGACCCCGACGATCGGCGTACCGTCGGCCAGATACGGCGCAAGGACCTCGAGCGAACGATTGAGGACGCGCCGCGCATTCTTCAACTGCCCGGTGGAGATCCACGTCAGCCCGCAGCACACCCGCTTGTCCGGCACCACAACCTCAAAGCCAGCCGCCTCCAGCACCTCCACCGCCGCCCGCCCGATCTCCGGCGCCAGCCGATCCGTGAACGTATCCGACCACAACACGACCCTCCCCCGCCCCCGCTCCGCCGCGCCGCGAGCGGGTGCCGGGGTGTGAGACTCCGCAGCCGATGAGGGTTCACGCGGCGTCTGGGCGCGTTTCGCGAACCAGGTGGTGAAGGGCTGATCGGCGAAGGGTGGGATGTCGCGCTCGGGGGCGATGCCGCCGAGGCGTTTGGTCAAACGCAGCCGGGCGAAGCGGTTCGCGAGGCCGGGCATCGGTGCGGCTAGCCGGGCCCAGAGTGGAAGCCAGCCCATCGACCAGTGGGACAGCGGCCGGGCCCATGGACGACGTGCGTAGTGGTGCTGCGTGAACTCGGCCTTGTACGTCGCCATGTCCACGTTGACCGGACAATCGGACAGGCATCCCTTGCAGGACAGGCAGAGATCGAGGCCGTCGCGTACTTCGGTCGAGCGCCAGCCGTCCGTGATCAGGTCGCCCTGCAGCATCTCCCACAGCAGGTGCGCCCGGCCGCGGGTCGAATGCTTCTCCTCGCGGGTGACCTGATAGCTCGGGCACATCACCCCGCCCGAACTCTGCCGGCACTTGCCGATCCCGACACATCGGCGCTGCGCCTGCGCGAAATCGTGCTCGTCGTCCGGGTACGCGAAGATTGTCGGCAATCGACGATCCTTCGCCGGCCCATCGTGCCGGATCGCCAGATCCAGCGGCGGCGGTTCGACGATCATCCCGGGGTTCATCACCCCGGCCGGATCCCAGATCTCCTTCAGCTCAGGGAACAGTCGGACCCCGTCGGCGCCGTACATCCGGCTGAGCAACTCGCCGCGCGCCCGCCCGTCACCGTGCTCACCGGACACCGATCCCCCGAGCTCGACGACCAGGTCCGTCGACTGCTCGACGAAGTGCCGGTACGTCGCGATGCCGCCCCGACTGAGCAGGTCGAAGTCGATCCGCATGTGCATGCAGCCCTCGCCGAAATGCCCGTACGACGCCCCCGACAAACCGTGCCGACCCAGCAACTCGTCGAGGCCGCGAAGGTAGGCCCCGAGCCGCTCCGGAGGTACGGCGGCGTCCTCCCAGCCACCCCACGCCTCGGCACCGTCGGCCCGACGAGTCGCGAGACCGGCGGCGTCAGTACGGCAACGCCACAGGACCGCTTGCGCCCTCGGATCCGTCACCAGGCTTGCGGTCGCGGGTGAGCCGGAGTCGTGCAGTTCGTCGAGCATTGTCTGCGCGGCCCGGGCGGCCAGCACCTCGTCCTCGCCGCCCATCTCCACCAGCAGCCATGCTTTGCCGTCGGGAAGCCCGGCGCGTACGGCGGCATCCCGCACCTCGGCCGGGAGTCGCTCGACCAGGTCGATGTTGATGGACTCCATCGTCAGCGGACCATGCCGCAGCACGATCGGCACACAATCGGCCGACGTGATCGAGTCCCCGAACCCGAGCACACACAGAACCTTTGCCTTTGGCAACGGGGTGAGCGCGACGGTCGCCTGCACGGTGGCCGCCAGGCCGCCTTCGCTCCCGGACAACAACCCGGCGACGTTGTACCCGTACTCGGGCAAGAGCCGGTGCAGCGCATACCCGGAGATCTGCCGCGTGAACCGCCCGAACCGCCGCCGGACAAGCAACTCGTTGCGATCCACGAACGCTTGCATCGCCCGATGCAACTCCCCCTCCCGCCCAGGCCGCCCGGCATACGCCGCCCGCAAGCCGAGGACATCCCCACCCTGCATCCCAGCGCGAGCACCCGGTACTCCCGAGGCACCCACCAGCCCACCCGGCACGTCTGCCCACATCCCCGGGCTGCCTGTCTGCGCGCCGGCGTCGACCGTCAGTCGGGTGCCGTCGGCGAGGATCACGTCCAGGGAGCGGAGGTTGTCGGCGGTCGTGCCCCAAGCAACCGAATGGGCGCCACACGCATTGTTCGCAATCATCCCGCCGATCGTCGCCCGGCTGGCCGACGACGGATCGGCACCGAACGCCAGACCGGAAGACCTGGCCGCTGCCAGCAGATCCGTCAGCACAACCCCCGGCTCAACCACCGCGGTCCGCGACTCGGCATCGATGTCGAGGATCCGATTGAGATGCCGGGACACATCGACAACCACCCCACCGATCGCGTTCCCCGCCATCGAGGTCCCGCCACCCCGCATCACCACCGGCGCCCCGGCCGCGGCAATCACCGCAACCGCAGTTGCGAGATCGTCGACATCAGCCGGCACCACAACGACATCCGGCACGGCCCGATAGTTCGACCCGTCCGCCGCATACAGCGCCCGCATCCCCGGGTCGTCCCCGACCACCCCACGCACGCCCCGCCGCAACTCCGCGACCAACCGCACCACGTCGTAGCCAGGCCCGGATGTTCTGATCGTGGGGTTGTCTGGGGTTAACATTGTCGACAATCTACCCATTTCGGTGCGTGTCAGCCAGGAGGACGAATGGTCACGGTGGGGCTGCTCTATCCCGGTCACAGCGCGGAAGACGACTACCCGGCGCTCGAGGCGCGGCTGGACGGGGCGGTCAAGCTCCCGGTCGTGATCACCTCCGTCGGCGAGGACGCGCACCGGGTGGACGCACTCCTCGACCTGGGCCGCGCCGAACGGCTCGCCGAAGGCGCCTCCGCACTCGCCTCCGCCCAGCCGGACGCGGTGATGTGGGCCTGCACGTCGGGCAGTTTCGTCTTCGGACCCGAGGGGGCCCGCAACCAGGCCTCCGGGGTCGCTGAGGCGCTCGGCGTACCGGCGTCCTCGACATCTCTCGCATTCGTCGACGCGTGCAAGGCGCTCGACGTACGCCGGGTCGCGGTGGCCGCGTCGTACCCGGAGGATGTCGCGACGCACTTCGTCCGGTTCCTGACCGCGGGCGGGATCGAGGTGGTCTCGATGGGCAGCCACGGGATCATCACCGCGGCCGAGGTCGGCACGCTCGAGCCGGAGCAGGTGATCGCGATGGTGAAGGCCGCGGACCACCCGGACGCCGAGGCGATCCTCGTACCGGACACCGCGATGCACACCCTCGAGATCGTCGACGAACTGGAGGCGGCCGCCGGCAAGCCGGTGCTCACGGCCAACCAGGTGACGGTATGGAAAGGGCTGCAGTTGATCGGCCCGGTACCGTCACTGCCAGGCTTGGGTCGATTGTTTTCAGCAAGGGGGACACACGCGTGACCAGTTTCATCGAGCCGTTGGCGCAGGAGTCGACGCCGAGCATCATCGCCGACAAACTGCGCAAGGCCATCAGCCACGGCGAGCTCAAGCCGGGCGCTCAGCTCGGCGAGGCCGACCTGGCCCGCAAGCTCGGCGTCAGCCGTGGACCGCTCCGGGAGGGGATGCAGCGGCTGACCCAGGAGGGCCTGCTGGTCTCGATCCGCAACCGTGGGCTGTTCGTCAGAGACATGACCCCCGAAGACGTCCGGGACATGTACCTGGCGCGTGAGGCGATCGAGCGCGCCGCCGCGCGACGGGTCATCGCCGGCGACTACAAAGCCGCCGGCAAGGAACTGCTCGCCATCGTCGAAGAGATGGCGGCCGCCGAGGGCGACCCGGCCGCGGTCGGCGAACTCGACATCGCGTTCCACGAACGCCTGGTGACGCTCGCCGGCAGCCCACGCCTGTCCCGGATGCACCAGACCTACATCACCGAGACCCGGATGTGCATCCACGCCCTCGAGGAGACCTACACCGTCTCCGACGTCCGGGTCGGCGAACACAAGGCTCTAGCCGAGGCCATCCGCGCCGGCGACCACCTCCTCGCCGACGACCTCCTGATGGCCCACATGGACGACGCCATAACCCGCCTAACCACCCGCTGACGTCCCCGCCGCCCGACTCGGTCCCGTCCCCGGCCCGGTCCCGTCCCGTCCGGCTCGACCCGGCTCGGCCCGGTCCCGTCCCGGCTCAGCCCGGTGCCGTCACCGGCCCGTCCAGCTCAGCCCGGCCCGTCCAGCTCAGCCCGGCCCGTCCAGCTCTGCCCGGCTCGGCCCGGTCCCGTCCCGCCGGCTCGGGCCGGGGACGGTTCTACGGCAGGGCGATGCCGATGTACTTCGTTTCCAGGAACTCGTCGATGCCGACGCTGCCACCCTCGCGGCCGAGGCCGGACTGTTTGACGCCGCCGAAGGGTGCGGCGGGGTTGGAGACGATGCCCTGGTTGAGGCCGACCATGCCGGTTTCCAGGGATTCGGCGACGCGGAGAGCGCGGCGGAGGTCGTTGGTGAAGACGTACGCCACCAGGCCCCATTCCGTGTCGTTGGCCGCGGCGACCACCTCGTCCTCGGTGTCGAACGGCGTCAGCGGGGCGACCGGGCCGAAGATCTCCTGGTCGGCCATCGCAGCGTCCCGAGGCACACCTGTCAGCACCGTCGGCGGGTAGAAGTAGCCGTTGCCAGCGGCAACCTCCCCGCCGGTGAGCACGGTGGCGCCACGGCTCACCGCGTCGGCGACCAGGGACTGCACCTTCGCCAGCCCCGCCTCGTCGATCAACGGTCCGACCTTGACACCCGGCTCCGTACCCCGGCCGACAGTGAGTGCCGACATCTTCGCGGCCAGCCGGCGCCCGAACTCGTCGATTGTCGACGAATGGACGAAGACGCGATTGGCCGCCGTACAGGCCTCGCCCATGTTGCGCATCTTGGCCGCGATCGCCCCGTCCACCGCCTCGTCCAGGTCGGCGTCCTCGAACACGATGAACGGCGCGTTCCCGCCGAGCTCCAGCGACGTCCGCAGGACCTTCTCCGCGCTTTGCTCGAGCAGCATCCGGCCGACGCGGGTGGAACCGGTGAACGACAGCTTGCGGGCCAGACCGGAGCGGATCAGCGGCTCCATCACGCCGCCCGCGTCCATCGCGGTGACGCAGTTGACCGCCCCCACCGGTACGCCGGCCTCGGCCAGGATGCCCATCAACGCCAGCATCGACAGCGGCGTCTGGTGCGCGGGTTTGATCACGCTCGTACAGCCGGCCGCGATCGCCGGGCCGAGCTTGCGGGTGCCCATCGCCATCGGGAAGTTCCACGGCGTGATGAGCAGGCACGGGCCGACCGGTTGCTTGGCGATGAGGAAGCGCGCGTTCCCGGCCGGTGCGGTCTGGTAGCCGCCGTCGATCCGGACCGCCTCGCCCGCGAAGTGCCGGAAGAACTCGGCCGCGTACGCGATCTCGCCGCGCGCCTCGGCCAGCGGCTTGCCCATCTCCAGCGTCATCAACAGCGCGAGATCGTCGACGCGCTCGAGCAGTAGCTCGTACGCCGCGGTCAGCATGTCGGCCCGTTCACGCGGCGAAAGCTTCGCGAAGGAGGGTTGCACCGCGACCGCCGCGTCGAGCGCCGCGCGACCATCGGCCGGCGAGGCGTCCGCGACCGAGCAAAGCTTCTCGCCCGTAGACGGATCCAGTACGTCGAACGTCCGGCCGCCTGCCGCGTCGACCCACTGCCCACCGACGTACAACCGCTTCTCAACGGCATCAATCACCTTGGCCTCATCGGCACTGAGCCCTTGATGGCCGGCGTTGAGCCCTGGTTGGTCGGCGTTGAGCCCTGGATGTGCAGTCACGAGCGGCCTCCATTGACAGTCCAGATGCCTGAGATACGCTGATTGTCGACAATCTACCAGTTGACGAAGAAGTGTCGACCGGACGCGTGAAGGGGAGCCGCCGTGGCCGAGCTGTCGCAGGTGTTGAAACAGGCAACCGGAGTCGTGGCCGCCCGCGGTGAGGGCGTGTTGCTGTTCGACGAGGACGATCGGCGGTACCTCGACTTCACGGCGGGCATCGGGGTGACGTCGACCGGGCACTGCCATCCGCGCGTGGTCGCGGCGGCGCAGGAGCAGGTCGCCAAGATCATCCACGCCCAGTACACGACGGTGCTGCATCGGCCGCTGCTCAACCTGGTCGACCGGCTCGGCGAGGTCCTCCCCCAGCACCTCGACCGGATGTTCTTCGCGAACTCCGGCAGCGAGGCGATCGAGGCGGCGCTGCGGCTCAGCCGGCAGGCGACCGGTCGGCCGAACGTGATCGTGTTCCACGGCGGGTTCCACGGCCGGACGGTGGCGGCGGCGTCGATGACGACGTCGGGGACCAAGTTCCGGTCCGGGTTCAGCCCGTTGATGGCCGGCGTCCAGGTGTCGCCGTTCCCCGACCCCGGGCACTTCGGCTGGCCGGTGGAGCAGGCGACGGACTTCGCGCTGAGTCAGCTGGACTACATCTTGCAGACATTGAGTACGCCGGCCGACACCGCGGCGTTCTTCGTCGAGCCGGTGCTGGGCGAGGGCGGGTACGTCCCGGCAAACGAGCGGTTCTTCGCCGGACTCCGCGAACGCGCCGACCAGCACGGGATCCTGCTCGTCGTGGACGAGGTGCAGACCGGGTTCGGCCGGACCGGGAAGTTCTGGGGTGGCGACCACTTCGGTTCACATCCGGACATCCTGGTCACGGCCAAAGGGCTGGCGTCCGGGTTCCCGCTGTCCGGGATCGCGGCGTCGTCCGCGCTGATGGAGAAGGCGTGGCCCGGCTCGCAGGGCGGGACGTACGGCGCCAACGCGGTCGCGTGCGCGGCCGCATTGGCCACGCTGGACGTCATCCAGGACGAGGGCCTGGTGCAGAACTCGGCCGAGCGGGGTGCACAGCTGAAGCAGGCGCTGCAGTTGGTCGCGGACAAGCACGAGCAGATCACCGACGTGCGCGGACTCGGGTTGATGATCGGCAACGAGTTCCGCGACGCCGACGGCAAACCCGACCCGGTCACGGCGGCCGCCGTACAGCAGGAGGCGGCAAGGAGGGGTCTCCTGCTGTTGACGTGCGGCGCCTGGGGCCAGGTCGTCCGCTTCATCCCCGCCCTCGTCGTCAACCCAACAGAAATCGACGAGGCCGCTGGCATCTGGTCAGACGCCGTAACCGCCGTCATCTCCTGACCGCACCCGCGCCAGCCGCACCAGCCCCAGCCGCGTCCGGACAGCCAAGCGCGAACGGCTGTCCGGACGGGATGCGACAGTCTGGCAACCTTCGAGCGAAAGTGGTGGGGATTCGTGGCGGGCGTTGACTCTCACACTGCGTCAGGTCGTAGACCGGCGGCATGACTGCAACTGCAACGGAGATCGCCGCGCGGATCAGGGCCGGCGAGTTGACGTCTCGCGAGGTGACCGAGCGCATGCTCGCCTGGATCGCGGCCGACACCAAGGTGAACGCGGTGGTCGAGACCCGCCCGGAGTTCGCTCTGCAGGCAGCGGCCGAGGCGGACGCTGCGGTCGCGGCCGGACGCGAGCTCGGGCCGCTGCACGGCGTACCGATGACGATCAAGGAGTGCTTCAACGTCGCCGGCCTGCGGACGACCTGGGGCGATCCGAGGTTCAAGGAGTACGTCGCGGACTGGGACGCGACCGTGGTCGAACGCCTCAGCCGGGCCGGCGCGATCATTGTCGGGAAAAGCAATGTCCACACGATGCTCGGGGACTTCGGCCAGACCACGAACGAGATCTACGGCCGGACGAACAATCCCGCAGACCTCACCCGTACGCCGGGTGGCTCGAGCGGAGGTGGAGCGGCTGCGTTGGCGGCCGGACTCACCTACCTGGAGTACGGATCGGACCTGGTCGGGTCGATCAGGCTCCCGGCCGCGTACTGCGGTGTGTACGGACTGAAGCCCACGACCGGGCTCGTACCTCTGCACGGATTCCAGCTGCCGGGACCGCCCGAGCCGCAGACCGAGTTCCCGACGTTGTCGACAATCGGACCACTCGCGCGATCGGCTGCGGATCTGCGCACTGCGCTGACCGTCACCGGTGGTCCGGCGGCGCCGTACTCGTGGCAACTCCGGCCGCCGCGGCACGACCGGCTCGCGGACCTCCGGGTAGGCGTCGTCCTCGATCACGCGGATGCGCCGGTCTCGAGTGAGGTCGGGACTGCGCTGTCGGACACGGTCGATCGCCTTGCGCGGAACGGGGCGAAGATCATCGAAGGGTGGCCGGCCGGTGTCGATGCGTCGGAACAGGCCGAGGCGTTCGGGTTCCAGGTCGGATTGTTCTTCGCGCTGCAGGGCGAGGGTGCGGACTTCGCGAGTCTCGCGGAGGTGGTCGCGCAGGAGCGCAGGCGAATCGCTCGCCGGCTGACCTGGCAGCGGTACTTCGAAGACGTCGACGTCTTCGTTTGCCCGACGAGTTTCACGACCGCGTTCCCGCACGACGATCGGCCGTTCGAGGACCGGACGATCATGACGTCGTACGGCGAGCAGCGCTACGACGCGCAGGTGTTCTGGATCGCCCACGCGTCGCTCACCGGACTGCCCGCGCTGAGCATGCCGATCGGCGTGACGCCGACCGGTTTGCCCGTCGGCATGCAGGTGATCGGCCCCTGGCACGAGGACGACACCGCGATCAGGTTCGCCGAACTCCTCGCCGACCTGAGCTGATCGGGGTTCGACTCGTTCGCGACCAGAGAACGGGGTTCGACGGGACTCGTTCGCGACCAGGGATCGGGGTTCAACCGGACTCGTTCGCGACCAGGGATCGGGGTTGACGGAGTTGATCGCGGATTGCTGATTGACTCGGGGTGGATGGGAGGCCGGATTGTTTGCGATCGGGGACTTTGCCAGGCATGGGCGGGTGTCGGTGCGGATGTTGCGGCACTACGACGCGATCGGTCTGCTGCGGCCGGCGCACGTGGATCCGGCGACCGGCTACCGGAGCTACGACGCCGCTCAGTTCGCGGAGCTCAACCAGATCGTGGCGCTGAAGGACCTCGGGTTCTCACTCGAACAGGTGCGGACGATGATCGCGGACGAGATCAGCCCGGCGGAGCTGCGCGCATTGTTGACAATCCGCCGCGCGGAACTGGAGTCCACCGTCGCCGAGAGCGTCGCACGGCTCGCGCAGGTCGAGTCGCGTCTCCGCGGCCTCGAGGACCAACTGCCGACTGTCGACGTGGTGATCAAGGAGTTGCCTGCCATCCGGCTGGTGGGACTGACCACCACAGCCGCGAGCTTCACCCCCGAGGACATCGGCCCCGTCGTACGTCCGCTGTGTGCGGAGCTCGGCCACCGGCTGCCCGATGCCGCCGCGGTACATCCGGCCGGCCGCTTGACCTGCCTGTACGAGCGATCACCGCGATCCGAGGACGAGGCCGTCGTCCGCGCGACTGTTCCGGCGTCGGTCGATGCTGAGGGCAACCGCAACGGCCTCGAGGTCGTGGATCTGCCCGCCGTACGTGCCGCGACGGTGGTCCATCGCGGGCCGATCGACCAGGTGCTGCCCGCGTGGCAGGCGCTGGCTCGTTGGATGGACGACAACAACCATCGGTCCGGCGAGCCGGCACGCGAGCTCTACCTCGACTGCCCGGACGACCCGGCGCAGTGGGTCACCGAGCTGCAGGAGCCCATCGCGTGATCGTGATGGGCTCCTGCTCGGCTCAGGCCTTTGCGGGTTCCAAGGCGACTGGTGGCAGGGCTCCCTCGGTGCCTGGGGTCTCGGTGCCGTTGAGAGGGCAGCGGGTGGTTTCGGGGACCTTGACGAGGGCGATCGCGCCGATCACGCAGGCGGCCATCATGTAGTACGCCGGCATCAGCGCGTTCCCGGTTTCGGCAGTGAGCCAGTCGTTCACCGCGGGCGCCGTACCGCCGAACAGCGACGTCGACACGTTGTAGGCGATCGCGAAACCGGCGTACCGGACATGCGTCGGGAACATCGCCGGGAACGTGGCCGAGATCGTCGCCAGCTGCGGGACGTAGAGCAGTCCGAGTACGGCGAACCCGATGATCGCACCGAGGACGTTCGTACCCATCAGCAGGAACATCGGCGCACCGAACACGAACAGCCCGGCCAGCGAGAACCACCACAGCGGCTTGCGGCCGATGCGATCCGACATCCGGCCGGCGAACGGCAGGAACAGCATCATTGTCAACATTCCGATGATCGGCACGATCAGCGACTCGTCCGAGCTGAGGCCGATCTCGCTCTCCAGGTACGTCGGCATGTACGTGAGCAGGGTGTAGTTGACGACGTTCAGCGCGACGACCAGGCCGCCGAGCTGCAGGATCGGCCTCCAGTAGCCGGCCAGCAGATCCTTGAACTGCGTGGTCGTCTCCTCTTCCTTCTGGCCCTTCGCCTCCAACTCGCGGAACACCGGTGTGTCCTCGAGCCGCGAGCGCAGGTAGACGCCGACCAGGCCGAGCGGCGCGGCGACCAGGAACGGCAGCCGCCAGCCCCACGAGTGCATCGCGTCGTCGCCGAGCATCAGCGAGAAGCCGAGCATCAGCAGCGCACCGAGCGAGAAGCCGGCCAGCGTGCCGAACTCCAGGAAGCTGCCCAGGAATCCGCGCCGGCGGCTCGGGGCGTACTCCGCCATGAACGTCGCGGCGCCGCCGTACTCACCGCCGGTCGAGAAGCCCTGGATCATCCGGAGCAGGACCAGCAGGATCGGCGCCCACAGGCCGATCGCGTCGTAGGTCGGAACCAGGCCGACGCACAGGGTGGCGCCGGACATCAACAGGATCGTGATCGCCAGCACGTGCTTGCGACCGAGGCGGTCGCCGAGCGGACCCCAGATCAGGCCGCCGAGCGGCCGGACCAGGAACGAGACCGCGAACGTCATCAGCGCGAGCAGCGTCGCGCTCTCGGTGTCACCCGGGAAGATCGCCGCCGAGATGTAGGTCACGCCGTACGCGTAGATGCCGTAGTCGAACCATTCGGTCGCGTTGCCGATGGCCGATGCGGCGATCGCCTTCTTCAGTACTCCTGGGGGCGGTTCGGTCTCGACCGGCGGTTTCCTGCTGACCGGTGGCTGGCTCTCGGCGTCCACGGGATCCTCCTGTCGTCACTCGGCCTCACCCGTGCCCACCAGACGCCTTCGGCACACTCGCCTCCGCGTTCCGCGAACGTACCGCCTCACGCCTCTGGCGCACCCGGACGGCCAAGTCGTACTTTTGTTGACAATCCGAAGGTTAACCATGTGCATTCGTGAACAGCAAGGACCAACTCGGAGCAGGCTGCTCCTGGGCAGTTAGCTACGGTGGCTCGGGCAGTTGGTTACGCGCTGGGGGCAGTTGGTTACGCGGCTCGGGTAGTCAGTTACGGTCGGCCAGCGAGGCCAGACCCGCGGTGATCACGGTGATGCCGAACTCGAAGCGCTCGTCACTGCTCGAGCCCGCAGTGAGCGCACCGGCCAGCGCGACCGTGAGCGGGAACCGGTCGGCCGGCAGCGACTCGAAGAAGCCGCGGAGATACGCGACGAAGCCCTCGATGTCGTCCTTGGTCCACGTCGACGCACCACCCTTCACCGTCTCCTCGAACGCGGTCGCGGTGACGTAGAGCGGGATCAGGTCGACAGCCCAGGCCGCCGCCTGGTCCGGAAGGTTGCCGGCCTTCAGGATGCCGAGCATCCGCTCAGTGCTGAGTAGCGCCCGCTCCCCCAGCGGGACCTGACCCATCGCGGCGCGGGCGACCCCCGGATTCGCCCGCATCACCCGGAGCATCTCGCGCATCGCGTCCTTCAACTGCTCCTGCCAGCGGTCCGGATCAGGAGTCTCCGGAAGGTTCATGTCCTGCGCCGCGCGGTCGACCAGCAACTGGTCGAGCTCCCTCTTGTTCGCGACGTGCGCGTACAGCGAGGCGGGTCCGGTGTCGAGCACCTGGGCGACCTTGCGCATCGAGACCGCGTCGTACCCCTGCTCGATCAGCACGCGCATCGCTGCGTCGACGATCCGCTCGCGGGTCAGCGGCTCACGGATGGCGCGGACTGGCTTCTCGGGGCTGATCGGCTGCCACGGCGACTGACTCATACCGCCCACTCTAGCGAACACCGTACTTGACAGGAACAGTGTTCGCGCGTAGAACGGTGTTCGTTACCGAACACTGTTCGCCCGCATCCGACAGGAGCCGACGATGAGCACCTCAACCGACACCCCACCGGCCCCACCCGCCGGGCAACCACCAACCAACTCAGCCAGCGCAACAGTCACGCCGGACTCGACCGGCTCGATCGCCACGCGCGACTCGGCCGGCTCAACCGCCACGCCGGACCCGGCCGGCTCGGGCGGTACGCCGGACTCGGCCGGCGCTACTGGTACGCCGTACCGGTGGCGGTGGATTGTGCTGGCGACGGTGTTGATCGCCGAGATCATGGATCTTGTCGACGCGACGATTGTCAACATTGCGGCACCGTCGATCCGGGCCGAGCTCGGTGGGTCCGAGTCCGCGATGCAGTGGATGCTGGCCGGCTACACGCTCGCGTTCGCGATCGGGCTGATCAGCTTCGGCCGGCTCGGCGACCTGGTCGGGCGGCGACGGCTGTTCGTGATCGGCGCGGTCGGGTTCACCGTCGCCTCCGCGATCTGCGGACTGGCCACCTCACCGGAGCTGCTGATCGGCAGCCGGGTCGCGCAGGGTCTGCTCGGCGCGGTGATGATCCCGCAGGGGTTCGCGATCCTGAAGGCGGTCTTCCCGCCCGCGGAGATCGGCAAGGCGTTCGCGATGTTCGGCCCGGTGATGGGATTGTCGGCAGTCGCCGGACCGATCATCGCCGGCGTACTGATCGACGCCAACTGGTTCGACGCGGGCTGGCGGATGATCTTCTTCATCAACGTCCCGATCGGCATCCTCGCCCTGTACGGCGCGCTGCGCTTCATGCCCGAGGTGAAGACACCGGGCGCCTCCCGCCTCGACCTGGCCGGTGTGATCCTGGTCAGCCTCGCCTCCGGGTTGCTGATCTACCCGCTGGTCGAGGGCCGCGAACTCGGCTGGCCATTGTGGACAATCCTGATGTTGATCGCATCGGTGCCGGTGTTCGTGCTGTTCGCCTGGCGCGAGCGCCGGTCCGGAAACCCGGTCATCGACCCGTCGCTGTTCCGCAGTCGCGGGTACGTCGCCGGCCTCGGCGTGATCACCACGTTCTTCCTGGCGATGTCCGGCTTCATGCTGGTGTTCAACCTGTTCACCCAGCTCGGACTGCACTACAGCCCACTGAAGGCCGGCCTCGCGATGGTGCCGTTCTCGCTTGGGATCGCGATCGGCGCGCCGCTGTCCGGCGGACTGCTCGCGCCGAAGCTCGGCCGCAAGGCGCTGCAACTCGGCATCGCGGTGATGACGCTGGCGATGGGCGGCGTGTGGTTCACCCTGCACACGTACGGCGATGCGACGACGATCTGGAACCTCGTCCCGGCGACCCTCGTCGCCGGGATCGGCGCCGGGCTGGTGTTCGCGCCGCTGTTCGACATCATCCTGGCCTCGATCGACGACCAGGCCGCGGGCTCGGCGTCCGGCGTACTGACCGCGATGCAGCAGTTCGGCGGCGCGATCGGGGTCGCGGTGATCGGCACGATCTTCTTCCAGCTGCTGCCGGAGCACGCGTTCCTCGGCGCCACCAAGAACGCGGTGCTGGTCGCGATCGGACTGTTCGTGGTGAGCCTCGCGGTCAGCTGGCTGCTCCCGAAGCGCGCCCGCGAAGGCGTCTCCGCCCACTGACCAGGGGCGGAACTGACCAGGGGGCGCAACTGATCAGGGGCGCTGACCAGGGGGCGCAAATGATCAGGGGCGCAACCGATCAGGGCGGAAGCCAACCAGCTCTCTCCCGGCCCGGCCGACCGCGGGCATGCGAAAGCCCCGCTCCTCAACTGCTGAGGAGCGGGGCTCTCGGGCTACGTCAGTTGAACGAGTCGCCGCAGGCGCAAGAGCCGGTGGCGTTCGGGTTGTCGATCGTGAAGCCCTGCTTCTCGATGGTGTCGACGAAGTCGATCGAGGCGCCCTTCAGGTACGGCGCGCTCATCCGGTCGGTCACGACGTTCACGCCGTTGAAGTCGGCCACCACGTCGCCGTCGAGCTGACGCTCGTCGAAGAACAGCTGGTACCGCAGCCCGGAGCAACCGCCCGGCTGTACGGCGACCCGCAGCGCGAGGTCGTCGCGTCCTTCCTGCTCGAGCAGCGCCTTCACCTTGGCGGCGGCCCCGTCGGTGAGGAGCACACCTGTGGCTACGGCCTGCTCGGTCTGCGCTTCAGTCATTCCTGACTCCAGTCATCTCGTGAGCGCCCGGCTGCTGTGGGCAGGCAGCCGCGCGCGGAAAGTCCGCTGTCATTCCGAGCCAACAATCGCCGATCCGGAACCATTCCCATGGTCGCACACCAATTTCTGGGATCAACTACCTGCCTCGCTGGCCGGACGTCGATTCCGACACATGCCGGCTCGCCGTCGTTCCGCCGTACCAAGCAGAGCCGGTGCCCACGCGTTCCGGTGCAGCTGGCAGCGTTCCGCCGTACGGAACGGGGTCAACGCGCCCAGGTCTTGGCGACACGCTCCGCGACGGCGGCCAGCGAGCCGTGCGGGTCGGCGAACGCCTGCGCTTCCCCCACCGCGTCGACCAGCGAATACGCCGATTCGACGCCCATCGTGCGCATCTCGCGGGACCCGATCAGCACCTTTCCGGCCAGTACGACGCACGGCCGCATCGCGTCGTTCGCCACCTTCGCGACACCCGCGATCACCTTGCCGTCCCGCGACTGGAAGTCGAAGGCACCCTCACCGCTGAGCACCAGATCGACCCGCGACGCCTTCTCCTTCAGCCCAGTCAGCTCCGCGACCAGGTCGATCCCGGACACCCGTTCGGCGCCGAGCAGCAACAGTGCGTAACCGAGTCCACCGGCCGCGCCCGCACCCTTCTTGTCCGCGGTCTTGCGGTCCGCGAGCTCGGCGAAGTGCGTCAGCCAGCCGTCCACCTCGGGCTTGCGCTCGTCCGCGATCCCCTTCTGCTTGCCGAACACGCTGGTCGCGCCGCGCAGCCCGAGCATCGGGTTCTCCACGTCACTCGCGGCGACGAACTCGATCCCGGCCATCCGCGTCCGCGCCGGCTCCAGGTCGACCTCGGTCAGCTTTGCGAGACCTGCCGCGCCGGAATCCAGGCTGCCCCCGGCGGCGGTCGCGCCCAGCGCGGCGAGCAGTCCGGCGCCGGCGTCGTTCGTCCCGGATCCACCGAGGCCGAGAATGATCCGCTTCGCCCCGGCGTCGACCGCGGAAGCGATCAGCTGCCCGACGCCGTACGTGGTCGCGTCTTCCGGCCGGCGCTGCTCCGGCTCGACCAGGTGCAGACCGCAGGCCTGCGCGGTCTCGACGTACGCCGTCTCGCCCGCGAGCAACACCGTCGCCGGGGTGTCCTCGCCGAGCGGTCCGCGGACAGTCACCGACAGGAGGGTCCCGTCGACGACGGCCGACAGTACGTCGATGAAGCCAGGGCCGCCGTCCGCCATCGGCGCGACCAGCACCTCCGCGTCCGGGTCCCGCCGCCGCCAGCCTTCCTCGATGGCAGCCGCCGCCTCCACGGCGGTGAGGGTACCCGCGAACTTGTCCGGCGCAATCAGCACTCGCATGCCGACATCCTCTCCCACATCCACGCGCGCCCGCCGCCGGGGAACCACCTCGCGGACAGTCCGCGGTCACGTCCGGTGACTCGTGACGGTGGTTTGATCGGCAGGCATGAAGACAATCCTCTTCGCGTACCGGGTGAGCGACCTCGAGCGCTCGCTCGCCTTCTACCGGGCGGTGGGGTACGCCGAACTCGGCACGGTGCCGTTCGACGACGGATCCAGCCTGGTCTGGCTGAAGCTTCCCGACGAAACGGCGGTGTCGCTCGAGCTGGTGCACCGGCCGGCTGACGGACCAGTCGAGATCGGTGGCTTCGAGCACTACGCGATCGAGGTCGACTCACTGAGCGACACGATCGACCGTCTGACCAAGGCCGGCCTGGAGCCGGGACCGGTGGAACTCCCCGGGGGTCCCGAGGGCCCGAAGACATCCTGGCTCACCGACCCCGACGGCTACCGCATCGAACTGGTCGAGTGGCCCCCCGGCGGCCCACCCCAGCTCGACCAGCCGTAGCCACCTGTCGGCCGACCACCCGCACCCGAACAGATGCAACTTCCGCTACACCCAACTCCGGGTCCGGCCACCGCACAGACTCCGGCCGGCCACCTCATATGCCATGCGGAGGTTTCGGCTGGCTCCTGCTAGCAGGAGTGCAGCGCTTGCGCTGGGCGGGCCGATGGGATCACGACGTGGCGTCGTTCGGTTGGGCCGACGCCGGCTACGCGGTCGAGTAGGAGAGCGACTGCCTTGTTGGCGAACGCCTCGTGGTTGCTGGAGCCGGTGATGAGCGACGGCTCGTGCTCGAACGAGACCCTGTCGAACGGGAGGTCGGGACGTCCCTCGCCCAACAGCACCACCGGTCTGTTCGGGGCCGCCGCGGTGCCGGCGCAGGCCGACGGCCACAAGAGAATCCCGTCGACCAGTCGGTCACGCAGACCGTCGAGAGCGAGTTCTTCCGCAACCTCGTCGTCGTCCGTCTGCTCGATCAGAACGGCGACGCCACTCTTCTTCGCTGCCCGGCCGACGGCTCCGGCGAGCCCGGCGAAACAGACCAGGGCGAGATCGGGAATCGCCAGCGCGATTACGCCGCACTGCCCTTTGCGCAACGAACGGGCGCCGAGGTTGGGGCGATAGTCCAGCTCAGCGATCGCGGCTTCCACCTTCGCCCGGGTCGCGGGGGTGACATGCGGATAGTCGTTGATGACATTGGAGACGGTCTTCACCGAGACCCCGGCTCGCTGGGCGACGTCTCGCATCCGCGCCGTCATCGATCCTCCATCACGTGATCCTGGGGCTCATGACGTTACGGGGCCGATGTGAGATGCGCAACGCATTAACGTCGTTCAACGCGTTATGTTGGTGGGGTGCGAGTTCAGGTGGAGCCGATGCCGCTCGACTCTTTGGTCGAATTGGTGAACGGCTGGGGCGTCGAGCCTCGCCGCGCGGGCGCCAGGTCGGACGTGCCCCCGCTGGCCGACCACGTCGCCCGGGCCGGCGTCCCGACCTCGGTGGCAGATGCGCTGACGGATGACGAGCTGATCCGGTTCGCCGACACGATCTTCGGGATCTTCGCGTCGGCCGGTACGGCGGCTCGCGTCGCCGCGGTCTCCGAGTTGCTGACGACAATCGACGTACGGCCCGATCTCTTGCTGGACGGCGCGGGAGTTCGGCCGACGTGGTGGGCGGACGCTGACGACGCTCTGCTGGCTGCGGCCCTGCTGGCCCTGCGGGCGCAAATGTCCGAGGAGGGTCCCGGTCGCCTCGGGGTGTGCGTCGACGGAGGCTGCGCGGACATCTATGTCGACGGGTCACCCGCTGGACGACGGCGGTTCTGCTCGGTCACGTGCCAGAACCGCGCCCGCGCCGCGAAGTACCGGCAGAGTCAGCGAACCGGCTCGTGAGCCGTCCGGCCGGGTGCTCGGCCGCGACCAGCCGGGTGATCAGTCGCGATTGGGGTGGGTGATCGGCCGGGATCGGTCGGGTGATTGGCCGCGGGTACGGTGCCTGGATGCGATGGCCGAGTACGGCCGCTGAAGCGGTTGCCGTTCAGGAGGGACTGCGGGGGCTTGTCGACAATACGGATGTCGGCGATCGGCCGCGGTATGTCGCCGGGCTTGATGTTGCGTACGACGGGGATCGGTTGGCGGCCGCGGTCGTCGTGCTCGACTGGGAGACGTTGGCCGAGGTGGATCGAGCGGTGGTGCTCGGGGAGACGACGTTTCCTTATGTGCCTGGGTTGTTCGCGTTCCGGGAGGTTCCGGGGTTACTGGAGGCGTTGGGGACGTTGAGGACGACGCCGGATCTGCTGGTGTGCGATGGGCAGGGGTTGGCGCATCCGCGGCGGTTCGGGCTGGCGTGTCATCTCGGGGTGCTGACCGGGGTGCCGGCGATCGGGGCGGCGAAGACGGCGTTTGTTGGTACGCATGCCGAGCCTGGGTCGGCTCGGGGTGAGTCGGCCGATCTGATTGTCGACAATGAGGTTGTCGGCGCGGTGGTGCGTACACAGGACGGGGTGAAGCCGATGTATGTGTCCGTCGGGCATCGGGTCAGTCTCCCGACGGCTATGCGGCATGTGCTGCATCTGTCGCCGCGGTATCGCTTGCCGGAGACGACGCGGGCGGCTGATCACCTGTGCCGGCAGGCGTTGTCAGCGGCGGAGTAGGCGGCGGATGAGGAGTGCTAGTACGGCGCCGATGATGTACGGGCGGACGCGACGGGCTAGTGCCGGTATGAGTGCGGAGCCCAGATCCAGCGTAGACGCGCCGGGGGGTGGCTGAGCTGGTGGGGCCTGGCTTGTTGGCTCCTCGGGCGCGGTGGGACTTGAGGTGCCAGCAGCACCTGAGGCGGCAGATCCGGCGGCAGCGGATCCAGTAGTCGCGGTGGAACCACGAGCTCCCGCGACTCCACCGGGTCCGCCTGGTGAGGTGGGTCCAGCGGCTGAGGCAGGGCTGGCCGGTTTGGCAGGGCCGGCGGTGGTTGTGGGTCCAGCTGTGGCGGCGGGTGCGGCCGCGGAGACGTTGGGCTCGGCTGCGGAACCGCTGGACTCGGCTGCGGGGGCGGTGGAGTCGGGGGCGAGGGCCGTGGACCCGGCTGCCGAGGTGGTGGGTTCGGGTGGGGGTTGGGTGGTGAGGGTGGTGGTTAGGCAGGTGACGAATTGGGCCAGGAGGTGGTCGGAGACGTCTTGGATGAGGCCTCGGCCGAATTGGGCGGGGCGGCCGGTGACGGTTAGGTCGGTTTCGACGGTGACCGCGGTGGATGTGTCACCTGAGGCGTCCAGGCGGGCAGTGACCCGGACGGACGCCGTACTGTTGCCGCGCTTGTCCTTGCCCTTGGCCTCGACCACCGCGTGATGGTCTGCCGGGTCGCGTTCGACGAACGTCCCGGTGCCGGCGTACTGCAGCGACACCGGTCCCAGTTTGACCTTGCACGTCCCGGTGAACTGGTCGCCGTCGTACGACGTCAGGGTGGCGCCAGGGAAACAAGGCACCACCCGTTCGAGGTCGTTGAACGCGGCCCACGCCTGCTCGACCGGAGCCGGTACGACGAACTTGTGCTCGAGCTTCATCCAGTACCTTCCGCCGCCGTCATCCAGCACCGGCCGCGGCCAGCACCGCGCGCCGCGTCAGTACCGACGCCAGGTGCCGTCGGTACTCCGCATCACCGTTGAGGTCGGTCACCGGAGAAGTCCCGTCAGCGGCCCGGGCCGCTGCCTCACGGACGGCTTCGGCGGTCGCCGGCCGGCCGATCAGCGCGTCCTCGACCGCGATCGCCCGGATCGGCGTGGACCCCATGTTGGTGAGCCCGACCCGCGCCTCCGCGATCGAGTCCCCGTCCAGCCGGACCGCGGCCGCGACGGCCACGATCGACCACTGCTGCGCGACCCGGTTGAACTTCTCGTAGTGCGCACCCCAGCCGGTGTACTTCGGCACCCGTACCTCGACCAGCAGTTCGTCCTCGGCGAGCGCCGTACTGAACACGCCCTGGAAGAAGTCGCCGGCGGCAACGGTACGACGGCCGTTCGGCCCCGCGATCACGAACGACGCATCCAGAGCGAGCGCGACCGCCGGCAGATCGCCGGCCGGATCGGCGTGCGCCAGCGAACCGCCGAACGTCCCGCGGTGCCGCACCTGCGGATCCGCGATCGTTGCCGTGGCCAACGAAATCAGCTGGGTGTGCTCGCCGACCAGCGGATCGGCCTGGACCGTGCTGTGTGACGTCATCGCACCGATCACCAGCGCGTCCCCGTCGTCGCGGATGCCCCGCAACTCGTCGATCTTCCCAATGTCGACAATCGACTCCGGCGCTGCCAACCGCAGCCGCAGCACCGGCATCAGGCTCTGACCGCCGGCCAGCACCTTGGCGTCGGCGTGCTCGCGGAGCAATGCCACCGCCTCGTCCACCGACGTCGGCGTGAAGTATTCAAAGGCCGCGGGAATCATGACTTCGCCCCTTCCTGCAAGGCCTTCCACACCCGGTACGGCGTACACGGCATCGTCACGTCCGACACACCTAGATGACGAACCGCGTCGATCACCGCGTTCACCACGGCCGGAGTCGAGGCGATCGTGCCCGCCTCGCCGACACCCTTCACACCCAGCTGGTTCGTCGTCGCCGGAGTCTCGGTGCGTGCCGTCTCGATCGACGGCAGATCAGCCGACGACGGGACCAGATAGTCGACGAACGAACCTGTCACCAAGGTGCCGGTCTCGTCGTGCACCGCCTCCTCGAACAGCGCCTGCGCGATGCCCTGCGCGATACCGCCGTGCACCTGGCCCTCGACGATCATTGGATTGACGACAATCCCAACGTCGTCAACGCTGACGTACGACCGGATCTTCGCGGCACCGGTCTCCGTGTCGACCTCGACCGCGCACAGATGCGTACCGTGCGGGAACGAGAAGTCGTCCGGCTCCAACGTCGCGTCCGCGTCGAGCGACCGCTCCGCACCGCCGTCGAGCTTGTGCCCCTGGAACACCGCGAACGCCAACTCCCCCAGCGTCATCCCCGACTCAGTGCCACGCACTCCGAACCGGCCACCATCGAAGTCGAGGTCGTCCGCGTTCGCCTCGAGCAGCTGCGCCGCGATCGGCTTCGCCTTCTCGATCACCTTGTCGGCCGCGGCGAGGACCGCCATCCCGCCGACCGCCAGCGACCGTGAGCCGTACGTGTCCAGTCCGCGCCCCGCGACCTGCGTGTCGCCATGCAGCACTTCGACGTCCTCGAACGCGACACCCAACCGATCGGCGACCAGCTGACTCCACGCCGTCTCGTGCCCCTGGCCGTGCGGACTCGTCCCGGTGATGACCTCGACCTTGCCGGTCGGCAACATCCGGATCGACGCGTGCTCCCAGCCACCGCCGACGTACCCCATCGAGCCGAGCCAGCGCGACGGCGCCAGCCCGCACATCTCGGTGTACGTCGAGACGCCGATGCCGAGCTGGACCGGGTCGCCGGACTCGCGCCGCTTCAGTTGTTCGGCGCGCAGGTCGTCGTACCCGAAGAGCTCTTTGGCCTTGGCGGTCGCGGCCTCGTAGTTGCCGGAGTCGTACTGCAGTCCGGACACGGTCGGGAACGGGAACTCGTCGTGTTTGATCCAGTTCCGTTCGCGGATCTCCAGCGGGTCGACGCCGACCTGCACCGCGAGCTCGTCCATCATCCGCTCGATCGCGAACGTCGCCTCCGGCCGGCCGGCGCCGCGGTACGCGTCCGTCCAGGTCATGTTGGTGAAGACGTTGGTGCAGCTGAGCCGGTACGCCGGGAACTTGTAGATGCCGTTGTACATCAGGGCGCCGAGGATCGGGACGCCGGCAGAGACCAGGCCGAGGTACGCGCCCATGTTGGCGAGCAGGTCGACCTTGAGACCGGTGACGTTGCCGTCGCGGTCCGCGGCGAGAGTGACCTTCTGCCACTGGTCGCGGCCGTGGTGCGCCGCCATCAGCGACTCCGACCTGGTTTCGGTGTATTTACAGGGCTTTCCGGTACGACGTGCCGCGATCACCGTGAGCACTTCCTCCGGCGTGAACTGCAGCTTGCCGCCGAAGCCGCCGCCGACGTCCGGAGCGATCACGCGGATCTTGTGCTCCGGGATGCCGAGGACCAGCGAGATGAAGATCTTCACGAAGTGCGGTACCTGGGTCGAGTCCCACACCGTGAGCTGTTCGCTGGTGGGGTCGACCACGATCGACCGCGGCTCCATGAACGACGGGATCAGCCGCTGCTGGCGGAACTCGCGCTCGATCACGATGCCGCCGTCGCGCGCCGCCGCGATCGCGACCTCGACGTCGCCGCCGTGGCCGGCCTCGGCGGAGTCGTAGACGAACGTGGCCGACACGTTGGTGCCGAGATCGGGATGCGCGAGCACCTCGTCGGCGGCGGCCGCCTTCAGGTCGAGTGCGGCCGGCAGCTCCTCGTAGTCCACGTCGACCAGGTCGACCGCATCGCACGCCTCGGCCGCGGTCCGGGCCACCACGACGGCGACGATCTCGCCGGCGAAGTTCACCGTGTCGACCGCGACGGACGGGTGGTTCGGCTGCACCTGCTCAGGCGTGGCCGTCCAGGCGAACGGCAGGCCGCCCTGCTCGTCGGCGAGGTCGGCGCCCGTCAGTACGGTGACCACACCGCTGGCCGCTCGTGCGGACTCGGTGTCGACGCCGGTGATCCGTGCGTGCGCGAACGGGCTGCGGACCATCGCGAGGTGCAACATGCCGGGCAGTACGACGTTGTCGGTCCAGCGGGTCCGGCCGGTGATCAGCCGGGCGTCCTCCTTGCGCCGGCGCGGATTGCCGACCTCGGCGGTGCGGCGCTCCTCGGTGGCGGTCATTGCGCACCTCCGGCGGCCGCGGCCTGAACGGCACGGACGATGTTCTGATAGCCGGTGCAGCGGCAGAGGTTGCCCTCGAGCCCGAGCCGGATCTCGTCCTCGGTCGGATTCGGATTGTCGGCAATCAGATCGATTGATTGCATGATCATGCCGGGCGTGCAGTAACCGCACTGCAAGGCATGGTTCTCGTGGAACGCCTGCTGCATCGGGTGCAGCTGCCCGTTGGTCGCGAGACCCTCGATGGTCGTCACCTCGTGCCCGTCGGCCTGCACCGCGAACAACGAACACGACTTCACACTTCGCCCGTCGAGGTGGACCGTGCACACACCGCAGTTCCCGGTGTCGCATCCGACCACTGTCCCCGTCTTCCCCAGCTGCTCGCGCAGGTAATGCACGAGCAGCGTGCGCGGCTCCACGTCGTCCGTGTAGCTGCTTCCGTCGACTTGCACCGTGATCCGGGTCATCGCCCCGCCTCCAGAAGTAGGCACCCACCTGGAACCGATCCTGCTCTCGTGTGATCTTCCCCACAAGAGATCGGATCACTACCAACTCCAACCGGTGCCGGCCGGTGAGATCGCGAAGGGGTGGGGCGGCGGTGAGAGTGGGGTCGGGGTGGTGGTCGGGGATGCGTCGGCGGTCGGGGCGGCGCTCGGGAGGTCGAGGGGTCAGGTGGGGATGGCGTCGACGGGGACCGGGTGGCCGGTGGTGACGGGGACGGGTCGGGTGGCTGGTGGTGACGGGTAGGGCGTGGCGCGGGTGGTGACCGGTGGGGTGGGTCAGTGGTGGATGGGGCCCGGTTGGGTGGAGAGGCGGGTGCCGGCGCCGCCCCAGCGGAGGGCGATGATTTCGGCGGCGATGCTGACGGCGGTCTCCTCGGGGGTGCGGGCGCCGAGGTCGAGGCCGATCGGGCTGGCCAGGCGGGCGAGCTCGGGGTCGGTGAGGCCGGCCTCGCGGAGGCGTTTCAGGCGGTCGTCGTGGGTACGGCGGGAGCCCATCGCGCCGATGTAGGCGAGTTCCGGCAGGCGCAGTGCGACCTCGAGGAGGGGTACGTCGAACTTGGGGTCGTGGGTGAGCACGCAGATCACGGTCCGCCCGTCGATCCGCCCGGCGGCGGCCTCGGCCGTGAGGTACCGATGCGGCCAGTCGACAACCACCTCATCCGCCGACGGGAACCGCGAGGCGGTCGCGAACACCCCGCGCGCGTCGCACACCGTCACCCGATAACCGAGGAACGCACCGAGCTTCGCCACCGCCGCCGCGAAGTCGATCGCACCGAAGACCAGCAGCCGCGGCACCGGTGCGTACGACGACACGAACACCCGCATCCCCTCACCACGCCGCTGCCCGTCCGGGCCGTACTCCAACGTCTCCGTCCGCCCCGCCGCCAACAACCCCCGCGCGTCATCCGCCACCGCATCATCAGCCCGCTCCGACCCCAGACTCCCCACTGTCCCCCGCCCCGCAGCCACCCCACCACCCGCACCCGTCTCCGCCGGCGGTTCTGGGGTTGGGCGGATGATCAGGCGGCGGCCGACGCGGGTTGGGTCGGGGTGGGCGACAACCGTCGCGACCGCGACCGGGCGGCCGGCCTCGACGTCGGCGGCGACCTCGCCCAGCCAGGGGTACGACGTTCTGTCGACGCGCTCGACGAAGATGTCGATGATGCCGCCACACGTGAGGCCGACCGCGAAGGCCGACTCGTCGCTCACGCCGTACCGCTGCAGCACCGGCTCGCCGGACTCCAGGATCTCCTCACCGAGTTGGTAGACCGCGCCCTCGACGCAGCCACCCGAGACGCTGCCGACTGCCTCGCCCTCGGGTCCGACCAGCATCACCGCACCAGGCGGCCGCGGTGCTGACTCGAACGTCGCCACAACGGTGCCCACGGCAACCGACTCCCCCGCGCTCCACCATTCCACCAACCGCTCGAGCACGTCACGCATCGGCGACCACCTTCAGAAGATCCGCAAAGCTGGCCAGGCTGTGTCCCGCGACCAGGTCGTCCAGGTGCGGCAGTACGGCGACGATCCCGGCCTGCACCGGCATGTACCCGGGCTTGCCGCGATGCGGGTTCAGCCAGACCACCCGGTGAGCCAGACCGGCCAACCGCTCCAACTGCGCACCGAGCAGCGACGCGTCCCCACGCTCCCACCCGTCACTGCACACCACCACGACCGCCCGCCGCGCAGTACCGCGCTGACCCCACCGATCCAGGAACACCTTCAGCACCTCACCGAGTCGGGTGCCACCCGACCAGTCCGGTACGACGTCGCCCGCGAGCCGCAACGCGAACTCGGGGTCGCGGTGCCGCAGTGCCGGTGTGACCCGGGTCAACCGAGTGCCGATGGTGAAGACCTCGACAGACCGCGGTGCAGCCCGGACGAGCGTGTGAGCGAGTCGCAGCAGGCTGTCGGCGTACGGGCGCATCGAGCCGGACACATCGACGAGCAGTACGACGCGACGTGGTCTGGTGCCGCGTCGGCGGTAGAGGACTCGGGCCGGCTCGCCGACCTGGCGCAACTGGGCTCGCAACGTCCGCCGCGGATCGATGTCGCCTCGGTGCGACGGGCGGCGCCGGGCGGCGCGACGTACCGGGACCTGTGGGCGGAGTGTGCCGAACAGCCTGGCCAACTCGGCCCGGTCGCTTGCGGACAGTTCGGCGACGTCGCGGTGGCGCAGGACTTCCGTCGTACTCGCGGAGACGCTGAGCGAGCGGTCGTTGTCCTCACCGTCGCCAGCGTCGTCGACGTCGAGGGCGGCCTGCAGCGTCGTCGCACTCGGCGTACGGCGAACAGCCCGGCCCGACCGTTCACCGGCGAACCAGGCGGCGAACACCTCGTCGTACCGCGCAGTGTCGTCCGGACCACTGCACAGGGCAGCGCGGCCGGCCCAGTAGACCTCGGCGGTGGCAGCAGCGTCCAACTCGGCGACTGCTCGGAGGAACAAGTGGACGCGATCGGCGGTGACGGCCAGGCCCGCGTGCCGGAGTGCGGATGCGAAACCGGCCAAGGCGAGGTCTGGTGCGGTCATGGTCGCCTCAGCTCGCCAGCAACCGGTCCAGCGACTCACGCACCCGGTCTGTGTCTTCCCGGTACTTGAGCACCGCCCCCAGCGTCGCGGCCGCCGCCTCGACGTCAAGCGTGTCCGTGCCGAGTGCGTCGAGCGCACGCGCCCAGTCGAGCGTCTCCGCAACACCTGGCGGCTTGAGCAGGTCCAGGTCGCGCATCCGCTGCACCGAGCGCGCCACCTGTTCAGCGAGCCGCTGGGACACCTCTGGTAGCCGGGTGCGCACGATCTCGACCTCACGGGCCAGACCGGGGTGGTCGATCCAGTGGTAGAGGCAGCGACGCTTCAGCGCGTCGTGGACCTCGCGGGTCCGGTTGGAGGTGAGTACGACGATCGGCGGGACCTCGGCGGTGATCGTGCCGAGCTCCGGGATCGTCACCTCGTGCGTCGACAGCACCTCCAGCAGGAACGCCTCGAACTCGTCGTCGGCCCGGTCGATCTCGTCCACCAGCAGTACGGCGGGACTCTCTCGCAGCGCACGCAACACCGGACGGGCGAGCAGGAACCGCTCGTCGAACAAAGACTTCTCGACCTCTTCGAGGGCGGCGGTGGTTTCGACGTCCGGGTCGGCCCGGGTCGCCTCGACGGTGCGCAGGTGCAGGATCTGGCGCGGGAAGTCCCAGTCGTAGAGCGCTTGGGTCGCGTCGATGCCCTCGTAGCACTGCAGCCGGATCAGCTGGAGACCGAGCGCTTCGGCGATCGCGGCGGCGAGGGAGGTCTTGCCGGTGCCTGGTTCGCCCTCGAGCAGCAGCGGTCGGTGCAGGGCGAGCGCGAGGTAGCCGACCGTGGCCAGGCCGTCGTCGGCGAGATACCCGGTACCGCGCAGACGCTCGGCAAGCTCTGCCGCGGAGCCGACGGATTTCATCTGCTCAGCATTACCTGACCCGCCGACGTTGCCAAGGCTCAGCCGGGTCGATGCCCCTCCGGCAGGTCCTCCACCGTGTCCACATCCATCCCATCCGCGAGGTCCCCACACTCGACCTCCACCGGCGGATGCTGCTTGAGGTAGGCCCGGGCGCCCTGGTCTCCGACCGCGGTGGCAATCACCCCGTCCCAGTGGTCCCGCCCGATGAGGACGGGGTGCCCAGGAGACCCCTTGTAGACGGCACGGACCAGAGCCGACCGGCCGGCGTGAGCCGACACACGCTGCAGTACGTCGGCTGTGAGACCGGGAACATCAACAGGAACGATGAGCGCCGCGCTGGGGCCAGGCACGGACGGGGACAGGGAGAGGTGAGGGTGGTGAGTCCCGGCGGTGCCGGGCTGCGGATCAGGGTGGTGCTTGAGGGCAGCCAGGCCGGCTCGGAGGGAGGCGCCCATGCCCTCCTGCCAGTTGGTTGCCTCGATCACCTCGACCGAGGCGTCCAGTTCAGCCGCGACCTGCTCCGCGGAGGCGCCGACCACGACGACCACCGGAGAGCAACCGGCAGACGTCAGCAGGCGACTCGCACCCACCACCCAGGCCACGCCGGATGGGTCGCGGATGAGGGCTTTCGGCGTACCCATGCGGTGCCCGGCACCGGCGGCCAGCAGCAGTCCTGCGATCTTCACTCTCGGAGGGTAGCGATTTCACACTCTGGGCAGTGACGTGTACCACGCGGGGGTGGGGGTGGGACGTGGCACGATGTTTGACGTGACGACTACTGCGGATGGCCCGAAGGCGCTTCCTCTGTTGTTCCTGGGACAGAACACCGACCCTCACTCGGAGCGGGGTGTCGAGTGCCCGGGGGCGCTGCCGCCGGCCTCCGACCCGGATCTGGTCGAGCGGGCGCTGAAGGCGAAGGCGGCGCTCGGTGACCAGGTGTTCGTCCTCGGTCACCACTATCAGCGTGACGAGGTGATTCAGTTCGCCGATGTCACCGGTGACTCGTTCAAGCTGGCCCGGGACGCCGCGGCCCGGCCGGACGCGCCGTACATCGTGTTCTGCGGTGTGCACTTCATGGCCGAGTCGGCCGACATCCTCACCAATGACGCACAGACGGTGATCCTGCCCGACCTCGCGGCCGGGTGCTCGATGGCGGACATGGCCCGGATCCAGCAGGTCGAGGCGGCCTGGGACGCGCTCGCCGACGCGGGTGTCGCCGACGTGACCGTGCCGGTCACCTACATGAACTCCAGCGCCGATATCAAGGCGTTCTGCGGCCGCAACGGCGGCGCCGTCTGTACGTCGAGCAACGCGGACACCGCGCTCGAGTGGGCCTTCGAGCAGGGCGAGAAGGTGTTGTTCCTGCCCGACCAGCACCTGGGCCGCAACACCGCCGTACTGAAGATGGGCCTGAGCCTGGACGACTGCGTGGTGTACGACCCGCACAAGCCGGGCGGCGGCCTCACTCGCGAGCAGCTTGCGGCCGCGAAGATGATTCTGTGGCGCGGGCACTGCTCGGTGCACGGCCGCTTCACCGCCGCGTCGGTCGACGACGTACGGGCGCGGGTCCCCGGCGTCAACGTGATCGTCCACCCGGAGTGCCAGCACGAGGTCGTCACCAAGGCGGACCTGGTCGGCTCGACGGAGTACATCATCGACACCCTCGCGGAGGCCGAGCCCGGTACGTCGTGGGCCGTCGGCACCGAGCTCAACCTGGTCCAGCGGCTGGCCAAGCAGCACACCGACAAGAACATCGTCTTCCTCGACAAGACGGTCTGCTACTGCGCCACCATGAACCGGATCGACCTGCCGCACTTCGTCTGGGCCCTGGAGAACCTGGTCGCCGGCCACGTCGTCAACCCGATCAAGGTCGACGCCGACACCGAGAAGTACGCCAAGCTCGCCCTCGACCGCATGCTCGCCCTCCCGGGCAAGACCGCTCGGGACTAGACACGGCCTTAGTGCGAGACCCGCGCTGGGGCGTACCACGCGGCGAGGATGTCAGGTAGTCGATCGGGGCCCCAGCGGTCGACGGGGGTGATTCGACCCTGCAGGGAGGCCAGACCGCGAGCGAGTTCGCCGACCACGTCGCCTCGCCAGGACACCGCGACGCCCTCGCCGGGGCCGACGATGACCGACGGACCACCGCGGTCCAGGCACACGACCGGGCAGCCGGAGGCGAGGGCCTCGGTCACCGCCCAGCCCGCAGCCTCACGCAACGCCGGCGCGAGCAACGCGTCGGCGCGGAACATCGCGGCCAGGACGTCCTCGCGCGGCAACTGACCCATGAACTCGACCCGATCGCGGACACCCAGTTCCTCCGCGAGCCGCTCGGCACGTCCCCAATCCGGGCCGTCACCGATGATCCGCAGCTCCCAGTTCGCAGCCTCCGGACGCGCGAGCGCGCTGATCCCGAGCAGCACACCCTTCCACGGGATCAACCGCCCGACGAACAGCGCCGTCTTGATGCCCGGGGCACCAAACGGCTCATAGGGACCGGATGCGGTGAAGCGACGGATCGCGACGTTCGGCTGGACCGCGATCTCGCGCGCGTACTTGCGGAACACCTCGGCCACATCGTTGTTCTGGGCAACCATCAGGTCGGCGCGCTGGGCCAGCTTCCGCCCGGTCAGATGACGGCGGATCCCGGTGTACATACGCCGTACCAGCTCGGCCACCAGGCCGCGCGGCCCGAGCCAGTGCGCCATCGACAACGGCGCCGTGGTCGACCCGCCGACCGGACCCCAGATCACCTTGGCGGAGGACTCCTCCACCACACCCGCGGACATCCAGTCGACCGCGAAGGTCAGATGGTGGATCACGTCGAACGAATGCTCCGCATGCAGCTGTCGCGCCGTCCGCCGCGCCAATCCCTGCCACAGCGGGTAGTACCAGTACACGTCGGCCGGCCGGCGACGCAGCTTGAGCACCCACTTGGGCAGCTCCAGCGGTACGACGGTCAACGACGGAACCGGCCGGATCGCCAGTTCCTCCGCGATCTCGTGCGCGAACTTGCCGCGCGTCAGCAGCCACACGTCGTGGTCGCGTGCGGCAGCCTTCGCCCAGGCCCAGCCCGCACCCGGCTCCGACCCGCCCGTGGGCCGGCACGCGTACGCGCTGAGCAGGACCTTCGGCCGGGTCGACATCAGCCCATCCCCTCCAGCAACCTGCGCAGATCCGTGCTCGAGGTCGAGGCCGTGTACGGGAAGTAGTGCACGCTGGCACCGACCTCCCCCAACAGCCTCTCCAGTCTTGTCCCCTTCTCGGTGCCCTTCCAATCGTCACCCTTGAACAGGACGTCGTAGCGGAGCTGCTTCCACATCTCGAACTTGTCGCTGGACCAGTCGCTGACCACCTCGTCGACCAGGCCGAGGGCCCGGACGACCTCCATCCGCTCGTCGTGCGGGACCACCGGCGGCCGGCCCTTGATCCGGGCCACCACGTCGTCCTCGACCACGCCGGCGATCAGGTGGTCGCAGTGCTCCCGGGCCCGGCGCAGGATGTTCAGGTGACCGATGTGGAACATGTCGTACACACCGGGTGCGTACCCGACCACGCCCATCAGCCGCGCACCCCCGGCGCCAGCAGCGCCATCTCCCGGTACCACTTGGCGATCGCCGCGGCCAGGAACAGCAGGTTGGCCGCGAGCAGCGCGCCGTACAGGACGGCGAACAGCGACGGCCAGGCGAAGGTGAGGAAGACCAGGCACAGGACGCCGTAGTCGGTCGGTGCGATCAGCAACGACTTGAGCACGGAGTCGCCACGATCGTTGGGCTTCTGCCCACCCCCGTGCCGGCGGCGGAGCTGATCGATCAGGATCAGCCCGAAGAACAGCACCGACGACATGCAGACGTAGGCCAGCGGGATCAGCAGCACGAACTCGTTGCTGAAGGCGTCGAAGCGGTAGAACGAGATCAGTACGGCGCTGTGCAGCAGCACGATCTTGACCGAGTCGATCATGTGGTCGAGCCACTCACCCAACGGCGATCCGCCACCGCGCAGCCGGGCCAGCTGACCGTCCGCGGAGTCGAGCCCGTATCCGAGCACGAGCAGCGCGGTCACCACCAGCGCGAGCGGCACCGACGGCCGCACGGTCGCGACCAGCACGATGCCCACCAGCGAGCAGAACCCGGACGCGAGGCTCACCTGATTCGGCGTCCGCCGGCCCAGAAAGGCAGCGGCCGCGAACACCCGTCCGATCCGGCGGTTCACGAACCGCGAGTACGCCGGCGTCCCAGCCGACGGCTTCTGCGCACGGGACAGCTCGCCGACGACGTCCCGCAGCCCGGTCATGGGGCCTCCCGCCCTGGACTGAGGAGCGTAGGGAGCGAAGCGACTGGAGCGACGAGGGAAGGGCGGGAGTCAAGGCCCCATGACCGAGCCGGCGCCGGAGGCCCGGCCAAAAGCACGGTCGCGCTCATGCCACTGAGCTGCGCGACTGCCGCTGGTCGATCGCGGCGCGCAGGATCGGGCTGCGGGACACGCGGCCGGCCGGCAGGACGCTGACGAGGTCGGCCGGAATCCCGTCGAGCTCGTCGGCGCCGAGCACGCCGTCGGTGCCACTGGCAGCGAACACGGTCTGTACCCCCAGTACGCCGGTCAGCCAGTCGGGCCGCACGCCGTCCACCACGACCACCTTGTCGACACAGCGCAGGTGCTCGAGGATCTGGGTCCGCTCGACCAGCGGCACGAACGGCCGCGCACCCCAGGCGTCGAACGCCCAGTCGTCGGTCAGCACGCCCACCACCAGCCGGTCGCACGCCTGTCCGGCCCGTCCGAGCACGTCGAGATGCCCGACGTGGAACAGGTCGAAGACCCCGGCCAGAAATCCGACTCGCGACAAGCTGCCATCCCCCAGCACCTGAGCTGTCCCCAGCAAACGATCTTCCCCCACGTGACCCCGCACGTCCTCGCCGACCTTATACCTTGTGCTCACAGCCCACCCAGCGTCATGCGTCGTGCTCACGGCCCGCCCGGCGTCCCCGGCGGGACCGGCCGCCGTCCGCGTGCCGGGCGATCGCATCGGTATAGATCCTCTCCGTGGCCGCCAGGTCGCGCTCCGGGGTGAAGCGGTCGAGGTAGACCTGTCGGGCTCGTTCGCCGAAGGCTACCGAAGTGATGGGATCGCTCACCAACCCGAGGGCCTTCCGCAGTCCGTCGGGATCCCCGGGCTCGGTCAGGGCCCCGGTCTCACCGTCGTCGACCAGCTCCGCCAGCGCACCCAGCCGGGACGCGACCACGGGCACACCGTGCGCGAACGCCTCCACCACCACGAGTCCGAAGGTCTCATACGAACGCGCCGGTACGACGGCGACGCGCGCGGACCGCAGGACATCCATCCCTTCGGCCCACGGTAGTTGACCTTTCACCTGAATCGACGAGTCCCGCGCGGCCCGCGCCTCCGCCTCGGCACGCAGCGGGCCGTCACCGATCACGACCAGCGTGCCGAGGGACGAGTCCCAGGCCTGCAGCAGATCCGCGAACCCCTTGTCCTCCTCGAGCCGGCCGAGGAACACCACCGCATCGCCGGGGCCCTGACGGACGTCGCCCGAGTGGGGTACCGCGTGCGGCTTCACCACGATCTGGTCCGGATCGACGCCATGAGCGACGTACCGCCCGCGGACGAACTCCGAGGGCGCGACCAGCGTGGTGACGTACCGCTGCCAGGTGCGGAGCGTGTTGTGCACGCCGATGCTGGTCGCCAGCGGCAGCGTCTGCACCCGAGACTCCCGATAACAGCCGTGCCGGACGCCGGCCAGCGGAAGCCTGCCGACGCAGGATTCGCACGGCCGCCCGTCCCGCTGCAGCACCGCGTTGGCGCACATCAGCCGGAAGTTGTGCAGCGTCGCCACCACCGGCAGGTCCAGCCGGTACGCCGCGCGCAGCACGGACGCGCTGAACAGCGGGAAGGTGTTGTGGACGTGCACCACATCGGGCCGCTGCTCCTGCAATAGAAGTGTTAAATCGCGTTCCGCCGAAAATGACCAAACGGAGCGGAACGGTAACAGTGCGCGATCTTTCCGGCCCATCTCGGCGATATCGTCGCTGTTTCGCACGTACAGGTCGATGTCATGTCCTGAGTTACCCAGCAAATCAACCGTTTGCGCGACGACGGTGTTCTCGCCGCTGGGTTGACCCGTCCGGTAACGGTTGTGCAACATGGCGACCCGCATGGCACTACCTTAAGTCTCGCGGTGGCTACACCTGGTTCCGAGGACTTCCCGGGCGGGTGCACCGCACACCCCGGAGGGTGCATTGAGGAAGTTGTGGTTCGCAGCGCTTATCGCGGCTGCGCTCGCCGTTGTTACAGTCGCGCTTCCGGTCATCGCCAACCAGAAGAACGCCACAGACGTCGCGAAGTCACGCGACCTCAGCGACCCGACGGCCTCCGGCGTCCTTCCCTCGCACCGCACCTCCAAGACGCCCGCGGCCACCGTCCCGCCCAAGGCGCCGGCCTCCACCGTGCCCTCGAAGAAGCCGGCCTCCACCCCGCCGGCTTCCAGCACTCCCAAGCCGACCACCGCGCCGACCACGACCAAGGCCCCGACCGTCCCGAGCGCGGACGAAGGCGACGCCGGCCCGGCCTTCGCCGGCCCGTGCAGCGGCGTGGTGATCAAGCCCGGCCAGAACGCCCAGTCGATCGTGAACTCCAAGCCCGCCGGTACGACGTTCTGCTTCGCGGCCGGCCTTCATCGCATCACCGAGACGATCCGGCCGAAGGCGGACACCACGCTGGCCAGTGCCGACCGCGCCGTCCTGACCGGATCCGTACCGCTGACCGGCTGGGCCAGGTCCGGCGCCACCTGGGTGGTGCGCGGGGCACTTCCGGCGGCGTACGGGATGAGCGGGCAGTGTGAGGACAACAAGGCGAACATCTGCCACCTGCGCGAGCAGGTCTTCGTGGACGGCGAACACCTGACCCGGGTGGCGAGCGCGGCCGCGGTCAAGGCCGGCAGCTTCTACGCCGACTACGCCGCCAATGCGATCTACCTCGGCAGCAACCCGGCCGGACACGAAGTGGAGATGTCGAAGACGAAGACCGCGATCGAGTCCGGCTCGACCGGTGTGGTCGTCCGCGGCCTCACCATCGAGCACTTCGCCAGCGCACCGCAGGCGGGCGCGCTCGTCTCCGGACCGGGCTGGAAGGTGGCCGCGAACGACGTCCGCTGGAACCACGCCGTCGGCGTGATGCTGGTCAAGGCGAACAACACCCGGGTCGAGAAGAACCTGATCCGCAACAACGGCCAGCTCGGCCTGGGCCAGTACAGCTCGGCCGCGGCGACCGTGACCCGCAACGTGATCACCGGCAACAACACCGACGGGTTCTGGATCGCCGACTGGGAGTCCGGCGGGATCAAGTCGACCCGGTCGTCCGGCACCGTGAGCGGGAACCTGATCAAGGCCAACAAGGGCATCGGGATGTGGGCCGACGTCGCCGACGACGGCCGGGTGATCAGCGGGAACAAGATCATCGGCAACGCCGCCGACGGGATCCGCTACGAGATCAGCCGCAACGGCACCATCGAGAACAACACGATCAGCGGCAACGGCTTCGGCACCGGCCGCGGCTCGGGGACGTCGCTGTGGGACGGCGGCGGGGTCAACATCAACACCTCGTCCGGAGTCACCGTCCGGAACAACGTTGTCTCCGGCAACGTCAACGGGGTCACGATCCAGTCCCGGACCCGCGGCACCGGACCGTGGGGTACCTACCTGCTGCGCGAAATCCAGGTCACCGGGAACACCATCGAGATGACCGGCGGCAGCCAGAGCACCGGCATGGTGAAGAACTCCGGCGCCGAGGTGCCGGCCGGCGAGGTCGTTTTCAGCGGCAACAAGTACGTGCTGGACGCGCTCGGTGCGCAGCGGTTCGCGCGGTTCGGCACCAAGCTGACCGCGGACGGCTGGCGGCAGGCGGGCCTCGATGCGCTCGGCAAGTTCCTGCTGAACTGAGCAGAATCGATTGCCGGACGCAACAGAAAGTGCAGCCGAAAGTGTTGCAATAGCTACCCGACGTAGTAATCTGCTGTGCGAAGCCGCGCCATGGGGGGTGCGCTCAGGACCCACCTGTGCCCCCGGAGGCTCCGCAGATGAAGGCACCAACAGCCGTTGTCGCGATCGTTGCAGCAGGCACCATTGCCCTGGCCGGGGCGACACTGCCGGCCCAGGGTTCGCCTGTCCTGGACAGTGACCAGCCGGATCTGATCTCCGGCATCCTCCCGGACGACCGGCCGTCGACGCCCACCCCGCCCGCCGTCCCCTCGGGCGACCTCCAGGCCGGACCGTCCTACGCGCCCGCCTGCATGGGTGTCACGATCAAGCCCGGCCAGGACGCGACCCAGATCGTCGACGACGCGCCGAACGGTACGACGTTCTGCTTCGCGGCCGGTCTGCATCGCATCAGCCAGACCATCCGCCCGAAGCCCAACCAGGTGCTGGCCAGCGACCAGGGCGCCGTACTGACCGGATCGGTGAAGCTGACCAAGTGGACCGCGTCCAACGGTGACTGGGTCACCACTGGCGTGCTGCCGCCGGCGTACGGGCAGACCGGGCAGTGTGAGGACAACGTCGCGAATATCTGCTACCTGCGCGAGCAGGTCTTCCTGGACGGGAAGCACCTGACCCGGGTGGCCGTCCGCGACAAGGTTGTCCCCGGCACCTTCTACGCCGACTACGCGGCGAACGCCGTCTACGTGGGCGACGACCCGGCCGGGCGGGCGGTGGAGATGTCGAAGACCGGGACCGCGATCCAGTCCAGTGCGAACGGCGTCACCGTGCGCGGTCTGACGATCGAGCACTTCGCGACACCGCCGCAGGGTGGCGCGATCCAGCTCGGGCTGGGCTGGAAGGTGTACGCGAACGACATCCGCTGGAACCACGCGGTCGGAGCGATGCTGGTCAACGCCGACAGCGCGGTACTGGAGAAGAACCTGATCCACCACAACGGTCAGCTCGGCATCGGGCAGTACAGCACCCTGAACGGCACCATCTCCGCCAACGAGGTGAGCTACAACAACACCGACGGCTTCTGGATCGCCGACTGGGAGTCCGGCGGGATCAAGACGACCTGGTCCAACGGCGGCTGCGTCACCGGCAACCTGATCAAGGCCAACCGCGGTGTCGGGCTGTGGAGCGACGCGTACGACGACGGCCGCACCTTCAACGCCAACCAGATCGTCGACAACGCGGCCGACGGGATCCGCTACGAGATCGGCCGCAACGGCACCATCGCGGACAACACGATCACCGGCAACGGCCTCGGTACCGGGCGTGGCTCGGGGACGTCGCTGTGGGACGGCGGCGGGATCAACGTGAACACGTCGTCGAACGTGCAGGTCCGCGACAACGTGGTCGCGAACAACGTGAACGGCATCTCGATCCAGTCCCGGACCCGCGGGTCCGGTCCGTGGGGGCTGAACCTGCTCCGCGACATCGTTGTCTCCGGCAATCAGGTGACCATGAAGGGCGGGACCACCGCGACCGGGATGGTGCAGAACTCCGGGGCCGTCATCCCGGCCGGCGAGGTCACGCTGAAGGCGAACACCTACATCCTGGACAGCCTCACCGCCGACCGGTTCCAGAAGACCGGTCAGTGGTACAGCGCGACCGAATGGCGCCAGACCGGCCAGGACGCCGGCAGCACTTTCACGATCCGGAGCTTAGCTCGCTGACGTGCTCGACCAGCAGGTTGCGGAAGACCTGTGAGTCGCGCAGCTCCGGCGCGAAGACGGAGTCCACTCCGAGGAGTGCGTCGACCACGGCGGCCGGCTCGGAGGCGCCTGCGACGGCGGCCTTCAGCCGGTCGGCCTGCGGGTCGTCCAGGCTCGGAGTCTTCAGGACGTAGACCATCCAGGCTGCCACGGCCAGCGAGATCACCCGAGGCTCGGCACCGGCGGCCAGGCGGTCGCGGACGGTGCCGAGCATCCGGACCGGCAGCTTGACCGAGCCGTCCATGGCGACCTGCGTCGTACGGTGCTTCAACGCGGGATTAGCGAAGCGCTCCAGGACGGTGGCGCCGTACTCGGTCAGGTTCAACCCGTCGGGCGGTGACAGGGTGGGAACGACGTCCTCGGTCATCAACGCACGGGCGAATGCGGCGAGTTCGTCGTCGCGGACCGCCTC
Source organism: Kribbella sp. NPDC049174 (assembly GCF_043197365.1). Classification (NCBI taxonomy): domain Bacteria; kingdom Bacillati; phylum Actinomycetota; class Actinomycetes; order Propionibacteriales; family Kribbellaceae; genus Kribbella; species Kribbella sp. NPDC049174. Next base: position 612,595 of record NZ_JBICSZ010000001.1, on the reverse strand, counting down.
GGCGATCGTCTCGTAACCGCGGAGCGCACCGAGGTAGGCGAGCATCGAGTGGGTGGCGTTGAGCATCCGAAGCTTGGCCTGCTCCCACGGCGCGACGTCCTGGGTGAGGACGGCACCGCCCCGCTCCCAGGCCGGGCGGTCACCGGCGAAGTCGTCCTCGATCACCCACTGCAGGAACGGCTCCGCGACCACGACCGCTTCGTCTCGTACGCCGAGCAGTCGCGCGGCCTCGTCGCGGTCGGCGTCGGTCGTCGCCGGGACGATCCGGTCGACCATGCTGGCCGGGAACCGGGTCGCCTCGAACACCTCGGGCACCTTGCCGAGCGCCTCGAAGTACTCCCCCACCAGCTTGCGCAGGAAGGGGCCGTTGGCAACCAGGTTGTCACAGGACACGATCGTCAGCGGCTCGACCCGGCGGGCGAGGCCGGCGGCCAACTGCCCGACCACCGTCCGCGGCGGGCGACCGGTCAGGTCGGCCTGGATCTCCGGATCGTCGAGATCGAGCCCGTCTCCGGAGGCCCGGTAGCCCTTCTCCGTGACGGTGAGCGTCACCACGGACGCCGCCGGATCCGCGATCCGCGCGACCACGGCCTCCGGGTCCTCGGGGGCGGTCAGCACCTCGCGGATGCTCCCGATCACCTGCACCGACGGGTCGCCGAGTCCTCGCTCGAGGACGGAGTACAGACCGTCCTGGGGTGCGAGCTGGTCGCGGACCGTCGCCGAGCGCTGGCTCACCCCGGTGATCCCCCACCGGGTGTCCCCGCTGACCACGGCGGCCCGCTCGGTGACCACGGCCTGGTGCGCCCGGTGGAACGCACCCAGCCCGAGGTGGACGATCCCGACCGACAGCTGCCGCGGATCGACCGCGGGGGCGACGGGGAGGTTGGTGAGACTCAGCCTGCTCAAGCGACGACACCTTTCATTCGGATGGTTCCTCTTTGACCCGGGCGACCAGTTGGGTGGGGTTGACGAAGCGCAACGCCACCACCAGCAGTACCAGCATCATCGCTGTGTACATGACGGCCATCGCGTCGACCGACTGCTGGGCCCGGATACCGGCCGCGGACATCGAGTAGTAGAGCGCGACCACCAGCGTCTGCGAGTCCGGCCCGGCGGTGAGGAAGGTCAGCTCGAACATGCCGACCGTCCGGACCAGCACCAGGATCGCCGAGGCCAGCAAACCGGGCACCAGCAGCGGCGCGAGGATCTTCAGGAACACCGCGCGGGTGTTCGCACCGAGCATCCGGGCCGCGCTCTCGATCCGCGGGTCCACCTGCTCGATGAACGGTGTCATGGTCAGGATCACGAACGGCACCGACGGGACCAGGTTGGCCAGCACGACACCGGACAGGTGACCGGCGAAGCCGAACTTGTAGAGCACGGTCGCGAGCGGGATGCCGTACGTGATCGGCGGCATCAGGATCGGCAGCAGGAAGGTCAGATACACCAACCGCTTCCCCGGGAAGCTCTGCCGGGCCAGTACGTACGCCGCCGGCGCCCCGACCAGCACCGACAGTACGACGACCAGGCCTGACGCGAGCAGGGTCACCGAGATCACCTGGAGCAGACCGAACTCGCGCCACGCATCGCCGTACCACTGGGTCGTGAAACCGCTCGGCACCCAGGTGTCGAACCAGCGCTTCCCGAACGAGCTGACCAGCACCGCCCCGACCACGCCGGCCAGGTTGACGAAGAAGAAGATGACCGCGGCCCAGATGAACCACGCGGTCGGGGTCGCTCGGATCGCCCGGCTGCCGCTCATCCTTTGCCTCCCGTGGATCCGGTGTAGAGCCGCGCCCGCCAGAGCAGGACGATCACCACGACGACGAGCTCGACCGCGCCCATGATCATCGCGATCGCCGACGCGTAGGCGTAGTCGTACTGCTCGTACGCCGCCTGGTACGCGGCCAGTGAGATCACCCGGGTCGAGCCGGCCGGGTTGCCGACCAGCACGGCCGACGGGAAGACCGAGAACGCGAGCACGAAGGTCAGCAGGAACGTCGTGGCGAGACCGGGCGCCAGCAACGGCAGCGTGATCCGGCGGAACCGCTGCGACCGGGAGGCGCCGAGGGTGGCGGCCGCCCGCTCGAGAGTCGGGTCGATCCCGCTCAGATACGACAGCACCAGCAGGAACGCGAACGGGAACCCGGTGATGATGAGCGAGAAGAACACACCCCAGTAGTTGTTGGTCAACCGGACCGGGTCATCGATGAGGTGCAGCGACATCAGCAGCCGGTTGAACCACCCGGTCGGGCCGAGATAGTTCAGCAGCCCCTGCGCGGTGAGCACGGTCCCGAGGGAGATCGGTACGACGAGCAGCGTTGTGAGCAGCCGTTTGCCGCGGAAGCGCCCACGCATCCGGAACGCGATCGGCACGGCGGCCAGCACGTTCAGCAGGGCGGCGGGCAGGGCGATCTTCAGCGTGGTGAAGATGGTGTCGCGCTGATAGGCGTCGCCGAAGAACTTCTGGTAGTTGGCCAGCACGCCCCCGCCGTTCATCGGCTGGAACGACAGGCTCAGCCCGTAGAGGAACGGGTACACGAACAGCAGCAGCACGAAGATCGTGGCCGGCAGCAACAACCAGAGCTTCCGGTCGACGCCGCGTTCGGCCAGCCGGTGCTGCCAGCTGAGAGTGTCGCTCATACCGCGAGCCCCGCGGTGGCGAGCTCGGCGGCGGGACGATCGGCGGCGCCGTCGGACGGGTACACCAGGAGCCGTCCGGGGCTGATCGTGATCGACACTTGCTCGCCGGCCTCGGCCTTGCGCTCGGTGCGGGCGTGCAGCCGGGTGCCGTCGTCGAGGACGATCTCGACGGCGTGCTCACGGCCTTGGTACTCGACAACTTCGACCTTGCCCCTCAGCCCGGTGATGTCCTCGCTCCCCAGCTTCACGTCCTCAGGCCGTACCGCCGCGACCACCTCGTCGCCTGTCGTGACGTCACCTTGCGGCACACCATCGATCGTCGTACCACCGAGCGGTACGGCGACTGCGTTGTCGCCGACCCGGCCGGCGGTGAGCGGCAGCAGGTTGCGATAGCCCATGAAGTCGGCGACGTGCCAGCTGGACGGTTTCGTGTGGACCTCCTCGGGCGTGCCGATCTGCTGCACCCGGCCCTGCCGCATGACCACCAGGCGGTCCGCCATGCTGAGCGCCTCCTCCTGGTCGTGGGTGACGTACACCGTGGTCAGGCCGAGCGACTGGTGCAGACGGCGGATCTCGGTCCGCATCGCCAGCCGGAGCTTGGCGTCCAGGTTGCTGAGCGGTTCGTCCATCAGCACCAGCGACGGTTCGAGCACGGTCGCTCGCGCGATCGCGACCCGTTGCTGTTGACCACCGGACAACTGACCGGGCAGCTTCGAGGCATGGTCCTCGAGCCGGACCATCTCGATCGCGGCGGCCGTCCGTCGCCGTACCTCGTCCTTCGGCAGGCGCTGCATCCGCAGGCCGAAGGCGATGTTGTCGCGGACGGTCAGATGCGGGAAGAGCGCGTAGTTCTGGAAGACCATGCCGAAGCCGCGCTTCTCCGGCGGCAGCGTGTCGATCCGGCGGTCGTCCTGCCAGATGCTGCCGGCGGTCAACGGCAGCAGTCCGGCCAGGCAGTTCAGCGCGGTGGACTTGCCGCAGCCGGACGGGCCGAGCAGGGCGATGAACTCGCCCCGCTCGATGGTCAGCTCCAGTCCGGCCAGGGCGTCCGCCGTACCGAACCGGCGGCCGACGCCCTCTAGCCGCAGGCGGTTGAACCCGGTCATGGGGCCTCCCGGCCTGGACTGAGGAGCGCAGGGAGCGCAGCGACTGGAGTGACGAGGGAAGGCCGGGAGTCACAGCCCCATGACCCGCCGCGCCGGAGGCGTGGCATCAGTACCGTCACGATTTCTTGACCTTGCTGCCGCCGACCTCGCGGTCCCACTTGTCGAACGCGGCGACCAGGCTCTTCGCGTCCAGCGGCACCTCGGTCGGATTGTCGGCAATCAGCTTGTCGTACTCCGGCCGGCCGAACTCCGAGATCGCGTCCTGGCTCTCCTGCGGCGCCTGGGCCAGGTCGACATCCTTGATCGCCGGCCCCGGGTAGAAGTAGCCCTTGTCGTACGCCTTGGCCTGCTGCTCGGGTGTGAGCATGAAGTTCAGCAGCTGCAGGATCGCGGCCTGCTTGTCGGTCGAGACACCCTTCGGTACGACGGCGTAGTGCGCGTCGGTGACCCAGTGGAACCCCTTCAGCGGGGTGATCGCGGCTTCCTTCGGCACGGTCCCGAGCACTCGCGGGTTGATGTCCCAACCCGTCGTACTGGCGATGACGGTCGCGGAACCGTTGGCCAGCGCCTTCATCGTGTCCGCGGTGCCGGACGGGTAGAAGTCGACGTACTGGTTGAGCTCCTTGAGGTACGCCCAGGTCTTGTCCCAGCCGTTGATCGGGTCCTTCGGGTCCTTGTCGCCGAGGATGTACGGCAGACCCATCAGGAAGGTGCGGCCGGGGCCGGAGTTCGACGGGCGGGCGTACATGACCTTGCCCCTGTGGGCCTTCGCGTAGGCGAGCAGTTCCTCGGCCGTCTTGGGCGGCGTCGGCACCTTGGCCGGCAGATACTCGAGCAGTGGGCCGGACGGATAATAGGTGACGGTGATACCGCTGTTGCCGGCCAGCTCCTGCATCTTCTTCGCGGGCGGCAGGTAGTCCTTCATCCCCGCGACGCGATCGGCGTACTTCGGCAGCAGATCCATCCACAGACCCTGCTCGCGGCCGGCGGCCAGGCCGTCGGTGCCGGTCAGGACCAGGTCGAGGTCGACGCGGTTCGCGTTCTGCTGAGCCTTGATCTTGCCGGCCAGCTCGGGCGCGGGCGCCTTCGAGTAGGTCACCTTGGAGATGACGTCGGGATGCTGCTCGACGAACTCGTCGATCATCGGTTGGGTCAGCTGCAGGTTGCCGGCCACGTCGAGGATGTTCAACGTCACCGCCTTCGACGGCTTGTCCGGCACGTCGCCGGTGCTCTCGGCCGCCGGCTGGTTCGTCGTCGGTGCGCCACACGCGGCCAGTACGGCGACCAGGCCGACGGCGGCGATCAGGCGGTTCATGCGATGGCCGATTCTCCGCTGAATGGGCATCGGGGTGTGTCTCCTCTGGATCAAGGGCGGTCCCGGCCGGAGCCAGGGTTGATCACGCGAATCACTGTCGTGGTGCGGGCCCGGTGGACTCCCGGACGATGAGCTCGCCGTGCAAGGTGCCGCGGGTGCCGATGGCGGTGTCGGGATCCGGGTCGTCGAGGACGGCCAGCAACAGCTCCACCGCGATCCGGCCGGCCTCCTGTTTTGGCAGCCGGACCGTGGTCAAGGCGGGCCTGGCCATCCGGGACATGGCGATGTCGTCGATGCCGACTACGCTGAGGTCGCCGGGCACCGAGATCCCCCGGGCGTGCAACCGGGCCAGCAGCCCGATCGCGACCAGGTCGTTGTAGGCGACCACCGCGGTGGCACCGGTGGCGACGGCCTGGTCCGCCGCCGCGATCCCGCCCTCGTACGTCGGCGCGAAGCTGCCGACCCGGGCCAGCTCGGCACCCTGGTCGTAGAGGGCGTTGCTGAGGCCGATGCTGCGGTGCTGGGTCGACCACGAGGTGACCGGTCCACCGACCCAGGCGATCTTGCGATGGCCGAGCGCCACCAGGTGGGCGACCGCCTGCTGCATGCCCTCCTCGTTGTCGTAGATGATGCCGGGCACGCCCTCGGCGGTGCGGTTGACCAGTACGACGTTCGTCTCCTGGGCGATCGCGGCCAGGTCGGCGTCGCCCGCACGGGGTGAGCACAGGATCAGTCCGTCGACCTGTTTGGCCAGCGCACGCACCAGGCCGACCTCGGCCGCGGCGTCCTCGTCGGTGTCCGCGACGAAGACGGCCACGTCGTACCGCCGGGCGCGGGCCTGGACGCCCTTGGCGACACTGGCGAAGAACGGGTTGGCGAGGTCGGGCACGACCAGGCCGATGTTGCCGGTCCGGCCGGTGATCAGGCCGCGGGCGGCCCGGTTCGGCTGGTAGCCGAGCTGCTCGACCGCGGCGGCGACCCGGGCCCGGGTGGCCGCGTTGACCATCTCCGGCATCGAGAGCGCCCGGGACACGGTGGACGGCGACACACCCGCCAGCCGCGCCACGTCACGGATCGTTGCGGGCATGGTCACCTCCTCCCAGGTCAGGGTTGAGTCTGCAATCGGTTTCAGCAGTGTGTCAAGATCTCGGACCCGGGTCATAAGTGCGCGCGATAATCGCCTTGTGGACAAGGACTTGTGTCCCGCCGGACCGACTGCAATCCTTTGCAGCAATCGTTGCAGCCGACCCCTGACGGAGGACCCATGCCGAAGGCACTGCAGCCTCATCCCGACCGCGCTCTGCCCGCCGGCGAGGCCCGTGACCTCGCCCGGCGGATCCACGCGTCGACGAAGGACCTGCCGCTGCTCTGCCTGCACGGGCACGTCGACATCTCGCTATTCGCCACCGACGCCCCGTTCGGCGACCCGGCCGAACTCCTGGTCGTACCGGACCACTACGTCACCCGGATGCTGATCTCGCAGGGCATCTCCCCCGAGCGCCTCGGCCTGCCCCGCCGCGACGGCGCCCCGGCCGCCGACCCGCGGGAGATCTGGCGCGAGTTCTGTGGGAACTGGCACCTGTTCCGGGCCACCCCGAGCCGGTACTGGCTGGAGCACGAGTTCGCCGACGTGCTCGGCGTCACCACCCATCCGTCGGCGGAGACCGCAGACGAGCTGTACGACCAGATCTCCGCGCGCCTCGCCGAGCCCGACTTCCGGCCGCGGGCGCTGCTCGACCGGTTCGCGATCGAGCTGATCTCCACCACCGACGCCGCCACGGACGACCTGGCCCAGCACGCCAAGGTGGCCGCGGACCTGCCCGGCCGGGTGGTCCCGACGTTCCGCCCGGATGCCGTCGTCCACCTGGACCGGCCGGACTGGGCTGACCTGATCCAGCAGCTCGGGGCGTTGGCCGACGTCGACACCTCGACGTACGACGGGTATCTGCAGGCGATCCGGCAGCGGCGGCAGGCCTTTGTGGAGGCGGGTGCGCGGGCGACCGACCACGGACACCTCAGTGCGGCGGCGATTCCGTTGTCCGATGCGGAGGCGGCGCGGGTCTACGCGGGTGCGTTGAAGGGTGACGTGTCGGCGGAGGACGCGAGCGCGTTCGCCGGCCACATGCTGTACCAGTCGGCGGTGATGTCGGCCGAGGACGGCCTGGTGATGCAGTTGCACCCCGGCGTACTGCGGGATCACGATCCGGCGATCCACTCGACGTACGGGCCGGACAAGGGGCACGACATTCCGGTGGCGGCCGAGTTCACCCGGTCGCTGCAGCCGTTGCTCGAGCGGTTCGGGCACGCGGCGGGCTTCCGGATGGTGCTCTTCACCGTGGACGAGACGGTCTACTCGCGGGAGCTAGCACCGTTGGCCGGTGTGTACTCCGCGGTGCGGCTCGGGGCGCCGTGGTGGTTCCTCGACAGTCCGGACGGGATGCGCCGCTTCCGCGAGCTGGTCACCGAGACCGCCGGTTTCTACAACACCTCCGGTTTCGTCGACGACACCCGGGCGTTCCTGTCCATTCCGGCCCGCCATGACCTGGCCCGTCGTATCGACGCCGGCTATCTGGCCAACTTGGTCCTCCAGCACCGTCTGGACGAGGACGACGCCTTCCAGGTGGCCCAGGATCTCGCGTACAACCTCGCCCGAGACACCTACCTGTCATGAAGATTCAGCACGGCGGCGGTCAAAGACTCGAGGGCTGCCGTTCCTTCGGTGAGGTCTCGGCAGGCCCAGTAGGTGGCTTCGAGTCTTTGGATCTCGCGGTTCATGCCGAAGCGTTCGTACCACTGCGGGAGGTACTTCGGGAACGGCGGATAGTGGCCCTCGAAGAGGAACCATGCGGTGTAGACGAGCTTTTGGAGTTCAACCGAAAGGTGTGCGTGGAGCCATCGGTTCTCGCGCTCGGCCGATCGACGTAGCTCCTTGATGAAGCCGGGTGCCGCGGCCTCGAGTTGGCGTCGCACTTTCGCGACGACCGGGGCAGCGGGGGTCTGGACTCGCGTGCGGTACTCAGTTCCCAGGCCGGTCGGATCGAGCAACAGCTCAGATTCGGCCAGGCCTGAGGCGACATAGATCGGCAGCGGCCACGCCATACCCGACCAGCCGTCGCCTCCCTCGAGTTCGCTTATCCAGGTCACGAACATGCGGCGAGGTATGTGCATGAGATCCACGTCGTAGCCGTCGACGTACGACTGCTCCAACGCCAACTGTCCGTGCGCGGTGAGCTTCGACTGTCCGGGCATTGTGGGCGCGCCGGGAACGTCCTGGTCCCAGACGAGGATCAGGTCGAGGTCGGAATCCTCGGTCAGCCCCGTGATCACCGATCCCTGGCCGTACATCCAGCTAAGGCCGTCGGTACGGCGGTAGTGGCCGACGAGGCGCTCGACAACCAACGCGGCAGCAGGTCGGCGCATGGCCAGACAGTACGCGATGGCGGTCCCACGTCTGGGCGTACCGAAGAACGGGTAGTGGTTGGATGCGGCTCGTCTACGAGGTCCGCTTGACGCCCGGCTGGCCCGGCCAGGCCTCTGGGCGGCTGACCACTACCCGTTCTTCGGTACAGGATTGGCGGACCCGGGCGGGGGGCGGACCGTGGGGGCGGTAGTCTCCTGCGGATCTGTTCGCCGGGCGGGTGAAGGGTTGTGGATGAGGCGTCGTGTTGCGGTGGGCTGTGCCATGGTGGTGTTGTTGCTGGCTGGATGCTCCGGTGGTGGAGAGAACTCGGGGGCGCCGTCGCCGATGCGTTCGTCGGCGGCGCCTGCGGTGACGGTGCCTACTGCTCCCCCCGCTGCGGCCGCCGCGGTCTTGGGGCCCACCGGTCCGGGTACGGCGAAGGCGTGTCGAGGGACCGCGATCGCGGTGGGAGCCGATCCTCAGCAGGTCATCGATGCGGCACCGGCGGGGACGACGTTCTGTTTCGCCAAGGGGGTACATCGGATCAGCCGGGCGATCCGGCCGCGGGCTGGTGACACGCTGAGCGGCGGGCCGGGCGTCGTACTGACCGGGTCGGTGCGGCTGGACGGCTGGAAGCGGGACGGCGGTCGATGGGTGGTGCGTGCGGTGCTGCCGGCGCCGTACCAGCTCAAAGGGCAGTGTGAGGACAACAAGACCAAGCCGTGCCAGCGCGGCGAGCAGGTGTTTGTCGACGGCAAGCATCTGACCCGGGTGATGAGCCTCGAGCAGGTGAAGCCGGGGACGTTCTTCGGCGACGACCAGGCCAATGCCGTGTACGTCGCCGACGACCCGGACGGCCACGAGGTCGAGATGTCCCGGACGCCGACCGCGATCGAGAAGTCCGCCGACGACGTCACGGTCACCGGGCTGACCATCGAGCACTTCGCCAGCCGGCCGCAGGGCGGGGCGTTACAGGTCGGCCGGGGCTGGACGGTGACCGCGAACGAGGTCCGTTGGAACCACGCGGTCGGGATCATGGTGATCGAGGGCGACCGGGCCGAGCTGAGCCGGAACACGGTCGCCGACAACGGGCAGCTCGGGATCGGGCAGTACAAGTCGGCCGGCGTACGGATCACCGCGAACCTGGTCACCCGGAACAATACCGACGGGTTCTGGATCGCCGACTGGGAGTCCGGCGGGATCAAGTCGACCCGGTCGTCGGGTGAGGTGTCCGGGAACGACATCGTGGCCAACCGCGGCATCGGGATGTGGAGTGACATCGCCGAGTACGACCGGCGGATCACCGGCAACCGGATCCGGGACAACGCCGCGGACGGGATCCGGTACGAGATCAGCTACCAGGCGGTGATCGAGCAGAACGTTGTCGAGAGCAACGGATTCGGCACCGGCCGGGGCTCCGGCGGGAGTCTGTGGGACGGCGGCGGGATCAACGTGAACACCTCGTCCGGAGTGCAGGTCCGCGGCAACCTGGTCAAGGGCAACCGCAACGGCATCTCGATCCAGTCCCGCACCCGCGGCGACGGTCCGCGCGGCACCTACGTCCTGGCCGAGGTGGTGATCGAGGGCAACCTGGTCGTGATGGACGACGCGACCGCGAGCACCGGCGTGGTCGAGAACAAGGGCTCCCCCACCAAGGCCGGCGCCGTCACGTTCCGCCGCAACAGCTACCAGATCGACGGCAAGGCCGCCGACCGCTTCGCCTTCCGCGGCAAGACCATGACCTGGAACGAATGGCAGCAAGCCGGCTTCGACCAGGACTCCATCAGCAGTTAGCCGGACAGACTCTGGGCCTGCTGTCTGGCTCGATGGCGGATTCGGTCGGCGTCGCAGACGGCGGCGGCAACCAGCAGGTGCAGGGTCATCGAACTCAGGTCGGACAGGCCGCTCTCGTTGAGCGAGGCGACGCTGATGTAGCCGAGCAGCATCGCGCCGCAGGCCTTCACGTACGGCGTGGGGGCGCGCAGGACCGAGATCCAAGCGACGATCAGCGCGATCCCGACGATCGTGACGGCGAGCAGGCCGGTCTCCCAGTAGAGGCCGAGCCAGCTGTTGTCGATCGCCATCACGTCGATGTCGCCCTCGCCGCGGCGCAGCAGCACGCGTTTGTTGCCCAGGCCGTGGCCGATGATCGCCGTCTGCAGCGACACCTTCTCGTCCAGCACCGCCTGCCAACTGGTGGTCCGGCCGCTGAGTGAGCTGATCTGCCGGGTCCCCTGGCCGCGCAGCAACCAGGTGTGCAGCGATCCGATCGTCAGGAACGCGATCCCGATCAACGCCGGCACACCGAGACTCACGATCCGCCCGGCCCAGGTCTTCCGGGTCAGGATCAGCGCGAGCACCAGCCCGAACGCGATCGCCGCCGCCGAGGTCCGGGTCCGGCTCGCCGCGACCAGGACGACGCCCAGCCCGATCAGTCCCGCGGCCGGGATCGCGGACAACTTCTTGCAGACGAACCCGATCAGCGCCAGCCCGAGCAGGATCGCACCGACCTCGCCGACCCGGGGCGGCAGCATCGGGATGATGACACCTTGCAGCCGGTACCCCGCACCGAGCGAGCTGAGCGGGCGCCAGGCCTGGCTCGGCGCGTACGCCAGGCTCAGCACGACCGTGGCCGCGAGCAACAGATGGGCCCAGAGATGAGCCCGGATCAGCCGCTCCGGGACCCGCACCAGCGGCCGCCAGAGCAGGAAGATCAGCACCAGCCCGATCAGGAACCGCGCGAGCCTCAGCAGCGGCCCGGTCGGTTCGGCCAGCAGGAACGCGGTGGCGGTCGCGAACAGCACGTACAACACGTAGAGGCTGCTCGACGGGTTGACCCGGGTCTTGAAGCCGGGCTTGGTCGCCGCCAGCGCGATCAGGAAGATCGCGCCCAGCAGCAGGCCCTTCATCATGCTGTTCGTCGACCCGGTGGTCCCCTGCGGCGCGGCCACCCGGGACGACCACGGCTGGACGCCGAGCACGAACAGGCACCACAGCATCAGCCAGAACCAGGCCGGCTTCTGGACCTCCTCGACGGTCCCCGGCACCGGCCGCGCCAGCTGGTACGACGACACGGTCAGCGGATCGGTGGGGCGGCCGAGTCGGCCGACTTGAAGTTCAGCGGGATCCCCAGCGTCTCGTCGTGCGCCGAGGCACCGATCAGTACGACGCCCAGCACCGGCGCACCCGCGAAGTGGAGCGCTCCGGTCAGCCGGGCGACATCCATCTCCTTGTCATGACCGACCTGCACCACCAGGACCGATGCGTCCACCGCGGCGGCCAGCGGAGTGATCCCGTGCCGCCCGACCGCGGCCGGGCCGTGGATGACCACGGAGTAGCCGGGCGGAAGGTCCGCGACGATGCCCGGCACCAGCGAGGGACCGACGGCCTCGGCCGTCTCCTCGTGGTTCAGACCGGGCGGCAGGACGTAGAGGTCGGCGACCGTGCCGGGGCGGAACAGCTTGCGCGCCCGGATCGCCCGGGTCGCGGCGGGCTCGTGCACCAGGTCGGTCAGGCCCTCGTGCCCGGTGACGTGCTCCAGGACCGGCGTACCCTCCACGTCGGCCAGGACCAGCAGGGTCTCGCGGCCGTCGCGGGCGTTCGCCTCGGCCATCGCGAGGGCGATGCCGGCCGAGTTCGGCGTCGGTGAGGCCGAGACCACGAGCATGGCGCCCGGACCACCACCGGCGAAGGCGCGCGGGTTCAGCTCGCGCCGGGCGAGCGCACCGCTCGCCTCGGCTCCGAGCGCGGTGATCTCGTACTGCGGGAGCTCGGGCGCCGCACGGTGCCAGAGTCGGCGGCGGTTGCCCTCCGACGCGGCGATCACCGGCGAGCTCGCCGCCCGGGCCGCCTGGTCGCGGGTCAGGATGTACGGCGTCAGGTGGGACCTGAGCAGGGCCAGGCCGAAGCCGAGCACCAGGCCGAGGATGCCGCCGACCAGGATGTCGCGGGCAACCATCGGCGACGAGGTGGCGGTGTCCGTCGTGGCCGGGGTGACGAGCTCGCTGCCGGTGCCGACGGCGGTCAGTGCCTTGAGCATTGCGGAGGCGTCGTCGGCCGCCTGCCGGGCCTCGGTGGCCAGACCGACGCGCTGGTCGCGCAGCGCCGCGGCGGTCTGCGAGTCGCCGCGCTGGACCGCCTCGTCGATCTGGCTGACCAGGCTCTTGGACTGCTGGGTGGCCGTCTTCGACCGGTCCTGCGCCTGGCCGGCCAGAGTGGTCAGCAGCGACTTGGCCTCGTCGTTGCGCGTCTTGAGGTAGATGACCGCGATCGCGTTGGCCCGCCGTACCGCTTCCGAGGAGGTCGGGCCGTCGGTGGTGACCAGGTACGCGTTGTCGGTGACCGCCTTGACCCGGGTCACGGCGGCCAGGTCCTGGATCGTCTGGTCGGTGATCGGCAGCCCGAGCGACTTGGCCACGCTGCGCAGCAGTGTCGGGCTGGCCATCACCCGGGCCTGGGTCTCGGCCGGCAGGTCCATGCCGAGCGGGCCGGTTTTGTCCGCGCTGCTGGGCAGTTTCCCGACCAGGGCCGGCGGTACCGCGGGGCCGATCACCAGCTGGCTGGACGCTGTCCAGCGCTCGGTCTGGGAGAAGGCGAACACGGAGGCGCCGACAAGTCCGAGCATGATGCAGCCCAGAATCAGCCACTTCTGCCGCAGCAGTGACTGGGCGGTCTCCCGCCAGACCACGGTGCCCGGTTCCATCCGTACCTCACTCCCCTCGTGCCAGCGCCCCAGGATATAGGTAGGTCGTGTCTGCTGATCCCACGCCGTAGCGAGCAGGTGCTCGGTGCGGTAGCTCGGCGTGCTGGAGTGAAGGCCTCGATGTGGTTTTCATCGTGGCCTTTGCTCCAGTGCGGCGAGGTGCCGTGCCGAGTGCCGCGCAGTAGGCGTGGGATCAGCAGACACGGCCTCAGTCGTGTCGGGGTGGCCAAAGCATCTGTTTCTGTGGCCTACTCTCTTCTCGGGGGTTCTCGGGGGCATCTGGAGAACCATGTGAAGGCGCCGTGGGGGCGCCATTTGTCCGAGGGGGACACCGCAGGATGAAGAAGAGATGGCTGTTCGCGCGTCTGGGGGTCGTGGGCGCTCTCATCGCCGGCTCGCTGGTCGTCGTACTCGCGCCACCGGCGCAGAGCATCGAGGCCTCGCTGTCGGCGGCCAACAGTCCGACCTGGCAGACCAACGCCAGCGTGCAGGGAATCGCCGTCGCGGCCGGTAAGGCGTACGTCGGCGGCCGGTTCACCAGCGTCCGCCCGCCGGGCGCCGCGGCCGGCACCAACGAGGTCGCGCAGGCCTACCTGGCCGCCTTCGACGAGAACACCGGCAACCTGGTCACGTCGTTCACCCCGGTCCTCAACGGCCAGGTGTACGCGGTGGCCGCCTCGGCCGACGGCTCGCGGATCTACGTCGGCGGTGACTTCACCACCGTCAACGGCGTGACCCGGAACCGGATCGCCGCCTTCGACACCGCCACCGGCGCGCTGGTCACCAACTGGAAGCCCTCGGTCTCCTACCGGGTCAAGTCCATCTCGGTCTCCGGTGGCACGGTCTACTTCGGCGGCTCGTTCGGCCTGGTCAACAACATCGAGCGGCTCCGGCTGGCGGCAGTCACCGCCGACCTCGGCACCCTGTTGCCTTGGGCACCCGCAGTGAACGGCGACGTGTACGCCGTGGACGTCGCCGACGACGGTTCCAAGGTGTACGCCGGCGGACAGTTCAGCACCGTGAACGGCACGAACCAGAACACCGTGACCAGCCTCGACCCGGTCTCCGGCGGCGTGCTGCCGTTCCCCGGCGCATCCGCCGTACCGCCGCCGAACGGCTCCTGCACCACCCGGGTGAAGGCGATCGACGCCAGCGGCGACACCGTCTACTTCGGCAACGGCGGGGACGGCGGCGGCTGCTTCGACGGCACCTGGGCGGTCGACATCGCCACCAACATGCTCAAGTGGAAGAACCAGTGCCTGGGCGCCACCGAGACGGTCAAGGTCGTCAACGGCTGGCTGTACAAGGGCTCGCACGCACACGACTGCGTGAACCAGGGCGCCGGCGGCTTCCCGCAGGGCTTCGGCTACCGCTTCCTGCTGACCGAGAACCTGACCGACGGCTCGCTGGGCCCATGGTTCCCGAACACCAACGCCGGACCGCCCACCGAGGTCGGCCCGCTGGCCTTCGCGTCCGGCGGCGACGACCTCTGGGTCGGCGGCGACTTCACCACCACGAACGGCGTCGGCCAGCAGGGCCTGACCCGCTTCACCAACGCGACCCCGGGTGCCGCACCGGCCAAGCCGGCCAAGCTGCTCCCCTACAGCGTCGAGCCGGGCGTCGTCCAGATCCACTTCCCGACCCTGCTCGACAACGACGACAGCACGCTGACCTACCGGCTGCTGAAGGGGTTCAGCAACACCACGATCGCGACCTGGACGGCCAAGTCCTCGCCGTGGGACCGGCCCTGGCTGCACTTCACCGACACCTCCGGGGCGCCGGGCGAGGAGACCAACTACCGGGTCGAGGTGACGGACGGCAGTACGACGGTCCGTGGCAACTACTCGGATCCGATCACGGTCGCCAGTACGCCGTCCACGGCGTACGACCAGATCGTCAACGCCGACGGCCCGCAGGCCTACTGGCGGCTGGGTGAGGCGGTCGGTACGACGGCCTCGGTCGACTCGTCCGGGCAGAGCAACAACGGCACGTTCACCGGCGTGACGCTGGGCAGCGCCGGGGTGATCGCGGGCAATACGTCCATGACGATCAGCTCGAGCAGCGGCCGGATGGTCGGCGAGAAGGCGTACAGCATGCCGCAGCAGTTCACCGTCGAGGCGTGGGTCAAGCAGAGCGGTTCCAACCGCGGCGGCCGGATCATCGGGTTCGGCAACTCCAAGACCACCAACAGCGGTGGCGGCGGCGACCGGATGCTGTACATGCGCACCAACGGCTCGATCGTGTTCGGCGTGAACGACGGCGCCCAGCGCACGCTGACCAGCACGTCGGGCAAGAACGACGGGCAGTGGCACCACGTGGTCGGCAGCTACGACAACGGCTTCATGAAGCTGTACGTCGACGGTGCGCCGGCCGGCAGTGCGAACGTCGGATCGGCGTCGCTGTACTACGGCTGGTGGCGGGTCGGGTACGACAACACCAACAGCTGGCCGGGAGGCGGAGCGATCCAGACCGGAATGGGGATCGACGAGGCGGCGGTGTACCCGTATGCGCTCAGCCCGGTCCAGGTGCAGGCTCACTTCGCGGCGCGATGAAAGCGCAGAGCGCGGCCCGCTGAAAACGCAGAGTCTGGGAACTGCAGCACAAAGTCATAACGCGAGGGGGAGGTCGGCTTCCGGTCGACCTCCCACAGCGCTAATGTCCGCTGGGTGCGTGCGTGAGGCACGCACCCGCCCCAAGACTGAACCCCGCCCAGTCCAAAGGACATTGATGAAGAAGTATGTGCTGGCCGTTGTCACCGCTGCGGCCGTCATCGCCGCTGCGCTGATTCCCTCGGGACCGCCGGTGGAGGCGGCGACTCCGGGCTTCGCATCGGCCGTCTCGGCCATCAAGCAGACCTCGTGGCAGACCAACAACAGCGTGAACGCGCTCGCGATCAGCGGCAACACGGTGTTCGCCGGCGGTCTGTTCACCAAGATCCGGCAGCCGGGGAAGCCGGCCGGCCAGGGCGAGGCGGTCCGGACCTACATCGCCGCGTTCAACCGCACCACCGGCGCGCCGACGGCGTTCGCGCCGAAGCTGAACGGCCCGGTCTACAGCATCGCCACCAGCCCGGACGGCAACTGGGTCGTGATCGGCGGCGACTTCACCACCGTGAACGGCATCAAGCGCAGCAAGATCGCGATGTTCTCGGTCGTCACCGGCAAGATGGTCGCGGCCTGGGACCCGGTCGTCTCGGCCCGGGTCAAGGCGCTGGCCATCTTCGGCAACAGCGTGTTCATCGGCGGTTCGTTCGGCAGGATCGACGGCGCCGTCCGCAGCCGCCTCGGCGCGGTCCGGCTGATCCAGGGCGATCTGCTGCCGTGGAACCCGGTCGCGAACGGCGACGTGTACGCGATCGACCTGTCCGACAACGGCACCCGGGTCTTCGTCGGCGGTCCGTTCAGCACCATCAACGGCAAGGACCACTACTCGCTGGCGATGACGAACAACACCACCGGCGCGGCGTACTCGTTCCCGGCCGCGGCGGCGATTCCGAAGCCGACCGCGACCTGCACCACCCGGGTGAAGGACATCGACACCCTCGGCGACAACGTGTACGTCTCCAACGGTGGTGACGGCGGCGGCTGTTACGACGGCGTCCTGGCCGCTCAGGTCAGCACCGGCAAACTGCTCTGGAAGAACAACTGCCTGGGCGCGACCGAGGCGATCAAGGCGATCGGGAACTGGGTCTACAAGGGCTCGCACGCGCACAACTGCAGCGACAGCGGCGCCTTCCCCGACGGCACCGGCACGCACTACCTGCTGGTCGAGAGCGCCATCAACGGCAAGATCGGCCCGTGGTTCCCGAACACCGACGCCGATCAGAGCAGCACCACCCAGGTCGGCCCGCTGGCGATGGCCGGCACCAGCACCGACCTCTGGGTCGGCGGTGACTTCCTGAACGTCAACGGCAAGCCGCAGCGCGGTCTGACCCGGTTCACCAACACTCCGGGTGGCGCGGCTCCCGCCGTACCGAAGGCGCCGATGCTGATCCCGTCGTCGGACAAGGTGCAGGTCAAGTTCGCCGACGTGTACGACCTGGACAACATCTCGCTCACCTACAACGTGTTCCGGGGTACGACGAACATCGGCTCGTTCAAGTACATGTCGTACTACTGGGAGGCGCGCAAGTACTACACGGTGGCCGACACCGGTGTGAAGAGCGGGCAGACGTACAGCTACCACATCGAGGTGCACGACGGGCGCAACATCATGAAGGGCCCGTCGGTCAGCGTGAAGGTGCCGTAAGCAGCAGCAGTGGTACAGGGGGTCTGCCTTTTGAGGCAGACCCCCTTCGTCTATGGACCGGCGGGGGGCTGCCGGTCGTAGATTGGTTGTCAGGGGCAAGGGGGAATCATGGGGAGAGTTGTCGCTGTGGTGGGGGCGGCCGGTCTGGCGCTGAGCGTCGTCGGGCCGGCGCCGGCCGCGACCAGCACCGGCGCGTCGCTGACCGCGATCGCGAACTCGGCCTGGCAGACGGATGCCAGTGTGCTCGGCCTGGCCGTTGCCAAGGGCAAGGCGTACGTCGGCGGCCGGTTCACCAAGGTCCGTCCGCCGGGCGCGGCGGCCGGGACCAATCAGACCGGCCGGACCTATCTGGCCGCGTTCAACCAGAGCACCGGCGCGCTCGACACCACGTTCAACCACACGCTGAACGGCGTCGTCTGGTCGATCGTGGCGTCGCCGGACGGCTCCCGGGTGTACGTCGGCGGTGACTTCACCCGTGTCGACGGCCAGGTGCGGAACCGGATCGCGGCGTTCGACACCGCGACCGGCGCGCTGGTCGCGACCATCAAGCCGAGCGTGTCCTACCGGGTGAAGACGCTCGCGATCGGTGGGAGCAGCCTGTACTTCGGCGGGTCGTTCGGGCTCGTCAACGGGGTGGCCCGGAACCGCGCGGCCGCGATCAGCACGGTCAACGGCAGCCTGTTGCCGTGGAACCCGAACGCCGACGCGGACGTGTACGCGATCGACGCGGCCGACGACAACTCGAAGGTCTACCTCGGCGGGACCTTCGCGAAGATCGGCGGGGTCAGTCGCTGGGCGGTTGCCAGCGTCAACAACTCCACCGGTGCGTTGCTGCCGTTCGCCGCGGCGTCCGCCGTACCGCTGCCGAGCAGTGGATGTACGTCGCGGGTCAAGGACATCGAGACCGCGGGCAACCGGGTGTACTTCGCCAACGCCGGGGACGGCGGTGGATGCTTCGACGGGACGTGGGCCGCGGACGTTGCCACCGGCAATCTGCTGTGGAAGAACAACTGTCTCGGGGCGACCGAGGCGGTCACGTACGTGAACGGCTGGTTGTTCAAGGGGTCGCACGCACACAGCTGTCCGGGCGGGTTCCAGGACGGCACCGGTGCCCACTTCCTGCTGCTGCAGAACCCGGCGACCGGGTCGCTCGGGCCATGGTTCCCGAACACGAACGCGGGACCGCCGACCGTGGTCGGGCCGCTCGTGTCGGCCACCGGCGGAGCCGATCTGTGGGTCGGCGGTGACTTCACCAAGGTCAACGGTGTCGGTCAGCAGGGTCTGACCCGGTTCACCAATCTCGGCGCCGGGGCCAAGCCGCTCGGCCCGGTGCTGCCGACCTTGTCCAGTACGACGGCCGGCCAGGTGAAGGCGACCGTGCAGACGTCCCTGGACAACGACGACATCACGCTCACCTACCGCCTCCTGCGCGGGTCCACCAACACGGTCGTCGCCACCACCACCGCCGACTCCACGTTCTGGAGCCGCCCGAACATCACCCTGACCGACCCGAACGCTCCATCCGGCACCTCGCAGATGTACCGCATCGAAGTCACCGACGGCCAGAACCCCGTCCGAGGCGGCTACGCCACCATCACTGTTCGCTGACGGCTCGGCGGTGGGCGGTGATGGCTCGGTGGGCCTCGTTCCACCAGAGGAGGAGGGTGCAGAAGGAGGCGCCGGCCAGGCCCCAGGCCGCGCCTTTCGGGCCCCAGAGGAAGGCGCCGCCTACTCCGCAGACGATGAGGATGACGGATGAGATCAGGCGGACTCGGAGGCCCCGGGTGGCGGCTGCTAGGGCTCGCATGATGGCGAAGGCGCCGGCGTTGGAGGCGCCGAAAGCCTGCAGCAGGATCACCGGCACCATGACGGTGCTGGCCTGCGCCCAGACGCCAGGGCCGAGGAGTTGCTCTCCGACGACCTCAGGGAGTAGCAGGAAGACCGCTCCCCAGGCCAGCGCGCCCGCACCCACACCCAGCGAGATCGCCAGCCCGACGAGCCACAGACGTCGGTAGGAGTGCCGCAGCGCCCGGGCTGCCTCCGGTACCGAGATCATCCGGATGCCCTGGTTGAGCACGTTCACCGGGCCGAGCAGGACCTGCGCGCCCCGGATACCCGCGGTCGCCGCCAGACCGGCAGCGGCGGTGATGCCGAGCATGTACACCTGGATCGTGCCCGACACCGCGAGCATCTCCCCCATGTACTTCGGGGTGAGATCCCAATGCGTCCGCACCCACTCGCGGATCAGCTGCCGTCGCGGTGCCACGCCCGCCTGGAACCGCCCAGCCACGGCCGCGATCACCGCACCGAGTCCCCACCCCAGCGTCAGCGTGAACGCGGACGCCGTACCGGTGAGATAGAGCCCGCCGAAGATCGCGAGCATCGCCAGCAGCCAGATCAAGTCGTTGACGAACGCTCGATGCCCCTCCCCGACCACGAAGAAGGCCCACCGCCACGCATCCTGGAGGAGCAGCCCCGGCATCGTCACCGCGAACGCGATCAGCACACCCCTCGACGGCACGCCCGGGACGGCCGCGATCGCCAGGCCGACCAGCAGCCCGACAAACCCCATCAGCAGTGCGGTCGCCGTACTGGCGCGAACAGCTCGTTGCCAGGCCGAGTTGCGTTCACCAGAGGAATAGCGGACGGCCAACGGCTCGGTGGAGACGGCCCGGGAGAGGTTCAGAGCGATCGTGTAGCCGCCGAAGGCCAGCGCGTAGACACCGAAGTCCGCGACCGTGCTGGACCGCGCGACGACCACCCCGACGGCGAGGTTGCTCAGGCTGGACAGGGCCTGGTCGGCCAACCCCCAGCTCGCCCGGCCGGCCGGCCCGGCCAGTCGCCGGAGCTTCGGCCGCCGGGGGAACTTCACCGCAGCACTCTAGACGGGCCTCGGCGGATTGCGGAGGACGCCGAGCAGGAAGCGCGGGATGCCGAGCACATAGCGGCGCCAGAGCCGCTTGGGCTCCTTGTAGAGCCGGTAGCTCCACTCCAGCCCGGCCCGCTGCATCCACAGCGGTGCCCGGTCCAGCCGGCCGGTGTGGAAGTCGAACGCGGCGCCGACACCGATCAGGATCGCGGCGTCGAGCCGGTCCCGGTGCTCGGCCATCCAGCGCTCCTGCTTCGGGGCGCCGAGGCCGATCCAGATGATGTCCGCCTTGGAGGCGTTCATCTCGGCCACCACGGCGGCGTCCTCGGCCTCGGTCAGCGGCCGGTACGGCGGACAGTGCACGCCGACGACCTTCAACGCGGGGTGACGCTCCTCGAAGGTGTCGCGCAGTTCCTCGGCGACTCCCTCGGCACCACCGTAGAAGTACTGCGTCCAGCCACGCTCGGCCGCCTCGGCCATCACCCGCTCGAGCAGGTCCGGCCCCGCGACCCGCCCCATCCGGTCGAACCCGGCCCGCTTCCCCGCCCAGACCAGCGGCATGCCGTCCGGCACGGTCAGACCTGAGGTGTTGAAGACCCGGGTGAGGTGCTCGTCGGCCCGGGCGTGCAGCAGCGAGTTCATGTCGGAGACACAGACCAGGTGCCGCTCGCCGCGGTCGATCCAGCGCGCGAACGTCTCCACCGTGCCGTCCACATCGGTCACGCTGACATGGATGCCCAGCACGTCGACGCGGTCGGCCGTGCTGGTCTCCGGGGTCGTCTCCACCTGCATGTCGGTCATCGGTCAGTCCTCTTGGGTCAGCGTGGCCAGGTCCGCGTCGACCATGATCCGGACCAGCTCGGGCACATGGACCTGGGTCTTCCAGCCGAGCTCGGTGTTGGCTTTGGACGCGTCCCCGATCAGCGAGTCGACCTCGGTCGGACGCTCGTACCGCGCGTCGTAGTCGACGTACTGTTCCCAGTCCAGCCCGACGTGGTCGAAGGCCAGCGAGACGAAGTCCTTGACCGAGTACGACGTACCGGTCGCGATCACGTAGTCGGACGGGGTGTCGTGCTGCAGCATCCGCCACATCGCCTCGACGTACTCGGGTGCGTACCCCCAGTCCCGGCAGGCGTCCAGGTTGCCCAGGTACAGCCGCTGGTCCAGGCCGAGCTTGATCCGGGCGACCGCGCGGGTGATCTTGCGGGTCACGAAGGTCTCGCCGCGGCGCGGGCTCTCGTGGTTGAACAGGATCCCGTTCACCGCGAACATGTCGTACGCCTCGCGGTAGTTCCGGGTCATCCAGTAGCCGTACAGCTTCGCCGCGCCGTACGGCGACCGCGGGTAGAACGGGGTCTCCTCGTTCTGCGGCGGCGGCGTCGCACCGAACATCTCCGACGAGCTCGCCTGGTAGAACCGGCAGTCCAGCCCGATCATCCGGATCGCCTCGAGCAGCCGCGTCGTCCCCATGCCGGTGGTGTCACCGGTGTACTCCGGCTCGTCGAAGGACACGCGGACGTGGCTCTGCGCGGCCAGGTGGTACACCTCGGACGGCTGGATCGACGCCAGCAAGGTGACGAGGCGCGAGCCGTCGGTCAGGTCGCCGTAGTGCAGGAACAGCCGCTTGTCCTCGGCCTGTGGACCCTCGTACAGATGGTCGATCCGGCGCGTGTTGAACGTGCTCGCGCGGCGGATCAGACCGTGCACCTGGTAGCCCTTGGCCAGCAGCAACTCGGCCAGGTACGACCCGTCCTGGCCGGTGATACCGGTGACGAACGCCTTCTTCATGCCTGCTCCTGGGATAGGTACCAGGCGTAGGTGGCGGCCACACCGTCTTCGAGGTCGGTGGACGGCTTCCACCCCAGCGCGTTCAGCCGGCTCACGTCGAGCAGTTTGCGCGGCGTGCCGTCCGGCTTGGACAGATCGTTGCTGATGGCACCGGTGTAGCCGACCACGCGGGCGACCAGCTCGGCCAGCTCGCGAATCGTCGCGTCCTCGCCGACACCGACGTTGATCGGCTCCGGCTCGTCGTACTGCTCCAGCAGGTGCAGGCACGCGTCGGCCAGGTCGTCCACGTGCAGGAACTCGCGCCGCGGCGTACCGCTCCCCCACAGCACCACCTCGGGTGCACCGGACACCTTGGCGTCGTGGAAGCGCCGGATCAGCGCGGGCAGCACGTGCGAGCTGGTCAGGTCGAAGTTGTCGTTCGGCCCGTACAGGTTGGTCGGCATCGCCGAGATCCAGCGCAGCCCGTACTGCCGGCGGACCGCCTGGACCTGCATGATGCCGGCGATCTTGGCGATCGCGTACGCGTCGTTCGTCGGCTCCAGCTCACCGGTGAGCAGGCTAGACTCGCGGATCGGCTGCTCGGCGTACTTCGGGTAGATGCAGGACGAGCCCAGGAACAGCAGCCGCGGCGTGCGGACCTCGAGCGCGGCGTCCATCAGGTTCACCTGGATGCGCAGGTTGTCGCTGAGGAACTCGGTCGGGTGGTCCCGGTTCGCCAGGATGCCGCCGACCCGGGCGGCCGCGTCGATCACCACCGCCGGGCGGTGCTCGGTGAAGAACGCGAACGTCGCGGCCCGGTCCCGCAGGTCGAGCTCACTCGACGTCGCGCCGATCAACTGGGTGAAGCCGACCGCTTCCAGCCGCCGCCAGATGGCGGATCCGACCAGGCCGCGGTGGCCGGCGACGTATACCGGTGCTGCTTTGTCCATCAGTACGCTCCTGCGCCGTAGATCACCGCGCGCACGGTCTTCCAGAGGATCAGTAGGTCGAGCGTCATCGACCAGTTGTCGACGTACCGCAGGTCCAGCCGGACCGACTCGTCCCAGGACAGGTCGCTGCGGCCGCTCACCTGCCACAGTCCGGTGATGCCGGGCTTGACCAGCATCCGGCGGGAGTCGTCCGCGGCGTACAGGGCGACCTCTTCGGACAGCGGCGGACGCGGGCCGACCAGGGACATGTCGCCGCGCAGCACGTTGAACAGCTGCGGCAGCTCGTCGAGCGAGAAGCGGCGGATCCACCGGCCGAGCGGTGTCATCCGCGGGTCGTCGCGCATCTTGAAGATCACGCCGTTGCCGTCGCTCAGCGCGTACAGGTCACCGAGCCGCTGCTCGGCGTCGGAGTACATGCTCCGGAACTTCAGCATGGTGAACTCGACACCCGCGCGGCCGACCCGCTGCTGGCGGAAGAGCACCGGCCCCGGGCTGGACAGCCGGACGGCGATGGCCAGGCCGACGAGCAGCGGAAACAACAGGGTGATGAGACCGAGCGCCAGGACCCGGTCGAAGACGGCCTTCATCAGGTGCGGCCCGCCGCTGACCGACGGCCGCTCCAGGTGCAGCAGGGACAGGCCGGCGACCGGACGGACGGAGATCCGCGGGCCGGCCACCTCGATGATGCCGGGTGACACGATCAGCTCGATACCGCGCTGCTCCAGCGCCCAGGACAACCGGCGCAGCGACTGCCCGGCCAGCTCGGGATCGGTCGCGATGGCAACCACTTCCACCGCGTGCCGGTCGGCGGCGGCCAGGATGTCCGGCTCGTCCAGTTCTTCGGGCTGGATCGGCCCGGTGGAGTGACCGTCGCCGCGTGGCCGGCAGGTCGCCACCACCCGGAACCCGTCGGTCGGCCGGCTCTCGAGGTGCTCACACAAGGTTGCGGCCGGGCCATTGCGCCCGACCACGAGAACCCGATGCATACAGCGACCTCGGACCCGGTGCCGGTGCAGGTCCTTCCGCAGGGCGTACCGCAGGACCAGCGCCGATCCGACCATCACCGGGATCGCCAGGACGACGAAGCCGCGGGCGATCTCGGTCTTGGTCACGTACGACGCCATCGCGACAGCGGCCGTGAGACCGACACCGGAGCGCAGCAGCGACCGGAACTCGTCCGGGCCGGCGCCGAAGTAGCGGGGGTCGTAACCCTTCGACAGGGCGACCGCACCCACCCAGGCCAGCGGAAGCACACTGCTCACGAGCAGATAGCTGCTCCCGACGTGATAGCCGAACCGGGTCAGGAGAGCGACCGAGACACCGAGCATCGCGGCCAGCAGATCGCCGCCGACGGCAGCCCAGCGATAGACGCCGACCCAGTGCGGCTCGGTCGATCGCGACGGCAGCGGAACGATCGCGGGCACCTCGTGCGGCACCACCCAGAGCGGCCGGCGGCCGTCGACCGCGTCAGGCGCCTCTGCTCCGCTCACTCCGACCTCTCGTCTCGCGCTGCCAACACACGGTCACACTATGTGTCCGCCGAAGTCTGCAATCTGCCCCTTGAACTGTCAAACGGGAGATCGCCACCCAAGGTGACGGCGCACACTGCATTGCCTGAGAATCCCCAGAATTCACCCACCTGTCGGCGGTGCGACATCGCAGAGTACTACGGGCGAGGGCCGTCGGCGACGAAGACTCGGAAACCCTTGGCTAGAATTTGTCGCGGGGGTGGGGATCACGCACGACGACACCGAATGGCTGCGCGCGTCCACGCGACCGGCGCTGCCTCGAACGCTACGACGGCCGGCTGCGGGCCTGGCGCTGCTGGGACTACTCGCGCTCGCCGTACCGGCACTGCTCTACGGCGGGGACACCGGCCCGAGCCGCCTGGACACGCGCGTCCGGACAGCCGTCCTCGACGAGGCACCGGCCGGGAGCTGGGACATCATCCGTGGCATCGACTGGTTGGGCGAACCCGTCGGCCGGGCGCTTCTGCTGATCACCATCACGCTGACCTGTCTGGCCGCTGGTCGCCGTGCGCTGGCCGCCACGGCCGTGGTCGGCATGGTGACGGTCACCATCCTCGCGACCGCGCTGAAGCCGGTCGTGGGCCGGCGCATCCATGCCGGCTTCCTGTCCTACCCCAGCGGGCACACCGCCGCGCTCACCGCGGCCGCACTGATCGTCGGACTGCTCGTGGCCGACGTCCTGACCCTCGGCCCGATCACCGGCACGGCGGTTCTGCTCACAATCACCGTGGCCGCCGCCACCCTGACCTCGTGGGCGCAGATCATCCTCGACGCGCACTACCCCACCGACACGGTCGGCGGGTTCGGCGTCGCTCTCGTCGTGGTCCCGGCCACCGCGGCCCTGATCGACCTGACCGGACGACGGAAAGCGGTCCGGACGGCATCCTGACGCCGTCCGGACCGCTCTGCTGATCGGTCAGGCACTCTCGATCTTGGGCGTGTCGAACTTCGCCACGATGTCCGCCGGGACCTGCTCGAGATCACTGATCCGCAGATAGTCGCCCATCGTCGTACCGGTGCACTCCGAGTCGATGTTCAGCGCGGCCCGGCCGTCCACCGCGTCCCCGAGGTGGACGGTGCGCAGATCGATGCTGAACCTGGTCCGCCCCGAGGTGTTCGGCACGCTCGAGTGCAACTGGGCACCCGAGAAGAGGATGATGCCGCCGGGCTTGCAGATCGGACGGATCTGCGGCACCAGCTCGACCTCCTCCTCAGGCACCGGCTGCACCCGGGTGTCGACGCCGATCTGGGTCGCCGCGATCTGCCGGCTGGTGGCGTTCCACTCCGCGTAGTTGTAGACCCGGGAGCTGTTCCGCACCGGAGTCTGCCAGTACTTCGGATGGAAGGCGAGCCCGTTGTCGGGACCGATCGCGAAGATCGGCAACCACCAGTTCAACTGGAAGTACGGCGCCGAGTACCAGGTGTCGCGATGCGGATGGAACGCGAACGCGATCCCGGTGGTGAGGTAGTCGTTCGACGTCGAGCTGCGCATCCGCGGGACGTCGAAGTACACCTGCTCCGGATCACACCCGAAGTCGGTCAGCATCTCCTGGATCAGCCGTTTCGACTCCGGATGGTGGATGAACCGCGGCTTGAGCTCGGCGAGCAGCGCGGCGTAGTCCTCGACGGCCATCTCGAACTGGGCCGTCTCCGGATCCAGCGGCGCGAACGCCTGCCGGGCCAGCTCGCCGGCGAACTCGGTCAGCGCCAGCGTCGACGGACGTGGTGAGTAGACGAACAGGTCGCCGTCGTACAACTTCTGTCTGCGTTCGTCGTCGCCGAACTCGGCGTCGACATAGATGGAATGCATGATGAACCCCCTCGTGCGCGAACCGGCCCCACGCCGGTTTCGAGTGACCAAGCCCCGTGCTTGCCCCAGCCGTCCGCCCTACGGGCTCATCGGCAGGCGCCCCCCAGAGACGTCGTCGTTGCGTGCGTTATGCGTAACGGCGGAACACCGGCTTGACCGGCCGTCCGCCCATCCACCCCCTCGGGTCCCCGGCGTCGAGCGCCTTGCGATACACGACGCAGGCCTGGGCGACCGCGTCGACGGTCCGGTCGATGTCCTCGTCGGTCAGCGCCGAGCTCACCACGAACGACGGGCCGATGACACCACCGAGGATCAGTTCGCGCAGGAACAGCGTGCGGTACGGCTGCGACGGCGCGAAGTTCTCGTCGAGCGTCGCGAAGACCAGATTGCTGGCCCGGCCCCGAACGACGACATGGTCCTCGACCCCGGCCGCGGCGGCGACCTCACGCACACCCGACGCGAGCTTGTCCCCCAGCTCGTGCAGCCGCGCCGAGATGCCTTCCTCCGCGTAGACGTCCATCACCGCCATGGCGGCCGCGAGCGCGTGCGTCTCGGCGCCGTGGGTGGTGGAGAGCAGGAAGACCCGCTCGTGGTCGTCGCGCAGTCCGCCGCGCTCCATCAGTTCCCGCTTGCCCGCGAGCGCCGACACGGCGAATCCGTTGCCGAGTGCCTTGCCGAACGTGGAGAGGTCCGGCGTCACGCCGTACACGCCCTGCGCGCCGGCCTCGGAGAAGCGGAAGCCGGTGATCATCTCGTCGAAGATCAGCAGGGCGCCGTACCGGTGGGCCAGGTCGCGGAGCGCTTCGAGGTAGCCCTCCGGCGGGTCGTGCTGGGTCGCGGCCTCGAGGATGAGGCAGGCGATCTGCCCCTCGTTCCGGATCAGCAGGTCCTCGGTCGCGGCCAGGTCGCCGTACGGGAAGCCCACGGTCAGCTCGCCGATCTCGCCGGGGATGCCCGCGGCCATCGGTGTCCGGGCGATGAACCAGTCGTCGATGGAGAAGAACGCGTGGTCCGAGCAGATCGCCACCAGCGGACGGCCGGTGACGGCGCGGGCCAGCTTCACCGCCGCGGTGGTCGCGTCCGAGCCGTTCTTGGCGAACTTCACCATCTCCGCGGTCGGCACCGACGTGAGGAACCGCTCGGCCGCCTCGAGCTCGACGATGCTCGGCCGGACGAAGTTGCTGCCGCGCTCGATGTCCCGCCGGACCGCCTCCAGCACCCTCGGGTGCGCATGCCCGAGGCTGACCGCGCGCAGACCGGAGCCGTACTCGATGTACTCGTTGCCGTCGACATCCCACACGTGCGCGCCGCGGCCGTGCGAGATCACCGGCGCCATGTCCTCGGGGTACTGGTCCTCCCCCTTGGCGTAGGTGTGGGCACCGCCTGGGACGAGGTCGTGCAGCCGGGCGTTGGCTTTGATCGATTTGGTGAACGACTTGGTCATGACAGCCTCGCAGTGGCCAGGGCGAGTGAGGGAGCGGCCTTGTCCCGCTCGGACATCAGACTGGCCGGCAGCGGCCAGGCAATCGCGAGATCCGGGTCGTCGTGGGCGATCGACACGTCCTCGCTCGGGTCGTGCGCCCGGTCGATCCGGTACGAGACGTCGGCCGGATCGGTCAGTGCCTGGAAGCCGTGGGCGCAGCCGGCCGGGACGTAGACGGTGACCTGGTTCTCGCCGGTCAGATCGAAGTACTCGACGTTGCGGTACGTCGGCGAGTCCTTGCGCAGGTCGACGACGACGTCGAGGACCGCGCCGTACGAGCAGCGCACCAGCTTCGCCTCGCCGGCACCCGCCCGGACGTGCATACCCCGGACGACGCCCCTGGCGGAGCGGGAGATGCTGTCCTGGACGAACGCGTCCGGGTCGAGTCCGGCCGACGCGACCACCTCGCGGTCGAACGTGCGGCAGAAGAAGCCGCGCTCGTCGACGTGCGGCGTGGGCAGGAACAGCAGTGCACCCGCGATCCTCGGTACCTGGATGACGTCCATCGATCCCCTCCTACTGGTCACTGCCCGCCGGCACCGTGTGGTTGCCGAACAGGGTCGCGGACAGTACGGCGTACTGCCGTTCGAGCGACGCGGCGAACTCGGCGTTCTTCGCGCGCATCGCGGGTTCGATCCCGGCCGCCCGCGCCTCGAGGGCCCGGAGCTGATCCATCAGCCGGTCCACGTCGAGACTCCGGATCGACTGCCGGAACTCGGCCAGCTGCATCTCCCCCATCAGGACGTCGCTCTTGACGCCGTAGCTGATGGAGATGGTCGGCTTCGACAACTTCAGCGCGGCCTGCACGTTGTGGTAGCGCGAGGCAACGACCAGGTCGACCTCGGCCAGCTGTTGCATCAGCTCCCCGAGCGACTCCGCGGGCTCCCGCACCAGCCGCTTCTCCACGAGTTCGGGCCGGGTCCGGCGCAGGTCGTCGTACACGGCCGACACGACGGCCTCGTCGGCCGGGTCGCCGGTGACGAGACGGATCCGGTAGCCCTCGTCGACCAGCCGGCGGGCGAACGCCACGATCTTCCCGGTGTAGTCCGCGGAGATCTCCTCGGCCCGTGACCGGTCGGCACTGGTGCCGTGGTACTCCATCACGCCCAGGCCGATGGTCGGGCGAGATGCGCGGACCGGCTGATGCGGCACCGGATCGGGCAGCGAGAAGGCCAGGTCCGGGTAGACCGCGTCCCGGCTGGTGTCGAGGCCCATCTGCCGCATCGCGTCGCGTGAATAGGTGTCGCGGTACGAGCGGTACGTCGCCAGCCGGGCGGCACCGGTGAACAGCCACCGGTTCGTCCGCTCGTGGGCCACGTTCGCGCCGATGCTGACGAACGCGACCTTGGCACCCGCCAGCCGGGCCGACACGCACATCAGGAACAACGCGTACGGCCAGCCCCACGGTTGCAGCTCGAGGGTCGTCTCCAGCACCCCCATGCCGGGCACGATCACGATGTCGAACCGGCGGAACAACCGCGGCATCCGGACCAGATCCGCCACCTTGCCGAACATCTTGCGCACGATCGTGGTCAGCCGCGACCGGCCCGGACCGTGCGCCTGGTACCAGGTGATCGCGGTCGACGGGATGCCGTACTGCCGTTCGAGCTCCTCAGGGCCGGAGCACACACAGCTGATCTCGGCCTCCGGGTGACTGGCCCGGAGGTAGCGCAGCATCGCGTCGAGCGACCCGTGGTTGCCCAGGTTGCCCGATCCCAGCAGGCCGAAGATCGCGATCCGCGGCGGCCTGCGTGTCCCCGCTGTGTTCATTCCTAGGAGACCCTCCGCTGACCGGCGACCGCGGAACTGTCCGGGATCGCGGTCGGTGCGCTGGGCGGTGCGCTGTCCTCGATCCGGCGCGACGACTTGCCGGGCATGGCGCGGTCGGCCAGCCAGCGAGCCAGGTGGGCGTAGCACCGGCGCCGGTCCGCCGACGACAGCGGCGCCCGGCGGATCCCGCCGACGAAGCCGCCGATGTACTCGGCCAGCAGCCGCACGGTCGGGTGGCGCAGCCGGCTGGCCCGGCGCGGCTCCATGTTCGCCGACCGGGACCGGATGGTCGGCTTGGCCCGCTCGGCCCGGTCCGGGTGGTCCCGGCGGAAGAACAGCAGCTCCGGGACCTGGTGGAAGCGTCCGTACAGCGCCAGCTCCGCCATGATCGTCCGGTCGGAGTGGTGGTAGCTCCCGTTCAGCGGTGTACGGCGCAGGATGTCCGACCGCATCACGCCGTAGAAGTCGTCACCGCCGACACCGAACAGCAGGCTCTTGAACCGCTCCGGTGCCCGCGGATCGTCGGTGGCCAGCGGGTAGTCGACCTTCAGCACGATGTCGCCGTTCCCGTCGATGATCGCCTGGTGGGCGTGGGCCAGGACGAGCGCCGGGTCGTGGTCGAGCGCCTCGATACAGCGCAGCAACAGGTCGCGGCCGTACAGGTCGTCGTACGACGCCCACTTGAACAGCTCGCCGCGGGAGTGCTCGAAGGTCCAGTTGTGGTTCGGTGTCGCGCCGATGTTGACCGGCTGCCGGAAGTAGCTGATCCGCGGTTCCCGGGCCAGGTACTCGCGGCAGATCTCCTGCGTGCCGTCGGTCGAGGCGTTGTCCGAGATGATCAGCTCGAAATCGCCGTAGCTCTGTCCCAGCAGGGCGTCCAGGGACTCGGCCAGATACTTCTCCCCGTTGTAGACCGGAAGGCCGATACTCAGCCTTGGTACCGCGTTCATGTGCTCCTCATTTCTGGCATCTCCTCCCGGCCCGCCGCCCCGACCGGCTCCGGTTCGGTCTGATGCCGTCGTTCGTGGATCCCGATCCCCAGGTACCACCACCAGACGATCGCGCCGACGAAGGTCGCGGCCGCCGCTCCCCAGGCCGAGCCGAGGGCGCCGTTCACGATCCCGCCGCCGACACCGCCGATCAGGTATGCCGCCGACGCCCACAGCTGCGCCCGCAGACTCCGCCGGGCCACCCCGAGTGCGCGCAGGCCGGCCGACGCGCCGGTGTAGAAGCTGGCGAACATCACCGACAAAGTTGCTGGCAGCAACAATGGTTCGGTGGCGTCCCAGACCTCACCGAGCACCGCGTGCCCCCACTCGTGCGGCAGCACGAGCACCAGCGCCAGACCCCACGCCAGCGCGGCCAGGGCCTGGGCGCTGCCGAGCATCAGGCAGAACATCCGCAACGCCCGCAGCGAACGGCGCAGCATCCGCGCCGCCTCCGGCACCGCGACCAGGCCGATACCGGACAGCACGATGAAGAACGGGCCGAGCATCATCTCCGCGCCGCGGACGGTACCGACTGCGGCGATCCCGGCGAACGCGCCGAGGCCGTACATCTTCAGCTGGTAGGCGCCGCTGATGGTCACGTTCTCGGCCAGGTAGCGCAGGCCGAGATCGCGATGATCCCGGAACCACTGCCGGGCCCGGAACAACCTGGGCACGACGCCGGCCTGCAGACCGCTCACCAGCGCGGCGAAGATCCCGGCCGCACCCCAGGCCAGGACGAACTTGGTGACACTCGGACCGTCGTGTTTCGCCAGATACAGCAGCGGAACCAGCGCGACCGCCCAGGTGATGTCACTGAGGAACGCCTTGCCGCCGTGCCCCGCGGCGAAGAAGGCGAACCGCCAGCTGTCCTGCAGCATCAGGCCGGGCAGCACCAGGCCCAGCGCGAAGAACGCGGCGCCGGGTCTGCCACCGAGCACGGCGCCGACCGCGACACAGACCGCACCGGTCGCCAGACCGACCGCGATCGCCATCCCGGACGAACTGGCCACCGCGGTCTTCCAGAGCGGCCGCGGTACGCCGCTGAACCGCACGGCCAGCGGATCGGTCGCCAGGCCGCGCGAGATGTTGACCACCAACCCATAAGTCACCCAGGCCAGACTGAACGCTCCGAATTCCGCAGCGCCCAGCGACCGTGCGACGACGATGCCGACCACGAAGCTGACCAGGCTGGTCACAGCCTGGTCAGCGAGTCCCCAGGTAACGCGGCGCAGCACCCCTCGCATGGGTCAGCCCACGACTTCGTGCGGTTCGGGCAGCGGGACCAGGTACGTGGCACCCCAGCCGCCACCGGATTCGAGCTGGGAGATCACTTCGTCGGCGATGTCCCAGGTGAGCACCAGCACGACGTCCGGTCGTGCGGCGCGTAGTTCGTCGATCGGCCGGATCGGGACTCCACAGCCACCGGGGATCCGGCGACCGTGCTTGCCGGTGGCCATGTCGACCGTGAACGGCAGCAGGTCCGTGGTGACTTTGCTGAGATCCAGCAGCACCGGCGCCTTCGAAGGAGCGCCGTACCCGAGCACGGTCCGGCCGGCGGCCTTGTGGCGGGCGAGCTCGTCGTGCAGCACTCCGGCCGCATGCCACGCGGCCTCCTGGAAGCTGCCGAGCTGAACCTCGTCGGCGATGCCGGCGGCCTCCTCGTCCTCCAGCACTACGTCGACCGAGGCATCCGGCTTGGCGTCCGCGGTGTGCCGCAGCATGACCATCAGGCTGCCGCCGAACATTTCGACCTGCTTCACCGACTCGACGGTCAGGCCGTGCAGGGCAGCGACGTTCTGCAGCGCGCGAAGCGAGATGTACGACCAGTGGCCGTGCCGGATGGTGTCGAACTGGTTGCCGATGAACAGCGGCAACAGGTGGTGGAACTCCATCACCAGCAGGCCGCCCGGAGCGAGCCGGTCGGCCCGCAGCTTCAGCAGCTCACCGAACGCCGGCTCGTGCACGATGCCGTGGACGTCGACGACCAGGTCGGCCTTCTCGCCGTCACCGGCCAGCTTGCACTCCGCGGCGTACAGGTGCTGCAGCCAGGAACCGCCGTGGTGGCTGGCGAACTCGAACACCACCCCGCCGTTCAGCTCGGGATAGTCGGCCAGGATCTCCTTCACCGACTTCTCCGCGTGCGCGATGCTGGTCGCCGACTCGACCGCCAGCGGCTCTTCCGGCAACTGCGGCTCGACCGGGCCGAGCTGGACCAGCGTGCAGTCACGGCACAGCCACAGCTCGAGCGGCCAGCGCGGATCCGGACCGGGTGACTCGGCGGCCGGGAAGTAGTCGGCACACGGCTGAGCCCCGAGATCCACCACCGGTACGACGTTCTCGCCGGCACACCCACGACATTTGAAGCTCACTGCATCTCCTCCGGTCACCATGTCAACGTCGCCTTGGCCGTGGTGAACGCTTCGGCGTACTGCGCCCGGCACTCCATCCCGCGCAGCCGGGCCAGCCCCGCGAAGACCTCTTCGTCGAACCAGTCGTGCGGAACCTGGGACGGGAAGGCCTTGTGCAGCCGGGCGATCTTCTCCCGCAGCTGCTCCTCGGTCAGGGCGACGTACAGCCACGGCCGGCTGAAGTCGCCGTCCCACTTGGGGATCTCGTAGTGCAGTACCAGGTGGTCGCGCCACACCGTCGGCGCCAGCTCGGCGATCAGCCGGTGGTCCTGGTGCGCGTCGGTACGGCTCGGCGACAGCACCAGGTCAGGACGACGGCTCCCCCGGGCCGTTGCCTCGAGCAACTCCTTGGTCTCGTTCCAGTACGACGGCAGCCGGCCGTCGGGCAGTTCGGCCGAGGTCACAGTCACCTCGCACTCCGGCAGGAACAGCTCCGCGGCGCGGCGGGCCTCCTCGAGCCGGAGCGGACTGCCGGTCGCGATGACGAACTCGGCGGTCAGCTCCGGGACCGACTCGGCCAGCTTGAGCAGCGTGCCGCCGCAGCCGATCTCGATGTCGTCCGGGTGGGCGCCCAGGGCCACCAGGTGGACCGGGCGCTCGATCAGACCGAGCTGGAACGGCAGCATCAGATCGCCACCACCATGGGCGTGTCGTCGCCCGGCAGCTCCGGCGCCTTGTCGAGGACCTGCGCCCGCTGCTCGCGGGCATCGTGGCTCCACAGCGCCCACGGCTTCTTGCCGGAGCGGTACAGCTCCTCGAGCTGGCTGCGCTCCTTCAGGGTGTCCATCGGTGCCCAGAACCCGTGGTGCGGGATCGCCTCCAGCCTGCGCATCGCGGACAGCCGCGGGAACGCGTCGCCGACCAGGTCCTCGTCCTCGTGCAGGACGTCGAAGATCTCCTTCTTCAGCACGAAGTACCCGCCGTTGATCCAGACGTTCAGGTCGGCGGCCGACCGCAGCCCGGTGATCCGGGCGTCGGTGCCGAACTCGACCACGTGGAAGGACGCCTGCGGCGGGACCGCGAGCAGGCTGGCGGTGATGTCACTGGTCATCACGTGGTCGACGATCTTGTCCATCGGGGCGTCGGTCAGCACGTCGCCGTAGTTGGCCAGGAACGCGTCGTCGTCCTCCAGGTACGGCCGGACCCGGCGCAGCCGTTCGCCGATGGAGGTGTCGATCCCGGTGTCGACGAAGGTGATCTTCCACTCGCTGATGTCGGAGTCGAGCAGCTCGATCCGCTGCCCGCCCTTGGTCATCACGAAGTCGTTGGAGACCGTCTCCTCGTAGCGCAGGAAGTACTCCTTGACCGCCGAGCCGCCGAAGCCCAGGCAGAGAATGAACTCGGTGTGCCCGAAGTGCGCGTAGTAGCGCATCACGTGCCACAGGACCGGCCGGTCGCCGATCGTCATCATCGGTTTCGGTGCGGAGTCCACCCCGCTGCGCATCCGCAGCCCGAACCCCCCACAGAAGATCACGACCTTCATTGACTTTCCCTCCCCTGGTCGTGTTCAGATCACTTCGAGGCGCGGGATGGGTACGACGAACTTCGCGCCCCACTCCCGTGCGTAGCCGAGCTGGTGCACGATCTCCTCGCGCAGGTTCCACGGCAGGATGACGATGTAGTCCGGGCGCGTCTCGGCGAGGCGCTCGGGGGCGAAGATCGGGATGTGCGTGCCCGGCAGGAACATGCCGTGCTTGTGCGGGCTCCGGTCCACCGTGTACGGCAGCAGGTCCTCGCGGATACCGCAGTGGTTCAGCAGTGTGTTGCCCTTACCGGGAGCGCCGTACCCGGCGACCGTCTTGCCCGCGCGGGCGGCACTGACCAGGAACGAGACCAGGTCGGCCTTGATCGCGAACACTTCCTGGGCGAACCCGGCGTGCCCCTCGACGGTGTGCAGGCCCGCGTCCTCTTCGTCCTTCAGGACCTTGAGCACCAGCTCGGACGGCTCCCCCGCCGTCTCCACCGGCTGTGACATCAGCCGCAGCGATCCGCCGTGGCTGGCCAGTTCCTGAACGTCGACCACCTTCAGGCCGGCCTTCTCCAGCGCGAGCGCGGCGGTCTTGAGGGTCAGGTACTGGTAGTGCTCGTGGTAGATCGTGTCGTACTGACGACGCTCGATCAGCCGCAGCAGGTGCGGGAACTCCAGCGACACCAGGCCGTCGTCCTTCACCAGTGCGCGCAGGCCCTTGGCGAAGTCGACGATGTCCGGCACGTGCGCGAACACGTTGTTGCCGACGACAAGGTCCGCCTTGCCGTGCCGCGCGGCCGCGTCGGTACCGGTCGCCTCGCCGAGGAAGTAGCTCTCGGTCCGGATGCCCTTCTCGTTGGCGATCGCGGCGATGTTCCCGGCCGGCTCGATGCCGAGCACCGGGATGCCGAGGGCCACCGCGTGCTGCAGCAGGTAGCCGTCGTTGCTGGCCGCCTCGACGATGAGGCTCTCGGCGCCGAGGTCGAGGCGCTCCTGCATGTCGACGACGAACCGGCGGGCGTGCTCCACCCAGCTGGTCGAGTACGACGAGAAGTACAGGTAGTCGCTGAACACGTCGTCGGCCGCGACGTACGCCGGCAGCTGGACCAGCAGGCAGTTGTCACAGATGCGGACGTTCAGCGGGTAGAACGTCTCGCCGCTGTCCAGCTGGTCGGCCCGCAGGTAGCTCTCGCACGGCGGCGACATCCCCAGGTCGACGAAAGTACGGGTCAAAGGCTCGCCACACAGGCGGCAGCCGACTGATTCCCCCATCAGCGCTTCTCCTCGAAAACTGGTGCCCCCGGGCCGGGGAACTGTTCGTCGGTCTGCCGGCGCAGCTGGTCGTCGACCAGCCCCGCCGACAGCAGTTGCTGGATCCGGCGCAGCCGGACGAACTGCGCCGAGTCGAAGTCGGCCTGGGTCAGGCCGTGCCGCTGGTAGGCGGCGGCGAGCTCGTCGACGCCCTTGCGCACCGTCCACTGCAGTTGCAGGTCCGGGAAGGTGTCGTTGAGCTTGCTGAAGTCGACCTTGTAGTTGCGCAGGTCCGGGCCGGCGCCGGCGGCGATCGACAGGGTCGAGCCGGGGACGGCCTCGCGGACCATCTCGGCGATGTCGCGGACCTGGACCACGTCCTCGGACCGGCCGACGTTGAACGCCTGGTCGTGGATCACCTCGCGTGGCGACTCGAGCACCGTCAGGAACGCCCGGCTGATGTCCTCGATGTGCACCAGCGGCCGCCACGGGGTGCCGTCGCTCTCCAGCCGGACCTGGCCGCTCGTCATCGCGATCGCGGTCAGGTTGTTCACCACGATGTCCAGCCGCAGCCGGGTGGAGGCGCCGTACGCGGTCGCGTTGCGTAGGTAGGTGGGGCTGAAGTTGTCATCGGCAAGCTTGGCCAGTTCGGCCTCGGCCAGCGCCTTGGTCTCGCCGTACGGCGTGACCGGGAACATCTCGGCGTCCTCGGTGACCGCTTCGGAGCCGGCCGCGCCGTACAGGCTGCAGGAGGAGGCGAACAGGAACCGCTCGACCCCCGCGTCCTTGGCGGCCTGGGCGACCTTGAGGGTCCCGTCCAGGTTCACCGAATACGTCGCGTCGCGGTTCAGGTGGCCGAGCGGGTCGTTCGACAGCGCGGCCAGACAGACGACGGCGTCGTACCCGGCCAGCTCCGCCGGGCCGACGTCACGCATGTCGCGTGGCGCCCGGGAGCCGATCGGGTCCGGCCCGCCGAGCAGGTCGCACCCCTCGTACAGCCCGGTGTCCAGCCCGTCCACCTGGTGCCCGGCGTCCCGCAGGAACGGCACCATCACCGCACCGATGTACCCGCGATCCCCGGTGACCAGAACTCTCATCCGCCCGCTCCTCCGCTCGGCTCTGTCATCGCTACAACAGATCACCGAGCCGGCCCCCTGATACATCGCCCGCGGATTCGATTCCGGCGAACTCCGGTGTATCAGCGTCGGCTGGTCGCTGCTCCATAGAGGGCTGACAGCAGCAATGGGGCCAGATTCATGAATTTTGGCACGCTCAATTGGGGGGCGTTATGAAGGTTGCGGTATTCGGCCTGGGCTACGTGGGGTCGGTGACGGCGGCATGCCTGGCCGCCAACGGCCACGACGTCTGGGGGGTCGATGTCGACATCGCGAAGGTCGGTCCGATCACCGAGGGGCACAGCCCGGTGGTCGAGCCCGGCCTCGACGAGCTGGTGGCGGAGGGGGTCACCGCGGGCAGACTGCACGCGACCACCGACCCGCGACTGGCGCTGGACGGAGCGGACGTCTCCCTGATCTGTGTGGGAACGCCGTCGACCACGAGCGGCAGCACCGACCTCACCTACATCCGGCGCGCGGTCCGCGACATCGCGGAGGCGGCCGGTGTGGTCGCGCCGCCGGCCTCGGGTTTCCACAGCATCGTCGTCCGGAGCACGGTCCCGCCGGGCACCGTCGACGACGTCGTCGAGCAGGTCCTGGCCGAGATGCCGGACTCCGGCGACTTCACCTTCGGGACGGCGATGTGCCCGGAGTTCCTGCGGGAAGGCTCCGGACTGGCCGACTTCTACGACCCGCCGTTCGTCGTGGTCGGCACCAGGAACCCGAGGGTCGGTACCGCTCTGACCGACCTGTTCAGCTTCCTGCCGGCCGAGGTGCAGGTGGTCGACGTCCGGACCGCGGAGGCGCTCAAGTACGCCTGTAACGCGTTCCACGCGACCAAGGTCTCGTTCGCGAACGAGATGGGGCGGATCTTTCGGTACTACGGGGTGGACTCGCGCGAGGTCATGCGGATCTTCGTCCAGGACACCAGCCTCAACATCTCGCCGTACTACCTGCGCCCGGGCTTCGCGTTCGGCGGCTCCTGCCTGCCGAAGGACCTGCGCTCGGTGCTCCACCTGGCCCGGCTCAACGACACCGACCTGCCGCTGCTGGCCGGCACGCTCACGACCAACGAGCTGACCGTCCGCGACGTCGTCGACCGGGTCGTGGCCGGACCGGGCCGTGAGATCGCGCTGCTCGGCCTGAGCTTCAAGACCGCGACCGACGACCTGCGCGAGAGCCCGAGTGTCGAGCTGGCCGAGCGGCTGATCGGCAAGGGCTACAACCTGCGCATCTACGACGCGATCGTGAACCCGAGCCGCCTGGTCGGCGCCAACCTGCGGCACGTGAAGTCCAAGCTGCCGCACCTGCAACGGGTCCTGACCGACGACCCGATCGAGGCGCTGCGCGGCGCCGACCTGGCGCTGGTCTCGGCCACCGACAGCGGGGCGATCAGCGCCCTGCTCACCACCCCGCCGGCCCGGACCATCGACCTGAGCGGCCGGCTCGGCGCCGAGGTCGAGGCGCTGCCCGGATACGAAGGAGTCGGCTGGTGAGTGGTCCGCGCGTCCTGATCATCATCCAGAACCTGTGGGTCCCGTTCGACCGCCGGGTCTGGCTGGAGTGCCAGGCCCTGGCGTCCTCCGGGTACGACGTGACCGTGGTCTGCCCCAAGGGCCCGAACGATCCGTCGTACCAGGTCCTCGACGGCGTCACCGTGCACAAGTACAAGGCGTACGCCCCCGGCGGCAGCAAGATCGGGTTCGTCGCGGAGTACGTCTACTCGTTCCTGATGACGCTGCGGCTGGTGCTGCGGGCCCGGAAGGCCGGCAAGTTCCAGGTCCTGCAGGCGTGCAACCCGCCGGACATCTTCTGGCCGATCGCGATGCTGCTGCGCCGGCTCGACCGGACCCGGTTCGTGTTCGACCACCACGACCTGTGCCCGGAGCTGTTCCAGTCCCGCTTCGGCGGTACGACGAGTCCGGCGTACAAGGGACTGCGCTGGCTGGAGCGGCGGACGCACCGCACCGCCGACCACGTCATCTCGACCAACGACTCCTACCGTCACATCGCGATCACCCGCAGTGGCAAGGCCAACCACGACGTGACCGTCGTCCGCACCGGGCCCGACCCGGAGAAGCTGCGCCGTGGCGCAGCTGACGACTCGGTCCGGCGCGGCCACCGCTACCTGGTCACCTACATCGGTGTGATGGGTCCGCAGGACGGTGTCGACATCGTGGTCCGGGCGGCGGACGTGGTCGTCAACAAGCTCGGCCGGACCGACATCGCGTTCACGCTGATGGGCGGCGGCGACGCGTTCGACGAGGTCGTCGCGCTGCGGGACGAGCTGGGCCTGGAAGAGCACGTCGAGTTCACCGGCCGGGTGCCGGACGAGACGGTCCGCGCAGTGATGTCGACGGCCGACCTCGGCGTGTCCCCGGACCCGAAGAATCCGCTCAACGACGTCTCCACGATGAACAAGACGATGGAGTACATGGCGTTCGAGCTGCCGGTCGTCGCCTTCGACCTGATCGAGACCAAGGTGTCGGCCGCCGACGCCGCGGTCTACGTGGAGCCGAACGACGTGGAGAAGTACGGCCAGGCCATCGTCGACCTGCTGGACGACGAGGTGCGCCGCCGCCGGATGGCCCGGCTCGGTCGCGAACGGGTCGAGCAGGTGCTCGCCTGGAAGCACCAGCAGAAGGCCTACCTCGAGGTGTACGACCGGCTCACCGGTCACTCCAGCGTGGTCGGCGACTTCCGCCAGGCAGCGGGGTCCTGACGTGTGCGGCATCGCCGGTTGCTACCAGCAGTACGACGGTCTCGCGCTCGCCGAGACGATGAACGACCGGATCGCGCACCGCGGTCCGGACGCCGACGGGGTCTACCGGTTCGAGGACGGTGACATCCGGGCGTACCTGGCCCATCGCCGGCTGTCGATCATCGACCTGTCCTCGGGTGCGGACCAGCCGTTCACCAAGCGCGGCCTGACGATCAGCTACAACGGCGAGCTCTACAACTACAAGGAACTGCGCGCCGAGCTGGCCAGGTCCGGTGTCACCTTCCGGACCAGCTCCGACACCGAGGTGGTGCTGGAGGCCTGGCGTCGCTGGGGTCCGGCGGCGCTGTCGCGGTTCCGCGGCATGTTCGCGTTCGCGATGCTGGACGAGGACAGCGGCAGCCTGTTCCTGGCCCGCGACCCGCTCGGCATCAAGCCGCTGTACTTCCGCCGCCGGCACGGCGGAGTGATCTTCGCGTCCGAGCTGAAGGCACTCGTCGCCGCGATCGGACCCGAGCTGCGGACCGACCCGACCGCGTTGATCGCGTCGATGCTCTACTACTGGCTGCCCGAGCAGCAGTGCGCGATCGACGGTGTGGAGAAGCTGCCGCCGGGTTCGTGGGCCGAGTTCCGGCCGGACGGCAGCAGCCGGCACGAGACGTACTGGCGGGTGACCGAGGTCGCCACCGAGGCGGCCGCCGGGCCGCCCGCCGACCTGCGGACCGTGATCGAGGAATCGGTCGCCGCCCACCTGGTCGCGGACGTAGGGGTGTCGACGTTCCTCAGCGGCGGTCTCGACTCCAGCCTCGTCACGGTGCTGGCCAAGCGGCTCGACCCGGGTATCGACTCGTACACCATCACCTTCCGGGCGCAGGACCAGAAGCTCGAAGCCATGCCGGACGACGCGATCTACGCCCGCAAGGTGGCCCAGCAGTTCGGGATCGACCTGCACGAGATCGAGATCGCCCCGGACGTGGTCGAACTGCTCCCGCGGATCGTCGACATCCTGGACGAGCCGATCGGCGACCCGGCCGCGATCAACACCCTGCTGATGTGCGACGCGGCCCGCGACGCCGGCGTCAAGGTGCTGCTGTCCGGGATGGGTGCCGACGAGTTGTTCGGCGGCTACCGCAAACACCTCGCCTGTGTGATGGGAGCGCAGTACCAGCGGCTTCCCGGCGTACTGCGCAACGGTCTCGTCGGTCCCGCGGTCCGGCGGCTGCCGGTCACCGCGAACGGTCGCGGCCTGCGGTACGCGCGCTGGGCGAAGCGGTTCCTCACCTTCGCGGACCTGCCCGAGGAGACGGCGTTCCGGCGCAGCTACACGATGTACGACGGCGACCAGCTGGCCGGGCTGCTGAGCCCCGACCTGGAGCCCTACGTCGGGAAGCTGCTGTCCGAGCACAGCGACATCTACCACGACACCACGCTCGACGACCACGTGAACCGGATGTGCCTGGCCGACGCGCGGATGTTCCTGCCCGGCCTGAACCTGGCCTACACCGACCGGTCCAGCATGGCCGCGTCGACCGAGGTCCGGACGCCGTTCGTGGACCCGATCGTCGCGCGGGCGGCGTTCTCCATCCCGGGCAGCGAGAAGATCCACCGGCGGCAGGGCAAGCTCGCGCTGAAGAAGGCGGCCGAGGCCTGGTTGCCGAAGGAGATCATCTACCGGCCGAAGGCGTCGTTCAGCGCACCGCTGCGGGCCTGGGTCCGCAACGACCTGCGCGAACTGGTGGACGACGTGCTGCTGCGCGGCGACCTGGTCGGCAGCGGCTTCCTGCAGCAGTCGGCGATCCAGCGCCTGGTCGACGACGAGCGGGCCGGACGCGAGGACTACTCGAAGCAGATCTGGCAGCTGCTGACCCTGGAGACCTGGAGCCGGCACATGCGGTCCCTGGGCGTGACCATCACCTCCCTGTGAAGACTTTTCTCTCCGAAGGACTGGCATGAAACAGGTTGCACAGAACTACAAGTCCGGTGAGCTCGCGGTTCTCGACGTACCGGCGCCGAGCTGCGCGCCCGGTGGGGTGCTGGTCCGCTCGCTCTACTCGCTGATCTCGACCGGGACCGAGCTGATGAAGGTCGGCGAGGCCAAGCTGTCCATGCTCGGCAAGGCGCGGGCCCGGCCGGACCAGGTGAAGAAGGTCCTGGACTCGGTCGCCCAGCAGGGTGCGCTCAACACCTACAAGAAGGTGATGAACAAGCTCGACTCGTACACGCCGCTGGGCTACTCGCTGTGCGGTGTGGTGGTCGAGGTCGGTGCCGGTGCCGAGGAGTTCAGCGTCGGCCAGCTGGTCGCGGCCGCGGGCAACGAGTTCGCGCTGCACGCCGAGTACAACTGGGTTCCGGTCAACCTGTGCGTTCCGGTCCCGGACGGCGTACCACCGGAGCAGGCCGCGTTCTCGACGGTCGGGGCGATCGCGATGCACGGCGTCCGGCAGTCGGAGGTGCAGCTCGGCGACACCGCGGTGGTGATCGGGCTCGGTCTGGTCGGTCAGCTCGTGGTCCGGCTGCTGGTCGCGGCCGGGGTCCGGGTGTTCGGGATCGACACGGTCGAGGACCGGTGCCGGATGGCGGAGAAGGCGGGCGCGCTGCACTGCTCGTCGGCCGATGAGGCGGGGATCGCCGTCCTGGAGCGGTCGTTGCTGGAGGCGTCGAACGGCCTGGGCGCGGACCACATCCTGCTCGCCGCCGGCGGTCACTCGAACGGACCGGTCGAGACCGCGGCCCGGCTGGCGCGCGATCGCGCCCGGGTCGTCGACATCGGCAAGACCAAACTCGACCTGCCGTGGAACGCCTACTACGACAAGGAACTGGACGTCCGGTTCTCCCGCTCCTACGGCCCCGGCCGGTACGACGACCGCTATGAGCTCGAGGGGATCGACTACCCGGCCGGCTACATCCGCTGGACCGAACGCCGCAACCTGGCCTGCTTCATCGACCTGATCGCCCGCGAACAGATCGACGTCGGGTCGCTGGTAGCCCGAGTCTTCCCGATCGCCGACGCCACCGAGGTCTACCAGCAGTTGTCGTCCGGCGCGCTCCCGGGCGTGGGCTTCCTCTTCGAGTACCCGGATATTCCGGTCGAGGAGAAGAAGGAAACGACGAGGGTTGCAAGCCCGGCCCAAAGCACTGCGGGTGCGGCGCGACTCGGATTCATCGGTGCGGGTAACTACGCGTCCTCCATGCTCCTGCCGCATCTTCAAGGGAATGAAGATGCGGTCCTGGCGCATGTCGCGACGAACAAGTCGTTGTCGGCGGCGAACGCACAGCGACGGTTCGGTTTCGAGCAGATCTCGACTGAAGCGAATGCCGTACTCTCCGACGAGTCCCTCGATGCGATCTTCGTCGTGACCCGGCACAGCACGCACGCTGAGCTCGCCTGCCGAGCGCTCGAGACCGGCAAGGCGGTCTTCGTCGAGAAGCCGCTCGCGCTGACCGACGAGGACCTCGACCGGATCGTCGCCACCGCGGATGCGACCGGCAACGATCGGCTGATGGTCGGGTTCAACCGCCGCTTCGCGCCTCTGCTGAACGATCTGCGCGACCGCTTCGGCACACCCGGCGGCGGCTCCTCGTTGCGCTACCTGGTGAACGCCGGCCGGCTGGATCCGTCCAGCTGGTACCTCGACCAGGACAAGGAAGGCAGCCGGTTCGCCGGCGAGGGCGGCCACTTCATCGACACCCTGAGCTGGTGGCTGAACAGCCCGCCCACCGAGGTGTACGCCGTACCCGGACCGGATGCCGGCGACGTGATCGTCAGCCTGCGGTTCGCGAACGGCTCGGTCGGCACGATCAGCTATGTCGGCGGCGGCAACTCGCGGTTCCCGAAGGAGACGCTGGACATCACCGGCGGCGGCCGCAACGGCCGGCTGGACAACTTCCAGAGCGCGTCGGTGTGGGCAGGCCGGAAGCCGTCGACCCGCAAGGCGCGCGGCACCGACAAGGGTCAGCGGGTCGAGCTGGAGCGGTTCGTCGCGGCGGTGAAGTCCGGCGGCCCGATGCCGATCCCATTCGATTCGCTGATCGCCACCACCCGCGCAACGATCGCCGTGGACAACAGCCTGGCCAGCGGCAAACCGGAGAATGTATGAGTCGCCAGCCCTTGGGCTGGTACGTCCGTCGCGTGCGCCGGATGTCCCCCACCGAGCTGGTCTGGCGCACACGCGACCACGTACGACGTACTGCCTGGGCCTACCAGCAGGTCCGGCCCGGGCAGGACGCGACGACTCAGCTGCCGTTGCGCAAGGAGCTGACCTTCCCGGCGACACTGCCTGCGCATGCGGCGGACGCCGTACCGGAGGAAGCACGTAAAGCGGTGGTCGCGACCGCCGACGCGATCCTGGCCGGGAAGCTGGAGGTGCTCGGCGTCGACCGGACCGATCTGAAGTCGCCGGACTGGTTCCGCGACCCGATCACCGGCCGGCGGTCGGACCCGGCCGAGTACACGTTCAAGCTGAACCATCGCAACGAGGACCTGGTCGGGAACGTCAAGCAGGTCTGGGAGTTGTCCCGGCACCACCACCTGACCCTGCTGGCCGCGGCCTGGTACCTGACCCACGACGACACGTACGCCGAGCGCGTCGCCGACCACCTGAACGACTGGTGGCGGTCGAACCCGTTCCTGTCCGGTGTCCACTGGGCCAGCGGCATCGAGATCGGGATCCGGCTGATCAGCTGGACCTGGATCCGGCGACTGCTCGACGACTGGCCCGAGGTCACCGACCTCTTCGAGCACAACGAGTCGGCGCTGCGGCAGCTCTACTGGCATCAGCGCTACCTGGCCGCCTTCCAGAGCCATGGTTCGTCGGCGAACAACCACGTGATCGCGGAGGCGGCCGGCCAGTTGGTGGGCGCCTGCGCGTTCCCCTGGTTCTCCCAGAGCGACAAATGGCGTTCGGACGCGGCCGCGCTGCTGGAGCGGGAGTTGGACGCCAACACGTTCCCATCCGGTGTCAACCGTGAGCTCGCGTCCGACTATCACCGCTTCGTCTCCGAGCTCGGCCTGTAC
The DNA here is from genome assembly GCF_043197365.1 of Kribbella sp. NPDC049174. NCBI lineage: Bacteria > Bacillati > Actinomycetota > Actinomycetes > Propionibacteriales > Kribbellaceae > Kribbella > Kribbella sp. NPDC049174. Next base: position 568,039 of record NZ_JBICSZ010000001.1, on the reverse strand, counting down.
GCCGCTCTGGAAGCGGACAACGCCGGTCATCCGCTGAGCCAGCAGACCTGGTCACTGCTGACGCGCACGTTCGACGTCGCCGCGGCGATTGTCGACGAGACCTTGCGGCCGCCACGTCAGGGCGACGACGACGAAGGCATGGTGCTCGTCCTCGATCCACCCGATGTGCACAGCTGGTCGGCGTTCCTGTCGCTCGGCGCTGCCACGCTCGGCAGCCCGTCGTGGTGGCCGGCGAGTCCGTTGACGGCGACCGCAGTACTGGCCGGAAGTCTGATCAGTGGCACCCAGCCGCATCGCCCGGCAGAGCGTCCGGACCACTTCGCCGACGCCGGGATCACGATCCTGCGCAGTCGCACCAGTGTCGACCGAGGTGGCGGCCCGGAGATCTGGTGCCGCGCCGATGCCGGACCGCACGGGTTCCTGTCGATCGCGGCCCATGCCCACTGCGACGCGCTCTCTCTCGAGGTCCGGGTCGGCGGCGTCGACATCCTGGCCGATCCGGGCACGTACTGCTACCACGGCGAGGAGGAGTGGCGGAACTACTTCCGCTCCACCATCGCTCACAACACCGTCGAGGTCGCCGGAGCCGAGCAGTCCGTCTGGGGCGGCCCGTTCCTGTGGCTGCGCGGCGCAACCGGACGCGTACGGCGTTATGCGGCTGATGGTGACGTGGTCACCTGGGACGCCGAGCACGACGGCTACCAGTCCGGCGACGTACCGATCACTCACCGGCGGACCGCCGTACTGGATGACGGCGTACTGCGGGTCGAGGATCAGCTGGACGGCACGGCCGACGTACGGATCGCGTGGCATCTCGGGCCGGAGGTGACGGTCGAGCTGGACGGCGCGGCCGGTCGGCTGCAGTGGCCGAACGGGTCCGCGGTCGTCGAGTTGCCGGCCGGACTGAGCTGGACCGCGCACCAGGGTGGCGACGATCCGTTGCTGGGCTGGTACTCACCGCGATTCGGGCGGAAGGTGCCGATTACGACACTGGTCGGGTCCGGTGTGCTCGGCCCGGACTCCGCTGCGGTCAGCAGGTTTCAATTCCGGTCCTGACCGGAGGTTGCTGTATCAGTGCCGGTTCCCGCCCCTCTATTACTCCGAACCGATCGTGACGTTCGACCTGGAGGGGCCTGTGAGCGAGCGCAGCGAGGTGGGGACGTGAGCGCGCAACAGCTCGACGTCAAGAAGTCCTGGCGGGCCATTCGGCGCTACCGCCTCATCGTGGCCGCCGTGGCCGCTGTCGGCCTGCTCGGCGGGGTGGGCTACGGCCTGCTGGTACCGCCGCTGCACACGGCCACGTCACTCGTCGTCCTGCCACCGCCACCCGCGGCCGACCAGGAGAAGGCGGAAGGCACGCAGAGCATCGAGACCCAGGTCTTCATCGCCGAGAGCGAGCCGGTGCTCAAGAGCGCCGGCCAGAACCTGTCTCCGGCGCTGTCCACCAAGGTGGTGCGTGACCGGGTCAAGGTGACGGCGGTGACCACGGACGTCATCAAGATCGACGCCAAGGGCACGACCGCGGCGCAGTCGATGCGACTGGCGAACGCGGTCGCCGAGGTCTACCTGGTCTTCATCACCACCGACCAGGTACTGCCCGGCGACCTGGGAAAGAAGACGGGGGCACGGGTGCTGGAGCAGGCAACGACCGCACGGGACGGGAACCTGGCGGTTCATCTGGGGATCTGGGGGCTGCTCGGTGCGCTGATCGGCGCCGTCGCGGGCTCGATCGGCGTACTCGCCAAGGCACGTGGTGACCGGCGGCTCCGGCTGCGGGACGAGATCGCCGACGCGGTCGGCCTGCCGGTGCTCGCATCGGTCTCGTCGTACCGGGCGACCGACGTGTCCGACTGGACCTATTTGCTGGAGCATTACGCACCGACCGCGGTCGAGGCCTGGAGCCTGCGCAAGACGCTGCACCACCTCGGCCTGGACGTGAAGGGCGGAAGTACTCCGCTCTCGCTGACGGTCATCTCGTTCGCCGGCGACGACAAGGCGCTGCCACTCGGTCCGCAACTGGCCGCGCTCGCCACCTCGATCGGCATCTCCACCTCGATCGTGGTCGACACGCACCAGGAGCCGCCCGGGAAGGTTGCCCTGGACATCCATCTGGTCGTGGTCGACCGGGACGCGCCGCACCTGGCCGGCACCACCCGGACCACTCACACGATCGTCGCGCTGTCGGCCGGCATGGTCACGGCCGAGGAACTGGCCCGGCTGGCCGTCGCGGCCGCGGCCGACGACCGCAGCATCGACGGTCTGGTCGTCACCGATCCCGATCCGTCCGATCGCACCATCGGGCGTGTCTCCCAGTCCAACCGCCGCTCCGGCTCGCGGCTGCCCACCCTCCTCACCGGTACCACCGCGAGGAGGACCAAATGAGCAACCAGCCGTACAACGAGCCTGTCGCCACGGACCCCGGCTGGACCGACGACGACGGTCTGTTCGTCAACGAACCGTCGACCGCCTTCCCGCCGGACAGCCTGGTCACCTTCCGCTTCCTCCGCGACGCCGTCCGCCGGCACCTGCTCATCTGGCTGGTGCTCGCGATCGTCGGACTGCTCGGCGGGATCGCGTCGACCTACGTCCTGCCACAGCCGCACGTGTCCTCGACCCGGCTGCTGCTGACGCACAAGGACGGTGAGGACCCGGCCAAGGCGATGGCCACGGACGTGAGTCTGGCGACGACACACACGGTCGCGCAGCGGGTGATCGACCTGCTCAAGCTGCCCGAGACTCCCGACGACCTGATGAAGCGCTACACCGCCACTCCCCTGACCGACCGGGTCCTCGAGGTCAAGGTCCAGGCCGAGACGTCCGACCTGGCCACCAGGCAGGCGACAGTCGTGGCGCAGGTGTACCTGATCTTCCGCAAGGAGCAGATCGCGCTGCAGGACGTCCCGCTGCGGCGCGATCTCACCGCGGCAGAGACCGGCCTGTCCACCGCCGAGGCGGCGGTGCGGGCCGCGGGTGACGATCCGGACGAGCTGAAGCGACCGACGAGCGCGGAGGCGATCCGGCTCGGCGTCGCCCGCGACCGGGTGCAGTACGTCCGGCAGCAGATGCTCGACCAGGAGGTCCAGGCCTCCCGGATGAACAGCAGCCGGATCCTCGACCTGGCCGCACCGGTCCCGATCTCGGCCAAGCGGACGCTGGCGATCAACGCCGGCACCGGTCTGATCGCCGGCCTGTTCCTCGGCCTCGTCTTCGTGATCGTCCGGGCGCTGATCTCCGACCGGCTGTGGAAGCGGCAGGACATCGCCCGGGCCCTGGGCGCGCGCGTCCGGCTGAGCACGGAGCGCCCGCCCCGCTGGCGGTTGCTGCCGTACCCCCGGTACCTGCGCCCGTCCCAGCGCCGACTGCCGGAGATCCAGCTGATGGTGCAGCACCTCGCCCAGCGCATCTTCTGGGGTGAGCGGCCCACGCCGTCCATCGCGGTGGTCAGCGTCGACGACGTCCGGACGTCTGCCCTGGTGGTGGCGTCACTGGCGGTCTCGATGGCCGAGGAGGGCAAGCACGTCCTGGTCGCCGACCTGAGCGGAACCGGCACGCTCGCGGCGATGCTCGGGGTGAAGGCGCCGGGCACCCACGAGTCGCGGTTCAGCGAGCCGCGCCGTCGCATCGACGTCCACTTCCCCGACCCGCACGGCGCTCCGGCGCAGGGCAGCTATCTGCTCCTGACCGAGAACAGCCGGCCGTCGAGCTCCGGCGACCTCGCCCTCGACGCCGCCTGGGAGGTCGCCGACCTGGTGCTCACCCTGGCCACGCTGACACCGGAGCTGGGCGCCGACCACCTGGGCACCTGGAGCTCGCACGCCGCCGTCGTGGTGACCGCGGGCCGCTCGACCACCAACAAGATCAACGCCACCGGCGAGATGCTGCGGCTGGCCGGACTCGAGATCGACACCGCCGTGGTGCTGCGTCCGGACCGCACCGACGAGAGCGTCGGCGTCGCCGAGGCCTCGGCCGGTCCGGACCGCACCGTGGACGTCGAGATGTTCGGCCGGTGAGATGAGCACTGGGCTGAGCGAGCGACTGACGAACCGGATCGGCATCCGCCCGACCCGGCGCGTCGTCGCGCCCGAGGTTCGCCGGCGCCGCCGCGTCCAGCTGGTCTGGGCACTGCTGGTGCTGAACGTGATGACGTTCTTCCCCGGCTCCCCGCACCTGCTCCCGATCCCCGGCATGGTCGGCAAGCTCATCGCGCAGGCGTCGCTGGTGGGTGCGCTGATGCTGGTCCTGACCGTCAACCGGCCGGTCCGGGTCCGGCCCAGTGTCTACATCTTCCTGCTCGTCGTGCTGGCGTCGGAGGCGCTGCTGGCCAGCGTCCGGGCGGAGTTCCTGTTCGGCGCCCTGTTCCGGGCCGGCCGCCTGTTCACGTTCGCGATGGTGCTGTGGCTGCTGACACCGTGGTGGGTCCGGCGTGACCTGCTGCTGGTGCGGACCCATCTGATCGTGCTGTGGTTCATCCTCGGGTCGGTCGTCATCGGACTGCTGGTCGCACCCGGCGTCGCGATGACCGAGGAGCGGCTGAACGGCATCCTCTGGCCGATCCCGCCGACCCAGGTCGGGCACTACGCGGCCGTCGCGGCCGGCCTGACGATCGTGCTGTGGCTGTCCGGGCTGCTCCGGCGCAGTGTCGCGCTGGTCAGCGTGGTGGTGGCCATCCCGGTGCTGTTGCTGACCCACACCCGGACCGCGCTGATCGCGATGCTGGCCGGCGTACTGATCGCTGGGCTGAGCCTGTTCACCGCGCGTACCCGGGCCCGCAGGTTCCTCGCGATCGGCGTAGGCGTCTTCACCATCGGAGCACTCACCCTCGGCTCGGTGGTGGCCACCTGGCTGGCCCGTGGGCAGGACTCCGAGGAGGTAACCGCGCTGACCGGCCGCCGGGCGGTCTGGGACTCGATTCTGGCCACACCACGCTCCACCTTCGAGCAGCTGTTCGGCTTCGGACTGTCCAACAAGTCGTTCAACGGCCTGCCGATCGACAGCAACTGGCTCGGCACGTACTACGACGTGGGCCTGGTCGGAGTCGCGATCACCATCATGCTCGTCCTGTTCGTCCTGACCGCCGCGTGGTTCCGGCCGCAGGGTCCGCACCGCGCCCTCGCGCTCTTCCTGGTCGCGTACTGCGTGGTCGCGTCCTTCACCGAGAGCGGGCTGAGCGAGGCGTCGCCGTACCTCCTCGAACTCACGCTGGCCGCGTCGCTGGTGTACAACTTGAACACCCGTGAGGGAGCGCGATGAAGATCCTGCTGGTGCACAACAGGTACCGCTCGACCGCGCCCAGTGGTGAGAACCGGGTGGTCGACCAGGAGAGCTCGGCGCTGGCCGCACTCGGGCACGAGGTCCGCCACTTCGAGCGGTTCAGCGACGAGATCGAGGACTGGCCGGCCTGGAAGAAGACCACGCTGCCGGCCCGGGTCGTCTGGAACCCGACGAGCAAGCGCGACCTCGCCGCCGAGCTGGCCGAGTTCCGTCCTGACGTCGTACACATCCACAACACGTTCCCGCTGCTGAGCCCCTCTGTGCTCTACGCCTGCCGCGACGCCGGCGTGCCGGTCGTGATCACGCTGCACAACTACAAGCTGCTGTGCGCCAGTGGTGACTTCTTCCGCGACGGTGCGGTCTGTCACGACTGTGCCGGCGGCAACCCCATCCCCGGGGTGCGGCACGGTTGCTACCGCGGCTCCAAGCTGGCGACCGCGACGACCGTCCTTAACACGCGCGGCCACCGACGGACCTGGCGCAACCTCGTCTCGGCGTACGTGTTCATCTCCGCGTCCCAGCGCAGGCTGCTGGCCGGGATGGACTTCGACCCGCACCGCTCGTTCGTCAAGCACAACCTCGTCCCGTACGACGGACCACTCGGCGGACCGCGGGAGCGGCAGGTGAGCTACGTCGGACGCCTGGACGCGGCCAAGGGCGCACCCCTGCTGATGAAGGGCTGGGACGCGTACCGGGCGATCGCCGGGGACGACTCGCTGCGGCTCGTCATCGCCGGTGGCGGCCCGCTGCTGGACGAGGTGACCGCCTGGGCGGCCGAGCGGCCGTCGGTCGAGCTCCGCGGCCTGATGAGCAAGCAGGAGGTCTTCGAGCTGATCAGCCGGTCCCGGGCCGTCGTCCTGCCGTCGGAGTGGGAGGAGACGTTCGGTCTGGTCGTGGTCGAGGCGATGGCGGTCGGCGTACCGCTGCTCGCGTCCGGTCACGGCTCGTTCCCGGACCTGATCGAGGACGGGGTCGACAGCATGCTGTTCGAGCCCGGACGGCCGGACGCCCTGGCCAAGCTGCTGCTCGACGTCGACACCGCGCCGGACCGGTACGAGGAACTCGGCCGCCGGGCCCGGAAGACCTACGAGGAGAAGCACCAGCCGCACCACAGCCTCGAGCAACTCCTCGACATCTACCGCTTCGCCATCCGCCACCCGGCCTTCGCCCACCGCTGAGGTCCGAGACCAGTGCCCCCTGAAGGAAGTGCCATGGACAAGCCGCCCCCTCCGGCCGACGGCGCGAGACCCGCGTGGTACCGCGACCCACGCATCATCGGCGCCCTCGCGCTGATCGTGGTCGCCGCCCTGGCTGCGATCGGCATCGTCGTTGCCAACGGTGATTCGTCACCGCAACCGGCGCAGACCGGTGGGGCCACGTCTCCGAGCGCGCAGGCGCCGACACCGGCACCGACGGCGCCGACGACTCCGCCGGCGCGGATCTGCGGCAACACCACGGCACTGTCCGGACCGGCCCAGGCACCGGCCGGAGCGGTCGTGGTGAACCCGACGCAGAACGTCAACCAGCTCACCGAGGCGAACCCACCCGGTACGACGTTCTGGCTGGCCGCCGGCACCCACGCCCTCGGCACCGGGCCGTACGCCCAGGTGATCCCCAAGGAGGGCAACAGCTACATCGGCGCGCCCGGTGCGGTGCTGGACGGCGGAAAGAAGAACCGGTACGCCTTCACCGGGTACGCCACCGGCGTCACGGTGAAGAACCTGACCATCCAGAACTTCGGTGGGCCCAGGACCAACAACGACGAGGGTGTGGTCAACCACGACGCCGCCTCCCGCTGGACGGTCGAGGCCAACACGATCCGCCACAACGCCGGCGCCGGGGTGATGGTCGGCGACCACAACGTTGTCCGCGGCAACTGCCTGCAGGAGAACGGCCAGTACGGCTTCAACGCCTACAACCCGGACAAGGTGAACGGCATCACCATCGAGGGCAACGAGATCGCCGGGAACAACACCGACGACTGGGAGACCCTCAAGGTCGGCTGCGGCTGCACCGGCGGCGGGAAGTTCTGGGAGGTCACCGGAGCGGTGATCCGGAAGAACTGGATCCACGACAACCACAGCGCCGGGCTGTGGGCGGACACCAACAACACCGGCTTCGTGATCGAGGGCAACTACATCTCGAACAACCTGGCCGAGGGCATCGTCTACGAGACCAGCTACAACGCCGGGATCCGGGGCAACACGTTCGTCCGCAACGGTCTCGGCAAGGGCCCGACGAACCAGGGGTTCCCGACGTCCGCGCTGTACATCTCCGAGTCCGGCAGCGACAAGCGGGCCCCCGGCGTGTTCAACGAGACCTTCGAGATCAGCGGGAACGTCTTCACCGACAACTGGGCCGGGGTGATCCTGTGGGAGAACGCGGACCGGTTCTCCGGGTCGGCAGCCAACACCAGCACCGGTGCGGGCACCCTCGTCAACCCGACCGTGGTCACCGCCAAGACCTGCAACGCGAACACCATCGAGAGCGAGCCGTACCTGAGCGACTGCCGGTGGAAGACCCAGAACGTGCGGGTGCACGACAACGTCTTCTCCCTCGATCCCAACAAGATCGGCAAGACCTGCGCGTCCCGCACCGGCTGCGGTTACAACGGCCTGTTCTCCAACTGGGGCACGTTCCCGACCTGGTCGCCGTACCAGAAGGCCACCGTGCAGGACGCGATCACGCACAAGCAGGGCAACAAGTTCTACGACAACACCTATGCGGGGCCGTGGAACTTCATCGTGCACGAGCAGGGCAACCGGGTCCCCTGGGCGTCCTGGCAGGGCGCGCCGTACGGGCAGGACCCGGACAGCGTGATCAAGGTGGGCGGGGAGCGCTGAGAACGATGATCGGGCCTCCTGAGCGTGCCGCGGGCGAGCAGATCGCACTGCTCCGCTCGGTCGGCTATGCCGCCTTCGGGCGGCACGAACGGGATCTCGACGTCCTCGACCTGGTCTTCGACAGCCTGGTCGACGCCCCGGAGCACTGGCGCGACGAGGTGCGGACGCTGCGCTTCGCCGGCCACGGCATCACCCTGGACGTGGACGTCCGCGGCCGGGGCGACCTGACCGTCGAGCTGCGGGTCTTCCCCATCGGTCCGGTGGTGGTCGAGTCGCGGGGCTCGGACGACGGTCCGACGAAGGCCCGCCTGGTCAGCTTCCTGCTCCGCTGGCCGGGAACGACGCAGCGGCCGGTCCGGACCGCGTGGGTCATGCTCTGACCACGCTGTCCAGATCGGCCGCCCGCTACTGCTTCAGGAGGCAAGCAGCAGTCTGAGTTTCTCCAGGCAGCGGCCGCGGATCGGGCCGATGCTGCCGATCGGGATACCGATCGTCGCGGAGATCTCGGCGTACGGCGCCGGCGGGTCGGCCATCAGCATGCCCATCAGCTGCTGCCACCGATCCGGCAGGCTCTCCAGCGCCCGCCGTACGTCGACCGCGCGCTCGTCGGCGAGCAGATCGGCATCCAGCTCCGGCTGGTCACCCGGCTGTCCTTCGAAGGCGGACGACTCGTAGGTCAGCAGCACGCGCTTGCGGAACGCCAGTACCCGCAGGCATTCCCGGCGGGTGGTGACGACCAGCCAGGCGCCGACCCGCTCGGGGTCGACCCGGTGGATGTGCTCGAGCAACCGCAGCCAGACCATCTGGGAGACGTCGGCGGCATCGCTGTCGCCGAGCCGGAAGCTGCGGGTGACGGCCCAGACCAGCCGGGCGTAGTGATCGACCAGCCGGCTCCAGGCCCCCTGATCGCCGGACGCGGCCTGGATCACCAGGGTCGCGGCCTCGGACCTGACCGGTCCTTCGTCGGACAAAGATTCGTCAGTGCCGACTGGAGCACTGAGTTGCTGCAACATTGAAATTCCCCCCTCGGGAATGCGCCCCTGTCGTCGTACTCAGGTGGGGCTTGTCGTGCTGCTTCGTGTGCTGAGCCACCGGCCGGCAGATGGCCGGGGGCGGATTTCAGTAGGCGCCGTCGCGACCGAGCACGGCGCGGGCGGTCTTCCACAAAATGAGCAGGTCCAGGGCGATCGACCAGTTGTCGGCGTACCGCAGGTCGAGCCGCATCGACTCTTCCCAGGTCAGATCGCTGCGCCCGCTGACCTGCCACAGGCCGGTCAGTCCGGGTTTCACGAGCATCCGCCGCTCGTCCTCGATGGCGTAGCGCGCCACCTCGGCCGGGAGCGGCGGCCTGGGCCCGACCAGTGACATGTCCCCCCGGAGCACGTTCACCAGTTGGGGCAGCTCGTCGATCGAGAACCGCCGCAGATACTTGCCGACCTTGGTCACCCGCGGGTCGTCCCGGAGTTTGAACAGCACCCCGTTGCCCTCGTTCAGCGCCTGCAGCTCCGACTTGCGGGCCTCGGCGTCGACGACCATGGTGCGGAACTTCAGCATCTGGAACCGTTCGCCGCCGCGACCCACCCGGGTCTGCCGGAACAGCACCGGACCGCGGCTGGTGATCTTCACCAGCAGGGCGGTGACGAGCAGGATCGGTGCGACCCCGATCAGCAGAAGGCAGCCGACCACGCGGTCGAAGAGGCTCTTCAGCAGGTGCGGTCCGCCGCTCACCGACGGCCGCTCCAGGTGCAGCAGCGACAGGCCGGCGACCGGGCGGATCGAGATCCGCGGGCCGGCGACCTCGACGATGCCGGGCGAGACGATCAGGTCCACACCGCGCTGCTCGAGCGCCCAGGACAGCTTGCGCAGCGAGTGCCCGGCCAGTTCCGGGTCGGCGGCCACCGCGACCACGTCGACCTCGAACTGGTCGACCGCGGCCAGAATGTCCATCTCGGTCCGGCCCAGCTGTTCGGGCTCCGGCTCCTCGAACGCGTCACCGCGGGGCAGGCAGCTCGCCACCACGACGTACCCGTCGGCCGGCCGCTCCTCCAGGTGCCGCCGCAGCGTGGTCACCTGGTCGTTGCGCCCGACAACGAGCACCTGGCGCATACACCGGCCGTCGAAGCGCCGCCGGGAGATGCTGCGGTGCAGCACCCAGCGGGCGAACATCGCCGCCAGACAGGTCATCGGCACCGCCAGGATGACGAAACCACGAGCGACCTCGAGCTTGACGGCGTACGACGTGATCGCGACCAGCGCGGTCAGCGCCACCGCGGCCCGGATGATCGAGCGGAACTCCTCCGGTCCGGTGCCGAAGTACCGGGTCTCATAACCCCGCTCCAGCGCCACACAGGCCAGCCAGACGATCGGCAGAGCCGCGCCGAGCAGGAAATAGCCGAGGTTGATCTGGGCACCGAACCGGGCGGCCAGCGCCAGCGACCCACCGATCAAGGCCGCGGCCAAGTCACCGGCGAGCGCTGCCCACCGGTACTTCGCCACCCACCGAGCCTCGGTGAACCGTGCCGAACGAGGCACGATCGCCGGCACTTCGTCCGGTACCACCCAGACCGGCCGACGACGTTCCCCCGACGGCGCCGGCCGTAATTCAGCCGGATCGGTCAACCCCTCGGACATGACAAATTCAGTCACGCACAGTCACCCCCCACAGGTGAACGCGAAACCCGTGACCAACCCACACCCCGTCACGGACTTCGATGAACGCCGCCCCCACAACGGCGTGAACCAGACAGTACTACGTCAAAGCCGGGTAAGACAGTACTGATCGGGAGTGTTTACCGCGGCGCAACCAGATCGGCAGACGAAGACCCCCGGGACCCGTTTTCGGGTCCCGGGGGTCTCGTTTCGGCTACTGCTGGTGATCGGCCGCCGGGTCGGGGCGCCGATCGGGTGATCAGCCGGCGATCAGGCCGTCGCCGCTGATCAACTCGCGCATCTCGGCCAGCGAGCTGTCGCTCGGCGGCAGGATCGCGTCGGAGTCGTGCAGCTCGGTGTCGGGCAGCTTGTCACCCGCGCGAACGAAGTCCAGCAGCGCGGCGAAGGCGACCTTGAAGGCCTCCTCGTCACCGGCCGAGACGGCCTTCTCGAGCTCGCCGTCGACCTTGTTGAGGTCGTCCAGCTTCTCGTCGGCCAGCCGCCACTGACCTTCACTCATGATGCGAACGATCATCGAGCGTCTCCGTCCTGAGGTCTCACCGGCTCCGCGGCCGGCTGCTGCGTGGGCTGCTGTGCCTGGGCGGTTCCCTGCGGGGTGTCGCCGGACAGCTCCTTGGGGGCGCTGCCACCGGAGATCTGGGCCTTCATCGCGGCGAGCTCGCTCTCCACGTCGGAGTTGGACGACATCCGCTCCAGCTCCAGGGTGATGCTGTCCTTGCTGGACCCGGAGGCGTCGTCGAGCGCGCCGGAGGCGAGCAGCTCGTCGATCGCACCGGCCCGGGCCTGCATCTGCTGGGTCTTGTCCTCGGCCCGCTGGACCGCCAGGCCGACGTCGCTCATCTCCTCGGAGATGCCGGAGAAGGCCTCGTTGATCCGGGTCTGCGCCTCGGCCGCGGTGTAGGTGGCCTTGATGGTCTCCTTGCGGGTCCGGAACGACTCGACCTTGGCCTGCAGCCGCTGGGAGGCGAGCGTCAGCTTCTCCTCCTCGCCCTGCAACTGGGCGTGCTGGGTCTGCAGGTCGTCGATCTGGCCCTGCAGGCCCGACTTGCGGGTCAGGGCCTCGCGAGCCAGGTCCTCGCGGCCCATCGAGAGCGCCTTCTGGGCCTGGTCCTGCAGCTTCTGCGACTGGGACTGCAGCTGGGAGGCCTGCAACTCCACCCGCTTCCTGCTGGTGGCCACGTCGGCCACGCCCCGCCGTACCTTCTGCAGCAGTTCCAGCTGCTTCTGATACGAGTAGTCAAGGGTTTCGCGAGGATCTTCGGCCTTGTCCAGGGCGGTGTTCGCCTTGGCCTTGAAGATCGTCGACATCCGCTTGAAGATGCTCATCGATATCCGTACCCCTTCTGTGCCGGCGAGTCGACCCGGCGTGCGTCAACCACCCTATGTCCACACGGGTCACCACACCATCAGGACCGGCCCCGATAAAGTAGTGGTCAGGTCCGGGGACCACCCCGAGTCGCGACCAGCCCTGCCGAATGAGGTTCAGACCCCGTGTTCCGTCGTACCAAGTCTGAGACAGATACCACCGTACCCGCCGAGCCCCAGGGCAAGCCGGGCGGGAAGGGTCGGCCCACGCCGACCCGCAAGGAGGCCGAGGCCGCCCGCAAGGCAGCGCTGAAGAAGCCGCGCAACCGCAAGGAGGCGTCCGCCTACCGGCGGGAGAAGGTCCGGGCCGAGCGGGCGAAGATGCAGGACGCGATGCGCACCGGCGACGACCGGTACCTGCCGGCCGCCGACAAGGGCCCGGTCCGGCGGTTCGCCCGCGACTACGTGGACGCCCGTTACTCGGTGATGGAGTTCGCGCTGCCGATCCTGCTGGTGGTCTCGCTGCTCGGCGTGGTCTTCTCACCCGCGTTCCCATGGCTGGCCGGCACGGTCAACCTGCTCTTCCTGGCGATGATCCTGCTGATCGCGGGTGACTGGTTCCTGCTCACCGCGGGGCTGAAGAAGGCGGTCGGGGCGAAGTTCCCGAACGACTCGGCCAAGGGCATCGGCTTCTACGCCGTCCGCCGGACCATGCAGATGCGCCGCTGGCGGCTGCCCAAGCCGATGGTGAAGCGCGGCGAGAAGCCCTCCTGAGCCGTACGGCGGACGCCTGGCCGCCGCCGTCGGCCGCTGCCAGTAGGGTCGGGGTATGGACTTCCGCTATCTCGGCAACAGTGGTTTGAAGGTCAGCGAGATCTCGTACGGGAACTGGCTCACGCACGGGTCCCAGGTGGAGAACGATCAGGCCAAGGCGTGTGTGCGGGCGGCGCTGGACGCCGGCATCACCACGTTCGACACGGCCGACGTCTACGCCAACACCAAGGCCGAGGTGGTCCTCGGCGAGGCGCTGGAGGGTGAGCGGCGCGAGTCGCTGGAGATCCTCACCAAGGTGTACTGGCCGACCGGTCCGGGCGGACCGAACGACGTCGGCCTGTCCCGCAAGCACATCCACGAGTCGATCAACGGGTCGCTGCAGCGGCTGAAGACCGACTACGTCGACGTCTACCAGGCGCACCGGTACGACACCGAGACGCCGCTGGAAGAGACGATGGAGGCCTTCGCCGACGTCGTCCGGGCCGGCAAGGCGCTCTACATCGGCGTGTCCGAGTGGACCGCGGAGCAGCTGCAGGAGGGCCACCGGCTGGCCCGCGAGCTGCGGATCCCGTTCGTCTCCAACCAGCCGCAGTACAGCATGCTCTGGCGGGTGATCGAGGCCGAGGTGGTGCCGGCCTCGGAGGAGCTCGGCATCGGCCAGGTGGTGTTCTCGCCGATCGCGCAGGGTGTGCTGACCGGCAAGTACCTGCCCGGACAGCAGCCGCCGGAGGGCTCCCGGGCCACCGACGCCAACGGCGCGAACATGATCAAGCGGTTCCTCAACGACGACGTGCTCGCCCGGGTGCAGGAGCTCAAGCCGATCGCCGCCGAGGCGGACCTGTCGCTGTCCCAGCTCGCCATCGCCTGGGTGCTGCAGAACCCGAACGTCTCCTCGGCGATCATCGGCGCCTCGCGGCCCGAGCAGGTCGTCGAGAACGTGAAGGCCGCCGGCGTCCGGCTCGAGGAGGGCGTGCTGAAGCGGATCGACGAGGTGCTCGGCAGCATCGTCGAGCACGACCCGGCCAAGACCGCGCAGAACGCGCCGCAGACCCGGCCGGGCTCATGAGCTGGAGCTGGCGGTTCGAGACCGCATCCGGCGCCGTGGTCGACCCGGGCGAGGTCGGCGGCGCCGAGTTCTCCGCCCAGGGTGACGCGGAGAGCTGGCTGGGCGAGAGCTGGCGCGATCTGGCCGAGCGCGGTGTCGGCCAGGTGTTCCTGCTGGAGGACGGCCGCGAGGTCTACGGTCCGATGAGCCTCGCCGCCCCGGAGTAGTCGTTCCGACGGAGCCCGTACGGCGCCCTGTGCTCACCTGACCGGGGCGGTGGGGTGGGGGACGTCTCGGTAGAGCACGGCGTCGTACGGGTTCCTGCTTGTTAAGCTGCCGCTGAACCACTCCTGTGTCGCAGGGAAGCCGGTCCAAGTCCGGCGCTGACCCGCAACCGTAGGCCACTTCTGGTGGCGAGCCGGAACACTGCTGACGCAGGCAGACAGGCTCAACTACCCGCCGTGGTCCGCGGGTGGAGCCCCACCCTGCCGGTGCAGGCGGGACTTCCTCCACCGGGCCGCGGCCCGATCGAGGACACGAGATGACTGCACACCGGACCATGCGGCTGGTCCTCAGCCTGCTGGCGGGTCTCCTGCTGGCGGGGACCGTCGCCACCAACGCCCAAGCCGAGGACGGCTACCGCTTCTGGAGCTACTACCAGTGGAGTGGAGGCCAGTGGGCCTTCGCACAGAAGGGCGCCGACGGCGTCGTACCGGCCGACGGGGCCGTGGAGGGCTGGCGGTACGCGCTCGGTGGCGCCAAGCCGCGGGTGCCGCGCGCAGCGGGCGACTTCGAGGCCGTCTGCGGCAAGACTCCGGCGGAGACCGGTAAGAAGCGGGTGGCCCTGGTGGTCGACCCGGGTACGCCGGCCGACGCGCGAAGCGGCGAGACGCCGGGGCCGGCCACCGGCACCTGTGTGGTCACCGATGTGAACTCGACCGGCGCGAAGATCCTCGCGGCCGTGTCGCCGGTGCGGATCGAGAAGGGCCTGACCTGCGGTATCGCGGGGTACCCGGCCAAGGGTTGCGGTGACCAGGTGACGAACATCAACGTGCCGGCGACGGACGAGCCCGTGACCCTGCAAATCGACGCGGCGGTCGGGTCAACGGCGGCGCCGGCGTCCGCCGCCTCGGAGTCCGATGAGGACGGGGCACCTGTGACCGCCATCATCGTGGTCGCGGCCGCGGTCGTCGTACTGGCCGGTGGTGGCCTGGTGCTGAGCCGCCGGCGCTCGAGTCAGCAGAGCTGAGTGCGTACTGTCCACCACCTCACACTCCCCCGGGCACTCCACCCGGGGGCATGGTGGTTGTGGGCACTGGGGATGGCTGTGGCCGCCAGCAGGACCCGCAACCCGGTGCTGCTGGTGCTGATCCTGGCGGTGACCGGCTTTGTCGTGTCGGCCCGGCGGAGCGACGCTCCCTGGGCCAACAGCTACGCGGCGTTCCTCAAGCTCGGTCTGGTGGTCATCGGCATCCGGGTGGTGTTGCAGGCGCTGCTGTCCACCCGTTCGCAGGGCAACACGGTGCTGTTCCTCCTGCCCGAGATTCCCTTGCCTGACTGGGCGAACGGCGTCAAGCTCGGCGGTGAGGTCACTCTCGAGGCCTTGCTGACCGCCCTGTACGACGGCCTCCAGCTGGCCGTGATGCTGTGCTGCATCGGTGCGGCCAACGCACTCGCCAGTCCACGGCGCCTGCTCAAGTCGTTGCCTGGGGCCCTTTACGAGATGGGCGTGGCCTGCGTGGTCGCGCTGACGTTCGCACCGCAGCTGGTCACCGACGCCCGTCGTATCCGCGCCGCCCGCCGACTGCGCGGCCGCACCCGCGGCTCCTTCCGTACGACGGCCATGCCGGTGCTGGAAGGTGCCTTGGACAGATCGGTGGAGCTGGCCGCCGCGATGGACTCACGCGGTTACGGCCGTACGGCGCACGTTCCACGAAGTCAGCGCCGGATCACCGGGGTGTGCGTGCTGCTGGGGCTGCTGGGCATCCTGCTCGGCGTCTATGCGTTGCTGACCGACGCGATGGCGTTCCCACTCGCTGCAACGGCTCTGGTGATCGGACTGCTGCTCGCTGTGGGAGCAATGGCCATTGGGCGCCAGCGGGTGACGCGGACGCGCTACCGGCCGGATCCGTGGGCTCTGCCGGAGTGGCTGGTCGTCGGCTCCGGTGCGATCGCTGCGGGGGCGATGACCGCCGCTGCGGTGCGTGGGGTCGAGGGTCTGGTGCTCGCGGGTCCTCTGGTGGTGCCGCCCGTTCCGCTGCTGCCTGTGATCGGCATTCTGATTGGACTGGCGCCTGCGGTGGTCGCCCCGCCTTTGCAGGCCCGGCGGCGTGAGCTGGTGGCCGCATGATCGAGTTCGACCGGGTGACGGTCACGTATGACGGAGCTTCGGAGCCCGCGCTGCGGGACGTGAGCTTCACCGTGCCGGAGGGCGAGCTGGCGCTCGTGATCGGGCGGACAGGCTCCGGCAAGTCCACGCTGCTGCGGGCGATCAACGGCCTGGTGCCGCACTTCACCGGCGGCACCCTGGCCGGGCGGGTGCTCGTCAACGAGCGCGACACCCGGGAGTACCGGCCCCGTGATCTGGCCGACGTGGTCGGCATGGTCGGCCAGGACCCGATGGCCGGGTTCGTCACCGACACCGTGGAGGACGAGCTCGCGTACAGCATGGAGTCCCTCGGGGTCGCCCCTGACGTGATGCGCCGCCGCGTCGAGGAGACCCTGGATCTGCTGGGGCTGGCCGACGTACGGGATCGGGCGTTGACGTCACTGTCCGGTGGGCAACGGCAGCGGACTGCTATCGGTGCGGCGCTCACCTCTCATCCGGCTGTGCTCGTGCTGGATGAGCCGACCTCGGCGTTGGACCCGCAGGCTGCGGAGGAGGTGCTGGCCGCGCTGCAGCGGCTGGTGCACGACCTGAACGTCACCGTGGTGATGGCAGAGCATCGGCTCGAGCGGGTGATCCAGTACGCCGACCGGGTGATCGAAGTACCGGGTGGCTCGGCTGCGGTCTCTACTGGGCTTCCGGCCGAGCGGATGGTCACTGCACCGGTCGCGCCACCGGTGGTAGAGCTTGGACGCCTTGCGGGCTGGTCCCCTCTCCCCCTGTCTGTGCGGGACGCTCGGCGGGCTGCTGTCGCGTTGCGCAGCCGGTTGGGTGAGGTAACGCCGCTCCGACCCGCTGCGACCACAGGTGCCGAGCTGGCGCGCTGCAGCGACCTCGTGGTCAGCTACGGCAACGTCCCTGCGCTGCGTGGAGTGTCACTGAGCATCAAGGCCGGTGAAGTCGTCGCACTGATGGGCCGCAACGGCGCCGGCAAGTCCACGCTGCTGAACGCCCTGGTCGGTATCGTCACGCCACGGTCCGGTACGGCGACCGCAGCCGGAACCGACCCAGGTCGTACGCCACCGTCCAAGCTGGTGAAGGCCGTCGGGCTGGTGCCGCAGGAGCCTGCGGACCTGTTGTACGCGGCCACGGTGGCTGACGAGTGCGCGGAAGCCGACGCCGACTTCCAGGTGCCGGCGGGTAGTTGCCGAGCGCTACTCACCCGGCTGGCACCGGACATCGACGACAAGATGCATCCACGCGACCTGTCCGAGGGACAACGGCTGTGCTTGGCGCTGGCCGTCGTACTGTGCGGTGCTCCGCCGCTGTTGCTGCTGGACGAGCCGACGCGTGGGTTGGACTACGGCGCGAAGCGGCGGTTGGTGGAGATCCTGCGCGAGCTGGCTGCCGCTGGTCATGCGGTGGTGCTGTCGACGCACGACGTGGAGATGGTCGCTGAGGTGGCCACGCGTGTGCTGGTGCTGGCCGAGGGCGAGCTGGTGAGTGACGGCGAGACAGCGACTGTCATCGCCGGGTCTCCGGCGTTCGCACCGCAGGTGGCGAAGATCCTTGCGCCGTTGCCCTTCCTGACCGTTGGAGAGGTCGCCACCGCCCTGGAACGTGCGTCATGAGAGGGCCTCGGTCGTTCCGGCTGACGCCGCGCAGACCTACCGTTCCCCGTCTCGCCCTGGTCCGGCTGAAGCCGCGCAGTACGGCGACGCTCGTGATCGCTTCCTTGGTCGGGCTGGTGGCCTTCGGATGGCCGTTGTTGTGGCAGACCGATCAGGCGGGTGAGTCGGCGATCGGACACACCACCGACGCGCCTTGGCTGTTCGTGTTGTTGCTGCCGCTGCTGGTGGCCGTCGTATTGGCTGAGCTGTCCGAGTCGGGGATCGACGCCAAGGTGATCTCGCTGCTGGGGATGCTGGCGGCTGTCGGCGCTGCGTTGCGTGCACTCGGTCCTGGTACTGCTGGACTCGAGCCTGGGTTCTTCCTGCTGGTGCTGGCGGGTAGGGCGTTCGGAGCCGGGTTCGGATTCGTGCTGGGGGCTGTGTCGCTGCTGGGTGGCGCAATGATCAGTGGTGGGGTCGGGCCGTGGATGCCGTTCCAGATGTTCGCCTGCGCGTGGGTGGGCTGCCTGGCCGGCCTGCTGCCGCGGGTGGGCGGGAAACGTGAACTGGCGGTGCTGACGGCGTACTCGCTCGTGGCGGGTGTGCTGTACGGCGTCGTGATGAACCTGTGGTTCTGGCCGTACGCGACGTTCGGCAGTGCCTTCTCGTTCATCCCGGGTGACCCCCTGGCGGAGAACCTGCATCGGTATCTCCTGTTCGTGGTGGCGACGTCACTGGGGTGGGACATTCCGCGTGGGGTGCTGTGCGCCGTCATGGTGCTGACGCTCGGGCGGCCGGTGCTGGCGGCCTTCCGTCGTACGGCACGGAAGGCGGCCTTCGACGTGCCCGTGGTGTTCGAGTCGAGGAGAGCCGATGGCTGAACAGCGGACGTTGATCCTGGGCGGTGCCCGGTCCGGCAAGTCGGTCGCCGCCGAGCGACTGCTGGCCGCCGAGCCCGAGGTCCTGTACGTCGCGACCGGTGGAGACGGCTCGTCCGATCCGGAGTGGGCCGAGCGGATCGCCAAGCATCGCGCCCGCCGGCCGGCGACGTGGGGGCTGGCGGAGACGATCGACCTGGTGCCGCTGCTCGACTCCGCTGGGCCGCCGCTGCTGATCGACTGCCTGACGCTCTGGCTGTCGCGCACGATGGACGCGCTCGACATCTGGTCCGATCTGAGCCGCGCCGGGCTGGTCGAGCAGGAAATCGCCCGGCTGGCCGAGGCCTATTCCCGGACCCCTCGCGTGGTAGTTGCCGTGAGCAATGACGTGGGATCCGGGGTGGTTCCGGCCGACGCAGGCACCCGCCTGTTCCGCGACCTGATGGGCCGCCTCAACACCACCATCTCCCTCCGCTCCGACACCGCCCTCTGGACCATCGCCGGCCGAACCCTCCCCCTCACATGAACACCCACGAGCCTGCGGGGTTGGACGAGGACGGGGTGCCGCGTGGTGGGGGGTGGGTGGATGGGGTTTGGTTGGCGGTTGGGACGTTGAGTGTGTTGCCTACGCCGATGCCTTCGCGGGTGGATCGGGTGGTTGGTGGACGGGCGATGACGATCGCGCCACTCGTCGGGGTGGTGCTTGGCGGGATCTCGGCCGGGATTGTTGCGCTGGTTCACCTGGTGCGGCCGGATGCGCCGTTGCTCGCGGCTGTGCTCGGCGTGCTGGTTCTCGTCGTACTCTCCGGGGCGCTGCACCTGGACGGGCTGGCCGACTTCTCGGACGCGCTCGGCAGCCGCCGGGATCGCGAGACCATGCTTCGGATCATGAAGCAGAGCGACATCGGCCCCTTCGGCGTCGTCGCGATCACCATCGTCCTGCTCCTCGACGTTGCGGCACTCACGGCGTGTATCCAGTCAGGCTTCGGCTGGCAAGCCATCCTCATCGCCACCACCGCGAGCCGCCTCACCCTCCCCTGGACCTGCCGCACCACGGTCCCGTCGGCCCGCCCCGACGGCCTGGGCGCAACCGTCGCCGCCACAGTCCGCCCGATCACGGCCGCCGTCACCACCATCGCCGTACTGGCCGCGGCCCTCGTCCTCACCTGGCTCACCACACCAACCACCCCACCAGGCGACGACCCCCTCCCCGTCGACCAGGTCGCCTCCCTCGACGCCCAACTCCTGACCGGCACCGCAGCCGCCGTACTCCTGGCCGTCGCCGTCAGCCTCCTAGCCACCCGCCGAGCCCGCACAGCCATCGGCGGCACCACCGGCGATGTCCTGGGTGCCACCATCGAACTCGCCCTCCCCGTTACGCTCCTCACCCTGGCGCTCACTGCCTGACACCGTCACAACCCCTTCGACTCCCCGCCTGGCGTGCCCACACCGCCGTACGGCGCCCGTGCATTACTGTCACCGGGGACGTAGATGTGGGGCAGTCGTTGGCGAGGTCGGATGGCGATGTTCAGGGTTGATCAGCGGTGTTTGGCGGCGGAGGCCTCGCGATCCGTTATGTTTATGTAATGAACGCAACCCGCCCGGCGCCTGGGTCGCAGGCTTCGCTGCGCGAAGCCAACCGCGAGCGCGTTCTGGGGGTCGTGCGCCAGCACGGCCCCCTGACCCAGGTTGAGATCGCCGCCGCCTCCGGGCTGTCCGCCGCGACCGTGTCGAACATGGTCCGCGAGCTGGACCAGGCCGGCATGGTCGGCCTGTCCCGCAGCATCCGCAACGGCCGCCGCGCCGTCCTCGTCTCGCTCGCGTCCGGCGGCGGCCTGCTCGCCGGGGTCGCGTTCGGCGAGCGTGACGTCCGGGTCGCCATCGCGGACGAGTCCCGCGAGATCCTGGCCCAGCAGCTGATGCCGCTGCAGGCCGACCACGTCGCCGACGACGGGATGGAACGCGCGGCCCGGCTGCTCGCCGACCTGGCCGAGACGGTCAGCTCGGGCGTCGAGGACATCAGCGCGATCGGCTTCGGCCTGCCCGCGCCGGTCGACTCGGTCAGCGGCGAAGCCGGCTCGGACGCGGTGCTGCCGGGCTGGCGCGGCGTCAACGTCGCCGAAGCGATGGCCGGCCATCTGCGGGCACCGGTCGCGCTCGACAACACCGCCAACCTGGCCGCGCTCGGCGAGCTCCGCAACGGGGCGCTGCGCGGCGTCCGGCACGGCTGCTACCTCAAGTTCTCGTACGGCGTCGGCGCCGGAATCGTGCTGGAGGGCGAGGTTTTCCGCGGCTCGGCCGGTACGGCGGGCGAGATCGGGCACGTCACCATCGACGAGAACGGGCCGATCTGCCGGTGCGGGAACCGGGGCTGCCTGGACACGTTCGTCGGGTCCCGGGCGCTGATCAACAGCCTGGCCGCGTCGCACGGCCCGCTCCGGCTGAAGGACATCGTCCACCGCGCTCTGCAGGACGACCTCGGCTGCCGCCGGGTGATCGAGGACGCCGGCCGCCGGGTCGGGGTCGCGGTGGCCGGGCTGGTGAACCTGCTGAACCCCGAGGTGATCGTCGTCGGCGGCCTGATGGCCGAAGCCGGCGACCTGATCATGCACCCACTCCGCGAGGCTCTCGACCGCTGCGCCATTCCCAGCGCCGCCGCCACCGTCGAACTCCGCCGCGCCGAATTGGGCGACGAAGCCGACATCCTCGGCGCCATCCACCTGGCCTCCGTCCTCAGCCACTCCCAGGCAACAAAGGCCATCACCACCCCGGTCTGATCCTCGCTCGCACTCACCTGACACCTCGCCGTCAGCCCTCACCCGCCTTCAACCCAAGGCCTTGCGCCCAGCCCAGCAGACTCCTGCGCGCTCACACTCCCCTGCGTTCGGCCTTTGTAACGCGAATATGTCTATTTCTTGAATTCAAGTCTTGACGTCAAGGCTTCACGCCGCTTGACTTCGGTCAGGCCTACTCGGGCCATCACGTCAAGGAGCCGCCACATGTTCGTCTCTCCAACTCGTCTTGTCGGCCTCGGCCTGACCGTCTCGGCCCTCGCGCTGTCCCTGGTGGCGTGCGGATCGGACGAACCCGCCGCCGGAGGCTCCGGTGAGGCCAAGAAGATCGCGCTGCTGCTGCCCGAGTCGAAGACGACCCGCTACGAGGCGCTCGACCGGCCGCTGTTCACCGAGGCGCTCAAGGCCGCTTGCGCGAACTGCGAGCTGATCTACAGCAACGCCGACCAGGACGCGGCGAAGCAGCAACAGCAGGCCGAGGCCGCCCTCACCCAGGGCGCGAACGTGCTGGTGCTCGACCCGGTCGACGGCAAGGCCGCCGCCGCGGTGGTCGCCTCCGCCAAGGGCCAGAGCGTCCCGGTGATCGCCTACGACCGCTTCATCGAGAACGCCGACTACTACGTCTCGTTCGAGAACGAGGCGGTCGGCAAACTGCAGGCGCAGACCCTGGTCGACGCGCTGAAGGCGGCCGGTAAGACGTCGGGCAACCTGGCCATGATCAACGGCTCGCCGACCGACCCGAACGCGGCCGACTTCAAGAAGGGCGCGCACAGCGTGCTCGACTCGAGCGGCTACAAGGTCGCGGCCGAGTTCGACACCCCGGACTGGAGCCCGGACAAGGCGCAGGCCTGGATGGAGGGCCAGCTCAGCGCGATCAAGAACGGCCTGGTCGGTGTGTACGCCGCCAACGACGGTACGGCGGGTGGCGCCATCGCGGCCCTCAAGGGTGGCGGCGTGACCCCGCTGCCGCCGGTCACCGGTCAGGACTCCGAGCTCGCCGCGATCCAGCGGATCGTCGCCGGCGACCAGGCGATGACCATCTACAAGGCGGTCAAGCCGCAGGCCGAGGCGGCCGCCAAGGCCGCCGTGGCGCTCGCGAACGGCGACAAGCCGGAGTCGACCACCGACAAGAGCGGCGTACCGTCGACGATCCTCGACCCGGTCGCCGTCACCAAGGCCAACATCAAGGACACCGTGGTGAAGGACGACATCTACAAGGTGACCGACATCTGCACCGCCTCGTTCGCGGCCGCCTGCACCGCCGCCGGACTCAGCTGACCCGCCCCCTGGCGTTGCCCCCGCTGTCATGGGGCCTCCCGGCCTGGACTGAGGAGCGAAGGGAGCGAAGCGACCGGAGCGACGAGGGAAGGCCGGGAGTTGCAGCCCCATGACATGCCGCGCGGAGCGTGGCATCCAACAGAGTGAGGTGCGGGGGCAGCGCCGGGTCAGCACCACCCCCGACGGCCACGACGCCGCGCCGCCCTGTCCCCAGCGGCGAATCGCCGGGATCATGGCCTGAACAAAGCCCAGGAGGCTGATCGAGTGACTGTCACCCCCACACCGGCCCCGGTCGGCACCCGTACGGTGCTGACCCTGCGGGGCATCTCCAAGCGCTTCGGCGCGGTGCAGGCATTGAAGAACATCGAGCTGGACGTCCGGGCCGGTGAGGTCCTGGCCCTGGTCGGCGACAACGGCGCCGGCAAGTCGACGCTGGTGAAGACGATCGCCGGCGTCTACACCGCCGACGACGGCACGATGGTCTTCGACGGCCGGGAGGTGCGGGTCGGCAGTCCGGCCGAGGCGCAACAGCTCGGGATCGCCACGGTCTTCCAGGACCTGGCGCTGTGCGACAACCTCGACGTGGTCGCGAACCTGTACCTCGGCCGCGAACTGCGCAAGGGCCGGGTCCTCGACGAGGTCGAGATGGAGCGCTCCTCCTGGGAGCTGCTCCGCCAGCTGTCGGCGAAGATCCCGTCGGTCCGGATCCCGGTGGCCAGCCTGTCCGGTGGCCAGCGGCAGACCGTCGCGATCGCCCGCTCGCTGCTCGGCCAGCCCAAGGTCGTGATGCTGGACGAGCCGACCGCGGCCCTCGGCGTGGCTCAGACCGCCGAGGTCCTCAACCTGGTCGAGCGGCTGCGCGAGCGAGGCCTCGCGGTCATTCTGATCAGCCACAACATGGCCGACGTGATGGCGGTCGCCGACCGGGTCGCCGTCCTGCGTCTGGGCCGCAACAACGGCGTCTTCGAGGTCAGCGAGACCAAGACGCAGGACATCATCGCCGCCATCACCGGCGCGACGAACAACGCGGTCTCCGAGCGCGCAGCGCGCCGGACCCGTGAGGAGGGGACCGCATCATGACGCTGCACGGATCAGAGATCCGGCCGCAGGACACCCCGCGCCCGGCCGGCGGGAACGGGAACGGCGCGGCGGCCGAGCTGCCGGCCGACCTGCAGGACGAGCGCCTGATCGCCAGCCACGGCATCAGCGGCGCCGTCTCCGCCTTCACCGCCCGGCTCCGCTCCGGCGACCTCGGCTCGGTACCGGTGGTGGTCGGCCTGATCATCATCTGGGCGGTCTTCCAGATCGCGAACAGCTCGTTCCTGTCCAGCCGCAACCTGGTCAACCTGACCCTGCAGACCACGTCGGTCGGGGTGATTGCCATCGGCATCGTCCTGGTCCTGCTGCTCGGCGAGATCGACCTGTCGGTCGGCTCGGTCAGCGGCTTGTCGGCCGCCGTACTCGGGGTGACGTTCGTCAACAAGGGCTGGCCGCTCGCGTTGTCCCTGCTGGCCGGGGTCGTGCTCGGGCTGGTGATCGGGTTGTTCTACGGCGCGCTCTACACCCGGTTCGGCGTACCGAGTTTCGTGATCACGCTGGCCGGTCTGCTCGGTTTCCTCGGTCTCCAGCTGCTGGTGCTCGGCAAGGAGGGTTCGCTGAACCTGCCGTTCGACTCCGCGCTCGTCGGGTTCGCCACTCGCAGCTTCCTCTCCCCCGCGCTGGCCTACGGGCTGGTCGCGGCGGTCGTCGCGGTGTACGTGCTGACCCGGCTGCGCGGCCGAGGCGGCCGCGTCGCGGCCGGGTTGTCGGCGGCACCCAACTCGGTCATCGCGATCAAGGCCGCCGCCCTCGCCGTCGTCCTGCTCGTCCCGGTGGTCGTGCTGAACGGCGACCGCGGTGTGTCGTCGATGTTCCTGCTCTTCCTCGGGCTGGTGGTGGCCACCGATGTGGCCATCCGGCGGACGCGCTGGGGCCGTTCGGTCGTCGCGGTCGGTGGCAGTGTCGAGGCCGCGCGGCGAGCCGGTATCAACGTCCGGATGATCTACCTGTCCGTGTTCGCGGCCTGCTCCACCTTCGCCGCCGTCGGCGGTCTGCTGGCCGCGGCCCGGCTGGTCGCGGTGAACCAGAGCAGCGGCGGCGCCGACACCAACCTGAACGCGATCGCCGCCGCGGTGATCGGCGGCACCAGCCTGTTCGGCGGCCGCGGGTCGGCGTACTCCGCCCTCCTCGGCGCCCTGGTGATCATGTCGATCTCCAACGGTCTCGCCCTGCTCAGCCTCGACTCCAGCGTCCGCTACATGGTGACCGCGGGCGTCCTGCTGATCGCCGTCACCATCGACTCCCTCAGCCGCCGCAGCCGGCAGGCGCACGGACGCGCCTAGAGCACGGTGGGCTCTCTTCTGACCCTGACCAGGCGGGAGCCCACCGTTTCCAATCCGGCAGCCTGATCTGGTGGCAGGATGTGCCGCATGACGTCCAGAAAGCCCATCAGGGCGGCGCAAACCAGTGAGGACCAGACGGTCACGCCGCTGGAGTTGTTCTTCGACCTGGTGTTCGTGTTCGCACTGACCCAGATCACCGCGTTGATGGCGCACGACATCAGTTGGCACGGAGTACTGCGCGGAATCCTGCTGACCGGATTGCTGTGGTGGAGCTGGATCGGCTTCTCCTGGTTGTGCAACCTGGTCAAGGCCGACGAGGGGTCGGTCCGCGGTGTCCTGCTGCTGGCGATGGCGGCGATGTTCATGATCGCTCTCGCGATCCCCGAGGCGTTCGACGATCTGCCCGGCGGCCTGCCCGGCCCGGTCGTGATCGCCGGCGCGTACTTCGCCTTCCGCGCGTTGCACCTGGTGCTGTTCTGGCTCATCGCCGACGGCGACGCGGTGCTGCGCCGGACCCTGATCCGGTTCGCTCCCTCGATGCTGGGCGCGACCGCGCTGCTGCTGATCGCCTCGCAGTACGACGGCACCACCCAGACCCTCCTGTGGGCGGCGGCGCTGGCCGTCGACTACGGCGGCACTTATCTGATCGACGCGCGGGGCTGGCGATTCCGCTCGGCCGCGCATTTCGCCGAGCGGCACGGCCTGATCATCATCATCGCCCTCGGCGAATCGATCGTGGCGATCGGCGTGGGCGTCACCGATCTGCCGATCTCGTGGCCGATCATCATCGCGTCCCTGCTCGGCCTGGGTGTGTCGGCCGCCCTCTGGTGGATCTACTTCGACGCCACTGTCCACTACGGCGAACAATCACTGGCTGCGGAGGCCCCGGAGACCCGGCCGAAGCTGGCCCGGGACGCGTACACCTTCATGCACTTCCCGATGATGACCGGCATCGTCCTGCTCGCGCTCGGCCTCAAGAAGGTGCTCGAGTACGTCGGTGACACCGAGCACCACCACCTCGACGACCCGCTCAAGGGCGTCGCCCTGTTCGCGCTCTACGGCGGCGTGGTGATCTACCTGCTCGGTCACGTCGGCTTCAAATGGCGGACGATGCACAAGGTCGGGGTTTCCCGGCTGATCACGGCTGGTCTTGCGCTGATCGCCGTACCGCTGCTGTCGAAGGTGCCGGCGTTGGGGCAGCTCGGCGTACTGGCTGCTCTGCTGGCCGGCTTGGTGGCGTTCGAGTCGGTCCGGTTCGCGCAGGAACGCGAACAACTCAAGCACGGCGAACAGCACGCATGAGAAAGGCCCCTGCTGACGCAGGGGCCCAACTCGACATCGTTTGCCTCAGGCGGTGGCGGCGGTCAGGTCCACCTTGGGCTCCGCGAAGTGGCAGGCGGCGGCGTGGCCGGAGCCCGACTGGGGCTTGGCCTCGAGCGGCGGCTCGTGCGACGCGCAGATGTCCTCGGCCTTCCAGCAGCGGGTCCGGAACCGGCAGCCGCTCGGCGGGTCGATCGGCGAGGGCACGTCGCCGACCAGCCGGATCCGCTCCTTCGGCGGGACTCCGCGGATGGTGCCCAGGTCGGGAGCGGCGGACAGCAGCGCCTGCGTGTACGGGTGCTGCGGAGCGCCGTAGATCTGCTCCCGCGGGCCCTGCTCGACGATCTTGCCCAGGTACATCACCGCGACCCGGTCACAGAAGTGCCGGACCACGCCGAGGTCGTGGGCGATGAAGACGAACGCGATACCGAGGTCGCGGCGCAGGTCCTCCAGCAGGTTCATCACCTGGGCCTGGATGGACACGTCCAGCGCGGACACCGGCTCGTCGGCGATGATCACCTCGGGCTCGACCGCGAGCGCCCGGGCGATGCCGATGCGCTGCCGCTGGCCGCCGGAGAACTCGTTCGGGTACCGGTTGTGGTGCTCGGGGTTCAGACCGACCCGCTCCAGCAGCTCCTGGACCCGGTCGAGCTCCTTGCCCTTCTTGACCAGGTTGTGCACCCGCAGCGGCGTACTGATGATGTTGCTGACCGTCTGCCGCGGGTTCAGCGCGCTGTACGGGTCCTGGAAGACGATCTGCAGCTGGCGGCGGAACGGGCGCAGTTCCCGCTCCTTCAGCTGCGCGATGTCGGTGCCCTTGAAGTTGATCTGCCCCGCGGTCGGGGTCAGCAGCCGGGTGATCATCCGGCCGGTGGTCGACTTGCCGCAGCCGGACTCGCCGACCAGGCCCAGGCTCTCGCCGGCCTTCAGGTCGAAGCTGACGCCGTCGACGGCCTGGACGACCTTCCTGGTCCGGCCCAGACCGGCCGCTTCCTTGATCGGGAAGTGCATCTTCAGATCGCGGACCTGCAGCAGCGGGGTGCCGGACGCCGCGTCGGACGCCGGGCTCGCCGCGGGAACGCTGTCGATCTTGCGCACAGTGTCGCTCATCTCTCTCCTCAGCCCCTCGTCAGCCCAGTCTCGGCGCGACCTCGGCCTCGTAGATCGAGGCCTTGTCGTGCAGGTGACAACGGGACGTGTGGGCACCGGCACCGTCGACCGGCAGCAGCTCCGGCAGATCGGTGGTGCACCGCTCGCCCTTCACCCGCTCCTTGTACGGACAGCGCGGGTTGAAGGAACAGCCGGTGGGCAGGTTCAGCAGGCTCGGCGGCAGACCCTTGATCGGGCGCAGCTTCTCGCTCGCGGCCGAGACGGTCGGGATCGACTCGAGCAGACCCCAGGTGTAGGGCATCCGCGGCCGGGCCAGCACGTCCTCGGCGGTGCCGTACTCGACGCAGCGGCCCGCGTACATCACCAGCACGTCGTCGGCCATCTCGGCAACCACACCCAGGTCGTGGGTGATCAGCACGATCGCCGAGCCGAACTCCTTCTGCAGGTTGTTCAGCAGGTCCAGGATCTGCGCCTGCACGGTCACGTCGAGCGCGGTGGTCGGCTCGTCGGCGATGACCAGCTTCGGGTCGTTGACCAGGCCCATCGCGATCATCGCGCGCTGCCGCATACCGCCGGAGAACTCGTGCGGGTACTGCGAGAAGCGGCGCTGCGGGTTCGGGATGCCGACCAGGTCGAGCATCTCCAGCGCACGCTTCTTGGCGACGTCCTTGGACACCTTGTGGTGCACCCGGTACGCCTCGGTGATCTGGTTGCCGACCGTGTAGAGCGGGTGCAACGAGGACTGCGGGTCCTGGAACACCATCGCCACCGCGTCACCGCGGACCTTCATCAGCTCGTTCTCCGGCAGGCCGACGATCTCGTCGCCGCCGAGCCGGATCGAGCCGGTGATCTTGGTGCGCTTGCGGTCGTGCAGACCCATCACGGCCATGCTCGAGACCGATTTGCCGGAGCCGGACTCGCCGACGATCGCCAGCGTACGGCCGAGCGGGACCGAGTAGCTCAGCCCGTTCACCGCGCTGACCACACCGTCGGCGGTCGGGAACTTCACGGTCAGGTCCTCGACCACCAGGTACGGCGTCTCGCCGCTGGGATTGATCGAACCCTGCCGGCGTTCGCGGGTCGCGACCACGGGACCACGCTTGGTCTCGGCGGGCGTCGTACCGGCTGATGCTGGCGGCGTGGGAGCCGCGGTTCCGGCCATGGTGTCCTGGAGGTCCTTCCCCTCGTTGGCTGGTGTGGTCACGAGAGCCTCACCCGCGGGTCGATCAGGCTGTAGCCGACGTCGACCAGGAAGTTCATCGCGACGAGGATGGCGGAGGCGACCAGGACGGTGCCCATGATCACCGGCAGGTCGTAGTTGTTCAGGCTCTCCAGCACCAGGTTGCCCAGGCCCGGCAGGTCGAAGATCCGCTCGGTGAAGATCGCGCCGGCCAGACTGCCGGCGATGTCGAGACCGAAGATCGTGATGACCGGGATCATCCCGGACCGGAGCGCGTGCTTGTAGGTCACCGTGCGGTCCGACAGGCCCTTGGCCCGAGCGGTCCGGATGTAGTCCTCGCTCAGCGCCTCCACCATCGAGCCACGGGAGTAGCGGGCGTACTGCGTGCAGTTGTAGATGCCGAGCACCAGCCACGGTGTCAGCAACCCGGCGAACCAGGCCCCCGGATTGTCCGTGAACGGGGTGTAGCCACCGCGCGGCAGGATCGGGTACAGGATCGTCAGGTAAAGCGAGACCATCAGGGCGACGATGTAGTACGGCACCGAACTCAGGATCAGCGTGCTGCTCATCAGTGCGCGGTCGCCGACGGTACCTCGTCGCTTCGCAGCCATCGAGCCCACGAAGACACCAATGGTGAGGACCATCACCGCGTAGCCGGCGACCAGTGAGACCGTCACCGGCAACCGGTCCTTCAGCATGTCGGTGACCGGCCGGTCGTTCTTGAAGGAGAAGCCGAGGCAGGGCGCGTTGCACTCCTGCTTCACGCCGGCCGTCTCGAAGGTCCGCCCGGCGAAGATGCCCAGTGTGTATTCGGCGAACTGCTGCACCTTGGGTTTGTCGAGGTGCAGATTCTCCTTGATTTCGTTGTATCGCTCTGTTGTGCAGTTGCGATCACCACAGATCGCCGCGGCCGGGTCGGTCGGGGCGACGAAGAACAGCGTGAAGGTCGCGATCAGCGTGACCAGCACGACGCTGAGCGCGCTCACCAGCCGGCGCGCCACGAAGTAGAGCACGAGGGTTTCTCCTCACCGATCGGGGTGGTGACCGAACCGAGGTCCGGTCACCACCCCACCATCAGATGATCAGACTGCTAGACGTTGCCGCAGTCCGGATCAGGGCTGCTTCAGGTACATCGAGGTGAACTCCGGCAGGCCCTGGGTCGGGTCGTTGACGACGTGACCGAGGTTCTTGCCGATCGGGTAGTAGCTGGCGCTGTAGTACAGCGGGATCAGCGGCAGGTACTTCTCCATGATGGTCTTGTCGACCTTCATCCACTCCTTGAGCTGCTCATCCGGGGTGAGCGATCCGACGCGGTCGATCTCGGCGTCCAGCGCCTTGTCCTGGATCATGCCGATGCTGTTGCTCAGCTCGACGGCGTCGGACTTGAACAGCACGTTGTACCAGCTGGTACCGGACGGCCAGTCCGAGCACCAACCCGACGGGCCCTGACCGATGTTCACCGGGGCGGCCGGGTCGTTGCGCATGGTGCGGATCCGGGCCTTCGGCACACCGATCGCCTTGACCTTGAAGCCCGCGGAGGTGAAGACCTGGGTGCGCAGCTGGTTGACCTGCGTGGCGATCTTGTCGTCGTTCGAGTAGTACCAGCTGAGCTCGAAGTTCTCCTTGCCGATCTCCTTCAGCTTCGCCTTGACCTCGTTCGCGACGGCCGGGTCCTCGGCGCCCTTGCCCTTGCCGGTCAGGCCCGGGAGCTCGTACTTCTCGTAGCCGGGAACGGCCGGCGGCAGGATGGTGGACGCCGGGATCGCGCTCTCCGGCGTCAGGCCGGCGACCTTGCGGTAGGTGTCGAACGGGTACGCCTTGGCGATCAGCTGCCGGACGTCCATCGGGATCTTCCGCGTGTCCAGGCCCCAGACGTTGGTGCACGGCTGCGGGCCGGTGACGATCTGGCTCTTGTCCTTGAGCTCAGGGATGAGGCTGGCGTCCAGGTCGGAGTAGTTCATCGCGTTCGCGTCCGGACCGGCGCTGGCCAGCACCTGCCGCTGGACCTTGAGGGTGTCCTGGCCGAACTTGAAGTCCCAGGCGTCCGGGTACTGGTTGCGCACCGGGTCGCTGTTCGGGTCCCAGTTCGGGTTCTTCTTCAGCTTCAGCTGCGTGCCCGGGTTGTACGAGTCGACCATGTACGGACCGGTCGCCATCGGCTTCAGGTCGTAGCTCTTCTTGGTGTCCTTCGCCTTCGGGATCGGCGTGAACATCGGGAAGGCCGCGTAGAACGGCAGGTCGTCGAACTTCTTCGCCAGCTTGATGACCAGGGTGCTCTCGTCCGGCGTCTCGACCCCGGCGTAGTTGTCGCCGCTCGCGTACGGACCCTTGTAGGTCTTGCCGTCCTTGAAGAACTCGTTCTGGTACGTCGGTCCGGCGTCGTACAGGTCGTGCGCGAACGACCGCTTGATCGCGTACGCGTAGTCGGCCGCCTTCACCGTCGTGCCGTCCATGTACTTGATGCCCTGTTTGAGCTTGAACGTCCAGGTCAGACCGTCGGCGGACTTGGTGCCCAGGTCCTCGGCGAGGTCGGGAACCAGGGTCGGCTTCTGGGTCTCGGGGTCCAGCTTGTACTGCGTCAGCGCGCGGTAGACCAGCTTGCCGATCTGGTTTCCGTCGGTGAAGTAGATGTTGGTCGGGTCCAGCGTGTCCGGCGTGACGTCGGACAGCACCGTGATGGTGCCGCCCTTCTTCGCGCCCTCGACCTCCGGAGCCGGGCCCTTCACGGTCGGGTCCAGCGCCTTCTCCTGGGCCGTGCCCGCGTCTCCGGTGCTTCCCTCACTGTTGTTGTTCGAGGACGGGCTGCCGCAGGCCACGGCGGCCAGCATGACCGTCGCCGCAACGGCGGTGATCCGTTTCCACTGCATTTGTCGTGTTTCTCCTTTTCTACCGCTGGGGCAACGCCGGGCTACCGGCGAGTCTTGGGGTCGAAGGCGTCTCGGACTGCGTCGCCCAGCAGGGCCAGGGCAAGCACCAGGGCGGTGATGCCGATCACCGGCAGCCAGAGATAGATGGGATCCGCCTTGAACCAGTTGGTCGCGGTCGCGATCGTCTGACCCCAGGACGGGATCGGCTCGATCAGACCGACGCCGAGGAACGACAGGCCCGCTTCCGCGGTCACGTAGGCCGGCAGCGACAGTGATGCCGAGATCACGATCGGAGCGACCAGGTTGGGCAGCAGCTCCTTGAAGAGCACCTGCCGGGTCGGCACACCGATGGCCTTCGCCGCGAGCACGAACTCGCGCTCGCGCAGGGACAGCACCTCGCCCCGGATGATCCGGGCCAGACCGGCCCACCCGAAGAACGAGAGGACGAAGATCAGGACGAAGAATCTCGTCGACGCCTGCTCGTCCG
Organism: Kribbella sp. NPDC049174; assembly: GCF_043197365.1. NCBI lineage: Bacteria > Bacillati > Actinomycetota > Actinomycetes > Propionibacteriales > Kribbellaceae > Kribbella > Kribbella sp. NPDC049174. The sequence continues at coordinate 535,902 of NZ_JBICSZ010000001.1, read as the reverse complement.
GCGAGAGGTTGAACGAGCCGCCGCGCATGCTCTCGACGATCGGCACCAGCGCGATCGCGAACAGCAGGTACGGCAGGCTGAGGACGAAGTCGATCACCCAGGAGATGACCCGGTCGGCCCAGCCGCCGAGGAAGCCGGCCAGCAGACCCATCACGACCCCGACGACGGTGCCGAACAGGGTCGCGGTGAACGCGACGATCAACGACGGACGGGCGCCGTACACCCAGCGGGCGAAGTTGTCGCGGCCGGTCTTCGGCTCGACGCCGAACCAGTGCTCGGCGTTCGCGATGATGGTCGGGAACCCGTACTCGTCGACCAGTTCGGGGTGGAACGTACCGATGTCCCCACCCTCGATCCTGGTCAGCAGCGGGGCGAAGATCGCCACCAGGATGAAGAACAGCACGATGCCGGCGCACGCAACCGCGACCTTGTCCTTGCGGAGCCGGTCCATCGCGATCCGGGTCGGGGATTTGCCGTGCGGGACAGCGGAGTCCCGAACCGGCTCTGCCGACGCCGGGTGGTCCTCGACACCAACTGTCGAGTCGGGTGAACCGATACTCATTCGCGCTCCGTCAGCTCTGTTCAGCTCTGTCAGCCAGGTTCGTCAGGGGTCCAGCCACGATCTGTAGATCGGGTAGAGCCTCGGCTGGAGGTGGGCTCGCGTCAAATCCACTTGACGAGCGGGGTCCCCACAACCGCGCGCTAGCCTGCCCGACGCGATGACCCGCAAACCAGCGGCGCTAGGAACCAGTGCACAAATCGTTACCGGAACGAGGAGGGGACGGGAAAATTTGCCCCAAATATTCACTCTGTGCGATCAATTGCTCGCAAAAAGCGTCGGCACAGGCCCGCCAACGGCCATTTTGTGCCACTATATGACAGATTGTGATCAAATCTGGCGGACGGTAGAGATCACACTGAGTGATCAAATGGACGGGTGTACAACCGTTCACCGCCGCTGGGTCCGGACCGTCCGCAGAAAGAGGGCCTAGGTGGCGAGCCCGAGGAGGGTTTGCTGGTGAGCCAGTTCCTGGACCGCATGGCCCACGCCGGGGTTGGCGCGGATCGCTGTTTCGAGGATTTGGCGGGCTTTTTCGGGGCGTCCTCTCGCGACCTGCAGCCGGGCCCGGCCGATGGCGTTCGCTGCCTCCCCTGATGCATCCGGGCGCCGGTTCAGGACGTCGGCGGCGCGGTGCAGCAGCGCCTCCGCGCGGTCCGGATCTCCGGTCAGGATCAGCAGCTGAGCCTCGGTGTTGTCGACGTGCGCGATGCCGAGTTCGTCCCCAATCCGGGTGACGATCTCCCGCGCCTCGGTGAGCACCTTGGTCAGCTCGGGCAAATGCGAAACACCGAGATCGGAGTCGGCGAGCAACGACTCGGCGAACAGAACCTGGCGGATCGCGTGCAGCCGGGTCCCCGGAGTACTGAGCGCACAAGCCGCCCGGCGAGCCGCCTGGCCTTCCGCGATGCGGCCGAGCATGAGCAGTGCTCCGCCCAGCTGGTCCAGTGCCCTCGACCGTGACGACTCGGCCTCGGGGTGCGTGTCGACGAGCGACACCATCTCCTCGGCCACCTGCAACGCCCGGCCGAAGTCACCTTGCGCGGACGCCGCCCACGCGACCTGGTTGAGCGCGGCGATGTGCAGCGAAACAACCCCGCACCGTTCGGCCGACTCGAGGCCTCGCTCGGCCTGCAGTGCCAGCTCGTCCGGCGGTGCGCCGCCCTGCGCCAGGGCGCCGAACAGGCAGCGGTCGAGGTCTGCCTCGAGCTCGGCCTCGCCGACTCCCGCCGCGGCCTCCCCGGCCAACCGCAGTACAGCCTGCCGGACCTCACGATCATCGCGAACGGCGAGGAATCCGTTGAAACGCAGGGCGAGCATCCCGGCCAGGCGCGGCCAGTTCCGGACCGCGAGGTCCACGGCCGCACGCACCACCGGCGCCTCGACCTCCAGCCAGGACGCTCCGGCACTCGCCGCGGTATCGGCCACCGGTAGCTCACGACCGGCGCCGCGATCGAGCTCGATCATCGTGGTCGCGTGGTCGATCTGGTCGTCGGCGATCGTCAGCAGCCGAAGCACGGTCTCGAGGTAACGCCGCTCCAGCTCGGTGTTGTCCGTCGTACCGGACAGCTCGACGGCGAGGGAGCGGACCAGGCCGTGCAGGCCGTAGCGAGGTGGCTGCAAGCGTCGGGGCTGGACGAGGCCCAGTGAGACGAGGCCATCGAAGACGTTCTGCGCGCTGTCCTCGTCCAAGTCGAGCAGCGGCGCCGCGACCCAGGAGCCGAACTCGTCGGCACCAACAAGTGCGAGGCGGGCAAAGAGCTGTTGGGCCGGTGGGGTCGCCACGCTGAGGCTCAGATCGAGACTGGCCCGCACGGCTCGATCGCCGGCGACCAGGTAGTCCAGCCGTTGCGACTCGTCCGCCAGCGTCCGTACGACGTCCCCGACGTCCTCACGGATCAACGCCAACCGCGCACCGACGATCCGCAACGCCAGCGGCAGTCCCGCGCAGTGTGGGACCACGTCGGCGACCCGGGACGCGCCGAGACCGGACAGAGCGCCCAGCAACTCGGCACTCGTCTCGTCCGGCAGCGGCAGGAGCTCCCGGTGCGTCGCGTCCTCGAGACCGAGCATCGGCTGTCGCGAGGTGACGATCACCCCGCACCCGCCGCCCGCCGGCAGCAACGGCCGGAGCTGTCCGGCATCGATCGCGTCGTCGAACACGAGCAGTACGGTCTTGTCCGCCAGCCGGCTCCGCAGCATCGCCGACCGAGCCTCCATGCTCTCCGGAAGCTCCGAACCGTCGACGCCCAGCGACCGCAGCAGCTGCCCGAGGATCGTCCGGGCGGCGATGCCCTGCCCGTTGACGTCCTGCAACCTGGCGAACATCTGCCCGTCCGGATACCGCTCAGCCAACCGATGTGCCAACCGCACCGCGGCAGCCGACTTACCTGTCCCGGCCGCGCCATACAGACAGACAACAGCCGGTACGCCGGACGGCCGCCCCGGACTGAGCAACACCTCGGCCAGTTCCCGCAGTACGTCGTCCCGCCCGACCAGGATGCTCACATCGGCCGGAAGCTCCCGCGGCACCGACGACCCGGCAGCCAGGTCCAGCGACGAGTCCTGCCGAAGGATCGCGACCTGTAGGTCCCGCACTTCCGCACCCGGCTCGACGCCCAGCTCGTCATCGAGATGCCGGACGAGTTCGGCATACGCGGCAAGGGCGTCCGCCTGTCGGCCGGATCGGTAGAGCGCCAGCATCGACGCAGCCGCGAACGTCTCCCGGGCCGGCTGGGCCGCGGTCAGCCGGGCCAGTTCAGGCAGCAGCTCCTGATGACGGCCGAGGGCGAGCTCTGTGGTCAGCCGCAGCTCCTCGGCTGCCCACCGCGACTCCTCGAGCCCGGCACACAACCGTCGCCGTACGTCTTCAGTGGTGACGTCAGCGAGCGCCGGTCCACGCCACAACGCCAGCGCGTCGACCAGCAGCTTGGACCGCTGCTCGAGATCGCCCGTCCGCCGGGCCTGCTCGACCAGACCGCTGAACTGCTCGATGTCGGTCCGGCCGGGCGGCGCCTGTACGGCGTATCCCTCGGAGCCACTGGTGAGTCGGACGTCGACATCCAGCACGGATCGCAGCCGGGAGATGTAAACCTGCAGAGCCCGCTTGGGGTTGTCCGGCATGGCCTCTGGCCACAGCAGGTCGATCAGCCGCTCCGGGGGCACGGCCTTCCCCGGGTCCAGTAGCAGTACGGCGAGCAGCAGCCGCTCCTGCCGTCTCTTCAGAGCTACCTGCGTGCCACCCGACCAGAGCTGGACTGGGCCGAGCAGCCGGAACTCCACGGCGTCAGCATAGTGGTAAGCGCGCGGTAACAGAGGGGGTTCACGATCCGGGCATCAATCGAGTGATGCAAGGGGACCGATGAAGAAGGCAGCGGCCGCGACCTGGGAATGGTGACCGCTCCACGGCCGGGCGGCAGACAGGCCTGCCGCCCCGGCCGCGGTGGTCAGCTCTCGCGGACGTGGACGGTGACGAACGGCGGCTTGACCACGTCGAAGGACTCCTGGCGGCCGCGGATGTCGACGGTGACCTGGTCGCCTTCCTTGATCGTCGCGTCCAGCAGGGCCAGCGCGATGCCCTTCTTCAGCGTCGGCGAGAAGGTGCCGGAGGTGACCTCGCCGAGGGCGGTGCCGGACGAGTCGAGCACCGTCATGTGCGGACGCGGGATGCCGCGGCCGACGGCACGCAGGCCGCGCAGGATCCGGGCCGGGCCGCGCTCCTTCTCCGCCCGCAGCGCCTCGTCACCCCAGAAGTGCTCCTTCTTCCAGCCCACCGCCCAGCCGGACCGTGCCTGTACCGGCGTGATGTCCGGGGAGATGTCCTGACCGTGCAGCGGGTAACCCATCTCGGTCCGCAGCGTGTCCCGGGCCCCCAGTCCGGCCGGGACGATCCCGTACGGCGCTCCGGCCTCGAGCAACGCGTCGAACACCGCGACAGCGGCCTCGTTCGGTACGACGAGCTCGTACCCGCGCTCACCCGTGTAACCGGTCCGGCAGACGACGACCGCCGTACCGGAGAACTCCGCGGTCGCGAACGACATGTAGTCGTGCCCGGTCGGCAGCCCGATCGCGTTCAGTACGTCGTCGCTGTTGGTGCCCTGGACCGCGAGGATCGCGTAGTCGTCGTGGGTGTTGGTCACCACCACGCCGTCCGGCGCGTCCGCCTGCAGCAGCCGGACCACCTCCGCGGTGTTGGCCGCGTTCGGGATCAGGAACACGTCGTCGTCGGCGTGCAGGTAGGCGATCAGGTCGTCGACCACTCCCCCGCGCTCGTTGCAGCACAGCGTGTACTGCGCCTGGCCGGGGGTGATCTTGCCCAGGTCGTTGGACAGGCAGGAGTTCACGTACTCGGCCGCACCCGGACCCTTGACGGTCGCCTTGCCGAGGTGGCTGACGTCGAAGACGCCGACCGACGTACGGACGGCAGTGTGCTCGGCGACGACGCCGGAGTACTCCAGTGGCATCTCCCACCCACCGAACTCGGCGAACTTCGCGCCGAGGGCGACATGGCGCTCGTGGAGCGGGGACTTCTTCAGATCAGGCGACGATGACATAGACGGGGTCATGGAGCGGAACTTACCCGACGCGTAGCATGCGGAGGCAGCATTCACGTACCGTCACGACCGGCCGTCTGCCCGCCGGTCAAGGAGGACTGAGATTTCCGTGAGCACCATCACCCTGAGCAAGTCCGATGCGGCCGGTGTCCGGACCGACGCCGTGGTCATCGGCGTGGTCAAGGTCGGCGGCGGTGTCGCCCTGCCGGCCGGCACCGAGTCGCTGAACGCCGCGTACGGCGGGAAGCTGGTGGAGGTGCTGTCGGGTCTCGGCGCCACCGGCAAGGCCGGCGAGGTCACCAAGGTGCCCGGCCCGAAGCCGGGCAAGTCGGCCAACCTGATCGCGGTCGGTCTCGGCGAGGCGCCCGACGGTGCGCTGAAGACCGAGGACCTGCGGACCGCGGCCGGCACCGGTGTCCGCGCCGCCAAGACCACGCAGTCGGTCGCCTTCGCGCTGCCGACCCCGGACGCCGACTGCATCCGCGCGATCGCCGAGGGCGCGCTGCTCGGCCGCTACTCGTTCACGGCGTACAAGTCCGCCGAAGGTTCCACCGAGGTGCCCGGCGCCCTGACGGTGCTGACCGACCTGTCCCGGAGCAAGGAGGCCAGGACCGCGGTGGAGCGGGCCGAGGTGACCGCCGACGCGGTCCACCAGGTGCGCGACTGGGTGAACACCCCGCCGTCGGACCTGAACCCGGCCGACTTCGCCGCGCAGGCGCTCAAGCTCGGCAAGGAGTACGGCGTCAAGGTCGAGGTGATGGACGAGAAGGCCCTGGCCAAGGGCGGGTACGGCGGCATCCTCGGCGTCGGCCAGGGGTCGAACAACCCGCCGCGGCTGATCCGGATCAGCTACACGCCGAAGAAGCCGGTCACCCATCTGGCCTTCGTCGGCAAGGGCATCACCTTCGACTCCGGCGGCCTGTCGCTGAAGACGGCCAGCGGGATGATCAGCATGAAGGCCGACATGGCCGGTGCCGCCGCGGTGATCGGCGCGACCGTCGCGATCGCGCGGCTCGGCCTGCCGGTCCAGGTGACCACGTACGCCGCGATGGCCGAGAACATGCCGTCCGGGTCGGCGGCCAGGCCGTCCGACGTGCTGACCATGTACGGCGGCAAGACCGTCGAGGTGCTGAACACCGACGCCGAGGGCCGGCTCGTCCTCGGTGACGCCCTGGTCCGCGCGTCCGAGGACCAGCCGGACCTGATCGTCGACGTGGCCACCCTGACCGGCGCCTGTGTCGTTGCCCTGGGCACCAAGGTGGCCGGCGCGTTCGCGAACACCCACACCGCCCGGGACCGGGTGGTGGACGCCGCGATCGCCGCCGGTGAGTCGATGTGGCCGCTGCCGATCCCGGCCGAGATGCTGGACAAGCTGCGCTCGCACTCGAAGGTCGCCGACCTGGCCAACATCACCGGCGAGCCGTGGGGCGGCGCGCTGGCCGCGGCCGCGTTCCTCGGTGACTTCGTTGCTGAGGGCATCGACTGGGTCCACCTCGACGTGGCCGGCCCGGCCTTCAACGAGGGCGGCGCCACCGGCTACACCCCGGCCGGCGGTACCGGGTACGCCGTACGCACCCTGGTGGAACTGGCCGCGTCAGCGAGCTGAGTAGCGAATCTCCAGCATCGTGCAGCCGCCGGTCGTGACGTACGGACCGTGCGGCATCCCCGGCGGCCGGCAGGCGTAGTCGCCGGGGCCGAACGTCCGCTCGAGGGTGAGATCGGTCAGCTCACCCTCGAGCAGATAGACCTCCTCGACGTACTCGTGCCTGATGACTTCGTGCCCTGACGTGGTGCCGGGCGCCCAGCGGGCGATTCTCGTGAGCGTGCCGTCGGCTGGGTCCTGGCTCAGCAAGCGCTCGGAGATGCCGCCGTCCGCATCCGTCCAGGCGACGTCGCCGGTGGCGAAGAATTCGTGCTCGTCCTTCATACGCGTCAGTCCCAGGCCGGAGCGAGTTCTTCGACCGTGTAGTGGATGCGGCTGGTGAGGCCGCGCGGGTCGGTGAGCTCGACCCGCCAGGCGTCGGCGAACTGGTCGACGCCGGCGATCATCGGGATCGTCCCACTGAGCAGCACCGTACCCGGGACCACGCGGTCGCCGAGCTCCTTCAGCCAGTACGACGGCGGCAGCAACTGCGCGAGGGTGCCGTCCTGGATGAGCTGCTCGGTGTCGCCGTGCCGGACCCAGGCCTTCAAGGTGAACTGATCCAGCTCATCCTCGATCTGCGCGAGCGGCCAAGCCACGTCGCCGAGCACGTCCGGTGCCGACTGCTTGCTCCAGGCAACACCGTGCACCTCGAGCGCTCGGTCGGTGTGATCACACGCGACCGTCAGCAGAACGTCCTTCTCACCGACGACCAGCGCCCACTCCGCCTCGCCGGACGTCTTGGCGTGGGCGACCTGGACCACCTCCGGCCGTCCGACCAGTGACGCCGAGAGTGGGTACAGCGTCGGGATGCGGCGCGGCGCCGGTACGCCGAGCTCGGCGAGCTCGTCCACATGGTGCTGGACCTGCTCGGTGTCGCGGCCGGCGTACCCCGCGTTCAGGGCGTAGCGGACAGTGATCTCCCGGTCACTGCCGTCGGGCAGGGTGAAGCTCAGGGTCTGGGACATCTGGGCGATTCCTCCGGATTTTCTGATCTCAGCGCTTGCGTGAACACGTCGTATACAACGAGTATGGAGCATCCATCCAAGGAGGTCCACTCGATGTCCAGCTCTCCCACAGCCGCTCCCGAAGCTGTCTCAGAGCGCCGCAGCCTGCACAAGGCGTTCGCCGCGAGCCTGTCCGGCACGTCGCTGGAGTGGTACGACTTCGCCGTCTACAGCTCCGCCGCCGCACTCGTCTTCGGTGACCTGTTCTTCCCGGGCAGTGACCCGCTCACCGGGACGTTGCAGGCCTTCGCGACGTACGCGGTCGGGTACGTCGCCCGTCCGCTCGGCGGCATCTTCTTCGGCCGGCTCGGCGATGTGATCGGCCGCAAACGGGTCCTGGTCGCTACGCTGCTGCTGATCGGCGTGGCCACGTTCTTCATCGGCCTGCTGCCGACGCATGCACAGGCCGGAGCGATCGCACCGACGTTGCTGGTCGTGCTGCGCTTCGCTCAGGGCGTCGGGGTGGGTGGCGAGTGGGGTGGAGCCGTTCTGCTGAGCAGTGAGTTCAGCAAGGCGGGTGAGCGAGGCTTCTGGGCTTCAGCGGCTCAGGTCGGGCCGCCACTCGGCACGCTGATGGCGAACGGCGTACTGGCCGTCCTCGCCGGCGCACTGTCCGAGGAGACGTTCCTGAGCTGGGGTTGGCGGGTCGCCTTCCTGCTGTCCGCCGTACTGGTTGCCTTTGGTCTGCTGATCAGGACGAAGCTGGAGGAGACTCCGGTGTTCCGCGAGTTGGAGGCTCGTGGCGATCGGCCGACCGCTCCGGTGTCGGAGGTACTGCGGACGGAGACCCGGCCGTTGATCGCGGCCATGCTGGCGCGGGTCGGACCGGATGTGCTGTACGCGATGTTCGCGGTGTTCGTGCTGACGTACGCGACCAAGGAGCTGGGGATGAGTCGCGGTGCGGCCGTGACCGCCGTACTGATCGGCTCTGCGTTCCAGGTCGTGCTGATCCCCTGGTCCGGTTGGCTTTCGGACCGGTATGGCCGTCGTACTGTCTATGGGATCGGTGCGGTCGGCGGAGCGGTGTGGTCGGTGGTGTTCTTCGCGATCGCGTCGTCGTTCGCGACTGTGCTGGCCGGTGTGGTGATCGGGCTGCTGTTCCACTCGTTGATGTACGGACCGCAGGCTGCCTTTGTGTCGGAGCAGTTCACCGCGCGGCTGCGGTACACGGGCAGTTCGCTGGCCTACACGTTCGCGGGCGTGATCGGTGGTGCGCTGGCGCCGCTGGCGTTCACGTACTTCCTGGCGAAGGCCGGGACCGGGTATGTCATCGCGGCGTACATCGTGGTGGCGTGTACGGTCACTCTGGTGGGGTTGCGGCTGGGGCGCGCCGTTGACGACGACACTCTGGTGGTCAGCCCTGCATGAGCAGCGAGCCGGTGCTGTCGAGGTGGCTGAGGATCGCTTTCTCGGCCGCCTCCGGCTTGCCCGCCGCCAGGCCGTCGACGATGGCCTGGTGCTCCTCGAGCACCTCCTGCCGGCGGGTGGCGCTGCGCTGCAGGGCGACGACACCGAGCAGCACGTGCTTGGCCCGCAGGTTGTCGTACAACCGTCCGAGCACCGAGTTGCCGGCCGCATCGACCAGGAGCGCATGGAACTGGCTGTCCAGCTCGATGAACTCCTTCGCGTCGCCGTTGTCGACAATCGACCGCTGCTGCTCGAGGACGGCGGACATCGCCGCGACCGGGGCGTCACCGGCCGCCAGTGACGTGGTCGCCGCCCAGGTCTCGATCACCCCGCGAGCCTGCATCATCTCCGCGATCTCGCGGCCCGGCACCGGTGCGACGAACGCACCCCGGTGCGGCACCAGCTGGACCAGGTCCTCGGCTGCGAGCATCAGGAGTGCCTCGCGGACGGGGGTCCGGGAGATGCCGACCTCGGTCGCCACCGCCTGCTCGTTGATGAATGTCCCCGAGACCGCGGGGTCGCTCAGGACCGTCCCCCGCAGGTATTGATAGGCGCGATCCCGGCCGGAGTCCCCACTCAATCGCATACTCTATGTATACAGTCTTGGAGGGCTAGATGACACTTCTGCGAGTCGCCGCCGCTCAGGTCTCGGCCGGGCCCGACCCGGTCGCCAACCTGGCCGGTGCGGTCGAAGCGGTACGACGAGCGGCCGCCGACGGAGCCTCGTTGGTTGTACTGCCGGAGGCCGTCATGGCCTGCTTCGGCACCGACCCCGCCTCGGTCGCGGAACCACTCGACGGCCCGTTCGCGACCGGCCTGCGCAAGGTCGCCGCGGACCTCGGGGTCGTGGTCGTGGCCGGTCTGTTCGAGCCGGCCGAGGACGGTCGGGTGCACAACACCTTGCTCGTCACCGGTCCGGGCGTGGAGACGTCGTACCGGAAGATCCATCTGTACGACGCCTTCGGGTCGCGCGAGTCGGACACAGTTGCCCCTGGCAAGGAGCTGGTGACCTTCGGGTACCGCGAGCTGACCATCGGGCTGGCGACGTGTTACGACCTGCGCTTCGCGGATCAGTTCACGGCACTCGGCCGGCTGGGTGCGGAGTTGGTCGTCGTACCGGCGTCGTGGGGTGCGGGTCCGGGCAAGGAAGAGCAGTGGGATCTGCTGACCCGGGCGCGGGCTGCGGACGCGCAGGCCTGGGTGCTGGCGTGCGACCAGGCTTACGTGCCGCCGGTCGGCACGGATCCGCTGGGCATCGGGCGGAGCAGCCTGACCACTCCCCTGGGCCAGACGGCCGCGCGATTGGGCGCTGCCGCTGAGATCTTGCACGCGACCGTCGACACGGAGGTGGTCGCGGCCGTCCGCGCTCGGGTGCCGATCCTCTAGACCCTTTGTAGCGAGGCGTTTCGGGCGTCTTGAGGCCGGGCCATCTTCAGGCGAGGCCGTTCTTCTTCATCCGGGCGTTGTACTCGCGCATGCGGGGTGGGTAGCCGACCACCGCGGCGTCGTACGACGGAATTCCCAGCCCGTTGGCGAACTTGTGCGCCCACTCGACCGACGGGACCCGGCGCCGGGTCCACTCGCCGTCGATGGCGACCAGCAGCAGGGTGTATTCGGTCACCGCCGTCCGTGGCTCGACGAAGCCCTCGACGCCTTGGCGGGTTTGGGCGAACTCCCGCAGGTGTGCCTGGTCGGGGTTGTCCGACCGGCGCATCGTGCCCGGCTTCTGCCGGCGACCGAACCACTTCATGGGGCAAGTGTCCCCTATCCGGGCAACTCTCCACAGAAATCCTGCATAACGGTTCCCGCCATCCCGGGGGTGGCGGCCGGCGGCATCGGTGAAAAGATGACGCCGGGCCGGGACCGCGATCCGGGGCCGCCCGCCGACCAGACCCACGGAGGAACCTGTGACTGAGAGTGGTACGACGTACGACTTGGTGATTCTTGGTGGTGGCAGTGGTGGTTATGCCGCTGCGCTGCGGGCCGCGACGCTGGGGTTGTCGGTGGCGGTGGTGGAAAAGGACAAGGTCGGCGGGACGTGTCTGCACCGCGGCTGCATTCCGACCAAGGCGCTGCTGCACGCCGCCGAGGTCGCCGATTCGGCGCGCGAGGGTGAGCAGTTCGGGGTCCGGACCACGCTCGAGGGGGTCGACATGGGCGGGGTGAACAAGTACAAGGACGGCGTCGTCGACCGCCTCTTCAAAGGCCTGCAGGGCCAGCTCAAGGCCCGCGGCATCACCGTCATCGAGGGCGAAGGCCGCCTCACCTCCCCCACCACCATCGCCGTCGCCGGCACGACCTACACCGGCCGCAACATCGTGCTCGCGTCCGGATCCTATTCCCGGTCGCTGCCGGGGCTGGAGCTGGACGGGCACCGGGTCATCGCCAGCGAACACGCGCTCACGATGGACCGGGTGCCGGAGTCCGCGGTGGTGTTGGGGGGTGGGGTGATCGGGGTGGAGTTCGCCTCCGCGTGGACCTCGTTCGGCACCAAGGTCACCATCGTCGAGGCGCTGCCCCGGCTGGTCCCGGCCGAGGACGCCGACTGCAGCAAGACCCTGGAGCGGGCGTTCCGGAAACGCAAGATCGCCTTCAAGACCGCCACCACCTTCGAATCCGTGTCGACCACCGAGTCCGGGGTGAAGGTGACGGTGGCCGGGGGTGAGGTGATCGAGGCCGAGGTGCTCCTGGTCGCGGTCGGCCGCGGCCCCAACACCACCGGCCTCGGCTACGAAGAGGTCGGCGTCGCGTTGGATCGTGGCTTCGTCACCGTCGACCCGGCCACCCTGCTGACCAGCGTGCCCGGCGTCTACGCGGTCGGCGACATCGTCCCCGGGCTGCAGCTGGCCCACCGCGGCTTCCAGCAGGGCATCTTCGTCGCCGAACACATCGCCGGGCTGAACCCGACCCCGATCGACGAGGCCGGCATCCCGCGGGTGACCTACTCCGAGCCCGAGGTCGCCTCGGTCGGCCTGACCGAGGAGCAGGCCCGGGCGCAGTACGGCGAGGTCGACATCCTCAACTACAACCTCGGCGGCAACGGCAAGAGCCAGATCCTCAAAACCGCCGGGTTCGTCAAACTCGTCCGTGCCAAGGACGGCGCCGTGGTCGGCCTGCACATGGTCGGCTCCCGCGTCGGCGAACTCATCGGCGAAGCCCAGCTCATCTACAACTGGGAGGCCTACCCCGCCGACGTCGCACCGCTCGTGCACGCCCACCCCACCCAGACCGAAGCCCTCGGCGAAGCCCATCTGGCGCTCGCCGGGAAGCCGCTGCACTTCCATGACTAGGGTCCGGGGCGGCGCGCCGAGTGCCATCCCGCTGGACGCTGAGACAACCGGGCGGGTTGCTGGGCCGCCCGAGTAGGTTTGAGTCCGCCGGACGAGCTCCTGACCCGGATCCTGCTCGTTCCGGCGGCACCGTAGGCTGACCTCGACCGATCGACGAAGGAGCAACGACCGTCATGCCGACCTCTGTATCCCTGCCGGCCCTCGGGGAGAGCGTCACCGAAGGAACCGTCACCCGCTGGCTCAAGCAGGTCGGCGACACGGTTGCCGTCGACGAGCCCCTGCTGGAGGTCTCGACCGACAAGGTCGACACCGAGATCCCCTCGCCGGTGGCCGGCACCCTGCTCGAGATCAAGGCCGCCGAGGACGAGACCGTCGAGGTCGGCGCCGAACTAGCCGTGATCGGCGACGCCGGCGAAAGCTCCGGCTCCTCCGCCCCGGCCCAGGAGGCCCCGGCTCAGGAGGCTCCCGCCGCCGAGGCCGCCCCCGCCCAGGAAGCCCCGGCCCAGGAAGCCCCGGCCGCCCAGGCAGCGCCCGCTCAGGAGGCCCCCGCCGCCGAGGCCGCCCCCGCTCAGCAGGCACCCGCCGCCCAGGCCGCACCTGCCCAGCAGGCCCCCGCCGCCGAGGCTCCGGCCGAGGCCGCGCCCGCCCCCTCCGCCTCGCAGAACGACTCCTCAACTCCGGCCGCCGCGGCCTCAGCCCCCGCAGCCTCCCCGGCCGCATCGGGCACCTCGGTCACCCTCCCGGCCCTCGGCGAGAGCGTCACGGAGGGCACCGTCACCCGCTGGCTCAAGCAGGTAGGCGACGACGTAGCGGTGGACGAGCCCCTGCTCGAGGTCTCGACCGACAAGGTCGACACCGAAATCCCGTCACCGATCGCCGGCAAGCTCCTCGAGATCAAGGTCGCCGAGGACGAGACCGTCGAGGTAGGCGCCGAGCTAGCCATCGTCGGCTCCGGCGACGCCGCCCCAGCATCCGCACCGGCCCCCGCCGCCGCCCCAGCCGAATCGGCCCCCGCCCCCCAGGCCGAGGCTCCGGCCCAGGCCCCGGCCGCCCAGGCCCCAGCCGCCCAGGCCCCGGCTCCGCAGGCCGCCCCCGCGCAGGCTCCCGCCGCCCCGGCCCCGCAGACCGCCCCGGCGCAGGCCCCGGCCGCCCAGCCGGCAGCCGCCGCACCCGCCCAGGCACCTTCCGCCTCTTCTCCGGCCGCAGCGACCTCAGCCCCCGCGACCTCCCCGGCCGCATCGGCACCCGCCTCCGCCCCGGCCGCGTCACCCAACGGCTCCACCTCAGAAGGCCCGAACTACGTCACCCCCCTGGTGCGCAAGCTCGCCGCCGAAAATGAGGTCGACCTCAACGCCGTACAGGGCACCGGCGTCGGCGGCCGGATCCGCAAGCAGGACGTCATCGCCGCCGCCGAGGCCAAGAAGGCCGCCGCCGCTGCCCAGGCCGCCGCACCGGCTGCTGCCGCCCCGGTCGCCGCCCCCTCCGCCGCTCCGGTCAGCCCGCTCCGCGGCACGACCGAGAAGATGAGCCGGATCCGCAAGGCGATCGCGTCTCACATGGTCAACTCGCTGAAGGTCTCGGCCCAGCTGACCACCGTGGTCGAGGTCGACGTCACCGAGATCGCCAAGCTGCGGAACGCGAAGAAGGCCGAGTTCGAGGCCCGCGAGGGCGTCAAGCTGTCCTTCCTGCCGTTCTTCGCCCTGGCCGCGGTCGACGCGCTGAAGCAGTACCCGAAGCTCAACGCCTCGATCGACGACGAGAAGGGCGAGATCACGTACCACGCCGCCGAGCACCTCGGCATCGCCGTGGACGTGGAGAAGGGCCTGATGGTCCCGGTCGTGCACAACGCCGGCGACCTGAACATCGCCGGCCTGGCGAAGAAGATCGCCGACCTGGCCGAGCGCACCCGCACCAACAAGGTCCTGCCGGACGAGATGGCCGGCGGTACCTTCACCATCACCAACACCGGCAGCCGCGGCGCACTGTTCGACACCCCGATCCTGAACCAGCCCCAGGTCGGCATGCTCGGCACCGGCGCCGTCGTCAAGCGCCCGGTAGTCATCACCCACCCGGAACTCGGCGAAACAATCGCCATCCGCCAGATGGTCTACCTGGCCCTCACCTACGACCACCGCCTAGTAGACGGCGCCGACGCCGCCCGCTACCTAACCGCCGTCAAGCACCGCCTCGAAGAGGCCCAGTTCGACGTCTGATCCAACCCGGCGCCGGGCCCGTCCGAATTTGGACGGGCCCGGCGCCGTTTCATCTCCCGCGCCGTTCCCGACCTGGCCCGACGCCGAACGTTCGCGCCGGGTATAGCACCGTTTCGTTTCGGGCCCGGGTACTGCGCCGGCAGGACGATCTTCAAGGAGCAAGCAGGATGAAGTACGTGCTGGCCGGCGCCTCCGGCTTCCTCGGTACGGCGCTCGCCCGCGACCTGACCGCCGACGGCCACGAGGTCGTCCGCTTGGTACGTCGTACGCCCACGAAACCCAACGAAGTCCGCTGGGACCCTGCCAGCGGTGACCTGGATCCGGCGGCTCTCGGCGACCCCGACGTACTGGTCAACCTGGCCGGCGCGAACATCGGCCGCCCGTGGACCCCGACGTACCGGGCAGTGCTCCGCGAAAGCCGGGTCAGCACGACGAGCACGCTGGCGAACGCCGCCGCACAACTCGAGCGACGGCCGGTGGTGATCACCCAGAGCGGCATCGGCGGCTACGGCCTGGACTGCGGCGACCGCATTCTCACCGAGGACTCGGAACTCGGCGACGGCTTCCTCGCCGACGTGGTCCGCGTCTGGGAAGGGGCCCTCGAGCCGGCCCGCGCAGCCGGCTGCCGCGTCGCCGCCATCCGCACCGGCATCGTCCTCGACCGCAAGGCCCCGGCGTTCCAGTTGCTGATTCTCCCGTTCCGCCTCGGCCTCGGTGGCCGCCTGGGCCCAGGCACGCAGTACTTCCCGATCCTCTCCCTCACCGACTGGCTTCGCGGTGTTCGCTTCGTCGCCGAACACGACGCCCTCAGCGGGCCGATCAACCTCGTCATCCCCCACCCGGCCACCAACCAGGAATTCACCGAAGCCGTGGCCACAGCCCTCCACCGCCCCGCGCTGATCCCAGTCCCAGGCTTCGTCATGAAGGCAGCCCTCGGCGAGTTCGCCTGGGAACTCCTGGGCAGCAACCGCTCCCTCCCCACCCGCCTCCAATCCGAAGGCTTCACCTTCCACCACCCCACCCCCCAATCAGCCCTCTCCGCCGCCCTAACCTCCTAACCGACCGCCTGCCAGCTAATCGGTCCTACAACGAGCCCGCGGACACGGTGTCAGAAGCCAACCGGCGCATCTCGGGCTCCCACGCCTGCGCGAGTCCGCTGAGCTGCCCTGCAGACAAATCCGCCTAGGTTCGCTTCGTGCCCGCCAATCGAGCGACGCCCCTACGTTCAACCGTCTAGCACGATCGCGGCGAGGTCTCGTGCGGCCAGAGCGGGGTGTTCATCATTCTGCGTGGCGCCCATGACGAGCGTTCCCTCGATCAGCAGGTGCAGTTGCTCCGCAGCGCGCTCGGGCCGGGCATGACCGAGGGCCTCGAGCTCCTTGACCAGCAGGGCACGGATTCGCCGCCGGTACGCATCGGTCTCAGCGTGCGCCGGATGGTTCTGATCCGCGAAGGAAAGGTCGATCGCAAGGTACCGGCAGCCCCGGAAGCCCGCGTCCGACACCAGCTCGTCCAGCCGGTCGAACAGCGCCAGGAGCCGGCCTCGGGGCGAATCACCGTGGCTCAGAGCGCTCTCGTACCAGGCCAGGTCCTCATCGGCGGTACGACGTAGGACAGCGGCCACCAGGCCGTCCTTGCCGCCGAAGTGCTCGTAGAGCGACCTACGGGCGACGTTCGCCTCCTCCAGCAGGGCGCTCACGCCGACCGAGCCGCCCTGCGAGTAGAGGAGATTCTCGGCAGCGACGAGCAGTCGCTCCCGAGGCCCCGCGGTCTCGGCCTTCGCATTCATGCTCGCTTCTCCCTTGCCAGTAGATCGATCGGTCTATATGTTACTCGATAGACCAATCAGTCTACTTTTGGAGGGATCTCACAATGACTACACCGGATGCTTCTTCGACCACTGAGACCGCCGAAACGATCCGCCTGTTCAACGACGCCTTCCGGCGCCGTGACACCGAGGCGATGGCCGCGCTGGTCCACGACGAGTGCCTGATGGTGTCCGCGCAACCCGCGCCGGACGGCACCGCGTACGTCGGAAAGCAAGCGTGCGTGGACTTCTGGGCGGAGCTGATGACCGACGAGGCCAGCACCTTCGAGGTCGATCACGTCTTCGCCGCCGGCGACTGGGCGACGGTCCGGTGGCGCTACCGCTTCGGGCCTTCGGACGCAGAATCTGTGCTCGGCGTGAACGTGACCCGCGTGAGCAGCGGACGCGTCATCGAGCAACTCGGCTACACCAAGGTGCCAGGCGGGCTTCCGCTCCCCGAGTGAAGGCACGATCTGCACGCACCGAAACGATTACGTGAGAACAGGAGCTCAGCCATGGTCATAGTCGCAGGCCACATCAAGGTCGAACCTGAGCAGCGCGATTCCTACGTCGCGGGCTGCAAGAGGGTCGTCGAAAAGGGCCGCCGGGCAGCCGGCTGCCTCGACTTCGCCATCACTGCCGATGAACTCGACCCCGGCCGCGTCAACATCTTCGAGCGCTGGGAATCCCAAGCTGCGGTGAAATCCTTCCGCCGCAGCGCCCCCGCACCCAACAAGCGCGCCGCCATGCTCTTGGCGTCGGTAGCCGAGTACGACATCGCCGACGTACGGTCCTTGGTCGAGAAGACGTGACGACGGCTCTCCGTCGACTTCTGCCAGCTGCGCTGCGCGTCGACACCGATCTTCGCCGAGCAATCGTCATGCCCTGTGCGGATCGGTGTCACGCGCGTTGCTGATCTCCTCCTCATTCGCCTGGCCGTTCGAACGCGGCGCCGCGTTCGAATCGGTCGCCGGCGCGGACCAGGGCGACGAGGTGGGTGGGGTTAGGCGGAGGTGATGGCGGTGATTCGCCATGGGGACGTGGTTGGGCGGTGGGTGGGTGGGGTGGTGGTGAGGGTGATTCGGCGGGTGGTGGGGGTGCCGGGTGGGAGGGTGGTTGCGGTGCCGGTGGGGGCTATGGCTTGGCCTGCTGTTAGGTGGTCGATGGTGCGTAGGACGACGGTCGACGGGGTTTGGCTTTCG
Organism: Kribbella sp. NPDC049174; assembly: GCF_043197365.1. NCBI lineage: Bacteria > Bacillati > Actinomycetota > Actinomycetes > Propionibacteriales > Kribbellaceae > Kribbella > Kribbella sp. NPDC049174. Next base: position 518,222 of record NZ_JBICSZ010000001.1, on the reverse strand, counting down.
ATGGTGGTTTTGTCGATGCGGATCTGCAGGCCGCGGACTCGGATCTGGTGTCTGCGGTAGGTCGCCAGTAGGGCGCGATCGGCTGCCCATGGGGCGGTGCCGGGCACGTAGATCGTGTCGAGCAGCGCGGGGTCGAGCGTCCAGAACGCTTGTGCGCGTTGGGTGTCGAGCGCCTGGAGCGTTCGGGTCCACTCCCCTGTGTCCTCGCGTGACGGTGAGCGTGTGGCCGTCGTGGGGCTCGGGGACGGGGCTGGCGACGGTGATTGCTCGGTGCGGTCGGTGGCTGCTGCTGTGCCGGTGGGGTTGTCCAGGGCGTTGAACGTGAGTAGGCCGAGGATGAGGGCGACTGCCGCTCCGAGTCCGACTGCGGCCAGTACGCCGTACGCCGGGTGGTGGAGGCCCGAGCGGCGGCCGACTGCGGTGCTTGCTGCAGAACCTGAAGTTCCCAGAGCGGTTCCTGATGTCCTCGGCAGCGAAGTCGATCCAGGTTTCTTGCTTGGCGCCATTCGCGATGCGAGTCCGTGAACAGGTTGCATGAGGCGGGTCCAGCGTGCGCTTCTTCGCCGCCATGTACGACGGCGGCGCAGGGCTGTGCGGGACGACCTGCGCGGCGGACGTGCGAATCCGGATGCGCTCTCGGTGGACGAGGTGTTCGCGAGGGGTGGTGCGGCGGGGGTTCGAGAGGGAGGGCTGCCGGTGGGATCTGTGGTGTGGGCGGGTGGGAGTGGGGTGAGGCGGGTTAGGGGGTTGATGGGGGTGGGGGTTGGGCGGGTTCGGCGGGTGAGGTGGGGGAGGCGTGGTTTGCGGCGGGTGGGGTTGGTGGATCGCGGGGGTGGTTTGGGTGGGGGCGGTTGGGGTGGTTTGGGTTGAGGAGTGTGTGGGGTGGGCGGCTTCTTAGGGGGTGGGGTCAGAGGGACGCGGGAGCGGTGGAGGGGGTCGTCTGTGGTTGGGGGCTTTGGGGTTGGGCGGGGGCGGGGTGAGGTCGTGCTTGTGGTGGGGTCGTCGGAGGTGGCGGTGGGGTCGTCGGGGGTGTCGGTGGGTGGGGGGTCTTGGGTGAAGGCGAGGTTGATGGGGATGGGGGGTGTGAGGGTCAGGAGGTCGTGAGGGTGGGTGGTGGTGAAGAGGTCGGGGGTGAAGACGGTGGGGTCGCCGCCTGCCTGGTGGGCGACGGCGACTAGGACGGTCAGGTCCTCGGTGGGGGTGCTGGTTTGGGTGGTGTGGAGTACGGCGTCGGTGAGGACGGGGCGGCCGTCGGCGTCAAACATGATGTTGGCGGGGGTTACTCGGCCGTGGGTTAGGCCGGTGCGGTGGAGGTAGTCGAGGGCTTCGGCGAGTGGGCTCAGGAGTGTGACGAGTTCGCCGTCTGTCAGGGGTCCGCGGCGGGTGAGTAACGCGGTGAGGGTGCCGGCTACGACGTACTGGCTGAACAGGAGCCACTCGGTGCCGGTCTCGCGGAACTCTCGGAGGCGCGCGATGTGTGGGTGATCGATGCGCTGCAGGACGGTGAGGTGTTCACGGAGGTCCTCCGGGTGTGAGATCGCGGTGGTCGGGACGCGTTTGAGCACGGCGTTGCGGCCGGAAGCGCGGTCGCGAACGAGCCAGACGGTGCCGGCCGATCCGGACCCGAGCTTCCGGCGCAGGCTGTAGCCGGCGATGTCTTCGAGTGCCATGCCCTAGAGAGTGCACGAATCGCCGCCGTCGGCCCGGAAGTTATCCACAGTGATGATTGGGTGCCCCGCGCGGATGACCCAGTTATCCACTGACGATGCTGTCTGTGGCTTGATCCGTCTTCGTGTGCGGGGTGCACGCACCGGCCGGACGGAGCGTGACCTGATAGGAGCTTGGCCGCGCCTGATCACTGTGCTGTCCGCCCGACCGGCGGTGCGTGCTGGCCCGATCGGTCGAAACGCGAAGGACGGCAGGTCTCCACGATGACAGATTCTCAGGTGACAAGGGGGTTCGGTGGCGTGGGACACCCATGACCAGACCCATACGGTGGCCGCGATCGATCCGGCTGGGCGGTTGCTTGGTCACGCGACATTTCCCGCTGATCGCGCCGGATACCGGCTGCTGCTGGGCTGGCTGCGCCGCCATGGTGACGTGGTCAGGCTCGGAGTAGAGGGCACCGGCAGCTACGGCGCGGGCCTGGCACGGTTCCTGACCGCTGCCGGGGTGGAGCTGGTCGAGATCGACCGGCCCGACCGCCAGACCCGCCGGCGGCTCGGCAAGTCTGACCCGATCGATGCCGAGGCGGCTGCGCGTGCCACGCTGGCCGCGACCGCGACCGGCACCCCGAAGACCCGCACCGGACCGGTCGAGGCCATCCGGGTCTTGCGCGTCGCCCGCCGCGGCGCGATCAAGGCCCGCACCGCCGCGCTGAACACGCTCGTTCAAACCGTTGTCAGCGCACCCGAAGCACTCCACCACCAACTCACCGGGCTGCGCGGAGCCCGACTGGTCCAGGCCGCCGCGGCACTGCGCCCCAGCGGCGACCTGACCGACCCGGCCCAGGCCACCAAACTCGCCCTGCGCCGGCTCGCCCAGCGCTGCGGCACCTCGACGCCGAGATCGCCGCCGCCGACCACGACCTCCACACTGATCAAGGCCGCCGCGCCCAGCCTGCTCGCCCAATACGGCGTCGGCGTCGACGTCGCCGGACAACTGCTGGTCACCGCCGGCGACAACCCCGACCGGCTGCGCACCGAAGCTGCCTTCGCGGCGCTCTGCGGCGCCTCACCCGTCCCGGTCTCTTCCGGGCGCACCGACCGCCACCGCCTCAACCGCGGCGGCGATCGTCACGCCAACTCAGCTTTGTTCACCGTCACGATGGTGCGAATGTGCCACCACCAACCCACCCGCGACTAGGTAACCCGCCGGCGCGCCCAAGGCCTCACCCCAACTCCTTGACGATCTATAGGAGCGTAGTGAAGATCCGACTGGACCTCGGTCAGTCGATGCCTTCGACGATGCGGAAGTCGCGCTCGACGCCGTCGGAGAGGGCGACCAGCGCCTCCTGGTAGGCCGCACTCTCGTGCGCCGCGACGGCCTGCTCGAAGCTGTCGAACTCGACCACGACGGTGCGCTCGGCGATTCCGGCGTCATGCGCCACGACCCGACCGCCACGGACGAGGGTCCGCCCGCCCGCGGGACGGACGGCCAGACCGGCCAGCTTGTTGTAAGCAGCCAGCTTCTCAGGGTCTGAAATGGTGCGGTAAACGCTGACCCAGTAGCCCTTGGGCATGGAACCTCCGGTGTTGGGATAAGTGCATCTGACTTACAGGTTGGTCTCGGACGAGCGTCGGCGGGCGAGAGCGAGGCTTGTCAGCGTCGTGATCGCCATGGCGCCGATGCCGACCAGCGCCGCGGTGGTGTAGGCGCTGTCGTCGGGGAAGAGGTGGCCGGGACCGGTGCCCGCGGCGAGGATCAGGCCGCCGATGGCGCTGCCCAGGGAGTACCCGACGCTGCGGACGACGTAGTTGAAGCTCATGGCGCTCGACGTCTCGCTCTTGGGGGTGACGGCCAGGATGACGCCGGGCATCGCGGCCGAGAAGCCGCCGACGCCGAAGCCGAGCACGCCCATCGCCGCGAACAGTTCAGCCAGGTCCGACCGGGCCGCCGCGAACAGGGCGAACCCGCCGCCGACCACGACGGCGCTGCCGGCCAGGAGCAGGGGGTCGGCGATCCGCGTCCGGACCCGCGGCGTGAGCTTGCCGGCGACGAACCCCAGCACCGAGAACGGGATGAGGACCAGCCCGGCGACGAAGGTCGTCAGCCCGAAGCCGTAGCCGGCGCCGTGCGGCGTCTGCGCGTACCGGGTGATGAGCGTGAGCAGGAGGTACATGCCGATCCCGCCGACGAACATGGCGAGGTTCGCCCCGGCGACCGCCGGGTGCCGCACCGCCCGCACATCGACCAGGGGCGTCGTGCTGCGCAGCTCGATGACGGCCCAGACGCAGAGCAGCACCACCGCGACGACGGCGAGGCCCGCGGCCACGGCGAGGTGCCGGCTCCACAGATTCCGTTCGCCGGCGAGGAACAGCACCAGGAGCAGCGCAGCGGCCAGGACGACCGCGCCTGCCACATCCAAGTGGGCGGAGCGGCCTTCGGGAGCTGCGGGCATGGAGCGCCACGCGGTCACGAAGGCGACGGCGGTGACGAGCAGACCGAAGCCGTAGGCGGCGCGCACCCCGCCGAGCTCGGCGAGCAGCCCGGCGAGGGGGTAACCGACGCCGACCCCGATGATCGAGACCACCGAGATCAGGGCGATGGTGGCCGCGCTGCGCGCCTCGGGGAGATGGTCGCGGGCCACGCCCATCATCAGCGCCGTCAGCCCGAGCCCGACACCCTGGGCCGCCCTGCCGGCCAGCAGCCATGCGAACGGCAGCGGCAGGACGGTGAGCGCGCTGCCGGCGACGACGACCGCCAGCGTGACGAGAATCGTGGCCCGCCGATGCGGGCCGGCTCCGAGCCGGCCCAGGACCGGCGTGGCGACGGCGCCGCTCAGCAACGCGATGGTCAGCGTCCACTGCGCGCTGCCGAGCGAGACGTGGAACGTGGTCGCCACGCTGGTGATGAGCGGCGCCCCGAGGCTGGCGACCGCTGCCACTACCAGCGCGATGAACATCAGGGCGGGGACCAGCAGCCGCGCATCGGAACGCGCCACCGGGAACGCCTTCACCGGGACCCCGCCGACCGGCTGCCCGGTCACTGCTTCGGCCCTTCGCGGTCCTGGCTTTCGAGCTCTGCCAGATGCTTCAGCGCCGGAAGGGCCGCCACCAGCGCCTCGACCTCGTCGCCGGTGAGCTCGCCGATCAACCGCTCGAACGCGTCGACGCCCGCCTGGCGCCGCGTCCGGACATAGGAGGCGCCGGCCTCGGTCAGGCACACCAGCGTGACCCGCTTGTCGGACGCGTCGCCCCACCGCTCGACCAGGCCGGACTCCTCCATCACCCGGACCAGGGCGGTCATCGCGGGCTGGGTGACGCCCTCGACCGCGGCCAGATCGGTGATGCGCCGCGGGCCGGTCCGGTCCAGGGTGGCCAAGGTGGCGGCGGACGTCAGGCTCATGTCCCGGGGCAGGCGTCTCACGGCCCTGGTGGCCAGACCGTAGAGGGCTGCCCCGATGGCGGCGGACGCGCCAGGAGCGGCGTCTTGACGACTCATGCTCGAAGCATAGCATCCTTATATTCATAGTTTATGGAAATGGTCGACTGGCGCGGGCGGCCTCGATCCGCACCCCCGACGGCGGCCGGCCATCGCGCTCGGTGCGCGGCCGGAACCTGCCGCGCCCGTCGACCAGGAAGTGCCCGCCGGCGCGCCCAAGGCCTCACCACGAAAGAGATCACGCGCTGCCTCAAGCGCTACATCGCCCGCGAACTCCTACCCCACATCCACCAAGCCCTCACCTCAACTCCTTGACGATCTATAGGAGCGTCAGGCTGCCGGGTGAGGGCGCCGTACGACGGTGGACTGTGGACGGCGGCGTACGGCGGGTGGGAGGGCCGCATACACTCGAGGGCGTGAGGGAGATCAGGTATGTGGAGGCCGGGTTCGGTGCCGGCGCGGTGGACTACGAGGCCGCGTGGGCCGAGCAGCGGCGCCTGCACGCGGAAGTTGCCGAGGGCACCGGTACGGATACGGTCATCCTGCTCGAGCACCCACCGGTGTATACGGCGGGCAAGCGGACCGAGCCACACGAGCGACCGCTGGACGGGACGCCGGTGGTGGACGTCGATCGCGGCGGGAAGATCACCTGGCACGGTCCGGGGCAACTGGTGGGCTACCCGATCGTGAAGCTGGCCTCACATGTGTACGTGGTGGATTACGTACGGCGGTTGGAGGAGGCGCTGATCGCGGTCTGCGCCGACCTCGGGGTGAAGACCGGGCGGGTCAAGGGCCGTAGCGGTGTCTGGGTCGCGGCGGACGATCGCGGCCGGGAGCGGAAGATCGCGGCGATCGGGATCCGGGTCTCGCAGGGCGTGACGATGCATGGGTTCGCGCTGAACTGCGACAACGACCTGGGGTGGTTCGAACGGATCGTGCCGTGTGGGATCTCGGATGCTGATGTGACCACGCTGTCGAAGGAGCTCGGGCGGGATGTGGCGGTGACGGAGGTCCTCGGGTCCGTGCGGCGGCATCTCGATCGGATGCTCGCGTGGGAGGAGTACGAGCGGACGCCGGACATCGGGCACGAGGAAGAGCCGACGGCGATCACTTATGGGTTGACTGTCTGAGGTTGGTTCGCTGCCGCGGTGATGTGGGTGGGTGCGGGTAGCTCCCCATTCGGTGCTTTGCGGGTTGGCGTTCGGCTGACCGTCGGCGGCTGGGCAAAGCCCCGAATGTGAGCGGTTGGGGACTAGGCGGTGCCTGGGTGCGGGGTGGTTGTGATCAGGAGCCGGGTGCTTCGCACCGCGCGGCTGTGGTCGAGGGCCGTGTGCTGCCCCGCGCAGTTGTAGTTGAGGCCGGGCCTGGGGAGCTGTGGGCCTGGGTCGGAACGGCGGGCCGGGTGGTGCGGGCCGTGGGGTTGGGGTGGTGGCGCGGTGGGTGTGGGTGGCCGGTGGTGGTGGTTAGGGGGTGTGGGCTCGGGTTGATTGGTTGGATCTGGCTTGTTGGTTGGTTTTGTCGGGGTCGAGGATTGTTCGGAGTCGGGCGGCTAGGTGGGTTGTTTGGGGGGTGGCGGAGAGGTCTTGGAGTTCATGGGGGTCTGACTCGGTGTTGAAGAGTTGGGGTGGGTGGGCGGGGCCGTAGTAGCAGTATTTCCAGGGGCCGGATTTGAGCATGTAGCCGGCGTCGGGCATGCCTTGGGCGTGGTACTCGGACAGGACCGGGCGGTCGACGGGATCGAGCAGGGTGTGGCCGGGGAGGGTTGGGTCCGGGGGTAGGCCGGCGATGTCTCGGAGCGTCGGGAGTACGTCGATCAGGCTGACGTGGGCGGTGGTCCGCGCCGGAGCGAGCGATGGGTGGCGGAGCAGGAGCGGGATGCGGACGGCTGGTTCGTAGAAGCATTGCTTCTGCCAGATCCCGTGGTGGCTGGCCATCTCGCCGTGGTCGCTGGTGTAGATCACGACCGTGTCGTCGGGGATGGCGGACAGCAACCGGCCGATCTGGTGGTCGAGGTGGCTGATCAGCGCCCAGTAGCAGACCGTTGCCTCGCGAACCTGTTCCTCGGTGATCGGCTCGTCGTTGCGGAACCCGTGCCGCAGCAGCGAAATCACCGGATGCTGCGACGACACCGGCTCGTCCCAGGTCGGCGGTAGCTCCACCTCGGCCGGATCGTAGAGCGCCCGGAACTCCGGCGGCGCCACGAGCGGGAAGTGCGGATGCATGTACCCGATGTACAGCAGGTACGGCTCCGGTCCCGGATCGCGCAGGAAGTCGAGAGCGGCATCGGTCGCGTCGACGTCGTGTTGGGTGTGCACGTGATCGCCGGCGCCGTGTTCGGTCACGTGGGAGTTGGTGGGCCGTTGCCAATCCGGCGTACGACGAGGTGGCCGGCCGCTGTGGTCGAGCCAGAAGTCCAGGTCGTCGGTGAGCCGGTGGTCGAAGCCGAGTAGCCGATCCGGTCCGTTGAAGTGGGTTCGCCCGGCGATCACCGTCTGATAGTCGGTCAGGTGATGGCCCCACGACCGGAAGCCCGGGCCGGGAATGACACCGTTGTCCCAGGCCCCGATCTGGCGCACGTACTGGCCGGCCATCAACGCCAGCCGCGACGGGACGCACATCGGGCTGTTCGTGTAGGCACGGTCGAACGAGAGACTCTGCGCGGCGAGGCGGTCGAGGTTCGGTGTTCGCACCCGTGGGTGACCGGCCCATCCCGCAGCGGAACCGGTGTGTTCGTCGGACAGCACCACCACGATGTTCGGTCGCTTCACGACGTACCACCCTATGCGTCAGGAAGCGCTTGCCCTGCGGTCCGTCCAGCACCAGTCGGTGGGTTGCGAAGTGTCTGCGGGGTGTGACGGCAAAACGTCGCTACCTTGGTGGTGTGTCCAAATTTCTTGGGTTCTTGCTCGGGGTGGTCGTTGCGCTGGCCGGGCCGGCGGTGTTCGGAGTCCTGGCCGCGCCGGGCGGTATCGAGCTGAATACGAAGGAGATGGCGCTTGCCTACGGCATCGGCGCGCTGATCTTCTGGACCGTGGTGTCGTACTTCTCCGGCGCCGGTGCGCTCGGTGCGTTCGTCGCCTTCGGCACGCTGATCTACTGCTGGCTCTGGATCCCGAACCGGACCACGAACTTCCTCAACGACGTCCCCGGGGTGACCACCGGGATGATCGAGGGGTCCAAGCAGTACACGCTGAACGGCGTCGTACCGATCCTGACGGTGATCTCGCTGGTCTACGGGATCCAGCTGATCGTGCACAGTGCGCAGCGCCGGCGGCGGGAGCGCGTGGAGGCCGAGCGGCTTCAGGGTGAGCAGGAAGCCGCGCAGGCGCAGCAGGAGGCCGAGGCGGCGGCGCTGTACCCGGTTGCCGGGAGCACCTATCCGGCCGAGGGCGGCGCGTACGCCGGTGCGTACGGGAACAGCAACAGGTACGACGACCTGTTCGACGAGGACCCGGAGCCGGTCCGGCCGCGGAATCAGGCGGAGGAGCAGACTGCGCAGTTCCCGGTGTCGACGCCGGAGCCGACTGCGCAGTTCCCGGGGGTCGACGGGGCGGATGATGATGCCCGGGGCAACGATTCTGGTGACGACACCGTGTTGGTGCCGACGGATCGCGATGAGACGACGCAGGTGCCGGTCGGGAGCGATGAGACCGTGCAGGCGCACGCGGTTGCCGAGGAGCAGGAGCAGGCGACCGTAGGTGCGGATGAGCAGACGGTCGCGGCGGCTGCCGATGCGGAGGAGCAGAAGGCGGAGCAGCCGACCGAGCGCCAGCAGGAGCAGCCGGTCGCGGCTGTGGCGGCACCCGGTGGGGCGGAGGAGCAGCCGACTGCTGTAGTGCCAGTTGCGGCGGAGGAGCAGAAGCCGGCGGAGCCGCAGGCGCTGGTCGCCGAAGCGGATGAGCAGCAGGACGCCGCGGGGGCGGCGGACGAGCGGAAGCCGGAACAGCCGGGCGCTGGGGTGGACGAGGAAGAGACGGTTGTGGCGCCGGGCGGGGCCGGACAGTCGGCGGGTGGCGTACAGGCTGGGCAGTCGGCGGGTGATGTGCAGGCTGGGCAGTCGGCAACTGGCGCACCGGCGGGACAGCCGGCAGGCGGTGTGCCGGCGGGCGGTGCGCCCGCCGGACCGTCGGCGAGCGGTGTGCCGGCGGGACAGTCGGCGGGTGGTGCGCAGGGTGGGTCGCCGGTTGGGGCGGCTGACGAGGCGACAGTGGTGGCGCCAGTGCCGGAGCCGGAGCAGGTGGATGAGCCTCGGCCGGAGAAGAAGGGGGCTGACGGGGGTCAGCAGGCCGTGGCTGGGCCGGTGACGGAGGTCAAGGGGCAGGCGGCCGCAGCTAAGGAGCAGGTGGGGCAGCAGTATCGGGAGCGGATGGAGGACCCCGAGGACACTGGGGAGTTCTACATCAGTGCGTTCGAGAACCCCACGCAGGTGAGCATCCGGCCCGCTGGAGCCTGAGAGCTACGACCTCAAGAGCTACGACCTCACGCCACGTGCATGCGTTGGACCTGGTCCCGGCGGGCGTGTTCGGCGAAGGCTTCGTCGTACGCCAAGGTCGCCATCTGCAGCACATCCCCCGCCATCTGCGCTCGCGGCGACTCGGTGCTCCACGCCAGCATCAGCTTGCGGTGGATCGGGTCGCCGACCAGCGTGCGGGTGGTGACGTCGCTGGAGAGCATCCGGTAGGACGTTGGTGAGATCAGCGCGACGCCCTGACCGCTCGTCACGAAGCCCATCAGCACCGAGGTGTCCACCGAGTGGTGCTCAACCTTCGGCTGAAACCCGGCCTGCTCGCACGCGGCCCGGAAGAGTACGTGGAACCCGCTGTCGTCCGGCGGCTCCCCGATCCACTCCTCCCCCGACAACGTCGAGAGCTCGATCTCACCCCGGTGCCGCGTCGCGACCGCCAACGGGTGGTCCGCGGCCATCACCACGTACGCCGATTCGGACTCGACGACCGTGCAGGACTCGACACCGCTCGGGAACCGCAGCTCGAAGCCGGGGAACTCCCGCAGCAGCGCGAAGTCGAGCCGCCCGCTCTCCAGCTGCTGCAGCAGCACGCTGGTGGACCACTCGACCTCGATGCTCACCTGCTCGATCTCACCGTGGTCGCGCAGCCGCGAAGCGATCCCGGACATCGGCGCGGTCGGAAACCCGCCGAGCCGTACGGCGCTGGACTCGACCGCAGTCATCGCGGACACGGTCGCGGACAAGTGGTCGACGTCGACCAGGATGGCCCGGGCTCGATCAACGGCGTACCGGCCGAGTGCGGTCGGGGTGACTCCGGTACGGGAGCGTTCGAACAGCTCACCGCCGAACGCCGCCTCGATCCGCTTGAGCTGCGCGGTCAGGCTGGGCTGGCTGACCTTGAGCCAGCGGGCGGCCCGTCCGACAGACCCCGCTTCAGCCACCAGGACCACCACCCGCAGGTGGCGCAGCTCGACGTTCATGCGTTGAGACCGTAGTCCAGGTCAACGCACAGCACACAGTTATCAAGTGTTGCGGTTTCGTCTCAGCCGGGACCAAACCTGTAACGCCGGCCCCGGCTGTGACGATAGGTCATGACGATTCGAGGGCCAATGCCTCTCGGTAGCCGAGGCGGCGGCCGGTCTGCAGCAGCGTGCGCTCGTACAGCCGGGCGCCGAGGCGGACGATCAGCACCGTCGCGACGAGCAGGATCGCGATCGCGAGCAGCGGCTGCCACAACGGCACCTTCTCGGTCAGCATCCGCCCCGGCATCGCCATCGACGACGCGATCGGCACGAACGAGGCGACCGTCTTGGCCGACGACCCGGCGAACACCGAGAAGAAGAACGGGATCATCAGGATCATCTGCCCGGGCAGCGTGGTCGACCCGAGGTCCTCCTGGCGGGTGGCCAGCGATCCAGCGACCGCCCACAGCCCGGCCAGCGCGACGAACCCGAGGACGAAGAACACCACGAACCAGCCGGCCACCGGCGCGACCACCTGCAGGATGTCGAGCTGGTCGGTCGCGATCAGGCCGACCACCGACGCCCCCGCGATCACCACGATCTGCGACAGCGCGAGCGCGGTGTTGCCGAGCACCTTGCCCCACAGCAGCGAGCGGATCGGTACGGCGGCGGCCAGGATCTCGACGACCCGGCTCTCCTTCTCCTGAACGACGCTCTGCGCGATCATCATGCCGAAACCGAGCGCGGTCATGTAGAACACCAGCGCGAGACCGATGTTGACGAAGTCGGCCACGATGTCGGGCAGCGGTGCCGGTTTCAGCAGCTCCAGCTGGAGGTTCGTCCCGGCGCGCAACTGCTCCGGCGTGAGACCGGCGCGCGCCGCGTTCTGCTCCATCCCGACGCTGACGGCGGCTTCCCGCAGCGCGCGCTCCAGCCCGGAGTCGACCCGGTCCTTGCCGAGAACGACGTACCCGTCGGTGCCGGGCAGCAGCGCCGCCTCCACCTCACCGTCGGTGACGAGCTTCTCGGCCGCCGGACGATCTGCCGCCCGGGTCACCTCGAAGCCGTCGTCACCGTTCGTGGCCGAAGCCTGCTGGACGACCTTCGCGCCGGCGTCGTCGATCACCGCGATCTTGTCCGGACCGCCGCGGCCCGCGAGGAGCGCCGGGATGATCACCGCGGCCAGCACCAGCACCAGCATGAACGCGGTCGAGCCGAGGAAGGTCTTGTCCCGCAGCTTGGTGACGATCTCGCGCTCGGCGATCAGCAGCGCGGGACGGTCGAGAGTACGGTCGTTCATCGGGTCGCCTCCCGGAAGACGTCGCTCAGTGCCACCCGCTCCGGCCCGAACTCGAGCACCGGTCCGCGGGTGATCGCCTGCTGGAGAACCTGCTGCGCCACGCCGTCGTCCTCGACGTCGAAGAGCGCCGTACCGCCGGCCACATCGCGCACCCGGATGCCGCGGAGGTCGCGCAGCCAGCCCGCGTCGCCGTCGACCGTCAGCTTGTAGGTCAGGGACGGCCCGGCGGCCAGTTCGACAACGGGGCCTGCGGCAACGACCTTGCCGCGGGACAGGACGACGAGGTCGTCGCAGAGCCGCTCGACCAGGTCGAGCTGGTGGCTGGAGAACAGCACCGGAACCTCGGATGTGACCTCCTCGCGGAGCAGGTCCACCATCGCGTCGACCGCGAGCGGGTCGAGACCGCTGAACGGCTCGTCCAGGACCAGCGCGATCGGCTCGTGCACCAGCGCCGCGGCGATCTGCACCCGCTGCTGGTTGCCGAGTGACAGCGTCTCCAGTACGTCGGTCGCCCGCTCGCCGAGCCCGAGTCGCTCGAGCAGCTTGTCGGTGCGCTCGCCCGCCCGGATCGGGTCGAGCCCGTGCAGCCGGCCGAAGAACACCAGCTGGTCGCGGATCTTCATCTTCGGGTACAGCCCGCGCTCCTCCGGCATGTACCCGAAGTCACGCCGGGTCTCCTGCGTCAGCGGAGCGTCGTTCCACCGCACCTCGCCCGCCGTCGCGGCCAGCACGCCGAGGATGATCCGCATCGCCGTCGTCTTACCGGCGCCGTTGGCCCCGACGAACCCGGTCATCCGTCCCGGTACGACGTCGAAACTCACGTCGTCCAGCGCCAGCTGTTCCCCGAACCGCCGGGTCAATCCAGCCACGCTCAGCATCCGTCACCGTTCCATTCACCTTGGCCCCTCCGCCAGGCCCGCGCCTGACCGCTTCCGCTCGGAAGTAAGTCAAAGTTAGTGAACGGCGCCCGTACACACGTCGGCCCCCAGGGTGATCACGCAGGTCATCCGTACGGCGGACCTGGTCACCACCCCGGGGGGCCGGGGACGGACTGACTTCAGCTGTCGGCGTCACCCTCCAGCGCCTCGACAGCGCCGAGCAGGCTGCGCAGGCCGATCTCGTCCCGCTCGGTGTCGGCCGGGTCGACCGTCCACTCGCTGGGCGGCAGCGTGGCGGCCTCCGCGGGGTGACTGGACTCGATCATGGTCAGGTCGGCCTCGACCTCGTGTTCGAGCTCGTGCAGGAAGTCACCACTCATGACGGGTTCCACTCGCCGTAGTGGATCCGGCCGAGGGTGGCGTCGCCGATCGGGACCAGCGAGTCCTCGACCAGCTCGGAGCCGAAGTACGTCGCCTTCGGGTCGGTGATCACCTCTCGCTTGTCGCCGAGCTCGGCGAGTGCCTTGCGGAAGAACTCGTCCATCCGGTAGCGGTCGGGCCCGGCGATGTCCTTGCGGCCGTTCAGCGGCTCGCCGATCGCGACCTGGGCGACCTGGTCGGCGACGTCGTCACCGGCCATCGGCTGCCAGCCCACCGCCGCCATGTGCACCCCGTCGTCCTGGGCCGAGGAGTCCGCGATGGCCCGGACGAACTCGAAGAACTGGGTCGCGTGCACCAGCGAGTACGGGATCCCGGACTCCTCGATCAGCTTCTCCTGGGCCAGTTTGGCCGCGAAGTAGCCGTTCTCCGGCATCCGCTCGGTGCCCACGATCGACACCGCGACGTGGTGGCCAACCCCCGCCTCGGCCTCCGCGGCGAGCTGGTTCGCGGTGGAGGTGGTGAAGAAGTCCATCACCGCCTGGGCCTCGAACGACGGCGAGTTGGACACGTCCACGACCACGGAGGCGCCCGCCATCGCCTCGGCCAGGCCCTCGCCGGTGAGAGTGTTCACCCCGGTGTTCGGTGACGCCGCGACGACCTCGTGTCCGTGCGCCTCGAACCGCCGTACCAGCTTCGAACCGATCAGCCCCGTGCCACCGATCACCACGATCTTCACAGCCACTCTCCTGTCCCCGGGCACCCCGCTGGCGACCCGACGCCAGTTAAGACAAGGCAGCCCCCGGACTTGTGACCGTCACAACAGGGCGGGCTGCCTTGTCTAGCCTGCAGACGAGAGGACGGACAACGTTGCCCACTGCATCGAGCCGCTTCAGGATCCGGATGACGGCCCGGCCGATCGACGAGCCGCACCGGACCTCGAGCCCGCTGGAACTGCTGTTCGACCTCACCTTCGTGGTCGCGGTCGCGGCGGTGACGGCCGAGTTCGCGCACAGCATCGCCGACGGTCACGCCGCCGTGGTCCCGTTCCTGATGGTGTTCTTCTGCATCTGGTGGGCGTGGATGAACTTCACCTGGTTCGCCTCCTCCTACGACACCGATGACGTCCTCTACCGGCTGCTGACGATGCTCCAGATGGCCGGAGTGCTCGTGCTGGCGGCCGGAGTCCCCGCCGCGACCTCCGAGTCCGACTACAGCGCCGTGCCGTTCGGCTACCTGATCATGCGGATCGGTCTGGCCGCCCTGTGGCTGCGGGCCGGCTACGAGGACCCGGAGCGGCGCCGTACGGCGTTCCGCTACGCAGGCGGGATCCTGACCCTCAACGCGTGCTGGATCGCGGCACTCCTGCTGACCCACATGGCGTTGTGGTTGTTCGTCGTACTGGTGGTGCTCGAGCTCGCCGTACCGCTGTGGGCCGAGCGGCCGCGGGCCACCAACTGGCACCCGCATCACATCGCCGAGCGCTACGGCCTGTTCACGATCATCCTGCTCGGTGAGAGCGTGCTCGCAGCCAGTCGCGGCGTCCAGAAGGCGCTCGCGGTCGGTGACATCAGCAGCTCCTTCCTCCTCGTGTCCGGGGCCGGCCTGGTGCTGCTCTTCGCGATCTGGTGGCTGTACTTCCTGCACCCCGCCGGCCACGGCCTGAGCGAGCGACGGGCCGCCTCCTACCGGTGGGGGTACGGGCACTTCTTCCTGTTCGCCGCACTGGCCGCAGTCGGCGCCGGGCTCGAGGTCGCCGTCGAGGAGGCGGCGCACCACTCCACCTCGACGACGGTCGGGTACGCCGTCGCGATCCCGGTCGCGGTGTACCTGCTCGCGCTCTGGCTGGTGCACGCGCCGATCATCACGCCGGCGGTCACCACGCCGGCCATGATCCTGGGCAGCGTTGCACTCATCCTGCTCTTGCCGCTCCTACTTCCACCGGTCGCCGTGGTGGTGGCTGTCGCGGGTGTCGCTGTACTGATCGCGGCGCTGGTGATGATCCGCGCGAATCAGCTGGCCGGGTCGTCGCCCGGGGTGACCAAACCGCATTCGTAGGCGAAGACGACGGCTTGGACCCGGTCGCGGAGGCCCAGTTTGAGGAGGACCCGGGAGACGTGGGTCTTGACCGTGGCCTCGCCGACGTAGAGCTGGTTGGCGATCTCGGTGTTGGTGAGACCGCGGGCGATCAGGCCGAGGACCTCGCGTTCGCGGTCGGTCAGCTCCTCGAGCAGGTCGGGGCGGTAGACCCGCTCGCCGCCGCCGGTGAACCGCTTGATCACCCGGCGGGTCACCTCGGGAGCGAGCAGGGCGTGACCGGAGTGCACCACCTGGATCGCGTCGACCAGGTCCTCCGGCGCGGTGTTCTTCAGCAGGAACCCGCTGGCTCCGGCGCCGAGCGACTCGAACAGGTAGTCGTCGCGGTCGAACGTGGTCAGGATGACGACCTTGCCGGCGTCCGCGGCGACGATCCGCTGGGTCGCGGTGATCCCGTCCATCCCCGGCATCTGGACATCCATCAGTACGACGTCCGGCCGCAGCGCGAGCGCGAGTTCGATCGCCTTCTCGCCGTCCGAGGCCTCGCCGACCACCTCGATATCCGGCTCGACCGACAGGATCATCCGGAACCCGGCCCGGACCAGATCCTGGTCGTCCACCAGCAGCACGCGCATGGGTGCCGTCTCACTCACGACTGCTTCTCCTCTGTGGCCAGCGGGCGGTTCTGCGGGTCGAGCGGGATCCGGACCCGGACCCGGAAGCCACCGACCGGGCGGGGGCCGATCTCGGTCTCGCCGCCGAGCAGACCGACCCTCTCACGGATCCCGACGTGGCCGAGCCGGCTCCCCACCGGCGCGTGCTTCGGCCGACCGTCATCGATCACCTCGAGCTCGACCGAGTCGCCGAGATAACGCAGTGTGATGTGCGCGCTCCGCGCGGTCGAATGGCGTCGTACGTTGGTCAGCGCCTCCTGGGCGATCCGGTAGACCGAGACCGAGACCGTCTCCGGCAGCTGGACCGGCTGGCCGATCTGGTGGAACCCGACCGACAGCCCTTCGCCGTTCACGTCCGCGATCAGGGCGGGCAGCCGGTCGGCGCCGGCCTGCGGGGCCTTCGCCGCCGGGGCCTCGACGTCGAGGTCGGGGTCGGCCGCGCGGAGCATGCCGAGGAGCTGGCGCATCTCGTTGACCGCGGTGCGGCTGGAGTCCTCGATCACGCTGAGCGCGCTCTTCGCCGCCTCCGGATCGGTGCCCATCACCCGGCGGGCGCCGCCGGCCTGGACGCCGATGCTGCTGATGTGGTGGGCCACCACGTCGTGCAGCTCACGGGAGATCCGGAGCCGCTCGTCGATGACCGCGCGCCGGGCGTTGGCCTGCTGCTGGGCGGCGAGCTCGGTGGCCTGCTGCTCCAGCTCGTACCGCTGCCGCGCGGTCCCCCACGCCGTTCGGCCCCAGAAGTAGGCGCCGAAGAAGTAAAGGACGTTCAGGGCAAGGGTGAGGACGACGCCGGACACGTACGGCGACAGCAGGCCGTCGTTGGGGCCTTTGATCTCGTCGTTCTGCAGCGCCTGGACGAAGTTGAGCACCAGCCAGCCGAACATCCCGACGAAGACCACGCCCACCGCGGCCTTCATCAGCCGACGGTCCCGCGCCCAGGCGACCGCCGCGTAGATCGCCATGAACTGGGCTGCCTGGGTGATCAGGTTGCTGGCGAAGGCGAAGGTGGCGCGTTCACCGGCCACGACGAACAGCACGGACACGACGAGCAGTACCGGGATCGGCCACCGGCGCCGGAAGCAGAGCGGCAGCGCGACGGCCGCGCTCAGCACGTACGCCTCGACGCCGCCGATGCCGAGCTCGACCGGATTCGGCGACACTCCCCGCGCCAACTCGGTGCCGATCACGCCGGCCACGGCCATCCCCAGCCCGAGCAGCAGGTCGTACTTCTGCTCCTTGGCCGTCGGCCCGGGCCGGACCCAGCCACGCACGGTCGTCCCGGTCGCCGGAGGCGTCCCCGGATCGGACACTTTCACTTCCTCGGTACGACGCTCGGCCGCGGAGCCCGGCGTACCGGCCTGGGTCGTCGACATGGTCCATCAGCCTACGGGCCGATCGGTGCTGTCAGGGGGACGCGTACCCTGGAGGGCGTGACGATCGCCCCAGAAGGACGGAAACTGCTCAGGCTCGAGGTGCGCAACGCGGAGACCCCGATCGAGCGCAAACCCGAGTGGATCAAGACCCGGGCGAAGATGGGCCCGGAATACCAGGCGTTGCAGAAGCTGGTGAAGTCCGAGCAGCTGCACACGGTGTGCCAGGAAGCCGGCTGCCCGAACATCTTCGAGTGCTGGGAGGACCGCGAGGCCACCTTCCTCATCGGCGGCGACCAGTGCACCCGGCGGTGTGACTTCTGCCAGATCGACACCGGCAAGCCGGAGGCGCTGGACCGCGACGAGCCGCGACGCGTCGCCGAGTCGGTCCGGACCATGGGTCTGCGCTACGCGACCGTGACCGGGGTGGCCCGCGACGACCTGGACGACGGCGGCGCCTGGCTGTACGCCGAGACGATCCGCCAGATCCACGAGCTCAACCCCGGCACCGGGGTCGAGATGCTCGCGCCCGACTTCAACGCCGTACCCGAGCAGCTGGCCGAGGTGTTCTCCTCCCGGCCGGAGGTGTTCGCGCACAACGTGGAGACGGTGCCGCGGATCTTCCGCCGGATCCGGCCCGGGTTCCGCTACGAGCGGTCCCTGAACGTGATCACCCAGGCCCGCGACTACGGCCTGGTGACCAAGTCGAACCTGATCCTCGGCATGGGCGAGACCCGCGAGGAGGTCAGCCAGGCGCTGCGCGACCTGTACGACGCCGGCTGCGAGATCATCACCATCACCCAGTACCTGCGCCCCTCGGTGCGGCACCACCCGGTCGAGCGGTGGGTCCGGCCGGAGGAGTTCGTGGAACTGAACGACGAGGCCGAGGCGATCGGCTTCGCCGGAGTCATGTCCGGGCCGCTCGTACGTTCGTCGTACCGGGCCGGTCGGCTGTACCGTCAGGCTGTGGAGTCGCGGATGCAGAGCTCCGCCCAGCAGGCACTGCAGGCATAAGAGAACACGGACAAAGGTAGAGATGGCCAAGAACGACGCACCCGCCGAGAAGAAGACCGGTCGGCTCAAGCAGATCCGGTCGGCGTACCAGCTGACCAAGAAGTCCGACCCGAAGATCGGACTGGTTCTCGCCGGGATCTTCCTCGGCGTTGTCGCCGTGTTCGCCGTGGTCGCCGTGCTGGTCGGGCCGCTGCTGGTGTGGCTGCCACTCGGTGTGGCGCTCGCCTTCCTGGCCACCACGATCATCTTCGGTCGCCGGGTGGAGAAGGCGGCGTACAGCCAGATCGAGGGCCAGGCCGGTGCGGCCGCGTCGGCCCTGCAGACGCTGCGCCGCGGCTGGAACGTGACGCCCGCGGTCGCGGTCACCAAGAACGCCGACATCGTGCACCGGGTGGTCGGCCGGCCGGGCATCGTCCTGGTCGGTGAGGGCCAGGCGAGCCGGGTGAAGAACCTGCTCCAGGCCGAGGGCAAGAAGCACACCCGGGTCGCCGGGGGCGCGCCGGTGATCCAGATCGTCGCCGGTCAGGGCGAGGACGAGATCGACATCCGCAAGCTGACCAAGCACGTGATGAAGCTGCCGGCCGCGCTGCAGCCGTCCGAGATCACCGACCTGCTGCAGCGGCTGAAGGCGCTGGACGCGGTCCGGCCGCAGGTGCCGATGCCGAAGGGCCCGGTGCCGACGAGTCTCAAGGGCGCCCGTCAGGCGATGAAGGGGCGCTGAGGGGCGCTGCGCAGCGCTGGCTGGGGGGCTGCGCGTTCTCTCAGCGTGAGATGCCGGTAACCCGGCGGCCGCTGAGTAGTTGATCTGTCGTGACGTGGCACGAGTGTGCCCTCGTGTCGCGCTGTGGGGTGGGGGTCGGGCCTTAAGGTGCGACCAGGACAGATTGGACACGAGGGTTGACGGATATGACGGATCTCATGCCGAGGGTGCACCGCCCGGCGGCTGACACCTGGCCCTCGCTGGCCCCGCCGCGGTCGAATCCGGTCCGCCGGGCCGGTGCGATGGCCGCGATCCGTCTGATCGCCAAGGACCTGCCGGCCACGATCCACCTGGACAACAACCGCTCGTACGGCCTGGGCGGCCCGGCGATGCGGGTGCACCGGAGCTCGGACTTCCTCGACCGCCTCGGGCACGACGCCGGGTCGGGGTTCGGCGAGGCGTACCTGGCCGGTGACTGGGATCCGGAGCCGGGGACCGACCTGGCCGATCTGCTGGTCCCGTTCGCCGAGCGCTTCAGCAACGAGGAGACCCGGCACCTGCTGCCGAAGTGGGCCCAGTCGCTGCGCTGGCTGGTGACCCGCTCCCAGCCGGGCGAACAGGAGAACGACCGGGCCGGCGCCCGCGAGAACGTCAGTCGCCACTACGACCTGAGCAATGCGATGTTCGCCGAGTTCCTCGACCCGACCCTGACCTACTCGGCGGCGTACTTCGGCGCGGACGCCGCGGCCGATCTCGCCACCGCGTCGTACGACGAACTGAACCAGGCGCAGCTGAACAAGCTCGACTCGATCCTGGACGCGGCCGGGGTGGTGTCCGGATCACGGGTGCTCGACATCGGCTGTGGCTGGGCCAGCCTGGCGATCCGCGCGGCCCAGCGCGGTGCGTGGGTGACCGCGATCACGATCGCCTCACAGCAGGCGTTGCTGGCACAGCGCAAGATCGCCGAGGCCGGGGTGAGCGACCGGGTGCAGGTCGCGCTGCGCGACTACCGCGACCAGATCGGCGAGTTCGACGCCGTGCTGAGTGTGGAGATGATCGAGGCGGTCGGCGAGCGGTACTGGCCGGTCTACTTCGACGCGATCGAGCGGCGGCTGGCGCCCGGCGGGGTCGGCGTGGTGCAGGCGATCGTGATGCCGCACGAGCGGATGCTGGCCACCCGGAACACCTTCACCTGGGTGCAGAAGTACATCTTCCCCGGCGGCCTGATCCCGTCGATCAGGGTGATCGAGGACGTCACCGCCCAGCACACCGGCCTCCAGGTCGAGGTACTGCGGCATCTCGGCGCCGACTACGCCCGGACGCTGCGGATCTGGCGCAACCGGTTCACCGACCGCTGGCCGGCCATCGCCGATCTGGGCTTCGACCCCACCTTCCGCCGGATGTGGGAGTTCTACCTCGCGTACTCCGAGGCCGGCTTCCGCACCAACTACCTCGACGACGTCCAGCTCCGCCTGACCAGGCGCTGACGGCGGACGACAGGCCTAGCGGCGTACGACGACTGTGCTGGCGGCGCGGTCGTGCAGGCCCCGGCGGTCCCGGTCGTAGACGACGGCGGGGATGAGCAGGCAGAGCAGGAAGGCGCGGATCACGCCGGCCAGCAGGCCGGGCTGGGCCGTGTAGCCGGCGCTGCCGGGACGGACCGGGACGACCCGGAGGCCGCAGACGCGGTGGCCGATGGTGGCCCCGGCCAGACCGGTCAGGATCGCGGTCATCGCGAAGAACGTGACCAGCTGGGCGATGCTGTAGTCGTTGCCGCCCGCCCACAGGGGCTGGGAGGTGATCGCGGACGCGACCAGACCGGCGATCAGCCAGTCCAGGAACAGCGCGAGCACCCGGCGGCCCCACCCGGAGACCGAGCCCGGACCCTCCTCGGGCAGCCCCAGCCGGTTGCCCGGAAACCGGAATTCTTCGGTGGGTCCTGTGCCCGGCCGCGGGGATGATGCCATGATGGCTAGCCTACGGACACGGCCTGGACCCGGTCACAGCGGCTCGGGATATCTCAGGGCGTCACCGCCGTACACCAGTGGGTCAGCGCGGACACGCTGGGCGTAACATCCGCGAAACATCAGGGTCACGACGGAGTAATCGTCGGGCCCTACGTTCAGATGCAATCTCTGAGCCACCCCGAGGAGTACGAATGTTTTCCAGCGCTGAGGAGCTGCTCGCCTACGTCAAGGACGAGGGCATCGAGATCATCGATGTCCGGTTCTCCGACCTGCCGGGCATCATGCAGCACTTCACCGTCCCGGTGTCGTCGTTCGGACCTGAGGTCTTCGAAGAGGGCCTGATGTTCGACGGTTCGTCGGTACGAGGGTTCCAGCAGATCCACGAGTCCGACATGAAGCTGCTGCCCGACCCGACCACCGCCTTCCTCGACACGTTCCGCGGGACGAAGACGCTGGCGATCAACTTCTTCGTGCACGACCCGCTGACCGGCGAGGCCTACAGCCGTGACCCGCGCAACATCGCCCGGAAGGCGCAGGAGTACCTGAAGTCGACCGGGATCGCGGACACCGCGTTCTTCGCGCCCGAGGCCGAGTTCTACGTCTTCGACGACGTCCGGTTCGAGACCAAGCAGAACTCCGGCTACTACTCGATCGACTCGGTCGCCGGCGCCTGGAACACCGGCCGGGTCGAGGACGGCGGCAACCGCGGCTACAAGGTCCGCTACAAGGGCGGCTACTTCCCGGTCGCGCCGACCGACCACTTCGGCGACCTGCGCGACCAGATCACGCTGAACCTGGAGAAGTCCGGTCTGCTGGTCGAGCGCGCCCACCACGAGGTCGGTACCGCGGGTCAGGCGGAGATCAACTTCCGCTTCGACGAGCTGCTGAAGACCGCGGACAACCTGATGAAGTTCAAGTACATCGTCAAGAACACCGCCTGGCAGGCCGGCAAGACCGCGACCTTCATGCCGAAGCCGATCTTCGGTGACAACGGCTCCGGGATGCACGTCCACCAGTCGCTGTTCTCCAACGGCGAGGCGCTGTTCTACGACGAGGCCGGCTACGGCGGCCTGTCCGACGTTGCCCGCTGGTACATCGGCGGCCTCCTCAAGCACGCCCCGTCGCTGCTGGCCTTCACCAACCCGACGGTGAACTCCTACCACCGCCTGGTGCCGGGCTTCGAGGCGCCGGTCAACCTGGTCTACTCGCAGCGCAACCGGTCCGCCTGCATCCGGATCCCGATCACCGGCTCGAACCCGAAGGCGAAGCGGATCGAGTTCCGCTGCCCCGACCCGTCCGCGAACCCGTACCTGGCCTTCTCGGCCCAGCTGCTGGCCGGCCTGGACGGTATCCGCAACAAGATCGAGCCGGCCGACCCGGTCGACAAGGACCTGTACGAGCTGCCGCCGGAGGAGCACGCGGGCATCGCCCAGGTGCCGACCTCGCTGCCGGCCGTGATCGACTCGCTCGAGGCCGACCACGCCTTCCTGCTCGAGGGTGACGTGTTCACCTCCGACCTGATCGAGACCTGGGTCGACCTCAAGCGCGAGCAGGAGATCGCCCCGATCCAGCTCCGCCCGCACCCACACGAGTTCGAGCTGTACTACGACGTCTGATCCCTGGATCAGCTCAGCGTCAGCTGAACGGCGGCCGGCCCGGAACGCGAGTTCCGGGCCGGCCGCCGTTCTTGCTTGTAGAGGGCAGACTTATGTGTCGTGCACTGTCGCACTGAGGTGGTCTTTGGACAGGTGCACGACCAAGGCCCGGTTCAGTGCCCGCCAGACCTTCACCGTCGACAGGCAGTTCTACAGTTTGCGTGACCGAGACTGTGCTCTCTCGCCTTCAATCACGCGGACTCGCAGATGCAGAGTTGAAGCGGCGAATCCACGGCAAATGGCCGACCGGACCAGTCGCCGAAGCGCTCGACGAGCCGAAGGCCGCCGAGCGAGAGGAGCAGCGGCAACTCCTGCGGGAAGATGCTCCTGATTTCGAGCGCTGCGACGACGAAGTCGGGCTCGGAGTCAGTCGAGAGGTACCACGTCCCGCGGGTAACTTGCGCGGGCGCATCGTAGATCTCAGCAACATCGACGCTGACGTTGCCACGGTCAGGATCCATGAACGACAACGACTCCCGGGTGCGCCGCACGCCATCGGCTTCAGCAAGTAGGCGCACGCTCGGATTGAATACATCCAAGACGAACCGTGCTCCAGGTGCCAGGTGTCTTCGAACCGACCGGAAGCAGCTCACCAGATCCTCAGCCTCATGCAAATGCAGTAGAGAATTGGCTGTGATGAACACGAAGTCGAATGTGCGGCCCAGATCGAAGGCCCGCATGTCGCCCTGCATCCATTCCACCGCTACACCGCGCTCGTTCGCCTTACGCTGAGCCTCAGCCAGCATGTCTGACGAGAAGTCCATGCCCACGCAGGGATGCCCGTCGGACGCGATGGGGATCAGCTTGTGCCCGGTGCCGCACCCGAGTTCCAATACGCGCCCGCCTTGCCGATTGACGTCGGCCCGGTAGAAGTCGACTGCGGGCCCGCCGCCCGGGAACATCAGGTCGTACAGCCTCGCGTGCGAGTAGAACGCTCCACTCATCAAGCGTCGCCTCCCTTCCGACTCATCCGCAGTTGGCCGTGATGGCCTGCTGATTCAAGCGTGTGCGCCGCCGGCGTGTCTGCCGGTGGCGCGGGCGTCGTCCTAGTGGTGGCGGCGGGCGAGGTGAGCATGGATCTCGGCGTTGAGTTCCACGGTTTTGGGCAGGACCTGGAGGATTCGGCGGAAGACCTGGTCTCGGTCGGCGGGCTGCAGCATCACGTACGCCGAGACCGTCGAGAGTTGTCCGATGTACTCGTGGGCGCTCATCGTCAAGCGCCGTTCGATCACCGACTGCCGGACATCGGTGAACCACTCGGCCTCCTGGAGCTCCGTGCCGGGCCATTCCATCGGGCGATCCGCGGAGGGTGTGCCGTCAGGCGACGGGATGCCGTCGTTCTCCAGGTACGGCGAACGTGCCGTGCGCACGGCCTCCTTGAGGGCAGGGTCGGCCAGCTGGATCGGCACACCGAACGAGGCGAACACGCCACCCGGTTGGACTAGTGCGGCCATGCGGGTCCACCGGCCTTCAGGTTTGGTCCAATGAAGCGCGGCAGCCGAATACACCAGCTCGTACGACGAATCCAGCGGCAAGTCCTCGAAGGCGGCTTGCACGGTTGTGACGTTTGCCGGCACGTGTTTGCGCATCTCCGCAAGCATGGCCGCGTCAGGCTCGGTCGCCGTGACCGCGATCCCTGCCTGCGCGAACAGACGCGTTGCCTTGCCTGTCCCGGCGCCGAACTCGAGGGCGGTCCGGATCGGCCCACCGGCGTACGCCATCACCAGATCGAGGAGTTCCAAGGGATATCCGGGCCGGAACCGTTCGTACGCCTCCGCCACCACCCCGAAGCTCAGCGCGCGCGCAACCATGCCGGCATCCTGGCACCATCCACGCCCCAGCGCTTTCCATTTTCCCCCGCCGAACAGCGGACGCGATGGGGGGCGACGTGGCCGTTCACTACCACCCCTAGAGAATTCAGCTTCCGCTATCCGGTGTACGTCGCGCTGACGTGGTAGACCCGGCCGCCCCAGCCTTCGTCGGGGAACGAGTCGGAGATGCGCACGTAGGCGGCCTTGTCCGGGCCGAGGTACGGCGTCAGGTCGAACGTCCGGGTGGCCTTGTTCTCGCCGCCGTGAACGTGCTCGGTCTCCCGCGCCACGGTGGTCCACTGTTGACCGTCACCGCTCACCTCGACGACGTACTCGTTGTCGATCGTCAGCGTCGCGGACGCCGAGGTGGTGCCGGACGGGAACGGGAAGCGGTAGACGAAGTACGCGTGACCGTCGGCGAAGCGGTTCTGGATCCCGTTGCTCTGTGAGCCGCCGGCGTCCCACAGCCATGGGTTCTCCGCCGCCGTACCGGTGTCGAAGTCCGCGGTGTGCGCCACCAGGATCTCGGCCTGCGTGCTGAACGACAGCAGCGGATCGGACGTAGCGGTCACGGTGACCGAGTAGCGGCCGTCCGGCGTACCGGCGGGAATCGCCACGTCGAGCTCGACGCTCGCCTGCGCGGGTACGGCGTTCCCCTTCGGTCGGAGCGTCACGGTCGTCGTGCTCGGGGTCACGGTCCAACCCGCGGGGGCGGCGGCTCGCACGTCGGCCTTGACCCGCTCTCCCGCCGGTGCGGTGGCCTGAAGCCCGGCCACGAGCTTGACGTGGGTCGCAGTACCGCCGGCGGGCATCACTACCGGCTGGGCCGGAGTCATGGCCGCCGACAGCGACCGCACCGGCGGCCGCGCTGGTACGGCGGCGATCAGGGCGCTGAGCGCACTGGCCTGAGTACGCCAGTCGAAGACGTTCGGTTCGTCCGCACTCGTGGCCCCGGACCACCGCTGGCCGAGCCGTCCGGCCGCGTCACGGTCGTTGTCCCAGACGGAGGCGGCCTGCTGGGCGAGGAAGGCGACGTACCGAGAGTCATGCGTGGTGTCGGCGAGGTCCATCCAGTAGCGCAGGAAGATGCCCTTGAACTGCTTCTGGTTGTCGTCGCAGACCTTGCCCGGCACGTCGCACGACTCGGTCAGGACGCCGTTCGAGACCAGGCCCCCGGCCCCGATCGCGGAGTCGGCCAGCCGTCGTACGGTGGTCAGCAGCTGAGGATTCCGGGTTGCCCGCCACAACTCGAGGCCGGCTCCGATCGCCAGGCCCTGGTTGTAGGTCCACACCGTGTCGTTGTTGCTCTGGCAGGTGCTGGTGTTCAGACCGTCGTTGACCAGGCCGCCGAAGTTGATCATCCCGCTGCCCGTGAACCAGTTCCACCCCTGCTGCGAGCGGCCGAGCCAGTGCCGGTCACCCGGGATCCGGTTGTGCAGCTCGGCGGTGAGGCGGATCCAGAGGCCGTTGGTGACGGCGTTCTTGTACGTCCGCTCGGCGTCCCACCAGACACCGCCGCCACAGGTGTCGTCCCAGTAGTCCTCGACGTACTCCGCGATCGTGACCGCCATGTCGAGGTACTTCTGCTTCTTGGTCAGGTCGTAGGCCTGGATCCAGGTCAGCGCCCACCACTCGGAGTCGTCGATGGCGCGGCTGGTGAAGTTGCCGAGCAGTGGATCACCCGACAGGTACCCCGCGGGGAAGACGCCTTTGTCCTTCTCGAACGTGTTGTCCAGCTGCTGCAGATAGCGGCGATCTCCGGTGCGCTGCATGTAGTCGCCGATCGTCTGCAGGGCGACGGCGGAGTTCCACCAGCTGGACGGGAACCATGCCTTCACCGGCTCGTACGACGTCATCAGGACGTCGGCGGCGACCCGGGACCGCGCCGTGGCCGTCGGGCCGTCGGCACCTCCCGGCGGAACGGCTGCGGCAGCCGGTGGGGACACCAGCCCGACGGCCAGCGTGACCACGCCGGCCATCAGGGCGCACAGAACGCGCGGACGACTCAACACCATGATCGGATCTCCTCGAGTGCTCGTGGGCGGTCGGCGGACCGAGGTTGGAAACGTTTCATCAGGCTCTCGCTGGAGAATCGTCGTCGCAGCAGACAACGATGTCAATGGCCCAACCCGGTCATCCTTCGCGCCGGCTGACCAGACCGCGAGACGGCCATAGTCGACTAAATAAGTGAACATAAACTGCTTTCCATGACTTTTCTGTGGTACATCCCGAATCAGGTCGATCCCGGGCATCGCGGGGATGACGCCGTCCGAGGGCACAACAGTCTGGAGCGATTGACCGAGCTGGCTCGGTTGACGGAGGCGCACGGGTGGGGTGGGGCGCTGCTCGGGACCGGGTGGGGGCGGCCGGACACGTTCACGGTCGCGACGGCACTCGCCGCGCAGACGACGACCTTTCAGCCGTTGATCGCGATCCGGCCCGGGTACTGGCGGCCGGCGCACTTCGCGTCCGCGGCGAGCACACTCGATCAGCTGACCGGCGGTCGGGTGCTGGTGAACATCGTGTCCGGGCAGGACAACCTCGCGGCGTACGGCGACAGCGAGGGCGACCAGCCGCAGCGGTACGCACGGACGAAGGAGTTCCTCCAGCTGGTCCGGCGGTTGTGGACCGAGGAGGAGGTGACCTACGTGGGCGAGTACTTCTCGGTCACCGGATCCACAGTCGCGACGCGTCCCGTCGTACGCGAAGGAAGACTGCACCCGCGGCTGTACTTCGGCGGTGCGTCCGATGCCGCTCAGCGGGTCGCCGCGACCGAGGCGGATGTGCAGCTGTTCTGGGGTGAGCCGCTGGACGGGATCGCCGAGCGGATCAGCAAGCTGCGGCAGCTGGAGGCCGAGCTGGGGCGTGAGCACGCGCCGCTCGAGTTCGGGCTGCGCATCACCACGCTCGTGCGCGACACCACCGAGGAGGCCTGGGCGGACGCGGAGGCGAAGGTCGCGAAGATGGCCGAGGCACAGGGTTCCCGCGATCGCCGCTGGTTCAAGGCGGTCGGCCAGCAACGACTACTGGATCTGGCCGAGCGGGGCGAGATCCTCGACGACAATCTCTACACCGCGACCGGCAAGTACGGCGGCGGAGGCGCCGGTACGACGTGGCTCGTCGGCTCGGCCGACGACGTCGCGAAGTCGCTCCGCAAGTACCAGGACCTCGGCATCACCCACTTCGTCCTGTCCGACACGCCGTACCGCGAAGAGATCGTCCGCATCGGCGACCAGCTCCTCCCGCTGCTGACGAACGGAGCCTGACAGCCCGGCTGCCCCTCCGGCCGATAGTGTGCTGCCTCCTGGGA
The DNA here is from genome assembly GCF_043197365.1 of Kribbella sp. NPDC049174. NCBI lineage: Bacteria > Bacillati > Actinomycetota > Actinomycetes > Propionibacteriales > Kribbellaceae > Kribbella > Kribbella sp. NPDC049174. The sequence goes on along the minus strand of NZ_JBICSZ010000001.1, from coordinate 490,595 downwards.
TGAACTCGCTCGCCCGGTGCGTCCGTTTCCCTTGACGATCACATGCCGATTGTGATCGGTTGATTACCGAGCGCCAACGCTGGGTAAGCGGTGCTTGTGAGGCATGTGAGGAGCACGTGATGGTCACATATCTGCCGCGGTCCGCCTGGAACGCGCGGCCACCGAACGGTGGGCCGGGCAATCTGACGGTCTCCCGGGTCCAGGGCGCGGTGATCCACTGGCCCGGGACCGGATCGACAAGTGTCATCCACAGCAAGGCGGCGGTCGCGTCGGCGTTGCGGGGCTGGCAGAACTACCACATGGACAGCCGGGGCTGGTCCGACATCGCGTACCAGATCGCGGTCGACCAGGCCGGCCGGGCCTGGACGCTGCGCGGGTTGCGGACGCAGTCCGGTGCCAACGGCAACGCTGATCTCAACGAGCGGTACGGCGCGATCCTGCTGGTGCTCGTCACCGGCGAGCAGCCGACCGCCGCGATGAAGGCGACCACCCGCGGGGTGATCGCCGACTTCCGCAGAATCTTCCCCCGCGGTACGGCGATCCGGCCGCACTCCGCGGTCCGGCCGGACGGTACCGACTGTCCCGGCCCGGCCGCCCGGGCCGCGATCGCCCGCGGCGACTTCACCCCAACTTCGTCGGAGGACGACATGACGCCTGCCCAGATGCAGGAACTGAAGAACTTCATCGAGGCCCGCAGCCAGGCCTACGCCCTCTGGGTGCACCGGCAACTGCGCAAGGATCTCTCCGCGGTGGTGAAGGCGTACGCGCTCGACATCAAGAACTACGAGCGCCAGACCGACGCCGCCGACGCCCAGCGCGCCGCCGCCGCGGTCTGGGCGACCGCACCGGACACCTTCCAGCCGAAGCCGGCCCCGGACCCCGAACCCGAGCCCGATCCGAGCACGGAGCCCTATCTCCTGCTCCCGGACCCCGAGCCGATGCCGACCGCCGACACCACACCGGACGCCGCCCCGGACTCCGCGCCGGACGCGGCGACGGACCCCAACGGCAGCGCGCCCGCGGGCACCGCGCCGGCCGCACAGCCGGAGTCAGGATCGGACCCCGAGCCCAACCCCACCCCGCAGCAGTAACCGCGACCTTCAGCGTCCTGCGGCCTTGAGCACCCGCAGGGCGTTGAGGGTGATCATCTCGTTCGGACCACTGCGCCCCCAGTCGACGACTTCCGGCGTACGGTCGCCACCCGGCGGACTCCACCACTGCTGCCCCGCGTGCCAGCGACCATCCGGTTGCTGCTGTCGCTCCAACTCAGCCAGCGCATCCCCAGCCCGCTCGTCCCGCACCAGTCCGAGCCGCGACAACACCAGGAGCGCCTGCAGGATGTCGTAGTGCCAGTACGGCGGATAGCTCGGCCGCAGCCACCGCTTGTTGATGGGCTCACCGGTCGACAGGCTGCGGAACACTCGGTGCTCCAGGAACAACTCCCCGGCCCGTACGGCGGCATCACGCGCAGCGGTGTCGCCGGTAGCGCGGTGATACTCATGCAGACCCCACGCAGCCGCATGCGACTCGTGGAACGACGAACGCCGGCCGGACGCCTTCCGATCGCAGTTCCAGCCGCCGTCGGGCCACTGCCAGTCCAGCAACCCCTCCGCCAGCTGCTGCACGCGCGGGTCGTCTGCCATGCCCAGCCGACTGCAGGCCCCGAGCGTGTTGCCCTCGATGGACGCACAGCGTCGTACCAGTCCGTCGACGACACTCACGCCGTACTTCAGCGACCGCATCACCTCAGCCAGGTCGTACTCCGCAGCCGCCACCGCCCGCGGCTCCCCCGCCGGCACCTCCAACTCCGCCAACGACACGATCCGCCAGTGCGCGCCGGTCCACTTCTTGTAGGCCCGCTTGTCCGCAGACGCGTCGTCGAGCAAGGCCTGCACCTTGAGCCCGCTCAGCACATCCTCGTGGTGCGGTCGCCCGAGCAGGTCCCGCCGAGCCATCCCCCGCACCGCCGGCTCCGCCGACTCGAGCAACCACGCCACCGCATCCATCGGCCCATTCTCTGTCGGTGGCTGGTGGTTGGGTAGGCGCGTGGACATCACTGAGTTGTCGGAGCGGTTGGAGAAGCTGTCGGTGCGGTACGGCGAGATCCTCAGCTTCGAGCGGGATCCGGACTGGTTCCTGCTCAAGTTGCAGGAGGAGATGGGCGAGCTGACCCAGGCCTACCTGCAGCACACCGGCCGCGCCCGCGCCAAGGGACTCAGTGCGGAACAGATCCGCGACACGTTCCACCAGGAGTTCGCCGACGTCTTCTGCCAACTCCTCCTGCTCGCCCGTCAACACGACGTCGATCTCCCCCAGGAAATCGAGAAGAAGTGGCTCGCCCGCGAGATCTAGCTGTTGCCTGAGGCAACCGGACTGGCGTCGGCCGGGGCGGCGCTGGACTGCCCTGGGCGGGCGCTCTTGGCCAGCACGACGAGAATGCCGATCGTGATCAGGTTGGCGACCACGAGGCTCACCCACAGCGGGTTGACGAGGACGTAATCGCTGATCAGCGCGGCGGCGTACCCGAGCGGCCACGCCAGCGTGCCGAGCAACTTCTGGCCGCGGGTCCAGCGGTCGGAGGTCCACAGCAGCCAGACGCCGGCCAGCCAGCCGATCACCAGGACGAACGGCCCGATCACCAGCAGCGCGAGCGCGGCGAAATCCCGGAGGCGCAACCGTGGCGGCTGCTCGACCAGGACGAGACCGTCGGTGGCCGCGGCGACGATGTCGGCAGGGTCACCCAGCCGCGCCAGGACCTGTCGCACCTCGCTCTCGGACGTGGCGCCGGCCGCGCGCGCCTCGGCGATGTGTGAGGTCACCTCGGCGACGAGGTCGTCGCGCCGTCGCACCGGCAGCGACTCGGCCGCCGCGGACAGGTGCTTCAGATACGCCTCGACCAACTGGTCACCGCTCATGCTTGTCTCCATCTGTCTGTCCGTGACGCAGGATCGTGTCGACCGACGTCCGGAACCTGTTCCAATCTGCGATGAATGCCGCGAGCGCCTCACGCCCCGCGGCGGTGGACGTGTAATAGCGCCGCGGCGGTCCGGCGTCCGACTCCCGCCGGCTGGTCTCCACCAGCCCTTCCCGCCGCAACCGGGCCAGCAGCGGGTAGATCGTGCCCTCGGTGGTCACCATCCCGTCGACTTCCCCGAGCCCACGCCAGGTGAGGTGGTGTCGGCGCGTTCTCAGTCGGATTTCGGTTTGATGGCGAACATCACGGCGAGCACGAACGCCGGGATCGCGAGCACCCAGGTCGAGCTGAGGCCGAGCAGCACCGGGACGAGACAGAGCAGGAGCAGGTCGAAACCCCGGATGGGCTGGGAGAACAGCCCGGGCGGGATGGCCCCCATCGGCGACGCGACCAGCGGGCCGGCGTACGACGGAGGTCGCGCGGAGGCCTGCCGGACGGTGCCGGAGATGATGCCGGCGGCAACGGCGAAGGCGGCCGCGCCATTGGACAGGGCGGGCAGGGCCAGGAGGACCCAGAGCGCGGTGACGCCGGCCGGGACGACGGCCATGATGACCCGGAGCTCGCGGAGATCCATGCCGAGGGCCCGGACCAGGCCGGTCGAGCGGCACACCGATCGCAACCCGTCCATCAGCGGGCGGACGGCGACGAAGCCCGCGAACCCGGCCGCGATCGGCACCAGGACGTCGAGTCCGGTTCCGGCCACGGCGTACGGTACGACGAGCAGCGCGAAGCCGATGACGAGGCGCCGGGGCCAGCGCAGGATCCGGAGGAACTCGCGGTGCACGAGGGCCGCACCCCGCGAGCCGCGACCCCGGTGGGAATGCACGCGGCCCTTCAGCCGCCAATGCCGGCCCGAGACCACGTCGGCGAGCATGCTGATGTCCAGACTGCTCGCAGCTCCGGCAAGCCCGGCCAGCAACTCGCCGCCGGCGATGACGGTCGTCCGGTTCAGCTTGGGGAGCGTTCGCGCGGTGGCGATCACGATCGCCAGGACGACGGCCAGGCATACCAGCCCGATCACGAGCAGACGGGCCTGCTCAAGTGTGAGCAGTGTGTCCGGCTCGACCGGACCCCACTGAGCGATCACGACGTTGGCAATCTGGCCCTCGGGCTCGGACCTGGTGGCCAGCCACACCGCCGGGATCGCGGCAACGATCAGCAGGAGATCCGCGACGCGGAGCGTCCACCTGGTGCGCACCTGTGATTGCTGGGCCCACACCGTCACACACGCAACACAAACCAGCAAGGAGGCAGTCACCACCGACGCCTCCCCGATCCCCAGCATCGGCCACCCGAGCAGCGTCCACGCGATCACCGAGACCAGCAGGCCGGTCACGGCCACGATGGCGATCACCGCCCGGTACGTCGGCCGCAGCAGCGCCCTCCGGTCGACCGGAGTGGCCAGCAACCAGAATCCCGTGGCCCGGGACGCCGATACCGGCCCGACGCTCAGCAACATCCGCAGCGTCGTTGCCACCAGCAACGGCACGAGGATGAAGGGCAGGTAGTACGACAGCTCCATGCAGGACCACGACATGCACCGGGCAGCGTTCTCGTTGAGCTGGCGCAGGACGTTGCCCCCGGTGGCGCCCAGCATCGCGAGGGTGAAGGCGACCAGGTAGACGTCCTCGAAGATCTGCCAGAACGACCGGTCGGCGCGGCGGCGCCGGGTCTTGCGCATCCAGGCCCGCAGCGAGCGCGACGCCGGGATCGCACCGAAGTCGGCCGGGTCGAAGACGACCGGCCCGTCCGCCGCGCTCACGCGGCAACCTCCGCCCGACAGACGCTCATGGCAGCGGGGTCAGGGTGACGATGGAGTCGGCGACGGCGTCGACCAGGGCCGGGTCGTGGCTGGCGAAGAGGATCGACGTACCGGACTTCTTCTCCGCGATCAGGCGATCCGACAACCACTGCACGCCGTCGGTGTCCAGCCGCGCCTCGGGCTCGTCCAGCACCATCAGGGTGCGCGGGCGGACCAGCGCCGTCGCCAGCGCGAGGCGACGGCGCTGACCCGAGGACAGCGATCCCGGCAGCTGGTCGGCGGCCGGCAGCAGCCCGATGTCGTCGAGGAGCGTGTCGACCAGATCCTCCGGCTCCGGGTTGCCGTGGGCGCGGGCGAGCAGGTCGAGGTGTTCGGCCGCGGTCAGGTCCGGGAAGAAGTCGAGGTCGTCGAGCAGCGTGGCGACGTCGCGTCGTACCGTCTCGGCGCGTTCGTCGATCGGCAGACCGTCGAGCAGGATCGTGCCCGCCGCCGGTTCGGCCGAGCCGACGATGCACTTCAGCACGGTCGTCTTGCCGGCGCCGTTCGGCCCGACCAGTGCGATCGCCTGACCGGCGGCCAGGGTGAACGTCAGCCCCTCGATCACCGGCCGGTCGCCGTACTTGTGCTGCAACTCCTTCACGCTCAACCGAGCCGCGGCCTTGCTCACTTCTTGCGAACCAGGGTCAGCCCGTCGCCGATGCCGAGGATGACCACGTCGACCCGGTCGTCCTTGGCGATGTGCGCGTTGAACTCCTTGCGGTCGGCCGGGTCCTCCGCGTGCTCGCCGACCACGCGGCCGCCGGCCAGGGTGTTGTCGAACAGCATCAGCCCGTTCGGCCGGATCACCTGGACCAGCCGCTCGAAGTAGTCGATGTAGCCCGGCTTGTCGGCGTCCACGAACGCCAGGTCGAACGAGCCGTCCAGCGCGGCCGCCAGCTCGTGCCCGTCGCCGATCCGGAGCTCGATCTTCGACGCGACGCCGGCCCGCTCCCAGTACTTCTGCCCGATCGAGGTCCACTCCTCGCTCGCGTCCAGGCAGATCAGCCGGCCGTCGTCCGGCAGCCCGCGGGAGATCGCCAGCGCCGAGAAGCCGGTGAAGGTGCCGATCTCGACCGCTCGGCGGGCGGAGATCAGCCGGGTGAGCGTGGTCAGCAGGCCCGCCTGGTCAGCGGTGGTCAGCATCCGGGAGACGTCGCCCAGCTGCCGGGTCTCGGCGACCAGTTCGGCGGCGATCTCGTCCAGCGGCATCCCGTGCGCGACCATGTAGTCGTGCAGTTCGTCGGTCACCAGCACCTGATTACCCATCGAATCCTGCCTTCGGTGTATTAGATCGGTCGCCTGTAGTCTCTATGGGTTGCCCAAACGCCGCGCACCCACCCCACCCGAGGAGCACCCCGTATGCGCATCGCCGTCGCCGGTTCGATCGCGACCGACATCCTGATGACGTTCCCGGGCCGGTTCAAGGACCAGTTCCTCGAGGAACAGATGCACAAGGTCTCGCTGTCCTTCCTGGTCGACGAGCTGGTCGTCCACCGCGGCGGCGTCGGCGCGAACATCTGTTACGGGATGGCCCAGCTCGGCCAGCCGTCGCTGCTGATCGGCTCGGTCGGTGCCGACTTCGCCGAGTACGGCGCCGCCCTCACCGAGGCCGGCGTGGACGTGTCCCATGTGCGCGTCTGCGAGAACGTCCACACCGCCCGGTTCACCTGTACGACGGACCTGGACGCCAACCAGATCGCCTCGTTCTACACCGGTGCGATGGCCGAGGCACGGGAGCTCGACCTCGGCGCGATCCACGCCGCGACCGGCGGGATCGACCTGGTGCTGATCGGCGCGGACGACCCGGAGGGCATGCTCAAGCACACCGAGCTGGCGAAGGCGAACGGGATCGCGGTGGCCGCGGACCCGTCGCAGCAGCTGGCCCGGATGGAGTGCGACGACATCAAGACGCTGATCGACGGCGCGCAGTACCTGTTCAGCAACGAGTACGAGGCCGGCCTGATGGTGCAGAAGACCGGCTGGAGCCACGAGGAGATCCTGGCGCGCGTCGGCGTCCGCGTCAGCACCCACGGCGGCGACGGGGTCGTGATCGAGAACGCCGACGGCATCCTGGCCAAGGTCCCGGCCGTCCCGGCGCCGAACCTGGTCGACCCCACCGGCGGCGGCGACGCCTTCCGGGCCGGCTACCTGACCGGCCGCGCGGCCGGCCTCGACCACGAAGCCGCCGCCCAGATCGGCTGCACCCTGGCCACCACGGTCCTCGAGACCGTCGGCACCCAGGAGTACACCCTCGACCGGCCCACCTTCCTGGAACGCCTCGCCTCGGCGTACGGCGCCCCTGCCGCAACCACCGCCGCCCGGGCCCTCAACCTCAACTGACGATCCCGGCGCGTGGCCTAGCCTTCGGGGTTGCGCGCCCACAACCCGCGCACGTGCCCGATGTGCCGCCGCATCGACTGCTCGGCTGCCTCGGCGTTGCGGGCCTCGATCAGGTCCATCAGCTCGTGGTGCTCGGCGGCGGACTGGACGAGACGGCCGCTCTCGACCAGCGGGGTGAGGCCGAGCAGGCGGGTCTGGGAGCGGAGGTCGGACACGACGTCGACCAACTTCTGGTTGCCGGAGTACGCCAGCAGGGTGACGTGGAAGACCCGGTCCGCCTCGATGTAGGCGATCAGGTCCCCCGCCTCGGCCGCCACCACGATCTCCTCGGCCAGTGCCCGCAGCCGGGGGAAGTCCGCCGGCGGAATCACCGGTACGACGTCCCGGATCGTCGGCGGCTCGATCAGCTGCCGCAGCGACGCCAGGTTGTCCAGGTCCTCGTCGGACATCTCGGTGACCCGGAAGCCCTTGTTCCGCAGCGAGATCACCAGGCCCTCGCGGACCAGGTCCAGCATCGCCTCACGCACCGGCGTCGCGGACACCCCGAACCGCGCGCCGAGCATCGGCGCCGAGTACACCTCCCCCGGCACGAGCTCGCCGGAGATCACCGCCGCCCGCAGCGCGTTGGCCACGCTGTCCCGCAGGTTCTCCCGCTGTTGCAGCCGCCGCACACTCGGCAACGGCCCGATCGAATCGGCCGACATCCCCTCACCTCCCCGCCTTGTCGGCCCCATTGTGGGGCACCCATCTGGGATCAGGCCGGTCAACCCGCCCGTACGCCGCCACCCACCGACCGGACCAGCTCGGTCAAACGGTTGAACACCCGCTCCGACGAGAGCCCGTCGTGCTCGTACTCGTTCGTCACCCACGCCTGCACGTTCCCCACCCGCGCGGCAGTGTCCAGTTGCAGCCCGGAGTCGACGTACATGTCGTCGTAGTAGACCGCCGCGGCCACCGGTACGTCGTTCGCCGCCAGCCGGTCCAGGTCGTACAACGACGACCACTGACCACGGGCAGCCAACGTCTCGACCGCAGCCTGGAACGGTCGCAACACCCGGATCTCCGCGAACATCCAGGGGTACATCATCTCGCCGGTGAACAGCAGCGGCCGAGCGTCCTCGGCGAACTCCGGATGCAGCGCCCGCTCCACCTCGGCCGCCCAGCCGGTGGCACCGGCGCCGGACCCGTAGATGCTCTCCTGCAACGCCGCGAACAACGGCCCGCCGCTGTACGACGACCGGTCCATCACCTGACTCAGGAACGTGTCCGACAGTTCGTCACCGTCGAACGCCTCGTCCACCAGCCAGTGCATCCGCTCGTACCCGGGCTTCATCCCGAAGTCGATCCCGAGCGACTGGAACCGCCGTACCGTCAGCCGATCGCCGTCCGGCAGCCGTACGTCGTCCGCCGCCAGCCGATCCGCGATCGCGCCGATCCGTTCCACGTTGTGCGGGTAGCGCCGGTAGAACTCGCGGTTCTTCGCCGCCACCCGGGGATAGGTCCGCCGATAGACCTCGGCCGCCGACGGATCGATCGAGGCCAGCCCACCGGTCACGTAGCAAGCGGTCAGCCCTTCGGGAGCCTGCGAGAGGTACGTCAGCGTGAGGAACCCGCCGTAGCTCTGGCCGAGCGTCGACCACTTGCTGCCGCCGAAGACCGTCGTCCGCAGGTGCTCCGCGTCGCGAACGATCGAGTCCGCCCGGAAGCAGGCCAGGTAGTCGGCCCCGTCGTCTGCGGTCGTGAACGACGCCATCCGCCGCCCGGAGATCGGCGTACTGCGACCTGTGCCCCGTTGGTCGAACAGGATGACCCGATAGGTCTTCAGCGCCTGCCCGATCCACCCGGTCGGCTCGGTCGGCCGCGGCGACTTGCCGCCCGGCCCGCCCTGCAGGAACAGCAGCAGCGGCAGGTCCTCGTCGCGCCGAACCGGGTCGACGAGCTCCCGCGCGAAGACCGTGATCGTCTCCCCGGGGCTCGTCCAGTCCAGCGGGACCTCGAATGTGTGCTCCCGGACGTGCATCCCCGGGATCGTGTAGCTGATCATCGAGCCTCCTTGGCCCGACGCCGCCGGTCCCACTCCGGATTGATCCGGGGTACGGCGGCCAGCAGCGTCTTCGTGTAGTCGTCGCGGGGATCGCCGAACACCTGGTCGCGTGACCCCAGCTCCACGATTCTGCCCTTGTTCATCACCGCGACCCGCTGCGAGATCTGCCGTACCACGGCCAGGTCGTGCGCGATGAAGATGTAGCTGAACCCGCTCTCGCGCTGCAGCCGCATCAGCAGCTCCAGCACCTGGGCCTGGATCGACACGTCGAGCGCGGACACCGCCTCGTCGCAGATCACCAGCTTCGGGCCCACCGCGAGCGCCCGGGCGATCCCGATCCGCTGCGCCTGGCCGCCGGAGAACTGGGCCGGGTACCGCTGGCAGTGGTCCGGGTTCAGCCCGACCCGCTCCATCAGCTCCTGGGCGAACGCGCGCCGGCCGCCCTTCGGCGCGATGCCCTGATAGGTGAGCGGCGCGGTGATGATCCGCTCGACCGTGTACCGCGGGTTCAGCGACGAGAACGGATCCTGGAACACCACCTGCACGTTGTTCCGGAACCGGGCCAGCTCCTTGCCGGCGGCCCGCGTCACGTCCTGCCCGTCGAACTCGACCGTCCCGCTGGTCGGCTCCATCAACCGGGCCGCGATCCGCGCGGTGGTCGACTTTCCACTGCCCGACTCCCCCACGATCGCCAGCGTCTCGCCCAGCTCGACCTCGAAGCTGACGTTGTCGACCGCGGTGAACGCCGCCTTGCGGGCCGCCAGTCCTTCGCCCCGGGTGACGAACTGCTTGGTCAGCGCACGAACCTTGAGCAACGTCATACGGCCCTACTTTCGAACGGCACCTCGTCGTCGATCCTCGGTACGGCGTCCAGCAGCGTGCGCGTGTAGTCGTGCCGCGGATCCGAGAACACCTGCTCGGCCGTGCCGTACTCGACCGCATCGCCCGCACACATCACCAGCACCCGCTTCGCGATCGAGCTGATCACCGCCAGGTCGTGGGTGATGAAGATCATCCCGGTACCGGTGGTCGACTGCAGCTCGGCCATCAGCTCCAGGATCTGTGCCTGCACGGTCACGTCGAGCGCGGTCGTCGGCTCGTCCGCGATCAGCAGCGACGGCGAGCAGCACAACGCCATCGCGATCATGATGCGTTGCCGTTGGCCACCGGAGAACTGATGCGGATAGTGGTCGACCCGCCGGGCCGGATCGGGAATACCGACCCGTTCCAGCGCCTCGATCGCCACCCGATGGGCCGCCCGGCGCGAATTACCGCGATGTGCCCGGTACATCTCCTCGATCTGCAACCCCACCGTGTAGTAGGGATTCAGCGACGACAACGGGTCCTGGAACACCATCGAGATCAGGTTGCCGCGCACCGACTGCAGTTCCCGGTCGGACTGCCCGAGCAACTCCGCGCCGTCCAGCCGGATGCTCCCCGTCGTCCGCGCGCCCCGAGGGAGCAGCCCGAGGACGGCGAGCGCCGTCATCGACTTGCCCGACCCGGACTCGCCCACGATGCCGAGCGTGTCGTCCCGGCCGACCGTGAACGACACGTTCTTCACCACATCCACCGGACCGCGCCCCGTCGGCAGCGTCACGGTCAGGTCCTCCACCACGAACAAGTCATCGGTCATGACGACGTCACTCTCACTCTTGGGTCGAGGGCGGTGTAGACGAGGTCGACGACGACGTTGCCGATGACAACGAAGAAGGCGGCCAGCAGGGTGACCGCCATGATCACCGGCTGGTCGTTCTTGGCGATCGAGTCGGCCGCCATCTTGCCGATCCCGTTCAGCCCGAACACGGTCTCGGTGATCAGCGCACCGCCGAGCAGGCCGGCGAAGTCCATCCCGAAGATCGTGGTGATCGGGGTCAACGCCGGCCTGAGTGCGTGCCGGCGCAGGATCAGCGGCCGGCTCAGCCCCTTCGCCCGGGCAGTCCGGAAGTAGTTCTCGGCCACCGTGTCGATCACGTTGGAACGGGTCAACCGCGCGTACAGACAGGCATAGCCGACAGCCAGCACGGTCCACGGCATGAGGTACGACTCGAACCACAGCATCGGGTTGTCCGCGAAGGCCGGCGCCGACGGGAACGGCAGCACCTGCAGCTTCACCACCAGCACGAACTGGAGCACCAGCGCCAGCACGTAGTTCGGCACACTAACCCCGCCGAGCGCGAGCGCCATCGCGGTGCGATCCCACCACGTGCCCTGCTTGATCGCGCTGATCAGACCACCGATCACACCGGCCAGCAGCCACAGTACGGCGGCGCCGACAGCGACCGTGATGCTGACCGGGAGCCGCGCGGTGATCATTGTCCACACCGACTCGTTGGTCTGGAAGCTGTAGCCGAGACAGGGCGCCGAGCAGTGCACGGACCCGTAGTCGCGGCCGACGAAGATGCCCTGCAGGAACTCCCAGAACTGGGCCAGGATCGGCTGGTTGAGCCCCAGCACGTCGCGGATCGAGTCGATGCGCTCCGGCGTGCACGTCTTACCGCAGATCATCACCGCGGGATCCGGGGACAGCTTGAAGAAGATCAGGTAGGTGAACAGGCACACGGCCAGCAGGATGAACACCACCCCGCCGAGTCGACCGAGTACGTAGCGGGTCATGGGGCCTCCCGGCCTGGACTGAGGAGCGCAGGGAGCGAAGCGACTGGAGCGACGAGGGAAGGCCGGGAGCCAAGGCCCCATGACCACGCCGGCGCCGGAGGCCCGGCCAAAAGCACCGTCATGCCGCCTCCCCTTGGTCGACCACTGAGCGGATCTTGTCGCCGAGCACCGTCAGCGAGAGCACGGTGAGGAACAGGAACGCGCCGGGGATGGCGAAGAACATCGGGTCGACCGAGTACCAGCTCACCGAGCTCGAGATCATCTGGCCCCAGGACGCGGTCGGCGGCGAGACACCCACACCGAGGAAGGACAGGCCAGCCTCGGTCCCGATGTAGCCGGGGATCGCCAGCGTCGTCATCACGATGATCGATCCGCGCAGGTTCGGCAGGATCTCCCGGAACACCACCGCGGAGTCCTTCGCCCCGGACGCCCGGGCCGCCTCGACGAACTCACGGTTGGCCAGGGTCATCGTCTGCCCGCGGATCACCCGGGCCAGGTACGGCCACCCGAACACGCTGATCACGATCACCAGCAGCACCGGACGGTTCCCGGCCGGCAGCGAGGACAGGATCGCGATCATGAAGATCAGCGCCGGGAAGGCCATCAGGAAGTCCATCAGCCGCGAGATCACCTGGTCGACCCAGCCGCGGTAGAACCCGGCCAGCATGCCGAGCACGACCCCGAGGATCCCGGTCAGCAGGGTCGCCGACAGCGAGATGGTGATCGAGACGCGGGCGCCGTACACGATCCGGGCGAACAGGTCGCGGCCGTTCTGCGGCTCGACGCCGAACCAGTGGTTCGCGCTGATCCCGCCGAGTGCGCCGTGCGGTACGCCGCCGAGATCGGAGTTGATCGCCGCGGAGTCGAACTCGTACGGACCCCAGCCGCTGACCTTGGTGATCAGCGGCGCGGCGACCGCCATCAGGACCACGATCGCCAGGAACAGCACGCACGCCAGTGCGCCCTTGTCCCGGGTGATGGTGGTGAGGATCCGCCGGCTCGAGGTCGGGGGACCGCCGGCCGGAGCCGGGGTCCCCACCTCCTCGACCTCGAGCACAGTGCTAGTCCCCCCGAGCGGACTCGCGGTCATCGGCTACTTCCCGGCGTCCGCGACGCCGACCGAGACCAGGTCGATCCCACCGGAGAACCCGTCGTGCAGGTAGGCACCGGCGATGTTGCTGCCGACCAGCATCAGCACCTTCTCGTACAGCAGTGGGACGACCGGGGCGGCCGCCATGATCTGCTTGTCCAGTTCGCCGTACGCCGCGTTGGCCGCGGTCACGTCGGTCAGCTTGGCGATCTCGTCGATCTTCGCGTTGATGCCCTTGTCGTTCAGCTGGGCCAGGTTCGAGTTGCCCTTGGCGGTGATGTTGCGGCCGTCGAACAGCGGCGGCAGGAAGGTCGCACCGGACGGCCAGTCCGGGCACCAGCCGGTGATCGCCATGTCCTTCTGCTGCGACGGCGTACCGATCACCTCGTAGTACGTCGAGGTGTCGATCGGGTTGATCTTGACGGTGATCTTCAGCGGCTCCAGCGCCTGCTGGACCGCCACCGCCATCGCCTGCATCTTCGGCTGCGTCCGGGTGTCGAGGGTGAGGGTGAAGCCATTGGCCAGGCCGGCCTCGGTCAGCAGCGTGCGGGCCTTCTCGAGATCGCCCTTGTGGTCCGGGCTCGGGTACGGGTCGTAGTCCACCCGGCCGGCCACGGTCGGCGGCTGGATGCTGGTCGCGATGTCGGCGAGGGTCGAGCCGCCGACCGCGTCCCGCACGGTCTGCTTGTTCACCGCGAAGTTGATCGCCTGCCGGACCCGGACGTCGTTCAGCGGCTTCTTGGTGGTGTTCAGACCCATGTACGTCGTACAGCCGCCGAGGCCGGTCATCGTGCGCTGCTTCAGCTGCGGGGACTGGATCCGGGCCACGCTGGCGGCCTGGACGGTGCCCGCGATCGCGTCGATGTCGGTGCCCTGGCCGGCGATCATCCGCTCGTCGATGGTGGCCGGGTCGAGACCGAAGGTCCACTGGAACACGTCCGGGTTCGCGGCCCGGACCTCGTCGGTCTTCTTGTCCCACTTGTCGTTGCGGACCAGCTTGAGCGACGCACCCGGCTTGTACTCGGCCAGCTTGTACGGACCGGACGCGATCGGCTTGCTGTCCAGCTGGTTGCCCGCGCCCTGGCCCTTCGGCACGGGAGTGAAGGTGTTCTGCGCGACCACGCTGCCGAAGTCGGCGTACGGCTTCTTCAGGTGGAAGACGACCGTCTTCGCATCCGGCGTCGCGATGGTCGGCAGGTCACCCGACTTGTACGGCCCTTGGTAGCCGGCCGGCGCGTCGATGAGCTGCTTCGCGTACGGCGACCCGATGCCGAGCTCGGGATCCCAGGCCCGGGACACGCCCCACTTCACGTCCGCACTGGTGATCGGCGCACCGGTCTCGAAGAACAGCCCGTCCTTCAGCGTGAAGGTCCAGGTCTTGCCGCCATCGGACGGCTTGCCGGTGTCGGTCGCCAGGTCGGGCACGATCTTGGTGCCGTCGGCACCGGGCGCGGCGCCCTGAGTGGTCAGGGTCCGGTAGATCAGCCGATAGAAGTTGTTGACGCCACCGTCGAAGCCCCGCGCGGGGTCGAGGTGGGAGAAACCCGCGTTCGCGAGCACCTGGAGTGTTCCGCCCTGCGCGGCCTTGCCGCCTGGGCCGGCCGACGAGTCGGCGGCACCGGTCGCGCCACCACCCGAGCAGGCGCTGAGTACCAGCACCCCGGACGATATGAGCCCCACCAGCATGGATCTCTTCATGTGTCTTCTCTTTCAGTTCGCGGCGCGCAGCCACACACGCATGGCCAGGGCCTGACGGTTCCCCCAGAGGAAGTACGGGACGAAGGTCGCCGGCACTTCGCTGATGGCGGTCTGGGTTTCTTGAGCAGTGATCACGGGATAGAGCTCGTGCGGCGGAGTCGGAGCGACACCGGCCGTGAGCTCGAGGACGAGGGCGTCTGGTACGCCGTCCACCACCGGCCGCCGATGTGCGGTCGCCCCGGCCACGGCGGCTGGCTTCAGCAACAGATCGTCGACGGGTGCTTCGACGTCTTGTTGCTCGACGCAATAGACAAGCGGACCTCGGGCAACGGCGAGCGCACCTCGGGTCGCATCGAGGTACGGATGTGATCCGTGCGCTCTCGGGGCCATCGGCAACGTCAGCCGAACGGTGTCCCCGGCAACGAACCGCCGCCGCACGAGCGCCCAGCCGTCGTTCGCGACCGCACCGTCGACGGGTTCGCCGGCCCAGTCGCCCTCGCCGACCGTGACCGCCCCGTCCGCGGGACTCGTCACGATCTCGGCGCCCGTGCACCACGCCGGGATCCGCAGCGCGATCGCCTGCTCCTCTTCCGGCGCGCTGTCGACGGTGATCGTGACCTCGCCGTCCCACGGGTAATCGGTCCGGACGGAGACTGCGAGGGTCTCGGTGGTGATGCGTGCGTCGGCGTACACACCGACGTACAGCGTGTCGCCCTGCTGCGCCGCGACGTGGTCCTGGAGCTCGGACATCCAGCGGACGATGTTCGGCGGGCAGCACGGGCAGCCGAACCACGACCGGCGCAACGGCTCGCCACCGCTCTCGGCGCCCGACCGCTGCTCGTGGTCCGGCCGCCGCTGCAACGGGTTGTCGTAGAAGAACGCCGTGCCGTCGGCCGAAAGCCCAACGGCATAAGCGTTGTAGAGCACGGTCTCGTAGACGTCGAGGTACGACGCCTTGCCCGTGGCAAGGAACATCCGCCAGGCCCACTGCATCGTCGCGATCGCCGCACACGTCTCCGTGTAGGCGCGCTCCGACGGGAGCTCGTACCGGTCGCCGATCGCCTCGTCGGAGTGCCGGCTGCCCAAACCGCCGGTGAGGTACAGCTTGGTGGCGACCATGTCGTCCCACAGTCGCTCCAGCGCCGCGAGCAGCGTCGGGTCGCCGGTCTCGAGGGAGACGTCCGCGGCACCGGCGGCGAGATAGGCCATCCGGACGGCGTGACCGGTGACGGACGGGAGCTCGCGGAACGGCGCGTTGTCCTGGAAGTACTCGGCCGGGAAGATCGTGTGCTTCAGCTTCCCCTGGCCGCGGCGATCGACGAACAACTGCGCCTGGGTCAGGTAGTCCGCGGTGCCGGTTTCTCGATACAACTCGACCAGCGCCATCTCCACCTCGGGATGCCCGTCCACGACCTCCTCGCCGTCCGTGCCGAACTTCCGGACGACGAGATCCGCGAACCGGCCGGCGATGGTCAGCAATCGGCGGTCGCCCAGGCGACGATTCGCCGCGACGGCGGCCTGGATCAGGTGACCGAGGTTGTAGAGCTCATGTCCCCAGCCGAGATCGGACCATGGCTGCTTGGGCTGTTCGGGGTCCTGGAAGAACGAGTTCAGGTAGCCGTCGTCGGCCTGCGCCTGCTCGAGAAGTCCGACCACTTCGTCGAAGAACTCCCGCGCTCCGGCCGGCGCGTCGTCCCGGCCGATCTCGTAGGCGAGCCCTTCGAGCGTCTTGTAGAGATCGGTGTCGAGGAACGGGTACCGCCCCCGGTACGCCCCGACTGTCGGGTCGGCCAGGCGGCGGAGGTTCTCCAGATTGCCCGCCTTCCGCAACTCCGCGATCGCGTGCGGAACTGTCGCCTCCCGATTCCGCCGCTGCCAGTCCCCCAGCAGCCCGCCCGTCAGCTCCACCTCACCCACGGGCAGCACCACTCCACGACCAGCCCGCACCGCGCCACTCATCCGACCACTCCAGTACCGTGTGACATTGCACAGACCCTAAGTGCAATGTCACACCTTGCCAAGCGAAAACGAAAGACGTTTACAAGCCGGACACAACCACCGGCCAGAGCCCGCCGAGCCCCCGCCCGGCGGGCACGCGAGCCTGCCCGCGCGGCGCTCGAACCCGTGGGGCTGGTGGACCCGGACGGCTGGTGGACGCGGGTGGACCGGAGGGCTGGTGGACGGGGTGGACTCCGGGTGGGTGGTGGAACCGGGCTGGGTGTCGGTGGACCCTTGCTGGTTCAGGGTGGGGGCATGAGCGGACCGCCCCTCGATCTACGCCGCCGCACCCGGCACCCCGCCGCGGGTCTCTTCCGCGCCACCGCCGTCGTCGCCGCGCTGACGCTGCCTCTCGTCTGGGTGCTGACCGCCTGGGCACCGTTCGGCCCCGTGCGTTGCGGCCGCGAGCTCGGCTCCGACGGAATCCCGGTGCCCTGCCCCGACTCCATCCGCCCGTACGACGCGCTGTTCCGCGCCATCCTCGCCACCGGCGCTGCTGAGCTCGTGGCTATCGGCATCTACCTCGTGGTCGCGCTCCCCCGCAGCACTGCTCCGGCGAGCGCCGTGCTGCGTCAGCTACCGCTCTCGGCGGGCGTCATCGCACTCGCCCTCGGGCCGTATGCGGTAGCAACCGAAGGAACCGGGCTGCTGACACCGCTGTTCCTGCTCTGGATCCTCGCGCCGCTCATCGTCTACGGCGTACACCGCGCCGACGCCCGTTCCGCCGTCATCGTCCTGCTGGCACTCCTGCCCTCAGGGGTGGTCAGCGCGATCCTGGTGCTCGACGAGATCTACCACGGGATGCCGGCCGCCATGTTCCTGGCGACCGGCGTCCTCGTCGGCGTCCGACGCGCAACCAGCTAGAGCCGCGGGTCGACGGGCTCCGACTCGAGGGCGAGGACGGCGAAGACGCACTCGTGGATGCGCCAGAGCGGTTCACCGCGGGCGGCTCGTTCCAGGGCTTCGAGACCGAGCGCGTACTCACGAAGCGCGAGCGAGCGTTTGTGGCCGAGGTTTCGCTCCCGGAGGCGCTCGAAGTTGGCCGGCTCGGTGTAGTCCGGGCCGTAGATGAGCCGCAGGTACTCCTGCCCGCGCACCTTCAGCCCCGGCTGAGCCAACCCCTTCCCCGTCCGCGTCAGGTTGGCGGCCGGCTTCACCACCATGCCCTCGCCACCCGCCGCGGTGAGCTCCTGCCACCAGGCGATCCCGGCATCCCAGTTGCCGGCATCGACAAAGAGCCGCCGGGTCGGCGTGATCAGCGACGGCCCGGCTTTCACCAGTCGGTCCGCGATCCCGAGGTGCCACGCGTGCGGCCGGTCCTGGTACGTCGCACCTTCCGACGCCAGCACCTGGAACGGCGCCAGCCGAACGCCCTCGAGCCCTGCCGTCGGCCAGCAGTACCGTCGGTACGCCTCGGTGAACCGCTCGGCATTCGTCGTACGACGCTTCATCCGGGCCAGCTGATCGCCCACGTCAAGACCGGCCGCGACGGCTGCCTCCAGCGCTGCGGTTGCCGCTGGCAACGACGCACGAGCGGCCGCACCGACAGCGGCGTACTGGTTCCGAAGCAGGTCCTCGGCCTTGGCACTCCACGGCAGCAGCTCGGCGTCGAGCAGGAGCCAGGAGGTGTCGAGCTCGTCGAAGATCCCGGCCTCGGCGACGACCGCCCGCAGCCCGAGCAGCAGCTCGTCGGTCAGCGGTCCGTCGAAGAACGACCGCCCGGTCCGCGTGTGGATCGCGCCGCGTCCGGCCAGGCCGAAGCGCTTCTCCGCGACGCCGTCGTCCCGCGTCAGCAGCACGACCGCCCGCGAGCCCATGTGCTTCTCCTCGCACACCAGCTCGGTGACGCCTTGCGCCCGGTAAGTCTCGAACGCCTGCAGCGGGTGCTCGAGCAGCCCGGGCTCTGGTGAGGTGGCGACCGGGCTCATCGTCGGCGGCAGGTACAGCAGGAACCGCGGGTCGATCGCGAACCGGCTCATCACCTCCAGCGCGGCCCCGGCCTGCTCCGCGCGGATGCTGAGCCGCCCGTGCGTCGTCGTCTCGATCACTCGCCGGCCGGTGACGTCGGTGAGCTCGAGCACGTCGGGCTCACGGCCAGGTGCGGTTGCCACGTGCAACGGTTTGGCCGGTGCGTAGTACTCCTCGGCCGCCTGGACCGAAACGAGCTCGCGTTCCGGGTAGCGCAGTGCGGTGAGCGATCCACCGAAGACGCAGCCGGTGTCGAGGCAGATCGTGTTGTTGATCCACTCCGGCTCGGGCGTCGGGGTGTGCCCGTAGACGACCATCGCGCGACCGCGGTACTCGTTCGCCCACGGGTAGCGGACCGGCAGCCCGAACTCGTCGGTCTCGCCGGTCGTCTCGCCGTACAGGCAGAAGGAACGGACCCGGCCGGACGCGCGACCGTGCATCCGCTCGACCAGACCGGCATGCGACACGACCAGCCGGCCGCCGTCGAACACATAGTGCGAGATCAAGCCGTCGATGAAAGTCTCGACGGCTTCGCGGAACTCCGGCGACTCCCCCGCCAGCTGCTCCAGCGTCGTCTCCAGGCCGTGGCTGATCTTGACGTTGCGGCCTCTGAGGGCCTTGAGCAACTTGTCCTCGTGGTTACCGGGGACACAGAAGGCGTGGCCGTTGGCAACCATCCCCATCACGAGTCGCAGGACGCCGGGAGTGTCCGGCCCACGGTCGACCAGGTCGCCGACGAAGACCGCGCGACGTTCCGGATGTACGGCGTCGATCGCCCGGCCGGAGTCGTCACGGGTGATGGTGTAGCCGAGGTCGGTGAGCAGCTCCTCCAGCTCGGCACGGCAGCCGTGGATGTCGCCGAAGATGTCGAACGGGCCGGTCTGATCGGTCAGGTCGTTGAACAGCCGGGTCCGTTCGATGCTGACGGCATCGATCTCGTCGACGCTGTCGAGCACGTGGACGGTCCGGAAGCCCTCACGTTTGAGACTGCGCAGACCGCGCTTCAGCTGCGACCGCTGCCTGGTCACCACCTTCGCACCGAACTGCCGGTCCGGCCGCTGCTCGTTGCGCTCGACGCACACCCGCTCGGGCGGATCCAGAACGATCGCCACCGGCAACACGTCGTACTCACGGGCCAGCGCGACGAGTTCCTTGCGCGCCTCGGGCTGCACGTTGGTCGCGTCGATCACGGTCAGCCGCCCGGCCGCGAGCCGCTTGCCGGCAATGAAGTTCAGCACCTCGAAGGCGTCCTTGGAGGCCGCCTGGTCATTCTCGTCGTCGGACACCAGCCCACGACAGAAGTCGCTGGAGATCACCTCGGTGGATTTGAAGTGCTTCCGGGCAAAGGTCGACTTGCCCGACCCACTCGCACCAACCAGCACAACAAGAGAAAGCGCCGGGATCTGAATCGCCGCCATCAGCCGGTCACCTTCTCCCGGAGCTTGAAGAGAGCGAGCTGCGTCGGCGGACCGACTTCCGGATCGACCGCGCCGACCGGACGGAACTCCACCGAATAGCCGTACAGCTCTGAAACCCGCGTCGCCCACTGCTGGAATTCGCCGCGGGTCCATTCGAAGCGGTGGTCGGGGTGGCGGAAGTCGCCGGCGGGGAGGGAGTCGAAGCGCACGTTGTACTCGCTGTTCGGCGTGGTGACGACGACGGCGGCGGGGCGGGCAGCCTGGAAGACGGCCTTGGCCAGGGCCGGCAGGCGCGGCGGGTCGACGTGCTCGATCACCTCCATCAGTACGGCGGCATCCAGCCCCGGCCAGCCGGTGGTCGGCGTACGTGACCGACGACTGCAGGAACCGCAGCCGCTCCCGCTGCCGATCCGGGAGGTCGTCGTAGTGCAGACGCCGTTTCGCGTTGATCAGCGCCCGCGCCGAGACATCAGTCGCGAACAGCTCCCCGATCATCGGGTCCTTCAGCAACTCACCGACCAGAGCGCCCTCACCGCAGCCCAGGTCCGCGATCCGCCGCGCCCCGAGTTCCTTCAGTACGGCGGCAACCGTCGTACGACGTTCAACGGCGAGCGACACAGGGCCCTCGGCATCGTCCGGAGCCGCCTCCGGCTCGGTGAGCCCGTCGGCCTCGGCGAGGCGTTCGAGCGCGACGTCCGCGAGGTACCGGCGGTGGGCCAGGTAGCGATGGGAGATCAGGTCCCTCTCCGGGTGCGCACCGAGCCAGCCCTCGCCGGCGCGGACCAGTTTGTCGACCTCATCGGACCCGACCCAATAGTGCTTGGCGTCGTCGAGAACCGGCAGCAGCACATAGAGGTGATTGAGTGCATCGGCGAGCCGGAGTACGCCGGTCAGCCGCAGGTCGACGTACCGGGAATCACCCCAGGCCGGGATCTCGGGGTCGAGCGGCACGGGCTTGGCGTCGACGGTCCAACCCAGCGGGCCGAACATCCGCTCGGCCAGCTCGGAGCCACCCCGGCACGGGAGCGCGGGGACGTGGATCTCGAGCGGGATCGGGCGGGCGGCGAGCTCGGGGCGGGCATCGCAGCGGCCGTTCATCGCCGTCCGGAAGAGCTTTCCGAGGGCGACGGCGAGCAGGCTGGAGGCGGCGTACGGGCGGTCGTTCACGTACTGGCCGAGGGTGAAACCTTCCGGTGCTTTGCCGCGGCCGGATCGCACCAACGCGATCGGGTCGATCTCGAGCAGCACTGCCGCCGTACAACGATCGTCTGATGCTTCCGGGTAGAAGACCTGCGCGGTGCCACCGGTGATCTCGATGCCCTGCGGTCGCGCGGGGTTCTTGTGCAACAGGAACCCGAAATCGCTCGCGGGCGCGTCAACTCCGGCAAAGTCGGTGGCAAGGGTCAGAAACACTTCCGTATTCGATCACGCCGACCGGTCGCGAACCCACCTATTTGTCAGGAGTTGAAGGGAATTCCCCGCCTGCGGCGGATCGAAGATCGAGACACGCTGACGGAGGTCTGGCGTGTTGCCCGGAATGGATCTAGCTTGATTTGCAGAAGATGTGTCGCTACAGACCGTCCTTCCCCGCTGACAGTCCGTATTGTCCCCGGTTTGTGGCGAGCACCCACCCACGCCGACCACGGGGAAAGGACCATGGCAGCACCCTCAGCCCACCCCAGTTCCGACAGACCGAGTTCCAGCAGCGCAGGTCGTCCCGGCGAGGTCAGCCGGTGAAACCCCAGACCTTCGAACTCGTGCGCTACACCGACATCAGCGGAGTCTCCGGTACCGGCATCGTCGCGGAAGGGTGCGTCTTCACCGACGGCTCGGTCGCGTTGCGCTGGCACGGCCCGAACCCGTCCACGGCCGTCTGGCCGGACCTCGACTCCATCCTCGCCGTCCACGGCCACCGCGGCGCGACCGTCGTCCGCTGGCTCGACGTGTCCGAGATGGACACGGTCCCCGGCACCGACCTGCTCCCCGGCGAAGTCGCCCACATCCTCGCCACCGGACGCAACACCCACCATCACCCGCCGGCGGTGGCCACCGCCTGAGACACGACGTCCACAGCAAGGACGTCAGCGAACGGGTCAGGGAGTCAGACCGGTCAGGGCGAAGAACTCCTGGCGGGAACTGAGGTTCTCCCGGAGGATGCCGTGCAGGGACGACGTCACCGTGCGGGAGCCGGTGGCACGGACACCGCGCAGCGACATGCACTGGTGCTCGGCCTCGATCACCACGCCGACGCCCTTCGGTGCGAGGTGGTCCTGCAGCCAGTCGGCGACCTGCTTGGTCAGCCGCTCCTGCACCTGGAAGTCGCGGGCGAACAACTCAACGACGCGCGCCAGCTTCGACAGCCCGAGGATCCGCTCCCCCGGCAGGTACCCGACATGCGCGACGCCGTGGAACGGCAGCAGGTGGTGCTCGCACAGCGACTGCACCGGGATGTCCTTGGCCAGGACGAGTTCGTCGTACCCCTCGTCGTTCGGGAACGTGGTCAGCTCGAACTCCCGCGGCGTCAGCATCTCGGCGTACGCGTTCGCCACCCGGCGTGGGGTCTCGGCCAGGTGCGCACTGTGCGGATCCCGCCCCAGGGCGACCAGCAGATCGGCGACCGCCCGTTGGGCCGCGGGGAGATCGATCTCCGCACGGCCGGCGACGATGCGCAGGGGGACGGACTCGAGATCAGCCGAAATCGCCATCAACACTCCCTGAGTTCTCAACGAACAGCCATCATAACTGTTTTATCAACCGATGTTGGAGATAGAATCGGTGCGTGGACACGTCCTGGGACGCACAGGTTCAGGCGGTCGCCGTGCTCGAGGAGCCGACCCGGCGCCGCCTCTACGAGTACGTCGTCGCACAGCCGGCGCCGGTGGGTCGCGACGAAGCCGCCGCCACGCTCGGCATCCCGCGGACGACGGCCGCGTTCCACCTGGACAAACTCACCGAGGAAGGTCTGCTCGCCACCTGCTTCGAACGGCGAAGCGGCCGCACCGGACCCGGCGCCGGACGTCCGGCGAAGCTCTACCACCGGTCCGAGCGTGAGATCGACATCACCCTGCCCGAGCGTCAGTACGCCGTCGCCGGCCGCCTGCTGGCCGCCGCGGTCGTGGACGCCGAGGCATCCGGCGGCTCACCCCGCGAGGCCGTGAACCGTCGCGCCCGGGAGTACGGCGAATCACTCGGCCGGACGGCGGGCGAAGGATCCGTGGACCAGATCCTCAAAGCCCACGGCTTCGAGCCGCGTCCCGACAAGGACGGCATCGCGCTGGCCAACTGTCCGTTCCAGCGCATCGCCAAGGACCAGCCGCAACTGGTCTGCGGGATGAACCTGCACCTGCTCGCCGGGCTGATCAGCACCCTCGACATCCCCTACGAAGCCCGCCTCGTCCCGACCGCCGGCCAGTGCTGCGTCCGGCTCGTGCCGGCCGGACTAAGCTCGGCGGGTGGCTAAGAGCAAGCAGAGTCAGGGCACGCCGGCGACGGTGGCGTTGACGAAGGCGAAGGTCGAGTTCACCGCACACACCTACGACCACGACCCGGGCGCGAAGTCGTACGGGCTGGAGGCGGCCGAGGCCTTGGGACTCGCGCCGGAGCAGGTGTTCAAGACGCTGCTCGTCGAGGTCGACGGGAAGCTGACCGTCGGCGTCGTCCCGGTGGACAAGCAGCTCGACCTGAAGGCGATCGCGGCCGCGGCGGGTGGGAAGAAGGCGGTAATGGCCGACCCGGCAGCCGCCGAACGCACCACCGGGTACGTGGTCGGCGGCATCAGCCCGATCGGCCAGAAGCGCGCCCTCCCGACCGTCATCGATGCGACCGCCACCGACCACGACACCGTCTACGTCTCCGGCGGCCGCCGCGGCCTCGACATCGGTCTGGCCCCGTCCGACCTGATCACCGTCACCAAGGCCCGCACGGCGGCCATCGCCCGCTAGTTACCTGAGGTACCGCACATCAGCCGGTGATGCTCGGTTTGCCCGTCTCCAGGTGACCGGTCAGGCGGCGCCGGTACGACGTGTCCTCGGCGGCCGTGACCTCGACGTCGTACCAGCCGTGGTCGGTCGGCCAGGGCAGCTCACGGGTTTGCTTGCCGCGCAGTTCCACGGTGACCGTCTTGCTGCCGTAACCGCGGGCCTTCACCTTCAGGGTCAGCGGCTTGCGCGACGTGTTCACCAGCTCCAGCTCGAGCGAGCTCCCGTCCCGACGAGCGCGAACGTCCAGCCCGGCCGCGGCACCGTCGGTCGATCCGGCCAGTTCGACCCAGAACCGGTTCGGCCCCTGGACGGCGAGCTCGTACGGCCCGTCGACCGCGATCGCCTCGGCGCGTTCCCGCCGTACGTCGACATGCTCGGGCGCGGGCAGTTCACCGCCGTACGAGTAGATCGTGAGGTGCGCGGTCTCGGTGCCCTTGTTGCCGAGGGCCAACGTCAGCTTGCCATCAGCAACGAAGCCGGAAACCGACGGCTGGTAAGGCAATGCGCGAGCCGGGCGGTGACCCGGCTCCTGCTGCGGCACGGCCTGGTCGGCTGGCGGCGTCGGCTTCCAGCGCTCGATCGGCGCGGGCACCGGACCGGGCGCGTCCACCGACGGCTGCCGGTAGCTGCGGTCGAAGTCGAACGCGGAGGTGAGGTCCCCACAGGCGGTCCGTCGCCAGCTGCTGATGTTCGGCTCGCGGACGCCGGTCCAGCGTTCGAGGAACCGGATCACCGAGGTGTGGTCGAACACCTGCGAGTTCACGTGACCACCGACCGACCATGGCGAGACGACCGTCATCGGCACCCGCGGGCCGAGGCCGATCGGCCGGCCGGCGTACCAGTCGTCACCCTCACCCGACGAAGGCCGCGGCGCGACCGGTGGCGGGACGTGGTCGAAGTACCCGTCGTTCTCGTCGAAGTTGATCAACAGCACGGTCTTGGACCAGGTCTCCGGGTCCGACGCGATCGCGTCGAGCAGGTCGTACACGAGGTTGGCGCTGCCGACCGGCGTGGACGAGCCGGGGTGCTCGGAGTCGATCGCGGACGGCACCAGCCAGCTGACCTGCGGGAGCTTGCCGGCCTTGATGTCAGCGCGCAGCCGCGGGATCAGCGACTCCGGCTCGGACCGGTACATCGCCTGGTAGAACAGCTTCTGGTCCTTGGCGGGCTGCTTGGCGACCGCGGCCTGCAACTGCTTCAGCGCCGCGGCCTGCTCGGCCGGCGTCTTCGCGAACAGCTTGTCGTAGAACTCCTCGGTGGTGCGGTAACTACCCGGCACCGACGCGAGGATCCGGTGCCCGAGCTCCTTGAAGGTCGTGAAGTACTCGACCGCGTTGTCGGTGAAGTTGTCCCACTCCTGGTAGATCTGCCACGACACCCCGGCCTGCTCGAGCCGTTCCGGGTACGAGGTCCAGTCGTAGCCCCGGTGGTCGTAGGAGTACGCCGCGTTGGTCACCGCACGTTGCGTCGTACCGGGCTCGTAACCCGTCGTACCGGACCAGAGGTAGTTGCGGTTCGGGTTGGTGGAGCCGTTGACGGAGCAGTGGTAGGCGTCGCAGATCGTGAAGGTCTCGGCGAGTTCATACTGCAGCGGGATGTCGCGGCGCTCGTAGTGCGTCATCGTGGCCGCGGTCTTGGCCTGCACCCAGTCGTCGTTCCAGCCGTTGCCCCAGGCCTGGGTGGCGTCGCTGTATCCGTGCGGCAGCGCGCCGAGGTACTGGATGTCGTCCGCCTTCCGGCCGGCGTCCGCCGCGGCCTTGCGGATCGAGAACGGCAGCACCTCGCCGCCACCGGCCTTCGGCTGGTGGAACACACTCTTGCCGTTGCGCAGCCGCAGTGGCTGCCGGTCCCCGAACCCGCGCACACCGCGCAGCGTCCCGTAGTAGTGGTCGAACGAGCGGTTCTCCTGCATCAGCACGATCACGTGCTCCACCGCGCGCAGACCGCCGCGCCTCACCGGTTGCGCCATCGCCGTGTGCAGCGACGGGGGGAGCAGCGATGCCGCCACTCCCCCTGCCGCCGACCCGAGCACCAGACGCCGAGAAATCTCAGTCATGCCCCGGACAGTAGGAGGAGCCTGTAGCCGCAGGACAGCGAGAAGATGAACAGCTTATCCGCGTCGCGCGACGGCGGCGTCCCGGAGGTTCTCCAAGACCGCCGCTGTGGTCTCCCAGCCCATGCACGCGTCGGTGACGGACTGGCCGTAGGTGAGTTCGCGGGTGGGGTCGAGGTCCTGGCGGCCCTCCTGCAGGAAGGACTCGAGCATCACACCGACGATCGCGCGGTTTCCGGCCGCCACCTGTCGGCCGATCTCCTCCGCGACCACCGGCTGCCGGCGGTGGTCCTTGCGGCTGTTCCCATGGCTCGCGTCGACGACCGCTCGCTCCTGCAGCCCGGCCTTGCGCAGCTGCTCCATCGCACCGGCCACGGAATCCGCGTCGTAGTTGGGTCCGCTGTCGGAGCCCCGCAGTACGAGGTGACAGTCCGGGTTGCCGCGGGTGTGCAGGATCGCGGGGGCGCCGTCATGGTCGATACCGGTGAACACGTGCGGTACGGAGGCGGCCTTGATCGCGTCGACCGCCGTACCGATGCTGCCGTCGGGGCGGTTCTTCATCCCGATCGGCATCGACAGACCGGAGGACAGCTGCCGGTGCACCTGGCTCTCGACCGTCCGCGCACCGATCGCACCCCACCCGACGGTGTCGGCGATGTACTGCGGTGTGATCGGGTCGAGGAACTCACAGCCGACCGGGAGGCCGAGCTCGAGGACCTGGAGCAGAAGCTGGCGGGCCGTGCGCAGGCCGCGGTTCACGTCACCGGAGCCGTCGAGACCTGGGTCGTTGATCAGGCCCTTCCAGCCCAGGGTGGAGCGCGGCTTCTCGAAGTACACGCGCATCACCACGAGCAGGCCGTCGGAGAGTCGCTCGGCCACGGGTCGGAGGCGTTCGGCGTACTCGAGCGCCGCCTTGGCGTCGTGCACCGAGCAGGGGCCGACTACGACCAGCAGGCGGTCGTCGACGCCGTTGAGTACGTCGCTTACGGCTTGGCGACCGTCGACCACGGTCTGGGCCAGGGCGTCGCTCAGCGGCAGCTCGTCGTGCAGGGCGAGCGGCGTGATCAGCGGGACGGTCTTCTCGATCCGTCTGTCGACGACCGCGGCCTGATTCGTCTGCCTGGGGAGGGTGTTCATGTCTGCTGGGACCTTTCTGCCGGCAATCGACATCGAGGTCGCAGCGCCGGCGGGAACGAGAAAAGGCAAGGACTCATGTCCTTGCCTTCGGGCCGGCTCTGGTGTGTTCGGTTGGGCGTCAGCAGGCGGCTGAGTCGCCCGGCACCAGGGCCGGCCACTCAAAAAATCGCCAATAGCTGCGCTTCACGGGAACGACGATACCACCGCCGGGAAATGCATGGCATCCGAGTCGTGGTTGTGGTTGTCTCAGCCAGTGAACATCCGCACTGCCCGCCTGGACGAACTGCCACAGCTCCAGTCGCTCGAAGTCGCCGCCGGAGTCCTCTTCCGCGACATCGGAATGACCGACGTCGCGTCCCATCCGCCACCGTCGCTGGAGGTCTTCGAGCACTCCCGGCAGGCGGGCCGCCTCTGGGTGACAGCCGACGACAGCGACCAGCCGACCGGCTTCGTCCTGGTCAAGCTCGTCGACGGCGCGGCGCACATCGAGCAGGTCAGTGTCCATCCGGACCACCAGGGCCGAGGACTCGGTCGCGCACTGATCGACCACGTCGACTCGTGGGCGGCCGAGCAGGGCTTGCCGGCGCTCACCCTCACCACCTTTCGCGACGTGCCCTGGAACGGCCCGTACTACGCCCGCCTCGGCTTCCAGGAGTTGGACGAACTGACACCCGGTCTGGTCACGATCCGGGCCGAGGAGACCGCGTTCGGTCTGGACCCGGCTGAGCGGATCGTCATGCGCCGCCTCGTAGCTCGTCAGTAACCGCAGGTGGTGTGGGCTCGTTGAGGGCTGCAAGACCGGTCAAGACCTGAGGAGTGCATCACGGTGGTGAGGCCGCGGACCTTTGAGTTGGTTCGTTACCGCGATCCGAGCGGCGTGTCCGGCACCGGGGTGGTGGCCGAGGGCTGTGAGTTCAGCGACGGCTCGGTGGCGCTGCGCTGGTGCGGTACCAACCCTGCGACAGCGGTCTGGCCGGACATCGACTCCGTGCTCGCCGTCCACGGCCATCAGGGTGCGACCGAGGTCCGCTGGATCGAGCAACAGTCCACGTCCACCCTCTTCGACGAGCTGCATCAAGTCCGCCCGCCTACCTCGGTCACCGACCCACTGCCGGGCGGCCACGCCCGGGGATGGGCAGGGGCTCGTCATCTCAGGTAGAACATGCCCGTGACGCAGATCTACCTGGTTCGGCATGGGGAGCCGGACTACGCGCCGGTCGACTCCCGGGGGCTCCCCGGGATCGCGGCCGACACTGCCCCGCTCACTCCGGTCGGCGCCAAGCAGGCCCAGGAGGTCGCCGACCTGCTCAGCGGCATCGGAGCGACGTATCTGGTCAGCTCGCCGTTCACCCGGGCCCTGCACAGTGCCGCGATCATCGGGCACCGGCTGGCCCTCGGCGTACGGGTCGACTACGACCTGCGCGACTGGCTGCCGGACCACACCGGGTCGTGGCGCGGCGTGGCCGACGTACGGGCCGCTCAGGCCGAGTTCGAGGCGTACGGCGGGGAATGGCCCGAAGGCATCCAACGACCCTGGGAGCCGCTGTCCCAGGTCCGCGAGCGGGCCCGGGCCGCGTTGGCCCGGCACACCGCGAGCACGGACGGACCGGTGCTGGCCATCACGCACGCGATGGTGATCCGCGCACTGACCGGCGAGACGGGTACGGCCCACGGCGCGCACGAGTACTACCGCTACGATCCAGCGGACGATGTCACATGAGTGACCGGAGCGAACTCATCAATGGCGCAGCCTGGATTAGCACGCGTGCTGGGCGTCGTGGCCCTCGGCGGGATCATCGGCTCACTGGCCCGCTACGGGTTCATTGAGGCATTTCCCCGCGGGCACAGCGAGTTTCCCTGGACGACGTTCACGATCAACGTGCTCGGATGCTTCGCCATCGGCGTGCTGCTGGCGCGGTTGACGCCGCGATCGCATCCGCTGCTCCGACCCTTCCTCGGCACCGGCATCCTCGGCGGGTTCACGACGTTCTCGACGTTTGCCGTGGACACCGAGAAGTTGCTGCACGAGCACGTAGTTGTTGCCCTGGTCTACTTCTTCGGCACGGTGACAGCAGCGTTGCTGGCGGCACTGATCGGTGAGTGGGGCCGGCTCGGCGGCCTGAACGGCCGGTCGCGATGAACATCCTGCTCGTTGCCCTCGGCGCCGCTGTCGGCGCTCCCCTGCGGTTCCTGGTGGACAAGCACATGGTCGGCCGGTTGTTGCTGGGCAGGACAACCACGACTCCGTTGCCTTGGGGAACCTTCGCCGTCAACGTCCTGGGCAGCTTCGTGCTCGGGCTGCTCACCGGAGTGACCGATCGGACCACGACGTTGCTCGTCGGCGTCGGGTTCTGCGGCGCGTTCACGACGTACAGCACGTTCGCCGCCGAGACGACCGCACTGGCTGCTTCCGGGCATCGCGGGAAGGCGTTGCTCAACGTCGCACTCAACCTCGGCGTCGGGCTCCTGGCCGCCGTACTCGGTGCTGTCCTGGCCTGAAGCAAGTGAGTGACGCATGTCACACCTCGTGATGACGTGAACACAGTCACCGCGTGAACCGGGCCTGATCACGGCCTGCGACGCCACCTGCCGATAACAAATGGACCGAAGTTCGAGACAACAAGGGTTGAACTCGGTGTGAGTTGAGCATAGTTTTCACCGAGCGCCCGTCCGCGCTTACGGTGAGTCAAGGAGGTTGCCATGTCGAGAGGGATGCCTCGCCTGCCCCGCCCGCTCATGGATCTGTGGGACTGGCAGTCGCAAGCCGCGTGCCGCGACGTCAACCCGGAGTTGTTCTTCTCGCCCGAATCGGAGCGTGGCGTCCGCAAAAGGGCCCGCGAGATGGTGGCGAAGTCGCTCTGCGGAACCTGCCCGGTTCAGCCCGAGTGCCGTCAGCACGCGCTCTCCGTAGGAGAGCCGTACGGCGTCTGGGGCGGCACCACGGAGTCCGAGCGCGACAACACTCTCCTGCCCGAGCACCGTAAGTCGGCGTGACGGAGCAGCTTCCGCACCACCTGCCTTCAGCCGAAGTCCTCGCCGGTGAGGCCTGCACGAAAAGCTCAGGCCTTACCGTCGTCGGACTCTGACGGCGTCTCGTCCTCGGCCTTGGGCTCGGGCTCGGGCTTGTTCTTGGGCTCGGCCTTCTTCTTGGGCTTGGACTTGCGGTCCGGTTCGTCCGGCTCGGCGCCGGGTGCCGGTGCTGGTTCCGGTGGTGTCTGATCGTGCGGCGGCTTCACGGTCGTGCGCGGGTCGCGATAGCGGTCCAGGGACTTGAGGAAGTCCGGATCGTCATCCGGCGCGACCGGACGCGGGGTCGGCTTCGGCGGCCTCCCGCCGCGATCGCGACGGCCGAGCTGGGTGCGCAGCATCAGCAGCCAGACGATCGGCCCGACGAACGGGACGAACACGATCAGGACGATCCACACCAGCTTGGGCAGGTGCGGCACGTCCTCGTCGGGTGTCTGGATGCAGGAGAACAGCGCGTACACGCTGAGCGCCAGGCTGATCAGGAACGGCAGAAATCGAACCACGCTCCAACAGTACGGCGCGACGCCGAAAGCGCCGCATCCCCCGGCCCGCCGGTGGCCAACCCGTAATCCGTCAACGGGCCGTGACGGTCAGTCCACGGGCCCGCAGGACCGAGTTCTCCAGCGGCCGGAACACCAGTAGTTCGATCCCGACACCGACGACGAAGATCAGCAGGATGCCGGCGAACACCATCGAGATGTCCGACAGCGACATCCCGTTGTGCAGGAACTGGCCGAGCCCTTCACCGAGCTCCGGCGAGGTCGCGATCAGCTCCGCGGCCATCAGCGACCGCCACGAGAACGCCCAGCCCTGCTTCAACCCGCCCAGGAACCCGGGCAGCGCGGCCGGCAGCAGGATGTACCGGATCCCGCCGAGCCGTCCGGCACCGAGCGCCTTGCCGACCCGCGGCAGGATCGGCGGCACCTGGTCCAGACCGGAGACCAGTCCGTTCGCGATCGACGGTACGGCGCCCAGCAGGACGACCCAGTAGATCGCCCGGTCGTTCAACCCGAACCACAGGATCGCGGCCGGCACCCAGGCCACCGACGGCAGGCTCTGCAGACCGGACACGAGCGGACCGATCCCCCGCCGTACGACGGAGATGTTCGCGATCGCCAGGCCGAGTGGTACGGCGATCAGCAGCGAGATCGCGAAGCCGATCACGGCCCGGTGCACCGACACCCAGAAGAGCTCGAGGATCTCGCCCGTCGTCACCAGTTGCCAGATCTGGCCCCACACGTCGACCGGTGCCGGCAGCTTGAACTCCGGCCAGAACGCGGCCGCCCACAACGCCTGCCACACCGCGACGAGTAGTGCGATCGCGACAACAGGTGGCAGCACGCGTCCGGCGATCCGCCGAGCCAGTGAGCCTTCACTCGGGTTGACCGGCGTATCCAGCGCGTCCAGGCCGGCTTCAACGGCGTGCAGATCCTCTTGGACGTCAGGCGGCGGCATGACTGCTGATCACCTTCCGCAGCGCTGCGTTGACCTCGTCCACCGCACCGGCCTCGTCAGCACCGGCCAGTCCGTCGACATCCCACTGCCGCACCACCCGACCTGGCCGCGACGACAGCAGTACGACGCGCTGCCCGAGCCGCACGGCCTCGCGTACGTCGTGGGTGACGAACAGGATCGCCGTGCCGGTCGCACGCCAGATCCGGAGCAGCTCACCCTGCAGTACATCCCGAGTGATCGCGTCCAGCGCGGAGAACGGCTCATCCATCAGCAGCAACGACGGCTTGCCCGCACTGGCACCCGTGTTGTCGTCGGTCGACGCGAGAGCCCGTGCCAGCGCGACCCGCTGCCGCATACCACCAGACAACTCGTGCGGCCGCTTGTCACCGAGTCCTGCGAGTCTGACGAGCTCCAGCAACTCAGCAGCCTTCGCACGACGCGCAGCCTTCGGTACGCCGGCCATGCGCAGCGGCAGCTCGACATTCCCGGCGGCCGTCAGCCACGGCATCAGCGCGGGCTCCTGGAACACGACCGCCGGTCGCGACGAGCTCAGCTCGATCCGCCCGGTGGTCGGCTGGTCGAGACCAGCCACCAGGTTGAGCAGCGTGGTCTTGCCGCAGCCGGACGCACCGAGCAGACAGACGAACTCACCGGCCGCGACGTCGAGATCCACACCTTCCAGCGCCACGACCGCAGTACGGCCGTGCCCGAACGCCTTGCCAACCTGGTGAAACCGCACCGGCCGCACCACGGCCTGCCCAACCTCGACTGTCGCGGTCATGGTCTGCCCCCTACTTCGTGTCGAGACCGGCGGCGTCGACGGCCGGCTTTCCTGCCTTGGTGAGTACGTCGTTCAGCGGGCCGAGGTCGGCGAAACCGGCAACCGTCGGGGCCTCCTTCGCGATCCCCGCGGTGACCGAGTCCTTGGCCAGCTGCGGGAACGTCGAGGCGATCGGGTCCGCGGTGATCTGGATGTTGGCGAACGCGCGGTCGATGACGGCCGGCTTCAGTGCCTTGCCGGTCAGCTCCTTGAGTTGCGCGTTCACCACGGTCTTGGCGGCCGCGTTGTCGGTGGTGGAGAAGTCGATCGCCGCGACCAGACCGGTGAGCAGCGCCTTCACGCTCTCCGGGTGCTCCTGCAGGAACTGGGTCCGGACGATCAGGACAGTGGTCGGGAACTTGCCGTCCGGCCACAGGGTCTTCTCGTCCAGCAGCACCTTGGCGCCGGCGTCCAGGACGAGCCTCGACGACCAGGGCTCGGGCAGCCAGGCCGCGTCCACGTCACCCTTCTTGAACGCGTCCAGCGTCTGCGCGTTCTCCAGGTTGGTGACCTTGACCTTGCCGGTCAGGTTCTTCTCGGCCAGCCACTTCTTCAGCGAGACGTCCTGGGTGTTGCCGAGCTGCGGGGTGACGACGGTCTTGCCGACCAGGTCCTCCGCCTTGGTGATCGTCGGCTTCACCACCAGCTGCGCACCGCCGGACGTCGTACCGGCGATCAGCCGGACGGCTTCTCCATTGGACTTGGCGTAGGCGTTGATCGCCGGGCCGGAGCCGATGAAGGACGCGTCCAGCGAGCCGCCGAGCAGTGCGCCGACGGCCTCGGGGCCGGCGTTGAACTTGGTCGGCACCAGCTTGGTGCTGCCGAGCTCCTTGGTGAACAGGCCCTTGTCCAGACCGACGAGTGCGGCGGCGTGGGTGACGTTCGGGAAGTAGCCGAGCCGCAGCTCGGTGGCCGGACCCTTGTCGGTGGCGGCGGCCGGAGCGTCGTTGCCCTCCGCACGGGAGCAGCCGGCGACCGCGGCCAGCAGAGTCAGGACGGCGGCGGACGCGGCGAACAGACGGTTTCTGGGCATGCTGAGAAGACCTTCGAAGGTGCAGGCGGTCCGAGGAGGACCACAGACGGACGGAACAGCAGGAAGGTGATGACGGGGTCAGACGGTCTCGAGCTCGCGCTCGCGCTCCGCCCGGACATCCGCCTTACGGCCGGTAGTGCGAATGCTGTAGGCGACGACCGCGGCCCATCCGACGATCAGAACGCCGTACACGAGGTAGCGGGGGCCTTCGGCCACACCGACACCCTTCAGCAGGGTGCGGGCGTTGGTCAGGATCAGCACCAGGCCGACGCCGACGCCGAGCCAGCGAGTCGCCAGTCGCGACACCAGCCAGGCGGCCAGCGGTGCCGCGAGGACGCCGCCGACGAGGAGCGCGGCGACGATGCCGAGCGGCAGGTTCTCCTTGCCGAGGCCGATCAGGAAGCCGATGCTGGCGGCGACCGAGACGATGAACTCCGCCGCACTCACCGAACCGACCGTGCGCCGCGGCTCCAGCTTGCCGCTGCTGAGCAGTGTCGAGGTCGCGACCGGGCCCCAGCCGCCACCGCCGGTGGCGTCGATGAACCCGGCCACCAGGCCCAGCGGGCCGAGGAACTTGCCGGCCGGCCGGCCCTCCATCACGGCCCGGACCTTCCCGGTCGCGAACCGGACCAGGATGTAGATGCCGATCAGGAGCAGCAGTGCGGCGACCCACAGTGAGGCCGACTCGGTCGACAGACCGGACAGGAACGTCGCGCCGGCGAAGGCGCCGATCCCGCCCGGAACGCCGATCAGCGCCACCACGCGCCAGTCGACGTTGCCGAACCGCCAGTGCGAGAGACCGGACGCGAGCGTGGTGCCCACCTCGGCGAGGTGGACGGAGGCGGACGCGACGGCGGGCGAGATCCCGGTGATCAGCAGGGCCGTGGTGGCGGTGACGCCGTAGGCCATGCCGAGGGTGCCGTCGACGAGCTGGGCGACGGAACCCAGCAAGGCGACCAGGATGAGACGACGCACGGAACTGCTCCTACGGGTCGGGGAGGAGACGCTGACAGGGCGAACGGAGAAGTACGCCTAAGGTCAACAACCCGCGGAGTTCACGCGCAGCAGGTCGACGTGCCGGCGCCGCGTGAGGGCGTCGCCGGGAGCGTTTCGGGTGACCTGCATGCCTCCATGAAAGCGGACAAAGTCGAGCAAGATGCTCAGGTTTCACGATGTGGGACAAGATTTCTCTCTGTGAGACGCGCGGCCAGTTGTGGTCACAGTGTTGAAAGCCTGGCGCCCGCCTGCCTACGGTCCTCGGGGTATCGACGAGCCCGAGGAGCCGCCTGATGCACGACCTGCCGGACGGATGGAAGCCTGGTGGTCCACTGAACGCCGGAACGCTGAAGACCGAGTACGCCGAGCGCCCACTGGGCACCGACGTCCGGCGACCACGGTTCGGGTGGATCGCGACCGGTCCCGGGTACGGCGCGACCCAGGCGGCGTACCAAGTCCTCGTCGCCTCCTCACCGGAGTTGCTCACGCCGGAGAGCGCGGACGTGTGGGACTCGGGCAAGGTGACTTCGGCACGGACCTTCGGCATCGAGTACGACGGCCAGGCCCTGACCGCACGCACTCGGTACCACTGGACCGTCCGGCTCTGGGACGGCCTGGACCGGGAAGGCAGCTGGGCCGAGCCCGAGTGGTTCGAGACCGGACTCCTCGACGACGGCTGGGGCGGCGCGCGCTGGATCGGCGGCACGACCGACAGCGCACCTCTTCTTCGGCAGGCCTTCACGACCGACGGGACGGTGAAGCAGGCCCGTGTGTACGCAAGCGGACTCGGGTACGCCGACCTGCGGGTGAACGGTCAGCGGATCAGCGACGCCGTGCTCGATCCCGGCTTCACCGACTACGACCACACCGTGCTCTACGTCACCCACGACGTCACCGGCCTGCTGCGCTCGGGCGACAACGTGGTCGGCGCCGAGCTCGGTCGCGGATTCTTCGGCCTGACCACGCCCAACGCCTGGCGCTGGCACCAGGCGCCCTGGACCGCCGAGCCTCGGCTGCTCGCCCGCCTCGTCATCGAGTACGACGACGGCCGCACGACCGAGGTGGTGTCGGACGAGTCCTGGCGCATCACCGGCGGCCCGACCATCTCGGACGACCTCTACACCGGCGAGACGTACGACGCCCGTCGCGCCCTCCCCGGCTGGGACACCGCCGGCTTCGACGACTCCACCTGGTCGACGGCCACCATCGTCGACCCGCCCAAGGGCGCGCTCCAGGCCCAGGCCCACGAGCCGATCCGCGTCGTCGAGACCGTCGAACCCACCGATATCACCGAGGTCCGGCCCGGCGTCTGGATCGTCGACTTCGGCCGCACCACGGCCGGCTGGACGAAACTCACCGTGAACGCCGACGCCGGCACCATCATCAGCCTGACCCACGGTGAGACGGTCGCCGATGACAACGTGGTGGCAGTCAACGTGCACGTCGAGGGCGACCGGATCCAGCGCGACGAGTACATCGCCGCCGGCCACGGTGTCGAGGAGTGGGAGCCGCGCTTCTCCTACAAGGGTTTCCGCTACGTCCAGGTCGAGGGCAGCACCGATCGGCCCGATGTGCTGATGCGAGTGGTGCACTCGGACGTTCGTGACGTGACGTGGTTCTCCTCGACGCAGTCGTCGTACGAACAGTTCGACCAGGCGATGCGTCGTACCGTCCTGAACAACCTGCACGGCATCCCGACCGACACACCGTTCATGGAGAAGAACGGGTGGACCGGTGACGCGCAGGTGGGCGGGCCGACGATGCTGGCGACGCTCGATCTGGCCCGGTTCTTCACCAAGTGGCTGGGCGACATCCGCAACAGCCAGGCCGAGTCCGGGCAGCTGCCGGTGATCGTCCCGTCCAGCGGCTGGGGCTTCACCGACCTCTCCCCCGCGACCGAGTGGCCGACGGTGTACCCGTTCCTGCTCCGCGAGATGCACCGCGCGTACGGCGACGAGCGGCTGCTGCACGAGCACTGGGAATCACTGACCCGCTACCTGTCCTGGGAGCTCGACCGCGTCGAGGACGGCCTGTCCGTCAGCGTGCTCGGCGACTGGCTCCCACCCGGCTTCGGCCGCGGCCCTGCGCCCGAAGACCGCCGCCTCACCGGTACGGCGTACCTCTACCGAGCGCTGATCGCATCCGCCGAGATCGGCGACCTCATCGGCAAGCCGAACGACTACCGCAAGGCCGCGGCCGAGCTGCAAGACGGGCTCAACCGAGCGTTCCTGGATCGCGAGGCCGGCGTCTACAGGTCGGGTGACGACCCGGACTACCGGCAGACGTCCAACGCGGTGCCGCTGGCATTCGGCATGGTCCCGGAGGAGTTGGTACGACGGGTCGCCGCCAACCTGGCCGCGGACGTCGAGGCGCGTGGGTTCCACCTCAACACCGGCTGCCTCGGCGTCGGCGTGCTGCTGCCGGTGCTGACCGCACACGGGTACGCCGACGCGGCGACGAAGGTCGCGCTGCAGCGGAGCTACCCGAGCTGGGGCTACTGGTTCGACCTCGGTGCGGACACGATGTGGGAGAAGTGGGAAGAGGACTCGCGGTCACGCAACCACTACTTCCAAGGCACCGTCGTGCAGTGGGTGTTCGAGAATGTCGCCGGACTGCGCAACCTCGATGCGGGCTGGCAACGGATCCTGGTCCGGCCGGACGCGCGGGGTGAGGTGGACTCGGCGACGATCCGCACCGACACGATCCGTGGCCGGGTGACCGTGGCGTGGAAGCGAACGAGCCGGGTGCTGTCGCTGGACGTCCAGGTCCCGGTGGGTACGACGGCCGAGATCCACGTACCGTCCGCGGCTGCGTCCGACGTCACCGCCGTACCGGCTCCGTTCGCGGGTGAGGCGTCGTACGAGGACGGTTACACCGTCTACACCGTGCCGGGCGGGCTGTGGAACTTTACGAGCCGCTTGGCGTGACCTTGGTGTAGAGGAGGTCGCGGCAGACGCGGCCCTCGGCGTGGGCGCGCGACTCGAACTTGGTGATCGGACGCCACTCGGGCCGCGGCGCCCAGCCGTCGTACTGGTTGCGCAGCAGCGGCTCGGCCTCGCACACCTCGAGCATCCGGTCCGCGTAGTCCGCCCAGTCGGTTGCCAGGTGCAACGTTCCGCCAGGCTGCAGGCGGGACGCCACCAGCGCGACGAACGGCGGCGTGACGAGGCGCCGCTTGTGGTGCCGCTTCTTCGGCCAGGGGTCCGGGAAGTAGATCCGTACGCCGGCCAGCGTGCCGGGCGCGACGTGGTCGCGGAGGAAGTCGAGGGCGTCGCCGTGCAGCAGCCGGACGTTGTCGAGGTCGTACTTCTCCACCCACAACATCAGCTGGCCGAGGCCGGCCGGATACACCTCGGCGGCCAGGTGGTTCACCTCCGGCGCCGCCACCGCGAGCTGCGCGGTCGCGTCGCCCATCCCCGTCCCGATCTCCAGCACGGTCGGTGCCTCCCGGCCGAACCAGGCGGCCAGATCGACGTCGCCCGGCGGCAACTCCTCCAGCTTCCGTCCGAGCCTCGGCCAGTCCGTCTCCCAGACCCGCTTCTGCCCAACCGTCATCCGAACACTCCGCCGGACGTGGCTGAAAACCCCCGCCTGCCTGACTTCATCCACCGTTTCCACCGGCACCAGCTTATTAGTCGTCCCAGAAGAGATGAGCAACGGTGTTGTGGGCCCGGCGGGTAATGCGGAGGTAGTCGTCGGAGAAACGGCCCGATTCGCCCGGTGGGTAGCCGCAGATCTGGGCGACGGCGGCGAGGTCCCGGGGGTCTGTGGGCAGCGAGTCGCCGGGGCGGGCACGGACGAGCATGATCGCGTTGCGGATCCGGGTCGCCATCTCCCAGGCGACCCGCAAGGTCTCCGCGTCCGTCGGCTCGACCAGCCCGGCCTGCACCGCGGCTTGCAGTGCGCCGAGCGTGCGCGTCGTACGCAGCGCGGGGACCCGGTTGGCCTCGCGCAACTGCAGTAGCTGCACGGTCCACTCGATATCGGCCAGGCCGCCCCGGCCGAGCTTGGTGTGGGTGCTCCGATTGGCGCCACGCGGCAGGCGTTCGGCGTCCACTCGCGCCTTGATCCGGCGGATCTCCATCACGTCCCGGTCGCTGACACCGTTCGCCGGGTAGCGCAGCGGATCGATCAGTCCGCGGAACGCCTCACACAGATCAGCGTCCCCGCAGAGCGGATCGGCCCGCAACAACGCCTGCGCCTCCCACACCGCCGACCAGCGCGCGTAATAGGACGCGTACGACGCCAACGTCCGGACCAACGGCCCCTGACGACCTTCCGGGCGCAGATCCGCGTCGACCTGGACGGCCGGATCGGCGCCGGGCAACGCCAGCAGCCGGCGCAGCTCCGTCGCGGTCTGGGTGGCGAAATCGGTCGCGGCCTTCTCGTCGGCACCCGGCACCGGATCGTGGACGAACATCACGTCCGCGTCGCTGCCGTACCCGAGCTCGTGCCCACCGAACCGCCCCATCGCGACGATCGACATCCGGGTCGGCTCGGGCTCACCCTTGGCGATCGCGCGCCTGGCTACCTCGAGCGCGGTGGTCAGCGTCCCGACCGAGATCGTCGTCAGCGCTTCACCGACCGTCTCGACGTCGAGCAGACCGGACAGATCGGCCGCGGCCACCCGGAAGAGCTCGCGGCGCCGGACGGCGCGGATCGCGGCGACCGCCGCCTCCGGCTGCTCCTGCCGGCTCGCCGCCGCGGACATCTCGGACAGCAAACCGTGCTGCGTCCGCGGGACGAGCTCTCGTTCGTCGGCCAGCATCGCGGTCGCCTCGGGTGCCCGTTGCAGCAGGTCGACGGCGTACCGGCCGCTCGCGAGCAGGTGAGCGAGCCGCTCGGCCGACGCACCCTCGTCACGCAACTGGCGCAGGTACCACGGCGTCGAGCCGAGCGTGTCCGAGATGGTCCGGAACGCGAGCAACCCGGCATCGGGATCAGGCGATTCCGCGAACCAGCCGAGCATCGCCGGCAGCAGCGCCTTCTGGATCGACGACCGCCGCGAGACCCCTTCGGACAGCGCCTCGATATGCCTCAGCGCGGACGCCGGATCGGCGTACCCGAGGGCGGTCAGTCGCTGCTTGGCGGCCTCTGGCGTCAGCCGCACCTCGCCGCCGGGGATCCGTGCGACGGCCGCGAGCAGCGGTCGATAGAACAGCTTCTCGTGCAGGCGTCGTACCTCGAGCCCGTGCTTCTTCCAGGCCGCGGTCAACTCGGTGACCGGGTTCTTCGTGAACCCGAGTGACCGCCCGAGACGGCGCAGATCGGCTTCCTCGTGCGGGACCTGATGGGTACGGCGCAACCGGTACAGCTGGATGCGGTGTTCCATCGACCGCAGGAACCGATAGGCGTCGGCCAGGACAGCACCATCGCTGCGACCGACGTACCCGTTGGCGGTCAGCGACTCCAGCGCGACGAGCGTCGTACCGCTGTGGACCGCGTCGTCACTCCGGCCATGCACGAGCTGCAGCAGTTGTACGGCGAACTCCACGTCCCGCAGACCGCCGGGACCGAGCTTGAGCTGGCGATCCACGTCGGCCGCCGGGATGTGGTCGATCACGCGACGACGCATCGCCTGCACGTCGTCGACGAACCCGGGCCGGTCCGCCGCCGACCACACCAGCTCACCGGTCTTCTCGGCGTACCGCCGCCCGAGGTTCGCGTCACCCGCGACCGGGCGGGCCTTGAGAAGCGCCTGGAACTCCCACGTCTTGGCCCAGCGCTGGTAGTACGCAAGGTGGCTGTCGAGACTCCGGACCAGCGGGCCGGACTTGCCTTCGGGGCGGAGTGCGGCGTCGACCGGCCAGAGGGTGCCTTCGGCGGTGTGGGCCGAGCAGATGCGCATCGTGGCGGCGGCGAGCTGGGTCGCTGTCTTCAGCGCGGGCGCTTCGGGTTCGCCGTCGAGCGGCTCGGCGACGAACAGGACGTCGACATCGCTCACGTAGTTCAGCTCGCGACCACCACACTTGCCCATGGCAATGATCGCGAGCCGGCAGTCGGCGGCGGCCGGGTGCGCGGCGAAGTACTCGTTGCGGGCGATGTGCAGCGCGGTCTCCAGCGCTCCCCCGGCGAGGTCGGCCAGTACGGCGGCGACCTCGTCGACCAGCAGTCCTTCGGCGAGATCACGCGCCGCAAGCCGCAGCAACAGCCGCCGGTACTCGACCCGCAACGCGTCCACCGGGTTGGGCGCATCGACCGCGGTGGCGAGCTTGGCCGCGACATCATCAGCAGACGGCCGTACGCCGGCCAGCGCCGGATCGGCCAGGTCGTACCAATGCCGCGGGTGGACGCCGAGATGCCGGCCGAGCGCCTCACTCGCGCCGAGCACGGACACGAGCCGGCGGCGGAAGTCGTCGTCCATCTCGAGCGTGCGCGCGAACGCGGCGACGTCGTGCTTGTTGCGATCCAGGGCCTCCGCCAGGCCGCAGAGTCCGCGCAGGGCGAGATCCGGGTCAGCAGACTCCGACAGTGCGGTGATCACCTGCTCGTTCACCATCGGGCTGCGCGCATCCAGCCGGTCCAGCTGCTCGAGCATCACGCCGGCCCGCTGCGGATCGGCGAACCCGAGCCGAGCCAGCCGGCCCTCCCAAGACCCTCTGCGCACCTCGGCCACGGGTGCAGGCTACCCAATCCCCCTCGGCCCATCCCACGCCCCTGTCAGGACCCCAACAACCGTTTCTATGATCGAGCTGTGCAC
This sequence comes from Kribbella sp. NPDC049174, assembly GCF_043197365.1. Taxonomy (NCBI): domain Bacteria; kingdom Bacillati; phylum Actinomycetota; class Actinomycetes; order Propionibacteriales; family Kribbellaceae; genus Kribbella; species Kribbella sp. NPDC049174. The sequence goes on along the minus strand of NZ_JBICSZ010000001.1, from coordinate 449,447 downwards.
ACCATCGAGGGCGCGTCTCAGTTGGATCGCGGTCAGATTGCGATGAATACACGGTGTCGTGTAGCGGATTCGCTCAGTAATCGGCATGATGGCTTCTCATGGTCATGATGACGGGGTCGCTCGCTGTTCGGGGCTCGGTGGTCTGGTTGACGCCCCAGCAGGGCGGGCGAGTGTCGGGTCCGCCTGAGCCGGACTACGACTACGACTACACAGCCACCGCCTACCTCCCACCGAGGTCGGCGGACGACTGCCAGGCCGGGATCGCGTTGCGCCGCTTCGCGCCGGGCGCCTGGCGCACCCAGGCCGAGGGGATCCTCGTTCCCGCGAAGGGGAATCGCGCCCAGCAGGTGATCCCCGGCTGCATCGTGGTGATCACCGAAGGGACCCGCCCGGTCGGCCTGCTCACCGTCGAGGAGGTGCACGCCCTCGCCCCCGACGGGTCACCGATCCTGCCGCCGGCGCCGGCTGATTTCAGCGTGCCCACGGCACCTCCGTCGGTCGATCCGCCGTACCGGCACTCGACCGCGGCCTCGCGCTGGGCCTCGAAGCACGCCTCCGACGACCAACTCCTCAACCTCTGAACACACTTTGTTGCTCGACGCCTACTCAGTGTTACCGTCGGAGACATGCGTCGCTGGAAACGGGTTGTCGCAGTCCTGCTGGTCGCCGCTGTCGCCCTGATCCTGGAGGGCTGGGCCGCCAGCGCCCAGGCGGCACCAGCGTTGTTCAAGAAGTGCACCTACACCCGTACGGCGGATGGCACCGTCAGGCCGCCGTACTCACTGGCACCGCTGGTCGGCTTCGTGAAGGTGACCGTGCAGACCAACCGCGGCACGCTCGTCCTGCAACTTGACCGTCGTGACGCCCCGTGCGCCGTCCACAGCTTCACCCACCTGGCCCTGGTCCGGTTCTACAACGAGACCCCGTGCCCACTCCTCACCCGGGCGATCCTCGTGTGCGGCGCGGGCCGGCCTGGCTACCGCTTCACGCCGGAGCTGACCGGCAAGGAGACGTACCGCCGCGGCGTAGTTGCCATGCGCAACGATGGCATGAACGGCAGCGGGTTCTTCTTTGTGCACACGACAACCAACCTGCCGAAGACGTCCACCGTCATCGGTGCCGTCAGCAACGGACTACCGGTGCTGGACCGGATCGCAGCAACCCCACGCGAGCCGGTCCGCATCACCTTGATCAGCGTCTGTTGGCGTTCCACGTAGCAATGACGGAGCAGAGCGCAGCTCAGCGGGCGAAGGCGCGTGGGAGATTGCGGGTCGAGAGAGCGATGCGGACAAGGCTCGCCGGGAGTGCGAGCGCGAGGGCCGTGGTGAGTATGGGTTGGACGGTCAGGATGGTGATGAGCATGCTCAAGTCGAGGAGGATGAGTACGGCGCTGGCCGGGCCCGCGAGCCGGGTCCGCGCCGGGTTCTTGCTCGTGGCAACGACCAGCAGCGTCCCGGCGACAGCCACGAGTGCGACTCCGAACAGGACGGGCAGACCGCGCGGAAGTGACCACCTCCAAGCCTCGGCCCCGATCAGCGCGATCCCCCACAGGATGGCAAAGATCGGGGCTGTCGAGAGCATCGCAATCGCGGTACGGCGTCCGGTGGACTGACGAGCGAACGCTGCTGCGACCTGCGCGGGCCGCCCGAAGTCGTCAATCGCCGCGGCCACCGCGGCCGGCGGCGCGAGGCCGATCGCAAGGTGATCCTCAACAAGTCACGATGACCAGCTTTCGACCGACCCGTCCCTGAGAACCTCGATCGGTCGCCCGGCCGGTGTCGCTTCAGCCGAGGGCGGACCGAACCACCGGCGCTAGGAGCGCACGAGCCGGGCGATGGCTTCGGAGGCTTCCTTGATCTTGCGATCGGCTTCGGGGCCGCCGGCGGCCGCGGCGTCGACCACGCAGTGCGCGAGGTGGTCCTCGAGCAGGCCGAGGGCGACGGACTCCAGTGCCTTCGTCATGGCTGAGATCTGGGTGAGGATGTCGATGCAGTACTTCTCGTCCTCGACCATCCGCTGCAGTCCGCGGGCCTGACCCTCGATGCGGCGCAGCCGCCGCAGGTAGGCCTCTTTGTCGTCGATGTAACCGTGCTGCGCCGGTCCGGCCACGCTCACCACGTCCTCCCTTGGGTTCGCCGCACCCTGCCCGCCTGACAACCGCAGGATCCTTGACTCTCTTGCATTTCATAGGTTACCCCCCTAGGGTATCGTCTCGTTTCCCGGTTCCCAACCCCGGAGCCTTTCATGGATTCGATCGATACCCCATACGGGTAAGGAGTACTGAGATGAGTCAGATGGAATCGCCGGCGTCGTCACGGCGCTGGTGGGCGCTCGGCCTGATCGCCGCAGCGCAGTTCATGGTGATCATGGACACCTCGATCATCGGTGTCGCGCTACCGAAGATGCAGGCCGAGCTCGGGTTCGGTCCGGGCGACCTGTCGTGGGTGTTCAACGCGTACGTCGTCGCGTTCGGCGGCCTGTTGCTGCTGGGCGGACGGTTGTCCGACCTGCTCGGCGCCCGGCGGATCTTCGCCGCCGGCTGGGCGGTACTGCTGGCCGGGTCGCTGCTCGCGGGCCTCGCGACCGGCGTCAGTACCGAGCTGGCAGGCCGTGCGATCCAAGGCATCGGTGCGGCGTTGATCGCGCCGGCCGCACTCACGCTGCTGATGATGCTGTTCGGAGGGAATCCGCGGGAGCTGACCAAGGCGATCGCGCTGTACGGCGCGGCCGCTCCGGCCGGCGGCACGGCAGGGGTGTTCCTCGGTGGCGTGATCACCGAGTACCTGTCCTGGCCGTGGGTGTTCTTCCTCAATGTGCCGATCGCGCTGATCGCCCTGCTTGCCACACCCGCTCTGATGCCGAGCTCCGCCGTACGGCGTGGGTCGGTCGACCTGCTCGGTGCGTTGACCGTGACGGTCGGTCTCGGCGCCGGCGTCTACGCGATCGTCCGGGCGCCCGAGGCGGGTTGGTCGGCCGGCTCGACGCTGCTGGTCGGCGCGGCGGCCGTCGTACTGCTGGGTGTGTTCGTCGCGGTGCAGGCCACGCGACGCGAGCCGCTGATGCGGCTCGGGATCTTCGCCGCGCCGAACCTGGCTGCCGCGAACGTGGCTCAGTTGCTGCTGGGTGCGGCGTGGGTGCCGATGTGGTTCTTCCTGAACCTGTACCTGCAGCAGGTCCTCGGGCTGAGCGCGTTCCCCAGCGGCGCCGCGCTGTTGCCGATGACTACGTTCATCATGCTCGGCATGATCGTCGTCGCGCCGAGGGCGATCGCCGCGGCCGGTCCGAAGAAGACGCTGGTTGGCGGCATGGCGATCCTCACCGTGGGTCTGGCGGGCCTGTCACTGATCCGCTCCGACGGTTCGTTTTGGGCCGACGTACTACCGGCGTCGTTGATCGCGGCCGCCGGGATGTCGCTGGCGTTCATCCCCAGCCTTGGCATCGCTTTGTCGTCGGCGCGCCCGGAGGAGGGTGGCCTGGCGTCCGGGATCGTGAACACCAGCTACCAGATCGGGTCTGCCTTGGGCCTGGCCGGGATGACCGCGGTGGCCGCCGCGAACGGCGGTGACCTCCTCGGTGACGCCGCCGCGCTCACCGACGGATACTCGGCCGCCTTCATCGGCGCCGCGGTGATCGCCGCGGTCGGTGCAGTCCTGGCCGCGATCAGCCTCCGGATGCCCAGCCCCGCTGCTCAGCCGGACCCGGCCAGTTCGGTAGACGTCCCGACGAGCCGGTGAACCGTCCACCCCTCCCAGGGCTGCTTCTTCAGCAGCCCTGGGAGCGGCCGGCACCTTTCGCGGCCACCCCGCACCACCGTTGAGCAGGACCGCAACCACACCTCCGGCTGACCAGTAACTAAGGTAGGACCGATGAAGACCCACGACCCAAGCGCACGGCCGAGCCTGATCAGGGCCCTGATCGCCGTGTGCCTGCTCGCCGGGGTCTTCGTGATGCACGGTCTGACCGGCAACCATGACGCCGCAGCAGCCCTCACTGCCACCCCGCAGCCCGCGGCGGCCGGGCCCGCGAGCGTGCACCAGGCGGCAGAGCAGCCCTCGGCTCACTCAGCGCACCGCGTGCCGGACAGCCCGTCGGCGGCCGGACAGTTCGAGCCGACGCCGATCGACGCGGCGGCCAGGAGCGAGATCACGGTGCGACCGGCTGAGGACGGACATGGTCATGCGATGGGCGATGTCTGTCTGGCGATGCTCACCGCCCTGGCCCTCGCCATCGCCGGAGCGCTCGCGTCACGCATCCTCCGCACCACACGCCCCGTCGTACGACTCGGACCCCGGCTCACCCCGCTCGCCGCAGGGCCATCGCCACCCTGGCTGCAACCGACCTTGTCGAAACTCTGCGTTCTACGAAGCTAGGCCGAACTCCTGCCCACATCCGGGCGAACGGCCTACCTCGCGCGCCCTCGCAGGCGCCGCGTAGATCACAGCTTCGAACGACAAGGACACCTGCACATGCAACCCAACACCTGGAAGCGTGCTGCCTCCACAGCCGTCATTCTGGTGGCAACCATGACCCTGGCCGGCTGCGGCGACGACTCGAGCAGCGGCTCCATGCCCGGCATGGAGCACGGCACCAAACCCGCAGCGCCCAGCAGCGCGGCCACGGCGTCCGGTGAGTTCAACGACGCCGACGTCACCTTCGCGAGCCACATGATCCCGCACCACCAGCAGGCACTGCAGATGGCCAGCATGGCCGGCTACATGGCCACCACGTCCGAGGTGAAGCAACTCGCGGCCGCGATCAACGCCGCGCAGGAGCCGGAGATCAAGGTCATGTCCGGCTGGCTCACCAAGTGGGGCAAGCCCATACCGTCCGCGCAGCATGGTGGCCACGGCGCCGACGAGATGCCCGGCATCATGACCGAGGACGAGATGTCCGAACTGGGCAAGCAGAAGGGCAGCATGTTCGACCGGATGTGGATCGAGATGATGATCAAACATCATCAAGGCGCGGTCAGCATGGCCAAGACCGAGCAGACCACCGGCAAGGACCCCGCCGCGATCGCGCTGGCCAAGAAGGTCGAAACCGATCAGACCCGCGAGATCGCGGCCATGAAACGCCTGCTCGGGCAACTGCCCGTCAGCTGACGGAACGCAAGCCGGCAGCAGGCGCTTAACGATCGGGGGCCCGCCCAGATCGCCGCGTCCGCTGCCGGCCTCGCGACGCCCAGTACGTCGTACGAGCGCTCGCTGGCGTCACCGGCCGGATGCCGGCCGCATAGCAGGAATTCTCTGCACCAGCAGGAGAAGTACGCCGGCCAGCGCGCACGCCCCGGCGACCAGCAGTACGAGCGGCCGGTAACCCGCAGCGGCGGCGAGCAACGCGCCACCGAGCGGTGCCGATGCCTTCGCGACGAGCACCGGCGCCGCGAGCGTGCCCGCGATCGTGCCGTAGCCGGTCGCGCCGTAGCGATCGATCAGGATCGCGGGTGTCGCGATCGACGCGACACCGAAGCCGAGCCCGAACAACACCAGGCAGGCGATCGCCCCCGCTACGTGCCGTCCGACGAGCGGCAGCAGGGACATCGCCACTCCCTGGCCGACGAAGATGACTCCGGCGATGGTAGCCATCGGCAACCATCGCGTCGAGAGGGTGGTGACAACCCGACCGGTGACGGACAGTAGCCCGAGCAGTCCGGCCAGCGTGGCGGCCAGCGCGGCGGGATGGCCGAGGCTGATCAGGTACAGCACCAGGTGTACGGCGATCACGGCCAGCGCTGCACCGTGGAACACAAAAGTTGCGGCCAGCAACCAGAAGGCCGGATCGCGCACGACCTGTGCAGGCGAAGTGTGCCGATGCCGATGCCTATCGACCCGGTCAGCGCGAGGTGTCGTGTGCCGCAAGGCGAGGCCGTGCAGCGGAACGGTGATCACGGCAAGACCTACTGCGAGCACTATCAGCGCGGCGCGCCAATCCAACCCGGCGACCAGTTGGCCGGTCAGCGGGATGAAGATCGAGCTGGCGAAGCCGGCGACCAGGGTGATGCCCAGCAGCGCCTTCGACCGCCGCGTCGGGTCTGTGACCGCGACGACCACCGCGAACGCCGGCTCGTACAAAACCATCGCCGAGGCAACACCGATGAGCACGAAGACCGCGTACAGCTGTGCGACCGACTGCACCTGAGACCACGCGAGTACGGCGACCGCGCCGAGAACCGACCCCGTCGTCATCAGCGCGTGCCCGCCGCGGGCGTCCAGCCAGCGACCGACCGGGATCGACAGCAGGCCCGTGACGAGAACGGCGACAGTGAGAGCGCCCGCGGAGATGGCGTTCGAGATCCCCAGGTCACGGCTCATCGGCCCGAGGATGACGCTGAAGGCGTAGTACAGAACGCCGTATCCGACCGTCTGGGTAACGGCGAGCGCGCCCACCAGACGTCGCGAACCGGGTCTGGCCGGCGCCGTGGTGGGGCGGTCGACCAGACCCGGATTCGACGTCATCTCAGCCGCAGCAGCTGGACTGCGTGGTCGGCTTCGCCTCGACGACGGTCAGCAGACCACCGCTGATGCCGGTGGCCAGGCCGCGGCCGGCCGGCGCCTCGATGGAGACCGACTGCGGCGCCGGGCCGCAGCAACCGCCCGCGGCCTCGTCGGCCGAGTCGCCGTACGCGAGGTTCGACGAGCACACGCCGGTCTCGGGCAGGTTCAGCTGGACATCGCGGGCGGCCTCCCAGTCACCAGCCAGCGCGGCAACCACGGAGCGAGCCTGCTCGTAGCCGGTGGCCAGCAGGAACGTCGGTGCGCGTCCGTACGACTTGGCGCCGACCGCGTAGTAGCCGGGCTCGGGGTGCTCGAGTTCGTCGACGCCGTGCGGCGGGACGGTCCCACAGGAGTGCTGGTTCGGGTCGATCAACGGTGCCAACGCCCGCGTCGATCCCAGGATCGGGTCGAGGTCGAGGCGCAACTCGCCGACGATCTCGTGGTCGGGGCGGAACCCGGTCGAGTTGACCACGGTGTCCACGACCACCCGCCGGTCACCGGCTGCCAGCTCCACCCGCCCGTCCGTCGTGCGGGTGATCGCCTCGATGCGGAAGCTGCTCACGAGCTCGACCCGGCCGGACCGCACCAGTCGCTTGAGACGCGCGCCGAGCGCTCCGCGGGCCGGGAGCTCGTCGGCGTCGCCGCCGCCGTAGGTGCGGGCCTGGTCGGCGCCGCGGACCACCCAGAACACCTCGGTGCCCGGCTCCTGCGCGGCCAGATCGCCCAGCTCGAGCAGCGTCGTCGCCGCCGAGTGACCAGCCCCGACCACTGCCGTACGGCGACCAGCGAAGCGCTCACGGTCACGCACCAGCACGTCCGGCAACGCCGCCGAGATCGCGTCGGCCACGTCGGCCTCGCCCCGAGCGGGGATGCCGGAACCGCCGAGCACGTTCGGGCGACGCCACGTCCCTGCCGCGTCGATCACCGCGCTGGCGAGCACCTCCTCACCATCGGCCAGACGCACCAGGAACGGCGCGTCCGCGCGACCCGCGGTACGGACGCGGTCGAACCCGACCCGGGTCACGGCGGTCACCTGAGCGCCGTACTTGATCCGGTCGTCGAGTTGCGGCGTCTTGGCCAGCGGAGCCAGGTAGGCGTCGATCAGGTCGCCGCCGGTGGGCAGGTCGTCCAGGTTGGGCTCGATCCAGGCGGTCTGCTCCAGCAGGCGACGGGCGGCCGCGTCGATGTCGTACCGCCACGGGCTGAACAGCTTCACGTGCCGCCACTCGTCGATCGCCGCGGCGACGCTCGGCCCGGACTCGAGGACCAGGAACTCCAGCCCGCGCTCGGCGAGATGGGCCGCGGCGGCCAGTCCCACTGGGCCTGCTCCGATGACTACCACCGGCTTTGTCACGATCATCCTCCGTACTGTCTAGACGTTCATCTAATCACGAAGCTTGCCTCCTGATTAGACGTAAGTCAAGATAGACGCATGCCTAAACAGGAGCTCGTCGTACTCAACACCTGCTGCACGCCGATCTCCGAGGCCGCCCTCGACCCGGCCCAGGCAGCGGACGGCGCCGCGGTCTTCAAGGCGCTGGCCGACCCCATCCGGCTGCGGCTGATGTCGATCATCGCCTCCGCCGGTGACGAGGTGTGCGTCTGCGACATCACGCCCAACTTCGACGTCAGCGGGCCGACGATCTCGCACCACCTGAAGGTCCTCCGCGAGGCCGGACTGGTCGACTGCGAGCGCCGCGGTACCTGGGTCTACTACTGGCCCCTGCCCGAGCGTCTGACCTGGCTCTCGAACCTGCTGTCGGTCCCGGCGCCGACCGCGGTCTGACTTCTCCGGATGGCGTCATCGCGTAGGGCCCGTGTGGTGGTGATCGGTGGCGGCCAGGCCGGCTTGGCCACGGGTTTCTACCTGCGCCGCTCCGGTCTGGTCCCTGGCGAGGACTTCGTCATCCTCGATGCCACCGCAGAGCCCGGCGGCGCCTGGGCACAGATGTGGCCGACGCTGCGGACCTTCTCGCCCACCCAATACTCCTCGCTGCCGGGTTGGATGATGCCGGCGTGGACCGGCGACAGTGGTTACCCGTTGGCCGCACATGTGGTCGATTACCTGACGCACTACGAGAAGCGTTACGAGCTCGACGTACGACGCTCTGTCCCGGTCGACGCAGTGAGTCGCGGCGATGACAAGCACCTCGTCGTCCACACCGGCGACGGCGACTGGCTGGCAGAGCACGTCGTGTCGGCGACCGGGACCTGGTCCAGGCCGTTCGTCCCGACGTACCCGGGACTGTTCGCCGGCCGGCAACTACACACCGCCGACTACAGGCGCGCATCCGACTTCATCGACCAGCGCGTGCTGATCGTCGGCGGTGGCAACTCGGCCGCGCAGATCCTGGCCGAGGTCTCGCTGGTCGCGGAGACCACGTGGGTGACGCTCCGCCCGCCTCGTTTCCTCCCCGACGACGTCGACGGCCGGGCCTTGTTCGAGATCGCCACCAGGCGTCACCGGGCACGGCAGCTCGGCGAACAAGACACGGGCGGCGTGTCCGGTCTCGGCGACATCGTGATGGTCGACAGTGTTCGAGAGGCCCGTGACCGCGACGTACTGCACGCTCGCGAACCATTCGCGAGCGTGGTCGACGACGGCGTCCGATGGCGCGACGGCACCGAGTCGTCGTTCGACACGATCATCTGGTGCACCGGCTTCCGCCCACAGCTCAGTCACCTGTCGACCCTCGGCCTGCGGGGACCAGACGGCCTGATCCCCACCGACGGCACCCAGGCGATCAAAGAGCCACGTCTGCACCTGATCGGCTACGGCGACTGGACCGGCCCGGCCTCGGCCACCCTCATCGGCGCCGGCCGCACGGCCCGCGACCTGCTCGCCAAACTCTGATCAGGTCGCAGCGAACAGCTCGGCGATCACCGGCCTGCTGACTCAGGAGACCGGCCGCCATCTGCGACCTGCCGGCGTTGCGAACATAGACGAAGAGCACCTCAGACACGGTTCCGCGCGTCGTGCCCTCGGCCCTCGCGAGAGCGTGTCAGGCGCTCCGCGGCGAAGGACGCTCGGCAGGGAAGACACCTATATCCCGGCGACGGCCGGGCCCTGCAGGCTTCACGCGGTCTGCAGCTCACCGACGAGCTTCTCCACCCGGCCGCGGATCTCGTCGCGGACCTGGCGGACGACCTCGATCGGCTGGCCGGCCGGGTCGGTGAGCTCCCAGTCCTCGTACCGCTTGCCAGGGAAGATCGGGCACGCGTCGCCGCAGCCCATGGTGACAATGACGTCGCTCTCGCGGACGGTCTCGGTCTCCAAGCGCTGCGGGATGGCGCCGGTGATGTCGATGCCGACCTCACGCATCGCCTCGACCGCGACCGGGTTGATCTGGTCGCGCGGTGCTGATCCGGCCGACCGGACCTCGACCGTGTCGCCCGCCAGGTGCCGCAACCAGCCCGCGGCCATCTGCGACCGGCCGGCGTTGTGGACACAGACGAACAGAACACTTGGCTTGCTCACGTGGATGCTCCAGTACTCGCAGGGGTCTCAGTGTGTGGCGTGACGACCTCGTCCGCAGCGCGTCCGGCTCTCGGGTACAGCAGGGCCAGCAAGCCCACTCCGACCATCGCGCCGACGACCTGTGCGATCACGAAGCCGGGCAAGGAGGCCGGGGCGATCCCGGCGAAGGTATCGCTGAACGCTCGCCCGATCGTGACGGCAGGGTTGGCGAACGAGGTCGACGAGGTGAACCAGTACGCCGACCCGATGTAGGCGCCGACCGCAGCCGGGGCCAGCGAGGCCCGGCCGGACGCGGCGAGCGCGAAGATGAGCACAATCAGCCCTGCGGTTGCGACGACCTCGCCGAGCCACAGTTGCCCACCGCTGCGCTCGGTCGTCGACCACGACACCGCGGCCTCGCCGTACATCAGATTCGCCAGCACGGCGCCCAGGACCGCACCGACGACCTGCGCCGGAACGTAGGCACCGAGATCACGCGATGTCAGACCGCTTCCGGTGCGTCGACCGAGCCACCAGTCGATTGCCGACACGACCGGGTTGAAGTGTGCGCCGGAGACCGGCCCGATCATCAAAATGAGTACGGCGAGTCCGAGCGCGGTCGCGAACGCGTTCTCCAGCAGCTGGAGTCCGACATCGTTCGGCGACAGTTTTGCGGCGGCGATCCCCGAGCCGATGACGACGGTCACCAGCAGCCCGGTTCCGATGCCTTCGGCAACTGCCCGTCGCCAGAGTGGAGCGGTGTTCACCGGCCGCTCGCAGCAGGTACGGCGAGCTCGTCGAGCAACTGGCGGACCCGGCGCTCGATCTCGTCCCGGATCGGCCGAATCTCGGCAACCTCGAGCCCCGACGGGTCGTCGAGGACCCAGTCCTCGTACCGCTTGCCGGGGAAGATCGGGCACGCATCACCGCAGCCCATGCTGATGACTACGTCAGCGGCCCGAACGACCTCGTCGGTCCACGGCTTCGGATACTCGGTCGAGATGTCGATCCCGCGTTCCGCCATCGACGTGACCGCGGCCTGGTTCACCTCGACGCCCGGCTCCGAGCCACCCGACCAACCGATAGCGCGGTCACCGACCAGATACTCGAAGAACCCGAGCGCCATCTGACTGCGGCCGGCGTTGTGCACGCACAGGAACAGAACCACCGGACGACCGTCGTCGTGGTGTCCTTCCACTCGGGCGAGTGCGGTCAGCCGCTGCCGGGCGAAGCGCTCGGCGAGCAGGGGAAGGAAGTTCGGCACCGTGCTGCCGATCGCGAACTGGTCGTAGCTCGAGTGGAGGAATCGCTCGATCGTCGCGGGTCCGTAGATCCCGGCGAACTGCTCCCCCAGCCTCGACGCCGCCGTACGCAGCGCGAGCTGCTGATCGATGGACAAGTCTTCGCGGTGGTACCCAGAGACTTCGGTCATGCTCCACTCCTCGATCGGTTCACCTCAACCGGCGAAACCAACGGCGCCAGCCGATCGATCCGGCCGGCGATCTCGTCGTACGCGGCCTCGAACGCCGCATCCGAGTCCGCCGGAGCCGGATCCGGCACCGACCAATGCACCCGCGGCCGCGCCTCGGCCGGCAGATGCTCGTACGCGATATCGCACACCGCGATCACCAGATCATCGGGCTCCACCACGTCACTCACCTGAGCCGTGCGCCACTTTGCCGGATCCAACCCGCGCCGCCGTGCCACCTTCACCGCCCGCGGATGCACTCGCTCAGCCGGCCGAGTCCCGGCCGACACGGCCGGCACATGGCTCCTTCGCGACCAGATCGCCGCCGCCAACTGCGACCGAGCCGAGTTGTGCGTGCACACGAACACGACGCGCGGCACATCACTCAGGGACGGGCTCCCCACCATCGCCAACGTCTCAGGCACCAGGCGCACGTAGGTCCGACGATGATCACCTTCAGACCTCCCCCGCACCACCAACCCGGCCTCCTGCAGAACCTTCAGATGATGCGCGATGAGGTTGGTGGGCATCTCCAACACCGCCCCCAACTCCCCCGGCGCCGCATCCCCCACCGCCAACGCTTCCACAATCGCCAACCGAGCAGGATCCCCAAGCGCCGCATGCACCCGAGCCCGCTCCACCAGAGACTTCCGCTCAACGTTCATTGCCTCAATGATCACTGAGTCAATTCGCCCTGTCAACGCAGACAGACCAACAGCACCCGCAACAGGTAGTCCCCACCTCTGCTCCGCGGGCACGACCGCGCCCGAACAAAGGTTCTTACGCATTCGCGAGGTCAGGACTTGAGCGACTCGTAGGCGTCGCGAAGCTCCGCGGCTTCGGGTAGGCCGCAGGCATCGACGGCCCTGATGACTTCCTTCGCGCGCCAGAAGTTGGACGGGACGAGCCGTCCAGAGGTCAGGGCTTGCATCGTGACGCCGCTTGCTTCATCGGGCTTGCTACTGGCGATGAGGGCGAGGGAAAGGTCCAGGCGAGCGGTCGCCGCACGGCGCGGACGAGCGCTTCCGCTCGATGGGCTCTCGAGCCGAGTGAGCACCTGACGGGCGATCGACTCGGCACCCGGGTCGCCTAGCCACGACAACGTTGTGGCTACGTACGCGTTCGACTTTTCGGGGTCGTAGCGGTAGTGATGCTCGGGCCGTTCGGGCACCTTGAGTGGTGCCACGAGTTGCTCCACACGGCTGAGGACGTTCAGGGTTTCGCGGGTGTGACCCAGTCGGGCGTGGGCTCGGCCCTCCTGAGCGGTGGCTTGGATGTACGCCGAACTGTCGTGCGGAGCGATCGCTTGGGCGCCCTGACTGAGCTTCAGAGCGCGCCGGTAGTCCCCGTCGGTGACTGCTTGCCAAGCTGCCGTTTCGAGGCACCACGCCGACAATTCGGCGTGTTCACCATGCTCGGCCAGTCGCGTCGCCGTACGCAGCCTTGCCGCGGCCGCCGGACGGTTCGCCAGATCGATAGAACAGGTCGCTCCGAGGAGGGAGAGCCAGCTTCCTACGATCACGAGCCGGCGGTGTTCCGCGAGTGTCTTGCGGGCGTCGAGCAGCTTGCCGACGTACGCGAGATGACGCCGGACGCGGAGCAAGAGCAGATCAGGCGGACTCGCTGGATAGACGATCACGAGTTCGTCGACCGCGGCTTCCAGCCGGTCCAGTGTCTGTGCGCCGACATCGCTGGCGGCCACGCGCTGGCGAAGTTCAATCGCCTCTGCTTCATCGGAATCGATGGTTGGGGTCGCAAGGCGCGCAAGGTCCTCGAGGTCGAAGAGGCTCATCCCGAACACCACCGCGAGCCATTCCAACCAGTACCGCCGCGGCCGGCGACGCCCTTGCTCCCAGCGGCTCACCTCATGGCGCGTGACAGCCGCGTTGCCGGAAACCTTGGCGAGCAGTTGCGCAAGCTCCGCCTGACTCAACTCACGCTCGGCACGCAACTGCGCGATCAGCCGACCAACCCCGGTCTCCATCGCGCTGCCTGTGCCTTTCGCCTCAGCAACCAATCCCGCCCATTTGGCCACCAGTATGGCCCCTCCGGAGAGTGACAGCACGGTCGACAGTTGTCACATGAACGCGGGGAAGGGTACGGATGAGCGCCAGGTGGCGCACGGCTACTACCGAGAGCACCTCTTCATGGAGGCCCGGGAGAAGGCGGACATTCGCGCGCGTTTCTCCACCCACGCAGAGCGTGAAGGCTACAAGCTCGGCAAGATCTTCGAGGAGAAGGTAGAGAGCGTCCCGGCCGCATTCCGGGACCTCGTCGACGCCGTGCTCGCCGACCACGCCCGTGCTGTGGTCGTACCAAGCCTCACGCACTTCGCCGTACTCGGTCATCCCATCCGTGTCCGCGACGACATCGAGTCCGCGCTACACGTTGCGGTACTCGTGAGCGACCCGCGCCCCTAGTCCGGCGGGCCGTGCGTGCCGGTCCCAGCACCCGCGTACGGCCCGCCTTCCACTCAAGCGTTCAGCCTCGCGCGACTAGACGCTTCTCGGAAAGAGTCGTGGAACTGCCGACTGCGACGACCGGGAGAGCCGTCGCATGAGCCGCTGAGCAAAGGGTGGTGGGTGGGAGCGGATGGCGAGCACGCGACGTAGGAGCGCGCGTAACGCCGGCGTGGGGACGACCGACCACGGTGGGCCAAGGTGACCACGCCGACGCTTCGATCACATCGCAGTCAACTGAAGCGGGCGACAGCACGCGCGCAAAAGGGCCCGCAGAGCGCTGGCGGCAGCCGGCGAGGATGCACCGGCGGCTAAGCCGGGGGGCGGGTGGGAGCGCGCGTAGCAGCTGCGACGAGGAGTGGCTGCGCAGCACGCGTGGGCTGGACCTACAGCACGGGTAGCAGCTTGTTCAGCTCGAACGGGGTGACCTGGCGACGGTAGTCCTGCCACTCGGCGCGCTTGTTGCGGAGGAAGAAGTCGAAGACGTGCTCGCCGAGGGTCTCGGCGACCAGTTCGCTGTCCTCCATCGCGCTGATGGCCTCGGCGAGGCTGCTCGGCAGCGGCTTGATGCCGAGGGCCTTGCGTTCGCGTGACGTCAGCGACCAGACGTCGTCCTCGACCTCGCGCGGCAGCTCGTAACCCTCCTCGATGCCCTTCAGGCCGGCCGCCAGCATCAGCGCGAACGCGAGATACGGGTTCGCCGCCGAGTCCAGCGACCGGAACTCGACCCGCGAAGACTGGCCCTTGTGCGGCTTGTACATCGGCACCCGGACCAGCGCGGACCGGTTGTTGTGACCCCAGGAGATGAACGACGGTGCCTCGTCGCCGACGGCGAGCCGCTTATAGGAGTTCACCCACTGGTTCGTCACCGCGGTGATCTCGGCCGCGTGCTGCAGCAGGCCGGCGATGAAGGCGCGGCCGGTCTTGGACAGCTGGTACTGCGCGCCGCCCTCGAAGAACGCGTTCCGGTCGCCCTCGAACAGCGACATGTGGGTGTGCATCCCGGACCCGGGCTGGTCGCTCAACGGCTTGGGCATGAACGAGGCGTAGATGCCCTGGCTCAGCGCCACCTCCTTGACCACCACCCGGAAGGTCATGATGTTGTCCGCGGTGGTGAGCGCGTCGGCGTACCGCAGGTCGATCTCCTGCTGGCCGGGCCCGCCCTCGTGGTGGCTGAACTCGACCGAGATGCCCATCGACTCCAGCATCGTGATCGCCTCGCGGCGGAAGTCGTTGCCGATCCCCTGCGGGGTGTGGTCGAAGTACCCCGACGAGTCCACCGGCTCCAGCTTCGTGCCCGGCTCGCCGGTCAGCGACTTGAACAGGTAGAACTCGATCTCGGGGTGGGTGTAGAAGGTGAAGCCGAGGTCGGCCGCCTTCGACAGCGTCCGCTTCAGCACGTACCGCGGGTCGGCGAAGGACGCGGACCCGTCCGGCATGTTGATGTCGCAGAACATCCGCGCGGTGCCCATCGTCTCGCCCCGCCAGGGCAGGATCTGGAACGTCGACGGGTCCGGTTTGGCCAGCATGTCCGCCTCGGTGACCCGGGCGAACCCCTCGATCGCGGATCCGTCGAACCCGATCCCCTCGGCGAACGCGCCCTCCAGCTCGGCCGGCGCCACCGCCACCGACTTCAGGAACCCGAGCACGTCGGTGAACCAGAGCCGCACGAACCGTACGTCGCGCTCCTCGAGCGCGCGCAGTACGAACTCCTGCTGCTTGTCCATCGGCCAGTCCACCTCTCGCTCAGCATCGACTTCAGAGGGCCCTCACACAGTCTGCCCCTGCTCTGTTAAGCAGACGTTACGTGCTGGTGCGGACATCGCGCCGATCAGGGCCTAACGTTTCGGTGTGCAGACGATCTTCGGTGCTGGTTACCACGCCGCCCTGATCGTGGCCGCGATCCTGTGTGCCGCCGACCTGCTGCTCAGCACCACGCGCTTCGTCCAGTCGATCCGGGGCAAGCGGCCCGCCGAGCGGGACGTGCTCGGGCGGCGCTGGCTGCCGGTCCCGGAGCTCGGATTCGGCATGTGCGCGTTCTCCTGCACCGGCCTGGTCACGCTCGGCCTGACCCACCACCACGCCGACGACCTGCCGACCAAGCAGATCCTGCTCGCCGCCCTGGTCTTCGGGTACGCCGGTGCCGTGCTGTCCCGCGTGGTCCGTACCCCGGGCCCGGGCGGGCGCCGGTTCCGGCTACGCGCCGGCCTGCTCCTTGGCCTGCCGGCCCTCTTCGGCCTGGTCTTCGGCCTCTCCGGCGTCGCGGTCTGACGCCCGCCGGCGCCGGAACCAGGGCACGATCCGCTCCAGCGGCGCGAACGCCAGCCAGCAGACCACCGTCGGCAAGAAGTGGATCAGCAGGATCGCCGTGTTCGCCGCGTGGAACCCGAGGAAGAACAGCGCCCCGAGCAGCTGCCACCGTCCCTTGAGCCAGAGGATCACCGGCGACAGGAGCTCCGCGATGATCCCGACCCACTGCATCACGTGCAGCATCCACGGGTGGTGCAGCAACCACTCTCCGACCGGGTGCGGCCGCCGTACGATCGCCCACGTCAGTACGGCGCTGCCCGGCCAGGTCAGCGCCCACCCGGCGCTCCGCAGTTTCGCGACGGCGGACAGGAAGTACGTCGCGATCACGCAGATCTGCACACACCGAACGGCCCAGCCGGCGGCCTCCGACCTGGTCTGATCGCCGTACGACGCCAGACCGCGCTTGCCGGACCTCACGGTTGGGAGCACCCAGAGCGCGATCACCAGCGCGAGGTGGTCGTGGTCGACCTTGCCGTCGCTCATCCCGATCAGCACCCACCAGGTGAACGCCGGCGCCACGATCCAGCCGGCGATCCGCGGGAAGTAGTTCGACGCGCCGACCAGGCAGGCCACGATCAGGACGACGTACAGGGTGGTCGTGTTCGCCACCGACGGCTTGGGCAGTTCGAAGATGCGGGCCAGCAGCAACGGCTGGTAGAGATCGGAGTGCTCGCCCTTGAGCCGGGTGTCCCGGACGAACGCGTGCATGTCGAGGATGACGAACAAGTAGAGGACGGTCCGCAACCACGCGACCCGAGCCAGCGCGATGGACGGGGTGAACCAGCCCGCGACGCGTGCCGGGAGCGACCGGCGGACCGGCACCGCAGCGTCGGCCGCGCTCATCGGCGCACCTCCCACGTCGCGAGTACCTCGGGCGTCGGCGGGCCAACGACTCGCCCCTTGACCAGCTGGGTGGTGTCGCGGATCAGCTCGAGCTTCACGTACTTCGGCTTGTCCGGGTGTTTCTTGGACCATCCGTCCGCGACTTGCTGCAGCAGCGACGGATCCTTGACGATCTCCCCGGTCCGCGCCTCGATCTCGGCCCGGGCGACCCCGGCCCCCTCGATGTTCAGCGGTACGTCGACCGTCGTACCGGCATCGGTCTGGGCGGTGATCCGGGTGTAGGTGATCGACGCGTCGTCCGGCACCGACATCGCGTACTGCGACATCGGTCCGAACGGCCAGGCGTCGTCAGTGGCCCGGACCGATCCGTTGATCAGCAGCCCGATCCCGACCACGGCCACGAGGACTCGCAGCCCCTTACCGACCCGTCCCAGCCGGACGTCCCCCGCCGGCTCCTGCCCTCTTGTCACGCCAGCCATTAGACACCACGGGTCGTCTACGCTCGGGTCACTGCCTTACTGAAGCGATACGTGAACTTGCGGATCATGATCTCGAACGGTCCGCGGTAGCCCACGCGCCGCATCCGCTCGGCCAGCAGAACAGTCGCCAACCACGTCGCGACGGCGAGCAGCGCCGTCGTGGCCGTACTGAGCGTGCGCGACAGATCGAGCAGGTACGGCGTGAATACGACGGTCCACACCACCGACTGGGCCAGATAGCAGGTCAGTGAGCGCTGACCGACCGCGGCGATCGCCAGGGTGATCGGGCCCTGGCGATCGCTCAGCCGCATCCCGATCAGCACGATCAGAGCGGCGTACCCGAATCCGCCGAGGACGCCGGACGAGTCGTGCAGCGGACCGATGATGCTGAGCGTGTGATCGCTCGGCCGGTCGATCACGCCGCCGACGACCAGCGACACCGGCAGGGCGCCGACGACCGCGACGGTGATGCCGATGATCGCGGTCGACCGGAGCAGGGTGAGGTGCTCGGCCGGACGCTCGAGAACGCCCCGGCGGCCGGCCCACAGGCCGATCAGGAACGGTGTGATGAACCCGATCGGGCCGAGCAACGCGATGAACGGCTGGACGACGATCCGGTCGGCGAACTGGTCGAGCAGGCTCTGCGGCAGCATCGAGGAATCGACCGGGTCCGTCGCCGTCGAGAGTGAGTCGCCGCTCGGCAGCGACGAGAGCACCAGCACGACCGCGGCCACGATCAACAGCCAGCGGTCCTTCCAGCGCAGCGCCCAGACGCCGAGGAAGAGGAGTACGCCGTACGCCGCGAGGATGTCGCCGACGTACAGCAGCATCGCGTGCAGGAAGCCGAGCACGACCAGGACGAGGCTCCGCCGCCGGAGCAGCTTCCGGATCGGCTTCCACTCCTGCCCGGCCTCGCGCTGGCGGCGGACGATCTGCGCGACGCCGTACCCGAAGAGCACGCCGAACATCGGGAACGACCGGCCGTCGACGAACGTCGCGATCAGGAAGCTCACCGCGCGGTCCACCGGGGACCCGTCGGTCGGGAAGCCACCGAAGATCGAGGGGCCGTTGACGAAGTAGTGCGAGTTCGCCAGCGCGATGAACAGCAGCATGAACCCACGGGCCAGGTCCGGCCCGAGCGCCCGCTCGGTCAATCCCGTCGGCCCAGCCTGAGATGTCACACCACTCAGTGAATCGGCCGGACCGTCCCCACACATCCACCCAAAGTCATCGACCGGCGAACCTTCGTCGCTTATGTTCCTGCCATGAGCGAATCCATCGCCGGTGCCGAGGACTGGCGGGCACTTGCTTCCGGCACCTACGCCTGGTTCGAGGCGCCCTCGCAGACGACCGGCGCGGCCCTGGTCGCGCGGATCGCCGGACTGACGGACCTGCTGGAGGTGAACCTGCGTGATCGCGGGGTGCAGGTCCGGATCGACGGTTCCAGCGGGCTGGAGTTGGCGTCGGCGATCTCGGCCGCGGCGAAAGGGCTGGGGCTGACCGCCGATCCGTCGGCGCTGCAGGATCTGCGAGTGCGGATCGGGGCTGCTGACAGGTCCGCGGTGATTCCGTTCTGGCACGCCGTACTCGGCTACGAAACGGTCGGCGACGACCAGCTGGCTGATCCGCTGCGGCGGGATCCGGCGTTCTCGTTCCACCAGCTCGATGAGTCGCTGCCGCTGCGCAATCGTCCGCACGTCGATGTCTGTCGTCCGCAGACTCTGACGGCTGGCGTGACGGCGGCCGAGGCGGCCGGCGGGCGGGTGGCGTTCGACGGTGGTGACCACTACCGGACGATGGCCGACGCCGAAGGGAACGAGGCGGACATCGTCTCGGCCCAGGAGCTGGCCGGCGGGCCGGAGACGGCTGATTGGCGGACCGCGTTCGGTGGGATGACCTTCTACCCGACCACGTCGACCGCGCAGGCGGCCGAGCTCGCCACTGCCGTGGCTGGGTTGGTTGACGAGACAGGTATGGCGCTGATGGTCGACCTTCGGCCGGACGGCGTCACCATCGACACCGGTAAGGACCTGTGGGAGGACGCGCGGTTCGCCGACCTGGCCCGCCGGGTCCAAGCCGCCGCGCGTGACCTGAAGCTCACGGCGGACCCGTCCCGACTGCGCTTCGTACAGTTCGGCATCGACGCCGTCGACATCGCCGCGGTCCGCACCTTCTGGCAGACGGTCCTCGGCTACGACCCCGACACGCGTCCGTACCTCAGCGACATCTACGATCCCCGCTGGCTCAACCCGGTGCTCTTCTTCCAGCCGATGGACCCCTCGGACGAGGCCCGCCGCGCGCAGCGCAACCGCATCACGCTGGAGCTCCTCGTACCCGGCGACCAGCTCCAGAACCGCATCGAAACGGCCCTCGCCACCGGCGGCCGGATCGTGCACCAGGACTCGCCACAGCGCTGCACACTCGCCGACCCGGAGAACAACGAACTGGACCTGGTCACCACTGATCTTTGATCAGAAGTGGGTTCGAGCCAAGGAACCAGTAATGTGCTCCCGTGCCTCAGCTTCGGGTTGCTCTCGCTCAGCTCAACGTGACCGTCGGTGACATCGACGGGAACGCCGAGAAGATCGTCGCGTGGACCCGTAACGCCGTCGAGCGGGGAGCCCATGTGGTGGCCTTCCCGGAGCTCGCCCTGACCGGCTACCCGGTCGAGGATCTGGCCCTGCGGGCATCGTTCGTGGACGCGTCCCAGGCCCGCATCCACGACCTCGCCACCCGGCTGGCCGACGAAGGTCTCGGCGACGTCGTGGTGGTCTGCGGCTACCTCGACCGCGCCACCGGTACGGCGATGGGCGTGGACCGGCTCGGCCGGCCGAAGGGCTCCCCGACCAACAGCGCGGCGGTGATCCACCAGGGTCGCGTCGTCACCAGCGCGGTCAAGCACCACCTGCCGAACTACGGCGTCTTCGACGAGTTCCGGCACTTCGTCCCCGGCAGCACCCTGCAGGTGATCCGGATCCACGGTGTCGACGTCGCCCTGGTCATCTGCGAGGACCTCTGGCAGGACGGCGGCCCGGTCGCGGTGACCAAGGCCGCGGGTGCCGGTCTGCTGCTGGTCGTCAACAGTTCGCCGTACGAGGCCAACAAGGACGACGTCCGCGGCGACCTGGTCCGCCGTCGCGCCCGTGAGGCCGGCTGCTCGCTCGCCTACGTCAACCTCGTCGGCGGCCAGGACGAGCTGGTCTTCGACGGCGACTCGCTGATCGCCGATGCCGACGGCAAGGTGTTCGCCCGCGCCCCGCAGTTCGAGCAGGGCAGCATGGTGGTCGACCTCGACCTGCCCGCGCCCGCCGGTACACCGTCGGGGTCGCACGAAGGCATCGACATCGTTCACACCGTGATCCACGAGGACGCGCTGGAGCCGTACGAACCGATCGCCACCGCCGTCGCGCCACGGCTCGCGGACGAGGCCGAGATGTACGGCGCGATCGTCACCGGACTGCGCGACTACGTGCAGAAGAACGGCTTCAAGTCGGTCCTGCTCGGGCTGTCCGGTGGCATCGACTCGTCGCTGGTCGCCGCGATCGCCTGTGACGCGGTCGGGGCCGAGCATGTCTTCGGCATCTCCAACCCCAGTGTGTACTCCAGCGACCACTCCCGCGACGACGCCGCCGAGCTCGCCGCACGGACCGGCCTGAACTACCGGGTGGTGCCGATCCAGCCGATGGTGCAGCCGTTCATCGACACCCTCGGCCTGACCGGTCTGGCCGAGGAGAACCTGCAGGCGCGGGTGCGAGCGGTGATCTGGATGGGCCTGTCGAACGCCGACGGTCACCTGGTGCTTGCCTGCGGCAACAAGTCTGAGCTGTCCGTCGGCTACTCGACCATCTACGGTGACGCGGTCGGCGGGTACGCGCCGCTGAAGGACGTACCGAAGACGCTGGTCTGGCGGCTGGCGAAGTGGCGCAACGCGGACGCGAAGGCGCGCGGCCAGCAGCCGCCGATCCCGGAGAACTCGATCGCCAAGCCGCCGTCGGCGGAGCTGCGGCCCGGCCAGCAGGACACCGACTCGCTGCCGCCGTACGACCTGCTCGACGACATACTGGACGACTACGTCGAGCAGGACCGCGGCAGTGCCGAGCTGGTCGCGGCCGGGTTCGAGACCGAACTGGTGAGCAAGGTGATCCAGCTGGTCGACCGGGCGGAGTACAAGCGACGGCAGTACCCGCCGGGCCCGAAGATCACCCACAAGGCCTTCGGCCGGGACCGCCGGCTGCCGATCACGAACGCCTGGCGTGAGGACGCCCGCAAGGCGGCGCACGGGACGGCTACGGACAGTTCGACAGGTCAGGACGTCCCGGTGACTGGTGAGGACGCCGGTTCCGACGTACCGGCGACTGGTGAGGAGGCACGGAAGGTGGCCGAGAGCACTGACTGATCCCTGGCGGTACCGCCCGACCTCCGACACCCCGTGGGGCTCCTCCGAGGAGCTCTCGGACCGCTCCGGCCTGCCCGCCGACGATGTGAGCGATCGCTCAGCCGCAACCCGTAGCGCTCACCCTCCGCAACGGTGGGACGATGAAGGCATGGTTGACAACTTCCTGTCGGCCGGTACCCACGACGACGACGAGCTGCCCTCGCCGTACGGGACCGGACCGAAGAACCGGACAACCGAGGAGCACCGCCGCTCGGAGTACGGCGACGACACCTGGCGGGACCGCGGCAACGGCCTCGGACTCGACCCGTCGCCGTCGTTGCCGAACGCACCCAGGTCCTACGAACGCGGCCCGGTGCCCCAACAGCCGTACGTCCCGAAGCCTCCGTACCTGCCGGCATCGCCCCCGCCGCCGCCCGCGCAGCAACCTCAGCAGCGGTACGGCGACCAGCCCCAGCCTCGTCCGTACGGCGAGCAGCCGCAGGGGCGCACGTACGGCGACCAGCAGCGGCTGGAGTACTACGGCGAGCCCGGTCGTGGTGAGCCCGGTCGTGAGGCTCCTCGTGAGCCGGGGCGTGGTGAGGGTCTTCGTGAGCCCGGTCGTGGCGAGGCTCTTCGTGGTGAGCCCGGTCGTGGCGAGGCTCTTCGTGGTGAGCCCGGTCGTGGAGAGGCCCTTCGTGGCGAGCCCGGTCGTGGTGAGCCGGGTCGTGGAGAGGCTCTTCGTGGTGAGCCCGGTCGCGGTGAGGCTCTTCGTGGTGAGCCCGGTCGCGGTGAGGCTCTTCGTGGTGAGCCCGGTCGCGGTGAGGCTCTTCGTGGTGAGCCGGGGCAGGCTCGTGGTGACGAGTCGACGTTCGGTCAGTTCCAGGAGCAGAGCCCGTTCCGGCCGCAGCAGCCACAGCAGTCGCCGGTCGGCCCTCCCCCGCCACAAGGTCGGCCGAGCCCGTTCGGTCCAGGTAGCAACGGCGTACCGCCGAACCGGCAGACGCCGCCCGGCACACCGCAGCAGCAGCCGCAGCGCCCAACCGCGCCGCCACAGGCCGGCAGCAACGGTCTGACCCAGCACGCGCCGGCACCGCACAGCTCCAACGGGACCAGCAACGCCAACTGGAGCGGCCCTGCCCCGACGGCTGCGCAGAACGGCACGCCTGCACACAACAACGGCGTGACGCCGCACCAGCCACAGGGCCAGGCACCAACACCACCGCCTCCGCCCGCGCAGCCGCAGGGCCAGCAGCAGCCATCGCAGCCGCAGAACCAGCGGCCCGCGTCGCCTCCTGCGAACCCACCAGGCAACTACGTGGACACTCCGACGATCACGGCGTACCTGCCGGAGATGATGGAGGCCAACTACGGGCAGGAGTCCGGCCGGCAGTCGGACAACGGCTACCTGTCCGACCCGAGCGCGGAGTACGAGAGCAACACACCAGTGAGCGAGCAGCCCAAACCTATCGGCGCACGGCGACGTGCGGACGTCCAGCAGGACGCCCCGAGCCAGGTGGCGAACGAGCACACCGGTTCACACCGTGCCCGTCGTGCACAGCCCAGTGGCGGTGAGCCCGAGGCCGGCAACTCTCCCGCACCGACCAATGCCGGCAACTCTCCCGCACCGACCAATGCCGGCAACTCTCCCGCACCGACCAATGCCGTCGGCTCGTCCGCACGAGCTACTGGCGGCTCTCCCGCACCGGCTGCTTCTGGCGGCTCTAATGCACCGGCACCTGCTGGCGGCTCTCCCGCGTCGGCTCTTGCCGCCGGCAATCCCGCACCGGCCGCTGCCGTCGGCTCTCCGGTACCGGCCACTGCACAGGTGAGCGGTCCTGCCGAGGCTCAGGCCACGACTGCGTCTCCTGGTCAGGCCTCCTCGGCCGCAGGCCCGGGTGAGGGCAGCAAGCGGCCGCGCCGGTACCGCATCCACCACCTCCGCGACATGAAGAACCGCGGCGAGAAGTGGGCGATGCTGACGGCGTACGACCAGTACACTGCCGAGATCTTCGACCAGGCCGGCATCCCGGTCCTGCTGGTCGGCGACTCCGCCGCGAACAACGTCTTCGGCTACGAGACGACCCTGCGCGTCACGGTCGACGAACTGATCCCGTTGGCCCGCGCGGTCGCCGGTGCGGTCGACCGGGCGCTGGTCGTCGCGGACCTGCCGTTCGGTTCGTACCAGGCGTCACCCGAGCAGGCGTTCCACACCGCTGTCCGGTTCATGAAGGAAGCGGGCGTGCACGCGGTCAAGCTCGAGGGTGGCCGGACCGTCGTACCGATGGTGGAGAAACTGACCCAGTCCGGCATCCCGGTGATGGCGCACATCGGCTTCACGCCGCAAAGCGAACACAGCATCGGCGGGTACCGGGTCCAGGGCCGCGGTGACCAGGCGGCCGGCCTCATCGACGACGCGATCGCACTGGCCGACGCCGGCGCGTTCTCCGTCGTCCTCGAGATGGTGCCGGGCGACGTCGCCGCGGAGATCACCAAGCGCGTCACGATCCCCACCATCGGCATCGGCGCCGGCCGCGACACCGACGCCCAGGTGCTGGTCTGGCAAGACATGGCAGGCATGCGCTCCGGCACAATGCCCCGCTTCGTCAAGCAGTACGCCGACTTACGCGGCATCCTCACCTCAGCAGCCACCACCTACGCCGCCGAAGTAGCCTCCGGAGCCTTCCCCGCCGACGAACACACCTTCTGATTCAACCCACGCGTGCTACGCAGCCGCTCCTTCGTCGCGTCAGCTACGCCCGCTCCCACCCGCCCGGGTTTCCCTGCGGGCTACCGCCCGCGGTGCCGGGCTTTCGCCCGCGGTGTGCGTGCTCCTGCGTCGCACGCGATGCGACTACCTGTCCGACGCCCGTCCGCAAGACGTGCCGTTGTAACCACGACCGCCATCGTGGCGAACGAGACCCCGACGCACCCCAATCACGGACTGCACCCGGCTGATCAAGCGGGCGACGCAGGAGCACGCACACCCGCGCGGCACAGGAGCACGTACACGGCAGAGCTGGCCCAGGACCGGTCGGCCGAGAACCCGCTGCGGGTGACGCAACGGCATGCACCGGCGAGCGGATCGAGTCCACTGGGTGCACCCGCGGTCGATGCGACGAGAGTTGTCTGTCATCCGGGCGTCGGCCAGGTAGTCGAGCGCGACGCAAGAGTGCACAGCACGCGGGCGGCAGCACCGCGAGGCGCGATAAGCGCACACGCCGCCGGGCGGCAGCCAGGCAAGAAGCACACTGGCGACAAGCCGGGGCGGGTGGGAGCGCGCGGAGCTGACGCGACGAAGGAGCGGCTGCGCAGCACGCGTGGGCTGCTGCTAGATCCAGGGCAGGGCTGACCGTTCGGTCCAGTACTCGTCCGGCTGTTGGGCGAACTCGGTGAGTGGTCCAGCCGTCCGGTGGGCGAGGTTGCTTTCGAGTTGTTCTGCGGTGCTCGCGCCGCTGAGGACGACGTCGGCCCACGGCTGCGCAGCGGCGGCACCAATGGCCAGCGCATCGGGTGCGATGCCGTGCTGCCGGGCGAACTCGTTGAACGGGGTCTCGCCGGCCTTCGCGGTCAAACGTCCGTTGGCGACGGCTTCCTTGACCACGACGAACCAGCCCGCGTCGTGTGCCTCGGCGAGGGCGGGACCTGCTGAGGTCTCGAGGACGTTCCAGGTCGCCTGTACGGCGGTGAACGGTCCGTTGAGCTCCAGCGCCTTGCGCAGGGTCTCGGCCTGGCGTGGTCCGCTTGTCGACAATCCGACGCGTACGCCGTCGGCCGCGAGCTGACCGAGGCGATCGAGCAGTCGGGCGTCGCCGAGTGCCGGGCTGTCCGACGTGAGGCTGTGGACCAGGTAGAAGTCGGGTGGTCCACCAAGCGCTTGAAGGGTCTCGGGCCACTGCCGTTCGAGGGTGGCGAGCGAGTGGTCCTTCACCTCGTGCGTGTCCACGTCGTGGCGCCAGTCGGCGACGTACGTGTAACCCCATTTCGAACCGATGGTGAGCTGGTCGCGTCGTTCGGGTGTCAGCCACTCGCCGAGGAAGGCTTCGGCAAGGCCGTACGAACGCGCGGCGTCGAAGTAGCGAACTCCGGCCTGCCAGGCCTGCTCGAGGAGTTGATGTGTGCGCGCTCTCAGGTCCTCGATCGCGCGGCCGGGCGGCAGATCCTCGTCGTGTCCGAGGTTGATGTACCCGGGTCGCCCGAGCGCTGCCAGTCCGAGACCGATCGTTGCCGTCATGGTTCGATCGTGCCACCTGATGTGCACGGCAACTAATGTGAGACGCGCCGCATCAGCCGACGCGGGACGGGTTTCCTCGTCTAGCGTTTTGTTGTGTGAGCGATCCTCGTCTGCCATCACCAGGCACCGTCGTCCGGCGTACGACGGCCCGTGTCCTGCCGGTCCGCCCGGACGGCAAGGTGCTGCTGCTGCACGGCTGGGATCCGCTGAAGCCACAGACGCCGTACTGGTTCACCATCGGCGGCGGCGTGGAGGCCGGTGAGACGGTCGCGGAGGCGGCCAGCCGGGAACTGCGTGAGGAGGTCGGCATCCACCTGCCGATGGAGTCCCTCGGTACGCCGGTGGCGACGAACACGATCGAGTTCGAGTGGGGCGGGTGCCCGATCATCCAGCACCAGACGTTCTTCGCGGTCGCGGTGGACGGCGTCGACGTGACGTTCGCCAATCAGGAGCAGCTCGAACTGGAGACGATCAGCGCACACGGCTGGTGGTACGGCGACGACCTCGAGGCAACCGGTCAGGCCGCCCACGTCACCATCCCCGGACTGCTCCGCCAGGCGGCCGACGCCATCACCCTGCGCCGCGCGTCCTGAGTCGACGCGTCGTGAATCACCGCGTCAGCGGCTGCGGGCCTCTTTGAGGACCTTCTTCTTGATCTTCTTGTCCACCACGTAGTGGACCCGATCGAGCCGCTCCGCGCAGCCGGCATCAGCCAGCCGCTTCAGGACGACCGGGCACTTCTTGCACCTCGGCTTGTCCTTGCAGCACTTCTTCTTCGCGGTCATCGACGGCACGCAGCGAGTGTAGGTGAGGCATACCTAACCGTCTAGCTGACCGGGCAGGCATCGTGTCGCACATCACTGCGCCCGTCCGATCAGCATCGCGACCGTCCGCCGGGCGGTTCAGGCGAGCTGTCCCGTGAGCAGTTCACGCGCCTCGACCAGCGACGGGCCGTACCAGGTCAGATGCCGGCCGGACACACACTTCGCCGGCTGGGTGAATGCCTCCGGACCGTCGTCGGGTGAAAACGCATAAGGCTCGTCCGGCAGTACCACGATGTCGTAACCGGGCAACGCATCCGGATCGATCCGCGGATAACGTTCACCGGATTCCGCGAACACGTTGTCGATCCCGATCCGCGACAACACATCACCGGCGAATGTGTCCCGGCCCAACGCCACCCACGGTCGACGCCAGATCGGTACGACGGCCCGCCGGCGCTTCCCGACGTACGGCGTACTCCAGACGTCGCGCGCTTGTCGCAGCCAATCCGGGAGCTCACCGGTGATTGCGGACAGCATGCGCTCGAGTGAGTCGAGTGATTCGGCGACTGTCGTCGGTGAGGTGGTCCAGACCGCGATTCCGCTCGCGCGCAACGTGTCGAGATCGACGGCCCGATTCTCTTCGGCATTCGCGATCACGACGTCGGGTGCGAGTGCACGGATGCGATCGAGATCCGGATTCTTCGTACCCCGCACGCGCGTCACATCGAGCTCTCGCGGATGCGTGCACCAGTCCGTCGCACCGACCAGAAGATGTGCGTGCGTCACGGCGATCGACTCGGTCAACGACGGCACGATGCTGACGACGCGACGCACTGTCGACGGCATCGAGACGATGTCGCCGAGGTCGTCGCGCAGCTCTCTCATCATGCGCCTCCGACGTCGTCACACACGCTCTTCGACATGTCCGTCACCTCACTTCGCGCAGGCCGTTGCCGAGGACAACACTCCCCGAAAGCACGGTTCGACACGAACTTTGTGCGCGTGTCGCCAAGAAATTCTTGAGCCCTTCGGGCATCCTCTTAGCGCGACGGAATCCCTTCTGCACAAGGATTTTCGGCATTTGCGCGCCTGCTTGCGGCCAGGACGCCTTAACCTGAAGACGTTTCGGGTGCTTTACGTAGCCACCAAGTGTTGTCATCATCATGACGACGAGGAATCCACCGTGGTTTTCCTCAGCCGCACCAAGGAGGCAGAGTGCCAGCCAAGAAGGCAGCCGCAGGGAAGGCGACAGCCAAAAAGGCTTCTCCCGCCAAGAAGACTGTCGCCAAGAAGGCCAGCGCCGCGAAGACGACATCCGCGCGCAAGGTCAGCGCAGCGAAGAAGACAGTGACGAAGAAGGTGAGTGCGGCAAAGAAGGCGCCGGCAAAGCGCAGCGCTGCCAAGGCGCCCGCCAAGAAGACCGCAGCCAAGAAGACAACTGCTGCGAAGAAGACCGCCGCGCGGAAGACGACGGCGAAGAAGACGGTCGCGAAGAAGGCCCCGGCCAAGAAGGTGACGGCCAAGAAGACCGTCGCGAAGAAGGCCCCGGCGAAGCGGACGACGGCCAAGAAGACCGTGGCCAAGAAGGCGCCCGCGAGGAAGACGGTCGCGAAGAAGGCGCCCGCCAAGAAGACCGCGGCGAAGAAGGCCCCGGCCAAGAAGACCGTCGCCAAGAAGGCGCCGGCGAAGCGGACCGCGGCGAAGAAGGCGCCTGTCCGCAAGGTCGCGGCGAAGAAGGCCCCGGCCCGCAAGGCTCCGGCCCGCAAGACCGCGGCTCGCCGGGTCACCCGCTGAACCGGGCGTTCGCTCAGAGGCGACGCCGACTACCAAAGCCCGAGGGGCACCACCAGCAACGGTGGTGCCCCTCGGTGCGTTCAGGATCGGTCGCCGTGCCGCATCATCACGAGCTTGCTCGGCGGTGAGTCGTCGTACTGCACCATCACACAGCCAGTCGTCGTTGCAGACCATCACAAGTTCGCCGCGGAGCGGCTACTCGGTGCTCGGTGGTCAGTCGTCGTTCCACTTGGGGTCGTTGTCCCAGGCCTCGTTGCGTTCCTGGACAATCTCCAGTGCCCGGGCGGCCTCTTCCGGCGAGTTGTAGGGGCCGAGCCGGTCGGCTGACTTCTCCCCCTGGTACGGCTCGACCTTGCCGGTCTTGACGTTGTAGTACCACTCGTTGCTGTGATCGTCGCTCATCTGGATGACCGCCTCCCGGGAGTCTTGTCGCAGCTCACTACAATGTTCCCACCATGTCGCCTCTCACTCCCGGCATCATCTCGCCGCGCCGCGAAGTCCCCGCGTCCATCCCGCGTCCCGAATACGTCGGGAAGCCGGCTCCGACGCCGTACGACGGTTCCTACGTCACCGCACCCGAACTGATCGAGAAGATGCGCGTCGCCGGCAAGCTGGCCGCGCAGGCCTTGCAGGCGGTCGGTGA
The DNA here is from genome assembly GCF_043197365.1 of Kribbella sp. NPDC049174. Lineage (NCBI taxonomy): Bacteria > Bacillati > Actinomycetota > Actinomycetes > Propionibacteriales > Kribbellaceae > Kribbella > Kribbella sp. NPDC049174. The sequence continues at coordinate 420,130 of NZ_JBICSZ010000001.1, read as the reverse complement.
CGCGGCGAAGCCAGGGGTCACCACCGACGAACTGGACCGGGTCGGCCACGAGTACTTGATCGAGCGCGGTGCGTATCCGTCGACGCTCGGCTACCGCGGCTACCCGAAGTCGCTGTGCACGTCGGTCAACGAGGTGATCTGCCACGGCATCCCCGACGACCGTCCGCTCGAGGACGGCGACATCGTCAACGTCGACATCACGGCGTTCCTGGACGGTGTGCACGGCGACACCAACGCCACCTTCCTGGTCGGCGACGTGGCCGAGGAGACGCGACTGCTGGTCGAGCGCACCCGTGAGGCGCTGAACCGCGCGATCAAGGCGGTCAAGCCGGGTCGCCAGGTCAGCATCATCGGCCGGGTGATCGAGTCCTACGCCAAGCGCTTCGGGTACGGCGTCATCCGCGACTTCACCGGCCACGGCATCGCGACGTCGTTCCACTCCGGCCTGATCATCCCGCACTACGACGACGAGCGCTTCAACGACGTGATCGAGCCCGGGATGACGTTCACCATCGAGCCGATGCTCACCCTCGGCACCCACGATTACGACCTGTGGGACGACGGCTGGACCGCCACCACCAAGGACAAGTCCCTCACCGCCCAGTTCGAGCACACCCTGGTCGTCACCGACACCGGCGCCGAAGTCCTCACCTTGCCGTGAGGATCACGCAGTACGAGCACTCTCACCTTCCGGGAGTGCTCGCCCTCTGCACCGCCGAAGGCTGGCCGACCTTCCCAGCCGACCCAGCGCGCGCCCACGCCGTCCTCACCTTCACCGGCTTCCGCGTCTATCCGTAGATCCGTTGCCGGTGGCAATCAGTGCTAGCGGTTGGAGGCCGAGCGGATGAAGGTGGCCAGGTCTTCGGACTGTTGCACCCGGGACGGTTCGTGGAGGTACATCATGTGGCCGGCCGGGTAGTACTTGGTCTCGATGTTGCCGACCAGTTCGGCCGGGATCTGCAGGCGGGCCAACGTGTGTTCAGTGGCGAAGTACGGCGTTGCTCCGTCGTAGTGGCCGGACGCGACGTGGACCTTGAGGTGGGGGTTGACGCGCATCGCGTCGGCGAGCTTCTCGGCGACGGTGATCTGCTGTCCCTCGAACTCCTTGAAGGACCAGTTCTTGGCCGCGTCCATGTTCAGGATCTCGTACGGGAGGTCGTTGTTGTACTCCAGCTCCACCCGCACGTAGTGGTTCAGCGCGGCGGTGTAGGGCCCGATGATCGCGCTGAACGACGGGTCCTTGCTCGGCGTCTCACCGGCGTAGTCCGCGTCCCACCCGGTGAAGCGGCCGTCCAGCCGGCCGACCACCTGGCGGCGCGACCGCAGCAGTTCGGCGAAGAAGCGCATGTGCTCGATCCGCAGGTTCACCCGGTCGAGATAGTCCTCGGACAGCCCGGTCAGCGTCGCCAGCCGGGTGACCACCTCGGCCCGGTAGTCGGCCGGGATCCGGTTGCCCTGGGCAAGCGCATTCGGGAAGCGGCCGGCCGCGAACCGTTCCGCGTCCGCGAGCACCTCGTCGAGCGATTGATCCGGCACGAGACCGTGGTAGTGCGCGATGGCGGCGTACGACGGCAGGAACAACGTGTACGGCAGATCGTTGCCCGGGGTGAAGTCCAACGTGCCGAACTCGAGCGCCGCGGAGATCAGCATCACGCCGTTCAGGTACATGCCGTACCGCTCCTGCAGATGCGCGGCCAGCCCGGCGGCGCGCGTCGTACCGTACGACTCGCCGGCCAGGAACTTCGGCGACATCCACCGACCGTTGCGCGACGTCCACAGCCGGATCACCTCGCCGACGGACTCCAGGTCGCGGGTGAAACCGTGGTAGTCGCCCGGCTTCTCGCCCTCGACGGCGCGTGAGTAGCCCGTCGACACCGGGTCGATGAAGACGATGTCGCTGTGCTGCAACAAGGACTCGGTGTTGTCCACCAGCCCGTACGGCGGGGGCGCGAGCTCACCGGCGTCGCCGGACACGACCCGGCGCGGACCCAGCAGGCCGAGGTGCAGCCAGATACTCGACGAGCCCGGACCGCCGTTGAACGCGAACGTCACCGGCCGGTCGGCGGCATCTGCGTCGTCCAGCGTGTACGCGGTCAGGAACACCTCCGCCTTCGGCCGGTGCCCGTCGAACTTCCCCTCGGTCAGCACCTCCTGCCGCAACACGATCCGACCGGTCGTCGCGGTGTACTTCAGCTTCTTCCGGCCGATCGACAGCACATGCTGCGTCGACACCAGATCGTCGGTGGGCGTCTTGGCCGCATCCGGCTTCTGCTCCTCGGCCGCCGCCTCGACCGGGGACTCGGTGCTCTCATCCTTAGCCATGCCGAGCACCCTAGACCAAGCATTCGACCACCGGCGTCGGGTTCGGCAGAGTCTGGCGCGACGAGCGGGTGGTCAGACCTTCACGGCACCAGGGCGGCCGTCCTCGACGACGAACGAGGCGTAGGTGTACTTCGGGGCGTCGGCACGGCTCACCGTGGTGACCATCTGCAGGTCGGTGCGGAATTCCTCGCGGTCGATCGTGCAGCGGACGTATCCGCGCCGGTCGCCGTCGAAGAACTTGATGTGCGGGTTGTACTTGATCATCGGCCCGTAGTACGGCCCGTACACCTCGCCGTCGCCGTTGCTGGTCAGCGAGGTGCCGACGAACTCGGTCGCCACCACCGGTGTCCCCTCGCGGTCGAAGTCCGCGTGGATGTCGTTGACGAACGTGGAGTGCCAGTCGCCGGTGACGACGACCGGGTTGCGAGTGTTCGCCCGGTCCCAAGCCCTGATCAGCCGCTGCCGCGCGCCCGGGAACCCGTCCCACGCGTCGTGCCAGAGCAGGTCGCCCGCGGTGCCGTCGTGGTCGAGCCGGCCGAGCATCACGTTGCTGGCCAGCACGTCCCACTGCGCGCGAGACCGCTTCAGACCGTCGTACAGCCACTCCTCCTGGGTCTGGCCGAGCATCGTGATCGATGGGTCGTAGCCGCCCGCACAGGCGTCGGCCTCGCCCCAGCCGCAGGGCGGGACGCTGCGGTACTGCCGGCCGTCGATCACATCGAACTGGGCGAGATCGCCCCACTGCAGCCGCCGGTAGATCCGCGGCCCTTCACCGGTCGGCCGCGCAGGCCGACGTACCGGCTGGTGCTCGTACCAGGCCTGGTACGCCGCCGCCCGCAGAGCGCTGATGTCACCCTCGTACTGCGACTGGGTGTTGGCGTAGTCGTTCTGGACCTCGTGGTCGTCCCAGGTCACCATCCACGGGAAACGCGCGTGGGCCAACTGCAGATCCGGGTCGCTGCGGTAGAGCGCGTACTGCATCCGCCAGCGCTCGAGATCGCGCGGGGCCGGCCGCAACGCCGCCGGCACCGGTGTCTTCCGATAGCCGCCGTCAGCCGGGATACCGCCTTCGTAGACGTAGTCGCCGAGGTGCAGGACCAGGTCGAGGTCCTCGTCGGCGAGGTGCCGCAGCGCGGAGTAGTAGCCACTCGACCACTCCTGGCAGGACGCGAACGCGAACTTCACCTGCGCGTGCCGGCCGGTGCGCACCGGCGCGGTCCGGGTACGTCCGATGGGCGACACGTCGGAGCGGTACCTGAACCGGTAGAACCACTCGCGATCCGGAGCCAGTCCTTCGACCTCGACGTGCACCGAGTGGGCGAGCTCGGGCAGCGCCCACGCCGTACCGGTTCGGACAACGCGACGGAAGCCGGCGTCGAGCGCGATCTGCCACTCCACCGGCACCCTCGTGGCCGGCATCCCGCCGCCGGAGACGAACGTGTCCGGCACGAGCCGGGTCCACAGGACGACGCCGCTCGATGTCGGGTCCCCACTGGCCACGCCGAGCGTGAACGGGTAGTCCCCGCCGACCGGGCGAGGTGTCGCGTTCGCCGGACCTACCGGCAGCTGCGCAAGGGTCGCCGCCCCGGCCACACCTGCGACGGCACCGAGGAACTTACGACGGTCGAGTTCTGAAGTGGGCGGTGTCATGCACGGCACGCTAGCGCCGATGAGTGACATCGAAACGACGTACGAGTGTCGCAACGGAGGTCCGCACCGGCGGCCCGGATACCCTCCGAGGATGGCGACGATTCTGCATATCGCGTTTCCGGACCAGTGGGAGGCCGCCGTCGAGGCGGGGTATTACCGGTGGTCGACGCGCGGCAAGAGCCTCGACGACGGGGCGACGTTCATCCACGCCTCGAGGCCGGAGCAGGTGGCCATGGTGGCGAACTTCGTGTACGACGACGTGCGCGAGCCGCTGTGCCTGCTGGTGATCGACACCGAGCGGCTGGTGTCCGCGCTCTGCGACGAGGACCTGGACGCGATCGGCATCACGTTCCCGCACATCTACGGCCCGCTGAACCTCGACGCGGTGGTCGACGTCCGCCCGTACGAGCGGGCCGCCGACGGCCGTTGGCCCGAGGTGACCGCCGAGGCCGTATCCTGAAGGTGGAACGGGTCGGTCGGGCGATCGCGTCGTCCACCACCCGGTGGGCGCCGAGGAAAGTCCGGACTCCACAGGGCAGCGTGGTGGGTAACGCCCACCCGGGGCAACCCGCGGGACAGTGCCACAGAGAGCAGACCGCCAGCGGCTTCGGTGAACCCCGTGGTTCATCGGAGTGCGGGTGAGGGTGAAACGGTGGTGTAAGAGACCACCAGCTCCGCAGGTGACTGCGGAGGCTCGGTAAACCCCACGTGGAGCAAGGCCAAGAAGGGCGATGGGAAACCACCGTCCGCGCGAGCGTTCGAGGGCTGCCCGCCCGAGCTCGCGGGTAGGCCGCTGGAGGTGCCCGGCAACGGTCACCGTAGATGGATGATCGCCGACCACAGAATCCGGCTTACAGACCGGCCCGTTCCCTTCAACTGCCGCAGCCGACCCACGCGTGCTACGCCGGCGCGACGAAGGAGCGACGGCGTAGCACGCGTGGGCTGGCTGCTGGCGGACCACCTGGGTGGCAGGCTTGGAGTATGGCGCGCAGAGGGGTACGTCGGGTGCGGACGGGGATCGTGATCCTCGTACTGTTCGCGCTGCTCGCCGGGAGCGGGTACGTGGGCTGGGTGGCGGTCCAGCGGTCGGAGCCGGTGGCATTGCCCGATCCGACCGGCAACTACCAGGTCGGCCGACGGACGTTCGAGTGGACCGACACGGGCCGCAAGGATCCGTACGGCGAAGGGCAGCGGCAGCTGTCCGTCTGGCTTTGGTACCCGGTGGCGAAGGAGACGACCGGTCGCAAGGCGCAGTACGCACCCGGGCTGTGGAGCGACCTCCAACTGAAGGCACCAGCCTCGGTGTTCCAAGGCCCGTTCGACACCCTGCGCGATCCCGCGTTCGACCGCGTCGCGGTCGCACCCGGCCGATTCCCGGTCGTCGTACTCATGCCGGGCCTGGGGTTGTCGGCACCGATGTACGCGAGCCTGGCCGAGGACCTCGCGAGCCACGGCTACCTGGTCGCCGGAGTGACGCCGACGTACAGCGCAGACCTCACCGTCCTGAATGGACAGAAGGTCGAGAGCACCGAGGCGGCCAAGCCGAGCGACCTCGAGAAGGAAGGCGATCGCCTGGTCGGGACCTGGGCCGCCGACGCCCGGTTCGCCGGCTCGACAGTGGCCAAAGAACTACCGAACAGCGTGGAGTCCGGGATCGGTACGTCGTACGTCGGCCACTCATTCGGCGGTGCCGCGGCACTCGAAGCCTGCCGGACCGACAGCCGGTGTGCGGCGGCGGTCGACCTCGACGGCACCCCGTACGGCGAGGCCGTGACGAAGGGCGTGCAGGCGCCGATCCTCCTGCTCGGCGCCGACGACTCGTGCATGACCGGCGTCTGCGGCCCGGACGCCCGCGGTGACGAGGACCGGGACCGCAGCCTGTCGTTGCTCAAGGCAAGCACTGGTACGTCGTGGTGTGCCACGATCCCAGGCACGCGCCACTACAACTTCACCGACTATGGCGCCTACTACCTGGCCCTGCCGCTGCGGACGTACCTCCCACTCGGCAGCGCCGGACCACGCCACGTCCTCCGCGTCCAGAACGGCTACGTCAGCACGTTCCTCGCGCACGCCATCTACGGCACTCCAGCCCCAGGCGCCCCCGCCTGCAGCACCTAGAGATCGAGCTCGTAGGTCTGGCCGACGAGGCTCTCACCCCAGGACTCATGGGGTTCGGAGCCGGTGAGGCGGAAGCCGCGGGCGAGGTAGATGTGCCGGGCGGCGACCAGCGGATCGTTCGTCCACAGCACCATCCGCTTGTAGCCGGCCGCGCGGGCGAAGGCCAGACAGGTGTCGACCAGGTCAGCGCCGAGGCCGAGACCGCGCGCGGCCGGTGTGACCAGGAGCAGCCGCAGTTGAGCGGTGGCCTCGTCCGGACCGCGGACGCAGAAGATGCTGCCGGCCCGTACGCCGTCGACCTCGGCGATCCACGCGGCCTCCCGGGCATCGTCGTGCTCGGTCGCGTACGCCGCGACGATCTGCGTGATCAAGACTTCGTACGACGGACCCCAGCCGTACTCCGCCGCGTAGATCTCGGCGTGCGACTGCACCACCCAGCCAAGGTCGCCCGGCTCCCCCAGCTTCCTGATCAGCTTTGTCATCAACCCTACCCAATCTACTGACACGACTGTTTCAGTAAGCGATACTAGCCTCGTGCCGACCACGAAGCCAGCCCCGTCCGCGCGCCAGCAGGAACTGCTCGAGCGCGCGTACGCGTACTCGCTCAGCCACGGCCTGGCCGACCTGTCGCTGCGCCCGCTCGCGACCGCGATCGGCTCCAGCCCACGCGTCCTGCTCTTCCTGTTCGGCAGCAAGGACGGCCTGATCCGCGCCCTCCTGGCCCGCGCCCGCGTCGACGAGCTCGAACTGTTGCGGCAGCTCGACGCGCAGTACGACGAACCGCCCGGGCTCACCGTGGTCGCCAGGGAGCTGTGGACGTGGCTGGCCGCGCCCGGACGGCGACCGTTGATGAAGTTCTGGGTCGAGGCGTACGGGCGCTCACTCGTCGCGCCGGAAGGCCCGTGGGCGGACTACGGCCGCTCGACCGTGGACGACTGGCTCGAGCTGCTCAAGGCGAGTCAGCCCGATCCGGGGTCCGCGGAGGCGGAGGCACGTCGGACTGCCGTGCTGGCCATGCTCCGCGGCGCCCTGCTGGACCTGCTGGCGACCGGTGATCTCAAGCGCACGACCAGAGCGGTCGAGGACTACCTAGGAGACTAGTTCGAAGGCGACCACGCGCTTGGCGATGTCGGCCTCGACGAGTCGGACGCGGACCGGCCGGCCCAGCGGCAGAGCCGTCGTACCGGTGATGCGGCCCTCGATCGCCAGCGTGGACAGCACGACGATGCCGCGAGTGTTGTCGCGCTGGTCGACCTCGGTGATGACACCGTCGAACTCGGAACCGACCTCGTCGGCCACCAACCCGGCCTCGACCATGCTGACGATCGACCGCTCGTACGCGTGCGCCCGGCGATCCGCGTCGTCCATGATCTTCGGGATCTCGTCCATCGACTCGCGCACCCAGGCCGGCACCTCGGTGCCCGCGGACAGCGCCACGCAGATCTCCGCCGTCCACCGGTCGACCAGCCGCCGCAGCGGCGCGGTGACGTGCGCGTACTCCGCCTTCATCGCCGCATGCTCCGGCTGCTCCGGCACGCCGTCGGAGAACGCGCTGTACCCGGCGCCGCGGAACAGCACCGTGCACGCCGCCAGCATCGCCGCGTGGGCCGGCACCTTCGGATCCAGGCCGTGGATGAACGCCGCGTACGACGTCCCGTCCGGCCAGTCGATCCCGAGTGCCTTGGCCGTGTTCCCCAGCTTGCGGCGCAGATCCTCGTGCGACTCCGGCAGCGTCCGCAGAATGCCGATCCCGCCGCCCATCATCAGCTGCGCGGCGGCCATCCCGGTGAGTAGCGAGATCTGCGCGTTCCAGCCCTCGACCGGGAGCGGCGCGCGGAACTTCAGACCCCAGCCGTGGTTGGAGGTGACGACCTCCTGGTCCGGGATGGGCAGGTTGACGCCGCCGCGGGCGAGCTCGCGCTGCTCACGGAGCTTGCCGACCTCGCGCAGCAACTGCAGCGACTCCGAGGCGTTGCCGGCGTCGAGATCCTGCTGGACACCGGCGTAGTTGAGCTTGGCCCGCGACTTCACCAGCGCGCGCTCACAGACGACCTTGGTGCCCTCGCCGGCCGCGTCGACCGAGATCGTCCACAGCACGGCGGGACGGACCTGGTCGGGCAGCAGCGAGGCCGCGCCCTCGGACAGCTCCGGCGGGTGCAGCGGGGTGCGCTTGTCCGGGGCGTAGAGGGTCTCGCCGCGGCGGCGGGCCTCGACGTCGATCGGGTCGCCGGCCTGAACGAAGGCGGCGACGTCAGCGATGGCGTAGTACACCGTGTACCCGTCGCCGGCGCGCTCGATGTACAGCGCCTGGTCGAGGTCCATCGAGTCCGGCGGGTCGATGGTGACGAAGTCGAGGTCGGTCCGGTCGAGCTCCGGCAGGCGAGGGGTCTTCGCCGCCTCCAGCGCCGCGGCGACCACCTCGGGCGGGAACTCGGCCGGTACCTCGAGCTCGCGCCGGATGTCCTGCAAGGAGGCGTGAAAGACCTCGGGAACGGGCTCGGCGAAGTGGACCCTCTGCAACGGCACGTGAACTCTCCGTCCTCGTCAACGCACGTCGGTGTGCGTGAGGTCAGAGTAACGAAGAAGGAGGAGCGAGCTCCTCCTTCTTCCCCAGGCAGTGCTCAGACCAGCGACGGTTGCACGTTGAAGGAGCGGAGTGAGGCCAGGCCGTCGGCGTACCAGTGGATCTCGGTGAGAGTTGCCGGGCGCAACTCCATCCGGAACAGTGACGCCATCGGGGCCTGCAGCACCGAGCGGACCATCAGCTTGATCGGCGTGACATGGGTGACGACGACAACTGTCTTACCGGGGTACTTGGCCAGCAACCCGTCTCGCGCCGACCGGGCCCGCCGGGCGCACAGGTCGAAGGACTCACCGCCGGGCGGCGCGACCGACGTCGACTCCATCCAGGCGTTCAGCGCGTCCGGCCACTTCTGCTGGATCTCGGCGAACGTGTGCCCGTCCCAGTCACCGAACGCGACCTCGACCCATCCCTTGTCGACGACCGGCTCGAGCCCGAGACCGGCCGCGACGATCTCAGCCGTCTGCCGCGTCCGCAGCATCGGCGAGGTCACGATCGCGTCCACTCCACCGATCCGGGACAGGTACTCCGCGGCCGCGTGCGCCTGCGCCCGACCGGTGTCGCTCAGCCCGGGGTTGTCACCACCGGAGCCGGAGAACCGCTTCTCCACGGTGTGCGGGGTCTCCCCGTGCCGCAGGAAGATCAACTGCGTCGGCGGCTCGGCCTGCGGACCCCAACCCTGCAACGCCTTCTGCAGGTCCGACGGCTCCTTGACCACGGCCGCAGCCTCAGCGACCGAAGGCTTCAGCGGGATCGGCACGCCGTCCAAGGCCATGTTCGCGAGCGCGTCGGCGGCGGCGTTCTGCGCCCGCGGCACCCAGGTCCACTCGGTCCCGAACGGCGCCAGCCCTTGGGCCTTGATCGCGAGCGGCTGCAGGTCCGGGTGCTTGATCTTCCACCGGCCGGCCATCTGCTCGACCACCAGCTTGGAGTCCATCCGTACCTCGATCGAGGCGTCCGGGGCGTACTCCGCGGCCAACTCGAGCCCTGCGATCAGACCGGAGTACTCGGCGACGTTGTTGGTCGCGATCCCGATTGTCTTCCCGGATTGCGCGATCACCTCGCCGGTCGCCGGGTCGCGGACCAGAGCGCCGTACGCCGCCGGCCCAGGGTTCCCGCGCGATCCACCGTCCGCCTCGACGATCACGTGGCGGTAGGTCATGCGGCGCTCTCCGGCGTCCGAACGAGGATCCGGCCGCACTCTTCACACCGCAGTACGGCGTCCGGCGCGGCAGCCTTGATCCGGTTCAGGTCCGACGGCGCCAGCTCCATCCGGCAGCCCATGCACCGCTTGCCGACCAGCGGCGCGGCACCGATCCCGCCGTTGTGCTCACGGAGCCGCTGGTACTGCGTGACGAGGGCCTCCGGGAGCTCGGCGGCGATCGTGGCCCGCTTGTCGCCGAGCTGCGCGCGCTGCTCGTCGAGCTCCTTGAGCGCGGCGTCGCGGGAGGTCTCCAGCTCGGCCTGCTTGCCGGCGAACGCCTCGGCGCGGGTGCGCAGGTCGGCCTGCACCGCCTCGGCCGCCTCCAGCTTCTCCATCACCTCGAGCTCGGCGTCCTCGAGGTCGGAGATCCGCCGGTCCAGCGAACCGACCTCGTGCTGCAGGTTCTCCAGGTCCTTCGGCGAGGTGACCTGCCCGGAGTCGAGCCGCTGCTGGTTGCGCGCCTTGCGCTGCCGCACCTGCTCGACATCGCTGTCGGCCTTCTTCTGCTCCCGCTGCAGGTCACTGACCTCGGTGTCGGCGGTGACGAGCTCGCGGTCGACCACCGACTTCTCCGCGGCCAGCTCGGCCAGGGCCTGGTGCTCGGGGAGGGATTTGCGTTTGTGGGCGACCTGATCCAGCTGCAGGTCGAGATCCTGCAGGTCCAGCAACTGGCGTTGGACAGCGGGCTCGGCGTTCAGAGTCGGCTCCTTAGTTCGTTCAGTTGTCAGCGCCGCGGACTCAGAGCCGCAGGTTCCACGCGTCCGTACGGAGCGTCGAGATGTGAGTGTCCACGGTACTGCCTTGGTCTGCCAACCCCTCGAGCAGTAGCCGCTCCGCGTCCCGCAGCCACGGCCACTCGCTGGCCCAGTGCGCCACGTCGACCAGCGCGGGCCCCTCGTCGTACGCCCGGGCCTCGGTCGCGGGGTGGTGCCGGAGGTCGGCGGTGACATAGGCGTCGACCCGGGCCGCGCGAACCCGGTCGAACTCCGAGTCGCCCGCTCCCCCGACCACGGCGACGGTCTCGATGATCCGATCAGGATCTCCGGACACCCGTACGCCGTGCTCCGTCCGCGGAAGGTTGTCGGCGACCAGCCGGGCGAAGTCCGTCAGCGGCATCGGCTCCGGGAGTACGCCGACCCGCCCGCCGCCACGCTCACTCGGCAGCACGGCCAGCTCGTAGATGTCGAAGGCCGGCTCCTCGTAGGAGTGGGCTGCCTTCAGCGCTTCGACGACGGCTCGACGGTTCCGGCGCGGCACGAGCATCTCGAGCCGGTTCTCGGCGACCACTTCGATGTCACCGACCTGGCCGATGGTTGGGTTGGCACCGTCGAGCGGCCGGAAGGTCCCTTCGCCGGTCCCGCTCCAGGCTGCTCGTTCGTAGTCCCCGATCCGGCCCGCGCCGGCCTTCGCCAGCGCGTCCAGCATGGCTTGCGTTTCCGCAACGGGAACGAACACGACGAGCTTGTCCATCGGGTCCGACGGCAGGGCCTTGAGCGGACGGGTGTCGCGCAGGCCGAGCGCGGCAGCGAGGGCGTCACTGACACCTGGGTTGGCGTTGTCCGCGTTCGTGTGGCACACGTGCAGAGCCGTGTTGCTCTTGATCAGGTCGTGCACGACGCGGCCCTTCGGCGTCGTACCCGCGACGCTGTGCACCCCGCGCAGCAGGAGGGGATGGTGGGTGACGAGGAGGTCGAAGTCACCGGCGATGGCTTCGTCCACGACGGCCCGCATCGGGTCGACCGCGAACAGAATCCGCCGTACCTGCTGGTCCGGATCCCCGGTCACCAGCCCGACCGCGTCCCAGCTCTCCGCCCAGGCCGGGTCGTACAGCCGATCGAGCACCGCAACCACGTCACCAACCGTCGGATTCACAACCCCCATCCTGCCGCACGGGGTGGCCTACTCGACCCGTGGATCCTGGGTAGGCAGGATCCACGGCGCGAGGGTCAGATCAGCCAGGCAGTGGTGTCGCCCGGCAGCTTGTCGCCCTCGAGCGGACCGCTGGCCAGGACCACCGCGGCCTCGGGGAGCTCGACCGGGGCGGCGCCGAAGTTGGTGATGGACTGCCAGCCGCCGGGCCGGGTGAAGTGCAGGACGTAGTCGCCGCCGTCGGACCAGGTGAGCGAGTTGCCGGTCTGGAGTCCCCGCCGTACGGCGAGAGCCTTGCGGTAGAGGCTCAGCGTCGACCCCGGGTCGCCCTCCTGCGCCTGCACCGAGTACCCGCCGAACCACTTCGGCTGCACCAGGTGCGAGCCACCCGAGCCGAAGCCGAACGACAGACCGTCGACCGTCCACGGGATCGGCACCCGGCACCCGTCGCGGCCCTTCTCCGCACCCTTCGACCGGAAGTACGCCGGGTCCTGCAGGTTCGCCGCCGGCAGCTCGCCGACCTCCTGCAGCCCCAGCTCCTCACCCTGGTACAGGTACGCCGATCCCGGCAGCGCCAACATCAGCAGCACCGCCGCACGCGCGCGCCGTAGGCCCAGCTCGACGTCCACGGTCGGCTCGGTGCCGTTGCTGAGCAGCCACGCCTTCCCGTCCTGCCAGAGGCCGGACGGATCCTTCGGCAACCCGTACCGGGTCGCGTGCCGGACGACGTCGTGGTTGGAGAACACCCAGGTCGAGGACGACCCGTTCTGCTCGGCCAGCGCGAGATTGTCCTCGATCACCTGCCGGAACTTCTCGTACTCCCAGTCCGCCTGCAGCAGGTCGAAGTTGAACGCCTGCCCGAGCCCGTCGGCACTCGCGTACCGGGCCCGGCGCGCGGCCGGCACGAACGCCTCCGCCACCGCCGATCGGGGCGGGTCGTACTCGTTCAGGACCGTCCGCCACTCGCGGTAGATCTCGTGTACGCCGTCCTGGTCCCAGAGCGGATGGGCTCCGTTGGACTCGGACTGCCGGGGCAGCGTGGTCTTCGACGGGAACGGCTCACTCAGGTTCTTCACCAGGGCGTGCGCGACGTCGACGCGGAAACCGTCGACACCACGATCCGACCAGAACCTCAGTGTCGTCAGGAAGTCCGCACGGACCTCCGGGTGCTGCCAGTTCAGGTCGGGCTGCTCGGCCGCGAACATGTGCAGGTACCACTGCCCGTCCTCGACCTGCGCCCAGGCGGAACCGCCGAACACCGAGTCCCAGTCCGACGGCGGCTCGTCACCGTCGCCCTCGCGGAAGATGTACCGGTCCCGGGCCGGCGAGTCCTTCTCGGCGTCCAGCGCCTCGACGAACCACTCGTGCCGGTTGGAGGTGTGGTTCGGCACGATGTCGACGATCAGCTTGATCCCCGTCTCGTGCAGCGCGGCGACGAGCTGGTCGAAGTCGTCGAGCGTGCCGAGCCGCGGGTCCACGTTGCGGTAGTCGTCGACGTCGTACCCGCCGTCGGCCAGGGCGGACGGGTAGAAGGGGCTGAGCCAGACCGCGTCGATACCTAGGGACGCGAGGTACGGAACGCGGCTGACGATGCCCTGCAGGTCACCGATGCCGTCGCCGTTGGAGTCGGCGAAGCTGCGCGGATAGATCTGGTAGACGACGGCCTGGCGCCACCAGTCTCGGTCTGTCGGCTGCGTGCTGGTCAAGAAAGCCTCACTTGGGTCGGAAGGCGCGGGTCCAGGGTTTCCAGGCGGTTGCGGCGACGTTGCCCTCTTGTTTATATAGACTCTAAATTTAGATTCTGCAGTATTCTGCGCTTCCGTTCAACAACAGGTCAAGGGGCTTTCATGGCGAGACCAGCGGCCACTCCGCCCACGGCGACGCCGCCGATGCTGCGCCGGGTCAACGCGGGGAAGCTCCTCGGTGTGCTCGCGAAGGCCGGGGTGATGACAGGGACCGGCCTGATCGAGGCGACCGGGCTGACCCGCGCGACCGTGCACGCGGTCTGCAACGACCTGATCTCGATGGGCTGGGTGGTCGAGCTCGACCCGGGCCGCGACACCTCGGTGGGCCGGCCGTCGCGGCGGTTCGAGTACAACAGCAGCGCGGGGTGCGTGCTCGGGATCGACATCGGCGCGGGCAAGACCACCGTGCTGGTCAGCGACCTGCGCGGCGAGACGATCGCCAAGGTGGTGCGCTCGGTGTCCGGCGACCCGACAGCAGCCGAGCGGACCGAGATCGTGCACGAGACCGTCGTCGAGGCGCTCGAGACCGCGCAGGTGACGGATGCGCAGGTGCTCGCGGCGGGCGCCGGTGTGGCCGCGCCGGTCGACCGGGACGGCAACATCCTGGTCGATGACGAGTTCTGGCGGCGCTTCGATGCCGGTCTGTCCCGGCGATTGACCGAGCTGCACGGCTGGCCGGTCCTGCTGGAGAACGACGCGAACCTTGCCGCCCTGGGCGAGCACTGGCGTGGCGAAGGCCGGAACGTCGGCGATCTCGCCGTACTGCTGGCCAGTGAGCGGTTCGGTTCCGGCCTGATGGACTCCGGCCGACTGCTGCACGGCAGCCGCGGCGGCGCTGGTGAGATGGTCTACCTCAAGCTCGTCGAGGGTGTCGGCGACACCCACGGCATCGCCCGGATCGCCCGCGAACACGGCGCCGCGGCCGTCGCCGACCCGGCCGTGGAAACAGCGCTGCGGACCTTGGCCGCCGACCGACCGGTCACCGCCGAGCTGGTCTTCACCGCCGCGGACGCCGGTGACGAGGTTGCCCTAGGCATCCTCGAGTACGTCGCCGGCCGGACCGCACGGGTGGTGGCCACACTCGGCATCCTGTTCAATCCCGAGCTGATCGTGCTGGGCGGTGCGGTCGCCGCAGGGGCCAAGTCGCTGCTGCCCGAGATCGAGCAGCAGCTGGCCGGCTTCACCAGTACGCCGCCTCGCGTCGCCGTCTCGTCCCTCGGCGACGCGATCGTGTCCGTCGGCGCCGTCCGGCACGCCCTGAACTACGTCGAGCAGAACGCCCTCGACCTGCGTCTCAGCTGCCGTCCCGGGTAAGGGCTCAGCTGCCGCCCCGGGTGAGGGCTCTGGCGATCGCTTCGAGGACGATCAGGTTCCGGCCGGACGTCGTACCCGTGGTGACGCCCTCGGGGACGAGCGCGCGGTCCTCGGGGATGCCGGTGCACAGCACGACGGTGTCCTCGCCGCGGTTCTGCAGCAAGGTGGTCAGCGCTTCGCGCATCCACGGCGTACGTACGGCGTCCTGCACCGCGATCACCAACGGACGACCGGCCGCGGCCTCCGCGGCAAAGGCGATTGCGCCCTCGGACTGTGTGCCGGCGCCTTCGAGCATGCGGTGCTCGCCGCGCAGGACGACGCCGTCCGAACCGGGAGCGATCCGGCCGAAGATCTCCGGAAGCCCACTGAAGTAGGGGTTCCAGGCCGGGTGCAGGCCTTGGGTCAGGTCGACGACGTACGGCGCACCGCCGAGCGCCGGCAGCGTCTGGCTCGCCACCACACGGGTGGCGACCTCGCGGATCGGGGCGCCGTCGAGGCCGGGTTGCCGGGTGCGGGTCTGCAGCGTCGCGGCCAGGGCCCGGACGCGGGCGGCAGCATCGGCGACCCGCTCTGCGTCGAGGGAACCGTTGGTGACGGCATCGACCATGCGGGCGGTGAGCGCGCGCGGGTCGGCGGTGCCGATCGCGATCATGGCGAGATCGGCACCGGCCCGGACCGACGCGACCGCGGCGTCCTCGATCGACTGGTTCTTGGTGATCGCCTGCATCTCCAGCGCGTCAGTGGTGATCACGCCAGTGAACCCGAGCTCCTCGCGGAGCAGTCCGGTAAGCAGGCGACGCGAGAGGGTGGCGGGCTGGTCGTCGTACGCCGAGAAGACGACGTGGGCGCTCATGACCACGTCGGCGCCGGCCGCGATGGTGGCCTTGAACGGTGCGAGCTCGACCTCGGTGACCTGCTCGATGGAGCGATCGACCCGGGGCAGGTCGAGGTGGGAGTCGACGCTGACGTCGCCGTGGCCCGGAAAGTGCTTCGGGCAGGCGGCGATCCCGGCCTCGTGGACACCCTCGACGAAGGCGACGCCGTGCCGCGAGACCAAGTCTGCGGTGGCGCCGAACGAGCGGGTGGAGATGATCGGGTTCGCCGGGTTGCTGTTCACGTCGACCGACGGCGCGAGCATCAGGTCGATACCGAGACTCGCGAGCGTCGCGGCGGCGTCCCGGGCGGACGCGCGGGTCAGATCCACGTCGTCGAGGTCGCCGAGGATCCGCGGCGAGGCCAGCGGCCACGGGTTGGCCGGCGCGAGGTGGCTGAACTCGCCGCCCTCGTGGTCGATCGCGATGACCAGGTCCGGCCGCTCCGCCCGCAGGCTGGCGGTGAGCGCGGCGACCTGCTCGGCGTCGGCGACGTTCCGGGTGAACAGGATGACCGCGCCGAGCCCGCCCGCGACCGCGCGACGCAGGTCGTCCGGTGCGGTGGTCCCGTCGAAGCCGACGATCAGCGCGCCGGCGGCATCCCGATCCAAGTGATCACTCATTCCCACACCCTCTCGCGCCCCGGGTCCTCCCGCCACCCGACTCCACCCTGGCCCTCTCCAACCACCCGCTCAGGCCGGCCGACCCCGGTCGCCGCACCATCACGGACAGCTAATAATTAGCGGCGACGGACACCCAGAGTGCGATCGTTGTCAGGCGTTGTCAGAGTGAATTCTGAGCGTACGCCCGTGGGTTCTGCCCGGATTCCTGCAAATGACCCCTCGCTGTCCGGGCCGACTACGGATAACGTTGTCTCTCGACCTTGACCGCTCTCGACGGAGCCAGACACCGTGACCGTACTGATCACTCACGTCTCCTCGCCCGAGTTGTTCGCCGGCAGCGACGACGATCCGCGCCAGCTGCTGCGGGTGGAACTGACCCGTTCCAGCGGCGACGGCGCGCTGTCCGTGCGCGTCTCCGGCGACGGCGTTTCCGGTGCGGCAGACCTCCCACCGGGCGACGGTCCGATCCGGGTCGAGGTCCCGCTCTCGGTCGCCGACGGGCTGCGCACGCAGTACGGCGCGAGTGTCGCGGCGACCGTGAATGTCTCGGCGGACGGTGTGGACGTGGCGTCGGACAGCGGCACGGTGGTGATCGCCGAGCCGGGCTGGACGATGGTCATGGTGTCGCACTTCCACTACGACCCGGTCTGGTGGAACACCCAGGCGGCGTACACGACCAGCTGGGACCTGCAGGGTCCTGACGGCACCACCCGGCCGGTCTACACGCACAACGCGTTCAGCCTGGTCGACGCGCATCTCAAGCTGGCCCTGCGCGATCCGGCGTACTGCTTCGTGCTGGCCGAGCTCGACTACCTCAAGCCGTACTTCGACACCTTTCCGGAGAACCGCGCGGTCCTGCGCCGGCTGATCGCGGAGGGGCGGGTCGAGATCGTCGGCGGCACCTACAACGAGCCGAACACGAACCTGACCGGCGCCGAGACGACCATCCGCAACATCGTGTACGGCGTCGGGTATCAGCGCGACATCCTCGGCGGCGACCCGCAGAACGCGTGGCAGCTGGACGTGTTCGGCCACGACCCGCAGTTCCCCGGGTACCTGGCCAAGGCCGGGCTGACCGGGTCCGCGTGGGCACGTGGGCCGTTCCACCAGTGGGGACCGCTGCGGCAGGCCTGGGGCGACCCGAAGGCCGGCACTGCGGCGGTCATGCAGTTCCACAGCGAGTTCGAGTGGATCAGCCCGAGTGGGGACGGCGTACTGACGCACTACATGCCGGACCACTACGGCCCGGGCTGGGAGCTGCAGCACGCGCCGAGTGTCGAGGCGGCCGGCGACACGGCGTACCAGCTCTTCGCCACGTTGAAGACGGTCGCGGCAACCAAGAACACGCTGCTGCCGGTGGGTGGGGACTACACGCCGCCGAACAACTGGATCACCGCGCTGCACCACGACTGGAACGCCCGCTACGCCTGGCCGAAGTTCGTCTGCGGTACGACGAAGCACTTCATGGACCGGGTCCGGGCCGAACTCGCCGAGACCGGGCGCCGGCCGTCACCGCAGTCGCGGGACATGAACCCGATCTACACCGGCAAGGACGTGTCGTACATCGACACCAAGCAGGCCCAGCGCGCGGCCGAGGTGGCCGCGGTCGACGCCGAGAAGCTCGGCACGTACGCCGACCTGCTCGGGCTCGGGCGGTTCGCTGAGGCGTCGCTGGACAAGGTGTGGCGGCAGCTCGCCTACGGCGCGCACCACGACGCGATCACCGGGTCGGAGTCGGACCAGGTGTACATCGACCTCGTCACCGGGTGGCGGGAGGCGCACGATCTGTCGGATGCCGCACGCACCGCTTCCTTGGAGGCGTTCGCGGCGCGGATCGACACCTCGGCGTTCGGCGCGCATGCGGTGGTCATCACCAACACGCTGTCGTTCACGCGGACCGACCTGGTCACCGTGCAACTGCCTGATGGCGATGGGCCGTGGCAGATTGTCGACGATGCTGGTGTTGACGTGCCGGCGGTGGTCGAGGGTGAGAAGCTCACGTTCCTGGCGGCTGAGGTGCCGTCGCTGGGATGGCGGACGTACGCGCTGAGGGCCGGCGCCGGCGTTGCTGGTGCTGGCGTTGCTGGTGCTGGTTCTACCGCCGGGGCTGGGGCTGGTTCGGCTGCTGGTGTTTGGGGGCCGGCGGATGCCAGCGAGTCGGTGGAGAACGAGTTCTTCAGTGTGACCGTGGATCCGTCTCGCGGTGGTGGAATCTCTGAGATTGTCGACAAGCGAACCGGTCGACAGGTTCTCAACGGCCTCGGCAACGAACTGCGGGTGTACGAGGAGTATGCAGACCACCCGCGCTTCGGCGAAGGTCCGTGGCACCTGCTCCCGTCGGGTCCGGTGGTCGGCTCGAGCGAGGCGCCGGCGAAGGTCTTCACGCAGACCGGTCCCCTCGGCAGCCGGATCGTCAGCCGTGGGGAGGTCGACGGGATCTCGTACGAAGCCGTCGTCACGGTGTACGACGGCCTCGACCGGATCGAGTTCACGACCCGGATCCTGGACCACGCCCAGTCGGACCGTCTGGTCCGCGTCAAGTTCCCGGCCGATGTCCCGGGTGCCCTCCCGCTGAGCGAGGTCGCTGGAGCTGTTGTCGGCCGCGGCTTCGGCCTCATCGACGTCGACAGCGCCCAGGCCCCGTGGACCCTGGACAACCCCGCCAACACCTGGTTCGGCCTCGGCTCCACCGCCCGCATCGAGCTGGTAGATGCCGCCGGCAACCATGCCGGCGTCCGCCCACTCGCCGTCGCCGAGATCGTCGTACCAGACAACTCCGACCCAGCCGACGTCCGCGACCTGGTAGTAGCCCTGGCCCGAGTAGGCGTCACGGCAACCACATCGACCGTGGGCGGTTCCCGCTACGGCTACCTCAAGGTCGACTCCAACCTGCCCGACCTGCGCATCCTGATCGGCGCGGCTACCTCTCTGCTGGATGAGGAGGTGCTTGGCGAGACCGCGGCGTTTGTCCCGCCGCGGACTGCGTTGGCTGAGGTTTGGCGGCCGAACGCGGATGTGCGAGATGTTCGGGCTATTCCTGCTCTTGTGCTTCCGACCGCGGCCGCTTTCGACACTGCCGTCACGGAGCTTGGCGAGGCTCGGATCACCGCGACCGTTCAGGGCGAGGGTGTGATCGAGGAGTTCGAGGATCGGACTGTTGCGCTGCTGACCTATGGACTGCCTGGGTTTGCGGTGGATGCGACGGGTGCGTTGCATGCGTCGTTGCTGCGGTCGTGTACCGGCTGGCCGTCGGGCATCTGGATCGATCCACCGCGCCGGTCGGCGCCGGACGGGTCGGCGTTCCAGTTGCAGCACTGGACGCACGAGTTCCGGTACGCGTTGACCAGCGGCGAAGGCGACTGGCGCAAGCAGCAGCTGCCGAGCCGCGGCCAGGAGTTCTCCTCGCCGTTGCTCGCGGCAACCACCACCGCGCACGACGGCACCTTGCCGGCGACGCACTCGCTGCTCCAGGTCAGCCCGGAGCGCGACGTGCTGGTCTCCACGCTGAAACCGGCCGGCAACCCCATCGCCCGCGGGTCGGGTGTCCCGGCCGACCCGCGGGACGGCGTCACCCTGCGCTTGATCGAGGCGACAGGCCTGGGGTCGACGGCGACCGTCACCTCGGCCCTCCCGATCACTGGCGCCCACCACGCCGACCTGCTGGAGAACCCGGCCGCCCCGATCGAGGTTGCCGACGGCAACTTCACGGTCGACCTGGCCGGTTCGGTAGTGGACACCTTCGTGCTGGCCGTCGACGGTTCGGCCCCCGCGAACCCCGCCGTACTGGGTCAACCGGGTGAGCTGGCCCAGCCGTCGTACGCGCGCTACTGGCTGCACAACCGCGGACCCGCGCAGATGGGCTTCCTGCCGGTCAGCCTGTCGGTCTCCCCCACCGTGGCACGCACCGCCGGAAAACCGTTCGAGATCTCGATGGTGATCGCGAACCAATACGCCGACACCCCGGCCGAAGGATTGTTGACAATCGGACTCCCGGACGGGTGGACAACTGACCAATCCGATCGTTCACTCCGCCTCGAGCCAGGTGGTTACGTCCGCCACCTCGCGAACGTGACACCACCGGAGAACTGCGAGCCAGGTCAGTACTTCGTCGCCGCCCGGGTCCTCACCAAGACCGACGAGCTCGCCGGTGGTGCCGGTGTCACGGCGGTCGAGGATGTCGTCACGGTGTTCGTGGGCGAGAGCCCGGAACTCACCGCGACCCTCGGCTTCGGGATGCCACCGACCGAAGAGCCGGACCACGGCTCGGGTGCGGTCGAGGGCGAGCCGGGACGACCGACCGGTCTGACCGTGACGCCGTCGACGCAGGACCTGCGGCTGGCGCCCGGTACGTCGGAGACGCTCGAACTGGAGTTCACGAACACAACCTCGTCGGAGATCCGCGCCGAGCTGCAGCTGGCATCGCCGTACGGCACGTGGTCGTGGCTGCCCGAGCCGGTGCGGATGGTCGTCGTACCGCCGAAGTCGTCCATCACCGTTGCCGTGCCGGTGCAGGCTCCGGCGGATGCGACGCCGGCGCATGCGTGGGTGCTGCCGAAGGTGATGTGGTTCGGCCGGGCCCAGTACGCACCCACCGTCCGCCTGGAGATCCAGTGACGGCCGCTGTCACCGTGGGCCACGGTCACGCGCACAGCCACGGGCACGGGCACGGCCACGGGCACGGGCATGGAGATGCCCACAGCCAGGCGCCGGTGGCGCCGCCGGAGGTGATGGCGTACCTCAACGGTGAACCCGTGCCCCGCGAGCTGCTGGACGATCGGCTCGCGGTCCTGCGGGCCGGCGACGCCGCCTGCGTACTCCCCCGACCGGACAGCCGCGAGGGCCGCCAGCTCACCCGCTGGGTCGCCCAGGTCGTCCTCACCGAGCAGCTCTGCCTGGACGAGCTCCGCCGCCACTCCACCGCCACACCCGAGACCCCGGCCGGGCCGCAGGACGTTGCGGAGGAGACGTCGGACGGGTCGTCGGACGCCGCACCGGCGACGCCCGCCGCGCCGCAGGACTCCGCACCGGCGACGCCCTACGGGCGGCGGGACGTTGCTCCAGACCCATCAGCCGGGTCGTCGGACGGTGCCGGGCCGGAGGCGATCGACGTGTCGACGGCGATTGCGGTCGGTTCGATCACGGCTGCGGCACTGGCGGGTTCCGAGGCGGTACGACGGGTTGCCGCGTTGGTGACCGCGGACGTACGGATCGCCGCCGAGCAGTTGGCGTACGCGGCCGACGTACTGGGTGAGGAGCCACCGGCGGATCCCGGTGTACCCGTGGCGGGCTGGCATCGCGAGTTGCTGCAGAGCGCCCGGCTGGAGGCGTTCGCGCGCTGGCTGAACGCGGCCATGCACGAGCGGGTCCAGCTGGTCCGCGGGCTCGAGCACCCGGGCGACAGCAACCAACCTGACAACCTGCACCGGCACTGACGGGGGGACGATGAGCGACGATGCAGTGAGCACGCCTCGGATCGAGGCTGAGCAGAGGACGGTTCTCGGAATCGACATCGGCGGCACGAAGATGGCCGCCGCTCTCGTGTCCGCCGACGGCCGGATCCTGACCGGGGACCGGATCCTCACCCCGCCCGGCGACGCCGACCAGGTGTTCGCCGCGCTGGCCGAGCTGATCGACCGGGTCCGCGGCGACGCGACGCCGCTGGCGGTCGGGATCGGTTCGGCCGGGCCGCTGGACCAGACACACGGCCTGGTGTCGCCGGTGAACATCGGCGGCTGGCGGAACTTCCCGCTGGTCGACCGGGTCCGCGCGCTGGTCGGCGACGTACCGGTGACGCTCGGGGTGGACGGGCACTGCTTCGCGCTCGGCGAGTTCTGGACCGGGGCCGGGCGGGAGGTCGACACGCTGCTCGGCATCGTGGTGTCGACCGGGGTCGGCGGTGGACTGGTTGTCGACGGCAAGCCGCTGATCGGTCAGTCGGGGAACGCCGCGCACATCGGTCACGTGGTCGTGGACCTGGACGGCGAGGCGTGTGCCTGCGGGTCGTTCGGGTGCGTCGAGGCGTACGCGAGCGGGCCGCGGATGGTTGCCCGGGCCAAGCGTCGCGGCTGGCGAGCCGGCGAGCACGTGGACGCCGCCGTACTGGCCGCCGATGCGGCCGCCGGAGACGAGCTCGCGCTGGCGACCTTCGACGACGGAGCCCAGGCGCTCGCCGCCGGCATCGTCGCGACCGCGGTCACCGTCGACCTCACCACGGTGGTCATCGGCGGCGGGGTCTCCAAGGCCGGCCCGATCCTCTTCGACCCGGTCCAGGCCTGGGTCAAGCGCCTCGCCCAGCTCCCCTTCGTCACCGACCTCAGCGTCGAACCCGCCCAGCTCGACAACGCCGGCCTCCTCGGCGCCGCCCACCAGGCCTGGTCCACCCTCCGCTGACGCCACCCCCACCCCAGGACGCCGGGGTAAAGCGCTTCCACCACCTGATTCGCGCTCGGGTGATTCGTTCCTGCCCTCACGCACAGTTATCGCGTGCAGAAAAGGGTGTACCGAGCACCTTTGCGCAATTCTTACCCAATTGCCCAGAACCGTGTAACGACCGGCCCGTCGTACCCGATGCAACGGATGGATGGGGTGGGGGCACGTCATCCAAGGTCGGTCGAGGGGGGCTCGGACCGACGACACGGCCGGTCAGGGGGGCCTGGACCGACCAGAACGCGAGTGCGGCGGAGAGGAGACTCTCCGCCGCCATCGCGTGGCAGTGCGTCAGGTGAGGTAGCAACGTCCGCCAGCGTTGTCCGAGGCAACGCTCGACCCCAAGGGATCGGTCCTGATGGACGTCGCGGTACTCCTGCTCCTCGCTACCTTCATCACCGCGGTGGCTGTCGCGACCATCTCGCGTCACGAGGTGCTGCGTACCTCGGTACGACGGCCGCTGCTACTGAACGTCGCCGCCTCGTGCGGCGTTGCCGCCCTGCACGGTTGCCTGCGCGGACGAGCCCTCGCCGGCTCGGCTCCCGCCGCGACCACCGCAGGCGCGGCCGCGGCCTGCTCACCGGAGACCGGCACCGGTTCTCGCCCGGGTGCTCTCCTGGGCTCCGGCCCGGGTTCCGGTGGGCAGGTCGACGACGGGCGCGGGCTCCGGATGGGCGTGCTCGGCTGGACCGGACCGTTGATCGCGCTGGTCGTGGTCACGGCGGTCGTGGCGCTCGGGTCCGGATCCGCTGGGAACGGAACCGTCCCCGGCAGCGTCGGAACCACGGCCGGCAGTGCCGGGTCAGCGCTCGCGATCTACTCCCTGCTCGTCTGCGTGATCAGCGCCTCATCGCTGTTCCGCGGCAGACCTGCGAGGAGTGCGATCGATCCTCGGGAGGGATGAGGATCGACGCGGGTTCTGCACCGTGGACGGTGGGCCGGTGGCTGCGGGAGGGCTGCCACCGACACAACCCCCGTCCCCGGTGCAGAACCGACGTCCCGGCTTTCGACCGCGACGTACCAACTGCGGCTTGAGCCGACCGGGCGGCGACGTACCGGTTAAGGCTTGAGCCACTCGGGTTCGGGGAGGCGGCTGCGATCCAGCCGGCCGTTGTCGTCGAGCGGGAGTTCCTCGATCGGGATCAGGTCGGCCGGAACCAGGTAGATCGGCAGTTCCTTGCCCAAGTCAAGCATCAGCCGGGCCAGCACCGCGGGATCGCTGTCCTCCAGTACGACGTACCCGAGCAGGCACGTGTCACCGCCCGGATCCGCACACGCGACCACGACCGCGTCGACGACACCCGGCTGATCCGCCAGGACGTGCTCGGTCTCACCCGGCTCGACCCGGTGACCGCGGATCTTCACCTGGTCGTCCGCGCGACCGAGGTACTCCAGCGTCCCGTCCGCCCGCCAGCGACCGAGGTCGCGGCTGCGGTACAGCCGACCGCCCGGATGACCCGGGTCCGGCACGAACACGCGCTCGGTCTCCTCCGGCCGCCCGATGTAGCCCTGGGCAACGGCCGCACCGCCGAGGTGGATCTCCCCGACCGCACCGACCGGCACCGGCCGCAGCGCCGCGTCCAGCAGCCGTACGACGACGCCCTCGACCGGACGGCCGATCGACGGCCGGTCCTCGGCCGGGTCGACCTCGTGGATCGTGGTCACGATCGACGCCTCGGCCGGACCGTACTCGTTGAACAGCCGGCAGTCCGGATGAACGTCGAGGAAGTCGCGCACCTTGTGCGTCAGCACCATCGCCTCGCCGCCCGCGACGATCTCGCGCAGCGCGGGCAGTTCCGGCAGCCGGCGCATGGTCGCGAGCAACGCCGTCAACGGGCTGAATGCCATGAACAGCCGCTCGACCCGGTGGTCCCGCAGCGCCGCGATCACCGCGTCCGGGTCGTACCGGTCGTCCTCGCCGATCAGCACCAGCGGCGCACCCGACGCGAGCGCGGTGAACAACTCCTGCACGTGGACGTCGAAACCGAACGACGTCCACTGCAACGTCCGGAGCGAGCTCCGGGTCCGCAGGTAGTGCCGGATCAGGTTGACCGGCCCGCGGTGCGGAACCAGCACGCCCTTCGGGTTGCCGGTCGAGCCCGACGTATAGATGCAGTAGGCAACATCATCGGCCGCCGACCGCACCGGCGGCGGCTGCTGCGACCGCAGATCACCGTCCACTGCGGCGACCGGAACCAGCCGCAGCCCGAGCCGATCGGCCAGCGCCGCGTCGTCACCGACCAGCGCGACCGCGGACGCGTCCTCGACCATGAACGCCCAGCGCGACTCCGGTACGCCGGGATCCAGCGGCAGGTAGGCCGCGCCCGACTTCAGTACGGCGAGCACGGCGACGACAAGTTCGGTGCCTCGGGCAACACGCACGGCGACCAGTTGCCCGGGCTTCACGCCGAGGTCGACGAGTTGCCACGCGACCGCGTTGGATCGGCGATCGAGCTCGGCGTACGTCAACTCCCGCTCGCCCTGGATCAGCGCGATCGCGTCAGGGGTCCGGGCGACCTGCTGCTCGAAGAGTGTGTGCAGTCCGCTGAGCTCGCCGGCCACCACCGCGTTCCGCCGGACCCGGCCGATCAGACCGGCGGGGTCGATGTCGCCCTCGAGTTCACGCAACGTCTCGAGGTCGGACTCGATCGGCAGCATCAGGTCGGGCAGGCGCAAGTGCGGTTGGCTGGTCGCACGACGCAGTACCGCTTCCAGATAACCCAGCAGGCGATCGATGGTGCTCTGCGCGAACAGATCGGCGCGATAGTCCGCCGTACACGTGATGCCGGCGCCGTGGTGGGTGAGCCGCAGCCGCAGGTCGACGTGCGCGGGCAGCTCCTCCTCGCCTTCCTCGAACTCCACCAGCACGTGGAAGAGCGGGTCGCGCTCCAGTACAGCGAGATCGATGCCGGCGTGGTCGAACGCACCGGTCGTGACGTCGCGGACCCGATGTGCGATCTCCCCCAGATCAGGCTCACCGGACAGGTCGATCCGGATCGGCAACGCCCGCTGCGCCGTCGTGGAGGTGTCGCCCTTCGGCCGGATCAGCGCGGTACCGATGGTCACGTCGTCCTGCGCCGCGAACCGTCCGAGCACAGTCCCCACCGCGGCGAGCATCACCATCAGCGGGCTGACCTTGCGCTCCCGGCTGAACTCGAACACCGCGTCGCCGAGCTCACCCTCAAGCTCCTGCTTGACCGAGCCAACACCGGGCTCACCTGCCGGCCGATCGCCGGGCAGCACCAGGGGCTCCGCACCCGCCAAAGCCAAGTCCCAGTACTCGAAGTCCCGCCGCTGAAGCTCCCGGGCCTCGTGCAACGCTTCCGCGGCAGCATCATCCGGCACGACGCCCGCGGCAGCATGATCCGGTACGACGCTCGCAGCCGCCGCACCGTCGCCGGACGGCTCATCCTCGGCACCGGCGTCCCCCGCCTCCGCGGCGGCGTCCGGCTCTGAAGCCGCCTCGGTGGTGTCTGGGGTTTCGGGAGTGGGCTCAGCAAGGAGAGCCAACTGCTCCCGCATCAACTTCGTCACTCCGTCGACAAGCTGACCTGCAACGCGAAGCTGTTGAGACATGAGCGCAGCCATGCCAGACCCAGGAAGCTCAGCCTCACTGGTCGCCTCGGCCGCTTCGTCCACCTTCGCCGCCAACTCGGCGAGCCCCGAACCCAGCACCGCCAACGCCGCGCGCGGATCGCGCACGGGGGCTTCCTCGACCGAATCCTCAACAGCAGAAGGCGTCTCGGCAACTTCTTCGGGCGGACTTGGGAGTTCGATGCCCTCAGCAACTTCGGCAGCCTCGGCCGCGGGCTCCTCCGCCTTCGGAGCCTGGACAGCCACCGCGGTCGCAAGCTTGTGCGGCGTCGTGTGCGCGGTGAAGAGGTCCTCGGCGGTGAGGTTGACCTCGAAGCGCGTGTTGATCTCCTCGATCACCGGCGTCATCGAAGCAGGGTTCGCGCCGAGTTCCGCGAAGGTGTGGTCGACGGTGAGGTCGTACGGGTCGAGCGACAGCTTCTCGCAGGTCAGGTCGAGCACCGCATCCAGCGATTCCCGGTACCGCTCAGCCGAAACCTGATCGCCCGACAAGGAGCCCGCCTGGAGCAGGTAGTCCGCATCCACCTGGTGCGTCTCGGCCGGCAGCGCGAACGGCGACCGATCTCCAGCCTCTGGGTCATCGGACTTCCCGGTCTCGGCCGGATCCGGCTCGGTCGGCGAGTCCAGCGGGATCCTCTTCACCGCGGGGCCAGTACCGCTCACCGGCTCGAAGGCCGCGGTCTGCGCCCGGGCCGCCCGCTCGAACGCACTCGGCTGCGTCCGCGCACCCGACCGTCCTGCACTTGCCTCATCAGCAGCTGCGCCGGCAACCGTGGCCGAGGGGTCGATCGGGTGATGCACACGGCGGAATGGGTACGTCGGCAACGGCACGCGACCGCCATCGGCGTACACCTTCGACCAGGCGATCTCCGTGCCCTGCTCGTACAACTCAGCGAGGCCGTTCATCGTCGCCAGCACCGGGTCCTGCCCGAGTCGCTGCGCCGGAATCCACGTGCTGTTCGGCGCGATCCGGCGACCGGCCGGACTCAGTACGGCGTCCGGCCCAAGCTCCAGGAAACGCCGGCACCCAGCCGCCGTGACAGCCTCGACCGCATCGCCGAACAGCACCGGCTGCCGCAACTGCCCGACCAGGTAGTCGCCATCCAGCACGGTCCCCGACTCGAGCAGCTCGCCGGACCAGCTCGACACCATCGGCGTACGCAGCGGCTTCAGCGTGATCTCGCGGACGATCGCCGCGAAGTCCGCGAGGATCGGGTCCACCAGCGAACTGTGGAACGCCCGGTCGACATCCAGCCGCTGCCACGCGACCTCCAACCGGTCCAGCTGAGCGGCCAACTGCCCGACGATCACCTCGGACCCGGTCAGCACGAACGACTGCGGACCGTTGCCTGCGGCAATCTCCACACCCGGCGTCTGCGCCAGCTCGCGGACCCGATCAGCATCCGCCCGTACGGCGACCATCGCGCCGGGCACCGTGCCACGCTGCATCAGCTCGCCGCGCTTGGCCGTCAGCCGTACGCCGTCCTGGAGTGACAACGCACCGGCGACGCAGAGAGCGGCGTACTCCCCCACACTGTGTCCGACCACCAGTGCGGGCTGCACACCGAACGACTGCCACAACCGCGCCAACGCCAGCTCAAACGCGAAAAGAGCAGGCTGCGCGGTCTCCGTCGGCCAGACGCCCTCAGACGAACCAGCTGGGGTCAGCAACAGCTCGAGCAGGCTGCCACCGGTCTCCTCGGCGTACACGCGGTCGCACTCGTCCAGCACCGACCTGAACGCCGGGAAACGAGCTGCAAGCCCGGCAGCCATGCCACGACGTGCAGCGCCCTGTCCGGTGAACGCATAGCCCAGTGGGCCCGGTCCACCGCGTGGCACCTCAGCTGCCTGGGCTGTGCCGAGTGCGTCGACCAGCTCGGCCTCTGACGAGCCCGCGACCGCGATGCGGTGGCG
Organism: Kribbella sp. NPDC049174; assembly: GCF_043197365.1. Classification (NCBI taxonomy): domain Bacteria; kingdom Bacillati; phylum Actinomycetota; class Actinomycetes; order Propionibacteriales; family Kribbellaceae; genus Kribbella; species Kribbella sp. NPDC049174. Next base: position 391,898 of record NZ_JBICSZ010000001.1, on the reverse strand, counting down.
GTACGCGGGTCGGCCGAGTGCCGCCGTACCAGCGAGGTCGATGAGGCGGTGGCCGGTGCCATGGCCGAGATCTGTGCGGTACAGCTCGACCAGGTCGGCCAGCGCGTCCAGGTCGGGTGCGGACAGCGGCAGCACGACCGGACCATCGTCGCCGCGGCGGATCTGCCGCGGCGCCTCTTCCAGGATCACCTGTGCATTGGTGCCGCCGGCATCGAGTGCGCTGACGGCGGCGCGCAACGTCGTACCGCCAGAACCGTCGGGCACTGTCCAGTCGCGGACCTCGGTGCCGATCACGAACGGGCTGCCGTCGAGCTCGAGCTGCGGGTTCGGCTCGGTGTAGTTGATCGTCGGGACCAGCGTCCGGTGCTGCAACATCAGGATGGTCTTGATCAGGCCGGCCATCCCCGCGGCGCTGTCGAGGTGGCCGAGGTTCGGCTTGACCGAGCCGATCGTGCAGAACCCGACCTTGTCCGTGTGCCGGCGCAGCGCGGTCGTCAGCGCGTTCACCTCGGCCGAGTCGGCGGTCGCACTGCCGATCGCGTTCGCCTCGATGTAGCTGAGGGAGTCGGCCGCGAACCCGGCGCGTTCGAGCGCCCGCTCGATCAGGTCGACCTGGTTGCCCGCGGGCGCGTCCTCGTTGCTGACCGCGGTGCCACGGATGACGGCGTACACGGTGTCGCCGTCGGCCACCGCCTGGTCGAGCCGCTTGAGCAGTACGGCCGCCACACCGTTGCCACCGACGGTGCCGTCGGCCCCGGCGTCGAACGCGCGGACCTGACCGCTCGGCGACAGGATCGACTCCGGCGCCGGGTGATAACCCGTTGCCTGAGGCACCTGTACGGCGGCCGCACCGGCGAGAGCGAGATCCGCATCGCCGGATCTGAGCGCCTGGCAGGCGAGATGCACCGCGACCAGCGAGGACGACCAGGCGGACTGCACACCGATCGCCGGGCCGGTCAGGCCGAGACGGTACGCGACCCGGGTGGCGATGGAGTCCCGCGACTGGTTCTGCTGGGTGTAGAGATTCATGCCGGAGCCGGCGAAGACACCGACGCGGCTGGTCGTCCCGGCATACCCGCCGTGCTCGAGCGCCTGGTAGCAGACCTCGAGGAACAACCGCTGCGCCGGATCCATCAACTCGGCCTCGCGATCCCCGAGCCCGAAGAACCGTGCGTCGAACGACTCCACATGATCAAGCGCACCATTCACGGCGACCAATTCGTCGTCAGGATGGCCCCCAGCCTGGCTCACCTCATCCGGGGTGTACCGGCGGATGCTCTCCACCCCACCCACCAGGTTGTCCCAGAACTGCTCCAACGTCTCCGCCCCCGGAAACCGCCCAGCCACCCCCACCACCGCCACCGGCCCAACCACAGCCGCCTTACCAACCGCCTTAGCTCCACCCCGCGCACCCTCAGCAGCCACAGCCCCGGCCTCGGATGTGCTCACAGACTCAGGTACCTGGGCAGCAACCTCGTCAGCGTCAGAAGCCCGTTCCTGCTCCGAGCCCGACCCGACCCCGGCAGCCCGCTCAGACTCGGCTTCCCCCGCGACAACTGCAGCCTCGGCAGCAGACTCCTCAGCGCCGGAAGTCACCTCCTGCTCGCCGGCCGGCTCAGACTCCGCGGCCTGCGCAACCTCCCCCGCGGGTACGACGCCCGCCTCAGGCTCACCCTCTACCGCGACGGACGCATCCTCAGCAGCAACCTCCTCGGCCCCAGGGGTTAGCTCCTGCTCCGAGGTCGCCTCAGGCTCAACAAGCCGAGCAACCTCCCCCTCCGACTCAGCACTCAACCCGGCAACCTGCTCGCCAGCCTGCTCGACATCGGCGGCCTGCACGCCCTCGGCCAGCTCGCCCCCGGCGGTCTGGTCGGACTCCTCGGCCTGAGCAGCCTCCTGCGCAGGTACGACGCCCGCCTCGGACTTGGCCTCTCCCGCGACGGATGCAGCCTCGGCGGTCTGCTCGGGCTCGACGGCCTGAGCAACCTCACCGGCGGGTTCGACGCCCTGCTCAGATCCGGCCTCGCCGGTAGCGGACTCGGCCCCGTCGGACTCGGGTTCGTCGGCTACCTCAGGCTCGGCGGCCAGCTCTGCCTCGGCGGTCACCTCAGGCTCGGGCTCTGCCTCTGGCTCGATGGGCTGCGCGACCGCAGCAGGCTCAGCGACCGGCTCGGTAGCGGCCTCGACCTCGGCGGCCGTATGAGGCCCGGAGGTGGCGGTGAGCTCCGAGGTGGGCTCGGCCTCTACGGCAGGCTCGGGCTCGTCGGCCTGAGCAACCTCACCGGCTGGTACGACGCCCTGCTCGGACCCGGCCTCGCCGGCAGCGGACTCGGCCCCGGCGACGGATTCGGCCCCGCCGGAGATGGACTCGGCCCCGGCGGCCTCGGATGCAGTCTCGGCGGCGACCTCAGACTCGGAAGTCAGCCCCGCACCGGCGGTGACGTTGGGCTCGGGGTCGGCTTGAGGCTCGACGGGCTGCGCGTCCTCCGCAGCAGGCTCAGCGAGCTGCTCGGTGGCGGCCTCGACCTCGGTGGCGGCGACCTCCAGTTCGGAAGTTGGCTCCGCCTGAGCGGTGATCTCGGGCTCGGGGTCGGCCTGGGGCTCGGCGGGCTGCGCGTCCTCCGCAGCAGGCTCAGCGACCTGCTCGGTGGCGGCCTCGACCTCCGTGGTGGGCTCAGGCTTGGGTTCCTGAGCAGCCGCTTGAGCAGGCTCGACGCCAGAGCCGGAGTCGGCCTCGCCGGTGTCGGATTCGGCTTCAGAGGTGGAGTCAGGCTCCGGGGTGGGCTCGGGCTCGGCGGACTCAGCAGCTTCGTCCGCGGGCTCGATGGTCGGATCGGGGACAGACTCGGAGCTGACGGAGACGGGCTCGACGTCGGTTGCGGGCTCCGGAGTCTGACCGGCTCGGGAGTCGCTCTCGGACTCGGTAACGCGAGCGGCTTCCTGCCCAGGCTCGGAGGTCGGCTCGGCGACCAGCTGGGTGGTGGATTCGGGCCCGGGCTCGATGGCCTGAGCAACCTCTTGGGTGGGCTCGACGCCCGGAGCGGCGGCTGGCTCAGCGGTGACGGAGTCGGAGGTCTCGTCGGGCTCGGTGCCCTGAGCAACCTGTTGTGACGGCTCGACAGTCGACGCTGCGGTGACTGAGTCCGCGGTCATGTCTGGTTCGGTGGCCTGTGCGTCCGCATGTGCGGACTCTTCGCTCGGTTCGGACGCCGGCTCGGCGGCGGGGTCGGCCGTCGGCTCGGGCTCGGAACTGAGTTCGGGCTCGGTGGTGGACTCTGGCTCGGGAGTCGGGTCGGACCCGTGCTCGGCGGCCTGGGCGGGCTCTTGCTCGGGCTGCTCACTCGACTCCCACCCGGACTTGGCCTCGGTTGTGGCGTCGGGCTCGGGGGTCGCCGCGGACTCCGCGTCGGAGGTGGGCTCGATCTCGGAGGTGGGCTCGATCTCGGAGGTTGGCTCCGACTCGGTGAGCGTCGAGGTGGGCTCGGGAGTCGGGGCGGGCTCGGAGGTGCTAGCGGGGTCGGTGAGGCGCGCGCCCTCTGCCTCGGCGACAGGAGGCGCTGGTGGCTCGGCGTCCGTCGTCGTCGGGGCGGGCTCGGAGGTATGAGCGGGGTCGGCGGGATGTGCGGCCTCTGCCTCGGCGACGGAGGCGGCGGTCGGCTCCGGCTCCGTCGCCGGCTCGGGCTCCGCAGGTGGCTCGGGGTGGGTGGTTGCCGGGGGTGTTTGGGCGTCGGTGTCCGGGGCGGTTGGGGACGGCGCGGGGGTAGTGGGCTCCGAAGCGGGACCCGTGATGCGTGGGAGGAGGGTGGTGGCTTCGGGGTCCGGGGGTGGCGGGGTGGGGTGGGGGGTGGAGGCTTTGTTGGTGAGGTCGGCCTCGGGGACCCGGGGGGCGCCCAGGGTGGGGCGTTCGGGTGGGGTGGGGATGGATTGCTGGAGGGTGCGTTTCCAGGCTAGGCGGACGACCGGGAGTTCCATCGTGCGTTCGCCGGCGTCTTCTTCGACCGAGATGAGGGTGTCGGCGGTGTCGGCGTACGGGCCTTCGCCGGCTGGGCCGGAGTAGGAGCTGGCGCCAGCTGGTTCGACGTACGGGCTGGCGGGGGTTTCGAGGGTGCCGTCGATCCAGCGTTGGCGCAGGAGCGGGCGGAGGATCTTGCCGCCGGGGGTGGTCGGGAAGTCGCGTCGCTGGACGCCGATGACCTCTGCCTCGAGGCCGAGCCGGCCTTGGATCAGGCTGCGGATCGCCTGGTCCATCCCGGGGATCGACTCGGGGGTGAGCGCGTAGAACACGACCAGCCGCTCGGTCCCGGTGTCGGCGTCGGCGATCCCGCAGGCCGCGATCAGGCCGTGTTCGGCGCCGACGACCGACGAGGCGACCGTCTCGATGTCGTGGGCGTAGTACAGCTTCCCGGACATGATGATGCGTTCGCTGTCCCGGCCGGTGATGACCACCTGCCCGCCGGTGATGAAGCCCTGGTCACCGGTCGCGAGCCACTTGCGGGCCGGCCAGTTGCCGATCGGGAACGCGGACCGGTCCGCCTCCAGGTTGCCCAGGTAGCCAGGTGTCACCCGAGCGGACGCGACCTGCAGATGCCCGATCCGTCCCTCCGGCAGGACCGCTCCGTTGGGCGCGACGATCCGTACGGTCGTCCCCGGCGCCGGCGCACCCACCGACACCAGGCTGAGCACGCCCGGCGCCTCGGCCCGGGCCTTACCTGGTCGCGCGACCGCGACCTTGCCGCTCGAGGGGCGCTGGTCGACCCACTCGATGATTCCGGTCGGTGGGATGCGGACGCGGTGCACGTTCGGCGTCAGGCCGGGCCGCGCGAACGTGATCCCGGTGACGGTCTCGGTCATCCCCCAGGCCGCGACGAAGGTCTCGGGTACGACGCCGAAGCGATTCGTCAGCCGGAGGAACTCCGACATCACCGGCACGGTGATTTGCTCACCACCGCTGACGAGACTGCGTAGCGCGGACAGGTCCCAGTGCCGGTCGGGCTCACCCGCGATGGCCTGGGTGGCGAGGCGGTAGCCGAAGTTCGGGGACCAGGAGTGGTTGACGCGGTGCTGGTCCATCAGGTCGAGCCAGCGCAGCGGGTTGGCCAGCACCCAGTTGGTGTTCACGTGGATGTTCGTGCAGCCGGTGAACACGGGCAGGAGGTGGTAGAGCAGGAACGCACCGCTCTGGTCCAGCGGCAGCCAGTTCAGGGTCGTCTGTCCCGGCCGGACCGGCAGCATGGCCGGCGTACCGGCCGCGAACTCGACCAGGCCGCGATGGGTCAGCTGCACGATCTTCGGCGTACCGGTGCTGGTCCCCGACGACATCATCAGTACGGCGACATCGTCGGCGGCCGGACGGTGGAACTCCGAGGTCGGCTCGTGGCCGGCCAGCGCGTCCGGGTCGAGGACGGGCAGGCCGAGGTCGTTCGGCAGGTCCGACGGGCGGCCGATCAGGACGGTCCAGCCGAGCAGGTCGGTCACCTTGCGGAGCCGCTCGCGGCCTTCCTCGGTCCGGTCGCCGTCGGCGCTCGGCGCCATCAGCAGCGGGCGGATGCCGCCCAGCGTGCAGGCCCAGAACGAGGCGAAGAAACCGACCGGTTCGGTGCAGTGCACGACCGCGGGATCGCCGGCCCGTACGCCGTTCGCCCGCAGCCCGGCCAGGATGCGCGCGGCCAGTTCGAGCAGGGTCGGGAAGTCGAGTTTGGTCTCGCGGCCGTCCGGCCCGATCTCGACCACGCCGGCGCCGCCGAAGTCGCGGGCGGCCCGCAGCAACGCGCTCGGCAGATCGCGCGGGTACCCGGCCGGAATCATCAGGGCCGGTCCGGTGCTGATCGCCGGCCGGTCCACACCGCTCCTCAGCACGCCGATGCCACCACCGGGAGGAGGGCGGGTACGGCGTCGAGCGGGAGCGCAGGCCGACATGTCACCGGGACAACGGTGGCCGGTTGGCGACCCACGGACACGCGCCTCCCCAACTGGACGGAGCCGGGCTCAGGGCAGACCCGTCTCGCTCTCACCGACAGAAAGCCCCGTATTTCGCCTGCCGGAACGATGCCGTGACCGAGTGTTCCCGGTGTGTCATCGCGCCGACCGACAGCCGTGAACCCTACCAGCCGCGACCCGCCCTGGAGGAGTCCGATCTCGGCAGCCGACGGTTAAGAATTCGCGGGCCCGCCGCCACCCAGCACAACGAGCGTCCCGGCCACCGGGTACGCCGTCCGCCGACACCGTCCGATCACCGGTCACACCCCGGAAGACACGAAGAGCGAGGCCTGCGCGCGCAGGCCTCGCTCATTTCGATCGTGGGCGAAGAGGGGATCGAACCCCCGACATCTTCCTTGTAAGGGAAGCGCTCTACCGCTGAGCTATTCGCCCTCGCATCGACCGCGCAGTCTACCCGAGATCCGGAGTCAGACTGGCCAGGGCCGCGGCGTAGTCGTCCGGGTTGCGGGCCTCCGGGATCGGGTTGACCACGGACCACCGGATCACGCCGGTGCGGTCGACCACGAAGGTGCCGCGGACCGCACAGCCGCGGTCGGGGTCGAAGACGCCGTACGACGACGCGATCGCGCCGTGCGGCCAGAAGTCGGTGAGCAGACCGAACTCGAGTTTCTGGGCGTCCGCGTACGCCCGCAGCGTGAACATCGGATCACACGAGATCGCCAGGAACTCCGCCGCCGCGAGCAGATCGGGCCGGTCCCGCAGCGTGGTGAGCTCACTCGTGCACACCCCGCTGAAGGCGTACGGGTAGAAGACCAGCACGACGTCCCGGCGGCCGTGGAAATCGCTCAGCCGCACCTGTTCGCCGTACTGGTTCCGGGCGGTGAAGTCCGGTGCCCGGCTGCCGACGGCAGGGGTCACCGGACGGTCAGCCCCGGCCGCGCGCCGACTTGGGCACCACCAGCTTGGTGGCCGACCAGTCGTCGGTCACGGTCAGGCTGCTCGTCGTCGCGAGACCGGCCGTCGGCGCGGCCTCGGCGATGTCGCTGGCGTCGACGTACCCGTCGCGGCCGACCTTCGGGGTCAGCAGCCACACCACGCCGCCGGCCTTCAGGTCGGTCAGGATGTCGAAGAAGGCGTCGACCAGGTCGCCGTCGTCCTCCCGGAACCAGAGCAGCACGACGTCTACGACCTCGTCGGTGTCCTCGTCGACGAACTCCTCTCCGGTGATCTGCCGGATCGCGTCGCGGAACTCGTCGTCGCAGTCGTCGTCGTACCCGATCTCCTGCACGATCCAGCCGGTCTCCAGGCCGAGCCGGGAAGCCATGGTCGGCCCCCCGCTCTTGCCGTCCGCGTGGTCCGCGGTCGCGCTCACGTGTCCTCCTCCGTGGTCCCCGCTTGCCCGGGGGTAGGCGTCAGTAGCGATAGTCCATCGTGGCCTACCGCGTCGCGCAAGTATGCACGAAGGTTCCGTGACGTGTCCGGTATCCGCGGGGCGGGCACCGTCCGTGTCCGGTGGGAACACGCCGGAACGACGAGAATCGGGCCCCTGTGGAAGGCGAAGTAGAACGCATTCCGAACAGGTGACAGGATTGCGGTGAAGACAACCAGAGAGAACGGCAGGACACCGTGGCTTCCGGACACGAACCACCAGCCATCATCACCGAGGGGATGCCCACCCAGCTCCCCGACATCGACCCCGACGAGACACGGGAGTGGGTCGAATCGCTCGACGCGGTCCTGGACGAACGGGGCAAGGCGCGAGCGCGCTACCTGATGCTCAAGCTGATCGAGCGAGCCCGGGAGCGACAGGTCGGGGTGCCCGCGCTGCGGAGCACCGACTACATCAACTCGATCCCGCCCGAGCGGGAGCCGTGGTTCCCCGGCGACGAGCACATCGAGCGACGGATCCGCGCCTTCATCCGGTGGAACGCCGCGGTGATGGTGAGCAAGGCCAACCGCAAGGGCCTCGAGGTCGGCGGCCACATCGCCACCTACCAGTCCGCGGCCAGCCTGTACGAGGTCGGCTTCAACCACTTCTTCCGCGGCAAGGACCACCCCGGCGGCGGCGACCAGGTCTTCATCCAGGGCCACGCCTCCCCCGGGATGTACGCCCGCGCCTTCCTCGAGGGCCGGCTGTCGTCGGACCAGCTGGACGGCTTCCGCCAGGAGGTCTCCCGCGGTCCGCACAACGGACTGTCGTCGTACCCTCACCCTCGGTTGATGCCGGACTTCTGGGAGTTCCCGACCGTCTCGATGGGTCTGGCCGCGCTGAACTCGATCTACCAGGCCCGGTTCAACCGGTACCTGCACCACCGCGGCATCAAGGACACCAGCCAGCAGCACGTCTGGGCGTTCCTCGGTGACGGCGAGATGGGTGAGCCGGAGTCGCTCGGCGCGATCGGCCTGGCCGCCCGCGAGGAGCTGGACAACCTCACCTTCGTGATCAACTGCAACCTGCAGCAGCTGGACGGCCCGGTCCGCGGCAACGGCAAGGTGATCCAGGAGCTGGAGGCGTTCTTCCGCGGCGCCGGCTGGAACGTGATCAAGGTGATCTGGGGCCGGGAGTGGGACAGCCTGCTGGCGCAGGACCACGACGGCGCGCTGGTGAACAAGATGAACACCACCCCGGACGGCCAGTTCCAGACCTACTCCGTCGAGTCCGGCGAGTACATCCGGAACAACTTCTTCGGCGGTGACCAGCGGCTGCAGGCGATGGTCCGCAACCTGTCCGACGAGGACCTGCGCAAGCTGCCCCGCGGCGGTCACGACTACCGCAAGGTGTACGCCGCGTTCAAGAGCGCGACCGAGCACGTCGGCCAGCCGACGGTGATCCTGGCCCAGACCATCAAGGGCTGGACGATCGAGGCGCTGGAGGGCCGCAACGCGACCCACCAGATGAAGAAGCTGACCTCGGACGACCTGAAGGCGTTCCGCGACCGGCTCTACCTGCCGATCGAGGACAAGGACCTCGAGGACGCGTACAACCCGCCGTACTTCCACCCCGGCACCGACTCGCCGGAGTACCAGTACATGATGGAGCGGCGCAAGCAGCTCGGCGGCTCCCTGCCGGAGCGCCGGGTCGCGCCGAAGACCACGCTGAAACTGCCCGGCGACGACGTCTACAAGCCGCTGAGCAAGGGCAACAACTCGCCGGTGGCGACCACGATGGCGCTGGTTCGACTGTTCCGCGACCTGATGAAGGACCCGGAGATCGGCCACCGGATCGTCCCGATCGCCCCGGACGAGTACCGCACCTTCGGCATGGACTCGATGTTCCCGACGGCCAAGATCTACTCGCCGCACGGCCAGCAGTACGAGGCGGTCGACCGCAACCTGCTGCTGTCGTACAAGGAGTCCGAGCAGGGTCAGCTGCTGCACGAGGGCATCAGCGAGGCCGGCGCGATGGGCTCGATGATCGCGGCCGGTACGGCGTACGCGACGCATGGCGAGCCGATGATCCCGTTCTACATCTTCTACTCGATGTTCGGGTTCCAGCGGACCGGTGACTCGCTCTGGGCGTTCGGCGACCAGCTCGGCCGGGGCTTCCTGATCGGCGCGACGGCCGGCCGGACCACCCTGACCGGTGAGGGTCTTCAGCACGCCGACGGTCACTCGCCGCTGCTCGCCTCGAGCAACCCGGCCGCGGTGCACTACGACCCGGGCTTCGCCTACGAGGTCGCGCACATCGTCAAGGACGGCCTGCGCCGGATGTACGGCTACGGCCTGGACAAGGACACGCCGTTCGGTGAGGACGTGTTCTACTACCTGACCGTCTACAACGAGCCCGTTCCGCAGCCCGCCGAGCCGGAGAACCTCGATGTCGAGGGGCTGCTGAAGGGGATCTACCGGTTCAGCGAGTACGAGACGGCCGAGGGCGACGACGTACCGCGGGTGCAGCTGCTCGCGTCCGGTGTCGCGCTGCCGTGGGTCCGCAAGGCCCAGCAGATCCTGGCCGAGGAGTACTCGGTGGCCGCCGACATCTGGTCGGTGACCTCGTGGAACGAACTGCGCCGGGACGCGATCGCGGCCGAGGAGCACAACCTGCTGCACCCGGACGAGCCGGAGCAGGTGCCGTTCGTGACCGAGCAGCTGAAGGACACCAAGGGCCCGGTCGTCGCGGTCAGCGACTTCATGCGGTCGGTCCAGGACCAGATCTCCCGCTGGGTGCCGAACGACTACACCTCGCTCGGGACCGACGGCTGGGGCCTGGCCGACACCCGGGCCGCGGCCCGGCGGCACTTCCACGTGGACGCCGAGTCGGTCGTCGTCGCCACGCTGGAGATCCTGGCCAAGCGCGGTGACGTCAAGCCGGAGGTCGCCGCCGAGGCGGCCCGCAAGTACCGCATCGACGACCCGACCGCGGTCGCCGGGGTGAAGCAGGAGGGCGCAGGCGCCTGACGCCGACGCGAAGCAGGAGGATGCCGGCACCTGACGCCGGCGTGAAGCAGGAGGATGCCGGCGCCTGACGCCGGCATCCGCGGAGCAGCCGCTCGCCGCTGACGGCGAGCGGCTGTTGCACGTCCGCACCCCTGTCTCGTCCGGCCCGTACCCCGTCGCCCTGGACCGGCCGGCACACTGCCCTACGACAAACGTCGTAGGGAGCGCCCCGCGCAGGTTGCGCATTCCGTCCGACGCGCCGGGCAGGCCCCGGTCCCTACCGTCAGTGACATGACTGGCGCAAGCGTTGCTCTTCTCGCGGGGACGGTGTCCACCCTCCTCTTCGCGTCGAGCGCGCTGCCGATGGTGATCAAGGCGATCCGGACCCGCGACCTCAAGTCGTACAGCCCGGCGAACCTGGTGCTCGCGAACGTCGGCAACGCCGTCCACTGCATCTACGTGGTGCACCTGCCGCCGGGACCGATCTGGGCCCTGCACGGCTTCTACGTCGTGACGTCCGCGCTGATGCTGCTGTGGTGGTTGCGCTACCACACCGCCGCGCGTTGCGTCGCCACTGACGGGCGGAGGCTCGCATGAACACCGAAAGTATCGAGACCGTCATCATCGGTGCCGGCCAGGCCGGGCTGTCCACCGGCTACCACCTGCGCAAGCGCGGTCGGCCGTTCCTGATCCTGGACGGCAATGTCCGGATCGGCGACCAGTGGCGGGCGCAGTGGGACACGCTGCGGCTCTACACACCGATCAAGTACGACGGCCTGCCCGGGCTGCCGTTCCCGGGCGACCGCTGGGACTACCCGACGAAGGACGAGGTCGCCGACTACCTCACGGCGTACGTGGATCGCTTCGATCTCCCGGTTCGGAGCAGCACCCGGGTCGAGAGGCTCGAGTCGTCCGACGGCCGGTACATCGTGACCACGGGCACGGGGACCATCCACGCCGACAACGTCGTGGTTGCCACCGGCACCTTCGGCAAGACGCCGTACCTACCGGACTTCGCGGTCGACCTCGACCCGGCGATCCGGCAACTGCACTCGAGCGAGTACCGCCGGCCCGAGCAACTGAAGGACGGGCCGGTGCTGGTCGTCGGCGGCTCGCACTCGGGCACGGACATCGCGTACGAGGTCGCCACCAGCCACCCGACCATCTTGTGCGGACGCGATCCCGGCCAGATCCCGGTGCGGCTGGGCACCCCCGGGGCGCGCGTCTTCTTCCCGGTCTTCCTGTTCTTCGGCAAGCACCTGGTCACCCGGCGGACCCCGATCGGGCGGAAGGCGATGGAGGAGATCCGGTTCCACGGCGGCCCGATGCTCCGGGTCAAGCGCGAGGACCTGCTCGAGCGAGGGGTCGAGCGGGTCCTCGACCGGGTCACCGGTGTCCGCGACGGGCGGCCGGTGCTCGGCGACGACCGGGTGCTGGACGTGGCGAACGTGGTGTGGGCGACCGGCTTCAAGCAGGTCTTCGACTGGATCCGGCTGCCGGTGTTCGGTCCGGACGGCTGGCCGTCGGAGCTGCGGGGCGTGGTCCCGGACGCGCCGGGGCTGTTCTTCTGCGGGCTGTCCTTCCAGTTCGCCTTCAGTTCGATGGTCCTGCCGGGCGTGGGCCGGGACGCCGCGTACGTCGCGAAGCGCATCGCGGCCCGAACCGGTGCCGGCCGGAGTCTTGCCGCTGCGTGACGGAGCGCGCATTCTCGCGAGTAGGGGAGGTCGCGGGTAATGGGCATTGTCGACGATCTGGAGCGGGCACGCAGGGCGTACGAACGACGCGACTGGGCGGTCGCCTACGAAGAGCTGTCCGCGGCCGCGGACGAATCGGGCGCGGCCGCGCTCGGCGCGGACGAACTGCTGGCTCTCGCCACCGCGGCCTACCTGGTCGGTAACGACGATGCCTGTATCCGGGCGCTGCAGCGCGGCTATCGCCTGCAGGTCGACGGCGCCAATCCCCTGGGCGCGGTCCGGTTCGCGTTCTGGCTCGGAATGGTGCACAACGTCCGGGGTGAAGGGGCCGTCGGCAACGGCTGGGCCGCCCGCGCGGAACGGCTGCTGGAGGATCAGCCCGACGACGTGGTGGAACGCGGCTACCTCCGCATCCACGAGTTCTACCGGTACCTCGGGCAGGGCGACTTCGTCGGGGCGCTGCGCGTCGGCACCGAGATCGCCGCGGCCGCTCGGCGCTTCCACGATCCCGACCTGTTGGCTCAGGGCCTGGTCTGCCAGGGCCGGCTGCTGATGTACTCCGGCCGCGTGCCCGAGGGATTGGCGCTCCTGGACGAGGCCATGGTCGGGGTCGCGGCGGGCGAGGTGTCGCCGATCTTCGCCGGCAACGTGTACTGCGCGATGATCGAGGGCTGCCAGGAGGTGCTGGACTTCGGCCGCGCGTCCGCGTGGACCACGGCGCTGACCCGCTGGTGCGACACTCAGCCCGACCTGGTTCCGTACACCGGCCAATGCGCCGTCCATCGGGGTCAGATCCTTCGACTGCATGGTGCGTTCGGCGAGGCCCTGGAGGAGTTCAACAATGCCTGCCAGCGCTATGCGGCCGCAGGTTCGCAGGCTGCCGCCGGACTCGCACTGAGTGAGTGCGGGGACGTACTGCGGATTCGTGGCGACTACCTCGCGGCTGAGGCCGCATACGACGAAGCGGCCGGGTTCGGCTTCGAACCCCAGCCAGGTCGCGCCTTGCTGCTGCTCGCCCGCGGTCGCACACCCGCAGCAGTCGCAGCGGTACGGCGACTGCTCGCCGAGACCGGCGACCAGGTACACCGCTCACGGCAACTGCCCGCGGCTGTCGAGGTGCTGATCGCCGGCGGACACGTCGATGACGCGACAACGGCCGCTGTGGAGCTGAACGGCATTGCCGAGAGCTTCGGATGTGCCGGTCTGCGCGCCATCGCCGCCTACAGCATGGCCTTGGTGGCTCTGGAGAGCAACGAACCCGACCGCGCGCTACCGGAGGCCAGGGCGGCGATGCAGCTGTGGAACGGACTGCAGGCGCCGTACGAGGTCGCCCGGGCGAAGGTACTGGTCGGACGGGCCTTCCGGCTGCTCGGCGACGAGGATTCCGCGACGGCCGAGCTGACGTCCGCGGTCCGGATCTTCACGGAGCTCGGTGCGACACCGGCCCGGCAGGACGCCGAGAAACTGCTCCACCGCGACATCGCCGGCGGGCTCACCGGCCGCGAGCTCGAAGTTCTGCGCTTGGTTGCTTCGGGCAACAGCAATACCGAGATCGCGCACCGGCTGGTGCTCAGCGACAAGACGGTGGCCCGGCATCTGACCAACATCTTCACCAAGCTCGACGTCCCCTCCCGGACCGCGGCGGCGGCGTACGCCCGCGACCACGACCTGCTCTGAAACGCTCTCTGGAGGGAGCCGATTCACTCTCACGGGTGAGGTCCCGCGGCGGCGCGCGTTGAATGCTCGGAAGTGTGAAAACGACTGAGCTCCCCGTGCCCCGGTGGGCCTACTGGCTGGCCCACGCGATCCCGTTCATGACCCTGCCGTCCGGTCTGTGGCGGCTCGGGCTGGTAGCAGGGTCCTCGATGGGCATGACCGACGACGCCGGCCATCCGATCTACCTGGAGGGGACCGGCGAGACGATCTACGTCATCTGCCTGTCGCTGTTCGCCGAGGCCGTCGCGCTGATCGCCTTCGGCCTGGTCAAACCGTGGGGCGAGGTCGCGCCGCGGTGGATCCCGTTCATCGGCGGCCGCCGGGTCAACCCGTACGCCGCGATCGTCCCGGCGATCCTGGGGAGTCTGTCGCTGATCGCGATCTGGACCTACGGCTTCCGCGACGTCTTCACCGACGACTTCCTCCCGTTCGCCGGCACCGGCTGGGCCGTCCTGATGATCGGCTGCTACGCCCCGCTCCAGCTCTGGGGACCGTCGCTCCTGGTCCTCACCTGGGCCTACTACCGCCGCCGCGTCAGCGCGCCCGCGGCCTTGGTTTCAGCGCGGTAGCGGGTAGCGCGGGTGCCGGCAGTGGGTCACCGTCGTAGCCCGGGACCATCGGGAAGCGATCGGTGCCGCCGGCGGCGATGGCGTCCTGCCAGGCATCGCGGGCGGTGACGATCTCTTCGTGGCTGCGGCCGATGAAGTTCCACCACATCACCAACTGCTCCTCGAAGGGTTCGCCGCCGAGGAGGAGCAGACGGGTGCCGTTGTCTGAGGCAACCAGGTCGACCGACTCACGGCCGTCGCCGAGGTAGACCATCTCGCCGAACGACGGGGTCAGGTCGCCGACCGTGACGGAGCCGTCGACGATCAGTACGGCGTACTCGTTGGACAGGGTGAGTGGCACCGTCACCGTGCGGCCGGGGTCGATGGTGAGGTCGGCGCCGACCAGTGGGGTGTAGGCCGGGGCGGGTGAGGTGACGCCGGCGACGGTGCCGACCATGACCGTGGCCCGGGCGCCGTCGAAGTCGATCGTCGGCAGGTCGGCGTACGCGTTGAAGGCCGGCGGGACGGTCGTACGCACGGAGTCCGGGAGCGCGACCCACAGCTGGGCGCCGTGCAGGATCGGCGGCGCGGTCGGCGTCGACACCTCGGAGTGCGCGATCCCGTTGCCCGCGGTCATGATGTTGAGCTCACCCGGCCGGACCATCGCGTGCGATCCGACGCTGTCGCGATGCTCGATCTCGCCCTCGAACAACCAGCTGACCGTCTGCAGACTCGTGTGCGGGTGCGGCGGGACCTGCATCCCCCGCTCCCCCGGTACGCCGTACGAGTCGACGCGACTCGTGAGGTCGTCCGGGCCGTAGTGGTCCACGAAGCACCACGCACCGACCATCCGGCGGTTCTTGTTCGGTAGCAGCCGCCGTACCTTCGTCGTCCGGCCGAGCACCACCTGCCGCGGCTCGAGGAACTCCAGCACGGATCCCCCCTCCCCGCACACGGACACGATCTCCGCCGGGTCTTTCTCCAGGTCGCTCATGATGCCGCCCATTCCTGCAGTTTCTGTTGGTCCCAGGTGTTGATGACGCGGTCGGGGGTCACACCGCAGTCCTCGGCGCGCTCGCAGCCGTAGACCTGCCAGTCGAGCTGGCCGGGGGCATGAGCGTCGGTGTCGATGGAGAACATGCAGTCCATCTCGGCCGCCAGCGACAGCAGCCGCTTGGGTGGGTCCAGCCGCTCCGGACGGGAGTTGATCTCGACCGCGGTGCCGAACTGACGGCACGCCTCGAACACGATCTCCGCGTCGAAGTCCGACTCCGGCCGGGTCCCGCGGCCGCCGGTGATCAGGCGGCCGGTGCAGTGACCGAGGATGTCGACATGCGGGTTCGCGATCGCCCGGACCATCCGCTCGGTCATCGGCTCGGCCGCCATCCGCAGCTTCGAGTGGACGCTGGCGACGACGAGGTCGAGCCGGGCCAGGATCTCGGTGTCACAGTCGAGCGAACCGTCCTCGAGGATGTCGACCTCGATGCCGTTCAGGATGGTGAAGCCGTCCAGCTCGTCCGCCAGCTTCTTGTTCAGCTCGGCGACCACCTCGAGCTGCTGCATCCGCCGTTCGCGGGACAGTCCGTTGGCGACGGTGAGCCGGGCCGAGTGGTCGGTCAGCGCCATGTACTTGTGCCCGAGGTTGTACGCCGTCCGCGCCATCTCCTCGATCGGGCTGCCGCCGTCGGACCACTCCGAGTGCAGGTGCAGATCCGCCTTGAGCTCCGCGCGCATCGCCGTACCGGCCGTGGTGAGAGCGCCCGCGGCCTCTTCGAGTTTCACCAGGTACGACGGGGTGCTGCCGTCCATCGCCTCGAGGATGACGGCCTCGGTCTTCGGCCCGATCCCGGGCAGCTCGGTCAGCGTCCCGGCCCGGCGGCGGGCCCGGACCTCGGCCGCCGGCAGGGCCGCGATCGTGTCGGCCGCTCGCCGGTACGCCTTCACCCGGTGCGTCGGCTGCTGGTCGCGCTCGAGGTAGTACCCGATCGCCCGCAGCGCCGCCACCGCATCCGCCACACCCGCCTTGTCGGTCATGGGGCCTCCCGGCCTGGACTGAGGAGTGGAGGGAGCGAAGCGACTGGAGCGACGAGGGAAGGTCGGGAGCCAAAGCCCCATGACCCGCCGCGCCGGAGGCGTGGCATCAATACCGTCATGCACCCATGATGGCAGCGGTTATGGTCGGGACGTGGCGAAGCGGTCGAAGGAGCATCTGGCCCGGGCGGAGCGGTTGCAGGGCGCGACTGGCGCGCTGGCCACTGCCGCGATGGCCGCGATGGACGAGAAGCTGCCCTGGTTCGGCAAGCTGTCCGCGCAGGACCGGTCCTGGATCGGGCTGGTCGCGCAGTCCGGTATCACTGCGTTCGTCGACTGGTTCCGCGACCCCGAGGAACACTCGTCGATGCCGATCCGGATGTTCGGCTCGGCGCCGCGCGAGTTCACCCGGGTCATCTCGCTGCACCAGACCGTCGACCTGCTCCGGACCACGATCGAGATGATCGAGAACACCATCGGCGACCTGCTCCCGCCCGAGGACGTGCCGGTGGTCCGTGAGGCGATGCAGCGCTACGCCCGCGAGGTCGCGTTCGCCGCCGCCACCGTTTACGCGCAAGCCGCCGAGATGCGCGGCGCCTGGGATGCCCGGCTCGAGGCCCTGGTCGTCGACTCGGTGATCCGCGGCGAAGCCGACGAGTCGGTCCGCTCCCGCGCCTCCGCCCTCGGCTGGACCGGAGCCGGTACGACGGGGTCCGCGGAGGTGACGGTGGTCGTCGGCCGGGCGCCCGAATCCGAGCCCGGCAGCGCCAACGTGGCCGACGTGGTCCGGCACGCGGCCCGGGAGGCCGGTGCTGACGCTCTGTGTGCGATGCAGGGCGACCGGCTGGTGGTAGTACTCGGTGGTACGAGTAAACCTGTCGAGATCGTACAAAACCTCGCTCAGTGGTTCGGACCCGGTCCGATCGTCGTCGGACCGGTGGTGAAAGACCTGATGGCGGCCGTGACGTCCGCCCGAGCGGCCATCGCCGGACTCCGCGCGGCACCCGCCTGGCCGGCGGCTCCGCGACCGGTCGAGGCCGACGAACTGCTGCCGGAACGGTCACTCTCCGGAGACGGCCACGCGCGTCGCCAACTCGCCTCCGACGTCTACGGCCCGCTCACAATAGGCGATGGCGTGCTACTCGACACCGTGTCGGCGTACCTCGACTCGGGTGGATCGATCGAGGCGACGGCCCGGGCGATGTTCATCCACGCGAATACTGTCCGGTATCGGCTGAAGCGTGTGGGCGAGATCACGGGCTACTCGCCACTGAACCCGCGAGACGCTTTCACACTGCGTGTCGCACTGGCGTTGGGCCGCCTGCTGAACCCCGAGCCGGGGAGCTCCGTTTTGTAGGATTCCTACAAAGTCGGCCCGGTAGAATTCGTGCTGCATTCCGGCCCACGGACTGCGCGGCTCAGGGAGAGTTGTCACGTGCTCGTCATCGTCGCGCCCGGTCAGGGTGCCCAGACCCCAGGATTCCTCGACCCGTGGCTGGAAGATCCCGCGTTCGAGAGCCGGCTGCACTGGCTCTCCGCGGTGGCCGGCCTCGACCTCGCCCACTACGGCACCAAGGCCGACGCCGACACGATCCGGGACACCGCGATCGCGCAGCCGCTGCTGGTCGCGTCCAGCATGCTGGCCGCGCTGGCGGTGTTCCCGCACCCGTCCGACGCGCTCAGCAAGGTGGGCGCCGTCGCCGGGCACAGTGTCGGTGAGATCGCGGCCGCGGCCGGCACCGGCGTCCTCTCCGCCGAGCAGGCGATGGTGCTGGTCCGCGAGCGCGGCAAGGCGATGGCCGCCGCCTCGGCGTTGACCGCCACCTCGATGACGGCCGTCCTCGGCGGCGACCGGGACGAGATCCTGGCCAAGCTGGCCGAGCACGGCCTGACCGCGGCGAACGACAACGGCCCCGGCCAGATCGTCGCCGCCGGCACGGTCGAGGAGCTCGCCGCGCTGGCGGCCGACCCGCCGGCCAAGGCCCGGCTGATCCCGCTGTCCGTGGCCGGTGCGTTCCACACCAAGCACATGGAGCCCGCGGTCCAGACGCTGGCGAAGTACGCGACCGCGATCAGCACCCACGACCCGCGGACCCGGCTGATCTCGAACCGCGACGGCCAGGTCGTGCACGACGGCCGCGAGGTCCTGAGCCGGCTCGTCAGCCAGGTCAACTCCCCGGTCCGCTGGGACCTGTGCATGGAGACGATGGCCGACCTGCAGGTGACCGGCATCCTCGAGCTGCCGCCGGCCGGCACGTTGACCGGGATCGCGCGGCGTGCCCTCAAGGGCGTCGAGACGTTCGCGCTGAAGACGCCGGACCAGCTCGACGACGCCCGCGCGTTCGCCGAGAAGCACGGCAGCCCGTCCGAGATCGACGCGTCGCCGACCTGGCGGCTGCTGGTCGCGCCGATGAAGGGCACCTTCACCCGCGAGGCCCAGGTCCGGCGCGAGCAGGGCGACACGGTCGAGGCCGGCGAGGTGGTGGCCCAGGTGAAGAGCCTGCGCGACGAACTCGACATCCAGGCTCCACACGGCGGCATCGTGGTCGAGTGGCTGGTCGAGGAGGGTGACCCGGTCTCCCCCGGACAACCGCTCGTCCGACTGCACCCGAACGGAGCAAACTGATGACCGTGCTTTTGGCCGGGCCTTCGGCGCCGGCGTGGTCATGGGGCCTTGGCTCCCGGCCTTCCCTCGTCACTCCAGTCGCTTCGCTCCCTCCGCTCCTCAGTCCAGGCCGGGAGGCCCCATGACCGCGATCACTCCTCAGACCGGTACGCCGTACGCCGGGGTCCTCGGCATCGGGTCGTACCGCCCGCGCCGCGTCGTACCGAACTCGGAGATCCTGGAGCACATCGACTCCAGTGACGAGTGGATCCAGACCCGGTCCGGGATCAAGGAGCGGCGCTGGGCCGAGGAGGACGAGACCGTTCTGATGATGTCGGTGAACGCCGCCAAGGACGCGCTGAAGGAGTCCGGGATCGAGCCGGGCCAGATCGGCTGCGTCATCGTCTCCACCGTCACGCACCTCTACCAGACCCCCGCGATCGCGACCCGGGTCGCGGTCGAGGTCGGTGCCCCGACCGCGGCCGCGTTCGACATCTCTGCCGCCTGTGCGGGCTTCTGCTACGGCATCGCGATGGCCAACGACCTGGTCCGCGGCGGCAGCGCGAAGTACGTGCTGGCGATCGGGGTCGAGCGACTGAGTGACCTGACCGACCGGACCGATCGCGGTACGGCGTTCATCTTCGCCGACGGAGCCGGTGCCGCGGTGGTCGGGCCGGCCGACGAGCCGGGGATCGGCCCGGTCGTGTGGGGTTCCGACGGGACCCAACACGAGGTGATCAGCCAGAAGGAGTCCTGGCAGGAGGCGGTCAGCAGCTCCAACTGGCCGCACCTGGAGATGGACGGCAACCCGGTGTTCCGGTGGGCGTCGTTCGAGATGGCGAAGACCGCGCAGCAGGCCCTCGACGTGGCCGGCGTCAAGGCCGAGGACCTCGACCTGTTCGTGCCGCACCAGGCGAACATGCGGATCACCGACGCGATGCGGCGGACGCTGAAACTGCCCGAGCAGGTCAAGGTGGCGCGCGACATCGAGCGGCAGGGCAACACCTCGGCCGCGTCGATCCCGCTCGCGATCACCGCGATGCGCGAGTCCGGCGAGGCGAAGAGCGGCGATCTCGCGCTCATCATCGGCTTCGGCGCCGGGTTGGTGTACGCCGCCCAGGTCATCCGGCTGCCGTAGTACTCCCCCATAGTTGTCCGGGGCGGCTCAGGTGGCCGGCCCGGCTGTTGTAAGCCAGAGAAACTCCGAAAGGGAAACCACGAACATGGCCAGCACCGAAGAGATCCGTTCCAACCTCGCCGAGATCGTGAACGAGATCGCCGGCATCCCGGTCGAGGACGTCCAGCTGGACAAGTCCTTCACCGACGACCTCGACGTCGACTCGCTCTCCATGGTGGAGGTCGTGGTGGCCGCCGAGGAGAAGTTCGACGTGAAGATCCCCGACGACGAGGTGAAGAACCTGAAGACCGTCGGCGACGCGGTCGCGTTCATCGAGCGCGCCCAGAACGGCTGACCACGCCCTGCTCTGTGCTGGCCGGTGCTCACCGGACCCCGGTCCGGTGAGCACCAAACACCCCTCGTTGACCGGATCCCCGAACTTTGAAGGATGAGGTAACCATGTCGAAGACCCGAGTCGTCATCACCGGGCTCGGAGCCACGACCCCGCTCGGGGGTGACGTCTCCAGCACCTGGGAAGGGTTGCTGGCCGGGCGCTCCGGCGCGCGGCGGCTCACCGACGAGTGGGTGCAGAACCTGGCGGTCCAGATCGCGGCCCCGGCCGCGGTCGAGCCGACCGAGGTGATCGAGCGGGTGAAGGCCCGCCGGCTCGACCGGAACGCGCAGCTCGCCGTCGTCGCCGCTCGTGAGGCCTGGGCCGACGCCGGCCTGGCGGACTCCGGGCTGGACAAGGAGCGGCTCGGTGTCGCCTGTGCCTCCGGGATCGGCGGCCTGCACACCACGCTGGCCAACTACGACGCGCTGAAGTCCAACCCGCGCCGGGTGTCGCCGCTGGCGATCCCGATGCTGATGCCGAACTCGTCCGCGGCGTACGTGAGCCTGGAGTTCGGTGCCAAGGCCGGCGTCCACACCCCGGTCTCGGCGTGTGCCTCCGGCAACGAGGCGATCGCGCTGGGCCTGGACCAGATCCGGCTCGGCCGCGCGGACGTCGTACTGGCCGGTGGGACCGAGGGCGCGATCATGGCGCTGCCGCTGGCCGCGTTCGGGCAGATGATGGCGCTGAGCAAGCGCAACGACGAGCCGGAGAAGGCGTCGCGGCCGTGGGACGTCGACCGGGACGGGTTCCTGCTCGGTGAGGGCGCCGGGATCCTGGTGCTGGAGTCGTACGAGCACGCCAAGGCGCGCGGCGCGAAGATCTACGCCGAGCTCGCCGGGGCGGGGATCTCCGCCGACGGGCACGACATCGCGCAGCCCGACCCGACCGGTTCCGGCGCGCGCCGGGCGATGGAGCGGGCGCTGGCCGAGGGCGACCTGGTCCCGTCCGACATCCGCCACATCAACGCGCACGCCACCTCGACCCCGCAGGGCGACATCGCGGAGTCGCTGGCGATCCGGCTGGCGCTCGGCAAGGACGCGGACAACGCGATCGCGACCGCGCCGAAGTCGATGATCGGTCACCTGCTCGGCGCGGCCGGCGCGGTCGAGTCGATCGCGACCGTGCTGGCACTGCACCACCGGGTGTCGCCGCCCACCATCAACCTGGACAAGCTCGACGACCAGATCGAGCTGGACGTCGCGACGGAGCAGCGCAAGCTGGCCGACGGGGACATCGCGGCACTGAACAACTCGTTCGGCTTCGGCGGTCACAACGCCGCCATCGCCTTCAAGACGGTCTGAGGTCCGGTACGGCGTACCGGCTCCAACCATCCCGGTACGCCGTACAACCTTCCTTCTCACCCCCCGGAGGCCCGATGACTGTATTGATGCCGTGCCTCCGGCACGGCGGGTCATGGGGCCTTGGCTCCCGGCCTTCCCTCGTCGCTCCAGTCGCTTCGCTCCCTGCGCTCCTCAGTCCAGGCCGGGAGGCCCCATGACCGGGCTCCCTGCGCTCCTCAGTCCAGGCCGGGAGGCCCCATGACCACCGCCGCTCCACAAAGGCCCGCCAAGGTCGCGCGTGAGGAGGACCCCCGGAATCCGGTCGCCCGGCTGACGCACCTGCTGGATCCGGGCAGCCTGGAGCTGATCACGCCGGACACCCTGTGCGGGATGCTCGCGGCGCGCGGCACGATCGCGGGCGCTCCGGTCATCGCGTTCTGCTCCGACGCCACGGTGATGGGCGGCGCGATGGGCGACGAGGGCTGCGACGTGGTGGTCAAGGCCTACGAGGTGGCGCGCCGGGAGGAACTGCCGATCATCGGGCTGTGGCACTCCGGTGGTGCGCGGCTGGCCGAGGGCGTGCTCAGCCTGCACGCGGTCGGCAAGATCTTCTACGCGATGACACAGGCCTCGGGGAAGATCCCGCAGATCTCCGTGGTGCTCGGCCCGGCCGCGGGTGGTGCGGCGTACGGCCCCGCGTTGACCGACATCGTCATCCTCGGTCCGGAGGGACGGATCTTCGTCACCGGTCCGGATGTCGTCCGCTCGGTCACCGGTGAGGACGTCGACATGCTGCGTCTCGGCGGTCCCGAGCCGCACGGACGACGGTCCGGCGTCGTCCACATCACCACCGACTCCGAGGCGGCCGCGATCGAGCAGGCTCGCCGGCTGGCGGACCTGTTCGCGAACCAGGGGTCGGTGTCCACCGACGTACCGGACACCGATCTGTCCGGATTGCTGCCGGAGTCGGCCAAGCGTGCGTACGACGTCCATCCGCTCGTCGGAGGGGTGCTCGACGAGAACTCCTCCGTCGAACTGCACCAGCGATGGGCACCCAATATCGTCACCACACTCGGCCGGCTCGGTGGGCGGACCGTCGGCGTGATCGCCAACAACCCGCTGCGGTTGGGCGGTTGTCTCGACGCTCTCTCGGCCGAGAAGGCGTCGCGGTTCGTGCGGATGTGCGACGCGTTCGGCGTCCCGCTCGTGGTCCTGGTCGACGTCCCTGGGTATCTGCCCGGTGTCGGTCAGGAGTGGGACGGCGTCGTACGGCGTGGGGCGAAGTTGCTGCACGCCTTCGCCGAGAGCGTCGTACCGCGGGTGACGCTGGTGACCCGGAAGACGTACGGCGGTGCCTACATCGCGATGAACGCACGGTCGCTCGGCGCCACCCGGGTCTTCGCCTGGCCGCGGGCCGAGGTCGCCGTGATGGGCGCGGTGGCCGCGATCCGGGTGCTGCACCGGCGCAAACTCGCCGAGGTCGCCCCGGAGTTGCGCGCCCAGGTCGAGGCCGAACTGGCCGCCGAACACGAGAAGATTGCCGGCGGCATCGAACGGGCCCGCGAGATCGGCGTCGTCGACGAGGTGGTCGACCCCGCCAAGACCCGCTCCGCCCTGGCCGCCGCCATCGCCGACGCCGACACCGGCCGCCGCGGACAGCACGGCAACATCCCGCTCTAGCCCCGCGCGGGGGTCTCAGCACGGCCGAATCCGGTCCGCGACACGACGGTGATGTGGTTGACACGGCGAGGTTACTGGTGTTGGTGGGGGCCGTGGTGCAAGATGTACGCAGTGTGCTGTCCGGTGCCGCGTGGTGCCGGGTGGGATGCTGGTTCCGCTGGGATCGATGCGGATGTTCGAGAACGCTGGGGAAGGCGCCCCTCGAGCACAGGAGGTCCCGGTGGCGACAACTCGTGGCGTTCTTTACGTCCACACGGTGCCGTCAGCGTTGTGCCCGCATGTCGAGTGGGCCGCGGGCGGCGTACTTGGCGTGCCCGTGAAACTGGACTGGACGCCTCAGCCGGCGGCCCAGGGCACCTATCGGGCCGAGCTGTCGTGGCAGGCCGAGGCCGGCGCCGCGGCGAAGCTGGCGTCCGCGCTGCGCGGGTGGCAGAAGCTCCGGTTCGAGGTGACCGAGGAGCCGAGCAACGGTGTCGAGGGTGAGCGGTACTCGTTCACTCCCGCGCTCGGGGTCTTCCACGCGACCACCGGCGTGCACGGCGACATCATGGTGCCGGAGGAGCGGCTGAAGGCAGCGATGCTGAAGGCGGCCAGTGGCGAGGCGGACCTGGCCGAGGAGGTCGAGCGGCTGCTCGGCCGGCCGTGGGACGACGAGCTCGAGCCGTTCCGGTACGCCGGCGACGGTGCGCCGGTGCGGTGGCTCCACCAGGTCGTCTGAGGCTCTCACCGCCGGAGTGAACCTGAGAACTTCTGAAGAAAGCTGTGAAAGCTACGGACTTCCCCGAACTTTTCGCTAAGACTGAGCATCAGACATCTCACTAGGGTGGGAGGGGCCGTGGCCGCTGGGCCACCGGGTGTCGGGACACCCCCGGTTGTCGCAAACAGCGGCCGCACCACGTGAAGGGCGCGGATCCTCGGATCCGCGCCCTGCGTGCGTCTCGGCCGCGGCCCGGGCGTCTCGGCCGCGGCCCGGCGTCTCGGCGCCGGCCCGGCGTCTCTGCCGCGGCCCGGCGGCTAGGCCGAGGCCCGCTGGATCAGGCGGGTCGGCAGGATCAGCGGGGTCGGGACCTCGCCGGCGATGAGCGACAGGAGCATCCTGGCCATCTCGCGGCCGAGGGACTGGATCGGCTGGCTGACGGTGGTCAGTGGTGGTTCGGTGTGGCGGGCGCTGGTGATGTCGTTGAAGCCGACGATCGCCACGTCGCCGGGGACGGTCTTCCCGGCGTCCTTCAGCACGCGCAGGGCGCCGATCGCCATCTGGTCGGAGGCGATGAACACGCCGTCCAGGTCGGGGTGCTTCGCCAGCAACTCCTCCATCGCGCGGCTGCCGCCGTCCTCGCTGAAGTCGCCGTGCACGACCCGGCGCGCATCCAGCCCCGCCACCGCGAGCGCCTCCTGGTAGCCCTTGTATCGCGCCGTACCGGCTCCCTCGTCCATCCGGCCGGTGATGGTGGCGATCCGGGTCCGGCCGGCCGCGACCAGGTGCTCAGTCGCAAGCCGGGCACCACCCCGGTTGTCGGCGTCAACGTAGTACCGCGGCTCGAAGTTGACCGGGCATCCCCCGAACACGACCGGTACGTCGGCATTGTCGGCCAGCGCGGCCGACGGATCGTCACCGTGCATCGACATCAGCATGACGCCGTCGGCCTGCCGGGTCCGCAGCAGTTGCTCGAGCCGGGTCTGACCGCGGGTCGACGTCGCCAGCAGCAGCATCAGCTCGAGCTCGGTCTCCTCCAGCACCGCGTTGACCCCGACCACGACCTCGGCGAAGAACGGGTCGGCGAACACCTGCGGGTTGTCGCTGGAGATCGCGAGCACGACCGCGCCCACCTGCTGGGTCGCCAGCGCCCGGGCCGTTGCGTTCGGCACGTAGCCGAGGTCGACCACGGCCCGCTGAACGGCCTCACGCTTGGCCTTACTGACATGTGGCGCGTTGTTGATCACCCGGGACGCCGCGGATCGCGACACGCCGGCCCGCTCGGCGACCTCGTCGAGCGTCACTTGCCGTCTGGAGCTGTCGGTCACCGGCGGGTCCTTAGCGATTGAGTGGGAAGAGGGTAGAACATCACGACCGCACGGCGCCGTCCATGCTGCCGCTGACACTGCCTGAGGGCCCGGGCGGGCTCGAAACCGGGAGCGCTTCCAGGCGAAGATAGGGCACCGATGACTCGGTTGTGAAGCCTCAGATCCACGCTCAGTGAGGTCTTGCCAGCCTGCGGGCGCCTCGGCAGCATGCTCACCACGCTGGCGCCCGGTTGGTCCGGCGTACTGCAAGCGCTCCCAGCGCACTCCCGGCGCCCGACCGGGCGCCATGGTCCTCCGGAGGCACGCCCATGCCCACCTCTCGACGGCGATCCGGCGCGATTGCCCTGACCGTCGCACTCACCCTCATCACCGCGTCCACGCCGGCCCTTGCGGCCGATCCGCCGTACGAGCGGGTCCTGAACGGGACCTTCGGCACGAGCAAGGAGCCGTGGTGGAGCAGCGGGAACACGCCGACCGCGGCGACCGACGGACGGCTGTGTGCGCAGGTCCCGGCCGGCACGGTCAACCCGTGGGACTCGATGATCGGCCAGGACGATCTCCCGCTCGAGCAGGGGCAGCCGTACACGCTGCGGTTCGAGGCGTCGGCCAGCCGGCCGGTCCAGTTCCGTACGGCGTTGCAGCAGGCGGCCACGCCGTACTCCACGGTGCTGAACAAGGCCGTCGACGTGACGACCACACCGCAGACTTTCGAGTTCACCGGCACGTCGCCGGTCACCGACACGCACGGGCAGGTGTCCTTCGCTCGACTGGCGGCTGCTTGACGGAGGCAACCAGATCGTTGCCACCGGCAAGACCACGCCCTACGGTGCCGATGCGGCCTCCGCCGGGACGCACTCGAGTACTTCTACAACAACCGCAGCGGCATCGAGATCAAGGCCGAGTACGTCGGCGAGCAGTACGCCAGGGCGGCCGGGCACCTCGGCATCGCACCCAACAAGGGCGACATCTCAGTCCCCTGCTTCCCCGGCACGTGCGACTACAGCCTCGATGTCAGGGGCGGTTGGTACGACGCCGGCGACCACGGCAAGTACGTCGTCAACGGCGCGCTGGCGGCATGGCAACTGCTCGACCTCTACGAGCAATCCGGGAAGCGCATCGCCCTCCGCATTCCCGAGGCAGGCAACGGGGTTCCCGACGTCCTGGACGAAGCCCGGTGGGAGATCGACTTCGTACTGCGGATGCAGGTTCCGGCCGGTCAGCCGCTGGCCGGGATGGCGCATCACAAGATCCACGACGAGAAGTGGACCGGGCTGCCGCTGGCGCCGGCCGCGGATCCGCAGCAGCGGTACCTCTACCCGCCATCGACCGCGGCGACGCTCAACCTCGCGGCCCTCGGGGCACGATGCGCACGCGTCTACGCCCACTGGGACCTGCAACTCGCAGGCAAGTGCCGGGCGGCCGCCGAGAAGGCGTGGACCGCGGCCCGGCGGCATCCGGCGATCTACGCACCGGACGGCGGTGAAGGCGGTGGCGCGTACGACGACACCAAGGTGACGGACCAGTTCTCGTGGGCCGCTGCCGAGTTGTTCACGACGACCGGCAAGACGTCGTACAGGAAATTCATCACCACGTCGTTGCAGGCGGCCGACGGGTTCTCGTGGCAGGAGACCGGCGGGCTCGCGGACCTCGCTCTGGCCCGGATACCGTGGCGGCTCTCACCCATCGAGCAGTGGAAGCTACGCCAGCGGATCGCCGGAGTCGCCGACGTCTACCTCGCCGATCTCAGAGCGCAGGGCTACGCCAACCCCTACAGGCCGGCGGACGGCAAGTACGTCTGGGGCTCGAACAGCGGTACGGCGAACAACGCGATGATCCTCGCGATCGCGGCGGACCTCACCGGGCGAGCGTCGTACCGATCGGCGGCGTTGGAGTCACTGGACTACCTGCTCGGCCGGAACGCGGTCGGCCTGTCGTACGTGACCGGCTACGGCGAGCGGTCCAGCCACAACCAGCACCACCGCTTCTGGGCCCACTCGCTGAACCCGGCGCTACCGTCGCCGTACCCGGGCTCGCTGGCCGGTGGACCGAACTCCGGCCTCCAGGATCCCGTTGCCCAACGCAACCTCCAGGGCCGCCCCGGCCAAGTGCTACCTCGACGAGATCGGCTCGTACTCCACCAACGAGGTCGCGGTGAACTGGAACTCGGCGCTCGCCTGGCTGACGGCGTACGCCGCCGCCTGAACAGTACGAACGCCCGCGCGGACCTCCGCGCGGGCGTTCAGCAGGTCACGATTACGGGAAGCGGGACGCCAGCGCGATACAGGCGCCGGCGGCGGCCAGGGTGAAGAGCATCGCGATCCCGGCGAAGCGGGCGGTGACTTCCTTGTCCACCTCGTCGTACCCGACCGAGGAGCCGATGTCCTTGTAGACGTCCTCGAGCTCACCGGCCGACTCGGCCGTGTACGCCTCGCCGCCGCTGATCTCGGCGACGCTGCGCAGCTCGGCGCGGTCCGGTGGCACCCGCTGGCGGATGCCGTCCATCTCGATGAAGCCGGAGTCGGTGCCGAAGCAGATCGTGTAGACCGGCGTGTTCTTCGCCTTCGCGGCCTGTGCGCCTTCCTGCGCGGTCCGGCCGACCGTCCGCTTGCCGTCGGACAGCAGCACGATGCGCGCCGGGGCCGGGTCGTTCGGGTGGTCCGGGTCCGGTGGGACCTGGGTAAGCGCCTGCAGCGAGGTGAAGATGCCTTCACCCGTTGCGGTCGACTCGGCCAGCTCCAGCCCGTCCACCGAGCGCAGTACGGTCGCCCGGTCGGTGGTCGGCGGCACGATGA
This sequence comes from Kribbella sp. NPDC049174, assembly GCF_043197365.1. Lineage (NCBI taxonomy): Bacteria > Bacillati > Actinomycetota > Actinomycetes > Propionibacteriales > Kribbellaceae > Kribbella > Kribbella sp. NPDC049174. The sequence continues at coordinate 363,702 of NZ_JBICSZ010000001.1, read as the reverse complement.
TGGACGCCGTACCGGCGAAGTTGACCAGCGCCACGTTGAACTTGCCCGGCAACTGGTTGATGAAGTTCTTCGCCGACTTCTTCGCCGCCTCCAGCCGGTTCGGCTCGATGTCGGTGGCCATCATCGACAGCGACACGTCGATCGCGACCACGATCGTGGCCCGCTCGCGCGGCACCTTGACCTGGTCCTTGGGCTGCGCGAACGCCACGATGCACGAGCACGCGGCCAGCAGCGCGAGGACGACGGCCAGATGCCGCCGCCACTGCGGACGCCGCGGCGCGACCCGGTCGAGCAGCGCGATGTTGGTGAAGCGGAGTGCGTACTGCGCCCGGCGGTGCTGCAGGAAGATGTAGCCGGCGACCACGACCGGGATGATCAGCAGGAACCACAGCCGACCGGGAGACAGGAACTCCATCAGCGAGCCACTCCCTTCGGCGGTTGGTGCAGGCGGGGCGCCACCCGCCGGTAGGCGAGCACGAACCGCACGGTGTCGGCGACCCAGTCACGGTCGGTCCTGAGGACCAAATGCCCCGCACCTACCCTACGCAACGCGGTCCTGGTTCGTTCCCGTTGCGCCAGCGCGGCCGTCGCGAACGCCTCCCGGACCTTGCGCCGCCGGGTGTCGATCTCCCGGACCGCGCCGGTCTCGGGGTCACCGATCATGACCACGCCGATGTTCGGAAGTTCCAGCTCGCGTGGATCGACGATCTCGACCGCGAGCACCTGGTGCTGCGCAGTGAGCTTGCGCATCGCGCGCTCCCAGGACGGCTCCAGCCGACTGTCGACCTCACCGTCCTCCGGGGTGAGGAAGTCGGACACGATCACCCGCAGCCCGCGCTTGCGCTGGGTCCGGGCCATCGACTCCAGCGCCGCCGCCAGATCACTGCGGTGCGCCTCCTGGTCACCGTTGACCTGCTCGGCCAGCAGCGCCCGCAGCAGCCCATAGAGGGCCAGCCGCCCGGACCGCGCCGGCCAGCGCCGCAGCGCCGAGTCTCGCAGCATCAGCCCGCCGAACCGGTCTCCCAGCCGGTGGGTCAGGAACCCGACCGTGGCGACCGCCGCGACGGCCAGCTCCCGCTTCTCCAACTGCGACGTACCGAAGTCCATCGAGGCGGACAGGTCGACCAAGGCCCACGTCTCCAGCTCACGGTCGGCAATCAGGTCCCGCACGTGCGGAACCGTCGTACGGGCCGTGACCGCCCAGTCCATCCGCCGTACGTCGTCGCCGACCTGGTACTCGCGGGCCTCGGCCAGCTCGGTGCCGGGACCAGGCAGCAGCCCCAGATGCTCACCGTGCAGATAGCCCTCCAGCCGCCGTACGACGGTCAGCTCGAGCCGCCGGAGTGCACGCTCGGGAGCGAGCTGCGAGATCGTCATCGCAGCCCGCGGGTCTGGTCGGTTGGGCACTACACGAACTCCGGACGGCCGGAGCCGTCGGTGCCGTCGCGCCAGACCGGCTGCGGCGGCGGGACGGTGGCGAGGATCCGCTCGATCACGGCACGCGGGTCGATGTTGTCCGCGACCGCGTCGAAGGTCAGCCCGAGGCGGTGGCCCATCACGTCGAGCGCGACGGTCTGGACGTCACTCGGCAGCAGGTAGTCCCGGCCGTGGATCAGCGCGAGCGCCCGGCCGGCCGCGATCAGGCCGAGGGTGGCCCGCGGGCTGACGCCGAGCTCGATGATCGGCTCCAGGTCGGGCAGGTGGAAGTCCGACGGCGTCCGGGTCGCCATCACCAGGCGGACGGCGTACTCCGCGACCAGGTTGTGGACGAAGACCTGCTCGGCCGACCGCTGCAGCTCCAGGATGGTCTCCGGCTTGAGCACCTGCCGCGGCTCCGGCGGATCGACGCTCATCCGGCGCAGGATCTCGAACTCCTCGTGCCCGCGCGGGTGCGGTACGTCGATCTTGACCAGGAACCGGTCGCGCTGCGCCTCCGGCAGCGGGTAGACGCCCTCGGACTCGATCGGGTTCTGGGTGGCGATCACGATGAACGGCTTCGGCATCGGGAAGGTCTGGCCGCCGATCGACACCTGCCGCTCGGCCATCAGCTCCAGCATCGCCGACTGCACCTTGGCCGGGGCCCGGTTCACCTCGTCGGCGAGGACGAAGTTCACGAACGTCGGGCCGAGCTCGATGTCGAAGGCCTCCCGGGTCTGCCGGTAGATCCGGGTACCGACGATGTCGGACGGGACCAGGTCGGGGGTGAACTGGATCCGGGCGAACGTACCGCCGACCACCGACGCGAAGGTCCGGACGGCCAGCGTCTTGGCGACACCGGGGACGCCCTCGAGCAGACAGTGACCCTTCGCGAGCAACGAGACCATCAGAGTCTCGACCATGTGCTCCTGGCCGACGATCACCCGCTTGACCTCGCTGATGGCCTCGCCGATCAGCCGGGACTGCTGGGCCACCGATCCAGTCGGCACAGTGGTTTCGGTCATGCCTGTCCTTCCGGGGTCCACGCTCGGACCTTGTCAACACCGCGCCGTGTCCCGGCGCACTCACAACACCGGCCATTCCATCAGATCCCCGGGTCCCCCGGGCGCACGGCCCACCAGGTCCATCCCTATCCTCCCCGTCCGCTCAAATCCGCACTCCTCAGGCGGCCTGTCGTCACAGCCGGTGAGCACCGGCGGGATGCCGCATCCGGGTGTGGCGACAGTGCTACCAGGGATGTGGTGGGATTGGGGGTGATGACTGCGACGGAATCACACACCGAGGTGCGGCCGGCGGATGCGCCGGAGGAGACGCCTGCCCGGTTGATTCCGGAAGCGCTGCCGCTGATGCCGGAGGACCCGCCCCGGGTGGGCGAGTTCTGGCTGCGCGGGCGGCTCGGTGCGAACGCGGCCGGCTACCTCTACACCGCCGCCGACGAGCACGGCCGAGAGGCCGTGGTCGCGATGATGACCGAGGGTTCGGCCGACGACGCCGCGGCGCGGGACCGGTTCGTGACCGCGGTCGACGAGGTGCCGGGCGACGCCGTCCTGGCGCACAACGACGCCGACGACGACGATCTGGCGCTGTGGGTCGCGATCGGACCGATCCGGGCCGACGACGGGTCCAGCGCGGCCGCGGACGAGCGGCTGATCGCGGAGCGTCGCGGTGAGGACGTGCTGTCCGCGGTCCTGATGGACCGGATCCCCCACGTCGGCCGGTTCCGCGGCCCGGACTTCCTGCACTACTGGGAGGGCCGGCGGCGCCCGGGCCTGTTCCGGATCTGGCCGCTGCCGTGGCCGACCTCGCTGCGGGCGGCGTCGCGGTGGGCGCTGGTCCTGTCCCTGATCACGATGGCGATCATCATGGCGCTGGCCGTGTTCCTCGCCTGGCTGCTGTTCCGCAACGCCGAGCCGCTGGAGCCGGAGCCGGTCATCCCGACCCCGACCGGTACGACGACGGTCACGGTCACCCCGACCACGCCGCCGCCGGGCAGCGGTTCGCCGTCCGGCTCGCCGTCGACCGGCCCCAGCCCTTCCCCGGGGTCGCCGACGTCCGGTATCCCTACCGGGCTGCCGAGTACGCCGGGCTCCCCGGGCACCGGCGATCCCGGCGACAAGTTCTAGGGTCGTCCGCCGCTCCGGGTGGTCTAGGTCGTCTGCTCCCGGGTGCGGGTCAGGCTCAGCAGGCCGATCAGGCTGATCACGGCCCAGGTGCCCTCGAGCAGCAGGAAGCCCCACGACGACTCGGCCGCGGCGATCACGGCCAGGACGGCGGAGCCGACCAGGTTGAGGAGTTGGTACGACGCGGTGCGCTGCCGCAGCCATCCGGCCTGGGCGGCCGCGAAGGCGGTCAGGATGGTGAGCGCACCGGCGATCTCGACGATGTCGATTGCATGCATCGGAGTGCCCCTCCAGGGGCGGGCGCCGTCTTGTCGTGGACCGGGTACGACGCCAACTCGTCCGGGGAACCGCAGAACGCAGCTCCTCCGTTCAGGATACCAACCTCAGCAGATCGGGATCGCGCCAGAGCGTAGCCGGCACCGGCTGCCGGACGAGTGCCGCGTCGGCCCGGATCTCGGCCGGGCTGGCCGCCGCGATCAGTACCGACGTGACCGCGGAATGCCTGGTGGGAAAGGCGAGTGCGGCCTGCGGCAGCGAGACTCCGTACCGTTCGCAGACCGCGGAGATCCGGCGGGCGCGGATCGTGGCCGGGTCGCTCGACTGGTCTGTCTGCAGTACCTGCGGGGTGAGGACGCCGGACACGATCACCGACACCCCACGCGCCAGGCATCGATCGAGTAGCGGCGTCGCGGACTGGTCGAGCAATGAGTACTGCCCGGCCAGCAGAACCGTGTCCAACTCGACGTCGCGAACGATCCGGTCGAGCAACCGCCAGTCATCGGACGCGACCCCGATGGCCTTGATGACACCGTCGCGCCGCAGCTCGTTCAGGACCGGGTACGCCGCCTCGTCCTGATCCCGGATGAACACCAGGTCGACGGCCAGCCCGAGCCGGTCCATACTCGCCTGCACCGATTCCCGCGGGTCCGCGCCGGCCACCTTGGTGGACAGCAGGAACTCGCCGCGGGGCCGCCGCCGCAACGCCGTCCCGAGGCGTTGCTCGGCGACGCCGTACGCCGGGGAGGTGTCGAAGAACCGGATACCGGCCTGGTACGCCGCGTCGATCGTGGCGATCGCCTGCGCATCCCCGTCCGGGCTCGGTGGTTCGCCGAGTCGCGAACCACCGAGCCCGAACCGGGGTGGCCTGAACATGCTCGCCGAGGGAGGCGCGAGGGCGTGACTCGGAGCTGCCATCGCACTGTCACCTCCCTGGTCGGGTAGCTACCAGGATCGGGGTTGCGCGACGAGTTCGCATCTCGAAACCGCACGCTCTTTCGAGGCTCAGCTCAGCGGGCCGAGTCGTAGAGCGTCCTCACCTCCGCATCGGTCAGCACGCGGTCGTACAGGTGGACCTGGTCGACGGTCCCGTCCAGGTGATCGACTTGGTTGCCGCCGAACTTGGCCCGGCCGATCACCGTGTTCCCGGTCGACGTCGCGTCCAGGCTGCAGGCGCTCTTGGTGGCAACCAATTCGCCGTCCAGGTAGAGCTTCAGCTCACCCTTGACCACGTCACGTACGCCGGTCAGGTGGTACCACTGACCCGGGTTGGGCTTCGTCGGCGAGAGCGCCCGCAACCCGGGGAAGCTCATCGCGAACCGCTGGTCCTGACCCGAGTACTGGAGGAAGAACGCGCTGTCGCGTTCGCCGTCCTGGCTCACCACGGTCTGGAAGGCGCCATCGGCCTGGTTCAGCTTCACCCACGCCGCGGCGGAGTAGTTGCCGTTGGTGTCGAGCAGTGCGGCGCCGGTGTCGATGTACTGCCCGGATCCGTTCAGGGCAACGCCTTCGCCGCTCTTGCCGGGGGCAAAGGTTGCCCCGTTCACCAGTGTCGCGTCGTTGTCGCCTACGGCATCTTCCGCGGTTCCGTCGAGCGGGTAGAAGTGGATGCCGTCGGCACCTGGTGTGCCCGGTCCCGGGTCCGGCCCACCGGTCCCGGTGCCGTCCGCGCCGGCGATGATCGCGTCGTTGATGGTCCGGACCTGGGCGAAGTCCATCTTCGGGACCTGGCGGTCGTAGGTGAAGAAGCCGTTCAGCTCACCCTCGACATCGGTGATCTGGGTGTAGACCGAACCGCCGATGCCACAGGTGTTGGCCGACCGCAGGACATCGCGCTGGTTCTCGACGTACCGGCGGGTGAGGGTGGCCGAGTCCGGTGTCATCTCGTAGGCGAAACCGTCGCCGAACCACATGTGGTCCGGCGTCTTCAGACCCAAGCCGCCGTGCTCGCCGTCGACCGCGGCTCGCTCACCTGAGGGTGCCGGCGTCGCCGGGCCGAGGTACGCGTGGTGGTCGATGAGGTCGCCCCGACCCGAGTCGCCCTTGGAGTTGCAGCAGTTCATCCCGCTGTGGGCGTTGACCAGGCGGGACGGGTCCTGCGCCTTCACCGAGTCCGCGATCTGCCCGGTCTCGACCCGGTCCCACTCACCCCAGCCCTCGTTGAACGGCACCCAGACGGTGATCGAGGTGAAGCTCTTGTGTTCCTCGATCAGCTCGTGCAGCTCGGCCTTGAACTGGGTCCGCCACGGTTCGGGCATCGCGTCCGTCTTCGACGACGGCATGTCCTGCCACACCATCAGGCCGAGCTTGTCGGCCCAGTCGTACCAGCGATCCGGCTCGACCTTGATGTGCTTGCGGACGGTGTTGAAGCCGAGGACCTTGTGCTGTTCCAGGTCGAACCGCAGCGCCTCGTCGGTCGGTGCGGTGTTCAGACCATCCGGCCAGAAGCCCTGGTCGAGCGTCGACAGGTTGAACAGGATCTTCCCGTTCAGGCCCATCCGGAGCTTGCCATCAGCACCTTTCACTCCTTTCAGGGGCGGAGAAAGGCGCTCCCCCATGAGAGCGCTCTCACGACAGAAACGCAAAAGGTCGCGCAGAATCAAACACTGACGCAGGCCGCATGGGCGTGCTGAAGCTGCTGGTCTCGGTCAGTCCGCCGGTACTGCGGTCGACCGCGAAGGTGGTGATGTTGTTGGACCGCTGGTTGGAGACGAACATCAGGCTGCCGGTTGGATCGAGGGTGCAGTGACGCGGCCAGTCACCACCGCAGGACGGAGTACTTGTCAGGCTGATCGCTGCACCTTGGTCCACAACCGTGAAGACGGCAATGCTGTTGTGACCGCGGTTGGTCAGGTAGACCGAGCGGCCGTCCGCCGAGGCGATCACCTCACCCGGGAAGTTCTGCGGCGCACCCGGTGGGATTGTCGACAATGTGCTCAGCGGAGTGAACTGACCGTCGTCGTAGCGGCAGACGGTGATCGTGCTGTCGAGTTCGTTGGCGACGTACGCGAAGTGGCCGGACGGATGGAAGGCGAGGTGGCGCGGGCCGGCGCCGGCCTTCAACGTCGTCCGGTACCGCAGCGTCAGCTTCCCGTCGGCGAGTGTGTAGGTGTAGATCGAGTCGGTGCCGAGATCGACGGCCACGATGTACTCACCGACCTGGAGCACCTGATGCGCGTGCGGGCTCGCGCCCTCGTGCTCGACCAGGTCGGTCTGTTGCCCGAGGCTCCCATCGGCTTGGATCGGATGGACGGCGAGATCACCTGATCCGTAGTTTGCACTGAGCAAGTAGTTGCCGACCGTGGTCAGATGGCAGGGCGCGGATCCCTTGTTGGGTTGACGATTCAGAATCCGGAGGTTGTCTGGGGCATCGATCGAGATCGCCGTCACTCCGCCGTCCGCCTGCTCGTTGACGGCGTACAGGAACTGCCCACTGGTGACGAGGAAGGACGGATCCTCGACCCCGGTCAGTACGCCGGTCGCCGTGATCTTGCCGTTGACGTCGTACGTCGCGATGCCGATACCGGAGCCGCCACCGACCGGCGAGGTGTATGTGCCGATGTACAGCGTTCCGGTTGCGGCAGCCTTGGGCCTCGCGACCAGGGCGGCAGCGCTGACACCGAGGAATCCTCGGCGGGTGATCGTCACGCCGCCGCCGGGATGCTGATCGAGGACGGGTCGCCGGCTGGAGAGCTGAAAGTGACCGTCTTGCCGATCACGCTGCGGCCGAGGTACCGCGGGTCGACCGTGTCGACCACGAGGACGAGGTGATGGCCGCCCGGCACCTCCCAGCTGGTGGCTTCCAGCCTCAGGTCGATCGGCACAGACTTGCCGGGGGTCGCTCCGCGCAGCGTGAACGGCTTGTGCGAGATGAGCGAGCCGATTCCGAGCGCGTCGACGTCGTACAGATAGGCGAACAGCGAGGTATCCGAACCGGATGGCTTGACCGTCAGATGCAGCTTCGGCGCGCCGTTCACGACAGCTCCACCGGGGTAGACCGGGCCGGACCAGACACCCGCGAACGACCTGTCGACCAACGGAGTCACGACACCGGCCGGAATCGACAGAAGCCCTTGCAGAGCACCGGAAACGAGCGCCACTCCGCTGTCCGCGATCGTCGGAACACCGGCCCCGATCCCGCTGGTCCATCCCGTCGACGCCTGCGTCTGGAGCGCGCCCGTCCGCGACAATCCGGTCGGCTTGGTGAGGTACGACGTACGCGGCTGTCCGACGGCCGCCCAGCTCGAGTAGCCACGCCAGACGCCGCGTTGCGACTTCAGCTGGACCGGCGCTTCATCGTCCGCGCCGTTGTTCACGCCGGTCAGATAGTGGTGCAGCCAGGCGGCGAGTTCATCCCAGGTCTCATTGGGAAGGCCGATCGCACCGGACGCCTCGGGGGTGGCGTGATCGCCGTGGGCCAGCAGCAACCGCTTCGGCCCGGTCAGCCGGGTGAAGAAGTCGGTGTACTGCGTCGGCGGGAAGATCGAGTCCTCGAAGGCGTTGGCGAGGAACACGGCCGGCTGTTTCGCGTTGATGCCGTCGACCACAGTCTTGGCGGAGCGGACCGGCGCCAACTGCTTCGCCTCCGCGATCGCACCGTCGAAGTTCCCGGTGAGGAACTTGGACTGCAGCGACGCCAGCTCCGGACCGGGCCGGCCGGTGATGTTGCCGAGGGCAAGCAGACCGGCGACGGACTGGAGGGCGACGGTCTCGTTCGGGTTGAGCGACGCGATCAGGTCGGCCCACCCGCTCATCGCCCCGACCGCCTTGATCCGTGGGTCCTGCGCGCTCGCGAGCAGCGAAGTACCGGCGCCGTACGAGATCCCGACCGCCGCGACCCTGCTCGTGTCGGCCGGCGTGTGCTGGTCCGCCCAGTCGATCACTTCGGTGACGTCTGCAACGGTCGGTGGGCCGGCGATGTCGATCCCGCCGCCGGTGTCCCAGAAGCCGCGACTCGAGTACGCGATGACCTGGAACCCGGCCGTGGCCAGCTTCGCGCCCTGGCCGACGTACTCGACGTTCGGCACACCCCAACTGGACGGCATCACGACCAGCGGGAACGGCCCGTCACCCTGGCCGGTCGGAGTCAGCACGACCGCACCGATCTCGATCCCGCCCGCACCGGGGATGCGCTGGTACGACGTACTGAACCCGGCCTGATCCGCCTCGGCACCGACGGCCGGACCGATCGTGATCAGGGCAAGGACGACAGCGAGGGCGGCTGCGATTCTGCGCACGGGAGCGACCTCCGGCTCGGGATTACCGGAGGGTAACCACAAAGTTGCCGCTGTGTCACTACCTCGGCACGGTGAGTGTCGGATCGACTCCGGTCGCCTCGACGGACCAGGCCCACAGCCGCTCGGCCAGCACCGGATCCTTCGCGGTGCCTGTCGCCGACGCTGTCGTCGGTGCACCGCGGAACCCGAAGAAGCCTGGACCGTAGTAGCCTCCGGGCCGCACGTCCGGGCTCGTTACGGCGTACAGACTCGGCCAGGCTCCGGCGGCCGCGGACTGCGCGACCAGCTTGTTGATGCCCGCCCACATCCGGGCCTCGAACGCTCGCCCGGCCAGCTCCGGCCCGGCCGCTTGCAGGTGTGTTGCCGCGTAGCCGGGGTGCGCGCCGACGCTCAGCAGGTTCACCCCGGCAGCCCGCGCCCGGCGGTCGAGCTCGAGCATGAAGAGCACGTTGGCAAGCTTGGACTTCCCGTAGGCGACCCACTTCGAGTAGCCCTGCTCCGGCCGCCGGAGGTCGGTTTCATTGATCCCCCGGACGGTCTTGTGCATGAACGAGCTGACGGTCACCACCCGTGGCGCCGGCGCCTTGAGCAGCAAGGGCAGCAGCCGGCCGGTGAGGGCGAAATGCCCGAGATGGTTGGTGCCCAGCTGCAGCTCGAAGCCGTCAGCGGTCTGCCGGTATGGCGGCGCCATCACGCCGGCGTTGTTCACCAGAAGGTCGAGCTTGTCGTAGGTCTTGCTGACGCTGTCGGCCGCCTTCTCGACGCTGGTCAGATCGGCGAGATCCAACTCGAGAACCGTTGGCTCTTTGTTCGACGCCTGGGTGAGTGTTGCGGAGACCTGCTCGGCCTTCTCCGCGTTGCGCGCCGCGATCAGTACGTCGGCCCCGTGTCTGAGCAACTCCAGCGCCGTTTCGTACCCGAGTCCGCTGGTGGCGCCGGTGACCAGTGCGCGCTGTCCGGTCAGGTCGGGGATGTCCGCGGTACTCCAGGTCATGCGCCCACAGTAGCCGTGGGCGCACAACCTGGTGTCGCGTGCTGGTGTTGCCTACGTCAGAGGATCTTGCGGGCCTGGAAGGCTTCGGTGACCTTCGCGGCCGTGGCCTTGCCGTAGAGCAGGCGGGCCGCCTGCACGGTGACCCGGGCGGCGTCGGCGAACGAGGTGTCCGGCGCGTAGAAGAACGTGCCCTCGAGGATCACCTTGTTGGCCTTGTTCCGGCCGAGCGCCTTGTGGATGTCCCACAGCGCGTTCGACCAGATCTCGCCGTCGTCATGCACCTGGCCGACGATGTCGTCGGTCGTCTTGCCGGTGTCGGTCCGGCGCAGACAGTGCGGCTCGGTCGAGGTGTACGACGTCGCGTCCCAGTCCATCACGCACGGCAGGTCGAAGTTCCGGCTCACCGGCACCGACATCGTCACGGCCCAGTAGTCGCCGAAGCCCTCACCGATCGCACCGGCCTGCAGCGACTCGCCGTACCCCGGCACGACGTCGTCCTGGATCGCGTGACCGTACTCGTGCCAGATGACCTCGGCGTCCTCGCCGTCGTCGACCCCGCCCTCGCCCATCGTGATGACGTCCTTCGACGGGTCGTAGAACGAGTTGTCACCGTTGTAGGTGTTGATCTCGAAGTCCTGCGACTCGTTGTTCACCTCGGTGAAGCCGAGGCTGTGGATGTACTCCTGGGTCTGGTTGACCTGGTAGTACGCCATCACCTGCTCGAACCGGTCGTCGTCGCGGTAGTACAGGAACTGGTTGTTCGGGCTCTCCGCCAGCCCACCCTTGGCCTTGACGACAGTGACGTACGTGCCCTCGAGCTTGCCGTTGCCGGCCAGGTTGCGCAGGATCACGTTCTTGTGCGCCGGGAACAGCTCGTCGGTGTTCGCGTCGTCCTGGTCCGTCAGCTTCTCGTCCCGCTCGCTGACTACCGGGTTCGGGTCGAACACGATGCCGCGGCCGTCGGCGTGATCACTGATCACCTTCGACTCGACCACGCTGCCGGACTTCGCGTCGACCAGTGAGCGCGTGACGCCCTGGGCCGACCGGCTGGTGACGTTCCAGACCAGGCGCGCGTCCGGACCGCCGATGACAGCCAGTTGCGCTGCCCCGTCGGTGGCGGTCGGAGACGGCGTCACGTCCTTCTCCGGTCCGGCGATCCGGGCCCGGGCGGCGCGCGCGCTCACCGCCGCGTTGGCCGACTTGGTCGCCGTTGCCGACGGCACCTTCGCGGTCACATCCAGATTCGCCGGTACGGCGTCGCGCCCGTCGGCGATCTGCACCGCACCGGACGTCGTCACATGCTTGGCGTAGTACCCGTTGAGCACCGGCAGCCCCTTGAAGGTCTGCTGGTACCAGTAGTGCTTGCCGAGCAACGAGGTCTTGGTTTTGATCAGCTTGAGACCGGCCGGGTTCGCCGCGGAGCTCTCCGGCGCCGCCCCCGCGACGCTGGTGAAGGACAGCCCGATGGCGGCGGTAGCCAGACCGGCGGTGACGACCGCGATCACGCGTTTCGCCATATTTCCCCTCCTAGGTAGACGAGTTGCGTAACGCAACAACTACGATCCGTCGAACCCTAGTTCGCCGGGTGCGCCGGTGGGAAGGAAAAGTTCCCGCCGTCCCGCGGGCGCAAGGGAAATCAGCCACCTGCGCCTGAGGCGGCGTTTGGGGGCGGCCGGCGCTTCAGCCGCGGGCGCTCGGGCCGCCGGCGAGGAGGCGGATGACGTTGGGGAGCACCGAGACGCCGACGTCGGGGTCGATCGCGCGCTGGACGCCGAGGCCGACGCCCAGGCTGAGCAACGCGGTGGCACAGTCGGCGGCCGGCATCGGCAGCGTGATCCCGAACTCCTTCGCGTGCTCCTCCAGCAACTGGGTGACCGCGTCCCGGATCTGGGCGTTCCGCTGCGCGAGTTCCCGTCGTACGACGTCGTCCTGCCGCGCGCGGGTGGCGAACTCGACCTCGAACACAGTCCACGCCTGATCGCCGATCGTCGCCTCGGCCCAGCGCTGGAACGACTGGAGCATCGCCTCGAGCGTGGCGGCACCTTCCAGCGCGGCCGCCATCCGGTGCGCCTGGTCGGCCCGGATCGCGTCCACCACGGCCAGGCAGAGCTCGTCCTTGTTGCGGAAGTTCGAGTACACCGCGCCCTTGGAGTAGCCGGCCTCGTCCGCCACCTTCTCCAGCGAGGTGGCGCCGTACCCGTCGCGCAGGAACAGCTCGGTCGCGGTCGCCACCAGCGTCTCGCGGGTCCGTGCCTGGCTCTCCGCCCGCGTCATCCTCGGCATGGTCCGACTCTAGTGCCTGCGGTATTGGCATCCTCTTGGTATTCGGATACCGTCGGTTTCTGACTCTCGGAGGTGCTCATGGATGTGGTCGTAGTCGGCGCCGGTGCGTCGGGCATCGGGGCGGCGATCCGCCTGCTGCAGGCAGGGATCACCGACTTCACTGTGCTGGAGAAGTCGTCGGAGCCCGGCGGGACGTGGCGCGACAACACCTATCCCGGGTGCGCGTGCGACGTACCGTCCGCGCTGTACTCGTACTCGTTCGCGCCGAATCCTTCGTGGACCCGAGCGTTCGCTGGGCAGGCGGAGATCCGCTCGTATCTGTCGGACACGGCCTCTCGGTACGGCGTCACGCCGTACATCCGGTGTGGGGTCGAGATGCTGCGGGCGCAATGGGATGCGTCGGCGCAGCGGTGGTTGCTCGAGACGAGCGAGGGTCCGCTGGAGGCGCGGGTGCTGATCACGGCTACCGGGCCGTGGCATCAGCCGTTGATTCCGTCGATCCCGGGGGCGTTTGATGGGCCCGTCTTTCACTCATCGCGGTGGGACCATTCGGTCGATCTGAGTGGCCTTCGGGTGGCGGTGGTGGGGAGTGGCGCCTCGGCGGTGCAGTTCGTGCCGGCGATCCAACCTCTGGTCTCGTCGTTGCATCTGTTCCAGCGGACGGCGCAGTGGGTGTTGCCGAAGCCGGATCACTACGTGCCGGGGCTCGAGCGGTGGGTGTTTCGGCGATTTCCTTTGGCGCAACGGGTGTTGCGGCGGCTCGAGTACTTGGGGATGGAGGCTCTGGGGCTCGGGTTCCGGCATCCGTGGATTATGCGGGCGGTGCAGCGGGTGGGGTTGCTGCATCTTCGTCGGTCGGTACGGTCGGCATCGTTGCGTGCGGCACTCACTCCGTCGTACACCCTTGGTTGCAAGCGACTGCTGATGTCGAACACGTACTACCCATCGCTTGCCCAGAGCAATGTGTCGGTGCATCCGAGCGCTGTTGCGGAGTTCTCCGGCAATCGGGTGATCGGTGCCGATGGCACCAGCGTTGAGGCCGATGTGGTTGTCCTCGGCACCGGCTTCCGGATCCTGGACTTGCCGGTGGCGACCAAGGTGTACGACGCCGACGGGCGCAGCCTGGCCGATCACTGGCAGGGCAGTCCGCAGGCTTATCTGGGGACTGCGGTAGCCGGGTTCCCGAATCTGTTCAACCTGCTCGGGCCGAATCTCGGGACCGGGCACACCTCTGCCTTCATGATCCTGGAGGCGCAACTCGACCACGTGCTGGGCGCTGTCTCGTCGCTGCTGGATCGCGGCTGGTCGAGTCTCGACGTACGTCCCGAGGTGCAGGCGTCGTTCGTTGCGGAGGTCCAGGAGGCCTTACGCGGGACCGTCTACGAGACGGGTGGCTGCGCGAGCTACTACCACGACGCAAACGGCCGAAACAGCTTCAGCTGGCCCTGGTCCACCCGCCGCCTCCGCAAACACGTCGCCCACTTCGACCCCGCCGCGTACACCATCTCCGCCCCCTTGGAGGTCGTCCGATGAAACCCCTCGACCTGTCCTACGCAGTCGTAGTCATCACCGGCGGCGCCCGAGGAATAGGCCTCGCCACAGCCCAAGCCTTCGCAACCCTCGGCGCCACCGTCTACAGCGGCGACCTGACTTCCCAGCCGGACACCCCACCGACCACCTACCCGGCCACCCATCCGCTCACCGGCACCGCGACCGACGCCGACACCGCCACCGCCGGCTCGCCCCACACCACCTCCCCCACAGCTCACGCCGCCCCTCACCCAACCGCCTCCGCCTCTCACCTGGCCGCCTCCTCCCCTCACCACGCCGACTCCTCCTCTGACTCCACCGACCCCTTCGAACCTGCCGGGCGGATCCACGGACCCTGGCTGCTGGATGTCACCTCGCGGGAATCCTTCGCGTCTTTTGTTGACAATGTGATTGCCGACGCCGGCCGGATCGACGTACTCGTGAACAACGCCGGCGTGATGCCGCTCGGCTGGTTCCTCGACGAACCCGACGCCCTCAGCCGGACCACACTCGACGTGAACGTCTGGGGTCTCATCCACGGCATGCGTCTGGTCCTCCCCGGCATGATTGCCCGCGGCAACGGCCACGTGGTGAACATCGCCTCGATGGCCGGCAAGATCCCGTTCCCGGGGATGGCGGTCTACAACGCGTCGAAGTACGCCGCAGTCGGCCTCACCGCCGCCGTACGCCGTGAGCTCCACGGCACCGGCGTGACTGCGAGCGCCGTACTGCCCAGCGCCGTACGCACCTCCCTCTCCTCCGGCGTCCGCCTCGGCGGCGTCATGCCGACCGTCGACCCGTCCGACGTCGCGGCCGCCGTACTGCGAACCTGCAGGACGCGACAGGCCGAGGTCACAGTGCCGCGCTGGCTGGCCGGATGGAAGGTGCTGGACGGATTGGTGCCGTCGTCCGTGATGGCACTCGGCCGCCGACTGGCCGGAGACGATCGGGGCCTGGCCGTCGATGATGCGGCGCGAGCGGCGTACGTGGATCGGGTCGCGTCCTTCAGCCAGATGCGAGAGGTTTGACCGGGTACTCGCGGAGCACGAGTGAAGTCGTGACCGGGCCCAGCCGGCCGATCGCGTCGACGACCTGCTCGAGCCGGCCGGCGTCAGGCGTATGCACGTCGAGCAGGAAACAGTCGTCGCCGGTGAGACGGTACGTCGCGGTCACCTCGTCGAGTGTCGCGAAGAGCTCGAGCGCGTCGGGGATCCGTGCGTGCGTCGTACGTACCCGGACGACGGCGTGGATGTTGAGGCCGATCCGGGTCGGATCGACGACGGCCCGGTAGCCGGTGATCACGCCGGACCGTTCGAGCCGCTGGATCCGTGCCGACACGGCCGGCTGCGACAGGTTGACCTTGCGGCCGATGTCCGCGCCGCTGAGCCGCCCGTTCGTCTGCAGGATCGCCAGGATCTCCCGGTCGATGTCGTCCAATGGATTCGTGGTCGATTCGCCCATCTGCCTTCACTTCATCAGTTCACGTAGTACGGCTGCGATGATCTCGCCCATGATGACAGCTCACCGCAGCCACCAAGGAGTCATCCATGCGATTCATCATCGTCCCGGGTCTCGACGGTTCGGACCAGAACCACTGGCAGTCCGCCTGGGAATCCGGTTGGCTGCCCAACGCGACCCGTATCAGCCCGGCCTCGTGGACGCACCCGGACCGCGATGACTGGATCGCTGCCATCAGCAACGCGATCGCTCTCTCCGACGAACCCGCCGTACTGATCGCGCACAGCCTCGGGTGTCACGCCGTTGCGCATTGGCTGACCACGGTCGGCTCACCTACCGTCCGCGGCGCTTTCCTGGTCGCGCCGCCCGACCCACTCGCGCCCACGTTCCCCGTGGACCTGCTCCCGACCTTCACCAACCTTCGCGCGACTTCTCTCCCCGTCCCCGCTCTCCTGATTGCCAGCGACAACGACCCGTACTGCACCGTCGACGCCGCAACCCGCCTAGCCGCCGACTGGGAAGTCCCCCTCATCACCACCGGCAGCCACGGCCATCTCAACTCCGACAGCAACCTCGGCCCATGGCCGTACGGCCAGGACCTCCTGACCAGCTTCCTCGCCGGCCTCGGCATCGGCTTCGGCATCGGCCTTGGCACCGGCCTTCGCAGCGGCTGAGTAGAGGCCTGAAGCTGACGGCTTCTCCTCCTAGCCTTGGATCCGTAAACCAGGAGAGGATCAGCCATGTCGAAGTTGAGTTTGCAAGCCCTGAACCGCGCCACCCTGCACCGCCAGTGGCTGATCGAGCGCCGGGACGCGACCGCGCTGGAGACGATCGAGCACCTGGTCGGCATGCAGGCCCAGTCGCCGCTCGCGCCGTACGTAGGACTGTGGACACGCCTCAACGGTTTCGATCCGGCTGAATTGGCCGGGCTGATCGAGAACCGCGAGGCCGTGCGCGGCTCGATGATGCGGGCAACGATCCACCTGATGTCGAGCCGGGACTTCCTCGCGTTCCGCCCGCTGATCCAGCCGCGGCTCGAGCGCGAGGTGTTCCAGAACATGACGTACGGCCGGCACCGGCTCGAGGGAATCGACATCGACGCGGTGCTGAAGGCCGGTATCGAACGCATGGCCGAGGGCCCGGCGACCGCCGTACAACTGCGTGACCACCTCGCCCCGCTCTGGCCCGACCGCGAACCCGCGGCGCTGGCCCACGCCGTACGCTGCCTGCTCCCCACCATCCAGACCCCACCCCGCGGCATCTGGGGCAAGGGCGGCAACCCCGCCATGTCCACCGCCGACCTCTGGCTTGGCTCCCCGGTCGCCACCAACCCCTCGGTCGAGGATCTGGTCCGGCGCTACCTCGGCGCCTACGGTCCCGCCTCGGTCGCCGACGCCCAGAACTGGTCCGGCCTCACCAAACTGTCCGAGGTCTTCGACCGCCTCGACCTCCGCACCTACACCGACGCCGAATCAGGCCGCACCCTCTACGACCTCCCCCACATCGACCTCCCCGGCGAGGACATCGAGGTCCCCACCCGCTTTCTCCCCGAGTACGACAACCTCCTCCTCTCCCACGCCGACCGCACCCGCTGGATCGACAACGCCACCCGCCAATCCCTAACCCTCCAAGAGGTTCTCACCCGAGGCTCCACCCTCCACAACGGCCAAGCCACCGCCCTCTGGAAACTAACCAAATCCACCAAAACCCAAGCCACCCTGGAAATCCAACCCATCACCAAACTCCCCCGCACAGCCTGGCAATCCATAGAATCCGAAGCCCAGAACCTCCTCACCTTCACCAACCCAACCGCCACCCACGAAATCAAGCGAATCACCGCCTAAACCACAACAGCAGAGCACTGACGTTCACTTGGCTCCCGACGTCGGCGAAGGTACGTCTCACTCCATGCACAGCGGTCCAGTCCGCTAAGCCAGCGAAGGTCGTCCGAGGTGCAGCAACCCCGTTGACGTCGACGAGACCGCGGCGCATCCAACGGATCGAGCTCCGTGCGCCGCGGTCTTCTGTGTTGAACCGCCTATGCGGGCGGAGCCAGTCCCTCGAGGGCGCGGACTCGGTCGCCGAGCGAGGGCGTGCTCGACATCAACTGCGAGCGCCGGTTGGCTTCCCGGCCGAGCATGTTCTGATGCTGGACCTGCCACCCGTACAGAACCTGCACGATGGTGGGTCCATAACCCATCGCCGCGGCCCGGCGATCAGCCTGCATGACCTCTCGGCGGCCGAGCCACGCGAGAATTGGCGGCGCGATGAACGGAGTGAGGAACAGCAGGGGCAGCATAAGACTGTCGTCGAACGTAAGCACCGCGAGCAGGATCCCCAGATAGCCGAGTGTCAGGAAGCCGATGACCAGGCATCCAACCGCAGGAACAGCCTTCATCAAGCGTCCTAGGGCCCGAACGCCGATCAGCGCACAGCGAGCAGGAATCGAGTACCAGAAGCTCAGCAGACTGAGCCAGGTACGTCCGCCCAGGTGGTGACTGAGGTCATGCGCCAGAACCGCTTCCAGATGCGCCGCCGGCAGGTTGTACAACGACCAGGTCGTCACCGCGATGGTGTGACCAGGCGTCGGCGTCGCATTGGCGTCCTCCGACTCCTGGATCCACACGGAGTACTTGCTCCCGTCCACTCCCGCACGGCTCGACAGCTGTGGCCAAACGGAAGCGATGCGCTGCTCCTCGACCAGAGTCGGCTGCCGGAGACGGAACAGGTAGCGTGCGATCAACTCCTCAACCGGTTTGATGAAGACAACTGCCCCAGACAGGATCCAAAGCACGACCAGGATCCAGCCATAACCGAAGCCGACGATCCCGGCTATCCAGGAGACGGTGACGAAGCTCCAGAAGAACCATGGCACCGCCGTGAGGAGGGTCGTCGCCGCCGAGACCTCGACCCGCCCGCCCGGCTTGGGACCGCCTCGTGCATCTCCTCCTGGCGGCAACTGACTCCACTGCGGAGTAGGAGGAACGTTCTGATGCGGGCCCGGGTTTGGCGGGTCGGCTGGTTGCCATGGTCCGGTTGTCCAGGGGCCGTTCTGGTCGTTTGGGTCGCCTGGACTGGTCATTGGGGTCTCGCTTCCTGTGCCGCCTTGGCCACACGCGGCAGATTACGGAGATATTCGATCATCAGTACAGGGACACGTGGACGTGGTCGAAGTGGCCGCCGGTGGCGTCGGTGGGGCTGTAGACGCCGCCGCCGTTGTACGGGATCCAGGTGCCTCGGCGGGCGGACCAGATTTTGCCGTACCAGATGACGTAGCGCACGCCGGTCTGGCCCGCGGTCGTGACCGCCCAGTTGGCGATCTCGTCGCCGCGGGCGCGCGCCGGGGATGATCTGCGCGCGTCGGCGCCGACCATGATGTCGCAGGCCTTTCCGCGTGGGTGGTCGCTGGTCGGGTTCCAGACGTGTGCGTCCCAGCAACTCATGCTGAGGGTTCCCAGGTTCTTGCGCGCTTCGGCGACCCAGGCCGCCGTACGCGGAGTGACCATGCCGCCGGTGCCGGTCGGGTCCGTGACGGTTTGCTGCTGCGCGGGCCACACGCCGTTCACGGGCTGACCGGAGACCAGTTCTTCACCGCCGCAGTTGTCATTGTCAGCGACGCCTTCGGTGGTCGTCCCGCCTGGCAGTGGGTCCGATCGGCCGGCGTACGGGTTCCCGGATCGCTTGAGGTCGATGCGCGCCGCGGCCGCGATCTGCCGTGCCTCCCCCTCACGCAGCGCGTAGCGATCGGGATAGGCCGAGACTTGAACACGCTGAGCAGCGTCGCCGTACGCCATCGACGGCCAGCCGTTGATGTCGACCAGGCCGGGCGGGCTGGGCGCCGCGGATCCGCCGAAGAACGCCTCCGCGGCGTACTGCGGATTCATGATCTGGGAGACCGAACCCCAACCGGCCCCCGGGCGTTGCTGGAAGAGACCGACCGAGTCCGCATCGCCGTACGTCAGGTTCTGCAAGTCGGACTCGACCAGCGCGGTCATCAGGGCGATGAGCGTCGCCTGCCCGGGAAGCCCACGTTTCACCGCGACCTGGTCGATGAGCCTGGCAAACGCGATCTGCGTCGCCCGCAGCGGACCACGGGGAACCGGGTTGCCGACCTGGCCAGGCGCCCCGGGGAGGCAGGCCGCCTGTGGCTGGCTGGTTCCTCCGAACGGAGCAAGCATGAGGAGGCTCGCAACCCCGACCACCGCCAAGGCGGCCGCGGCTTTGATGAACACGCCCCTGTTCGCGACCGCGAGGAGTCCCCTGCCGAGATCACGCTCATCGAACATCGCAGCCCCCCACGAATGTGGTCATGGGCCCGTACCACCTGACACGTCGCTGATGACCCATTGGTCGTTCTGATTCACCAGCGTGACGAGCAGGGGTACGTCGAATCGCTGAGCGTTCTTTCCGGTGACGTCGATGGTGACCTTGACGAAGCGCGTGATCCGCGCCGGCGTGTCGACCGGCGCCTCCGCGTTGGCCGGCGGAGCGCTGACCGGCGCCGAGATCACGGTCGACATGCCGCCGTCTTTCTTGAGTGCGTCGTACGTCGGGTCGCCGGCCGCGGTGAAACTCGAGGCAACCTCCGGAGTCATGTACTTCGCACTCTTGGCGACCAATGCCGAATACGTCTGAGTGGCCGGGTCGCGAGTGTAGAAGGCACGCGCCCAGGCACCGACCACATCGGTTGCCAGCGCGGTCGACTCGGAGGAAGGGCGCTGAGTTTGCGGCGGTGGAGTCGTCAGCGTCGGCGTCGCGGCCGGCGAACTCTCCTCGCTCGGCTGGGTATTCGCCGGTGGGGTCGGCAGAACCACCGAACGGCCAGGCGTCAGCAGACCGACGGGAGCGCCGTCGTCGGAACTCTCGCCACCGAACAGGCGCGGCAAGCCACCGCCCAGCCCGAGGATGACGATCGCCAGCAGGACGACCAACGCCACGATGACGGCGGGGCTGGTCGGCTCGGCCTGGCGCTGGCTGCGCAACCACGCCATCCGCTGCGCATGGTCGTCACGCCGCCAGTTCTTCTTCGCCCGACGGCGTTCACGACCGCTGAGCTCGTCCAGCTCCTCCGGGTAGTCGTAGTTCGCACTCATCACCGAACGCCAACTGTCCGGCGCATCCGGTCGCCGGCGGTCCCCGTGTTCGTCGTACTCGTACTCGGAGTCGGCCGGCGAGTCGGCGCGATCGCGACGATTCGATGCGCGACCGGCGCCTTCCCGGCGATCCTCAGTCGATCGGTGCTTCCGTCCCATCCGCATCACCTACGCGTCGGCACGTGTACGGTCACGCCGTCCTTCGTGATGGCCGAGTATTCGCGGAACCGGCGCTGCTGCTGAGCAGGCGCGCGTCGCCGCTGACGACCCTTCGGCGGCCCCTCGCGGAGGCTGGCCGAATGTGTGTGCACTCTCGGCTCGTAGCGGGTCTCACTGACCGGGGCTGGCGCGGGTCGGCGGGAATGACGGGCCTTCTGCGCTTCGCGTGATGTGCCGCGGGATGTCCCGGAGCCGCTTGAGGGAACGACGTTGGCAGCCGAGACGGAGATTGTTCGCCGGCCCTCGCTCTTCGACTGGGTGCGGGCGCGGGCGAGGTTCAACGCAGACGTACTCTTCACCGGGCCGCTGGCCCCGGCAGCCCGAACACCGCCGGCCTCACCAGCCATCTGCTGGCCACCCGGTCCGACACCGCCGGATGTTCCAGCGCCTTCTGCTCTGCGCCGTTCTGGGCCCGCCGTGAGCTCGTATGGCGAACTAGCCGCGGCCCCTCGAGTCAACGAGCCAACTGCGGGAGCCTGTCGGTAGACGCGGACTGACGACACACGTTGGGAGGTGGCGCCGTCAGGAACCATCCCCCTCTTGCGTTCGGTGAGTGCCGGAGCCGCGCTACGGCTGGTGAGGGCACCGAACATCCGCTTCGCTGCACTGAGCGCACCTCGACGAGCCAGGCCACCCAAGAGAATGCTGCCGGACCCTGGCCGCATCATCGAAGTCAGATTGTCCAGCAGCCTACGAAGTCTGAAGCCGGCGATCAGCACGGCAATCGCCAGGCCCGACACAGGGAGCCACCCGAGTACGCCGGTCAGACTGAATACGGCCGTGACCAGGGTGAGAGCTGTGCCAAAGACGAGCATCGCGAGGAATGATTGCAACACGAGCCCGACCAGGGCCTCGAACCAGTTGAGTCCCCACTGTCTCGTTCGGCCCGGGATGATCCACAAGCAGGCGAAGAACACTCCAACGACCAAGAGCAACAGACAGCCGACGAAGGCCATTAACGCCGTAAAAGCCAGGGAGATATTGAGAAACGCGAACAAGGTCGCGGCAATGGCGGCGAGCATGACCACAGCGATACGACCGAACGCATTCTCGCCCTTCGCCCACTTGACCGTCGCGGCGTCATCTCCACCTTCGGCGGGCGCTATCACCGAGTCGATGTACTTGCTTCTCGCATCGACATCGGTTCCGGCATCGAGCATCCCCTTGCCGTACCGTCCGCATGCCTCCAACGAACCGAACTCTGCGATACACTAGGGCGTCACCGCGAACCCGCGCCAACTGGCGTCGGCCGACTTCCTCAGCAAGGTGTCCCTTGGTGTGCCGGTAAAGCCGGGCTCCGGCCAGGCGATGGGACTCTGCATTGTCGGCCCCATCGCGTCAGCGGACGCTGTCATGATCGCGCCGGCGCCCATCTGCCGGGCGCCGTCGACACCTCGCAGCCACGTCGCAGGAGCAAGCGCAAAGCTGATGCTGAGCACACCGGCGACAAAGACCCACGCCAGCTGCCCCAACGCGCTGCCGCTGGCTTTGCGCTGCGTGTATGCGGCCACCGCACCGAAGGCCAAGGCCGACGGTAGTAGCCAGCCGACCAACTGAGTGCTGGTCGCTCCGATCGTTGCTGACGTCGCTTCCGTGAGTGGCTTGACGTCGGTGAACGAGAACAGCCACCAGCCCACCGAGATCGCACCCCGGGTGATAGCGACGATGTACATCATCACTATGTGTGCGTATCCGTTGAAGACGGCCTCCATGGGATCGCGAATGCTCCGCTCGAAATCCAGCCCATAGGCCATCGGGCTGTACTGCTCGAACAGAGTTCGCGTGTCGCCGTGCGTCAGGTCGGGCGTCGGCAGCAGGTCACCGAAGCCGGTTGGGCTTGTCGGTCCTGGTTCTGGGTCGGCAGCCAGGGCGACCTGGGTGGTGACTATCAGGGAGATGGAGAGGACTGTCACGGCCGTCCGGAGGCGGCGTGACCAGGTCATGCGACGTGCTCCTTGTTGCCGGAGGGTGGGCTTTGGGAGTCGCCGTCTGGAGATGTGGAGCCGGTTTCGCCGTAGGGCGGGTACATGGCTTCGTTGTAGGCGGCTTCGTCGGCTTCTTGGTCGTAGACCTCGTCGGGGCCGATGGGGGATTCGTAGCGCAGGGGGTGGTTGTGGTCCTGGCCGTTGGTGTGCCCGTTTTGATGGGGGGCGGCCGGGGAGGACTCGGGGGATTGCTGCGCGTACGACGCTTGCGTCGTGGCGTGTTGTTGGCCGTTCGACGCTTGCGTCGGGGCGTGTTGCTGGCCGTTCGACGCTTGTGTCGTGGCGTGTTGCTGGCCGTTCGACGGTTGCGTTGCAGGAGGTTGTTGGCCGTTCGACGGTTGCGTTGCGGGGGGTTGCTGGCCGTTCGGCGCCGGGGGTTGCTGGCCGTTTGGCGCTTGGAGCGCGGGGGGTTGCTGGGGTGAGTACGTCGCCTGAGTTGCCGCGGGGGCAGGCTCGGCCGTTGGCGTCGGCTCGGGGGGAGCGGCGGTGTGGGCCGGCTCAGCCGGGGAGGCGGTGTGGGCCTCGGCTTGGGCTGTGGCGGTGGCGGCGGGGACGGGGGTTTCATCCTCGTCGTCGGCGAACGGGTCCAGCTCTTCGATGACGGGGACGGGCTGGGTGGGTTCGTTGGCGTGTTCGGATTCGGGGGTGGTGCGGAGGAGGGCGGCGACCTGTGCGCTGGGGATGTCGATCTGGACGGTGGCCACTTCGTCCCAGCGGTCGCGCATGATGCAGTGGCCGTGCCGGATGCTCTTGCCGTTGGCGGCGGTGTTGATGCCGCGGACGAGGGTCTGGTACGGCGGGGTCTGCGGCCGGCCCAGCAGCTCCAGGAGCGAGTCGACCTGCTCGCGGGAGCGGAGGCTGAAGGCGAACAGGGTGGTGATCTGCTCGACCAGGCCGGGGAGTTTCAGGATCGACGCCGGGTCCTGGGTGTCGAGGACCAGGGAGGCGCCGAGGGCACGGCCGACACGGGCGATGTAGTCGAGGAAGGAGGCGCCGTCCGGCGTCTTCGTCAACAGGTGCACCTCGGGCACGATGACGACCTTCGAGCGGCCGCGGAACTCGCGACGGCCGGTCGTACGGACCATCCAGGCGAGGCAGCCGCGCAGGCAGGCCATGCCGACACGTTCGATCGGCGACCAGGATTCCGGTGCCGACTCGGGTGAGGGCAGGGTGAGGCCTGGCATCTGGACGACCCACAGACCCGGGTTGGTGGTCAGCGACGACAGGCCGGACGGTGGGCCGGCGACGACGGAACCCAGGCCGGTCTCGACCAGGTCGCGCAGCGCGAAACCGACCGTCCGCGTGGTCTCGGACTCCGACTGGCAGAGCCGATGGATCACTCCCCACGACGACGGATCCGGCGACTGGATCTCGGCCCGGGTCGCGGCCATGACCGGAGCTTCGGCCGCACCACGCAGATGCGGAGGAAGCAGCAGCATCAGCTGCGAAGGCGCCTGCAGCAAGGCGTCGTCGACCGGGAGAACCCGGAGCAGGTCGGCAGCGCCGGAGAACTGTGCGGTGATCTCGATGACAGCAGTCGGTACGCCGTACTCCGCGGCGACCGCGGACACACCGGCCGCGTCGCCCTTCAGGTCGAGCAGCGGCACCCAAGCGCCGGCGAAGGCGGAGTCGAGACCACCGAGCATCGCAGCCGTGGTCTTGCCTCGACCAGAACGCCCCAAGAACAAGGTGGTCGTCGCGTCACCGAGAGCAGAACCGGCGGCCGCGTCGAAGCGCACCAGACCCGGCGTCGACCCGGTCAAGTAGCCAATCGCAGGACCGGTCGCGTCACCGATCGACGCGCCGCCCCAGAACCAGGAGCCGAAGAACGCGGTCGACTCACGCACGTGCCCGAGGTCGGGTACGCGCAACTGGTCGCCTGGCAGGGATTCCAGCCAGAGGTCGCGCTGTTCGTCCGCGCCGGCCGCGACGGTGATACCGCGGTCGGCGTAGTGCGCGATGACGGCGTCGACGTACGCCTCCAGGTCTTCGCGGGTGTCCGCGCTGACCAGCAGACGGGGGTGGTCCTCAACCAAGGTCAGGCCGCTGCGGTTGATGTCGCGTTTGACCTCGCGCATCACGCGCTCGGTCTCGACGATCTCGTCAGCGGTCTCCTCCGCGGTGCCCTTGGCGGCGGACCGGCGTTGTTCCTTCGCGCTCTTGCGGGTCTCGTCGACCAGGTGCCGCGCGGTCTTCTTCGTCAGCACCCGGAAGCGAACGGACGCCTCCACGGTGACGTCGATCTCGTCGCCGTCGTCGTCGATCGCCTTGATCTCCGACAGCGTGCGCAGCCACTCCCCCGGGCCCGGCGTCTCGAGCTCCTCGGGGAAGTCGGTCATCGCCAGCACAGTCGTGTACGCCGCGATCTGGCCGCGGGTGTCGTAGATGCGCAGGTGGTCGGTGTACGGCACCACCCGGCCCGACGTGAGCCTGGCCAGCGATGCACCGGTGATCAGGCCGCGACGGGGCGCGGCGACGGCACCACGGTGCATCTCGCGGCTGATCAGCCAGGAGATCACCTCGGCCGGCGCGGTGTGCGCCCGCCAGACGGTCGAGCCGAGCTGACGGCCGAGCTTGCGGACCCGCTCGTCGAGGTGGGCGAGCTCACGAGCGCTGACCCGCCAGGACGTCGTACCCAAGGCGTCGCTGATGGAGCCCCGGACCTGGGCGGTAGCGCGGGGGTCGCGGTCACTGAGGTGGACGCCGAGGGCGACGTACCGCTCCGGCATCCGCATCTCGTCGATCCGGTCGGCCCGGGTCTGGGCCCAGGCCTCGTGGTCGCCGAGCCGGTAGTGGCCGCCGACGGAGTCGATGTAGTCCTGGCCGGTGGAGCGGCCCCAGACCACCTTCAGGTGGCTGAGCCGGTCGCCGAGGATCGTCGCGGCGGCACTCACCGCGGCGTCGAGGGCCGCGTCCTGCTCGGCCTCGGTGGCCAGGTCCGTGTTCGCCACGGAGATGAGGAACCACGCCTCGGCGCTGCGTTCGGTGACGAGCAGGCCGTCCGCGATGGCGACCAGGCGTGGCGGCGGCAGGCCGCGCTCGCGGCCGACCCCCACCAGGTTCAGGAGTTTGTCAGCGATCTTCATCGTTGCCCCTGCCTCTCCGATCGGCTGAGCCCGGACGAGTTCCTGCGACTGACCCGCTGGACGTGGTCCGCCCCGAGCAGGCGGGCACGCTGGCTCACGGTGATGTCCGCACCGGCGCGGACTCTCGGATCCAGCTCCACCACGGCCTCGCGTTCCCATTCCGGGGTCACCCTGGCCTTCGCCAGGTTGGCCACCTTCTGGGTCGCGACGCGCTCACGCCATGGCAAGTACTCCGTCTTGTCGGCGGCCCGGGCGCCGAGACCGATGATCGGGCGATGGGCGCGCAACGCGTAGCGGACGGCGAGCGCCCACTCGGTCACGCGGCGGCGGCGTTCGTGGAACTTACCGGGTCGCCAGCCGAACGCGGTGATCACGAACGGCGGGACGATGTACAGACTGACGGTGGACTTCTGCGGCACCCCGATGAACGGGACGAGCAGCGCGACCCAGAGCACGATGATGACCGCTCCGAAGATGATCATCCGGCGCCGGGCGCCTTCTCCGAGGTCGATCCCCAGCAGGTCGTACTGCCGGGTCTCGATCTCGAAGTGGTGGGTCAGGGTACGGCCGACACGCATCAATTACCTCCGGACAACAATCCCCAGAAGCCCTTGAGCACATTGATGGTCTGGTTGTTGGCGTAGATCAGCCCACCCACCAGCACCCCGGCCGCGATATGGCCGAACAGCTCGCCCCACTCGCGCTTGAAGTAGTGCCCGATCGCGCGCAGCACGAGGATGGCGATGAAGATGTTCCCCGCGATGACCAGGACCCAGTCCTTGAAATCCGCGCCCGTCGGGACGTTGCTGTCGACCAGCGGCGCGGCGAGCTGAACCACGCTCGCAGCCAGTTCGTGCGTCATCATTGCGGTGTCTCCCTTGTTGCCTCGGTCGTCCGACGGCTGGTAGCTGATGTCATCCGACGGCAGCCACTTGCCATCGTTGTGCTCCGTCCGTGGCGACAGTACGCCTCAGCGTGAGCGTGTACGTCTGGTCCAGGGTGGTATCTCCAGCCCCGTCCCAGGTGACGGCCGCGGTTGCCCGCCGCTCGTCGTCGTTGCCGGCGAAGACCTGCCAGTCCTTGAGTTCGGCGAACTTCACCGAACCGTTCAGACTGCGGATGGTCGAACCCGGCGCGGTCACCGCCGACACCTTGTTGTCGGATTCGGCGTAGGCGGAGAAGAAAGCCTCCGCGTCCTTCAGCGTTGCAGCGGTCAGGTCGTCGTCCGGGACGCCGGCCTCCGGCATGTTGTCGGGCAACGCGGCGCGCTCGTCCGGTACGAACGTCGGCGGCCCGCTGGCCACGATGCGTGACGCGGTCCGGGCGACCGGGACGGACAGCCGCTCCCAGCTGTACGGCCCGGGAACCCACGATGCACCGCGCTTGGTGAACGGCCTGACCTCCACGCGTACGTCGACCACGGCGGTGACGCCACCGGAGTCGACCTTGACCTCGCCCGGGTAGGCCCGGTCGGCGGTCTGCTTGCCGCGACCGTTCCACCCGGCCCGGGTGTCCAGTCCGGCGGCCAGGTCGAGGCCGATCTGGGCCGGCCGGGCGTCGGCGTTCGCCTCGTCCCAGTTCAGGTAGGAGACGGCGTACCGGGTCGCGACCGCGCGGGCCTCGTCGGCCGGGAAGCTGTTCTGATTGCTGACCACCGTCTCCGGGGTCCGGTTCGGCGCGACCCAGGAGCGGACGCCGCTGATCGCCGCCAGCAGCAGGACGACGACCACCAGGCCGCGGAAGAACCGCCGGGCCCAGGTGGAGAACGACGACTCGGGCTCGGTCGACCACGGCGGCTGCCCGGGCTCAAGTGCGTCCCGGGGCGGCGCCGGGGGTGCGTGCGTTCCGTGAGGGGAACGCTGTTTCAAACGTTCGGGGGTCCGATGACCTCCGGAGTTCTCCGGCGGACGAGCGGAAGGACGACGGGGCGGGGCCATCACTCCGCCGGCCGGCGGATGCGCTTGAGGAGCCGAATACTGGGCCGCTACGCCCTGTGCCTGGCGAGGGGTGGGTGGCACCGGTCCATCGGGGTGGTCCCACCACTCCGGGGCGGTGTTCGACGGGCGTCCTTTGCCCGGCTTCTTTGTGCGGCGCTGATCCGACCAATGCTCACCTTTTGGCGGCAGATTCAGCACCGTTCGCCACCAACTCATCGCTACCCGCCCCTCAGACAGCAGTTACGCGGACAGTAGCCGGGAGGATACGGCAAGCAACTGTCCTCCGGGAGACCTGAGACCAGGATCCGGATGCTCCATCGCTCCCCGCAGCCATACTGTTACCCCGCTCGCGGGCAGTGTCACCTTCATCGGGCAAGAGTGACACCTCCAATACCGTCGTCATAGCTCCTCTCTCATGCCCGCTCGAGTCGATCGGGCAGCGCAAACCTTGCCATACGGCACGGACGGTCCTCGAATATCCGTGCGAACAATATGGTAAAGAGTGCATCAAGCGCTCACGCATAGTAACCGATCGGTAGTCTCAGCCTGTGGAAAACTCTCCCGTGGCGAGGGGTCAAAACGCAGTGCCGGGCATAGGGTCGCCATAACCCTGCTACCCCTGGAGGACCAGGATGGAAACTCGCCGACTGGGCAGACTCGGGCACGACAGCTCGGTCCTCATCTACGGCGCCGCGTCACTCGGTGGGGTCGACCAGGATCGGGCCGATGCCTCGATCCAGGAGGCCCTCGATGCCGGTATCAACCACTTCGACGTCGCGGCCGACTACGGCGACGCCGAGATCCGGCTCGGTCCGCGGATGCCGGAGATCCGCGACCGCATCTTCCTCGCGACCAAGACCGGCCGCCGGACCAAGGAAGAGGCCTGGGCCGAGATCAACCGCTCGCTGGAGCGACTGCAGACCGACCACGTCGACCTGATCCAGATGCACGCGGTCTGCGATCTGGAGAATCTCGATCTCGTCACCGGCACGGGCGGTTCGCTCGAAGCGGCGATCCAGGCCAAGGAACAGGGTCTGGTCCGGGCGATCGGGATCACCGGGCACACCGCGCAGGCGCCGGCCGTCCACACCGAGGGACTGCGCCGGTTCGATTTCGACAGTGTGCTCACACCGCTGAACTACCGATTGTCGACGGATCCGCAGTACGCCGCCGACTACGCTGCCCTGGTGGACGCGGTGAAGGCGTCCGACGCCGCGCTGATGACGATCAAGATGATTGCCCGGCGCAACTGGCACGACGGCGAGGAGAAGGCGTACGACACCTGGTACCGGCCGTTCGACGAGCAGCGCTACATCACCGCGGCGACCGCGTGGCTGCTCAACGGGCACCCGGAGATCACCGGACTGGCCACGGCCGGCGAGACCCGGTTGCTGCGTCAGATGGTCGTCGCCGAGCGCGACCGGGCCGAGCTGACACCGGAGGCCGCCGCGTCGATCCTCGACGAGGTCCAGGACTATGCGTCACCCTTCGTGGACATGCCGATCTGATCTGGACGTGTGCCAGGTCACACCCGCTGCTCCGCATTTCGGTCACCTGCCGATACGGTCAAACGCTTGTACGTCGTACCTGCTGTCACCGGCCGGTACGACGTACCTCGGCCGGGAACACCCGCGGCCGGTTCGGTGTTGTAGAGGCTGTATTCGTCTAACTTCGGAGGTCGTAGTGGCAACGGTCGAGCTGTCCCAGGAGAACTTCAACGAGGTCGTCAGCGGTGACGGTCTCGTGCTGGTGGACTTCTGGGCGGAGTGGTGTGGCCCGTGCAAGATGTTCGGACCGGTGTACGAGAAGTCGTCCGAGGCGCACACGGACATCACCTTCGGCAAGGTCGACACCGAGGCACAGGTCGAGCTCGCCCAGGCGTTCGACATCCGTTCGATTCCGACCCTGATGGCGGTCCGCGACGGCGTCGTCCTGTACTCCCAGCCCGGCGCGCTGCCGGCGCCCGCCCTGGAGGACCTGATCGGCCAGCTCCGCGCTGTCGACATGGACGAGGTCCGGGCCCAGATCGCCGCTCACGAGGCCGAGCACGGCACCGAGCCGCACACTCACTGAGTCAAATACCTGTCTGACTGTGGGCTCAGCTCACAGCAAGCTGTCCAACGAATCCGGGCACTCAACGACTGAGTGCCCGGATTTGTTGTGCGATCTCAGCCCTTGCGCTGCCGTCCCTGAGGTTCGGACTGGCATCGATCGCCGACCGCAGGGCGGCATGGTCGACCGGCGACAGGCGGTGCCACTCGTCGCGGACCAGCCTGAGCGCGTGGTACTGCTCGTTGCCGGTCAGCGAGCGGCTGACGGCCTCGAGCAGGATCTCGCCGTCGATCAGGGAGGGATCGCCCTCCATCAGCCCCAGGGCGAGCACGCGCACGATCGGCGTACCTTCGCGGAACATCGCCTTGACCTCGTCCTGGTCGAACTTCTCGACCACCGCCGCGCTGGATACCCGCTCGATGATGCGGTCGAGCACCATCGCGCGGACGTTCCTCAGTTCGGGGCCACGTAGCTCGGTGTAGACCGTGGCGTACGCGTCGAGCTCGCGGCCGAGACCAAGTCGCTGCAGCGTGTTGGCAGCGTCGCGGGCGGTGGCGGCGACTTGGCGGATCAGTTGCACCTCGAACTGGCCGAGTCTCATCGCCCGGATCCGGTCGACGATCGACGGCGCGATGAGCAGCAGGACGCCGAGAGCCAGCACCAAGGCCAGAACGCTTTCGTCGACGTCGGAGAAGAGCCCCACAAGGCCGGTGACGAGCAGACCCACGCCCGCCAGCAGACAGACGACCCGAGCCGCGACGTCGAGAACCCGCGGTGCCTGGTCCAGCCAGGAGCTCCGCCGCGGAGCCGGGCCGCGCGGAACGGGCACCTGAGGAGCCATCTGGGGCTGACTGAACGGCTGTGGAGCGTGGCGGCCCGAACCTGACTGCCCTTCGTTGCTGTCGGACATCGCCCCGGCCTCCCAGGTCGTTGAGGGTGTCAACGATGGTGCTCCGCGCCGAGACGTTCGGCAACACCCCGGCCAGGCTCAGGTTGTCAGCCGGGCGTCGCTGGTACGGCGCATGAGGAGGGAGCGGCCGACCTCGTCGGTGAAACCCCACTGGCGGTAGAACGGGACCAGTTCTGGCTGGCAGACGAGTTCGAGGCTGCGGACGGTTGCCAGCGCGGGGTGGTGTACGACGGCATCCAGCAGCCGAGCGCCGAGGCCGGAGCCGCGGTGAGCCTCGGAGACGACTACGTCGAGAACCAGGGCGACGTACGTGTAGTCGGTGAGGACTCTCGCGAAGCCGACCAAGCGGTTCGTCGGGCGATCGGTCAGAACGGTGATGATGTCCGACTGCTGCAGCATCTGAGCCACCTCGTCAGCACCCCGGTCCGCCGTCCACCATGCCGAGCGGAACAGCTCGAGAAGGTCAGGCAGCCGTTTG
Organism: Kribbella sp. NPDC049174; assembly: GCF_043197365.1. Lineage (NCBI taxonomy): Bacteria > Bacillati > Actinomycetota > Actinomycetes > Propionibacteriales > Kribbellaceae > Kribbella > Kribbella sp. NPDC049174. Next base: position 332,607 of record NZ_JBICSZ010000001.1, on the reverse strand, counting down.
TCCTCTACTGCCGATCCGATGGCGACGTCCATGGGCAAACACCCTGTCACAACGTGATGGGAGCGGGCCCTGGGCAGGAGAACGTGGCCAGGGCCCGCTCCGGGCTGACCGGAGGCGGCGGCAGGTGAGCCACTGTGGCGCAGGGCGGGTGAGGCAGAACCGCCCGGGTCACCTGGAGTGCCGCTCGAGGCGTGGGTCAGCGCAGGTGGAGGGACCGTGTCGTCGGGGTCCCTCCCGTTGTGGTCAGCGGAGTGGGTTGAACGGTGCCAGCTCGCGCGGAGTGCGGCCGGTGGTGATGGTCTCGGCCAGCAGCTGTCCGGTGATCGGGCCGAGGGTGATACCCCACATACCGTGACCGCCGGCGGCGAAGACGCGCGGTGACGCGGTGGCGCCGATCAGCGGGAGACCGTCCGGGGTGCACGGGCGCGGGCCGACCCACTCGAAGGTCCGGGCGTCCAGGTCGGCGTCGCGCAGCAGCGGCCGGGCCGCCTCGACGATCGCGTCGATCCGGCGCGGGTCAAGCTTCGCGTCCGGCTTGCGGAACTCCATCATCCCGGCGACCCGGAGCCGGTCACCGAGCGGCGTGCAGGCGATCCGCTGCGCCGGGAAGTACACCGGCCCGGCCGGTACGTGCGCGATCGGCACGCTGAAGCTGTAGCCACGACCCGCCTGGACGACAGTGCGAACGCCGTACTGCCGGGCCAGATCGCCGAGCCACGCGCCGGTCGCCATCACGACGGCGTCGAACGGGTCGGTCTCACCGTCGCCGGTGACGAGGCGCACGCCGCGGATCTCGTCGATGATGTCCTTCACGACCACTCCGCTGATGATCTGCCCGCCGCGGGCGATCACCGAGTCGGCCAGCATCTGCACATAATCGCCGGGGTTGATGAACCGCTGCCCGTGCAGCCGGATCGCGGCGCCGATCTGGTCGGACAGCGAGGGCTCGATCTCGCGGGCGTCGTCACCGCTGATCGGCTCGAACTCGATGCCCTGGCCGGCCGCGTGGATGTGCTCGATCTCCTCGAGCAGCACGCTGCGCTCGGCCTCGGTCCGGTACGCCGCCAGGAACGACTTGGCCTCGTACGTCTGCGCCTCGACGCCGGCCTTGGCCAGGAAGTCGAACGCGGTCAGGGCCTGCCGGTTGATCGGGACCAGCGACTCCATCGCGGTCTTCCAGCGTCCGGCGGTGCTGTTGCGAGCGAAGCGGGTGAGGAAACTGAGGAGCCGCGGGCTCGCGGTCGGTGGAACGTACACCGGTGAGGAGGGGCTCAGCACCGCGCGGACGCCGTACTTGAGGACGGCCGGTTCCGGCAGCGGGGTGGCCAGGCCGGGCGTGAGCCAGCCGGCGTTGCCCCAGGACGCGCCCGCGGCGACGCCTTCGCGATCGAGCACGGTGACCTCGACGCCGGCTTCCTGGAGGAACCAGGCGGTGGCGAGTCCGACCATGCCCGCGCCGACGACGGCGACGCGATCGGGAACGATGTGAGTGGAACCAGCAGCGACCATGTATCGATGGTGCGGCCGCGAACGGCCGCTGTCATGGTGCGATCACACCACAGAAGAGACAAATGACTGTGCGCAGAGCACAATAACCCCATGATCACCGCGCCTGACCTGATCGTCGCCGTCGGCCCTGCCCTGTTCGAGGTGGTGGTGACCGGCAAGGGCGACGGAGAGGTCCGTGACGTCTTCCTCGCCGACCCCCAGGAGCCCGCGACCGGTCAGCCCGGCGATCTGGTGCTCGGACTCGGTCTGCGTGACGCAGAGGACGCTGTGGAGCTGGTAGAGCGCTGCGCCGCCGGCAACGCGTCAGGAGTCGTTCTGCGTACGACGCTCGCCCACGAGCCCACTGTGGTCGCGGCAGCCGAGCGCTGGTTGCTCACACTCGTCGCATTGCAGCCGAGCGTCACCTGGGCCCACGTGGTCTGGCTGCTGCGCGGTGTCATCGACAGAGCCGGTGCACCCGACTCCCCTGTCGCTGGAGACGCCGGAGTGCACCAGGAGTTGTTCGCACTCGCAGACGCGGCCGCAGCGATCGTGGACGCACCCGTCACCATCGAGGACAACCAGTCACGCGTGCTGGCCTACTCCTCCGGCCAGGACTTCACCGACCCCACCCGTGTCTCCACCATCGTCGGCCGACGCGTCCCGGCCGAGGTGATCGCGCACTTCCGGGCCCGTGGCATCTTCCGCCGGCTGGCGCGGTCCAGCGAGCCGTTCCTGGTGCCTAACGGTCCGAACGGCATCCGCCCGCGTCTCGTCGTACCTGTGCGGGCTGGTGGTGAGTGGCTCGGGTCCATCTGGGCTGTCGTGGACGGACCGGTCAGTGACGAGGTGACGGCCGAGCTGAGCAACGCTGCGTCGGTGCTGGCACTGCATCTGCTGCGGCTACGAGCACAGGCGGACGTTGCACGGCGGAGTGCCATCGACCGGCTGCGGACGATCCTCCGGCAGTTCTCCCCCGACAATCCGATCGACGTACGGCTACCACCCCAGCCCTGGCGGGTTGTCGCACTCGGCTCGCCAGACGGGTACGACGTACCGCAGCAACTCGATCTGTGGGAGTCGACCGGTCGTCGGCACGGGTGGAGCGAGCCGCAACTCGCAGACCTCGACGGCACCGTGCTGGCTGTCGTCACAGACGCGGACGGCCCCGGCTCGTGGAACTGGCTGCGCAAGCTGGTCGCCGAGCAGGCCAGGACCGCTCCCGGCACCATCGCCGCGGCAGGCGGTCCCGCACGTGGTCCGGCCGACCTGCCGAGCTCACGCGCCCAGGCAGTCGAGTTGCTGGGCCTGGTACGGCGGGGAGCCGCACCCGGACCCGCATTACGCGTGGAAGAGGCCTGGCATGTGCTGACTGTTCACCGGGCCGTCACCTCGTTGGACACCAGCAAGCTGGACGGACCGCTCGCCACACTGCTGCGACACGACATCGAGCACGACACCGGGTTCGTCGACACGTTGCAGGCGTGGCTGGATTATCCGGGTCAGCCGCAGCGTGCGGCGCGAGAACTTCACTTGCACACCAACACATTGCGGCACCGGATGAAACGGATCGGTGAGATCGCCGCGTTGGATCTGTCGAATCCGCGCGAGCGGCTCGCCTTGCAACTGCAGATCGCGGCGGTGCGAACAGAGCACTGAGATGTTCGCCACAGCCCTCCGTAACAAGGCTTCACATTCCGGCAACTGTTGGGCAACATCCGCCTGATTAAGTCTTCCTCAGAAACACCGAGCAACACCCCCAAGGACTGTCCCAGCTTTTCACCAGGAAGCTGGGGCACCGTTCCAGCCTTTCACCAGGAGGCTGGACCGGCCGGTCCGAGCTTTTCACCAGGAAGCTCGGGCTTCTCGTGGGCCCGGCGGTTGTCTGAGCGATCGCCGGGCCCCAAGAGAATTCCCTGCTCCGACAGGGAAATCAGGACGACGGGGACATCAGGCCAGCCGGTTGACGATCTGGGCATAGAGACCCGGAAGCAGCGCGGCGGCCGGCACGATACGGGGTGCGAGCAACGATCTGTTGCGGGCCCAGAGCAACGATCCGGTCAGCAGCCGGCACTCCCAGGACACCCGTCGCCAGGCCGCTTCATAGTACTCCGGGCGATCCTGTTCCACACAGCGGACCAGCTCCGCGGAGGTTCGCAGCGCGACCGCGATGCCCTCACCGGTGAGCGCGTCGACGTACCCGGCTGCATCGCCGACGAGCAGCACCCGCCCGGCCACGCGCGCACGTACTCTCTGGCGTAGTGGCCCGGCTCCCATCACCGCGTTCGCGGGGCAGGCGCCGCGCAGCCGCCGCTTGAGCGCCGGGAAGGCGTCGAGGTGGGAGTCGAAGGTCCCCCGGGCTGAGGTGAGGATGGCGACGCCCACGAGGTCGTCGGCAACAGGTGTCACGTAGGCCTCCCCGAGCGATGACCAGTAGACCTCGACGAGGTCGGTCCAGGGAGACACGGAGAAGTGCTGGCGCAGTCCACGGCGTACGCCGCCTGCGGCGCCGGAGCTGGGGGCGAGGCGAGCGGCTCCGGGACGGCTAGGGGTGAGGGCGAGGCGAGCGGCCGCTGGAAGGCTGGAGGGGGTGGCGGTGAGACCTAGTTGGCGACGGATGCCAGAGTGCAAGCCGTCGGCAGCGGCCAGGTAGCGGGCGGTGTAGCCGGCGGCGGTGACCGAGGTGGTGTTCTGGGTGATGGGGCCGACACGAGCCTGGACGACCGGGATGTCCAGTTCGGCGAGGCGACGCATCAGCCCTTTGTGCAAGGTGGTGCGACGGACGCCCAGACCGGGGCCTGCCCGGAAGCGGGCATCGACCTGGTGGTTGGCGTCCAGGTATCTGATGCCGTGAAACGGACGGCCGGACAAGTCCACCCCCAACCGGCCCAGATACTCGACCGCGCTGTGGGCGATGCCTTCACCGCAGGCCTTGTCGATCGGGGCTGACCGCGGCTCGACGACCACCACCGACATGCCGGCCATAGCCGCCCGGATCGCGGTCGCGGCACCGGCCGGACCGGCGCCGGCCACCAGCAGGTCGATCACTTCTGCAGGGCGGAGTTCAACGCCGCCTCCTCGGCCCGGATGCGGACCGCCAGCAACGGGATGTTCAGCACGGTGAAGACCAGTGCCGTCACCCAGGCCGTGTGGACCAGCGGCAACGCGATGCCCTCGGCAACCACGGCGACGTAGTTCGGATGACGCAGCCACCGATACGGGCCGCCCGCAACCAGCCGCAGCCCTGGTACGACGATCACGCGCGTGTTCCACTGACGGCCGAGCACCGCGATGCACCACCACCGCAACCCCTGCGACAGCAGCACCACCACGAACATCGTCCACCCGAGCCACGGCACGAACGGCCGGTGAGCCGCCTCCACCAGACACCCGACCAGCAGCCCGGTGTGCAGCACCACCATGAACGGATAGTGCCCGCGCCCCGACTCCACGCCGCCCTGCGCGAAACTCCACCGCGCGTTCCGCAGCGACACCACCAGCTCAGCCACCCGCTCGAACCCGACCAGCACCACGAGTACGACGTACCAGGTCATGGGGCCTCCCGGCCTGGACTGAGGAGCGGAGGGAGCGCAGCGACTGGAGTGACGAGGGAAGGCCGGGAGCCAAGGCCCCATGACCACGCCGGCGCCGGAGGCCCGGCCAAAAGCACTGTCACGGCCACTCCAGTAGGACGAGTTCCGAGCAGAATCCCGGGCCCATGGCCAGTAGCAGTCCCATCCCGACAGGATCCCGTCGCAAGGTCTCACCCAGCACGTGCAACACCGATGACGACGACAAGTTGCCGACCGCATCGAGCGACTGCCAGGTCAGGTCCAGCGCGCCCGGCCGCAACGACAGCGTCTCCGCCACCGCCTCCAGCACCTTCGGTCCGCCCGGATGGCTCACCCAGGTCCCGATCTCCGGCACGGTCAACCCATGACCGGACAAGAACTCGCGCACGTCCCCGCCGAGGTACGTCCGCACCACGTCCGGCACGTCCGCCCCGAGCACGATCCGGAATCCGCCCGACCCGACATCCCACCCCATCACCCGCTCGGACTCCGGATACAGCCGGCTCCGCGTCGCCACCACCGACGGCCCGGACGCCAACGGATGCTCCGACCCGGTCATCACCACCGCAGCCGCACCGTCTCCGAACAGCGCCCCACCCACGAGGTTCGGCAACGAAGAGTCGTCCCGTTGCAGAGTGAGCGAGCACAACTCGACCGACAGCAGTACGGCGACGTGCGTCGGCCACGCCTTCAGATAGTCGTGCACCCGGGCGATCCCCGCCGCACCGCCCACACAGCCCAGCCCGAACAACGGCAGCCGCTTGACGTCCTCCCGCAACCCCAACCGCAGCGCGACCCGCGCGTCGATCGAAGGCGCCGCCACCCCGGTCACCGTGGTGAACATCAGCAGATCGACATCCTCGAGCGTCAGCCCGGCATCCTTCACCGCCCCCGCGACCGCCTCCGCACCGAGGTCCACGGCCGCCGCGATCCAGGCGTCGTTCGCCTCGCCGAAGTCCTTGAGTACGGCGTACTGCTCCAGCGGCAACGCCAGATGCCGGTACGACACCCCCGCGTTCGCGTGCAGCCGGCGGAGCAACGCCGTACCACTGCCGTCCGGCAGACAGATCGAGGCGAAGGCCTCGGTCAAGGAAGACTGCGGATACCGGTTCGGCGGCAACGCGGGCCGAACCGCGGCGATCCGCGTCATCGTGGCATCGTTACTTCGGTGAGCCCAGTCGTCACGACCGTGCGAGGTCTCGCGCTCGCCTGCCATCCCGGACCGACGGCCGCGGTCACCGCACTCACCACGGCCGTGGCCTGGTCGGCCGGGCGAAGTCCGGCCGGGTGTCTCCTCGTCGCAGCAACGATCCTCACCGGCCACCTCTCGATCGGCTGGAGCAATGACGCGATAGATGCCGCCCGCGACACCATTGTGAACCGCCAGGACAAGCCCGTGGTACGTGGACTGGTGAGTCGCCGCACGCTGATGGTGGGTGCGACGGTCATGCTCATCGTCACCATCCCGGTCTCACTGGCCAACGGGATCGCCGCCGGCCTGATGCATCTGCTCTTCGTCGCCTGCGCCTGGGCGTACAACCTCGGCCTCAAGTCGACCGCGATCTCCTGGCTCCCGTACGCCGTCGCGTTCGGGGCGCTGCCCTCGTTCGTCACCCTCGGCACGACCGGCACCTGGGCGCCCTGGTGGGCGACGGCCGCCACCGCCCTGCTCGGAGTCGGTGCCCACCTGGCAAACGTCGTACCCGATCTGGCCGACGACCTCGCCACCGGCGTCCGCGGCTGGCCGCAACGCCTCGGCAGCGCGGCCCGGCTGCTCGCCCCGGTCCCGTTGGCGGCGGCCACGATCCTGCTCGTCGTCGCCCCGCCCGGACCGGTCGGCCTGATCGGCTGGATCGTCCTGGCGATCGTCGCGGCCCTCCTGATCACCATTCTGAGCTGGAAGAACGCACCCTTCCTGGTCACCATCGCGGTCGCCGCGGTCAGCGTGGCAGCGCTCGTCATCCGGGGCGACGCGCTAGTTCCGTAGCTCCTGGAGCTTGGTCTTCACGCCTTCCTTCAGCACACCCCAGCGGTCCTCGTCGCCGCGCCACAACGACTTGGCCAGCTTCTGGATCTCGTCCCAGCTCGCATGCGGCGGAATCGGCGGTACGTCGGGATCGCAGTACACATCGAGCAGCATCGGCCGGTCCGAGGCGAGTGCGCTGTCCCAGGCCATCCCGAGGTAGTCACCGTCCCGGATCGTGATCGCCGAGAGCCCCACCGAGCGCGCGAAGGCCGCATAGTCGACGTCCGGCAGCGTCTGCGAGTCCGGGAACTTCGGCGCGCCCTGCAACGACCGCATCTCCCAGGTCACCTGGTTGAGGTCATTGTTGTGCAGGACGGCGATCACCAGCCGCGGATCGCTCCACTCCTGCCAGTACCGCTTGATCGTGATCAACTCGGCCAGCCCGTTCATCTGCATCGCACCGTCCCCGGAGAACGCGACCACCGGCTTCCCAGGGTGACCGAACTTCGCGCCGATCGCGTACGGCACCGCGGACCCCATCGTCGCCAGCGTCCCGGACAGCGAACCGTGGGTGCTGTCGTTGAACCGCACCTGCCGCGCGTACCAGTCGGCCGCCGAGCCGGAGTCCGCGACGACGGTGCAGTCGTCCGGCAGCCGTTCGGAGAACTCGTGGAACAGCCGTTGCGGGTTCACCGGGTCCGCCTCGACCTGCGCGGCCGCGGCCATCACCTCCCACCAGCGCTTGACGCCGTCCTCGATCCCGGACCGCCAGGACCGGTCCTCCTTCTGCAGCAGGTACGGCGTGAGCTCGCGCAGCGTGGCCCCGGCGTCGCCGACCAGGTTCACCTCGTACGGGTACCGCATCCCGATCATGGTCGGATCCACGTCGATCTGGACCGCTCGCGCAGTCCCGAACTCCGGCAGGAACTGTGAGTACGGGAAGCTCGATCCGACCGTCAGCAACGTGTCGCAGCCCTGCATCAACTCCCAGCTCGGCCGCGTCCCGAGCAACCCGATCGAGCCGGTCACGTACGGCAGGTGGTCACTCAGCACGTCCTTGCCGAGCAGCGCCTTGGCAACGCCCGCGTTCAGCAACTCCGCGACCACCTCGAGCTCACGCCGGGCACCACGCGCACCCTGCCCGACCAGGATGGCGACCCTGTCGCCACTGTTCAGTACGTCGGCCGCCCGCAGCAGCGCCTCCTCGTCCGGCACCTGCGTCGCCGGCGCGAAACCGAGACTCGACGGGACCATCTTGAAGTCGTGCGACGGCGGTGAGTACTCCAGCTCCTGGACGTCGGAGGGCACGATGATCGCGGTCGGTGCAGACCGGGCCAGTGCGGTCCGGATCGCCCGGTCGAGCACATTCGGCAGCTGCTCGGGCACGTTGACCGTCTCGAGGTACTCACTCGCGACGTCCTTGAACAGCGAGTGCAGGTCGACCTCCTGCTGGTACGAGCCGCCCATCGCGGACCGGCTCGTCTGGCCCACGATGGCGACCACCGGGACGTGGTCGAGTTTGGCGTCGTACAGGCCGTTCAGGAGGTGGATCGCGCCGGGGCCGGAGGTTGCCATGCAGACGCCGACGCGGCCGGTGAACTTGGCGTAGCCGACCGCCTGGAAGGCGCTCATCTCCTCATGCCGCGACTGCAGGAAGCGCGGACCCTCCTCGGTCCGGGTCCAGGCCGCGAGGATGCCGTTGATGCCGTCGCCCGGATAGCCGAAGACGGTGTCGACCTGCCAGTCCCGGAGTCGCTCGAGCAGATAGTCGCCAACCGTCGTCGCCATGTCAGACCTCCCTGGAGTCACCCCTCGGGTGCCCCCGGGCGGGTCCTTTATGCGGCGTCGGGCTTGAGGGGCGCGTTGCTGCCGAGGATGGCGGCAGTGAGGGCTTCGGCGGGTTCTTTCGCCGCGCGGGGGTTGGTGATCAGGACCAGGTCGATGGCCGGGAGCTCGGGCAGGCCGGCGCTCGGCGGCGGTTCGACCAGGTCGGCCGGCATCAGGGAGCGGGCGAAGATCGCGATGCCGAGGCCGGCCCGGACAGCCGCGAGTACGCCGTTCACGCCGCGGACGATGCAGGTGATCCGGCAGGACCGGCCGGCCTGCTCCAGCGTCTGCACACCGAGCGACCGGCTCAGGCTGGGTGCCTGGTACGCGACCAGCGGCACCGGACCGTCCGGCGCGATCCGGGTCCCGTTGATCCCGGCCCAGACGAGCGGATCCCGCCGTACCAGCCGTCCGTTCGGCTCGTAGCCGGTGCCGACGCTGTGCTTGACATAGGCGAGGTCCAGGTGACCGGACTCCACCCGGCGGAGCAGGTTGGGGCTCTGGGCAACTGTGAGCTCGAGGTCGATCCGCGGGTACAGCTGCCGGAAGTCGCGCAGGATCCGCGGCAGCGGGGTCAGGGCCAGGTCGTCGGTGACGCCGAACCGCAGCCGGCCGCGCAGCTCCGAGCCGGTGAAGTACCCGGCCGCCTCCTCGTGCGCGGCCAGGATGGTCCGGGCGAACCCGGCCATCGCCTCGCCGTCCGCGGTCAGGGTGACCGTCCGCGTGTCGCGCAGGAACAGCGGTCGCCCGACCGCCATCTCGAGTTTGCGGACATGTTGGCTGACCGTCGGCTGCCGGATACCCAGCCGGTCGGCCGCCTGGGTGAAACTGAGCGACTGCGCCACCGCCAGGAACGTGCGCAGCTGATCCGGATCGTACATCGATGGACCTCCCATTACGCGACGCTATAAGAGTAATAGGAGTAATTCGCTATCAGAATTCAGCACCGAACCGTGAGGATAGAGCTGTCCTCCCCTGACCAGCCACTCGTGTAGGGATCGCTCTTGACCACCCGGGCCACCGGTACTGTCCCATCCGCTCCCGACTTCCACACCCACCGCAGTACGAGTCCCTCCGAACCGCAGCGGCGCCCCGGCTTCCGGGACACCTTCAGCGCCCTGCAGGTCCGCAACTTCCGCTTACTGGTCAGCGGACTGCTGGTCAGCTCGACCGGCGGCTGGATCCAGCGCATCGCCCAGGACTGGCTGGTGCTCACCATCACCGGCAGCGCCACCGCGGTCGGCATCACCACCGCGCTGCAGTTCCTCCCCACCCTCCTGCTCGGCCTGTACGGCGGAGTGATCGCGGACCGCTTCCCGAAACGCAAGGTCCTGCTGGTCACCCAGACGACGATGGGCACGGGGGCCGCCGTCCTCGCCGTGCTGGCCTTCACCGGCCAGGTACAGGTCTGGCAGGTCTATCTGCTGGCGCTGTTCCTCGGTCTCGCGACGGCCGTCGACAACCCGACCCGGCAGTCCTTCGTCACCGAACTGGTCGGCAAGGAGCGGGTCCGGAACGCGATCAGCATGGTCTCGTCGACGTTCCAGCTGGGCAGCATGATCGGCCCGGCGCTCGGCGGCATCCTGCTCGGCACCCTCGGCACCGGCTGGGCCTTCGCGCTGAACGCAGCCACCTTCCTCGCGTCGATCTCCGCGCTGCTGATGATGCGTGAGCACGAGATGCCCGGTCTGCAGGCGGCCCGCCGGGCGAGTGCCGGGATGCGGATCCGGGACGGGCTGAAGGACGGCGTGCGGTACGCGTTCCACGAGCCGGCCGTCCGCTGGGCGATCGCGCTGGTCGGCATCTACGGCATGTTCGCGATCAGCCTGCCGGTCACGCTGACCGCCTTCGCCGACCGCGTCTTCCACACCGGCGCCACCGGGTACGGCGTACTGAACTCGGTCGTGGCGGTGGGAGCACTGACCGGCGCACTGTTGTCGGCACGGCGGGTCCGGACGCCCCGCCTGCGGAACCTGGTCGGGATCGCGTCGCTGCTGACCGTGACCGAGGTCCTGGCCGCGATCCAGCCGTCGCTGTGGACCTTCATCCCGCTGCTGGCCGCGCTCGGCATGGCGACCCTGATGTTCCTCACCGCCGCGCAGTCGATGGTTCAACTGACCACCCCCGACGGCCTCCGCGGGCGGGTCTCCGGGATCTACAACCTGGTGTTCATCGGCGGCGGTGCGATCGGCGGTCCGCTGGTCGGCTTACTGGCCCAGAACTGGGGTGCGCGCACCAGTCTGTTGCTCTCCGGCCTGATCCCGGCCGCGGCGACCATCGCCATCGCGCTCCGGCTCCGCCGAGACGGCCGCTTCCGGCTGGTCCTGGTCCGGATCCGCTCGCCCTGGCACCAGCCGCCGGTCCGGCTCAACCTCGAGCAGACCTCGATCCGGCTGTCGGCTCCGGCCAGCCACCCGACGACGCGGACCTCGCGGCCCTTCACGCTCGGACGGCGTCAGCACCAGCGCACCGATCCACACACCCGCCCGCTGCGCCCACGCCGTCGGCCGCAGCACCACTGAGCCACCGGGACAGGGCCGAGTAGCTGCCACTCGGTCCTGTCCCGGTCACCGCACCTACGGACAGTCATCGGGCTCGAATACTTGACGACGTAAATTAACCGACCCTAGGGTCGGACGGGTCCGCTCTCTCCTCCCCCGGAGGATCACCCATGTCTGTCTCCCCCCGGCGTACCAGACGCCGTACCGCAGCCGTCGTGCTCGCCGCCGTCGCCCTGGTGTCGACGGCAGCCGCGATCGCACCGGCCGACGCCGCCCAACCAACAGCAGTCCAGCCGGGTCCCAAGCCGACCCTGGTCGAGCCCGACTCCGCCTTCCAGGGCACCCCGGATCTGGCGCCGTCGGCGAAGACGCCGGCGAAGTACCCGCAGGTCGCGGCCAAGCCGTACATGGGCTGGAGCAGCTGGAGCCTGCAGTCCACCAACTACCCCGGTGTGAACCCGGACGGCCCGGGCAGCTTCATCAGCGAGAAGAACATCCTCACCCAGGCCCAGGCGATGGCCAGCAAGCTCAAGCCGTACGGCTACGAGTACATCAACATCGACGCCGGCTGGCAGCTCGGCGGTGACGAGTACGGCCGCCCGGTCGCGAACACCCAGCGGTTCCCGCGCGGGATGAAGGCGGTCGGCGACGACATCCACAAGCTCGGCCTGAAGTTCGGCATCTACACCGTGGTCGGCCTCGGCTTCGACGTCTACCGCGACGGCAACACGCCGATCTACGACGCGCCCGGCTGTTTCACCCGCGACATCGTCTACCCGGACCTGCGCACCACGAACGGCTGGGACCAGGCCTACAAGATCAACTACGAAAGCCCGTGCGCGCAGAAGTACGCGGACTCGATCGCGAACCTGTTCGCCGGCTGGGGTGTCGACTTCATCAAGATGGACGGTGTCGGCCCGGGCTCCTGGAAGGGCGCCCCGGACGACCCGAACCACAACAACACCGAGGACGTCGAAGCCTGGTGGCGCGCGGTCCAGAACTCCGGCCGCCCGATGATGTACACGCTGTCGTGGTCGCTCAGCCACCGGTACGCCGAGGTCTGGAAGCAGAACTCGAACGGCTGGCGGATCGACACCGACGTGGAGTGCTACTGCGACACCATCGTCCGCTGGGACGGCTCGGTGAAGCAGCGCTGGTGGGACCTGCCGCAGTGGGTCGACGACGCCGGACCGGGTCACTGGAACAACCTGGACGCGATCAACGTCGGCGTCGGGGAGATGGACGGTATCAACGATGCCGAGCGGCAGAGCTACATGACGTTCTGGGCGATCAACGCGGCCCCGCTGTTCGTCGGTGACGACATGACCAAGCTCGACGCGTACGGCCTGAAGCTGCTGACCAACCGCGAGGTCATCGCGATCAACCAGTCCGGCACCCCGGCCCGCCCGCTGAACCAGGACCAGCTGCAGCAGGTCTGGTACGCCAAGAACGCCGATGGCAGTGTCACGGTCGGTCTGTTCAACCTGGCCGAGACTCCTGCCACGGTGACCGGGAACTTCGACCAGCTCGGCATCACCGGTAAGGCGACCGTCCGCGATGTCTGGGCCGACCGGAACACGCGCAACGTGGCCGGCCAGGTCAGCGCGGCACTCCCGGCCCACGGCTCGAAGCTCTACAAAATCACGCCGAACAGCGTCGGCAGCCCGACCAAGCCGGCCGACCTGACCGCGACCGACGTGAGCCGTACGACGGTCAGCCTCGACTGGCAGCCGAGCACCGGTGCCACGTCGTACCAGGTGTTTGCCAACGGCAAGCAGGTGGCGACGAGCTCGAGCAGCAACGCTGTGGTGACCGGGCTGCTGCCGCAGACGCAGTACACCTTCACGGTGAAGGGTGTGAAGAGCGGTCGTACGTCGGAGGCGAGCGCGCCGGTCACCATGTTCACCGCGAAGTCGGGTGGACCGGTGAAGTACGAGGCCGAGGCGTCGACCAGCACGCTGACCGGCAACGCGGGCATCTCGGGCTGCAACCTGTGCTCGGGCGGTCAGAAGATCGGCAACATCGGCTACGACGCGTCGGTGACGCTGAACAACATCACCGTGCCCACCACCGGCACCTACCTGGTGAAGATCGCCTACACCGACGGTGACACCAGCCGGCAGAGCATGCTCACCGTCAACGGCGCCGACGACTACTGGGTGAACTACCACGGCCTCGGCGACAACGACTGGGGTACACCGCAGGTCACCTACCTGCCGATGAAGCTCCAGGCCGGAGCCAACTCGATCAAGGTGCACAACCCGAGCGGCTACATCGCCGACATCGACTGGATCACCGTCTGACGGTTGTCCACAGATCGCGGGGCCGGCCTTCCCCTGGGCCGGCCCCGTGCCTTTACTGGACGAATGAACGCGTACCCCGAAACTCTGGTCCCACCCGGCTCCACGGCTCCGGTCCCCCGCCGGATCCGCGCGACTCTCGACGGTCGCGTCGTCCTGGACACGATGGACGCGATCTATCTGTGGGAGTGGCCGCCGTACCCGCAGTACTACATTCCGGTCGCCGATGTGGCGGACGGCGTGCTGACCGACACCGGGGAGACGAAGACGTTCGACCACGGTGTCGCGCGGGTCCACACCGCCGGGTCGGGCAAGGCCTGGGTGTATGACGACGGGATCGCGAAGGACCGGGTCCGGTTCCAGTGGGACGCGCTGGACAGCTGGTTCGAGGAGGACGAGGAGGTCTTCGTCCACCCCCGCAACCCGTACGCCCGCTGCGACGCGATCAAGTCGACCCGTCACGTCCAGGTCGCCGTCGACGGCGTCGTCCTGGCCGAGTCGGCGTCGACCGTGATCGTCTTCGAGACCGGGCTACCGCCGCGCTACTACTTCCCGCGTACGGCGGTGAAGCTCGAGCACCTCACCCCGAGCAGCACCGTCACCGCCTGCCCGTACAAGGGCCGGACCTCGGCCTGGTGGTCCGTCGGCGAGCACGCGGATCTCGCCTGGTCCTACGACTTCCCCACCGCTCCACTCCTGCCGATCGCCAGCCATATCGCCTTCTTCGACGAGAAGGTCGACACCACCGTCGACGGCGTACCGCAAGCCCGCCCGATCACCCCGTTCTCGGACTGAGCTCCGCGATCATCGACTGGAAATGGGGGCATTCGGTGAAGTCGGGGGCTTCGCAGGTCAGGGCGTGGGCGATGAGGCGCTTGGACTCCTGGGCCTGGCGGATGTGGTCGTCGAGGGCGGCGTCCTGCTCGACCAGGACCTGCTTGCGTTCCCGACCGCTCGGCGCAGCGAACATCCGGCGGATCTGGTCGAGGCTGAGGCCGGCCGCCTTGGCCCGCTGGATCATCACCACGCGGGCCGCGTGGGATTCGTCGTACTGACGTCGTCCGCCGACGCGGCCGGCCGGGGTGAGCAGCCCTTCGTCCTCCCAGTGCCGGAGGACATGCGTCGCGAGCCCGAACCGGCCCGCCAGTTCGCCGATCTCGAACATCAGATCGCCGACGTGACGCCGCCGTCCATGGTAATGATCGCGCCGGTGACATAACTGGCCAGCGGGGAGGCGAGGAAGACCGCGACGTTGGCGACCTCGGCGGGTTCGCCGGCGCGACCCATCGGGATCTCGGCGACCATCTCCGCCAGCAGTTCGTCCTTCGGGCGACCGCTCGCGCGGACCGCGGCCTCGAGTCCTTCGTCCACCCGGGCGGTGCGGGTCATGCCGGGGTTGATCACGTTGACCCGGACGCCCTGACCGGCGTACGCCTTGGCGTAGCCGACCGACGCCAGCATCAGCGCCGCGTTGGCCGCGCCGCCGCCGATGTGCAGCGGGTTCGCCGCGCGGCCGCCCTGGCCGACCACGTTCACGATCGCGCCGCTGCCGCGCTCGGCCATGGCGCGGATGATCGCCTCGGTCGCGTGCATGTAGGTGAAGTACTTCGTCTCCATCGCCGCGTGCAGCGCCTTGCTGTCGAGCTCGTCGACCGGGGTGCGGCGGGCCGCTCCCGCACAGTTGATCAGGATGTCCGGTACGCCGATCCGCCCGAACGCGGCCCTGGTCGCGTCGGCGTCGGTGAGGTCCACCGCCTCGACGTCGTACTGCAGCCCCTTGGCCGCCAACTCCTCCTGCGCCTTCGCCAGATTGCCGGGATCACGGGAGATTCCGGTCACCTTGGCGCCCTCGCGCGCGAGCGCCTCCGCACAGGCCAGGCCGATGCCCTTGCTGGCTCCGGTGACGACCGCGGTCCGGCCGGACAGTTGCAGGTCCACGTGACTCCTCAGGGTTTGGCGTCGTACTCTTCCCGCGCCGCGATGATCTCGTCCATGTGGTCGTAGGCCCAGGTCCGCATGGTCGCGACGGCCGCGGCCAGGCTCAGGCCGAGCGGTGTCAGCGTATAGCTCACGGTGACCGGGACCGTGGGGACGACCTCACGGTGGACAACGCCGTCGCGTTCGAGCTGGCGCAGGGTCTGGGTGAGCATCTTCTGGGTGATGCCCTCGATCCGCGCCTTGAGCTGACCGGACCGCAGCGTGCCGTGTTTCTCGAGCGTGCTGATCACCAGCATCGTCCAGGTGTGGCCGATCCGGCCGAGCACCTGACGCGTCGGGCAGGCGCCTTTCGTGGCGTCCCACCTGCTTCTGACCTGGTCGGTATCCATGAGGTGCCTAGAGCAGTAATAAGTGCTGTCTTCCGCTCGCCACGAGGGGGTTCGTAGCGTCGTTGCCGAGTCTAGGTGAGGGAGCAAGAGGGAAATGAGAGCAATCGTTCCGGTGGACAACGGCAAGGTCGCGGTGGCCGATGTCGACGAGGTCGCCGGGGACCTGATCATCGAGGTGGCCGCGTTCTCGGTCAACCGTGGTGAGACCTTCCAGTTGGAACGGCCCCGCGACGGCTGGCGGCCGGGAAAGGACATCGCCGGTCGAGTCGTCGAGTCGACCGGCGAGGGCCCGCCAGTCGGATCCCGGGTGGTCGCACACCTGCCGCACTCGGGCTGGGCCGAACGGGTGGCCGCGCCGGCCACGCAGGTCGCCGTACTGCCGGACGACATCTCCTTTGCGCAGGCTGCCGCGCTTCCGCTGGCCGGGCTGACCGCACTGCGTTTGTTGCGTACGGCGGGCAGCGTGATCGGACGGCGGATCCTGCTGACCGGCGCATCCGGCGGAGTCGGCCACTACTTCACCGAGCTCGCGGCCGCGGCCGGCGCGTCCGTCACCGCCGTCGTCTCGACCCCCGAACGCGGCGAGCGACTGCTCGACCTCGGCGCCGAGACCCTCGTGTACGACGTCTCGGACGCAAGCGGACCGTTCGACCTGGTGCTCGAATCGGTCGGCGGTTCGAGCCTGCCGATCGCACTGTCGAAGCTCACCGCCGGCGGTCAGCTGATCTGGTTCGGAGAGGCGAGCCGGCGATCCGTCGAGCTGGACTTCTTCAACCTCTTCGACGGGCCGGAGAACACGACCATCCGGCACTTCCACTACACCGACGGCCGTGACGACGAGGATCTGGCCACGCTCGTTCGGCTGGTCGCGGCCGGCCGGCTGCACCCAGAGCTCGGCCGGGTCGAGGACTGGTCGCAGACCGACGTCGTACTTGATGCCCTACGCAACCGTCGCATCCGCGGCAACGCCGTACTGACTCTGCAGGAGGAGACACCACCGATGGACCCGAAGACAGTAGTGACCAAGTACGTCGAGGCCGCGGCGGCCGGGGATCGGCCGACGATGCGGGACAGCTTCGCACCGGACGTCGTGTGGACGTACCCGGGCGATCTCCCGTTGTCCGGCGAATGGAAAGGGCGGGACGCGGTCCTCGACGAGTTCCTCGGCGCCGCGGGCGACCTGTTCGCACCGGGGACGCGGGTGACGATCACGTTGACCAATGTCATCGCCGACGGCGAGCAGGTGTTCGCCGAGTGGACCTCCCGGGCGACGGCGCGAGCCGGTGGTGCCTACGACAACAAATGTGCGGCGGTCTTCACTGTTTCCGGCGAGCGGATCGTCGCGGTCCGCGAGTACACCGACACCGACCACACCCGCCGAGTGCTGTTCCCGCAGGGGTAGATGCCCTGAGCAATCGTCACCTTCCGGCGTTCCCGGGCCTTCGGCAACGAATTGGAATTGTCGCTACTCCGGCCTTGAACGGGCCGCTACGATGGGTAATCAGATCGACACTCTTTGTTTCGACGCCTGATGCCCAGAGCACCGACGCCGGAGGGACCCGTGCCGACCATGTCAACATCCCACTCCCCGCCAGCTACCAGTCCTGCGCCCGAACGCAGTACCTGGCGGTCGATTCTCCACCATGACCTACCGGCCTCGCTGGTGGTCTTCCTGATCGCCATTCCACTCTCCCTGGGGATCGCCGCCGCGTCCGGCGCCCCGCTGATCGCCGGCCTGGTGGCCGCGGTGGTCGGCGGTGTCGTCGCCGGCGCGCTCGGCGGCTCCCCGTTGCAGGTCAGCGGTCCCGCCGCCGGCCTCACCGTTGTCGTCGCCGGCCTCGTCGGCCAGTACGGCTGGGCCGCGACCGCCGGCATCACCTGCGCCGCCGGCCTGTTGCAGATCCTGCTGGGCGTCACCCGGATCGGGCGGCTTGCCCTCTCTCTTTCTCCCGCCGTGGTGCACGGCATGCTCGCGGGGATCGGCGTCACCATCGCCGTCCAGCAGCTGCAGGTGGTGCTCGGCGGGCAGGCGCAGAGCTCCTTGATCGCCAATGTGACCGCACTGCCCGGCCAGCTCGTGGCCCATCACCCCCACTCGGTGCTGGTCGGCGTACTGACCGTTGTCATCCTGCTGACGTGGCCCAGACTGCCCAAAGTAAAGGTGATTCCGGCGCCGTTGGTCGCGGTCGTCGCCGTGACCGCACTGGCCGCTGTCTTCATGGCCGACGTCACCAGGGTCAACCTGCCGGACCAGCCGCTGCAGGAGCTGATCCTGCCGGCGATCCCCGACGGTGCTCCGCTGGAGATCTTTACCGCCGTACTGACCGTGGCGTTGGTCGCGAGTGTGGAGTCACTGCTGTCGGCCGTTGCCGTGGACAAGCTTCATCGCGGCAAGCGAAGCAATCTGGACCGTGAGCTGATCGGCCAGGGCGCCGCGAACGCGGTGTCCGGCGCACTCGGTGGCATGCCGGTGACCGGCGTGATCGTGCGCAGCTCCACCAACGTCGCGGCCGGTGCACGCACCCGCGCCTCGGCGATCATGCACGGCATCTGGATTGCTGCGTTCGTCCTCGCGGCCGGCGCGATGCTCGAACTCATCCCGATGGCCGCGCTGGCCGGCGTACTGCTCGTCACCGGGTTGCGGCTGGTTCAGCTCGCGCACATCCGCACCCTGCGCCGGCACGACGAGTTGCTCGTGTACGTCGTCACTGCGGCCGGTGTCGCCGTGCTCGGACTGGCCGAGGGCGTGCTCATCGGGTTGATACTGGCACTCGCCCGCGTGCTGTATCGGTTGGCCCGGGCAACTGTCACCGCGACCGAGCAGGACGGACTGTGGACCGTGCGGATCCGCGGCACGCTCGTCTTCCTCGGCGTGGCGTCACTGGTCCGGACCCTCCGGACCATCCCGGTCGGCACCCGGGTCCGGGTCGAGCTCGAGGTCGACCACCTCGACCACGCGGCCTACGAGGCAATCGAGGACTGGCGGCGCGGACACATCGCGCGCGGCGGTTCGGTCGAGCTGAGCCGGGCGGCGTTCCGGGCTGCGATGCACACCGATCCGACCCGCCGGCTGCTGCCCTGGCAACGCCACGTGATCCCCGAGCCGGATCAGCGGGTGTCGATGCTGGACGGAATCCGCGAGTTCGAGGCGTCGGCCGATCTGATCCGGCCGATGCTGGCGAGACTCGCGGCCGACGGCCAGCGCCCGGCGCACTTGTTCATCACCTGCGCGGACTCGCGGATCGTGCCGAACATGATCACCACGAGTGGTCCCGGCGACCAGTTCTGCGTCCGCAACATCGGCAACCTGGTCCCGCCGAAGGGGTCGAACAGCAACTCCGTCGACGCCGCGATCGAGTACGCCGTGGAGGTGCTCGGGGTGCGGTCGATCGTGGTCTGCGGTCACTCGCACTGCGGTGCCGCCGCGGCCGCACTGGAGGCGAACATCCCGGCCGGCTCTGGCCTCCAGAACTGGCTGCGTCATCTCGAGCCGTCGATCCGCCGTGCCGTCGGGCTGCCGGACATCGTCGACCCGGCGACCGGCGCGACGCTGTCTCCGGCCGACAAACTGTCGGTCGCGAACGTCGGCGTACAACTCGCGAACCTGCGCAGTTTCGCCTGTGTGCGGACGGCGGAGGACGAAGGACGGCTCGAGCTGATCGGGCTGTGGTTCGACATCGGTGCGGCCGCGGCCCGGCTGGTCCTCGACCGCGAGCCCTACCTGGTCCGCGCCGACGAGGAACTCGCCACCGCGGGCACTCTGTCCAAGCGCTGATCCTCGGCGGGTGCGTCCTTCGGGCGCACCCGCCGGGCGTCGAAGATCAGCAGCAACGGCAGGGCCAGCGCGATCGCGACCAATCCGTCCAGCCAGTAGTGGTTGGCCGTCACGACGACGACGGCGAACGTAAGCACCGGGTGCGCGATCCACAACCAGCGCCAGCGCGAGCGGGTCGCCCGGATCAGGAACACCGCGACCATGAACGACCAGCCGACATGCAGACTCGGCATCGCGGCGAACTGGTTCGCCACGCCGGAGTCCGTGGTCGGGCCGTAGACGGACTGGCCGAGCAGTACGCCGGTGTCGATCCAGCCCTGCATCATCCGCGGCGGCGCCAACGGGAAGAACATGTGCCCGATCAACGCCAGCCCGGTCAGTGACGCGAGCGCCCATCGCGCTTTGCCGTACTCGGCCGGTCGCCGGATCATCAACCACAGCAGGACTGCCGCGGTCAGCGGGAAGTGCACACTCGCGTAGAAGACGTTGGCGGCCTCGGCAAGTCCGGGGACCTCGAGCGCCTGGTGCTGGACGGTCGCCTCGCTCGGCAATCCCAGCCAGGACTCCCAGCCGATGAGCTTGTCGGCGTGTTCGTACGCCGACCCGGCGTGCTCGGCGGACAGGAAGCGGCCGAGGTTGTAGACGCCGAACAGGACCGCCAGCAGTACGACTTCGCGAACGATCCGCCGTACGCCGGTGTGCTTCCTGACTTGTGTCTTCGCTGGACGTGCCGGTTGCTCGATCCGCTCCAGAGTCATCTGCGCCACGCTGACCCCCACCTCAAACCGAACGCTCGTTCTCTGAAATTCCACCCTGCGCCTGCTGGCTGCGCGAAATCAAGAACGGTTGTTCGTTTTGCACTGTGATCCTGACCGCATCGAGCCACCGTTCCAAATTATCGCAACTTGCTTATAGTTGCGAAGAATATGAAGCAACTCACATGGTGGCGGGAAAAGGCGTTGCTCTGAAGACCTGCCTCGTCGAGGGTTCTGGCATGGTGACCGTCTTCATCCGGTGGACGTGGATGCGGGCGGTGCTGCACAACGGGTGGTGGCTGGTCACCAGCGTCTATCTCGTGGTCGACGCCGGCCTCTCCCCCGCCCAGCTCGTGCTGATCGGTTCGGTGCAGAGCGTCTTCGCGTTGCTGTGCGAGGTGCCGGCCGGCGTCTTCGCCGACACGATCAGCCGCAAGTGGTCGCTGGTGATCTCGCAACTCCTGATGGGTACGGCGATGCTGACCACCGGGCTGGTCTCCTCGTTCCCGTTGCTCCTCGCCACCCAAGTCCTCTGGGGCATCTCCTGGACGTTCGCCAGCGGTTCCGACGTCGCCTGGATCACCGACGAACTCGATCAGCCCGACGGCATCACCGCCGTACTCGCTCGTGCTGCTCGTGCGCAGCTCACCGGTGCGGCGACCGGCCTGATCGTGCTCGGTCTGCTCGCCTGGGCGACGCGGCGCGATGTCACGATCGTCGTCGCCGGTCTCGCGATGATGTCGCTCGCGCTCTACATCGCGTTCCGCTTCACCGAGCAACGGTTCGTCCCGGTGCGGACCGCACGCTGGTCGACCTCGTGGACGACCTTCCGCCGGGGTCTCACGCTGGTCCGGCGAAGTCGCGAGATCCTGCTCATCTTCGCCGCGACCTTCCTCGTCAACGGCGCCTCCGACGCGGCCGGGCGGCTGACCCAGAAGCAGCTCCTCGACCTCGGGTGGCCCAGCGAACCCGATCCGGTCATCTGGTTCACCGGTCTCGGCGTCGCCGGTCTGATCGTCGGTGCGCTGACCTTGCGCGTGTTCGGCAAGCGCATCGACGGTGACCACGCCCGCACGGACTACGCCTGGGCGGCCGTCGCGGGCGTGGTCAGCATGCTGATGCTCGCGCTCGCCCGGGATCCGGTCGTCGGTGCGATCGCCGTCGTCCTGGTCGCCGGGATCGTCACGCCGTTGACCCGGGTGATCAGCACGATCTGGGTCAACGCGCGGACGACGGCCGACATCCGGGCGACCACGCACTCGTTCCTCGCGCAGCTCGAGTACCTGGGCGAGATCGTCTGCGGGCTGGGCATCGCGGCGATCGCCCGGCTGACGAACCTCCCGCTGGCGCTCGGCGCGTGTGCGGTGCTGTTCGCGGCGACCGCCGTACTGATGAGGCGTCAGCCGACCAAGGACGAGGCCGCGGTGTAGGTCTTACCAGGTGATCGTGGCGTCGAGCGGATCGGCTTCGACGCGCAGGAGCCGGTCGGTCGGCAGGTCGTCGTACGCGGGCCGATCGACGACGATCACCGGAGTCGCCAGGCCGTAGAGCTCCTGGGCGACGAGAGCGCCAAGGGCAATGATCGTGTCGGGGCGGGCGAGGATGATCGCGGCCGGAGCGGTGTGGGCACGGATCTGCTCGGCGAGCACGCTGGACGCGGAGCTGGAGCCGCGGCCGGACTCCATCACCAGCACGCGACCGGCCAGGATCGCGCCGCACTGCGGGTGATGCGCGTCGACAATCCGACCTTGCTCGTCGGTCCCACCCCAGAAGGACAGCGGCGCGGTCAAGCGGACCGGCTCGCCGGACGCGCTGCCGGGATGAAGGGTGCGCGCGGGGATCACCATGCGTTGAGCACGACCTTTCCGGCGCGGGCGGAGGCCACACACTCCTCCAGCGATCCGAGGACGACGTCGACGCCGATGTTGCCGGGAGCGTAGTGCGCCCACTTGCCGGAGTTCGTCATCACGTTCTTCCAGGCCGGCGACAGGATCGAGGTCACGTACGTGCAGGTGTCCACGACCACCGTGACACCAGCGGCTTCGAGCGTCCGCAATACGCCGGACTCCTCCGCGCGAGCTCGTGTCCCCCGCCCGGTGGACAGGTAGAAGGGCACCTGGACCGGCGGTCCGTCCTGGAGAAGATCGGCCAACAGTCGGCATTCGTCGTACGACGCATGCGGCGTCCCGACACTCACCGCGTCGAGCCCACCCGAGGTGATTGTCGACAATCGACGCCGAGTGACGCGCATCGTCTCGAGGTCGACGTCGTACCGCGGCAGGTGGTCAAGTGAACCGGTCGGCGCCTCCGGGGTGACACCGACAACGTGGAAGAGCGCGACTCCCCCGGCCGACGCGGCCGCGGCACCGAACGCCTTCAGCTTGTCCTCGCTCACGTCCGCGGGAATCCCTACCAGCACAGGGATTTCGCTCCCCACCAACGATCCGACGTGATGCCCGAGCAGCGGATACGCCAGGTCCGACCGCAGGAACTCATCACCGAGCGAACGGCAGTCGAACACCACAGTCCCGCGCCGCGCCTCGGTCGTCTGCAGTCCGGAGTACGGCGCCCGTCCGGTGATCGCCGCGCAGATGTCGAGGAAGTCGCCGTACCGATCCGTCCTGGCACCGAGGACCGAGTTGGCGAACACGATCGCGTTCGACTCCGCCCAGGCGACATGCTCGCCGAGACCGGGACGGTTCGGGAGTTGGTACGGCGCGCACGTCCACGTCGGCGTGCAGCCGAGGTCGACGTACGCGGACATCAACTCGCGGCCGCGCAGCGCGATCTCGCGTTCGGCCTCGGTGCCGGTGCGGACCAGGCCGGGATGCAGGAGGTCCATCGAGCCGACGTTCAGGGTGGTCGGGACGCGGACCTTCGCGCCGAGCTCGACCAGCTTGTGGGCGAAGTCGAGGCTGACCTTGCCGTGGTACAGGCACGAGTCGACATGGGCCGAGGTGATCTCGACCAGCCGCGGTGCGCTGTCGATCCGGGCCAGGCTGACGATCACTCGCATCGCGAGTGCGACACCGTCGCCGTCCTGACCGCCGAGCATGCGTTCTTCCTCGGCGGTCAGGCGCAGATTGTCCACAATCCGAAAGTTACATCCTCAGCTGATCGACGATCTCCGGACGGCTCGATATTCAGACGGTGTGGCGGCGCGAGGCCACCAGGGCACCCGCCTTGTACCCGTCGGCCCTGAGCAACTGACCCGGCGTGACCTCCAGGATGTCGATGCTGAGCGGCGCGCCGGTGAGGTCCTCGGAGCTGATCGGCCGGCCGTCCAGGTACAGGTCGACCCGGTCGATCCCTTCCACGTTCAGCGTGACCGTGAGCGTCGTACCGCTGAAGGACGTCGTCACGCCGAGGCGCCGGACCGGCATCGCCGCCAGCAGCGAACCGGCCTTGGCCAGCAGGTCGACGTTGCCTTCGAGCAGGTCGGCCTGCGTCATCTTGTGGGTCTCGTGCGGCCGGATGCCGAGGTCTTCCACCGGGGTGCCGGACAGTTGACCGACCCGCAGGGTGCGGCGGATCGAGACCCGCAGGTTGGCGCCGTTCGGCAACGCTACGTACGGCGAGGTCGGATCCGGTGGCGGTGGTTCGTTCAGCAACGCGGCGAGCAAGCCGTGCGTCCACACGTTCGCACCGCCCGCGCCGGTGTTGTCGTCGACGCCGAGGATGGTGCCGATCTCGTGATCGGCGAACCCGGCGGCGAAGATGTCGGTCGCCGAGTACACCCGGGCGTCGGTGATCAGCACCACCGGGCCGTGGTACGTCTGACCGATGTCGTTCGCGCCGTCCTCGGGTGTGATCGGCTTCGCGGCCGAGTACGCCGCACCGGTCTCGGTCGCCAGGTCGAGCGAGTCGAACCACGGGCCGAGGTCGATCCCGGCCGGATTGTCCTTGTGCCGACGGCAGATCCTCAGGTTGAGCGGCGTACTGATGAACTGCACCGGCTCCGGCGAGATGTACCGCGGGGTCAGCGTCTGCAGGGTGAACTCGCTGGCGTAGATGTGGCCGCCGCCGTTGTCCCGAACGTCGACAATCAGACCACGCTGCGGCAGCAGGCCGGCCAGCCGGACGAACTCGTCCCGGAACGCGACCGGGTTCTGCACGCTGAAGGTGAAGATCCGCAGATGCCCGAAGGTCCCGGACGGTGTGACCACCTCGCGAGCCCGGAACACACCGGGCATCGTGGTCGGCAGATCCTCACCGCCGACCGCGGCCGGCGTCGCCAACTCGGCCGAACTCTGGCCGTCTTCCAACTCGACCACGTCGCGCACGTACAGAGCCTTCTTCGCCCGGGCCTTCTCGTCCGAGTCCAGGTCCAGGCCCATCGATGCGGACGTCTCGCTGAGCGCATCCAGGTCCGTCATCGGTGGAAGGTTGGTGGTCACCTTCCACTGCTCGCGCAGTTCCTGGGTCGAGCCGTCGAGACCGATGTAGGTGAGGTTCACCCAGTCCTCGTCCGGCGGCGACTGGATCACCAGCGGTCGCAGGGTGAGCGACTCCAGACCGCGCGCGAGGTTGGCCGCGTCGTTGCTGCCGGCGAACCGCGCGCCGTTCAGGGCGACGGCGCGGGCGATCGGCGTACCGTTCCAGTGCGTCACCTCGGCACCGGCACCGAACTGCGGAGCCGAGAAGCCGGTGACGGTGCGGGTGATCAGGTAGTGCTCCTGGCCGGCCGCGTCGTAGCACTTCTCGATCATGAACGGCAGGTAGGCGATCTTGCCGGCGAACGGGACCGGCAGCAGGTAGTTGGTGTGCAGGTCGCGGACCGAGTGGAAGATGCTCGACATCTGCCGGTGGAACATCCACTCGGGTTCCATCGTCTCGGCGTTGTGGCGCTCCATCCGCGCCCGCATCACCCGCAACCGCTGCAGCGGGTTGACCGCGTGCATCGCGGCCTTCAGCGGCAGGTGCACGTAGTTCTGGTCGAGGATCAGCAACGCCTGGTCGACGAGCAGCTTCCGCTGCTGGAGTGTCAGCGTGCCGGCCGAGGCGAGGAACTGCGGCAGCGGTACGGCGGCCGCACCCTCGACGTCGGCGGCCCGGGTCGCACGGGTCCTGGTCGCGCGGGTCCCAGTGGTCCGG
This sequence comes from Kribbella sp. NPDC049174, assembly GCF_043197365.1. Lineage (NCBI taxonomy): Bacteria > Bacillati > Actinomycetota > Actinomycetes > Propionibacteriales > Kribbellaceae > Kribbella > Kribbella sp. NPDC049174. The sequence goes on along the minus strand of NZ_JBICSZ010000001.1, from coordinate 307,002 downwards.
GTCCCGGTGGTGCTCGCGAGGGTCTGCTTGGCCGCCCTCTTGGTGGCGGTAGTCCGCTTGGCCGCCGCCTTCTTGGCGGTGCTCGTCTTCTTGGCGGTGCTCGTCTTCTTGGCGGTGCTGCTCTTCTTGGCTGCACTGGTCTTCTTGGCGGTGCTGGTCTTCTTCGCCGTCGTCTTCTGGGCAGTGGACTTCATGGTGCGTGGCTGTGACATCTCTCCCCCAACTCGGCAGCCCCTCCCCGGGCCACGATCCCTCCACCGTCGTCCGCGCACTGCACGATGTCAACGCCCACAGGTCTCGCATTTCGCGCGCACCGAACCCTCGCATTTCGCGCGCTGGTGAATGACTATCGAGGACATGCGGATCAGTCGTTTGTTGTTCACCGCCGCCCTGCTGATCGGCGTCTGTCCCCTGCCGTCCGCCGAGGCCGCGGCCACGTTTCCACGCATCGACGCGACCGGCTTCCAGCTGGTCTCCGGTGACACCTTCAGCACGTACGCCGCTCGCGTCGCGCAACTGGAGACGAAACCTCAACTCGCACCGGTCGGGGTCACCGAAGTCCTGGCCGCGTCCAACCGGACCGGCCGGAATCTGTGTCATCCGACGTACCTGACCGCCTCGCTCGATCCGCAGGGATTCTGCTGGCAGGACGGTGAGGACGACGACGCGAATGTCTGGATCCCCCAAGGCTTCAGCGGTTCCGGCGACGCACAGCCGGCCGGCGGCGCCCGACGCGTCGTGGTCGCGAGCTGGCACAACAGCGGTGACACCGCGATCCGCGTGTCGTTCCTCGACCTGGCGACGTACAAGTATCGGCACGTCCTGCTGGTCGAACCGACCGCGGACGGCGACTTCGAGGCGATCGCGGGGCACGGGCACGGGCTGTTCTGGTCCGGGAACATGCTGGTGGTGGCGACCAGCGGGTCGGTGCCGCGCGTGTTCGACCTACGGCACCTCTGGTGGACCGACACCAGTACCGGCGAGGTCGGATTAGGTGCCGACGGCAAGTATCACGCGCTCTGGCACGCCTTCGCGCTGCCACAGCTCGGGGCCTATTGGTATGCCGGCGGCGGCTGCGCCTCGTCGACCGGGGTGAAGCCCTGTTTCGCCAGTCTCGGCATCGATCATGCCGGGGACGGTTCGTTCGTCGCGGTCGAGCACACCGTCCGCGGCGGTGGCCGGATCGTGCGCTGGCCGCTGAACGAGTCCACCGGGCTGCCACGAGCCGGTACGGATGGTGTCGTCCGCGCGATCGAGGCGTTCAACTCGCCGGTGTGGGGTATGCAGGGCGCGGTGTCGTACGACAACAACTTCGTCATCGCCGGGGTCTGTCCGGAGTACGCCGACAACATCGGTGACGGAGTCGATTACCCGAGTTGCCTGCACCGCGGCACCGGTGGCGTGTCCACATCGGTCTGGACCAAAGCCCCGAAGAACACCGAGAACCTGTCCTACTGGCCGGCCACCGGCGAACTCTGGCTGATGAACGAGCAACTGAGGGAGCGCGTGACCGTCCACATCCCCTTCCCCTGAGAGCGGTTGACCACCCTCCTGTCAGGATGGGGCGGTGAACGAGGTCTGGGACAGCTTGACATCGGTGCAGCCGGAGCCGTCGCTCAGGGTGGTGATCGGCACCGGGATCGCCGCGCTGCTGCTGATCGCGTGGCGGCCCATCTGGCGGCACACGCGGCAGGTGGTGACGATCGCGCACGAGGGCGCGCACGGTCTGATCGCCGCGCTCGTCGGGCGGAAGCTGGCCGGGATCCGGCTGCACTCCGACACCTCCGGGGTCACGGTGTCGCGTGGTCATCCGACCGGCCCGGGCATGATCGCCGTACTGCTGGCCGGGTATCCAGGACCGGCGCTGTTCGGGTTGGCTGCCGCGTTCGTGCTCAGCCGTGGGTACGCCGTTGCGCTGCTCTGGGGACTGTTGCTCGCCTTGGTGATCCTGCTGCTGCAGATCCGCAATCTCTACGGTCTGTGGTCGGTCCTCGTCTTCGGCGCGGTCGTCTTCGCGGTGTCCTGGTGGGGATCGCCCGACGTGCAGTCCGCGTTCGCACATCTCCTGACGTGGTTCCTGCTGCTGGCCGCGCCACGCGCCGTACTCGAGTTGCAGCACTCGCGCCGGGGTGGTGGCGGTCGCAGTTCCGACGCCGATCAGCTTCGGCGACTGACCGGCGTACCCGCGTTGATGTGGGTCGGAGTCTTCGGCCTGGTGACGCTCGCGTGCTTGGCGCTCGGCGTCGTGTGGTCGGGGGCCCTACCGGGCTAGGCCGGTGGAGGGAGCGTCACGCCGAAGCCGGTGATGGCGAGGCGGAGCAGCACCTGGCCGGGGCGGAGGAGGTCCGCGATCTTGGCAGCGCTGAGGAGTTCCAGCTCGGCGAGACGGGTCGCGTACGCCGTTGGGCCGTCGAGTCGGGCGCGTTGCAGCTCGGCCGTGTTGTGCCAGACCTTCTGACGGGATTCGCGGAGGAACCGCTGCGAGGAGAGTCGGTTGAGCGGCGTGAGGACGCGGTCGACCAGGCTCCTGGCGCCACCGAGTGCGTTGTCCTCTGCACCGACCCGTTCCGCGAGGACGCCGTCGATTCGTTCGTGATCGCGGCGGCGCCGGTCCATCAGGCCGGCATCCGTGAAGTCCTCGTCGCTGATCACGGCAAGCAACGCCTGCGGTAGGTCGTAGTTGACGTGCGCGTTGATCCCGAGCAGAACGTGCCGCAGCGGCGGCAAGTCCGCCGGCGCGTCGAACGCCAGCCGCCAAGGCCGAGCGGTGCTTCGGCCGGCCAAATCTGCGTCGTGCGCGTCCAGGTAGAGCTCGGCGAACTTCACGTCCCAGTCCTCGACCCACTCCGGATCCTCGAAGCACGCCCGCTCGATCGCCGTCCCGACCGCCTGGGTCGTGCGAAGGTAGGTGCCCAGGAAGATCCGCCGATGCTCGAACTCCGTCGGCAGCTCATCCAGCCGCTGCCGCATCAGGGCAACGACGCCGGCAATTCCATCGTTCATCGGATCTCCTCAGGGGGAGGGATCATGGGGACCACTGGACCACGATCGTTCGACCCGGTTGTCGTCGGCAACCGCGAGACCGACGCCTGGGCCGCGTACTACCTGCACGACTGGCGTCGCTTCCTCGTCGCCTCCGTCGGGCTGGTCGCCGCCGCGTTCGGCATGTCATGGCGCAGGACCCTGCTCGGAGCCTGGTACGTGCTGCGCGCCAACCAGGTGTGGGCACCGTACCCCGACAACGAGCCGGACGCGGCGCGCACGTACATGCGCCGGTTCTACGAGCTCGTCATCCAGGAAGGCGGGCTCGCGCTCGACCCCGCGCAGGCGGCCTGGCTCGAGGTCGAATGGTGGCGCATCCACCGCGATGGCCCCGCGGAGCAACTCGAGGACGCGCTCATCGACCTCTACGCCTACGCGTACGGCGCTGAGCGGGACGCGATCCGCCCGGCTGCGCGCAAGCGGGTGGAGGCGATGGACCTGTCCGACCGTTGGGTCAAGGGAGGGTGCCAGCGCGACGACCCCCTGCTCGCCGGAGAGCGGCAGGCGCTGGTGGCGTCGTACGCCGCTCTCCGGAAGGCAGTCGAGGTCAGGCCCGGCCACCCGTGATCGGGCGGGCTCGCTGGGTCGTGCCGGGGCCGCCGTACGGGTAGTCCGCGGCACCTGGATCGCTGGCCTCGTCGAGCTTCGCCGTCTCGTCCTCGGTGAGGTGGAGGTCGGCGGCGGCGAGGTTGTCGTCGAGCTGCTCGAGGGTGCGCGCACCGAGGATGACCGAGGTGATCGCCGGCCGATCGACCAGCCACGCGAGCGCAACCTGTGCCATCGAGATACCCCGGGCCTCGGCGATCTCGCGGACCGCGTCGACCACGTCGCGGACGCGCTGGTTGCGGCTGCGCCGGTGCCAGGACTCGACGCCGCGGTCCGGGTTCTCACCCAGGCGGGTCGCGCCGGTCGGCTCCTCGTCGAACGAGTACTTCCCGGTCAGCCAGCCACCTCCGAGCGGTGACCACGGCAGCAGACCGAGCCCGTTGTCCTGCGCGGCCGGGACGATCTCCCACTCGATCTCACGCACCAGCAGGTTGTACTGCGGTTGCAGCGTGACGAGGCGTGACCACCCGCGCCGGTCGATCAGGTCGCACGCCTTCTGCAGCTGCCACCCGGTGAAGTTGGACAGACCGGTGTACGAGATCTTCCCTGCGCGTACGGCGTCCTCGAGGAAGCCGAGCGTCTCGTCGAGCGGTGTGACCGGGTCCCACGCGTGCAGCTGGTAGAGGTCGATGTGGTCGACGCCGAGGCGGCTGAGCGACGCGTCGAGGGCGCGGCGCAGGTGCCGGCGGGAGGTGCCGACGTCGTTGGGTGAGTCGCCGGTCGGGAACCGGCCCTTGGTGGCGAGGACGACGTCGTCGCGGGCGGAGCTCTTCGCCAGCCAGCGGCCGATGATGTCCTCCGAGACTCCGGCGGTGTAGACGTCCGCGGTGTCGATGAAGTTGCCGCCGACCTCGACGTACCGGTCCAGCTGCGCGTGTGAGCCGGCCTCGTCGGTCTCGTTGCCGAACGTCATGGTGCCCAGCGCGTAGGTGGAGACGACGGCGCCGCTCGCGCCCAGAGTGCGATATTCCACGGTTGCTCCCTTTCTCAGAACTGTCCCAACCGCAGACTACGGTGGCGGTCATGAAGACGAGTGAACTGCTGATCGACGCACACAGCCGGATCCAGGAGATCGTGCACGACGTCGTGGCGGGTCTCGACGACAAGTCGCTCGCGACCCGGCCGGGTGAGACGGCCAACTCGATCGCGTGGCTGGTCTGGCACCTGACCCGGGTCCAGGACGACCACCTGGCCGACGCCGGTGGGTACGAGCAGGTCCACACCGCGGACGGCTGGCACGCACGGCTCGGACTCCCGCTGGAGCCGGCCGACACCGGGTATGCGCACTCCTCGGAGCAGGTAGCCCTGGTCCAGCTCTCGGCCGAGCAACTACTCGGCTACTACGACGCCGTGCACGCGCGCACGGTCGAGTTCCTGAAGACGGTCACCGACGAGGGTCTGGACCGGATCGTCGACCGCCGGTGGAACCCGCCGGTCACGCTCGGCGTCCGGCTGGTCAGCGTGATCAACGACTGCGACCAGCACGCGGGCCAGGCGGCGTACGTGAAGGGTCTGCTCAGTTGAGCTTGGTCTCCCAGAGGAAGGTGCCGGCGATCAGGTAGATCTTGCCGGAGTCGGTGAGCGCGGCGTCGGTGACGGGCCCTTCCGGGCCGCCGGTCGACTCCCGGACGCTCCAGCTGCCGTCGTGGCCGCTGATCACCTTGACCTTGTTGTCCTGGGCAACGATCTGGACGAACTTGTCACCGACGACCATCGGCCGTGGCAGCTTGTCCTTGTCCCCGACAGCGATGTCCGGCAGGCCGGCCATCCGTTTGGCGGGGCCGCTCCGCTGGACGTACCACAGGGCCAACTTGTTGTCGACGTGCCCGGACACCAGGCAGCCTGACGGATCACAGGATGCCGTCATCGCTTGACTGCGGTTGCCCGGATCAGGCAGCGCGATCGCATGCCACCCCTGGTTGAGCTTGGCCGATCGCCAGAGCGCGGCCTCCTGGGCGACCACGTTCGGCGCGAGCCGGACCTGCGATCCGACGAGCACGATGCTGTCGCCCAGCGTCGTACCGAAGCTCGGCCCCACCAGCAGCGACGGCGTACTCTGCAGCGCCGTCTTCGCCGGGTTCTGCCGGACCCATTTGGCGTCGCTCTCCGGCAGCCAGACGGCGGCGTCGTTCCCGGTTTCCACGCCGCCCCACGAGCCGAGCAACGCGCGGCCGCCCGGCGTGATGACCGCACTGTAGAGGACACCGGCGGTCTGGCCGCCGAATGTGTTGAACTCCTGTGGATGCTCGACCAGACCGGTCTGGACCGAACCTGTCCACACCGTCCAGCGCACGTTCGAGTGGGCGCCACCGGCCGCTCCCCCGAGGGCGAGCAGCTGCTTGCCGTCGTACGCGATCGAGTACCAGATCGCTTCGAAGGCATACGGGCTCGCGGGGTTCGGCTTGACCGCGATCGGCGTGCGCTGGTCGCCGTCGAGCAGGACGAGCTCGGGGACGACCTTGGCGCCGCGGTGACGCAGGCCGACCAGAACCTGATCGCCGTGTTCTGTGAGTACGACGGGCTCCGCGCCGACGTCGACCTTCGTCCAGTTGACGGGCGGCGTCGACGACCTGCCATCGCTGCAGGCGGCAAGGATCGCCATCGCGCCGGCCAGGGCGGCGACCGCCAGACGACGCATCAACGGTTCTGCGGGAGTTTGGTGGTGGTCTTGCGACCCTTCCGTGGTGCGGACGGCGGCGGTACGACCGGGCCGATGTCGCCGTCCGGAGCAACGTCGAGGTCGAGCATGACCGGTGCGTGGTCGCTCGGGCCGGTTCCCTTGCGGGCCTGGCGATCGATCCACGCCGCCTTGACCCGCTCGGCAACCGGTTCGGTCGCGAGCATCAGGTCGATGCGCATGCCGAGATCCTGGTGGAACATGCCGGCGCGGTAGTCCCAGTAGCTGAAGATGCGGTTGTCGGGCCAGCGGTCGCGGACGACGTCGTGCAGACCCTTGGCCGACATCAGATCGGCCAGCGCCTGCCGCTCCGGCGCGGTCACATGCGTCTGACCGACGTACGCCGCCGGGTCGAACACGTCGGCGTCGGTCGGGGCGATGTTCATGTCACCGCAGACGATCTGGTCGGCCGGTCCGGCGGCGATGACCTCACGCAGCGCCGCGAGCCAGGCGAGCTTGTACTGGTAGTGATCGGAGTCGGGGACGCGACCGTTCGGCACGTAGAGCGAGTGGATGCGGATGCCGCCACAGGTCGCCGCGACCGCACGAGCCTCGGGATTCGGGAAGCCGGGCGCTTCGGCCACGCCGGTCACCACGTCCTCCAGCCCGACCTTCGACAGCAGAGCGACTCCGTTCCACTGCACCTCGCCGTACAGAGCTGTCTCGTAGCCGCGGGCGGACAGCTCTGCACCGAGCAAGTCGGTGAATGCGTCGTCCGCGAGCTTCGTCTCCTGCAGGCACACCACGTCCGGCTGCCGCTCGTCCAACCACCCCAGCAACCGCGGGAGGCGCTGCTTGACCGAGTTCACATTCCACGTCGCTACTCGCACCCGACCACGGTAGACCCCAGCACGGACCATTTCATGTGCTTATGGGCTCACCGCCTGCTTATGGGCTCACCGCCTGCTTCGGTGCTCGCCAGATGAGGGTGTTGCGGAGGTCCTCCGGCGGGCGCTCCACGCTGTTGTTGTGCTTCGGCTTGTCCTTGCGGCCCCAGGCGTCGTCCCCCAGCCACGGCGGTACGCCGAACGGCAGGTCGCGCGCCGGGACGGGGGCGTAGTCGGACTCGAGGAACTTCGGACCGTAGTTCGGCACCGAGGGATCACCGTCGGCGTCCGGCGTGACGATCGTCCGCAGCTCCGTGACCGCCTCGCGCCAACTGTCCACCAATGCCGTTGGATTCCTGCTCGACGGATGCGGCACCTCGAAGACCGGCACGTCCGGCTTGCTCTCCCACAACCTGAGCGCCGATCGTGCCTGGGTCCCGAACGCGACGATCGCCTGCAACTGCGGACCGGTGATCATCTCCAGCAAGGTGTTGCGCCAGGCCAGGTGATCGGGTTGCGACAACAGCGGCGCCGCCTGCTGAGCCCGCGACGGCAACAACGCGTACGCGTAGGCGTTGACGAGTGCGTAGCTGCGGGTCAGACCGACTTTGGTCAGGAACCCCTGCACGCGCTGCCCGGCGTCCCCCACCAGCGTCCGGGCGGCGATCCGCTCGGTCGGCCCGGGATCGGACGCGATCGCCAGCAGCCGGGCGGAGCGGTTCAGCCTGCCGCGGTAGAACACCGGGCCCCAGTCGTGCCAGAACAATTCGCGGTACTCCGCATAACTGGGCACTTGCGCGAAGTGTCGCGCCACCGCGGCCGGCGGACCCGGATCGAAATCGGCCATCGCGAATACCTCCCCCTCATCGATTCGTGACCTACGCTCGTGAACAGGGCGGCACGGGGATTGTAAAACGGGAGGGGCCATGTTTGTACTGCGCGGAACCGTCGTGACGATGCGATCTGACGGAGAGGTGCTCGATCAGGGCGCGGTGTACGTCGGCGACGACGGACTGATCGCGGCGGTCACCCCTACCGACGCCATACCGAGCGGTTTCGAGAACGCGCCGCACATCGTTGCGGGTGGCCTCATCTATCCCGGCCTGATCGACCTGCACAACCACTTGATGTACAACAGCCTGCCGCTGTGGACCGAACCGTCGCGCACAGAGCCGTGGACCTCCCACAATCAGTGGGGTCGCGCACCGACGTACAGCGCGCAGATCAGCCAGCCCGCCCGACTGCTCGGCGCCGCGGCCGGCCGCGCCCTGCTGCGGTACGTCGAGACGCGCGCCATCGTCGGCGGTACGACGTCGATCCAGGGCAACCCGCGGGGCGCCGTACCACCGGACAACGACCTGATCCGCAACATCGACTCGGAGAAGCTCGGCACCCGCGACGACTTCATCCGGGTCAGCACCCTCGTTGCCGACAGCAAAGAAGCGCTCGAGCCGTACGCCGCCGCCGTCAAGCTGGGCCGTGGATTCATCGCGCACTCGGCCGAGGGGTCGGATCCCAAGCTGCGCAAGGAGTTCCAGCTGCTCGACGAGGTCGGCGTGGTGACACCGCAGCTGGTCGCCATTCATGGCGGTGCCTTGACCGCGGCCGATTTCGCCCGGATGAAGGCTGGTGACTCGAGCCTGGTCTGGTCGCCGTTCTCCAACTACTGGCTGTACGGCGCGACCGCTGATGTGGCCGCGGCGAAAGCGGCCGGAGTGCGACTGTGCATCGGCTCGGACTGGGCACCCTCGGGCACCCGCAACGTCCTGTGGGAGTTGAAGGTCGCGGACCTCTGGAACAAAGCACAACCTGCGCCGGTCTTCACCGACGAGGAACTGGTGCGGCTGGCAACTGCCAATCCCGGCGAGGCCTTGTCCGGCGTCTGGCCGCATCCGCTCGGCCGACTCGAACGCGGCGCGCTGGCCGACCTGATCGTCGTACGACGAGATCACGCCGACGTCCATCGCAACCTGATCGCGGCGACGGAACCCGACATCCGCCTGGTCGTGATCGGCGGGCGAGCCCGCTACGGCCTCCGCTCGTTGATGAAGCCCCTGGCCCCGGGCGCGACCGCCATCTCGGTCGGCCGCCTGTCCCGCTCGATCGACTACGGCGACCCTTCGGTCACCTGGAAGTCAGTTCTCACCGAGCTCGAACAGATCCGCCAGGACCCCTCCGCGGCCGCCACCCGGGCCGCCGACACGTTCGCCGCGCTGGCCGCCGCCGACGAAGCAGCCTTCAACGCTCTCGTCACCGCCGACGGCCGCGCGGATCTCGTCGGCAGCGACACCTTCGTCCTCCTCCCCGACATGCCGGCCCCGGAACTCGACACCGAACTGCGCCGCCGAGGCCCCGCCGGCGCCACTCCCCCCGCCGTCACCATCCCCCCGTTCGAACCCCTCACCACCGACCACACCTGGTTCGACACCGTAGACGCCAACCCCTTCCACAACGGCTTGCTGTCCGCCCTCCGCACCTACGCCTGAACCCGTACAGCTGCGCCAGACTGCCCTCACCCCGCCACCCACCCATCCGCCATCCGCGCCGCCCCACCCGGACCGGGTATGCCCACCCCGCCGCCGGCCCAAAGCTGCCCCGGCCCGCCACAACCTCTCGCCCGACTCGGTCCCGCCCCCACGCCGCCGTACCGAGCCTCATCCACCCCACTCACCCCGCAGCCGGCGAACCCTACACCCAACCCAGCCGGCAAACCCGTTATCCACAAGGGCAGATCCGATGACCTCGGGTAGTTATCCACCGACAGAAAGTCAGTCCGCCCCGGGCCACCCGTTCACGGCACTCTCTTAGAAGAAGAGAGGGGAACGGATGGCCGAGCTCGACTGTGAACCCGCCGACGTGACCGCGCTGGTCGCCTACCTGCGCGACATCGGGCATCACGAACTACTAACCCTGGAGGAGGTCAACGAACACTCGTACTGGATCGAAGCCGGACTCCTGGCCGCCGAGCAACTGGCTGCCCAGCAACTAGCCGGCGAGCCAGGCAGTCACGACCCCACCGACCTGCAGCAGGTGGCAGCCCTAGGGAAGCAGTCGCGACGCCGCATGATCGAGGGCAACCTCCGCCTCGTCGTGTCCCTCGCCAAGCGCTACACCGGCAAAGGCATCTCCCTCCTCGACCTGATCCAAGAGGGCAACATCGGGCTGATGCGCGCCGTCGAACGCTTCGACCACCGCCTCGGCAACCGCTTCTCGACGTACGCGATCTGGTGGATCCGCCAATCAATCGGCCGAGCCATCTCGGACCGCTCCCGCCTCGTCCGGATGCCGGCCCAGGCGTACACCGACGCCTGCCGCCTGGCAGCCATCCGCCACGACCTCACCCAACGCCTAGGCCGTGAACCCACCGTCCCGGAGCTCGCCAAGTCAGCCGGCCTCACCATCGCCCGAGTCGAACGCGCCCAAGCCTGGCGCATCCACCCCGAAACCCTCGACGTGGACGACGCGGAACCACTCATCGACGACGACGCCGTCGTACTCCGCGCCGCCCTCCGCCGAGACATAGCCCACCACCTCCAGTTCCTCGACGACCTCCACGTCCAAGTCATCCACCACCGCTACGGCCTCAACGGTCTGACTCCCTCCACCCCGGAGGAAACCGCCGCCACCCTCAACCTCACCCCCGACCAGGTCCGCACCCTGGAACGAGAAGCCCTCCGCCACCTCCGCCGCCGAGCCACCCACCACCTCCGCGACTACGCCGCCTAACCCCCACCGGCACCCCGCCCGACCGCCCTTGGCCCAACTGGAATGATGGGAGCGTGAGACTCAGGCGCACCACCTGGCCCCGCGAACTGACCGAGTCAGTGACCGCCACCTCGAGGCACGCGGCCGGCGGCAAGGAAGACATCCTCGCCGCGGTCCAGCTGACCGACGGTCACTGGGTCGCCGGTACGCGCTCCGCCGTCTACCTCCCCACCGACTCCCCCGACGCACTACGCCGGGTCGGCTGGGAGCAGATCGAGCGCGCCGGCTGGGACTCCGAGGCGTCGCTGATGCACATCTACGAGACCACCGCGTTCGGCACCCCGCTCCGCACAACCGAGCTGAAAGTCGAGGACCCAGGCCGCTTCGGCCAACTCCTCCGCGAGCGGGTCGACGCCAGCATCGTCGTCCAGCGCCACGTCCCACTGTCCGGCAAGCGCGGCGTCCGCATCGTCGGCCGCCGCAACCCGGCCGACACCGACGCCCCGGTCGCCTGGAACTTCGTTCTGGACAAGGGATTGGAGCCCGACCAGCCCGGCGTCGTCGACGCCGCCGAAGCCGCTCTCAAGTCCGTCCGCGAGGAGTTCGGCATCTGACCCTCAACCGGCGCGGAAGCCCACCGGAAGCCGCGCCGAACCCGCCTCGGAGGCGGCCCAGATCCTGCCCCGGAAGCCAAGGTCCCTGCCCCGGAATCCCGTTTTTGTAGTTCGACCTGGGGCTGCTAATCTACTCAGGTCCTCGGGGATCGGGGGCAAGATACACACCGATCCCGCGTAGCTCAATTGGCAGAGCAGCCGGCTGTTAACCGGCAGGTTACTGGTTCGAGTCCAGTCGCGGGAGCAACACGAAGCCGGTTTCCGTCCATGAACCGGCTTTCTTCATGCCCAGCCGCGGTACGACGTACGCCGTACCGCCAACACCTGTCCACCGCCGGAGGACAGACTGAACAGCCCTCAACCGATCACGGCTGAGGGCTGCTGAACGCGCGGAAAACCCCACCTGGCACGCAGCGTGACGAGCCCAGACCGCTTCCAGGCGGCCAACTGCCGGCAGGACCTGCCGACAGACCCAAGCTCAGATCAGACGCCCGTACTCAGTTCTTCTCCTTGCGGCGGTCGATGGCACGCTGAATCCGGTGCTGCGGCTGCCCCGTCAGCTTCGCCAGCAGCGGGACGCGGTACTTGTACGCCGCGATCGCCCCCACCACGAGCACGAGGATGATGAACCAACCCATCGGTCTTCCCTTCGTCGGGACCTGCCCCCATCATGCCCGGTGCCCGGTAACCACCCCTCAGTCAAACCCCTGACCCGCCCCTGGTTTTGATCCCCACCCACCCACACCCGATACGATCTCCCGGACATGGGGCGGTAGCTCAGCTGGTTAGAGCAGGGGACTCATAATCCCTGGGTCGCGGGTTCGAGTCCCGCCCGCCCTACAACACAAAACCGCAGGTCAGGGGAACATTCGGTCCCTTGAGTCGCGTGTTCGACCCGGATCCGTGACATGGCTCGTGACATAGAAGCGCGCTGGCGTCCGACCATGGCCGGGTCGTCGAAGCCGCGGCAGCGGCAACGAGGGAACGTCACAGCGCTGCCTTCTGGTGCGCTTCGAGTGCCGGTGTATGCCGGCCAGGACCCAGTCACGAAGAAGCTCTTCTACTTGACGCAGACAGTGCCTCCAGGTCCGCGGCAGGCGCGAGGCAGATCAGCTGTCTCCTCAATCGGATCGACGAGAAGCGGAACCCCAAGACGCGCTCAACGGTCGCCCAACTCATGGCCAGGTACCTCGATGTCGTCGACGTGCTGACCAAGAGGGGGTACCGCTCGAAGTACAACAACCACATCAAGCCCCTGCTCGGCGCGTCACAGCTTGCGAAGCTTGATGTTGCGGTGCTCGACTCCTTCTATACCGAGCTCCGGCGATGCCGGCACCACTGCCGACGCAAGACGTTCGTTCAGCACCGAACCGCGCGACCACACCAATGCGACGAACACGAAGGTGATCGCTGTCCGCGCAACAATCCTGACGGGTGTCCCCGCCGCCGTCGGATGTGCAAACCCCACGTCTGCAAGGGACTGTCCGACTCCACCGTCCGCCAGATTCACTGGATCCTGAGTGGCGCACTGGATCGCGCGGTCGCCTGGCAATGGATTTCCGTCAACCCGGCCGACCACGCGGACAAGCCCGGCGTGCCGACTCCGAATCCGCAGCCGCGCACCGTGGACGAAGTCGCCCTGTTGATCAACGAGGCCTACGAGCAAGACGAAGACTGGGAAAGGTTCCTGTCGACCAAGACCACAACAGGCGCCGCGGCGAGATGTGCGCATTCCGGTGGACCGACAGAGAGCGCAGGGAAGGCGCGACATCCGTCCTCAATATCGCGCGTGCGATCTTCGTCAACGACGACGGCGAACTCGAGGAGAAGGACACCGAGACACATCAGCACGGGCGAGTGATCTTGGACCCAGAGGGTGACGCGGTCTTGGACGAGCAAGTCCGTGGCCCACCGGCGACACCTTGCCTGGATCGCGGCCCTGTCCGGACCTGTCGCGTTGGTCGGGATCTTGGTTGAGCAGGATTGGCCCTTCGTCCTCGGCGTCGGACTGTTCATCGTTGGTGAGTTCCTGTACCAGACCAACGATGAACTCAGCCCGGCTGGCTTCAAGAAACTCCGCGAGGATGTTCAGACAGGTAGCCGGCGTCAGCGTCGGCGAACAAGTCGAAGAGGCAACACATCCAGCAGGCGCAGCAACATTGACCACGATGCACGAGGCTAGGGCTGATCGACTACCGGCAACGGCTAGTGCAGCCGGACACCCTCGCCGTTGCCTGGCCACCGGTCGACAGCCGCGGGTGCGTCGCAATCCCGTGACTGTGACGTCCGACGGCAGGTCTATCGGGGGATATTTCACCCGCGACTCGTGGCCCGTGCCGATCCCACCGGAGGACTCGGTCCCGCTGCCCGAAATCTCGACCGCCTACCAAGTGACGCGAGAGAAACTGACGCTCAACAACCTGCTGAAGGTGAAGGCCGTCTACACCGCCGGATGCATGACCGACCTAAACCGGGCCTCCCGGCGGACGTGGAGATCTGGGCACCCTGGGACTGGGAGGCCGACCTGTAGCGACCAGCAGGGATGTCCAGAGGCGCTGGAGCGAGCGGTTTCCGGAGCCGCGGCCGCCTGAAGTTGCCCAGTCAGGCGGGGTTGGTGAGATCTCATAATCCCTTGGCCGTGAGTGCGGCTTCTTTCCTGTTGGCCGCGTAAATCCGAACTGGCGCCGCCTGACTGGCTGACTTGGCTCCGGCTGGGAGCGGCCGTTATCCGACGAATGCGGTCATCCGGATCGAGACGAGCAGTCCAGGCAGGTCGACACCGAGCTTGGCGACGTAGCGAGTCGGCGGCTCGGACGGGAACCACCGCGCGTATTCCTCGTTCAGGCCGGCGAAGTCGGCAGGGTCTGTGAGCAGTACGCCCACCTCGATGACGTCTTCCAGGCTGGCGCCGCCGGCCTGGAGGATCGCCTCGCAATTGGTCAGCGCCTGTCGTGTCTGAGCTTGGATTGTGTTTTCGGCGAGGCTGCCGGTGCTCGGGTCGATGCCGACGATGCCCGAGACGAGCACGTGCGGTCCGGCCTTGACTCCCTGGCTGTAGAGCGGCGAACTCGGCGCGTTCGCGGTCGTGATGATCTGCCGTGCCATGACGGTCCTCCCTGTTTCTCCCGCATTCCATGCGCCAAGGCAGCATCGCAGGTTCGGCGTCCCAGCGTCGCCAGATGCAGGTGCACGCGGTTAGTTGTTCAGATTGCCGCGGGCTACGTCGACGCACTGAGCGGCGGGTGTGGGCAAGCCGGTAGCTGGTGCGGGGTTGGCGCTCGCTACGACCTGAGCCGCAGGTCCACAGCGTGCAGACCCGATAACCAGGTCTCCTGTCATCTAGTTGGCGGCGTCGAAGGCCTCGCGAATGTGGGCCGGGACTCGTCCTCGGTGATTGACCTCATACCCGTTCGCACGAGCCCACTCCTTGACGGTGCGAGCATCTGCATCAACTGTGCTTCGGCTGACCCGCCTGCCGCGTGCCTGGTGCGGAGGTCGATCTCGTACGACGTGCCGTCGAGCGCGAAGGGCACGGTTTCCCCCTTGCCCGCAGAGATCACGCTGCGTCGAGGTCATCGGTCAGCTGGATCTCGACTCGTTGGACCATGGGTCGCCTCCTGGCGGTGTGATGCAGGTGTAGCAAAGCATCGCTCACCACTCCACACGGAGGCGGTACACCCCGGCGGGGGGCCTACTGGGCCCCTGGCAGCCTTGAGGAACTGACGGGCGACGCCTTTTGTTGCCGAGTTCGAGCTGATCACTATCTGGGATCAGGAGACGCGAGCCTTCGACTCTCACTATGACCACTGCGAGTGGTCATGGTGGAGCGCAGACGTCAACTACTGACTCGCCGTCGGGGCAGGCCCCGCTCCCTGCCGTCCCGGAGTGGGGCGCACCTGCACCTGTCGTTGAGCCAGCTCGGCCTCAGTTGGCTCGCAGGTCGGGCTGTCGGGCTGTCGGGCTGTCGGGCTGTCGGGCAGAATCCCCGTGTGAAGAAGCCCGAGGCTGACCCTGTGGTCGCGCGTAACCGCAAGGCTGCGCACGACTACCATCTGGGCGAGTCCTGGGAGGCGGGGATTGTGCTGCAGGGTGCGGAGGTGAAGGCGCTCCGTGCCGGGCGGGCGTCTCTGGTTGGCGGCTTCGCCATTGTCGAGGACCGGGAGATCTGGCTGCACGGCGTGCACATCCCGCAGTACACCCAGGCCCGCTGGTTCAACGACGGCTCACGCCGCAAGCGGAAACTGCTGCTGCATCGTGCCCAGATCGACAAGATCGAGCGCAAGGTCAACGAGAGCGGGCTGACGATCGTCCCGGTGACCCTGTACTTCAAGGACGGTCGCGCGAAGGTGGAGATCGCCCTGGCCCGCGGCAAGAAGACTTGGGACAAGCGGCAGGTGCTCGCCGAGCGCGAGGCAGGCCGGGAGGCCGAGCGTGCGGTCAGCCGCCGGCTGAAGGGTCGCCGGGACTGATTCAGCGGTGCGTAGGGCAGTTCTTGCGGACCGCCACAGCCCCTGGGTGCTCATCCCTGAGAACCCAATGCGCGGGCCCTCAGATCACCTGTGACCTCCGCATCGGGAGCGCGGGTAGCTGCGGCCGAGCCCGATGCCGCCTGCCGCGCACACGCGATTCCGCGTGCTCCGGTCAGCGCCCGCGACTCGTATGTGTACGACCTCACACCCAGTCTGTTTGACCTTCACATCCATGTGATGGTTCGAGCATTGGTGCCATGCGAACGAGAGGGCACGGCTCGCTGACGACCTGGAAGGAAGCAGGCTCCCATTGGGGCTGCCAGGCGGATGGCTGCCTGCACTGAGCACCCGGCCGCGGTGCATCTCCGGCCGGGTCCTGGCATCGGTGACTCGTCGGGACTGCGATCTCTGACAACCCGTTGATGAACTTCACCTGATGGAGGACCCATGGAACTCGGTCTCGCGCTGCCCACTGCTGGGTCGCAGGCCTCGCCGGAGACGATCGTCAAGGTTGCCAAGGAGGCCGAACGGCTCGGTTACTCGGCCTTGTGGACGTTTGAACGCCTGCTCCGCCCGCTCGACAAGGTCGTGCTGTGGACTGGGGGTGAACCCGAGATGTTGCCGGAGTTCTACGGCTCGACGTACGAGCCGCTCGAGACGTTGAGCCATATCGCCGCCGTGACTGAGCGGATCAAGTTGGGCACCGCCGTCCTGGTGGCGCCGCTGCATGTGCCCGTGATGCTCGCCCGCCGGCTCGCCACCCTGGACCGGTTCAGCGGCGGCCGGGTGATCGCCGGTCTGGGACAGGGCTGGCAGCACAACGAGTTCGAGACGGCGAACGTGTCGAGCAGCCGCAAGGGCGCCCGTACGGAGGAATTCATCACGGCGATGCGGGCCGCGTGGGGCCCGGACCCGGTCCGGCACGAAGGCGAGTTCTACCGGATCGCGCCGTCGCAGGTGAACCCCAAGCCGGTCCAGGCCCGCATTCCGGTGCTGCTGGCCGCGAATTCGCCGGCCGCCGTCAAGCGCGCCGGCCGGATCGCGGACGGCCTGATCCCGATCACCTCCTCGGCGCAGGAACTGCGCGGCGTCGTGTCCACGTTCCATGACGCCGCCCGGGAGGCGGGCCGCGACCCCGCGGACCTCATGGTGGTCAACCAGGTGCCCTGGCCGACTCCGATCACCCGTGATCCGATCGGGGACGGCCGGCCCTTCCTCGGCGGATCGCCCAAGCAGATCGCCGAGGACCTCGTGGCCGCCAGCGAGAGTGGTGTGACCCAGGTGTACCTCGCCGGCGGCCAGGGCCTCGGGCTCGACGTGGGCCTGAAGGCCGCCGACGTAGACCAATGGCTCGGGCTGCTCGGTGAGGTGATCGAGGCGGCCGACTGCCGCGGCCTCCTCGCGCCATGAGGATCAGTGAGCAGCCGGCGCCAGCCGCCTTCGATGCGGTGCTGGCCGACCGGACGGCCACATCAGGCCGAGATTCTGCTCTTGTTGTTCGCATCCTTAACGCTGATGACCTTGTCGAGGTAATCGGCGATCGCATTCCTGTTGCGCGCCAGACAGTCGATGCGCTCGGTCAGCCGGGTCTGCTCCCGTTGCAACGTGGCGATCATCTCGGGTGTCACGTCAGGGACGTAGATGCTCTGCGACTGATCGAGGCACGGGAGCAGCTGCTGAATGATTCGCGTCGGCAGACCGGCATCGAGCAAGCCTTTGATCTGCAACACGATGTCGACGTGTGATTCCTGGTACTCGCGATAGCCGTTCGGGCCTCGGCTCGGCGTGATCAGCTGCTGCTCCTCGTAGTAGCGCAGCAACCGACGCGACACACCGGTCCGGTCTGCGAGTTCTCCGATCCTCACATGCTTCAGCGTACAACCTGAGCCTCACAACGATGTGAAGGTTCAAGACCCGTCGCGATACCTGGGCCGCCGCGTCGCGAGGAAGGCCAAAGAGTTCTTGCACGTCCGGGACATGCGCAGGCTCAAGGTCGATTGGCGGTTCAGCTGACCGAGGGCGTCGAAATCATCGCCCACTGGCATCTGTGCTCGCTGATGGGCAGTTCCGTACCAACGCGATGCCGGGCACGGGCGTCGGCGAGTCCGGCATAACGCGTAGCAATGTGAGGGCCGTGGAGCAGCCGGACGCAGCTCGTCTCGCCACATCGCCGGAGATACTGTGGAACGGTCTGCGGAACGAACTGGCGGCTAACAGAGTTGCCCAGTCGCTCAGGCCCACAGTCAAGTCGCCTCTTGAGCGCTCAACTCGGCCGTTGACGACTCAGTCCGGCGGCCTTCTGATCCGACCGTCAGTGCTTGAACCTGCGTGCCGCCGCGCGAGTCAAGGTCGACCGCCGACTACCACATGACTCACCTTCTCGGCCCCAACCGCAGGCTCTCCTCGGCTGCGGCAACCGACGGCGGTCGAGATCGTGGGGCGGAGTGTGGCAGCGAGGGCACCGCTCGCTGGGCCGTCGCCCTTCGGGTCGCGGGAGCCGCAGATGACCACCGCCCGTCGGAGATCGTAACGTTCGGTCGTGACCGTCCGATAACCCGTGGGGATGGTGATCCTTGTGGAAGATCCGGTGCTATGGAGCGCAATCGCGGCTCTGTCGGCTGTGATGGGCCTCGTCGTCGTGGCGGTAGCAGCCGCGATCGCGCTAAGCCAGCTCAGGGAATTGGTTCGCGCTCGACACCTCGATGCGATGTTCCGCGTCTATGAACTCATTGGCAGCGACGCGGCCCGCAGAGCCCGAAGGTACGTATATGCCGAACTGACGGCTGCACCGGCTGACGCGTCAGCGGTCGATCGTGAGAACGTTGAGACCGTCTGCATAACCTACGATCGCGTCGGCGCGCTCATAGCAGCAAATCTCGTGCCAGAACGAGAAGTGATGGCCAGCCAATCCAAGGTCATCCTGCGAACGTGGAACAGTGTTGAGCCCTACGTGAACTTTCGAGAGGCTGAGTTTGGCATCCCGTTCGCGCCTCATTACAGAGAACTCGCTGAGCGAGCCAGCCGATACGAGAAGGCGCGCCCGAGCTCATCGCGCGCTGCGCTGGGCAAGGACCTCTACCGCTCCAAAGCGCTCGGGCACGACCCAGACCCTGATGCCAGTCCCTCTCCCCCGTCGCGCTGAGCTCGCTCCAATCAGAGGCAACGCGCCTGGCGTCCGCCTCCCGCGGCTACACCAACGGTCAAAAGCAACCCGTCCCTGACTGCCTTCGCTCTGCCGGCCGCGCAATCCGCCTCTGGCGGCGGTTCGGCATCGAACGACTGACCGGCCATCGGCAGGACAGACGCGTGCCATGGTTCGTGCCATTGAAACGCGTCTTGAGGAGAGTCCCAAGATGGTTAGAGGATGTCGGATGCCGGACCCCTGCCGGCTGAAGTTGGCCATTGTGGCAAGTGGCGTGGCTCTCGTGATCCTTCGAGTTCAAGGCTGGCCGATCCGCCCAAATCGAGCCGAGGAGGGGGCATGGAGTCTCGCCAGTGCTCGCGACCCGCTGGCCGATGGGCGGCGGGATCAATTCTCCAGGGCCTGCCGGATAGCTTCAGGGTTTCGACCGCAAACGTTGCCGGGCATGCAGCCACTGCTGGGGAGAAGTGCCATCACGGTTACGGATTGGCTCGGAGCTTCGAGAAGAATCTTGGCGACCCATCGTCCGTCCTGGTCTGGTTCGATGGGCTCGGAGACGAACCATTGAGTAGTAGCTCCGGAGATTCGGTGTATCGCGATCGCGAACAATTAGCCGTCCGCTCGAGTGGGTTTGTACGTCCCGCGGACTTCTATCTGCCAGGCTGCGCCCTGTCGTGAGAACGAGACCGTGTCCACAGTGATCCGGTGCCTGCTCGGTCGGGGTTCGCCATCCGCTGGCGTAGCAGCTAAGCCGATGACGGCAACTGCGATGGTCGCGCATGCGCCGATGAGCGCGACCAGAACCGTCTGCCAGCGCTCAACGCGGCCACCGGCACGCGTGATGCGAGCGCATCGTCTTTGACGACTGTCTGCTTGTGCGTGCCGGGTGCAGACTGTTGGAGAGATGGGGTCAGGGGGAATGATGAGCACGTTCGTTCTAGTGCACGGATCGTGGGGTGGCGGGTGGGAGTGGCGAGGAGTGGCGAGCGAGCTGCGCCGTTCGGGACACGAGGTGCACGCCCCGACGCTGAGTGGGCTCGGCGAGCGCGCCCATCTTTCAGGTGTCGGCGTTGGGTTGACCACGCATATTGAGGATGTCGCGAGTCTGCTCTGGTTCGAGGATCTCGAGGATGTGGTGCTCGTCGGCTGGAGCTACGGCGCGGCCGTGTGCGAGGGAGTCGCGGATCTGACGCCGCAGCGGCTCCGCCTCGTGGTCAACCTGGACGGACCGCTCATCCAGGACGGGCAGGCAGTCGTCGACTCCTGGGATGCCGACGATCCCGACCGCGCCCGCCTCAAGGACACGCACGTGCCTCCTCCCTCCGAGGAGGATATGGGTCTGGCGCTTGCGGACGCCGATCTCTGTCACTGGGCCGCAGCGCGTCTGCGCCCCCAGCCGACGCGGTGCTGGACCGAACCACTGCCTGCCCGCGGAGGTCGCCGAAACACGGTCGCGCATGCCTACCTCGCGTGCACGGAGCAGCAGGACGATGAGTCGGCGTCACAGGTTGCTGCGCTTCGATCCGACCCCGCGTGGGAGGTTCATGACGTCCCGCTCAACCACCTCGGCCTGGTCTATGACCCACGGAGGATCGCCGCGGCCCTGCACAAGATCGCCCCCTGATCCGACGCGAGGTCGGCACCTGCTCGCGAACCTCGGCCTCGCCACCGCGCCATTTCCGCGCTCAGAATGAGGGTGGTTGGGGGTTGGTCTGGCGCCGTTCGGCAGGCGGCCGGCTGTCTGCGGCAGTGCGGCGCTGTGTGTGCGCAGCTCGGCTCAGCGCGGCCGCATCTATGCCGGTCGCTCCATCTGCGCACTACCGCACGTAACGAGGGCACCGTCACCGGCCTCCGGCCTCCGGCCTCCGGCCCAAGCCAGGGGAGCTGATCTGGCCACGTCAAGTGGCACGGTCTGATGGTTGCGGGGATGGGTTGGCGCGGGTTCGGGGGCGTGAGACGGTGGGGTGATGTCGAGTGCGCTGCTGATTGTGGGCGGTCTCGTCGGCCTGCTGGGTGGGGCCGAGTTGCTGGTTCGTGGTGGGACGGGGCTGGCTCTGCGGCTGGGGATCGCGCCGATTGTTATCGGGGTGACGGTGGTGTCGCTTGGCACCAGCATGCCGGAGCTGGCTATTGGGATCGACGCCGCGCGGCAGGGCAGCGCCGGGCTGGCTGTCGGCAACATCGTGGGCACGAACCTGGTGAATCTGCTGCTGATTCTTGGCCTCAGCGCGTTGATCAGCCCGCTCACCCTGGACACACGCACGGTGCGGTTTGATCTGCCGTGCATGACCGCGGCGTCGCTGGTGCTGCTGGTCGTCGCGCTCGACGGCAGCCTCGGCACGCTGGACGGTGTCGTGCTCGTTCTACTTGGAGTCGGTTACACACTGGCGGTACTGCGCACCAGCCGGCAGGAGTCACCGGCCGTCCAGGCGGAGTACCAGGCGAACTACGACGCGCAGCGGGCCCGGCCCTGGCTGCCTGTGGTGAGTCTCCTGGTGGGGATCGCGGTCATCGTGATCGGTGCGACGCTGCTCGTCGACGGCGCGGTCGACGCGGCTAGGGCGTTCGGTGTGAGCGATGCCGTCATCGGACTGACGATCATCGCGATCGGTACGTCGGCTCCCGAGCTGGTGACCACGATCGTCTCGACGCTCCGAGGGGACCGGGATATCGCCCTGGGCAACCTGCTGGGGTCGAGCGTCTACAACATCGCGATCATTCTCGGGGTCACGATCCTCGTCGCGCCCGGCGTCGTCGAGGTGCCCGACGAGATACTCGGCGGCGATCTCCTGCTGATGGTCGGCGCGGCGGTGGCCTGTGTACCGGTGTTCGTGTCGGGTCGCCGGATCACCCGTCTCGAGGGCGGTGTGTTCGTCGCGGCGTACGTCGCCTACCTCGCCTGGCTGCTCATCTCCCGCGCCTGACGCGCTGACTGAAGTGTTCAGGAGGCCGTCTCGGCTGCTTGGCGGCGGAGTTGCTCCAGGACGACCGGGTCGAGTTTGCCGGGCACAAGGCGCTCCTCGAAGTTCTCTGTGCTCGCCCAGGTGTCGAGCGCCTCGACCAGTCCGGCCGCCCGATAGCCGAGCGATGCCAGGCAGGCGGCCACCTCAGCAGCCAACGTTCCTTCCAACGGAAGGAGGCTCCCCGGATCCGGCTTGCCGAAGTACAACTCGTGGAGGTCCAGCAGACGGCCCAGTTCATCGATTGGCGCGCGATGGTCGTCGACGCGCAGGTCGATGGCGATGTCGAGCACGCCGCCGTACGCGGACCCTTCGCGCCACACGCGGAGCGCCGCGCTCTGGCGGCCGCGGCGGTCTCCCCCGGCCTGGTCGCCGGCCGCCAGCGCTGCCACCAGCCGCCGCTCGAACGCCTCACCGGCGCGCTCCTTCCAGGCGTCGGCCATGGCCTCTACTACTTGCGGGCCGGCCAAGATGTTGCCCTGGATCGCGAACCCGTCACCGGCCTGGCCGCCGGCCCAATCCATGCAGGATGCACCTGTGAAGGTGGCGCCCCGCCCATGGGCGTCGACCACGCCGATCTGGCGGTGCTCGCGCTCTTCGTCGGCGTCCGTCAACTGTGCCACCGCTTGGTCAGCGGACAGGCCGTTGGCGAGCAGATCGAGGCCGTCCGGCCCGTACGAGAGGTTGGCCATCGCCTGGGTGGCGACCGCACCGGCGGCGGCCCGTCCCCAGGGCACCACAGCGCCCACCGCCAGGAACTTCGATGCGACCGCGATCCCCGAGGAACCGGAGTCCGGATCGAACGCCACGATCGAGAAGGTCATCGCACTCTCCAGCCTGCCGCATCGGCTCAGGTCAGCCCGCGCGCTCAGGTTGATCGTGCCGGCTCAGCAGACGCGTAGCAGTGTAGATCGCCACATGTCGCGCGGGTGGCGAACCAGCGGTGTGACCGGCGACGGATTCTTTACTTCAGCCGCTGGACACCTGTACGTCGCAGCCGGCGAATTCAGCGAGATAGACCTTGGAGCTGCCGTGGGGGTCCAGTCGTAAGGGGCCGGCACCGGGCAACGCCGTACCGAAGTCCAGGTCGCGTCCGTCCGTGGCGTCGCGCAGCACGAACTCGCAACGACCGTAACTGTGGAAGTCGACGACCTGTACGACGACCTTGCTGCCGGCCGGCACCGTGAACGCCTCGCTGTCGCCGGTGATGGCCTTCTGCGCAAAGGGAATGGCGATCTGACCGGCGCCTGCGGAGTGGGTCGCCGTGCAGATGGGGTCGCTGGTGCTCACCCTGAACGTGCCGGTGTCCGCAATCTGGAAGGTCCTGCTCTCGAAGAGACGCTCGAACACCTTCTGTTCACCGCTGTCGACATTCACCACGGTGACTGTGCAGCCGTTGTCGACAGTGTTGGTACCGCGGACGTTGAGCCGCCACGGGGAGGACTCGGTGAACTCACCGGCCGCCGATCCACCGCCGCCGGGCGAACCATTGTCGTCAAGCAACTGCAGCGCGACCACGGTCCCGGCTGCGAGGATCACTCCGGCTCCGCCCAGGTAGATCAACCGCCGGCGCCAGGCCCGCCCGGACCGGTCCGGGCGGGCCGGCTCGGACTCGGACTCCGGCTTCGGCTCGGGCTCCGGCTTCGACTCGGGCTCCGGCTTCGGCTCGGGCTGCGGCTCGGACTGCGGTATCGGCTGTGAACGCGATCCTGAATCGGCGGCGCTCAGGGCTGCCGACGCCGCGGCGGCCACAGAACGGCTGTCGTCATCAGCCAGACGCTCCAGGACCACCCTGGCCGCCAACGCCAGCCCGGCATTCCTGCCTTGCAGCAGCCCGACGAGGTCTGGAACAGCGCCGACCCTGACCGCGGCCGACGGATGGTCGATCAGCTCGCGAAGCTCGGCAGGCAGCGGCGCCGGCACGGTGACCGGATGGCTGCGCCGGGCAAGATACAGCTCACCCTGCATCTCCACGTCGCGGCTGGGGGTCTGGTGAGGATTCTGTTCGCGGACCCGGTCGAAGACGTAGTCGTACAGCTCGTTGAGCGACACCCAGCCGTCCTGGTCGAGGTCCGCGTCCCCGGTGGCCAGACCTTCCACCAGGGCTGCGGTGAACACCGACGGACTGCTGTGGTCATCGGCGAGCCGATCACCTTCGAACGCGTACTCCGTCGCGCTGGAAGCCGTGATCACCGCTCGGCCGCGGCCGCCACCCAGCCTCCCGCTGGAGAAGCTGTCGAGCACGTTGGCGTCGCCGGCGGCGCGCACGGTCACGCCCCGGCCGAAAGCGCCGCCGTAGCAACAGTCCAGCAGTAACACGATGCTGCGCGATCTGCTCATCCGCAGGCAACGCTGCACGAAGTCGGCCGCGACAGCGGTGGAACCCAGCCGGTTCGGGAGAGTGTTGCTCGCCGCGAAGAACAACTCGCCGGACTCGCTCTTGAGGCCGTGGCACGAGAAGTGCAGAAGCAATACGTCTTCGGGTCGGCTGTCCGCGAACAGATCCTCGATCCGCCCCTGAATGACATGCGCCGACTCGTTGCGAACAATCTGAACGTCGAAACCACCGATCCCGGGGTCGCCGAGAACGCCGGCCAGAGCCTGCGCGTCCGCTGCCGGCGCGCGAAGCTGTCCAAGCCCCTCGTGCTCGTAGACGTCGTTAGCGACGATCAGCGCCTTGCGTCTCCCAGCCATCCAGCCGCCCTCCCCGGCGCGGACTGCCCTCACCCTCAGTGTCGGTCAAGATCCACTGGCCAACTAGCCTTCGTGACTGTCTCGCCGCGACCTTTCGCCGAGTCTCCAGGGGCTGAACAAGTGATGGGAGGAGGGGCGGCCCCCGCCCCTCCTCAGCTCGCCAGACGCCGTTCGTCCTGCCGGCCAGCGCAGTGAAGACGCGGAGAGGTCAGGTTGTGGACTTGGCCGGTGTCGGTGTCGATGCCGGAGGTACGACGGCTTCGTAGGGCAGGAGGTGGTGGAGTAGCAGGCCGGACAGGGCGGAGAAGGTCAGTGCTCCGTAGGCGCCGAAGATTGTGAACTGGTTGTCGACGCTGATCCCACCGAGGGTGGTGACGGTCCAGCCCAGGGACCAGAGGACGGGAAGTGCGGCGGCCCATAGCCAGCGCAGTCGGGTCTGGCGTGGCAGGGCCAGTGCCTGTGCCAGGCCGAGGACGATGCCGGTGAGGAAGCCCATCAGAGCGAGCTCGCCCAACGACGTGCCGTAGTCGACGGCGACGGCGCCGACGAGAAGCCCAACGCCCATTCCGATGCCGGTGGCCGGTATCCATCTGCGCGGGTCGAGTCGTCTGCGGCTCACCAGCGTCTGGGCGGCGCCGAGGACGACCCCGGTTGCGGTACCGCCGAGCAACGCGGCAAGTGGGTCGTTGACGCGGCCAACGACTGCGGTGCCGGCAAGTCCGGCGATGGGAAAGGCGAGGAACCCGGCGGTCCAGATCAACCAGGTGCGCAGGAAGGAAGATTGCGGTGTCATGGTGCTCAACTCCTGAGGTCGGCACAGGCCGACCGACTGGTACTACGGTGCTCAGGAACCAGTGCGGGTGATTACGAGGCGGTCGCTGGTGTGGTGAGGCCGACCAGGTCGGCGCTGGCCTGCCAGAGTCGTACGGCGACGGACTCGTCGTAGCTTCCCTTGGACGATCTCTTGGCTGCGCACTTGGCGAAGTAGCGACCCGTCACGTGGTGCAGATCGGGGTCAGATGCCAGATGGATCGATGTGGCGGCGCCATGCCGGGGCGACTTCATGAAAGGTCGCAGCAACGGAACCAGCAGTTGCTGAGCGCGTCCGGGGTCCTCACCTCCGAAGGCGGTACTCACCAGACCGGGGTGCAAGACATTCGCCGTGACTGAGGTGCCGCACAGTCGCCGAGCCAGCTCGTAGCTGAACAGGACGTTGGCGAGCTTGGACTGGCCGTACGCCGCAGAACCCGAATAGGCGCGCTCTTTCTGTAAATCGTCGAAGTCGATCCGGCCCCGGACATGCGCGTTGGACGCCACCGTGACGACACGAGCCGCGTCGCTCTGCTGCAATCGGTCGAGGAGCAGCGCGGTGAGCAGGAACGGCGCGAGGTGGTTCAGGGCGAAAGTCCGCTCGAGCCCGTCGGCGGTGACGTGCCGGGTGCTCCAGTACCCGCCGACGTTGTTCACAAGTACGTCGAGCCGCGCATAGCTCCGCAGTACGTCGGCAGCGACCCGCCGTACCTCAGCTTGTGAGGACAGATCCGCGACGAAAGCATCCGCCTGCCCACCAGTTGAACGGATTTCGCGTACTGCGTCCTCGGTCCGACCGTGGTCCCGGCCGATGATCGCGACGTGCGCGCCCATCGATGCCAGGCCGAGCGCGGTGGCCCTGCCGATACCTCCGGTTCCACCGGTGATCAGCACTGTCCGCCCGGCCATCGGCCCGCCCTGGCTCCGCTCCACGGTGATGCTCCTGTCTCGAACACGCCGAGACGTCCGCATACGCCCTGGGATCCTCACCATCCTCGGGAGTACAGCCCCTGTCAATGCAAGCGTCCGGTGACCGAAGCCGCCTGACCACGGATCATTGACTTCAAGTTTACTTGAAGCACTTGACTGCTTTCATGAGCACAGCAGAACTGGCACGTCAGACCGACCTCGAAGCGATCAGTCAGGTGGTTGCCGCCGTCGAGCACTCCACCCGGAACGAGCTTCCCGATGAGTTTCTCGGGTTGTTTCGCGATGATGCGATCTGGACGACCGGCGGGGGCAAGAAGCTGTTCGGGCTCGAAGCGATCTCGGCATTCACCCGTCAGGTGCTGCCCGGCGGGATGAAGGGACAGGGGTTGTCGGTCGAGATGAAGGTGGAGCATGTGCTGTTCATCCGTCCCGACGTCGCCGCCGTGAAGGTCCGCCAGCAATACAGCAAGCTCGACGGCCGGCCACTCGACGACGAGAGCATCGTGTTCAACCAGGGCACTCCGCTGTTCGTCATGTCCAAGGAGGACGGGCAGTGGCGCCTGGTCGCCTGCCAGAACACCGAGGTCGTTTCCGACTAGGTCGGGCCGATCGATAACTTCTGACCTCCCGGGGGCATCTAACGAGTGTCCTTAAGGGGGGCACCGTGAAATGTATTCCCACCATCCACATCCGCAGTCCGATCCGCACCGCCATCGCGGTGCTCGCTGTAGCCGCCGTACCGGCGGGCGCGGTCGCTGTACCGGCGCTCGCCGGACCGGCCACGACCGTCACCGCCGCCGCCACCTGCCCGACCGGCTGGGGTTCGTTGCCTGAAGCAAGTACATTCCAAGGCGTCGGTCACCTGACCGACGTTCGCACCGGCCGGCACGGCTGTTTCGACCGGATCGTGTTCGACATCGACGGCAAGCCGTCCTGGTTCCGCGTGCAGTACGTGCCGGACATCTCCAGTGTGGGCGAGGGCAAGCCCATTCCGGTCCGCGGCGGCGCCAAGCTGGCGATCGTCCTGCTGACACCGTCGTACGACGAAACGAACCACTACACGTATGACCCGGCGAACTACGACGAACTGACGAACGTGAGCGGCTACCGGACCTTCCGGCAGGTCGTCAGCGCCGGCAGCTTCGAGGGAGAGACGACGATCGGACTCGGCGTCCGCGCCCGACTGCCGTTCCGGGTCTTCACTCTCGCCGGCTCAGGCTCCACGAGCCGCGTCGTCGTCGACGTCGCCCACAGCTGGTGACCGCCGTGCGCACGCATCCAGCCGGCAACAAGGCCAACGAGAGGTTCACCATGTCCCGACGGAAGCGAAGTGCAGGAGTGGCGATGGCCGCTGCTCTGATGTTGGCAGGAACCATTTCTGCAACCGCTGACGCGGCGACCTCCCGAGCCGGCGCGATCGCCGCGGCGTGTGGGCTGGGCGTGGGTTCCGTGACGCCCGGCGGTGATCACACGTCCACTTGGCTCACGGCAACGTCGCCCATCACGTCTCGGCCGGGCGCTGTGCGCAAGAACATCTATCCGGACGGCCAGGTCCGCCTCAGTGGAGCCATGGCGACCGACCCCGATGTCACTGGATACGACTCGGTGGTCGGTGGCTGGGTCGTGATGGGCTCGACGATGTACCAGAGCAGCTACCGCGTCGGACTGGACGGCGAGATCAACCCCGAGCACATCGGGCTCGTACCCGTCGGCAGTGGGTGGGGTGACATGACCGCGTTCGAGACGGTCAGGTACTACCCGTTCACTCCCAACGGCATGCCCGGGGTGACGAATCAGTACGCACTCCGCGCGGACGGCACGCTCTTCCGCTGGACGATGGCCAGCGCCGACAGCCGTCCTCTCTGGAGCAACAAGCAGTCCGCGCCGGGGTTCGCGGCGGTGAAGACCATGGCGATGATCAGTCAGACGGCCACCTACGACACCTTCCTGGCAACCACCCGAGGCGGAGCGCTCTACACGATCCGGATCCCGCGCACCTCGCCGATGAAGCCGATCGTGAAGCAGGTGCGCAGTTCCACCTGGCAGGGGTTCGAGTCGCTCATCATCGAGAAGTGCGGTGCGTACGGGACATTGCTACTCGGCATCGACAAGGACACCGGCTCCGGATACCTGTACGCCGTCGGCCACGCCAACGGCACCGCCACGGTGATCAAGGGCCTCGGCAAGGTGCCTGGGACCTTCACCGACCCGGTCTACTTCAGGCAAGCCCTGCGCCCGAACGACGCACCGATGCTCTTCGGCGAATGACGCAACTTCTGCCGCGGCAGACGCATCAAGTTCAGTAGAAGCACACCCCTTGTGCGCGCCGACAGGCGCGCACAAGCCAACTTCGGGGAACAGATGCTCAGTCCATGGAGAACGCGCAGGCAGAGCCGTGCCGCCGCACGTACGAGACGTTCTTGATGAACACTCGCGGCGGGGCGCTCTACACGGTCCGCATCCCGACTACTTCGCCGATGAAGCCGATCGTCAAGGTCGTGCGCAGTAGCACCTGGCAAGGCTTCGAGTCGTTGACTGCACAGAAGTGCGGCCAGTACGGCGTACTGCTGCTCGGCATCGGCAAGGACACCGGCGCCGGCTACCTGTACGCCTTTGGTCACGCCAACGGCACCGGCGCGGTGATCAAGGGCCTAGGCCGAGTCCCCAGCACTTTCGACGACCCGGTCTATTTCCGCTGGGGCGTCATATCGGTCCTGGACCCGATCTTCGGCGAGTAGATCTGAGTAGTTCACCGCATGTGGTGCAGCCGGTCGCGAAACGACGATGAGCGCATGACGAAGCCTATTCAGCCATCGAACACTGCTGCGTATTACGTCCAGGCCGTTCTGTCGTTCGCTATCTCGTTGACTGCGATGGGACTCGCTCTGATCTACCTGCCCGCGGCCGGATGGGTGCGAGCGTTCCTGGCCCTCGGTCTGCTGTTCGTCGTCACGTCGACGATCACGCTCTCCAAGGTCATCCGCGACCGGCAAGAGATGTCCGAGGTCACCAACCGCGTGGATCAGGCCAGACTCGACAAACTCCTCGCCGAACACGACCCCTTCAAAGTCGACGGGTGAAGGTCAGCGGCGGGGCAGCTCGGGCATGGGGCACACGCTAGAGGGCGCCGGAGATCGCCTTCTTGCGGAGTTCGGCGCGGTAGGCCTCGAGGGCGATGAGTTCGCCGAACATGCGGTTGTAGTCGTCCGCCCGGTCGATCGGGTTGGTGCGCTGCAGCTTCGACTTCAGGTCCTGGATCCGGCGCGCGCAGGTCAGCTCCTGCAACCGGGCCAGCAGGGCCAGCGCGTACGCCTCGTCCGGTTCGCGGCCGAGCCGGAGCGGGTCGACGGCCAGCGCGCCCACCACCGCGGCGGCGGGATCGTTGCCGATGGCATCGCGTACGGCGACCACCCATGCCTCACCGGGAGCCGCGGCCGCTGGGCCGCCCGCCTTCGCCATCGCGGACCGGATCGCGGCCAGCCACGGATGGGTGAAGTCGTGGTCGTCCAGCTCGTCGAAGGCGACACCGACCAACGCCGGATGCTGCATCGCGATCTTCAGCACGTCCCACTCGATCACGAACCGCTGGTCCCGCGGCGACGGCACGTCGACCCGGGGCGGCGGCGGAGGAGCGGCCTCCCCCTGGACGACGACCGGCCGGTCACGCTCACGCTCCGGTGTGGGGGCGGCGGGACGGGACGCCGCGCGATACACCTCGGTACGCACCTGGTCGACCTCCATCCCGAGATGCCCGGCGAGCTCACGGGTGAACGCGTCCACCTTCGACCGGTCGCGGATGCTGACCACCAGGCGAGCGGCGTCGCGCAGCGCGTCGATCCGCGTGTCGGCGCGATCCAGGTCGTACTTCGACAGCACGTTCGCGAGCACGAACCGGTACAGCGGCACCCGCCGGCCGATCAGCTCGCGGACCGCGGCGTCACCCTTCTGCAGCCGCAGATCGCACGGATCGAGTCCGTCCGGCTCGACCGCGACGTACGTCTGGGAGGCGAACGCCTGGTCCCCCGCGAACGCCTTCAGCGCCGCCCGCTGGCCGGCCTCGTCACCGTCGAAGGTGAAGATCACCTCGCCGCGGAACTGGTCGTGGTCCAGCAGCAACTGCCGCAGCACCCGCGCGTGGTCGTCGCCGAACGACGTCCCGCAGGTGGCGACGGCCGTCTGGACGCCGGACAGATGGCACGCCATCACGTCGGTGTAGCCCTCGACGACCACGGCCTGGCGGCCCTTCGCGATCTCGCGGCGGGCGAGGTCGACGCCGTACAGGACCTTGGACTTCTTGTAGATCGGGGTCTCGGGGGTGTTCAGGTACTTCGCTTCGATCCTGTCGTCGTCGAAGAGCCGCCGGGCGCCGAACCCGATCACGTCCGACGATGCGTCCCGGATCGGCCACATCAGCCGGCCGCGGAACCGGTCGTACAGCCCGCGCTGCCCGTCGGCGGAAAGCCCGGACGCGACCAGCTCGGCGTTGGTGAAGCCGCGACCCCGCAGATGCGCGGTCAGCGCCTCGCCGCCACGCGGCGAGAACCCGACGCCGAAGTGCACGGCCGCGTCCTTGTCGAACCCGCGTTTGTCCAGGAACTGCCGCCCGAGCGTCGCGTCGGGCGCGCCGAACAGCTGCTCGACGAAGAACTCGGCGGCGACCTTGTGCGCCTCGACCAACCGGGGCCGCTGGTTCGCCGGGCCGCGCTGGATCGGCGCGCCGGAGTCGTCGTACCGGAGCTGGATGCCGACCTTCGCGGCCAGCGTCTCGACCGCCTCGTGGAAGGTGATCTGGTCGATCTTCTGGATGAAGTCGATGACGTCGCCGCCCTCTTGGCAGCCGAAGCAGTAGAAGAATCCGCGCGACGGGGTGACATTGAACGACGGCGACTTCTCGTCGTGGAACGGGCACAGACCCTTCAGCGATCCGCCGCCGGCGTTCTTCAAGGTCACGTACGAGCCGACGATGTCGTCGATCCGGGCTCGCTCGCGCACCAGCGCGACGTCCTCGTCCTTGATCCGGCCTGCCACGCCGTGAGTCTAACTGGATCGATCACATAGGTTGGCGGGCATGCCACGAACTCTTCGCCCAGGTCAGCGAGCCGAGCTGTACGTCGTCGACGTGAGCACTGGCGACCACCGGCTGATCCACAGCTCGACCACCGTGCTCTTCGAGGCGCCGAACTGGACCGCCGACGGGCGGCTCGTCGTCAACGGCGACGGCCGCCTGTTCACGGCCGCACCGGACGGGCTGACCGAGATCGACCTCGGCGGGATCCCGCCGATCAACAACGACCACGTCCTGAGCCCGGACGGTACGACGATCTTCGTGTCGGCCGATGACGGACATTTGTACGCCGTACCGCTCGACGGCGGCGCTCCACGGCGGGTGAGTAACGACCGCGGACCAGGCTTCCACCACTACCTGCATGGGGTGTCGCCGGACGGGCGGACGCTCGCCTACATCGGTCTGGAGCAGGTGGGTGACCGCCGGGTGACCAACGTGTGGACGATCCCGGCGGCCGGCGGCGCCGACGTCCAGGTGACGAACGACGAGCACGCGGACGACGGCTCGGAGTACAGCCCGGACGGGAAGTGGATCTACTTCAACTCCGAGCGGGCGTCCACGACGCCGGGTCACGCGCAGCTGTTCCGGATCGCGGTCAGCACCGGCGAGGTCGAGCAGCTGACGTTCGACGAGCGGGTCAACTGGTTCCCGCACCCCGCGCCGGACGGCTCCGCGATCGCCTACGTCAGCTTCCCGCCCGGCGCCCAGGGGCATCCCGCGGATGTGGACGACGTACGCCTGCGCCTGCTGAGCCCCGACGGTGAGATCCGTGAGGTCGCGACGCTGTTCGGCGGCCAGGGCACGATGAACGTGCCGAGCTGGTCGCCGGACAGCCAGAGTTTCGCGTACGTCGCCTACCCGCTCTAGACGTCGGCCAGGTCGATCGAGGAGTCGGCGAGCCGTTCGGGGTCGAGCTGCTTCCGGGACCGGATCAGCTCCTGGATGGCGTCG
Organism: Kribbella sp. NPDC049174; assembly: GCF_043197365.1. Classification (NCBI taxonomy): domain Bacteria; kingdom Bacillati; phylum Actinomycetota; class Actinomycetes; order Propionibacteriales; family Kribbellaceae; genus Kribbella; species Kribbella sp. NPDC049174. Next base: position 274,510 of record NZ_JBICSZ010000001.1, on the reverse strand, counting down.
GTCGCGCCCCACGTGTTGACGTGCATCCCGGCCAGCATGCGCCGGTCGTCGTCGAGCCAGAAAGCGAGATACGCACCCGAGGCCGGGTCACCGCGCAGCACCACCTGGTACGACGCCCCGCGCGGAACGTCACCGGCGTACTCCATGCCGAGGTCGTACTGATCGGTGAAGAAGAACGGGAGCGCGTCGTGCGCGACGTCCTGACCGAGGATCGCCTTCGCCGCCGACTTCCCGGTGTCCTTCGCGTTCTGCCAGTGCTCGACCCGGACCGGCCGGCCGAACAGCGGGTGCTCCCACCGGACCACGTCGCCGGCCGCGTACACATCCTCGGCGGAGGTCTGCAGGTCCGGACCGGTCACGATGCCGGACCCGTTCTCCGGTGTGGCGACCTCGATACCGGCGTCCGCGGCCAGCTCGGTGTTCGGCTGCACGCCCACGCCGACGATGACCAGGTCCGCCGGGATCACCTCGCCGTCGGAGGTCCGCACGCCGGTCACCTTGTCGGTGCCTTCGAAGCCCTCGACCCCGGTGCCGAACTTGAGGTTCACACCGTGCTGCCGGTGCAGCTCGGCGAACAGCTCCCCGACCTGCTCACCGAGTACGGCAGCCAGCGCGGTGGACTGTGGCTCGACCACGGTCACCTCGCAGCCGCGTTCCCGCGCGGCCGACGCAGCCTCGAGGCCGATCCAGCCCGCGCCGACCACGACCACTCGCGGCTTGGCGGCGTACGCGTCGGACAATGCCTGCGACTCCTCGGCCGTCCGCAGGTAGCGGATCCCGGGCAGGTCGGCACCAGGTACGTCGAGACTCCGCACGCGGCTGCCGGTGGCGATCAGGAGCTTGCTGTAGGACACCGGTGAACCGTCGTCCAACGTGACGGTGTGGGCCGCGGTGTCGAGGCCGGTGACGGTCGTGCCGAGTCGCAGGTCGATGCTGTTGTCGTCGTACCACTGCTGGTCGTGCAGTTGCGCGACGTCGGTCTGGTCCTTGCCGAGCAGGACGCCCTTGGACAACGGCGGTCGCTCGTACGGCAACTTGGTCTCGCTGCCGATCAGGACGATGCCGCCGGTCCAGCCGTCGTTCCGGAGCTCTTCGGCGGCGGTCGCACCCGCGAGACTCGCGCCGACGATGACAATCTGCTCTGCGTCAGTCATACCGACGACTCTAGTCGTCGAACCCCTGTCGCGTTCCTCGCGAGTCGGCTACCTTGTCGCAGGACATCATACGTCCTATATCCTCACCCACAACGGTGCGGCGCCGCTTCCAGGGCACCGTCGACGAGGTCCGCATGTACCGCAGCGCCCTGCCGACGGCCGACCTCAACCAGATCCGCCTGACCAACAAGCCCATCCGCTCCCAGCTCGGCCTGGACCTCCCGTTCAGCTCAATCAACTAACAGCTGGGTGTGCCAGGCCTGGGCGGAAGGGTCGGTAAGAGAGGCGACCTGGTCGACGATGACGCGCAGGCGGGCGTTGTCGTCGGGTGCATCGGCGAAGTCGGCCTTGAAGGCGGCGTCGAGGTGCAACGGCGCGGACTTCCAGAGCGCCTCGACCAGTTCGGTGAGGAGCTCGCGTTGGGAGGCGCGGCGGGCTTGGCGTTCCGGGGAGTTGAGGACGTGGAACATGCCGACGCCCTTGAGCAGACCGATCTCCACCCGGATGCCGTCGGGGACGATCAGGTCCGCCTCGTAGCGGATGAGTCGTGACCGGCCGAAGACAGCGTGCGTCGCCTGCTCGGCCGCGGTGCAGAAGCGGCCGATCAGCTGACTGGTCAGGTCCTTCAGCCCGCCGAGCGCCCGCCGGCTGTCGTCGAACGACGCACCCGGCCAGTACGGCAAGCCGGTCAACCGCCGCCACCCCTCGTCCAGCTCCGCATCCGTTGCCTCCGGCAAATACAGCCGCCGGACGATCTCCCAGTACGGCGCCCGGTCCGCGGCCACCGCGGCCAGGTCGATGTGATGGGCAACGATCCCGTCCTCGACGTCGTGCACCGAATACGCGACGTCGTCGGCGAAGTCCATCACCTGCGCCTCCAGGCACCGCCGTTCACCGACGCCCTGACGCAACCACTCGAACACGGCGAGATCGTCGTCGTACACACCGAACTTCCGCTCACCCGACCGCCGGGGCCACGGGTACTTCGTCGCGGCGTCGAGCGTCGCCCGGCTGAGGTTGAGACCGACACTGCGGCCGGCCGGATCGAACGCCTTCGACTCCAGCCGGGTGAGCAGGCGCAGCGTCTGTGCGTTGCCCTCGAAACCGCCGATGTCCGCCGCGACCTGGTCGAGCGCCCGCTCGCCGTTGTGCCCGAACGGCGGATGACCGAGGTCATGCGACAGGCAGGCCGCGTCGACGATGTCCGGATCGCAACCGAGCGTCGAGGCCAACTCCCGGCCGATCTGCGCGACCTCGAGGCTGTGCGTCAGCCGATTGCGGACGAAGTCGTCACTACCGGCCGTGACGACCTGCGTCTTGGCCGCCAGCCGTCGCAATGCGGCACTGTGCAGCACGCGCGCGCGATCGCGAGCGAAGGCGGTCCGCCCCGGCCGCTTGACCGGCTCGGCCACCCATCGCTCGGCGTCGTGCTCGTCGTACCACTCATGCTGCTTCCTCATCACAGCTCAGCGTAGCCGCCGCCACCGACAGTTTCGTGAACAGAACAAGGGGAACCCGGAAAGAGCACAGGGCCCAGGTCGAGACCGACGAACCGGCTCCGACGTCCCGATCATGACCGAGAAGAAGCAACGACAGGAACCAGTCATGAAAACGGCAACGAACCTGCCCCCGGTCGTCGACCGGGATGCCTTCGAGGCCGAGATCGAGGAACTCCGGATCCGGGAGAAGGCACACAGCCACGAGGGCGACGCGATCGCCGCGGCACGGCGCCGGCTACCGATGGTCGAGGTCGACCCGAACACCCAGTTGATCGGGCCCGACGGACCACTCACCCTGCTGGACGCCTTCGAAGGCCGCAAGCAACTGATCGCCTACTACTTCATGTGGCATCCGGGCCATCCCGCGGCCGAGCAGTGTCAGGGCTGCACCTGGTGCAACACCCATGTCTCGGAGCTGTCCTACCTGCATTCCCGCGACATCACGTACGCCGTGTTCTGCCAGGGCCCGTACGACGAAAGCCGCCGCTACCACGACTTCATGGGCTGGACCATGCCGTGGTACTCGGCTCTGGACTCCCTCGACACCCTCCTCGTCGGCCGCGTCATCGGCCGGATGCATCTCGTCTGTTACGTCCGCGACGGCGACCGCGTGTTCGAGACCTGGTGGACGACCCTCCGCGGCGTCGAGGTGATGGACAACAGCTACTCGCTGATGGACCTCACCGTGTACGGGCGTCAGGAGGAGCACGAGGACTCACCCGACGGCTGGCCACAAGACTGGGAGGTCGGCGGACTGATCACCAACGGACGCCCCATCTCCCAGTGGTCCCGCGTCGAAGCCGGCCGCCCCGACGACCTCACCAGCAACCGCTAAGACAGGCAGTACCGCAGCCAGACGACGCCACCCTCGAAGACCTCGGTGCCGGCGGGCTGGAGGTCCAGGCTGTGCCCCTCCGACCAGCGTTGGCCAGAGCCGACGACGACCGGATGGACCAGCAGAGCCAGTTCGTCGACCAGACCGAGGTCGAAGAGGGCGCCCAGCAACCCGCCCCCAGAGTCGACGCGGACCGTCCGGGCGCCACGTGATCCGAGGACGTTCAGGATCTCGACGAGATCCACCCGGTCGTAACCGGTGACGAGCTCGCGCGTGGTGCTGTCGGGCGGTCGCGCCGGCGTCTGGTCGGCGTACAGGGCAACGACGTCGGACCAGTAGCCGAGCTGTCGGAGGCCCTCCCACTCGCGGACCCGCGCACGGCTGTCCACGACCGCAAGCAGTGGCCCCTCCGGCCGCGGACCCGGATGCGGTGCCGACCGTACGGCGACCTCCTGCGCCAGGATCGTGTCGGCGCCGACCAGCGTCACGTCTTCCTGCCACAGCGTCGCCAGCGCATAGAAGCGCGCGACATCGATGTCGAACCCCGACGTCCTGCCGTCGAGCGACACCGCCACCTGAGCCACCACATGAGGCCGCATGCCGGACAAGCTATGCGCCGCCACCGACAGTCCACATCTTGCAGAGATTTCTTTGCAGAGACTACTCTGCAACTATGCGACGGATTGATGCCCGCAGCCTGCGCGGACTCGCGCACCCGCTCCGGATGAACATCCTGGAGGCGCTCGAGCTGGACGGCCCGGCCACCTCGACCACCTTGTCGGCCAGGCTGGGCGAGAACACCGGCACGATCAGCTGGCACCTGCGGTTGCTGGCCGAGCACGGGTACATCGAGGAGGACGTCGAGCGCGGCACCAAGCGGGAGCGCTGGTGGCGGATCCCGGGCCGGACAGTTCTCGACCCGGCCGAGTTCCGCGACGACCCGGAGACCAGCGGCGCACTGGACGTCTACCTGCGGCATCTGGTCGAGCGGTACTTCGACCGCGTCCGCACGTACGTCGACGAGAACTGGCCGAGCGAATGGCAGACTGCGGCAGCCTTGTCCGACTGGCGCGATCTCCGCCTCACCCCGGGACAACTCCACGCCCTCAACGAGGAGATCGGTGCGGTCATCGACCGCTACACGACGGTCGAACCGGCCGGTCCCGACGCCGAACGCGTCATCGTCCAACTCCAGTCGTTCCCGCGACACTCGTCGACCGCCGGGGACGACTCGGCTTCGGAACAGCCATGAGTCTCCTGCGGCGGCATCGGGACTTCAGGCTGCTCTGGATCGGTGAGACGGTCAGCCGGTTCGGCAGTGCGACGTCGACGGTGGCACTCCCCCTCATCGCCATCTCGATGCTCGAGGCAACCACCTTCCAGGTCGGCCTGCTCACCGCGGCCGCCTGGGCGCCCTGGCTGCTGATCGGCCTGCCGGCCGGCGCGTGGATCGACCGACGCCACCGCCGGCCGGTCCTGCTGGCAACGTCGGCCGCATCCTTCCTGCTCACGGCCGCACTGCCGTTCGCAGCCTGGGCCGGCGTCCTCACGATCCACCTCCTGCTGACCGCCGCCCTCCTCGTCGGCGCCGCAGCGGTCCTCTTCCAAACCGCCTACACCGCCTACCTGCCCACGCTTCTCGACCGCACCGATCACGCCGAGGGCAACGCGAAGCTGCACGGCAGCGCCTCCGCCGCGCAACTCGCCGGCCTGGGCTGCGGCGGCCTCCTCGTCCAGTTCGCCGGACCAGCCAACGCACTCCTCGTCGACGCCGCCACCTTCCTGATCGCCCTCGCCTGCCTGGCGGCCATTCAGTACCGCGAACGCCGTACGACGGACGTCCGCCGAGCAGGCGACGGCATCAGGACCGGCATCGCGCTGGTCGCCAAGGATGTCTGGCTGCGCACCCTCACGATCTTCGGCGCAGTGTCGAACCTTGCCCTGATGGGCTATCAAGCGATCGTGGTCGTCTTCCTGGTCCGCGAGGCCGGCCTGTCCCCCGGCACGGTCGGCGCTCTGATCGCCGCGGCCACGAGCGGCGGCATCCTCGGCGCCTTCGCGGGCCGGCGCCTCGCCGCGCGCTTCGGCACCGCACGTGCGCTGCTCCTCTGCGAACTCGGTCTGCCGACCCTCGCACTGCTGATCCCGCTGAGCAGCCTGAGCCCGTGGCTCTACCTGGTCGGCGGCTTCGGCGTCAGCCTGGGCGTGGTCGGCGGCAACGTGGTCAAGGCGACGTTCCATCAGTCCTACTGCCCGCCCGAACTCCTCGGCCGGCTCACGGCAACAACCTCGTTCGTGAACTACGGGACGATCCCGCTCGGCGCACTGCTCGGCGGCACGCTCGGCGAACTACTAGGCCTCGGCCCAGCCCTGTGGATCACTACAGCCGGCGTACCGCTGGCCGGCCTCGTCCTCTTCTTCTCACCGATCCGGCGACAGCGCGACCTGCCGACTCACCAGGGCAGTGGCGCACCGGTCGCCGACTCCAGCCGGGTCCGAATGGACTGACGCGCCTGGTCGTAGCCGGCCTGGTTGTCATGCAGGATCGAGGCAAGGTTGGCAGCCTCGTAGTACGCGTTCAGGTCGAAGGCCAGTTGCGCCGGATCCGCCTCCAGCTCCCCGCGCTCGACCGCCTCGCGTACGACGTCCTCCATCAGATCCATCCACTCCCGGTGCACACCGGCCAGTGCCTCATGGACGGCTCCCCCGCGAGCGGCGTACTCATGGGAGACCTTCTGGAAGAAGCATCCGCCGGGAAACACCCGGCGACGCGAGTAGTCGATCCAGCACTCGCTCAGCTTCCACACGCGCTCGAGCCCCGGCTCGACCGCGAACGCCGGCGTCACCACTTGGTCCGCGTAGATCCGTCGCGCGGCCCGGATGGTGGCGAGCTGCAGCTCCTCCTTCGAACCGAAGTGCGCGAACAGCCCGCTCTTGCTGATCCCGAGCTCGGTGGCCAGCCGCCCGATCGACAGCCCTTCGAGCCCGTCGACCGACGCGATGTCGACCGCCCGGCGCAGCACCGCGCGGCGGGTCTGATCACCGCGTACCAACCGTCCGTCGACCTTCTCCACCCCGCGATCCTATTCCGCTTGACCTCGCCCTCGTTCCGAACTAATAATACGATCGTTCGTATTGTTTGCCAGCCGAGGAGCGAGATGACAGACATGACAGCGGCGGTCGGGGTGGGGCTGCGGGCGATCGGCGCGGTCTCACCGCGGCTGGCCGGGCGGGTCGCGTTCGAGTTGTGGCGGCGGCCGATGGCCCGCGGTCAGGTCCGCTCGTCGGAGCGGGCAGCGCACGAGTCCGCCCGGGCCGAGGTCGTCGACGGGATCACGACGTACGCCTGGGGCGACGGCCGGCGCCCGGTCCTGCTCGTCCACGGCTGGCGCTCGCGCGCGTCGCGGTACGCCGGTTTCATCACCCGGCTGCTCGAGCTGGGCTACAGCCCGATCTCGTACGACGGCCCCGGCCACGGCGACACGACCCAGCCGATGGGCACGATCCTCGACCACCAGCGCATCATCACCAGACTGGCCGAGCGGTACGGCGACTTCGAGGCGCTGATCGCCCACTCGCTCGGCGTGCCGTTCGCCTTGTACGCCGTCCGCCAGGGAGTCGCGGCCGGACGCATCGTCTCGATCAGCGGGTTCGCCGACTTCGGTTACCTGGTCGACAAGTTCGGCGCCGAGCTGGGCCTGGGGACCAAGGTGAAGAACAACCTGCGCCGCGAGATCGAACGACAGTTGTTCGGCGGCGATCCGGAGATCTGGACCAAGTTCTCGGTCGGTCCGGGTGATGCCGACCTGCTGGTGATCCACAACGACGTGGACGATGTGGTGGATCCGGCGCAGGTCGCCGTACTGCTGGCGTCGTACGGGCCGCGGGCCCGCTTCTCGCCCAAGACCGGACTCGGCCACGGCCGGATCCTGTCGGACCCGGCCGTGATCGAGGAAGCGATCGCCTTCCTGGCAGTCCAGAAAGGCCTAGATGTCGCGGAAGGTCTCGATCTGAGCGCCTAGCGAGTTCAGCCGGGTGGCCAGGTCCTCGTAGCCGCGGTTGATCACGTAGACGCTGCGCAGCACCGACGTACCCTTCGCGGCCATCATCGCGATCAGCGTGACGACGGCCGGCCGCAGCGCCGGCGGGCACATGATCTCGGCACCGGACCAGTGCGTCGGGCCCTCCACCATCACCCGGTGCGGGTCGAGGAGCTTGACCCGGCCGCCCAGCTTGTTCAGGTCGGTCAGGTAGATGGCGCGGTTCTCGTAGACCCAGTCGTGGATCAGCGTCTGCCCGGTCGCCGAGGCCGCGATCACCGCGAAGAACGGCAGGTTGTCGATGTTCAGGCCCGGGAACGGCATCGGGTGGATCTTGTCGATCGGCGCGTGCAGCCGGGACGGCCGGGTCACCAGGTCGACCAGCCGGGTCCGGCCGTTCTCGGCCAGGTACTCCTCGGAGCGGCTGTAGTCCAGCCCCATCTCCTCCAGCAGCGCCAGCTCGATCTCGAGGAACTCCACCGGCGCACGCCGGATGGTGATCTCCGAGCCGGTCACGATCGCGGCGGTGAGCAGGCTCATCGCCTCGATCGGGTCCTCCGACGGCGCGTAGTCGACGTCCACGTCGATCTCCGGTAAGCCGTGCACGGTCAGCGTGGTCGAGCCGATGCCGTCGATCTTCACGCCGAGCAGATCGAGGTAGAAGCACAGGTCCTGGACCATGTAGTTCGAGCTGGCGTTGCGGATCACCGTCACGCCGTCGTACCGGGCCGCGGCCATGATCGCGTTCTCGGTCACCGTGTCGCCGCGCTCGGTCAGCACGATCGGCTTGCCCGGCATCACCGCCCGGTTCACCATCGCGTGGTACTCACCACCGGTCGCCTTCACGTCCAGCCCGAACGGCCGCAGCGCCGCCATATGCGGCTCGACCGTCCGGGTGCCGAGGTCGCAGCCACCGGCGTACGGGAGCTGGAAGGTGTCCTCGCGGTGCAGCAGCGGGCCGAGGAACATGATGATCGAGCGGGTACGGCGGGCGGCCTCGGCATCCATCGCGCCCAGGTCGAGGTGGGCCGGGGGGACGATCTCCAGGTCGCCGGCGTCGTTCAGCCAGGTGGTCCGGACGCCGATCGAGTTCAGCACCTCGAGCAGCCGGTTGACCTCTTCGATCCGGGCGACCTTCCGCAGCGTGGTGCGGCCCTTGTTCAGCAGGCTGGCGCACAGCAACGCGACGCCGGCGTTCTTGCTGGACTTCACGTCGATCGATCCGGACAACTGCCGTCCACCGGCTACGCGAAGGTGGACCGGGCCGCCACCGAGAGAGACAATTTCAGAGTCGAGTGCCTCGCCGATCCGGGCGAGCATCTCGAGGGTGAGGTTCTGATGACCCTTCTCGATCCTGTTCACCGCACTCTGGCTGGTGTTCAGTACGTCGGCGAGTTGCGCCTGCGTCCACCCGCGGTGCTTGCGGGCGTCCCGGATGAGATTGCCGATCCGGCTCAGGTAGTCATCAGTCATGCGCGGGACCTTATCTCACATGTGAGATACCCCAGCACCGACCCGCCGTTGTCAGCGTAGCCAATGTCACTTCACCCCGATCACCCACCCCCGGACCGCTGGCAGGACAGCAAGTCTCGGCCCCCTACAGACTGTTGAGATGTCCGCCGCCTACAGTTACCCCCAACTCCCGCCGCCACCCGGAGAGGACCAGCAGATGCCCGACGACACCTCCGCCGCGGTGGTGAACGAGTTCGAGGCGGAGTCGTGGCCGCTCGAGGCGGCGGCGGACAGCCTGCACTCGGTGATCGACGGCTTCCAGAACGGCGACACCCGGCCGCTGGTCATCGGCGACGGCGACCAGCCGGTGCTGGTGGTGCTGGCGATCGCGGACCTGGCCGACTTCCGGGCCCGGATCGCGGAACTGCTGGCGAACCCGGTCGACGCCGGCTGGCTGCGTTACTACCTGCGCTCCCACTTCGACATGAGCTCCGAGCGGCTGGTCGAGCTGCTCGGGGTGGACACCGACCACGGCCTGTCCTCGCTGGCCAGCCAGGTGAACGTCGAGCAGGCCGCCGTACTGATGCCGGATCATCTGCGCCGGACCGAGGCGGGCGGGAACCCGCTGATGCTGATCGGCGACGGGATGATGGCGACCGCGGCCCTGCTCGCGTTCCCCGCGTTCCAGGTGCTGCTGGCGATGGACGACGAGGGCAAGGTCGAGGACGACTCATGCGCGCACGACGACGAGGAGAAGCCGACCACCCCGCTCGAGGTCCTGGCCGACCGGCTCGGTCCGGTGGCGACCCAGCTCGTCGCCCAGATCAACGCCGGCCGCGAGCCCGGGCTGCCGCGGTACGAACTGCACTTCGAGGACGACCTGGTCGAGCACCTGCGTGACCTGGAGAACCGCGCGGAGAAGGCTCCGGGCGGCGGTGCGTACGACGAGCTCCATGACCTGCTGCACCAGTTCGACCAGATGCGCAGCGGGCTCGTCGAGGTCGAGGAGGACGACGAACCGGGCGAGGCACCGTACCTGGAAGCGGCCGACCTGAAGGCCGCGTTCCCGGATCTGCGGGACAACTTCCGCCGCGGTGCCGACGACCCGTACCTGATCGGTCTCGACGGCCGCCCGCTGGCCGGGCTGATCACCTTCGACCTCTACGAGGAGCTGCAGAAGGTGTCGGTCGAGCTGGACGGCAGCGACGAGGCGCCGGTGCTACCGCTCCCCCAGCCGCGCTGGGAGCAGGGGCCGCCGTTGCTGCCGTTCGAGGCCGCGGTCGAGGTGTGCGAAGCGGTGGTCGAGGACATCTCCAACGGCGAGGCGTCGATGGTGTTCGTCGCCGACGAGGACGGCGAGCCCGAACTGGTTCTCGCCCCCCTCGTCTGGCTCTGGGCCTACGTAGACCACCTCAACCTCGAGGCAGCAGACGTCTAACTCGACCCTCACGGCCCTTAGCTCAACGGAAAGAGCGGCTGCCACTCCGCGAGGGTAGCGATCTCGTAGACACCTGCCGGGGTGTACGGGTCCTTGGCGAGGATGTCGCGGAGCTCGGCCTCGTCGGCGACGTCGTACACGAGCAGGGCGCCGGTCTGGTCGGTGAACGGGCCGGCGGCGACGAGCTTGCCGGCTTCCTTGAGCGCGACCAGGTACTCGCGATGGGCCGGACGGACCTCCAGCCGACGGTCGGTCTCGGCGAGGTCGAAGCGCAGTTGCACGACATAAAGGGCCATGCCGAAAACCCTACACGGCCCCGATTACAAGGGAATTTGGTGCGGGAAGGGAGTCACGAGCCGCCACAGCGGCTGGTTCAGGTCAGACCCGAAAGTCGACGAGTGATCGCCCTTCCCGCCCGGTTATTTTCACTGGTCTATGAGCCCGGATGCAAGGGGTTGGTTAAGGAAATTGCTGCGGACAGTTGAGTCAGGTAACGCTTGGTGATCGAACCCCCGCCGGCGTCGATCAGAGTGCCGATGCAGTCGTACAGTCCGTCACGCCGCTCGGTTGTCAAGGCCCGATGTCCCGAGTACGACGACAGCACATCGAGGTACTCCGAGGTCGTATAGGTCAGCTCCCACTCGTACCGCCGGAACTCCACCGGCGCGAACCGGCCGGTCGCGTCGACCTCGGACGAGTCCTTCGGAATCGCATCCGCCGGCTGCAGTCCGGTCGTGTCGGCATCGTCCATGAACCGCTGGTAGCAACCCATCATGTCCGCGAAGAACTGCACGCTGCCGCCGAGGATGTGCTCGGTCGACACGACGGCGAGCAGGCCGCCTGGCCGCAGTACGTCGGCACATCGCGCCACCCGGGTCGCCGGGTCGAGCCAGTGGAACGCGGTGGCCGAGATGACCAGGTCGAACTTCGCGGCCGGCAAGTCCCAGCTATCGAAGTCCGCCACGATCACCTCGACCTCGGGGAGTTTGGCCTGCGCGACCCCGGCCAGGTCGGGACTCAGCTCGACTGCCGTGACCGACCAGCCACGCTCGACCATCGGCTTCGTTGCCTGACCGGTGCCGGGGCCGATCTCCAGCACCCGCGGCTGATCCGGATTCCCGAGTAGTTCGGCGATGTCGTCGTACAAGGCCGGTGGGTAGGTCGGTCTGACCCGGTCGTACAGCTCGGCGTCTTCCCCGAACGTCTGGCGCAGCAACTCCCGGCTCATGCTCGCAGGTTAGTGAGCACGAGCCGGGGGCGCTGCTGATTTTCAGGCCAGTGCGGAGCGGCCGGCCTCCAGCCGGGCGACCGGGATGCGGAACGGCGAGCAGGAGACGTAGTCCAGGCCCACCTCGTGGAAGAACTGGATGCTGTCCGGGTCGCCGCCGTGCTCACCGCAGATGCCGAGCTTGAGGTCGGGCTTGGTGGCCCGCCCGCGCTCGACCCCGGTGCGGACGAGTGCGCCGACACCCTCGCGGTCGATCGACTCGAACGGCGACACCGCGAAGATGCCCTTCTCCAGGTAGCGGGAGAAGAACGCGCCCTCGACGTCGTCGCGGCTGAAGCCCCAGGTGGTCTGGGTCAGGTCGTTGGTGCCGAAGGAGAAGAAGTCCGCCGCCTCGGCGATCTGGTCCGCGATCACCGCCGCGCGCGGCAACTCGATCATCGTGCCGATCGGGATCGACCATTCCACGCCCACCTCGGCGAGCACACCTTCCACCTCGTCCCGGGCCAGCATCAGCTCCTGGACCGCGCCGACCAGCGGGATCATGATCTCCGGCCGCGGATCCTTGCCCTGCTCACGCAGTTCGGCGGCCGCCGACGCGATCGCCCGGACCTGCATCGCGAACAGGCCGGGGATGACCAGGCCGAGCCGGACCCCGCGCAGGCCGAGCATCGGGTTCTCCTCGTGCAGCCGCTCGACCGCGGTCAGCAGCGCGGCGTCGTGCCCCGGGTCCTGACCCCGTTCGCGCGCCAGCGCCACCTTGACCGCCAGCTCCTCCATCGACGGCAGGAACTCGTGCAGCGGCGGGTCGATCAGCCGGATCGTCACCGGCTGCCCGTCCATCGCGGCCAGCAACTCGAGGAAGTCGCCGCGCTGCAGCGGCTCCAGCTCGGCCAGCGCGGCCGCACAGTCGGCCTCGTTGTCGGCCAGGATCAGCCGCTCGACCGACTCCCGCCGCTCACCCAGGAACATGTGCTCGGTCCGGCACAGCCCGATCCCCTCGGCCCCGAACCGCCGGGCCCGGGCCGCGTCGTCGGCCGTGTCCGCGTTGGTCCGGATGCCGAGGCGCCGTACCTCGTCCGCGTGGGTGATCAGCCGGTGGACCGCCGCCACCAGTTCGTCGCCGTCGTCGGCGGCCAGCGAGCCCTCGAAGTACTGGACGACCGGGGACGGGACGACCGGGACCTCACCGCGGAACACCTCGCCGGTGGTGCCGTCGATCGAGATCGTCTCGCCGGCCTCGATCACCGCGCCGTGCACCGTGATCGTGCCCTCGGCAACATTCACGTCGAGTTCCTCGGCACCGCAGACACAGGTCTTGCCCATGCCGCGAGCCACCACGGCCGCGTGCGAGGTCTTGCCGCCGCGGCTGGTCAGGATGCCCTGGGCCGCGATCATGCCGTGCAGGTCGTCCGGGTTCGTCTCACGCCGGACCAGGATCACCTTCTCGCCCTTCTCCGCGGCCTCCACCGCGGCGGCCGAGGTGAACACGACCGTGCCCGAGGCCGCCCCCGGGGACGCACCGATTCCCTTGGCGATCTTCTCCTTGTCCGCGTCCGCGTCGAACCGCGGGAACATCAGCTGCGCCAACTGGGCGCCCGTGACCCGGCGGAGCGCCTCGTCGGTGTCGATCACACCCTCGTCGATCAGGCTGGTCGCGATCCGGAACGCGGCCGCCGCGGTGCGCTTGCCGACCCGGGTCTGCAGCATCCACAGCTTGCCGCGCTCGACGGTGAACTCGATGTCGCACAGGTCGCGGTAGTGCCCCTCGAGCTTGGCCATGATCGCCATCAGGTCGTCGTACGACGTCTTGTCGAGCTGCTCCAGGTCCGCCAGCGGGACGGTGTTGCGGATGCCGGCCACGACGTCCTCACCCTGCGCGTTCTGCAGGTAGTCGCCGTACACACCGGGCTGGCCGGTGGACGGGTCGCGGGTGAACGCGACGCCGGTGCCGGAGTCCATGCCGAGGTTGCCGAACACCATCGCGCAGATGTTGACCGCGGTCCCGAGGTCGGTGCCGATCCGCTCCTGGCGGCGGTAGAGGATCGCCCGCTCGGAGTTCCAGGAGCCGAAGACCGCCGCGATCGCGAGGTCCATCTGGGACCGCGGGTCCTGCGGGAACTCCCGGTCGGTGTGCTCGTGCACGGCGTGCTTGAACGTCTCGACGAGTGCCTTCAGGTCGTCGGCGTCCAGGTCGAGATCACTGCGCGCCCCCTTCGCCTCCTTGGCCGCATCCAGCGCCTGCTCGAAGACCTCACCGTCCATCCCGAGCACGGTCTTGCCGAACATCTGGATGAGTCGCCGGTACGCGTCCCAGGCGAACCGCGGGTTCCCGGACTGATGGGCCAGACCGTTGACCGAGTCGTCGTTCAGGCCGACGTTGAGGACCGTCTCCATCATGCCCGGCATCGACGCCGCCGCACCGGATCGGACCGATACCAGCAGCGGGTCGTCGGCCTGGCCGAGCTTCTTGCCCATCTTCTGCTGCAGCACGTCGACATGGTGGTCGATCTCGTCGGCCAGCTCCGGCGGGACCGCTCCGGTCCGCAGGTAGACCTTGCAGGCCTCGGTGGTGATGGTGAAACCGGGCGGCACGGGAAGGCCGAGATTCGTCATCTCGGCCAGGTTCGCCCCCTTTCCGCCGAGTAGCTCCTTCATGTCCTTGTTGCCTTCGGCGAAGTCGTAGACGAGTTTCGACACGATCACTCCCTGGGTTGCAGGCGGTGTTTGCGGCGCGGTGAGATGGCCCGCTCGGCCCATCGACTCCGGTGGCGGGGGCGTGTTTTCAGAGTAAGCCCAAAAACCAGTCCAGTTGAACACTGGTCTCACGATGTCGACGTGACCCTGCCCACAGGTCGAAGGCCGGAAAACCCTTCCCTGGTTGACAACGCGAGACAATCACCACGTTTGACGTCGATTCGCAGTAACCGCGGTTCAGTCGCCTTTCAGTTGGGTATCGGAGTGCTTCCGGGTGTCCACTGGGTGGGCTTTTTCTCGGACAGCGGCGGCCGTGAGCGGAAGCGGATACGCTCGGCGGTACCGACGGTTCGCCTGGCACACGCGGTACGTGCCGGGCGAGGCAAGAGGGAACCCGGTGTGAATCCGGGACTGCCCCGCAGCGGTGAACGGGAACGACCGCCGTCAACAGCACTGGACACCTCGTCCGGGAAGCGACGGCCAGTAGGACCACCGGCCAGTGGCCGGCTCGCCCGTGAGTCCGAAGACCTGCCGCCGGTCCGCGCCCCATCCGGTGCGCGGAGGATCGGTGGTCTCGTGGGAGGACCCGTCCGGCGTCCTCGCGACCCCGCCGATCCATCGGCACGCTCGCGAGGAGAGAGACGTGAACACAACAGTGCTGGGCTACCCGCGCATCGGTGCGGCCCGCGAACTCAAGCACGCCGTCGAGAAGTACTGGTCCGGCAGCAGTGACGCCACCGAACTGGAGGCGACCGCCCGCCGACTCCGGGCCGGCACCTGGCGCGACCTGGCCGGCCTCGACGTCGTCCCCGGCAACACGTTCTCGTACTACGACCAGATGCTCGACCACGTCGAGCTGTTCGGCGCCGTCCCGGAACGCTTCCGCGCACTGGGCCTGTCCAGCCTCGACACGTACTTCGCGATGGCCCGCGGCCGCGACGGCGTCGTACCGCTCGAACTGACCAAGTGGTTCGACACGAACTACCACTACCTCGTCCCGGAGCTGGACAAGAGCACGGTCTTCCGGCTGAACCCGGCCAAGCTCGTCACCGAACTCGCCGAAGCACGCGACCTCGGTGTCGAACTGCGCCCGGTCCTGATCGGGCCGCTCACCTTCTTGTTGCTCTCCAAGTCGCAGGACTGCGAGCCGTTGAGCCTGCTGGACCAACTCGTCGAGGTGTACGCCGAGTTGCTCGGCCGACTCGACGTCGACTGGGTCCAGCTCGACGAGCCGGCTCTGGTCCAGGACCGCACCCCGGCCGAGCTCGACGCGCTCCGGCGTACCTACGACAAGCTCGCGGCACTCACCGACCGCCCACGCCTCCTGGTGGCCACGTACTTCGGCGACCCGGGTCCAGCGCTACCTGTGCTGGCCTCCACGGACGTGGACGGTCTAGCCGTGGACCTGGTCTCCGCACCCGGTCTCATCCCGCAGGTCGCCGCACTGCCGTCGCTGCGACGCAAGACCGTCGTCGCGGGCGTGGTCGACGGCAGGAATGTCTGGCGCACCCCACTGGGCGATGCACTCTCCACCTGCACCACTCTGCTCGGCTCTGTCGGCCGACTCGAGGTCTCCACCGCCTGCTCGCTCCTGCACGTGCCGTACGACATGGAGGTCGAGGACGAGCTGGATCCGCGAGTGCGCGAGCGCCTCGCGTTCGCCCGTCAGAAGGTCGACGAAGTCATCCTGCTCGGGCGTGCGTTGAGCTCTGCCGAGGGTGTCGACGTCGACCTCGCCAAGCCGGCAGGTGGCCCGGTGAAGGAGTCCGACCTGGTCCGCGACCAGGCCGTCCGGGACCGCGTCGCCGCAATCCGCCCCGACGACAGGCAACGCCCGCCGTACGACGAACGCCGCGAAGCGCAACGATCACTGGGACTGCCGCTGCTCACCACCACGACCATCGGGTCGTTCCCGCAGACCGCCGACCTCCGCCGTACCCGGGCCGACCTACGAGCCGGCCGGATCGACGAGGCCACCTACGACGAGCGGATCCGGGCCGAGATCGCCGATGTGATCCGGCTGCAGGAGGACCTCGGTCTGGACGTCCTGGTCCACGGTGAGCCCGAGCGCAACGACATGGTTCAGTACTTCGCCGAGCGGCTCGACGGCTTCGCCACCACCCGACTCGGCTGGGTCCAGTCGTACGGCAGCCGGTGTGTCCGCCCGCCGATCCTGTACGGCGAGGTGTCGCGGCCGACCGCGATGACCGTGCCGTGGACGTCGTACGCCCAGTCCCTCACCATCCGACCGGTGAAGGGCATGCTGACCGGGCCGGTGACGATGCTGGCGTGGTCGTTCGTCCGCGACGACCAGCCGTTGCCGGTGACCGCGGACCAGGTCGCGCTGGCGTTGCGCGACGAGGTCGCCGATCTCGTCGCGTCCGGGACCAGGATCATCCAGGTCGACGAACCGGCTCTGCGCGAGCTGCTCCCGGTGCGCGAGGCTGATCGGAAGGCGTACCTCGACTGGTCGGTCGGCGCGTTCCGCCTGGCCACCGGTGGCGCGCCCGCAGCGGTCCAGGTGCACACGCATCTGTGCTACTCGGAGTTCGGCGCGGTCATCACCGGGATCGACGGGCTGGACGCGGACGTCACCACGATCGAGGCGGCGCGGTCGCGGATGGAGGTGCTTGCGGATCTGGCCGCCGTCGGCTTCCGGCGCGAGGTCGGGCCCGGCGTCTACGACATCCACTCACCGCGGGTGCCGAGCCTCGAGGAACTCACCGTGCTGATCCACTCAGCACTCGCCACGACGTCGGCCGAACAACTGTGGATCAACCCGGACTGCGGCCTGAAGACCCGCGGCTACGCCGAGGTCGAGCCGGCCTTGCGCAACCTGACCACCGCCACCCAGCAGGTCCGCGCAACTCTCTAAACCCGCGGACCGGGGGCAGCCTGCGCTGTCCCCGGTCTTGTGGTCACAGCTTGCGACGGGTCCTCAGGTAGTCGCCGACCACGGCTGCGCCCAGTCCGTCGAGGTCGGGCGCCAGCACACGGCCGCCGCTGCGGCGAGCCAGGAGATCGACGAAGGCGTTGAGTCGTGGGTCCTCGCCGAGCCGGAACACGGTCAGCGACGCGCCCAGCTTGGCCAGTCGGTCCACCTCGAAGATCGTCTTCCGCAACGTCGCCGGCTCGGGCGGATAGGAGAACTCCGCCGTCCCGTCCGGCTCCAGGTGAGCGGTCGGCTCGCCGTCGGTCACCATCAGCACGACCGGCTGCGCGTCCGGGTGACGACGCAGGTGCCGGCCGGCCAGCAGCAGGGCGTGATGCGCGTTCGTCCCCTGCTCCCAGGTGCCCTCCATCCCGATCAACTGCGGTAGCTCGACGACTGCGGCGTGCCGCCCGAAGGTGATCAGCTGGAGTGCGTCGTTCCGGTACCGCGTCGAGATGAGTTGGTGCAGCGCGAGTGCCGTCCGCTTCATCGGCAGCCAACGGCCCTCCTGCACCATCGACCACGACGTGTCCACCAGCAACGCGACCGCGGCCCGGGCCCGATGCTCGGTCTCAGCGATCTCCACATCCGCCACGTCGAGCTTGACCGACCCACTCCGCGAGGCAGTCCGCAGTACGGCGTTCCGCACCGTCCGAGGCACGTCCCACGGCTGGGTGTCGCCGAACTGCCACTGCCGTGTGGACCCGACCAACTCACCGGCCGCACCGGCGTTGGCGGCGTCGCGCTCACCAGAGCCCCGAGCAGTCCGCAGTACGTCGGCCAACGCCGTCTGACCGAGTTGCCGCAGCGCCTTCGGCGACAACCGCAGCGATCCGTCGGGCGCACGCTCCAGCAGCCCTTGGTCGCGAAGCTGTCGCTCGAGCTCGGTCAGCCGACGCGCGTCGACCGTCGCCTCATCGCCGAGCTGCCGGGTGAGTGCCTCGAGGTCGATGTCCTCCAGCCGCGCACCCGGATACGACTGCGCGAGCTGCTCGGCCAACGCATCCAGCTCGGCCAGGTCCGACATCGCCCGCGCACCCTCGGCCAGACCGAGCGGATCGTCACCACTCATCCGCTCCGAACCACTCCAGTCCTCCCCCGGCCGGAGCGACTGCAGCTGCGCGTCCAGCTGCGACAGCTGCTGGGCGAGCTGCGGACTGCCGAACGCCTGCTGCGACAACTCCATCAGCTCGGCCCGCTGCTCAGGAGTCATCGAGTTGAGCATCCGCTGCGCCGCGGCCGCCCGCTGCGCCAGTACGTCGATCAGTTCGTCGACGTCCCGTGGATTCTCCGGGAAGAACTCGCCGTGCTTGGCCATGAACTCGTCGAACAACTGCGGCACGTCCGGCCGGTCCTGCGCGTGCGCGGCGAGCAACGCGTTCAGGTCGGTGAGCATCTCGTTGATCCGGGCAACGTCCTCGGGCGTGGTCTGCTGCAGGGCCTCCTTCATGCCCTCGAACCGCGACCCGAGCAGCTCCCGGCCGAGCAACTCCCGGATCTGCTCGTACTTCTCCCGCGCCTCCGACGACTCCCACTCGTAGTTGGCGAGCTCCCGGACGGCGGCCGCCGTACCGGACGGGAGTGCGTCGAGCTCGGCCTCCTTGAACC
This sequence comes from Kribbella sp. NPDC049174, assembly GCF_043197365.1. Taxonomy (NCBI): domain Bacteria; kingdom Bacillati; phylum Actinomycetota; class Actinomycetes; order Propionibacteriales; family Kribbellaceae; genus Kribbella; species Kribbella sp. NPDC049174. The sequence goes on along the minus strand of NZ_JBICSZ010000001.1, from coordinate 255,630 downwards.
GGGCGTCGTCGGACGGGTTCGGGAACAGCTCGCGACGTTCGGCCGCCAGCGCCTCGTCGAGCAGGCGCTGGACGTCTCGCAGCGTCCCGTCCAGGTTGTGCCGCCGCTGGATCTCGCGGCGGCGCTCCCACAGCCTGCGGGTCAGATCGTCCAGACCCTGCGTACTCCGGGTGCCGCGCCGGAGCATCTCCTCCAGCGCGGACCGCGGCGACGAACCGTTCATCACGTCGCGGCCGATCTCGTCCAGCGCGTCGCGCAGATCCACCGGCGCGGCGAGCGGATCCGGCCCGTCGTGCCACGGACCGTAGGACCAGCCTTCCGGTATGGAAGTCATGGTCAGGCTCCGTACACCGTGGTGTCGTTGTCGGCGTCCTTGGCCACCCGCTTGGACAGATACAGCGCTTCCAACGCGAGCTCGACCGCGGCGGCGATGCGACCCGGCGACTCGTCCGGCTCGACGCCGGCCCGGGCAGCGACATCGTGCAGCACCGGCAGCTCGGGTAACGCCGCGAGCACGTCGCGGCCCGGCACTCGTTCACCCGTGGTCACAAGGTTGCCGTCGGCAATGGCATGCGCGAGCGGGCTGAGGTCGAGACCCGCGAACCGCTCCCGCGCGGTGTCCGCGACCGACCGGCGCAGCAGGTACTCGAGCAACTCGATCTCGCGCCCTTCCTCGCCCGGCTCGAACTCGAGCTTGCCCCGCAGGACGGCGGGCACCGCCTCCAGGTCGACCGGACGCGCCACCGCCGGCACCTCACCGGTGATCGCACTCCGCCGCAACGCGGCCGCGGCGATCGTCTCGGCCGCGGCCACCGCGAACCGGGCCGAGACACCCGACCGCTGGTCGATCGCGTTCGACTCGCGCAGGTGCCGGACGAACCGGGCCAGCACCTCCAGCAACGGCTCGCCGACCTCGGCGGTGAACTCGGCCTCCTGCCGGATCACGTCCACCTCGGCCTCGATGTCGAGCGGGTAGTGGGTCCGGACCTCGGCGCCGAACCGGTCCTTCAGCGGGGTGATGATGCGGCCGCGGTTGGTGTAGTCCTCCGGGTTGGCCGTTGCCACCAGCAACACGTCGAGAGGCAGCCGCAGCGTGTACCCGCGGACCTGGATGTCGCGCTCCTCCATCACGTTCAGCAGCGCGACCTGGATCCGCTCGGCCAGGTCCGGCAGTTCGTTGATCGCGACGATCCCGCGATGCGACCGCGGCACCAGACCGAAGTGGATGGTCTCCGGATCACCCAGGCTGCGCCCCTCGGCCACCTTCACCGGGTCCACGTCGCCGATCAGGTCACCGACGGACGTGTCGGGGGTCGCGAGCTTCTCGGCGTACCGCAGGCTGCGGTGCAGCCAGGCGACCGGGAGGTCGTCGCCGAGCTCGGCGGCCCGGCGACGCGACGCGGGCGTGATCGGGTCGAGCGGGTGCTCGGGGAGCTCCGCCCCCTCGATCACCGGGGTCCACTCGTCCAGCAGACCCACCAGGGTGCGCAGCAGCCGGGTCTTGCCCTGACCGCGCTCACCCAGCAGTACGACGTCATGCCCCGCGAGCAGGGCGCGTTCGAGTTGCGGAATCACCGTCCGGGTGAATCCGACGATCCCGGGCCAGGGGTCACGACCGGCCCGGAGTTCCTTCAGCAGATTGTCACGGATCTCGGCCTTGATCGACCGTGGAAGATACCCGGCGGCCCGGAGGTCACCGGCCTTACGGGGAAGTTCAGCAGGTGCACTAGTCACCCTGAAGACGTTAGCTCGGTCACCCCAAAATGCACCCGGTTTATCTCATCGCCTGGGCGTGACCCGGCCCGAGGTGAACACGTGGGTCGGGGTGAAGGTGATCGGGACCCACGGGTGCGTCGGCGACTCCCGGGTGACGAAGTGGTTGCCGTCGGCAGGCAGGGTCGGGCGCAGCTCGTACTCGTGCACCGGCTCCTCGGCGAACGCCAGCCGCTCCCCGGTGGCCTGGTAGCGCATCACCAGCCCGTCCTCCCGCCGTACGACGTCCAGCCGCACGCTGGCCCGTTCGTAGCGGCCGACCTGACGATCGTCGATTGGAACGTCGGCAGGCTGCGGCGGCTTCGGATGCGCGACACCGACGTAGTGCGTGAAGATATCGGACGCGAGCGGCTCGAACAGCGTGGTGCCGTTGCCGGAGTTGGTGAGCAGGCACATGACCAGCCGGGCCTCGGGATCGATGCGAAGGAACGCCAACTGGGAGATCGTCGTACCGTCGTGGCCGAAGAGTCGGCGGCCGTTCCAGTCGTAGATGCGCCAGGCAAGACCGAGGTCGTTGAAGCCGCCGATACCGCCGGCGTACGGCACCTGTGGCTCCTGCATGGCCGCGTAGCGCTCGTCGGTCAGGTGCATCCGGGCGAACTCCAGCAGATCGCCCGCACTCTGTGTGATCAGCCCCGCCGGGCCGATGCTGCGCGGGAGCTGCCAGGTCTTGACCGGCGAACCGTCGCTCAGCACGTGGCCGAGCGCCGCCCGATGCAGGATCGCTTCCTCCGGCAGCGTGACTGTCTCGGTCAGCCCGAGTGGCTCGACCAGTCTGGCCTTGAGCGACTCGTCCCAGGTCCGGCCGTCGAGGACTTCGATGACCCGCCCGAGCAGGACGAAGCCGGCGTTGCAGTAGGAGTACGCCGTACCAGGCTCGAACAGATTGTCCACCTCGCCGAGCAGTCCGACGTACTTCTCGAGGCAGTCGTCACCACGGCCGGTGTCGGTGAACACGTCGCCGTCGATACCGCTGGTGTGGGTGAGCAGGTGACGGACCGTGATCCGTGGATCGATCGGTGCCTCGGGCAACAGTTTGACGACCGGGTCGGCCAGGTCCAGCCTCTGCTCCGCCGCCAGCTGGACGATCATCGTCGCGGTCCACGGCTTGGTGATCGAGCCGACCTGGAAGAGCGAGTCGGCGGTCGTCTCGACCCCGGTCGCCGCGTTCAGGACGCCGTACGGCGCGATCGTCGTCTCGCCGTCGTGCCAGATCCCGAGCACCGCACCGGGAACCTCCGCCGCCACCGCCAACTCACTCAACCGCGCAGACCAGTCAGGCATGCGCCCAACCTACTTGGCTGCCTCGATCAGTACTCGGAGTGCGGCCCAGCACGCCGACTCGTCGAGCCCTTGCTCCTCGAGGATCTTGGTCGCGATCCCGGCCGAGTCGCGGTAGAAGGCGAGCAGGATGTGCTCGGTGCCGACGTAGTTGTGGCCGAGCGTCAGCGCCTCGCCGACGGCGCCTTGCAGGACATGGGCCGCCCGGCGCGTGAAGGACGGCTCCTCCTCGACCGCCTGGGGACCATCCGGGCTGTGTACGGCGACGGCCTGGTGGACGGCTTGCTCCGTGATGTCACGGTCGACGAGGACTCGGGTGGCCAGCGCCTGCGGCTGCGTGAAGAACGCGAGGAGCAGATGCTCGGTGCCGATGAAGCTGTGCTTGTGTGCCCGCGCCACGTCGGCCGCCGCGTTCACCACGGCCTGCGTGCGCTGGGTGTAGCGATCGAAGGCCGGCTTGGCCGTCCAGGAGTCGGCGAACCGTTTGTGCGCGGCCTGTTTGCTGACACCGAGCACGGCGCTGATCTCGACCCACGACTTGCCCGCACCGCGGGCCCGGTCCACGAAGAACCCGAGCGCGGCGTCGCCGGTGCTGGTCAGTTCGCTGATCGTGGTCGCCGCCGTCGCGAGCTGCTCGAGCTCGTCGTCACTGCCGGCGTCCGCCTTGATCGTCGTGATGAGTTGCTGCAGATCAGGTCCCGGAGTCATGCGTCAACCCTAGGTTGACGGACCGATCGCGTCAACCCTGGGTTGACGCGGTAGGGTGTCGCGCGTGCAGGGCATACCGGATGTGATCGACAGCGGGTTGCGGGTGTTGTTCTGTGGGATCAATCCCGGACTGATGTCCGCGGAGACCGGGCGCCACTTCGCCCGGCCCGGGAACAGGTTCTGGCCGGCACTGCACCTGAGCGGCTTCACACCCCGACAGCTCAAGCCGTCCGAGCAAGGCGAGTTGCTGACCTACCGGCTCGGCATCACGAATGTCGTCGATCGTCCATCCGCGCGGGCCGACGAACTGACCCGCGCGGAGTACGTCGCCGGCGGGGAGAACCTGGTCGAGAAGATTCTCCACTATCGGCCGGAATGGCTTGCCGTCGTGGGCGTCACGGCGTACCGGGATGCTTTCGGTGAAAAGACGGCGAAGATGGGCAAGCAGGACCGGGTGATCGGTGACACGCGGGTCTGGATCCTGCCGAACCCGAGCGGACTGAACGCGCATTACACGCTGCCCAAACTCGCCGACGCCTTCGCCGAACTCGAGCGGATCAGTTGAGCGCGGTCCGCAGGGTCGAGATCGCCAGGTTGATCGCCGCATTGGCGGCGTGCGTGTCGCGCAGCGCGTCCAGCATCACGAAGTCGTGGATGATCGCGGCGAACCGGACGGCGGTCGTCGGCACACCGGCCTCGAGGAGCTTGGCGGCGTACGCCTCACCCTCGTCGCGCAGGACGTCGGCCTCGCCGGTGATCACCAGCGCCGGCGGCAGGCCGGCCAGCTGGTCGGTGCTGGCGCGCAGCGGGGATGCGGTGATCTGGTTCCGCTCCTGCTCGTCGGTCGTGTACTGGTCCCAGAACCACTTCATCCCCTCGCGCATCAGGAAGTAGCCCTCGGCGAACTCCCGGTACGAACCGGTGTCGAACGACGCGTCGGTGACCGGGTAGAACAGCACCTGCTGGACGAACCTCACGTCGCCGCGCTCCTTGGCGAGCAGCGTCACCGCGGCGGTCATATTGCCGCCGACCGAGTCGCCCGCGATCGCCAGCCGGGTCGCGTCCAGGCCGTGGTCCTTGCCTGAGGCAAGGATCCACCGGGCGACGGCGTAGTTCTGCTCGAGCGCGTGCGGGTAGCGCACCTCCGGCGACAGGTCGTACTCCGGGAACACCACGGCCGCACCCGCGCCGACGGCGAGCTCGCGGACCAGACGGTCGTGAGTGTGCGCGTTGCCGAACACCCAGCCCGCGCCGTGGATGTAGAGGATGACGGGCAGTACGCCGGTCACGCCGGCCGGCTTGACGATGCGGGCCTTCGTACCGTCGGCGGCGGTCACCCACTCCTCGTCGACGTCCAGCTTCGGGAAGTCGGTCGTCTGCACCTCGTCGACCAGCTTGCGGCCCTCGGCGGGCTCCAGCTGGAACAGGAACGGCGGCTTGGCGGTCGCGTCGGCGAAGTCCTGGGCAGCGGGCTCGAGCACAGTCATGGGAAATCTCCTCCTCGATCGGAGAACGTGCGTTCTCCGGGATGTCCGGTACTCTAGGAGAACGATGGTTCTCCGCGCAACGTGGCGCGGATCACGGCGTCGAGGAAGGGCCTATGACGATCGATACGGCGACGGCACAGCGGCAGGTGCTGGCCGCGGCGGACGAGTTGTTCTACGAGCGCGGCGTACAAGCGGTCGGGATGGATGCGATCCGGACGGCGTCCGGGGTGTCGCTCAAGCGGCTGTACCAGCTGTTCCCGTCCAAGGACGCCCTGATCGAGGCGTACCTGGACCGCCGCGACGGCCAGTGGAAGTCGATGCTGGCCGAGCACGTCGACGCGGCGACGGATCCGCGGGACCGCCTGCTGGCGGTGTTCGACTTCCTGCACGACTGGTTCCTGCAGCGGGACTACCGCGGCTGCGCGTTCATCAACTCCTTCGGCGAGCTCGGCACTGTCTCACCCCGTGTCGCCGAGCTGGCCATGCAGCACAAGGAAGGCTTCCGGCAGGCGTTGACCCAGCTGTCGAAGGATGCCAGCGCCCCGGACCCCGAGCGCCTCGCCGACCACCTCATCCTGCTCAGCGAAGGCGCGATCACCCGCTCCGCGATCTCCGGTTCCGCCGATCCCGCGGTCCGTGCTCGCGAGGCCGCCGTACTCCTCCTCGATGCGACCCTGCCGAGCTGATTGACACCCACGCTCGGCAGGATTGGCCCATGCGCGCGAGCGAGTTACTACGGTCGATCGACGGGCTCTCGTACGGACAGCGAGTGCGGTTCATCGCCGACCGGGCGCAGCAGCTGACCGGGTTCCTCGATGAGCTGGGACAGGGTGACTCGTTCGAGCGGACGCTCGGGATCCAGATCGCCGAGGTCGCACGGTCGACGTCGTACATCAGCCGCGTTCTCCGGGACCCGGATCCGGCGGTGCAGTCACGCGCACTGGCAGCGGTCGGGCGCGGTGTTCCCGTCTCGGACGACGACCTCCGGATCCTGTACGACGACGCACCCGCGGCACTGCGCTCCAAGCTCGTCGCCATGGTACGACGGATGCGCCGCGAGCACCTCGCCACGCGCCTGATCGACGAGCACCGCGCTCGTTGGGGCGATGTGGCGGCAGTGGGTCTGCTCGAGGCGACCGACCGCGCGACCGTTGCACGCCTCCTCCCTGAGCTGGCGTACTGCGTGACTCCGGGCGGCTGGCGTCGTCTCGCCGTACATCATCCGGAGGAAGTGCTCGCCTTCGCGTCGCGCACCCTGCCGATCGGTGAGGACCGGGACGAGTGGTGGCAGGGTGTCGGGCACGGTGTCACGGCGGCCCTCGACCACGATCCGGATGCGGTGTCGGCGCTGATCAAACAAGCGATTCCGGCACACGACCTGCCGGTCGCAGTCCTCGACATCATCGGGCGACTCACCGATCGCGACCCGGCCGGCGTTCTGGCCCTGTTGCTCGAGTCCGACCGGCAGGCCGCCGTACCCAAGGCGGTCGACAACCCAGCGTTTCGTCGTCGGCTGCACAGGTATGCGGACGACGAACTGATCGCGCTCGGCCGGATCGCGTGGCCGAATCTGGCCGGGCTCTTGCATGACCTGGCGCCGTCCCGTCGGGCGACGATCTTCGAAGCGGTCACCAGGTCGGTCGACCTGAGTCAGGCTGTGCTGTCCGAGGAACCGCTCGACGTGCTCCCGCACGCGACCCGCCAGGCGCAGGCCCGGCGAATGATCGCTCTCCCGGTGGTCGCGGAGCGCTTGCGCCGTACTCACTGAGACCTGGTCCAATGCGCATCGGGATGTGCGCGCGGGCACGGTGTCACAGCACTTGCTGTACGACCCGGCTGCGTGGGCGGTGCTGGAGCAGGCAGTGCACGACTCCGCGGCGACTGCGGTGGTGCTGACCGAGCGACGGGCGTACGACGTACCAGCGATGTACCGGTCGCGGTACGCGGACCTGTTGATCGCTGTAACGACCAGAAGCGAGCCCGAGGTGGTCGGGCACGCGCTGGCCGCGTTGCGGCAGTGGGCCCGCCACAACCGCGCTGCCGCTCGGGTGTGCGCCGACTTTGTCGTCGATCTGACTCAACTCGGTGTCTGGCGTACGGCGGTCACAGCACTCGTCGGGATCGTGGCGACCAACCGGACGACGGACTGGACGAACTGGTCGACGTCGTGCGATTGCTCGTCCGCTTGGAGGATGACCCCGACCTACCCAACGCGACCGCCGACCGAGACCACCCCGCCAGGCAACGTCTGATCTACCTGGCTCAGCAACTGACCGCGCAGCTGAGCGGGCGCTCGGCCACGGTCCGCCAACTCCTCAAGCAGGTTCGCAGCCGAGCTGACCGGCCCAGACTTCCTGCAAGTCCGCCTACAACTTCTGGTCACGTCACTCCAGGTCCCGCACCTCGCCGAGGAAATGGCCGCGCTACAGCTGACTGTCGCCGACAATCCCCTCGCGGCCCAGGCTGCGGCTGACCTCCTCCGCGCCCGCCTGTCCACCGACCAAACCTGGAGTCCAGCCGCGCTCCTCCCAGTCACCGACGCACTGGCGCGCTCCACCGACGCCTCCGTCGGCATCCTGGCGCTGGCCCTCATCACCACCGCCGGCCCTCGTGCGGGCTGGCCCTCCGAGTGGCGCGCCCTCCTGGCAGCCTTCCGCGATCACCCCCACCCCACCATCCGCCACCTCGCCCTGGACCAAACAACCGCCAACGAGCCCTAGGCCATTGGGAATGCCCGCCCCGGATCGCCCTTGGCTCAGCCCAGCGCGTCCATCAGGGCGGTGACATAGGCGTCCAGCCGCTCCTCCACGGCTCGGGTCGTCAGGTCTGTTCTCCCTGCCTCCCGCCATGGCTGCGACACCACCTGCACCTCTTCTGAGAACGCCAGCCCGTCCCGCACCTGCCAGTACAGCCGCTCGCTCGCGGTCGCGGCCAGCACCCCGCCGGCCTCCTCATACGCCTCAGCGAACCGCAGACCCCACTCCGGGCCGTGCAGCAGCGCGAGATTGGTGGAGCAGTGCGCCACATCGAGATCTGCCGGGCCCCAGCAGGTCCCTGCCCAGTCGACGACGCCGGTGATCCGGGCGCCTGCCGGCCCTGCGGGCGGCACGTCGAACAGCACGTTGCCGGGTTGGAAGTCCCGGTGCAGGAACCGCCCGTCATGGGGAGGCGCGGGCTTGCGAATCACGTCGATCGCTGCGGCCCATGCCGCCGCGTCGGCACCCTTCGGAGGCACGACGGTGTCGGCGGTCGTCAACGCCACATACTTCCCGGGCCGCTCGGCAGGCCGCAGCGCGTGGATCGCCACGAGCTGACGAGCCAGCAGCGAGACGCGCGTCTCCAATCCCTTGTCGTCGAGAACCGTCCGGCCCGCCAGATGTGTCATCAGGAGCGATGGATACTCGCACTGCGCGGCCGTCGGATCAACCGCGACCAGGCCAGGAGCCGTCACTCCGGTCTCCGTGAGCAGGGTCAGGGCCTCGGCCTCCCTGGTCAGCCAGTCCTCGGCGTGGGCCACGTTGACGACGGTCCGCAGCACCAGGTGACGGGTGCGCCCGTCCTGCGTGCCGATGGTCAGTCGTCGCATTTCGGCGGTGATGCCGCCGTGCAGCACCTCGGTTCTGACGATCCGTTCGCCGGCCTCCAGGTGCCGGCTCACCCAAGCCAGTGTCAACGGCCGGACGGCTGCCGTCTCATCGCGGTTGGTCACCGTGCCACCTCATCATCCGGACGGCGACCCGCGCGACCGACTTATTCCAGGCGAAACTCTGCGATCCCTCAGCCTTCCTCTCCGGCTGCTTCGCGGGCTCGTTTGCGGCGTTTGCCTTCGTGCATGGCTACGACTCGGGCGATGGGGATGGCGCGCCCCTCTTCGAGGAGCTCTTCCGGGAGCGATTGTGGTGCCGGCAGTTGCTCGGCCCAGCGGTCGGCGTCACCGAGCAGGCCGGGCGCCGTACGGATGGTGAAGTCTCGTGGGGTGACTCGGTCGAGGTCGTCCCAGCCGACCGGGAACGACACCGGCGTACCGGGCCGGACGCGTGGACTGTAGGCCGCGACCACGGTCGCCCCACCCGAACGGGTCGAGTCGACGAAGACCTTCCCGTGCCGGTCCTCCTTGATGTACGCCGTCGTCGCGACCTCCGGATCGATCCGCTCGGCCCGCGCCGCGATCGCCCGGGTCGCGGCCGCCGCATCCTCGATCGACACCGACTCGTCGATCGGCACGAACACGTGCACGCCCTTCGCCCCGCTCGTCTTGACCGCTCCCGACAACCCGGCGTCGGCCAGCGCCTGCCGGACCAGGAACGCCGCCTGCACCGCCATCGCGAACGTCTCGCCCTCCGGCGGGTCCAGGTCGAGGACTAGGTGAGTGACGTGGTCCCAACGGTCGGCGCGCATCAGCGTCGGGTGGTACTCGACGGCGCGCTGATTCGCGAACCACAGCAGCGTCCGCCGGTCGTCGCAGAGCGCGTACGACACCTCGCGCTTGGACGCCTCCGCCCACAGCGAGACGGTCTTCACCCACTCGGGCGTGTACTTCGGCACGTTCTTCTGCATGAAGGCCGGCTGCCCCGGCCGGATCCGGATCACCGACAACGGCCGGTCCCGCAGCTCCGGCAGGATCCGCTCGTGCACGGCGTCCAGATAGTCGACCAGATCCCGCTTGGTCGCGTCGGCATCGTCGAACAGCGGCTGATCCAAATTGGTCAGCGGTACCCCGTCACGCGTCTCGTCCGGCTTGCTCGCCATTCCCAGAGCTTAGAACCACCACGTCCTCCCCCGCCTGCGGATTCACCGCGATCTCGTCCTTCCCACCGCAGAAACGCGCCCGCCCCGCCCAAAGTGGGCGGGCCGGGCGCGTGGCAAACGGGGTTAGTGGATGGGCTGTGGTCTCGGCAGGTTGCCGCAGGAGCCACTGCGTTCTGGGGTGACGGTCAGCGTGTGGCCGAGGTCGTTGTAGCCGGTCGCGGCTTGCCAGGTGTTGGTGTTGGCGAGCTGGATCGCGTACGCCGAGTTGTAGGTCTCGGTGGAACCTGGCATCCGGCCCTGGGACTGCAAGCGAGGCGCCGCATCGGCGATGTTGAGCAGCAGCCGATAGCTGCCAGGCTCAGCCGGCGCGCAGACCTGCCGGTCGAGTGTGGTGGTCGTACCGGCGCCCCAGCGTCGTGGGTCGGCCGGCAGAGTCACCCGGTAGCTGTGCTTGTCACCATGGAAGATCAACTGGACCTGACGAGGGTTGTACGGCGCGGCCCAACCGTCGTTGCGAATCCTCAGATCGACCTCGACCGTGCCACTCGGCCTGGTGGCGTCCGTGAACGTGCCCTGCGTCAGTGCGAACCGGTAGCCGAGCTTCTGCTTGGCGATGGTGATGTTGTCGCCCCAACTGTTCAGCACGTCCCGGTTGTAGTCGGTGTTCAGGTAGGAGAAGTGCAGCCGGGCCATCTCCGCGGCCGCCGAGTCCCATTCCGACCTCGGCGGGTTGACCGCACAGGTCTCACCGCCCTCGGGCACGTAATTGGTGTCCTGGGCAACGAAATCCTTGTCGAGCTCGATCGGGTCACTGAGGTAGGTCCCGAAGTCGTCCGGGCTGGCCAGGAAGCAGTCGTTGTGATGACCGGTCCGCGCCACCGGCGTACCGTCGTACGCCTGGTCCGCGGTGAGTCCGCCCTCGGCTCCGGTCGGTACGCCGAGCATCCGCTGCTTCATGTATGGCGTACGTACCTGGATCATCCGGTTCGCCGGGAGCGCCTTCAACAGGGCGAGGATCACCGCGCGGCGATCGGCCCAGTTCTGGTCCGAGACCTGGCTTGGGTCCTGGGGGTCGGCGAAGTGGTCGGTGTAGTACCCCTCACCCCACAGACCGACGAACCCGGACTGCACCACCGCGATCACGTCCGCGTTCTCCCGAAGGACAGGCGTCAGTTGGGCGATGTGCTTCAGGACGCGCGCGACCGGCGCGTCGCCGTACGGGATGGTGGGCGGCCAGCCAGGCGGCTGGGCGTAGGCGAACCGGACGATTGCTTTGACACCCGCCGCGCGGATCGTCCGGAAGTCGGCCCGGACCAGATCGAGGTAGGCCGGGTCGAGCGTGTCCTGGCCGGCGAACTTCTCCAGGTAGAAGACGCGAAGGATCTGCGTCACGTCCTCCTGGGTCCGGTAGCCGCGCAGGGTCGCGACGTTGAGTGGCACGTAGCCCGAGCCGTCGGCGCGGTAGTGCGTCTCAGTGTGGTGGTAGAAACCGCGTTCCTGGTTCGCGAGCACCGCATCGGTCGGTGCATAGCTGTGCGTCGTCCCCGGCGCGGAGCCGTGGGCCGACGCGACCTGTGGCGCGAACAGCAGACTGACGAGGGCAATGACCGTGACGAGCCGTCTCATGATCGGTCCTCCTGGGGCGTTCTGCGACCGTGGGAATAATCATGGACTCCAGGGAAACTATGTCAAGAGCTCGGCCGAGTCCACCGAGAGGTTCCCGTCGTACCGCGTGGCCTCGACCTCCTCGAGGGCCAGCCGTACGGCACCGAGCGTCACTCCCTCGTCACCGAATTCCGACACCCTGATCTCCGGGGTTCGCAGGCACCAGCGATCCAGCTCACGGCGCAGCGGCTCGACGAGTACGTCGGCGGACCGTGAGAATCCGCCACCGATCACGACGAGCTCCGGATCCAGCGTCAGAACCAGCGCCGACGCCCCCACCGCGATGTCGCGAACGTAGCCACGGACCGCCCGGATCGCCGCCCGATTTCCATCCCGCGCGGCGAGGAAGACCTGCTCCACGTCGTCGCCGGCGCCCAGCCAGTCGTCTAGGTGCTGCGGGGCCCGCAACCATCCGGCCGCCGGCAATGCGCCGATCTCCCCCGCGGCGTTGGAGAACCCGCGGTGCAGCTTGCCATCGATGATCAGCCCGGCACCGGTCCGCAGGCCGGCGAGCAGGAACACGACGTTCCGCGAGTACCGCGCCACACCGCGCCAGGACTCCGCGAGCGCGGCCAGCTTGCAGTCGTTCTCCACCCGGACGGGCCCGGGCACCAGCCGACGGAGATGCTGGGCGAGGTCGACGCCGGTCCACTCCGGCACAGAGTCCGACAACATCACCTTGCCGGTGCCGTCGACGAGTCCGGTACTGGCGACTCCCGTAGACCAGATCTGATCGGGAGTGACGCCGGCCGCGGCAAGCGTCCTGGTCACACAGTCGTCGAGCGTCGCGAGACGTTCCCGCCGCCCGATCCGGGGACTCACCGCGACGCGGGTCTGCTGCAGTACGACGCCCTCGAGATCGGTGACCATCGCAAGGATCTTGTGGCCGCCGACATCAACCCCGAGAATGCGCCCGGCATCCGCCCTGAACCGATACCGCCGCGCCGGCCGCCCCACCGTCCCCGCCGCCGGCGCAACCTCACTCACCCACCCCCGCGCCAACAACTCCCGAGCAACATCCTCAGTCGAAGCCCTGGAAAGCCCAGTCCGCCGAGCCAACTCCGTCAACGTCAACGGCTGCTCATCCCGCAAAACCCGCAACACACCCAGCGCATTCAGCTGCCGCAACCGCGAGAGATCCCCACCACTCGGCTCATCATTCATCGCGGCCCCCGTATCAGCAGCACTCGCTACATAATGCTGGACTCCCAAATATCTATCAACAGATCCCCGCCGTCTTACAGGTGCACGCGGCCCCGCGGCAGGCGCCCAAAGCAACAGCCACCGACGGAGGCGGTGTCATCGCGCGAGCCGGCAGGCCCTACTCAGTCACGATCCGCACAACACACCCACCAACCACAGCACATCCGCCAACCACAGCCAGCCGTATCACCAGTCCGCGGCCCCGCCGAAGGCGGCAACAGAACAGCCGCCGCCGGAGGCGGTGTCCTTTGGTTAGCCGCCGGAGACGCCGATCTCGGCTGCTGCTAGATCGGCTGACAGGCCGTCGGTGTCGTTTAGCCAGCCTTCGGGGAGGACTATGTGGTCGCGGGGGCTGCCTTGGCGGCCTCGGGGGGCGCCTAGTTCGGCAACTGGGAAGGGGACGGCGGGGTCGAGCTGGGCTAGTAGCTCGTCGAGTTGGGCCAGGGACTCGACCATGCCTAGGGCAGCGCGGAGTTCGCCGCCGGCGGGGAAGCCCTTGAGGTACCACGGGACGTGTTTGCGGAAGTCGCGCAGGCCGCGCGGCTCCCCCATCAGGTCCGCCAAGAGCTCGCCGTGCCGGCGCATCACCACGGCGACCTCGCCAAGGGTCGGCAGGTTCAGCGCCTCACCGCCGGTGAACGCGACCGCGAGGTCGCGGAACAACCACGGCCGGCCGAGACACCCACGACCGACGATCACCCCGGCGCAGCCGGTCTCCGCGACCATCCGGAGCGCGTCACCGGCTTCCCAGATGTCGCCGTTCCCGAGCACCGGAATGCTCACATGCTCCACCAGCGAAGCGATCGTGGACCAGTCCGCCTGACCGGAGTACGCCTGCGCCGCCGTACGTCCGTGCAGACCGATGGCCGCGGCGCCCGACTCCTCCGCGATCCGGCCGGCGTCGAGATACGTCTGGTGCGCCTGGTCGATGCCGATCCGCGTCTTCATCGTGACCGGCACGCCGTACGGCGTCGCGGCGTGAACGGCCGAGTGGAGGATCGCGCCGAGCAGGTTGCGCTTCCACGGCAGCGCGGCACCGCCGCCCTTCCGCGTCACCTTCGGGACCGGGCAGCCGAAGTTCAGATCGATGTGGGCGACGCCGTACTGGTCACACAGGATCTGAACGGCGCGGCCGATGTAGACCGGGTCGACGCCGTACAGCTGGACCGAGCGGACCGTCTCGCGCTCGTCGAACGTGAGCATGTCGAGCGACTTCTGGTCACCCTCGACGATCCCGCGCGAGGTGATCATCTCGCACACGTACAACCCGGCGCCCTGCTCCGCACACAGCCGCCGGTACGCCGCATTCGTGATGCCCGCCATCGGCGCCAGCACCACGGGTGTGTCGATCGTCAGGTTGCCGAGCGTGAGCATTACTACGCCTTCGCCACCAGGACCTGGCCGTTGCCGGAGACCTGCGCCTTGTACGGCTGGACCGCGTTCGCCGTGGTGGTGACGTCACAGGCGATGCCGTCGCCGGAATGCTTGACCACGGCAACATCATCCATCGTGCAGGTCACCTTGGCGGCGTCGGGCGCGGTCCGCAGCACGGCGTCGACCACCTTCGGCTTCACGATCGCGACCGACTCGGAGGTGAACTTGTACGACGCGGTGTACGTCTTCGCGTCGACGATCAGCGTGCCGACGTAGGGCTTCCCGGCGTACGTGACCGTGCAGGTCAGCTCGTGCTTGCCGGGCTTCTCGACGTCCGCGATGCCCGGGCACTTCACTGTCGTCGCGGCGGCCTTGCCGGCCGCGACCTGCGCCTCCTTGGCGATCGCGAACTGGATCCGCTCGGCCAGTGGGGCGTCGTTCTCGGGCTCGCCGGTGACCTTCGGCGTCGGCCACGGCTTCGATGGGGTCGGCAGCGGGGTGAGCGACGGCGTGGAAGCGGTCGGGATCGGCGCAGTCGAGTTCGCCGGCGTCGACGGAGCCGGGGTGTTACCCGCCTGCGGCTCGCTGTCGGAGCAGGCGGTCAACGCGAACGCCGCGATCGCGGACAGGCCGAAGACAGCCAGCCCGAACCGGATCCGCTCCGGCGACAGCAAGCGCCGTACCCCCATCGTCAGCAACCGATCAGGTGCTGGGCGAGGTAGCCGGTCACCTCGGTGAGGGCGACCCGCTCCTGCTTCATCGAGTCGCGTTCGCGGATCGTCACGGCCTGGTCGTCGAGGGTGTCGAAGTCGACGGTGATGCAGTACGGCGTGCCGATCTCGTCCTGACGGCGGTAGCGGCGGCCGATCGCACCGGCGTCGTCGAAGTCGACGTTCCAGTTCTTCCGCAGCTCGCCGGCGAGATCCTTCGCCTTCGGGGACAGCTCCGCGTTGCGCGACAGCGGCAGCACGGCCGCCTTGACCGGGGCCAGGCGCGGGTCGAACCGCAGGACGGTCCGCTTGTCCACACCGCCCTTGGCGTTCGGCGCCTCGTCCTCGGTGTACGCGTCGAGCAGGAACGCGAGCACGTTACGGGTCAGGCCGGCCGCCGGCTCGATCACGTACGGCGTCCAGCGCTCACCCTTCTCCTGGTCGAAGTACGACAGGTCGGCACCGGAGTGCTTGGAGTGGGTGGACAGGTCGAAGTCGGTCCGGTTCGCGATGCCCTCGAGCTCGTCGAACTCCTTGCCGCCGAAGTTGAACCGGTACTCGATGTCGACGGTGCGCTTCGAGTAGTGGCTGAGCTTCTCCTGCGGGTGCTCGTAGTAGCGCATGTTGTCCGGGTTCAGACCGAGGTCGAGGTACCAGTCCCAGCGGGCCTTCAGCCAGTACTCGTGCCACTCCTCGTCCGAGCCGGGCGCGACGAAGAACTCCATCTCCATCTGCTCGAACTCGCGGGTCCGGAAGATGAAGTTGCCCGGGGTGATCTCGTTGCGGAAGCTCTTGCCGACCTGGGCGATCCCGAACGGCGGCTTCTTCCGCGCCGTCCCCATCACGTTGGCGAAGTTCACGAAGATGCCCTGGGCGGTCTCCGGGCGCAGGTAGTGCAGCCCTTCCTCGGACTCGACCGGGCCGAGGTAGGTCTTCAGCAGGCCGTTGAACATCCGCGGCTCGGTGAAGGTGCCCTTGTTACCGCAGTTCGGGCAGGCGATCTCGGCCAGCTTGACGTCTTCGGGGTCCTTGTTCTTCCGCCGGGCGAAGTCCTCGCGCAGGTGGTCGTCGCGGAACCGCTTGTGACAGGACTGGCACTCGGTCAGCGGGTCGACGAACTCCGACAGGTGACCGGACGCCTCCCACACCTTGGTCGGCAGGATCACCGACGAGTCCAGCCCGACGATGTCGTCACGGCTCGTCACCATCGCCCGCCACCACTGGGTCCGAACGTTGTTCTTCAGCTCGACACCCAGCGGCCCGTAGTCCCAGGCCGACTTGGTACCACCGTAGATCTCGCCGCACGGGTACACGAAGCCTCTCCGCTTGCTGAGGCTGACGACGGCATCGACGGTTTCCACGGGCACTTTTCGACTCCAGTAACGGCACTTTGCAACTCGGAAGGGTCCAGGCTATCGGTCCTACCGGCCCCTGGTGGAATCCACGCGGGGATCGGTGCTACGGCAGGAACTCGGGGAGGTCGTCGTACGCGGTCGGCTCGTCGATCGCCAGCGAGAGGAGCGGCACCGCGGTCAGCTTCACCTCGTACGGCGACAACGCCCGACGGTAACTGCCGATGTTCTCCCACTCCAGGGTCAGTGCGATCAACTCCGGGTCATCCACATTCCACCCGGCCCGGGCCGCCACGAAGCCTTTCTGCTTGCGCAGTACGTCGACCGCAGCCTGCAACCGTACGGCGAACTCCGCCTGGTCGGCCTCCGGTACCCGAAACCTGATCACCACGAACACGCACCCACCCTATTCACCCCCACCCACGCCCAGGCCACCCGGTAGCCCCCGCCCGCCCGGGCGGGGCACTCCCCCGGGCCCACACGTCGGCAAGTCGCCGCCGGCCACCGTGCTCCGTTGGTGCGCGCGATGCGCTGCCACCCAATTGCAGTGGGCGCGACGAGGCGAGTGGTTGTTGGCCGCTCCAGGCGTGGGCGATCGCGCGTTTCGTGTCGAGCTCGGCCTGGCGGCTTGCCTGACTGCCACCGGAGTCGGCGGGGCGGTCGCCGAACGTGTTCAGGCCAGGCTGACGGTCGTTTGGGTGACGGTCCAGGCGGGCGCAGACGTGGGCGTAGATGTTGTTGGAGCCTTGGCGCGGTTTGATTGCCAGGAGCTCGCGCCGTGGCAACTCCCCCGGCGCACCGGGGCCGATTTCCCGGAACACCAGACGGTGATCAGGCTTCTGCTCCGGATCCGACTGCACGTATCCGACCACACAGTCCCGGAGATCGCCCTTCCCGGGCTCATACCCCAACGCATGATGCCCGACGGTGCTACCGGAGCTGAGCTGATCGATCTGCCGCAGGACCTGCTGTCGCAGGAACACCTTGCCGGGATCGCGCCGGGCGTCAGCCGCCAGCCGTCGCAGGTCGTCGACGAACTTGTCGGTGAGCAACAGCTCGTAACCCGAAGGGCTGCTCACGGCTTGTTGCCTTCACGGCGAATCTCCTCCAGGTCTTGAACAGCCTCCGGCCCCATCAACTCCGCGATCTCGTCCAGGTTCAGGGGGCGGCTGCCTGGCAGAGGTTCAGTGGCATACGTGCGGACCGTGGGGTCGTCGACCACACCAGGCGGTGGTTCGTCGTCGCCACGCAACTGTCGGTACTGCGTTGTCGACAGGATCACCGCCTCCGGCTCGCCCGACTCGCCCCAGACGACCGGCCCGCCAGACCCCGCGCGTGCGGCGTCCACCACAGCCGCCAATCGCTCCGCCAGTTGCTCAGGCTCGAGCACGTCCGCGCCGACGGCGAACTTCGCCTCGCCGCCGAGGTCTTCGAACTCGTCGTACGTCAGCAGCACGGCATCGGGCGCGCCCGCGCCGAAGCTGAAGGCACGCGTGCGGCCCGCGCGGAAGCGCGCCAGGACGGCGGGCAGGTCGGCGCGGATGTCGTCTACGGAAGGCAAACCGGTCATGCCCTGAATCTATTGGTTTCCGCGCCACCGGGTCCGAAGTTATCCACAGCTCCGCGTGCCTGGAACAATAGGAAGATGAGTTCCCCGAGCAGTCAGCCGGTGAGCCCGCTGAGGAAGCGGATCACCAAGTTCAGTTACCCGTACGTGGCGAAGCTGCACGGGATGCCCCGACTCACCCTGCCCGGCATCACCTTGGTCCTGGCGTTGGCCGGAGTCCTCGCTCCGGTCCCGGTCGCCGTCCCCGCACTGGTCGTCCTCGCCCTGCTGCTGGCCTGGCTCGGCTTCCTGTCCTGGCCCGTCGTCGGCACCGGCGCCCGCTTCATCCGGATCTTCTCGATCCTGATCATCCTGCTCTTCGCGGTGTCACGGGTCGCCAGCGGCTGAGCCGAGTTGGTCGTCGCGAATCAGCCTGAGACTTCCTGGAGGCCCAGTGCGGTCAGGCGATGGCGCAGCCAGGTCAGCTCCTTGGCGATCTTCTTCGCCAACGTCTCGGGGGTCTTGGGCTTCCGCGACCAGGCGTACGTCTCGGACTCGAGGTGATGGGTGAGCGGCTGACCGCAGCCGACCAAGCGAGTCAGGCAGTCCTCGAGTACGGCGTTGGTGCCGCTGAGCGGATCCGGCAGCGCGCAATAGGCCGGGACGTGGGCGTGCATCCGCCACGCCGCATGTCCGGACAGCTGGTAGGCCAGCTCCACGTCGTCGACACCAGGCCCGCACCACTCCCGGACCTGACGCAGGTACTTCGGGTCGCCGAGCTCGGCAAGTCGCCGCCGGGCAGCGGTGTCGGAGGGATCCACGAGCTGTGGAGCCGCCGACAGTTGCGCCTTCACCACATCCACGCCGGCTCGCCACAACGTCTCGAACGCATAGTCGGGCTCCTCGAACTGCACGGCGAGGTGACACGTGTCGAACCCCAGTCCGATCCGCGACGCACCGGCGTACGGGCTCGCGTAGCGACTCAGCCACCCGGCGGCCTGCGGGATCATCTCCAGCACACAACCCGGTTCGGGTTCGACGGCGACCCGGATCTTGCGGCCGGTGCGCTGCTCGGTCCGCTCCAGATGCCAGTCGAGTCGCTCGAACGCCTTCTGCGCGGCCTTGTCGCGCGCCTTCGACCAGGGCACCCGCCAGGCCAGCGGGATGGTCGAGATCGATCCGTACGGCGCATCGCGCGGAAGCAGCACGGCGAGTACGTCGACCAGGTCGAGGGTGTAGCGCAGTCGCTCGGGCTCGGTCCAGTCCGGGCAGTAGAGCTTGGTGCCGATGACCTGGTCCTTGAACGCCGAGTGCGGGATTCCGTTGAGCGTAACGACTTCCAGCTGGTTGCGAGTGAGTGCGCGGCGCAGCTTGTTGACCGCGGCCGGCGAGTTCGCCAGCCGGTCGGCCAGCGGGCTTGCGAACCACAGTCCGACGCCGAGCAGCGGTACGTCCAACTCCTGGCGGACCAGCGATGCGCAGCCGTCCAGCCCGGCGATCACTCCGTCGAGGTCCTCGGCCGGGTGCACGGTGGCGCTGTAGCCCAGATGGACGGTCGACCCGTCCCGATGCCGGAATCTCATCCGACCTCCTCACCCCGTCAGCCACAGAAAGTGGTGAAGGGCGGACTTTCTGTGACTCTAATACGCACTGTAGAAGGTGAAGCGACTCGCTGTGAAGGCCTGATTCCCTTTTGTGACAAGGGTTTTAGGCGGTGATGTGTTCCGGTTCGGTGGTGACCAGCTCACGGGAACGGTCCGCCACGGCCATGGCCGCGAGAGCGGTGGTCAGCGGCACGGCGGCGATGATCCCGAGGCTGCCGACCAGGCCGCGAACCACCTCCATGGCCACTGTTTCGGTGGAGAGCACGTACTGTCCGGGCAGCCCCTGGATGGCGAAGGTGATCAGGATCGGCAGCGAGGCACCGGCGTACGCCAGGACGAGGGTGTTGACCACCGAGGCGACGTGGGTGCGGCCGATCCGGAGGCCGGCGCCGAACAGTTCGCGGCGGCTCGCCGTCGGATTCGCGGCGGACAGTTCCCAGACTGCGGCGGCCTGGGTGACCGTGACGTCGTCGAGTACGCCGAGCGCACCGATGACCATCCCGGCCACCAGCAGCCCGGTGAGATCGAGATCGGGCGCGAACTGTTTGGCCGCGGACGCCCCTTCGGACGCGAGCCCGCTCAACTGGCAGAACTTGGTGAAGAACCAGCCCAGCGCCACCGTCAACCCCAGCGCCGCGATCGTGCCGGACAGGGCGATCGAACTCTCCGCGTTGATCCCATGGGTGAGGAGTAACGCGACCGCCATGATCACCGTGCCACCGACGACCGCGACCAGCAGCGGATTGGACCCCTTCAGGATCGCGGGCAGGATGAACTGGGTCAGCATCACCGCCGTGACGGCCAGCGCGATCAGCGCCGCGAAACCTCGCCAGCGCGACAGCGCCACGACCGCTATCGCGAAGATCAACGCCAGTACGAGCAGCGGCTTGGTCCGGTCGTGGTCGACGTACTGGTACCGCTCGGCGATCGTCTTCGCGTCGGTCTGGACGCCGAGCATGACGGACTGTCCGACCTCGACCGGGATCGCGACCTGACCCGTCTTCGGCACCGCGACCGGCGCCAACTGGCCCTTGTCCGCGCCGGTGGTCAGTTTGACGGTCGCCTGGTCACACTGATCCTTCTGGTCGGCGCACGGCTTGATCGCCGTGACCTCGCCGCGGGCGGTCTCGGTCTGGTACGACGTGACCTTCAGGCCACCGCCCGGCCACATCACCACCATCGCGATCAGGGCGGCCGCGATCAGCGGGATCAGGACCGCGGCGACCACTATCCGGACGCGCCGGGCGACGATCGCGTCCGAGTCGACCACCGAGGTGTCGACCACATGCTCGCCGTGCCCGTGGCCGTGACCATGCCCGTGACCTGCGGGAATGTCGAGCCCGCGGCGACGGTTGGCCCGGTGGTCGGCTCGTCTGCGTCCAACGTTGCGGCTGGCCATCGGTCAACTCCCTGTTTTGACAACCAGTTCCGATTAAATGAAAATGATTGTCATGAGATCTAGTACTCGTGCTGTCGTCGCCGGCGCCACCGCCCTGGCCGCCGCCTTCACCCTGGCCGGATGCGGCGGCGACAACGCCGCCAGCGGCTCCGGTGGCGACAAGCTCGACGTCGTCGCATCGTTCTACCCGCTCGAGTTCATCGCCCGGACAGTGGGGGGTGACGCGGTGAACGTGACCACCCTGACCGCACCCGGTGTCGAGCCGCACGACCTCGAGCTCACCCCCAAGCAGGTCGGCGAGATCGCCGGCGCGAAGCTGGTCGTCTACGAGAAGGGTCTGCAGCCCGCGGTCGACGAGGCGGTCGAGCAGAACGCCAGGGACGCCGGTTTCGACATCGCCCCGGCGGCCAAGCTGGAGGCGACCGGCGCCGACTTCGAGGAGCACGAGGAAGGCGAGGCCCACGCGGAGGAGAGCAGCACCCCGGTCAAGCCCGCCGCGTACGCCGACGAGGCGCTCGACCCGCACTTCTGGCTGGACCCGGTCCGGTACGCCGGCGTGGTCCAGGCTGTGACCGACAAGCTGGTCGAGACCGACAGCGCCAACGCCGAGGGGTACAAGGCCCGGGCCAAGACCCTGCTCGGCGAGGTCGGCACGCTCGACTCCGAGTACAAGACCGGTCTGGCGAACTGCAAACTCAAGACGTTCGTGACGAGTCACCAGGCCTTCGCGTACCTCGCGAAGCGGTACGGTCTGACGATGGTCGGCATCGCCGGGTTCACCCCGGATGCCGAGCCGACCCCGGCCCGGATCAAGGAGGTCCAGGACATCGTCAGGAAGCAGGGAGTGACCACGATCTTCTACGAGGAGCTGGTCAGCCCGAAGGTGGCCGAGACGATCGCCCGGGACGTCGGCGTCAAGACCGCCGTACTGAGCCCGATCGAGGGCCTGTCGGACGCCAACTCCCAGGAGACCTACCTGACCCTGATGCGGGAGAATCTGCAAGAGCTCCGGAAGGCGAACAGCTGCGCGTGACACCACAAGACACTGCTGGGAAGGCCGTCCAGGTCGCCGATCTCTCGGTCGACCTGGGCGGTCGTCTCGTGCTGCGGGGCGTCGATCTCCAGATCCGCCAGGGCGAGGTGGTCGCCATCCTCGGCACCAACGGCTCCGGCAAATCCACCCTGATCCGGACCGTGGTCGGCCTGCTGCCCGCGGCTCGTGGCGAGGTCCGGCTCTTCGGTACGCCGGTGCCACGCTTCCGGCAGTGGCAACGCGTCGGGTACGTTCCGCAACGCATCACCGCGGCCGGCGGCGTACCGGCGACTGTGGCTGAAGTGGTGTCGTCCGGACTGCTGTCCAAGCGGCGGCTGTTCACCCCGCTGCGGGCCGCGCAGAAGCAGGCGATCGACGAGGCGCTGCAGGTCGTGGACATGGCCGACCGGCGCAAGGATGCGGTCGCTGAGCTGTCCGGTGGGCAGCAGCAGCGGGTGCTGATCGCACGTGCGCTGGTGTCCGACCCGGAGCTGCTGATCCTCGACGAGCCGACGGCCGGGGTCGACCTGGCCAGCCAGCAGATCTTCGCCGACGCGATCCGCGAGCGGGTCGCGCGCGGCACCACCGTGGTGATGGTCAGCCACGACTTGGGCCCGATGGACGCTCTCATCGACCGTTCCGTCGTCCTGCGCCGCGGCCGGATCGTGTACGACGGCCCGCCGCACGCGTCGCAGACCCACGCACACGTCCACCACTCGCACGGTGGCGACGAACCGGGATGGTTGTCGTGACCCTGTTTGAGCTGGAATTCATGCAGCGGGCGCTCATCGCCGGTCTGCTCACCGGCCTCTCGGCACCCGCGATCGGGACCTACCTGGTCCAGCGCCGGCTGTCGCTGATGGGCGACGGCATCGGCCACATCGCCATCACCGGTGTCGCCCTCGGCCTGCTCACCGGGACTGCTCCGGTCCTCACTGCGATCGTTGTCGCCATCGCCGGTGCCACCGCGATCGAGCTGGTCCGCGCCCGCGGCAAGGCCAGTGGTGATGTAGCCCTCGCACTGCTCTTCTACGGCGGTATCGCGGGTGGCGTGCTGCTCATCGGTCTGGCCGGACAGGGCGCCGCCACACTGAACACTTATCTGTTCGGCTCACTGACCACGGTGTCGCCGAGTGACCTGTACGTCGTCGTCGGGCTGGCTGTCGCCGTACTGGTGGTGGCGATCGGCCTCGGACCGCAGTTGTTCGCGGTGTGCCAGGACGAGGAGTTCGCTCGAGTCACCGGGCTCAGGGTGCAACTGCTGAACCTGGTGATCGCTGTGATGGCTGCTGTCACTGTGACGGTGGCGATGCGGACAGTGGGGTTGCTGCTGGTCAGTGCGCTGATGGTTGTGCCGGTGGCGACGGCGCAGCAGATCACGCGGTCGTTCCGCAGTACGTTCGTTACGGCCTGTGGGATCGGTGTTGCGGCATGTCTGGCCGGCATCATCACGTCGTACAACGCGAACGTGGCTCCGGGCGCGACCATCGTCGTACTGGCGCTGGCTGGGTTCGTGGTGGCGGCAACGGTCGGGACACTGATCCGGCGGCGGCAGGGCCGGGTCGCACCGCTCGCCGACGAGGAGCCCGAGGTCGGCGTACCCGCGCCCGAGCCCCACGTGGTGAGCGCCGGGCACCCGCACACGCACAACCCGCAGTGCGGCCACACGAAGGTCGAGCACGGCGACCACGTCGACTACGTGCACGACGGGCACCTGCACGCGGCCCACGGCGACCACTGGGATGAGCACTAGATTGTTGACTTCTGAGAGAATTGGCGGGGTTACCGGGAAAATCACGGTGACGGAGTGACAGGAGGAACGGTGGCCATCGGAACACGCTCGACCCGTCAGCGCGCGGCGGTCGCGTCCGCGCTCGACAATCTCGACGACTTCCGGACCGCCCAGGAGATCCACCAGGAGCTCCGGGCCGCGGGCGAGGCCGTCGGCCTGACCACCGTCTACCGCACCCTGCAGGCGCTGGCCGACTCGCGTGAGGTCGATGTACTGCGCACCGCCGACGGCGAGACGGCGTATCGGCGCTGCTCGAAGGGACACCATCACCACCTGGTCTGCCGCAACTGCGGCCGCACCGTCGAGGTCGAGGGACCGGCGGTGGAGCGCTGGGCGGACAAGGTCGCGGCCGAGCACGGCTACGCCGACATCAGCCACACGCTGGAGATCTTCGGCACCTGCGCGGAGTGCCAGAAGGTCTCCTGACCAGGGCGGTCAGGTCCCGCGGACCGAGGCCATGAACCGCTGGTACCGGCGGCGCCCGATCAGCCACCAGACACCCTTGACCGGGGCCGGCAGGTTCGCCAGCATCCGGGCAGCTTCGTCGGGATGGGCGGACTCGAGGAGCTCCCCCATCGCGGTGAACCGCTGGTGCGGCTTGAACTTGCTGAACGCAACCTTCCCGAGGCGGTCCCACTCCGCCTGAGTCACATGCACCGCGATCAGCGGCACCACGTCACGCTCCTCCTCCCCGAGATGCTCCGCGAGCCGGGTCGAGATGGTCTCGAGGGCCGTGGCGAGCGACTCCGAGGCGGCTGTGGTGGGCGCAGTCTGCCAGGCCGCCAACTCGCCGCGGGCTGTCTCGACGGCATCGTGTACGCCGACATGCTGCTGCTCCATGCGGTGGATCAGAGCGGCTGACAGGCCGGCCCGCTCGAGCAGGACGGGCCAGAGCAACTCGTCCTCGGTCGAGTGATGGGCGTGCAACCCGTCGAGCTGAAATCCGATGTACTCCGCCACGGCAGCGGCTCGGGACTCCGCGCCCGCGGCCACCACATGGTCTCTCGCCTGCTCGAACCCCCGTTGGATCACGCGGTGGATCAGGGCCATTTCCCAGGGATCCGACGCCGTCACGGCACTGCTCGGTGTAACCATTCTGTTCCCCCATTTGCTCTTACCCATTCACTAGTGATTGTCACTAGTGAATGACTACTGCTAGTTTGGGTCGGGTGGCGAAGGCTGTCAACACACCGAAGCGCACCCGGCGCGAGCAGGCGGCCGCGACCCGGGAACGGATGATCCGGGCGGCGATCGAGGTCTTCTCCGAGGCGGGCTACGCCGGTGCGCGGATGAACGACATCGCCACCAGGGCCGGCGTTGCCGTGCAGACCGTGTACTTCACCTTTCATACCAAGGCCGAACTGCTGCAGGCGTGCTTCGACCACGCTGTGCTCGGACCGGACCGGCTTCCCCCGCTGGAGCAGCCGTTCCTCACCGATCTCGCCACGGCGGAGTCCGGCCGGTCGGCCTTGGCCGCCTTCGTCCGGGGCAATACCGCGATCCTGACTCGGGTCGCGGCCATCAAAGAGGTCGCCGAGTCGGCGCCGCACGAACCTGACGCCGCCGCCGTGGTCGAGCGCACTGAAGCGTTGCGTCGCCAGGGCCTGGGGCAGATCGTCGAACTGATCGCCGAGCAGTGGGGGCTGCGGTCCGGTCTGGACGTCGCCGAGGCGACCGACCTGCTGCTGATGCTCTCCTCGTCCGGCCCGTACCTCACGCTGCGGCGCTACGGCTGGACCGAGGAGACGTACGCCGCCTGGCTGACTGAAACGCTCGCCCGGGATCTGCTCGCCTGAGCGTGCTCCAGGTCACCTTTGCCTTTGAGCGCGCTCGAAGGCGTACGGTCGAAGACATGAACACGACCAGCATCCTCACCACTCCCGAACGGCGGCAGGCCTTCGTCGATCGCTACGAGGTGCCGCTGCTGACCCCGCTCGATCCCGAGCTGCTCCGGCTGCTGGAGCTTCCTGACGACCTGTCGGAGCGACTCAGCATCGCGGAGGCGGCCGAGGTCACCGGGCTGACCGCCCACACGCTGCGGTACTACGAGCGGATCGGACTGGTCCGCGTCGGTCGGGACCAGTCCGGCTACCGGTACTACGACCGGCAGGCGCTGGCCCGGATCGTGTTCATCACCAGGCTGCGGCTGTCGGACATGCCGATCAGCACGATCAGCCACTACCTGGAGCTGGTCGAGCAGGGCGAGGAGACCGCACCGCAGCGGCTCGCCCTGATGGAGGAGCACCGGGCGACGATCCAGCGGCGGCTGCGCGAACTGCAGGCGGCGCTGGCGGTGACCGACTACAAGATCACCACGTACGGCGGTCACGCCACTCCGTAACGACCAGCACCGCGCGGATCCCGCCGTACCGATCGAGGAAACCGTCGCGGCGATGGCTTCGCTGGTGGAGGCAGGGAAGGTCCGGTATCTCGGGTTGTCGGAGGCGTCGGCGGACACGATCCGGCGTGCGCACGCCGTCCACCCGATCACCGCGGTGCAGAGCGAGTGGTCACTGTTCAGCCGTGACATCGAGGAGTCGGTGCTGCCGACGTGCCCCGCGAGCTCGGCATCGGGATCGTGCCGTACTCGCCACTCGGGCGCGGGATGCTGACCGGCGCCGTACCGCGGAACCTCGCCGCTGACGACTATCGGCGGACCCTGCCCCGCTTCACGGGCGACAATCTCGACGCCAATCTGGCGCTGGTGGAGGAGATCCGGTCGGTTGCCGCCCGCTACGAGGCGACGCCCGGTCAGGTCGCGCTCGCCTGGGTTCTTGCTCAGGGCAACGACGTTGCGCCGATCCCGGGAACGAAGCGGCGCAAGTACCTGGAGGAGAACGCGGCGGCTCTCGAGGTCGTGCTCTCCGACGATGATCTGGCGGCGTTGTCGAAGCTGACGCCGGTGGGTACGCGGTACCCGGACATGACCTGGGTCGACCGGAGTACTGCACCGCTCGGGTGATAAACTGCTCCGCAGTAAGCCTTCCGCTGCCCGCGGGAGGCTTTTCTGCGTTCTCATCCCCTTTCTCTCGTTGTGAGGAGACCCATGTCTGATCTCGTCGTACGGCGTGCCGGTGAGGCCGATCGGGTGGTGCTGGAGCGGTTGTGGCTGATGTTCCGGCACGACCTGTCCGAGTTCCAGGGGCAGTTGCCGCGGCCGGACGGGAGCTACCGGAGTGAGCGGCTCGAGTCGGTGCTGGCGGGTGATCCGGACTGGGCGGGCTATCTGTTCCATACCGGGGAGAGTCCGGTCGGGATCTCCTTCGTGCGCGCGTTGACGCAGTCGGTGCGGGTGATGAACACGTTCTTCATCGTCCGGCCGGCACGGCGGAGCGGGTTCGGGCTGCGTGCCGTTCAGGAGGTCATCGCGCAGCATCCTGGGCAGTGGGAGGTGCCGTTCCAGGGGAACAACGCGACGGCGGTGCACTTCTGGCGGCGGGTCGCGACCGCTGTGTCCGGCGACGCGTGGTCCGAGGAGACGCGGCCGATCCCGGGCGATCCCGGCGCGACGCCGGACGTGTGGATCTCGTTCCAGGCTTAGTGTTTCGGCGTTAGAACAGCACCACCGAGCGCAGCACGTCGCCGTGGTGCATCTTGGCGAACGCGGCCTCGACCTCGTCCAGCGCGATCGTCTCGGAGACGAAGCGATCCAGCGGCAGCCGGCCCTGGAGGTGGAGATCGATCAGCAGCGGGAAGTCGCGAGTCGGTAGGCAGTCGCCGTACCAGCTCGACTTCAGTGAACCGCCGCGGCCGAAGAAGTCGAGCAATGGCATCTCGAGCGTCATCTCCGGGGTCGGTACGCCGACCAGGACGACGGTGCCGGCCAGGTCGCGGGCATAGAACGCCTGCTTCCACGTCTCCGGCCGGCCGACGGCGTCGATCACCACATCCGCGCCGAACCCACCGGTCAGCTCCTGCACGGCCTCGACCACTCCGTCGTGGTCCAGGCCCTTGGAGTTGATCGTGTGGGTCGCGCCGAGCTCCTGGGCGGTGGCGAGTTTGCGCTCGTCGATGTCGAGGGCGATAACCTTCGCGGCGCCGGCGAGCCGGGCTCCGACGACGGCCGCCGTACCTACGCCGCCGCAGCCGATGACGGCGACCGAGTCACCGCGGCCGACGTTGCCGGTGTTGATGGCGGCGCCGAGGCCGGCCATCACGCCACAGCCGAGCAGTCCGGCCACCTCAGCCTTGGCGGCCGGGTCCACCTTGGTGCACTGACCGGCCGCGACCAAAGTCTTCTCGGCGAACGCGCCGATGCCGAGCGCCGGTGACAGCTCGGTGCCGTCAGCAAGAGTCATCTTCTGCTTGGCGTTGTGCGTGCTGAAGCAGTACCACGGCCGACCGCGCAGACAGGCGCGGCAGTTGCCGCAGACAGCCCGCCAGTTCAGTACGACGAAATCGCCTGGCTGGACGTCGGTGACGTCGGCGCCGACCGACTCCACGATGCCGGCCGCCTCATGACCGAGCAGGAACGGGAACTCGTCGTTGATGCCGCCCTCGCGATAGTGCAGGTCGGTATGGCAGACGCCGCACGCCTGCACCTTCACCACCGCTTCCCCCGGTCCGGGATCCGGGATCGTGATCTCCTCGATCGAGACCGGCTGACCCTTAGCCGCCGCCACCACACCACGCACCGTCTGAGCCATGCCCCGACGCTACCGGCGCACCCACTGTCCCGTCAGCCCTTCCGGGCGTGGCGCATTTTCTGGTGGTTGAGGTGGCTTGTCCACCGGTTGGGGGACAGCGAGTCATCCGGGTGGTGCTCCCGGGGACGGTCGGGTGGGCGGGAGGGTTGAGGCATGGAGACAGATGAGGCTGTGAGGGTCCGGGGGCTGGTGAAGCGGTACCCGGACAAGGTGGCGGTGGACGGGGTGGACCTGGACATCCATCGGGGTGAGGTGTTCGCGCTGCTCGGGCCGAACGGGGCCGGCAAGACGACGACCGTGGAGATCCTGGAGGGGTATCGCCGGGCCGACGAGGGTGAGGTCAGCGTGCTGGGCGTCGAGCCGGCTCGCGGCGACCGGTACTGGCGGGCGCGGCTCGGGATCGTCGCCCAGACCTCCCGCGACGAGGCCGAACTGTCCGTCGCCGAACTCGTGCACCACTTCGCCGGCTACTACCCGGCACCGTGCGACCCCGACGAGGTGATCGCCTCGGTCGGCCTGTCGGAGAAGCGCAAGACCCGGACGCGGAAGCTGTCCGGCGGCCAGCGCCGCCGCCTCGACGTCGCCCTCGGCGTGGTCGGCAATCCGGAACTGCTGTTCCTGGACGAGCCGACCACCGGTTTCGACCCCGAGGCCCGCCGGCAGTTCTGGACCCTGATCGAGAGCCTGCGCACCGCGGGCACCACAATCCTGCTCACCACGCATTACCTGGACGAGGCCGAGCACCTGGCCGACCGGGTCGGCGTGATCGCCGACGGCCGCATGGTCGAGGTCGCGACCCCCGAGACACTCGGCGGGCGTGGCGCCCGGACCGCGCGGGTCTCCTGGCTGTCCGCGGACGGGATGCGCGAGATCCGCACCGACGAGCCGACCGCGGAGGTGGCCCGGCTGATGGCGCAGTACGGCGGTGAGGTGCCGGAACTCGAGGTACGGCGGCCGAGCCTGGAAGACATCTACCTGGAACTGATCGGAGCGGCCGCGGCCGCTCCGGCACTGGAAGGAGCTGTGCGGTGAGCGTCGTCCTGCCGTCGCCGATGAAGATCGGCCTGTCGCGGACCAGTCTGGAAGTGAAGCAGTTCTTCCGGGAACGAGAGCAACTGATCTTCACCTTCTTCTTCCCGATCATCTTCCTGGCCACCTTCTCCGCCGTGTTCAGCGGCACCGACTTCTCCGGCGGGGTCACCGCCGCCACCTACTTCACCCCCGGGATGATTGCCTCCGGCATCTTCCTGACCAGCTTCCAGTCACTCGCCATCACGATCGCGATGGAACGGGACGAGGACCTGCTGAAGCGGCTGCGCGGTACGCCGATGTCGCCGCAGGCGTACTTCATCGGCAAGATCGGGCTGGTCCTGGTCACCTCGATCCTGCAGTTCGGGCTGCTGCTCGCGATCGCCGGTCTGCTGCTGGGTGTCGACATTCCGACCGAGCCGGTGAAGTGGCTGAACTTCGTCTGGATCTTCGTGCTCGGCACGGCGTCCGGGTCGGTGCTGGGGATCGCGTTCTCCGTCGTACCGAAGTCGGCCAAGGCCGCGTCCGCGGTGGTCACGCCGGTCGTCCTGCTGCTGCAGTTCATCTCCGGGGTGTACTTCGTCTACAGCAGCCTGCCGGCCTGGATGCGGACGGTCGCGGAGTTCTTCCCGCTGAAGTGGCTGGCCCAGGGCATGCGGTCGGTATTCCTGCCGGACGGTTTCGAGGTGAACGAGCCGGGTGGGTCGTGGCAGCTCGGACTGGGCGCTCTGGTGCTGTCGGCCTGGCTGGTGGTCGGTCTGCTCGTCGCGCAGCGCGTCTTCCGGTGGACCCGCCGGGACGCGGGCTGATTGTCGACAATCGGCAGTAGAGGAAGATGGTGGCCGTGGAACCGACGCGGGTGGACGAACCGATCTGGATGCGATGGCTGATCGGGTGGCACATCGTGTTCTGGGTGCTGCTGGTGATGACGCTGGTCGTCTCGTTCTCGGCGGACCTCAGCACGGGTCGCCGGATTGTCTACGCGAGTGCGGTCCTGCTGGTCGGGCTGGCGTACCAGTTCGTCGGCAAGCCCGCGATCACCTCGCGCCGGCAGCTTCCGGCGTACGCGTATCGGATCGTGCTGATCGGATGCTTGATGGTGCTGGTCGCGTTGTACCCGCCGTCGGTCTTCCTGATGTTCATTGCCTCGGCCCAGATCTGGCTGCTCTGCGAGCGGGTGCGCGAAGCCGCGGCACTCAGTGTGCTGCTGGTGTTCGGCGTCGGCTCCGCGCAACTGTGGAGCGCTGGATGGGGCTGGGACGCGTTCTGGGAGATCCTGCCGTGGATGGCGGTCAGCCTGGTGGTCAGCCTGCTGTTCGGGATCTGGATCGAAAAGATCATCACGCAGAGCGAGCAGCGGGCCGAACTGATCGCCCAGCTGGAGTCCGCTCGGGACGAGCTCGCCGAGGCGCACCACAGTGCCGGTGTGATGGCCGAGCGGGAGCGGATGGCGCGGGAGATCCACGACACGCTCGCGCAGGGTATGACCAGCATCGTGATGCTCGCGCAGACGGCCGCGGTCGAGCTGCAGCGCGGCGGGACCGATGGAGCCGCGGCCCGGTTGGCGGCGATCGAGGACACGGCGCGGGAGAACTTGGCCGAGGCGCGTGCGTTGGTTGCCGCATTCACCCCAGTTGTGCTGTCCGAGGCAACGTTGGCCGAGGTCCTGCGCCGGCAGGGCGAACGCTTCGCTGCCGAAACGGGCGTCGACGTACAGGTGTCGCTCGACCTGCCGGACGAGGAGGTCGCCGCGCTGCCGCAGGGTCAGCAGGTGGTGTTGTTGCGGTCCGCCCAGGAAGCGTTGGCGAACGTTCGGAAGCACGCGGGGGCGACGCAGGTCCAGATCACGTTGGGGATCTCGGACGGCGGGGTGTGGATCGAGATCCGGGACGACGGTTCCGGGTTCACGCCGGGTGCGTCGGAGGCCGGCTACGGGCTGGCGGCGATGCGGGGGCGGGTCGAGGAGTCGGGCGGTTCGGTGCAGGTGGAGAGCGCACCGGGTCGCGGTACCCGGGTGCAGGTGCTCGTCCCTGCTGTCGCTGAGGAGGATGTGTGATTCGGGTTCTGGTGGTCGACGACCATCCCGTCGTGCGGTCGGGGCTGATCGGGATGCTCGCGGTGACCGACGACATCTCGGTGGTCGGCGAAGCGGGTGACGGCGCGGAGGCTCTCGCGCTGGTGGAGTCGACCACGCCGGACGTCGTACTGATGGATCTGCGGATGCCGCGGATGGACGGGGTGTCGGCGACTGGGGCGATCGTGTCCGGGTACCCGTCGACCCGGGTCCTGGTGCTGACGACGTACGACACGGACACCGACATCCTGCACGCGGTCGAGGCCGGTGCGGCCGGCTACCTGTTGAAGGACACGCCGCATGCGGAGCTGCTGGACGGGATCCGCGCCGCGGCTCGTGGTGAGACCGTCCTCGCGCCACCGGTCGCTGCCCGGCTGATGTCTCGCTTGCGTACGCCGGTCGCGCCGCAGGCGGCTCAGCCGTCGCCTCGCGAGCTGGAGGTCCTGGCGGCGGTCGCGCGGGGGCTGAGCAACGCGGAGATCGGGCGGGAGCTCTTCATCGGCGAAGCGACCGTGAAGACGCATCTCCAGCGCTTGTTCACCAAGCTGGACGTCGACGACCGCACTCGGGCGGTGACGGTCGCGATGGAACGCGGGCTGCTTCCCAATCCTCGTACTCGCTGAGCGGGTTGGCTGCGGCCGGCTGGGCTACTGGGCGACCTCGTTGGGGATCGCGCCGCCGTAACGCCGGTCGCGCTGGGCGTAGATCTCGATCGCGCGCCACAGGTCGCGGCGGTCGAAGTCGGGCCAGAGGGTGTCGAGGAAGACCATCTCGGCGTACGCGAGCTGCCAGACCAGGAAGTTCGAGGTCCGCTGCTCTCCCGACGAGCGGACGAACAGGTCCACCTCGGGGATGTCCGGTGCGTACAGGTGCCGGGCGATCGTCTGCTCGGTGATCCGGTCGGGCTTGAGCTTGCCGGCGGCAACATCACGCGCGATCGACCGCATCGCGTCGGCCAGCTCCGCGCGACCGCCGTAGTTCACACAGAACTGCAGCGTGATCGTGTCGTTGTGCTTGGTCCGCTCCTGCGCGTGCTCCAGCTCGTCGATCACGCTCTTCCACAACCGCGGCCGGCGCCCCGACCACACCACCCGCACGCCCATCGCGTCCAGCTCGTCGCGGCGCCGGTGGATCACCTCCCGGTTGAACCCCATCAGGAACCGCACCTCTTCGGGCGACCGGGCCCAGTTCTCGGTCGAGAACGCGTACGCCGAGATGTACTTCACCCCGAT
This sequence comes from Kribbella sp. NPDC049174, assembly GCF_043197365.1. Classification (NCBI taxonomy): domain Bacteria; kingdom Bacillati; phylum Actinomycetota; class Actinomycetes; order Propionibacteriales; family Kribbellaceae; genus Kribbella; species Kribbella sp. NPDC049174. The sequence goes on along the minus strand of NZ_JBICSZ010000001.1, from coordinate 222,973 downwards.
CTCGATACCGCCCTTGATCACATCCAGCAGCGAGGCCTCCCCCGCCTTGTGCCCCTCGGTCCGCGGCAGCCCCCGCTGCTTCGCCCACCGCCCGTTCCCGTCCATCACGATCGCCACATGCCGAGGTACCAACTCCCCCGGAATCCCCGGCGGCCGAGCCCCCGAAGGATGCGGATCCGGCGCCACCACCACCTTCTCCCCACCCCGCGGCCCCTCAACCAACCCCCGACGACGACCAATAGGCGACATGCCAGCAGTCTCCCACCCACCAAAACACCCCCCACCGGGAGGTGAGCTGCCTTGGTCGGACAGCGGCAGGCACGCGACTTCGGCCGGTGCCGCCCGCCGGGAACGGGAACCTACCGGAGGTCGGTCACGCGGCGCGGCGCAGAACGGCTGGCGGCGGCCCGACCAGCGCGAGGACGCGAAACGCGACGAGCTTTGGGGTCAGCATTTGCCACCCTTCCTGCTCTGCGGGTAGTCGGCTTTCCAACTGCCTTGGAGGCGGCGCATCCGCATCTCGTCGATGACCTGCGTGGGAGTCCCCGGTAGCTTGACACTCTTGCCGTTGGCGTCGACAGCTGTGGCATGCGAGGCATCGACACACGCTCGGAGCGTCATGTCATTGATCTGACCAGTCGCATCCGGCTTCCCTACGGTCAGTGGCGTGACCCACATGACCCGCTGACGGCCAACACTGTGCCACCTCCTACCTCGGAACGTCGCCGCCTGGTTCAACTCCGCGCCGAGCATCACCCCACTGGCGTACTTCTTCAACTCGGTGACGTTCACACCGCCGCTGGCGTAGGCGACATCGGTTGCCGCGACGAACTGGCGGTAGGCATTGGAGGCCGCCGAGACGGCGGCGGTCTGCGCCGACTCTGTCGGTGTTTCGGTCGGCGACGGTGTCGCGATCGATGGCGTGAAGGGTGCTGGTTCGGGGTTGTTGCTGGTGCAGGCGGGGACGGTGGCAGCGACCGCGGCCGCAAGGGCTACTGAGGCCGGCCACCTGAGCATTGAGAGGGGTGTCGGCCGACTGATGATCCCGATCAGCGCGGTCAGCACTGTGCCCCCTGGTTTTTGCCCTTGACGACCTTCCAGCCACCTCCGATGAGCTGCAGATCCCGGGTATCCAGCCACCGAGTCGGCGTACCGGCCGGTCTCACACTCTTCCCAGCCGAATCGACGGCCTGAGTCTTCGACGTGTCCAGACACGCTTGAACTGTCGCCGTGGTGGAGGCCCCGGCAATCGCCCCACCCACCTTGACCGGCTTGACCCAGATGATCTCGGTGGTCCCAATGGCCCTGATCTTCCGGCCGCGATAGTTCTCAGCCTCGATCTGGGAGACGCGGAGCTCGACGCCGGCCGCCACCGACGGAAGGTTCTTCACGTCAGTCCCACCGCTCGCCATCATCGCATCGGTCACATTGATGTAGCGGCGGTAGGCCGCAACGGCTGCGGCGCCGGCCTGCGCCGACTCAGTCGCCGGAGTTGAGGCGCTGCTGGCCGGGGTCGTTGAGGGAGTGGATGGCGGAGGCTCGGAACCGTCGTTCGTGCAGGCGGGGACGGTTGTAGCAACGGCGGCCGAAAGGGCTGCTGTGGCTAGCCGCCTGAGCATCGGGGACCTCCGCGGGCCGTGCGTGAACATGACGGCATGCAACGCTTCCACCCGTTCGGTTGCTGCAAGTCCAGTTGCGGGTGGCGGGGCCGAACATCTAGGGGCATGGGCGGGGTTGGGGTTGGGCGGTGGCTTCGCCGCCGTCCGGGGCGACGAGCACTGGGCGCAGGTCGGTGACGCGGAGTGGGACCGAGCGGCTGAAGTTGAGCGGGATGTCGCCCTGCATGCCGCCGCCGGTCCAGTGGACGTTCCAGTAGGCGGTCGCGGTGACCTGGAACTGGCCGCTCTTCTCGCAGCGGGAGGTCTTGCGGTAGGTGTGACCGCAGGTGGGTGAAGCGGGGATCTCCTTCAGGGACTTGCCTTCAGCGTCCGCCTTCGTGAACGGCGTACCGGCTCCCTTGCAGGAGACCACGTCACCGGCCCCCATCGACCACTCGATCCGGTCGACGGTGCCGACCGCTTCGATGGTCACACCCCCGAGCGTCGCCTGCTTGCTCAAGGGACCTGTCGTGTTCTCACCCGGATCGGTGATCCACATCCAGATCGGCACATTCACGATGCCCTCACGCGTCGCGCTCTGTACGTACGGCGAGAGACCGAGCTGCGGCGCCACGAACGTCATCGACTCCACAACACGCTGAGCCGCCACCCTCGGATCAATCGTCTCCGGCTCCCCCGGCGGCCGAATGACAGGTTCGAACCTCTCGATCCCCTCTGGCCTACCATCGACCACATCTACCAGAACCCAGCACCGGTAGTACTTGGTCCCCGGCGGATAGTCGCTAGCCGAATGGAACATTGAAACCAGCGTGGCCGTCGGCGTCAGATAGCACCCTGAAGCTGCGTCCCAGAAGCCGTTCTCCGTCCGACACGGGATCGCCTTGCCCTCGAACACACACCCCGACTGCCCGACTTCCTTCGTCCCAGGTTGCCCCTTCCCGGTGGCGGGCGGCGTGGTTGTCTGATTGGTCAGCGAGATTCGGCACAGACCGGCGATCAGATCCCAATCGCATTTCGGGCCTGCGGGGCTGGGCGTCTGTAAGCCAGGAGTCACCTCCGGCACCATCGGTAAGCCTGCCAGCAAGCTCACCGTCGCAAGCGCCGCGGTCAGCACTGTGCCCCCTGGTTCTTGCCCTTGACGACCTTCCAGCCACCTCCGATGAGCTGCAGATCCCGGGTGTCCAGCCAACGAGTCGGCGTACCGGCCGGCCTCACACTCTTCCCAGCCGAATCGACGGCCTGAGTCTTCGACGTGTCCACACAAGCCTGAACGGAAGCTGTAGTGAACGTCCCAGCAACCGCCCCGCTCACCTTGACCGGCTTGACCCAGATGATCTCGGGGATCCCGATGGATCTGATCTTCCGGCCGCGATAGTTCTCAGCCTGAATCTGGGAGACGCGAAGCTCAACGCCAGCTGTAACCGTCGGGAGATTCTGCACCTCGGTGCCGCCGCTCGCTGTCATCCCATTGATCACCTGGATGTACCGACGGTAGGCAGCAACGGCTGCGACGCCGGCCTGCTCTGACGCACTGGCTGTGGTTGGCGTACTGCTCGCCGGAGTGCTTGAGGGAGTGAACGGTGGCGGTTTGGGGTTCTCGGTGGTGCAGGCGGGGACGGTGGTGGCGACTGTGGCTGTTAGGGCTGCTGTGGCTAGTCGCCTGAGCATTGGGGACCTCCGGGACCGTACGAGGGCTACTGAGAGTGCAACTGTTTCATACGTACGGTCCTCGGTGGGGTGAGTTATCCACAGGGTGCAGGTTGTTGCAGGGCGGCATCCCGGGAGCCAGCTTCGGGTCGGGGAACACGGTCCGGTGTTGGTTGATTCCGATGACTCTCAACGCGCCGCGCCAGGCAAAAGGGCCTGCTGAGGGACGGGCCATAAGCTCTGGGGCATGGACGTATTGCCGAGCCAGTCGGAGATCTTTCTGTTGTCCGGGGACGACAGGCGGCTGGCTGCTGGCGGGCCGGCGCTGGTCGGGGCAGATGGAGCGAGGTACGAGGTACCGCCGAAGGTGTTCGAGGCGCTGCGGTTTGTCGAGGAGGCCATGCGGCAGGGGTTCGCTGTGAAGGTCACCGCGCTGCGGCACGAGCTGCCGATCGACGAGGCGGCCGCTGCGATCGGGATGGGGAGCGACGACTTGCGGGCGTACGTCGGCGAGGGCGCGATCCCGTTCCGGTCGACCGAGTATGTCGACTGGGTACGGCTGGCCGACGTACTCGCCTTCAGCGAACGGCTGCGGAAGCGGCGGCGGGAGGCTCTCGACGAGATGCTGAGCGAGTCCGACTACGACGATGACGACGCAGCTGACCCGGGCGATGACAGGTAAGACCGCGATGCCACCGCGGCGGGCGTTCCTGGACGCCAATGTCCTGCGCGGCCATCTGCAAACGGATGTCCTGCTGACCCTGGCAGATCTAGGCGCCTTCCAGCCGCGGTGGTCCGCGGAGGTGCTCGACGAGGTACGCCGGAATCGTCCGCCCAGGTTGTCGGAACAGGCCATCGACCGTCGCCTGAACCAGATGAACCGCGCGTTTCCGCAAGCCATGGTCACGGGATACGAGCACCTCGAGCCCGAGATGCAGGCTGATGCCAAGGACCGGCATGTGCTGGCCGCGGCCGTGCAGTCGACGTCGACAGTCCTGGTGACCGAGAACGTCAAGGACTTCCGGCCGCCGACGACCGGCCCGCACGCGATGCCGGTCGAGAAGACATCACGCTTCCTGAACCGTCTCCTGGAGGACAACCACCAGCTGGTGATCGTCGCTATGAACGAGATGATCTCCCGCACCGACCGGGAGCCGAACACGATGTCGGCACTCATCGACAAGCTGGCTTCGCGGCACGACCTCAGGTCGTTCGCGCAGAACCTGAACTCGGTGGTGGAGCCGGAGCATCGAGGCACGCATCCCGGCCTGGCGCGCGGGCGCACGGCGAAGTCTGCGCACTCCGTTGCCTTCGACGAGGTGGCGCCGCCGACCGGGGCTGCGCACGCACCTACCGAGTCGCCCGAGGCCCGGACCTCCCAAGCAGAGAACCAGGACAAGGACAGAGGCTCGGACCGCGAGGCGTGATGCCGTCAGGTGGTTCCTGGTGTCAGGTCCAGGTGGGGTAGGGAGCGGAGTTGGTGGTCTTGGTGGTAGGTGAAGAAGGCGGCTATGAGGCCGGTGGCTTCTCGGCGGGTTCGGGGGTCGGCTTGGAGGGCGATGGGCCAGTCGCCGGTGAGGAGGGCTGCCAGGTGGGTGACGGTGGCTGGGGCGGGCATGGCTGAGGCTGGGGGGCGGCAGGAGGTGCAGACCATGCCGCCGCCGGCGGGGTTGAAGGCTCGGTGGGGGCCGGGTTCGCCGCAGCGGGCGCAGTCGTCGAAGGAGGGGGCGTAGCCGGAGATGGCCAGCGAGCGGAGCAGGAAGGAGTCGAGGACGAGGGCGGGTTCGCGTTCGCCGGAGGACAGGACGCGGAGGGCCCCGGCCAGCAGGAGGTGCTGCTGGGTGGCGGGTTCCTTCTCCTCGACGACGAGGCGGTCGGCGGTCTCGAGCAGGACCGTGCCGGTGGTGTACCGGGCGTAGTCGCCGACGATTCCCTCGCCGTACGCCGCGATCGAGACGGCCTGGGTGACGACGTCGAGGGTGCGGCCGGTGGCGAGTTGCAGGTCGACGTGGCTGAACGGCTCGAGCCGCGCGCCGAAGCGGGACGACGTCCGGCGAACGCCTTTCGCGACGGCGCGGATCTTGCCGCGGCTGCGGGTCAGCAGCGTGGCGATCCGGTCCGCTTCACCCAGTTTCTGGGTGCGCAGCACGATCGCCTCATCCCGGTAGAGCGGCACCCCACCAGTCTCTCACCTGCGGGCGACATACTCCTCGAGGCTGGTCGGCGGGCGGCCGGTGATGTCCTCGACAGCGGAGGTGACCGCACTCAACTCCCCGCTGGCGATCGCGGCGTACGACGTGACCCAGCCGGCCACCTCCCAGGAGGGAGCGCCGTACACCTCGCGGGACCGGTACGCCTCGTCCAGCGTCTCCGCCTCGTAGCGGACCTTTCGGTCCCAGGCGGCGGCCAGTACGGCGGCCGCCTCGGCCAACGTGAAGGCGGTCGGGCCGGTCAGGTCGTAGACAGCGCCGGAGTGACCCGGGTCCACCAGAACCCGGGCCGCTACCGCCGCCACGTCGTCGCGGGCGACCGCGGCCACCCGCCCATCGCCCGCCGGTCCACGGATCACGCCGTCCTCACCGACGTACCCGGTCACGAAATCGAGGTACAGGTTGTCGCGCAGGAAGGTGAAGTCGACGCCGAGGGACCGGATGTGTTCCTCGGTGTGCCAGTGGTCGCGCGCGAAGGTGAACGTCGCCCCCGGCGACGCGCCGATGAACGACGTGTAGACGATGCGTCGCACACCGGCCGCCACCGCGGCATCGACCGTCGCCTTGTGCAAGGCGATCCGATCCGCCGACTCCGTTGCACTGAGCAACATCAGGGTCTCGACCCCGTCCAGGGCCTCGGCGAAAGCCTCTTCGCCGTACGCCGCCTGCACGACCTCCGCAGCCGGCAGGTCCAGCGCCCGCGCGGGATCGCGAACGATCAGCCGCTGCGGTACGCCGGCCTCCGCCAGCAGGCGGGCGATCCGGGAACCGAGCTGACCGGTGGAGCCGGTGAGACCGATCACTTGCCCACCAGGTCCATCCCACCCTGAGTGTACCGCTGCCCGGACACCGCTTCCGGCGGGAACGCCTCGTCCAGCGCGGCCAACTCGTCCGCGGTCAGCTCGACGTCCACGGCACCGAGGTTCTCGGCCAGGTACTTGCGCCGCTTCGTGCCCGGGATCGGCGCCACGTCGTTGCCCTGAGCAAGCAGCCAGGCGAGCGCCAGCTGACCGGCCGTGACCCCCTTCGACGCGGCCAGCTCCCGCACCTTCTCGACCAGGTCGAGATTGCGCTGGAAGTTCTCCCCGCTGAACCGCGGCAGCCCGCGCCGCATGTCGTCCGGCTCGAAGTCGTCCGGCGACTTGAGCTGCCCGGTCAGGAAGCCGCGACCGAGCGGGCTGAACGGGACGAACCCGACGCCGAGCTCACGCAGCGTCGGCAGTACGACGGTCTCCGGGTCGCGCGTCCACAGCGACCACTCGCTCTGAACGGCGCTGATCGGATGGACGGCGTGCGCGGCCCGGACCGTGTCGCCGTTGACCTCGGACAGCCCGAGGTGCCGGACCTTGCCGGCGGCGACCATCTCGCCCATCGCGCCGACGGTCTCCTCGATCGGAACCTGCGGGTCGCGCCGGTGCAGGTACCACAGGTCGACGTGGTCGACACCGAGCCGCCGCAGCGAGGCGTCGAGCGCCTGCCGCGCGTACTCCGGGCTGCCGTCGACCACGTTCGGCAGGGCGGTGCTGCTGGCCGGCTTCTTGAAGCCGAACTTCGTCGCCAGGACCACCTGGTCGCGCCGGCCGGCCAGCGCGCGGCCGACCAACTCCTCGTTGGCGCCGTCGCCGTACACGTCGGCGGTGTCGATGAAGGTGCAGCCGGCGTCGATGGCGGCGTGCAAGGTGGCGATGGACTCGGCCTCGTCCGTCGTCACACCGTAGGACTGGGACATCCCCATACAGCCGAGGCCGAGGCAGGAGACGTGCAGGTCACCGAGCTTCGATTCACGCATACCCCCGAACCTACCGTCGTTACCCGTTGCTGTGGGCAAGACCCTCCCGCGGTCACGGTCAGTGACCCCGGCGACTGCACGCTAGTGGACGAAGGCCGGCTGACGTGGGTACGGCGTCCGCGACCGGACATCGGGGCCGACGAGGACCGGGTCGAGCTGGATCCTGGTGACGCCGAGCGGCGCCAGGAGTTCGCGCAGCGCGTCCTCTGACAGGCGCAGCCACTGCTGACGTGGTCCGGTCGCGGCGCGCAGCAGCGCGAGGGTGGTGAAGGCGATGCCGACCTTGGGGCCGTCGGGCAGCCGGCCGGTCTGCAGGACGGCGACACCATCGGTCGATCGAACGGGGATGAACCAGTCAACGCTATGTCGAGTGCTCACACCATCGACGCTAGGCCGCGATCGTCGCCCGGAGCCGCTTCCTCACGGACTTCGAACGCGTTTCTCACACCGCCATCAGGTTTTCTCACACCCCCATCAGGAGCGGCCGCGCCGGCACACCTTCGGTCAGCAACGCGTGCAGCAAGCTGGGCAACGCCCGCGGGGAGAACTCGGCTTCAGCACTCAGCAGCTCCGACACGGTCCACCACCGGCAGTCGCTGATGCCCTCAAGCTCCCAGTCGGGCGTGGGCTCAGGTTCGAAGTGTTCGGTGCGGACGACGTAGTAGTCGTTGCGGACGCCGTCGTGACCGGCGGCGTACGGTCCGACCGCCTCCTGGCGCCAGACGTGATGCTGGATGTCCGCGGCCTCCAGACCGATCTCCTCGCGCAACTCGCGGGTGAGCGCGTCGTGGTGAGACTCGCCGGGTTCGAGGCCTCCTCCAGGGGCCACCCAGAAGGACCTGTCCGGGAGTTCGCAGCGCAGCAGGAGCAGGCGGTCCGATGGATCCAGGACGAGACCTCGGGTCGAGTGACGGAGGTTCACAGGGCCAGCTGGGTCGGGATGGTGGGTGGGCCGTTCTGGAGAAGCTCCTGCAGCAGCAACGGAAGTGCTCGGGGCGCGAAGCGGGCTTCGGTGGCAAGGAGTTCCTCGAGCGTCCACCAGCGGTGGCCGTGGACGTTCTCGGCCTGGAGCTCGGCTTCGGTGAGGGTGCCGCCGACGGTGAAGGGGTCGGTCCGGACGAGGAAGTAGTCGTTGATGACACCGTCGTACCCGGTGGCGTGGCCCTCGGCAACTACTTCCTGGTGCCAGAGGTGCTGCGGGTGGTCAGGAGCGTCCAGGCCGACCTCCTCCTGAAGCTCACGGTGCAGGCCGTCCCGCAACGACTCCCCCGCCTCGAGACCGCCGCCCGGCGTCGCCCAGAGCGGACCGCTGGGGAATTCGAACCGGACCAGCAGGATCCGGTCGGCAGGGTCGAGTACGACGGCGCGCGCGGCCGGACGCAACCGGGGATAGGTCAGCTCGAGCTCCCGATGTTCCTCGATCGAGCGGAAACCGAAGCGGGTGTTGACCTTCTGCATCGGACCGTTCGAGAGCGCCGTCCACGTGTGCAGGAAGCGCTGCGTCGTCCGGTGCTTCGCCAGCTGATCGAGATTGACCAGCTTCAGGTGAGTGCCCAGGTTGTGCCCGCGGTGCTCCCGCAGTACCAAGGTGTCGTCCTGCTGGGCGTGCGAGTCGTCACCCCGCGGCAGGTACATCAACGTGTACCCGGCAGGCTCCCCCGACAGCGTGTGCGCCATCGTGACGAGCGCGAGGTAGCTCCGGTCGATCCGCTGCTCACTCGCCTGCAGCTTCTCCACCGTCCACGGCACCACTTCGCGCGTCATCCCGCCCGTCGGCACGTCGTGATCCATCGCGGTATGTAGATCGGCGTACGCCTGCTGGTGTTCCGGCGGGCACACGCCCGCCCACGACGTCAGCCGATACCCGTCGAGCACTCCGGCCGTACGACGCAACTCGTCCAGCAGCACCACGTCGTACGGCAGTGGTACGACGAGATGGTCCTCAACGTGCTCGACCGAGAAACCGAGGTGGGCGGCGAACTCAGCACCGGGCCATGGCTCTGAAGGCACGCCGACCTCGGTCTGGAAGATCGTCCGCCCGAGCTGCGCCGCCCGCGTCACGGCCCACTGCCACAGCGCCGTACCGATGCCGCGCCGCCGATGCTGCGGCGGTACGTCGATCTCGACCTCGACCGTGTCGAGGTTGTCGGTCAGCCGGTACTCGAACAGCATCGCGCCGAGCACCCGGTCGTCCTCGAACGCGCCGACCGCGAGCCGCCGCTTCAGCGGTCCGGGGTTGCGCAGCGAGAAGCCGAGCGCCTCCCGGCCGACCACGAGCGCGGCCTCGCGCCCCGCGACCACACCGGCCCGCAGCGCGTCGTACCACTCGTCGAAGAGGGCCAGGTCGGCCGGGTCGATCTCGCGAACGCTGATCACCCGGCCGACCCAACCAAACGAACGGGTCAGACCGCCAGTGAATAACTCAGGACGGTGCGACCTTGCCCGAGTACATGCCCATGATGACGAAGTTGTCCGCGTACGGCGCGTTCTTCAGGATCGGGTCGTCGTCCGCCGGGAACTTGGCGACCCGCGTCCCTTCCAGCGCCGGGTTGTTACCGTAGCGCTCCCACAGCGGGATGATCGGCAGCAACTCGTTGAACGCCATCGCGGCCGCGGTGATGTTCTTCTTCTGCTCGTCGACGTTCAGGCCCTGGGCCGACTTGTCGACCACGGCCTTCAGGTCGATCGGACCGGCCGAGGTGGTCTGCTGGAGCGGGAAGTTCATCCCCTTACCGCCCGAGTTCGCCGCGATCACGTAGTTGAACGTGTACAGGTCCTGGACGAACGCGAAGTACGGGTGCGGGTGGTTCGAGGCGCCCCAGCCCTGGATGGCGATGTCGAACTTCCCGGCCAGGACGTCGGGGTTCAGCTGGGTGAAGGTAATGCCCCGCTTGGTGATGTTGAACCCGAACTTGTTCAGCTGGTCGGCCGCGTTGGTGGCGGCCGGGTTCCAGTCGGCGAACTCGGTCGGGAACTTGATGTCGTACGCCGCGGGCTTGCCGGTGGACGTCGTCCACTTGTCGCCGGACTTCTTCCAGCCGGCCGCCTGCAGCAGCTGGGTGGCCTTGTCGAGGTCCTTCTCGTAGGCCTGCAGCTTCTTCTGGTCGGCGTCGGTGATCCAGTCGGGCACGAGGATGTCGGAGAACCCGGCCATGAACTTGCAGGGCTTGCCCGACTCGCCGAGCGCGACGGTGCCGTTCTCGTTGCGGTCGAGGACGTAGGCGATCGCCTGCCGCACCCGGGCGTCGGAGAGCTCCGGGTGGGTGGTGTAGTTGAACACCAGCGACGGTCCCGAGTACACCGGCGGGCGGAGGATCCGGAACCCGTTCTGCTCGAACGTCTTCTCGCTGGCCACCGCGAAGCCGTGGGTCGCGTAGTCGACGTCCTTGTTCATCACGACCGGGGTGATGTCGGAGGTCTCACCGTTGTACAGGACGACCTTGCTGAACGCGATCTTGTCGGCGAACAGGCCCTTGTCGTTCTTCACCAGCGTCATCTGGGCATTCGTCATGGTCTTCGGGTCGAAGTTGAACGGACCCGACACGACCGGGTTCTCCGGCCGGAGCTTCTGGAAGTCGCCGTTCAGCTTCTTGCCCTCGGCGCTGTCCAGGCTGGTCTTGGCCTTCCGCATGGCCTCGGCCTTGGTGGCCCACTCACCGTAGACGGAGCTGGGCAGGATCGGTGCCCGGAGGATGTAGCGCTCGAGCACCGTCGACGGGGTGCCGATGGTGAACAGCACCGTGGTGTCGTCCTGGGCCTTGACGTCGGACAGGAACGTCCAGTCCTGCTGGCGCATCAGCCAGCGCAGGTTGAACGTGTCCACGACGTCCTTGGCGGTCACCGGCGAGCCGTCGCTCCAGGTCAGGCCGGAGCGGAGCTTCATGGTGTAGGTGTTGGCCGCCTCGTCCAGCGAGCTGGACTCGGCCATCATGTATTCCCACTTCTTGTCCGCCCAGTAGTACATCCCGCCGCTCGGGTAGATCAGGTCGAGGTACGGGCTCTGCTGCTGGATGCCTTCGGTGACACCCGCCGCCAGGTTGTAGTGACCCTTGGGCGGCAGCTGGTAGGGATACGCGCCGTGGAACTCCTTGTTGCCGGACTTGTTGTCGCCCGCCTCGTCGCTGTTCGGGTCGCTCGGCGAACACGCCGTCAGCGACCCGATGCCGGCCGCGCCGACACCGGCGATACCGAACAGTTGGAGCACGTGCCGGCGAGAGATCGCATTGGACAGGGCGCTCGCGCCCGGTCCGTTGGTGCCGGAATCGTTGGTGCCGGTGGGACTCATCCTTCGTCCTTTCTGATCTGACCACACGCCCATGTGGGTCAGGCACTACTGGTTTGACGTACTACTGACCGCCCTCGTGTTTCTCCCGGCGCCTGGTCACGACGACCAGGGCGACGACGATCAGGCCCAGTAGCAGGCCCAAACACAAGGTGAACAGGGTGACGACGAACTCCGGTGTGCCCGGCGTCAGCGTGAACAAAAGGATCACGCTGGCGAGCACGAGGAACGCCGCCCAGCCGAGCGCGACCCGGCCGATCTGGGGGCCCATCAGGCCACCGGCTGATCCGGCCGGAGCGCGTCGGCGCCGTCGCGGGCCACCACATGGCACGCGGCCGACTGACCGGAACGAACTTCGACCAGTTGGGGCACCTCGCCGTCGCACAGACCGTCCTCGAACAGCGGGCAGCGCGGATGGAACGAGCACCCGGGTGGCAGGTGTGCCAGGCTCGGGATCTCCAGGCTGCGCAGGGATCCGGCGCCCTTGGTCTTGGTCAGATCGGGATCGGGTTCGGGGATCGCGTCGATCAGCGCCCGGGTGTAGGGATGGGTGGGCGCGTTGATGATCTTCGGGGTCGGGCCGAACTCGACGATCCGGCCCAGGTACATGACCGCGGTCTTGCCGTGCCAGCCGAAGTACTTCGCGATGGCCAGGTCGTGGGTGATGAACAGGAAACCGACGCCGAGGTCGTCGCGCAGCCGGCCGAGCATGGCCAGCACGCTGATCCGGATCGACACGTCGAGCATCGAGGTCGACTCGTCCGCGATGATGATCTTCGGGTCCAGCGTCAAGGCCCGGGCCACCGCCACCCGCTGCCGCTGACCACCCGACAGTTGATGCGGGTACTTCGGCAGGAAGTTCTCCGCTGGGGTCAGGTCGACCTTCGTCAGCAGCTCGACCGCTTTCTCGGCGGCCGCCTTCTTGCCCTTGACCACGCCGTGCTTGAGCAGCGGCGCAACGATTGTCTGCAGGATGGTCCGGGTCGGGTTCAGCGAGGCGTACGGATCCTGGTGGACGTACTGGACGCTGCGCCGGAAGGTGCCGAAGTCACGCCGCTTCATCGACCAGATGTCGGTGCCGTCGAAGGCCACCTGACCGTCGGTCGGCCGGGCCAGTCCGGCCGCCATCCGCGCGGCCGTCGTCTTGCCGGATCCGCTCTCACCGACCAGGCAGAGCACCTCACCGGGGTTGATCGACAGGTCGACGTGATCGACCGCACGGATCGGACCAGCCTTGGTGTCGAACACCTGGCTGACCCTGTCCAGCGTCATCAGCGGCTGCCGTCCCTCGGCCGTCCCCGCCCGGGCAGTCTCGGTCGCGGTCATGACGCCGTCCCTAGGTCGTCGGTCGGCACCTTTCGGTCGAGGTGCACCTGATCGGAATGGATGCAGGCGACCTCGTGCCAGTCGCCTGGTTGGTCGGTCACCGGGATGAGCGGCGGGTCCTCCTGCTTGCAGTGCTCGGTGGCGAACTTGCAGCGCGGGTGGAAGGTGCAGCCCGCCGGCAGATCGGCCAGGCTCGGCGGTCCACCCGGGATCGACTCGAGATCCGGCAGGTCGCCGACGATCGGCGGCACCGCCTTGATCAGGCCCAGCGTGTACGGGTGCCGCGGTTGGTAGAACAGGTCCCGGACGCCGCCGGTCTCGACGATGCGACCGGCGTACATGGTGGCGACGCGGTCGGCGAGCTCGGCGGCCAGCGACAGGTCGTGGGAGATGAAGATCATCGAGAACCCGAGCCGCTCGCGCACCTCGTGCAGGACGTCGACGATCGACCGCTGGGTCAGGATGTCGAGTGCCGTGGTCGGCTCGTCCAGGATCAGCACCTCCGGCTCGAGCAGCAGGCTCATCGCGATGAGCACCCGCTGCCGCATTCCGCCGGACAGCTCATGCGGGTAGCAGTCCATCACCCGCGCCGGCTCCAGCCGCACCAGCCGGAGCAGCTCCCCGGCCCGCGCCTCGATCTCCTGCTTGGTGGCCTTGGTGTGCGCCCGCATCGTGTCGTGCATGTGGCCGCGGATCTTCAGCACCGGATTGAACGCGTTCATCGCGCCCTGGAAGACCATCGCCGCGTCCCGCCAGCGGAACTTGCGCAGGTCCCGGCCGTCCAGGCCGAGGATGTCGATCTCCGCACCGTCACCGCGGTTGAAGATCACCTTGCCGCTGGCGTGGCCCAGCCGCGGCAGCAGCCGCAGCAGACCGAGGCCGAAGGTCGTCTTGCCGCAGCCGCTCTCCCCCACCAGGGCAAGGCTTTCGCCGGGGTAGAGGTCGAGGTCGACACCGCGGACGGCCTGGACCGTGCTGCCGGCCCCGGTCCGGTACTCGACCTTGAAGTCGCGCACCGAGAGCAGTGGCTTGTCGTGGCCGCCGCGCACCGCGCGGGCAGTACTCGCTGTGCTGGTCTTGCTGGGAGGCATCGCAGTCACCATCCTCACTGGTCCCGGAGTCGCGGGTTGAGGATCTCCTCGAGCGATCTCGTCATCATCACCAATCCGAGCAGCAGGAGAACGATCGCGACGATGGGACTCAGGATGAAGGGCAGACTGTCGTCGTTGAAGATGGCGCCGGCGATCCAGGCGCGGTTCAGCATGATGCCCCAGTTCGACCCGGTCAACGGCGCCAGGCCCAGCAGGTAGAGGCCGACCAGCGCGTAGATCGCGTTCGTCACACCGATCATGAAGTTCATCAGGATGAAGCTGGCCATGTTCGGCAGGATCTCGACGAAGACGATCCGGATCGTGCCGAGGTCGAGCAGTTTGGCCGCCTCGACGAACTCGCGTTCCTTGAGCGAGAGCACCTGGGACCGGATTGCCCGCGTCAGCACCGGCCAGGCCAGGCCACCGACCAGAAAGGCGAGCAGCAACGGCGAATCCAGCTTGAACATCGCACCGAGCACCGCGAGCAGGACGATCACCGGGACGGTGAGGAACACGTCCGCCAGGGTGACCACCACCGAGTCGGTCCCGGCGCCGAGGTAGGCGGCCAGCGAGCCGAGGACGATCGCGATGACGGTTGAGATCGCGGCCGCGAGGAACCCGATGAAGATGACGGACCGGCCGCCGTCGATCACCTGGATCAGCACGTCCTTGCCCTCGTTGTCGGTCCCGAGCAGATGCCCGGGCGACCCGAACGGCAGGAAGATCTCCTTCACGTTCGGCTCCACCGCGGGGGTGAAGAACGGCCCGATCGCGGTGATCAGTATCAGCAGCGCCACGATGATGAAGCCGATGAAGCCGGCCGGGCTGCGCCGCAGCGATCGCAGGATGCCGCCGAAGCGCGAAACGCTCGTCGTCCCGATCGCGGCGGTAGCGCCGGCGGTGGTCATAGTCTCAGCCATCTCGTCACCCCTGACCCTGGCCGGGGACCCGGATCCGCGGATCCAGCCGGCTGTAGAGGATGTCGGCGAGCAGGTTGGCCACCACCACCGAGATCGTGACGACCAGGAAGATTCCCTGCAGCACCGGGTAGTCGCGACCGTTCACCGCGTTGAAGAGCGCCAGGCCGATGCCCTGGTAGCCGAAGATCTTCTCCACGAAGATCGCGCCGCCGACGACGAACCCGAGCGACACGGCGAGCGCGCTGAACAACGGCAGTACGGCGTTGCGCCCGACATAGCCGGACCGGATCCGGGAGTCACTGAGGCCACGGGCGCGGGCGACCGTGACGTAGTCCTCGCCGAGGGTCTCCACTGTGGAGGACTTCATCACCAGCGCCCAGGATCCGACCGTGGTCAGCAGGTAAGCGAGGATCGGCAGCATCGCGTGGTAGAGGATGTCGTTGAGGAAGTACAGGCTGAACGACGGTTCCACTCCCGGTGTGTAGGAGCCTCGCGCCTCGGTCAGGTTGAAGACCTGCAGTTTCACGCCGAGGAAGACCACGATCAGGATCGCGACGATGTAGTTCGGGATCGCGTGCAGCAGCGCACCCACTGAGCTGAGCGTGTGGTCGATCCAGCTCTCCCGGCGGTAGGCCATGATCATGCCGGCCACGATGCCGATGCCGAAGCTGAGGATCGTCGCGACGCCGACGGAGAACAGCGTCCACGGCAGGTAGGTCTTGATGACCTGGGCCACGGTGGTGCCCGGCGACAGCAGTGAGTTGCCGAAGTCGCCGTGCAGCAGGTTGACCATGTACGTGACGTACTGCTGGATGAGCGGCTCATCCGGATCCAGCGAGAACAGGTTCTTCGCCTGCGCGGCGGCAGCCTCGTAGGAGATACCAGTCTGCGCGATCTGGGTCTGGATGTAGGTGTCGACCGGGTTACCCGGTAGCAACCGCACCAGAAAGAACGTCCCGGTGGTGACGATGAAGATGGTCAGGACCGCTTTCGCGAGTCTACGGACCAACCACGCGTTCAGGAATCGTCGCGTGACATTGGGTCTAGGCTCGTCGACCGGACCCTCTATCAGCTTGCCAGCCGGTGTCTCGACCGCACTGCCCACAGCTCACCTCCAAGCGACTACCGACGAATATGGCCCCCGGTGACACCCTTTAGTAAGAGAACCTGCCTTGCAAGGATCTGCGCACAGTGTGGACAGTCTGCGCATCCGCAGACACCGAGTCAACGACTTGAGACAACGTTGCCGATAGTACGCACAAACCGTGATCTCAAACACAGAAAACGCCCGCCACCCTCTGCGAAGGGTGACGGGCGGCTGCGATTTCCGTAGTCAGCGAGTGGCTCTGTTGATGGCGGAGACGACCGCTTTCAGGGATGCGGTGAGGATGTTGGCGTCCCGGCCGACCCCCCAGTAGACCTCGTCGCCGACCTCGCACTCGACGTACGCGGCAGCGAGCGCGTCGCCGCCGGCCGAGAGCGCGTGCTCGTGGTAGTCCAGTACGCGGACGTCGTACTTCAGCGGCTTGATCGCGTCGACGAAGGCCGACACCGGGCCGTTGCCCTCACCGGTCAGCTCGTGCGGTACGCCGTTGGAGTAGACCTGCACCCGGAGCTCGTCGCCCTGGCCCTCGCCGGACGACGAGTTGACCGTGAGCAGCGACAGCTTGCCCGGTGCCAGGTACTCGGCCGCGAAGATATCCCACATGTGCTGTGGGCCGACCTCGCCGCCCTCGGCGTCGGTGTGCTGCTGGATCACCCGGCTGAACTCGATCTGCAGCCGGCGTGGCAGGTCGAGCCGGTGCTCCGACTTCATGATGTACGCGACGCCGCCCTTGCCGGACTGCGAGTTCACCCGGATGACGGCCTCGTACGACCGGCCGACGTCCTTCGGGTCGATCGGCAGGTACGGCGCCTCCCAGGCGATCTCCGAGACCGGCTTGCCCTCGGCCGCGGCCTGCTTGTCCAGCGCCTCCAGGCCCTTCTTGATCGCGTCCTGGTGCGAGCCGGAGAAAGCGGTGTAGACCAGGTCGCCGGCGTACGGCTGCCGCTCGGGCACCCGCATCTGGGTGCAGTACTCGACCGTACGGCGGATCTCGTCGATGTCGGCGAAGTCGATCTGGGGGTCGATGCCCTGGCTGAACAGGTTCATCCCCAGCGTGACCAGGTCGACGTTGCCGGTCCGCTCGCCGTGGCCGAACAGGCAGCCCTCGACCCGGTCGGCGCCGGCCATCAGGGCCAGCTCGGTCGCGGCCACCGCGGTGCCGCGGTCGTTGTGCGGGTGCAGGCTGATCGTGCTGTGCTCGCGCCGGGTCAGGTTCCGGCTGAACCACTCGATCTGGTCGGCGTACACGTTCGGGGTGGACATCTCGACGGTGGCCGGCAGGTTCAGGATGATCTCCCGGCCCTCGGCCGGCTGCCACTGGTCGCTGACCGCCTCACAGACCTCGAGCGCGAACTCCAGCTCGGTGCCGGTGAAGATCTCCGGGCTGTACTGGTAGCCGAACTCGCAGTCGCCCAGCATGTCGTCGGCGTACTTCATCACCGTCTCGGTGCCGCGGACGGCGATGTTGAGGCACTCGGCCTTGTCGACGTTGAACACGACCCGGCGGAACAGCGGCGCGGTCGCGTTGTAGAGGTGGATGGTCGCCTTCGGCGAGCCCTGCAGCGACTGCACGGTCCGCTCGATCAGCTCGTCGCGAGCCTGGGTCAGCACCGAGATGGTGACGTCGTCGGGGATGACGTCCTCTTCGATCAGGCTGCGGACGAAGTCGAAGTCGTACTGGCTCGCGCTCGGGAAACCGACCTCGATCTCCTTGTAGCCCATCCGGACCAGCAGGTCGAACATCCGCCGCTTGCGGGCCGGCGACATCGGCTCGACCAGTGCCTGGTTGCCGTCGCGGAGGTCGGTGGACAGCCAGCGCGGGGTCCGGTCGACCGACTTGGCCGGCCAGGTGCGGTCCGGCAGGTCGATCGGGGGAAACGCGCGGTAGCGCTGGATCGGCATCCCGGACGGCTGCTGGACGGGCTTGGGCTGATTCTTCGGTGCCACGGGGGTTCTCCTCGGGAGGTGTACTGCGGAAGTCGTGAGGACGACCGGCGTACGACAAGACTCCGCGGCGAGGGAACCGGCCTTGTCAGGCCTCGCCGCGGCAGCGAAGGAGGAGAAGCTGGTGCCGCATGATGCCAGTGAGTCTAAGCACAACCCGGCCCGCCCGTCGAACCGGGGGTCTCGACCGCCGAGACACGGAGCGTGACGACTTGTGCTCAAGCGCACTTGAAATTTTAACCTTGACCATGACCACCTCCCTGCTGGACCGGATCGGCGCCCACGGCCTCGGCGTCCTCGTCACCCTCAAGCGCGACGGCCGGCCGCAGCTGTCGAACACCACCTACACCTTCGACGGCGAGCGGATCCGGGTGTCGCTGACCGACGACCGGGCCAAGACGAAGAACCTGCGGCGCGATCCGCGGGTCAGCCTGTACGTCAACGGTCCCGGCGGCGGGTCGTACGTCGTACTGGAAGGCAAGGCCGAGCTCAGTCCGGTGGCGGCCGATCCGTACGACGACGTGGTCGAGGACCTGGTCGACTACTACCGGACGGCGTCCGGCGAGCACCCGGACTGGGACGAGTACCGCCGGGTGATGGTCACCGACAAACGCCTTGTCCTGTCGATGACCATCGACCGCGCCTACGGAATGCCTACGCCGTCCTGAGGTCGAACCGGTCGAGCTCCATCACCTTGACCCAGGCCGCGACGAAGTCGGTCACGAACTTGTCCTGGGCGTCGGCACTCGCGTAGACCTCCGCGAGGGACCGGAGCTGCGAGTTGGCCCCGAAAACAAGGTCGACCGCGGTGGCCGTCCCCTTGAGGTCGCCGGTCGCCACGTCCCGGATCTCGAAGACGTTCTCCTCCGACTCCGACGCCTTCCACGCCGCGCCGGCGGCCAGCAGGTTCACGAAGAAGTCGTTGGTCAGTGTCCCGGTCCGGTCGGTGAAGACGCCGTGCTGTGCACCGCCGGCATTCGCGCCCAGTGCCCGCATGCCACCGACCAGGACCGTCATCTCCGGGGCGGTCAGGGTCAGCATGTACGCGCGGTCCAGCAGCAGCGTCTCCGGCGAGAGCTTCTCCCCCGCCTGCAGGTAGTTGCGGAAGCCGTCGGCCTTCGGCTCGAGTACGGCGAACGCGTCGACGTCGGTCTGTTCCTGGGAGGCGTCGGTCCGGCCGGGGCGGAACGGAACTGTGATGTCGTGCCCGGCGTTGCGGGCCGCCTGCTCCACGGCAGCGCTGCCGCCGAGCACGATCAGGTCGGCCTGGGACACCCGCTTCCCGGAGCTGTTGAACTCCTGCTGGATCTGCTCGAGGGTCTGCAGCACCGTGGCCAGCTCGGCCGGTTCGTTGACCTTCCAGCTGCGCTGCGGCTCGAGCCGGATCCGCGCGCCGTTCGCGCCACCGCGTTTGTCGGTGGACCGGAAGCTGGCCGCGGCCGCCCAGGCGGTCTTGACCAACTGCGCGACGGACAGGCCCGACCCGAGCAGTTTGTCCTTGAGCGCCGCGATGTCCGCGTCATCGATCAACTCGTGGTCGACCGCCGGGGTCGGGTCCTGCCACAGCTGCGGCTCGGGGACCCACGGGCCGAGGAAGCGCGAGACCGGGCCCATGTCGCGGTGCAGCAGCTTGTACCAGGCCTTGGCGAAGGCGAGTGCGAACTCGTCCGGGTGCTCGAAGAAGCGGCGCGAGATCGGCCCGTAGATCGGGTCGAGCCGCAGCGCCAGGTCGGTCGTGAGCATGGTCGGGCGGTGCTTCTTGTCCGGGACGTGCGCGTCGGGCACGTTCTCCTCGGCGTCCTTCGCGACCCACTGGTGCGCTCCGGCCGGGCTCTTGGTGAGCTCCCACTCGTGACCGAACAGATTCTCGAAGAACCCGTTGCCGAAGCTGGTCGGCGTACTCGTCCAGGTCACCTCGAGACCGCTGGTGATCGTGTCCTTGCCCTTGCCGCTTCCGTAGGTGCTCTGCCAGCCCAGGCCCTGCGCCTCGATCGGCGCCCCCTCGGGCTCCACCCCCACGTGATCGGCGGGCCCAGCCCCGTGGGTCTTGCCGAACGAGTGGCCGCCGGCGATCAGCGCGACGGTCTCCTCGTCGTTCATCGCCATCCGGCGGAACGTCTCGCGGATGTCCCGGGCCGCCGCGAGCGGGTCCGGCGTACCGTTCGGACCCTCGGGATTGACGTAGATCAGGCCCATCTGTACGGCGCCGAACGGTCCGGACAGCTCGCGGTCGCCGCTGTAGCGCTCGTCGCCGAGCCAGGTGTCCTCGGCACCCCAGAAGACCTCTTCCGGCTCCCAGATGTCCTCGCGCCCGAAGCCGAAACCGAAGGTCTGGAAGCCCATGTCGTCCAGCGCGACGTTGCCGGCCAGCACCAGCAGGTCGGCCCACGAGATCTTCCGGCCGTACTTCTGCTTGACCGGCCACAACAGCCGGCGGGCCTTGTCGAGGTTCGCGTTGTCGGGCCAGCTGTTCAGCGGCGCGAACCGCTGGGCGCCGTCGCCGGCCCCGCCGCGGCCGTCCTCGATCCGGTAGGTGCCGGCCGCGTGCCAGCTCATCCGGATGAACAGCGGGCCGTAGTGGCCGAAGTCGGCGGGCCACCAGTCCTGTGACGTCCGCATCACCTCGACGATGTCGGCCTTGAGCGCGTCCACGTCGAGCTTGGCGAACTCGGCCGCATAGTCGAAGTCGTCCGCCAACGGGTTCGACCGGGTGTGGTGCGGGTGCAGGACCGAGAGGTCCAGCTGGTTGGGCCACCAGTCGCGGTTCGTCCTCGGCCGGCCCGGCTTCACAGTCGGTGCGTCGATGGCCGGATTCTCGCTCTCACTGCCTTGGTGGGTGACGCCAGACGTGTCGGACATGCTCAGCCTTTCCGTGCTGTTGCTGGGTCAGGGGTGGTGGCGGAACAGGCGGGGCACAAGCCCCAGTAGACGACTTCGGCCTCGTCGACGGAGAAGCCGTGGCGGTCCGACGGGTGCAGGCAAGGCGCCTGGCCGACAGCGCAGTCCACGTCCTCGATCACGCCGCACGACCGGCACACCACGTGGTGGTGGTTGTCCCCCACCCGCGCCTCGTAGCGTGCGACCGAACCGGCCGGCTGGATCCGCCGCAGCAGCCGGGCGTCGGTCAGTGCGCGCAGGACGTCGTACACCGCCTGGTGGGACACGTCGGGCAGGGCCCGGCGGGCGGCGCGGATGATCGTGTCGGTGTCGGCGTGCGGATGCGCATGGACAGCGTGCAGTACGGTCACCCGAGGCCGGGTGACCCGGAGCGCGACGTCGCGCAACATCGCGTGGACGTCGAATTCGACTGCCACTCATGCAGTCTTTCCACCGTTCTGGAATCGGTCAAGATTTCCGCGCGTCGATCGGAAAGCCGACGAAATTGCCAGGATCTTGCGCCCTGTCCGATCCGGTCCAGCGCATCGACAAGGCCTGGCACGTGCGGTGACTTCCCCACCGCGATAAATCACTCGCGGTAAACGGCAGCAGTGTGGAAGCTGAGGGCGTGGAGATTACGAGACTGTCGCCCGACGACGAGGTCGGATGCGCTGCTGCCGTCGCGGTGATGGATGCGGCGGCCAAGGTCGACTGCCCGGAGTCGTTGCTGCCGACGCCGCGGGGCTATGCGAATCATTTGCGGTACGGCTGGGACCTCGATCCCGCGCGGGCCTATCTCGCGCGGGACGCCGAGGGAACCGCCGTGGGCCTTCTCTCCGCGGATGCGCCGACGTACGACAACACCAACCTGATGTGGCTGGGTATCGACGTCCATCCGGACTACCGCAGCCACGGAGTCGGGTCGGAGCTGATCGCCTACGCCGAGGCGCTGGCCGCGGAGCTCGGCCGGTCGTCTCTCGGCGCCAGCTCCTGGGACCTGCCGAAGTCGGAGGCGTTCGCCCAGCGGCACGGCTTCGAGCGGAAGTCGATCGCGGTGAACCGTCGGCAGGACATCGCGAACCTCGACTGGTCGGTCGTCCAGAAGCTGTACGACGACGCGGTCGCCGCATCCTCGGCGTACGAGCTGCTGAAGATCACCGGCTCGCTGCCGGAGGAGCTGCTCGAGGGCATGGTCACAGTGACGGACTCGATCAACGACGCGCCGAAGGACGACCTAGACATCGAGGACGACGCGTACAGCCCGGAGCGGTTGCGTGCCTATGAGGAGGCGCAGCTGAAGAGCGACCGCACCCTCTATCGGGTGATCGCCCGGGAGAAGGCGACCGGCGAACTGGCCGGCCACTCCACCATCACGGTCGAGCTGGAACGACCGCACATCGGCGAGCAGAACGACACCGCCGTCTCCCGCGACCACCGCGGCCACCGCCTGGGCGCGCTGCTCAAGTCCGCGATGCTGCTGTGGATGCGCGACCAGGAGCCGGCCCTCACCCAGATCGACACCTGGAACGCCGAGTCCAACAACCACATGATCGCCATCAACGAACAACTCAACTACCGGATCATCGCCAGGGCCCTGGAGTTCCAGAAGAGCCGCTAGACGGCCTCGACGACGGTGACCTTCATCGAGTTCGTGAGAGCGAACCCGAGCGCTTCGTAGAGCTGGATCGCTCGGGTGTTGGTGCCGCCGGTGTGCAGGAACGGTGTGCGGCCGGTGGTGGTGATCTGTGCGGCTACCGCGCGGATCAGGCGGGTGGCCACGCCCTGGCCGCGGTACGACGGGTGAGTGCAGACTGCACTGATTTCGGTGTGGGTCGGGAGGGCGAAGCGGGTGCCGGCCATGGCGATCAGCTCACCCTCCCGCCGGATGCCCAGGTAGCTGCCCAGCTCGATCGTGCGGGCTCGAAACGGGCCCGGGTCGGTCAGGGCGACCAGGGCCAGCATGTCCGGTACGTCGTCCAGGGTGAGTACGACGGCTTCGTCGTACTCAGCTGCCAGTGCCGGCGGGGCGACGTACTGGACCAGGTCGAACTGGCGGTCCAGCTTGAAGGTGTCCGGGACCGGCAGATCCGGGCGCATCAGGGCGGCCTTGGTGCCGACGCCGAGCAGTTCGGCGGCGTCGGCCCAGTCCTCGGCGGTCGGGTCGTCCGGGAGGGCCAGAAACGGGGCAACGGCCTTCGGGTAGCAGCGGGCGTTGCCACGGATCTCGGCGAAGGTGGAGTGCGGGCCGGTCAGGGCGGCGTGGACCGGGTTCTGCAGGGGCATTCAGAAGCCGAGTTTGCGCAGGTGCTTGGCGTCGGTCTGCCAGTTCTTGGCGATCTTCACGTGCAGGTCGAGGTAGACCGGCGTCCCCAGCAACGCTTCGATCTGGCGGCGGGCGGCGGCGCCGACCTCGCGCAGCCGGGCGCCCTTGTGGCCGATCACGATGCCTTTCTGGCTGTCCCGCTCGAGGTAGATGTTGGCGTACACGTCGAGCAGCGGCTTGTCCTCCGGGCGGTCCTCGCGCAGGCCCATCTCGTCGATGGTGACGGCGATCGAGTGCGGCAGCTCGTCCCGCACACCCTCCAGCGCCGCTTCTCGGATCAGCTCGGCGACCAGGGTCTCCTCGGGCTCGTCGGTGATGTCGCCGTCGGGGTAGAGCGCGAAGCCCTCCGGCAGGAGTTTCACCAGCTCGTCGGCGACCACGTCGACCTGGTAGCCGGACGTCGCCGAGACCGGCACGATCGCGGCCCACTCGATCCCGGCCGACTCCCCCAGCGCGGCGATCTCGGCCAGGTGCTCGACCATCCGGTCCGGTTCGACCAGGTCGGCCTTGGTGGCCAGTGCGACCTTCGGGGTCCTCGCGACCTTGGCCGCCTCGGTGACCAGGAACCGGTCGCCGGGACCGATCCGGTCGCTGGCCGGCAGGCAGACCGCGATCACGTCGACCTCGGCCCAGGTGGTCTTGACCAGGTCGTTCAGCCGCTCGCCGAGCAGGGTGCGCGGCTTGTGCAGACCGGGGGTGTCGACCAGCACGAGCTGGGCGTCCGGCCGGTGCACGATGCCGCGGACCGCGTGCCGGGTGGTCTGCGGTTTCGACGAGGTGATGACGATCTTCTTCCCCACCAACGCGTTGGTGAGGGTGGACTTGCCCGCGTTCGGCCGCCCCACGAAACAGGCGAAACCGGACTTGAAAGCCTCAGGTGTGGACGACATCGCGGACCTCTCCGGTGCCATTGGCAACTACTACGGGAATGGCGGCGCCGGCGAAGTGGCGGACGACGTTGACGTCGACACCATCGGGAGCGTCGGTGACCACAGCGGCCGCCTCGAGCCCCTTCACCCCGGAGGACAGCGCCATCGCGACCGCCAGTTGCAGCGCGGTCAGGCCGACGGTGTCGAGCACCACCGTGCAGGCGGAGTACGTCCGCCCGTCGGAGTCCCGGACCGCGGCACCTTCGGCCGCACGGGTGCGGGCCCGGGCGGCGCGGGCCAGGGTGACGAGTTTGGCGTCCTCGGCCGAGAGGTCTGACAAGAAGTGCTCCTAGAAGATCAGGCGATCAGGCGTGCTGGTGGTTCGGGTCGTGCGAGGGGTCGGCGGTCTCCTCGCGCCGTACCAGCACAGTACCGACCTGGTTGCGGCGACCGGACGGCCGCTCCGCGGTCAGCGACAATCCCGCGATCTCCACCTCGGCCCCGGGGATCGGCACCTTGCCGAGCAGTTTCGCCATCAGACCGCCGACGGTGTCGACGTCGTCGTCGTCCAGCGGTACGCCGAACAACTCGCCCAGCTCGTCGATCGGCAGCCGGCTCGAGACCCGGTAGGCCCCGTCCGACAGCTCCTGCACCGACTCGGGCACCTCGTCGTACTCGTCGGTGATCTCGCCGACGATCTCCTCCAGGATGTCCTCGATGGTGACCAGGCCGGCCGTTCCGCCGTACTCGTCGACGACGATCGCGACGTGCATCCGGGCCGCCTGCATCTCGCGCAGCAGCTCGTCGATCGGCTTGGAGTCCGGGATGTACATACACGGCCGCATCACCGACTCGACCCGCTCGGTCGACTCGGCCTGCGCGTTGTCGTAGACCCGGCGCATCACGTCCTTGAGGTAGACGACGCCGAGGATGTCGTCCAGCGACTCACCGATCACCGGGATCCGTGAGTAGCCCGACCGCAGCGCCAGTGAGGTGAGCTGGCGCAGCTTCTTGTGCTTCTCGATGTAGACCATGTCGGTCCGCGGCACCATCACCTCGCGGACGATGGTGTCGCCGAGCTCGAACACCGAGTGGATCATCTGCCGCTCGCCGGACTCGATCACCGCCGACTTCTCGGCCAGGTCGACCAGCGCGCGCAGCTCCGCCTCGGTCGCGAACGGGCCCTCGGCGAACCCCTTGCCCGGGGTGAGCGCGTTACCGAGCAGGATCAGCACCTTCGGCAGCGGCCCGAGCACCCGGGTCAGCGCCATCACCGGGCCGGCCGACAGGATCGCGAACCGGTCCGAGTGCTGCCGGCCGAGGGTGCGCGGCGCGACGCCGATGATCACGTACGAGACCAGCACCATCACCACGGCGGTGATCAGGATGTGCTCCCAGGTGACCGGGAAGACCTCCGACAGCGCCTGGGTGACCAGCACGATCGCGGTGATCTCGCACATCAGCCGGACCAGCAGCAGCGAGTTCAGGTAGCGCGGCGCGTCGGACAGCAGGTCACGCAGCCGGACCGCGCGCAGGTTGCCCTGCTCGACCTGCTCGTTCGCCCGCACCTTGGAGTACGACGACAGTGCTGCCTCGGCGCCGGCGAACAGACCGGCGAGCAGGACGAGCACCGCAGCCACAACCAGCAGAACGAGGTCGTGGGAGGTCACCGCAACGTCACTCCTGTCCAAGTGGGTGTCCGATGGGAACCATCAGACACCCTCCAACCGGTTTCCGGGGGCTCGCCAAGCTTCCAGCAGCCGGCCCTGGACGTCCCACATCTCCGCCTTCTCGGCGGGTTCGGCATGGTCGTACCCGAGCAGGTGCAGGATGCCGTGGACGGTCAGCAGCTCCAGCTCGGCCCAGGTGCCGTGCCCGGCCTTCGCGCCCTGGGCTGCCGCCACGGTCGGGCACAGCGCGATGTCACCGAGATGACCCAGCGGCGGCTCGGCGTCGTCCTCGGCCCCCGGCCGCAGCTCGTCCATCGGCCACGACATCACGTCGGTCGGACCCGGCAGGTCCAGGAACTCGACGTGATACCGCGCCATGGTGTCCTCGTCGACCAGCTTGATCGACAGCTCACACTCCGGATGCAGCCGCAGCGACGACATCACGAACCGGCTGAGCCGCATCAGTCCGTGTGCGTCGATCTCGACCCCGGACTCGTTGTTGACCTCGACGTTCATCTGTGCGGCTCAGCGCTGCCCTTCGAAGTTCTCGTACGCCGACACGATCCGGCCGACCAGCTTGTGCCGGACCACGTCGTGCGAGGTCAGCCGGCAGAACGTCAGGTCCTGGACGCCCTCGAGGATGTCCTGGACCACCCGCAGGCCCGAGTTCGTCCCGGTCGGCAGGTCGACCTGGGTGACGTCGCCGGTGACGACCATCTTGGAGCCGAAACCGAGCCGGGTGAGGAACATCTTCATCTGCTCCGGCGAGGTGTTCTGCGCCTCGTCCAGGATGATGAAGGCGTCGTTCAGGGTCCGGCCGCGCATGTAGGCCAGCGGCGCGATCTCGATCGTGCCCGCCGTCATCAGCCGCGGGATCGACTCCGGGTCCAGCATGTCGTGCAGGGCGTCGTACAGCGGCCGCAGGTACGGGTCGATCTTCTCCGACAGGGTGCCGGGCAGGAAGCCGAGCCGCTCACCGGCCTCGACGGCCGGCCGGGTCAGGATGATCCGGTTGACCTCCTTGGCCTGCAGCGCCTGGACCGCCTTGGCCACCGCCAGGTAGGTCTTGCCGGTACCGGCCGGGCCGATGCCGAACACGATGGTGTTCTTGTCGATCGCGTCGACGTACCGCTTCTGGTTCAGCGTCTTCGGCCGGATGGTGCGGCCGCGGCTGGACAGGATGTTCTGGGTCAGTACGTCGGCCGGGCTCTCGACCGTGGCGGCCTTGATCATCGCGATACTGCGCTCGACGGAGTCCGCGGTCAGCCCGTGACCGGTCCGGACCACCGCGATCAGCTCGTCGATCAGCCGCTCGGCCAGGGCCAGCTCGGCCGGCTCGCCGTTCAGCGTGATCTCGTTGCCGCGGACCATGATGTCGGCGGCGAACTCCTTCTCGACGATGCGGAGGAACTCGTCCCGGGCTCCGAGCAGGGCCACCATGTCGATGCTGTTCGGCACGACGATCTTGTGCGACGCCTGCGTGGCGGTGGCGGCGCCGTTCGCGCGCGCCTCCGGTTCGATACTGCGTGGCCTGGACAGGCTCTTCCTCCTGATGCCGGGGTAGCTGACCCACCCATGCTAGCCGTCCGCACCGACAGCCTCACTTGTAATTCGCCCGAACACGCCCAACCCGTGATCACACGACCCCTCGTCGCGGTTATGGGGCCCTCCCGCCCTGGACTGAGGAGCGGAGGGAGCGCAGCGACCGGAGTGACGAGGGAAGGGTGGGAGCCAAAGGCCCCATGACCCGCCGGCGCCGAAGGCCCGGCCAAGAGCACAGTTGTCAACCTGGGACGCGGTCTCCGCGTCATCTTCGCGTGGCGCAACCGGCGGTGGTGTACGAAGAGGGCGTGACACATGAGTCCTCGTGGGATGCCGACGAGGCGCTGACGGCTGTCTACACGGCGCACTACACGTCGCTGGTCCGCCTCGGCGCCTTGTTGCTGCGTGACACCGGTACGGCGGAGGAGATCGTGCAGGACGCGTTCGTCGCGATGCACGGCCGCTGGCACCGGCTGCGCGACCCGCACAAGGCGCTCGCCTACCTGCGCACCGCGGTGGTGAACCGCTGCCGCTCCCGCCAGCGGCACCTGGTGGTGGTGGACAAGCACACGCCCCGCTCGCTCCCGGACGAGCCGAGCGCCGAACACGCCGTCCTGCGGACGGTCGAGACCGACCGGGTGATCGAGGCGATGCGCACCCTGCCGGAGAAGCAGCGCACCGTGATGGTGCTGCGGTACTACGGTGACCTGTCCGAGGCGGAGATCGCCGACACGATGGGGATCAGCCGTGGATCCGTGAAGAGCCACGCCGCGCGGGCGAGCAAGTCGCTCCGCCAGCTCCTGGAGCAGAGTCTATGAACGACCAGCCGAACGACAGGTTCGACGAGCTGATGCGCCGGTCCCTGGCCGAGGAGGCGGACCGGATCGAGCCGGCCGACGCCCTGCCCGAGATCCAGGCCCGGGCCCGCAGCCAGCGCCGCCCGGCCACCCGCCGGCCGTGGGTGCTGACCGTCGGTGCGGCCGCGATCGGCACCGCCGCGGCGATCGGCGCCTTCACCGTCCTCGACGACAACGCGAGAACCGCCGGCGACGACCAGCTGGCTGGCAGCCCGGGTACGACGACCAGCGCCACCGGAGCCCCGTCCTCGGCGATGCCCACGACCGCCCCCGCCGTACCGACCCCAGCCCCGTCCGCGGCCACCCGGCCCCCAACCTCCTCCGCCAAGACGGCCCCCTCCGTGAAGGGCACTCCGGAGACGATGCGGAGTGCCGCCGTACCGGTCTACTGGCTGGGCGAGAAGGTCGGCACGACGACGGCCGAGCCGACCGTCCGGCTCTACCGCACGTGGACCAAGATCGTCGACGGCCGGCCCGCGCTCGAGGCAGTCCGGATCATGACCTCGAAGGACTCCGGCGACCCCGACTACTACTCCGCCTGGCGCGGCGCCCAGGTCAGCTCGGTAACCCGCGCCGACGGCGTCGTCACAGTCGACTTCAAGCAGCTCCCACAGACCAGACTGGACGAAGCCGCCGCCACCGTCGCGACCCAACAACTCGTCTACACAGTCCAGGGCGCCATGGACAACCCCCGCCTGCCAGTCCAGGTCACCCAGCAGGGCCGGCCCGGCAGTGCACTGTTCGGCCGGATCGACACCAGCCGCCCGTTCAACCGAGCGCAGGCGAGCAAGGTCCAGGCCCTGGTGTGGATCGACAATCTCGCCGACGGGCAGGTGACCAAGAGTCCGCTCACCGTGACCGGCATCGCCGCCGCGTACGAAGCCACGCTGAACTGGCGCGCGACCAACCTGAAGACCCGAGAGACCCTGGCGCACTACGTGAGCACCAAGGACGGTCAGGCGTACTCGCCGTTCGCCATTCCGCTCAAGCTAGGGCCCGGCGAGTGGCGGATCGAGGCCTACCTGGTGTCCGCCGTGGACGGCACCGACACCGACACCGACTCCAAGACCGTCTTCGTCAAGTAGCCGGTAGCCACACGGTGAAGGCTGCGCCGCCTTCCGGGGCTGGGCCGGCGGTGATGGTGCCGCCGAGTCTGGAGACTAGGCCGTAGGCGAGGGCTAGGCCGATGCCGGAGCCTACTGGGCGGCGGCCGCGGTACTTCTCGTGGAGTACGCCGCGTTCGAAGGCCACGGCGTAGTCCTCGGGCTCGAGTCCTGGGCCGCCGTCACGGACCTGGAGCGCCACCGTGCCCGGGCGGGTCGACAGGGCCAGGGTGAGTTGCGAACCAGCCGGGGTGACTCGGAGTGCGTTCTCGGCGAGTCCGTCCAGGACCTGACGGATCCGCCGGGCATCGGTGGTCGCGACCGCCGGTGACGGGGGCAGTTCGAGCCGGAAGTGGACGCCCTGACGCTCGCACCGCACCCGCCAGACTTCCGCACAGGCGCTGATCGTCTCCCGGAGATCCACGGCGGCCACATCGAGCCGGAACTGGTCCGCGCCGAGCCGGGCCAGGTCGAGCAGATCACTGACCAGGCGCTCAAGCCGCTGCGATTCCCGCTGGATCACCTGGCCGGCGTGCTGGGCTTCCGGTCCGGTGACGACACCGTCCGCGAGCGATTCGGCGAACCCGTGGACGGCCGTCAGCGGCGTACGGAGCTCATGCGAGACCGAGAGCAGGAACTCACGTTGACGCTCCTCGCTGTGCCGCAACGCAACCGACAGTTCGTTCACGGCCTCGGCCACCTCGGCGACCTCGGCCGGTCCTTCGACCGGGACGTGCAGATCCCGTCGCCCTTGCCGCAAGGCCCCCGCGACATCCGCCGTACGGCGAAGTGGACGAGCGAGCAGTCGACCCAGGAGTCCCCCGGCCAGGGCGGCCACCAGGAGTCCGGCGCCCAAGGCGAGCAGGATGTTCCGGACCAGGATCCGCTGGGCGCTGTCCGGGATCCGCAACGGCTCGACCAGCGCGAAGCCCGACCGCGGGCCCACTCCCCTGGCCTCGACCAGATACTCCTGACCGTCGACCGACACCTTCGTCGAGATCCGCTGCCCGCCGTTGATCCCGGTCAGACCGGCCATCGTCGCCGCGTCGATCGACCGCTGGTCGCCGGGCTGGATACCGCGACGAGGCAACAGGATCACCACGACGATGCCCTGCCCGCGGACCACCTCGGCGGCTCGGCCCAGCCCGGCCGCCCGCGAGCCCAGCCCGCGCTCGTCCACCTGGCTGGCCAGTACGTCGGCCTGCGCGGCCAGCGAGTCCTGCAGCACGCTCTGCGCGGACCGCCGAGCCAGGCCGGCCATCACCAGACCAGCCACGAGTACGGCGACCCCGGCCACCGCCACACACACCAGCACCACCCGGGTCGCCAACGACCCCCGTCGCCCACTCGTCATCGGTCGAGGTCGGCGGCGTACCCGACGCCCCGGACAGTGCGGATGGGGCTGGACGCGCCGAGCTTGGCGCGGAGTTGGGCGATGTGTACGTCGACCGTGCGGGTGCCGGCCGAGCTCTGGTAACCCCAGACGGAGCTGAGCAGCTCATCGCGCTCGAAGACCCGGCCCGGCCGACGGAACAACTGCGCGAGCAGGTCGAACTCGGTGGACGTCAGCGACACCTCCGCGTCACCGGCCCAGGCTCGTCGACGGCTCACATCGACCCGTACGCCGCCGACGCTGAGCACCTCACCGGCCGGGATCGCACCGCCGCTCCGGCGCAGCACGGTCCGCACGCGCAACGCGAGCTCCCGCGGGCTGAAGGGCTTGGTGATGTAGTCATCGGCGCCCAACTCCAGGCCGAGCAGGCGATCCACCTCGTCGTCGCGGGCGGTGACGAACAGGATCGGAGTCCAGTCCTCAGCGGCGCGGATCGTGCGACAGACGTCCGCGCCGTCCCGGCCCGGCAGGCCGATGTCGAGGATCACCGCGACCGGCCGCAGCCGCCGCCACGCGGCCAGCGCCGCATCGCCGTCGGTCTCGACGTGGACGGCGTACCCGTCCCGCCGCAGGTAGAGCGTGATCACCTCGGCGATCGCGGCCTCGTCCTCCACCACCAGCACCAGCCCGCGACCGGGTGCTGCGCCCATCATGTGCTCCTGGGGCTCAGGGTGAGCCGTCCGATGCCAGCTCCGAATCAATGGCGTCCAGGGTAGACCCGATCCCCGCCAACTCCTGCCCGGGCGACCCAGCCTGCCCCTGCCCGGGCGATCCCTCCTGCCCCTGCCCGGCCGATCCTTCCTGCTGGCCCGCGCCGGCCGGAGCCGCAGGCTGACCCTGCGGACCAGCAGGTTCTTCGGCAGAGCCGCAGGCGCCCAGGCTCACGACCAGACCGGCCGTACCGACCAGCACGACCAGACTCCTCCGCAGGCTCCGCATCACCTCACCACCTGGCAATGCTTGGTCTTGAACACCTCGAGCTCGCCCTTGATCTTGCCGAGCTGCTCGAGCCGCCCGGCCCGGCGCTCGGCCCGCTTCTCGAGCTGGGTGGCGACCTTCTCGTGTCCTTTGGCCCGCTGCTTCACCGCCCGAGCCTTCAGCCACGCCACCGAACCCTTCACGTCGGCCCCGCCGTTGATCCGGGTCGCCAGCTTCTCCCGCCGCGCGATCAGCTTCGGCAGCACCTCGGCACACACCCGCTGGGACTCCTCCGCGCTCAAGGTGATCGGCCCATAGCTCGGCGTCGGCGTCGGCGTCTCCCCGGGATCGGCCGCCGCGACCGTCGTACCTCCGACCAGACCACTCAGCAGTACGACGGCCGACGTACCCCAAGCCATGCCGCGGGACCTGCGCATCTCGCCACTCCTCGCTCTCGACGAACCCGGCACGCCGCCGGACAGGACCGACTCTCCCCGCCGGGCGTTCGAGAACGATCGCCCTTGTGTTCGGGCTGTGTAAGGATCCGCGACCGCGCTGCGGCGCTGTCAGCTCCAGCGCGAGCGAGCAAGCAGGGCTGACGCGGCGGCGACGCCGGCGGTTGACGTCCGCAGCACGGTGTCGCCGAGGCGGACCGGCTCGACCTCGAAGGCGGCCAGCTCGGCGGGCGAGATACCGCCCTCAGGGCCGATCACCATCACGATGTCCCCGGTCTCGGGCACATCCAGACCCGCCAGCGGGTTCTTCGCTTCTTCATGCAATACGACGGGCAGCGCGGCGCCGGCCACCAGGCGCGCGACCTCCGCGGTGGTGGCGATCGGGGGCACCTCGGCGAACCAGCTCCGGCGGGACTGCTTACTCGCCTCGAACGCCCAGGCCTGCCACTTCGCCAGTGTCTTCGCCGACCGCTCCGGGTTGCTGCGGAACTGACTCCGCTCCGCGTTCCACGGCACGATCACATCCGCGCCGACCTCGGTCAGCATCTCGACGGCCAGCTCGGCCCGCTCCCCCTTCGGCAGCGCCTGGACGACGACCAGCCGCGGCTGCACCGGCGGCACCGTCCCACGGTTGTCGACGGCAACCGTCACGCCCGTCTTCGAGGCGGCCGTCACCGCCCCGTCGGCGTAGGAGCCGCGACCGTCGGTGAGCCGGATCCGTTCTCCCGGCGTGATCCGGCGGACGACCGCGGCATGCCGGCCCTCGGCGCCGTCGAGCACCAGCTCCGAACCGGCGAGCTCAGGCAGGTAGAAGACCGCGAGTCCCATCGCCGCTCAGTCAGTGAGCGCCGAAGGCGTCGCGGAGGCGGCCGAAGACGCCCTTGTGGGCGGCCTGGACCTGGCCCTGGGGGCGCTCCTCGCCGCGGATGCCGGCCAGCTGTTTCAGCAGCTCGGACTGCGCGTCGTCCAGCTTGGTCGGGGTCTCGACGATCACCTGGACGATCAGGTCACCACGACCCGCGTGCCGCAGGCGCGGGACT
The DNA here is from genome assembly GCF_043197365.1 of Kribbella sp. NPDC049174. Classification (NCBI taxonomy): domain Bacteria; kingdom Bacillati; phylum Actinomycetota; class Actinomycetes; order Propionibacteriales; family Kribbellaceae; genus Kribbella; species Kribbella sp. NPDC049174. The sequence goes on along the minus strand of NZ_JBICSZ010000001.1, from coordinate 189,993 downwards.
CCACGAGCGGTCAGCGTCATCGCCGTACCGGACTGTGTGCCCGGCCGGATCTCCAGCGGGGTCGTCTCGCCCTCCAGCGTCGGCAGGTCGATCGTCGTCCCGAGTGCCGCCGCCGTCATCGGCAGGGTGACGGTGCAGTGCAGGTCGTCGCCGTTGCGGGTGAAGATGTCGTGCGGCTCGACCTCGATCTCGACGTACAGGTCGCCGGCCGGGCCGCCGCCGGGGCCGACCTCGCCCTGGCCGGACAGCTGCACCCGGGTGCCGGTGTCCACGCCGCCGGGGATCTTCACGGTGACGGTACGACGGGACCGGACCCGGCCGTCGCCGGCGCACTCGACGCACGGGTTCGGGATGGTCGTGCCGAAGCCGCGGCAGTTCGGGCACGGCCGCATCGTCCGCACCTCGCCGAGGAACGAGCGCTGGGTGTGGGTGACCTCGCCGCGGCCGTGGCAGATCTCGCAGGTGACCGGCTCGGAACCGGCCGCCGCACCGGACCCCGAACAGGTCGGGCACAGGACGGCGGTGTCGACCTTCAGCTCCCGGGTGGTGCCGAACGCGGCCTCGGCCAGGTCGATCCGCAGCGGGATCAGCGCGTCCTGGCCGCGCCGGGTCCGCGGCCGCGGCCCGCGGGTGGCCCCGCCGGTCTGGCCGAAGAAGGCGTCCATGATGTCGGTGAACGTGAAGGCCTGGCCGAACCCACCGGGCCCGCCGCTCGCGCCGGCGGTCGCGAACGGGTCACCGCCGAGATCGTGCATCTGCCGCTTCTGCGGGTCGCTCAGCACCTGGAAGGCGCGGCCGATCTCCTGGAACTTGTGGTGCGCGTCCTCGGAGTCGTTCACGTCCGGGTGGTACTGGCGGGCCAGCTTGCGGTACGCCTTCTTGATCTCGTCCGGTGAAGCGTCACGGCTGACGCCCAGGACAGCGTAGTAATCGGTGCTCATACTCCAGACCAGGGGTTGGTGGTGTAGGGGGTGTCTGATGGTCCAGCGCCGTAGCGAGCAGGTGCTCGGTGCGGTGGCTCGGCGTGCTGGAGTGAAGGCCTCGATGCGGATCCATCGTGGCCTTTGCTCCAGTGCGCCGAGGTGCCGTGCCGAGTGCCGCGCAGTAGGCGTTGGACCATCAGACACCCCCTCCTATGTGTCGGCCAGGATCTGGCTGACGTAGCGGGCGACGGCGCGTACGGCGCCCATCGTGCTCGGATAGTCCATGTGGGTCGGGCCGACGATGCCGAGTGTGGCCAGCGCCTCCGACTTGGACCCGTACCCGGTCGCGACCACCGAGGTGGTGGCCAGTTCCTCGTACGGGTTCTCGTGCCCGATGCGGACCGTGAGGGTCTGCGGGTTGGTTGCCTCACCGAGCAACTTGAGCAGGATGACGTGCTCCTCCAGCGCCTCCAGCACCGGCTTCACGTTGCGCTCGAAGTCGTCGCCGTACCGGGTCAGGTTGGCCGCGCCGCCGACCGCGATCCGCTGCTCGCCGACCTCGTCGGTGAACGTCTCCAGCAGCGTCGTCACGATCGCCGCCACCAGCGGACGGTCGGCCGGCGCGAACAGATCGGTGACCGCGACCAGGGACGTGGTCGCATCGGTCAGCCGTTGTCCGGCCAGCGCGGAGTTGAGCCGGGACCGCAGGTCCGCGATCAACTGCTCGTCGACGTCGTGCGGCGGTTCGACGATCCGCTGCTCGACCCGGCCGGTGCTGGTGATCAGCACCAGCAGCAGGCGGCGCGGTGTCATCGTGACCACCTCGATGTGCCGCACGCTCGACCGGTTCAGCGACGGGTACTGCACGATCGCGACCTGGCGGGTGATCTGGGCGAGCAGCCGGACCGTACGGCGTACGACGTCGTCCAGGTCGACCGCGCCGGCCAGGAAGGAGGTGATCGCCTTCTTCTCGGCCGCGGTCAGGGTCTTGACCGTGCTCAGCTTGTCCACGAACAGCCGGTAGCCGGCGTCGGTCGGGATCCGGCCGGCGCTGGTGTGCGGCTGGGTGATGTACCCCTCCTCCTCCAGCGCGGCCATGTCGTTGCGCACGGTCGCCGGCGACACGCCGAGGTTGTGACGGTCCACCAGCGTCTTCGAACCGACCGGCTCGTGGGTCGCCACATAGTCCTCGACGATGGCGCGGAGAACATCCAGCTTGCGTTCGTCGAGCACGCGCACCACCCTCTCTCGCCATCGACCGTCGACAGTCAGCGGACCCCTGGCACTCAAATGATCCGAGTGCCAGTCTACCGAGCCGTAGTAGCCGCCAGCGCCAGATCGCGGCGTGGGACGGGTCTCAGGCGATTTCGGGAGACGCACCCAACGGTACGGCGGCCGGGCGGTCGACCGTACTCGCGACGTCCACCGGCTGGTCCTGGGCCGCTGCTTCCAGCACTGACTCCAGTACGTCGAGCACGTGGTAGGCCAGCGCGCCGTCGGCCCGGTGTGGCTCGCCGGTGCGGATCGCACGGGCCATGTCCGCGACACCGACGCCCCGGCCGGCTCCGGCGTACCCACCGGCTACGGGGAGTTCGGACCAGTCACGGTTCGTGGCGGTGGCGATCTCCACCGTGCCGTCGAAGCCGTTCGGGTCCGGCACCGACAGACTGCCCTCGGTCCCATGTACCTCGATCCGCGGCAGCCGCGCGGCCCACACGTCGAACGACATCAGCAGCGTGGTCAGCGCTCCGGACTCGTGCTCCAGTACGCCGGTCACGTGCGTCGGCACCTGGACCGGGAAGGTCTCCCCGGCTCGCGGACCGGTGTGGATCTTCCGCTGCTGCTGCGACTGCCCAGCGCGAGCGGTGACCCGTCGCACCGGCCCGAGGAGGGTGACCAGGCTCGTCACGTAGTACGGACCCATGTCGAGCACCGGACCGCCGCCGGGCTGGTAGTAGAACTCCGGCGCCGGGTGCCACAGCTCGTGGCCGGGGGTGACAAATGACGCGGTCGCGGCGGTCGGTACGCCGATGTCGCCGCGGTCGATGGCGACCCGGGCGGTCTGGGTGCCGGTGCCGAGCACGGTGTCGGGCGCGCAGCCGACGCGCAGGTTGTTGGCGGCCGCGTACTTCAGCAGCGGCTCGGCCTCGGCGCGGTCCACGGCCAGCGGCTTCTCGCCGTACACGTGCTTGCCGGCCTCCATCGCGGCCTGGTGCACGGCGGCATGTGCGGCCGGGATGGTCAGGTTCACGACGATGTCGACGTCGTCGGCGGCGTACAGGGCGTCCGACGACAGCGCCCGGATGCCCGGATTCTTGTCGGCGATCGCCTGGGCGCGGCTGACGTCGAGGTCGGCGACCGCGACCACGTCGACACCGGGCAGCTTGGCCAGGTGGTCGAGGTACGTCCCGGAGATGACCCCGGTGCCGACGATGCCGACGCGCGTCACTTGCTCGCCCACAGCAGCCCCCGCTCGATGATGGTCCGGACCTCCGGCACTTCGAGGTCGTCCAGTTTGTGGCCGACAGTGCAGACGAAGACCTTCCCCGCACCCCAGGTCCGGGTCCAGACGGCCGGCATCACGGCGCCCTCGATCCACGGGTAGTCCGGGTGCGAGCGGAACGTGGTGGTGGCCAGCACGGTGTTCGTCGGGTCGTAGTGCACGTAGTACTGCTCGGTGTGGACGTCGAAGTGCGTGATGCCCTCGACGATCGGGTGCTCTGCGACGATGTCGACCCGGTAGTCGGTGAAGCCGTGCGGGTGCGAGATGAACTGACCGCCGGTGATGAAGCTGTAGTCGGCGTTGTTCCGGAACGAGTCGCAGATGCCGCCGTGCCAGCCGGCGAACCCGGTGCCCTTCCGGATCGCCGCGTCCAGGCCCTTGAAGTGCTCGGGCTCGATCTGGCTCATGGTGACGCACTGCAGCACCAGGTCGGTGCCGTCCAGGTCGAGGTAGCTCTCGGTCGTGTCGGAGACGGTGACCTCGTAGCCGTTCTCGCGCAGATAGGGGATGAACAAGTCGGTCGCCTCGACCGGGGAGTGCCCTTCCCAGCCGCCCCGGACCACCAGTGCACGTCGTGTCGTCAAAACGTCCGCCCTTCGAAAGTTTTCGGTGCCGAGACGGAAAGATTGCGGAACCGCCACCGCGACATTAGGCGTGTCCCGACCGGCCTTCAAGTGCGATTCCGTCCCCTGGATAGGGCTTCCCGGTCGCTAGGGTCGGTGTATGGGCTGGAAGTTCTGGAAGCGTGACAGCGAGCCACCGGTGAACACCTCCCCGGGGACGCGCCCGCAGGACGTCGTACCGGCCGGCGGGTTCGGGCTGACGATCGAGGACGTGTTCTCGATCACCGGGCGCGGGACGATCGTCACCGGCCGGGTCACCGCGGGCACGGTCGCGGTCGGCGATCAGGTGCTGCTCAGCCGGGCCGGTACGCCGCTCCTGCAGACCGAGGTGACCGGTATCGAGATGTTCCGCAAGACGGTCGGGATCGCGAACGCCGGCGACAATGTCGGGCTGCTGCTCCGCGACGTCCGGCGGGACCAGGTCATCAGCGGGGATGTGCTCAGCAAGTAGGGTCGGTGGCATGAGCGCGTGGACCGAGATCGGGGATCGTTGCTGGGTCCGCCGGTACGACGAATGGGATCTCAACGTCGGCCTGATCGTCGGGACCGACGGCGCACTGGTCATCGACACGCGAGCCACGACCGAGCAGGCCGACGAGCTCGCGACCCACATCCGCGAGGTCACCGAGACCCCGGTCCGCTGGGTGGTGAACACCCACGCCCACTTCGACCACGTGGTCGGCAACAGCGTCTTCACCGACGCCACCGTCTACCTGCACGAGAACGCCGCCACCGAAGAGAACCTAGACGGGACGACGTTCGCGGTCGCGAAGGTGATCGACCTGGGCGACCGCCGGGCCGAACTGCTGCACCTCGGCAACGCGCACACCTCCGGCGACACGGTGGTCGTCGTACCGGATGTGGACGTGTTCTTCGTCGGCGACCTGATCGAGGAGTCGGCACCGCCGTCGTACGGCGCCGACTCCTATCCGCTCGAGTGGCCCGACACGATCGACCGGGTCATCGGTCTGTTGTCGGATACCGCGAAGGTCGTCCCGGGACACGGGGCTGTCGTGGATGCGGAGTTCGTTCGCGAGCAGGCCGGTGACCTGGGCACGGTGGCCAACACCATCTCCGGTCTGCACCACGCCGGGACCTCGCTCGACGACGCGCTCAAGCACACCGACGACTGGCCCTGGCCGCTCGAGCACCTGCAGGACGCGATCAAGCGCGGCTACGAATCCCTGGGCACACCCCGCCGGCCCACGCTCCCGCTGCTCGGCCCCGGCTGATCTGCCTGAAGGCACGAGGCTGTCCGGTCGTTTGGTAATTGTCCGTTGACAGGACGTCATCCCAGAGCGCAACTTGTTGCGAAGCGACCGGATGGGGTGGTGGGACCGATGGCCTTGACCGAGCAGACCGTGCATCCCGACGGACGGGTCGAACTGACCGATCCGGAGGCGGTGGCGAACAGCCCGTACGGGAACGCGGAACTGGCACCGACCCGGTTGCCCGAGCGGCACTGGACGACGTACAACTACGCGGCGCTGTGGATGGGGATGGCGCACAACATCCCCAGCTATCTGCTCGCCGCCGGTCTGGTCGCCCTCGGGATGAACTGGCTGCAGGCCTTCATCACCATCACCCTCGGGAACCTGATCGTCCTCATCCCGCTGCTGCTGAACAGTCACGCGGGGACGAAGTACGGCATCCCGTTCCCGGTCTTCGCGCGCGCCTTCTACGGCGTCCGCGGCGCGAACTTCCCGGCGTTGCTGCGGGCATTCATCGCCTGCGGCTGGTTCGGCATCCAGACCTGGATCGGCGGTCAGGCGATCTACGTGATCGTCGGCGAGCTGGCCGGGGACAGCTGGACCAACGCGGCCGCGATCGGCGGGCATCCGTGGACGCAATGGCTCAGCTTCGCGTTCTTCTGGGTGATCCAGATGGTGCTGATCTTCCGCGGGATCGAGGGGCTGCGACGGTTCGAGAACTGGGCCGCGCCGCTGGTCACGGTCGCGTTCCTGGCCCTGATGATCGCGATCCTGGTCAAGGCCGGCGGCCTCGGCCCGATCCTGGACCAGCCGTCGAAACTCGGCTGGGACGCCGACTTCTGGAAGATCTTCGCGCCGTCGCTGATGGGCATGATCGCGTTCTGGGCGACGCTGAGCCTGAACATGCCGGACTTCACCCGGTTCGGGAAGGGCCAGCGCCAGCAGGTCTGGGGCCAGATCATCGGCCTGCCGACGACGATGTCGTTCATCGCGCTGGTCTCGATCATCACCACGTCCGGCACCGTGCTGCTGTACGGCGAGGCGATCTGGGACCCGGTCGAGTTGACCCGCCGGTTCGAGAACCCGGTCGTCGTCACGATCGGCCTGGTGATGGCGATCCTGGCGACGATGTCGTGCAACGTGGCCGCCAACGTGGTCAGTCCGTCGTACGACTTCGCCAACGCCGTCCCGCGCTGGCTGAACTTCCGAACCGCGGGTCTGGTCACCGGTGTGATCGGCATCGTGATCCAGCCGTGGCGGCTGATCTCCGACCCGGAGATCTACATCTTCGTCTGGCTGTCGTTCTACGGCGGCCTGCTCGCATCCGTGGCCGGCGTACTGATCGCGGGGTACTGGCTGCTCGATCGCACCAACCTGTTCCTGGCCGACCTCTACCAGCCCGGCGGCCGGTACTGGTACACCGCCGGCTGGAACTGGCGTGCCGTCGTCGCCACCCTGTTCGGTTCCCTGCTCGCGGTCGGCGGCGCCTACTCCAACCCCGGCGCCGGACCGTTCCCCGCGGACGGCCTGATCCCGTTCCTCAAACCCCTGTACGACTACTCCTGGGCAGTCGGCCTGGTCGTCGGTCTGCTCACCTACCTGGCTCTGACCATCACCTCACCGTCGCGCCAGTCCAACGCGAACCACGCCGCTCCCATGTTCTAGGCCGTTCACGACATACGGTTGTGCGGTGGCTGATCGGTATGGGAACGACGTGCTGTCCGGGGACTGGCGGAAGCCCAAGAACGGGCGGACCGTCGAGGTGGAGCTCGAGAAGGGCATGGTCGTCGAGGAGCCGAGCTCGGGCTTCGTCGGCGCGGTGGTCCGGTGGGAGCACGGCGTGGTCGATCTCGAGGACCGGTTCGGCAAGATCAAGACGTACCCACTCGGGCCGGGGTTCTGGCTGGACGGCAAGCCGGTCAGCCTGAAGGCACCGAAGAAAGCCGGACCGGCGAAGAAGACGCGGACGGCCTCCGGCTCGGTGGCGGTGGACAACGTCCGGGCAAAGGTGGCGCGGGCCAGCCGGATCTACGTCGAGGGCCGCCACGACGCCGAGCTGGTCGAGCGGGTCTGGGGTGACGACCTGCGGATCGAGGGCGTCGTGGTCGAGTACCTCGAAGGTGTCGACGACCTGCCCGGGATCGTCAACCGCTTCCAGCCCGGACCGGGCCGCCGGCTCGGCGTCCTCGTGGACCACCTGGTCGAAGGCTCCAAGGAGTCCAAGATCGCCGCGCAGGTGACCAACAAGCACGTGCTGGTCGTCGGCCACCCGTTCATCGACATCTGGGAGGCGGTCAAGCCGTCCTCGGTCGGGATCAAGGCGTGGCCGGAGGTGCCGCACGGCCAGGACTGGAAGAAGGGCGTGCTGCAGACGTTCGGCTGGCCCGCGACCGACCAGGCCGACGTGGCCGCGGCCTGGAAGCACATCCTGTCGAAGGTGAACAGCTACGCCGACCTCGACCCGGCGCTGCTCGGCCGGGTCGAGGAGCTCATCGATTTCGTGACTCTGGACTGATCTCCGGGATCTTCGCCGCGATCCGCTGCTGGATCCAGCTCCGGACCCGTCCGACGTACAAGGTCACCACACCGAGCGCCACGCCGACGGCGAGCACCAGGCCGGCGAGCAGGGCCGCGATGATCCGTACGGCGGCCACGTCGACGACACCGGCCACGACCAGCAGCGCGATACCCAGCCCGATGGCTGCCAACGGCAACCACTGCTGGAAGATCAGCGGCCGCTTGGCCGGCGTCAGCTTCGGACTCCGCACCAGGCGTTCCCACAGAGCACTCCGGGCCGGCTCGGTGAACCATCGCACCGCCCGCAGCAGCGGTGACTTCGGCTGGTCCTTCCGGCCCGCCATCGCCTTGATCCAGTCCCCCGGTTGCTTGCCGAGGCCGTCGGAGACCTGGACCATCCGATCGGCCAGGCCCTTCGTCGTCGCCCGGCCCTCGGCCGACTGGTTCAGTTCGTCGCGCATCGTGGTGAGCGCGGACAACACGTTGGCGTCGCGGAAGTCGTCGGCCAGCCGCTGCACCCGCTCGGCGACCTTCTCGACCTTCCAGTCCTCCGCCACCAGCACCTGCCGCTGGGTCTCGCGGATCCAGTCCGGATCGGCGCCGAGCATCGCGCCCAGATGTGCGACACAGTGCAGCCGGCCCATCAGCCAGTCCCACCGCCGCCAGTCCGCCGCACCGAACGCACCGAAGTGCCCGACCTGCGTCCCGTAGAGGATCCGGTCCTTGAGCGCGTTCGCGACCGAACCTTCCTGCAGATCGTCCAGCAGTGTCAGCGGGATGTCCGGTCCGAGCCGGACGAACTGGAACGGCGCACTGCGCTGCTGCGGTGTCCGCGCCGACGTACACCGCGACACGATCTCCACCTCGAGTGCGGTCTCGACCAGTTCCCAGCCGACCGCCACGATCAGCTCGGCGAACGCGTCCCCGAGTGCCCGCTGCACCTGCAGGTCCTCGAAGATGTCGCTCAGCCCGACCGCGACCGTCTCCGCGCCACCGGGCAGACCCAGCTCCAGGTCGGCCTTCGCCAGCCGCTCGGACAAGGCGTCCCGCACCGCCTGTGTCTTCATCAGACAGTCACTGCTCGCCTGCAGCCGCTGCTCCAGCTGCTCTCGCTCCGGCACCGGCGCACTGACGAGCTTCGTCCGCAACGAGCGCAGCACCAGCCGTACGACGCGTTCGGCCGCGCCTGTCCCCCACGGCCAACTGGGATTGCCTTCGAAATCGTTGCGCAGCGGGACCGTCGAGCCGTCCGGATCCGGGACCCAGGGATGCTCCGTCCCGAGGATCTCGTCGATGTCCTGCTCGGACAGTGCGGTCGCGGCGTCGAGCACGGTCGTCTGGTCCTGACTCGCGATCGTCACCGCCTCCCACACCTCGCCGGCGGCCCGGCCGCGCGAGTACGTCGGCTGCAACGCCTTCGCCGCCTCCCGCAACCGGGTCCGCTCGTCTGGTTGCTCTATGCATCGATCGAACAGCCGCTGGGTGTCGGACCAGGACGCGTCCGCCTCCAGCAGCAGCCGCTCGAGCTGCTCGACATCGGACCGGAAGTCCACCTCCCGCGGGAACTGCACGGCGGACAACGCCGCCTTCCACCAGCGCGGTGTGTCGGTGCCGACGAGCTCCGTCGACGCATGGCCGACGCCCGCGGACGGTACGACGTACAGCACATAACGGCTCGCCCGTCCGGCCACCGGCCGGCGGGCGACGACGTCGAGAACCGGCCCGAACGGCGCGTTGTCGAGTACGCCGCCGTCCACCAGCCAGGCACCGGGCTCGGCGACCGTGGGCTGCAGGCGCGGCGGTGAGCCGGCCAGCTTGGGCGTCTCCTGGACCGGTGCGAACGCGGCCGGGAACGAGGCGGAGGCACGGGCGGCGAGGGCGAGCAGCTTGGTGTTCGCCAGCTCGTTCTTGTCCGTGACCGAGAACGTCCGGGTGCGACCGTCGTACGTCGCGGTCTCCTCGCTGGTGAAGCGGAACAGGTACCGGTGGTCCGGTACGACGAAGCACTGCCCGGCCGCGTCCGTCGCCTCGAACTGCTGCACGCCGAGCCCGGAGGCGGTGACGAACAAGGTGACCGCCTCCTCGGCGGTGGACTCACCGGCTTCCGCGACACCCTTGATCAGGCTGTCGAGCTCGGTCAGGAAGTACCCGCCGTCGAGGACCGAGCTCGGTTTGTCGCGGGCCGACGGCACCAGCTTCCCGACCTCGAGCGAGCCCAGCCCGACCCACTTCTGCCGCAGCCACGGCCCGTGCTCGCCGTCCGGGTCGAGGCTCGAGCCGTTCGAGATCGCGGTCGCCAGCAACGATCCGTTCAGGCCGCCGGCACTCGTCCCGGCGATCACGTCGACCACGACCCGGCGCCGCTCGTCGCCGCGCCGGCACAGCTCCCGCCATCGGTCCGCGAGCACCTCGTCGTACGGCTGCGACGGCGGTGAGCCCTCCGGACCGGAGGCGCGCCGGATCAGATCCAGCTCGTGTGTCACCCCACCCATCCAGACGGCCAGGCTGACCCCGCCGTTCAGAACCAGCGCGATCCGGACTTCGTGATCGGTCATCCATCCCCCTCTTCTTTGTCAGGGATACCACGGTGGTCACGAGCAACGACAGTCGTCGCAGCGGAGAGTGAACAAAAGGGTGACACAGGCTCACGGGCCGCCCGCCGTTGTCGAGGGCACCACCCGCCGTCATTCTGTAGCTGGGGGTGGTCGTCATGAGCAGAACGGCTTTGGCGGTCGCGTTGTTCGCCGTGCTGGTGGCCGGCTGCGCGGACACGCCCAACGGCGGCGGTACGCCGTCACCCGCACCGACCACGTCGGAGACCACCGGCGAACCGTCACCGGAGCCGACCACTCCGGAGACCACGCAGACCCAGCAGACCAAGCCGTCGATCAAGATCGCCAACGCCCCGATCGGCGGCAACGTCGAGGAGGACGGGGTCGAACACTGCGCCGAGGTCAACTGGCTGGGCAAGAACCCGATCCCGGACGGTACGACGATCAGCCTCGGCGCCGCCGGCCTCGCCCCCGAGGGCGTCTTCGAGTTCTACCAGGGGTCCTGCCCCGGCGACGTCCGGACCTGCGCGGATGTCCAGTGGCAGAGCGGCGACTTCAAACCCTGTCACGTCGGCGCGCGACAAGTGGCCAACGGCACCGAAGACGTCTCCCTCGTCATCCCGATGGAGGCGACCTGCGAGACCGACGAGGACTGCCAGAGCCTGGTCGAGGGCTTCGGCAAGAGCCAGATCAAGTTCCGTCCGGACGTTCTCGAGACGCCCACCAGCGAGACACCCTCGAACGGCTGACGGATGGCCGACGAGCAGTCCCAGATCGAGCGCTGGGTGAGTTTCACGGCCAAGTTCGTCACGCCGATCACCCTGATCAGCGCCCTGCTGTTCTACTTCGGCTACGTCTCCGCGCGATCGCAGTACGAGTACTTCGGCATCGACGTCGACACCATCGGCCTGAGTACGCAGGACTACGTGATGCGCAGTCCCCAGCCGCTCCTGGTCCCGCTGCTGGTCATCACCCTGCTCGCGGTCGCCGGCCTGCTCCTGCACAACGCGATCCACCCGACCGAGACCGGCGTCCGGCGAGCAGCGCGGGCGACCGTCGTTCTGCTCCTGCTCGGTGTCGCGGGCCTGCTCGCGTTCCCCCTGATCGGACAGCTTCCGTACTACGCCTTGTTCGTGCCCGGCGTGATCGGTCTGGCCTCGGCGACCCTGGCGTACCTCACCTACCTGCGACGCCAGGTGAGCCCGCACGTCGGTGGTCAACGTTCCCTGATCGGCCTGCTCGTGGTCGTCACCGTGACGTGCGCGTTCTGGGCCACGGCGACGACAGCGCAGTACTCCGGTCGCGGTCTGGCCAAGGCGGATGCCGAGAACCTGGACAAGTTCCCGGTCGTCATCCTCGACACCAAGGAGAAGCTGGCACTGCGCTCACCCGGACTCGAGGAGACGGCGTTGCGGCCGGGTGAGGGGCAGACCTTCAACTACCGCTATCGCGGACTGCGGCTGCTCGTCGTCGGTGAGAACCGGCTCTTCCTGGTGCCGCAGCAGTGGAATGCGTCGAACACGACTGTCGTCGTACCGCTGGACAGCTCGATCCGGGTGCAGTTCCAGTTCCAGAACGATCCGCCTTAGCCAGGATGCACGGATCGAGGCTCAAGCGGAGTCGCGGATGATCAGCTCGGTGCCGTAGATCTCCGGGCTGGTGAGTTCGGCGCCGCCGATCTTGGCGAGCAGGATCTCGGCCAGCCGGGCGCCGAGCTTCTCGACCGGCTGGCGCACCGTGGTCAGCTTCGGCGTCGTGGTCGTCGCCATCACCGAGTCGTCGAACCCGACCACCGCGACGTCCTGCGGCACCCGCCGGCGGCGCTGCGACAGCACCCGCAGCGCCGTCGTCGCCATCAGGTCGTTGGCCACGAACAGCCCGTCCAGGTCGGGGAACTCGTCGAACAGCCGCAGCGCCGCCTGCTCACCGCCGTCGGCGGTGAAGTCGCCGAAGGCAACGGCTTCGACCAGGCCGGCCTCCTTCACCACGTCCTTGTAGCCGGTCAACCGGTCCAGGCCGGCGGTCATGTCCAGCGGCCCGGCGATCGTGCCGATCTTGCGCCGCCCGATCGACAACAGGTACTCCACCGCGGTCCGCGCACCCGCGACGTTGTCCACGTCCACACTCGCCACCGGTACGTCGACATCCAGCGGCCGGGCGCTGAACACGATCGGCAGCGGCAACAGCGCCAACTCCTGCAGCACGTTGTCGCGACCGTGGTGGCTGACGATGATCGCGCCGTCGACATGGCCGCCGCGCAGGTACCGCAGCAGGCGCTGGTCGTCACCCTCGGCGGGCTCGATCAACAGCACGAGCTGCGACGAGGTCGGCGCGAGCGTCATGCTGACACCCCGCAGGATGCCGGCGAAGAACGGATCGGAGAAGACCCGGCTGTCCGGCTCCGGTACGACGATCGCGACCGAATCGGTCCGGCGCGTGACCAGCGCCCGGGCCGCCCGGTTGGGCACATAGCCGAGCTGGCCGATCGCACGCTCGACCGCGGCCACCGTGTCCGGCAGCACTTTGGGCGACCCGTTCACGACCCGCGACACAGTGGCCCGGGACACGCCCGCGAGCGCGGCGACCTGCTCCAGTGTCGGAGAACCAGAGTCCTTCATCGGTCCTCCTACGGACGACTGAGTGACCTTCACACCGTAATACTTCCGCGGCTGATCACGGGTGGAGGCTCAGCCCTTCTTTCGCGTGTTGGCGGCTTTGTCGGCCAGGTCGAGCGCTTGCTTCCAGGCCGCCTCCGGCGTCTGCTTGCCCTCGTCGACCCGGGCCAGTGCGGCGGTGAAGAGCTGATTGATCTCGCCCTCGCGCGGACCCTTGTGCTGCTTGAGGATGACGTTCTTGGCCCGGTTGATGAAGATCTGCCCGACCGGCGCGTTGTTGAAGTACTGGTTGACCTGGCTCTTCACCTGCTGGTCGTCGTACGCGTCGAGCGTGGACGGGAACGAGCCGATCTTCTTGAACACCTTGACCTGCTGCTCGGGTGCGGTCAGCCAGGCGGCCAGCCGGGCCGCTTCCTCGGGCTGCGGCGACTGCTTCGGAACGGTCAGGTAGGAGCCGCCCCAGTTGCCGCCACCGCCGGGGAACACGTCGGCGACGTCCCACTTGCCCTTGCCGTAGCTGCCCGCGTTGTCCTGGATCACGCCGAGCATCCAGCCCGGACAGGCGATCGTCGCGAACGCGTCGGTGCGGAACGCCTTGTTCCAGGCGTCGCTCCAGGCCGGCAGCTTCGCGGACAGGCCGTCCTCGCTGCCCTGGACGATCTGCTCCCAGACCTTCTTCAGCCGCGGGTTCTCCGCGCCGAGGTAGCGGTCCTGGTTGGAGTAGTACGCCTGGATCAGCTGGTTGCGCATCGCCTCCCAGGTGAGCACCGCGGAGTCGTACCAGGCCGAACGCGGCACCTTCGCCTTGAACTTCCGCCCGGTGGCGAAGTACGACGACCAGTCCTCGAACAACTTGGCCACCTGGGCCCGGTCGGTCGGCAGTCCGGCCTTGGCGAACAGATCCTTGCGGTAGCAGATCGCCTCCGGCCCGATGTCGGTGCCGTAGCCGATGATCTTCCCGTCCTGGGTGGTGGCGCCGGCCACCTTCCAGTCCAGCCAGCGGTCCTTCAGGTCGTCGGCGCCGTACTCGCGCAGGTCGACGAACTTGTCCGCCCTGGCCAGGTAGTTGTAGATCCAGCTGACCTCCATCGCCTCGATGTCGGCCAGCCCGGTCCCGGCGGCCAGGTTGGTGTCCAGGTTCTTGATGTGGGCGTCGACGGTCGCGGCCTTGCGGTCGACGATCTTGATGTTCGGGTGCTGCGCCTCGTACTCGCGGTACAGGTCGTCGTACCCGAACTCGTTGAAGGTGGCGATGGTCAGCTCGATCTTCGGGCCGTCGTACGCCTTGTTGCCGGAGGCATCGGAATCGCCGGAGCCGCCGCAGGCGGAGGCCAGCAGGACCGCGCCGCAGGCGAGCAGAACCGCGATGGGGCGGTGGCCGGCACTGGGCCGCATGTGGAGCTCCCTGGAACTGGACGGAGTTGGAGAGCGCTCTCGGATCGCGAAAGTGTGCTGAGTTTCGAGTGTCTCAACTGGATATGTCAAGCATCACATTGTCACGCTGAGATACCGGCGGGTTCAGGTCAGGACATATCCGACCGTGTCGTCACGGAGCGAACCACGTCGGTCACCGAACGCTGACCACAGGGAGTGATGTCAGGACCGTGGCGGCCCGACGGAGTCGCGGACCACGACGACCGTGCCCAGGGTGACCAGCGGCTGCTGGTGGGCGAACGGGTCCGCGCTCTTGTCCTGCCCGGCGAGGCCGGCCCGGACCGCCGCGCGGCCGAGCTCCTCCAGCGGCACCCGGACGGTCGTCAGGGCCGGCTGCAACTCGGTCGCCACCGGTACGTCGTCGTACCCGACCACCGAGATGTCGTCCGGGACGGACAGCCCGCGATCCCGCAGCGCCGCGTAGACCCCGGCCGCGACGATGTCGTTGGCCGCGAAGATCGCGGTGAAGTCGAGACCGTCGTCGAGCGCCCGGAGGGTCTGCTCGTACCCCCACTGCCGGCCGAAGGCGCCGGTGCGGACCAGCGCCGGGTCGAACGGGAGCTTGCGCGCGGCGAGCGCCTGCTCGAACCCGCGCAGCCGGGCGGTCGTCGTGGACAAGGTGGTCGGACCGCCGAGGTACAGGATCCGGGTGTGGCCCGCACTCAGCAGGTGATCGGTGATCGCCGCCGCGCCGCCGGTGTTGTCGTACTCCACCGCGTACGCCGAGGTGTCCGAGGACAGGCCCGGCCGGCCGCAGAGCACCAGGCTCGAGCCGGCCGCGCTGAGCTGACGGGCCCGGTGGCTGACCGCGGCGAAGTACTCCTTGTCCTCGACCGCACCGCCGACCAGAATTACCGCGTCCGCGCGCTGTTCGAGCAGCAGGTCGACGAACCGCAGCTCGGCGGACTCGTCGCCCTGGGTCGAGCAGACCAGGCAGAGCCGCCCGGAGGCAGCGGCCTCGGCCTGCACGCCGCGGGCGATGTAGGCGAAGAACGGGTCGACGATCTCGTTCACCACGATGCCGACCACCCGGGTGGTCGATCCGGCCAGCGCCCGGGCGTGGGCGTTCACCACATAGCCGAGCTCCCGCATCGCCCGCTCGACCGCGGCCCGGGTCGAGGCCGCGACCGGATAGTTGCCGTTGACAACTCTGGAGACGGTGGCCGTGGAGACGCCGGCGCGCTTGGCCACGTCCCGGATGGTCCGGGCCGCGTCCGGATCACGCCGTCGGGCCCGCGGCCGCGGTGGTTCCGCCGCCATCCATCACCACCTCCTCGCGTCCTCCCGCCAGCCGGATGATGCAGCGCAGCCCGTCCACCTCGACCTCGACGCTCTCGGCCAGGGCCTCCGGCCACACCGTGTCGCCGGACAGTACCACCGCCGACACCAGCACTAGCGGACCGCCGGGATGCGCCCGGCGGACCAGGAACGGCGTCGCCGAGTGCGGGCCGAACGCGTTGGTATCCAGGTCCCGTCGTACGCCGGCTTCGTCGTACCCATGGAGACCGACGACGACCGAGGTGAGGCGGTCGGGGCGGACGACCTGCGCCCACGTCTCCGTGTTCGCTGTTTGCGGCTGCCGCTGATCCGCGATCGCATAGCCGCCGTGGCGCACCATCACTCCGCCCGGCCCGTCGACCAGGACGCACCGCACTTCCAAGCGGCCGTGGACCACTGAAGCGACCTCGATCCGCCAGGGGTCGTCGTGCCCCGGCAGCCAGGCATTCCACCAGGACGCCGCCGACCTGCCGGCCACCGCGATCCGCCTGATCCGACCGCGGTAACTGGTCACTCCACCCTCGCCGACTAGGGCCACGTGGTTGTCGATCCGATCGGGCGACAGCTCCGGCGCTGTCCGGCTCGAGTACGCGAGCCGGTCGTAGTGATGGTCGGCCGGGGGCTCGACGCCCGCCGCTTCGGCCGCCGGCGCGTGGTCGCTGCCGTGGTTGAGCAGCCGGACGATCCCGTCGTGCCGAGTGCCCTGCAGGACGAAGCCCGGCGCCGGCATGGCCCGGAGCTGGTCGTCCTCGTCGATCGGCAGGGCGGCCTCGCGGTCGGTCCACACCGGATGCTCGGCAGGTAGCAAGAGTCCGAGGAACCCCTTCGACGCCCAGTACGGCGAGCCTGGTCCGGAGTACGACTGCGTCATCGGCAGGAAGTGCTGGTGCCACCCGAGCGACAACAGCCCACGCTCATCGGGGACACCGTTGTCGACGAAGTGACGCAACATGCCCGAGCACAGCCGCCGCGTCTGCCCCGGCGTCAGCGGTGAAGCGTCCAGCAACATCCCCATCCAGTACGGCGCTGCCGCGGCCATCCGGTAGCACAACGACCTGCCGTGGTGGACCGGTGCGCCATCGCCGCCGACCAGGTGGACCGCGTCCTCGAGGAACCGCCGGAGCCGGTCCCGATAGACGGTCAGCCGGTCATCGGCCGCCGTACCGGCCATGCGCGTCCAGAGACCGGGATAGAGGTGCATCGCCCAGCCGATGTAGTGGTCGAAGTTCTGGCCGTCACCGTCGGAGTACCAGCCGTCGCCGACGTACCAGTCCTCGATCCGGTCGAGGCCGCTGTCGATGTCGTCCTGCGAGTACGGCGCGCCGACGGACGCGAGGAACTGTTCGCCGACGACCTGGAACAGGCGCCAGTTGTTGTCCCAGGTCTTCGAACCGACGAAACCACTCAGCCAGTCGACCACCTTCTGCTGCTCCGGTCCGTCCAACCGATCCCACAGCCAGGCACGCGACTCGTGCAGCCCGACCGCGATCGCGGCGGCCTCCACCATCTGCTGCGAACACGGCGTCAACCGCGGCCACTCGTCGGCCCCGGCGACCAGACCGCGGGCATACCGTTCGACCAGCCGGTCGTCCCCTCGGGTGGCCGCGATCCGAAAGGACGCCAGCAGGAACGACCGGGCGAAGCCCTCCAACCCGTCACAGTCCGCCCCCGACCAACTCCCCCGCCCAGGCAACCGAATCTGAGCGCCACTCGGCGAGAACCACGGGGTGAGCGCGTCGAGCAGGTGATCGGCGACCGCGACCCAGGTCTCCCGGGTGTACCCGGTCCGCGACGACAGCACCCGATCGGGCGGAGGCAGCCGCAGCGAACGGGCCTTGGCCCCGGTGGTCCGAGCCGGGAGCGGCGCGACACCGTCCGGGGCCGGCGGCTCGGCCCAGCGAGCCCGCGAGGCGCCGGTCGTCATGCGATCCGGTCCAGGTCTTCGCGGTCGATGCCGTGGGCCAGCTCGAGGCCCGCGGCGAGTCGCTCGATCTCCCGCACGGCGGCCTCGCCCAACCGGATCACTTCGTTGCCCATGGCACCGGCCAGGTGCGGCGTGACGAAGACGTTGGGCAACTGCAGCAACGGCGAGTCAGCCGGCAACGGCTCAGGATCACTGACGTCCAGCACCGCATCGATCCGCCCCGCAGAGCACTCCCGTTCGAGCGCAGCCTGGTCGATCAACCCACCCCGGGCGGTGTTGATCAGCACGGCACCATCGGGCATCGCGGCGAGCAGTTCAGCCGACACCAGGCCACGCGTCTCCGGGAGCAACGGAGCATGCAGACTCACGATGTCGCTGGCGGCGAACAGCGTCTTCAGGTCACACCACGTCGCACCGAACGCGGCCGCCTCCGTCTCGCTCAGATACGGATCACTCACCAGTACGTCGACATCGAGCCCACGCAGTCGCTCGAGCACCAGTCGTCCGATCCGCGACGCCCCCAGTACGCCGATCGTCGTACCGAGGTTGCCGATCACCGGTGCGCCCGGAAGCGGCCGGCTGCGGTCGACGGTCCGGTACCAGTCGCGATGGCGGAACGCTCGCTTGCCCGCCAGCACGATCGCGGCCAGCGCGAACTCCGCGACCGGGATCGCATTGGCCGCGGCCGCCGACGAGACGACGATGCCGCGCTCGAACACGACCGGGTCGACGAAGGTCTTGATCGTGCCGGCCGCATGCACGACCGCGCGCAGCTTCGGCGCCGCGTCCAGCACGTCCGCAGTGATCGGCGGGCAGCCCCACCCCGTCAGCAGGACCTCGGCCTCGGACAGCTCGGACCGGACAGCGTCGAACGACCCGTCCAGCACCGGGACGGCGTGCCGCATGCCGAGCAGTTCGGCCACTCGCTCGAGGCGGTCCCGCACCGGCGGGGTGACGACTTGCGCCCAGGTCGCTTCCGGCATCGCCACGAGGGTGCGCAGCCGCGCGTCCTGGGCAGCTTGAGGGTTCGGCACGAATCACTCCTAGTAAACGGTTACAGAAACCGTAGAGGCCGATTCGCTCGACGGTCAAGGCTGATCGACGGAAAGCCTTGACATCAAGCGCAGACCGTCTCTAGGTTTTGTCGTCATCCGGATGGCAAACGGTTACTACCGAGGAGGATCATGCATCGCCTCAGCCGATCTCCCGGCCGCGCGCCGGCCACGGCTCGCCTCCGGCTGCGGGCCCGGCTGCGCCGGGACCGCACGATGCTGCTGCTGGTGCTGCCCGGGTTCCTGTTCTTCGTGGTCTTCCACTACGTCCCGCTGCTCGGGAACGTGATCGTCTTCCAGGACTACCAGCCGTACCTGGGCTTCCGCGGCAGCCCGTGGGTCGGGCTGGGCAACTTCGCCGTGTTCGCCGAGCCGGACTTCTACCGGGCGTTGCTGAACACGCTGAAGTTCGCCCTGCTGCAGCTGGTCCTGTTCTTCCCCGCCCCGATCGGCCTGGCGCTGTTGCTGAACAGCATCCTGAGCTCGAAGGTCCGCCGGTTCGTGCAGAGCGTCGTCTATCTGCCGCACTTCATCGGCTGGGTCATCCTGATCTCGATCAGCCAGCAACTGATCGGCGGCACCGGTCTGCTGCCGCAACTGCTCGGCGAGCTAGGTCTGCCCAGAGTCGACCTGATGACGAGTCCTGAGTTCTTCCCGTGGCTGGTCACTCTGCAGCTGATCTGGAAGGACGCCGGCTGGGGCACGATCATCTACCTCGCCGCCCTGCTCACCATCGACACCGACCACTACGAGGCCGCCGCCATCGACGGCGCGGACCGCTGGCGCCGGCTGTGGCACGTGACGCTGCCGGGCATCGTGCCGGTCACCTTGCTGCTGCTGATCCTCAACCTGGGCAGCATCCTGTCGGTCGGCTTCGAGCAGATCCTCCTGCAACGCGACGCGGTCGGCGCGGACGCGGCCGAGGTGCTGGACACCTACGTCTACTTCCACGGCGTACTGGACGGCCAGTGGGGTCCGGCGGCCGCCGTCGGCCTGGTGAAAGGCCTGATCGGGCTGGTGCTGATCCTCGGCGCGAACAAACTCGCCCACCGCTTCGGCCACGAAGGGATCTACCGGAGATGAAGACCTCGTCACGGACGCGGTCCGTCGTAGCCCCGTCCTCCGCCCCCGAGCGGCCGCGGTCCGTCGTGCCCCGGTCCTCCACCACCAATCGGCCGCGGTCCGTCGTCCCCCGGTCCTCCACCTCGAATCGGCCGCCGTGGATGGAGCCGCCTTCGCGGCTCGGGCTTGCGCTGAAGGTATTCGCGATCGTCGTCGTCTGCCTGCTCGTGCTCTACCCGTTCGTGAACATCGTCGCGACGAGCTTCGCGAGTGAGCCGGAGATCGTCCGGCGCGGCGGCATCATCCCGCTGTTCCCGACCGAGCCGACGTTGGCGGCGTACCGGACGATCTTCGCCGGCGGTGTCGTCAGCCACGCGCTGCTGGTCAGCGCCGGCATCACGGTGATCGGCACGGCGCTCAACCTGGTCGTCACCATCGGCCTGGCGTACGGGCTCAGCCGGCCGATCGTCGGCGGCCGGTTCGTGCTCACCGCCGTACTGTTCACGATGCTCTTCGGGGCCGGCATCATCCCGAACTTCCTGCTGGTCAAACAGCTCGGCCTCTACGACACGTACGCCGCTCTGGTCGTGCCGGGTCTGGTCAGTGCCTTCAACTTCCTGGTACTGCGCAACTTCTTCCAGAACATCCCCGCCGAACTGCTGGACAGCGCCCGGATCGACGGCGCCGGCGACCTGGCGATCCTGCTGCGGATCGTGCTGCCGCTGTCCAAGGCGGTGCTGGCCGTGGTCGCGTTGTTCTACGCGGTCGGCCACTGGAACGCGTTCTTCAACGCACTGCTCTACCTCAGCGACACGGACAAATGGCCGCTGCCTCTCGTGCTGCGGCTCTACGTCCTGCAGGGCCAGCCGGTCGGCGCGGGCGCCGAGTCCCCCGGCGAGGCGGTCGCATCGATCCAGGCCGTGCAGATGGCGGTCGTGGTCGTGGCGCTCGTCCCGATCCTCTGCGTCTACCCGTTCCTCCAGCGCTACTTCACCAAGGGCGTCCTCACCGGTGCCATCAAGGGTTAGGAGAAAACCGTGACCACCTCATCGGCCGGCCTCAGCCGCCGGAGCTTCCTGCGCAGTGCCGTCGGTGTTGCCGTGATGAGTGCCGCCGGCGTCCCCACGCTGGTTGCCTGCAGCAACGGTAGTACGGCGGCCGGCACCGCCCGGGCCTCGTCCCTGACACTGCCGACGTACGTCGCCTTCGCCGGGCCGAAACCCGATCTGGCCGGCACCGCGGACGGCGTACCGCCGGGTTTCCGCAGCTACCCGAAGGACCTCGTCAAGACCGTCCCGCAACCGCCGTTGAGCGGCGGCAAGGTGTCGGTGATGACCAACATCTTCGACCCGCTGCCGCCGTCGAAGGACAAGAACGCCGCCTGGCAGGAGGTCGAGCGTGCGCTCGGCGGCAGCCTGGACCTGACCATCGTTCCGGCCAGCGACTGGGAGACGAAGTTCCAGACCGTGCTGGCCGCGAACGAACTGCCCGATCTGGTCCTGTTGTCCGATCCGTCGGTTGTCAACAATCTGCCGGCGTTCCTGGCCGCCAAGTGCACCGACCTGACGCCGTACCTGTCCGGTGACAAGGTGAAGGACTACCCGAACCTGGCCAACATCCCGGCCGTCATCTGGCAGGCGTGTGTGGTCGACGACAAGCTGTACGGACTGCCCATTCCGCGCAGCATCACCGGCGGCGCCGGCTTCTACAACAAGCACCACCTCGACCAGGCGGGCGTCGGGTATCCCACCTCGGCCGAGGAGTTCCAGGCCGCCTGCAAGACCCTGACCCGGCCGCAGCAGGGCCGGTGGGCGATCGTCAACTCCAAGGGCAACACGTTCTTCACGATGATCCAGCAGATGTTCGGCGTACCGAACGGCTGGCGGCTCGAGGGCGGCAAGCTGGTGCGCAGCTTCGAGACCCCGGAGTACAAGGCGGCGCTCGAGTTCGCCGTCGGGCTGGTCAAGGCCGGCGTCGTCGTACCGGGCTCGGACGGGATCGACAGCCAGGCCCGGAAGAACGCGTTCAAGGCCGGCAAGGGCGCCTTCGTGTACGACGGCTTCCCGGCGTACCCGGACTACCTGAAGGACATGAAGCGGCTCGACGCGGCCAACGACCCGCGGGCCTTCGTGCCGATGGCGCCGGCCGGCGGCACGGCGAACACCTGGTCCGACAACATCCTGTTCGCCTACACCCTGATGAAGAAGGCCGACGAGGCCCGAGCCAAGGAGTTGCTCGGGGTCGCCAACTTCTTCGCCGCACCGTTCGGCAGCACCGAGAACCTGCTGCTGACGTACGGCGTCGAGGGCGTCGACTTCACCCGGGACGGCAGCGGAAACCCGAAGCAGACCGCCAAGGGCGAAGCCGAGCTGACCGTGCCGTGGAAGTACATCGCCGGTCCCCCGCAGGCGCTCTTCAACGCGTCCGATCCGACGTACGTCGACAAGGCGCATGCCGACCTGGTGAAGCTCATCGGCATGGTTGTGAAGGACCCGACGGCCGCGATGATCTCGCCGACCAACGACAAGTCCGGCGGTGACCTGGGTCAGGCGCTGTCCGACGTACGCAACGATGTGATCGCCGGGCGCAAGCCGATCAGCGCGTTCGAGGCGGCACTGAAGAAGTGGGCGAAGGACGGCGGCGACAAGATCCGCGCCGAGTTCGAGTCAGCGCTGGGTGGGGCGAGCCCGCGGTGAGCTGGCTGACCGAGGCGAGGTTCGGGCTGTTCGTCCATTGGGGGATCTACGCGGCGGCCGCGCGGCACGAGTGGGTCAAGTCGTACGAACGGCTCACCGACGAGGACTACCAGCCGTACTTCGACCACTTCTCGCCCGATCTGTACGACCCGGTCCGCTGGGCCGACGACGCGTGGGACGCCGGGATGCGGTACTTGGTGATCACGACCAAGCACCACGACGGCTTCTGCCTCTGGGACTCGAAGCTGACGGCCTACTCGGCTCCGCACACGCCGTGGGGTAAGGATCTGCTCGCTCCGATGGTCGACGCGTTCCGGGCGCGTGGCTTCCGGATCGGGCTGTATCACTCGCTGCTCGACTGGCACCATCCGGACTTCCCGGTCGACCTCTACCATCCGCAGCGCGGCGACGTGGACTTCATCGACCGGACCGCGGACCGGGACGTTCGGAAGTACGCCGACTACTTGCACGGTCAGGTGCGTGAGTTGCTCACCGGCTATGGGCAGATCGACGTGATGTGGTTCGACTTCTCGTACGCCGATCGTGGCTTCAACGCGAAAGGACCGGACGAGTGGCGGTCCGAGGAACTGCTGGCGATGGTGCGCGAGCTCCAGCCGGGCATCCTTGTCAACAATCGACTGGGTCTCGGGCAGGGTGACTTCACCACGCCCGAGCAGGTCCAGCCGCCGGGTAACGAAGTTGCTGCCGGCAACGGTACGCAGGTGCCATGGGAAGCGTGCCACACGCTGAACGGGAGCTGGGGCTACCACCGCGACAACCACGACTGGAAGTCGCCGGCCCTGCTGATCCGGATGCTGGTCGACTCGGTCTCGAAGGGCGGCAACATGCTGCTCAACGTCGGCCCGAACGGACGCGGCGCCTGGGAACCGCGGGCGCTCTCGGTCCTCGCCGGCATCGGCGACTGGATGCGGCTCCACGAGCGGTCGGTGCGCGGGTGCGGTCCGAGCGCCTACGTGCCGCCTGCCGACTGCCGCTACACCCAGAACGGCAACCGACTGTACCTCCACATCTTCGCCTGGCCGATGGGCCACATCCACCTACCGAGGTTGGGCGACAAGGTGAGGTACGCACAGTTCCTGCACGATGCCTCGGAGGTGAAGCGGGTGACCGTCGATCCTGCGGCGCCCGCTCACACCTACCTGACCGGATTGCCGGACAACACGTTGACTTTGAAGCTGCCGAACCGCGCCCCCGAAGTCGACAGCTGTGTGATCGAACTCTTCCTCGACGACTGACCGCTCCGGCCGAGCTTCCTGGAACGGCGAAGGCACCCACCTCGACCCGGTGGGTGCCTTCGTCTTTCGCTCAGCTCGGTGGTGCTTGGCGGATGGTGGTTGGGTCGGTCGGCGGCGCGCTCAACCCGAGCTCGGCCAACTGTGCGACCGCCTCGGCATCGACCGGCACTCCCCAGGCTCGGAAGAAGTCACTCAGGTCGTACCCGGCGGTCCGGCTCGACAGCACCACCAGGTTCCGCAGCCGCAACGCTTCGTCCGTGTAGGAACCCGCGTACGGGCGCTCGACTCGCACGAGCTTGTGCAGATCAGGCCAGAAGTTGTCGCCGAACGCGATCCTGAGCTGCTCGAACATCACCAGCTTCTCGTACGGATCGAACGTCTTGCCGTAGTCCACCCCGGGCTGCCGGAGCTTGCCCGGCGCGCTCTCCCACGGTGTCAGCCCGGTCTTCGCATCCGGCGCGTGCAGCCGCGGCTGCTGCCCGTACTTCGTCGCGAAGGCTGCGTTGACCGCCAACGAGTAGATGTTGACCGTCACCTCGGTGAGCGAGCTCGGCTTGTACGTGATCTGCTGATGCTGGTGCCCGAGCTCGTGGTAGATCCCCCAGCCACGGGTCCGCAGCCCCGCGACGGTCAGCATCCGGTCCTGGATCGGCGGCGGGAACGACATGTGCCCGTGCGTCGCGTACGCACCGACCCCGGTGATCGCCGACGGGTAGCCGACGAAGTGGTACGGATGCGCCTGCCGCACGTGCAACGGCGACGACCCGTCGAACCCGCTGACCTCGTCCTCGATCCGGACGATCTCCTCGTACGTCGACAGCAGTGAGGTGTGGCTCTCGGTGCGGTAGGTGAGTGCCGAGGCCCGTTCGACGGTGATCAGCGTGTGCGGTGCGACGAGTTCGACGTACGGCGTGGGGCGTTCGTCCAACTGGCGCTGGAACTCCGACTCCGTCGTACGGCCGAGAACGAAGTACGGCATCGGCTGGATCGTGTCACCGAGGCTCACCTTCGCCTGACCGGTGGCTCCGATCAGCTTCAGGTAGACCACGCCACCGCCGGCGTCGGTGATGGTGTTGCGGCCGAGCTGGAGCGAGTACTGACGCGATGCCTTGAACTCCTTGCGGGCGTCCGCGTCCGGTGCGCCGACGACCAGGGTCGGCAGCAGGCTGCCCTGATGGACGACGACATTGAGCGCGGTGTCCGCGGGCAGGTAGAAGCCGGTGGTACGCAGTTCGGTGTTGCTCAGTGAGTTCTGCGTCCGTTCGATCTCAGTGGTCCGCGCCGAGGGCAGGGCGGGGATCACGAAGGTGTGGCACAGCTCGGCCGCCGCGGTCCGGCGGGCGGCCGCGGCGGTTGCCGTGGGTACTGCGGTCATTGCTGCACCGACCGCGGCGGCGGACAGGATCCGTCGCCTCGAGTAGCGGGTTGGTCGGACGTGCGGCATCAGAACCTCCTGGTGTGGTGCCAGCACCCGGCGACCCGGCCGGCTCCGTCCGCCGACCCCGGTTGCTTGCGAAATCTGTTCTCCGTCCCAGCCCGTCAGCTCCGGGCGTCAGCTCCGGGCATCAGCGGCGGGCATCAGCGCCGGCGTCAGGGCCGGCTGAAGGTTGCGGTGTGGGTTGCGCCGCGGCTGCCGCCGACGGCGATGTCGAGCACGATCTGCTTGCCCGCAGCAACAACGGTCACGGTGTCGTCCGCGCTCAGCACCCGGGCCACCCGGTTGTCGACAATCAGACGCAGCGTCTGGACGGTCCGGCTCGGGTCGGACACCGCGACGGTGATCGTGCGACCTTCCGTGCCGACGACGACCGACGCCGGCCCCGACGCGATGATCCCGTCGGCCGAGCCCGCGGTCCAGAAGTTGGCCAGCGTCAGGCGATCCCGACCCGACCGAACCGCTTGGACGTCCGCGGTGTTCGCCAGCACCGTGACGCCAGGGTCCGCCGCCCGCGCGGCCGTCCGCCACCTACTTGCCCCGGGCAACAGGATGTACGCGTACTCACCGACGTCCGTCCCATGCTCGACCACCAGCGACACATAGCGTCGGGTGTACGGCGTCGTCGAGCCGCCCGTGTCGTTGCCGGTGTTGATCTCCCGCCATGAGCCGGTGCGATCCTCCCGGGTGGCGCGCAGGCTTCCACCTCGCGGGAAGACATAACCACCCACGCCTTCGAGGTGCGCCCACCGCGGATCGTCGTACGAACCGTTCCCCGGCTGCGTGACGCCGTCGACCACGAGCGCCGCCGTACCGTCCGCGTGCAGGTTGCGGTTCTCGACCACGGTCTCGACCGGGAAGCCGTCGGTACCGGCGATTCCGGCGCCCAGGGCAACGATCGAGTCCGACAGGCAGAACCACGATTTCCTGGCCTGCAACGTCTTGTCGTGATTGATCAGATGCATGCCGACGGCTCCGGCTGTGTCGCAGTACGACGCTCCGCCGACCCACTCGGCGTACGCGGCGATCGTCCCAGTGCCGCCGCCGGTTCCGTGCGGCTGGCGTGGTTTCGTGCTGACCGTCGTCCCAGGCAGCCGCTGGGCGTCGACGGTCGGCCAGTACGCGTCGTAGAACTGGGCGTGGTCGTCGTTGTAGAGGTACGTCATGCCGTCGCCGACGTACCAGCCGCGAAGGTTCTCGCCGTTACCCCACTCGTAGCGGGCCATCCGCTTGGACGACATGGCGATCGCGAAGGTCCAGCCCGAGCGCCGGTGGACGACGCGGTCCTGGTTGTGGAACTGGAAATGCGCAGGGGCCGCGGGCGCGGGAGCCGTGCTGGTGTCGTCGAGGACCGCCTTGGCACGGGAGATCTCCGGGATCGATGCGCCCGTCACGTAGTCGGCGAGGCGGTCGCGCGTGATCCAGCCCTTGGCCAGCGCCTTGTAGCGGCTCGCGTACGGCTCGGCGACACCACTGGCCAGCAACAGCACGCTCGAGGTGCTGCCGTGACCATTGCGGTGGTCGCCGGCGCGTTCACGGGAGATGGCCCGGCCGGAGACGCAGTCCATCATCAGACCGTTCACGATGAACGGCGCGAAACTCGCCTCGACCGCGTCCAGGATCACCGCCCGGTTCGGGTCCGCGATCTGCCAGGTCGAACCGCCGAGCAGGGAGAACAGGTTCGCCACACCGCCGAGCGCGACGTTGCCGTAGGTGCCGACGTACGCGAGGTTGCCGTGCTGGACGAACGAGCCGTCCCGATAGAAGCCGTCGCCGCTGGTGACGTAGGTGAAGACACTGTTCTTGCCCGCCTCGGCGACGTCGCTGAGTGCGTCGCGCGCGGCGGCGATCTTGTCGGCCGACTTGCCGACGATGCCGCGGAGGGCGACGATCAGCGCCTTGTCGACGCGGTTGGCGCCGGTCTCGCGCAGGTTCGGGGAGTTGGTCCGGCGGTTCGGGTCGGGGACGAAGCGGTCGACGGCTCTCAGGTACGACGTGAGTTGGTCGGGGCTGAGGGCGTCGTACGCGAGGATGCAGGTGTCGAGCAGGGCGCGCGGTGCGCCGATCTCCCAGAACCACCAGTTGCCGGTCTCGGGGAGGGTCTCGTTGTAGGCGCGCTGGTTGAGGAAGTCGAGGGCGCTTGCGAGTCGGTCGGCCGGGTCGGCGGTGAGGGTGGTGCCTGGGGTCGCACGGGCGAGGGCGATGGTCTTCAGCCTGGTGTAGCTGATGGAGAAGTTTCCTGACGACGAACTGAGCGGAAGGTCCGGCCAGAGGGCGGTCCGGCCGGCGTCGATGATCAGATTGTCGACAAGGTCCTGTGCCTGCGCGGTCAACTTGGTCAGGGCGTCGGCGTACACCGGCTCGGTGGGGTCGAACGCCCCACCGGTGTTGAGGGCGGCCCACCGATCGCGCAGTACGTCGAACTCGTCGGCGGCCGCGGCCGGCCGGGTGCTGTGCAGACCACTGGCGGCCAATGCACCGGTGGCGAGTCCGGCCTGAAGTAGCAGACGTCGACTGACGAAGGGCGGCATCGAGACTCCTCGGGGCGGGAACAGTAAACGCTTACCGGATAGCATCGAGGGTGCACACAACAGTCGTCAACAGCTTGCTGTGATCACTTCTGATCACTTTGCGAGGCGGGTCAGGCGTGAGGTCGTCCGCGCCGAAGGGTCAGGGCAGGAGGTCGCGGACCACGGCGTCGGCGAGCAGGCGGCCTCGGTCGGTGAGGACCAGGCGGTTGGCCGCGATCTCGGCGAGGCCGTCCTTGACCACCTCGTCGACGGCTTCGCGTCCGGGCTGGTCGAGGACGTCCAGGGGGAGGCCGGCGGACAGGCGGATCTCCAGGAGGACGCGTTCGATCCGGCGGGTTTCGGGGTCCAGGGTCTCGCGGGCGTGGGCGGGGCTTTCGCCGGCGCTGAGGCGTTCGGCGTATGCGCTGGGGTGCTTGACGTTCCACCAGCGGACGCCGCCGACGTGGCTGTGCGCACCCGGGCCGATCCCCCACCAGGTGTCGCCGCGCCAGTAGAGCTCGTTGTGCCGGCAGCGCGCGTCCTCGGTGCGGGCCCAGTTCGAAACCTCGTACCAGGTGAGGCCTTGGGCGGACAGCAGCTCGTCGGCCAGCACGTACTTGTCCGCGAGGTCGTCGTCATCCGGCATCGGCAGCTCACCCCGGCGGACCCGGCGAGCCAATTGGGTGCCGTCCTCAACGATCAACGCATATGCGCTCACGTGGTCCGGGTCGGCCGATAGCGCCGACTCCAGCGACGTCCGCCAGTCCTCGAGGGACTCCCCCGGCGTCCCGTAGATGAGGTCCAGGTTCACATGCTCGAACCCGGCCGCCGTCGCCTCCTTGACCGCCTGCAACGCTCGCCCGGGCGTGTGCTGCCGATCAAGAATCTTCAACACGTGTGTCGACGCGCTCTGCATCCCGAAACTCACCCGCGTGAACCCCGCCTCGAGCAGACCTTCGAGATAGGCCGGATCCACAGACTCCGGATTGGCCTCCGTCGTCACCTCAGCTCCGGCCGCCAGCCCGAACTCGTCCCGCACGGCCGCCAGCATCCGCCCGAGATCCTTCGCCGGCAGCAACGTCGGCGTACCGCCGCCGAAGAACACCGTCTCCACCGGCCGGTCCAGCCCGCCGAGCACCCGGCGCGCCATCCGAATCTCTTCGACCGCGGTCTCGGCGTACGACGCCTGCGACCCACCGCCGCCGAGCTCCTTCGCCGTGTAGGTGTTGAAGTCGCAATACCCACACCGGGACGCACAGAACGGCACATGGAGATAGAAGCCGAGCGGCCTACTTGCGGCTTCGCGGACGGCGGCTTCCGGCAACGCCCCATCCCGAGGCGCAACCTCCCCCTCGGGCAATGTCGACGGCACGGCTCCATCGTACGGACCTTTTCGAGACGCGATCGCCGGGATGCCGTGGTAGCGGACGGCGGCCAGCTCGCAGGGCCAGTCCGTGACCATCGGCAAGCAACCGCCCCTGCCCTGGCCGGCGTGATCCATTCGTACCCAATGGAACTTTGGTGAGCGGCCGGAAGTTGTCCTCTGGGGTGTTCTCGAGAGGACCAGAGATGAGCAGGCGGGTCGAACAGAAGACTCAGGCGCGGCAGAAGAAGGTCGCGGAGCTTCGTGCCGCCCAGTTGCGGGCTGAACGGCGCAAACGTCTCCTGATCGCGTTCGGCGCGGTCGCCGTCGTCGTCCTCGTGGTGGCGGGGCTCGTCGTCGTACGGCTCGCGGGCGGTGGCAAGCAGACCGCCGCCGGGCCCTCGGGTGCTGCCGATGCGCAGATCGTTTCCGCGCTGGCCGCCGTACCGTCGACGACGTTCGACCAGGTAGGCATCGAGGGAGTCCAGGGCGGACCGGCGTCGATCACCGCTCCGGCGCTGACCGCGTCCGGGAAGCCGAAGGTGCTCTACATCGGCGCCGAGTTCTGCCCGTTCTGCGCGGCGGAGCGGTGGCCGGTCGCGGTGGCGCTGTCGCGATTCGGCACGTTCGGGAACCTCGGTACGACGCACTCCGCGGGCGACGACGTGTATCCGAACACACCCACGCTGTCGTTCCACGGGGCGACGTACACCAGCCAGTACTTGGCCTTCACCGGTGTGGAGACCACGACCAACGAGAAGGTCGACGGCCAGTACGCCCCGCTCGACACCCCGAGCGCGGCCGATGAGCAGACGTTCGAGACGTACAACCAGCCGCCGTACGTGAAGAGCGGAGGCTCGATCCCGTTCATCGACCTCGGCGGGAAGTACGTCTCCTCCGGAGCGACGTACAGTCCGGAGATCCTGGCTGGGAAGACACAGGCCGAGATCGCGACCGCACTCAAGGACCCGTCCAGCCCGATCGCCCGAGCCGTCGACGCGTCCGCCAACCTCTACACAGCTGCGCTGTGCCAGGTCACCGGTAACCAGCCTGGCACCGTGTGCACGAGCACCGCGGTCACCGCGGCAGCCGGCAAGCTCGGGAAGAGCTGAATCGGTGAGTGCACGCCGGGGTTCGGCTCGGCCGTTGGGCTGGATTCCGTGGACCACGCTGGTCCTGTCGATCGCGGGACTCGCGGTCGCGTCGTACCTCACCTATGAGCATTTCACCGCGGGTACGACGCTCGCCTGCCCTGACACCGGCGTGGTCAACTGCGTCAAGGTCACCAGCAGCGAGTACTCGCGGATGCCCGGGATCCCAGTTGCGTTGCTCGGTCTTGGGTTCTTCGCCGCGATGACCGTGCTGTCGCTTCCGCCGCTCTGGCGTACGTCGTCCCCTTGGCCCAGCCGTCTCCGCCTGGCCGCCGTCGCGGTCGGCGTCGTCTTCGTCTGCTACCTCATCTGGGCCGAGCTCTTCCGCATCGATGCGATCTGCCTGTGGTGCACGGTCGTCCACGCGCTGACTCTCCTCCTCTTCGCTCTCGTAGTGATCCGCCAGGCGCTGTACGACGACGTACCTGCCTGAGCCAGCCCTGGGTGAGACGGCACCGCATCGTGTGGTGCCCAGGTATGCGTGCTGGACATTAGTGTGTGTCACACAGTAAAGTGTTGCTCGTGACTTCCGATGAAGTGGTTGCCAGTCAGGCTCAGGAGCTGCGCCGCGGGACGGTGGTGCTGGCGTGCCTGGCTCTGCTGGAGGAACCGCAGTACGGCTACGCGCTGCTGGAGACGCTCAACGACGCCGGGGTCACCGTTGACGGCAACACGCTCTACCCCTTGCTCCGCCGGCTCGAGAAGCAGGGACTTCTCGTCAGCGAGTGGAACACCGACGAATCGCGACCACGGAAGTTCTACCGCGTCAGCCCGGAAGGGGCGGAGATACGCGGCGGACTCGTCCGCGAATGGCGGGACCTCGTCGCCTCGATCGCACGCATCACCAAGGAGAACTGATGAGCAGCACCACCCTGACCGAGCGCTACGTGCAGGAGGTCGTCCGGCGGATCCCGGCCGACCAGCGCGACGACGTGGCCGACGAGCTCCGCGCCACCATCGCGGACACCATCGACGCTCGCGACGACCGCGACACCGAGACCGCGGAGCGCGACGTGCTCACCGAGATGGGTGACCCGATCCGCCTCGCCGCCCGGTACGCGGACCGGCCGCTGGCGCTGATAGGACCGGACCTCTACCCGGCGTACATCAGGTTGCTGAAGCTGCTCCTGGTGACCGTGCTGCCGATCGTCACGGCTGTCGTCGTGGTGATCGATGTCTTCGACAACAACGACATCGGATCGGCGATCGGGACCGGTATCGGCACCATCCTGAACGTCGGCGCTCAGATGATCGCGTGGCTGACTGTGGTGTTCGCCGCGATGGAGCGGTTCGGGCCCAGCGGCGACGCGGTGCGGAAGACCCAGCAGTGGACACCCGCCGACCTGCCGGAGGCACGGCAGCCGGACAACGGCAGCGCCGGGGCGATCGCGTCGGCCGTCCTGCACACGTTGATGATCCTGCTGATCATCTGGCAGCAGGTGGTGCAGCCGTACCGCGCCGACAACGGCGAGAGGCTCCCGATTCTCGACCCGGCGCTGTGGTCGGGCTGGATCTGGCCGATGCTTGTGGGTCTCGCCGGCATCGTGGTGTTCGAACTGCTTCGCGTTGCTGCGCGCGGCTGGACGACTCCCCTCGCCACCGGGTACGCCGTCGCCGAGATCCTGTTCGCCGCCCCACTGGCCTGGATCCTGTACGACCAGCGCTTCTTCAACCCCGAGTTCGTTGCCGACTTCAACGGCAACTGGACGACACCCGACGCGGTCTACACCGTCGCAGCACTCGCCGTCGTAGCCGTCAGCATCTCCGAAATCCTCAAACGCTTCCGCCAGTCCCACGGCAAGTGACCCCGCAGTGTCCCGACGGACGGTGAGGATGCCGTCACCGCGGGTCTGCGTAGGAACTCGCGTCGGACCACGGAGCAGGTCCGTTGGTCGGTGTTGGCTTGATTCGTTCGGGGGTGGGTACCTGGCTCGCACCAATGCTCGAGACACCGGGTGCCGGTCTCGGGCTGGCGCGCGCGTGTCACGGGTTCTCCTGCTGGGCCAATGGCCCTTGTACGAAAGGCGCACGCCATGTCGATGAGTGCATTCGACCCCTGGAACTACCGAGAGACAGCCGGCTACACCGAGGGCACCGACCTGACCGGGTACAAGATCGCCGCCGTTGACGGCGATATCGGCAAGGTGGACGAGGCCACTGACAAGGCCGGCGTCCCCGGCCTGGTGGTCGACACCGGACCGTGGATCTTCGGGCGCAAGGTCCTGCTGCCGGCCGGTGTGATCGAGAGGGTCGACCACGACGATGAGAAGGTCTATGTCGACCGGACGAAGGACCAGATCAAGGACGCCCCCGAGTACGACGCGGACGCCGGGGTCGACGACGACTACCGGACCCGGCTCGGCGGCTACTACGACGACACCTACCGCTCCGGCATGTAGCCAAGCAAACAGGCCTTGAACAGCAGGGTTGCCCCCTCGAGATTTCGAGGGGGCAACCCAATCGTCAGGACGCCGACCCGTCAGTTCGGGTCGGCTCGGGCTAGTGGCGGGTCACCGCGGCGTAGGCATCGACGATGCCGTGGCCGTAGAAGCCGTTGAAGCTCCGCGTGCCCTCGCAGAGCGCGTTGAACTCGTCGGGCCGCCCTTCATTGGTGTAGGTCTGCAACGGCGGGACCGGGCACGCCCGCTCCTGCGCCGTGTCCATCAGGATCCTGCCGACCTTGTCCGGGTTCATCCCGAAGTTCCCGTGGCTCTTCTTGCCGAACTGGCTGACGATCAGCGCGGCCACACCGGTGGCATGCGGCGACGCCATCGACGTGCCCTGGAGCACGAAGTAGTACCCACACTTGGTGAAGTCCGTGACGCCGGCCGGGCACTGCTTCTGCGCCCCGAGCGCCACCCCGTCCGGTGTGATGTTGCCGGCCGCGTCGACCAGCCCGTCGGCTTGCAGCGAGTTCACCGGGTACGTCGACAGGATCAGGTTCTCGTTCGTCCGGAACTGCGGCGTCCCGAAGAAGTCGCGGAACCACCCACCCGGCGCGGACACCTCGATCTGCTCCAGGCCGTAGTTGGAGTAGTCGGCCTTCTTGGTCGACGGACCGAGCGCCGACACACCGATCACGTGCGGGCCCTCGACCGGCAGGTCGACGCAGGTCGCGTTGTCGATCGGCCGCGGGTACGCCGTGTTCACCGGGAAGTCGGGGCTGCTGATGTCGGTCCGCGGCTTGCCGAGATCCTCGTGGTTGTTGCCCAGCGAGCCGACGAGCGTGACACCGCGGTTGTGTGCGTAGTTCAGCGCCCGGTTCATCGCCCGGATGATGGTGCGCTGCTCGGCCTGTGCCTCCGGGCTGTCGGCCGGGTTGGCGGTGCAGTTGTACAGCCACGGGTCGACGTAGAAGGACATGTTGACGACGTCGAGCCCGACGTCGCCGGCGTACGTCAGCGCGTCCGTGACCGGACCGAGGAACAGGAAGCCGCTGTCCTGGCCACCGCGGATCTCCACCAGCGTCACGTTCGGCGCGACGCCGGAGACGCCGAAGCCGTTGGCCGCGGCACCGATCGTGCCGGCCACGTGGGTGCCGTGACCGCTGTCGTCCCAGCCGACCGGGTCGACACAGCCGCGGAACTCGCACACGCCGTCGATCTCCGGGATGTCCGGTGCGAAGTTGCGGGACAACTTCCAGTCGAAGTTCGGCGCGATGTCCGGGTTACGGGCATCGATACCTGAGTCGAGCACGCCGACCTTGACCGACTTCTTGCCCGGCTGGACCGTCCGCGCCAGGTCGGAGCGAACCATCCGCAGACCCCACAGCTGCGCGTCGAGCGGGTCCATCCCGACGGTCTTCTTGCCCTTCGCGGCGGCGGCCTTGCTGGTCTCACCGTTCTCGCGCTCGACCGTGCGCGGCTTCTGCTGCGGCATCTTGCCGATCGGCCGGCTGCGGGCCGCGCCCTCGACCGCGTTCGACGCGGACACGCGGGTGACGAACCCCGACGCGGCCGCGCGCACCGTCAGCGTGCCCAGGTGCGCGTTCTCCTTGACCACTTCACCGCCGGCGGCCTTGACCGCCGCGATGGCCTGGTTGCGGTCCGCGCCCGCCTCGAGCAGGACAAGGTACTCGGTGTCTCCCCCGGCAACTTCGGCAGCTCCGGCACCGGCTGTGACCGGTACCGCGAGCGTGGCGGCGATCAGGGCGAACGCCCCGGTCACCGCGAACAAACTTCTCCGGACGTCTCTCACGAGCGGATCCCCTCCCTGGAGAGTGAGTATGACGGGCCTCACGGTAGGTCGGGCCACGACAACCGAGAAGAGGGCCGACGTTGTCAGGTTTCCAAAACAAACGATTGACCGCCGATCCAAGCGGTGGGTGGGTGCATGTTCATGAGGTGGCGCCGGTGTAGCGGTGTAGGCCTTTGTGCCAGGTGGTGGTGGCTAGGAGGGACAGGGCTGCGGCTGCGAAGGCGGCGCCGAGGAGGACTGGCCAGTTGGGGCCGCGGAGGAGGGTGGCAGAGGGGACTGAGGCGATCAGGGCCATGGGGAAGACGTAAGTGAGTACGACGCGCAGCGGTCGGGCGAAGATGTCCGTCGGGTAGCGGCCTAGCTGCCAGGCGGAGTGGTAGAAGACGTCGAGCTGTAGCTTCGGGGCCCAGAACGCCAGGCAGGCCAGCAGGACGCTGAGCGCCCACGTGACCACCAGTGCGGCAACCACCAGCACCAGCCAGCCGAGCACACCCATCAGCCCGGGCCGCGTGTCGGCGACCGCGATTCCCCAGCCGAGTACGCCGAGGCCGGGCACCAACTGGATCAGGGTTAGCGGTGAGGACAGTGACAGGCTCGCGAGGAAGAGACTCGATGCCGGCTGCAACAAATAGCTGTCGAGCTTGCCGTTGCGGATCCCGTTGTCCGGGAACCACGACAGATTGGGGTCGATGAAGGTGCCTCGGAGCCCGGTGATCAGCTGGTAGGTGCCGATCAGGACGAGGGTCTCGGCCTTCGACCAGCCGGCCAGCGTGTCGGCCTGGGTGAACACGATCAGCAGCGGGGCGATCGCCGTACCGAGGCCGACGAAGGCCAGCGCCACGTCGAAGACCAGGTTGATCCGGAACGCCATGCTTCGCCGCAGCGACATCGAGAAGCTCGCGCCGAGGAGACTCATCAGCTTCATGAGCCCACCGCCGTGTACCGCCGTACGCCGGCTCGCCAGAGGAACCGAACCGCGACCAGCAACACCACCAGCCAGAAGAGTTGCAACACGAGCGCACCTCTCACCGGCCCGCCGTACGCCGCGATCTCGGCCGGGAGACCGCTCATCGCGTAGAACGGCGAGACTTCGGCGACCTGCCGCCAGACGTCCGGCAGCAGACCGATCGGCGCCGCCGTACCGCCGAACAGGAAGATCAGTGAGTGCCCGAAGCCGACGATCGAGTGGACGCGTTCGGTCCAGAAGGCGGTCATCGACAAAAGGAATGTCAACAAAAAGATCAACGCGGCAGCCAGTACGACGAACGGAAGGCTGAGCAGCACCGACCGCCAGTCGAATCCGGCGCCGAGCGAGATTCCGGTGATGAGTACGACGGGTGCGCCGAGGAGGGTCAGCCACGCGCGGATCGCCAGGTTCGCACCGAGTACGCCGATCACGACCGGCTGCGGCCGGAGCAGTTCGTGGCTGATCGTTCCGTCGTAGATCCGCTCCGAGAAGGTGTGCTGCTCGAACGACTCGGTCATCAGCGTCACCAGGATGATCGCGACGTAGTAGCGCGCGATCGTCGGATCGTCCGGGTAGACGGCCGACCAGACGAAGAGTCCGATCAACGGACCGATCACGGCCTGGACGACGAGGGTCGCCAGGAACCACCAGGCCCCCGACCACTCCAGCACCTCCTGACGAAGCCGGAACCTCAGCAAAACAAAGGTTCTCACCGCAAGCCCTCCCGGTACGCGCGGTCGATGACCTTCTCCAGCGGCGGTTCCTCGACCGCCAGATCCACGACGTCGAGGGCTTGCAACAGCCGCGACGTCGTCTGGGCGACCTCGTCCCTCGGCACTCGGAGCACCCACATCCCGTCCGACGACTCCACCACCTCGCCGAAATCAGGCCCCGGGCCGCCTCGCGCCGTGATCCGGATCAGTTTGTACGGCGATAGTCGTGCAGACAATTCGGCGAGCGGCCCGTCGTACTCGACCCGCCCCTGGTCGATCAGGATCAGCCGCGGACACAGGGATCCGACGTCGGCCATGTAGTGGCTGGTCAGCAGGACCGTGGCGCCGGTCTCGGTCACGTAGTCGGAGACGAACTCGCGGATCTGACTCGCGGCGGTGACGTCGAGACCGATTGTCGGCTCGTCGAGGAAGAGCACCTCGGGCCGGTAGATCAAAGCCAGCGCCAGACCGACCCGCATCCGCTCCCCGAGACTCAGCGCCCGCAATTGCCTTTCCAGCAAGGGCGTCAGTCGCAGCAGGTCCTCCAGGATCGTGAGCGTGCTGTCGAAGTCCGGCCGCGGTACGTCGTACAGGAGCCGCTGGTACTCGAGCGAGTCCATCACAGTCAGCTCCTGCGAACCACCCACCGGCTGACTCCCCCGGACGAACGCGATCCGCTTCAGGAATCCAGTACGACGTTGCCACGGCACCGACTCGAGGACACGGACGTCGCCACCGGTCGGGTGCAGGATGCCGGACAGGATCTTCATCGTGGTGGTCTTGCCGGCACCGTTCGGGCCGATGAACCCCACCACCTCGCCCGGCTCGATCGCGAACGACACGTCGTCGAGCGCCTGCACCTCGCGATACTCACGTCGTACCAGCGAACCCAACGCCGCGCGCAGCCCCGCCTTCCGGACCGGCGCGCGGAACGACATGGACAGGCCGGACACCTCGATCACAGTCATGAAGGCGACCGTAGAGAGAAAAGACGCCAGCTGATGGCTTGTTTTCCTGTCATAGTCGTACGGTGCGCGCCGAACGGCTCCTCCGGCTCCTGCTGCGGCTGCAGACCCGCGGCCAGTCGACCGTGCACGAGCTCGCGCAGTACCTGGACGTTTCACCGCGCACAGTCCAGCGCGATCTCGACGCACTCAGCCTCGCCGGGGTGCCGGTGTACTCAGTGCGCGGCCGAGGCGGCGGGTGGAATCTGCTGCCCGACTACCGCACTCGGCTCACCGGACTCGCGCCGGCCGAGGTGATGTCGGTGTTCGTCGGCGCGACCGCGCACGTGCTCGCCGACCTCGGCATGGACGCGTCGAGCGACCTGGCGATGTCGAAGCTGATCGCGGCGCTGCCCGAGAGTGCGCGGCGCGACGCAGAGTTCGCTCGGCAGCGACTGCTGATCGACCACGCCGGCTGGGACGACCGGCGGGAGGCGCCGCGCTGGCTGGACCTCTGCCGGCAGGCGATCTGGGAGGAACGGCGGATCACGATCACCTACCGCGATCCGGCCGAGCCGTTCGACGTCGAGCCACTCGGCCTCGTCGCCAAGAGCCGGACGTGGTACCTCATCGCGCGCCGACCGGACGGCGCGCTCCGCACCTATCGCCTGAGTCGGGTGACCTCGGCTCAAGAGACCGACAAGCCGTTCTCACGACCGACCGATTTCGACTTGTCGTCCTACTGGGCCGAGGCGCAGCAGCATTTCCTGGCCACGCGGCCGTCGTACCCGATCGTCCTCCGCGTCCGCGACCGCGCCGTACTCCGTTTCCGGCCGACCGCGCCACCGCTGCCCGACACCGACGGCTGGTTCATCGTCCACACCGATCTCGAGAACCCCAACGAGGCCTGTGCCAGCGTGCTTGCCCAAGCCGGCGACGCGAAAGTCCTTGCGCCGAAGGAACTCGCGGACATGGTGCAGCGCGCGGCCGACGAGATCCTCACCGCACACCGGCCGCGACCGTGAGTGTGCCCGCGGCGGGATCGATGGTCGCGACGGTGCCCAGCGGAACCGTCACCGGCTGACGACCGTGCCCGATCGGCAGACCGCCCAGCACGGGTACGTCGAGCAGGTCGAAGCGGTCCCGCATCACGTCCAGCACGGACCATCCGTTGACGCGCTCATCCTCGAAGCCGTTGAGCTGCCCGACCGCGATCCCCCGCAGACCGTCCAGCAAGCCGGACTTGATCAGTTGCGTCAACTGGCGGTCGATCATCCCGAGCCCGGTGCCGAGGTTGTCCTCGATCAGCAGGATGCCGCCGTCGAGGCTGGACAGTTCGCCACCGACCGCGTGCGCGACCGTGTTGAGATTGCCGCCCATCAGGAATCCCGTCGCCCGGCGGCCGTCGGTCAGTCCCGCGCTCAACTCCTTCGGGTCCTGCTTGATGACGATGTCATCCGTGGTCATCAGCACCCTGCGGAGACCGTCGGCGCCCTCGGACTCGTCGTTCACGAACGGCCCGTGGACACCGACGAGGCCGCATTCCTTCCACAGCGACAGGTGTACGGCGGTGATGTCGCTGAACCCGACCAGCGGCTTCGGATCCCGGCGTACGGCGCCGAAGTCGAGCTGATCGCTGATCCGGTACGCACCCTTGCCACCCCGGGTCGCGAACACGGCCCGGACGCCGGGGTCGCGGAAGGCGTCGTTCAGGTCGGCGAGCCGGTCCTCGTCGGTGCCTGCCAGGTAGCCCACGCTGTCGAACACATGCCGACCGAGCTCGACCTCGAGCCCCCACCGGGTCAGGGCCTCCACTCCCCGAGCCACGAACTCGCGGTAGGGAGTGCTCGCAGGAGACACAACCCGAACCCGATCACCCGGCGCGAGACGCGGCGGAATCAGCACACTCATGCCGGAGACTCTGGCAGCCCCCTCCGACAGTTCCACCAACCGACACACACGGCAGCCGGAGGCGGCGCAGGCGCCCGCCGGGATAGCCGGAGGAGGGAGCGGAAGCGGAACGCGGAAGCGGAACGCGGGAGCGGAACGCGGGAGCGGAACGCGGGAGGTGGAGGCTAGACGCGGAGGCGGGACGCAAGAGCCGGCGCCTGGGGAACGGTGTGTGGTCAGGTGCGGGCGTCGTAGGTTTCGCGGGCTGCGAGGACCTCTTCGATGTGTTCTTCGGCCCAGCGGCCGAGGGCTTGGAGGGGGACGTGCAGGGTGCGGCCCAGGGCGGTCAGTCCGTATTCCACCCTGGGCGGCATCTCGGCGTACACGTGCCGCTCGACGAGGCCGTCGCGTTCGAGGTCGCGCAGCGTCCCGGTGAGCACCTTGCCGCTGATCCCTTCGACCACAGTGCGCAGATCGCCGAACCGCATCCGGCCGTCGCTGAGCGCGATCATCTCAGACACCCCAGAAGGCGTCCTCGGCCTCCTGATCGCTGGAGAACAGCCGAACCTCCGCGATCCGATCCCCCTCGATCCGCAGTACATCGACGCCGTCCTGCCCGAGCTCACCCCCCGCGCGCTGCCCAGCGAAGTGGACCGGGATCGCCACCTGATCGGCATTCACCATCGGCACGCCGATCACCGACAGCTCGAACGACCCCCCGCTGATCGTCATCATTGCCCCGAGCAACTGGTCGACGGCCGCGCTCCCCCGATGTACACCCGAGAGCCGGTTCGCACCCGGCTGGTGCCAAACGATGTCCTCGGCAAACAACCCCGCCACCGCGTCAACGTACTTCCGGGCCACCGCAAGCGTGGAGTCCACAGTCATCCCCTTCAGAGAGTCAATTGCTTCACCCCCATGCTCACCATCGGTAACCAGGCACCTGAACGTAACTAATGGGACAGAGTGACCCACCTCACACTCAAGCTCGCGCGAAGCGGGCCGACCAGTCGGCGGCCAGCGTCTTGAGCTCTGGCGGGGCGATCACGGTGAAGTCGGCCCCGATCGCCCCGAGGGCGAACAGCGGGCCGTCGAGGCTGTCGGTTTCCATCAGCAGGGTGCAGCTCTGCGGCGAACGCGCTCGCACCTCGGCCCAACGCCCGACGAACCCACTGACGGTCTCGGCGGACGCTTCGACGACCACCTCAACCTGATACCGACCACCGGGCGACCCACCAAGGACCTTGGAGCGCACGAAGCCAGCGACATCGTCGAACGGCGGCCGGCGTGGCGCGAACGTCGTACCAGCGCCCTCGGCGGCGACGATGCGATCGATCCGGAAGGTCCGCCAATCACGACGATCGACGTCGTAGGCAACGAAGTACCAGCGCTGCCCGAGCGGAACGAGCTGGAACGGCTCGACCAGCCGGGACGACCGCGTTCCGTTGGCCGCCCGGTATTCCAGCCGGATCCGTTCCGAGTCACGGCAGCCAAGGGCAAGCGTCGACAGCACGGTGTGGTCGATCGACACGCCCGGACTCCACGGCGCCGGCGTTGTCGACAATCCGACGGCGTTCAGCCGCGCCCGCAGCCGTCGCGGCAGCACCTGGACGATCTTGGTCAACGCGCGCAACGCGGCCTCGCCCCCGTCCCCGCTCGCGAGGTGGGACTGGATGGCCACCGCCAGCGCCATCGCCTCGTCGTCATCAACCACCAGCGGCGGCAACGCGGCACCGGGCGCAAGGGCGTAGCCGCCGTCGACCCCCGGATTCGCGTCGACCGGGTAGCCGAGCTCGCGCAGGCGGTCCACGTCACGCCGCAACGTACGCGCCGACACCCCCAGCCGCTCGGCCAGCAACGGACCGGGCCAGTACCGACGGGCCTGCAGCAACGACAACAGCCGCAGGGTCCGGGAACTCGTGTTCGCCATGTCTCCACGATCCCCGATATTGCGGTCAGGAACTGGCCGCGATGGTTCATACCGTCGGGGAAACACCCTGAAGGAGGAACGAATGTCCATCACCACGACCACGCACCTGAACTTTCGCGGCGACGCCCGCCCGGCGCTCGAGTTCTACCAATCCGTCTTCGGCGGCGAACTCGCCGCCGTCAGCTACCAGGACGCCCACAGCGTCCAGGACCCGTCCGAGGCCGACCAGATCATGTGGGGTCAGGTCCAGGGCGACAACGGCATCCACGTGATGGCGTACGACGTACCGTCGAGCCTGCCGTACGACGCGGGCGTCAACTCGGTCTTCGTCTCCGTCCGCGGCAAGGACGCCGACGAGATCACCGCCCACTGGACCCGCCTCGCCGAGGGCGCGACCGTCATCCAGGACCTGGCCCCGGCCGCCTGGTCCCCGCTCTACGGCATGCTCAAGGACCGCTTCGGTATCACCTGGGTCCTCGACGTCACCGGCTAGCCAGGCCGGCAGCGATACTGGTCGGCGTGACGAGAGAGCCACGGTTGGAAGTTGAGTACTGCACGCAGTGTCGGTGGCTGTTGCGGGCGGCCTGGACCGCGCAGGAGTTGCTCACCACCTTCACCACCGAACTCGGCGAGGTCGCGCTGATTCCCGGGACCGGAGGTGTCTTCGACGTCCGCCTGGACGGCGAGACCCTCTGGTCCCGGAAAGCGCAGAACGGTTTCCCCGAGATCCCCACCCTCAAGCAGTTGGTCCGCGACCGCATCGCCCCCGACCGCGACCTCGGCCACTCCGACCGCCGCTGATCACGGAATCTGCAGGACCGGGGCGATCGTCTTGGTGCGGGCGCCTTCGTAGGCGGCCAGGAGGATTCCGAGTACGGCGATGCCCTCCTCCTCGGTGTGGATCGGACGTGTCTTGCCGAGCAGGGAGTCGGCGAAGTGGCCGATCTCGGCGACGAAGGTGTCGACCGGTTCCAGCTCGAAGGTCTCGGTCTCGCCGGACCGGAGCTGGTAGGTCAGCGAGCTGCCGTTGCTGGTCAAGGACCCGAGTTCGCCGACCGCGGAGAAGCGTTCGGTCGCGGGAGCAGGCTGGTAGGCCCAACTGGTCACCAGCTGACCGACCGCTCCGTTGTCGAACCTGATCAGCACCTGCGCCGAGTCCTCGCCTTCCATGAACTTCAGCCGATGCGTGGACAGCATCGCGGTCGCCTCGACCGGTGAGCCGCCGGCGAGGTGCAGCATCAGGTACGTCGGGTGGTACCCGGTGTCGATCAGCTCGCCACCACCACTCGTCTTGCTGCTCGCCCGCCACCCCATGCTGCTCGGATCGAAGTCGTTGTAGAAGCTGTCCGTCGTACGCACCTCGTAGACGGTTCCGATGGTCCCGGCCTCGATCAGCTCCTTCGCCTTGGCCACGGCCGGCAGGAACAGCTGGTTGTGCGCACACATCAGCGTCACGCCGTTGTCCTGCACCGCCTTCCGGACATCCGCAGCCTCGTCCGCGGTGAGACACAGCGGCTTCTCGCAGAGGATGTGCTTCCCGGCCTCGGCAGCCGCGACGATCGCGTCCCGGTGCAGGTGGTGAGGCAGACAGATGTCGACCGCATCGATGTCCTCGGTCTCGAGCATCCGGCGATAGTCGACGTACGGCGTGGCACCCAACTCATTGCCACGCGCAACAGCCGTCTCCTCCACCGCGTCGGCCACCGCGGTGATGCCGATCCGCTCGGCGTGCTCGACGTACCCCCGGATGTGGGCGCCCGCGATGCCGCCGCCGCCGATCAACCCGACCTTGATCTGTGGCATATCAGCCTCCGTAGGAGATGGTTCGGCCCTGTTCGGCAGCCTCGTTGGCGGCGACGACCAGGCGGGTCAGTTCGACCGCCCGGTGCAGGTTGTCGTCGGCCCGGGTGCCGTCGTTGATGTGGTCGACCCACTGAGCGAACGGGTCCTTGTTGTGGTCAGGCACCGGTACCTGCCGCTCGCCGACCTGCAGAAGGTTGCCGGCGTCGGTGTAGGTCAGACTGCCCTCGGTGCCGAAGATCTCGATCGTGAACGGGTTCCGGCTGGTGAAGCCCGCCTCGATCACGCCGACCTTCTGGTCCGGATAGCCAACGGTGACGACCGCGTTGTCCTCGAGACCCCGGCCGTTCACTGAGCGGTAGATCGCGTTGACGTTGTCGGGCTGCGTACCGAGGAACAGCTGCACCAGGTAGACCGGGTGGCAGCCGAGGTCGGTGAGGGCTCCCCCGATGGCGGCCTTCTGGTCGAAGAACCGCTGCGGCAGCCACCCCTCCGATCCCTCCCGCGGTACGGCGCCGTCGTGCGACAGCCGAACCCGACCGTACGTGAGCTGCCCGAGCTCGCCGCTCGCGATCACCTCACTGATCGCCTGCGTGTACCCGTGGGCGAGCCGAGGCAGCGACACGGTGAGCTTGACGCCGTTCGCGTCGGTCGCCGCGATGATCTCCTCCGCTTCCGCCACCGTCGGCGCGAGCAACTTCTCGGTGAAGATGTGCTTCCCCGCACTTGCCGCCTTGACCATGACGTCGCGATGCTCGTTGGTCGGCGTGGTGATGACGACCCCGTCGACCTCACTCAGCAATCCGTCGAGGTCCTGGCTGAACGGAACCCCGAACTGGTCAGCCCCCGCCTGCCCCAGCGCCACGTCGTCATCCCACACCCCGACGAGCTCCGTCCCAGGATGCGCCTGGGCCTGTCGCGAATAGTCCCCCGCATGAACATGCCAGAACCCCAGAACCGCAACCTTCAGCGGCTTCGACACCTTGCCTCCTCGCTGAACCACTAGGTCGGAAAACGATCTCCCGCCCTACCTTGCCAACCTCAGCCCCACCCCACACCCCCACCGGCGATTCGTCCCAACCCCCGGACTGTCCCCTCACCACTCGCGAGCAGACCAGTAACAGCACAGGTCCGATCGAACGGACTGCCCGGCACCCGATCGAGTCGCCGATGCTCGGTTCAGTCCGTCGACCTGCTCACTGAGTCGCCTTA
Organism: Kribbella sp. NPDC049174; assembly: GCF_043197365.1. NCBI lineage: Bacteria > Bacillati > Actinomycetota > Actinomycetes > Propionibacteriales > Kribbellaceae > Kribbella > Kribbella sp. NPDC049174. The sequence goes on along the minus strand of NZ_JBICSZ010000001.1, from coordinate 146,235 downwards.
CGCCCGACATCGAGGCGACTCCACGAGGCATTCACCAAGCGGGAGACAGCGCGCCAATCTGAGCGGGCGACAGCACGCGCACACGGGCGGGTGGGAGCGGCGGCGAGCACGGCGACGGAGGAGCCGCGCGTAGCGGACGCGTGGGGCAGACCACAGTTCTACGGTTCGGAGCCGTCTTCGTTGAGGCCTAGGTCTGACATGCCGAGGAGTTTGTCGGCGAAGTGTTGGTGCATCCAGGCGAGGTGGTCCCAGCGGCTGTCGATGATGCGGTGGGTGTCCCAGGCGGGGAGGTCCTGCTGGGCGAAGATCGCCATCTTCTCGGGGTCGACCTCGTAGACGTGGTCGAACCGCATCACCACGTCGTCGGTGATCCGCCGGGCGTCGGGCGGTTTCTGTGCGGAGAGCCGGAAGCCGAACATGTCACTCCTCGTACGCCTGGTCGAGCAGGTACTTGCCCGGGTTCATCACGTTGTTGGGATCCAGCGCCCGCTTGATCTTCTTCATCACGTCGAAGGCGCCACCGAGTTCAGCGGGGACATACTCCACGTCGCCCGCGCGACTCGCCCCGTGGCAGGCGCTGATGGAGCCGCCGTACTTGAGCGTCACCTCGGTGATCTCACGTTTGCAGTTGAGCCACGCCTCCCACATTTCGTCGTCGAGTTTCTGCTCCCAGATGCCGATGTCGATCTCGACGAGGTAGTCACCCCACGGCTTGTACGCACCGTTGGTGTAGGCGAAGATCCCCCAGTCGTCGAAGATCCCGTACCGCCGGATGTAGTGGTCGGCAATCGCGTGCCACTCCTCGCGGACCCGCGGCAGCACGCTGTAGTTCAGCGCGGCGTCCTCGCAGTGCCACGACATCGGTACGACTTCGCCGGTGCGCAACCGTCCGTGCAACGGGATCGCGTACCGGTCGTGCCGGGCAGCCCAGTCGCCCTGACTGACCTCGTCGCCGAGGTAGGTGCCACCGGACTCCCGCCCGATCCGCATGATCTCCTTCGCCGCGGGAACGACCTCGGCTTCGTTGCCATACATCGCAACCGCCACGACACTGCGAAGCCAGTCCGGCTGCTCGATGTAGGCCTCGTCGTCCCGCCGCAGGTAGGCGAGCTTCCACTCGTCGAACAGCACCACCCCGGCAAGCGTCGCAAATCCGGACTTGGCCAACGCACCCGTGCTCTGCCAAGCGGTCTCGTAGTCGCGAAAGCCGAAGAACGCCGCGAACTCCACCTGCGGCCGCGGCACCAGCTCGAGCGTCGCCTCGGTCACCACGCCGAGCGTCCCCTCGTGCCCGAAGAACAGCGGCTTGATCGTGTACCCGGTCGATGCCTTGCGCAACTTGCGTCCGCCGCCCTCGCCGACCCGGATGACGTCGCCGGTCGGCAGTACGACCTCCATCGAGCAGACCAGGTCGCGGGTGTGGCCGTAGCGGGCCCCGATCAACGACCAGCCGCTGGTACCGATCCGGCCGCCCACCATCGAGCACGGATAGCTCGCCGGGTTGTCGGGGAACATCACGCCGTGCGGCTGGAGTACTTCGTTGAGCTTGAGCATGTTGATCCCCGGCTGCACCGTGACCGTGCGATCCACCAGGTCGATCTCGCGGATCTCGTTCATCCGCTTCACATCGAGCAGGATCCCGCCCTTCAGCGGAGTCGCCCCATCGGTCAGACCTGTCCCGGCCGCGCGCGGCACGACCGCCGTACCAGTCCGATTGGCGAGGCGGACGATCTCGGCGACCTGTTCCGTGGTGCGGGGCAACACCACCACGTCGGGGACGTACTCCTTCCAGCGGTGCACCGGGAACGGCGCCGGCGTCCGCGTGCGGTTCCACCGCGCCGGCTTCCCCGTCAGTACGCCGTCCTCGCCGAGGATCCCGACCAGTTCGTCGTACAGCGCATCCGAGATCGCCATCGTGGTCATGTGGTCACCGCCGTCACCTCGATGCCGGCAGCCTCGGCCACCATCTCCATCAAGTCACGAACCTCGATCGGCGACTCCAACTGTTCGCCGGCGGCCGCGAGCGGACGCTCCGACCAGACGCATGCACTGACCAGCAGATCGACGTCCAGCGCGGCCGCGCGATCGAGCCGTTGCCCGCTGATCGCCGCGGTGATCTCCGGCCGTTCGATACTCAGACCGCCGCCCCCGCCCGAGCAGTACGACCATTGCGTCACGTGGTCGACGTCGCGGAAGTCCAGGCCCGGGATCGCGCGCAGGATCTCCCGCGGCGACTTGTGGATGCCCTTGCGCTTGTTCAGCCGGCAGGGATCGTGGTACGTCGCCACGCGCTCGATCGGCACCGTCAGCGACAGCTTGCCCTCCCGGATCAGCTCGGCGACGAGTTCGATGATGTGCACGATCTCGAACTCGTACGACTCCCCGAAGTACTTCGGATAGTCCTCGGTGAACGTGATGTAGTCGTGCGGATCGAGCGTGATGATCCGGCTGGCCCCGATACTGCGCCAGTCGGCCACATTGTGTTCGGCGAACTCCCGCGACCGAGTCACATACCCCATCTCGGCCGCCGGTCCGCCGCAGCACCATTGCTCTTGCATCAGCCCGAACTCGACGCCACCTTTCACCAGGATCTGGGCCACCGCGCGGGGCAGCGTCGTGCGGTAGAACGCCGCCTCGCAGTCCACGAACAGCACGGTCTCGCCGCCGACGCCGAGTCCGAGTCCGTCCGCCCAGTTCGCGACGTTCTCCTGCGAGACCGGTACGTCCAGAACAGGTTCGTTCTTCCGGTCGACGGTCGCCTCGACCCAGCGCTTCCAGTTCGGCTGTTCGATGCCTGAGTCAACGGCCAGTGCCCGCATCGCCTTGACGACGTCCACCGTCCGCGTCCGGGCGCGGTAGAACTCGCCGGCCATCAGCGTGTTCGGGCAGCGCAACTCGCAGGCGCCGCACTGGGTGCAGTGGACGTAGTCCTCGGCGACGTCGGCAACCGTCAGCGCGCCCTGCTCCATCGCCACGATGTTCGCGTGGAACGCGGTCGGTGAGTGGTTCTCGTTCTGCGTGACCTGCAGGACCGGGCACACGTTGCGGCAGAACTTGTGACCCGAGCTGAAACAGTTGTACGCCGGGTCACGCCACTGCTTCACGAAGTCCCGCTGCTGGTCCTCGGCTTCGGTGGTCATAGGGCCTCCCGGCCAAAAGCACGGTGCTTATCCGAGTTCGGGCATCACCTTGTCGTGGATCAGGCGCAGCTGTCCCTGGACGTCCGGAACGCCCTCGATCTCCTTGCCGCTGAAGGTTTTCACCATCACCGGGTCGGTGACCGCGGCGATGATGTGGTTGACCCCGGTGGGCAGGATGTCGGTCTTCAGCTTGGCGACGCACTCCTCCGGCGTACCGGCCACGGACAGGGTGGCGGCGATCTCCGGCGAGGTCAGTTCGATGGCCCGGTCGATCTCGCCTGCCCCGAGGGCGTCGATGATCGGCTGCAGGTCGTCGCGGTTCAGACCGTGCCGGGCGAGCTGGTTGGCCGGCATCGACGAGATGTAGAAGCCGACCATGATCCGCGCCGCCCGCTTGGCCGCCTCGGAGTCCTCCGCCACCGCGAAGACCACCCACGCGCCGAGGTCGAAGTCGTCCAGGTTGCGGCCGGACTTGTCCAGGCCGAGTTTCACGTGCTCGGCGACGTACTCGTAGTTCTCCCGGGAGTAGCCGAGTGCGTGATGCATGCCGTCGGCAATCTCTCCCGCGACCTCGAACGAGCGCGGTCCGCCCATCGCGCCCATCTTCAGGGGGATCCGCTCCTGCACCGGGCGGGCGAAGGTGAACATCCCGGTGTACTTGAAGAATTCGCCGTCGAAGGTGATCGCGCCCTCGTCGAGGAAGCGGCGCATCACCTCCATCGCCTCCCGCACCCGGGACAACGGCTTCATCGACTTCCAGTCGATGTGGTACTGCTCGAGCAGGCCGAGGTTGCCGAAGCTGACCACCGCCTCGGCCCGCCCGCCGGACAGTTCGTCGAGCGTGGCCAGCATCTGGCAGATGTGCGTCGGCTCGCGCAGGATCACGTGTGTGACGTTGGGGCCGAGACGAATGTTCCTCGTCTTGTCGGCGGCTGCCGCGAACAGCAGCCACATGTCCTTGTGCCAGGTCTCGTCCACGCTGTACGCCGCGTAGAAGCCCAAATCGTCCGCGGTCTTGATCATGTCGATACAGTCCGTGAGCGGATAATCGGGCAACTGGACGTAACTGAACCGCACCATCGCCTACTCCTCCCCATCACACCGAGCGCTCGGGCAGCAGTGAAAAACGGGCGGCAAACTGCGGCTCGGTCCCCATCTCCGAATCTTTTTACTGTAAACAGCGAACCGCGAGTTTGTCTCTGCCTCACCATCCCCAGGCGCCGAGGGACTTTCGGGGAGCGCTATCTGGCAGGCCAGCTCGTGCAGGTGGTGGGGCTGGCGACGGCTGCCGCAGCGGCTGCGGCATGCGAGCGGATGAGCGGGTTGGCGCGGTCACGACCGAGGTTCCACTCGAGCCAGTCGTCGTTGCTCGGCTCGCGATTGACCAGTGCGCAGCCGACCACCTTGTCCGGGAGGGTGGCCAACACCGGTACGGCGTCGTCGGACAGGCCCTCCAGGTAGTTCCAATCCACCTTGCCGGTCGCGGTGTAGCGGTCGATGTTGTGCTGGGCGATCCAGGCGTCCGGGTTGATCGCAGCAAGCCCGAGCAGCAGACTCGCGCCGCTGAGCAGCGCGGCCCTGGGCAGCCAGGATGCCTTCATGGTCACGCCGGCCACCATCACTCCGATGACGAGCAGACCCAGCCAGCCCTCGAAGACGTCGACGAGCAGGCGGAGCTCAGTGAAGCCATACGCCTCCTGGTACACGTGCATCCGGTAGAGCGCGGACGCGACCACAACCAGGGTCAGCAAGCAGAGCAGCCCGAGTGACCCGCGCAGCCAGACGACGTCCGCCTTCGTGGCCCGCGGTGCCTTGCGAGCGGCGGCCCACACCACGAGCAGGGTGAGCGCAGTGGCCACGGTGAGCTGGCCGAAGCCCTGGTGGACGTACTCCGCGTAGGTCAGGCCGGTGATCCGCTCGAGGTATGCGTGCCCGCCGAAGTTGGCGGTGGCCTGTGCGGCCAGGAAGACCAGGAAGACCGCGTCCACGAGCAGCACCGGCACAAGCCATTCGTAGCGACGTGCGACCGGGCGCGCCGGGCCGCCGCCAGGCTCGACGTTCGGGGGATTCAGCCCGAGGTACGTCGCTGCCAGCACGACGCCACCAACAGCGACGGTGACGAAGGCCCGCAGTACGAACGAGTCGAGCTTCAGATCCGGGATGATCACACCCGCCCACTCCGCGAAGACCGCATCGGCCGAGGCGAACAGCAGTCCGAAGACGATGACCCCCAACAACGACCACAGAACCGTCCGCAGCGCTGCCGCACTCGTCCGCAGCCCCTTGACGGCCTGCGCCGAGCGACCCAGCCACGGCAGTCCCCGCAGTCCGGCGAGCGGCCAAGCCACCCCGGCTGCCACGAACGACGGCAGGGTGCGGCCGTTCACCAGGCCGGCCATACAGACTGCGGTGCCCGCCATCAGGCAGAAGACCACGATCCACTCCGCATCCCGCAGTACTGAGGTTGCCGCCAGGAGCACGCACAGCGCGGCACAGGCCTGAGTGAAACGGGACCGGCGGTTGACGCTGAACCTGACGATCGCCGCCCCGGCCGCCAGCAGTACGACGAACGTGCCGAGACCGAGATCGCGGAACGGCAGGATGATGCCGGCGAGCACGCCGACACCCAAGCAGTAAAGGACGGCCCGGACGTTGCCGGGAACACCGGTCTCCGGCCAGAACTTGCCGAACAGCATGTCCATCCCGGACTCCGGCTGCCGCGCGACCACTGGCGCTACAGCGGGTGCGGGCGTCTCGACCGGTTTCGTCATGACTGGCTCCTGTGCCTTCCTGGTGACGTGAGTGTGTTGCCGTGGTTCGCGTGGTAGGTCGACGCGGACCCTGGCACCGGTACTGCGTGGCGCGGGGTCGACGAAGTGGATGCTGCCGCCGTGGAGGTCGGTCACCCAGCGGGCGATCGCGAGTCCGAGACCGGTGCCGCCGCCACCGTCTGCCTCGGTCAACGTCCCGAACCGTTCGAAGACGCGGTCCCGGTCGGCGACGGGGACGCCAGGCCCTTCATCGGCGACCTCAAGCCGCCACCCCGCGGCCGTGGACTCGGCGGTGATCTGGACGGCTCCACCGGTGGGACTGTGCCGGGACGCGTTGTCGAGCAGGTTGGAGATCAACTGGTGGAGCCGCGCCGGGTCCGCGGGGACAGTCAGGTCGGGCGGTGTGACGCGTACGTCGTACCGGACCTCACGACCGACCACTCGGGCCTCGGCCACGGCACGTGCGAGCAATTCCGAGACGGAGACCTGCGTGGTTGACAGGCGGGCCGCGCCGGCGTCCACGCGGGCCAGGTCGAGCAGGTCGGAGGCGAGGGCCGAGAGTCGCTCGGCCTGGGCGAGCGCCGTACGCAGAGCCACGGGATCCGGCTCGGCGACGCCGTCGACCAGGTTCTCGAGTACGGCGCACAAGGCGGCGAGCGGCGTACGAAGCTCGTGGCTCACGTTCGCCACCAACTCACGGCGCTGGCGGTCGACAGCGGCCAGGTCTTCGGCCATCCGGTTGAAGGCTCTGGCCAACTCGCCGACCTCGTCGCTCGAGGTCGCGGTGACCCGGGCCGAGTAGTCGCCGCGCGCCATCCCCCGGGCCGCAGCGGTCATCTCGCGCAGCGGTGACGTCATGCCAACCGCCAGCAGTTGGGTCACGCCGAGGGCCAGGGCGACCGTGACCGGGATGCTGAGCCAGATCGGCACGCCGCCGACTGCCCCGACGGCCGCGACGATCGAGGCCACGGTGACACTGACCGCGACGAGCAGCCCGAGCTTGACCTTGACCGACGTGACCTGGTCCAGCACTGGGCCGCTCACGTCGTACTCCCGGGCTCGAGGGCGTAGCCGACCCCATGCACCGTCCGTACGCGATCCGCGCCGATCTTGGCTCGCAGCGCCTTCACGTGGCTGTCGACCGTGCGGGTGCCTGACGCACCAGGCCAGCCCCAGACCTCGGCGTACAGATTCTCCCGGGTCAGTACGACGCCCGGCGTGGCCGCCAGACAGAGCAGTAGATCGAACTCGGTCGGCGTCAGATGAACCTCGGTATCGGCGACCCAGGCCCGGCGAGCGGCCGCGTCGATCCGCAGGTCACCCAGCTCGGTGGCTGGGCGGCCGGCCAATTCAGCAGCCCGGTCGACCCGTCGCAGCAGGGCTGCCACCCGGGCCACCAACTCCCGCATCCGGAACGGCTTGGTGAGGTAGTCGTCGGCTCCGACGCCGAGCCCGGCCAGGATGTCCGCCTCGTCGTCGCGCGCGGTCAGCATCAACACCGGCACCGGGCGCGCGGCCTGGATCCGCCGGCACACCTCGTGACCGTCGAACCCAGGCAGCATCACGTCCAGGAGGACCAGATCCGGCGCGGTCGCCGCGAACTGCTCGACCGCACCCGGCCCGTCCCAGGCCTGGACGACGTCGTACCCCGACCCGCGAAGCCGGTCGGTCACCGCCTGGTTGATCACCGGCTCGTCCTCGACCACGAGGATCCTGCGAGCTCCTTCATCGACTGCCACGCTTCGAGACTAGGAGCCAACCTGTCCAGAAGCCCCCCACAACTCGTGAAGGTTCTGTGCAGGTCTGTGACGGCGTCGCGGAGCGAGGCTCGACTTATCCGAGCTGTCCGATCGGGTGACCGTTGATCGCGCAGGCGTGGATCACGTCGTCCACCACCTGATCCACCGGCTGCCGGGCGTCGATGACGTGAGCCTCCCGCTGCCGGAGTTCCGTCTCCACCGTGCGGCGCCACGATAGAGACCAGGCGACCTCGTCGGCCGTCCTCCCGAAGATGTTGTTGCGCTTCGGGTCGGCCAGCCGGGTCTCGAGGGTCGCCTCGTCGATGTGAAGGAGGATGACGAGGTCGAACCGATCGAGCTGGCTGAACATGTTGTAGGCCGTGCCCGCCAGGACAGCCGTGTGGCCGGCGCAGTCGGCCAACGCCGAGGTGAGGCGGTCGGGGTCCCAGTTCCACCGATGCTTGTTCAGCCAGGCCAGGCTCGGTGAGTCGGGGTAGGTTACGGCCGATCCGTTCTCGTCCTCGTGGCGGGCGTAGCCGAAGTCGAGGTCGATCGATCGCAGTTGCCGGTCGCGCAACTGCTCGGAGATCGTCGACTTGCCCGCGCCCGGTGCGCCTGCGAGGAGGATCGCTGCCATGGGGCATGACTATTCAGTGGCCCAGAGCGCGCCGCAATTGGATTCTGCTGTGGACAGGCTTCAAGTGAAAGGGCAGTGCCGACGTGAGATCGCGGGATGAGAAGACGCCGGGGGTTCTGGTCTCGCACCTCGGGTATGGGGGTACGGCCGGGAGTGCTGTGGTTGCCGTTGTGGCCAATCGGCCGTTGAGCGCTGAGCTCGTGGGGCCTGGTGGGGCTGTGGAGTTGCGGGTGGGGGTGGTGGAGCGGGTGGTGGGGTGGACGGGTGGGCCGTATGTGCGGATTTCGTTGCCGGAGGGACTTGGTCCTGGGCGGTACGTGGTCCGGGTCAGGGGTGATGGGGTCGAGTTGTGCTCTGAGGAGTTCGAGGTTGGGGCGGAGCGGCTTCAGCGGCAGGCGATGTCCGACGTACTCGCGTATTTCAAGGCGATGCGGTCCAGTGGGGAGATCGACCGGAAGGATCGGGCCGCGAGGTTGTGGGACGACTCATCCGGGGCGACTGTCGACGCGCGGGGTGGGTGGCTGGACGCGAGTGGTGATACCAGCAAGTTCCTGTCTCATCTGACCTATACCTCGACGATGAGTCCGCAGCAGATTCCCTTGTGTGCCTGGGCGATGCTCGCTGCTCGCGATCAACTCGTCGCGCACCACCCATCGCTCGTGCCGGTTCTGGGGGCGCGGCTGCGGAACGAGGCGTTGTGGGGAGCGGACTTTCTGGTCCGCTTTCGCTCCCCGGAGGGCTACTTCTACACGGGGATCTTCGACGCACTGACCAAGCAGCTGGACGAGCGCGTGATCACCGCTCCGCTGCAGGACAGCGTCCGGACCAGCCGGTACCAGGCCGGGTATCGGCAGGGTGGTGGGATGGCGATCGCCGCGCTGGCCCGGGCCTCCACGGTGGATGATGACGGCGACTACACCCGGGCCGAGTACCTCGCGGCGGCGCGGGATGGTTTCGCTCATCTGGAGGAGCACAACCTCGCCTACCTGTTCGATGGCACGGAATCGATCATCGACGACTACACGGCCCTACTGGCCGCCACCGAACTCGCCGCCGCCGGGGTGGCAGCCGATGCGCTCGCCGCCGATGCGGCTGGCGGCGCCGATGCGGTCGACGACGTCGCGCGGGAGGCCGCACGTCGGCGGGCCAGGTCGCTGGTCGAGCGATACACCCGCCCCACCGACGGACCAGGCTGGTTCCGCGCCGACGACCTCGGCCGCCCCTTCTTCCACGCTGCCGAACCCGGCCTGCCCATGCTCGCCCTCCTGCGGTACGCCGAGGTCTTCCCCGACACCCCCGAGGCGAGCACCGCGCGCGACACAGCCGTCCGGGCGATGCTCGACATCCTCGACCGTACGGCGTCCGTCCCCAACCCGTTCGGCTACCCACGGACCCTCGTCCAGCCGCTCGGCGAATCCCCGCGCGAAGCGTTCTTCTTCCCCCACGCCAACGAAACAGGCTACTGGTGGCAGGGCGAGAACGCTGGCATCGCCTCCCTGTCAGCCGCGGCCAGCACCTGCGCCCAGCTGGGCGCGCTAGCCACCGACGACCGAGCCCGCCTCCACACCTTCGCCACCAACCAACTCTCCTGGATCGTCGGCTGCAACCCGTTCGACACCTGCATGCTCCAGGGCCGCGGCCGCAACAACGCCGACTATTCCTCCGACTTCCCCAACCTCCCTGGCGGAATCCTCAACGGCATAACCTCCGGCTACACCGACGAGCAAGACATCGCCTTCCTCCCACCAGACGCCCCCGACGGTGACTCGTGGCGCTGGTCCGAACAGTGGATCCCCCACACCGCTTGGTTCCTCCTGGCCACCGCCACGGCTCCCTGACAGCAGACCGCGGGCAGTTCGGAGGTGTGGTCGCGGGTACCGGGAGCCGACCGCATCGCTCATGAGGAGTCCCATGCCCCCGAAACGCAAAGCCTCCAGTGCCCCGCGCCGATCGACCGCAGCGCCGGCAACCCCCGCGAAGCGTCCCGAGGAGCACCCGGTTGACGTTGCCGAGGGCCGGCTCCAGACGAGTTCGCTGCTCACCACGGCGCAAGGCGTCCGGCTGCCGGACACCGATCACTCGCTGAAGGCCGGCCCGCGCGGCCCGAGCCTGATGGACGACTTCCATCTGCGGGAGAAGATCACGCACTTCGACCACGAGCGGATCCCGGAGCGGGTGGTGCACGCCCGCGGCGCGGCCGCTCATGGCACCTTCACCGCCTACGGCAACGCCGGTTCCGCCACCAAGGCCGGTTTCCTGCAGCGTGGCCGGGAGACGCCTGTGTTCGTCCGGTTCTCCACCGTGCTCGGTTCCCGCGGATCGGCCGACACCGTCCGCGACGTGCGCGGATTCGCGGTGAAGTTCTACACCGACGAGGGCAATTTCGACCTGGTCGGCAACAACATGCCGGTCTTCTTCATCCAGGACGGGATCAAGTTCCCCGACATCATCCACGCGGGCAAGCCGCATCCGGACCGCGAGATCCCGCAGGCGCAGACCGCCCACGACACCTTCTGGGACTTCGTCTCGCTGCACACCGAAGCGACGCACCACGTGATGTGGGCGATGTCCGACCGCGGTATCCCGCGTTCGTTCCGCACGATGGAGGGTTTCGGCGTCCACACGTTCAGGCTCCTGAACGCCAAGGGGGAGACGTGTCTGGTCAAGGTCCACTGGAAGCCGGTGGCCGGCATCCACTCGCTGGTCTGGGAGGAGGCGCAACTCGCCGCCGGGACCGATCCCGACTTCCACCGGCGCGACCTGGCCGACGGCATCGAGGCGGGCGCACCACTGGAGTTCGAGCTGGGACTGCAGATCATGCCCGACTCCGCCGACCAGACCTTCGAGGGCATCGATCTGCTCGACCCGACGAAGATCGTGCCGGAGGAGCTCTGCGAGGTTCAACTGGTCGGCAAGCTCACCCTCGACCGGAACCCGACGAACTACTTCGCCGAGACCGAGCAGGTCGCCTTCCACACCGGCAACCTGGTGCCCGGGATCGAGGTGACCGACGACCCACTGATGCAGGCGCGCCTGTTCTCCTACCTCGACACCCAACTCACCCGCCTCGGCGGTCCGAACTTCACTCAGTTGCCGATCAACTGCCCGCATGCCGCAGTGAACGACAACCTCCGCGACGGGATGCACCAGACCGCGGTCCACCGTGGCGTCGCGCCGTACCTGCCGAACAGTCTCGGCGGTGAGGGCGAGCCTGTCGTCGCCGAGCCGGACGAGGGAGCGTTCGTCCATGTCCCCCGCGAGGTCAGCGGGGTCAAGGTACGGGCGAACCCGGTATCGTTCTCCGATCATTTCTCGCAGGCCACGCTGTTCTGGGCGAGCATGACGGACGTCGAACGCCTCCACATCATCGAGGCCTTCACCTTCGAGCTGAGCAAGTGCTACGAGCAGCCGATCCGCGAACGGATGCTCGGCGTCCTCGCCAACGTCGACGCCGGCCTGTGCGCGGCCGTAGCCGCCGGACTCGGCCTGCCGGCGCCGAACGGCACACTGGTCACCGATGCCGTCCCGTCCCCCGCGCTGTCCCAGATCGCCACCACTCCCGGCCCGATCGCCGGCCGCGTGATCGGGGTCGTGGCAGCCAACGGCTCCGACCTCGCCGGCATCAACAAGCTCCGTCGAGCCGTCGAAGCCCAAGGCGCAGTACTGCGTCTCCTCGCTCCGTCCGGTGGCACGATCAAACGCGGTCGCTCGACGCAGACCGCCGACCGCACCTTCCTGACCAGCCGTTCGATCGAGTACGACGCTGTGGTCGTTGCCGCAGGCACCCCGTCCCTGACGCACCCCAAACTGACGGTCCTGTTCGACGAACTCTTCAGGCACTGCAAGGTGATCGGCGCCTGGGGCGACGGCGACCAGGTCCTCGTGGCCGCCGGAATCGACACCAAGGCACCAGGCATCCTCCTCGCCGAAGAGGTCGCCAAGTCCTACACAACCGACCTCTTCGCCGCCGTCGGCCTACACCGCACCTGGGACCGCATGGAACACCAACTTGCGGGCCGCGAGGTCCTGCCACAGCGCTGACGGGACTCGCGTTTCGAGACGATCGACGTTCTGGCGGACCTGGTCGGGGGTGGCGGCGCCGACGACGACGGAGCTGACTCGGGGGTCGAGGAGCGGGTAGTGGAGCGCGGCGGTGGGGAGTTCGACACCGTGCTGCGTACAGACCTCGTCGATCTCGAGCGCGCGGCCGAGAACGTCGTCCGGGACGTCGCCGTAGTCGTAGGTGGCGTCCCGGCTGGGTTTGCGGGCCAGGAGTCCACTGTTGAAGACGGCCGCCGCGACGATCCGCGTGCCGTGCCGATCGCACGCCTCGAGCACTTCCGGTACGACGCTCTGGTCGAGCAAGGTGTAGCGGTTGGCCACCATCAGTACGTCGGCAAGCCCGGTCCGGACCGTCGCCAGTAAGGCGTCCACACCGAGGGAACCGGTGCCGACGGCCGCGACGACGCCCTCGGCGCGCAACGTAGCGAGAGCGCACATCGCCGTCTCGGTGGCACCGGGGATGCCCGACAGTTCGGGATCGTGCACGTAGAGGATGTCGACCCGGTCCAGGCCCATCCGGGTGAGCGATTCCTCGACGCTCGCCCGGACCCCGGCGGCCGAGTAGTCGAGCTCACGACGCCACCGTGCCGGTACGGCGAATCCGGTGTCGTCCAGCGAGATCCCGTCCCAAGCGGGGTTCTCCCGCAGCAGCCGGCCGACCTTCGTCGACACGACGTACTCGTCCCGCGGCTTGGTCGAGAGGAACCGGCCCAGGCGTTTCTCGGACAAGCCCAGGCCGTAGTGCGGCGCCGTGTCGAAGTGCCGGACGCCGGCCTCCCAGGCCGCCTCGAGGACCGCGGCGGCCTCGTCATCGGAGAACCGGCGGAAGAGATTACCGAGCGGTGCGCAACCGAGTCCGAAGCGCGGCACGTCACTCAACTGCATCGACTGCTCCAGGGTGTCTGATGGGTGGAATGAGGCTAGACATCACATGTTTGAGGTGTCAATCTGACCCAGATGGCACCAAACGTGCCGATGAAGCCTTGAAAGATACGATCTCTGTGGAGGTAGTCCGATGATGTTCGCCCGCCTGGGTCCGGTCGGCGCGGAGGTGCCCGTCGTCGTGGCCGACGACGGCGTCCGCAGCCTTGCCGGGCTGACCGACGACATCGACGCGCGGTTCTGGGAGTCGGACGGCCCGGCCCGCGTGGCAGCAGCGCTCGCGGCGGGTGACCTGCCGATCGTCGAGGACGCCGGCAGCCGGCGGATCGGCGCTCCGATCGCCAGGCCCGGCGCGATCGTCTGCATCGGCATGAACTACGCCGCCCACGCCGCCGAGTCGGGCGCCGAGCCGCCGACCAGCCCGGTCATCTTCTTCAAGGCGCCGAACACGCTCGCCGGTCCGAACGACGCGGTGACGATCCCTCGCGGCAGTACGAAGACCGACTGGGAGGTCGAGCTCGGAGTGGTCATCGGCAAGCGGGCGTCGTACCTCGACTCCCCCGCGGACAGCCTGGACCACGTCGCCGGATTCGTGGTGGCCAACGACCTGTCCGAGCGGGAGTTCCAGCTCGAGGTCTCCGGCGGGCAGTGGAGCAAGGGCAAGATCGCCGCCGGGTTCAGCCCGGTCGGTCCCTGGCTCGTCACCCCCGACGACGTCGAGCACCAGAAGCTCGCCCTGCGCAGCTTCGTCAACGGTGAGCCGCGCCAGGACTCCAGCACGGCCGACCAGATCTTCGACGTCGCCACCGTGATCCACCACCTGAGCCAGTACATGGTGCTCGACCCGGGCGACCTGATCATGACCGGGACGCCGGAGGGCGTCGCGCTGTCCGGCCGGTTCCCGTACCTGCGACCCGGCGACGTGGTCGAGATCGAGATCGACGGACTGGGCCGCCAGCGTCAGGAGTACGTCGCGTTCGAGGCCGGCCGGTGACCGCCGGACCGGAGTTCGCGGATCTGGTCGCGATCGTCACCGGTGGCGGGTCGGGCATCGGCGCGGCCGTCGTCCAGGAGCTCACCGCCCGCGGTGCGCGGGTGGCGGCGATCGACCTCGATCCGTCGGACGTTCCGGCGGATGTACTGGGGATCAAGGCCGACGTGACCGACGACGAGAGTGTGCGTGCGGCGGTCCAGCAGGTCGCCGAGGCCTACGGCCGGATCGACGTGGTGGTGAACAACGCGGGCATCGGTGCGCAAGGCACCGTCGAGGACAACCCCGACGACCAGTGGCACCAGGTGTTCGACGTCAACGTGATGGGTGCGGTCCGGCTCAGCCGGGCCGCCCTCCCCTACCTGCGGCAGTCCCCGGCCGCCGCGATCGTGAACGTCGCGTCGGTCGCCGCGACCACCGGCATCCCGGAGCGGGCGCTGTACTCGACGACGAAGGGTGCTGTGCAGTCGCTGACCATCGCGATGGCCGCCGACCATCTCCGCGAAGGCATCCGGGTCAACTGCGTCAACCCCGGCACCGCCGCCACACCCTGGGTCCAGCGCCTGCTCGACGCCGCTCCGGATCCCGAGGCCGAGCGGGCCGCCCTCGACGCGCGGCAGCCGCACGGCCGGCTGGTCACGGCCGAGGAGGTGGCGCTCGCCGTCGTCTACCTGGCCGGCCCGGCGTCCGGTTCGACCGCGGGTACGGCGCTCGCCGTCGACGGCGGCATGGCTACGCTGCGACTGCGTCCGCGCACCTGAGTCCGCACAGAGGAGTCGCATGGCCCTGACCGACGTCGCGATCGAGAAGATCAAGGCGATGATCCTCGACGGCCGGCTCAAACCGGGCGACCGGCTGCCGCGCGAGGCGGACCTCGCCGAGCAGCTCGGCATCTCGCGCAGCCCGCTGCGCGAGGCGGTGAGTGTGCTGTCGATGTTGCGCATCCTCGACGTCCGCCGGGGCGACGGCACCTACGTGACCAGCCTGTCGCCCGATCTGCTGCTGGAGACGATCGGCTTCATCATCGACTTCCACCAGGACTCGAGCATCCTCGACCTGTTCGAACTGCGCCGTGCCCTCGAACCCATGGCCGCGGAGAAGGCAGCGCTCCTGATGAGCGACGACGACGTGGCCCAACTGCTCGCGCTGACCGAGGCTGTCGACGCCGACAGCCCGGTCGGCGACGTGGTGGCGAACGACCTGGAGTTCCACCACCGCATCGCCGCGGCCGCGGGCAATCCAGTGCTGTGCTCCTTCGTCGACAGCGTCGCCGGCCGGACCCAGCAGGCCCGGATCTGGCGCGGCGTCACCCAGGAGGACTCCTTCGAGCAGACACTGCGCGAGCACCGGGCGATCGCGCTGGCCATCGGCGACCGGCAACCCAGCGTCGCCGCTGCCCTCTCGCTCTCGCACGTCGCCGGCATCGAGAACTGGATCCGCCGCAACCTGTCCTGACGCAGCAGGTCCTGCCTCGACGAGCTCCTTCGTTCAGGCTCGGACGAAGCGCGGAGGACGTTTCTCGGCGAACGCCGCTCTGCCCTCAGCCGCGTCGTGGGTGGCGAAGCAGACGGTCTGGATGTCGCGCTCGTAGGCAACCGCCTGGTCGAGCGGCATGTTGTAGGCGGCCGAGAGGTTGGCCTTGGCGGTCTCGACGGCGATCGGTGCCCGGGAGGCGATCGTCGTGGCCAGTTCCAGGGCCCGAGGCAACAAATCGTCCGGCGCCAGCACCTCGCTGACCAGTCCCCAGTCGAGTGCCCGCTGTGCGTCGATCGGGTCTCCGGTCATCAGCATCAGCGCGGTGTTGCTCGGTCCGATCGACCGGGCCAGCAGCGCCGACATCCCGCCGCCGCCGATCCACCCGAGCTTGACCTCGGCGGCCGCGAAACTCGCGGTGGTGGCCGCGATCCGGATGTCACAGATCAGCGCGGTCTCGAGTCCGCCGCCGAGCGCATACCCGTTGACCGCGGCAATCACCGGCTTGCGCAGTACCTTGAGCGAGTCGCAGTAGTCCCCGCGATTCCGGAAGTCCCAAGGGGTGACGTACTTGTCGAGCTCGCGGATGTCCGAGCCGGCGCTGAACGCGCGCCCGGAGCCGGTCAGCACGACCGCACGGACGTCGTCGGCCTCGTTGCAGTACCTGGCTGCCTTGACCAGTGCGCCGGACATCTCCTCGGTGACGGCGTTCAGCTTGGCCGGCCGGTTCAAGGTGATGACGGCGACGTGTCGCTGCTGCTCGAAGAGCACGTCCTCGGTGGCAAGGTCGATCACGACGAGATCCCTTCCGCGACCTGACGGTGCAGGGTGTTGATCCGGTCCAGTCCCGCGTCGGCCGGCAAGGTGCCGGACACGACCTCACGGACCACCTCACTCGCCGCGGACTGAAACCCGACGTACCCGGCGAACCGCGGCCGGATCCAGGCCGAGCTGATCGTCCGCAGTGTGGCCCGGTAGAAGTCCGACACCGGCGCGTTGACCCGGTCCGACAACCACGCGCTCGATCGGGCCGGCTGCCCGGAGTGTGCCGGGATGAAGGACTCCTGCGCAGTTGCCGACAGCAACCAGAGCAGATGATCGGCGAGCTCCGCCGTCACCTCGCACCGTGTGCTGATCGCAAGGCCGGTGCCGCCGATCGTCGAACCTGGCCGCGACCCCGGTCGCTCGCTCGGCGCGTCGGTGAACGTCACCCGGCGATCCAGCGCGATCGAGGCATAGTTCACGTACCCGTAGACCAGCGGGCAGTGCGCCACGGTGTCGTCCGAGATCATGTCCTCGAGCAACCCGATCGGATCCAATGACAGCGAGTGCCGGGGTGCACGGGAGGTCAGCTCTGTCATCAACTCGAGTGCCCGTCGGCCGGTCCCGGTCGGCACGAACCGATCCGGCTCCTCGCCCAGGGCTACGCAGATCGATGTGAAGGTCAGGAACGCGTGCGGACCGGCCAACGACAGCGCGACCGGTGCGCGACGTGACAGCTCCAACACCTCCGACCACAGTCGCGGGGGCACGCCGACCAGGTCGACCCGGGTCGCGGCGACCTGTGTCGCGGCATCGAGCGGCCACGCCCACAGCCTGCCGTTCATCCGGTACGACGCCACACTCGGCCCCACGAAGTCCGCATCGACGAGCTCGTCGAGAGGCTGGAGGCAGTCGTGCCGGATCGCGTCGCCGAGATGCGGGTGGTCCAGCACGATGACGTCGTACTGCTCGGCCAGCTGCTCGATCGGCGTGGACTCGAAGCCGCTGAGCGGGTGCACGTCCCAGGTCAGGTCGATGCCACTATCCTTCGCCGCGGCGATCAGCGCGTCCCGGCCGCGTGGGTGATCCCAGGTCAGCCCGCGGTACGACGTACGTCCCATCACCGCACCTGATCCGGCAGCCGGGTCTCGGTGACGACCCCGGCGTCCAGCAGCTTCGCGATCTCGTCCGGCGAGAACCCGGCCTCACCGAGCAACTCGCTGCTGTGCTCGCCCACCAGCGGCGCGCCACGCTCGACGGTCGCCGGCGTCTTCTCGAAGGAGTAGGGGAAGCCCGGTGTCTTCACCCGGCCTTCGGTGGGATGGTCGTACTCCACGAAGGTGCCGTTGTGCCGGATCTGCGGATCGTTCACGAGCTGCTCGTAGTCGTAGACCGGACCGCACCAGATCCCGGCCGCGGTCAGGTCGGCCAGCCAGTCCTCGGTGGTCCGGGACAGCAGCCGGTCCGCGGTCCGGCGGAAGATCTCGTCGCGATCCGTCCAGCCGTGCACTTCGGAGTCCATGTCGAGGAAGGTGTCCTCACCGATGACGCGACCCAGGGTCGGCAGGTCCGGCATCGCCAGGGCCAGGAATCCGTCGGCGGTCTTGAAGGTCCCGTACGGCGCCCTGATGTAGACGTGAGCGTGTGGCTCGGAACCGCGCCGCTGCGGCACGCCACCGGCGGTGAACACCGACAACTCCTGCATCTGCAACGTTGTGATCGCGTCGAGCATGTTGACCTTGACCAGCTGTCCTTCACCGGTGCGCTCACGGTGCAGCAGAGCTGCGAGGACCGCCTCGAACGCCGTCGATGCGGTGACCGCGTCGACCAGGTACTGCCCGGCCGACTGTGGCGGCTCGCCGTGCCGACCGGTCGACAGCATCGCGCCGGACTTTGCCTGCAGCAACAAGTCCTGTCCGGGCAGGTTGCGGTGCGGGCCGTCCTCGCCGTACCCGGACATCGAGACGTACACCAACCGCGGATTGATCGCGGACAGGGTCGGGTAGTCGACCCCGAGCCGTTCGGCCACGCCCGGACGGTAGTTCTGCAGGAACACGTCGGCGGTCTCGACCAGGCGCAGCAGCACGTGCTTGCCCTCGGCGGACTTCAGGTCGACGGCCAGGGAGCGCTTGTTCCGGTTCAGCGAGAGGAAGGACACGTTGATGGCGTTGCCCTTCGCGCCGCCGGCGGCGGCGTGCCGTTGCCACTCGCCGGTCACGGGCTCGACCTTGACGACGTCGGCGCCCAGGTCACCAAGGCGCTGCGCGGCGAACGGGCCGGCCATCGCGATCGAGCAGTCGAGCACGCGGTACCCGTCCAGGATGCGGTGAGTCATCTGTTCCCTTCCGGAATCGTCAGTCGGGTTGGCCGGCGACGCGCCGGATGGCGTCGCGGGCGGAGCTGGTGGCGTCGATACCGTCGAGGACGCGGATCGTGGTGCGGTAGGTGCGGGACTCGCCGTGCTCGAGCCAGGTCATCGATCCGTCGTCACGCGCCGCGGCGTCCCCGGCGACGTGATGGGTCGAGGGCTCCAGGCCGACGGCGTACTGGCCGCTACGCAGGTTCTGCCACTCGAAGAAGCACGGCATCGTGGCCGCGTCCCAGGTCACCTCGATGCCGAGGGTGCTGTCACCGCGGATGAGCGCTACTCGATGCCGGCCGTCGGCGTGGGGGACCAGTCGGTGCTCGTACACCTGCTCAACGAAGCCCGGCTGCGGATCAGGCTGCACGCGGTACGACACGCCCTGTTCGGCCACGGAGTCACTGCGCCAGGTCGTCTCGGCGATCGGGGCGACGAACTCGGTGCCTGCGTCAACGATCGGCCAGCCGAAGTTCAGGTGGTACAGGAACATGTGCGGCGTCCGCTCGAAGCCCAGGTTGTCGACGACGTCGTACAACCGGAGTTCGAGCCCGTCGAAGTCGGCCTCCACGGTCCGCGTCAGCCGCAGGTGCTCCCCGAACGACGTGGCCTGGACGACCTCGCCACGAACTCGCAAGGTGCACCGGTCGCCCTCCCACACTTCACCTGCCTCGAGCAGCCTGCCAGGGATTGCGGTCAGCCGGCCGTGCAGGCCGTGCGACACGGTCTGCTTCGGCGGGTAGCGGTAGTGATCGGCATCGACCTCCGCGCCGAACAACGTGTGGTCGAGTCCGCCGGACACCAGCAGACCGTCGAGCGCTCGCAGCCAGGACAGCCCGCCCTCATCGTTGTTCTCGTGCAGGCCCGGGTGCCGGAAGCCGTTGCCGGAACGCCAGCCGACCGGTACGCCGCGGAAGCGGGCCGCGCCCAGATCCAGAGCACGGTCGACCAGCACCTCGAACTCGAGTCCGGCGGACGTCCGTACCTGGACTGCCCGCACCCCGCGCTCCACACCGTTGCTCAACTCGATCTCGCGGACACCTGCGACGCTGGCCAGGTCACCGGTCCGCTCTCGGAGCGCCGCGGCGGACAGTTGTTCCCCGAAGACGTTCAGACTCACTCCATCACCCATCCACCATCGACGTTGACCGTCTGCCCGGTGACGAACGACGCGTCCGGGCCGGTCAGGAACGACACCACCGACGCGATCTCGGCCGGCGTACCCCGGCGCTTGATCGACTGGTGGTCGAGCACGAACGCGGTGTAGGCCTCGGGATTCTCGTGGATCGTCTCCGCCTTGGTCGGGAACGCACCCGGCGAGACCGCGTTGACGCGGATGCCGTGCGGCCCGAGCTCCCGGGCGAGTGCGCGGGTGAAGGCGACCGCCGCACCCTTGGTGCTGACGTAGCTCGCCAGCTTCTCCCATCCGCCATGCCAGGTGATCGAGGCGATGTTGACGATCGCCCCGTCCTTCCGGGCGCTCATCGACCGGGCGGCGGCCTGGGCGGCGACGAAGTACGCGCGCTGGTTGACCGCGACGACGTCGTCGTACTCCTCGAGCGTGATGTCCAGGAACGGCGTCGCCGGGTAGATCGCGGCGTTGTTCACCAAGGCATGCAGCGGGCCGAGCCGGTCCTCGGCCACATCGATCGTCGCGACCAGCGCGGCGGAGTCGCGCAGGTCGACCGGCAGTACGGCGGACCGGCCGCCCGCTGCCTTCACCGCAGCCTCGGACTCGGCCAGCGTCTCACCGGGCAGGTCCAGCAGCGCGACGCCGTACCCGTCGGTCGCGAGTCGTACCGCGATGGCCCGCCCGAGAGAACCGCCTGCTCCGGTCACCACTGCGGATCTGGTCACGCTCGGTCCCCTCGGATCGCGGGTTTGCCGACCAGCCGGCGTCCGGCGCGATCGGGCCGGACATGTGGGCCGGCCTTGTCGCCCCAGTCAGCGGAGTCGCCGAGCCGCGCGATCGCTGCCTCGTCGACCGTGTACCCGAGGCCGGGCGACTCCCCCAGAACCAGGTGGCCGCCGACGATCTCCTGGTCCGCGGTCATCCCGACCGGGAACGTCAGATCCTGGATCTCGATGGAGAGATGGTTCGGTACGACGGCCGCCGCGTGGCCGAGCGGGTTGAGGTCGTACCCGACCGGGCTGATCGGCAGATCGAAGGCGTGCGCCAGCGCCGCCACCCGCAGGAAGTGCGTGATTCCCCAGACGCTTCCCGTCTGCACGATGTCCACCGCGTTGGCAGCGAGCAGCGGGCGGAACTGTTCGAGACCGGTGAGGTTCTCCCCGGTCGCGACTGCCGCCTTCACCGACTGGGTGACGAGCGCGAGTCCGTCCACGTCCCAGCGCCGTACGGGCTCCTCGACCCAGGCGAGATCGGCATGCTCCTCGATCCGCCTGATGTGCCGCACCGCTTCCTTGCGTGACCAGGACTCGTTGGCGTCGAGCATCAGCGCCGGCGCATGCCCGGTCTCGTCGCGATAGAGCTCGGTCAGCAGGTCGAGGCGACGCAGGTCCGCGGCCACGTCCAGACCACCCTTGAGCTTGACCGCGTGCAGACCGCGCTCGGCGAACTGCTTGTGCAGCCTCGTCAGGTCGTCGTCGGCCAACGGCCCGTCCAGGCCGGACGCGTACGCCGGGACGACGTGGTCACGGGCACCCAGCAGTCGCCACAACGGCTGCTCGGCGGCCCTGGCCTTCAGGTCCCACAGCGCCATGTCGAGTGCACCGATGGCGCCGAAGACCGCACCGGCGTGGCCGCGCTTGAACACCCAGGCGAGCATCCGGTCGTACAGCGCCACCACGGCCCGCGGGTCCTGCCCGTCCAGAGCCGGGAAGACGACATCGATGCCGTCGAGCGACCCGATGCCGATTCCTTCGAGACCGGCATCGGTGGTCAGGACGACGATCGGCACCGACGTCTTGCCGGAGTTCACCGCTCCGTTGACGTCGCCGATGGGACGGCCCCAGTCGTGCACCGTCGTGACAGTGCGATAACCCGTGATGCGCATGCCGCTATCCCTTGGTCGAGCCGGCGGTGACGCCGTCGGTGATCTGGCGCTGGAAGAACAGGTAGATCGCGATCACCGGCAGCGCAGCCACCAGGACGCCGCCCGCGAACAGCGGGATGTCGTCGGAGTACTGACCGCGCAACGCGGTGACTCCGACCATCAACGTGCGGTTCCCCTCCGACTGCATCACGAGCAGTGAGATCAGTACGTCGTTCCAGCAGAACAACGCGTTCAGAATGCCGACCGAGAGCAACGCCGGCCGGCCGAGCGGCAGCATGATCCGCCGGTAGACGCCGAGCGTCGTACTGCCGTCGACCCGCGCTGCCTCGACCACCTCGGCCGGGATCCGCGCGTAGAAGCTCGTCATCAGGAAGATCGTGAACGGCAGGAACTGCCCGGTGTAGGCCAGGATCAGCCCCAGGTGCGTGTCCAATAGACCGGTCTGCCCGAGCACCCGGAAGAACGGCACCATGATCACCTGGAACGGGATCATCAGCGCCCCGAGGCAGACCAGGAACAGCCACCGCCGCCCGCGGAACGTGAGCTGGCTGAACGCGAACCCGGCCATCGATCCGAGCAGCAGCAACAAGGCGACGGCGCCCGCGGTGACCACCACCGAGTTGAGCGTGTAGCGGCCCAGCCCCGAGGAGTTCCACGCCTCGGCGACGTTCACCGCGGTCAGCTGATCGGCCAGCGAGAACCGGTCGAGCACGTACTCGCGCCGCGACTTCATCGCCACGTTGATCGTGAACAGGATCGGGTAGATCGTGGCCAGCGCGAGCAGACACATCGGCACGGCGACGATCCAGCGGGAGAATCCACGTTCGCGCATCGGTCACACCTCCTTGGTGGCGCGCTTGATCAGCCGGATCTGCGCGAGCCCGACCAGCAGCATCAGGACGAACAGCACCATCGACGCGGCCGACGCCAGCGCCGGGCTGTTCATCTGGCCCTGGGTGACCCAGATGTAGAACTCGGGCAGGTACGTCGACCCGCCCGGACCGCCCGCGGTCATCACGTAGATCAGGCCGAACATCCCGGTCAGCATCCCGATCATCGTCGTGACGAAGACGAACTGGATCGTCCGGCTCAGCTCCGGGATCACCACGTGCCGGATGGTCTGGACCAGGCTCGCCCCGTCACACCGGGCCGCGTCGAGCAACGACTGGTCCAGGGTGGAGAAGCCGGCCATGAAGATGACCAGCGCCATCCCGAACGTCGCCCAGATGTGGACGCCGATGACCGAGAAGATCGCGATGTGGGAGTTGCCCAGCCAGTCCACCGGTGCGATGCCGAGCGTCCCGAGCAGCTGGTTGAGCGGACCGTCGAAGGACAGCAGGATGTTGAAGATCGCGCCGATGATGACCGGTGAGAGCACCACCGGGAAGAAGTACACGCTGCGGTAGAGCCGGTGGCCGGGCACCTTCAGGAACAGGAAGGTGGCGAGGATCCCCGGCACCGCGACCGCCACCGGCAGGGCGAGGAACAACAGTCCGACGTTCTTCAGCGCGGTCCGGAAGACCGGGTCGGCGGCCAGCGTCTGGTAGTTGCTCAGGCCAACGAACACGCCGTTGCGCGCCCCGTCCCCGGTGAGCGAGTACTGCGCACCGAGGACGAGCGGCACGATCCGCAGCCCCACGATCACCAGCAGGGCCGGTGTCACCAGCACCAGCACGGCGAGCTTGTGCTCACTGAGGTGCCACCGGCGGACAGCCGTCGTCCGCCGGGGCGCCGTGATCGCCTGTGCCATGGTCGAGTCTCCTGCCGAGCTCACTTGTCCGACGCCGCCAACTGGGTGAGGGCCGCGTCGACGGTGACGTCACCGCTGATCAACTGCTGGGACAGCCGGTGCATCAGATCGAGCGTCTTGGCCGACAGCGCGGTGTGCAGCAGCGGCTTGCTCTCGGGCAGCCACGAGACGATCTCGCCCGCGGACTTCACCTCGACCGACGAGGTGTCGACGGTCTTGTCGGCCGCGATCGCACCGGCTTTGTCGAAGAACAGCTTCTCCGCGTCCGTTCCGGCCAGGCTCTTGATCAGGTCGACGGCCAGATCGGGACTCTTGGCCCACTTCATCACGCCGTACCCGATCCCGCCCTCGGCGGGCAGGAAGGTCGACGACACGTTGGCCGGGTTCAGCACCGGCGGCTTGTAGACGCCCAGGTCGGCGCCGAGGAACTCATCGAAGTCCTTCCAGTGCGCGGTGTCGGAGATCAGGCCGATCACGTTGCCGCCCTTGCCACCGGAGAACATCGTGAACTGGTCCATGAACATGGCAGTCGAGTTGACGCCCTTGTTGTACCAGCCCTCGTCGTTGGACTTCTTCCACAGGTCGAAGATCTGCTTGACCTCGGGCGACTTCCAGTCCCGCTTGCCCGCCAGCCAGGCGTCGTACTGCGCGGGGCTGAAAACACCGGGGGCGAAGCCGGACAGGAAGAACTCGATCCCGATGCCTTCCTTGTTGCCGAGGTTGAAGCAGGCGTTGCCCGACTTCTTGATCGCCGCGCAGCCGGCCTCCAGCTCCGCGAGCGTCTTCGGCGGCGTCTCCGGGTCGAGCCCGGCCTTCTTGTAGACGGCCTTGTTGTAGTAGAAGGGGAAACCCTGCAGCGTGATCGGTACGGCGTACGTCGTACCGGCGTTCTTGAACGCGTCCCAGCCGACGAGCCGGTCCTTCAGGTCACCGGTCTTGTCGTCCAGCGGCAGCAGCGAGGTGACCCGCTCGCGCAGCTGCGCGCCCCCGTTGAACATCGCGATGTCCGGACCCTTACCGGCCTGGATCGCTGTTCCGAGCAGTGTGTAGTACTGGTCATACGGCTGCGCCACGAACTCCACTTGCACGCCCGGGTGCTTCGCCTCGAAGTCCGACTTGGCCTTGGCGTAGTACTCCTTGGTCTTCGCATCGCCGGAGTGCCAGTCCCACACGACCAGCTTCCCGGACTCCGTCGTACTGCCTGCCTGCCCTGAGCTCTGTGGTGCGGCCGCACCACAGCCGGCGGCGACGGCGAGCAGTGGCGCCAGGGCGAGCGCCGTCCAGCGTCGCCTCGATCTGCGGTTCCTCCGGTGGGCCGGAGCTGAGGCGGTCGACATGACGCCCTCCTGAAGTGGTGAGTACTGGCTTCTGGGCGTTGATTGTTAGTTGTCTGTTGTCTGTTGTCAAGGGTTTGTTGACAGCCAAGGGATGGGCGACAATCCAGTACGTCCACGAATCAGACCTGGAGGAACAGTGGCCACAGAGATCGGACAGGCAACCGTGCGGCTCGCTCCCGCGGCGGCAGCACGACGCCCGGCCCGGCTGGCCGACCTGGTGGTCGAGTCGATCGTGGACGGCGTCGTCTCCGGATCGATTCCACCCGGTGCGGCCCTGCCACCGGAGTCCGCGCTGTCCGAGCAGTTCCAGGTCAGCCGGATCACCGTCCGCGAG
The DNA here is from genome assembly GCF_043197365.1 of Kribbella sp. NPDC049174. Classification (NCBI taxonomy): domain Bacteria; kingdom Bacillati; phylum Actinomycetota; class Actinomycetes; order Propionibacteriales; family Kribbellaceae; genus Kribbella; species Kribbella sp. NPDC049174. The sequence continues at coordinate 120,981 of NZ_JBICSZ010000001.1, read as the reverse complement.
GCGGTCAAGCTGCTCGAGGCCAAAGGCCTGGTGGAGGTACGCCGTGGCGTCGGTGCCGTGGTCAAGGACGACTCGAACTGGAACCTGCTGGACTCCGCCGTCCTCGCCGCGGCGGTCGAGCACGACGCGAATCTGACGATCCTCGACGAGCTGGTCGGCGTCCGGATCGCGCTCGAGTCCAGCCTCGCCGGCCTGGCCGCGGCGAACGGCTCCGACGAGGATCGGGCCGCGATCGAGGCGATCTTCCACCGGCTCGAGGCCGACACCGCCCGGCCGGAGGTATTCATCCAGACCGATGTCGAGTTCCACGACCGGATCATGGCCGCGTCCGGCAACCGGCTGGCACGCTCGATCGTGAGCACGGTGCACGGGCAGGCCCGGACGAGTATGCGCTACCAGGGACACCCCAGCGTCGAGGACGTGCGCATCACCAACTCCGAACACCGGGTCGTCCTGGAGCGCATCCTCGATCGGGACGCGACCGGCGCCGCGCAGGCCATGACCGACCACATTCGCTCCGCCTGGGAGCGCCGGCGCCCGCCGGTGCCACCCGCCTGATCCACGATCGCGGCGATCTCGGCGACTGAGACCACTTGTTGACTGGTCCGTCGCCCGCTTCTAGTTTGCTCCTCACAGATGTCAGACAACAGATGACATAGGAGTGAGCATGACCCGACATCGTCCGCCCCGGGTGATCGCCGCCGCCTCCGCACTCGCGCTGGGCATCGCCGTTCTCACCACCACCGCGACCTCCGCCGCCCCCGCCCGTACCGAAGTGATCCTGGTCGTGCCCGACGGCAAGAAGCCCAAGGACCTCCGAGCCGACCACGTCGTCCGCACGCTGGACGCCGCGCAGGCACTGGTCCGTGCGAAGAACTCCAAGTCCGACGTCCGCGTGCTGCTGGCAGGCGGGACCTACGAACTGCGCAAGCCGCTGCGGTTCGACGCCCGGGACGGTGGCCGCAACGGTCATACCGTCACTTGGCAGAGCGTCCCGGGCCAGCACGCCGTCCTGTCCGGCGGGTCCAAGGTGACCGGCTGGACCCTCCACGACCCGGCCAAGAACATCTGGTCCGCCGACGTACCGGTCGGCACCAAGTCACGGCAGCTCTACGTCGACGGGCAACTCGCTCAGCGCACCCAACTGTTGGTGGCCGAGTCCAAGAAGACCCGCGGCCACCTCGTCTTCAGTCAGCGCGGCCTCACCGTCAACGATGCGGCGCTGGCCGAGCGCATCGCCGGGCTGTCGAACCCCGGCGACCTCGAGATCGAGGAGATGGGATCGTTCACGGACCGCTACTCCCCCGTCCACACGGTCGACGGCAACACCCTGGTGATGGAGCAGCCGGCCTGGGACAACAACAACTTCGGGTACGACACACTCAAGTCGCCGTACAACCGGGGCGCGGTCTATCTCAACAACGCCTACGAACTGATCTCCGGCGCGAACCAGTGGTACCTCGACTCAGCGAAGGGCAAGGTCTTCTACCGGCCCGCTGACGGACAGTCGATGACGGCGGCCGACGTACGGCTGCCCCGGCTGGAATCACTCGTCCAGGTCAGCGGCAGCTACCGGCAACCGGTGCAGAACCTTGCCTTCAGCAACCTCACCTTCGCCCACACCACCTGGAACTTCCCGAGTGGACCGAACGGGTACGTCGACCAGCAGAGCGGCGCCCACATCGTCGGCGAGTACGCCAAACCGGCCGACTTCCTGACCAGCTGTCAGGACGGCTGCCCCGAGTTCGAGAGGACCCGCAACGAGTGGCATCAGATCCCCGCCGCCGTCCAGGTGTCGGTCGCCGAGCACGTGAGCTTCGGCCGCAACCGCTTCGAGCAGCTCGGCTCGGTCGGACTGGGCCTCGGTATGGATCCGAACGCACATGCTTCCGGCGTCGGCTACGGAGTGGGCCACATCGACGTCCGCGGCAACACCTTCACCAACAGCGCCGCCTCCGGCATCGTCGTCGGCGGTGTCCAGCCGGACGCACACCACCCGCGGGACGAGCGGATGACGAACCACGACGTCACGATCACCGACAACACGATCACCGGGACCGGCAAGGAGTACCGCGACAGCGCCGGCATCCTGTCGACGTACGTGACCAGGGCAACGATCACCCACAACACCCTGACCGACCTGCCGTACGACGGCATCGACATCGGCTGGGGCTGGGGCATCAACGATCCCGGCGGCAACCTGTACTACCTGGAGGCAGGCCTGTACAACTACCAGCCGATCTACCAGACACCGACCACGTTTCGCGACAACTACGTGGCCTACAACCTGATCCACGACACCAAACAGGCCATGCACGACGGCGGCAGCATCTACACGCTCTCCTCGAGCCCCGGCACCGTGATCGAACGCAACTACGTCTACGACAGCCGGGTCACCTTCGGCGCCCTGATCGACCAGGGCACCAGGTACGTCGTGATGCGCGACAACGTCTTCCTCGGCAGCAGCCGCTGGGTCTACATCAACTCCGACGACGGCAACCCGGACACCTTCAACACCAAGGACAACCTGATCACCGGCAACTGGTGGGACGTCGGGCCTGCCCGCAATCCCGAAGGCCCTGGCTACAACAACCGGGTTGTCGACAACATTCAGGTGACCGACGGGGTCTTCCCACCTGAAGCCCAGAAGGTGATGAACGAGGCGGGCGCCCGGACGTCCTGAGCAGCACCCGTGGGGTCGCCTGACGATGAACGTGCAGGCGACCCCACGGGAATGCCACCCGATACGGCTGAGAAGTCCTGGTCCTCGCGCAGTGGAGTGCGGGCGTCAGTGGATCGCCGAACGGTAGCCGTCGGCTGCTCGGCTGAGGCTTGCTCCTTGAGTCGATGGGCCCGGGCGATGGCTCGAAGAGTGATGATGACCACCGTCAGCCCAGTCAGTATCAGAAGCACCATGTCGCTTCCGTCGAACGTCGTCATCCTGACCATTCCTCCTTCGCGTCACCGCTCGAGATTTAATCGCTACACTTGCTGTAGCGTAAATCGGCGCCGTTCTATTCCCAGGAGGCACGGGAGTCCACGCGGTCGCATCGGCAGCGGGCGCCGGCGATGGCCATCGGGTGGCTCGCCGCGGATCCGAAGTTGCGCCGGAACCTGGCAGGGCACCGGGACCTTGGACCGAGGAGAATCTGATGACAGACGTGGACACCTCACGAAGGCCCGTGGTCGTAGGGGTTGACGGTTCCGAGCACAGCCGGCGGGCGCTGGAGTGGGCAGCGGGTGAGGCACGGCTCCGCGGAGCGGTGCTGCATATCGTTCATGCGTTGCCCTTCGGGCTGTCCCCGAGCGGTGGACCGGATCTGCACGTCGATGCCGCTACACGCAGCCTCACGGAACTGGCCGCGGTGGCCCGGAGCCTGGACAGCCGGCCGCTGACCGTGACCAACGACGTCGTCGATGGGCTGCCCGTCAAGATGCTGGTCGAAGTGTCGCGGCACAGCGCGCTCGTGGTGTTGGGCAGCCGCGGCCAGGGTGGCTTCGCGAACCTACTGCTGGGATCCACCGCCGTCGAAGTGAGCGCGCGGGCCGCCTCGCCAGTCGTTGTGGTCCCGCCAGGTGCCGACGTCCTGAACCGGTCGGGCGACGTCATGGTCGGCGTCGACGGTTCCCACGACGAGCCGGCACTGGAGTTCGCCTTCTCTCGCGCGTCGCAGCGCTGGGCTCGCCTTGTCGCAATCCATGTGTGGGATCTGCCGGACGGCGAAAGGGCTGAAGAAGAGTCGGATGCGTTGCTGGCCCGCACTCTGACCCCTTGGCAGGACCGCTTTCCTGACGTGATCGTGGAGACCCGTTCGATCAGGGGGCAGGTCGTCGCCGCGCTCGTGGCGGCATCCGCGGCCCATGGCGAGGTCATCGTCGTAGGCGGAAGGGGACGATCGGTCCTCGCCGGAGCGCTCCTGGGCTCGGTGAGCCAAGGCCTGCTTCGGCACGCAGCGGTCCCGGTCGTGATCGCGCGATGACTCTGCACCTGTTGCCAGGACTGGCGTCGTCACGGCACTCACTTAGTGTGGGTCCGAAGCAGGTACGCGAATCGTTCCGGCTGTCGGAGGCGCCTAGATGCTGATCCTGGTGCTCGCCCACTTCCTGGCCGCGGCCGTGGCGCCGACAATCGTCGGCGTCCTCGGCAGGCGGGCGTTCCTGGCGCTGGCGTTGGTTCCCGCGAGCGCGTTCGTGTGGGCACTGACCTGGACTGGTCCGATTGCCGACGGCGCGGTGCGGACGGAAGTGATCTCGTGGGTCCCGACGCTGAATCTGGACCTGGCCTTCGCGCTGGGCCCCTTGCAATGGGTCATGATGCTGGTCGTCACCGGGATCGGCGCGCTCGTGCTGGTCTACTGTGCGTGGTACTTCTCCGCCGACGAGCCGGGACTGTCGGCGTTCGCCGGCCACTTCGTCGCCTTCGCCGGCGCGATGCTGGGCCTGGTCATCTCTGACGACCTGCTGGTGCTCTACGTCTTCTGGGAGCTGACCACGGTCTTCTCCTATCTGTTGATCGGCCATGACCCCACGAAACGTGCGAGCCGGACCGCCGCGATGCAGGCACTGATCGTGACCACCTTCGGCGGCCTGGCCATGCTGGTCGGCATCTTGCTGATCGGGACCGAGGCGGGCACCTTCCGGATCAGCGACGTACTCGCTGATCCCCCGGACGGCGCGGCGATCACGGTGGCCGTCGTACTGCTCCTGCTCGGTGCCATCAGCAAGTCGGCGATCTTCCCGTTCCACTTCTGGCTGCCCGGGGCGATGGCGGCGCCCACCCCGGTGAGCGCCTATCTGCACGCCGCGGCCATGGTCAAGGCCGGCGTGTATCTGGTGGCGCTGACCGCGCCGGCCTTCGCCGGCGTCCCCGGCTGGCGTGGACTGCTCCTTTCCCTCGGGCTCTTCACGATGCTCATCGGCGGCTGGCGGTCGTTGCGCCAACGGGACATCAAACTGCTGCTCGCCTATGGAACGGTCAGCCAACTCGGTTTCCTGTTGGTCATCCTGAGCGTCGGCACCCGGGCCGCAGCGCTGGCCGGTCTGGCTCTGCTGGTCGCCCACGCGCTGTTCAAGGCGGCGCTGTTCCTGGTCGTCGGAATCGTCGACCACCAAACCGGGACCCGGGATCTTCGCAAGCTTTCCGGAGTCGGCCGTTCCGCACCGGTCCTGGCAGGCGCAGCGGTGCTTGCCGGCGCCTCGATGGCCGGGTTGCCTCCGCTCGCCGGCTTCGTCGCCAAGGAAAGTGTGTACGGCGCCCTGATCGGTGTGGCGCGCCACGGCGACGGAACGGGACTCGGCGGGTTCGTCGGCTGGGTCGTGCTGATCGGCGTGGTCCTCGGGTCGGCGCTGACGGTCGCCTACACCGCGCGGTTCCTGTGGGGCACGTTCGCGACCAAGCCCGGCGTCGGCCGCACGAATGTGGCGCCGATCGACGTGGGGTTCCTGGCCGCGCCCGTTCTGCTCGCCACGCTGTCCCTCGCCCTCGGCTTCCTCAGCGGACCGCAGAACACGATGCTCGGCCTGTACGCCGACCGCTTCGTCGCCGGCCAGGACCATGCGGAACTGGCTCTCTGGCACGGGCTCGGTCTCGCGCTGGCGTTGTCGGCCGTCTCCCTGGCACTAGGACTGATCCTTTTCTGGCGGAAGGAGTCGGTCACCCGGCTCCAGACCGCGCTCGCCGGACCGTGGAGCGCCGAGCGCGGGTACGTCGGCGTGATGCGACGACTGGACCGTGTCGCGGTCGAGGTCACCGGCCTCACCCAGCGCGGCTCGGTGGCGATCTATTTGAGCGTGATCCTCCTCGTCGTCGTGCTTCTGCCGGGCTCTGCCATGCTCGCCGCGGCTGAGGGCCGGCCCGAGCTCGTCTTGTGGGACAACCCCGGGCAGTTGCTGGTGGCGGTGGTTGTCGCGATAGCCGCGGTCCTCACGACCAGGTCGCGGCGGCGTCTCAAGGCAGTCGTCTTGGTGGGTGTCACCGGCTACGGAACGGCGACGCTGTTCTTCTTGCACGGTGCGCCGGATCTCGCGCTGACCCAGGTGCTCGTCGAGACGGTCAGCCTGGTGGTGTTCGTGCTGGTGCTGCGGCGGCTGCCGGAGTACTTCACCGACCGCCCGCTGACTCGACGCCGCTACTGGAGGGTCGCGATCGGGGCGATCGTGGCAGCCACGGTGGCCGGATTCATGATCGTCTCCACCGGTGCGCGCACTGCCGTCCCGGTCTCGGCGGGCTATCCCGAGGAGGCGGTGGCGTACGGCGGAGGCCGGAACATCGTGAACGTGACCCTCGTGGACATCCGCGCGTGGGACACGATGGGTGAGATCGCCGTCCTGGTCGCCGCGGCGACGGGCGTGGCCAGCCTCGTCTTCATCGGGACGCGTACGTCGGTGATCCGCAGGGTCAGGGATCTCTCCACTCCAGACCTGAGGCAACGAGGCCGACCGGTGTGGCTGCCGGGTGGAGCGACACTCACTCCCGAGCGACGCTCGATCATCTTCGAGGTGGTCACCCGGCTGATCTTCCACACGATCGTGGTCTTCTCGATCTACCTGTTGCTGTCCGGGCACAACAACCCCGGCGGCGGGTTCGCCGCCGGTCTGGTTACCGGTCTGGCCCTGATGGTCCGGTACCTCGCCGGCGGCCGGTACGAGCTGGACGAGGCCGCGCCGGTGGATGCCGGCGCACTGATGGGACTGGGGTTGTTCGTCGCCACCGTCTCGGGCCTGGCTCCGTTGGCGTTCGGAGGCGCCGTACTGCAGAGCGCCGTGGTCGATCTGCACCTGCCCTTGCTGGGAGACGTCCACCTGGTCACCTCGGTGTTCTTCGACGTCGGCGTCTATCTGGTGGTCGCCGGCCTCATGCTCGACCTGCTGCGCAGCCTCGGCTCGGGGATCGACCGGCAGATCCTGCGAGACGAATCCGAGGAATCCGAGGAAGCGACGAAGAGTGAGGTGTCGCCGTGAGTGCGAGTCTGTCGCTGATCCTGGCCGCCGCGGCGATGATCGGCTGCGGCGTCTACCTGATACTGGAGCGAAGCCTCACCCGGGTCCTGGTCGGGCTGGTGATGCTGGGCAACGGCGTGAACCTGCTGTTCCTGATCTCCGGCGGTCCCGCCGGACGAGCCCCGATCGTGGGCCGGTCCGACCCTGCCGAGATCAGTGACCCACTCCCGCAGGCGCTCGTCCTCACCGCGATCGTGATCAGCCTCGGCACGGTCGCCTTCCTGCTCGCCATGGCCTATCGCAGCTGGCTGCTCACCGGCCACGACGACGTACAAGACGATGTCGAGGACGCGACGATCCGGCGTCTCGCCGCCGACGACGAACCGTCGGAGAGCTTCGACCTGTCCGTCGAGGACGGCTCGGACGAGGACGTCCAGGTACCAGAGGAACAGGAGCGGCCGGCATGAACGCCCTGGTTCCGCTGCCGGTCATCCTCCCGCTTCTCGGCGCGGGATTGACCCTGATCCTCAGCAGGCGGCCGGCGCTCCAGCGCGCGGTGAGCACGACGGTGCTGGCGACGGTCGTGGCGGTCGCCGCGACGCTGGTGTACCAGACCGACCGGCACGGTCCGCAGACGATCTGGATCGGCGCCTGGAAGGAGCCACTCGGCATCTCGCTCGTCGCTGACCGGCTCGCCGCGCTGATGCTGCTCGTCTCCGCTGTGGTCACGCTCGGCGTCCTGGTCTACTCGATCGGCCAGGGCATGACCGGCGACCAGCGCGACACACCACTGACGATCTACCACCCGACGTTCCTCGTTCTCGCCGCCGGCGTCTCGAACGCCTTCCTCGCCGGTGACCTGTTCAACCTGTTCGTCAGCTTCGAGATGCTGCTGTTCGCGAGCTACGTGCTCCTCACCCTCGGCGGAACCCGCGCCCGCATCCGGGCCGGGACGATCTACGTCGTGGTCAGCGTGCTGTCCTCGATGCTGTTCCTGATCTCACTCGCCGCCATCTACGCCGCCACCGGCAGTCTCAATCTGGCCCAGCTGTCCGGACGGCTCAGCGAACTTCCTCCCTCGGTCAGCCTGGTGCTCCAACTGCTGTTGCTCACCACGTTCTCGATCAAGGCAGCCGTGTTCCCGCTGTCGTTCTGGCTGCCCGACAGCTACCCGACCGCCCCGGCGCCGGTGACCGCCGTTTTCGCCGGTCTGCTCACCAAGGTCGGCGTGTACGCGATCATCCGCACGCAGACCCTGCTGTTCCCTGACAGCCCGCTCAACGATCTGCTGCTGTGGGCCGCGCTGCTGACCCTGGTGATCGGCATTCTGGGTGCGGTCGCCCAGTCCGAGTTGAAGCGGATGCTGTCGTTCACGCTGGTCAGCCACATCGGCTACATGATCTTCGGCGTCGCCCTGGGGACCGTCGCCGGCTACTCCGGCGCGATCTTCTACGTGGTGCACCACATCACCATCCAAACGGCGCTGTTCTTGGTGCTGGGGCTCGTCGAGCGACGCGCCGGCAGCACCAGCCTGATCAAACTCGGTGGACTGGCCCGCATCGCCCCGGTCCTCGCCGTGCTGTACTTCGTGCCCGCGATGAACCTGGCCGGAATCCCACCGATGTCCGGCTTCCTCGGCAAAGTGGGACTCACCGAGGCGGGCCTGAGCGTCGGGACACCGCTCGTCTACGCGGTGGTTGCCGCGGGCATGCTCACCAGCCTGCTGACCCTGTACGCCGTGGCGAAAGCCTGGAACCTGGCTTTCTGGCGCACCCCGGAACAGGCTCATCAGCTGGCTCTCGAACTGTCCGGTGCCGACGCCGCGACCTCCCGTGAGGTCGTGCGGCACAAGGCCCACGTCCATGTCGGTACGAGCACCTTCGAGGCACGTGATCTGGACGAGGCCCGCAGCATCGTCGACGAGGGCGACGGCAGCAACCAGGACCTCCACCAGCTGATCGAGGCGGGGTCGTTGCCGCAGCGGCTTCCCCGCACCATGGTCGGAGCCGCCGCCGGACTCGTCATCCTCAGCCTCGCCCTCACCCTCGTCGCCGGACCGCTGTTCGACTACACCGATCGCGCGGCGCGCGACCTCCTCGACCGCGGGATCTACATCTCGTCGGTGCTCACCCAGGGATCCCGATGAGGCCGACGATGAACCGGAAGCGTGACGAATCGAACCGGCCGGCGCGACCGCGGGGACTGCAACTCCCGGTCCTCCTCTGGTTGACGCTGGTGTGGGTCGCGTTGTGGGGAGACCTGTCGGTCGCCAATGTCCTGGGAGGGCTGGCCGTGGCGCTGGTCGTCTGCCTCGTGTTCCCGCTGCCGCCGTTGCGGATGCACCTCCACGTGCGGCCACTGTGGCTGGGCTGGCTCGTCGTCCAATTCCTGGCGGACGTCGTCGCGGCGAGCGCCGAGGTGGCCTGGAAGACCCTTCAGTTTCACCGGCAGCCACGCAATGCCGTGATCGAGGTCGACCTGCGGACCCGCTCGGACTTCGTGCTCACGATCGTCGCCGAGATGGTGTCGCTCGTCCCGGGCAGTCTCGTCGTCGAGGCGCGACGTTCCACCCACACTCTTTTCCTGCACGTCCTCGACGCCCGGGACACAGCGGGCGTCGACAAGATGCGGAAGCAGGTCTTCGCACTCGAACGCCGGGTCGTCCTCGCGCTCGGGGCCGAGATCCAGCAACTCGACGAACCCCCGGGAGGACCGCGATGACCGTCGTACTCACCATCTGCGTCATCATGCTCGGAGTGTCCGCACTTCTTCTGGTCACCCGGATAGCGCTGGGCCCGACGATGCTCGACCGGTTGGTCGCGCTCGACGTCCTGCTCGCGGTGATGATCTGCGGCTTGGCGCTCGAAGCCGCGATCAACCGGCACACCACGACACTGCCGATCCTCGGGGTGCTGTCGCTACTCGGTTTCGTCGGATCGGTCAGCGTCGCCCGGTTCACCCGTGGCAGCGACGATGTCGAAGCGGAGGAATCGTGAACTGGACCGCCGTCGCTGACCTCGCCGCGGTCAGCTGCCTGATCCTCGGCGCGCTTCTCACCGTGATCGCGGCGATCGGGATCCTGCGCTTCCCGGACGTGCTCAGCCGGATGCACTCGGCCACGAAGCCGCAGGTCCTCGGCCTCCTCCTGGTACTGCTGGGACTCGGCCTGCGGCTCCGCGACCCGAGCAGCCTCGGACTGCTCGCCCTCGTCGCGCTGTTCCAGCTCGTCACCTCGCCGATCGCAAGCCACATGGTCGGCCGAGCGTCGTTCCGGGCCGGCCAGGTCCGCCACGACCTACTGGTGGTCGACGAACTCAGCGACGTACTCCCCGACCGTCAGGACCCGCCCCGCGAGTGAGCAACCGCCTTCACCTGTCCGTGCCCTGGATGAGGCGGTCCCAATCGATCCGTGCATGGCCCGGAGCGCCGTCACCCGCGACGAACCTCGTCGGGTTGCCGGCGGCTCGTGCGCCTGAGGCAAGCCATGCGGCCACGCCGGAGGGGTTGCGTCGTTCCAGTTCGTCGAGGTACGCGCGGCGGGCGTCGACTATGCGTAAGCGCTCCGCCGGCGAGGTGGCTCTCTGCAGAGCGGAGAAGCTGGCACGCCAGGCCAGGACCAAGGCGTCGTCGCTCAGTTCGGCCGCCTCGTCGACCGGTTCCGGTTCGAGGCTCATCGCAGTACGAGCGGGTATCGCCTGATGTGCATCAGGATGTCCGGGACTCGGCCGATGCTCGTGTTCTCTGAGCCGTCCGAACCAACGTCGAGCGACGTACGGCGATCCGCCGGCAATCAGCACCAGCATCAGCACCGCCATCGGCGCGCCAAGCAATGTGCCGAGGCTGACGAACGCCACCGTTCCTGCTCCGGCGACGACCCCGCTCCAGGCAACGGTCGGCCATCGATCCCGAGCGATCGGAGTGTTGTCCGCGGGGATCAGGGCGATCATCGCAACGACACCACCAGTGATCGCGGCGAGGAGGAACAAGAGGATGACTGTCGGCGGTGGCAGTGTGAAGGCGGCCAGTCCACCCATCAGTCCGACGACGCCGCAGAATCCCAGCCAGGCGGCCCGATACGCCCTCATCCTTCCTCCTCCACCATGCATCGCTCGTACAAACAACTCTGCACTCACGAAGTCGCGGAGCGTATGGGTGCGACCGGCCATTCCTGGCCCGCCCTGGTGGCCGACGCCCGGCAACCAAGGCCCGGTCAGACGCCTGCGGGCAGGTCCTGTGCCGGCCAGTCCAGGAGGCGTGCGCCGAGTACGGCGGTGTGCAGCACGTACCGCTGGATCGGGTCGCCGGGATCGTGCCCGGTGAGATCCTTCACCTTGGTCAGTCGGTACGTGACAGTGCGGACCGAGATGTTGAGCCGGCGTGCCGCCTCAGTCGCGACCTCACCGGTCGCGAAGTACGCCTCCAACGTCTGCAGAAGCGGCTCGGCGCCGCCGCGCGCCAGGGCCAGCGGCGAGAGCACAGCCTGGATGAGATCGACGATGGCAGCCTGGTCACGAATGACCACCCGGTACACGAGCATGTCGCGGGCGTCGACGACCGAGGCCTCCAGTTGCAGCCGGTTGGCAAGCACGAGCGACTCACGTGCTTCCTCGTACGAGCGCGCGATGCCATAGGCACCGGGATAGGGCCGGCCCGCTGCGACGCGCCACTCACGCCCGGCCCGATGCCGGACCAACTCGTCATGCACGAGGCTCCCCGCATCCTTGGTGACAGTGCGCGGTGCGGTGCTCGGTGCGGTGGCCGGGACCAGCACGACCAGCAGCCCCTCCTTGGTCGCGACGAGCACCTCGCGGTCCCCGAAGCGGTCGAGGATGAACCTTTCCAACAGGCCGGCGCTGGCGTCATCTTCGGCGAGTCCGTCGGCCGGCCTGGCCAGCACCACCTGATGCGGCCGGCCGAGGTCGAGTCCGAACGGCTCGGCGCGCTCGACGATCCCGGAGAGATCGGGGTCACCTCTCAGCAGGTCGTCGACGAGCTCGCGGCGCAGTGACTCCTCCTGCCGGATCAGCTGCTTGGTGGCTGCCTGGTAACTGTCCACCAGGATGGCGATCGCTCGCCCGACCGCCTGCAGGACGGACTGAGCCGATGCCCGAACGGTGTCACGATCGCGGTACGGCACGACATCCGGTAGATCGCGCCACATCCGCCAGGCGGCGGACAGGTAGAGGTCGACCACCCGCCCGGCGGGGATGCCTTGCTCGGCGGCCCGGCGCCCGAGTTCGCGCACGATCGCCAACTCGTGCTCCTGTGGGCGTCGCCCGGAGATGGCGGCGTCGGCAAGCAGGGAGAGGTACTCGACCAACAGTTCGATCGGCGCGTGGGAGTCCCCGGCGGCTGCCTGCGCGATCGCCGTCAGCCAGGCTTCGTCCGCGCTGTTCCCGGGTCCGGAACCCGGCAGCGGCCGACCTTCGGTGGCGCTCATGTCCCTTCCCTCCGCGCTGGACGGGTGCGAGGTTGGGCGTGCTCCCAGTAGACCATCGTCGCCGCTGCCCGACTGCGAGACCATTCACGGAGTGCTTTTATATCGTAACACGATACAATTGGTTTGACGTGGCCGGCCGGCAAAGCCACCGTGAAGGTGATCACTGACGGATCGACAGGACGGAAGACAGTCGCGTGGCCGAACCACTGACGAAGGCGGATTTCGAGGCTCTGGCACGCTTCCGCTTCGGCATTCGCCGGTATCTGCGGTTCAGCGAGCAGACCGTTCGCGCGCACGGACTCACGCCGCAGCAGTATCAGTTGCTGCTCGCATTGAAGGGATATCCCGGTCGCGAGTGGGCCACCCTCAGCGAACTGGCCGACCGCCTCCAACTGCGTCACCACAGCGTCGGCGAACTCGTGAACCGGGCTCAGGCACAAGGACTTGTGGATCGGACCCCACATCCGGGCGACGCCCGCGCCGTCCGGATCCAGCTGACGCCCGAGGGAGACCGTGCCCTGGCTCGCTTGAGTGCCTTGCACCGCGACGAGCTCCGCCGGATGAGAACCGCACTGGCAGTGCCCGACTGGGGCGGTCCCGTCGACGACGACGACTGACGACGTCCCCGCGGGCTATTCCTCCGGGCGCCTCCTGATCTGCAGGCCGGGCCGACGGCGATGGACGGTCAGGTACGACAGTCCGGCCGGGCCCGCGGTGAGCTCGCGGGCGGCGCCGTGGGGCAGCCAGATGAGGTTGCCGTTAGCAACTTGTTGGCGGCCCTCCGGCGTGCCGACCGAACCGTCGCCCGCAACGACGACGAGGACGACGTCCAGATCCGGCTCGACGTGAGAGTCGACCTGCCGGCCGGGCGGGAGATGCACCAGGTTGGCGTCGAGCTGGCGACCTGGCTCGGCCAACGTCCACCGCGCGCCGGCCGGCACGCGCGAGTCGCCGGCCAGCGCGTGCAGGTCCGCCAGGACCCGAGCTGTGGGTTCCTGCGTGATTCCGTCCATCGCCATGCGACCAGGCTGACCGATCGTCCGGTCAACTGCCAGTGGAGTAGTGGCAGGGCAGGCAGAGGCCGGCCATCGGGACGATCTCCAACCGCTCCGCGGAGATCTCGTGGCCGCAGCGTTGACACCTACCGAAGGAGCCGATCGCGAGCCGGAAGAGCGCAGCGTCAATCTCCGCCAGCACGGTCCTCGCGCCGGTCATCAGGGCCTCGGTCACCTCACGCTGGGCGCCGGCGGCGGCGACCGCTTCGTACGACAGGTCTCTGAGCTGGTCGAGCCTGAATCGGCGCTGCTCCTCGAGCTCCCTGCGGAACCAGTCCAGGTCAGTGTCGCGCCGGCCGGGTGGGTCACTGGGTTGCGCTACCTGATTCAGCTGACTCATCGAATCCTCCTCACGGCGGCACTCCACTGCGCCGCCGGCACCTGCGGCGAGCTCGGGGTCCGCACAGACCACAACCATCGCCGCTCCCCGGCGGACTCAGTACGGCGCCGACCGGCGAAGCCAGGACGCCGAGATTGCCGGGGATCGGCAACCCTCGCACGGTTCCTTGGTTTCTATCGCACTACGACATAGTTTCGGAGTGAGCCTTTGCCGGTGACGGTGCATCGGATCGAGTGCGGCGAGTAGGAGGGCTGGGTCTCGCCATGCGCCGTCCGGCAGGGTTCGATCGAGCCGACCCGTCAGGGCTCGATCAGACCCGCCCGGATCGCGTAGCGGGCCAGCTCGAGACGGTCACGCAGCCCGAGTTTCTGCAGCATGTTGGCCCGGTGCCGTTCGACGGTCTTGATGCTGATGAACAGCAACCCGGCGATCTCCTTCGACGAATGTCCTTCCGCCACGAGCTTGAGGACTTCCTCCTCGCGGGCGGTCAGCACCTGCTCGGGGATGTCACGACCGTCGCGGGCACGATCCAGGTAGTTGCGGATCAGCGCCCTGACGGCGCCCGGGTAGAGGAAGGGCTCACCGCGCATCGCCGCCCGGCAAGCCTCCACCAGGTCACGATCAGCGACCGACTTCAGGACGTAGCCGGCGGCTCCGGCCCGCAGTGCCTGGAAGAAGTACTGCTCGTTGTCGTACATCGTCAGCATCAGGATGCGCAGCCCGGGACGCTGCGCCGAGATCTCGCGAGCGGCCTGAAGACCGGTCAGGCGTGGCATGGCCACATCGAGGATCGCAAGGTCGACGTCGCCGGACAGGGCCAGGTCAACGGCTTCCCTGCCGTCGGCCGCTTCGGCGACCACGGTCAGATCGGGCTCGCCCTCCAGGATCAGCCGTACGCCGCGACGTACCAGTGCATGGTCGTCGGCCAGCAGGATGCGCGTCACCGGGTCCGCCTCAGGCATGCCGATCCTCCACTCCCGCCAGCGGCACCCGGAGCTCCACCTCGGTACCGCCGGCCGGCTCGGTGCGTAGCTCGAGGGCGGCGCCGACCAGAAGGGCGCGTTCGCGCATACCCCGGATCCCAGCCCCTTCATGGGAGAGCCCGAGACCTCGGCCGTCATCGCGGATCCGGAGGTTCACCACGTCCCCGTCGTGGGCGAGGCTGATCTCGACCCGGGTCGCGTCGGCGTGGCGAGCGACGTTCGTCAGGCCTTCCTGGGCGACCCGGTACAGCACAAGCTCGGTCTGCTCGTCCAGCGGCGGCAGACCGGGCTGGAAGCGTTGACGGATCGACAACCCGGTGTGGGTGGACAACTCCTCGGCCAAGGCCGACAGCGCACTGACGAGTCCGAGGTCCTCCAAGACGCCGGGCCTCAGTCGTTGAGCCAGCCTGCGGACCTCGTCCAGACTTGCACGGGTCGTCTCCTGCGCGTGGTGCAGCTCGGCGCGCAAGCCTGGCTCGTCGACCCGGTTGGCCGCCCGCTTGAGCTCCAGCAAGACCGCGGTCAGGCTTTGGCCTACCTCGTCGTGCAGCTCCTGCGCGATCCGCCGTCGCTCGGCCTCCTGCGCGGACAAGGCGCGGGTGGTGCTGGCCGCACGCTCGGCCTCCAGCCGGGCCAGCATGTCGTTGAATGCCTGGATCAGGCGCGACACACCACCCTGCCCGGCGATCGGCAACCGCTGGCCGGGACGGAGCAGATCGACAGTCGCCATCCGGCGGGTCAGCCGCTCCAACGGAGCCAGCCCGATCTGCAGCAGCGCGGCGTTGGCCACCAGCATCACGGCCAGGCCGCCAACCAGGACGACGGCTTCGGTGAACAGCACCGGCACAGACACGGTGACCGGCGCCCAGAGCAACAAAGCCGTCGCAGCGGCGAGCA
Organism: Kribbella sp. NPDC049174; assembly: GCF_043197365.1. NCBI lineage: Bacteria > Bacillati > Actinomycetota > Actinomycetes > Propionibacteriales > Kribbellaceae > Kribbella > Kribbella sp. NPDC049174. The sequence continues at coordinate 105,327 of NZ_JBICSZ010000001.1, read as the reverse complement.
CCACCGCGTTCAAACCGAAGATGCGCCAGAACAACGGCGACGAAGGCGCCCTCAGCTTCACCACCGCGACATCACCGCAGCTCCACAGTTCAATTCCGGGCGGTCGCCCGAAATTGCATACCGTACAGCCTGCCCTCTTCCCGATGACAAGTCGATCCGGAGCCGGGCTGCGCGACCGCCGGCGTCTACAGCCCGCCCACCCGCGGAAATGGGTGTCAGGCCCGATGGCCACCGCGCACCGCGTCGGTCATGGTGGTGGCACGACACGGTCCCCAACCCGACCGACGTCGTACGCCGGCCGGCGTGCGCGATGCCTCCTGAGGCGCACGCCGGCTCTCATCATTCCCGAGCACGTTTCGAAAGGACCCGGATCCAGATGACCACGGATGTGGGCCGGACCCAGCACCCGACAAAGCACGAAGCACGCCAGCGCCTGGAACACGAGCGGAACTCCCGGCTCGCCCAGCTCCGAGCGATCGAGGAAAGCGCGCCGCACGCCGACAAGGGCCTGCAAGCTGCTCAGACGTCGGCGATCCGACGCGTCCTCGAGGAGATCGACGCCGCGGGCGAGCGTCTGACCGACGGATCCTACGGAACCTGTCGGAGCTGTCGCAGTGCCATCCCCGCCGAACGGCTGGAGATCCTCCCCTACGTCGCCCTCTGCGTCGGCTGCCAGCAACGCGCACTCTGATCGATGAGGCCACCACGATGATCGAGCTTCCGCGGCGGGGCGTGTTGCGCGACGGCGGTGTCTCGGCCGGCCGGGGTCTCGCACTGGATCTCGGCAGTGCGCGGACGCGGGCCTGGCTGCCCACGGTCGGCCTGGTTGTCGACGCACCCACCATCGCACCCCCGTTCGCGGAAGCCGGTTACCCCGTACGTCGGGGCACCATCGTCGACCCCGCCGGCGCAGCCGCCCTGCTCGGCCACCTGCTGAGAAGCCACCGTGCCCCCAGGTATCGGCCGGCCCTCGTCGTCGTGACCCATCCCGTCCTCTCGACGGATGCCGACAGAAGCGCGGTCCTGACCGTGGTCGAATCCCTCCGGCCGCGGGCTGTACTCACCATCGAGAGCGTCAGAGCCGCTGCCCTCGGAGCAAACGCCGATCTCGTCAGGCCCCTGCTGGTCATCGATCTCGGCGCCGACCTGACCGAGGTGGCCGTCCTGACGGGCGGCGCGCTGATCGAAGCACGTCGTGTCCCACTCGGTACCAGCGACTTCGGCTCGATCACCGTCGACGATCTTGTCGACGCGGTGGGCGAACTGGTGACGGTCCTGCTCCACCGACCCTGTGGCCCTCAGGTGGTCGACGCTCTGGACAGAGGTCCACTCCTCACCGGCGGCGGTGCGATGCGCCCGGCGATCACGTACCGACTCGCCAAGCGACTGTCCAGCCCGATCCAAACAGCTTTCGCACCACACACCGTCGCCGTACGCGGCGCCTGCGCAGCCCTCCTCGCCGCCAATCGCCATCCGGGCACCTCCGCCTAACCCGGCCTCTGCTACTGGTCGACTGATGGAACGGCGTCCGATCTGCAGGCGTTCGATCTCTGCGGGACTGTCCAAGTGCAGGATCTCCCCGACCCGGAGCAGCAGTTCGGCGGCCAGGGGGCCTTCGGTGCTGACACCAAGCGCGGGGTCGGCAAGGCTGTCGGGGTCTAGGGCCCTCACCCCGCGGCCGCGTCCACCTCATCTCCTCTACCCGCCTAACGCTCGTCATCCCGCGACACCGGAGGCCCTGTCGCTCGGTTGAGCGACAGGGCCTCTGGGCCGAAGAAGCGGCGTGGTGTCGTCCGGACAGTGCGGCGTCACTTCACCTCTGACTTCATGAGCAGCCGCAGGCCGAGAAGGGCCGGCAGAAGGATCCAGGCCGACGCTGTGACGGCGACGTTGGCCCACTGCTCAGCAGTCAGGGTGCCTTCGAACAGGGCGGCCTGGGCGTAGTTGAGGTCCACCCACGGCTGCAGGTCCCGGAACCACTCCTGACTGGATGCCAGGACACCGGAGACGGTGGGCAGCAGGAACGCGTAGACGAAGTACGCCACCAGTGCCCCCGCCGACCTGCGGATCACCATGCCCAGCATGGTGCCGGTCAGCAGGCAGAGCAGGCTCCCCAGGACGATGTTCAGCCCCTCGGCGAGCGACACGTCCCACACCATGTCCGTGCCGGCGATCGCGGTGCCGACAACGTTGCCGATCGCACCGATCACGAAGGCGAACAGCATCGAGACGACGCCCACGGCGATCGACGAGACCACCTTGGCCGCGATCACCCGGGTACGGCGCGGAACCAGCGTGAACGTCGTCAGACCGCTGCGTTGGCTCCACTCACCGGTGATCGACAGGATCGCGATCATCGGCAGCACCACGGTCATCGGGAATCCGATCGCCTTGGCGAAGGTGTAGTAGGTGAGGTCCGCGTCGGGGGCGAACGCGATCGTTCCGATCGTGGTCAGCAGGGCGGTGATGACGATGCTCGCCATCAGCCAGAAGCCGGAACGGGTGTCGAACATCTTCCGCAGTTCGACGCCGACGACTCGTCGAAGAGGTACGGCGTCAACGTCGGTGCGCTGGTCACCGACGGGGCGGACGGCGATGGCGGTCATGCTGCTTTCCTTTCTCGTTGGGTGTCGGCCGTGAGCTGGAGGAACATGTCCTCCAGTCCGCCGTCGGCGGTGCGCAACTCGACCAGAGGCACGGCTGCCTGCTGTGCCACTCGTCCGACCTGCGCCGGGTCCGCGTCGGTGTGCAAGGCCCCGTCATCCGCGACGGCGGCGTGGATACCGGATGTGTCGAGTGCCCGCTTGAGGGCGTACACGTCCGCTGCGCGGACAACGGTGCCGGCGGTTTGCAGGAGCTCCGTCTTGGAGCCCTGGCAAACGATCCTGCCCTTGCCGATCATCACGATGTCATCGGCGATGACCTCGATCTCGCGCAGCAGGTGCGAGGACAGCAGCACGGTTCCGCCGTCGTCCGCGTAGTCGCGGAGCAGGTCCCGCATCCAGCGGATGCCGGCCGGATCGAGCCCGTTGGCCGGCTCGTCCAGGATCAGCACGGCCGGGTCGCCGAGCAGGGCGGTGGCGATGCCGAGCCGCTGGCGCATCCCGAGCGAGTAGTTGCCCACCCGGCGGTCGGCCTCGGTCTCGGTGAGGCTGACCAGCCCGAGCATCTCCTCGACCCGGTGGCCGGGTAGCCCCATCATCCGCTGGGCGATGGTGAGGGTCTCCCGGCCGGTCCGGCCGGCGTGCTGGGCGGAAGCGTCGAGCATCACGCCGACCTCACGTCCAGGGTTCGGCAGGTCCGCGAACCTGCGGCCGGAGATGGTGGCACTTCCCGAGGTCGGCGAGGTGAGGCCGACCATCATCCGCATCGACGTCGACTTGCCGGCCCCGTTCGGACCCAGGAAACCTGTCACCCGGCCCGGCGGCGCGACGAAACTGATGGCGTCGACGACTGTGGCGGCGCCGTACTTCTTGGACAGCGAGTCGATGGTGATCATGCGCGATCGCCCCCTCGTGCCCAGACCCGATCATGGTGGTTCATGGCGTTGCTCCTAGCGTGATGGGACTGGTTCGCCCCCTTACCTCGACGTTAGGAACGCGGCGGTGTGCGCGCGTCGTCACGAGGTCGCGCGCTGCTCCGACCAGCCGATGAGTTGTGGGTCCTACTCAGGTAGGACCCTCAGGCCGAGCGGGTCAGGGTGCGCCGTCGGCACCCTGGTCGAACATGCCCGTCTGGTAGGCGAGGACGATGGCCTGTGCGCGATCGCGCAGGTCGAGCTTCTGCAGCAGGCGGGTGACGTGCGTCTTGACCGTCGTATCGCTGATGAAGAGCTGCTGCCCGATCTCCGCGTTGGAGAGCCCCTGTGTGATCAGGCGGAACACCTCCAGCTCGCGCGTGGTCAGGGTGTCCGCCGCCTTCGGCGGAGCCTGCCTGTGAAGGCGGGTGAAGTGCTGGATCACCCTCTTGGTGACGGTCGGCGACAGCAGCGCGTCTCCGCCGGCGACGGTGCGCACGGCGGCGATCAGCTGTTCGGGAGGGTCGTCCTTGAGGACGAAGCCGCTGGCTCCGGCGCGCAGCGCCTCGTAGACGTACTCGTCGAGGTCGAAGGTGGTGAGGATCAGGATTCGCGCAGACCCGTCGGTCGCCAGGATCCGCCGGGTTGCCTCGAGCCCGTCGAGCTCGGGCATGCGGATGTCCATCAGAATGACGTCGGGGTGGAACCGGGCCGCCTGGACCACAGCTTCGCGACCGTTGCTCGCCTCCGCCACCACCTGGAGGTCGGGTTCGTCGGCGAGCAGCAGCCGGAATCCCGCCCGGACCATCGACTGGTCGTCGACCACGAGGACACGGATGGTCATCGGGCACCGCCGTCCAACGGAAGCCGGGCGCGGAGCACGAAGCCGCCGGTGGGCACGGCGCCCGCGGTCATGTCCCCGCCGAAGATCTTGACCCGCTCACGAACACCGACCAATCCGTGGCCGGGGCCGGCCGCGGCGGATGCACCGCCGGGCCCGTCGTCTCGTACTTCGAGCCGCACCTCGGTCGCGGAGTAGTCCACGTCCACCTCCGCCTGGCGCGCGCGGGAATGCTTGAGGGCATTGGTCAGCCCCTCCTGCACGATGCGGTAGGCGGAGAGGTCGAGGCCCGGCGGCAGCGTGAACGGCTCACCACGGATCTGAAGCTTCACCGGCAGCCCCGCAGCCCGTACGTCGTCCACGAGGGTGTCGAGATGGTCGAGACCAGGGTGTGGCAGGAGCTCGGGCGCTTCCCCGTCTTCCCGCATCGCGCCGAGCAGGCGGCGCATCTCCGCGAGCGCCGTACGTCCGGCGTGCTCGACGTTCCTCAGGGTCTCCCGGTCCTCCGTGTCGGTCACGGGCATCCGGTGGCGCACGGCTCCCACCTGAAGAACCATCACACTGACGGCGTGTGCGACGACGTCATGGAGTTCTCGCGCGATCCGTCCGCGCTCCTCGGCCACCGCAACGCGCGCCGCTGCCTCCCGCTCTCTCTCGGCTCGGGTCGCGCGTTCCTCAGCGGCCTCGATCCGCTCGCTTCGCTGCCGCAGCGCGAAGCCGACCATCCAGCCGATCGCGAACAGTACCGGCGTGAAGATGATGTCGCCGGTCTCGTGATACGGGTCGTTGTAGATGACGATCGCCGCGCCACAGAGCACGATCGCCAGACCGACCCGTGCCTGCCGGTCGCTGCGCAAGTTCCCGAGCAGCAGGGCAGCACCCAGTCCGGCGACGAAGAGCCCGGCCTTGTCGACGATGAGCCGGCCGTCCACGAAGGACAACGCCGCACTCGCCAACCAGGTGACCGCCGGTGCGGCGAACGGAAAGCGACGGCGAGCGAGCAGGGTCAGGACGACGGCAGCCACCGCGACCACCTCGAACCACAGCCGCAGCCCGGTCGGATGGCCCGGGTCGTCGCTCAACGCCGTACTGATCGCGCTCTCGACCGCCGCGATCACGATCAGCAGGTCGAGACCGTACTTCGAGAAGAACAGCCGCGCTCGGCTCACACCGTCAACGTACGTCAGCACAACGTTGTCGGCGTCCTACCAAAGTTGTACGACCACTCGTCGCCTGGTGCCCACCCGAACACGGCCTTCCGACGACGCGCCCGAGGAGTGCTCGCCCCTAGCGTCGTGACCACCAGAACCTGAAGGGAAGTGGACGACATGGCGGCCTCGGCGATCCTCGAAATCGACTCGGGCACCTGGACCGGCTCGACCCACCCCCACAACGGCTACTACGCCGGCAACTTCAGCGACGTCCCTTCGCCCACGCAAAGCGACTTGGACGCGATGATCAGCGTCTACCGCGACCTGGCGTCGGAGGGGATGAGCAGCTGACCGGCGACGCCCAGCAGCTGCGCCGCCTCCTGCGGTCAGGGTTAGTAGGCGTGGTTTCGAGCACGACGAGGCGCCGCGGAGCGGACGCGCGGGGAAACACCAGACGTGGAGTCGCCCGACGATGAACGTCCAGGCGACTCCACGGGCTTTCGATCAAGCGGGCGACAGCACGCGCACTGAGCGGGCGATAGCCCGCGCACCTCGGGGCGGGTGGGAGCGGCCGGCGAGCACGGCGACGAAGGAGCCGCGCGTAGCGGACGCGTGGGGAAACACCCGTCGTGGAGTCGCCTGACGATGAAGGTGCAGGCGACTCCACGGGGCTTTCGATCAAGCGGGCGACAGCACGCGCCCGTGGGCGGGCGGGAGCGGCAGCGAGCACGGCGACGAAGGAGCCGCGCGTGCTGCCGCGTGGGAAAGACCTAGTCGTACATCTTGTCCAGCAGGTCGGCGTACTGCGCTTCCACGTGCTTGCGCTTGAGCTTCAGGCTCGGTGTCATCTCGCCGGTCTCCACGGTGAGGTCCCGGTCGAGGATGGTGAACTTCTTGATGGTTTCCCAGCGGTTCAGGCCGGCGTTCAGCTCGTCCACGTAGCCCTGGACCATCGCCCGTGCCGCGTCGGAGCTGACGATCTCGTCGTACGGCTTGCCGCCCAGGCCGTTCGACGCGGCCCAGCCCTGGATGGCTTCGGGGTCGAGGGTGACGAGCGCGCTGACGAAGTTGCGCTTGTTGCCGTGGACAACGAACTGGCCGACGTACGGGCAGATCATCTTGAACCGGCCCTCGATCACCTGCGGGGCGACGTACTTGCCGCCGGAGGTCTTGAAGAGGTCCTTCTTCCGGTCGGTGATGAAGAGGAACTCGTCCTCGAAGTGGCCGATGTCGCCGGTGTGGAACCAGCCGTCGGCGTCGATCACCTCGGCGGTCTGCTCGGGCTGGTTGTGGTAGCCGCTCATCACGCCGTCGCCGCGGATCAGGATCTCGCCGTCCTCGGCGATCTTCGCCTCGGTGGCCGGGAAGATCGGGCCGACGCTGCCGAGCCGGTACTGGCCGGGGCGGTTGAGCGACGAGCCGGCCGCGGTCTCGGACAGGCCGTAGCCTTCCAGGATCAGCAGGCCGGCCGCGTGGAACCATTCGGCCAGCTGCTTGTCGAGGGCGGCGGAGCCGGAGACGAAGAAGCGGATCCGCCCGCCGAAGCGGGCCCGGATCTTCGACAGCACCAGTTTGTCGGCCAGCGTGTACTGCGCCGCGAGCGCACCACTCGGCTCCTTGCCGGCCTGCCTCAACGCGGACACGCGAGCGCCCACCCCGAAGGCCCAGTGGAAGAGCTTGGCCTTGATCCCGCCCTCTTCCTCGATCATGGTGACGATCCGGGCGTGCGCCTTCTCGAAGATCCGCGGCGCGGCGGCCATGAAGGTCGGCTGGACGACGGCGGCGTTCTCGACGATCTTGTCGATCCGGCCGTCGATCGCGGTGGCGAAGCCGATCTGGAACTGGACGGCGAGCAGCACCTGACCGAACACGTGCGACAGCGGCAGCCAGAGGAACTGCAGGTCGTCCGGGCTGAGCACCCGGATCCCCTCCACCGCGGCGCCCTCGTACGTCCAGACCGAGTGCGGCAGCCGGACGCCCTTGGGCCGACCGGTGGTGCCGGAGGTGTAGATCAGCGTGCAGAGGTGGTCCGGCTGGATTTGAGCAAGCCGCTCATCGATCGCGTCGGCATGCTCCTCCAGGTACTTGGCGCCGAGCTCGTCCAGCGCCGCCAGCGAAAGAACCCAGGACGCGTCCTCCGCCGAGGGTTCGCCGTCGATCAGGACGACCTTCTGCAGCGAGGGCGTCTCGGACCGGTGGTCGCGCAGCTTGGCCAACTGGGTGGCGTCCTCGGCGAACACCACCTGTACGTCGGCGTCCGCCACGATGAACGCGACGTCGGTCGCCATCGTGGTCGGGTAGATCGTGGTCGTCGCGGCAGCCGCGAGTACGGCGGCCAGATAGCACTCCACCCACTCCATCCGGGTGCTGGAGGCGACCGCGACCCGTTGTTCGGGCTGTACGCCGAGGGCGATCAGGCCGGCCGCGCGGCGGCGACCCAGCTCGTCGAGCTCCCGCCAGCTGGCGGATTTCCACTGGTCCCCTGACGGGTACCGGAAGGCCTCGCGCGAAGGGGTCGCGGCGACCCGATCGAGGAACATCGTGGCCATGTTCTCTTTGCGATTGCTGAGCAGCGCGAGCTGGCCCTCATCGGCGACTGGCTTCATTGTCTGGCCTCCATCGGGGGTCAAGTAACCGGAGGGTAATGGCTAGCGGGCACGGCTGACTATGCCCCTCGCTTGCCCGCCCCCACTTCTCCATTACGTTTCCGCAACGTGTGCACACGGCCAGTGGCCTATGTCTCACTGTCAGTTCTACTCCTCGCCTGCAAGGCCTCGTCAACCGCCGCGCCGCAGCTGCTCCAGCGCACGCCGGACGACGCCCGCATCGGGGTGGTCCATCGCCTCGAGGATCTCCAAAGCCTCGTTCCAGCTCACCCGGGCAGCGTCTGGCTGACCGGCTCGTTCCTGGACCTCGGCCATCGACATCAGGCACTCCGCGGTCTCGTGGCGACGTCCCTGGGCACGCAGGATGGCGACAGCCGTCGCGTAGCTGGCGATAGCTTCGTGGAGACGGCCGGAGCCGGCCAGGGCGAACGCCATGGTGTCGCTCACCACAGCACGACCGTACTCCGAATCCTGCTCCTCGTAGAGCTTCAGCGCCTGCTGCGCATAGTCGACCGCCGCCTCGAACTCGCCGAGCTGGCCGTAGTACCAGCCGAGGTTGTTCAGCGCGTTGGCCCGCGCATCGGCGTGGCCGGTCCGCTCGTAGATCCGGAGCGCGCGCGTGGTCTTTTCGATGGCCTGGCGATGCTCCCCCATCCGGCTCAGTACTCGCGCCTGACTCAGCGAGCCATGCGCGACACCGGCGTCGTCATCCAGTTCCTCCGCGATGCCGAGCGCCAACTCGTGCTGCCTGATCGCATCGTCCCACTGCCGCAGCGCCATGTGACCCCGGGCGAGGTCCCGGCGTGTCTGCGCCTGCTTGCGCAGATCGCCGAGCCGGACCGCCGCGTCAAGCGCCAGCAGCTCGGACTCCATGTACCCGGGCCGCCCACGGAAGTCCAGATAGTCCGCGATCGTCCACACGTACAACCACAACAGCCCATCGGCCCGGCCGGCAGCAGCCCGCAGTACGGCGAGATTGTTCGGCTGCTCGGAGTCGAACCACGCGAACGCCTCATCCCGGGTCGACGGCAGGACGATGTCAACTCCGGGATCCAGCCCGGGCAGCTCGACCGGATCCCGCCGGGGTGCGAGCAACAGTGCAGCCGCACTGCCGGTGTGCACCAGGTACCCGAGCAGCCGCTCGAACGCCTCATCCGCCTCCTGCTCCTCGCACAGCTCCAGCGCGTAGCTGCGCAGCAGATCGTGCAGTGCATAGCGATTGGGCCCGAGCTCAACTAGTTGATGGTTCGCAACCAGTACGGCGAGCATCCCGCGAGCCTCACGGACCGGCACCCCGGCCAAGGCCGCCGCGGCACCAACGGTGATCTCTGCACCGGGATGCTGAGCCAGCAGCCGGAACAACCGGGCCAGCTCAGGCCGCAGCTGCCGGTACGACCAGGAGAAGATCGTCCGTACGTCGACCCCGTCGCTGGTCGACAATGCATCGAGCGGCGCCTCGCTCAGTGTCTCGACGAACGAGTCGAGCTGTCGTCTCGGCCGCAGCGCGATCTGTGCCCCGAGCAACGAAAGTGCCAGCGGAAGGCCTGCACACCGGGCGATCAGCTCTTCGGTGCTCTGGGCATCTTCCTGCAGCCGCCGCTCGCCAACCCTTGCCGCCAGCAACTGTCTGGACTGTACGGCGTCGAGCACGTCCAGCTGGATCGGCTCCGCCTGCTCGGTCGCGACCAGTCCGGCGAGCTCGTTCCGGCTGGTGACGAGGGTGAGGCAGTTCGATCCGGACGCCGCCAGCGGCCGCACCTGGTCGGCGGACCGGGCGTTGTCCAGGACGACGAGGACCGCGCGCTCCGCGAGCAGACTCCGGTACAACGCGATCTGCTCGTCCGCGGCGATCGGCAACCGATCGGCCGGAATCCCCAGTCCGGCCAGGAAACGCGGCACCACCGCCGCCGGGTCGGCGGGCTCGATCGCGGGTGCGTACCCGAGCAGGTCGGCGTACAGGATCCCGTCGGGGAAGGTGTCCGCGACCTGCCGGGCCCAATGGATCGCGAGCGAGGTCTTGCCGACTCCGGCCGGCCCGATGATGAGGCCGAGGTGCGCGGCGGGAAGCAGTCCGTCGAGCCGCTGCAGGTGTTCGGTCCGCCCGGCGAACACTGGTACGGCGGTCGGCAGCTGCCGGGGAACCACCATGCTCTCGGTGTCTGTCGCCTCCAGCAGTTCGGTGTGGACCCGCTGCAGTTCAGGACCAGGCCCGACCCCGAGGATCTCGCGCAGCCGGCGCGAGACTTCGGCGTACGTCGACAACGCGAGAGCCTGCCGTCCGGACGCATGCTGCGCGCGCATGAGTTGGGCCCAGAACCGCTCTCGCGTCGGGTAGCGCTCGACGAGTTCGGTCAGCTCCGGGATCACCGCGGCCGCGTCGCCCAGCGCCAACCGGGCGTCGAACGACAACTCCTGCGCCTGCAGATGTTCCTCGGCCAGCCGCGGGATCATCTCGCGGGTCAGCGCGCCCGCGTCGAGACCGGCCAGCGGTTCGCCTCGCCAGAGCGCGAGGCCCTCGGTGATCAGCGCGACCCGGTCGGCGGGATCTTCGGCCTCGCCGGCGCGGCGGACCAGGGAACGAAACGTCTCGAGATCGAGCTGTTCCGGGTCGGCATGCAGCGTGTAGCCGCCGTCGCCGGTGCGGATCATCGTCCGCTCGGTGTCCCCCAGCGCGGTCCGGAGCCGGGAAACGTAGATCTGCAGCGCGGCACGCGGACTGCTCGGCAGCTCCTCGTCGTCCCACAGCACGTCGACGAGGTCCTCGGTCCGCACAGTGCGGTTGAGGCGCAGCAACAGCGCGGCCAGCAGTACCGCAGGCTGGTGCGACGGCAGCGGCATCACCTCACCGCTTGCGCTCCGCACCTCCACCGTTCCGAGCAGGCGGAAGCGCAGCCCCGAAGAGCCGTTCACCCCGCGCTGCTCCAGCTCGGTCACCTCCCCTGCAGCCGGCCGAAACCACAGAATCGCCCAGGCCGGCCGGAAGGCTCACCTTATCGCCGCAACGGGATCTACGCCCCCCGTCACCGTTCAGCGAGGAGCTCCGCGATCTGGACGGCGTTGAGGGCGGCACCCTTGCGGAGGTTGTCGTTCGAGACGAACAGCACCAGGCCACGGTTGTCCGGGACCGACTGGTCCTGGCGGATCCGGCCGACGTACGACGGATCCTGACCGGCCGCGAGCAGTGGTGTCGGGAGGTCCGCGAGCGCGACGCCAGGCGCGGCACCGAGCAGCTCGGTCGCCTGCTCGGGCGTGATCGGCGAGGCGAACTCGGCGTGGATGCTCAGCGAGTGACCGGTGAACACAGGCACCCGGACACAGGTCCCGGCGACCAAGAGGTCCGGGATGTGCAGGATCTTGCGGCTCTCGTTCCGGAGCTTCTGCTCCTCATCGGTCTCACCGGTGCCGTCGGCAACGATCGACCCGGCCAGCGGGAGCACGTTGAAGGCGATCGGCCCGGCGTACACCTTGGGCTCGGGCAGGGTGATGCCCTGGGTGCCGCGAGCGAGCCGGCCGCCGGGCTCGACGAGGGCGCGCGCCTGGTCCTCCAGCTCGCTGACTCCCACCCCGCCGGAGCCGGAGACGGCCTGGTACGTCGACACCACCAGCCGGGTCAGCGTCGCAGCGCGGTGCAGAGGCGCGAGCACCGGCATCGCGGCCATGGTGGTGCAGTTCGGGTTGGCGACGATGCCCTTCGGCAGGTTGTCGAGGTCGCCGGGGTTCACCTCGGAGACGACCAGCGGTACGTCGGGGTCCATCCGCCAGCCGGACGAGTTGTCGACCACGATGGCACCGGCGGCGGCGACCTTCGGGGCGAACTCCTTCGACGCCGTCTTGCCGTTGGAGAACAGCGCCAGGTCGAGACCCGAGAAGTCGGCGGTGGCGGAGTCCTCGACGGTGATCTCGGTGTCACCGAACGGCAGCGTCGTACCGGCCGACCTCGCGGACGCGAAGTACCGGATCTCGTCCACCGGGAACTTCCGCTCGACGAGCAGCTCCCGCATGACGCTACCGACCTGACCTGTGGCTCCGAAGACTCCTACTCGCATGCTCTGCACCTTAGTAGTTCACCCACCCGCAGGCGCCCGAGTTTCAGCATGCGGCGGCCTGGCATCCCTGGGGCGGAAGGGAAGCCAGGCCGCGTCGGGGGGCGATCAGGCGTCGGCGACCAGGACGCCGCCGTTGGCCACGTCGGTCGTCTCGATCTCGGTGAAGACGATCCGGACGGATTCGCGCTTGGCGTTCAGGATCGAGATCGCGGACTCGGTCACGGCGGCGACGAACTCACGGCGCTGGTCGAGGGTGCGGCCGGACAGGAGCTCGACGGTGATGTTCGGCATACAGGTCACTCCAACTCGTTGATGTTCTGTGTCACGGGACAGTGTTCCAGGAATCAGCCGACCGCGGCCGCCCGTCTCGCGGCGACCTCGTCGGTCTCGTCGGGGTCGCTGTTCAGCGAGTCGACCAGTTCGTCGACCTCCGGGCGACGTTCCGGCAGCAGCAGGCCGAGGCCGACGTACACCACCAAGGAAGTTGCCAACGGCAACGCGACGACCAGGGTGGTGTCGGTGGACTCGATCCCCCACTTGACGATCGCCCAGACCACCAGGCCGCTCGCCCAGGACGCGAGCGCGGCCCGCGCGCCGCTGCGCTTGAACCAGGGCAGCAGACCGAGCATCAGCGGGATCGAGATCGGTCCCATCGTCGCGGCCACCAGGTCGACGACGATCTTCAGGACGACGCCCTGCCCGTTGGTCAGGATCGCGACCAGCATGCTGATCGTGACGAAGGTGAACGTGGTGATCCGGGCGAACTTCAGGACGCCGGCGTCGCTCAGCCGGCGGAGCTTCGGCACCAGCACCGGCGCGAGATCGCGGGTGATGACGGAGGAGATCACGTTCGCGTCGGAGGCCACCATCGCCATCGTGTGCGAGAAGAACCCGGCCAGCACGAGTCCGATCAGGCCGGTCGGCAACAGCAGTTGGGCGAGTTCGACGTACGACTGCTCCGACTTGCCCGGGCTCACCAGCAGCGGCGCGGCACACATCGGGATGAACAGGATCAGCGGCCAGACCAGCCACAGGAACGACGACAACAGCGCGGACTTCTTCGCCGCGGAGCCGGACGGCGCGGCCATGTAGCGCTGGGCCAGGTTCCACATGCCAGTCCAGTGCGGTCATTGTGAACCTCCCAGGGGCGATGGGCTGTGTGTGGAAGGTTCCATTGACCAGAACACAGTGTCAATCGGCGGAACCTGGAACAATTCCATGCCGGGTTCCGCCTGCTCGGCTGTTTGACAGGAGGTTCCGTGGAATAGAACCTTGTTCTGTGAATCTGCAGATCAGGCATGCCACCCATCCCGATCAGGTGCCCGGGTTCGACACCGCGGCGCTCCGCCGGCACTACCTGGTCGACGACCTCTTCGTCCCGGACACGATCACCGCGGTGCTCACCCACCACGACCGGATCGTCCTGGCAGGCGCGCGCCCCGCGAGCGGCCCGCTCAGCCTCCCCACCTGGCCGGAGCTGCGCAGCGAGTACTTCCTCGAACGCCGCGAGGCCGGCATCGTCAACGTCGGCGGACCAGGCACGGTCACCGCCGACGGGACGAAGTACGAGCTGGCCACCGGAGCCTGCCTGTACGTCGGACGCGGCGTCCGCGAGGTCGTCTTCGACGGCCCGGACGCGGCCTTCTACCTCTTCTCCGCAGCGGCCCACACTGAGTTCCCGACCACGCTGATCAATCCAGGCGAGGGAAACCGGCTCGAGCTCGGCGACCAGCAGACCGCGAACCGCCGCACGATCGACCAGTACATCCACGCGAACGGCGTACGCAGCTGTCAGATCGTGCTCGGCGTGACCACGCTCCACCCGGGCAGCACCTGGAACACCATGCCCGCGCACACGCACGACCGCCGGACCGAGTGCTACCTGTACTTCGGCCTGCCCGAGACCGAGCGGATCGTCCACCTGCTCGGCGAACCCGACGAGACCAGGCACCTGCTCGTCGCCGACCGCCAGGCCGTGATCTCGCCGAGCTGGTCGATCCACTCCGGCGCCGGCACCTCGTCGTACAGCTTCGTCTGGGCGATGGCCGGCGAGAACCAGGCGTTCGCGGACATGGACGGCGTCGACGTACGGGACCTCCGGTGACGGCTGACCCGTTCAGCCTCCAGGGCCGTACGGCGCTCGTCACCGGAGCCCGGCGGGGTATCGGCGCGGCCATCGCCGCCGGGTACGCCGCGGCCGGCGCCGAACTGATCCTGATGGCCCGGGACGCCGCGGTCGAGGACACCCTCGAGGCGATCAAACAGAACGGCGGCGGTGAGGCGACCGTGGTCATCGCCGACTTCGCCGACCCGGCCGCCGTCGAGGCGGCCGCTTCCGAGCTGGCGAGAACGCGCCGGATCGACATCCTGGTCAACAACGCCGGTACGATCCGGCGCGCGCCGGCGGCCGAGACCACCACCGCCGACTGGCAGCACGTGATCGACGTGAACCTCAACTCCACCTGGGCGGTCACCCGGCCGATCGGTGCCGCGATGGTCGAGCGCGGGGCCGGCGCGGTGATCACGATCGCGTCGCTGCTGAGTTTCCAGGGCGGGATCACCGTTCCGGCCTACACTGCGAGCAAGCACGCGGTCGCGGGACTGACCAGGGCGCTGGCCAACGAGTGGGGACCGGCCGGAGTCCGGGTGAACGCGATCGCGCCCGGATACATCAGCACCGACAACACCACCGACCTGCGCGCGGACCCCGGTCGCGAAGCGGCCATCCGGGAACGCATCCCCGCCGGTCGCTGGGGACAGCCCGACGAGGTGGTCGGCGCCGCGGTCTTCCTGGCCTCGGCGGCGGCCGGCTACGTCAACGGTCACGTCCTCGCGGTCGACGGCGGCTGGCTGGCCAGATAGGCACTTCGCCCAGGAGAGAGGTGGCAGGATGACCGACATGAGTTCGCCCTCGGCCATCGACAAGACGCTGATGGTGCTGGACGCCGTCCTCGAACACTCGCGGTTCACCGACGTCGTCAACGCGACCGGTCTGGCCAAGTCGACCGTGCACCGGATCATGGCGTCACTGGTCGAGCACGAGTTCGTCGCCCAGGCCGAGGACGGGTCGTACCACCCGGGCCCGAAGGCGTTGCGGCTCGCCGGGCATGCGCTCACCAACGTCGACCTCGCCACCGTCGCCCGCCCGGTGCTCGCCGACCTGGTCGCCCAGACTCGCTGCACCGTGCATGTCGGCCTGCTGAACGGCGACGAGGCGATCTATGTCGCGCGCCTCGACGGGCCGAAGCCGTACCGGATGCCGTCGCGCGTGGGCAAGGCGTTCTGGCTGCACTGCACTGGGATCGGCAAAGCACTGCTGGCCGAGAAGGACGACGAGGCGCTCGACGCCCACATCACCCGGACCGGCCTCCCGGCCCGCACTCCCCTGACGCACACGACCGCGGCCGCGTTGAAGGCGGATCTGGCCCAGGTGCGGGCTCGCGGCTACGCGCTCGACGACGAGGAGAACGAGCCCGGCATCCGGTGCGTCGCCGCGGTCATCCACGACCACACCGGCGCCGCGATCGCCGCGGTCAGCATCTCCACGCTGTCCCTCGAGCAATCCATCGCCCAGGTCGCCCTGATGGCCCCCGCGGCCATCGAAGCCGCCCGCAAGATCTCGGCCGCCCTCGGCTACCGCGAGCCGACCTAAGCTGCCTGTTGTGGCAGGTCGGCGCGGAACCAGTCGATCGTCCGCCGGAGCCCTTCCTCCGCGGGGATCTTCGGCTCCCAACCGAGCAGGTCCCGAGCCCGGCTGATATCCGGTTGCCGCACCCGCGGATCGTCTTCCGGCAGTGGCCCGAAGACGATCTCGGACGGTGAGCCGACCAGCTCCTTGATCCAGCGGGCCAGGTCGAGAACCGACAGCTCGTGCGGATTGCCGAGGTTGACCGGACCCGGGTCGTCCGCGTGCACCATCCGGATGATGCCCTCGACGGTGTCGTCCACGTAGCAGATGGACCGGGTCTGGCTGCCGTCGCCCGCGACCACGATCGGCTCACCTTCCAGGGCTTGCCGGATGAACGTCGGCACCGCCCGCCCGTCGTCCGGCCGGAGCCGCGGCCCGAAGGTGTTGAAGATCCGGACGATCCCCGTGTCGACGTCGTGGATCGAGCGGTACGCCGACGTGATCGCCTCGGCGAACCGTTTGGCTTCGTCGTACACGGCGCGTGGACCGATCGAGTTGACGTTTCCCCAGTAGTTCTCCGGCTGCGGATGCACGAGCGGGTCGCCGTACACCTCCGACGTGGACGCCAGTACGAATCTGGCGCCCTTGTCGCGGGCGAGTCCGAGCGCGTGGTGGGTGCCGACCGAGCCGACCTCGAGTGTCTGGATCGGCAACCGGAGATAGTCGATCGGCGACGCGGGCGACGCGAAGTGCAGGACCGCGTCGACCGGGCCGGCGACGTGGACGTAGTCGGTCACATCAGTGCGGACCAGGCGGAAGCCCGGATGGTCGATCAGGTGGGCGACGTTGTCCGGCCGCCCGGTCAGAAAGTTGTCCAGGCACAGCACTTCGTAGTCCTCGTCCAGGAGTCGTTCACACAGATGACTCCCGATGAACCCAGCTCCCCCGGTCACGACAGCGCGACGCATGCGGTCCCCCTTGCTCAGTGCCCCCCAAGCAATGAGTGCCGATTATGCACCGACTGTTTGAATCTGGCTACCCTCCTCGCGCCGCGCCGCAGCCCACCGCACAACAGGCACGAACAGCATGCCGATCAGGGCGAACCAGCCACCGAGGATGATCCAGCCCGGTACGCCGAGGCCGAGTGGGAGGAGGGCCAGGACGGTCGGGGCGACCATCGTGCTGATGGACATGCTGGTGTTCCAGACGCCTTGGTACTGGCCCTGAGCGTGGTCGGCGGCGAGGTCGAAGCCGAGCAGGAACGAGCCGGACGACTGCAGCAGCTCACCGAGCACCTGCACCAGCGCACCGACCGCAAGCAGGCCGATCGCGATCGCGGCGTTACCCCAGGACGCGCCGGCGAACAGCACCATCGATGCCATCAGCAACAACCCGGCGGTCCGGGTCGCCCGGGCCGCGGTCGTCGGGTCGGCGATACCTCGCGACGACCGGACCTGGAAGAGCGCGACGACCGCGGTGTTGATGATCAGCAGCAGCGCGACCGTCCACCGGGGTGCGTCGGTGTGGTCGACCACCCAGAGCGGGATCGCGACGTCGAGGACGGCGTAGTGGATCGACATCCCGGCGTTGAGTGCGGCCACCGCGAGGTACCCACGGTCGCGCAGGGCGACCCAGACCGGTCCGTCGTCGCTCTTCGGCAGCGGCGCGACCCGAGGGACGGCCAGGACGACGAAGGCCGCGACGATACTCAGGGCCGCGTCCAGGACGAACATGGAGCGGTACGCCGTACTCGTGTCGAAATGGAGGGCGAACGCACCGATTCCGGCGCCGGCCATGATGCCGATGTTGGTGACTGCCCGCAGGTAGGCGCGGGCCGCGACCCGGTCGGCGCCTTGGGTGATCGCGGCGATCAGCGCGGCCCGGACGGCGCCGGCGCCTCGGTCGATCACGGTGAGCACGACGGAGACGACCAGGAACTGCCAGAAGGTCTCCACGAGCAGGTAGAGCAGCGACAGTCCGCAGAGCATCAGACTCAGTACGACGAACAGCGTGCGCGGACCGCGGCGGTCGGCCAGGTGACCCATCGGGACGGCCGACAACAGCCCCAAGAGTCCGGCGATGGTGAGCCCGAGACCGATCTGAGCGATCGACAATCCGACGATCCGGTTGAAGTACAACACGCTGACCGTCATCAACAACCCGTTGCCGACGCGACTCAGCAGAGTGGCGAGGGCTAGGGGTCGAAGTGGGCCAGATGCGGGGAGCAGGCCCCTCATGCGCGGGCCACGACGCGGTGCGCGATGGCGCGGAGCTCATCCATCAGGTCGACACCCGAATCCAGCATCCGCTGCATCTTCGCCGGGTCCTGAGCACCGAACATGTGCCCGATGGTGACCTCGTGATCCGGCCGGCTCAGCACCTCGACCGGGTCGCCCGCGCCGATGGATCCGGTCCGCAGCACCTTCAGGTACGCGCCGGGACGACCGGCCTGGTGGAACCGCTTGACCCAGTGCGGCTCCTGCATGTGGTGCGCGAACGTGATGCACGGGATCCGCGGTGCCCGGACCATCACCTCGACCTCGTCGCCGATCCGCCAGACCTCCCCGAGCAGCGCACCGGTGATGTCGAGCCCTTCGGTGCGCAGGTTCTCCCCGAACAACCCGGTTGGGATGTCGCGACCGAGCTCCGCGGCCCACCAGTCCGCGTCCTCCTCGGCGTACGCGTAGACCGCCAGGTCGGGACCGCCGTGGTTCTTGGTGTCGCAGACCCGGTCGCCGACGAGACCGAGCTCGCCGACGTGGACCCGGCCTACCTGCGGACGCTTGTCGATCGCGGTCAGCCCGGTCTCTTTGGGACCCGGGATCAGCTTCTCCACCACGTTGACCGTCAACAGCCGCATATCGGCATCTTCCCTCGCCGACTCGGGTGACAGCCACCGGTTTAATCCTGGATGGCCTTCACGATGGCGATGTTGCGGGTGAGCCAATCCTGCGGGAGCGATTCGTCGGAGCCGGCGTCCTCCAGCGTCCACAGGACGTTGAGCATCTGCCGGACGATCACCCAGTCGCGGGCGCGGTCCTCGTCAAGCTCGGCCGCGTCGATCGCGGCGTAGAACCGCTGCCGGACCGCGAACCGAAGGTCGCCGGCGGCAACGACCTCGTCCCAGCGGTTCCAGATCAGCGGCGCAACCTCGTAGTGCGGGTCGCCGGACAGCGGCTTGGGGTCGATCACCAACCAGGGCTCGCGAACGCCGGCCAGCATGTTGAAGTAGTGCAAGTCGGTGTGGACCAGCTTGCCGTCGCAGGCCGGGTCGGTGCTGAAGTCCTCGGCCAGCGCGATCGCCTGTTCGACGTACCGATGCGGCACCGGTGCCGACGCGGGCAGCTGGCGGAACCGTTCGATCCACCGCTTCAGCTCGCCGGAGAGCGTCCGGTACTGCGGACCGGCCGGGACATGCAGTCGTTTGTAGGTCGCACCAACGAGCTCACAGGCCTCGATCGCGTCGATCGTGGTCAGGTCGCGTGCCTCCAACCGCTCGAGCAATAAGGCGAACCGGCGCGGATCCGCGCGTAGCAGCTGCACCGCGCCGTTCCCGGCCCAGTCCCGGAGGGCGAGGTGCTCGGTCTCGGCCTCCCAGTGCGGGAACTGCACCTTGAGCACGGCTTGCTGCCCGTCGGCCGTCATCACCGGTACGACGAGCGCGCAGTTCCCGTACGACGTCGTACCGTCGACCCGGAGATCCCACTCGTCGAGCAGTTCGCGGGTCAGCCGCGGCAACCGGTCCAGCCAGTCGGCCCAGTCCTGACCCCGCGACGCGACCAGCAAGAAGTCCGCAGGGATCTCGACCGGCACTACTTCTTGGCCTTCTCCCCGGACTCCGACGTCCGCAGCGCGGCGATGAAGGCCTCCTGCGGGACCTCGACCCGGCCGACCATCTTCATCCGCTTCTTGCCTTCCTTCTGCTTCTCCAGCAGCTTGCGCTTGCGGGTGATGTCACCGCCGTAGCACTTGGCCAGCACGTCCTTGCGGATCGCCCGGATCGACTCGCGGGCGATGATCCGGGACCCGATCGCGGCCTGGATCGGCACCTCGAACTGCTGCCTCGGGATCAGTTCCTTCAGCTTGCCGGCCAGCGCGACGCCGTACGAGTAGGCGTTGTCGCGGTGCACGATCGCTGAGAACGCGTCGACGGTCTCGCCCTGGAGCAGGATGTCGACCTTGACCAGCGCCGAGGCCTGCTCACCGGTCGGCTCGTAGTCCAGCGACGCGTAGCCCTTGGTCTTGGACTTCAGCTGGTCGAAGAAGTCGAAGACGATCTCGGCCAGCGGCAGCGTGTACCGGAGCTCGACCCGGTCCTCGGACAGGTACTCCATCCCCTGCAGGTTGCCCCGCTTGGTCTGGCACAGCTCCATGATGACGCCGATGAAGTCCTTCGGGCTGAGGATCGTCGCCTTCACCACCGGCTCGTAGATGTCGGCGATCTTGCCTTCCGGGAACTCGCTCGGGTTGGTGACGACGTGCTCCTTGCCGTCCTCCATCTCGACCCGGTAGACCACGTTCGGCGCGGTCGAGATCAGGTCCAGGTCGAACTCGCGCTCGAGCCGCTCGCGGACGATCTCCATGTGCAGCAGACCGAGGAAGCCGCAGCGGAACCCGAACCCGAGCGCACCCGAGGTCTCCGGCTCGTACTGCAGGGCCGCGTCGTTCAGCTGTAGCCGCTCGAGCGCGTCCCGCAGCGTCGGGTAGTCGTCGCCGTCGATCGGGAACAGGCCGGAGTACACCATCGGCTGCGGGTGCTTGTAGCCGCCGAGCGCCTCGGTCGCGCCGTGCACGGCCGAGGTGACGGTGTCACCGACCCGGGACTGGCGGACGTCCTTCACGCCGGTGATCAGGTAGCCGACCTCGCCGACGCCGATACTCGGCGACTTCATCGGCTCCGGGGAGATGACGCCGACCTCGAGCATCTCGTGCACGGCGCCGGTCGACATCATCTTGATCCGGTCCCGGTGGGTCAGCTCGCCGTCGACCACCCGGACATAGGTGACCACGCCGCGGTAGGTGTCGTAGACCGAGTCGAAGATCAGCGCCCGCGGCGGCGCGTCCTTGACGCCCTTCGGTGGGTCGACCTGGGCGACGATCTCGCTCAGCAGCTCCTCGACGCCCTCACCGGTCTTCGCCGACACCTTGAGGACGTCGGACGGGCTGCAGCCGATGATGTGGGCGAGCTCGGCCGCGTACTTCTCCGGCTGGGCGCTGGGCAGGTCGATCTTGTTCAGTACCGGGATGATGTGCAGGTCCGCGTTCAGCGCGAGATAGAGGTTCGCCAGCGTCTGGGCCTCGATCCCCTGCGCCGCGTCGACCAGCAGCACCGCACCCTCACACGCCTCCAGCGACCGCGACACCTCGTAGGTGAAGTCGACGTGGCCGGGCGTGTCGATCATGTTCAGGATGTACGTCGTACCGTCCGGGGCGAGCAGGCCGCCGGGGGTGTCCGGCTTCGGCGCGAACGGCAGCCGGACCGCCTGCGACTTGATCGTGATGCCGCGTTCCCGCTCGATGTCCATCCGGTCCAGGTACTGCGCCCGCATCGAGCGGTCGTCGACCACCCCGGTGATCTGCAGCATCCGGTCCGCCAGCGTCGACTTGCCGTGGTCGATGTGGGCGATGATGCAGAAGTTCCGGATCAGCGACGGGTCGGTACGACCCGGCTGCGGCACGGTCGTGGGGCCTACGGGCACGGAGGGGATCCAGTTCGTCTCGATCTTGCAGGTTCTTGCTGGTCAACCGGTCAATCATCCCATGCGGAGCCAGCGGATTCGAAAATCCCAGGCGGCGACGGCTCCCGGGACCTACGGTTGGGACGCATGGCGCACGCTGCTGGGGTCCGGTTGCCCTTCGAGGAGGTGCCCGCTGCCGTGCGGGCGTGGGGGGAACGCGCGCTGGGATCGGTGGTGGTCTCCGCCAGCACCCAGCAGGGCGGCTTCTCCCCCGGCGTGGCCGCCCGACTGGTCACTGCCTCCGGCCGCCGCGCCTTCGTCAAGGCGGTCGGTACGTCGCTCAACCCCAAGACACCGGAGTTGTTCCGCCAGGAGATCACCGCGGTCCAGGCGATCGGCCCGCTGCCGTCCGCCCCGACGCTGTACGACGTGTACGACGACGGCGACTGGGTCGGACTGCTGTTCGAGGACATCGAGGGCACGCTGCCGGCCCACCCCTGGGAACAGCGTGATGCCGATCGCGTCCTGGACGCGGTCGCCGAGTTGACCGCTGCCCTCGACCCCTCACCGTGGCCGGACGCGCCGGTCGCCGCTGTGCGGAGCGTCGAGTTCCTGAGCCGGTGGGACAACGTGATCGCTGACGGTCTCGCCGTACCTGACTGGGCGGCTGGGCGCGAGGAGGAGCTGGCAGAGCTCGCCCGGACCGGACTGCGGGAGCTCGCCGAGGGCAAGGCGCTCGCACACTGGGATCTGCGGGCCGACAACATCATCCTGACCGACGACCGCGTGGTCTTCATCGACTGGGCGCACCCGGCGCTCGCGCCGAGCTGGGCCGACACCGTCATCCTGCAGGCCGACATGCGCGAGTCTGTGACACTGCCCGATCTGCCGGACGATGCCGCCATCACCGGCTTCCTGGCCGCCATCGCGGGCGGCCTGTGGTGGGGCGCGGCTCAGCCGGCGCCACCTGGCCTGCCGACGATCCGCGCCTGGCAGCGCGAGCACGCCCTCATCCACCTCGACTGGGTGCGCGAACGGCTGGGTTAGCCCTCGGACTCATTTGGCCTCCGGACTGATTTAGCCTCCGGACGCAGCGTTCTGCGGGGATGCGCGTCTCTGGGGGTGTGACGAATCCAATGGTGAGCATCAGTGACCCGCACCGGGCGCTGGCGCAGGACGACGCGCGGACAGCCGTGTCGGCGCTCTACCACCAGCACTGGGTCGGGCTGGTTCGCCTGGCCGTGCTGGTGATGGACGACCGGCAAGCGGCGGAGGACGTCGTACAGGAGGCGTACGCCGACCTGTACCGGCACTGGCCGCTGCGGGACTCCGGCAAGGCGCTGGGGTATCTCCGCACAGCCGTCCTCAACCGCAGCCGCTCGGTCCTGCGCCGCCGCAAGGTCGCCCGCCTCTACACCCCACAACCCGAGATGCCGAACGCGTCCGCCGAGAGCTCGGCCGTACTCGGCGAGGACCGCCTGCAGGTGCGGCAGGCACTGCGTGCCTTGCCCATCCGGACCCGCTCCGTCCTGGTACTGCGCTACTACCTCGACCTCCCGTTCGCCGAGATCGCCGAGACCCTCGGGATCAGCGAATCCACCGCGCGGGCGACCGCGTCTCGCGGCCTGACGGCCCTGACCACGAAGCTGAAGGAAGTCCGATGAACGACACCGAGAACCGCCTGCGCGAGTACCTGCAGACCACGGCCGGCACGGTCCCGGACGCGGCCCAGGGTCCGGGCCTGCAACAGGACGTCACCGGCAAGCGTGGCTGGGTCCCTATCGTCCTGGCCGCCGCCACCATCGGCGCGGTCCTGGTCCTGGCCGTACCGTTCCTCACCCGCCTCGCCGACAAGGAGCCCACAGCGGCCGGTTCTCCGGCCGCACTGCCGACCGGCCCGGTCTCCACCGGCGCTCCGCGGATCCCGTACGCCGTCACCGTCAACAACAACCCGGACAACCCGCTGGACACCTGGTGGGCCGTCATCCAGGACGGCAAGCAGAAGGTCGGCAACCCGGGCGTCAAGGGCGAGGTGCTGGCTCGGCTGGGCGGCGGATGGCTGGTCATGACCGGCTACCCCGACCCGACGAAGTCCCAGGCCGCGATCGTCGACCCGGAGGGCAAGGTCACACCACTCGGACCGACCGGCGGCATCTATCCCGTCATCTCCCCCGACGGACGCCAACTGGCCGTCGCGGTCGCGCCGTACGCGGCCAAGGACAGCCGAGTAGTCGTGGTGAACGTCGAGGACGGCAAGGAAACGGCCAAACTCGACATCCCGATGCCGAACATCAAACTGATCGGCTGGAACAAGGACGGCATCTGGCTGATGCCGGAGCTGGTCGATTCCCGACCGGTGTCGGTCTGGCAGCCCGGAGCGGACCAGCCGCGGCCGGTCGGAGAGCTCGGCCCCGCGGGTGATCTGCAAGTGGTTCGGAGCAGCGACGTGGTCGCGCAGTTGAGCGCCAAGGGCACCGACGGCTACTGCGCCAAGGCTGGCACCCTCGGCGCGAAGGGACTCGAATTGAAGCGCGAGTACTGCTTCAAGACGGCCGGAACGAACCAGGCCGCGGTGTACGTGGCACTGTCACCGGACGGAAGGACGATGGTCCTCAGCACCCGGGTCGCAGTCCACATCGCCACCGGCAAGGCCACCAAGCTCGGGATCCCGGCCAAGTTCGGTGGCTGGACCTGGAACAGCGCGGTGTTCGAAGATCCGGCGACCGTGATCGTGGTCGCCGACACCAGGGGCGTGAAGCCGCTGGAGCAAAAGATGTTCCGCTGCAGCGTCACAACCGGCGAGTGCAAGGCGATCCTGACCGCCAAGGCCAACGAATCACTGGCCGCGGTTCGTCCCTGATCACGCCGGAAACAGACGCAGCGGCAGCCGAGACTGGCTGCCGCTGCGTTCTGCTCCCAACAGGTCCTAGCTGTCCACGCGGACGATGGTCGAGCCGGAGCCGACTCCACCGTCGGTGTACTGCAGGCGGCCCAGGTACCGGGTGCCGGCGGTCAGGCCGGTCCAGGACGCTGTGACCGTGGTCTGGGCGGCTGCCTGGACGGGCTGACTCGCCGGAGTGACGGTCAGGTTGCCCTCCGTGTTGAGCAGCTCCCAGTGGTTGAGCTTCACCTGCTGCTCGTTGGCTCCCGCAAACAGGTCGACGTACACGTCGTACGAGCCTCCGGCCGGTGCCGCGAGGTTGACCTCTTCCTCGGCCGACCCACCGGCACTGCTGCCGAGCAGAGCCGTCGTACCCGTCCGGTAGACGAAGACGTCGAGGTCGGTGCCCGCCGGGTAGTCCGCGTCGAATGTCGAGAACCGGGCGTGCTTCACGCCGGCCGGGACATTCACGGTGAACTTGGCGACGTGGTCGTTGGCCGCCGGGTTCGTGGTCGGGAACGACACGCCACCCGGGTTCTTCAGTGCGGCCTCAGCCACCGTTGCGGCGGTCAGACCGACCGCACTGGTGTTGAGCGTGCCGGTGTACCCGGCCGTGATCGGCACCTGCACCGACCCCGCCGTCCCGGTCCCGTTGACCTGCACCGGGGCCTTGACCGTCAGCGGCTTGATCGCGACCGTGCTGGTCACCGAGTGCTCGGTCGACTTCCAGGTCAGCTTGCCGAACGTGTACTGCTCGAGCGGCGCACCGGTGTTCTCGACGGTGACCTTGTACGTCGCCGTACGGCCCGGCAGCGTGACCAGTATCTTCGGCGACACCGTCACCTTGAAGCCCTTCAGCCCCTCCACCTTCGGGAAGTAGACCTCCGGCAGCTTGCCGACGTTCCGGACCGTGCGAGTGATGGTCTGCTTACCGGCCAGGTCGCCGATCGCGATCGTCGGGTAGTTCAGGTCGCTCGGGTCGATCGTGCCGTTCGCGCACAGCTCGTGCGTGGCAGGCACCTGACCGGAGCCACACACGAACTTGGTCCAGTCCTCGTACGACGAGTCGTAGACGAGGCCCGGGTCCATCGCGTTCTTAGGCTGGACCAGGCCTGCGCCGTATCCGAACGGGTTGGCCGGCGAACCGGAGTCGTTCTGGATCGGCTTGCCGCTGGTGTCCTTGTCGGTGCCGGTGGTGAGCAGGGCCGACTTGATCGCCATCGGGGACCAGGTCGGGTACTTGCTCTTCAGCACGGCCGCGGCGCCGGCGATGTGCGGCGAGGCCATCGACGTACCGCTCATGAACGCGTACTGGCCGCCGGCCGCGCTGAACGCGGTCGTCGCCGCCAGGACGTTCGTGCCCGGCGCCATCACGTCCGGCTTGAGCAGGTCGCCGTTGCCGGCCAGGGACGGGCCGCGGCTGGACGAGCTGGCGACCTTCGGTGCGGTCACGCGAACCGGAGTACCGGCGCTGATCGTGGCGGTCGGGTTGGCGGTGCCGCCGACGTACGCCTTGATCTCGGGCGCGGCGACGTGGTCGAGGTGCACGCTCGGTACCGAGTGAAGGTCCGCGTCCAGCGTGCCCGCGGTGATGTTGACCAGGATCATGCCGACGCCGCCGGCGTTCTTGACCTGCAGGCTCTTGTCGACGCGGGCGTTGCCGCCACGGTCGCAGACGACGATCTTCCCGGTCACCTTGGCCGGGTCGAGGGTGTCCGGCATGCACAGGAGCAGGTTGGCCGGGTTCGCGTTCGGGAGGCCGGCGTCCTTGGCCAGCACGACCGGGGTGCTCGGGAGGCCGGAGCCGATCCCCGCGCCGGTGTAGGACTTGCCGTCGCCCAGCGTCACCGTGGTCTGGATGTCGCGGTCATGGGTGCCGTTGGCAACCGTCGTCACCCACGGGTAGTTCTTGCCGACCGTGCTGACCCCCGGGCCGGTGTTGCCGGCGCTGGTGGCGACGAACACGCCGGCCCGGGCAGCGCGCAGGAAGGCGAGGCCGGTGGCGTTCACGAAGGTCGAACCGGAGCCGGAGATCGAGTAGTTCAGTACGTCGACACCGTCCGCGACCGCGGCGTCGATACCGGCCACGATGTCCGCGTCGGTCCCGCTGCCGCCGCCGGTCTGGTCGACCGCCCACAGCACCTTGTAGATGGCCAGCCGGGCGTGCGGGGCGATCCCGGAGCCCTTGCCGTAGTCGCGGCCCATGACGCTCATCTCGACGCCGTAGTTGCCGCCGGCCGTGCTGGCCGTGTGGGTCCCGTGGCCGCCGAAGTCACGCGGCGACTTGAACTCCTCCGGGATCGGGCGGGTGCCGATGCCCTTGTCGAAGTACCGGGCGCCGATCACCTTGTTGTTGCAGGCAACGGGCGCCTCCTCGCCGGTCTGGCAGGTGCCCTTCCACTTCTTCGCGATGATCGCGTCCGACGTCTTGGTCGTCTTGATCGGCGCGAAGCTGGCCCGCTCCGGGACATAGCCGGAGTCCAGTACGCCGATGATGACGCCGTCGCCGGCCTTGTCGATGCCACCGGCCTGCTGCCAGGCGCCGCCCTTACCGGACAGCCCGAGGAACCGCGGGGTGTCCACGGTGTCCTGGTGCTGCATTTCGCTCGGCTCGACGCTCTTCACACCGGACGACTTGGCCAGCTTGACGGCTTCGTCGTACGACATCTGCGCGGAGAAGCCGGCGTACGTGTAGCTGTAGTCGTACAGCTTCTTTGCGTCAGGGACCTTGGCCAGGACCTCCTGGCGCTCCCGGGCGAGGTGCTGGACGTAGCCGACGACCTGACCGGCGGTCTTGACCAGCTTCCCCCCGGGTGCGACGCGGGTGGACGGCAGGCCGGCGATGCCGCCGCCGTACTCGGCCACCGGGGCGTCGTCGAGCTGGACGATATAGGACCCGGTCGACGACTCCTTGACCTGCGGGTCTGCCGCTGCGGGTGTTTCCTCGGCCTGTAGCGCGTCGGCGGCGCGCGCCGCGAACGGGACTCCGGCCAGCGACGCGACGAGCGCGGCGGCCACGATGATCGGGGTACGGCGGGGCACTGAGTTCCTCCAGGGCTTTGGACGGCGCGATGGTGGAGCTTGGTCTCGCTGCTGGACCCGTGACGACCGCACGCACCACACCCCCTGCGGTGATCAGCGTCACGCGGGCCCGAGTATGCCTGTGGCAGGCACCGATGTCACGCTCAGCACAGCCCGTGTCAGCTGACTGCAAGGGAAAACCCGATGCCCGACCTGAGCGAGTCCATCACCGTGTCCGCGCCGGCGTCGGCGGTGTACGACCTGGTCAGCGACCTGCCGCGGATGGGTGAGTGGAGCCCTGAGTGCACCCGGGTCACCTGGTCGTCCCGTACGCCGGGGCCGGCTGTGGGAGCTCGGTTCGTCGGGCACAACCGGGTGGGCGCCGTCCGGTGGTTCACGTTCGGCCGTGTGGTGGACGCCGTACCGGGGCAGCGGTTCAGCTTCTCGATCCATTTCGGGCCCATCCCGGTCTCGGACTGGTCCTACGACTTCACGGGCGCGTTTGCCGGCGCGGAGGCGGGCTGCGAGGTCACCGAGTCCTGGACCGATCGCCGGCCGGCGGTGTTCCGGCTGCTCTTCCGGCCCTTCTTCGGTGACCGGACCGCACGCAACGTGGAGGGCATCCACACGACGCTGCAGCGGCTGAAGTCCGCTGCCGAAGCCGCTGGTGGCGCGGGCTAACCTGGGCGGGCTGGGTTGCGGCCTGGCTGAGCGGTCTCGGTTTGGTGATGGGTGGGGCTTGTTGGTAATCTGGCTCTTCGCGCACCCACGGGTGATGCTCAGCCGTGCGCGCGACACCTTTCCTGTATTGACCGCACACACCTGATCGAGGCTCTGCTCCGTGGCGAACATCAAGTCCCAGATCAAGCGCAACCGCCAGAACGAGGCTGCGCGACTTCGCAACAAGTCGGTGAAGTCGACCCTCAAGACGGCAGTTCGCCGCTTCCGCGAGGCCGCCGACGCCGGCGACTCCGCGAAGGCGCAGGAGCAGGCCCGCGTGGCCGCCCGCCTGCTCGACAAGGCCGCCAGCAAGGGCGTCATCCACGCCAACCAGGCCGCCAACCGGAAGTCGTCCATCTTCAAGAAGGCCGCCTCCCTCTAAGCACCGCCAAACGATCGGCCGACCCCCGGGACAGGCCGATCGTTTTTGCGTACCCAGAACCCAGCTGGCCCGACGTGTCCAGCTGGGTTCTTGCGTGCGTGCGGGAAGAGGCTTGCGTGCGGGATGAGGCTAGCGGCGGCCGTGGGAACGGCTGACGGTGATGACCATGCGCTCGAGCGCGTAGCCGGCGTCACCGGAGGCGCCCTTCACGTCGGCGTCGGCTTGGGCTACCGCCTTGATCGCGGTCGCCAGGCCGCCGGGCGTCCAGCCGCGAGCCTGCTGCTTGAGCTGCTTCAGCTTCCACGGCGGTACGCCGACCTCGCGAGCCAGATCGGCCTCGCGCAGACCGCCGGGCGCGCTGGAGAACTTCGCGAGTCCGCGCAACCCACCCGCCATCGCACTCGTAACGAGCACCGGTGCGACCCCACAGTCCAGCGCCCAACGCAACTGCTCGAGCGCCGGCTCCGTCCGCCCCGCGATCGCCGCGTCCGCGACCGCGAAACTCGTCACCTCCGCGCGACCCCCGAAGTACTGCCCGATCAGCTCCGCCGTGACCGCCTGGCCGCCCGAGTCCGACACCAGCTGCGAACACGCACCCGCCAGCGCCCGCAGATCATGCCCGACCGCATCGACCAGCGCCGACGCCGCCCGCTCGTCCACGGTCCCGCCGTGCAGCCGGATCTCCCCGGCCACGAACTGCGGCAACTCCCACGTCTTCGGCGCGGTCGCGACCACCTCGTTGACCGATGCCTTCCGCAACTTGTCGAGGACGGCCTTGCCCTTCTGCCCGCCGGAGTGCACCAGCACAACCAGTACGTCGTCCGAGGGCGCGCCGGCGTAATCGATCAAGTGCGGGGCCATCTCGGCCGGCAAGTTCTCCAGCGACCGCAGCACCAGCACCCGCTCACTCGCGAACAACGACGGCCCGGTCAGCTCCGCGAACACCCCGACATCCAGCGTGACCGCGTCGACCTCAGTCGCCTCGACCTCAGCGCCACCCTTCGACACCGCCGCGATCGCCGACCGAACAGCCCGATCCGCCAGAAACGCCTCAGCCCCGGTCACCAGCAGCACATCGCCCAACTTCGGCGCAGAACCCCTACGAGCAGCCACGCCGCCAGCCTCCCACACCCCACCGACAACCCCACAAACCACCGTGACCAACTCGCAGGTCGCCAACTCGCAGGTGGCCACGCCACCCAACCGCTGCCCCGCCACGAACCGGCCCGCAAATGCGTTGGAGGGCGGCGGGACGAGCCGGGAGGATGGCCGCATGACCACAGCTGCATCTCCCGTCGAGGCGCTCATCGTCGTCGACGTCCAGACCGCTTTCGTTTCGGGTGCGAACCCGGTGCCCGACGCGGCTCGCCTGCTCGAGCGGGTGAACGATCTCCTGGACCGCGCACGGCAGGCCGGGGCGCTCGTCGTACACCTGCAGAACGACGGGGCACCCGGCGCGGACGACGAGCCGAACACTCCCGGCTGGGAGCTGTACCTGCCGGTCAAGTCTGGGCCGAGTGAGCACGTGATCCGCAAGCCCAAAGACGACGGCTTCGACGGCACCCCTCTCGGCGAGGTCCTCGTCGGCGCAGGTGTGCGAGCGGTTGCCATCTGCGGGCTGATGTCGGAGATGTGTGTGCAGGCAACCGCACGCACAGCCCTCGCCCGCGGGTACCGAGTCGCCCTCCCCCACGACGCCCACGCCACCTACGACGTCCCCGCAGTCCCGGACGTCAGCGACGTCGTGCCGGCCCACGTCGTCTCCCGAGTGGCCGCCTGGGCGCTCGGCGACCAGCCCGAGAACACAGTCCCGGCCAAGGCCGTCACCTTCACCAACGCTTCAGCGTGAGAGGGCTTGCTGGTTGGTGGTGAGGGTCAGATGGTTGTTCGGGTTGGTGATGGTCAGGGAGCCGTTGGTGAGGGTGGTGGCGGTCCGGGTGGATTGGTGGGACAGGAGGTCGAGGGTTCTTGGGGCTGGGTGTCCGTAGTCGTTGTCTCGGCCGGCGGAGATGAGGGCGAGGCGGGCGTCGGTGGCGGCGATGAAGGCAGGGTCCTGTTGGGCGGAGCCGTGGTGAGGGACCTTGAGTACGTCCGCGCGGAGGTCGGCACCCGTGGCGAGGATCGCGCGTTGGGACTCGGGTTCGAGATCGCCGGTCAGGAGGATCCGGAGGCCGGAGACCTCGACCATCATGGTGATGCTCGCGTTGTTCTCCGGCGAACCCTCGTCGGTGGAGGTCGCTGCGGTTCCGGGCGGCGGCAGCGCCGGGACGCGGGCCGGCCACAGCGTGGTCCAACTGAGCGACCCAACGACGCGCTTCTCCTGGTAGGTCACCGTGCGCAGACTGATGCCGTGATGCGACGCGAGGTCGACGACCCGGTCGTACTCCGCGGGCGGCGAGAAGTACGGCGTTACCTCGATCTCGTCGACCCGCCGATCCTTCAGTACGCCGGCCAACCCGCCGGCATGATCCGCGTGGAAATGACTCAGCACCAGGACCGGGATGTACTCGACCCCGAGGTCACGCAGGCACCGATCCATCGCGGCCGGATCGGGACCGGTGTCGACGACCACAGCCGCCTTGTCGCCTGCCCGCAGTACCAGGCCGTCTCCTTGCCCCACGTCACACATCACGAAGAGCCAGTCGTCGGGCGGCCAACCGATCGAACCGACCGGACGCAGTACGACGACCGCCAGCAGGACCACCGCTAGCACCATGGCGATCGGGCGAGCCAGGATGCGGTGCAGGCCGAAGACGAGCGCGATGCACAGCAAGGTCAGTACGGCGACTCCCACCGCGGTCGCCGGCCAGGCGTTCGCGGCACCGGGGAGATCTGCGCCTTCGCGGGCGATGAGGATGATCCAGCGAGCCGGCCACCCCGCTGCCCAGCCGACGAGGTGGGCCGCCTCCGAGCTCAGCAGCGCGACACCGGCCGCGGTGAATCCGAGGATGGTCGCCGGACCGACGGCCGGACCTGCCAGCAGATTGGCGCCGACGGCAACCAACGACACCTCTCCGGACAACCAGGCGACGACCGGCGTACACGCGAGTTGCGCGGCCAACGGACACGAGATCGCGTCGGCCAGCCACACCGGCATCCACCTGGCGAGCGCATCCCGCCAGCCCGGGCCCAGCAGCACGATGCCCGCGGTCGCCAGCACGGACAACGCGAACCCGGCCGACCTCGCGAGCGACGTGTCCAGGAGCAGTAAGCCGATCACCGCGAACGACAGGCTCCGCACGGCGCGACGACGCCCTCCACCGCTTGTCATTGCCGCCAACGCGATCAGGCCCATCGCGGCCGCGCGGAGGACGCTGGGTTGAGGTCTGGCCAGGATCACGAAGACGACGACCGTCATCAGGCCGATCGCGGTCAGACCACGCGCACGTACGCCGATCAGCCGGGCGAACGGGAGCACGAACGCCAGTAGCAAGGTCAGGTTGGTGCCGGAGACCGCCGAGAGGTGGGTCAGGCCGGTTGTCTGGAAGTCCTCGGTGAGGTCGGCGGGCAGGCCGGACTCGTCGCCCATCACGAGCGCGGGAACGAGGCCGCGTACGTCGTCCGGCTGGCCGGCGACGGACTCGCGGAGACCGGCGCGGACCTTCTCGGCGGCGCGCAGCCACCAGGGTGGTTGGTCCACGATCCGAGGAGCTGAGCGGATCGAGAGCATCGCAGCGACGTCCGATCCGCGCTCGACTGCCTCGAGCCGACCGTTCGCGTCGACCCGCTGCCCGAACCGGACGTGCTGCCATTGGGTCGACCCGATCACGAAGACCGGCGTACGCACTCGGGTCACGCTCCCTCGTGCTCGCACCTCCTCGATGGTTGCTTTCACCACCACGTACGGCGGGCGTCGGCTGCCGGGACTTCGCCGTACGGATGGATCACCGTCGACCTTCAGCCTCACGCCGACCGATGCGCTCTCCGCCGCCAGCCCTGTTACCGGCCCGGCCCGCAACCCCTCGACTTGCAGCCCGGCTGCCAGCCCCATCCCCGCGACTACAACCAGCACCCCCACCGCAGCCCAGCCGACCTGCGTTCGAACGGTGCCGCCAGTCGTCGGGGGCTCGTTGCGGGAGCGGCGCAGCGGTCGTGACGGGTGATCGCGGTGCACGTGGTGCAGCAGAGGCAGCGCGCGGACGAGGACGAATACGAGGATGAGGGCAAGGGTGACGGCGATGGCTGAGGTGAGCACACCGACGAGCGGTCGGTGGGCGATTAGCAGAACCGCCGCCAGCCAACCTGCTGCGGCCGGGACCAGCAACCGCACGTCAAGCGGCTCGCCCGCCTCCTCAGCCTCCTCCCCCGTCTCCTCGGGCTCGGTGGGGTCGGTGGGGTTAGAGGCGGACATGGGGTTTGAGGGAGTCGAACTTCTTGGGGCCTACGCCGGGGACCTCCTGGAGTTGGTCGATGGTGGTGAAGGGGCCGTTCTGGGTGCGGTAGTCGAGGATTCGTTGGGCCAGGACGGGGCCGACGCCGGGGAGGGTGTCGAGTTGGTCGAGGGTGGCGGTGTTGAGGTTGACGGGTGTGCCAGGTGGTGCGGCGGATGGGTTGGGGGTGGTGCCTGGTGCGGTGGAGGCGGGGCCGGGTGGGGTGGGTTGGCCGACGAGGATCTGTTCGCCGTCGGTGACCTCGCGGGCGAGGTTGAGGGTGGTGAGGTCGACGCCGGGGAGCGGGCCGCCGGCGAGGGTGAGTACGTCGGCGACGCGGGAGCCGGTGGGCGCGCGGACCAGGCCAGGGCGGCGTACCTTGCCGGCGACGTGGACGACGACGGTGGCCGCTGCCTGACCGGGCGCGCCGGGTGACGGCTGGACGCCGGGTGTTGGCTGGGCGCCGGGTGAAGGCTGGACGGCTCCAGATGGTTGAGGGCCTGTAGATGGCTGGGCGCCGGGGCAGGGCTGGCCGTTGGGGCACGGTTGGGTGACGGGGGCGCCGGAGGTGAGGGTGGTGGGTGGGCGTGCGTCGGGGAGGGTTTCGGGGCGGGCGCGGAACACTGACCAGGCGGCCCAGGCCAGACCGATGGACAGTACGGCGGCCAGGACCACGACGTGGCGTGGTGACAGGGTCCAGCGGGCACCACGTAGTCGCTCGGGCCGGACGGCTTCGGGGATCCATCCACCTCGCACCTCCTCATCACGCTCCTCCAGTTCTCTATCGGCTTCGTCGTGCCGACGTGCGTGGGCGGTGAGACGCGCCAGCGCACGCTCGCGCGCTCCCGGGTCGGGGGCGGCGGCACGGCGGAAGACCTTCACGCCAGAGAAAGTACGAGTCTGCCGACGTGCTGGGACGTCGAATTCAGACCTGTGGAAATCGCCGGGAAGGTAGGCGCGAGGCGCCGCGGAGTGGGTGGAGGGGTGGGCGCAGGCAGGGGCAGGGCGCAGCACAGGGTCGCGAGGCGGGAGGCGCGGGACTGGGCGAGGCGGGGGCGCAATGCCGGGCTGGACGGCGCCGGGTGCGGGTTAGCGGGGAGCTATTACTACGGCGAGGAGGCCCGGGCCTACGTGGGCGCCGATGACGGCGCCTACTTCTCGGAGGACTATTTCGTCGGCTTGGGGGAGGCGTTCGGCGAGGCCGTCGGCGAGGGTGTGGGCCTTTTCGAGGTTGGCCAGGTGGTGGACGGCGACCTGGACGGGGCCGTCGCCGGCTCGTTGGACGGCTATGTCGGCGAGGCGGGCGATGGCGCGGCTCGAGGTGCGGACCTTTTCCAGCGGGACGATCCGGCCGCTGCTGATCGTCAGCAGAGGTTTGACGGCGAGCGCCGTACCGAGGAGGGCTTGGGCGGCTCCGATGCGGCCGCCGCGGCGGAGGTACTCGAGGGTGTCGACGTAGAAGTACGCCGAGATCGACGCCATCCGGACCCGCGCCGCGGCCTCGACGGCGGCCTGGTCCTCCCCCGCCGCGGCGCACGCGGCAGCGGCCAGGACCGGGAACCCGAGTCCCATCGCGATGGAGCGGGAGTCGATCACCCGGACCGGGATCGGCGACTCCTTCGCGCCGATCATGGCGGCCTCGACCGTCCCCGACATGTCGCCGGAGAGGTGGATGGACACGACCGACTCGGCTCCGGCCGCGGCACAGGCGGCGTACGCCTCCGCGAAGGTCTGTGGCGCCGGGCGACTGGTGGACACCGGCGTGAAGGTCTTGAGCGCCTCCGCGACCGCGTCGGCCGAGGTGGCGCCGTCGTCGTACGACGTGCCGCCGATGACGACCTGCACCGGTACGACGGTCAGCGGGAGGCGGAGCACCTCGTGCGTGGACAGACCGGCCGTGGAGTCGGTGACGACGTGCACGCGGGCTGACATGCAGTGAGGTTACCGGACAGTTTTTGTCGGCGCGCGGTGTCAGACTCCAGAAGATGAGGGAGACAGCAGCGGAAGTCGCCAAACTGCAGCAGCTCCTGGATGCCGTGTATCCACGGGCGACGGAGCATCTGCGCAGCATCATCAGGGGTCCCAACCAGCTGGATGCCGACGCCATGGTGCGGATCCTGACCGGCATGCGCGTCCTCAACCTGGCGACCGTCACCGCGCGTGGCGAGCCACGGATCAGTGCGGTCGACGGGCACTTCCTCCACGCTCGGTGGGTGTTCACGACGGCAGGCTCGGCCGCGAAGGCGCGGCATCTCAGCGTCCGACCGGCGGCCAGCGCCGCGTACGTCGACGCGGAGCGGATCGGCGTGTTCGCCCACGGGCAGGTGGAGTTCCTGACGCCGGAGCACGCGGATTTCGCGGAGATCGAGGAGTACATGGTGAAGCACTACGGAGACTCGCCGTCGAGCTGGGGTCCCGACATCGTGTACTGCCGGCTCCAGCCGACCTGGATGGTCGGGTACGGCGACAAGGCCACCTTGCTGGCGGCAGGGGTGGAGAAGAAGCGGAAGAAGTAGCCCACAAAGGCAGCGAGGTGAAGGCCACCCCTCCGGGGCCTTCACCTCGCTCTGCTGACTTCGCCTGTGAGTCAGCTCTTCACCTCACTGCGCTGACGTCCCCTGTGCGTCAGCACTTCACCGCTGCGTCGACCTCCCCTGTACGCCGACGCCGTGCTGACTCCCCCTGTTGTCAGCCGAGTTCAGTCCTCGCCGAGCTACTCCCCGTGCCGGTTCCGCGAAAGACCGGCCTGACCGCGAGCTCGTCGAGGTCCCGGGAGGCCCCAGCGGCTGACCCGCCGGCGGGTGACCAAACCCGCCGGCTTCCCCGTGTCAGCCGGACCGGCACTCGTCCCCTGTGTCGTGTGCCCGGTCCAGTGCTGGGACCCCGCCCCGGGTGTGGTGCCCTGACGGCGCACGGCACCCGGTTCAGGCAGGACAGATCCACACGAGACAGCACCCCGGAGCTCTCGACAGCCGATCGGCGCCCCCACCGTCCGGCCGCCGGATGCCCTCCGCGTCGCCTCCCCCAAGCTGGTCGGCAGTCCAGCGCAGCACCATGGCCTCATCACGGTTCACCGCCCATTTCTCTGCCTGTGCCCGGCTTCGGACTCTGCTTCGTGGAACCTGTCCTACGGCTGTAATTCTTCGGCCGGCAGGCATGTCAGGACGAGGCAGAAGTACCGGCAGTTACCCGGCAGCTTCAGTGAATGGGCGTCATGAAAGAGCGGTGAGTACGTCGTTCGCCAGCCGCAGCACCGCGGCCGCGGGGTCGGGCTCGGGCCAGCCGTCGGCGACCGCAGCGCTCTCGCAGGACTCCTGCAGGATCGCCCACGCGGTAGGCAGCATCGGCGGGTCCATGGTCTGCTGCCACGCCAGCAACTGACCGCACAAGGCATCGCCGGCCGCAGACTTCCCCAGCGCGTGCAGCACGGCCACGGCCTCAGGCAGTACTTCGAGCAGGTACACGACCCGGCCCTCGACCAGGAGCCGGTTGACCGCGTCCCGGATGCACAACCGGGCTTGCTCCACGTCATCGGCGTCGCGGGCCAGTCGGGAGCGATAGAGCATGACCAGGTAGTCGAAATACCCCCGGTGCCCCCGGATGTCGGCGTCCGCGTCGTCGAGTAGCGCCCGCGCCTCCTCGTACCGGCCCTCGTGGTACTCGACCATCGCGAGGCAGCCGGCCACCTTCGTACGCTCCGGGTCGTCGGAGGCCTGGCTGTCGCGCGCGAGCTTCGCCCAGCGCCGCGCCTCGGCCAGGTTGCCCAACTCGAGCTCCACCCGGCTGAGGGCCATGTAGGCGATCTCGTCCGGGTAGACGCCCGGGTTGACCAGTGCGGCCTCCCAGGCGAGCAGCAACTCCTTCGCCTCAGGCAGGCGCCCCCAGCGCAGCAGCGCGAGGGCGCAGCTGGCTTGGACGGTCGCGGACCGCTGCACGTCGCCGTGTTTGCGTGCGTCCTCCACGAGTCCCGGGATCTCGGCCAGGCTCTGTGTGTCGAGCAGGTGCGAGCCGGACGACACCCACCCGCCTCGGGCGACCAGACCCATCTCTGTCTCGCCAGGGATGAGCTGACGCGCCTCACCGTAGTACCGCCGGGCGCCACGTACGTCGCCGGTCAGACTGGACAGCCGGCCGGCAATGGCCAGCAGCCTGCCGCTCACTTCCTTGTCCGCGACATTCTCGGCGCACAGGGTCGCCCAGCGGATGCCACTCTCGGCCACGCTCGCCTGGTACTGCCACGCGATCCGGAACCCGAGCACGATCCGCGCAGCCACGTCCCACTGCTCCAGCTCGGCCGCACGTTCCAGCGCCACCTCGAAGAGCGCGGAGTTCGCATGCGCGGCCCGATAGCGCCGGTCACGGTCGGGCGAGGACCAGGCGCCACCGAGTCCGTCGACGTACGTCGAACACCACACGACCGCTCGATCCCGGAACTCGATCAGGTCGTCAGCCTGCGACGACAGACCTGCGTACGCGTGCTCCCGGATCGTCTCCAGCAGCTTGTAGCGAGCGCCGTACAACTGCTCGAACTCGGTCACCGGCTGCAGCAGCGACTTGTCCACCAGCTCGGCCAGCAGCATCGGTACGTCGGCCGCGTCGATCGGATCGCCCGTACACACCCCCGCCACCGCGTCCAGCGTGAACGGCGACCCGAGCACCGACGTCCGGTACAGCAACTGCCGAGCGGCGTCCGACAGCGCGTCCACACTCCACGCGATCGTGTCAGCCAGCGTCCGCTGGTGCGGCGCTCCGAACCGCCTCGGCCCCGACAGCAGGCGGAACCGGTCGTCCAACGCGGCCAGTATCGTCTCGACCGACAGCGACCCAGCCCGCGCGGCCGCCAACTCGAGCGCCAGCGGCAGCCCGTCCAGCCGGCGGCACAGGCGTGCGACGGTCGGAGCGTTGTCCTCAGTCAGCTGGAAGTCGGGTCGAACTCGAGCGACGCGCCGGCAGAACATCTCCACCGCCGGGCTGGCCGCGATCTCTTCGAAGTCTTTGTCGTTCGCCGGTACGCCGAGCACCGCCACCCGCCGGACCACCTCGTCGGGCAGGCCGAGCGGGATCCGCGACGTCACCAGTACGCCGACGCCCGGGAAGCTGCGGACCATCCGGTTCGCCACCGTCGCGACCCCATCGAGCACGTGCTCGGCGTTGTCCTCGACGATGACCAGGTCCCCCGGCTGGCGGCCGGACAGTACATCGTCCAGGTCCGACGTACCGGGTGCTGTGCCGAAGGCGTCCAGAATGGCCGACGGTACGGCGGCATCCCGCTGGACGGTCGTGAGGTCGACGACCACGACGGTCGTGTCGGCACCGGAGAACCGGTCGGCCGCGGCGAGGGCGAGCTCGGTCTTGCCGACACCACCCGGGCCGACGAGCGTGACGAGCCGGTTCTGCCGCAGCAGCGTCTCTAGCTCCAGCAACTCCTGCTCACGACCGACGAGACCGTCGGGAATGGGCCTGGTGCCGCGCCAGCGCAGTCCGGTCGGCGCGGGGTCGGCAACTGCGATGACCGGCCGCACTGTGCCGTGCCCGGCCGCGGCGAGGAAGCGTCCGGCGTCGCCGTCCTGCAGACCGAGTGCAGAGCCGAGCAGCCGGACGGAGTCCTTGCGGGGCCGCGCCACCCGGCCGGCCTCCAGCTCACGGATGGTGCGCACGCTGAGCCCGGCGCGGTCGGCCAGCTCCTCCTGCGAGAGCCCTGCCTGAACCCTCAAGTCGAGCAAGAGATCGGCGAAACCCCGCCGTCCCTCAGCCCGGCCATCCGTGTCCGACAAAG
This sequence comes from Kribbella sp. NPDC049174, assembly GCF_043197365.1. Taxonomy (NCBI): domain Bacteria; kingdom Bacillati; phylum Actinomycetota; class Actinomycetes; order Propionibacteriales; family Kribbellaceae; genus Kribbella; species Kribbella sp. NPDC049174. Next base: position 66,710 of record NZ_JBICSZ010000001.1, on the reverse strand, counting down.
CCCGTCACCCCTCTTGAGCCTCACGTTCCCGTCACAACATAGCGTGACAGGGGCGTCCGTGCCGGGGACGCCCGGTGAGCGGGATGCGGCGCGGGTCACACCAGACGGTTGATGAAGGCAACGAGTTTGGTGCAGGATGCAATTACTGAAGGTGCAGAAAAACGCCCAACAGCTATTTCAAGCGGTTGCGCGAACCGAGGGTTGTTCATTTTCACCGGTGTAAAGGGAAAGGACCCCGGTCCAGTCGTCGAGTCGGGCGCTGGTGTCGGCCCGGCCGGTGTCGGCGTTCAGCAGGCTCCCGTCACAAATACCACGCGTGGCGCGGATCAGGAGTTCGGTGCCAAGCCCCACCCACTGGGCCCGAAGGGTTTCAAGCGCTGCCATGCCGGCAATTCAAGCGGAGTCGTGTTTCGCATGCGTAACGCAACCCGCAACATCACGATAAGTCACAAGAATTCCGGAACGCCTTGTTACCCGGTGGTCCATTAACCGGGCAGCCAGGAAAGCCGGACCTGCCGGCGTGGATTGTCGACGTTGGTGTCGACCAGGCAGATGGACTGCCAGGTGCCGAGCATCATCCGCCCGTCCAGCACCGGGACGCTGGCAAAGGGAGGCACCAACGCGGGCAGCACGTGGTCGCGACCGTGGCCCGGGCTGCCGTGCTTGTGATCCCAGCCGAAGTCGCGCGGCAGCAACTGCTCGAGCACCGCCAGCAGATCGGTGTCGCTACCCGCACCGGTCTCCAGGATCGCGATCCCGGCCGTCGCGTGTGGCACGAACACGTGCAGCAGTCCGTCACCCTGGGCCTGGTGGGCCTCACGGGCGACGAACTGCTCGCACCTGCTCGTCAGGTCGAAAACGACCTCGGTACCGCCGGTCGCGATATCGATCAGCTCAGAACGCATCTGAGCAGACTAGTCCGTGTCTGACAATCCCGCGCCGCCGCGCAGGAGGCGGGGATTACCAGACGTCGACCTCAGGCCGGGACGATGTTGACCAGTTTGGGCGCGCGGACGATGACCTTGCGGACACCGCGGCCGTCCAGAGCCTTCTGAACCGCGTCGGACGCCAGCGCCAGCTGCTCCAGGTCGACGTCGCTGATGTCCGGGGATACCTCCAGCCGGTCCTTCACCTTGCCGGCGATCTGAACCACGCAGGTGACCGTGTCCTGGACCAGCAGTGCCGGGTCGACCTTCGGCCAGCCGGCCTTGGCGACAGTCGGCTCGTGGCCCAGCGTCTCCCACATGTCCTCGGCCGTGTACGGCGCGACCAGGCTCAGCAGGATCGCCACCGTCTCGGCCGCCTCGCGGACGGCCGGATCGGCCGCACCCGGGCCGGCGTCGACCGCCTTCCGGGTCGCGTTCACCAGCTCCATGATCCGGGCGACCATCACGTTGAACCGCATCGAGTCGATCAGCTCGGCCGCGTCGGCCACCGTCCGGTGGGTGATCTTGCGCAGCTCGACGTCACCGGTCGCGGGGTCCGAGCCCACCGGCGCCCCGACCGATCCCGCCAGCCGCCAGGCGCGCTGCAGGAACTTCAGCGCACCTCCCGGCGACATGTCGGCCCAGTCGATGTCGTCCGCGGGCGGACCGGCGAACACCATGGTCAGCCGGACCGCGTCGACGCCGAACTCGTCGATCTGGTCGCCCAGGTTCACGCCGTTGCCCAGCGACTTGCTCATCGACTTGCCCTGGTTGATCACCTGGCCCTGGTTCAGCAGCCGGGTGAACGGCTCGACCGCGGTCAGCAGACCCATGTCGTGCAGCGCCTTGACGAAGAAACGCGCGTACAGGAGATGCAGTACGGCGTGTTCCTTGCCGCCGACGTACTGGAACACCGGCATCCAGCGCTCGGCCGCCTCCGGGTCGAACGGACCCTCGGTGTAGTCCGGCGACAGGTAGCGCAGGAAGTACCAGGACGAGTCGACGAAGGTGTCCATCGTGTCGGTGTCCCGCTCGGCCTTGCCACCGCACTTCGGGCAGTCGACCTCGACCCACTCGCGGGCGGCCGCCAGCGGCGAGACACCCCGCGGCGCCAGGTCGGCACCGCGCAGGTCGGGCAGCTCCATCGGCAGCTGGTCGTCCGGGACCGGGACCTCACCACAGGACGGGCAGTGGATGATCGGGATCGGGCAACCCCAGTACCGCTGCCGGCTCAGCAGCCAGTCGCGCAGCCGGTAGTTGATCGTCCGCTCGCCCAGGCCCTTGCTCTCCAGCCAGTCGCTGATCCGCGCCTTGGCCTCGACGACATCCAGCCCGTCCAGGCTGACCTCGTCGTTCGCGCTGTTGATCGCCGGGCCGTCACCGGTGTACGCCTTGCCCTCGAAGTCGGGCGCCGGCTGCACGGTCCGCACGATCGGCAGGCCGAACTTCTCCGCGAACTCCCAGTCCCGGGTGTCCTGGCCGGGCACGGCCATGATCGCGCCGGTGCCGTAGTCGGCCAGCACGTAGTCGGCCGCCCAGATCGGGATCCGCTCACCGGTCACCGGGTTGATCGCGTACGAGCCCAGGAAGACACCCGTCTTCTCCCGCTCGGTGCTCAGCCGCTCGATCTCGGTCTCGGACTTGACCGCGGCCAAGTACTCGTCGAAGGCGGCCTGCTGCTCGGGCGTGACCAGCTCGGCGGCCAGCTTCGCGTCGGGCGCGACCACCATGAAGGTGGCGCCGAACAGCGTGTCCGGGCGGGTCGTGAACACCCGGATCGGCTCGTCCCGGCCCTCGACCTGGAAGGAGGCGAAGGCGCCCTCGGACCTGCCGATCCAGTTGCGCTGCATCAGCAGGATCTCTTCCGGCCACTGCAGCAGCTCCATGTCGTCCAGCAGCCGCTGGGCGTACTCAGTGGTCTTGAAGTACCACTGGGTCAGCTCACGCTTGGTGACCTCGTGCCCGCACCGCTCGCACCGGCCCTGCACCACCTGCTCGTTGGCCAGCACGGTCTGGTCGTTCGGGCACCAGTTCACGTACGACGCCTTGCGGTATGCCAGCCCGCGCTCGTAGAACCGCAGGAACAACCACTGCGTCCACCGGTAGTACTCCGGGTCGGACGTGTGCAGCCGGCGCGACCAGTCGAAGCTCAGGCCGTACCGCCGAATCGACTCCGCCTGGGTCTCGATGTTGGCGTAGGTGTACGTCGCCGGGTGCTCGTTGCGCTTGATCGCCGCGTTCTCGGCCGGCAGCCCGAACGAATCCCAGCCCACCGGGTTCAGCACGTCGTACCCCTGCTGGAACCAGTAGCGCGCCAGGACGTCGTGCAGCGCGAACACCTCGGCGTGGCCCATGTGCAGGTCGCCGGACGGGTAGGAGAACATCGTGAGCGCGTACCGGCGCTCCGCCGAGCCGTCGTCACGCGTCTTGAACGGGTCCAGCTTCTCCCACACCGGCCGCCACTTGGCCTGCATCGCGTCGAAGTCGTACCCGCCCCGGTCGATAGGGGCGTCGTCCACCTGCTCGCTCACGGTCCTACTCCTGCTCGTGTGTTTGTTGAGCCTAAATCTGCCAGAGGCAGCTTCCAGAAATGAAAAAGCCCCTCACACAGGAGGGGACGCCGCACTGACCGGCGCTCTAGCGCCTGGATGCCAGTACGGCTAACTAAGGAGCAGGCTCACTCGCATGTGATCAGTCTAGCGGGTCAGGCCGGAGTCCGGACAACAAGGCATCGAGGGCGAACTCGAAGCGCGCGTCGGCACCCCGCGGAGTGGCCGCGCTCACCGCCTCGGCCAGCAGCGGGAACACGGCCGGATCCAGTGCTGCCAGGTGATCCACCGGGTCGTCCGCCGGCGCGGGCGCGGTGACCACGTGCCCGACGACGAAGCCGGTCACGGCGTACAGCACATCCAGCGCGTCGGCGGGCCGCAGACCAGCTGCCCGCATGCCTTCCAGGGCCGCCTCCATGACTTGCAGGTTCTGTGTGGTGACGGCGGGCCGCGACGCGACCAGGGCCACCACGTTCGGGTGCGCGAGCAAGGTGGTTCGCAGCTCACGCGCGTACGAACGCAGGCTGTCCTGCCAGGACCCCGACTCGAAGGCCGGCGGGGCGATCGGCGCGACGAGCAGTTCGACCAGGCCGTCCAGCAGCGCGTCCTTGTTCGGGATGTGGTGGTACAGCGTCATCGCCTCGACGCCCAATTCCGCGCCGAGCCGGCGCATCGAGAGCGCCTTCAGGCCGTCCCGGTCGGCCAGTTCGAGGGCTGCCCGGAGCACCGCCTCGCGGGTCAGCCCCACGCTGTGGCCAGGGGTACGGCGGCCAGGCATCGAAACTCCCTCGGTTGGATGATTCTTACGACGTAAGATTACCGCGGATTGGAATCTTACAGCGTAAGAATGGAGATCGCGATGACCACCATCGCCGCACCACCCCGCTCGCCGGCCTACGTCAAGAAGGCGCTGTACGCCGGCCTGGCGCTGACCCTCATCGCCACCCTCGCCCCGCTGATCGACCTCGTGACGGCCGACAGCATCGGCGACCACGTCCGGGCCGCCTATCCCGACTGGTCCGCCGATCTGGTCGCCAAGGACCGGAACGCCATCACCATCTACCTGGTGGCGGTCGGAGCCCTCGGCCTCGCGGGCTGGCTGTGGTCGATCGTGGCCGTGACCCGCGGCAAACGCCGGGCCCGTGGGATCAGCACCACGCTGTTCCTCATCGGCGCGACCGTCCAGCTGATCGGTCTGTCCATCGGCGGCGAGGCCTACACCACAATCGTGCCGACGCTCCACGGCGTCCTTGGCTTCCTGCCGTCACTCGCGGGCCTGGTCGCCGTCGTCGGCCTCTGGCGGCACAAGTAGGTGCCGCGACCCACTGAGACGGGTCGCGGCACCAGTAGTGCGGGACAATCAGCCGAGCGGCACGCCGAACGTCTTCAGCCAGTCCTGGACGACCTTGATGTCGATCCGCTGCAGACCGTCGAGGTAGCGGCAGTTCTGTGTGTAGCCGTAGCTGGTCACCGTCACCACGTAACCACCGTGGTACGTCGGTCCGCCGGAGTCACCGAAGCAGGTGCCGCCGGTGCCGCGGTTGTCGTGCTCGTTGCCGTTCACCTGCAGGATCTGCGGGGTAAGTTTCTGGCCAGGCTCCTCGGCCCAGCGGCGCAGCAGTGGGTACGACATCGGCGTGGGCTTCTGCGGGCCGGAGTCGGCCTTGCGGACCTCGGTCCCGTAGCCGACCGACGTGAAGATCGTGCTGTTCAGCTTCGGCTGCTGGTAGGCGTTCAGGTAGTTGGCCGGCGCGATCTTCGCCGGTGCGATGTTCGTCACCGGACGGTCGAGCACGATCACCCCGACGTCGTTCCAGTTGTTCAGGTCGGTGAAATCGGAGTACTGCGGGTGCGAGGCCGCCGTACCGGACTTGTAGCCGGCCTTCTCCAGCTCGGCCTGGGTGTAGCCCTTCGCCGGGTCCGTCGCGACCGGGAAAGGCGACGGCGGCTGCTCGGCGATGACCGAGTCGAACGTGACCAGCGTCTTGCCGAGTGTGCCCTGGGTGCAATGGGCCGCGGTCACCAGCACCGTCGGCGACACCAGGGTCGCCGTGCAGCGGAAGCGTCCGTCGGGCATGTAGAACAGGATCAGACCGACATTGGGATGGCCGTTCCCGTCCGGCTCGCCTCCGGTGATTGCGGATGCGGGCACCAGGGATGTGGCTGCGAGGCCGAGCGCCAGCGCGATGACGCCGGCGATTCGGCTGAGGCGACCCCTCATATGTCTCCTCCAGGAGTACGGCGGAAAATACCTGGGTGCATTTGAGCAGTCACCGTCTGCCCTGTCCAGACGTCAATTGACTACTCTCCGTGTCACATCGTTGGCAGAGGTGGTTCAGACGAACTCTGTGCCGCCGGCGCGCCGGTGCTCACCCGGCGTGCGTCCGTAGTGCCGCCGGAAAGCCGTCGAGAACGGGCGTACGTCGGAATAGCCGCAAGCGCGCGCCACCTCGGTCACGGTCACCGAAGGGTCCAGCAGCAACTGCGCGGCGAGCTCGAGACGCAGCCGGCGCAAGGTGGACATGATCGACGCACCCGTCTGCTGGTGGAACAGGCGCTCCGCGTGCCGCTCCGACAGGTGTGCGACCGCGGCCACGTCCCTGACGGTGATCGGCCGGGACAGGTTGTCGCGCAGGTGCCGCTGCATCGCCTCGACCACCAGAGGGCCGCGGTCACGCCGGACGGTTTCCACAGCCAGGTCGTCGTCGAGTGCGAAGGCGCGGGCGGTTTCCATGACCAGCGTGGCGCCGAGGGCCGTCAATGCTGTGTCGTAACCGGAGACCGGTGCCGCTGCTTCGGCGGCGAGCGCTGTGATGAGGGCCGGAAGTGAACCGGTGCGACGGGACATCACCGGCCCGTCGGCTCTGGTGAGACCTGACCACCAGCCAGGTTGATCGGAGCCCGGACGGAAGGTGAAGCCCCAGAAGGCGATGCCCAGCGGTTCTGACCGGCTGGACTCGATCTCGTGTACGTCGCCCGGGCGGGCGATGAACACCGACCCGGGCCGGACGTCGTACTCCGTGTCGCCCGAGTTGAAGCGGCCGGAGCCGGAGTACGCCAGGCAGATCTCGTGGAACGAGTGGCTGTGCCAGTAGTTGCGCCAGTACTCCGGCTGGTAGTGCCCCCAGCTCAGGAAGTCCGCACGGAACCCGTCGACCTCGCAGGACTCGAGCAGCCCCGCGAGGTCGACGAACCGGTCCGCGTCAGCGACATCCGCGAGGGTCAAACGGCACTCCTGCCGGTCGGGTCGACTCCACGAAGCATCATGCCCTGGCCGAGGGAGAAGTCGTGCGTCTTCACCGTCGGCGGGTCCGCCGGGTCGCGGTACTGGATCAGCCAGGTGGTCCGGGCCTCGTCACTCACGTTCACCCCGGACCCGTGCACGGTCAGGTAAGTGAAGAACAGTACGTCGCCTGCCTCGGCCGGCTGCGGTGTCGCAGACTCGAACGGTACGTCGGGCAGGTGGTACGAGCCCTCCGGGTCGTGCTCGCGCGGACCGTCCTTGTGGCTGCCCGGGATGACCCGGACACAGCCCTTCTCCTCCGGCGCGTCGTCGAAGTGGAAGATGGCCGCGCCGACCCGGTGGTACTTGTGCGGGAAGAACGGGTAGTCCTGGTGCAGCGGGAACGGCGACCCGTTCTCCGGCGGCTTCACGAACAGCTTGGTGTGGTGCAGCTGCACACCCTCCACACCCATCACCGCGGCGGCCACGTCGGTGAACCGAGGATCCACCAGCAGTCGGGAGAAGGCGGCGTCGTAGAACTGTGCGTCGTGCAGATGCTGCAGCTTCGTCGGCGCATCCGTCATGTCCCGGGCGGCGGCCCAGGTTGGGTCGTCAGACCGGTGCAACAGCTCCAGCAGGTCGTGGCTGCGCTTCCGGTAGTAGGCCGCTTCCTCCTTGCTGAGCAGGCCTTTCACCAGCATGAAGCCGTCGTCGGCGTACTGCTGAGCCAGCGTGGTCAGGTCCGCGCCGCTCGAAGTGATCGTCATCTCGAAGTCCTCCTGATCGGGTACTCCGAGCCTAGGAAAATCGGCGCCCGGACGGCAGGACCGCTCCGGACGCCGATGTTCGTCAAACGGACACTGTTCGATTCCTTCCCCACCCCACCGCCCCGGTCAGGCTCAGAGACCGAGCTGCCCCAACCGGACGCTGATCCGCGGATCCGTGGACACGACAGGGGAGCTCGAGCGCACCCACGGGTCGCCGCCGAAGTACGTCTGGAGAATCTTCTCCGCCGTCCGCGTCGCCAGCGCCTGCGACGTGAGCGTCGGGTTCGGACCGCCGAGGCCGTTCGACAGGGCGGAGTTGTCCGCCACGAACAGCCGCTTCACCGCCCGGGTCTCGCCGCGCGGATCGAGCACCGAGTTCTTCTCGGACGAACCCATCCGCATCGACGACTGCACGTGCAGGATCAGCGGTGCCCAGTCGATGCGATAGACCTTGCGAGCGCCGGCGCCGCGGAGCAGCTCGGTCGCCTTGCGGGCCATGAACTCGCGGTTCCGCAGCGTCCGCGCGGTCCGTTGCCGCTGCTTGAAGGTGACCTTCGGGATCGGCCCGATCTCGTCCGCGGGCAGTGCCGAGAGGGTGACCCGGTTCTGCGCCTCGACGTCGTCGTCGGTGATCACCAGCACGCTCAGCAGCCGATCCAGTCCGTGCGACAGAACCTCCTTCAGCTCCGGTCCCATCACTCGCCCGGCCGGCCCGTCCCACGGCCCGGACCGCCCGCGACCGTTCTTGTACTGACCGCGGATCCCGCTGTCCGACAAGGTCCCCGCGAACGCGGCCAACGCCGGCGGCAGGCCGACGTTCTCCAGGCCGCCGTACGGCGGGTAGTCCAGCCGCGCACTCGAGCCGACGCCCTTCGGGTTGCCGGTGTAGTCGTCGAAGACACCGAACACCCAGTCGAAGAAGTGATCGGTGTAGCCGCGGCCGACCCAGCCGTTCGGGTTCGGCAGCCCGCTGTTGAACCAGAGCCGCGGGTTCTCCGTGCAGCCACCCGACATCACCACGACGCGAGCGTCTTCACGATGCTCAACACCCTGGGCCAGCCACGTCACCCCAGTGGCCGTCAGTACGCCGTGCCGCTTCTCGGTGTGAACCCGGGTGACAAAGGCATCCGTGATCAGCTCGATCGGCCGCCCGGAAGACCACACCTCGGCCGTCAACGCCATCGGCACGTAGCTGTTGTCCGTCGACCGCTTCGCGAACTGGTTGCGCGGAGCACCGTTCGGCCGCATGCAGCCCTGGAAGCAGTAACCGCAGAATGTGCACCCGGTCGCCTTCGGATAGACAAGCAGATCCGAGGACGACGTCTTCCCCGCCGTCCCACCCGGCTGCAGGATCGCGTTCTCCTGTGGCCGGTACGACGGCCGATGCGTCGTCTTCGTGGTCTGCACCGGCAGCCCGAGGGTCTCGGCACCGCGGAAGAAGGTCTGCTCCTTGTGGCCCATCGCCGCCGTCATCACCGGCATGGTCGCCTCGACCCATTCGAAGTACGGCACCATTTCGCCGTACGTGAACGGGAACCGGTGGTCGACGTCGTACCCGTTCTTGTCGGCGCCGTCGTACCCCTCGAAAACACCCGGGTACGCGCGCGGGTAGTTGCCGTAGAAGTGTTGCGTGGTGCCGCCGACGCCGGACAGCTGCCAGACGAAGGAGTTCTGCGGCCACTCCCGGAACCAGCCCGGCTTCGTGCGGTCCGACGGACCCCAGCGCAGGTAGCCGGTCAGCGGGTTGTTCGCGTCGTCCTCGAAGGTGGTCCACTCCTCGCGAGGATTGGCGTGCCGCGGCCCGGCCTCGAGCAGCAGTACGTCGAGACCCTGAGCGGCCAGCTCCTTGGCCACCACCGGGCCACCGCCGCCGGCCCCGATCACGATGACATCGCGCATCAGTCGCTCACCTTCTGCCGACCCTGGTAGTACCCGATGAAGTCGTCCCAGCCCTCGACCGGGCCGTTCGGCTGGTAGCCGGTGTGGCTCCACCCGACCGGCCGCGCCCGCAGCGTGCGGCTCACCTTGTCGTAGACGGCCGATTCGCCGTACGCGCCGAAGGTGGCGAACTCGATCAACGCGCCGCCGACGAACTTGAGGAGCCCGGACACCGACGCCTTCAACGGCTCGGGGAACTGCACATCCAGCAGTGCGACCAGGTCGGAGTCGGTCCGCTCGATCAACTCGAACGCCTGCGCCTTCTCGGCGTACGACAGCCGCGCGAACGGCGACAGGTGCGGCCCGTTCACCGCCAGCGGGTTCACCTGGGTCGCCATCAGGTTCAGCAGCCCGGCGATCGGGAACGACAGCGGCATCGCCTCGTCGCTCTGCAGGTACGCCGCCAGCGCCCGATCCAGCCGACGGAGCTCGACCGGGAGCACTTCGAGACCCGGCAGCGCGATCCCCGAGTCGGCCAGGCCGGTCACCAGAGCGGCCCCGACCGGCTGGGCGACCGCGTCCGGGAACGGGACGAAGTTGTCCAGGGAATTGATGATGAAGTCGCTCGCACCGGCCTCGATCGCACCCGGCGTACTGCTCGGCGTCCCCTGCGTGCGGGAGTACGCATCGGGGCCCGGCATCGCGAACACCGTGAGCCCGTTGAGAGTGTCGCGAGCGAGGGCGGCGAGGACCGGCCGGATCAGGTCCACCGTCGTCGGCAGCAACGGATTGGTGGCGGCGTCGGCGGGCGCCAGCAGGCTGCGGGCAACGAGCCCACCACCGCCGAGCGCCGCGCCGAGCACCCCGATACGCGCCAGAAAGGCTCGTCTGGACAAGACTTGTCCGCGGACCATGCGTCCTCCGTGGTGGGACCAGTGGGCTACTGGTCTCACAACGAGCCGCACCGACCGCGGTTACTGCTCCGTGTGCGCGTCCATCGGTACGACGATCGGCCGCAGCCGGGCCCAGAGCGGGAACCGGCCGATCGTTGCTGCCGGCATCGGTGTGGCGGCGGGAGACCGAGGGCATCGCCGACTAACCCTTACGTCCGAAGATGTGTGGCCTAGAGGCCACACATCTTCGGACGTTACGGCGGTCAGATGCGGACCTCGGCCACCACCGGGCGGTGGTCGCTGCCGGTGGAGCTCATCACCCAGGCCTTCGTCGGCGTCACGCCGCGCACCATGATGTGGTCGATCCGGGCCATCGGGAACTCGGACGGCCAGGTGAACCCGAACCCTTGGCCGGCCGCACCCTGCGCCGAGCGCAGTCCGGCGGTCAGCGGGGCCAGGCTGCGGTCGTTCGCCGTCCCGTTGAAGTCGCCCATCACGATCACGCCGGCCAGTTTCTCGTCGGCGATCTGCCGGCCGAGTGCCTTGATCGTGTCGTTGCGCTGGTCCGAGGTGAAGCCGCTGGTGCCGATCCGGACGGACGCGAGGTGGGCGACGTACACCGCCACCTTGCCCTCCGGCGTACTCACTTCGGCACGCAGTGCCCGCGTCCACTTGAAGCCGACGTCGACCGACTTGCTCTGCGCCACCGGGTACTTCGACCACAGCGCCACCGTGTCCCGGGAGACCTCGTACGGGTACTCGTCGGCGAACGCGGCCTTGTAGATCTTCATGTCCGCCGCGGTGATCTCCTCGAGCGCCATCACGTCGGCGTCGGCCGCGAGCAGATCCTGCGCGGTCTTCTTCGGATCCGGGTTCGCCGCGTCGACGTTGTGCGACAGGACCCGCAGGTCGTACGCGCCGCCGCCCTTGCCCGGGATCAGCAGGTTCCCGAACATCAGGCCCCACACCACCGCGGGCACCAGCAGGGCGACCCCGGCGATCGCCGAACGCCGGACCAGCGCCGCCACTGCCAGCACCGGGACGGCGAGGCCGACCCAGGGCAGGAAGGTGTCGAGCAGGCTGCCCAGGTTGCCGAACGAGTTCGGCACCCAACGGTGGAACAGCAGCGGCAGCGCGGACAGCACCGCGAGGACGGCGATCACCCAGCCGCGGCGCCACTTACTGCCCTTGCGGCGCCGCCGGCGTGCGGTGGTCGTCGGCGGCTTCCGGGAAGCGACGGCGGTCTGGCGGTCCGGCATGGTGCGATTGTTGCGGACTCCCGGCCCGGACCAAAGTCCGCACCTGGTCGGAGAGAGCTATTTCATCCCTAGGAAGGACCGTTCCGGGCCGAAATGAGTAGGGTTCTGTGAGGATGCTGGTGCGAACAGCTGATGCCGCCGACAATGCCGGTATGCCGCCTGCGCAGACCAGCGAGCCCTTCGTCGTGAAGCGACGCGGCCTCGGCACGACCAGGACGATGCTGTACCTGGGCTCGCTCGTCTTCGGCCTGATGATCCTGCTCACCCTGTTCTGCGTCGTCTTCGCGGTGGTGCAGGACAAGCCCATCCGCGAGCCGCTCGAGGCCGTCTGGTTGTCCTGGGGCGGGATGCCGCTGATCCTGGCTGTCGGGCTGCCGGTGCTGCTCCTGGTCGGCCTGGTCACGACCGCCGAGGAACGGCACGAAGGCGACCAGGACGACGTCCTGCTGTCGATCGACGAGACCGGCGTCTACCTGGGTGGCGACCAGCCGCGCACGATCCCCTGGCGCGACGTCCGCGGCATCTGCCGGATCGAGCGACGCGACCTCAACGGCGAGGACGCGGAGGCGTGGTACCCGTATCTCGTCGTGCTCCGGTACGACGACGACGCCCTGCCCCGGAGCTCGAAGGCCTGGGGACCGTCGAAGCAGTGGCCCGGCACCTACGAGATCCTCGGCCGCCCCCTCCCGTACGACGACCTGGTCGCAGCCGTCGCCCGCTACGCACCCCACGTCCAGGTCACCGACCGAGGAAGAGTCCCGGACTGACCCTTGGCCCCGAGCAGTTTCTCCACGTCTTCTTTCCACCCCCACCCCGGAGCGAAGCGCAGGGGCGGGCGCACGTCCCGTCGTCAGCCCTTCGCGGCGAGGAGCTTCTCCAGGTCGGACAGGACGTCCATCGCGCCTAGAGGGCCGAGGCCGAGGAACCACACTTCGTCGTCGACCCGGGCGACCTGGGCGTTCTTGACCGCCGGGAGGGCCTTCCAGAGGTTGCCGTTGACAACTACGTTCTCGGCGGTGGTCTCCGGCTTGCCGTAGCTGGAGTAGAAGATCCAGTCACCGTCGGCCTGCGAGATGTTCTCCTGCGACACCTCGACGGCGAGGTCCTGGACGTCCTGGATCTTCGGCCGGGGCAGCCCGATGTCCTTCAGGATCACGCCGATGAAGGACAGGTTGCCGTACAGCCGGATCTCGGCCGGCCGGAACCGGACCAGTGAGATCGTCGGCGACCCCTGCACCTTCGCCTTCACCTCGTCGGCGCGCTTCTGGTAGTCGTTCAGGATCCCGTCGGCCTTGTCCTCCTCGCCGACCGAGTCCGCGACCAGCAGGAAGTTCTCCTTCCACGGGAACCCGGGCCGGATGCTCATCACCGTCGGCGCGATCGCGCTGAGCTTGTCGTACAGGTCGTTCGCCCGCAGCTTGCTGCCCAGGATCAGGTCCGGCGTCAGCGCGGCGATCGCCTCCAGGTTCAGCTCGCTGATCCCGCCGACGGTCTTGATCCCTTGCGCCTTGTCCGCCAGGTACGACGGCACGCCCGCCTGACCCGCCGTCGTCGCCATCCCGACCGGCGTGATGCCGAGCGCCAGGACGTCGTCGAGCTCACCGCTGTCCAGGACGACGATCCGCTCGGGCTTCTTCTCCAGCGTGGTCTCGCCCAGCGCGTGCTTCACCGTCCGCGGGAAGGCCCCCGGCTGCGCGGCCGACCCCAGCTTGGCGGTCTCCTCGTCAGCGGTCTTGAACAGCCGCCCGCCGGTCGCCACTTCCGTGTCACCGACGCCGGTGTCAGCACTCCCGGTTTCCTTGCCGCCACATCCGGCCAGCACCAGCAGGGCAGCCGTAACGGCTATTACGATGCGCATTTTCACGGACGTGAGAATACAACAGCTTTGGTTAGGCAGCCCTAACCAGGTCCACCTGCTGACCCGCCTCCAGCGAGACAGTCCGCTCTCCGGACGGCAAGGCGATCCGGTACGTACCGGACTGTGAAGCACGCACCGAGGCGGCGGTGAGAACCCCACTACGCCAACTCACGTCGAACACCAGCCCACCGCGAGCCCGAAGGCCCCGGAACGAGCCGTCCGGCCAGTCCGCGGGCAGCGCCGGGAGCAGGCGGATGGTGTCGGTGTGGCTCTGGATCAGGAGTTCCGGGATGCACCCGGTCATGCCGAAGTTGGCGTCGATCTGGAAGATGTCGCCGTCACGGTGCAGCAGGTTGTCCGAGACCAGCCGGCTCAGGTAGTCACGGATCACCGCGGACGCCTTCTCCGGCTCGAACAGCCGAGCCCAGAGCGCCACCAACCAGGCGGCCGTCCAACCGCCGTTCGTCGCGTCCTTGGTCCGTAGCTCCAGCGAGGCACGGGCTGCCGCTGCCCACTCCGGCGTACGCGTCGGGTCGATCTCAGCCCCCGGGTAGAGGCCGTACAGATGCGACTGGTGGCGGTGGTCAGGCTCGGACGGCTGCCAGTCCGTCGGCCATTCGAGCAGCCGGCCGTCGGTCGTCGTACCGATCTCTGGAAGGCGCTCGCGGGCAGCGCGAGCACGGGCGGCCAGGTCGGTGGTGAGGCCGAGCGCGGCCTCGGCTTCGGCGAGGTTGGCGAACAGTTCGCGGATCAGCCAGATGTCGTACGTCGAGGTGAGGTCGACCGAGGCCTTGTCGCCGGAGGGCAGGACGAAGTGGTGTTCCGGTGCGGTAGACGGGATGAACTGCAACCGGCTGTCGCGGTCCTCGACCAGCATCGACAGCACGAAATCGGCCGCGCCGGCGATCAGCGGATAGGCCCGGTCGCGGAGGAAGTCCAGGTCCTGCTGGAACCGGTAGTGCTCCATCAGATGCGCGGTCAGCCAGACGCCACACGTCGCGCACATCGACCACACCGGATCGTCGCCACCCTCGCCCACTGGCCAGGTCGCGCGCCAGATGTCCGCGTTGTGGTGTGACACCCAGCCGGGCGCGTCGTACAGGATCCGGGCGGTCTCGGCACCCGAGTCGGCCAGGCCCTCGAGCAGGTCGGTGAGTGGATCGAAGCACTCCCCCAGGCCAGTGAGGTCGGCGGGCCAGTAGTTCATCTGGGTGTTGATGTTGTTGGTCCAGTCACTGGCCCACATCGGCCGGCGGTCCTGGTTCCAGATGCCTTGCAGGTTTGCTGCCTGCGTCCCGGGGCGGGAGGACGCCATCAACAGGTAACGGCCGAAGTTGAACATCAGCGCGACCAGGTCCGGATCGTCGCCACCGGTCGCAACCGCCTTGATCCGCTCGTCGGTCGGGAGCTCAGCGGACTCGCCGAGCCGCAGCTCGGCGCGGTCGTACAGCTCCACATGATCGTCGACGTGCCGCTGCCGAAGCTTGTCCAGGGCAACTTGGTTGATCAGCTCTGTTGCCTCGCGCAATGCCACCAGCGGGTCCCGGCCGGGCGGCACCGACCATCCGGCGAAAGTACTTGCCGCCGACAACACCACGGTCAGACTGTCGGCTCCGCGGACCGCGATGCCCGCGGCGCTGACGTCGGCGGTGCCGCCGGTGTTGTGTGCCCGCAGCGCGGCACCGAACCCGATGCCGCGACCTTCCTCGTAACGGATCGGGTCCGGACTCTGCCGGTACTCGATCGTGAGATCCGAGGGAGCGTGGCCGACGACCCCATAGATGTCGTCGGCAACTTCCACCCGGACCGGATGCTGACTGGTCAGCTCGAGGTCGAGATCGATCGACCCCGGCTGGTCCGCCGTGATCGTCCACACCATCACCTGGTCCGGCGTGGACACGTACGTCTCCCGGCGGAACCGCACGCCGTCGACCGTGTAGTCGACGGCGGCGGTCCCCGTGCGGAGGTCCAGGCTCCGCCGGTAGTCCTGTGGCTCCCCGGACGCGACGATCAGCAGGTCGGCGAGCGGTTGGTACGACTCGACCAACGGACCCTGCAGTGCCCGGGTCCGCTCGGTCGCCGCCAGCTGATCACCCTCGTCCAGCAACAACCGCCGTACGTCGGCCAGCGTCTTCGGACCGTCCGTCACGGTCAACGTGCGCGGACCGTCACCCGACCAGACGTCGTCGAGGTTGAGCGCGATCCGCTCCTCGTCGACCCGGCCGAACACCTTGGCACCAAGGTGACCGTTGCCCAGCGGCAACGCCTCGAACCAGTCAGGGGCGGGGGTGCGGAACCACAGTTCGTGCGACATCTACCTACTTGCTCCCGGACTTGTACTTGTCGTACGCCTGCTGCTGGATCTCGAGGTACCGCTTCATGCCGGTGCTGTCCAGACCCTTCACGTAGGCGTCCCACTCGGTGTCGATGTTCTTCGAGCCGGTGATGAAGGCCAACTGGTTCTGGTTCACGTAGCTGTTCAGGTTCGTCTGCAGCGTGGCGAGCTCACCACTCAGGCTCGGGTCCGGCCAGACCGAGGTCTGCGGGAACCACTGCGCCTTGTCCTCGTGACCTTCGTACAGCTTGGTCGCCTGGAACAGCCGCCGCTCGAGGCCCGCGCCGGTGTAGATGTCGGCCGGCACGACCTGCGCGTTCCGGTACGCGAGGGTGTTGTTGTACTGCCCGAGCGCACCCCAGTTGATGTTCTTCGGCGCGTTCTGCTTCGGCTTGTACAACGGCGTGACCTTGTCGTCGAGCGCGATGTCACCCGGACCCGGCTTGGTCCAGCCGACCCCCTCCGGGCCCATGTTGGTGATCATCTGACCCTCGTCGGTGTAGATGTAGTCGAGCATCTTGATCGCCGCGACCTGGGCCTCCTTGCTGGCCTTGTTGGTCAGCATGAAGGTGTAGCCGGTGGAGGTCGGGTAGTTCAGGCCGGTGTAGCTCTTGCCCTCCGGACCGGTCAGCGGCGGCACCGCGTCGTACTGCTTGTCCCGGCCGTCCTTCGAGTCGAGCTGGACGAAGATGCCCGGCCACAGCACCGGCACCGAGCCGAGGACGACGGCCTTCGGGTTGTTGCCCTGGGCCTGCAGCGCGGCGGCGTTCTGGGTGAACGCGGCCTGGTCGATCAGGCCTTCCTTGTAGAGGGAGTTGATGTACTTCAGGCCCTCCTTCCACTGCGCCGACGTCACCGGGGTGACGACCTTGTCACCGTCGAGCGTGATCAGCGACCGGACGCCGTTGTTCGCGCCGACCGGGTCGTAGGCGAACGCGTTCATCAGGTACGCGATCAGGCTGCTGTCCTGCACATCGGTGGTCATCGGGATCTCGTCGGCCTTGCCGTTGCCGTTCGGATCCTGGGTCTTGAACGCCTGGAGCACCTTGCGCAGATCCTCGGTCGTCTTCGGCGTCTGCAGGCCGAGCTTCTTCAGCCAGGCGCTGTTGATCCACAGCTTGTCCGGGTACGTGCAGTGGTAGCAGTCGGCCCACTGCGGCAGCGCGTAGATGTGGCCGTCCGGCGCGGTCGACATCTCCTTGTACGTCTTGTTGGAGTCGAGCGCCTTCTGGATGTTCGGCGCGTTCTCCTTGATCAGGTCCTCCAGCGGCACCGCGATGCCCTGCTGACCCAGCTTGAGCACCTCGGCCTGGGTGAACGCGTCGATCCACGGGATCATGAAGAACAGGTCCGGGTAGTCGCCGCTGGCCAGCGCGATCTGCCGCTTCTCCTTGGCCGGACCGGCGTCGTACGTCGTGGTCTGCCAGCGGAACTGGATCTTGAACTTGTCGCTCATGATCTTGGTGACCTGGTTCGTGTCCAGGTTGGTGTTCGGGTCGGCCGGGGTGAAGGTGTCGATGACGACCTTGCCGTCGGCCGTCGTCTCGTTCGCCGCCCCCTGCGCCGACTTGTCCGAGCTGCACGCCGCGAGGGCGAGCGTGCCGGCCACCACGAGGGTGACGACCTTGCTCACTGTTGAGCGCATTTCTGTTAGTTCCCTTCTCGGAGTTAACCCTTGACCGCGCCGACCATCACGCCCTTGGTGAAGTGGCGGGCGACGAACGGGTAGATGATCAGTACGGGCAGGCTCGAGATGACGATGAGCGCGTACTTGAGGACATTGGCCAGCTGTTGCTGGTCGAGCTGCTGGGCCAGGTTCTGGGTGGTCGAGCCACCGGTGGCGGTGTTCAGGATCAGGACGTTCCGCAGCACGATCTGCAGCGGGTACAGACTCGGGTCCTTGAGGTAGACCAGCGCGTCGAAGTAGCTGTTCCACTGGGTGATGGCGTACATCAGCGCGATCACGGCGATGACCGGCTTGGACAGTGGCAGCACGATCGACCAGAGGAAGCGCAGATCACTCGCGCCGTCGATGGTGGCCGCCTCGTAGAGCTCGTCCGGGATGGTCGAGCGGAAGAACGTCCGCGCGATGATCACCTGCCAGACCCCGATCGCGCTCGGGATCACCATCGCCCATCGGGTGTTCAGCATGCCCAGGTCCTGCACCACCAGGTACGTCGGGATCAGGCCACCGGAGAACAGCATGGTGAAGATCAGGACGCTCATGATCAGGTTCCGGCCGAAGAAGGTCCGGCGCGACAACGGATAGGCGATCGCGATCGTCAGGGTGACACTGATCAGCGTGCCGCCGATCGCGTAGATGAACGAGTTCAGGTAGCCCTGCATGATCTGCGGATCGCCGAACGCCACCTTGTAGGCCTGCAGACTCGGCTCGACCGGCCACAGCAGCACCCGGCCTGCACTCACCGCGGACGCACTGCTGAACGAGTTCGCGACGATGTAGACGATCGGCACCGCGACCAGGATCAGCGCGACCCAGAGCATGATCTTCACGCCGAACAGGAAGATCTTGTCGGTCCGCGTCTCCGCGATCACGGTGGAGTCGGGGCGTTCCGTCGTACGCCGGAAGGCCTGTAGTGAAAGGCTCATGACCAGAGTCCGTTTCCGGTGATGCGCTTGGCGGCGAAGTTCACGCCGAGCAGCAGGACCAGGTTGATCACCGAGTTGAACAGCCCGATCGCCGTGGCCATGCTGAAGTCGGCGTTCAGCAGGCCGGTCTTGTAGACGTAGGTTGCGATGATCTCGGACTGCGCCAGGTTCAGCGGGTTCTGCAGCAGGAACGCCTTCTCGAACCCGATCGACATGATGTTGCCGACGCCGAGGATCAGGATGATGACGGCGGTCGGCATGATCCCGGGCAGGTCGACGTGCCAGATCCGCTTGAGCCGGGTGGCGCCGTCGATCTTGGCCGACTCGTGCAGCGCCGGGTCGATACCGGCCAGCGCGGCCAGGTAGATGACGGCCGAGTACCCGGTGGTCTGCCAGACGTCGGACCAGACGTAGATGTGGCGGAAGTAGTCCGGGTTGCCGAGGAAGTCGACCGCCGGTACGCCGAACAGCCCGATCGCGTCGTTGACGAACCCGAGCCGCGGCGACAGCACCAGGATCGTCATCGAGACGACCACCACGGTGGAGATGAAGTACGGCGCGTAGGTGACCAGCTGGACGGTCTTCTTGAACCGGCCGTTGCGGATCTCGTTCAGCGCGATGGCCAGGATGATCGGGATCGGGAAACTGGCCAGCACGGTGTAGGCGGCCAGGATGAAGGTGTTCTTCACCAGCGTCCAGAACACCGGGTTGGCGAAGAACAACTCGAAGTTGCGGAACCCGACCCACTCGCTGCCCCACGGCCCCTGGACCGGGCTGTAGTTCTTGAACGCGATCACCGCGTTTGCGATCGGGATGTACTTGAAGATGACGAAGTAGGCGAGCGGTACGACCACCAGCAGGTACAGCTGCCAATGCCTTCGCAGACTGCGGCGGGCCGCGGTCCGGCGGCTCGGGCGAGGTATCCGGGCGGGTGTCACCTTCTCCCCGCGGACCGGCGCGGGCGGCGCCGCCGGCTTCAACGTTGTGCTCACTCCCCATCCTTTCCAACCCAATATCCGATAGGATCCTGGGTTCTACTTCCGGGAGGATGACACAGAACCTCCGGCAGCGGAAGAGCCTCACCCCGGCCGAGACCAGACCTTGACCGAGCGACTCAGATCCCTTGTTTACAAGGACTTTCCTATGTTGCTTCGAGCAACCAAAGGGCACGAAGCACCGAATGATCCGATGGCCTCGCCACCGGATCCGGGCAGGAAGCAGTCCCGGACGGAGTCGCTCTGAGCCGCCGACCCCGGTCCGCACCGCCGCCGCCTCCCCCGCCCGTGATCGAGGCGCGGAGGCTTTTATTTCCTTTGTGAACTATGTCGCAGTCAACCCGTCCGGCCCTGCCCGTGTCAACCCCCGGGCGCGGGTGAGCTGACGCTCGTGGCGCTGTACGAAAGCCTCGGCTACCGCGTTACCGAGCGGCAGCCGAGGTATCGCATACCGTTCTAGTCCGCGATCGCTCCGCACGAGAGGTTGAGTACGGCGGCTGTCATCGGGCCGGCGTGGTCGGATGCGGCGAAGGCGGCCGTGTGGGCGACCTCGGCGACCTTGGGCAACCGGCGTAGCGCGGTGCCGTTGATCAGGTGGTCCAGACCACCTTCCTCGATGTCCCACTCCGGGTGCGTGTCGGGCGTGAAGTTGGGGCGGAGGGCGACCACGCGGACGCCGTACTGACCGACCTCGCCGGCGAGCGCCCGGGTCAGCGTCTCGATGGAGGCACACGCCAGGCTGAAGCCGCCCATCGCGAAGTCGGACCCGGATTCGTACACAATCGCGGTCTGGTTCTCGAGCAGCATGGTGGAGATCCTCTCGTCGGTCCTGCCTGTCACAGGGGCGACGGAGCTGCTCGCCGATTCACTACATCGGGGCGCGAAAAACCTGACCCGACCATCACGGGGGAACGGCCGGGCCAGGCACTATCGATGGTACCTCTGATCACCGCTCGTGGTTGGGTAAATCGGAGGCGGACTCGCCGGTTCCTCCCCTACCCTGTCGCCATGCAACGTCGCTCCTGAAAGCGCACCTCCGCACCCGCCCGCCGGGTGGGCCGCCGTCGTGCGTCACGTCAAGCGTTTGACCTGTAACCGGTCGCGCTTCGTCATGCCACGCACACGCTTCGGGAGCCACCCAAAATGCCTGCCTTCCGCTCGGCCGATCCGGTCCGTACCTATTACGCCTTCAACGGCGCCTGGGCCTTCTTCGGAGCCCTCGCCTTCACGCTCAGCATGGTGTACTACGTCCGCGACGTCGGACTGGATCCACTCGAGATGGTCCTGGTCGGCACCACCCTCGAGCTCGCCTGCTTCCTGTTCGAGGTGCCCACCGGCATCGTCGCCGACCTGTACAGCCGCCGGCTGTCCATCATCATCGGCTTCCTTCTGATCGGTGCCGGCCTCCTGCTGCAGGGGCTGGTGCCGACGTTCCTGGCGATCCTCGCCGCCCAGGTGCTCTGGGGTGTCGGCTACACCTTCACCTCCGGCGCCGACCAGGCCTGGATCACCGACGAGATCGGCGTCGACCGGGCAGCCAAGGTGTTCGTCCGCCGTCAGCAGTTCACCCTGGCCGCAACGATCGCCGGCACTGTCTGCGCCGGCGCTCTCGGTCTGGTCAGCCTGCCGCTGCCGATGGCGCTGTCGGGCGCCGGGATGATCCTGCTCGCGCTGATGCTGGCGATGTTCATGCGCGAGGACAACTTCCACCGGACGCCTCGCGCCGAGCGGGAGACGTTCCGGCAGATGGCCGAGACGTTCAAGCACGGTCTCGGGGTCGCTCGGCGGCGTCCCGTCGTACGCACGCTGGTGCTGATCAGCCTGATCTCCGGGCTGTCCAGTGAGGCCTTCGACCGGTTGTGGACGGTGAAGCTCCTGAGCTTCAGCTTCCCGACGGTCTTCGGTACGTCGGACCCCGCGTTCTGGTTCACAGTGCTCGCGCTGGTCGGCACGCTGCTGTCGCTAATCACCTCGGTGGTACTGAACAAGCTGTCGCCCGAGCGACTGAGCGCCGTACATCCGAACGGCATACTCGCGGTCCTCAGCCTGATCCAGGTCGTCGGCGTGATCGCGTTCGCGCTCCTGGATCACCTCTGGCTGGCGCTCATCGCGATGTGGCTGCGGACGATCACCGGCGCACTCGCCTGGCCGATCGAATCCGCCTGGCTGAACCGGCACGTCGACTCCCGGTCCCGCGCGACGGTGATCTCGATGGTGTCCCAGGCCAACGCGATCGGTCAGGTCGTCGGCGGCCCACCGCTCGGCGCCGTCGGCCGCTCGTCCCTGCGCACCGCCCTGCTCATCTCGGGCCTGATCCTCACCCCGATCCCCCTCCTCTACCTCCGCCTCCGCCCGGCGCGCGAGGACGTCAGTCTTCCGACCTGACCCGGATCTCGACGCGGCGGCGGTCGTACGACGACTTGATCAGGCTGGCGACCGTGGTGACGAACAGGGTGCCGGCGATGAAGCCGAGCGAGGTGAGGATGCCGATGTGCGGCAGGTGGATCGCGCCGATGTCGTCGATGTGCGAACCGTGCAGCGCCTCGATGATCAGCTTCACGCCGATGAAGGCGAGGATCACCGACAGGCCGACGTTCAGGTAGATGACCCGCTCCAGCAAGCCGCCGATCAGGAAGTACAGCTGGCGCAGACCCATCAGCGCGAACGCGTTGGCGGTCAGCACGATGTAGGCGTCCTGGGTGAGCCCGAAGATCGCCGGGATCGAGTCGAGCGCGAAGATCACGTTCGCCATCCCGATCGCGGCGATCACGATCACCAGCGGCGTCACCATCCGGCGGCCGTCGATCCGGGTGGTCAGTTTGGCGCCGTCGTAGTCGTGTGACAACGGCAGGATCCGGCGCATCCCCCGCAGTACGGCGTTCTCCTGGAAGTCCGTCTCGTCGTTGTCCCCCTCGAGCGCCAGCCGGACCGCGGTGTAGACCAGGAACGCGCCGAACAGGTAGAACACCCAACTCGCGGCCGCGATCGCCGCCGCGCCGGCCAGGATGAACACCGCCCGCAGCGCCATCGACACCACAATGCCGATGTAGAGCACCTTGTCCTGCGCCAGACCCGGTACGGCGAACCGCGCCATGATGATCACGAACACGAACAGGTTGTCGACACTCAGGCTGTACTCGGTGATGTAGCCGGCGACGAACTCACCACCCGTCGTCCCCGCCCCGGGGCTGACCAAGAACAACCCGACCGCGAACAGCCCGGCCAGGCCGACGTAGAGCAGCACCCACCGGGTGGCGTCCTTGATCGTCACGGTGTGATCGCGCCGGGCGATCACGATCAGATCGAACGCGACGATCGCCAGCAACCCGGCAATCGTGAGCACCCAGACGGCAGGGGGCATGACAGAGACCATGACGAACCTCCGGACGACGGCAACAGAGCTTGGTCCGGAGGTCTCTTCCGCCCGGTAGCCCGGGCCGGCAGCACCGGTTCGGCCGCCCAGGCCTCCCGTGATGACGACACTGCCGCATACGGGCCCGGCGTCACCGCGGCCCGAGAGGAATACTCCCCTCCACAAACACACCGAGTGTATCCGCCACCAATGGAAATCACCGTGCGACGGGTCACAGGTCACTGTGTTTCGGGAGATCGTATACCGCATACAGGCTTCTGCGCTAGAGGGTGCGTGGAGCCCTCGCAGCCTCCTCCGCGCGCTCCTTCGGCGCGTGCTACGCCGGCAGCCCCGCCCGCCCGATTGCGCTCGCGACGCTCGCTGAGTTGCGCCCGCGCTGCTCGCGGACCGACTGCAGGTGGGGTCGGGCGGCGTGGATGCCGGAGTGGACTGTGGCCAATCGGGCGGACCCTTCAGCAGGATCGCGCCGGCATGGTCGCGTTCTCCTCGAGGTAGGTACGTCTGAACACGCCAACCCATCCTCGGCAGTTGCGCACCCATGCCGGACGTTCCTGTCAGTGCTGGTGCAGTCCGCGGCGGCGCCGTACCACGAGCGAGCCTAGGCCGATCATGATGCCGACGGCAGCCAGCAGGCTGGCGCCGACGATCGTCCGGCTGTGGTTGGAGTCATCCGGCACGACAGGGCCGGCAAGACCCGCCTCCACCGCGGTTGGTACATCCACCGGCGACGACGGCACGGCGGTCGTCGCGGACGACGAGCCGATCGTCGGCAACGCGGTCGGCGTCCCCGATGGCGATGCGGTCGGCGTCCCCGTAGGCAATGCGGTCGGCGTCCCCGTAGGCGTTGCGGTTGGTGTGCCGGTCGGCGGCGTGACGTCGCACTGCACACGCACCCGCGCACGGGCGACGAAGTCCCCGACGGCGTTCTGGACCCGGAGCAAGTACGCCCCGTTGGGCAGACCGCCGAACTCGACGAGTTCAGCCCCGTGTGCGGCCACCGTCACGACGTAGTCGTAGTGGATATCGCCCGCAGTGATCCCGACCATGTACTCCTGGAGCGTCGCGTTCGGGTTGCTCAGTTCGGCCACGGCGTCGGCGCCCCCGTCGCGGCACGTGACCCGTGGCTTGCTGAGCACCGGCGGCCGGACCGTGGCGGTGTGGCTCTTGAGGTCTGTGCTTCCGGTAACAAGCTGGGCCGGGACGTGCTCGGTGTTCTGGGCAGACGCCGACGTACTCCCCAAGAGAAGCACGCCTGTCACAAGCGTTGCTGCGGTCAACAGACCGCGGACGAACGAATGACGTGTCATTGCCAGACCGGAAGTCGTGCGTAGAGGTCTGGGACGCGACAGGAACAGGCCAGTCGGCGCACAGCTGGCGCCGACGATCGGCGAGACAGCGAGCGCTCCCACCGATACGGCGGCGAGTTCGAGCAGGTGGCGGGAATTGGTAGGCGAGTAATGACAGAACGAATGATGTGAAAAACCTTCACGGTGCCCCCCTTAGGACACTTACTTGATGCGCCGAGGGGGATCAAAGTTATTGATTCGGCCGGACCGCGGATGGCGGGCTAGTGCCATTTGTCGGCCTGGGCGCAACCTTGGAGTGCCGGGCTCCATCGACCAAGGTATGAAGCCAAAGGGAACGACAGAGACTCCATTTGTGATCAAGCATGCGGCGACGGCGATGGGCGGGCTGGCGCTGCTGGTGACCGCTCTTGCCACCGGCCCACCCGCACAGGCATCGACGACCGGCCGGGCCGCAGCGCCGACGACGGCGCAGGCGGTTGTCTGTGGCATCAACGTGGGAGCGGTAACGGCCGCCGGCGATCACGTGACAGAGACCTACGCCGCGACCAAGCCGCCGACCCAGACGGCTTACCAACTGGGACCGCGCGCCTTCTACCCGCCGGGCCAGGCGCGCCTCAGCAGCACCTTCCTGACTTTCCGAGATGCCATGGAAACGCAGGTGTCCGGCTACCTGACGCTCGGGGATGTCATGTACTCGAGCAGCTACTTCAAGACGATGGCGGGCGAGATCGACACCAGTCTCCCCGTGACATTGAAGAGAATCGGCAGCGGCTGGAGCACCTACACCGCCTTCGAGGTCTCCCACTACGCAAACTGGTCCTCGCATCGCGTGACCGCCTACGGCCTGCGCAACGACGGGGTGCTGTCCCGGTGGTCCGTGGACGACAGCGGCGTCTGGCGCAATCGGGTGACGTACCCCGGCCTCAAGGGTGTGAAGTCGATCGCCCTGATCAGCAAGACGGCGACCTACGACACGTTCCTGGCGAACACTGCCGCCGGCGTGCTCCAGACCATCCGCATCCCGACCACCGCGCCACTCAAGCCGCTGATCAAGACCGTGCGGGGAAGGACTTGGCAAGGCTTCGAGACCCTCGTCGCCACCAAGTGCGGCACCAGCGGCACGCTCCTGCTCGGCATCGACAAGGACCTCCAGACCGGATACCTGTACGCCGTCGGCCACACCACCGGCACGTCCACGGTGATTCAGGGCATTGGACCCGTGCAGTCGTCCAGGTTCCACTCCCCGGTCTATTTCCGGTGGGGCGTGCCGCCGCTCGACGACCCCCTGAACGGCGAGTGACACCACTTAGGTCGAACGAGGGGCCACCATCGCAGCAATCGTCCCCAAATATGGCGGTCCGCACCGTGCGCTCGATTTTGCGTTCGATGTCATGCCAGAATCGGGAATTGTGAGCTCGAACGAGCAGCCGACATTTCCGCGACTATCTGCCCGAACACTTCGCTTCAGGCTCGGTGCACCCCGCAGTTTCACGCCCGCGCCAGACGGCAGCCGGGTGGCGTTTCTCCGCGCGCCCTCCGGTACCCACCGGGGCACCGAGCTCTGGACGTACGACCCGGCCACCGGCGCCGAGCGCCGAGTTGCCGATCCGGCCACCCTGCTGACAGAAGGCCCCGAGGACCTTTCCCCCGCCGAACGGGCCCGCCGGGAACGCAGCCGGGAGAGCGCGGCGGGGATTGTCGGATATGCCACGGACCGGGAGGTCCGGGTCGCGGCGTTCGCCCTGTCGTCCCGGCTGTGGCTGGCCGACCTCGCGACGAGCGAGGTCGTCGAGCTGCCGGCAACGTCCCCGGTCATCGACCCGCGCCCGGACCCCACCGGACGGTGGGTGGCGTACGCCTCGGGCGGTTCCCTCCATGTCGTCGGCGTGGACGGCGAGCCCGACCGCGTGCTGTCCGAACCGGATGACCAGACCGGCAGCATCGCCTGGGGTGTCGCGGAGTTCATCGCGGCCGAGGAGTTGGACCGCCGGCGCGGCTTCTGGTGGGCGCCGGACGGCTCCGTCCTGCTGGTCGAGCGGTATGACGAGGCGCCAGTCGGGGTGTGGCACATCGCCGACCCCGCGCAGCCGGACCGGGAGCCGGCGGTCCTGCGCTATCCGGCGGCCGGTACGCCGAACGCCGAGGTGTCTCTCTGGCTCGTCGGGCTCGACGGCTCGCGCCGTGAGGTCGCCTGGGACCACGAGCGATTCCCGTACCTTGTCGAGGTCGCCTGGACGTCGTACGGTCCGCCGCTGGTGGAGGTGGCGACCCGCGACCAGAAGACGGTGCGGGTGCTGTCCGTCGACGTCGAATCAGGAGAGACCGAGATCGTCCGCGAGGACGGTGACGCAGCCTGGGTCGAGAACGTCCCGGGAGTTCCACGCTGGCTTCCCGATGGTCGGCTCGTCACGACTGTGGACGACGGGGCAAGTGACACCCGGCGCCTGGCGTTCGACGGTCGGCCGGTGACGCCTGACGGCCTGCAGGTGGGTGCGGTTCTGGACGTCGACGAGGCGGGGGTCCTGATCGCCGCTTCGACCGAACCCACCGAGTCGCACGTTGCAAGGGTCGCTCCGGACGGCACCCTGACCGCTCTCAGTGAGACACCCGGCGTCCACTCGGGCCGGTCGGCCGGCGATCTGGTGGTCCTGGCCTCGGAGTCGCTGGAGTACGACGGGGTCCGGGTGCGGGTCCTGCGGTCCGGTACCGAGGTCGGACGGATCGCCTCGCGCCAGGAGACCCCGCCGTTCGAGCCGAGCGTCGACCTGCTGCGACTCGGCGCGCGCGAACTCCGGACCGCAGTGCTGTTCCCCCGGGCGCATGTGCCCGCATCGACTCGGCTCCCGCTGCTGCTGTCGCCGTACGGCGGACCGCACGGGCAACTGGTGCGGTCCGCGCGGGCGGGGTTCCTCTCGAGCCAGTGGCTCGCGGACCAGGGCTTCTGCGTCGTGGTCGCGGACGGTCGGGGCACACCAGGACGCGGGCCGGCCTGGGAGCGGGAAGTGCTCCACGACTTCGTGAGCACGCTCGACGACCAGGTGGAGGTCGTCCGCGAGGTGATCCAGCGCTACCCCGACGATGTCGACGCCGACCGGGTGGCTATCCGCGGCTGGTCCTACGGCGGATATCTTTCCGCGCTCGCGGTGTTCCGGCGGCCAGACGTCTTCCACGCCGCGGTGGCGGGCGCGCCGGTGACGGACTGGCGGCTGTACGACACCTGCTACACCGAGCGCTATCTCGGACACCCGGACGAGCAACCCGACGTCTACGAGCGCAACGGGCTGCTCGCCGATGCCGGACGGCTCGACCGCCCACTGCTCCTCATCCACGGGCTCGCCGACGACAACGTGGTCGCGGCACACACGCTCCGACTGTCCGCGGCCCTGCTGGCGGCCGGCCGGCCCCACACGATCCTGCCGCTGACCGGAGTGACCCACATGGCGTCTCAGGAGGTTGTCGCGGAGAACCTGCTGCACCTCGAACTCAGCTTCCTCCACGCCGCCTTGCCCCCGTCCG
The DNA here is from genome assembly GCF_043197365.1 of Kribbella sp. NPDC049174. NCBI lineage: Bacteria > Bacillati > Actinomycetota > Actinomycetes > Propionibacteriales > Kribbellaceae > Kribbella > Kribbella sp. NPDC049174. The sequence goes on along the minus strand of NZ_JBICSZ010000001.1, from coordinate 39,221 downwards.
CGTAGCCCCGGTCATAGCCCCGGTCATAGCTCAGTGCCGGTAGTTTGGAAGGCCGGTTTATGGTGAAACTCCCGCCTCGGCACTACCTGGCACTTCGTCCACGGCGTTGCGATCCGGAGGAGTTGTTCGAGTGACTGCCCTGCGTGTTCTCTTTCTCGGCGGGACCGGCATCATCAGCTCGGCGTGCTCCTGGCGAGCCATCGAGTCGGGACTCGACCTCACGGTCGTCAACCGGGGCAAGACGTCGACCCGCCCCCTCCCGCCGGAGGTGCAGCAACTCACCGCCGACGTCGACGACCCAGCGGCCTTCGCCGCAGTCGCCGGCCAGGACTTCGACGTCGTGGTCGACTGGGTGGCATTCACGCCGGATCAGGTGCGCGCTCGCACCGATGCGCTGCGCGGACATGTCGGCCAATACGTCTTCATCAGCTCCGCCTCGGCGTACCAGACGCCACCGGCCCGGCTGCCGATCACCGAGTCGACGCCGTTGCGGAACCCGTTCTGGCAGTACTCGCGCAACAAGATCGCCTGCGAAGACCTCCTGACGACGCTGTACCGCGACGAGGGCTACCCGGTCACGATCGTGCGGCCGTCCCACACGTACGACCGCACCCTCGTCCCGTTCGACGGCGGCTGGACCATCGTCGAACGAATGCGCCGCGGACAACCCGTCGTGGTGCACGGTGACGGAACCTCACTGTGGACGCTGACGCACCACAGCGACTTCGCCCGCGGCCTGGTCCCGCTGCTCGGCCACCCTCGCACCCTCGGGGAGGCCTTCCAGATCACGTCCGACGACGTCCTGACCTGGGACCAGATCGCGAACGCGCTCGCCGCCGCGGCCGGCACGTCGGCACAGATCGTCCATGTCCCGTCGGACGCCATCGCCGCCGTGCATCCTGCGTGGGGCGCCGGACTTCTCGGCGACAAGACCCATTCGGCGGTCTTCGACAACACCAAACTCCGCCGAGTGGTCCCGGACTTCGTTGCCACCATCCCCTTCGAAGCAGGTGCCCGCGAGATCATCGCCTGGCATGACGAAGACCCGACCCGGCAACGTATCGACCACTCCATCGACGAAGCGATGAACACCCTCATCGCCCGCTACAAGCACTAAGGCGGTCCCCCGGCAAGGCCGATAGCCGGGGTCGTACGGCGCTGCAGCGCGTGACCACGATGCGCACCGAAAAGAAAATTGTTCCAGACGGTTCTCATAGCCTTGACAAAAAGAATTGTCGGCGACAATGTGATGGCATGCACGATGTCGCAGTGATCGAGGACGCCGCAGCCGCAGAGGTCTCGCTCGATCCGATCCGGGCCCGGATGCTCGCGGAGCTGGCCGAGCCGCACACCGCGACCACCCTCGCGGCGCGGCTCGGGCTTGCTCGGCAGAAGGTCAACTACCACGTCAAGACCCTCGAGCAGCACGGTCTGGTGGAGTTGGTCGAGGAGCGTCGCCGGGGCAACATGACCGAGCGGGTCGTGCGGGCTTCCGCCGCGGCCTACGTGATCTCGCCGGCCGCGCTCGCCGCGGTCGCGCCCGATCCGGGCCGGTCGCCCGATCGGCTGTCCGCGCGCTGGTTGCTCGCGCTCGCGGCGCGGCTCGTTCGGGAGACGGGCGCGCTGATCAACGGGGCGGCGCGGGCCGACAAGCCGCTCGCCACGTTCGGGCTCGACGCCGAAGTGCGGTTCGCGAAGCCGGCTGATCGCGCCGCGTTCGTGGATGAGCTCACGGACGCGGTCGCCGGAATCGTCAGCAAGTACCACACCGAGGCTGGTCGGCCGCACCGCCTCATCGTCGCAGTCCATCCGAGCATCACCGAAGACGCCGACCCGCCGGCAGAGGAGCAGCAGTCATGACGCATCCATTCGAGACACGCCGCGAGATCACCGTCGATGCCACGCCGGACGAGGTGTGGGAAGCCATCGCGTCGGGCCCGGGAGTCGACTCCTGGCTCATGGGGCACACCGAGATCGACAGCGCCGACAGCACCGTCACGTTCACCATGTTCGGCGAAGTGTCCACCGGCACCATCAAGGAGTGGGATCCCGGTCACCGCTACGCATGGCAGGAGGACACGAACCCGGACGGCACGTTCACGGCCTACGAGTGGCTCATCGAGGCGCGCGACGGCGGCGGCGCGGTGGTGCGCGTCGTGCACAGCGGTCTCCTCGGCGACGACTGGGAGGCCGAGTACGACGCCCTGTCCGTCGGCGACCACGCCTACACGGCGAAGCTCGCCGTCTACCTGAAGCACTTCGCCCCTCGCACCGCGAACAACTCGCTGTTCCTGCCGGGGCCGATCACCAAGGACTCGTGGTCGGCGATGACGGCGGCGGTCGGCGTCGGCGCGGACGCGGCGGATGGTCAGCCGGCGCGGCTCAGCGTGCCCGGGATCGAGCCGGTCGACGGCACCGTCGAGTTCGTCGGCTCGCCGAGCTTCGTGGGCATGCGTACCGACGACGCGATGTACATGCTGATCCACGGCTACAACAACATGGTCTTCGCGACCGCCCACTACTTCGACGACCGCGACCCGTCGATCGAGACCGAGGCGTGGCAGAACTGGCTGGGCAGCCTCGCGGCCTGATCAGCGCACACCGGCCGGTCGGAACTGGATCCGGATCCGGGGATCACTCGTAGGCTGAAGCCACCCGAGCCGACCAGGACCCAGGGAGCGAGTCGCCCGCAGCCTTCTGGTCCCGCAGGAGAGGAGCCGAGTGTGGGCGGATCGACTCGTTCACCGATGGGCAAGACCTATCTGTCCACCGCCGTGACCGAGGACGGCCGTCCCAAGCAGTTGGTCTCGAACACTCGCATCCGGCTGGAGTTCGCCGAAGTGCCCAACCTGAACGACGAGGGTCCGCGCGTGTATGACGTCCTCCGGGCGCACGCCGGGTGCAACAGGATCGGTGCCGCGTCGCGGCCGGTGAGTTGCTGGCCGATGGGCGGATTCACGACGTCGAACCGTGATCCGCGCTCGGCATGATCTGACCATTCGCTGGTGGATCCAGCGAGCGACATCCCCTGAAAGGACGCCATGAACGCCCTGCAGAAGTTCTCCCTCGAGGGCAAGGTTGCTCTCGTCACCGGCGGCAGCCGGGGTCTTGGACGCGCGATGGCCGAGGCGCTCGGCGATGCGGGTGCGGCGGTCGCGGTCACGGCGCGGACGCTCGCCTCGGCCGAAGCCGCCGCCGCGGAGTTGAGCGGGCTCGGCATTCGCGCGTACGGCGTACAGCTCGAGGTGTCCGATGTCGAGGACGTCGAACGGGCGGTCGAGCAGGTGAGCACCGAGTTCGGTGACATCGACGTGCTGCTCAACAACGCCGGCATCGGCGTGGCCGGGCGGGCCTTCGAGACGCCCGATGAAGCATGGCACGACGTGTTCTCCGTCAACGTCGACGGTGTCTGGTACTGCAGTCGTGCGGTCGGCCGCCGGATGGCGGAGCGGGGTGGAGGCACGATCGTCAACGTCGGTTCCATGTCGGCCGAGATCGTCAACCAGCCCCGCTGGCAGGCGTCGTACCTCTCGTCCAAGGCCGCTGTCCATCAATTGACCAAGGCGTTGGCAGCCGAGTGGGCGCCCCACGGGATTCGCGTGAACGCGATGGCGCCGGGATACTTCCTCACCGAGATGTCGCCCGTCGACCAGCCGGAGTTCAAGGAGTGGTGCGTCGATCCCGCTGCCATGAAGCGCTACGGGTTGCCGCCAGAGCTGGGCCCGGTGGCGATCTTCCTGGCGAGCGAGGCGTCCAGCTTCATGACCGGCTCGATCGTCAAGGTCGACGGCGGCTTCACCTTGTTCTGAGCCGGCTTCCCATCAGTACTACGTGCCCGAAAGGTCGTTCATGGTCACCATTGGCATCGTCGGCGCCGGACTGCGTGGGAGGCTCTTCGCCGAGGCTCTCCAGGCCCAGCCGGACGTCACCGTCGTCGGCCTCGCCGAGCCCTCGGCCAAGGTGGCCGAGGAGGCGAGGGACGCCACGGGCCTACCCGTCACCGCGTCACATCCCGAGTTGCTCAAGGCATTCGATCCAGACGCTGTGATCGTGGCGACCCCTGACTTCGCCCACCGCCAGATCGCCGTCGACGTGGCCGAGGCCGGGAAGCACCTGCTGATCGAGAAGCCGGTCGCCACCACCCTGGACGATGCCCATGCCATCGCCGCGGCGGTTCACCGCTCGGGCGTTCGATGCCTCGTCGGCTTCGAGAACCGTTGGAACCCGCACGTGGTGCAAGCCAAAGCGGCGATGGCGTCCGGCAGCCTTGGCGAGCCGATCACGGCATCAGCCACCCTGAGCAACTCCTTCTGCGTGCCGACCACCATGCTGTCGTGGGCGGCGCAGTCGTCGCCGGCCTGGTTTCTCATGCCGCACACCGTCGACCTTGTCTTGTGGCTCACCGGCAGGAAGCCAGCGTCCGTGAGCGCAGTGGGATCTCGTGGTGTCCTCGCCAAGCGTGGCATCGACACCTGGGACGTGGTGCATGCCTTGGTCACCTTCGACGACGGATCGACTGCGACGCTCTCATCGGCGTGGACCCTCCCGGATGCCGGTGACGGCATCGTCGACTTCCGGTTCCAGGTGATCGGCACCGAGGGGTCGGTGACCGCGGACCTGTCGCATCAGGGCCTCACCGTGGTGAGCGACAAGTACCGGTCGGCATGGCCGGTCTCCGGCCGGATCGGACGATCACAGGTCGGCCCCGCCGTCTGGATGGTTCAGGACTTCGCGGCGGGACTCGTAGACGGCGGCGACCTCGGCCCCGGCATCGACCATGGGGTCCTGGTCACGGAGATCATCTGCGCAATCGAGGAGTCGATCACCACCGGACAGACCGTGGGCTTGAGCAATCCGAGCACCCGGCCCACGGGTCGCGCCTGATAAGCATCCACCGCGACCCACCCCGCCGGCCCGCCCCACACGTCCACCACAGTCAGCCTCAGATCCACGTCAGGCTGTGACCACCCGCTGTCAATGAGCGAGCAGCGCGAGCGCACCCAGCGAGCACCGCGAGCCAAAAAGGGCGGGTAGGGCTGCCGGCGAAGCACGCGACGCAGGAGCGGCGCGGAGCAGGCTGCGAGGGGTCGACGTACGGCCAGCCCCTTCCACCGTCGTCAAAAAGTTTCCGTTTCGGGTCTGAACTCTGTGAGATTCCGCACGATCGGAGTACAAAGATTTCAGAAGGTCTGTCCGCCCCTAGACCTGGAGGAAATCGTCATGGCCGGAATCAACGGCGAAGTCTCGTGGTTCTGTTGCGGTAACGCATGGGGACCCTGTGCGAGCACCGGACGAGGTGCTTGCGGAACCTGTCACTCGGGCAACTTCCAGCACGCGTGGCCGAACACTTCGGACGCGTGCTACGCGATCACCCGGCCGGACAGGTGTGGGATCACCGGGATGTCCCGGCGTACCTGCGGGTTCCGGCATTCCACGACCAACCTGTGCAATGGCGCGCGGGTGGTCACGTCGATCGCGGACTGCGGTCCGCAGACCGACCTGTTCTGTGGTGAGCGTGCCTGCTGCGGCGGCACGTGCGCCTCCAACCGGATCATCGACCTCACTCCGGCCGCGTTCTCCGCGATCGCGAGCCTGAGCGCCGGTCTGATCCCCTGCACCGTCGACGTCGGCTGAAGGGGTGAGCTGAGATGACCTCAACGATGGACCGCCGGTCCTTGCTCACCCGCGCCGCTCTCGGCGCTACCGGCCTGGTTGCCGCCAGCGCCATGGGCTCACTCGCCCCTGAGACCGCGTTCGCCGCGGCGACGCAGTACCCGGACTCCGGTCAACCGGATCCGAACTTCGCCGAAGGCCTGATCATGGGCCGGAACCGGGATCTCCTGCAAGTGCAGGGTTCCGACGGCCGGATGCACCGGATCCAGCTGACCGGTGTGACCAGTGTCTGGAAACTCCGGCCGACCACCCTGGACCAGGTCCGGATCGGCGACGGCCTGTACGCGCGTGGCGTGCTGATGCCGGACGGGATCCTCGCCGCCGAGTCGGTGTGGGTGAACATCGTCAACCTCACGGTCAGCATCAACTCCATCGGACGCTCGGCGCTGCAGCTCGACCACCACGGCCAGAACGTCGTCGGGCATCTGCAGCCCGGGCTCACCGCGGCCGTCTACAACGGCACTCCCGCGGTGTCGGACCTGTCGATGCTCAAGGTCGGCCGGCACGCCCAGGTGATCGGCGCCTGGCGGCCGGGGACCAACGAGATCGACATCGTGACCATCTACGCCTCGAACTGATCGGGAGGACGTGATGTTCGCACAGCAGGTGGCGGCTGCCCAGCCGCTGCTCATCGGGTTGCTCTTGCTCTGGTCGTCGTACGGCAAAGTGGTCGGGCGGGACAGTGCGGAGCAAGCGAAGCGTACGGCGTTGCCCCGGCTGGTCGGCGAGAAGCGTGCCGCACCGGCGTACCGCGCCGTCGGACTGATAGAAGCAGTGATCGCGCTGGCGTTGTTGTTGCCACCGGCACTGACTGTGGAGGTGATCGCAACGGCCGCCCTCGCGACCGGCTTCACCGGGTACCTGATCTACGCCAAGATCGTCGTCCCCGAGGCGTCTTGTGGATGCGTTGGGGCGTCCGCCAAGCCGGTCGGCCGGCGGGCGATCAGCCGGTCATTGTTGCTGCTGGCAACAGCGACGGTGGCGACGACAGCGACCACCGGGTGGTGGTCGGCCGGAGCCGGAGCGGTCGTCCTGGTGCTGAAGGCCGCGGTGTTCGTCATGTTGTCCGCCGAATTGGATCGGTACTGGCTGCTGCCGTTGCGCCGGCTCCGGTTGCGGATCACCCATCCGCTCAGCGGCACCGCGACTGACGCCGTACCGCTGGCCGCGACGCAGCGGCGGCTGCTGCTCAGCCCCGCGTACCGCGCGGTCAACGGGTTGCTGCGGTCCGACATCCACGACTACTGGGACGATGAGGGCTGGCGGTTCGTCAGCTACACCGCCAGGTACGACGGCCGGTCGGCGACCGCCGTCTTCGCCGTACCGCATCACGACTCCACGCCGGAGTCCGTCCGGGTCGCCGTCGTCGACGAGACGTCGGGCCAGACCCTCTACCGCCCGACCATGCTGGCGACGGCCGGCTGACACCACCCCCGAAGCCCCCGCGGAGCCCCGGCTCTGCGGGGGCTTCCTGTTGACACCGGTTGAGCGGTGGTGGTGTGATGCCGAACATCGTTAGGAAGGTTTCCTAATGATTGAGTGACTCCCCTGCAGCTCCTCCGCCCCCGGAACAACAGGAGACCACGACGGCCGCCAGGCCGATGGACTTCACCGTCAACGGCGTCGCCGGCGCGGTCGGGATCACCTTCCCGGGCACCGGCGCCTGGACGACCTGGCAGACCAAGACCGTCCGGCTTCAACTCGCAGCCGGCACCAACAAGATCCGCGCCCGGGCCACCTCCGCGGACGGCGGACCGAACGCGGACAAGCTGACCGTCACCCCGACCACCGACGACACCCAGCCGCCGTCGGCACCGAGCAACCTTGCCGTCAGCAAAATCAAGTCGAACGCGGCGACCTTCACCTGGTCGGCCGCGACCGACAACGTCGGTGTGGTGCGGTACGAGGTCAACCGCGGCGGCAACATCCTGAAGGTTGTCGACGGCAACACACTCACCGCGACCGTGGACACGTTGACGGCCAACACGTCGTACGACATCTCCGTCGGCGCCTTCGATGCCTCAGGCAACGCTTCGCAGCAGAGCAACGTCGTCACTTTCATCACTCCCCCAAGCGGCGACACTCAGCCGCCGACCGCGCCCGGCAACCTGCGCTCGACCCGGGTCACCGGCGTACGACCGGGACATCGCCAAGGTGGATCTGGGCTGGAGTGTCGGGTTCCTGCCGGACGGGTCCGCGCTGGTGACCGAGCGGGACCGGTTCGAGGTACTGCGGGTGACGTCGACCGGCCAGAAGACCACGCTCGGGAAGGTGCCGGGGACGGTCACCACGACCGGCGAGGGCGGGCTGCTGGGCCTCGCGCTCTCACCGGACTTCGCCACCGAGCACTGGGTGTACTTCTTCCACACGGCCGCGAACGACAACCGGATCGTGCGGATGAAGTACGAGAACGGCGTCCTCGGCTCGACCTCGGAACCGGTGCTGACCGGGCTGGCGAAGAACCGCTATCACAACGGCGGCCGGATCCGGTTCGGTCCGGACGGCAAGCTCTACGCGACCGTCGGCGACGCGAAGAACTCCGGCAACGCGCAGAACCGCAACTCACTCAACGGCAAGATCTTCCGGCTGAACCCGGACGGTACGCCGCCGAGCGACAACCCGTTCTTCAGCACCGGCGGCAACGCCCGGTACGTCTGGAGCCTGGGTCACCGCAACCCGCAGGGCCTCGCGTGGGACTCGCGCGGCCAGTTGTGGGCGGCCGAGTTCGGTAAGAACAGCCAGGATGAACTCAACCTGATCCAGAAGGGCGGCAACTACGGCTGGCCCGCCTGCGAGGGAACCATCGGCGACTGCGGCGGCTACATCGCGCCGAAGCGGACCTGGTCCACCGCCCAGGCCGGACCGAGTGGCGTCGAGATCGTCAACGACTGGATCTACATCGCCGGCGTCACCGGCCAGCAGTTGTGGGTCACCCAGATCAACTCGTCCGGGACCGGCGTCGGCACCCCACAGGCCGTCTTCTCCGGCCGCTGGGGCCGCCTCCGCGGCATCACCCGAGCCCCCGACGGCGCGCTCTGGCTGACCTCCACCAACAACGACAAGAACGGCGGCACCCCGACCGTCCTCGACAACGTCATCGTCCGCCTCACCTTCCCCTGATCGGGGGAAAACGCTTCACCGGCAGGTTGCCGGCCAGGACGTGCGCGACTCATTGCTCCCGGGGTACCCCGGGAGTACGGTGACGGCACATTTGGCGCGCGTCCTTGGTCGGCAGCCGGTCGGGGGTTGCTGTCGTACGCCCGCCGAGGACGCCTGCCCACCACTGGGAGGGGTGTTCTCGTGTCATCGAAACGCGGCGTCGCAGCGTTCTTGGCCACGGCAGCACTGGGCTCCGTCTCCATCGGCCTGGTGTCGTCCCCCGCAACCGCCCGCCCGCCGGATTCACCGCTCGAGATGTACGTGCTCGAGGGGCCGGCCGACAAGATCGCCGAAGCCGTCCCCGGACTCGAACTGGCGGCGGTGGACCAGACCGCGGCCGGTGTCAAGGCCGACGCGGTCCTCACGCAAGCCCAACGGGACAAGGTGAACGCCGCCGGCGTTCGGGTCACCGTCAAGCGCAACAACAAGGGCCAGTCGGTCTCGGAACAGGCCGCGGCCCAGGCAGCCGCCGGGTTCACGGTCTACCGGTCGTGGGACGAGCCGGGCGGCATCCGCGCCGAACTGTTCGATGTCGCGCGCAACAATCCCAGCCTGGTCAAGCTGGTGGTGCTCGGCCGGACACATCAGGGCCGTGAGCTGATCGCGCTGAAGGTCACCCAAGGTGCGCCCGGGATCCGCGACGGCGCCCGGCCGGCCGTGCTGTATTCGTCGCTGCAACACGCGCGCGAGTGGATCAGCCTCGAGGTGAACCGCCGGCTGCTGCACCACTTCGTCGATCGTTTCCGGGCGAACGACACGGCCATCAAGAACCTGCTGAAGAGCACCGAACTGTGGTTCGTCGTCGCGGCCAACCCGGACGGGTACCAGTACACGTTCACGAACGAGAGGCTGTGGCGCAAGAACCTGCGTGACAACAACGTCGACGGCCAGATCACCGCTGTCGACGGAGTCGACCCGAACCGGAACTTCGACGAGCACTGGGGCTACGACAACGAAGGGTCGTCACCGGACCCGTTCAGCGAGACCTACCGCGGACCGGCGCCGGCGTCCGAACCGGAGACGCGGGCGATGGCCGGTCTGATCGATCGGATCAAACCGAAGTTCCAGTCGAACCTGCACTCGTTCGGGCAGTGGCTCCTGTACCCGCAAGGCTGGCAGGTCGGCACACCCGACGCCGACAACCCGCTCTACGTCGCAATGGGCGGCACGGACGCGAACCCGGCCATCCCGGGCTTCAACCCCGGTCAGTCGGCCGACACCCTCTACGTCACCAACGGCGAGACCACGGACTACGCCGACACCAACGCCGGTACGGTCTCCTACACCCCCGAACTCGGTGAAGGGGTTCCAGGAGCCGGCTTCGTGTTCCCGGACGACGAGGCCCTGATCCAGGCGGAGTTCCTGAAGACCCTGCCGTTCCACCTCGGTCTGGCGCGCTCGGCCGTCAACCCCACCGCCCCGGTTTCGCCGACCGGCATCACGCCGGCGCCGTTCTACCTCGACCAGGACGACATCGATCCGCAGAACGGCCAGCAGTCGCTGTTCGACTTCCGGTTCGCCGTCTCGTACGGCGACCCACAGGAGGTCCGGATCCTTGCCCGGCGCAACCTCGGCGCCGTCACGCTGAAGTACCAGATCGGATCCGGGCCGGTGCAGACGAAGCCCACCTCCGAGTGGACCGGTGGGGAGCGCTACGGGCCTGGCAACGGCACCTATTACCACGTTGTCAGCGGCCAAGTCACCGGTACGTCGGTCGGCAACAACGTCACCGTCTGGTTCGAAGGCGGCGGTCAGCGCAGCGAGTCCTTCACCTATCAGGTCGCGTCCGACACCGGCCGGAGGGTGCTGATCCTCGCGGCCGAGGACTACACCGGAGCGTCTCCGGTCAAGGCGGGAGTGACCGCACCGCAGTACCTGTCCTTCTACACCGATGCCCTGGCCGCCCAGGGGATCGCGTTCGACGTGTACGACGTGGACGCGCGTGGCCGGACCGCGCCGGACAACCTCGGCGTACTCAGCCACTACGACGCCGTCGTCTGGTACACCGGAGATGACATCGTGACCCGCGAACCCGGCTGGGCCGCGGGCAACGCGTCGCGGCTGGCGATGCAGGAGTTGCTCGAGGTGCGCGACTTCGTCAACGAAGGCGGTCGCGTGGCCTACACCGGCCAACGCGCCGGCCAGCAGTACACCCCGGCACTCGGAACTCAGCTGTACGACCCGTTCGAGAACAAGCAGTGCTCGGCCGATCCCGCCGTACGCGCGCGCTGCCTCGCACTGTCCGGCTCGGGCGACTCGCAGGGCGACCCGATCGAGTACACCTTCGGTGCGGCGATCACGACACCGGCTGGCGGACTGGACCCGGACACGGGTGATCCGTTCCCGATCAGCGGGATCGACGATCCACTCGCTGGTTTGACCCTGGAGCGCAACGGTGCCGACAGTGCTCAGAACCAAGGGTCGGACTCGTCGTTCATCGCCACCGGAGATTTCTTGCAGGTGACCGACCCGACGGGCAGCTTCCCGCACCTGGACAGCTGGCCGGCGGCTGAGTACGTGTCCGGTGTCTCGGGGCCGTTCGACCCGCACACCGGGCTGAAGTTCATGTACTCCGACCGGGCCGACGAGGCCTACAAGCGGCTCGCTCGCACCATCACGGTGCCGGCGGGTGGCGCGACCCTCTCGTTCTGGACCAGCTACAACCTCGAGCTGGACTTCGACTACATGATCGTGGAGGCGCATACCGTGGGCCAGGACGACTGGACCACGCTGCCCGATGCCAACGGGCACACCTCCAGCGACCTGACCAACGACCAGGCCTGCACCGGCGGCTGGAGCAACCCCGCGGATGCGGCGAACGTGCTGCACCCGTTCCTGACCCACTACCAAACCTTCAACCCGGCGACCGGCACGTGCAGCAACACCGGGACCACCGGAGCGTGGCACGCGGGCAACGGCGGCTCGGCCGGATGGCAGCAATGGGAGATCGATCTGACGCCGTTTGCCGGCTCGCAGGTCGAGGTAGCGATCACCGTGCTCAGCGACTGGGGTCTGCAGCAGTTCCCCGGCGTCTTCATCGACGACGTCGAGGTCTCCACCGGTGAGGGAACGACCTCGTTCGAGGACGACGCCGACCCGACGGACGGCTGGACCGTGCTCGGTGCACCACAAGACGCCGAAGGTATCGAAGGCGCCAACCTCAACGACTGGGTCCGCCGCGCCGGCTTGGGTATCCAGGAAGGCGCCGCCGTCGCTACCGCGGACACCGTCTACCTGGGCTTCGGCTTCGAAGGCATCACCGGAGCAGCCGCCCGCGCCGTCGTGATGGACCGCCTGACCGACTACCTACTCCGCTGACAACCTTCACCGGGCGCCGGGCGGGATCCCCACCCGGCGCCCGGTGGAGTAGCTACCAGCTCGCTGCGCGGCCGAAGTCGGCGTACCTCGGCGCGCCGGTGGTGAGGCCCTGCTGGGCCAGGGTCAGGCGGCGAATCATGGAGGGGCGGAGACGGGAGGCCGCTTCGTCGAGGGTGAGGAACTCGTGGGCGCGGGCCTCCACCGGGTCGATGTGCAGTCGGGCGATCGTTGACTGATCGAGTACGCCGCCGTCGAAGACGAACGCGAGGGCGTCGGACCAGACACCCAACGCGGGAACCCAGTCGACCACGAGGAGGTCGCCGATCGGCAGGTCGAGGCCGATCTCCTCCTGGACCTCGCGACGGCAGGCCTCGTACGGCGATTCGTCGTACTCGGCGATCCCGCCGGGGATGTCCAGGGTCGGCTTGTAGGTCGGCTCGAGAAACAGGATGCGGCCGGCCTGGTCGCGGATCAGCGCCCCGCCCGCCGCGGTCTTGCGCGGCAGCCGGCCCGCGATCCCGGGGTTGAACTCCTGCTCCGGCTCGCCCTCGGCGAGCAGATCGCCGCGGCGGATGTCGTCGTCCACGGCTCGCACCCTCCCAGTCGCACTGCCGATCCGCAATCCGGCCTTGTTTTCGGTGCACCGAACTCTTATGTTTTCGGTGTGCCGAAAACTGTCGTGATGCTGCCGTTGCTGCTGGCCCTCGGGGTGTTGCCCGCATGCTCGACGAGCCAGGCCTCCGGCACCGACGAGCCGGTCGTACTGACGACGTTCACCGTGCTCGCCGATATCGCGCGGAACGTCGCGGGCGACCATCTCACAGTGGAGTCGATCACCAAGGTGGGCGCCGAGATCCACGGGTACGAGCCGACCCCGGGAGACATCCGGAAGGCCTCGGACGCCGACCTGATCCTGGACAACGGCCTCAACCTGGAGGTGTGGTTCCACCAGTTCGTCGAGTCTGTCGACGTACCGCACAAGGTCGTCTCGGACCGGGTCGCGCCGATGGACATCACCGAGGACTCGTACGCCGGCAAACCGAACCCGCACGCGTGGATGAGCCCCAAGAACGTGCAGATCTACGTGGACAACATGGTCGACGCGTTCGCCGAGCTCGATCCCGAGAACGCGGCCGCCTTCGCGGCGAACGGCAAGACCTACAAGGCGGAGCTGCAGAAGGTCCAGGACGAGCTCGTGGCGGAGTTGGCGGAGGTGCCGAAGAAGCAGCGCGCGCTGGTCAGCTGCGAGGGCGCGTTCTCCTACCTGGCGCGCGACGCCGGGCTCACCGAGAAGTACATCTGGCCGGTCAACGCCGAACAGCAGGCCACGCCACAGCAGATCGCCTCGACGACCGAGTTCGTGAAGACCAACGCCGTACCCGCGGTGTTCTGCGAGTCGACCGTGTCGGACAAGGCGATGCGGCAGGTCGCGTCCGGCACCGGCGCCGAGTTCGGCGGCACCCTGTACGTCGACTCGCTGTCCGAGGCAGACGGCCCGGTTCCGACGTACCTGGACCTGATCCGGTACGACGCCGACACGATCATCCGCGGCCTCACGGGAAGCACCTCATGACGGCGATCGAGGTCGAGAACGTCGTCGCCCGGTACGGCGATGTGGTCGCCCTCGACCGGGTGTCGCTGAGCGTCGGGCCGGGCAGGGTGACCGGCCTGATCGGCATGAACGGATCCGGTAAGACCACGTTGTTCAAGGCGATCATGGGCATGATCCGTCCCGACCAGGGGCAGGTCCGGCTCGACGGCATCGACCCGGCGGTCGCCCGCAAACGCGGCCGGATCGGCTACGTCCCGCAGACCGAGGACGTCGACTGGACCTTCCCGGTGTCGGTGCACGACGTGGTGATGATGGGCCGGTACGGGCACCAGGGCTTCACTCGGCGTACCCGTCCGGCCGACCACGCCGCGGTGGCCGAGGCGTTGGAACGGGTGGAACTGACCGAGTACGCGGACCGGCAGATCGGACGGTTGTCCGGTGGGCAGAAGAAGCGGGCGTTCGTTGCCCGCGGCATCGCGCAGGGCGCCCAGATCCTGTTGCTGGACGAGCCGTTCGCCGGTGTGGACAAGCGGTCCGAGGCCACCATCGTCGGACTGCTCAGGGAGTTGGCTGCCGACGGCCGGACCGTTCTGGTGTCGACCCACGACCTGCACGCCCTGCCCCAGTTGGCGGATGAGGCGATCCTGCTGCTGCAGCGGGTGCTGTTCCACGGCTCGGTGTCGGACGCGCTGCAGCCGACCAACCTCGCCCGCGCTTTCGGTCTCGACGTACTCGAGCAGGATGGTGCGGCGTGACGCCGCTCGACTTTCTGCTGGAGCCGTTGCAGTACGACTTCATGGTCCGCGCGCTCATCACCACGGTGTTCGCCGCCGTCGTGTGTGCGGTGCTGTCGTGCTGGCTGGTGCTGCTCGGCTGGTCGCTGATGGGTGACGCGGTGTCTCACGCCGTACTGCCCGGCGTCGTGATCGCCTACATCATCGGAGCCCCGTTCGCCCTTGGTGCGGTGGTGTTCGGGTTCCTCGCGGTGGCGCTGATCGGGATCGTCCGCGACACCAGCAGGATCAAGGAGGACGCCGCGATCGGGATCGTGTTCACCACCCTGTTCGCGTTCGGGCTGGTGCTCGTCTCCGTCACCCCGAGCCAGACCGACCTGAACCACATCATCTTCGGCAACATCCTCGGCGTCTCGACCACCGACCTGATCCAGATCGGCGTCCTGGCCGCGGTGGCACTCGTCGTCCTGGTGCTGAAGCGCCGCGACCTGACGCTCTACGCGTTCGACCCCATCCACGCCCACGCGATCGGTCTCTCGCCGCGCCGGCTCGGGGCGCTGCTGCTCGGCATGCTGGCGCTCACCGCGGTGGTCGCGCTCCAGGTCGTCGGTGTGATCCTGGTGGTGGCGATGCTGATCATTCCGGGCGCGACGGCGTACCTGCTCACCGATCGATCCGGCCGCATGCTGCTGATCGCGCCGGTCATCTCCGCCGTATGCTCGGTCCTTGGCATCTACCTCAGCTACTGGCTCGACGCCGCCTCGGGTGGACTCGTCGTCGTGGTCCAGGGTGTCGTGTTCGCCCTGGTCTATCTGTTCAGCCCACGCCACGGGGTGCTCGGCCGACACCTGACCACCAGTCGCCGCCGGGCGGCCGCGATGAGATGAAGGTAAGGACGCGATGGAATCCAGAGTCGTCGAGAACTACCTCAAGGCGGTCTTCAACGCCAGGGAGTGGTCCGAGGAACCGGTGACCGTCGGCGCTCTCGCCGGCCGGCTGGGCCTGTCGCCGTCGTCGGTGTCCGAACTGGTCCGCAAACTCACCGAGCGCGGGCTGCTCTCCCATGCCCGGTACGGCGCGATCGAGCTGACCCCGGAAGGACAGCTGATCGCGCTCGCCATGGTCCGCAAGCATCGCCTGATCGAGACGTTCCTGGTCGACTACCTGGGCTACACCTGGGACGAGGTGCACGAAGAGGCGGAGATCCTCGAGCACGCGGTCTCCGACACCTTCATCGACCGGCTGGCCAGTCGCCTCGGCGAACCGGACCACGATCCGCACGGCGATCCCATCCCCCGGTCGGACGGGAGCCTCCCCGACGACAACCAGCTCCGGCTGGACACTGTCGGGGAAGGCGTCCGGGCGCGGGTGGCGCGGGTCTCCGACAGTGACCCCGAGCTGCTCCGGCAGCTCGACCAGCTCGGCATCACGATCGGCTCCACCCTCACGGTCAACCGCCGCCATGAAGCCGCCGGCACGATCGACGTCGAACACGACGGCACGCCGGTAACCCTCGGCCTCGCGGTCGCCTACGGGATCCGCGTCGTACCCAAGGAGCGTTAGATGCTCCGGGGACGATCAGCGAAGCTGAGGCCTCGGGTGGCTAGTTCTTCCTCGAGGATGCGGATGGCCTTGGGGCACTCCGCCCTTCCAGCTCGCG
This sequence comes from Kribbella sp. NPDC049174, assembly GCF_043197365.1. Classification (NCBI taxonomy): domain Bacteria; kingdom Bacillati; phylum Actinomycetota; class Actinomycetes; order Propionibacteriales; family Kribbellaceae; genus Kribbella; species Kribbella sp. NPDC049174. The sequence goes on along the minus strand of NZ_JBICSZ010000001.1, from coordinate 23,125 downwards.
CGTCATCCAGATGGTGGTGCCACGCTGCGGGTCCTCAGTGACGCGACCGCTGTCGTAGAACCCGAGCTTTTCGAGCACGCGGAGCGAGGCCGCGTTCCAGTCCCATACCGTGGCCCACAGCCGCTGTCGACCGGTTGCCGCCGCAGCCTCGACGACTGCCTTGGCTGCTTCGGTCGCGTAACCGAACCCGTGAGCCCGTTGCGCAAGCTCATAGGCGATCTCGGGTTCCTCGAAGCTTGCCCGCCCGACGGTGAGTCCGCAGTACCCGATGAGGTCGCCCTCGTTCCGCCGTACGATCGGCAACAGTCCCAGGCCCGGCTCCGCGGCGAGCGGATTCTTCACCAGCCACCCGCGAATGTCCTCGACCGTGGGCCGGCCGTCCTCGTCGATCCGGCGAGCAGCCCGAGGGTCGCGCTCTGCCCACAACCCCCGGTAATCCTCTGCGTCCGAAGGCTCCCAGACCCGCAGGCGCAACCGCTCGGTCTCCAGCTGATGCGGGAATGCTTCGAAGGTCACACCGCAACCCTATGCCGCGGTTTCCTGCCCCCGCCCACCGTTGGAGGCGGCTGCGTGCAGGGCGGTGCGGGCGGCGGCGATTGCTGGGTGGTCGGCTGTGCCTCGGCGGTAGGCCAGGTGGGTTCTGCGGCGGATGGGGAGTGGTGTCAGCACGACAGAAGCTGGCCGCGCGACGGCGCCCAGGTCGGGGACGAAGGCAACGCCTTGGCCGGCGGCCACCAACGCGAGTACGGCGCCGAAGTCGTCGGCGTGGTGGCGGATGCGCGGCGTGAAGCCCGCTGCCTCGCAGGCTCTGACGGTCAGGGCATGGCAGAGCGTCCCCGGCGTACCGGCGATCCAGGAGGTGTCACGCTGCGCGGTCAAGGGCTCGGCAGTCAGTGCGGCCAGGTGAACGGTCTCTTCCAGCAGCGGTTCGGTCTGCAGACCCTGGTCGGATGCGATCGGCACGTAGTCGTACTCCTGGATCAGCGCGACATCAAGGCTTTCGTCGCGGAGGGCATCGGGCACCGCGGCCGGATCCAGTTCGGTCACCGTCAGATCCAGGCCCGGGTGGTCGGTGCTCAGCGCGACGAGAGCGGGCGTCAGGATCGTCTGGACCGCTGTCGGGAAGACCCCGATGCGCAGTGTCCCGGTGAGCGCGCTTGCGGTGGCCGCCAGCTCGGCGGCCGCCTCCTGCAGCGTCGCGAGTATCTCCTCGGTGCGCTCGACCAACCCCAGTGCGGCCGGAGTCAGCCTCACCCGTCGACCGGTTCGTTCCAGCAGCGGTACGCCGGTCTCGCGTTCGAGGGCGGTGAGCTGTTGCGACACCGCCGACGGCGTGTAGGCGAGCGCCTCGGCGACGGCAGCGATCGTCCCGCGGTGAGCGAGTTCGCGGAGGAGCCGGAGTTTGCGTACGTCGAGCATAAGGAGACCTTACGCTCGACCACAGAAATGCGAACTGGACCTGAACAGCAGATTTGGGTGATCGTCGTACGCATGTCACTCACCGGTCTCTTCGTTCCGCTGGTCACGCCATTCACACCGACAGACGAACTCGCGTCCGACGCGTTGGAGGCTTTGGCGTACGCCGTACTCGACGACGGCGCGGCCGGCATCGTTGCCTTGGGCACGACCGGCGAGCCGGCGACCCTGACGCCCGCGGAGCGCCGCAGGGTTGTCGACATCTGTGCCGGTGCGTGCGCCCAGCGCGGCGCGCAGTTGATCGTCGGCGCCGGGTCGAACTCGACCGCCGCCTCCGCCGACCTGCTCGCCGACCTCGATCCCCGCGCCACCGCCGTACTCACCGGCGTTCCCTACTACACCCGCCCGTCGGAAGACGGTGTCGTCGAGCATTTCCGCCGGCTCGCGGCCGCCAGCCCGGTGCCGTTGATTGTCTACAACGTCCCCTACCGCACCGGCAGATCCTTGGGCGCCGACGCTCTCGACCGGCTCGCCCGCATCCCGAACGTTGCCGGGTTCAAGCACTCGGTCGGCGGCATCGACGACGCCACGATCGCGTTCATGAGCACGATGCCGACTGATTGCGCGGTCCTTGCCGGTGACGACCTCTACGTCGCGCCGCTGCTGGCACTCGGCGCGACCGGGGCGATTCTGGCCAGCGCCAACGTGGCCACGTGCGCCTACGCGGACCTCGTCAGCACCTGGCGAGACGGCCCGACCGACGATGCCCGCCGCCTCCACAACCGTCTTGTCCCGCTGTCCCGAGCCCTCTTCGCCGAGCCCAACCCCGCCGTCATCAAGGCCGTCCTGTCAGCTCACGGCCGGATCCCCAGCCCCCAGGTCCGGCTCCCCCTGCTCCCTGCCGGCACCACTGCGACGACGGCTGCCCTCGACGCAGCCGAATCGATCAGGATTCGAGAAGCCTCGACGGCCGGCCGGTCCATAGTCTGAAGTCACACAGACAGACCACACAGACAGGACGAGCTCATGGCACCCACGGCGAAGAAGGCCACCACCTCCAAGGACAAGTCGTACGAGGGTTTCACCGAGGACGAGCGCGGTGCGATGAAGGAGCGCGCGCGGGAGCTGAAGTCCTCCGCACGCGGCGGCAAGGTGGACGACGAGGCCGCCGTACTGGAGAAGATCGCCGAACTGCCGGACGCGGAGCGCGCCATGGCCGAGCGGATCCACGAGCTCGTCAAGGCCAGCGCCCCCGAGCTGAAGCCGAAGCTCTGGTACGGGATGCCCGCGTACTACAAGGCCGGCAAGAACGTCTGCTTCTTCCAGAGCGCCGGCAAGTTCAAGGCCCGGTACTCCACCTTCGGCTTCAACGACCCGGCCAACCTCGACGACGGCGCCATGTGGCCGACCTCCTACGCCCTCACCAAGCTCACCCCGGCCGTCGAGAAGCAACTCACCACCCTGATCAAGAAGGCCGTCAGCTAAGGGAGCAGTCAGTCCCGTGGCCGGCGCCGTGGTCGGGTCACTTACCGCCGAAGGTCTCCAGCAGCACCTCACGCTCGGCGTCGGTGAGGTTCGTGGCGATGAGCTTGCTGTGCCTGCCATGGAAGCGTTCGCCGACCCGGTCGAGATCGCCCTGCTCGGTCACCACGAACAGGGCCGAGGTTCCCGGTGTCACCTCGGTGCGGATCTTGTGCAGTTGCTCCTTGGTGATCCCGGAATCCTGCGTCATCTTGCTGATCGCACCGATCGCGGCCCCGGCCACGCCCCCGATCACGGGAATGAAGAAGAGGGCCCCGAGGAGGATCCCCCAGAACGCTCCCCACCCGGTCCCGCGCCAGTTCTCCTCGTGCCCCCTGCTTGGTGGTCGGCTGCGCATCACCTTCCGGCCACGAGACCACCGCGTGGTCGAGAATCTTCACCAGGCCATCCCGCTCGCAGTCCTTGAGGACCGAGGCGGCACCCTGAGCCCCCTCCGGACCATCGAACTTCCACACCGTAAAGGCGGTCATGTCGGACTCCTTGCCCATCGATCAGGACCCCATCCTCGGCGCCAGAACCCGCCCCAACGTCACCCCGCTGGGATGAATCCGCTGCCGGTGAGGCCCGATGACAGGCGGGTCAGGCGGGGTCAGCGGTCGGGGGCAGGTAACTGCCCATGGCAAGATCGGGCAGGTGCAGATCGGGATGCTTGGGGCCTTCGAGGTTCACACGGACGACGGTGTCTTGGTCGACGTACCGGGTGCCCGGTTGCGCGGGCTGCTGGTCGCCCTCGCGCTCGAACCAGGGCGGGTCGTTCCGAAGGCGACGCTCGTCGACTGGATCTGGGGCGAGCACCCGCCCGCCGATGCGGCGAATGCCCTGCAACGCTTGGCCTCCCGACTGCGGAAGGCGCTGCCCGGAGGTGTGATCGAGGGGCAGACCGGCGGCTACCGGTTGACGGTGGAGCCGGACGCCGTCGATGCCCTGCGGTTCGAGCGTCTCGTCGGTCAGGCCCGCACTGAGGACGATTCACAGCGGGTACGGCGACTGCGCGAGGCTCTCGCCTTGTGGCGTGGTGCGGCCATGCAGGATGTCGGGTTGGAGGACAGCGAAGCGTTCGACGCGGCGGCGACTCGGCTCGAGGGGCTGCGCCTGGCGGCGATGGAGGATCGGTACGACGCGGAGGTCAGCCTCGGCCACGGCGCCGAGGTAGTCGCGGACCTCACCGACGCGGTGACCGCGCACCCACTGCGGGAACGGCTTGTTGCCGCGCTGATGCGGTCCCTGGTGGCGGCCGGCCGCGACTCCGAGGCCCTGCTCGCCTACGAGCGTACGAGGGAAGCCCTGGCCGATGCGCTGGGCGTCGACCCCTCGCCGGAGTTGTCGGCTCTGCACGTCGCCCTGCTGCGGGGCGAGCTGGGCCGGCCAGCCGAGACCCGGAAGACCAACGTACGGGCCGAGCTCACCAGTTTCGTCGGCCGGGAAACGGATATCTCCGCGGTCCGCGACCTCATCGCCGAGCATCGACTCACCACCCTGATCGGGTCGGGTGGCTCGGGCAAGACCAGACTGGCCACGGAAACCGCACAGACGATGATCGGCGACCTGCCGGACGGGATCTGGTTGGTCGAGTTCGCGCCCATCGGCGCCGACGGTGACGTGGCGCAGACGGCGCTGGCCGGGCTCGGGCTCCGAGACGCCCTGCTCGGCGCGTCGCCGAGCACGGACCCCGTGGACGGGCTGATCGCGGCGATCCGCGATCGGGAGATGCTGCTGATCCTGGACAACTGTGAGCACGTGATCGAGTCGGTCGCGGCGTTGGCCGAACGGGTGCTCGGAGAATGCCGACGACTGCGGATCCTGGCGACCAGCAGAGAGCCGCTCGGCATCACCGGTGAGGCGTTGTGGCAGGTCGAGCCGCTGGCGCTGCCGGCCGGCGCCGGCCTGGCCGAGGTCGCCTCCTCGCCGGCTCTCCGGTTGCTGCGGGATCGGGCCGGCGCGGTGCGCAGGGACCTCGGGACCGACGAGCACACCACGGCGTTGATGGTGCGGATCTGCCGGGCGCTGGACGGCGTACCGCTGGCGATCGAACTCGCTGCCGCCCGGTTGCGCACCATGACCATCGAGCAGCTCGCCAACCGGCTCGACGACCGGTTCCGGCTGCTGACCAGCGGGAGCCGTACGGCATTGCCGCGCCACAAGACGTTGCGCGCGGTGGTCGACTGGAGCTGGGAGTTGCTCACCGATGCCGAGCGAACGGTGCTGCGCAGGCTATCGGTGTTCTCGGGCGGGGCCGGCCTGGAGGCAGCCGAGAGCGTCTGCCTCGGTGATGCGGTCGAGCGAGACCAAGTACTCGAGTTGCTCACCTCGCTGGCCGAGAAGTCGCTGCTGGTCACCGCGGGCGATGGTTCCCCCCGCTATCGGATGCTCACCACGATCAAGGAGTACGCCGCGGATCGGCTCGCCGAAGCCGGAGAGTCGGACCAGGCCCGGCAGGCGCACCTTGCCTACTTCACCGAACTCGCCGAGACCGCGGAGCCACACCTGCGCCGCGCCGAGCAACTGGAATGGCTCGCTACCCTCGCGGCCGACCACGACAACCTCAGCGCCGCGGTGCGGGGCGCGATCGCGGCCGGTGACGCACAGGCGGCGATGCGACTCGCGTCCGCCGCCGGTTGGTACTGGTGGCTCGGCGGGCGCCGGACCGAAGGCCTGGAGCTGCTGATCGCGGCCGCCAACCTCCCGGGCGAGGTGACCGACGACATCCGGGCCATGACGTACGGGCTCGTGGTGCTGTACGTGACCTCTGGGCGGGGCGACGAACACTTTGGCGCGGAGTGGATCCACAAGGCGTATCGGTTCAGTCAGCACAGCCGGCACGACAACCCGATGCTGGGCTTCGTGGTACCGCTGGAACGCCTTGTGCAGGCCCCGGAGGAAGCAGTGGCCGCCTTCGAGTCGTTGCTGGACAGCGTCGACCCGTGGGTACGCGCCATGGCTCGGTGGCAGGTCGGCAAGATGCGAACCATCCTCGGCCAGGGCGGCCCGGAGGTGGAGGGCCAGTTGGAGCTGGCGCTCGCGGAGTTCCGGACGCTCGGCGAACGGTTCGGGATGTCGTTGGCCCTGTCCGAGCTGGCGGGCCAACTTGCCATGCGGGGTGAGTTCGGCGGTGCCTGCGCGTACTACGACGAGGCGATCGCGGTCCTGGTCGAGGTCGGCGCCGTCGAGGACGTCATCGAGATGCGGACCCAGCAGGCCGTGCTCTACTGGCTCGGCGGCGATCGCGACGCCAGCGCTGCCACCATCGCCGACGCCGAGCGGAGCGCCGAAGGTGTCACCTGGCCGTACGCTCTGGTCAACCTGGCCCTCGCCAAGGCGCAGCTTGCCCGCCTGGGCGGTGACGCCAAGGAGGCCCGCCGTCAACTCGGCCTCGCGACCAGCCTCCTGGGCGATGCCGCGGACCAGCCGTACATCCGCGCGGACATCCACGACCTGCTCGGCTACCTGGCCGAGGATGTCAGGGAGTCCCGGACCCATCGCGTGGCTGCCTGGCAGGCGGCATCCGAGGCGGGGGCCGCGAGCGTGATCGCCAAGATGCTCGTCGGAGTCGCGGACCTGGCCGCTCGCCTCGACCAGTACGACCAGGCGGCGCGGCTGCTCGCGGCCGGCGTCGGCCTCCGCGGGATGCCGGATCGCTCCCAGCCCGATGCGGCCCGGATCGAGCTGGACGCTCGACGTCACCTCGGCGAAGCACGGTTCGCCGAGGTGACACAGGAGGGTACGCAGACGAGCTACTCGGACCTGGTCGAGGTCACCCTCGCATCGTGAGCCTGGCCGGAGCCGCGATCGTGGTGAGGGTCAGCTTGCTGCGCGTTGAACGATGATGTCGCCGTGCCGCGTACGGGCGTAGACCATGACCTTGGAGTCCCACCGGTCAGGGTTTCCCTGTGGCGAGACGAAGTCGTGCACCGCTCCTCGCTCGCTGTTGACGTCGATGGAGGCAGCGGCGCCCTCGCTGATGCCGACCTCGATGTCTCCCGAGCCGTTCGTCAGCTTCGCCTGACCGTTGGTCATCCGGCCGATCCTCAGGGCACCGCTGGCGGTCGCGGCGGTGATGTCGCCGTCGGCGCGGTCGATGTCGAAGTCGCAGCTGGCGCTGCCGAGATCGAGGTCGGCCGAGGCGTGACCGATCCAGGTCTGCCCACCCGAGTTCGTGAGCCCGACCCTCCCCTCGACCTCGCCGATCCGCAGCGCGAACGCCCCGCCGTCGATGGTGGCGGGCCCGGCGATGTGGCCGATCGCGACCTCACCGGACGCGATGCTCGCCTGCAGCGCGCCGGCGCGATCCAGCTGGACCCGACCCGATGCCAGGTGCAGCGCGCACTCGCCGTACGAGCCGTCGGCCTGCACGGCCGAGTGCGCCAGGTACGCGGCCAGGCTGGAGCCGGTGGGCAGGTCGATCGCGATGGCGACCGACCCGCCCTTGCTCCCGGAGACGGTCGTCTTGACCGACAGCTGACCGTCGGCGAACTCGACCTTGGTCCGGTCGGCCACCTTGATGTCCGACCGGTTCGTCGCGTCGATGGGTTCGACCAGCACCACGGTGTCGGTCCGGTCGCTCGCGGTGACCCGCACCTGAGCTCCGGCGACCTCCACGGTCGCGGCGATCGGTCCCGGCGTGACGAATGTGGGCATGACAGCTCTCCTCACGCGCGCTTCGTGAACGTGGACGACGCCCAGAAGTACCCGACGAGAGCGATCGCGACGCACCAGGCGACCGCCTGGATCGCGTCGCTGGAGGACGGTGCGCCGTTGAGCAGCCCGCGCAACGTCTCGATGATCGGCGTGAAGGGCTGGTACTCCGCGAAGTGCCGGACGCCCGGGCCCATCTTGTCCGCCGGCACGATCGCGCTGCTGAAGAACGGCAGCATGATCAGCGGTACGGCGGCCAGACCGGCCGTCTCCACCGACTTCGCCGCCATTCCCAAGGCGACCGTGAGCCAGCCCAAGGCGACACCGAGCAGTACGACGAGGCCGATGACGCCGAGCCAGTCGGCGAGACTCGCCGACGGGCTGAAGCCCAGCGCGAACGCCACCCCGATGACCGCCGCGATGGCGACCAGGTTGGTCAGCACACTGGCGACGACCTTGCCGTTCAGCACCGCGCCGCGGGGGACGTCCATGACCTTGAACCGGTTGATGATGCCCTTCGTCATGTCGTTGTTCACCGCCGTGGCGGTGGCCCCCAGCCCGTAGCACACGGCCAGCAGCAGCATTCCCGGCGTCGCGTAGTCGACGTAGTCGACGCCCACGCTGAACGCGTCGCCGAGCAGGTACACGAACATGAACAGCATCACGACCGGCATCAGGACCGCGTTGAACACCGAGGTCGGGTTCCGGGCGATGTGCTTGAAGTCGCGACTCAACATGACCATCGATGGGGACTTGGTGCTCATTTCGCGACTACCTCCGTGGTGTGGCCCGTCAGGGCGAGGAAAACGTCATCGAGATCGGGCGTGTGCACCGAGAACTCCTCGGCGCTGAGTGCGTGCTCGTCGAGCCGGTCGAGCAGGGCCCGCAGGGACTTCGTCCCGCCGTCGCTGGGAACCCGCAGGGTCAGTGCGTCGTCGTCCCGCGTCGAGTCGGCGAAGATCCGCGCGGCCCCGTCGAGTTCCTCGACGCTGCTGAACCGCAGGCGGACGTGCGTGCCGGGGAGCTGGCGCTTGAGCTCGTCGGGGGTGCCCTCGGCAACCAAGCGGCCCTGGTCGAGGACCGCGATCCGGTCGGCGAGCTGGTCGGCCTCGTCGAGGTACTGGGTGGTGAGGAAGATGGTCACGCCGTCCGCCACCAGCTCGCGGATGATCGTCCACATCGTCCGGCGGCTGCGCGGGTCCAGTCCCGTCGTGGGCTCGTCCAGGAAGATGATCTGCGGGTTGCCGACCAGCGTCATCGCCAGGTCCAGCTTCCGGCGCATACCGCCGGAGTACGTCGAGGCCGGCTTCTGCGCCGACTCCACCAGATCGAACCGCTCGAGCAGGTTGCTGACGATCCCCGCGCCGTCGCCGGAGGTCGCCCGGTTCAGGTCCACCATCAGCTGCAGGTTCTCCTGCCCTGTCAGCAGCTCGTCCACCGCCGCGAACTGACCGGTGACCCCGATCGCGGCGCGCACCGCCTTGGCCTGGGTCGCGACGTCGTGCCCGGCAACCCGGACCGCCCCGCCGTCGGCCTTGATCAACGTGGTCAGCACGTTCACCGTGGTCGTCTTGCCGGCCCCGTTCGGGCCGAGCAGGGAGAAGACAGTGCCCGCGGGGACATCCAGGTCGATGCCGTCGAGCACCACTTTGTCTTTGTAGGCCTTCCGGAGACCGGAAGCCGTGATCGCTGAACTCGTCATGCGACAACAGTCCCGGGTCGCCCAGTCACCGCCCTGACACCGTCCTGACACGCCTGACAGCCGAGTCAGTGCGGTGGCTGTCCGGTGTCAGGGCGCCCGGTCAGTGTTGCTCCTGTCATCACGTTCGTCACTGAGTTCAGGAGCAGACAATGCAGACCTTCGACACCACCACCCCGATCTCCGTCGTCCTCGACATCCCGGCCGGCCGCATCCAGTTCGTCGCCACCGACCGGACCGACACCACGGTCGAGGTACTGCCCGCGAACGCCGCGAAGAGCCGCGACGTGAAGGCCGCGGAGCAGACCACGGTCGAGTACGACGGCAGCGTGCTGCGGATCGAGGGCCTGGTGAAGAACCAGATCCTCGGCAGCTCCGGCTACGTCGACGTGACCGTCAACCTGCCCGCCGGTTCCCAGGTCGAGGCGAAGGCGGCCAGCGCCGAGTTCCGGGCCGCCGGACGATACGGCGACTTCAGCTACGAGGGCTCGCACGGCGGCATCGAGCTCGACCAGGTCGGGAACGTCCGGGTCAGCACCGACGCCGGTGACGTCTCGATCACCCGCCTCGACGGCTCCGCGGAGATCCGCACCACAAAGGGCGACATCCGGATCACCGAGGCCGTCCGCGGCACCGTCGTACTGCGCACCCAGGTCGGCGACGTCTCCGTCGGCGCCGCCCCCGGAGTCTCGGCGACCCTGGACGCCGGCACCACCCTCGGCCGCATCGACAACACCCTCAAGAACGCCGCCGACAACCCCGACCTCACCATCCACGCCACCACCACCACGGGCGACATCGCCGCCCACGCCCTCTGAACAACACCGGTCTCCGACCCGAGAAGGACGCAACGAATGAGCACCACCGAGAACTACCAGGCCGGGCGGAGGACGGCTCGGCGGTCTACTACCTCAGCCAGCCGCGCGACCGTCGTACCCTCACTTTGCATCGGATGGACCCGGCCACCGGTGAGGTCACCACCGTGCTCAGCGAGGCCGGGGCCACCCGCGTGGAGCCCAACCAGTGGGGGTACCAGCCGCCGATCGTGCGGGTGCTCGCCGGTGAGGTCCTGTGGTACTCGCAGCGCGACGGTTGGGGTCACCTGTACCGGTACGACCTGAACACCGGCGAACTGCTCGGGCAGCTCACCTCCGGGCAGTGGGCGGTGCGGCAGATCCGGCACGTCGACGAGACCGAGCGGGCCGGCTGGCCGACCGGCTCGTTGCCGCCAACAAGGACTTCGAGCTGCTCATCGTGCCCGGGGCCGAGCACGTCTTCATCGACTGCCTGGCCTACGTCCGCACCCGCGCCTGGGACTTCCTGGTCCGCGAACTGCTGGGCAACCCGGCCGCCCGCCTACCGCCCCGCCCCCATCCCCATCCACCCCGAGCTCCTCGGCGAACTCTTCGCCTGACGTCAGGTCATCCGAGAGGCCGGTCTCCCAGCTGGGAACCGGCCTCCGTGGACCTGGGATCAGATCTCTGGGTCGTCCAGGAACTGGCGGACATCTTGCGCGCAGCGGCAGGCGGCCGCGATCTTCGCGGCCCACTCCAGGGCGGCCTCCAGGGTGGGTACGTCGACGACGAAGACGCCGCCGAGGAGCTCCTTGCTCTCCGGGTACGGGCCGTCCATGACGAGCCCGTCGGTGGTCACCCTGGCGCCCGCCACGTCAGGTTCCAGCCCGCCGGCGAAGACGAACACGCCGGCATCCTTGGCCTCCTGAACCACCGCGTGAGCGGCCTTGCCCACCTCGGGCAAGTCCTCCTTGGTGATGTGGTCCATCGCACCGTTCTCGAACGAGATCAGGTACCGCGTCATCTCATCGCTCCTTGTCCCGGGCGGCCTTCCTCCAGCCGCCTCTCACCCCTGCAACGAACGCCTCACCCCAGATCCGACACCCAGCTGCCAGAATTTCACGATCCGTCGGCCACGTCGCCGTACTCCGCACCCCACAGGCCGAACCATTGCTCGGCACCGTACTTCTCGAACCGGTCGAGTGCCGCCGCGCACGCCACGGCGTACCCGCCCTGTCGAACGGAAGAGCGCCCGCACCCGCGCCGAGCCAGGAGGCCGAGCGTCAGAGGATGCCTACCTCGACGATGCGCTGCTTGATCGCGCACGCGACTGCGGCGGTCCGCGAGTCGACGTCGAGTTTGGTGAAGATGTTGGCCACGTGGCGATGGACGGTGCGCTCACTGAGGTGTAGTTCATTGGCGATCGCACGGTTCGGCTTGCCCTGGGCGATGGCGCGGAGAACCTCGATCTCCCGTTGGGTGAGCCCGTGGGTCTCGGCATCGGCGTCCGCGGCCGCGACGATCCGGTCCAACTGCACCAAGTCCGGACGCGCACCCAGCCGCTCGAACGTCTCCCGGGCCGCCGAGAATTCGAGCTGGGCGCCGTCGTGGTCACCGAGTGCGCGACAAGCCCGTCCGATCAGGACATTCAGTTTCGCCACCTCGTGCGGGGCATCCTGCTCCTGCCAACCACCAGCGGCCCGTCGAAGGAGCGGCAACGCGCTTGCGGCATCGCCCTCGGAAAGCGCCAGCGCGCCCCTCACGGCGGACGCCTCGGCCTCGATGACGGGCGTGGGCATCTCCCCGGCGGTCTCCTCGAACTCGGCCACGGCATCCCCGGCCGCGTCGGTTTTCCCATCCTCGAGGTAGATGGTGACCGCGGCCTTCAACAGGTCCAGACGATCGGGCGTCGCGGTCACCTCGGCCAACGCCCGACGTACGCCGGCTGACGCGGCGTCGACGTCACCTTGGGCGAGCCTGAGGAGCGAGAGCCCCGGCTGGGTCGGGCAGCCGCTCTCGGCCGCGCGGCGGTACGCCTCCTCAGCGGCATCCCACTCGCCACGGAGCCGCTGGATTTCACCGAGCTGGTAGAAGGCGTGGCCGCAGACCCAGCTGGCGTAGCCGTCGAGATCGATACAGACCGCGGCGATCTCCTCGAGGGCGTCGGGCCAAGCGCCCGTCAGGCACATCAACCGTGAGCGGTAGATGCGGCAGTTCCCGAGGTACGCGCCGCCCAGCCTGCCCAGCGAATCGAGCCAGCCGGCCATCGACCGGTTCCACGCCCGGGCGCGAGCGAAGTCGCGCGCCAGACAGCAACCGCGGACCGCGGCGCAGTAGATCCAGGGGGTCACCCGCGGGGACAGGCCATCGTGGAGGAGAGCCGCCATCGCCTCGTCCAGGCGATCAAGACCGTCCTGGAGCCGCCCTGCGTCGATCAGGGACTGACCCCACACGCACAATGCCCAGGGGACAACCTCGCCATGACTGCCGTCGACGACCGCACTCAGCAGCTCGTCGGCGTGTGAGTGGTTTCCGGTCATCCCATGCGCCATCGCCTCGGGGATCCTCAGCCATGGGCTAGCGGCAACATCAGGGCCCAGAGCGCGGCCAACCTGCTTGAGCCACCCGTTTGCCTGGACGATCTCGTTGTTGGTGAAGAAGGCCCACCACAGCCAGAACGCGGCGTACGCCGCATCGCCGGGCTCGTCGGCGCTGACCCGGAGGTCGAAGACACGGCGAAGCAGGGCGACCGCCTCGTCCCCCCGCGCCGAGACTTGGGCTGCCTCGGCGTACGCCTCCAGATCGTCGACGGCGAGCGGCTGTTCGGCGTCGGCCGCGGCGTACTCCGCGCAGGCCTCCTCCCAGCGGGACGCCGTGTGGAGCTCCCGCGCACGGGCCAGGTGAGCCGTGTCGACGGCTTCCATGCGTCCAGCATGGACCTCCTGTCCGGAGGTGGGTAGTAGTACCCACTTCATCTCCCGCAGGTTGGCGGCCAATGCCGATCCGGCCCGGCGTCGCTGTGAGCCACTCTCGAATCCGTCGGCTCGCAACGGCGGGCACCACGGTTGACAAACACGGACAGAGGAGATCCCCGATGGAGCAAACAACTGTGAACGGCGTCGAGTTGGCGTACGACGTCGAGGGAGAGGGCGCGCCCATGCTGTTCATCCACGGCGCCATCTGGGCCGACTTCCTGCGACCCCTGGCCACCCAGCCTGCCCTGTCCGGGTTCCGCCGCATCCGGTACCACCGCCGGGGCATCGGCAACAGCAGCGGACCGGCAGGTGGCTTCGACGACCAGGTGGCCGACGCGGTCGCACTGCTCGATCGCCTCGGGGTGGACGGCGCCCACCTCGTCGGCCACTCCGAGGGCGCCATGATCGTCATGGAGGTCGCGGCCGCCCACCCGGAGCGAGTGCGGTCCATGGCCCTGCTGGAGCCGCTGCCCCCGTTCACTTGGGTGGCTGCCAGCGACTTCGCGGACGTCCTGCGAAGCATCGAGCCGCTGATGGAGGCGATGGCCGGTCGCTACCAGGCCGGAGATGTCATCGGCGCGTACGACGCATTGTTCACATCGCAGGGCCTGGACTGGCGTTCAGCGGCCGGGGCCGCAGGTCCCGGCGCCGTCCACCAGGGGATCCGGGACGCGACTACCTGGTTCGAATACGAGGCGCCGGCGCTGGCCGAGTGGAGCTTCCGGCCCGAACAGGCAGCGGCCATCGACTGCCCCGTGCTGTCGTGGGCCGCGCACCCCGGGGAACCGCTGCCGCGTGCGACTCGAGCCTTTCTCCACGAACTGTTCCCGCGGTGCGAGGACGTCGACCTCGAGGCCGGCGACCACTTCTCGGTCGCCACGGATCCCGCGGCGGTGGCCGAGCCGATCGCCGCTTTCGTCTTGCGGCACTCGTCCCAAACTGTGCTCACCTGAGCGGAGGGGGAGGCACTCGGTTGCCGCGAGCCGCGCACATGCCGATGAGCTGCGGTGGGCGCGGTGCCGGTCAAGACCCTTGAGCAAACGCGACCTCGCTGCTGTTCACTGGTGTTGTGGTTGCGCATGACCAGCGCCTGGGGATGGCGCACTTGGCCGATGGCGGGCGGGTGGCCTATGCCCTGACAGGCAGCGGGCCGTTCCTGCTGGTTGCGCCGGGATGGCTCAGTCACCTCGAGCTCGGATGGGCCATCCCCGCCGAGCGCATGTTCCACGAGTCGCTGTCGTCGGGCCGCACGTTGGTGCGCTACGACCGCCCTGGCTGTGGCCTCTCGGACGCCTACGACGGCCCTCGCACGATGGCGCTCGAGCTTGCCACGATCGACGCGGTGACCGAAGCGCTCGGCATTACCCGCTGTGACGTCCTCGGCTGGTCGCTTGGGGCGGCGGTGGCCGCACAGTGGGCGGCCGATCAGCCGGAGAAGGTTTCGCGTCTGGTGCTGTACGGCGGCTGGGCGACCGGTGACGCCATCGGCGACGAGGACAGCAAGCGGCACATGCTCGGGCTGCTTGCCTCTCACTGGGGTCTGGGATCAGACCTGCTCACCGATCTCTTCGCACCCGAGGCTGATGCCGGCACCCGCCTCGCGCTCGCCCGCTACCAGCGCGCCGCCTCCTCGCCCGAGACAGCGGTCGCGTTGTTGCGTCTCGCTTACGCCCTGGATGTGCTTCCGAGCCTCGCGCGGGTGCAGGCGCCGACGCTGGTGCTGCACCGGAGCGGAGATCGAGCCGCTCCGTTCGATCAGAGCAGGGTGCTCGCCGACGCGATCCCTGGCGCCCAGCTCGTTGAGCTCGTGGGTCGCTCGCACCTTCCTGCCATCGGGGATGTGGAGTCGCTGGTCGAGCAGGTGCGACGCTTCCTCGGAATGCCACAGCTACGAAGGACCGTTCCCACGGGGCTCACCGCCCGCCAGACAGAAGTCGCGGCCCTCGTGGCGGAGGGCCTGACGAACCGCCAGTTGGCCGACCGCCTGGGCATCAGCGAACGATCCGCCGAGTCGCACCTCGAACGGATCCGGCTGCGGCTTGGGTTCAGGTCTCGTTCCCAAGTAGCAGCCTGGTACGTCGCGCAAGACCCGTACAAGTGAGGTAATTCCACGGCTGCGCCGGGGACGGCGACTCCGCAGCATGGAGACATGTCCCGACACCCTGCACATCTCCTCATCTCGGCCGCCGCCTGGTTGGGGTTCGTCGCCGTCACCGTGTGGACGATGGCCTTCCTCGCCGACGTGGTCGTCCCCAGGACCGTCGACGGACCCGACCGCACGACCACCGCTCGTGCGGTCGCCATCGACCTGGCGCTGCTACTGTTCTTCGCCGTCCAGCACTCGGTGATGGCGCGTCGTACGGTGAAGTCATGGCTGAGCCGGCGGATCCCGGCGGCGCTCGAACGCACGTCGTACGTGCTCGCCACAGACATCTGCCTCGCGCTGCTACTGGTGTTCTGGCAACCCTGGGGTGGGCAGATCTGGCATGCCGAGGGCGTGGTCGCGGTCATCGCCTGGTCGCTGTTCGCTGCCGGTTGGGCGCTGGCCATCACCGCGACGTTCGGATTCGATCACCTCGAACTCCTTGGGCTGCGGCAGGCCGGATGGGCCGCAGCTCGCGACCCCGGTCTCACCTCTGACCTGTATGTCGGCGGTCTGTACGCCGTCGTACGGCACCCGTTGATGACCGGGCTGGTGCTGGCCTTCTGGGCGACGCCACGGATGGGCGCATCGCATCTTCTCTTCGCCCTCGCCGCGACGGGCTATATCGCCGTTGGAATGAGGTTCGAGGAGCGCGACCTCCGCGCCACGTTCGGAGCGTCGTACGACGACTACGCCGCCCGGGTCCCCGCCCTGGTGCCCAGACTTCCCATCCGGCGAGCCTCTCCGCGACCTGAGCGCGGACGAGGTTGATGACACTCCGCCTGATTCCTCCGGCTTGACGCATGCCGATATGGGCATATGATTGCATCCATGGCACGAGCAGCGACGACGTCGGACGTCTTCAACGCGATCGCCGAGCCGCAGCGCCGGGAGATTCTGGTGCTGCTGCGGGCGGGTGAGCGGCCGGTGACCGACCTGGCCCAGGAGCTGGGGATGACCCAGCCGGGGGCGTCCAAACACCTGCGGGTGCTCCGGGAGGTGGGGCTGGTGCGGGACCGCAAGGCAGGCAAGCAGCGCCTGTACGGCCTGGACGCCCGCGGGCTGCGACCGGTCCACGAGTGGACCGGCGGGTTCGAGCGGTTCTGGAACGAGAGTTTCGACCGGCTGGACGCCTACGTGCAGGACCTCAAACAGGCACAGCAGGAGGAATGACCGATGGCAGGAGCAAGGCAAGAAACGCGGGCGGAGCCGGCGACGGCCGACCGCGAGATCGTGATCTCCCGGGTCATCAGTGCCCCACGGGAGCTGGTGTTCGAGGCGTTCACCGAAGTCCGGCACCTGTCGCGATGGTGGGGACCGGAGGGGTTCACCACCACCACGCGGTCCTTCGAGTTCCGCGTCGGCGCGGAGTGGGACTTCGTGATGCACGGACCGGACGGGACGGACTACCAGGAGTGGATCTCCTGGACCGAGATCGCCCCGCCGGAGCGGATCGCGCTGCTGCACGGTGAGTCCCGCGACGACCCGAACGCCTTCAAGTCGGTCCTCACGTTCGCGCCCGACGGCGCGGCGACCCGGATCGAGATGCGCACGGTGTTCCCCACCAAGGAGCTGCGCGACGAGGCGGTCGAGAAGTACCACGCGATCGAGGGCGGCCAGCAGACCCTGACCAATCTGGCTGCCTACGTCACCGAGATCGTTCGGAAGGGAGCTGAGGACTGATGGCCGGAAAGGTGTTCTTCAGCGTGACGATGTCGCTGGACGGCTACATCGCGCCCGAGCCCGTGCCCGTTGAGGACCTCTTCACGACCGACAAGCAGGACGACCCGGACGTGCGGCACTGGATGGCGCAGTGGGGGGAACTGCAGCAGTGGGTCTTCCCGCTGCGGTTCTTCCGGGAGAACCTGAAGCTCGGCGAGGGCGGCGAGGAGGGCCGCGACAACGACATCGTGCGGGAGACGTTCGAGCGAACCGGCGTGAGCGTCATGGGCAAGCGCATGTTCGACGCCGGCGAGCAGGCATGGCCGGAGGAGGCGCCGTTCCACACGCCGGTCTTCGTCGTGACGCACGAGAAACGTGACCCCTGGGAGCGGCCGGGTGGGACGACGTTCCACTTCGTCAACGACGGCATCGAGACCGCGCTCGACCAGGCCCGCGAGGCCGCCGGCGACCGCGACGTCCGCATCGCGGGCGGCGGCGCGACGATCCTGGAGTACGTGAACGCCGGTCTGATCGACGAGTTCACGATCGCGCTCTCGCCGGTGCTGTTCGGCTCCGGCACCCGCCTGTTCGACGGCGTGGACGCGTCCAGGGTCGCGCTGGAGCCGGTCCGTTCGGAGCCGACGCAACGGGTGACCCACCTGACCTACGCAGTACGGGAGCGGTAACTCAGTTTGGCGGTCATCGGCTGTGCTGCGAATGGGCCGGCCAGAACGGCGTTGACGTGTAGGAGGCCCCGGCCGGTCTCGCTGTTAGCTTGAGCGGCATGTCTGCGCGAATCACGGCCGAGCAGTTCCATGCGGCGGACGGTGTCGACGACTGGCGCGTGCTGTACCACGTGGTCTCGGCCCACTTCCGGACCGGTTCGCTCGCGAGAGGTATCGCGCTCGTCGACGAGATCGGCCGGATCGCCGGCGCTGCCGAGCAGGATCTGAAGATCGATCTGCGCCCTGCGGGCGTCACCGTGAGTCTGTTGGTCCGCGATGTCAGGGGTGAGTAAGCGGTGCGCCGGTACGTACTGAGACGACGACGTCGTGGATTGCGCGGGTGACCGCTGCGGCGTGATCCGGGTTCTCCACGAAGGAAGCGTGGGTTGCCCCTGGCACGACGCGATGGAGGCTGTTGCTGGACAGAGTGACTGTCTTGTTCTGGTCAGCCATCCAACCCTTGGAGTTTCCGCGTTCGGCGGTCAGGACGACCAGTGGCTTCGCATCGACGCTACGGAGCGTTCCCGCCTCGGCCGTGGACCGATTCGCGACGCCGTACTCATCGAGCGTTCCGCTCATTTCCTTCCCGGTGGCGGCGGTGGCGCGGGCATCGTCCCGGTACTCCGGCGGTAGCTCCGAGAACGAGGTGTTGGCCAGAAGCCGGCCCACGCCCAGCCGAGAAGTCGTCCCGAACAACGAAGACACATGCTTCAAGACGCTGTAAGAGCCCGCCTCCGGCGGGGACACGGGCTCGTTCTTGGCGGCGGTGGAGTCAACCAGGACGAGACCGGCGACCTCCCCGGGATACCTCGAGGCATACGTCCTCACGTACAGCCCGCCAAATGAATGTCCGGCCAGGACATACGGACCCGGAACCTGTGCGCGGTCAAGGAGCGTGTGGAGATCTGTGGCGATCTGCGCAGCATCGGGTGGACTCGCAGCCGGATCACTCCAGCCGCGCCCCGCCCGGTCGTAGACGCATACTCGGCTGTCACGGGCCACGGCGGGAGCGATCAACCCCATCGACGCCGCCGATCCGCCCGCGCCGGGCTCAAGGATCACAGTCGGCCCGCGTGAGCCCTGGCATTCCAGGTGGAGTCGGTACGATCCCACGTCGACGAGTTGCCCGCGCATGGCAACCGCCGGTGCGGTGGACCGACTGATCCTTTCGTACCCCCCGCCGACGGCGAGAAGCGCCAGGATGATCAGCACCGGGCACAGCAGCCACGCTCTGGCGCGGCTATGCATCTCATGCTTAGCGCGGACCCACGCCCAGACGACCAAGACCAACACAGCCGGCGGCCAAACCCACCCCAGCGCGTCCACCACAGAGTCCGGGACCATGAGCACCAACGCACCAGACACGGCCATGAAGATCGCGGGCGCTATAGCCCAGCGTTGAGGCTGGTCGGTGAACCGCATGGACAGCACCGCCAAGAGCGCCCACCCGAGCGCGAAGCCGAACAGCACCATCGCGGTGGAAAAGTTCATATCCACGGTGTCGACTGGCAGGAACGCGAGGATGACCGCCGCTGCGAACCCAGCGGCCAGCGATCCGGCCACGACGATGCCGATCCGCGTACGCGCTGACTCTGGTGCAAGGGCAGCGACCTGGTCGGCGCGCGTGGGCTCAGTCGGACGTCGCTCGGTCATGAAACCGCCTCCCCCTTGGTGAGGGCCACCCCACCCTCGTCTTCCAGCATGCGCTCACCGGCCCGGGCGACGGAATGGCCCGACCGGGCCAACGCAATGCCATCCGGCACGCGACCGGCGTCCCCGGCCCAACTTACGAAGGCGCCCGTGCCGATGATGGGCACTGCATTGGGTTGAGAGCTCTAGGTGCGCTCAGCCATGGAAGTTCGGCGGGCAGTTCCGCGGTGCAGGGCTAGATGCCCGCCGAGGAAGCCCGCACCCGCGATGACCAGGTTCCCGGCTACGGCGAGCTTTGTGCCGAGCCGGTGCCGGCCGCGCAGACGCGCGACGAGCGAGCCGGCGAAGAGGAGTATTGCAACGTCCATGCCGAGCCCGTGGACCGCACCGATCCTGCGTTCAGCGCCTGACAATTCCGCCCAGTCGCCGGCGCCTGCGAGAGCCGTCGGCACGGACGCCAGCAGTCCGAACCCGGCGAGGAGCGACGCCCCGCGACGCGACTCGGACCCACCGGCGAGGTCGAGAAGGGACGTGCCGAGCCAGCACCCGGTAGTCACGTCGGTCAGCGACGGATGCAACGAATGACCCAGTACGTCGGTGTGCAGCGGGCTGCGTCGTACCCGTTCGATCAGCGGCCCGTAGGCCAGCTCCTGAGCGCGGGCAAGCCGCTCGGCGACCGGGCTTTCGCCGACCGCGTGGACTGCGCGTTGCGGCAAGGATTTCGATGCCACGCCCTCAAGATACGCTCCCGGCCGTCGCCCGAGGAAGCGCTGGCTGACGCAGGCTCTGGTGCGCTGCACAGGAGTTCGTGATCGAGAATCAGTATGGTCGGGTCGATCAATTGGCAGCGGTGGACTGGCTGATCACCGCGCTGCGCTCACGTCCGACCTCGGCGAATCCGAACCAGCTGTACCAGGAGACGAGTTCGTCCGAGGTGCCGAGGCCCGCCCGGGTACATCCCGCAGCGACCGCATGATCCAGCGCCGCGGCAACGACTGCCGACGCCGCGCCCCGGCCACGCTCCTCCTGGGCTGTGGCGACCGACCAGAGGTTCGCCGTGTCTCCGGCTGTGACGACGGTCGCCGACGAGACCAGGCTGTTGCCATCGAAGGCTCCGACGATGTCGGCGGCACCGGTGCCATGGAAGAATCCGGTCAGGCCGTCCGGGTCGTCGTACACGCCGCCGACCATGCGCAGTAGTCGGGCCCGCTCCTCGGAGTCGCTGATGATCGCGGTGGTGAACTTCGAGGGCGGTGACGCCGGGCGATTGGCGAGCTCACAGAGCATCAGCGGCGCGGTGTTGGAGGAGGTCGGGCGGAGCTCGTCGAGTGCCGCCGCGAGATCCGGGCGATCGAGGATGCGGACGGACACGTCGCAGCCGCCCTGACGGGTCGGCGATTCCAGCGCCAAGCGAACCGCACGGGCCAATGCCTCCGCTGATGGCGCGCTCAGAAACAGCTGGTGCGCGATCTTGCCGGGCCGACCGGTCCACCAAAAGCAGTCGGCCTCGCCATGCCGTTCCCAGCTGAACACCCCATCGGCCGACGGCTGCTCCGCCAACCGCCGCCAGCCAACCACGGCAGCATCCCAGACAGCCTGTCCACTGACACTCCGGTGAGTGCCGTTGGTGCCCATCCCGAACCCTTCCCGATAGTCACTTCGCAAAGTCGACCAGTACCATCCTGCCGTCCTCGCCACCGAGCAGATCGGGGCATCCCATGTAGACAGTCATGCCGGCGTCGTCTGCGAGAATAGGTACCTGCGGCGTGGTGAGCGTTCGCGCTCACCGGGCTAGCCGCCGCCTGCCGCCGGCGGCAAGTCCATCGACGCCCGCAGCTCCACCAGTGGCGTGTACGGGACCGTGATGAGGCCACGGGTCGGCCGGTCGAGGTCGAACGTGACCAGCAGCAGGAGCGAGACGAACACGGCGGCGAGCAGGATTGGTAGCAGGCCACGGCCAAGCACAGTGAGGTAGAGGCCAAGCAGTCCCAACGCCACCGACGCGCCGACCACCTCGAGGACCAAGACCGATGTGGGCACGCGATTGCCGAGTGCTGCGACACGCGAGGTCTGGCTGTCGATCATCGAGTTCAGACTGTCGATGTACAGACGCGGAGCGCTGGCGTCGGGGGCCTCCCGCAGTGAGTCAGCGGCGAGCGCCCACAGCTGCCGCTGGATGACCCCGCCGTTCGCCACGACGCGCCGCGCCTCGGCGGAGCCCGGCCGCGTCGTCGACAGACGGATCTCCACATCGGTGTAGCGCTTCAGCAACTCCAGCGACTGGCTACGGACGGGCTCCGACAACGTCTGCGCCCGGAGATAGGTCGTACCGATCGCGTTCGTCTCCTTCACCAGCTCGACCCGCCGGGTCTCGTACCGACCCACCGCCATCGTCAATCCGAAGGCGAGGATGAGCGCCACGAACCCCAGCAGCGCCGCCTGCACGACTCCGATCGGCTCTCGCCATGTCTCGTGGTGTTCGTGCAACCGACGCCCGACCAGCACACCGATAGCGCACGATCCCAGCACGATCGCCAACAGAACGACACCGAGCACCAGGCTGGACAGGGTGAAGAACATCTAAACCCCCAAACAAGGCAGCCTCATCGGACGCGGGGCTTGATTGTGCCCCGGCGAGTGCGCCGCCACATCCTCCAAGCCGGATGACCTCTGCTCCCTGCGCGACCAGCGATTGATCAGCCGAGGGGCTCGAACTCGTTGAGCGTCCAGGTCTGATCGGGGCCGCGACGATGGATCAGATCTGCACGCAGATCGACGCCAAGGTCGGAGCTGGAGCCTTGGCCTCCCGTTCTGCCTCCCGGGTCAAACAGCAGCGGGCAGGAGTCGCGTTGATGGTCTCTCGGGACGACGTTCGTTCTCCTACCTACAAGGCGTTTCGCCTTCCTGGTTGTTCCGATTTGGGCCCGCTACAAGACCGTTGTTGCTCCTGGTTCGCTCCCAAATCCTCCCACGGCGGTCCGGTGTCCGACGGGCCAATCAGTGTCCGATGCAACCGTGGGTCGCTGGTATCGCGTTGTAGGGTGGCTCGCCACACGGCACGCAGTCGTGGTCGAGGCGCCGCAACGGCGACGAGATGGAGGATCGGCACGCGATGTTCCTGCTGCAGATGTCGGGCGTTCCAGGTTCTGGGAAGTCCACCGTGGCCGCCCACGTCGTCGACGCGTTCGGTGCGGTTGCCGTTGACTACGACATCATCAAGTCCGCCGTACTCGACGCGGGCTTCGACCTCACCAGTAGTACCAAGGCTGCGTACGAGGTGATGTACGCGCAGGCGCGTCACGTGCTCACTCAAGGGCATCCTGTGGTCATGGACAGTCCGTGTTTCTGGCCGAGGATCCTGACCGAGGGCATGGAAATCGCCAGGCAGCACGATGCGAGCTACAGATACATCGAGTGCCAGGTTCGTGATCTGAAGGTCCTCGACGAGAGACTTCGTCGGCGGCCGCGGCTGAGGACCCACCGTCGTGGCGTGGACCATCCGCCAGTGGACCTCGGTGACGAGCTGGTGGACGGCGAGGCGCTGTTCCGCGACTCGATGGACCGCGTTCAACGTCCCTCGGACAACTACCTCCAGCTGGACATGCACCGACCGCTGTCCGAAGTGCTGCCCGAGGTCGACGTCTACCTGAAGCCATAGGCTGAAATGCGTCGAACTTGACGGTTACGTGTCAAGCGCGCGGTCAGTGCCGGAGGCACCTTTGACGCGTGCCGGGCCGGACCGCGCTTCCCATGATTGCTAGCGGGGCGATGCGGAACCCACGGCCACACGTGTGAACCACCCCAGGTTCTCTGCCGCTCTTATACGGGTTGCTGCTCTCGGTTGAGAGCAGCGTAGTGGGCTTGCTCGAACTCCACCGGCGGCATCA